>NZ_CP021024.1:65000-3692500 GCF_002117725.1 Rhizobium sp. TAL182 | reverse complement strand
GGGGGTAGCGACTGTTTATCAAAAACACAGGGCTCTGCGAAGTCGCAAGACGACGTATAGGGTCTGACGCCTGCCCGGTGCTGGAAGGTTAAGAGGAGAGGTGCAAGCTTTGAATCGAAGCCCCAGTAAACGGCGGCCGTAACTATAACGGTCCTAAGGTAGCGAAATTCCTTGTCGGGTAAGTTCCGACCTGCACGAATGGCGTAACGACTTCCCCGCTGTCTCCAACATAGACTCAGTGAAATTGAATTCCCCGTGAAGATGCGGGGTTCCTGCGGTCAGACGGAAAGACCCCGTGCACCTTTACTATAGCTTTACACTGGCATTCGTGTCGGCATGTGTAGGATAGGTGGTAGGCTTTGAAGCGGGGACGCCAGTTTCCGTGGAGCCATCCTTGAAATACCACCCTTATCGTCATGGATGTCTAACCGCGGCCCGTCATCCGGGTCCGGGACAGTGTATGGTGGGTAGTTTGACTGGGGCGGTCGCCTCCGAAAGAGTAACGGAGGCGCGCGATGGTGGGCTCAGACCGGTCGGAAATCGGTCGTCGAGTGCAATGGCATAAGCCCGCCTGACTGCGAGACTGACAAGTCGAGCAGAGACGAAAGTCGGTCATAGTGATCCGGTGGTCCCGCGTGGAAGGGCCATCGCTCAACGGATAAAAGGTACGCCGGGGATAACAGGCTGATGACCCCCAAGAGTCCATATCGACGGGGTTGTTTGGCACCTCGATGTCGGCTCATCGCATCCTGGGGCTGGAGCAGGTCCCAAGGGTTTGGCTGTTCGCCAATTAAAGCGGTACGTGAGCTGGGTTCAGAACGTCGTGAGACAGTTCGGTCCCTATCTGCCGTGGGTGTAGGAATATTGACAGGATCTGTCCCTAGTACGAGAGGACCGGGATGGACATATCTCTGGTGGACCTGTTGTCCTGCCAAGGGCATAGCAGGGTAGCTATATATGGACGGGATAACCGCTGAAGGCATCTAAGCGGGAAACCCACCTGAAAACGAGTGTTCCCTATCAGAGCCGTGGAAGACGACCACGTTGATAGGCCGGGTGTGGAAGTGCGGCAACGCATGAAGCTTACCGGTACTAATAGCTCGATCGGCTTGATCGTTCTCATTGTTCATGCTCATCAGCCAAAGGCTGATGATGCCTGACCTTGTCCTGACGCGCCAAGGGCGCTGCGGACGGCCCGCGCCACAAAGCGCGACGGCCTCTGGCCTGTATCGGTGCCACAAGCACCCGCAGCCGGAAAGATCAAAGACGTGTTCAAAACAAAACAGGCTAACGCCTGCCAGCTTCTCAAACAAAGTTGCGCTTTGCCGACCTGGTGGTTATGGCGGGGTGGCTGCACCCGTTCCCTTTCCGAACACGGCCGTGAAACGCCCCTGCGCCCATGGTACTTCGTCTTAAGACGCGGGAGAGTAGGTCGCTGCCAGGTCTGCAAATCGCAACTCAACGCATGCGCCCGGAGCCGTCAGGCTTCGGTAAGCTGCATGCGTCAACAAAGACTATCTTCTCAATCACAATCCAACGGCCCAAAGCCGAACAAAGGGCCGCTCAAAAGCGGCCTTTCGTGTTATAATACTTCCGCGGGGTGGAGCAGCCCGGTAGCTCGTCAGGCTCATAACCTGAAGGCCGCAGGTTCAAATCCTGCCCCCGCAACCAAAAGTCCCAAAAGCCCGCCAAAAGCGGGCTTTTTGCGTATTCGGGGGACCTGAGCCCGAGCGCATCACAGCCAGCGACGGTATAATGGCGACGGCATTGTATGAGGTGCGTCGCCGTTGTACCATGTAGCCTGACAAGTGTGCGCAGTGCTCATTGTAGAGCCGGAGCCAAAGCCCGGTCGCGCGCTTCAACCCGATGAATAAGTAGTCCGGATCATGGAACTTATCGTCGCCCTTGGCCTGATCGTCTTGAAGGTCGCTTTCCTGATTGCGATCCTGCTGTTGCTACCCTTGCCGCTTACCTGGCTGGAACGCAAGGTCGCCGGGCACATGCAGCAGCGGATGGGGCCGATGCGCGTGGGATGGCACGGGCTGTTGCAGCCGGTGGCGGACGGAATCAAGCTCCTGACGAAAGAGGATCACATCCCGGCCGAGGCCGACCGGTTCCTGTTCAAACTGGCGCCAATCCTGGCGCTCGCCCCGCCTTTTGTGGTGTTCGTCGCGATACCCTTCGGCGAAACTGTCTCGGTCCTCGGCCATGGGATCACGCTCTATGTCTCCAACATGAATGTGGCGCTCCTTTTCGTTTTTTCGGTGATCGGGATCGAGGTTTATGGCGTCATCTTCGGCGGCTGGGCCTCCAACAGCAAATACGCTGTTCTGGGCAGCCTCAGAACCTGCGCGCAGATGATCAGCTACGAAATCCCGATGGGGTTCGCGGTCATCGGCGTGGTCATGCTGGCGCAATCCATGAGCCTTCTCGAGATCGTGCGGGCGCAGGCCGATGTCTGGAACATCGTCTACCAACCGGTCGGATTCTTCGTGTTCTTCGTCGCCGGATTGGCCGAAGCGCAGCGCATCCCCTTCGACCTGGCGGAAGCGGAAGGCGATTTAGGGGCCGGGTTCCATACGGAATACAGTGGTATCCGCTTTGCCTTCTTTATGGTCAGCGAATATGCCATCGTATTGCTTGTGTCGACCCTGGTGGTGATCCTGTTCTTCGGCGGTTGGAACGGAGTTCTGATTCCCTTGCCACCGCTCCTGTGGTTTGCTCTCAAGGTCGCGTTCTTCGTCTATGTATTTATCTGGCTCCGCTTCACTTTCCCCCGCTATCGCTACGACCAGTTGATGGCGATCGGATGGAAAGTCTTGCTTCCTCTGTCGATGGCGAACATAATTATAACCGGTGTACTTTTAGGGGCCGTAGCGACCCCGTAGCGAGGCGGCGATGTCGCGCGCGCAGGACAGAGTTGGAACATGGATTGGCTGGGCGTTCTTCGCCGATCTGGCGAATGCCTTGGCTCTGACCTTCGGCTACCTGTTCTCCAGAACCGTAACCATGCAATATCCGGACAAGGAAAAATGGCTACCCTACTCACGCTATCGCGGGCATCACTTCCTGAAGCGTGATGAGGAGGGCGAGATCAAGTGCGTGGCCTGCGAACTCTGCGCGCGGATCTGTCCCTGCGACTGCATCGAAGTCGTCCCGTACGAGGACGAGAAGGGCAACCGGCACCCGGCGAAATTTGAAATCGACACAGCACGCTGCCTGTTCTGCGGGTTGTGCGAGGACGCCTGCCCGGCGGATGCAATCGCGCTTGGGCAACAATACGAATTTTCCAGTTTTTCCTCCGCTGACCTGGTGATCGGGCGCGACGATCTGCTCGTCAAGCCGGGTAAGGCGGCAACCGGCGGCGGCGTGGTTGCCGCGCGCCTCAATACCAAGACGGACGTACTTGTCCAGACGAAAGAGACGCAGGGCTACAACTGGTGGCGGAATATCCGGCGAACATGAACGCGCACCAGCCATCAAACCGAAGCGCTCGAACAGGAGGCTCAGATGTTTGTCGGTGAAATCATGAAGAACAAGGGTGTCGGTGTCATCGCAGTCGCTCCCGATCAGACGATGGTGGAGGTATTGAGGTTGTTTCGAGACAACAATATCGGCTTCGTCGTCGTGAGCCGCTCGAACAGCAAATACCTCGGTACACTGTCGGAGCGGGATTGCTGCAATGCGATGGCGGAATACGGGGCCAAGGCGGCGGCGATGCGGGTCGCGGACATCATGAACCGCAATGTGGCGATGTGTTCGACACAAGATTTGTTGCCCGTTGCGATGGGGATCATGACCCAGCGGCGTACGCGCCATGTGTTGGTCACGGATGGAGGCAACGTTGTCGGCGTGGTCAGCATCGGAGACGTGGTTAAGCACAGGCTCGACGAAGCGCAACGTACAGAGCAGGATCTGCAGGATTACATATGCGGGACCAGGTATCACTGACGCCGCCAGGCCGATGTGATGAAGCTGGGGAGCTTGCCGCGGAGCCTTACGGTGCCCCGATCCCAAATCTTCAAACCCCGCGCCAGATCCGGCCTGGGCGGTCGACCTCAGGAGTGGCATGCGCCTTCTGGACTTCCACCGCGCATGGATATTCGCCCCGCCGCAGCAGGCTGTTGAGACGCAAGGCTCTATAGTTTTCCGGAACGAAGACGAGGCCCTTGGGAAACCGCCTGTCGACCTTGAGCTGCGCTGTCAGTTCGCCATGGCCGGAACGCACGATTACCTGATCGCCATCCGAAAGGCCAAGCTCCGCAGTATCCTGCGCGCTCATCGCAACATAGGGATCATTGGCGACCGTGTTCAGCATGTCCGACCGTTCGGAAAGATACCCGTTGTGGAACAGGCAGTCGCCGGTGATCAGCATCAGCCGGTCGGCGGCTATCGGGACGGGCGGCGGCGCAAGGAACACGCCAGTCGGTGGTGTTGGCACCGCCTTGGTGAATGCGCCGCCGGCGCCAAGCCCGTCCTGCGTCAATCCCTGATAGGCCGGAACCAGCCGTGCAATCTCGTCGAAAATTTGCCCTTGCGTCGACGGCCGCAGTGCCTGGTTGCAAAGCGCCGCGACGAAGTCGAAGATCGCCAGATTGCTCCGCGCCTCGAAGGCGGGTTCGCGGAATTTGCGGATCGTCTGGGTCCGGGCCTCGTTGTTGGTGAACGTGCCGGATTCTTCGCCGTAACCCGCCGCGGGCAGGATGACCTCGGCCAGCCCGGCCGTGTCCGTAAGAAAGGCGTCCTGGACGATCAGGAGATCGGCGGCGCCAAGCGCCCGCTGTACGAACGCCCGGTCGGGATAGCTGATCAAGGGGTCGGTTCCGGCAATGTAGAGCGCACCCATCCGCCCGCCGACGCAGAGGTCCAGCATGGCATCGAGACCTGCGCCCGGTTCAGACGGGATTTCGGCGCCCCAGTCCCGTGCAAGAGTTGCGCGCGCCACATCGTCGGCGACCGCCCGCAGGCCCGGCAGAGCCGCCGGCAGAACTCCCATGTCCCAGGCGCCCATCTGGTTGGCACGGTCGAAGAGGAACTGCATCGCCGGGCCTTTGCCGAGCAGGCGCAGAACCTGCAGCAGGTTATTGATCTGCTGCAGCGTCGTGCGCGCGTCGGGGGATCTCAGGAGATCGACGCTGACAAGCACGGTGACGCTACGGCCGTCCTTGAGCGCGGTGGCCAGACGATCCGGCCCGTCGCTGCCGGTGCCCGCTGCCGGCCTGCCGATCGTCGCACCGATGTCCGCAAATGCGTCGCCCGGCAAGGTCTGACCGGCCGCCGCCATGAGCGCGGTTACCACCGCCGCAAGGCTCGCCTCTTCTCCGCCCGGCGGCACGCGAACCACCACCCTGGCATCGGCATCCAGACGCGAGGGCCGCGCCGAAAGCATCAGCAATCCGGCCTGCCGCCGCCGCACGGCGTCTCGCAGCAGGTATTCGGTGACGGGATTCTCCTCGGTCACGTTGCCGCCGACGACGAGCACGCAGTCGTTGCCGATTACGTCGTCCAGCGGTGTGCGGCTGTAGAAAGCTCCCAATAGCGGGCCGAGCGTATCGAAGGGCGCGGCCCAGCGTGACGAACAATCAATGTTGTTGGTCCGGAATACTGTTCGCATCAGCTTCTGGAACTGGTAAAGCACCTCGTTGGGCAGGCGAGGCGAGGCCAGCCCGCCGGCATCCTTGCTCTCGACAGCCAACAGTCGCCGGCGCAGATAGTCCCCCACTTCGTCCCAGGAAACCGGAATCAGGGCGCCATCCTGACGGATCATTGGCTGCTTGATCCGGTCGCGGCTTGCAACGAAATCGAGGCCGAAGCGTCCTCGCACGCAGAGAGTTTCGTGGTTGACACCTTCGTCCCACTTCGAGCGCACCCGCATGAACTCGCCCTTGCGCGTGCCCACTGTCAACTGGCAACCGGTGCCACAATGCGGGCAGATCGTGTCGGTCTCTACGAGATCCCAGGGGCGCGCCTTGTAGCGGTAGGGGAAGCTCATCAGCGCGCCGACCGGGCAGACCTCGACGCAATTGCCGCACTGGTCGCAACTCGCCAGACTGCCCTCGAAGCCGGTGACGGCGGTATCCATGCCTTTTTCAACGGTGCCCAGTGCCACCGCGCCGACGACCTCCTCGCACATCCGGACGCAGCGCTGGCACTGGATGCAGCGGTTGACGTTCATGATGATGACCGGGCTCAGGCGAATGTCCTCGGAGTGGAACACACGTTTGTCATCGCGGAACTGGCTTTCGCGGGGCCCATAGGCCATGACCATGTTCTGAAGCTCGCATTCGCCGCCCTTGTCGCAGATCGGGCAGTCGAGGGGGTGGTTGGCGAGCAGCATGTCGAGCATGGAAGAGCGCGTTTCCTCGATCAGAGGCGTATTCGTCCGCACGACCATGCCATCGGTGACCGCAGTAGCGCAGGACGGCTGCAGCCGCCGCAGGCCCTCGATTTCCACCAGACACATACGGCAGGAGGCCAGCGGCGGCAGACGCTTCAGATAGCAAAAGGTCGGGATATCGATGCTCAAACGCCGGGCGGCCTGCAACACTGTCGAGCCAGCTTCAACTTCCAGCGTTTGTCCATCGATCGTGACTTTAAGCATGGTTTCCTCACAAGCCTGATCCAGCACACTCCTTCAGTGAAACGGGCACCTCCGCTCCTCGACATGGGCGACGAATTCATCTCGGAAATGCGCGAGTGCCGCCCGCAATCCCATCGCTGCACCGTCACCCAAGGCACAAAACGTATTGCCGAAAATGCCTTTGCAGAGCATCTCCAGCTGCTCCAGATCGCCGGGTGCGCCATCCCCGCCTTCAACCCGGCGCAGGACCTTCACAACCCAGTTCAATCCTTCCCGACAGGGCGTGCACTTGCCGCAGGACTCATGGTGGAAGAACTCGACGATCCTGGTGGCGACCTTGACCATGCAGGTGCTATCGTCGATCACGATAACGCCAGCCGAACCGAGCATCGAGCCGGCGGCAGCCAGCGAGTCAAAATCCATCCTCACCTCCAGCCCATGCTCCGGGATGACCGGCGCTGAGACCCCGCCCGGGATCACTGCCTTGATCTTGCGTCCCGGCAAGGCCCCGCCGGCATGTTCCTCGACCAGTTCGCGCAATGGTATGCCCATCGGCAACTCGTAAAGGCCGGGTTTGCGCACCTGTCCGCTGAGGCAGTAGAGCTTCGGGCCGGGGCTCTTTTCCGGGCCGATGCCGCGAAACCAGTCCGCCCCCCGCATAATGATGTGCGGTACGCAAGCGAGCGTCTCGACGTTGTTGATCACAGTCGGGCTGGCGTAGAGCCCGGCCACGGCCGGAAACGGCGGCTTCAATCGCGGCTGCGCCCGCTTGCCCTCGAGCGACTCGAGCATCGCAGTCTCCTCGCCGCAGATATAGGCGCCGGCGCCGCAGTGGATGTGTATCGCGAAATTGAAATCCGAGCCCAGAACGCGCTTTCCGAGATAGCCCTTTGCGTGGGCCTCGGCGATCGCTTGCTCCAGACGACGGATCGCCGTCACATATTCTCCGCGAATGTAGACATAGGCGGTTTCGGCCCCAATCGCGTAGGCACTTACCGCCAGCCCCTCGATCAGTTGATGCGGGTCACGCTCCATGATGATCCGGTCCTTGAACGTGCCCGGTTCGCCCTCATCGGCGTTGCAGCACAGATATGTCGGCTTGCCCGTGCGCTTCGGCACGAAACCCCATTTCATGCCCGTTGGGAATCCGGCACCGCCGCGACCGCGCAGGTTGGACCGTTTGACGAGGTCGATAACCTCGTCAGGCGTGTACTCGCGCAGCGCCTTCGCCAGCGCCTGATAGCCGCCTCCAGCCTCGTAGGTCGACACCAAATGACCATCCGCCACATCGACATTTTTGAGAAGAACCGGCTCGGACATGGCGCTACTCCCCCGGCAGCCGCGCAGAGATGTGCTCGACGCTCGCGGCTCCCGCTATCGCCCGCAGGCTGTCCAACAGTGCGTTTATCCGCGTCACGTCAAGGTGGGCGTGGTAATCGTCGCCGACTTGCATCACCGGAGCCATCTCGCAGGCGCCGAGGCATTCGACGGTCGAAAGCGTGAACAGCCCGTCCGGGGTGGTGCCGCCTTTCCTGATCCCCAGCGCTGTTTCCAGATGGTCTAGCAGGTCCTCCGATCCGCACAGCATGCAGGAAACATTGTTGCAGAGCTGCAGGTGGAACATCCCCATCGGTTCGGTATGGAAGAGGGTGTAGAAGGTCGCCAACTCGTAGACCCAGATCCGCTCGACTCCGAGAATGTCGGCGACCTCTTCCAACACTGGCCCAGGCAGATGGCCATGTTCTTCCTGCGCGATCAGGAGCGCGGGCATGATCGCAGAGCGCTGGTCGGGATACCGCGCCGCCGCCTCTTCGATCTTTTCGCGCATGGTCATCGCATTCAATCCTTGCTACTTGTCCACCTCCGCCATCACAGGGTCGAGGCTGCCGAGCACGGCGATCATGTCCGCCAGATAGCGGGCGTTGGTGACCCCGAAGAGGGCCTGAAGATTGACGAACGAGGGTGCCCGCACCTTCATACGGAACGGTTTTGGCGAGCCGTCGCTGATGATGTAGAAGCCAAGCTCGCCCTTTGGCGCCTCGATTGCCGAATATACCTCGCCCCTCGGCACCTTGAAGCCGTAGGCCGACAAGTCGAAATGCTGGATCAGCGCCTCCATCGAGCAGTGCACCCGATCCTTGTCCAGCGGGAAGGCGATTGTCGGCATATCGATCTGGAACGGCCCTTCAGGCATCTGGTCGATGCATTGTTCGATGATCCCTATGCTTTCGCGCATCTCGTCGACGCGGCATCGCCAGCGTGCATAGCAATCGCCCTCGTCACGGGTGATGACGTTGAAATCGAGCCGGTCGTAGATCTCGTAGGGCTCATCGCGGCGAATGTCCCAGTCGACACCGGAAGCACGCAGGTTCGGACCGCTGAGGCCGAGATCGACGCCATCCTCTGCGGAGATCACGCCGATCCCCTTCGTGCGATTGAGAAACACCCGGTTATCTTCGAGCAGTCGCTCATAGTCGCGGATCCGGTTCGGGAAGATGTCGCAAAACTCCCGGATCTTGGGGAAGAATCCGTCAGGCAGATCCTCGCGCACGCCGCCGACCCGGCAGAACGAGGTGTGCATGCGTGCACCAGTGATCATTTCCAGGAGGTCCATGATCATTTCGCGCTCGCGCATGACGTAAAGCAGCGCGGTCATGGCGCCGAGATCCATCGGCAGCGCGCCGGTGATCAGGAGGTGACCTGATATCCGTGCCAGCTCGGCCATCATCACGCGGATATATTGCGCCCGGATCGGCGCTTCTATACCGAGGAGTTTCTCCACCGCCAGCGCGAAGGCGAGGTTGTTCGAGGGCGGACAGAGATAGTCGAGCCGATCCGTCAGCGGGAAAATCTGGGTATAGGTGAAGCTCTCCGCCAGTTTTTCGGTGCCGCGATGGAGATAGCCGATGTGCGGATCGACGCGCTCGACGAACTCGCCGTCCAGTTCGAGGACGAGCCGAAGAACCCCATGGGTGCTGGGGTGCTGCGGACCGAGGTTGAGAAGCACTTCTCTGGTATTGAGCGCTTCACCCTCAGGCCTGCTGAGCTCGGTGACTTCAGTCATCTCAACGTTCCGGCGTAGGACGGCCTCCCTTACGGAATGTCCCTGGTGGCAAGGTCGGGCTGCGTTGGCGGCGGACCCTCGGCACCGAAAGGGTTCAACTTGTCCTTATAGCCCCTGAGGGGGAAATCCTTGCGCTGTGGGAAGCCCTCGAAGCCTTCCCACATGTAGATCCGGCGCAGATCGGGATGTCCCTCGAACTGGATACCATACATGTCCCAGGCCTCACGCTCATGCCAGTTGGCGGTACGCCAGACTCCCGTGACCGAAGGCACTTCAGGAGGATCGCCAAGGCGGCACTTGATGCGGACCCGCCACCTGTTGGGCAGCGAATAGAGATGGTAGACCGCCTCGAACCGCGGCGTTTCGGGATAATGATCGACGCCGCAAACGTCCGAGAGGAAATTGAATTGCAGTGCCGGATGCTCTTTCAGGAACCGGCAGAATTCGACGATCCGCTCGGGCGGAACGGCAAAGGCGTCGATACCGTGCGCAGTGCCGAGGTCCTCGATTGTTTTTCCGAAGCGCTCCATGATCAGAGCGCGATTGAGGGGCGACTCCATACTCATGACGCTATAACCCGATCCAGAGGTGTGCCGGCGAGCGCCCGCGACCTCTTGATCTTTTCTTGAAGCAGAAGGAAGCCGTGCATCAGCGCCTCGGGCCGAGGAGGACAGCCAGGCACATGCACATCGACGGGCACGAAGGTTTCCGATCCCTGCACCACGGCATAGGTATTATAGACCCCGCCCGAAATAGCGCAGGTGCCCATGGCGATCACCCAGCGCGGTTCCGGCATCTGGTCATAGAGTCGCCGCACGACCGGCGCGAATTTCCGGGTCACGGTGCCGGCGATGATCATGACGTCGGATTGTCTCGGCGAAGGGCGGAACACCACGCCGAACCGGTCGAGATCGTAGCGGGCACAACCGGCCGAGATCATTTCGATGGCGCAGCAGGCAATGCCGAAGGTCTCCGGCCATAGCGCCGATCTCCGGCTCCAACTGATGATGCTGTCGGCCGTGGTGAACAGCACGCTGTCGCGGATCGCATTGTTTACGCCTCCCATTCCAGCGCTCCTTTCAGCCAGGCGTAGGCGAAGCCCACGAGAAGCAGCAATATGAAGACGATCATCTCGATATAGCCGACCAGCCCGATCTCTTTCAGGACGACGGCCCAGGGAAAGAGGAACATCGCTTCGACATCGAAAACGACCAGCAGGATCGCGAGGATAAAGAACGGCACCCTGAAGCGGCCCGCCGCCGCCTCGCCCGCTGCGTCCATGCCGCATTCATAAGGCGTGTTCTTGGCGGGATAGGGATTGGATGGGCGCAGCAGCGAGGAAACGAACAACGTCACCCCCGCCACCAGAATGACTCCGGCGATCATGAAAAGAACCGGCAAGAATTCCATTGCAGTCATATCACTGCACCGGTTGCCCACCGACCTCATCCCGAACGGGTAAATAGGCCACGCCGCGGTGCGACTTGGGCAATCCTTCCTTCTCCTTCAAGTCTATTCCGTCGGTGTGATCATTGCAAATCCAATCGCTCACCCGCCAAAGACCGAATCTTGGGCAATCTTCAGAAACCACGACGGAAATAGGCCGATGCCGATGGTGCCGGCAGCGGTGACGGTGAGTGTCGCGCCCACCAGAGGCGTCAGCGCCGGGGCGAACGCCCTCTTCGGCTCGTGCATATAGATCACCATGACGATGCGGATGTAGAAATAGGCCGCGACGGCGCTGAACAGCACTGCGATGACCGCCAGCATGACGAAACCATGCTCGACGAGGGCGACCAGCACGTAAAATTTGGCGAAGAACCCGGCGGTCGGCGGAATGCCGGCCAATGAGAAGAGATAGAGCAGCATCAGAAGCGCCAGCCCCGGATGTGACTTGGCGAAACCCGCATAGTCTTCGATGACCTCGCCCGAGAAATCGCCGTTCCGCATCATGATAACGGCGCCGAAAATGCCGAGATTCATGAAGGCGTAGATCAGCAGATAGAGCATCACGCTGGCGATCCCATCGGCGCCGCCAGCGGCCACGCCGAAAATGGCGAAGCCGGCATGGGCGATGCTGGAATAGGCCAGGAGACGCTTGAAATTATCCTGCACCAGCGCCACGAAGCTGCCGAGCGCCATCGTAACCACCGCAATGACGGCAACGATGATCCAGACGTCCGAGGCTGCGACCAGAGGGTTGAGGAACACCCGAAGAATAACCGCGAACCCCGCCGCCTTGGGGCCTACGGACATGAAGGCGGTGATCGTCGTCGGCGCGCCTTCATAGACGTCCGGCAGCCACATGTGGAAGGGAACCGCGCCGACTTTGAAGACCAGCCCCGCGACGATGAAGACCACCGCCAGCAACAATCCTGGATCGAGCGGATCGGCGGTCACGGCCGCAGCCATCCCGTCCAATTGCGTTGTGCCGGTGAGCCCGTAGACCAGCGAAACGCCGTAAAGGAAAATCCCGGTCGAGACCGCGCCAAGGATTACGTATTTCAGCGCTGCTTCGTTCGACCGCCGCTCACGCCGCAGGAAGCCGGTCAGCACATAGGTGCAAATCACCATCAGTTCGAGGCCCACATAGATCGACAGGAGATCGGTCGCCGAGGCCATGATCATCATACCCGAAAGCGCAAAGAGCAGCAGGACATAGTATTCGCTGCTCGCGATCCCTTCGATATCGGCATATTTTCGCGAAAGGAGGAATGTCAGTACGGTGGCTAGGTAGAAAACGAACTTGAAGAAGACTGCGAAGCGGTCGGCGACGAACATGCCCGTGTAGGCCGGCCGTACTTCGCTCGCCAGCATGAGTGTCGCCAAGGCGGCAATCAACACGACCGCGACCGACGCCCAGACAAGGAAATGTTCCTGTCCCCTTCGCACAAACTGTCCCAGGATCAGCAGGATGCAGGCGCCGGTGATCACCACGATCTCGGGCAGGCTCGCCAGGGCCGACTGGAAAAGCGCGGCGGTGGTCATTGGCCGCTCCCCCTACTGTGCACGTGTGTCACCAGATGCTTCACCGAGGCATCGACGACGTTGAGGAAGGGTTTCGGATCGAGCCCGACCCAGAGCACGAAGACGGCCAGCGGCAGGATCGCAGCCATCTCACGGGCGTTCACGTCGCGTATCTTCAACCGGGCGCTGACGCTGGCCGGGCCGAGCGCGACTTTCCCATACATGCCGAGCAGATAGGCAGCCGCCAGCAATGCGCCCAAAACGGCGGCCGAGCCGGCGACCAGGTTGGCCGCAAACCCGCCTGACAGCACCAGCAACTCGCCCACGAACGAATTCGTTCCCGGCAGCGCCATCGACGACAGGGTAAACAGTGCCAGAAACGTGGTGTAGACCGGCGCCACCTTCATCAACCCGCCATAGTCGGCGATGCTGCGGGAATGGGTGCGCTCGTAAATCAGCCCGACGAACAGGAATAGGGCGCCTGTCGTCACGCCATGATTGAACATCTGCAGGATACCGCCCTCGAGCCCGCGGAGGTTCAGCGCAAAAATCCCCAGCGTCACGAAGCCCATGTGGCTGATGCTGGAATAGGCCACCAGCTTCTTCAGATCGTCCTGCGCCAGCGCGAGCAACCCGCCATAGACGATCGCAAGCCCCGAAAGCGCCAGCATCAGCGGCGAATAATACATCGATGCCTCCGGCAGCATCGGCAGCGAGAACCGCAGGAATCCGTAGGCGCCCATCTTCAGGAGCACGCCGGCGAGAATAATGCTGCCCGCCGTCGGCGCCTGCACATGGGCGTCCGGCAGCCAGGTATGGACCGGCACCATTGGCACCTTGACCGCAAAAGCGATCAGGAAGGCGAAGAACAGCCAAGACTGGATCCGGAACGGCAAGTCCTGCTCCGTCAAGGCGAGGATATCGAAGGTCCTGCCGCCGTAGAAATAGAGCACGATGACACCGATCAGGAACAGAAGGCTGCCCGCCAGCGTGTAGAGGAAAAACTTGATCGCCGCATAGACCCGACCCTCGCCGCCCCAGACGCCGATGATGAGGTACATCGGGATCAGCATCGCCTCCCAAAAGACGTAGAAGAGGAACAGATCGAGTGCGCAGAAGACCCCGAGCATCAGCGCCTGCATGAAGAGCAGGCAGATCATGAATTCCTTTACCTTGCGGTCAATCGCGACCCAGGAGGCGAGCACGCAGATCGACCCCAACAATGCGGTCAGGAACACGAAGAGCGCGCTGATTCCGTCGATGCCAAGCGCATAATTGATCCCGAGCGCGGGCACCCAGGAGCGCGTTTCGATGAACTGCATGGCATGGGTCGTGGTGTCGAAGCCGACCAGCATGGCGATGCAGAGAGCAAGGTCGAGGACGGTGAAAGAGAGCGCAGTCCACCGCACCGCATCGTCACCGCGCAGGAACATCAGAACCGCGGCCCCGACAACGGGTGTGAATATGATGAGGCTGAGCAGCGGGAAGCCCATGGCACCCCCTACCGCCACGCCACGACGAAGACGGCGGTGGCTGCGATAAGACCGACGATCATCGCCAGTACGTAATGGGTCACGACACCCGTCTGGAGCCGCCTGAGCCGTCCGCCGCCGTGCAGGATCGAGTGGGCAATGCCATTCACGACGGCATCCACGCCGGCAAGATCGAGCCGGAGTCCTGTCCGCGCCGCGCCGCGCAGCAAGGGCAGCGCCGCGGTCTCGGAGACATTGCTCACCGCCTGCTCATAGCGCGCCAGCGGCCTTTCGGCGAGCCACATGAAGGCCCGCGCACCCTTGCGGTAAAACCAGTCGGTGTCGAGGCTGATCGTGTTCTCGGGATCGAGCGCCCAGAGGAACAGAACGAACCCCAGGGCGGTGAACATCAGCAGCCCGAGGCTCTCCATGACATGCATGCCCGTATAAGGTTCGAAATCCACCGGATAGGGCAGAAGCGCATAAAGCGGCTGGGGGAACACCCCGATCGCAATGCAGAGCACCGCCGCCATGCCCATGGCAATCAGCATGTTGCGCGGCGGCTCCCGCGCCTCCAGTTTCCGGTCCGTCCCGAAGAACATGTAATAGGGAAGCTTGAGGCCGGTGTGCAGGAACGTCCCGGACGATGCCATGGTCAGCGCCAGCACCACCAGTGCGCGGTGATCCGCTCCTGCAGCCGCTATCACCATCGATTTGGTGACGAACCCCGAGAAGAACGGGAAGGCCGAGATCGCGAAGGCGCCGACCATGTAAAGCGCCACGGTCAGCGGCATGGTTTTGTAAAGCCCGCCGAGTTCGGTGAGCTTGCGTCGGCCGGTGACGTAGATGACTGCACCGGCACCCATGAACAGCAGCGCCTTGTAGAGGATATGCGCGAAGGCGTGGCTGGCGGCTCCGTTCACCGCCATCTCGGTTCCGATGCCGATACCTGCGATCATATAGCCCACCTGGCTGACGATGTGATAGGCGAGAAGCCGCCGGCAATCGTTCTCCAGCACTGCGTAGATGACGCCGTAGAGCGCCATGATGGTGCCGAGCCAGACAAGGAGCTCGGTCCCCGGAAACGCCCGCGCCAGCACATAGACGGCGGTCTTGGTGGTAAACGCGCTCATGAACACCGCCCCGGTGACGGTCGCCTCCGGATAGGCATCGGTCAGCCAGGCATTGAGCGGCGGCACGGCCGCGTTGAGAATGAAGCCGGCGAGGATCAGGTAGTCGCCGACCCCCATTCCTCCATTGGTGAGGCCCCCCGCGATCGGGCCGAAAAGCAGTGAACCGGTGGCGAGCCCGTGGGAAATGATGCCGCCGAGCAGGACGACACCGCCGGTCATATGGACCATCAGGTAACGGAAGCCGGCCCGGATCGCCGGCCCACCACGCTGCGCGAAGACCAGATAGGCGGAGGCGAATGCCATGCCCTCCCAGAACAGGTAGAGGGTCAGGTAGTCACCGGCAAACACCACGCCAAGTGCGCTGCCGACATAAACGAATGCCGCCACGTGCTGGCCGGCATCCGTCAGGTGCAGCGCGTAGACCATGCCGATCAACGCCATGATGGTGAAAACGGTGGCGAAGACGATGCTGAGCTTGTCCACTTTCGCGATCAGGATCTCCTGTCCGATGAACCGCGCTTCGCCATAGCTCCCCGGCTCCATCGTAAGCACGGCAAGGATTGCCAGCGCAGGGATCAGAAGCAGATAGGCCTTGCGGACCCACCCGCTGAGGAAAGGGATCGGCAGGGCGCCAAGAATAAAGAGCAGAGCCGGATGGATGAAGTCAGTCATAATAGTCCTCGCGCCGCATCAGCCCGACCCGATGGCCGAGAAACTTGGAAACGAAGATAAGCAGGACGCAGGAGACGAAGCCGTAGACGGCGGACCAGCCCGGCAGGCTGTCCCACAGATATTCGGCATGTTCGCGAGAGACCAGAAAGTCGGCGATGACGATCAGGACGAGCACGAGGTAGAACAGTCGGCGGCGCGGGCTCGCATATTGCTCGGCACCAAAGAAGTCGACGACACGCTTGATCATCGGATCACTCCATCTGCCAGGGTGAGAAAATAGCCCGGGAAAATGCCCATCAGCACCGACAGGATTGCCGTCGCGACCAGCGGTATCGTCACCAACGGAATTTCACGGACCGTCGTGCGGCTCTCCTGCTTCTCCGCCTCGAAGAAGGCGGCATAGCTGACCGGCAGGAAATAGGCGGCGTTCAGGATCGAGCTCACCAGGAGCACGACCAGGAACGCGGTCTCTCCCGCCGCCAAGGCGCCCTTAGCCAGATACCACTTGCTGACGAAACCCGCGGTTGGCGGCACGCCAATCATGCTGAGCGAGGCGACGAAAAATGCCCCCATCGTCCAGGGCAGCCTGCGGCCGATACCGGCCATGTCGCTGATGTTACGCTTGCCGGACGCGCAATAGATCGACCCGGCGCAGAAAAAGAGCGTGATCTTGGAGAATGCGTGCGCCGCGATGTGGATGATCCCGCCGACCATCGCGACCGGCGACAACAGAACCGCGCCCAGCACGATGTAGGAGAGCTGGCTAACCGTCGAATAAGCAAGCCTGGCCTTCAGGTCGTCCCGCGTCAGGGCGTAAACCGACGCCATCAGGATCGTGAACGAAGCCAGATAGGCCGTGGCGATTCCGAGGCCCAGCCCGCCCACCAGTCCGGTGCCGAAGACATGGAACACCACCCGTAGCACGCAGAACACGCCCATCTTGACCACTGCCACTGCATGCAAAAGCGCGCTGACCGGTGTCGGCGCGACCATCGCGGCGGGCAACCAGGCGTGCATCGGCATCACAGCGGCCTTGGCGAAGCCGAAAAGATAGCAGAAATAGACGACCGTCAGCAGCGCCGCCGAGACATCACTCCTGGCCAACAGCCCCCCCGCGACAAAGTCGAGCGACCCCGCAATATGGTAGGTCAGCGCCAGTGCGGCGAGCAGCGCGCTTTTCGAGGCGCCCATCAGATAGACGAGGTACTTGCGGCCGCCCCTCCATCCCTCCTCGTCCTCGTGGTGGTAGACGAGCGGATAGGTAACGAGGCTGAGCACCTCGTAGAAGATCACCAGCGTAAACAGATTGGCGGCGAAGGCGCCCCCGGCGGCGGCCGCAAGACTGCTGGCGAAGCAGGCGAAGAACCGGGTCTGCGCATGCTCGTTCAAATGCCGCATGTAGCCGATGGAATAGATCGCCGCCACGATCCACAGCAGCGAAGAGACGGTGGCAAACACCATGCCGAGTGCATCGACCCGGAAAGCAAAGTCGATCCCCGGCAGAATCTCGAACAGGCGCAATTCGACCGTCCCGCCCGCCAGCACCGTGGGCGCCATCGATAAGATAATCGCGAACATGGCGATCGCGGCCAACGGCGAGACCAGATCGCGAAGTCTCTCGCGGTTATTCAAAAGGAGAACTGCAAGGGCCGCCAGACCGGCGACGGCGATGGCAAGCAACGGCCGGATCGATACAACCGAGTCCAAAGCCGTTATCCTTTCATCACCGTCACGTCGTCGATCTTGAGGGTGGATTTGTTCCTCACGAGGGCAACCAGGATGCCGAGGGCGACGGCAACTTCCGCCGCGGTGATTGCGATGACAAAGATCGCGAAGATCTGCCCGCGGAAATCGGCGTGGTAACGCCCGAAAGCGATGAAATTGATGTTGACCGAGTTGAGCAGCAGCTCCAGCGACATCAGTACGACGAGAATATTGCGCCTGAGCAGCACGCCCGCCGCTCCGATCACGAACAGGACCACTCCGAGCACAATATACCACCAGAGCGGAACCATCACCCCTGCTCCTTCCGCGCCAGCATGATGGCGCCGACCAAGGCCGCCAGCAGGATTACGGAGGCGGTTTCAAACGGCAGGAGATAGTCGGCGAAAAGTGCTGTGCCAAGCTGCCTGACGTCGTCGCCGCCCCGCATCGCGACGGGCTCCACGACCGAAAAGCGGTCGCTCCAGAGCACCAGCACGAGCATCTCGACTCCGAGCAGGACGAGCAGTACCAGAGCGGGGAGGTTGCCGCCCGGCAAGAACCGCTGCAACACCGCTTCGCGCACATCGATCATCATGATCACGAACAGGAACAGGACCATGATCGCGCCGATATAGACGAAGATCTGGATGACCGCGAGCAACGGTGCCTCGAGCAAGACGAAGATTGCCGAGACCTGCAGGAAACACGCCATCAGCGCCAATGCGCTGTGAACCGGATTGCGCGCCAGGACCACCGTCAGGGCCGTGATCACGGATACCGCAGCGAACAGAAGAAAGAACCCCTGATCCATCGACGCCGACCCTCCGACGCGAACTGCCACTCGGCGCGAGACGGCCGGATTCGAGACTGCGCCGCAACTTCAGATGCCTTCGCAAATTGTGCCCTAGTATCGGATTTTTCACAAGATTATTGTCATCGACGGAGCAAGATCGAGCCGGTCCGGATGTGGCGAAGGTCGCTTGCCAAGCGCGCGCTTTCGATAGGGTCGTACCGATTTTATCCATAGGCAAATGGTTTTAGCCTGGTCGACGAGGCTGGAGCGGCTGTCTCGATTGCCTTCTTGACATCCGCAAGCGCTTACCGCGCGCCCTGATCCAGGCGCGTGCGGATCGCGTTCATCTGCTCGATCTCCGCACGCTGGCCGCTCGAGATGTTGGCGCAGAGCGCAACCAGTTCGGGATCGTTGAGGGCTGCTTCCCGGCACATGAGGATTGCACCTGAATGATGAGGCACCATCGAGGCGATGAATTGGCGGTCGCCTATGAGAGCCTGTGTGCGAGTGCCTGCAAAGGCCGCGACGAACAGGATCGCCAGGCCGACATGGATGGCGGCGTTCAGCTTCCTGTTCCCGTACATGCCGCCCATGGTGGCGAGCATGATGATGCCCATCGGGGCCACCATCGTCAGCGCCATGTAGAGCATGTTGAGATTGTTCCTGAAATCGCTCCAGCCATCGATCATCGAGAACATCACGAAGTACATGACGATGAGGCTGAGGATCATGTTGACCGCGAACATGGAATAGGGATGCCTGCTCATCCCCTCATGCCGGGAATTGTGGTGATTGCGCATCGCTAGCTTCCTTCCGGCCTTCGGACCGAGTCGGAAGGCGGTCAGAGCAATTCCAGGAAAAGTGCGAAGCCGTTTTCCCTCCGGAATCGCGTAAATCCAAAAGTTTAGAGCGGTTCTGCGCTTCCGTGAAAAGCTGAACCGCTCCAGGATGTTTCCGAGGCAACAACTCGGAGGCATATCGCCTTAACCTTGCATCGGCGGGTTGGTTCCCGGGTCGCAAGAGCTTGCCGGATGCGGGAGCCCGAGCTTGCTGATCAGATCGCGCCGTCGTAAGCGATGTACGTCATCATCCCCGCCGCCATGTGGTACAGGTGGTGGCAGTGGAGCGGCCAACGGCCCGGATTGACGGTATCGAACTCCACCACGACCTCGGCCATCGGCGTTAGCAGGACAGTATCACGGACGGCTCCGCTGACCCCCTGGCCATTGACGCCGACGACCTGGAAATGGTGCCCATGCAGATGCATCGGGTGCGCCATCATCGACATATTCCGCATGGTGAGACGGACTCGCTTTTCTTTGGAAACATTCAACGGCGCGGATGGGTCGATGCCCCAAGTGTACGCGGTCATGTCTCCCGTCAGTGTGATGGCGTACTGATGGTCGGGTGAGCGGGGGGCGAGAGGTGTTGCAGGCCGAAGCTGGCGCTCCAGGCCAAGGTCGAGAACGTGACCCATCTCCGAGGCGGTGGTGCCGATCTTTTCAACGGCTGCACTCCTGGTCGCGAGGATGATACCGGTCTGCTCCTTCGCGCCTTCGCGAAGTGCGAGGATGGGGTAAGAGCCTGGGGCTGCGGGAAGCTCCAGCCGGATGTCGAGGCGCTGACCCATCGAGATCGGGAAGCGGCTGGCCGGGACCGGCTCGATATCGACGCCGTCCACGGCAATGAGATTACCGACGATGCTGCCGGTATCGATGGTGAAGGCCGTTGCTGTCGCTCCGTTGATGATCCGCAGACGCACGCGGCCGCTTTTCTCGATCCTGACGATCTCGGGATCGTCAAGGGTGCGGTCATTCGCGAGATAGGCGTCGTATTCGATATCTTTGAGGTCCATCGCCGACGTTCCCGCCATCGGCATGTTCATCGTCGACATGCCGGTCATCGGCATCTGATGTCCCTGCATGTTCATCATCGTCTGCATCATCCCTTGATGGCGCGACTGCATGCCGCCATGTCTGGCGCCGCTACCCTTCAGCCTTTCCAGCAACTCCTCCGGGGACTTGAAAGAGAAGTCGTGCAGCAGGATCACGACTTCCTGTTCGTCACGGGCGCGGTCTTCCGCCGTGCGGACGATCAGCGGCGCGGCGAGCAGGTTCTGCTCCTGCAGGGTGTGGGCGTGCATCCAATGGGTCCCGCCAGGACCGACAGGAAATCGGTAGTCCCGGTTTTCCCCAGCGGCAAGCAAGGCGGCCGGATTGTCCGGTACGCCGTCCATTTTCCACGGCGGCGTCAGGCCATGCCAGTGGATGAGGGTGTCTTCGGATGTCTCGTTGAGGAGGCGGATGTCGAGGTCCGTGCCTGCGTCCAGCACGAGGCCGGGCTTGCCGCTGCGGTTGGCCAGTCCGAAGATGGTGGCGGCCTTGCCATTGACGTCCAGGGTTCTCTTTCCGATGACCAGATCGGCGGGAACAGGGTTTGCATGGGCGCGGATGGAATTGAGGACAGGCGAGACGACTGCCGCACTCACGGCGAGCGTCTTCAGGAATTGACGGCGATACATGATATGCCTCTCGATTTATGTCGGCATCCCGACAGTGCTGATGATGGAACTGGCCCGCTGACAGGCGGACGCTTCGTCAGGCAGCAGATCGGGGAGGCTTGAAGCCAGGAGAAGGGGCTCTTCCGGTAAGATGCTCCTGCAGATAGGAAATACGGGTCAACAAAATCGCCATATTTGACGACGCGGTCGTCGGTGACGGAAGAATCAATATGCAGACAGCGCAAATGCTGCTGCAGCACGCCTGGTCACCGAGTGCCATTTTTGGCTTTGAGTGATGATCGTTTTGGTGAGGGTGATCAATGGACACTCTGTGTTCCGTCGAGCAGGGTTGAAGAGTGGCATGGGAAGCAGGTGCGCTGAAGAGAATAGCGACGGCAAGCAGCGCTATGCACATCCTCAAAATCAGCGTGTTATGCTTCCGCAAGTCCATATTGCTCAGCCTATTTCTGCCTCATGGATAGCTTAGGGAAACTCCACACGCCCGCTTTGATCCTCATCAAGCAGGGATCAGAAGAAGCGCAACTACGACATCCCGGATGATCAACCATTTTCCACGAAGACTGCCCCTTCCACCAACGGGAAGGTCAAGTGCCATTCTGGTGTTCGTATGCGTGCTGGCGAATTCCCTCGCATTTGCGGAGACCGTGCCGGTCGTGGCTGATCGTCAGAACGATATGAAGGAGATCGCCGCCGCCGCAAAGACGATTTCGGACATGTTCAAAGCTCCCGAAACCTACTCCTCCACCAAGTTCAAGGAGGCGAGCGAAGCCATCAGTGATCGAGCCGATCGGCGTCTTACAGATCACTTTGCAACGGTGACCGCCGCAGAGGGTTCGAAGGCAAACGAGGTGATCGCCACCGAACGGAATCGGTTCTCCGAACTGGCGCGGGACCTCAAGACCTATGCGGATGCCTTGTCTTCGACCGCGGATCGGCATCCGGACAGAATGTCAGATGATATGCGTATGAAGGAGCGCGAGCCGATGGGCGGAGGGCCGCTTGGTACGCGCATCAGGAGCGAGGCTTCGATGTCTGCCATGTCGGCAGAACATGCGTTTCACCTGATGCTGCAGACCTGCGCGTCGTGTCACTCGCGGTTTCGGGCAAAATGACTGGGCTGCCGATCGCCCTGCGAGGGTAGTTTGGGTTACTCGAAGCCTTGCCCAGTAAGAGGATCAGACATGGCCAGTGCACGGCCGTGATGCCATCATCTACCGCCAGTCAATCTTTTGCGCTGGCAATAGCTCTTGCGGACGATCTTAAAGGACGGTGTTCGCAAGCGGATCAGCGGCATGCTTGAGGTAGCCGATCACTCACGACACGATCAAGCGGTGCCATGTGGCTTCGTGTGATCGGCTGGCTAATTCCCGTCTCTTAGGGAGAAGGCGAATACATAGTCGCCGACGTCAGTCGAATTTGCTGCTCCGCCAACCGAGACCAGAACATATTGCTTGCCTGTCTTAGGTGAGACGTAGGTCATCGGCGTCGCACTCGAGCCGACCGGCAAAGGATATTTCCAGAGCTCGCTGCCGTTCTCGGCGTCATAGGCGCGGATATAATAGTCCTGGAAGCCGGCAAAGAAGACGAGGCCGCCGGCAGTCGCCGATGTACCCGCATAGGTCGGCAAGCCCATCGACATGGGCAAATTCATCTTGATCTTAAATGGTCCGAGCTGTTCGGCAGTCCCAGCCGGCACCTGCCATGCGATTTTGCGTGTGTTCAGATCCACTGCCGTCACCGTGCCCCATGGCGGTTGCGTGCAGGGAATGCGCAGTCTTGACGTCCACTTCTCGGTTGTCATGCCATAGGGCGTGCCGCGCTGCGGGGCGGATGGGCCGTGTGCGGTCGTGACGAGGGCAAAATCGACGTAATCGGCCCGCGGCACGAGCGCGAAGATGCTGGGGACGCGAATGTCGTTCATGAAGACGCGGTTGTTGGGCAGGTCGACCGAGACGCTTCCCCAGTTGAGGCCGCCCAGATTTCCCGGCTGCTGAATTGCAGGATGCGTGCCGATCGGGGTGAAATCGCCGTCGTAGCGCATCTTGCGAAAGGCGATGCGGCAGGCCAGCTGATCGAACATCGTCAGGCCCCAGGCCCGCTGCTCCGTGACACGTTCCGCACCGATCGTCGGCATGCCGACGGAATAAGGCTGTGTCGGCGACAGCTTCTCTTCCGGCGCGCCTCCTGTCTGCGACACCGGCTTTTCCTGAACTTCGGCGAGGGGAAGGCCGGTCTGACGGTTGAGCAGGAAAAGCTGCCCACGTTTGGTGGTCTGCAAGATGGCCGGCACGGTGGCACCATTGCCGTCAGGCAGGTCGATCAGCACCGGTTGGGCCGGCAGATCATAGTCCCAGATATCATGATGCACGGTCTGGAATTTCCATCGCTCCCGGCCTGTCGTCACATCGAGCGCCACCAATGTCGCGTTGTACTGATCGGCGAAAGCCGGGCGATTGGCGCCGTAATAATCCGGCGTGGTATTGCCGAGCGGGGCATAGATGAGGCCGAGCTTGTCGTCGAAGGCGGCTGTCGTCCACATATTGGGCGTGGCGCGGGTGTAGGTCTCGCCTGCCGGCGGAAGCTTGGTGATCGCCGGACTGCCGAGATCCCAGGCCCATTCGAGCCCGCCGGTGACAACATTGAATGCGCGAATGACGCCTGAGGGCTCGCCGACCTCCTGATTGTCGGTGACCCAGCCTCCGATGACAATCAGGTTGCGGGCAATCAGCGGAGCCGACGTCTGGAAATAGTAGCCGGTCTTGATTTCACCCATGCCCTGAGAGAGCTGCACGGTACCGTTGTCGCCGAAGCCAGTGCATGGCGCGCCGGTTTTGCTGTCGATCTCGAGGAGGCGGGCATCGATCGTCGTCTGTATCAGGCGCTCGTTGCAGAGGCCATCGGGTGATCGGCTTTCCTCCGGCATCTTGTAATAGCCGAGGCCGCGGCAACGCTGCCAATAGGGCGCCGACGCCTTGGGGTCGAAGGTCCAGCGGGGTTTTCCCGTATCGGCATCAAGGGCGGCGATCACATCCGTCGGCGTGCAAGTGTAGACGGTATCGCCGATCTGCAAAGGCGTGTTCTGGTCGACGCCGTCGCCTCTTCCGCTGCGATATGTCCAGGCAAGATCGAGCCTGGCAACGTTGCCGCGATTGATCTGATCGAATGGGGAATAGCGATCTCCCTCCGTGCCACGGCCATAGGATGTCCAGTCGGAGGGGGAGTTGTCGCCTCTGACCGTCTTGTAGGTAGGGAAATCGCCGGAGGGGCGGATCACCTCATGCGGCGTGAAAGCAAGACCAAAGCCTGCAGCAAACAGAATGGCGGCAAGCAGGGCGCCGCCGTGGAAGAGCTTTCGGTTGGCGGTCGGCAAACGCGCTGGTGCAAAAAGAAACGCAAATCCCGCCAGTGCAATGGGGGACATCAAGCGTGCGAAGAGCCCCCAGAAATTGGTGCCCGACTCCCACAATGCCCAGGGAAGGGTGAAAACGACGACAAGCAGGATGATGAGTGCGCCCAGCGGCGTCCGGCGCCATAGCAGAACGGCTGCAACGAGATAGGCAAGTCCTGTGATTGCGTAATAGGAGGAGCCGCCGAGGCTCAGCAGCAAGGCGCCGCCTCCCATCAAGCCCAATCCGATCAAGGCGAGAACGATACAGAACAAAGCGGCCAGAAATTTCATCGTCTCCTCATCCAATTCGCTGCCCGGTCGCTCGCATTCGTCTCCGACCATCGACGGCGCCTCGGGCAGCACAGGGCCATTGGAGCGATGGTCAGCTATTCGTCCCGAAGACGGGCAGTCCCTCAAATTTTTCCTGATGTAGCTGTGGTCACTGACACGTGTCCCCGAGCCGGCAATGATGCTTGCGATTGCGTCAAAACTTCTGAAAGGGGCACTGATGGTTCTCGGCGAAAAACTTGATCTGGCGAAGGGGCGGCCGACAGGATTTGACTACATGCGATTGCTGTTGGCCTTTTCGGTGCTTTGGATCCATACGGCTCGTGTCACCTACGGCGATGATCTGTTTTTGTGGGAAACGCCCCTGCGTCCCTTTATCAAGTCGGTGCTGCCCATGTTCTTTGCGCTGAGTGGGTTCCTGGTTGCCGGCAGTCTAGGGCGGTCGAAGACGTTGATCTCTTTTCTTGGCAATCGATTTATCCGGATTTATCCCGCCCTCGCAGTGGAAGTGTTGCTGGCTGCTTTTATACTGGGAGCGATCTATACCGAGTATGACCTCAGTAACTACTTCACCGACCCCCAGTTTTTTACATATCTGCTGAATGTCACCGGGCACATTCACTTCAATCTTCCGGGGGTGTTCCTGACCAATCCTGACGCCGCGATGGTGAACGGGCAGCTCTGGACCGTGCCCTTCGAACTTGAATGCTACGTCGCGATCGCCGCGCTTTTCCTGCTCGGCGTGGTCAGGCGGCGCGTGCTCGCGCTCGTCGCAACGACGGCGTTGTTCGTGGGTTTTGGGCTTGCGCGATATTGGAAGCATGAGAGCAACTGGGCATTTATGCCGACGACCGCGTCGGGGAACCTGCTGATCGGCGCCTTCCTCGTGGGCGTGACGATCTATCTCTACAAGGACAAGATTCTGTGGGATCTCCGCATGTTCATCGCTTCTGTTGCCGTCATATTGTGGGCTTACTGGTTCAGCTCTTTTGGGGACTTCGTTGCCATTCCGGCTATTGGATATGTAACGGTCTTTCTCGGCCTGACCTCGCCCCGCAAGCTCGGAGTGCTTCAGGGGGCGGACTATTCCTATGGCGTATTCCTCTATGGCTATCCCATCCAGCAGGCCTTCGTCGCGCTCGGACCCTGGGCGCATAACTGGTGGCTGAATGGGATCGTCTGCAGCATCATTGTCACTTGTTTTGCCGCCTTCTCATGGCGATTCATCGAAAAGCCGGCGTTGGAATTGAGGAGACAGGTGACCTGGCTCGAGAACCTCTACCTGCAACGCGGCACGAGACGGGAATTGGCCGGCGCGGTTTTGAAGTAAGCTTCTCGACCGCCCATCCGGGACTTTGGTCATTGAGCGAGGATGCCCGGCTCAGCAAAGAGATCATCGGGATTTGCGGTCGCTGACCGAACCCGCTGCATTCTTGCTAGGACTGTTTAGATTTCGCTCCCGGAGATGTTTTTCCAGTTTTTCCAGCCTTCACCCTGAATGAGCCCGTGATCGGACAAGTCCTTCCAGCTCGTGTAAGTGCCCGTATCGTCATGGACGAAGTCGCCCATCTCCTTGTCGGAGGAGTAAACGGTGTATTCTTCCGTATGCTGAGAACGATGGGCGGCATCGGCAACCTTGTGCACGAAGGTCGATAGGAATTTGAAATGGAGAAGGGCGCCGGATACGCCGAGCGCGCCGCGCATTTCGCCCAGATTCAGGGAGAGCGGCCAGACCTGGTGCGATGATTTGAGAAACAGCCGTTCACCTGTCACATAGACGAGAGGGATCTTGTTGAGCGCCGGCCCGTCCCAGAGCCGATCACGAAAATAGATGCGTCCGCGAACGCCGCCTTTGATCCATATCGTCCCGTTGCGTTCGTCGAAATGAGCGACATAGCCGGATCGGTCGAAAAGATTGCAGACCTCGAGCGGATTGCGGCCGGGTTCGCATATGTTTTCGAGAACGGGACGCGGGCTGTACATGTCGATCATGACCGAGCGGAGGGAATGACCGCCGGTGGATTCGATATAAGCGGTCAGCTGATCGATCAGGCAGGTGTCGCAATGGGGATAGACCAAGAACTCGTCTGCATCGACATAAAGGACCCATTTCTCCCGGCAGTACCGGTTGATGACCTCGTTGATCCAGTCGTTTCCGAACCTTGCCGCCTTGTAGGAGCCATGAGCTGATAGGAGCGAGACATCGTCGAAGCCGGATAGCAATTCGGCCGTTCCGTCCGTCGAGCCGTTGTCGATGCAGATAAAATGTTCGAAGC
The DNA here is from genome assembly GCF_002117725.1 of Rhizobium sp. TAL182. Classification (NCBI taxonomy): domain Bacteria; kingdom Pseudomonadati; phylum Pseudomonadota; class Alphaproteobacteria; order Hyphomicrobiales; family Rhizobiaceae; genus Rhizobium; species Rhizobium sp. TAL182. The sequence continues at coordinate 3,665,642 of NZ_CP021024.1, read as the reverse complement.
CGAGATCACGATAATATTGCAGGAAGAATGCCAGCCGGTGGCCTTCGTCACGGATGACTGAGATGACGACGTGGCGGGCCTGCCTGAGCCCGCTGCGCAGCACGTCATAGCGAACCTGCCGAGCCTTGAGCGACCGGCGCAGGCGGGCTTTTGCGTAATGCGAGATACTGGCGACGGAAACCCGATAACTCATATTCCATCCTGAACATTATCCGTTCCCGGAATCATTAGCCTTGCTTCGAGAGGCCCCACGGACGGAGCACAGAGCAATTTCGGCTGGTGGGAACAATATGCAGTCATCATACGGCGTAATCGCCAACCAACAGGCTCTGGACCCGCGGGTGGGGGCCGTTCCTCTCGATCGCGTGTTCGATACGTGCCCGCATCGACCGATATTTATAGAGTATCTTCCGATCGAGGCTTATTCCGCGATAGAGCGCGTTGTAAATGGGATGGGCTTTGCGCAGATCGACATAAACTTGGCTTTCCCGATCGGTCCATGGAAAGAAGGTTCCATGCCATGGCTTCGGATGCGCCATATAGTGGACGATCGCCAGCGACGACATGTTCACCAGATGCAGAAACTGCTTGGGAAAGTTCCAGCGGTTGGATACGAGGATGAGCGACGAACCGCAAACATAGTTCAATGCGCCCTGATCGTGTTTGCCCTCGCAAGCCTCGGGGTTGCTGGCAAAAAGCTCAAGCGCCTCCTGTCCGATCCAGCCGTTGCGATGGAATTTCAGGACCCCCGCATTGAAGTAGTGGTTGTCCTTTCCAGTATTGAGGAAGTCCTGAATTGCCGTGTAATCGCGGGCCGCGAAAAACCGGCCCTCAGGCACGGCGGCGTTTTCGAATTTGCCGAGATCGCTGACGATCTGGGTATCGCCATCAAGATAGATGATTTGGTTGTAATGGGCGGGCAGGATCTCGCAAAGGACCAATTTGGCCATCGTGCTGACGCTGATGCGCCCCTGAAAATGCGAACTGTCGAGCTTGCCGAGCGAGTCCTGCAGTGCATCGGTCGCATCTGCCAATTCGACCCCGCTCGCGGCGAGCAGGGCTTTCAACTCGCTGAAATTATCCAGACGTTCAGACATAAGCACGCAAACGTCGGTTGCGGAGCTTGCGAATTTGCGAGCTTGGAGCGCGGAAAGAATAGTTGGAAATGAATATTCGACATCCGTGACGTAGACAACGCACTGATTGTTCATGTCATCACCCTTCCGGTTGTCTTCAATGCGAGTGAATGGCTGCTCTCTTCAGGGTAGAGGGAACAGTTGTTGATCGATCCGGCAGGCCTGTCGTATGACAGTCCGGTTCGGTATATATTGCGTATCGCCGGACCGCTCGTTTGTTGAAACCGCATCCGGCCGCCGGCGGTTTTTGTGTGTTCCATTGTTGAGACGCTCATCATGAAGAATGCCGTGCCTGTCACAGGGCTGTGTTTCGACATCTTGAACCGCGGCAGGACGACTGGTGCCGGGACTCTGATCGAAATGCGGAGGGAGGGAAGATCGTCATGCTGATCACCACCTTGGTGGCGGCCGTGATTTCGATAGCTGCCGGCGCTTCGATCCGCGCCTGGGCCTTCTCGATTTTCGCAATACTTGTGGCAATCGGCTTCGGCAGTGTGGCTTTCGCCGACGGGTCTTCGCTGTTCGGGGCGATCGTTTCCGGTATCGCTTTCCTCGTGCTCATGGAAATCGGCTACCTGACAGGCGTCTTCCTGTCGGGTTTCGCGCGGCGCAGCGCCAGGCTGCGAGAAAACAATTCCGCCGCTGATAGTGTCGCAGCCACCAGCGAACGCCGACAGGGCTGACGCCGAAGCAGGATCGGTCGCCCGTCCTATCCAGCAGGGAGGTGCGACACCGCGTTCCTCCGAGCTTTTGATTTTACCAGCATTTCCTGACGGCGCGGGCGATTGGCTGCGAATCCGCCCGGGCATGCGCATCGCTGCAAGGGCGTACCGTCCTCGACCTTGAACGAAATTCCCGACTGAGGTCATCACGTTGCAAACACCGGCGCTCTCCTGAGAGATGCCGATGCCCCCGGGGGATGCCGATTTGCGACAGGTCGGGCCACCCGATGCCACGACACATAGGGGGTGGCCAGGCAACCGGCCGCCAATCCCGCCGTGGTGCTGAACAGCAGGCCGAGATCGGTGCCGCTTCCTGAAATCGCCGCAGAGGCGATCTGTGAGATCGATGCCATAACGGCGGCGTTTCCGATGGCATGCGTCTCCCGATCGCCGGAGACGTGCCGGCCGGAGGCTCTGATAAGGCTGTACAGGAAGGCGACGAAGAGAAGCGTGCCGGTCAATCCGACGTTGGACAACAATGCGGCGATGAAACTCGATGCTCGAACCGTTCCGAGGCCGGCGCCGAAGGTTGCGGTATCGACGAATGCGATCAATGCCAGCGTGTTCCAGGCGGTGCGCTCCTCGCCGGACTGCGATTGGAGTTTGTCCGACACGGTGGTGTTGACGAGACTGGTGATGGAATTCCATGCGTCGGGGATAAGGCTGAGGGCTACGATGGCGCAAGGGATCAGGAAGAGGGTTATCGCCAGGAAAGTCACGTGCGAGGTCTTTGCCGATCCTGCGACCATATGTTTGCAGCAGAACAGCACGAGCATGCAGACAACGAAAAGCCCGGCGATATAGGCGGTTGTCGATGTGCAGAGCAGGATCGTCGGGCCGATTAAAAGCGTTGCTAGGCCGGCCATACGGCTTCGAACGCGCTCCAGCCAGAGCAGAAGCGTGAACGAAAAATAGGCCAGTGCGACCGTCCCGTATATGCTTGCTTCGGGAAAGGCGCCGACGATGCGTTTGAAGCCGCTGATCGTCTCGGCGGTATGCATGGTGTAATTCGCGTTTCTGATGACGTCGAGCAGGTAGGTCTGACCGGTCAGGAACGTTCCGATATCAAGCAACGCCAGAGCAAAACATGCGATTGATGCGACGATCAACTGCTGGGCGATGAACCGCTGATATCCGAGCCTCGCAAGTCCCGAGACCACCGCAAAGCAGGCGAGGTCGCCGAGCAGATAGACAGATTGGCTGAGATTGGAAGAGCCTGGCGACAAGGGCGCGGCCACCGTCGACATCATGCCCGTCGCATCTCTCGCAGAGGAGTAGACGAGCGTCGCGCCCGCAAAAATGCGCGGCAGGAAAAAAGACGACACGACGGAAAACAGCACGTAGGCGGCAAACCAGAAGCCGGGACCCGGATAGGCGATGCTAGCCAGCGCCGCTTGCGTCTGGACCGGACGCAACATGGTGGCGGCGACGATAAAAAGGAGCATTACATGGCTTGGCTGGACACTGCTGCCACCGAGCGCAGGCAATTGCAGAGCCGCCGCTGCTCCCAGCAGCGTCAACAGGCAGAGGGTCGTCACTGCAAAAAGCGCGCCATTGACCATGGTGAGCAGGCCAAGCAGGAGAACGATCAAACCGAGCGGCTCTATCGACATGCGTCTAATCCTGACCCTGGCAAACAGCTGAAATACTGCTTTGGCCGAATGCGGGCATCGGCAAGTCGATATGATGGGCGAGGCGAAAGCCGCCAGCTGTCGTTGCTGATCATCATTGCCTCCTAATTCGATCCCATCTGGGACATCCAGCCACGGCCGGCTCGATTATCCCCGGCCACATCAGATGACGGGAGTGTCGAGCTCTGCGTCTGGGGTGCGGACTGCAACGGCGAAGTCGGCGCCTGAAGATTGGTGTCCAAGCCGATCTCGACGAGATCATGCGGCAGCAATGCGGTTTGCTCGTCGGCTACGATGTTGCTGGTGGTTCCGTCGTTGTTGCGACGCACAATCCTGTAGTTCTTCTGCGCTCTGCCAAGTCCCGGCGCCTCCATGTTCATCTGCGCAAGTTGAGCGTCATAGCCGGCCTGTTCGCCCAGAAGCTGGGCCACCTGAATATCGATCGCTGCCCTGCCGATCGCGAGGTTGACCTGATTCAGCAGCTCCTGGTTTTCGCTGTTCTGCCTGTTGACGATATTGATCTTGGAACGGTCGGCCTCGCTGAGGCCCTGACGAGCCGTGGTCAGGGCGACTTCGAGATCGATCAGAGTACCTTGTGCATCGGCAACCCAGCGGTCGACGGAGACCTGACGGGAATTGCTGACCAACCCTTTGCTCACCAGACTGTTGACGTTGTCCAATTCCTTTTGGGCAAGGTCAATCTGCCGCTTTTGCGAGCTGATCTTGGCCTCGAGTGACTCGACCTGCTGGCCGTAGAGGCGGGTGAGGTCATTCGCCGCTTCGATCTGGCTGTCGATATCGACGCGGCGCAGTCGCATCAGGTTCAATTCCTGTGCCTTCAGCTTGTCCACGTCGGGCGTTCCCACGAGTTCGGCGGGAATCTCGAAGCTCTGCTCGCCGGCGATTTCCGCGCGCAGCCGCGCCTGCCGCATCAAGAGATCGCGCCGGTTGAGGACGGCGGTTCGGTAGGCTCCGGCTGCCTGAATCCGGTCGCGCTCGAAATAGGTATTGTCCTCGCGTTCCCGCAGAAAGCCACCAGCGATGCTGACGGCCTTCATGACAGTCAGCCGCGGTTCAAAAGGATAGCGTCCCGGGGTCTGAACGGTGCCGGTCACAAAGATCGGCGCATGCTCGGCTATCTCCAGGGCGATGTATGGCTTGCCAGGAAGTTCCGCCTTTTCGGCGAGCGCACTGGCGACGGCATCGGCGAGTTCTTCGGTTGTTTTTCCGGACGCCTGTACATGGCCGGCGATTGGGATCGACAGGTCGCCGGTATCGTCGATGGTGTAGACGCCATCGACAGCTTCCCAGCTGGCATAGCGGGAATCCGCGGAACGCCATTCGACGACGCGCAGTCTGACCTTGTCTTCCGGCACGAGGGTGAATGTTTGTGCGTGGGCGACGCTCCGGCCGGTCAGGCAGCAGAAAACCAGCAAGGCGAGGGCCGCGGAGATAACGCGATCGAGCAAGAATGTGGACTGCATTGATCTATCTCCGTTTCGTTGCGATTGGCGGCGAGGGCGCGCGGGAGGGCGGATTGCCGAATTCGAGAATGCGGGATGGCGAGACGCGGCCGGCAAGAAGATCGGTGAGCGCCAGCAAATTGCCGTTCAAACGTCCCCATCGGTCGACCAAGTGGTCGTTGAGCACTATGCCCGATGCGTTCGCCAGGATGTTGCGGCCGATCTGTGCTATTGCACGGCCTTTCGACATCGTGCCCTTGCGGATCAGGTGGACAGGATTGGCAACCTGCGAATAGCCGAGTCTGCGGCCAGGCTGTCGCCCGGATCTGACGCCGAGATGCACTCCGTAGGCGCCTTCAACGCGCACGGATCTGCCGTAATGGGCGATGGACCTGCTGAAATCGACATCCTCAAGCCAGCCATAGAGCGGCAGTTGCTCGTCAAACGCCAGCGCGTGCTCGAGAACGGGGGCGAGGCGAACCGCCATATTGCACCCGTAGGCATTATAGACATCCGACACCCGCTCGGACCCTTCGCCGGCGCTGTGAAGAACCTGCAGGGCCTTCGACATGTCGAGCCCCCCATCGAGGATGCCGTCGGCCAGGACCTCACCGGTGGCAATCGCGACGTCAGATTTCGCTGAAAAGACGGCTGCCATTCGCGACAGAAAGGTTGCGGCCGGAATAAAATCGTCGTCCAGGAAGATCAGAACATCTGTGTCGGCGGCGGACGCCCGGATGATGCTGTTGCGCTGAGAGGTCAGGCCGCGGCTGCCGATAATGATTTCCACGTCGAGACGGTCGGCGAGCCCGGCGGCATCGTCGATCCCCGGCACGCAGACGATCAACCGCTGCGGCTGGTCCGGCAGGCCGGCGAGGTAATTGACCGTTTCCAGCAGGATCGAAGGACGTCCCGCCGAAGCAATTCCGACGGCAATCCGCAATGGCCGGCTCGCGCGCCGGACCATCGCTTCGGTGTCGGAAGAAACAGGCGCCGGTCCGACCAAGCCGTCCTGCCTTGTGGTTTTTGCCGAATGCGCGATCATGGCTGTATGCTCTTCGGCGAGTGGTTGATGACCGCGCCGAGGATCTCCGCGCCGACATTGCGCATCGTCTCGATGACACGCATGGCGTCGTCAATCGAGGTGCGTCCGTGCGAGGCGACCACCAGAACACCGTCGAGCTCCGGCGCGATCGCATTGGCATCCGGCGAAGCAGAGAATGCGGAAATGTCGACAAATATGGTGTCGAATTCCTTTTTCAGCTCGGCGAAGCTCAATTGCGTGCGGCGCGAACTCAGACGAATTGCCGGCGTCACGGTGTCGACCTTGCCGAGCGGAAGGAATTTCAGCGTCGGGCTGAGGGGCAAGGCCGCCGTCTGAATCAGTTCGCCGTTGTCGAGCACGTCGACGAGGCCGCTGGAACTATGGGGCGCAATCGCTTTGCTGAGTGATGATTTCTGCGCGGCCGCATCAATCAGAAGTGTCTTCGCTCCAGATGCCGACGATAGCACGGCAAGTTCGCTTGCGATGGTTGATGCTCCATTGCCGGGATTGACGGCGACCACTCCGATGACGATCCGGCGTTTGCGCCGAAGCCCGACGACCGTTGCGCTCAACTCCGTCATGCCTGGAATAACCGGATAGGCGGCTGTACTGCTGCCCGTGCCGGCGGCGAGGAAAGGCGCCGGCTGGCCGTTGCGTGTTCTTTTTGATGTCGCCAGAACGGTGACGAAGGGCAGACCACAGGTTTCAGCGATCTGATGCGGGCGGACGAGCCGGCGGTCGCTGGCATGTCTTATCATTGCGAGTGCGAGACCCGCGCCAAGGCCGACCGCCGCCGCAAAGGCAACGATGAGCGTGCTGCGCGGTCTCGCCTTCGAAAGAGGCAACATGGCCCGCGAGACGATCGTGGCGTCGGACATCGGGTAGGTGATGCGCTGCTTTGCTTCGGTCAGCTGGTTCAAGGTGTTTTCATAAAGCGTACGGCGGGCATCCGTTGCGCTTTGCAGTTCCGCAAGCTTGAACTGGTCGCGGGGATTGCTCGTGAAGCTCGCCAGGGCGCTGGCGGCTTCCGCCAGCCCTCGCTGTTGCTCGGCCATGAATTTCGCCAGCCAGTCGCTGTATTGGCGGGCGGCGTTGGCCTTCATCGAGATATTCTTCTGGATGTATTGCCTGGCGAGCGTGTCGGCGATGTCGACGGCCTTCTGAGGGGTCGATGCCGCAGCCGATATCTCGATGATCGTCGAGCTTCCGATCCGGCGGATGTCCATCATGTTCAGCAGTTTGGCGGTTGCCCAGTCGTGGAGCCGCTCCTCCTCCGTCTGCGGTTGCGCTTCGCTCGCTCCGTTGCCCGCCGCGTCTTGCGATGGCGTATCCAGTTGTGAGGAAAGCCCTGTCAGCCAATTCTTCGCTCTACCCTGCAGAGAAGGCGTCTGATCGACAAACTCCGGATCACGGACGAGACCAAGCGCCGCCACCGCTCCGCCGACGACATCGCTCGATCTGGCGATCTCCAGCTGTCCTTCGATGAACGCATCTTCGGCGAAAGCCCTCTGTGCTTCAGAGCCGCTCACCTGGGGGAAGATCAAAAGCTGCGTGCTGGCAACGAAGGTCGGTTCGGCAGTCAGCAGGTAGGTTCCGGCGATTGCCAGAAAAGCGATGGTCGTCACGACGATCCAGTGCCAGCGCATTCTCAAAAAGAAGAGCATATCCCGCAGGGTCAGCGGCGAATTCCCGCCGCCAGTGGCTGCTGCAGGCAGGGATATGGCAGAGACACCGCTGAAGATCGTGCTGGAGGTCATGTCGTCCTAATCCAAAATGGGAAATCAAGGAATAACCAGGTAGTGGCGGCTTGGAGGGGACGCGGGAGCGGCGCATTTTCCGATCCCGGTGCTGTCGGCTGTCTCCCCTTGAACGCTCAGTACGATCCGCGCTGCGAAAACAGCGCAGGAATAGTCTTGGCGATGATGACGAAGTCTCGGGCAAGCGACCAGTTGTTGAGATAGTGGACGTCGAGAGAAACCCGGAACTCGTAACTGACGTCGTTGCGCCCGCTGGTCTGCCATTGACCGGTCAGTCCCGGACGGACCGCCATATAGGCCCACATGTGTTCGCCGTAGCGCGGCAGTTCCTCGGCTGTGACCGGCCGGGGTCCGACGAGGCTCATTTCGCCACGGACAATATTAATCAGCTGCGGAAGCTCGTCGATGCTCGAGCGCCTGAGAATATCGCCGACGGCGGTGATCCTGGGGTCGTTCTTCAGCTTGCGCGTCGTTTCCCATTCGCTGCGGGCGGCCGGGTTGTTTTGCAGCAATTCCGTGAGCTGAGCGCTCGCATCGGGCTTCATCGTCCGAAATTTGAGGCACCCGAACGGCGCTCCGCCGAAGCCGATGCGCGTATGGGAATAGAAGACAGGGCCGCGGTCGGAGAGTTTCACGATCATCGCGACGATCAGCAGAAGCGGAGAGAGCAGGATCAGGGCGGTGATCGCAACAAGAAGATCTATCGCACGCTTCGACGAACTACTCGCTGCACGAGGCCGGGTGTCGGGTAAATCGTCACCCTTAGCGGCCCGTCCGACGCGTGACCAAGCCTCAACACTATGTGCTTCCCATGCCATCGCGGTCTCCAAAACATTGCCCGTCAACAACCGTTGAAACCTTGCTGCGCCGCACCCAGATTGTCTGTTACCAAGGTCATAATCGTTAATTAATTCTTTATGCTAGGAAGCCTCACACAGATTTCCGACTGCAGATCTGTGTCATCAATTCTTTTAATTGGCTATATAATCTGCTGTTGGTGATAATTTTGCGCATTAATTCAACAATTGTGTTGATGTCGCAATTTCAATAATTGATGATTTTTAAATCGCTAAGTCGTCTTTATGGGCAATTTTGGCTCGTGTCGTGGAAATTATTAGAGCATTTTAGAATGTCCTATTGTACGTCGGGAGTTCTTCGAATTTCTATGAAGGTAGACTTAAATTTTACGTTAGATAGCACCGATGTTATTTGACTAACGTAGTAATCCAATATAATTGATGCAATGCAGCATGGGTGAGAGACCATTCTAGTATTAGGAGCGAATTGCATGGACGGGATCACACATGCATCTGATCGCAGGCCCGGCATCAGCAAAGCCGCGATCTCGGCCAGCGGCATTCACCTCAACAGTCGCATTGTCATCGAAGACGACTTCCTTTCCTGCCGCTCGAGCGTACGGCGTTTCCGTCGCGGCGAGATCATTGCCGGGGCGGGCGTTCTTGTCGACATGTTCGCTCGCGTGCATTCGGGGGTGGTCAGTGCAAGTACGATGCTGCCTGACGGCAGGGAATTCATCGTCGAGATCATTGCGAAATCAGGTCTGATCGGCGAGCTCGAGGTCTTGCGCCGACAGACATTGAACCTCGAATACCGGGCCGGTTCCAATTGCGAGCTGCACTTCTTCGAGGGCCGGCTGCTGCGGGACATGTATGCCACCGATCCGTGCTTCCGCGAAAAAGTCTTCTCAAGGGCTTTGGCGCGTGTCTCGGAGCTTGAACAAAGAATAATCGCCAATGCGGCGTCGACCCTGCAGGCAAGACTGGCGAGCACGTTGCTGCGGCTCTCGGCTGTTTACGGAAAAGATTCCGCAAACAGCGGCAACGAACTGACTATTTCGCAAAATGATCTGGCCGCGACGTTGCCGGCGTCCCGCGAGAAGGTCAATCAATGCCTACGGCGCCTGCGGGAATGCAAGATTATCGACGGAGGGCAGGGTAGGATCCGAATTCTTAACCGCAAGGCGCTCGAGGCCTGTGCGAATGGCGCGTTTTCGGTGAAGTGATGCACCCGTCGCTTTCCGAGGCCCTCCGATCCGCCGCAAATGTCAGCCGCTTTCCAGGCTCCGGCACGCCAAGGATCGATCGCGTGGTCGTCATCGACGACTACTCGGTGGCCAGGGGCGGGGCGACGGGGCTGGCGGTGCTGTCGGCCAAGCTTTTTCGCGGCCTCGATATTCCCGTGACTTATATTTGCGGGGATGACGCCGCCAATGCGGAGCTCGCTGCCCTCGGGGTCTCGATGGTCGGATTGAACAGCCGCGACCTGCTGAGCGCCGAGCGTGCGAAGGCTTTCGTGACCGGCATTCACAATGGTGCGGCTGCCCGCATGGTCGCGAATTGGATTGCCGCAAAAGATACGGCGAATACCGTCTATCACGTTCATGGCTGGCATCAGATCCTGTCTCCGGCGCTTTTCGGGGCACTGGCTCCGGTCGCGGGACGGTGCGTCGTTCACGCCCATGACTTCTTCACCGCCTGTCCCAACGGCGCCTTTTTCGATTATCAGGCGCAAGAGATCTGCCTTCGTCGTCCGCTCGGTGCCGGCTGCATCGCGACGGCTTGCGACAAGAGAAGTTATTCGCACAAATTGTGGCGGGTCGCCCGCGGCTCGAATATCCTCCGGTTGCTGAGGGCTGAAGCCGATTTCGGCCGGATCATCCTGCTGCATGAGAAGATGGCTGGCTTTCTCGTCGGCGCCGGCTATCGGCCCGAGCGGTTGACGACGATCCGCAACCCCGTCGCCCCCTTGTCGATAGAGCGTGTCGAGGCGGAGGCGAACGACGAGTTTGTCTTCATCGGTCGGCTCGACGAGGAAAAGGGCGTGGAAGACGCCGTGGCCGCCACACGCAGAGCCGGCGCCAGGCTCTGCGTGATTGGGGATGGGCCGCTGATGCCGTTGGTCGCAACTTCCGGCGATCACGTCAGGGCCGTCGGCTGGCAGTCGCATGCGCAGATCGGCACCACCATCCGCAAGGCGTGCGCCCTGTTGATGCCATCGCGCTATCCCGAGCCTTTCGGCCTCGTAGCGATCGAAGCGGCCAGAAGCGGCCTGCCGGTCATCATGTCGCGCAGCGCCTTTCTCGCCGAGGAAATGGAACGCGCCGGTATGGCGTTTGCCTGCGACACGGCTGATGAAGCCGCCTTTGCCGACACACTGACGCGATTTGGCCAAATGCCGAGGCACGAAATCCGCGCCATGAGCGAGCGGGCCTTCCTGATGTCGCCTGATCTCGCTTCGACGCATGAGGAATGGCGCGACGCGCTCCTTGCCGAATATTGCAGCCTGCTTTCGACGAATGCGGTTCCCGAGCTGACAGACGGTGTGGCGACACAAGGAGTATTCCGTTGACCTTTAAAGCAACAACCTCTCTTTCCGACGCAAGGGCATACCTCGGCGATGCGCCCGTGATGGCGAAAAGACGCGTCGTCGAGGCGGGAAGTGTCAAGGAAACCAGGCAACTGCGCGTCGCCATCGTGCATTACTGGCTCGTCTCGATGCGCGGCGGCGAGAAAGTCGTCGAAGAATTGTGCCGCATGTTTCCGCAGGCCGACATCTTCACCCTTGTCTGCAACCGGGATCGCATCAGCGATTTTCTCAAGACGCGGAACATCCGCACGTCCTTTCTGCAGAAGATCCCCGGCGCGCAGAGGCATTACACCAAGATGCTGCCGCTGATGCCCTTCGCGCTCGAACAATTCGATCTGCAGGACTACGATCTCGTGCTGTCGAGCGAATCCGGGCCTGCCAAGGGCATCATTACTCGCGCCGACGCTCTTCATGTCTGTTACTGCCATTCGCCGATGCGCTACATCTGGGATCAGTTCCACGTCTATCGGCATGGTCTGCCCTGGGTGGGACGTGCCTTGATGTCGGTCACCGCGCCGATGCTGCGCGCCTGGGACGTGACGACGTCGTCCCGCGTCGACGTGTTCGTTGCCAATTCCGACTACGTCGCAAACCGCATTCGCCGCTTCTACGATCGGGATTCCATCGTCATCCATCCCCCGGTTGCCACCGATGATTTTTCGGTCGGGAAGGGGAAGGGCGAATTCTATCTCTATGCCGGTCAGCTGACGGCCTACAAGCGGCCGGATATCGCTGTTCGCGCCTGCACCGCGGCCGGGCGTAAGCTCATCGTGATCGGAGAGGGAGAACAGTTGCCCTATCTGAAATCGATCGCCGGCCCGACTGTCCAATTCCTCGGCCATCAGCCGTTCGATGTCCTGCGTGATCACCTCTCGCGATGCCGCGCCCTACTGTTTCCGGGCACGGAGGATTTCGGCATCCTGCCGGTCGAAGCGATGGCATCAGGGCGGCCTGTCCTCGCTTTCGACGCCGGCGGCGCAAGGGAAACGGTATCTTCACCGCAGGTCGGTTTTCGCTTCGCTGAGCAAACCACCGAGGCCTTGCTGGAAACCATGGCGGCGTTCGAAGAGGGGGAGGACGATATCGATCCGCAAGCCATACGCGCGCATTCGCTGAAATTTTCCTCGGCGGTTTTCCGCAATCGGATGGCCGGGCTCATCGAGCAACAGCTCTCCACCCATGCCGACCGGTCCGTCGATGCCTTCAATAGACAACCGGTCTGAGGGCAAGACTGGAGCTGCCTGTCTTGCTGCCGCGATCGAAACCGTCTCAATCTGCCGACGAGGAATAGACAGATCATGTCAAGCCTATCTCAGAGGACGGCGACGGCGAGCATCTGGACGATCAGCGGAAAATTCCTCGCGCGACTGCTGGATTTCGTCAGTCTGCTTGTCCTGGCAAGATTGTTGAGTCCTGCGGATTTCGGATTGGTCGCCATTGCGACGTCGGTTCTGGTCATTATCGAAGCAATCCTGGATCTGCCGTTGACGCAGGCCCTGATGCGTCAGCCGTCCCCCTCCGAGGAGATGTTTGCGACGGCTTTCACGTTGAGCCTGCTGAGAGGGTTGGCCATCAGCCTGCTGATGATGGTCATTTCCTGGCCGATGGCCGTGATCTACGACGATTCCCGACTTTTTGCGCTTGTCACCGTGCTTTCGATCGCGCCCTCCATGCGGAGCATGATCAGTCCTCGCATGGTCCTTTTCATGCAGCGTTTCGATTTCAAACGCGAGTTTGCGCTCGACCTCATCACCAAAGGATCGACGCTGCTGTTCGGGGCAGGGGTGGCCGCGGCGACGGGCAGCTATTGGGGGCTCGCGGTCGGGGCGGTCGCCGGCCCGACCGCGGCGATGATCACCTCCTATGTCTTTGCGCCGATGCAGCCGAAGTTCAGCCTGTCGGAATGGAAGCGTTTCCAGGATATGATCAGCTGGAATACCGTATCGCAGGTGCTGAGCGCAATTAATTGGCAGCTCGACCGGCTGCTTTTGCCGCGTTTTGCCGGGCTGTCGACGTTTGGCGCCTTCAGCGTCGCCGACAATATCGCCGGCATTCCCTATCAGACCTTTGTCGGCCCGTTGCTGCGCCCGCTGATGGCGGCGTTCTCCTCTGTCGAAGATCGTCGCAACCTGGTTGCCGCCTATTTGAAGGCAACGAGCGCAATCACCTTCGTCGCGGCGCCCATTCTTATTGCGCTCGCCTTTCTGGCCGAGCCGACGGTGCGTGTCCTCGTCGGCGAGAAATGGGCATCCGCCGCACCAATTCTGCAATGGCTCTGCCTGGTGAGCCTGCTCGGTCTTCCGACGAACATAGTGCCGGCATTGGCGATGGTCATGGACAAAACCCGTTCCCTCGCCTTGCGGATGTTCGCCGAATTCCTGGTCAGGGTCCCGGTCACCATCCTCGGTATCGTCTATTTCCAGGTGGCGGGTGCGCTCGGCGCGCGCGTTGTGGCGGTTCTCGTCGCTTATGCCGCGTCGCTCATCATCACTCGGCGGTTGATCGGGGCGAGTTTTGCCGCGCAGCTGACTTCCTTTTGCAGGCCTCTGGCCACGAGCCTGCCGATGATCGCTTTCCTGCTCTGGATGGGCCCCAAGCTCGCCGCCATGCCTGCCGGCTTCGGCCTGATCGTCGGCCTGGCGCTTTGCGGCGCGGCGGCGGCGACGATCTTTTGGGTCTTCGCGCTGTTGCTATGGCAGATTCTGGGAAGGCCCGACGGCGTCGAGACCATCGTCGTTCACCGGCTCATGCCGCGACGAAACAGAATTCTCATTTCATGAGAAAGACCGGTGCAGTCCAACGATTATTTTGGCGGTTTCGGAGGAGCGCAATGCGTTACGGCATATCTTCTAAGAGCTTGGGTCTGCTCGTTGTTCTCGGTTTGGGGGCATTGCCCGGCCAGCCTAGTGTCGCCCAGGAACCGATCAACATGAATGCCTATCAGCTGACGTTCGAGGAGAATTTCGACAGTCTCGATGTCTCGGCGTGGGGAGAGAGAAGCTCCCGCTGGATCGCTCATACGCCCTGGAACGGTGATTTCGGCGACGCCCGTTTCACGGATCCGGCGTCCGATTTTCCGTTTACGACCGATCAGGGAATCCTGAAGATCGAAGCGCGTAAGGGAGAGGATGGAACCTGGCGGTCGGGCCTGCTCTCGGCGGTCAACCCGAAAGGCGAAGGCTTCTCGCAGCAGTTCGGCTATTTCGAAGCGAGGATGAAGCTGCCGCCGGGCAAAGGGGTTTGGCCAGCCTTCTGGCTCATCGGGCTCGACCGGTCGAAATACACCGCCGAGATCGACGTGCTGGAATATTATGGACGCGCCCCCTACGAGTTCAGCATGGGCTTTCATGTCTGGCGCCAGGCCCATGGCGGTGAGAATTCCAATGGCGGCTATTGGAAAACCGTCCAGGATGGAATTTTGAACAGCGAGTATCATACCTACGGCGTCGATATCCAGCCCGACAAGACGACCTTCTATCTGGATCGCCAGTACCTGTGGAGCTTCGACACGCCGAAGGAGTTCCATATGCCGTTCTATCCGCTGGTGAATTTGGCGCTCGGCTCGGGTTGGCCGATCGATGAAACGCCAAATCCTTCCATCCTGCTCGTCGACTATATCCACGTTTACAAGCGCAAGCCGGCCGACGCGGCGAATTGAGCGAGCGACCGTTGATCGCTCTATTGCTCGCGGAGGCAACTGAGACCGGTTTGCGCATCGAAGAGATGCATCGCCTCCTCGTCAAAGAAGAGCGTGAGTTTTTCGCCGTCGCGGACCGGTGTGCGCGGCGGCAGGCAGGCCATCAGCCGTTGGTTTCCCGCGAGGGCGGTGACGACGAGCTCCGGGCCGGTCAACTCCGCAACCTCCACGGTTGCCTCGAGCGAAGCCCCGGATCCAGCCGTGCGAAGCGCCTCGGGGCGGATGCCAAGAATGAGATCGCGGCCATCGGCTGCCGCCTTGCCGAAGCGGACGGGCAGAGGCAGGCTGGTATCGGAACCCGAGAGCACCAGTCGATCATCTCGGATCGTTGCCGCCAGCAGGTTCATCGGCGGCGCGCCGACGAAGGTCGCGACATAGAGCGTCGCCGGACTGTTGTAGATCTCTTCCGGCGTGCCCAGCTGTTCGATGCGGCCGTCGCGCATGACGGCGATGCGGCTCGCCAGCGTCATCGCCTCGATCTGGTCATGGGTGACATAGACCACCGTCGTCTTCAGTATCCGGTGCAGCCGCTTGATTTCGGTGCGCATTTCCATGCGCAGCTTGGCGTCGAGGTTGGAGAGCGGCTCGTCGAAGAGGAACACCTCCGGCTTGCGCACCAGCGCGCGGCCGATCGCGACGCGCTGGCGCTGGCCGCCGGAGAGCTGGCTCGGCTTGCGATCGAGAAGATTTTCGATCTGCAGGAGCTTTGCGGCATCGCGCACCGCTTTGTCACGCTCGGGCGTCGGAACTTTACGCATTTCCAGGCCGAAGCCGATATTCCTATGCACCGTCAGATTGGGATAGAGCGCATAGGATTGAAAGACCATGGCGATGTCGCGGTCCTTCGGATGCATGCGGAGCACTGAGCGGCCGCCAATCCTGATGTCACCGCTCGTCGCCTCGGCAAGGCCGGCGATGATGTTCAAGAGCGTTGACTTGCCGCAGCCGGAGGAACCGAGCAGTACGAGGAATTCGCCGCTTTCCAGGGAAATATCGATACCCTTCAGCGTCTCGACGTCGCCATAGGTCTTGCGGATATTTTCGATATCGAGCGCGCTCATGACTGTGGCTCCTGACGAGAGGTCGGGTCGCCATAGCTGCGGGGAAGCGTGGAGATGGCGCGAGAGGCGACCTCGGTTCCGGCCCTCAGGCAAGATATCAAAGGCTCATCCTTTGCCAGGGCTGCGAGAAAGGCGGCATTGAAGACATCGCCGGCGCCGATGGTATCGACTACTGCGACAATAGGCGCAGTCACCGTAGCCAGTTGGCCGTCAGCCCCGATCGCGATTGCGCCATCGGGGCCGCGCTTGACGACGACGATCGCACCTTGCGGCATATGCGAGCTGATGTGCCGGGCGGCTTCGATCGGATCGGCGATGCCGGCAAGCGTCGTCGACTCGACCTCGTTGAGCAGCGCGATGCGGCTGCGAGAAAGCCAGGCCCGTGTCGCAGCGCAATTCTGCTCGGTCCAGCCGTCGAGCGGCCAGCCGGTATCGAGGGCGACGGCGATGTCATGGCTCTCGGCCCAGTCGAAGAAGGCGCCATATTGGCGGGTCAGATCGTCGGTCAGGAAGCCGCCGCAGAGAAGCGCACAGCCGCCGCGCAGCTTTTCGCCGTCGATGACGGCGAAAACATCGGCGAGGCTGAAGCGCGGCAGATGGCCCCGCGTCGTGAAGAAGGTGCGCTCGCCGTCAGGATGGGTGATGCCGACGGAGAGGGTCGTTTGTTCGGGGCGCACCGGCCACTTCGCGGAACGGTGGCCGAAGGCTTCGGCCAGCCAGCGGCCGAACTGGTCGCTGCCGATATTGGCGGCGATCTCGAATTCGACCCCGAGCGCCTGCCAGGCGAGTGCGCTGTTGCCGGCCGATCCCCCGACCCTGAGCTCGTCGTGATCGACGATGATTTCCGTCCCGGCCTTGGGCCAGGGGGCGGCCGGTCCGAGGATCAGGTCAACATTGACGTTGCCGATGACTGCAAGCGGCCGCATTCATTCGCTCCGGGTAATCTTGGTGGATCGAACCGGCGTTCCGGCATTCTCGACGCGGGTGTCGGCAAAGCCGATCATCAGCCGCTGGGCAACCGGCAGCATGGCGAAGATCGCGGCAAGGCCTGTCGCCGGGCGAAAGCGGATTGTGACCGCACCGGCCACCGGAGCTTCTGTCGATGCGTCAAAGAGGATGACGGGAGCGCCGGTCTCGACAGCAGACATCGCCATTGCTGTAACCAGGCCGGCGGTTTCATCCTGGCCGCGGAACAGCACGACGCCGATTTCCGGGCCGAGCATCTCCATCGGACCGTGGCGGAACTGACCGCCTTCGAGCGAGAAGCAGGGGCGGCGCGACAATTCGGTCAATCCCAGGGCCAAGGCCTCGGCAACGCCCTGCAGACGGCGGCCCGAGGTGACGACGGTCGCAACATTTTCAAGTGCGGCGAGGGCGGCGGTGATGTCGTGGTCTTCAGGCGCTTCAAGGACAGCAAGCGCGGCTGCGGGATCTTCGCCGAGCGCGGCAAGGATTGCCAGATGCAGAGCAAAAGTCACCGTCAGACTGCGGGTGGCTGCGAAGGCAAGCTCGGTGCCGCCGCTGCCAACGAGCGATGGGGCGGTTCTTGCCAGGAAGGCGCCGGCTTCAAGCGTCAGGCCGAAAGTGTCCTCGGTGCCGCCGGTCTCGTTGAACCAACGCACGATCTCGGCACTTTGGCCTGATTGCGAGGTGACGAAGATCGTCCTGCCGGCGATCGGCAGCGGCTGGCCGAGCTGCTCGGAGAGCGGCAGGGCGACGGCGTCGATGCCGAGCGCGCGATAGAGCGGCTCGACGGCGCGGTTGACGGCATGTGAGCCGCCCATGCCGATCAGGAGCAGCCGCCCGGTCTTCTCAAGCGAGGCGGCGGCTCTTGCCGCCATCGACCCGGCCGATTGATAAGAGGTGATTGCATCGGCGTGCTGGCGGGCCATTTCGCGATCGATCGCCGCAAGCCCGGCGGGTCGAATTCTTTCTGTTGTCATGTTCATCCCTTGACGCCGCCGCTGGTGAGCCCCGAGATCAGGGCGCGTTGCATGACGAGACCGATCAGCACCGGGGGCAGGGCGGCGAGCACGCCTGCCGTGGCGATCAGTCCGTAATCGGAAACGCGGCCGCCGGCGAGATCAGCGATGGCGACGGTCAGCGTCTTGGCGCGCTGGTCCGAGGTAAAGAGCAGCGCATAGAAAAATTCATCCCAGGCCAGCAGGAAGGCGAAGAGGCTCGAAGTCGCCACCACCGGGGCGGCAAGCGGCAGCGTGATGATCTTCAGCGTCTGAAACAGGCCGGCACCGTCGATCATCGCCGCCGATTCGATCTCGCGCGGGATGGAATCGAAGCCTGATTTCATCAGCCAGGTGGTGAAGGGCGCCAGGATCGTCAGATAGACGAGGGCGAGGCCGAAGACGTTGTTCAGCATCCCGAGATGGGAGAGGCCCATATAGAGCGGCACGGCGAGCGCCACCGGTGGCAGCATGTAGGTGGCGATCACCATCGACAGCGACCAGCCGACGGAAGGTGTGCGCGACACTGCCCAACCGGCGGGAATTGCGAGCGCGATGGCGGCGATCGTCGCCATGCCGGCCACCTCGATGCTGTTGCGCAATGACGAGGTGAAAGCAGCGCCGGCGCTGTTTTCGAGCGTCGACAGCAGCACCTGGTATCGCGAGAAATCAATGGCTTGCGGCCACCAGCGCAGCGGCTTTGCGGCGAGATCAGCCGCCGGCGCGATGCTCATGATGAAAAGCCACAGGATCGGCGCCAGGATGACGGCGGCAAGCAGCAGCGCCGAGAGGTGAATGAAAGCGGAAAAGAGCGGGCTCCGGCGTTCCATCAGACGGCACTCCCGGCGGTCTTGCGCACGAGGGCCGCGTAGCCTGCGGCGAGCAGCGTCACCAGCAGCGTGACGATCAAGGCGAGCGATGCGCCCGAGCCCGCGCGCTGGAAAGAGAAGGCCTCCTGATAGACCAGAATCGAGAGCGTTCGCGTGCTGTTGGCCGGTCCGCCGCGGGTCATGACCCAGATGATGTCGAACACCTTGAAGGCCTCGATCGTGCGCAGCACCAGCGCCACCATCAGCGGGCCGGCGAGATAGGGCAGGATGACGAAGCGGAAGCGGGCGAGCGGGCCGGCGCCATCGACGAGCGACGCCGCGGTGATGTCGCGCGGCACGGCCTGGAGTGCTGCGAGCGCGATCAGCGCCACTAAGGGAAAATTTTTCCAGCAGTCGGCGACGATGAGGGCGGCGAGCGCCGTGCCGGGTTCGCCCAGCCAGGAACGATAGGCGTCGAGCAGGCCGAGCTGGGTCAGCGCGGCGTTCAGCGCGCCATATTCCGGATTGTAGATCAGCCGCCAGAGCGTGGCATTGACGACGGTCGGCAGCGCCCAGGGCAGGATCATCAGGGCGCGGAGCGCGGTGCGGCCACGGAATTGCTGGTTCAGCAACAGAGCCGCAAGGACGCCGATCACCATTTCGGCGGCAACCGAGACGATCGCGAACCATGCGGTGGTGATCAGGGTGCGCTGGAAATTCGAGCCGGAGAGCATCTTCACGTAATTGTCGAGGCCGACGAAGCTTCCCTCGGTGCCGACGAGCTTGGCATCGGTGAAGGAGAGGCCGACGGTATCGACCAGCGGCCAGCCGATGACCGAGATCATGACCACGAGAAGCGGCAGCATCAACAGCCACGCGCGCGTTGTCAGCCATGTGCCCGACATCGAGGCGACCCTTTTTCATTCATAGGTTATTGGAATCGAGCCGGGCGACGACAGGACGCCGCCCGGGGTTTATGTCGGACTCAGAGGCCGCTGTTTTCGGCGGCCGACTTCAGCGCATCCTCAGGCGTCGACTGGCCAAGTAGCGATTCCTGGATCGCCTGCTGCAGCGCCGTCGAAAGCTCCTGATATTTCGGCGTCGTCGGGCGCGGATACATGGCGGCAAGGCCGACCTTGGCGGCCGAGATCAGTTCTTCCTGGCCCTTGGTAACGGCCGGGTCCGCGTAGGAGGAGGCCCAGATCGGCAGGCTGAGCTTGGCGTAGGCGTTCTGTGTCGCCTGTGAGGTCATGAAGGTGATGTATTTCCAGGCCTCGTCGGGATGCTGGCTGGCGGAAGTGATGCCGAGGCCCATCGAGCCGTTGACGGCCGAAGCCTCGCTCTTGCCGGCGACACCCGGCGCCGGCACGACGCCGACCTTGCCCGCGACCTTGCTGTCCTTCGGGTCGTTGGCCATGTTGTACATGTAGGTCCAGTTGAGCGCGAAGGCGGCATCGCCGTTTTCGAAGACTTTGCGGACGTCCTCTTCCAGGAACTCCTTGGAGTTCGGATTGGTCAGGCCGGACGTATAGCTGGCCACCATATATTTCAGGGCGTCAAGACCGCCACCGCTCTGGAAGGCAGGTTTGCCGTCCTTCAGGAAATCTCCGCCATAGGCACTGACGAGGGTGGTGTAATCGCAGATCGCCGCTTCGGCCTGCGACCAACTCCAGGCGATCGGGGTGGCGAGCAGACCCTTGTCCTTGATCGCTTTTGCCTGCTCGGTCAGCTCGTCCCAGGTTTTCGGCGGCGCCTTGATGCCGGCCTTTTCGAGGATCTCCTTGTTGTAGAACAGGTATTTTGTGTCGAGGATCCACGGCATGCCGTAATATTTGCCGTCATATTGCACAGTGGTCCAGGCACCCGGCAGCACGCCCTTCTTCATCTCCTCCGTGATGCGGGAGGAGACGTCGACCAGCACCTTGTTGCTGGCGTATTCGGCCGGCCAGATGACGTCGAAAAGGACGACGTCATAGCCGCCGCCGGAACCCTGCGCCAGCACTGTCTTGTCGTGCAGCCCCTCATAGGGAACGAATTCGAGATTGACCTTGATGTCAGGGTTTGCCTTGGCGAAGGCGTCGGTCATGGCGCGCACATCGGCCTCGCTGTAAGCGGCCTGCGCCATGAACAGCGCGTTCAGCGTCGTTTCGGCGAAAGCATGCGGTGCAAGGGACGCGCCGATCAAGGCCGCACCCAGAAGCGTCTTGGTAAGGGATTTCAGCATTGCAGCCTCCAGTTTTTGACATTTACGCATGGCCGAGGGCGGATTTTCCGCCATCGGTTTTCGAGAAGGCACGCGTGAAACAAAACGTGCCGGTTGGTCATCTCGGAGCGTCGTTGGAAGCCCTGTGCGGCTTCCTGCGTTCCCTGGAACTCTTCGGTCCCTTATTAAGTCAATTGTCTTGACTTATTACTTCTTCAACATTCTACTGGAGTCAAGAGGCAATTGCACATGAATGACAGCAGGCCGATCAGGGCCAAGAGCGGCACCAATCACGAAGGCACCAGCGCGCATAACCGGCGCGTGATGATCGATGCCTTGAGGATCAACGGTGCGCTCTCGCGCGCCGATCTGGCGCGGGCGACGCGGCTGACCAAGCAGACTGTGTCGAATATCATCGAGGAACTCGAGCGCGACGGTCTCGTCAGTTCGCAGGAGGCGGTGCGAAAGGGGAGGGGCCAGCCCTCGACGCCGTATCGGCTCGTTCCCGAGGGCGCCTTTGCGATCGGCCTGCAGATCGACCGGCACGTGACGCGGGCGGTCGCCGTCGATCTCGTCGGCAGCGTTCTCGTGCGCGCCGAGGCCGTTCTGCCGCCGGGAGGCCCGTCGACAGGAACGAAGGTCATTCTCGATCTCGTCGCCAGTGTGCGGTTAAAGCTCGCCGGGATCGTTCGGCAATCCGAGAAGCGGCTGGTCGGCCTCGGCGTCGCGATGCCAGGTCCCTTCGGGATCGACGGCAGCGGCGACGATCCGTGGATGATGGAGGCTTGGCAGAAGTTTCCGCTGCTGGACACGCTGACCGCCGGCACCGGGCTCGACGTCGGTCTGCAGAACGATGCGGCAGCGGCCGCGACTGCGGAGCGTATGGTGGGGGCCGCGCATGGCCTCGACCATGCCGTCTGCCTGTTCGTCGGCTACGGCATTGGCGCCGGTCTCATCCTGAACGGCGAACTCTATCGCGGCGCCAACGGCAATGCCGGCGAAATCGGCATGGCACTGCTCTTTGCCGATGGCAAATCGACCCCGCTCGAACACCGCGCCTCGCTCGCCTCGCTCTACCAATATCTCTCGGCCGATCCCGCCGATCCCGATCTGCATGCACACATCAATGACCTCGCCTCGGGGGGCGATCCAGGCATCGACACCTGGATCGAAACGGCGGCTGCTGACCTGCGCTGGAGCATCCATCTGATCGAAACGATCTTCGATCCGCAGACGGTAATCCTCTGCGGCAGCGCGCCCGAGGCATTGGTCAACAGGTTGATTGCGGCCATCGGCCCGCTGCTGCCCTCGATCGCCGAACGGCGCGGCCGGACGCTGCCGCGGCTGCAGCCCGGCATGGCCGATCCTTGGTCGGTGGCGCTCGGGGCGGCCGCTGGACCAATCGGTCGGGCATTCGATCCGCATTTTGCTGCAATTTTGAAGGATTCCCGCTGATTTCGAGCCTGAAACCAGGCGTTGCGCAGCAGTGCAGCGGCAGAAAAGTGGCGCTCTTTGTAAGTTTCAAGCGACCATTGCCAGCGAATTAAGAGGCGCGATCGAAGTATAGTCAAATATTGAAAATCATTGAAATTTATAGGAATTCTGGTATAGATATAATTATTCGGCAGTGCGCTGGGGTGGTTGGCGAGGCTTCTCTCAATATAGCCTTCAGCCGTGGCAAATAACATCCGCATGAAGGTTTCGTGACGGTACGATTTCGGTTGTTTCATGTCATGGAATATTCATTGGCCGCGGCAATTTGGACCAGCTAATAGGGCGTGCGCTGAAAGTGCGCGTCTCTTTTACGTTCGAGGTTCTCATGCAAGCCAAGCTTCTCGGCGCCGTTGGCGCCCTTCTCGCTACAGCGTTTCTTGCTGGTCCCGCTGCCGCCGCCGATAAGACCAAGATCGACTTCTGGTTCGGCAATTCCGGTGATATCGCGAAGCGTGTCCAGGAACAGTGCGATCGCTTCAACCAGTCGCAGGGAGACTACGAAGTCGTCTGCACCAGCCACGGTAGCTACGATGCTTCCCTGCAGAATACGATTGCCGCTTTCCGCGCCGGCAAGCAGCCGACGATCGCTCAGGTCTCCGACGCCGGCACCCTCGACATCATGCTCTCCGGCGCCTTCTATCCGGCAAACCAGCTGATGACCGACATGGGCTACACGGTCGACTGGAAGGATTACTTCTCCGGCATCGCAAACTATTATGCGACGTCCAAGGGCGAGATGTATTCCTTCCCCTTCAACTCGTCGACCGCTCTGCTCTACTGGAACAAGGACGCCTTCGCCAAGATCGGCAAGGACCATGCTCCGGCCACCTGGCAGGAAGCCGGCGAAGATTTCAAGGCTCTGAAGGATGCCGGTTATGCCTGCCCGCTCGCCTTCGACATCTCCAACAATGAAGTCTGGCAGTACGTCGAGCAGTTCGAAGCCGTTAACGGCGAAGCGATCGCCACGAAGAAGAACGGCTTCGAAGGCCTCGACGCCGAGCTGGTGTTCAACAAGAATCCGCTTCTCGTCAGCTACATCAAGGACCTCAAGTCCTGGTACGACAACAAGCTCGCCGTCATCAAGAACAAGGCCGTCGGCCAGACCTTCGTCGAAGCGTTCGCTGCCGGCGATTGCCAGGTCATCCTGACCTCGGTCGGCGACCACGGCAATATCGGCCGTACCGCCAAGCAGGGCATGAACTGGGGCGTTTCGATGCTCCCGACCTACGGCAACGCAACCCGCCACAGCTCATTCGTCGGCGGCGCTTCGCTCTGGGTTCTGAAGGGCCACACCGACGCCGAATACAAGGCTGCGGCCGCCTTCTTCAACTTCATCGCCAAGCCGGAAGAAGCGCTGACTTGGTCGACCGTCACCGGCTACATCCCGGTTCGTAATTCCGGCTTCGAATATCTGAAGAAGCAGGGCTTCTACGACAAGGCTCCCTATGCCGGCCGCGAACTGGCGATCCAGAGCCTGACCGCATCGCCTGCCGGCGATACGGCTCCGCACGGCATCCGCCTCGGCGGCCTACTGCAGGTCCGCACCGAAATCGCCAACGGCCTGCAGGCGATCTTCGTCAACAATGCCGACGTCCAGGCTTCGCTCGATGGCGCTGCCGATCGCGGCAACCAGCTGCTGCGCCGCTTCCAGCAGACTTACAAGAACGTTCAGCTTCCCTGATCGCCTGACATGCGCCGCACCCGGCCGCCTTGCGCGCGCCGGGTGCGTCTTTGTAAGCTCTCCTCATCAGTCGCGGATGCGCACTGTCGTCCGCGCCCAAACAAACCAGGCGAAAACGACCACTCATGGAAAAGCGCGTCACTTTCTCCTCGACGACGATCGGACTGCTCTTCGCCTTTCCGATGCTGCTGCTGATTTTCGTCTTCTTCTATTGGCCGAGTGCGCAGGCGCTCTATTGGGCGTTCACGCTCGAGCAGCCATGGGGCGGCGGCAATGCCTGGGTCGGTTTCGACAATTTCAAGCAACTGCTCAGCGATCCCATCTATTGGGAGTCGATCACCCGCAGCATGATCTTCGGCTTCAGCTCGACGGCGATCGCCATGGGAATGGCCCTCATCCTAGCGCTGTTGACGGACCGTGAACTGCGCGGCCACAAAATCTACCGGTCGGTCTTCATCTGGCCTTACGCGATTGCCGCGCCCGCCCTCGGCCTTGCCTTCCGCTTCATCCTGGCGCCGGAGGCCGGTCTTCTCTCCGTCATCAATCATGTCTGGCCCGGCCTCTGGAACCCGGCACTCGACGGCAAGGACGCGATGATCGCCGTCATCATCGCCTTTTCCTGGAAATATATCGGCTATAATTTCATCTTCTTCCTTTCGGCCCTTCAGGGCATTCCGCGCTCGCTGATCGAGGCCGCGGCCATGGACGGCTCGGGGCCGCTGCGCCGCATGTGGGACCTGCAATTGCCGCTGCTGACGCCGACATTGTTTTTCCTGCTCGTCATCAACATCACCGAAAGCTTCCAGGATTCCTTCGGCATCGTCGACGTCATGACCCAGGGCGGACCGGCGCGCGCGACCGAGCTCATGGTCTACAAGATCTATTTCGACGGTTTCAGGGGGCTCGATTATTCGGGTGCGGCCGCCCAGTCGATCATCCTGATGGCGCTCGTCGTCCTTCTCACCATCTTCCAGTTCCGCTTCATCGAGCGGCGCGTGCACTACAAGTGAGGTTGCGGACATGATCGAACGCACGCCGATATTCAACTTCATCTGCTACACGATACTCGCGCTCGGCATGGTGATCGCGCTTCTGCCTTTTGTCATCGTCATCATCGCATCGACGCTCGATCTGGAGACGGTCAACCGGGTGCCGCTGCCGCTGACCCCGGGTTCGCATTTCTGGGAAAATGCACAGGCTGCCTGGATCCGCGCCGATCTCGGCAACAAGCTGATCCACAGCATCATCTTCGCCACAGCGGTCGGCGCCGGCAAGGTCATGCTTTCCGCCATGGCGGCCTTCTCGATCGTCTACTTCCGTTTCCGCGGCCGGCATCTGATCTTCTGGATCATCTTCATCACGCTGATGCTGCCGCTGGAAGTCCGCATCGTGCCGACCTATTCGATTGCGGCGAATGCATTGCAGCCGTTTCAGACGATCCTCGACCTTACTGGAATCACCGCGCTCGTCGCCTGGGTCTCCGGCATCCAGATCAAGCTCGAATGGGGCCTGTTGAATTCCTACACCGGCCTCGTGGCGCCGCTCGTTGCCACTGCCACCGGCACTTTCCTCTACCGCCAGTTCTATCTGACCGTTCCGGACGAGCTTGCCGAGGCGACGAAGATGGATGGCGCAGGCGCCGTCCGCTTCTTCATCGACATACTGCTGCCGCTGTCGCGCTCGAACATGATCGCGCTGTTCACGATCATGTTCGTCTGGGCCTGGAACCAGTATCTGTGGCCGCTGCTGGTCACCACCGATCCGAATTTCGGCATTGCGGTGACGCAGTTGAAGACCCTTATTCCGTCCGAATTCGGCCTGCCCGACTGGAACGTCGCCATGGCCGGGACACTTATCATCATGTCGCCGCCGCTGTTGCTCGTCATCCTGATGCAGCGCTGGTTCGTGCGCGGCCTTATCTCCACCGAGAAGTGAAGGAGCAGTCCTGTGGCATCGATCTCAATCCGTGATGTGAAGAAGAGCTACGGCAAGCATCCCGTCGTTCACGGCGTCGACCTGGAGATCCAATCCGGCGAATTCATCGTCATCCTCGGCCCATCCGGCTGCGGCAAGTCCACGCTCCTGCGCATGATCGCCGGCCTCGAGGAAATCACCGGCGGTGAAATCGCCATTGACGGACGCGTCGTCAACCAGATGGAGCCGCGCGAACGCGGCTGCGCCATGGTGTTCCAGAATTACGCCCTCTATCCGCATATGACCGTCGCCGAGAATATCGGCTACGCCTTGAAAGTGGCGGGTGTGGCGAAGGCCGAGCGCAGCCGGCGGATCGCCGAGGTCGCCAAGGCGCTCAGCCTCGAACCCTTCCTCGACCGCCGCCCGGCCGCGCTTTCCGGCGGCCAGCGCCAGCGCGTCGCCATGGGGCGTGCGATGATCCGCGAGCCGAAGGTGTTCCTCTTCGACGAACCCTTGTCGAACTTGGACGCCAAGCTGCGCATCGCCATGCGCGCGGAAATCCGCCGCCTGCACCGCCGCCTCGGCGCCACCTCGATCTTCGTCACGCATGACCAGACCGAGGCGATGACGCTGGCTGACCGGCTGGTGGTGATGAACGGCGGCAGGGTGGAGCAGGTCGGCACACCGGAAGAGGTCTATCATCATCCGGTCTCGCGTTTCGTCGCC
The DNA here is from genome assembly GCF_002117725.1 of Rhizobium sp. TAL182. Classification (NCBI taxonomy): domain Bacteria; kingdom Pseudomonadati; phylum Pseudomonadota; class Alphaproteobacteria; order Hyphomicrobiales; family Rhizobiaceae; genus Rhizobium; species Rhizobium sp. TAL182. The sequence goes on along the minus strand of NZ_CP021024.1, from coordinate 3,638,955 downwards.
GGTTTCGTCGGCACGCCGGCGATGAACCTGCTCGAAGGCACGATCAACGACGAGGGTGTCTTCGTCTACGACCAGAGCCGCAGAATTGCGCTGCCACGCGAACGCGCCGCGCCGCTGAAGGGCAAACGCGTCGTGCTCGGCATACGCGCCGAGGCAGCTCGGCTGGTTGCCCCGGATGCGCCCGGCGCATTGGTCGCAACGGCCGATTTCATCGAAGAACTCGGCGCAAGCCGCGTGGTTCATGCCGATTTCGACGGGCTGCCCTTTGCCGTGGCGCTGACCGAGGCCGTGACGGTGAAATCGGGCGATCCGATCGGTATCGCGATCGATCACAATACGATCCACCTCTATGCCGCCGATACCGGCCGGATCATCGAAAACCCGGCGGTGAGCAGCGCCGGCGCCGTTCACGCCTGAGCGGTGTCAGCGGTGAATGGGATCGATCCAGGCGACGTTTTCCGGTTTCTCGACCGGTTCGATATCCAGATTGACCACGACCGGTTCCTGGCCTGAGCGGACGAGCACGCATTCCAGTGTCTCGTCGCGGCTCGCGTTGATCTCCTGGTGCGGCACATAGGGCGGGACGTAGATGAAATCGCCCGGGCCGGCTTCGGCGGTATATTCGAGATGCTCGCCCCAGCGCATGCGAGCCTTGCCCTTGACGACGTAGATGATGCTTTCGAGATCGCCGTGATGATGGGCGCCGGTTTTCGCATTGGCATGGATCGTCACCGTGCCCGCCCAGATTTTCTCGGCGCCGGCACGCGCATGGTTGATCGCGGTCGCGCGGTTCATGCCCGGGGTCTGCGCGGTGTTCGGGTCGAGCGAATTGCCGGGAATGACCTTGACGCCGTGTTCGCGCCAGTCGATGTGAGAATGCTCGTGGTCGCCGCTCATGCCTAGCCTCCGCCTTGATCGGGTCAGTCTAACCCGGAAAGGCTCTACATCTAGGCGGGAGTATCGCGACAGCCAAGCGGATTTACCTTGATACAGCAGAAAGAGCGGAGCCGATGAGCCATCTCCCGCAGATCGATTACGACACCGCTTCGCCAGAAGTTCGCGCGGCGCATGATGAAGAAATCAGGCTGCGCGGGCGCATGACCAACATGAAGCGGACGCTCCTCCATTCGCCGGTCGCCAATCACATCTATGCCGAGTGGTTCACGCTGCGGGCCGAGCTTGATCCTGTCATCAGCGACCGCGAGATCTGGATCTTCTCGCATGCGATTTCGAAGGCGGCGAAATCGAAGATCGCCATCACCTTCTTTCGCCGTGCCTTGATCAACAAGGGTTTTGATCCCGACGCATTGCAGCTTTCCGAAGCGGAGGCGCTGCTCGACGCCTTCGGCAAGGCTGTTGTCGCCGATTCCAATGCCGTTCCGGCCGAGCTCTGGTCGAAGCTGAAAGAGCGCTACGAAACCAAGGCGCTCGTCGATCTCGTCGCCTTCGCCGGCATCATGCTGGCGACCGCCGTCTTCAACAATGTCGTCGAGGTTGAATTCGACCCGGAGCTTGAGGCCTTCGCAGAAGGCGCGCGTTCGGACTAACCACCAAGCGAGACGATTGCGGCTTTGACCGCGTCCGCGCCGGATCTGGTCGGCCGGTATTCGAGGCCGATGGCGCCGGCATAACCGTTGGCGAAGATCCAATCGAGGCGATGAGCGAGGGCAATGCCGCCGGAGCCCGGTTCGTTGCGGCCGGGATGATCGGCGACATGGACGTGGAAAACACGGTCGAGACGGCCGTCCAGCACCTCTTCGGTGCGTTCATCCATCACGGCGGAATGGTAGATGTCATAGACGATGCCGATCTCGGAGCGGGCGACGTCGTCAACGATGTCGAGGCCTTCGCGGGTCGAATCGAGGAAATAGCCGACGTGGTCGATACGGATGTTGAGCGGCTCGACGCCGAGGCGGACACCGCTGCCTTTGAGGATGTCGGCGCCTGCTTTCAGTGTTTCGGTGAGCGCCTTGCGCTGTTCTTCACGGCTGCATCCGGGGAGGTCGTCGCCGGCCTGGACGATCAGCACCGGCGCGCCGAGGCGTTTGGCGGCGGCGACGGATTCGGCAAGGCCTTCCAGCCAGGTCTGCCGGTTGGCGGCATCGGTCAAAGCGATCAGCGGCTCGGCGACGAGGCTGGTGACGGCAAGGCCGGTTTCCTTCAGAGTCGCCTCGATCGCATCCAGATCCTTGTCGGTCCAGCGCCAGAATTCGACCGCCGTCAGGCCGCCAGCATGGGCGCGACGGATGCGGTCGGCAAAGCTGTCGCCGTCTTCGGCAAACAGCCATTCTATACAGGCTGAATAACGTCGCATGAAAACTCCTTGGGTGCGGATGCAGGCTGCGACAGAACGGAGCCTGCCGCAAGAGGCGTTTGGGTGCTTGACGCCCGAATTCATTGGCGGAACACTCGCTTCCATCGAGCCGGGATCGCCGGCGCTTCTGGAGGAAGACATGGATCTGGGATTGAAGGGTAAGATCGCGGTCATAACGGGTGCGTCGGTCGGCATCGGGCTGGCGATCGCCGAGGGACTGGCGGCTGAGGGCGTGGACCTCGTGCTGGCTGCGCGCGGCGGCGAACGGCTGGAGGCGGAGGCCGTCCGCATTGGCGAGAAATTTGGCGTCAGCGCCACCGCCGTTGCCGCCGACGTGGCGACGGCTGCGGGGACGGAGGCGATCATTGCGGCGGCCGCAAAGAAAGGCGGCGCCGATATCCTCATCAACAATGCCGGCACCGGCTCGAACGAGACGGTGATGGAGGCGCCGGACGAGAAGTGGCAGGCCTATTGGGACCTGCATGTGATGGCCGCCGTGCGGCTGGCGCGCGGGATCGCGCCGCAGATGAAGAAACGCGGCGGCGGGGTGATCCTGCATAATGCCTCGATCTGCGCCGTCCAGCCGCTCTGGTACGAGCCGATCTACAATGTCAGCAAATCGGCGCTGATGATGTTTTCAAAGACGCTCTCGACCGAACTCATCCAGGACAATATCCGCGTCAACTGCATCAATGCCGGCCTGATCCTGACGCCCGACTGGATCAAGACCGCCAAGCAGCTGACGGCCGAAAGCGGCGGAAACTGGGAAGGCTACCTGCAGAGCGTTGCCAATGAACACGCTGCATCCAAACGCTTCGGCACGCCGGAGGAACTGGCGAACGTTTTCGTCTTTCTGAGTTCGGAGCGGGCGAGCTACTGCATCGGATCGACCTATTTCGTCGATGGCGGCATGCTGAAGACGATTTGATCGAAGCTGCCGCAAAGCGCAGCATGGCAAGCCTGTTCTTCGCAAGACTGCCGGCCGGCCGTCGATGTTGCCGATACAAGCTATAAATATTAGCTATTTTGTTGTATCTTCACGCTTTCGACGTTATTTGCCTGCTATTGGCGACGAATATTGCGATTTCCAAAAGGCGACGACGATGCTGACGAAGAAGGGAAAATACGGCCTGAAGGCACTGGTCGATCTGGCGCGTCTGGCGCCGGGCGAGACCGCCTTCATCAATGACGTCGCGGCGCGCAACAATATTCCGAAGAAGTTTCTCGACACGATCCTGCTCGAGCTGCGCAATGTTGGTATCCTGCGTTCAAAGAAGGGGCCCGGCGGCGGGTATTCTCTCTCGCGGCCGGCTTCCGAGATCCGCATCGGCCATGTCATCCGCACTCTCGATGGTCCGCTGGCGCCGATCCGCTGCGCCAGCCGCACGGCTTACGAGGCTTGCGACGACTGCGCCGACCCGGAAACCTGTCAGGTGCGGCGCTCGATGACCGACGTTCGGGATGCGATCGCCGCCATTCTGGACAATATGACTCTCGACCAATTCGTCGCAGCCGGCGGCCGCATTGAAGAAACCGGGGACGAATTGCCGATCTCCGCCGCCAGCTGAGACGCTTCGATTTCATAGCCTAGAGCGCCGCGCTGTGTCGTTCAGGGCTCATCTCGACATATGGTCGCCGGCGCGGTGCAGCAATCGATCGCGCGGCAGGGACAGCGCGTGGATGCGTGCATTGCGCCAATGGCGGTCGAGATTGAGGCCGATGCCGGTTGACGCTTCGCCCGCCAGTTCGAACAGCGCATTTGCGGCGCTGAGGGCTGTTTCCCCGGCAGTGATTGCGGCCGCCGAGGCGGAAAAGTAGGCATCCGCCATCGCAGCCTCTACAGGATTGACCTGGGCAATATCGAGTTTGCGGCCCGCCCGCTCCAGAGCTGCCGCCGTGATTTCGATGCCGACGGCGTGTTCGCCGAGCCGGGAGGGGGAGACGGTGCGATCGCCAATGGCTGTCATCAGGTCGGCCCATGCGGCCCGCGCGATGCCGAGGCCTACGCCCGCGTTGAGCAGCAGCCCGAGCGAAATGCCCGTCGAGTATCCGGACGAGGGGGCCGGCGCGATTGCGCCGGCATCGACATGAACTGCGCCGGCGATCGTCGTTGCCGATCCATTGGTGCGCTGGCCGAAACCGTCCCAATCATCGACCACCTGCGCGTCCTCGCTGTTGCGGCTGAGGTAGAGCGTCACCGGGCGGCCGGGCGGAAGTGTGAGGGCAGCGGCAATCCAATCGGCATAGAGAATGCCGGGCGCCGGCCGCATCCGTCCGCTCAGACGGTACCCCGGTCCTTCGGCCGACAGCTCGCTGCCGTCGGCGACGGTTGCGCCGGCGAAGCGGTCGCCGAGCAGCACACGGGCAAACAGCGATGCCTTCAGATCCTCGGCCGCCTGGGTGCGGAGGGTTTCCAGGACGGAAAAGTGATTTTCCAGGGTCTCGCCGATCGAGGCGTCGGCCTCGGCAATGATCGCGATGACCTCGGCAAGCAGGGCGTTCGGCACGTCGAGCCCTTCATGTTCGGGCGGAACAGAGATTGCCGTCAGCCCCGATATCGACAGCGCGTCGAGCTCGGCAAAAGGCAGGATGCGGTTGATATCGCGCTCGCTTGCCTGTTGACGGAATGTGTCGGCGAGTTTGCGAGCCGTAGATACCGCCTCCTCTTCGTTTTCGATGCGGCGTGCCGGCGGCCTGATGCGGTCTTGAAACTGCGATACTGTTCCCATCGCTCACTCTTTCCTCGACGGGTGACAGGAGTGAGGGATTTTCCTCCGGATGATAAGAACGGTTTTTCCAGAAAAACCCAAAGCTTCGAATTTTCTCACCAACTTGATCGCCTCGCCTTGCACTCTACTTATGGTTAACCGGGGCTATCCAGTTGAGGAATATGATGGGTGAAGCACTTGCTCGCCATAGCGAGGTTTGGAAAATGGGGCGCCAGCCGAGACCGCGCCTGACGCTGGATATCGCCGAGATTCCAACTTATGCGATCGGCGACATTCACGGCCGCTACGATCTACTTTTGAAAGCCGAGGAGGCGATCCTGCAAGATGGCACGCGATTGCCCGGGCAAAAGCTGATCGTGACGCTGGGTGACTATATCGACCGGGGCCCGGAATCGGCGCAGGTCATCACTCACCTCATGGAGCCGCCGCCTGATGGTTTCGACCGTATCTGCCTTGCCGGCAATCACGAGATCGCTATGCTCGATTATGTCGACGGCTGGCTCCCTTATGACGACTGGATGCGGATGGGATCGGCGGAATCGCTTAAATCCTATGGGCTCGATCCGGAGCATCTGCCGCTCGTCTTTCCCTCCGGCGCGCAGCTCGACGCCTTCCTGCGGCAGTCGCTGCCGCATACGCACATCGATTTTATGCGGGCACTGCCCATCATGCTGGATACACCGAGTGTGCTGTTCGTGCATGCCGGCATTGATCCGATGCTGCCGCTCTCCGCGCAGACGGAGGAGGACCTGGTCCTTATCCGCCACCGCTTTCTCGAAAGCAGGGTTCCTTTGCCGAAGCTCGTTGTGCACGGCCATACGCCCAGCGACGAGCCCGACATTCGCCCGAGGCGGCTCAATCTTGATACACGCGCCTTTCGCAGCGGCAGGCTGACCGTCGCACGGTTCTGGCAGGGCCGGGTGCATCTGTTTTCCACCTGACATCGTCCCCCGCGAGGCTGTTTCACTAAAGCGCGTCGCGATCTTTCAGATTCCTCCTGCGCTTTAGGTCTCAGTTTTCACGCATGTCGTTGCCGCAAAACCGCTGCACACTTTTGCGCGACAGGCTAGAGTGATCAGACCGTCTCCCTTTCAGTCGGAACAGCTTCGACCGGTCTTTCAACCGAGCGCTTGCGGCGCCAGCCGCGCAGCACGACGTAGAAAACCGGTGTGAGGAACAGGCCGAAGAGCGTCACGCCGAGCATGCCCGAGAAGACGGCGGTGCCGAGCGACTGGCGCATTTCGGCGCCGGGGCCGGTGGCGATGGCAAGCGGCAGAACGCCGAAGATGAAGGCGAATGCCGTCATCAGGATCGGGCGCAGGCGAAGATGACTGGCCTCGATGGCGGCCTCCACCGGCGACTTGCCTTCCTCTTCCGCCTGTCTGGCGAATTCGACGATCAGAATGGCGTTCTTGGCCGCCAAGCCGATCAGGACGATCAGGCCGATCTGCGTCAGGACGTTGTTGTCCATGCCCCTGAGCGACACCCCGATCAGTGCGGCGAGCACGGCAAGCGGGACGATGAGAATGATCGCCAGAGGCAGAACCCAGCTTTCATATTGGGCCGCCAGCGCCAGGAAGACGAAAATGACGGACAGGGCGAAGATGTAGACGGCGGTGTTGCCGGTATGGGTTTCCTGATAGGCAAGCTCCGTCCATTCGAAGGTCGTTCCGGGCGGCAGGATCTTGGCCGCCAATGCCTCCATTTTCTTCAGAGCATCGCCCGTCGAGGTACCGGGCGTCGGATTGCCCTGAAGCGGCACCGAAACATACATGTTGTAGCGCTGAACGAGCGCCGGGCCGCTGGAGTCCTGAATGTCCATCAGTGTGCCGAGAGGCACGAGCGCGCCGGTCGCGGAGCGCACCTTCAGGGCGAGAATGTCTTCCCGGTCCATGCGATATTGCCGGTCAGCCTGGGCGCGAACCTGGTAAACGCGGCCGAACGCGTTGAAATCGTTGACGTAGGCGACGCCGAGATTGATCGAAAGCGCGTTGAAGATATTGGGGATCGGCACGTTCAGGAAGCGCGCCTTGTCGCGGTCGATGGAGAGGAAATATTGCGGGCTGGCATCGGAGAACGTCGTAAAGACGCCGGTCAGCCCCTCGGTCGTTGCTGCCGCCCCCATCATCTGACGGGCAAGGCCGAGCACGCGCGTCATGTCGGGGTTTTCGAGGTCGGAGATCTGCATCTTGAAGCCGCCGGAGTTGCCGACGCCGCGCACGGACGGCGGCGGGATGGCAATGATGAAGGCTTCCTGGATGCTTTGCAGCTTGCCGAAGAGCTCGCCGATGATCTTGTTGGCGTTCTCTCCGCCTTCCTCACGTTCGGCGAAGGATTTGAAAGGAACGAAGACAACGCCCGAATTCGAAGCATTGGTGAAGGTCGCGCCGCTGAAGCCGGCAAATTGCACGGCGTTGCCGACGCCGGGTACGGTACGGGCGATATCGCCCACCCGTTTGATGACGGCATCGGTGCGCGCAAGCGAGGCGCCATCGGGAAGCTGCACGACGATGATCGCATAACCCTGGTCCATGGTCGGGATGAAACCCGAAGGAACGCGGGTGGTCATGTACCAGGTTGCGCCGAGGAGGGCGACGAAGGCGACCATCGAGCAGGTCAATCCTACCCAGCTGCTGACCAGGTGCCGGACGGTCCACGAATAGCCGGAGCTCATCCGGTCGAAGCCGCGGTTGAAGCCGTTTGCAAGGCCAGCCCCCAGACGCGACGCGATGCTCTTGCCTTTCCCCTCGTGAACGTGGGCCTTCAGCAATATGCCTGCGAGCGCCGGCGAAAGCGTCAGGGAATTCAAGGCCGAGATCGCGGTTGTCACGGCGATCGTCACGGCGAACTGCCTGTAGAACTGGCCTGATATGCCGGGGATGAAGGCCGTCGGCACGAATACCGCAATCAGCACCAGCGAGATCGCGACGACCGCGGTTCCGACTTCGTCCATTGTGACGTGAGAGGCCTGTTTCGGCGTCATGCCGCGGGCGAGATTGCGCTCGACGTTTTCCACCACGACGATCGCGTCGTCGACGACGATGCCGATCGCCAGCACAAGGCCGAAGAGTGTCAGCATGTTGAGAGAAAAGCCGAAGGCTAAAAGCACCGCGAAGGTGCCGATCAGCGAGACGGGGATGGCGACGATCGGGATGATCGCGGTGCGCCAGGATTGCAGGAAGACGAGAACGACGATCGCCACCAGGATGGCCGCTTCGACGATGGTTTTATAGACCTCGTTGATCGAGGCCGAGATGAATTCGGTCGTGTCGTAGACGATGCGATACTCGAGACCCTCCGGGAAATTCTGGGAGATGTCCTTCATGAGTGCCTGGACCTGATGGGCCGTATCCAGGGCGTTGGTTCCCGGCCGGGCGAAAATGCCAAGTGCAACCGCCGGATCGTTGTTGAGGTAACTATTGGTGACGTAGTCCTGCGCGCCAAGCTCGATGCGGGCGACATCCTGCAACTGCACGAGCCGGCCCGATGTCGTCGATTTCACGATGACATAACGGAATTCGCGCACATCGGAGAAGCGTCCGTCCGTGCGCACCGTATATTCGAAGGCGTTCCTGCCTGTGACCGGCGGCGCGCCGATCTTGCCACCCGAGACCTGGACGTTCTGGTCTCTCAAGGCGGAGACGACGTCGTCGGATGTCATGCCGTAGGCGGAGAGTTTTTCCGGATCCAGCCAGATTCGCATCGAATATTGACGTTCGCCGAAGACCTGCACGTCACCGACGCCATCGAGGCGCACGAGCACGTCACGGATGCGGTTCCGGGCGTAGTTCGAGACGTAAAGCTGGTCATAGCGGTGTGATGGCGACAAGAGGTGCACGACCATCATCAGGTCGGGCGAGCTCTTGTCGGTGGTCACGCCGAGCCGCTGGACCTCCTCGGGAAGGCGGGGCAGCGCGATGGAAACGCGGTTCTGGACGAGCACCTGGACCTTGTCGAGATCAGTGCCGAGCTTGAAGGTGATCGTCAGCGAAATGGCGCCGTCGGCGCTGGAATAGGAAGACATGTAAAGCATGTCTTCGACGCCGTTGATCTGCTGTTCGAGCGGGGTCGAAACGGTGTCGGCGATGGTTTGCGGGTCGGCGCCCGGATAGGAGGTGCGCACGACGATGGTGGGCGGCGCGATCTCCGGATATTGGGCGACCGGCAGCTGTGTATAGGCGATGCCGCCGACAACGAGGAAGAGGATCGAGATGACGGCGGCAAAAATCGGCCGGTCGACGAAGAAATGCGCGAACCTCATTGTCCGCTCTCCGCGTTTGCGGCCTCCGGCGCTGTATCCTGCCGCTCCTGCGGCAGTTCGCTCATCTGCGGGGTGATAGTCGAACCGGGCCGGGCGCGTATCACGCCGTTGACGATGATGGTTTCGCTGCCGTCGAGACCCTCGCGTATGACGCGATAGCCATAGAGCCGTGGTCCGGGTCGCACGGGCTTGGTCGAAACCTTGCCCTGCGCATCGACGAGATAGACGACGCGTTCATTCTGGTCCGAGCCGATCGCCTCGTCGGGGACGAGAACGGCCTTGTAAGTGTTGGAGGCTTCGACCTGAACACGGCCGAAGAGGCCGGGCTGGAGGATGAAATCGGGATTTGGGAGACGGGCGCGGATGCGGATGGTGCCGCTCTCGTTGTCCACCCGGTTCTCGGCGAAATCGAGCTTGCCCTTGAAAGGTTTGGCGGTCGGGTCCGAGATCGTGACGGAAACATCCACGCCACCGCCGCCCATTTGAAGGTCCTTGCCCTGCTTGCGCGCCGTGTCGGCGAAATTCAGCAGGCGGCGCTCATCCACATCGAAATAAAAATCGATCGGATCGAGGGAAACGATGGTGGTGAGCACCGTCTGATCGGCCTGCACCAGGTTGCCGGGCGAGATCAGGCGGCGATCGATGCGGCCGCTGAGCGGCGCTTTGATCTCGGTATATTCAAGATCGAGAGCCGCGCGGTCGGCTGCGGCCTGCGCGCCGCGGACATTGGCCTCGGCCGACTCGAACTCGCGGCGGCGGTCGTCCAGCGTCTGGGCGGACTGACTGCCGCTCGATGCGAGCGATTGGGCACGCTTGTACTGCGCATCGGCAAAAACGAGAGCGGATTGCGATGCTTCGAGCGCCGCCTTCGCCTGGTTGAGTGCTGTTATGAACGGCCGCTGGTCAATGACGAAGAGCAGGTCGCCCTGCTTGACCAGGGCGCCATCTTCGAAATGAACTTCCTGCAGGTAACCGCCGACGCGGGAGCGGACGGAGACTTCGTCAACCGGCTGAAAGCGGCCGATGAACTCGTCATTGTCGACGACATCGCGCACCACGGGTTTTGCGACGGTGACCGGAGGGGGGGCAGGCGGTGCGCCCTGCGCCATCGCTGCCAGAGGCATCGACATCGCAAGAGAGCCGAGCATCAATATCCGTCGAAGCGCGTAAGTCATACCGGTCCCTCCAATCTCGACGGCCGATCGACTGCCGCCGAACCTAAGATGAAGTGATGTTATTCTTGTCTTGCTGCTTTGAACGAAGGCGTTTGCCTCCGTGATTACCCCGGCGTCCAATTCTGGAAAGGAAGGCCGGCATGCAATGCAAATCGGAAAAGTCGTAACGCTATGAAACTGGATATAAACGGCAGCGACGAAAAATAGCAAATGCCAATTGGCTGCTCTTGCGCAATCCGTCGAAACTTCATGGACGGCGTCAGCTCTCGACGATTTCGTCGCGGCCGGGCGGCAGGACGGCGAGCTCTGCCCAGTCGAGCTCCTGTTCCAGCGTATGGAAAACATCGTCGTCGATCTCGCCGGCGCGGCGCATCGCGGCCAGTTTGCGCCGTTTCGCACCGATGACATTGCGGCGCTGTTTGTCGAGCCTGCTGACCTCGCGCGGGTGTCTTCCGTCGGCAGCAATCTCGCGCTCGGAGGTGTAGACGTCGCGCAGGATTCGGGTGGATTTGTCCTCGCCTTCAAGCTCGGCAAGAGCCGCGTCGATCAATGCCACGCGGGCTTTGGTGAGATCGCGGTTCAGGGATGTGTCCGGATCGAATTTCAGGAAGCGGATCAGCGGCCCGAGCGTCAGCCCCTGGACGATGAGCGTGCCGAGAACGACGGCCAGCGCGCTGAGCAGGATGATATCGCGATCATGGAAGTCGATCGGCAGGGCGAGCGCAGTTGCCAGCGTGACGAGACCGCGCATGCCGCACCAGCCGGCAAGCAGGCTCGCGGCAAATGTGGGAGCGGCTTGCGTCGTGAGACCGCGCTCGGCAAGGAAGATGATGACGCGGTTATAGACGAGCACCCAGGCCAGGCGCACGGCGATGACGGTGACGAAGACTGCGGTTGCCAAGGTGAACGCAAAATTCAGCCGAGCGGGATCGAGATCGAGGACGATCTGGCGGACCTGCAAGCCCATCAGCAGGAAGGCGAGCACATTAAGCAGGAACACCGCGGCCTCCCAAACCGAATAGGAATGAATGCGGTGGCGGGCCGTCTGCCGCTCCGGCATGTAGCGGGCGATCACCATGGCATATGCGACGATCGCCAGGATCGCCGAAAGGTGCAGTCGCTCGGCGATGATCCAGGTGCCGAAGGTGGCGACGAACTCGAGCAGTGTGCCGCCGAGCGTGCCGGCGAGCTTCAGACCAACGATCATGTAGAGACGGCCGAGAAGATGGCCGAGGATGAGACCGCCCGGCGCTGCCAGCGTCAATTCCGCCAGAATGCCGGTGAAGAAGGCAGGATTGGTGGCGGCCGCCACTGCGGCGCTGAAGATGAGGAGTGCGACGGCATCGTTGAGCAGGCTCTCGCCCTTGAGGATTACATAGGTCTGGCGCGGCAGATTGAAGCGGTCGAGCATGACGGTCGCCGCGACCGCATCCGGCGGCGCGACGATGGCGCCGAGTGCGACGGCCACGGCAAGCGGCAGGCCGGCCATTGCGACGCCGACGGCGGCGACGGCCGCGGCCGTCAAAATGACGGCGATTGCGGCAAGCGAAAAGAGCGGCAGCCAGTTGCGCCTCAACGTCCTCGGCGGCAAATCGTATGCGGCATCGAAAAGTACGGGTGCGATGAAAAGCGCCAGCGCCAGCCTGGGATCGATCGCCACCTCCGGCGCCCACGGGAAGGCAGCGACAATGATGCCGGCGATCGCCAGCATGGTCGGATAAGGCACACGGAACTTCCTGGAGAATTGCAGGAAGATGATCGCCACCAAGAGCAGCGTCAGCATGCTTTCGAAGAACGCCATAGGCCCTCCAGACCATTTCAGCGAATAGTTCTTGCCGAAAACTAGGGCCAGGCGATGCCGCGGCTACCGTTAAAGCCTAAAGCTGTGAGGGACGGCAAGCTGCCGGCCGCGGCCTGCGGCATTTTGGCCGCGGTTGCAGAATCTGTGGCTTACGCTCTTGTGCGAGCGTCTGCGCTCAATATATGTGAGCACATCATAAGTATGCTTATAAATATTCGGCATAGGTTTCCATGAACGCCACGCCCACACTCGGTTTCCTTCTCCACGATGTCGCACGACTGCTGCGCAAGCGCTTCGAGCAACGTGCCAAGTGTCTTGGGCTGACACGGTCGCAATGGCAGACGCTCGCCTATCTCTCGAACAACGAGGGCATCCACCAGAGCGGCCTTGCCGAAATTCTCGAAGTCGAGCCGATCACGCTGGTGCGCATTCTCGACAAGCTCGCCGAACGCGGGCTCATCGAGCGCCGCCAGCATCCGACCGACCGGCGGATCTGGCTGCTCTACATGCGCGACGAGGCGCATCCTCTGCTCGCCGAAATGCGCGAACTTGGCGATGTCACCCGCGCAGAGGCGCTGGAAGGTGTCTCCGCCGAGCAGCGCGAGCAGCTTTTTCAGATCCTGTCCATAATGAAGACCAACTTGGTCCATGCATGCCGGACCCCGGTTGACGAAAATGAGATGAACGATGGCTGATCAATCTCCCCTGCGCGTCGTTGCCGACGCCAATGCCAAGTCTCCTATTGAAGAAAATGAAGCGAAACAGCAGGAAACGGTAGCCGAAGCGCCTTCATCCAATTCAGCGCCGGCTGCTGCCGTGGCTGCGCCTGGCGGCAACAAGGTCCGCCGCCGGCGCAGTTTCACGCGGCCCGTTCTCTTCGCCCTGCTGCCGGTTGCGCTCGTCGTCGGCGGTTACTACTACGTCAATGGCGGTCAGGTGATGTCGACCGACAACGCCTATATCCAGGCCGATATGGTCGGGGTCACCACCGATGTCTCCGGCATCGTCGACCAGATCGACGTGCATGAGAACGAGGCGGTCAAGGCGGGGCAGGTGCTGTTCAGCCTGAGGGTCGACTCCTTCAAGATCGCACTTGCCGGCGCCGAAGCGCAGCTCGGGGTCCAGCGCAACCAGATCATGAACCTCAAGGCGAGCTATCAGCAGTCGCTCGCCGAGATCACTCAGGCGCAAGCGGACCTGCCCTATTACCAGGATCAGTTCGACCGGCAGCAGAACCTCGTCAACAACGGCAGCGCGACGCAATCAGCCTATGACGAGGCCAAGCACAATCTCGAAGCTGCGCAGCAGAAGGTTGCCGTCGCCAAGGCGGAAGCCGCAACGACGCTCGCCCAGCTCGGCGGTTCTGCCGACCAGCCGGTCGAAGAAAACCCGCTCTACCTGCAGGCCAAGTCGAATGTCGACAACGCCCGGCGCGAACTCGACAACAGCGTCGTCAAGGCGCCCTTCGACGGCATCGTCACCAACGTCAATGCGCTGCAGGTCGGCTCCTACTTGCAGGCTTCGCAGCAGGCCTTCTCGCTTGTCGCCACCGATCATCTGTGGATCGCCGCCAGCCCGAAGGAAACCGAGCTCACCTATGTCAAGCCCGGCCAGACGGCCACGATTTACGTCGACACCTATCCCGGCGTGACGTGGAAGGGCAAGGTCGAGAGCATCAGCCCCGCGTCGGGCTCCAGCTTCTCGCTGCTGCCGGCGCAGAACACCACCGGCAACTGGGTGAAGGTCGTGCAGCGCATTCCGATGCGCGTCAGCATCGAGGATGCGCAAGGCAAGCCGCCGCTGCGCGTCGGCATGAGCACGGTCGTCGATGTCGATACCGGCCATGCCCGCGGCCTGCCCGATTTCGTCAACAAGCTTCTGGGCCGGGCTCAGGGCGGGGATGATGAGTAACGCTCCCGCTTCCCCGGCGACCCCGGTTGCCAATCGCGGCGCGATCACGGCCTGCGTTATTCTCGCCGTCATCATGCAGGCGCTGGACACGACGATCGCCAACGTGGCGCTGCCCTATATCCAGGGCAGCGTGTCGGCCTCCGCCGACCAGATCAACTGGGTGCTGACCTCCTATATCGTCGCGGCGGCGATCATGACGCCACCCTCCGGTTTCCTCGCCGCCAAGTTCGGCCGCAAGCGTGTTCTGCTCGTCGCAATCGCCGGCTTCGTGGCCGCCTCCGTTCTCTGCGGCCTGGCGCAATCCTTGAACCAGATCGTCGCCTTCCGCCTGTTGCAGGGCCTGTTCGGCGCATCGCTGGTGCCGCTTTCCCAGGGCATTCTTCTCGACATCTATACGGTGGAGGAGCGCGGCTCGGCTATGGCGCTTTTCGGCGTCTCGGTCATGGTCGGGCCGGTGCTCGGCCCGGTCATCGGCGGCTGGCTGACCGACAACATCAGCTGGCGCTGGGTGTTCTATATCAACGTGCCGATCGGCGCGCTCGCCTTCATGGGCATCGTCGTCTTCGTTAGCGAGACCAAGCGGGATGCGCTCGCCAAACTCGACTGGTTCGGCTTCGGGATGATGAGCCTGTTCATCGCCGCGCTGCAGCTCTTCCTCGACCGCGGCGAGCAGCTCGACTGGTTCTCTTCGGGCGAGATCATGGTCGAAGCGATTGTCTGCGCCGCCGCATTCTATCTGCTTCTGGTGCACACGCTGACTGCAGAGAAATCCTTCGTCAATCCGAAGTTGTTTCTCGACCAGAACTTCACGGTCAGCATGATCTTCATCTTCGTGGTTGGCGTCACCTACCTCGCCTCGCTGGCACTGATGACCCCCTATCTGCAGACGCTGATGGGCTATCCCGTCATTACCGCCGGCATCGTCATGGGGCCGCGGGGGCTTGGCACCATGCTCTGCATGTTCATTGTCGGACGGCTGATCGGCAAGGTCGATACGCGCGTGTTGCTGGTGCTCGGTCTCGGCCTGACCGCCTGGGCGATGTACGACATGACGGGCTGGACGCCCGATGTTTCGCAATGGACGATCGTCTCGGTCGGCTTCATCCAGGGCGCCGGTCTCGGCTTTCTCTTCGTGCCGCTGACGACGGTCGCCTTCGCCACGCTGCCCGCCCATATGCGTGGCGACGGTACCGGCCTCTACAATCTGTCGCGAAACATCGGCTCGGCGGTCGGTATCTCGATCGTCTCGGCACTGATCGTCGAGAACACACAGAGCAATCACGAGTCGATCGCGGCCTATGTGACGCCTTTCAACCACGCCTTCAATGCGGTGGCGGCGCAAGGGTTGAGCCCCCTGACGGCCGCCGGCCGCGCTTCGCTCAACGAGATGATCACCCTGCAATCGACGATCATCGCCTATATGGACGATTTCAAGCTCTTGATGCTGATGTCGCTCGCGGTCATCCCGCTGGCGCTGCTGCTGCGCAAGCCGAAAGCGGCGCCCGCCGTCGACCATAGCGCGGTGATGGAATAATCAGCGAAACGGTTTGCTGAGATACCGCGATCCCTGAATGCCGAAGCGCCACGGTGCTTCGGCATTTCTAGTGATGCCGATGCGTTTTCCTGAGACAACAGGCACCGGCGCAGACGGCGTCAGCGCATAGGGCGGGCGGTCGAGCAACCTGTCATTGATTTCGATGTCGATGCCGAGCGCCTGGCAGAGCTTGCCCGGGCCACTGCAGAGCGCCGTCAGCTTATCGGTGCCGCGCCGCTCCGTCATGGCGGCAATTCCCGCTTCCGGCTCGAGCGCCCGGATCAGCACGGCCGAGCCCGGATGGCAGACGAAGTTCAGGCACCAGTACATGCCGTAGATGCGGTAGATGTAGACATTGCCGGGCCGGCCGAACATGGCGCCGTTGCGCCTGGTGGGCCCGCGAAAACTGTGCGAGGCTTCGTCATCGGGGAAATAGGCCTCGGTCTCGGTGATGCGGCCGCCGGCGCCATCGACTGTCAGATGGCAGCCGAGCAGGTCGCGGGCCACAGTGATCGCGTCGCGCTCGAAAAACGCCCTGAGGCCTTCGCCGGCAAGCGCGCCGGCGCCGATCGCGCCCTTTGTCATTCCACCATCGGTCATAACCGAGGCAGATAACATTCGCTGCCGCCGCCGTCATCCTAAAACCATTTGATGAGGCCGGCCGCGTCAGCGGCCGGCATTCGGATCACGCATCGGGATCGAGGATGATGTAACCGAGACCGGATCGCTCGCCGGGAAGGAATCTTCCAGGCCTTCCTCCAGTTCCTCTTCGAGCAGGGCCGGATCCTTGCTGCGCGCGCCGTCGCCATGGGCTGGTTCGATTGCTGCCGCAAGCAGCACCTTGGCGCGCGGGACCGCGTTTTCCAACGTCAGTTCGGGTGCGCTCCGCAGCGTTACGGCAATGCTGTCTTCGCCTTCACCGCCGAATTCGACGACGAAGCCGTCTTCCGTCTGGTAGACGGTGATATCGCTGAGTGCCATGGCCCTTCCCCCAACCGCTCATATTAGCAAAGCGTGTTTTTGGAATTTTGTCGAGCGAAGACCTTCACCAGCCAATCGATGAAGACGCGCACGCGCGGCGAAAGCTGGCGGTTGCGGGGATAGAGCAGGGAGACCGGCGTCGGGGTCAGCGGAAAATCCGGAAGCACTTGGACCAGAGTGCCGTCGGACAGGTCTTTTTCGGCGTGGTAGCGCGGGATCTGGATCAGGCCGAGGCCCATCCTCGCTGCAGCAACATAGCTTTCGGCGGCGTTGACGGTGACGGTCGCGGGAATGGTTATGTTGCGTGCCGCACCATCGACGATGAATTCGAGCGGCAGCAGACCGCCAGTGCTGGTAGAGCGGAAGCCGACCATGCAATGGCCGGCAAGCCGGTCCGGATGCTGCGGCACGCCGCGGGCGGCGACATAGGCCGGAGAGGCGAGCGTGACCTCATCAAGCATGGCGACACGCCTGATGATCATTTCGCTATCGGCGGGCGTACCGACGCGCAGCACGCAATCGATGCCTTCGCGCACCAGATCGACCAGCCGATCGCCTTCGCTCATAAAGAACTCGATCTCGGGATAGGTCTCCAGAAAGGACGGCAGGCTCGGCAGCACGAAATGGCGCGCGAGCGTGCCGTGCACATCGACGCGCAGCAGGCCTTTCGGTCTGGCGCCGGCAAAGGCCCCTTCCGCATCCTCGATGTCGGCGAGGATCGACAGGCAGCGCTGGTAATAAGCCTCGCCGTCGAGCGTCGGGCTGACATGGCGCGTCGTGCGCTGGAGTAAGCGCACACCGAGGCGGGCCTCGAGCTGCTTGACCGCGTCGGTGACGGTCGAGCGCGGCAGGCCCGTGTCTTCCGCTGCGAGGGTGAAGCTGCGGCGCTCCACAATGCGGCAGAACACACGCATGGCATCGAATCTGTCCATCTTGTTTGTTCGTATTCTCCGGATAGTAATGCCGAAGAATGCACGATTATCCGCCACAGGAAAAGGCGCATCTTCTTCTCATCGAAAACGCGCCGTGGCGCAGAAGGAGAAGAACAATGGCTTCCAACAAAAACAAAAAGGTCGCACTGGTGTCACCGGCGCTTCCCGTGGTATCGGCGCGGCCGTTGCCAGGCACCTCGCCAGGGACGGTTTCACCGTCGTCGTCAACTATTCCGGCAGTGCGGCCGCGGCCGAGGACCTCGCCCGGGAGATCGAGCAGGCTGGCGGCAGGGCGCTGACGGCGAAGGCGGATGTCAGCGATGCTGGAGCCGTCCGGCGGATGTTCGACGCTGCGGAAGGCGCCTTTGGCGGCGTTGATGTGCTCGTCAACAATGCCGGCATCATGATGCTGTCGCCGCTCGCCGAGGCTGACGACGAAAACTTCGATCGCCAGATCGGCGTCAATCTCAAGGGCACGTTCAATACGCTCAGGGAAGCGGCCCGGCGCCTGCGTGACGGCGGCAGGGTCATCAACTTTTCGACTTCGGTCGTCGGGCTGAAGCTCGAAACCTACGGCGTTTACGCCGCCACCAAGGCCGCCGTCGAAACGCTGACGGCGATCATGGCCAAGGAGATGCGCGGCCGTAACATCACGGTCAACGCCATCGCGCCCGGGCCGGTGGCTACTGATCTTTTCCTCAACGGCAAGACGGAGGAACTCATTGCCCGCATGGCGAAGATGAACCCGCTGGAACGGCTCGGCTCGCCCGAGGATATTGCCTCTGCGGTCGCCTTTCTCGCCGGCCCGGAAGGCGGCTGGATCAATGGCCAGACACTGCGCGCCAACGGCGGCGTGATCTGACGAAGGCGCCCTCATCGCAATCATGTGAACGAAGATTGTAGGTCTTCCCCCTTACAATCTTGTGGAGAGTGCCTATAGTTGCTTTATCGCGAGAGAGTGGAGTTCCCTGACGCTCTCTCCCGAACCTCCAGAGCCTGCCGCGCCCAGTCTGCGGCGCGACAGGTCCGATGTTCAAAATTTGCGGCCCGTCGAAGGTTTCCCTTGCCTTCCGGGCCGTCTCTGTTTTGCCGCCGCGCGACATGCTCTAGAAATCGTTCAGCTTGGCCTCGACCAGGAGCTTGACCAGCCAATCGACGAAGACGCGGACCTTGTTGCTGAGGTGGCGGTTCGGTGGATAGACCACATAGAGCGGTATCGGATCGCGGCGCCAGTCCGGCAGCACGCGGATGAGTTCGCCCCGCCGCATCGGTTCACGCGCCATGAAGGTCGGCACCTGCGCGACGCCGAGCCCCGTCAGGGCCGCGGTCAGATAAGTGCGGCTGTCATTGACCGAGGCGATGCAGCGCGGGGTGGTCTCGACCATTTCGTTGCCCCTGCGAAATTCGAAGGGCAGCGTCCGGTTGTTCTGGGCGCGGAAATAATTGACGGAATAGTGCGTGGCCTCAAGATCCTCCGGCCGTTCGGGCATGCCGAATTTCTGAATGTAGCTCGGCGAAGCGCAGGTGATCAGTTCCATCTCCGAAACCCGCCGGGCGATCAGTGACTGATCGGTGGGCGTGCCGGCCCGCAGCGCGCAATCGACGTTTTCGACCAGATAGTCTACCGTGCGGTCGCCGACCCCCAGGTCCAGACGGATATCGGGATAGCGCTGGTAGAAGTCGCAAAGTGCTGGAACGACAATGGCGTCGGCAAAAGCGCCGCTCATTTCGATGCGCAACCGCCCGCTCGGCACGCTTTGCGAATTGGAGAGGCTGCCATCGAGTTCCTCCAGCTCAGAGATGATCTGGGCGGCGCGTTCGTAATAAAGTGCGCCGTCCGTGGTCACCATGACCCGGCGCGTGGTGCGGTTCAGGAGCTTGGTGCGCAGATGCGCTTCGAGCCCCTGAATGAGGTTGGTCACCGTCGCCTTGGGCATGGCGAGCATGTCGGCGGCGCGGGTGAAATTGCCCGTCTCCACGACGCGGATGAAGACGCGCATTGCCGAGAGCTGATCCATCGGTTTCAAGTCCGCAGTTTGCGTTGCACCATTATTCGAAAATCGGAACAGTGTAATCGCGATATCGCTTCTTATTCCCTGTGCTGAATAACAATATCTTTTTTATACAAAATGCAAGCGGCGGAATGTGCCTGTTTGCTCCCATGCGGAAAGAGACCGGAAGCATGACGGTGGAGTGGAAAGATATGATGCTGGACAAGGTGGCCATTGGCCCCGTTTCCGCGCGTATCTACCAGGGCGCCGATTATGGCAAGGGTCCGCCGATCGTGCTTTATCTGCATGGCGGCGCCTTTCTCGACAGCGAGACCAATGTCGATCGCCCGGTGGCGATGAGCCTCGCCAAGGCTGGCGCCATCGTCGCCGCCGTCGACTATAGCAGCCTGTCCGACAACCTGTTTCCGAAGGCATTGGAAGTTTCTTTCTCGGTTTTCAGCTATCTCGCCAACAAACGTGCTGCCGGTCTTGGCGACCGCAAGTCGTTGCTTTTTGTCGCCGGTGAGGAGGCGGGCGGCAACGTCGCCGCCGGTGTGGCGCTGAAGGCGCGCGACCAGTTGCCTGATGCACTCGATGGCCAGGTGTTGATTTCGCCGCTGCTTGATCCCTTCATGGGCACGTCTTCCATCCGCAAGGCGGAAGCCGTCGGCATGCGCCAGCGCTGGACCGATGGCTGGAGTCATTACCTGAGTGGCGGCGGCTGCCATCCCTATGCGGCGCCTTGCCTCTGTTCGCGTCTTTCTGGCGTCGCTCCGGCGCTGATATTCACCGCTGAGGACGATCCTCTGCACGACGAAACAATCGGTTACGGCGCCCGCCTGAAAAAGGCCGGTGTCGGTGTGCGCCAGCATGTCCTTCCCGCCGGGACGGGCTGGGCTTCGATTTATGGTGGGAAATCCGGGGAAGCGCCCGGTTGGCAGGAACACGTCAGCCGCCATTTCGGGAGTTTCCTTCAGGACGTAAGCGTCCAACCGCAATTGCATTGAAGAAGATCTGATATTTCGGCGGCTCGAGGCCGCAAGGAGAGTACTGATGACGTCCAGAAGCAAGCGCTGGGCCCTGGTGGGCGCCGGCTTAGGTCTCATTGCGTCCGTTTCCGGCGCTGCATTGTTTTTCGAATTGCCGATGAGCACGGCTGCCACGGCCGCATCCGAGTCGGCCCAGCCTCCGGCCGTGCCGGTGACGGTTGCCGTGGTCGCGGCGCACGACGTGACCGCCTGGGAAAGTTTCTCCGGCCGCCTGGAAGCGGTCGACCGCGTACAGGTGCGCTCCCGCGTCGCCGGCGCCATTCTGTCGGTGGCGTTCCGTGAGGGCGCGCTGGTCAAACAGGGCGACCTGCTGTTCACCATCGACCGGGCGCCCTACCAGGCGAGCGTGGCGCAGGCGCAAGGCCAGGTCGCTTCGGCCGAAGCCAAGGTCAGCCTGGCGCAGACCGAGCTCGATCGCGGCCGCAGGCTTTCCGACAACCGCACCATCTCCCAGAGCGATCTCGATCAGCGCCAGAGCGCACTGGCCGAGGCGCAGGCCGGCCTGCGTTCGGCGCAGGCCACCTTGCAGTCGGCCCAGCTCGATCTCGATTACACGCAGGTTCGCGCTCCGGTATCGGGCCGTATCGGCAAGATCGAGGTAACCGCCGGCAACCTCGTTGCAGCCGGATCGACCTCGCCGGCGCTGACGACGCTGGTTTCGGTCGACCCGATCTATGCGAGCTTCAACGCCAGCGAAGAGATGGTGACGCGGGCGCTTGCCCAACTGCCGCAGACCGACAGCGCGCTGCCTCCGGTCGAGCAAATCCCCGTCGAAATCGGCACGTTGGCCGACGACGGTACGCCGATCAAAGGCAAGCTGCAGCTGATCGACAACGAGGTCGATGCATCAAGCGGCACGATCGGCGTGCGGGCCGTCTTCGACAATCCGGGCGGACGCCTCATTCCCGGTCAGTTCGTGCGCGTGCGCATGGGCCAGCCGAAAGCCGAGAACAAGATCGTCATCAGCGACCGGGCCGTCGGCACTGACCAGGACAAGAAGTTCGTCTTCGTCGTCGACGGCGAGAACAAGGTGGCCTACCGGCAGGTCCAGCTCGGCTCGCTGGCTGACGGCCAGCGGGTGGTCGAAAGCGGCCTGAAGGCCGGCGAGAAGATCGTCGTCAACGGCCTGCAGCGCATCCGTCCCGGTGCCGTCGTCGTTCCGCAGATGGAAGAGAAGGTCGCGACCGCCCAGTAAGATCCCGCCTTCCCCTGCGGGGGAAGGCCGATACCCGACATAATATGACCCGCCGGCGGCGCCTCACCCGCCGGAGAGGGACATTGCATCCATGTTCACCCCGGAGAGGGCTTTGATATGAACATCTCCAGATTCTTTGTCGACCGGCCGGTCTTTGCCGGCGTTCTTTCGGTCCTCATCGTAGTTGCCGGCCTGATCGGCCTGCGGGCGCTGCCGATTTCCGAATATCCTGAAGTCGTGCCGCCATCGGTCGTCGTGCGCGCAACCTATCCCGGCGCCAATCCGAGCGTCATTGCCGAAACGGTGGCGACGCCGCTCGAAGAGCAGATCAACGGCGTCGAGGGCATGCTCTATATGTCCAGCCAGGCGACGTCGGACGGCGTGCTTAACGTCACCGTCACCTTCAAGCTCGGCACCGACCCCGACAAGGCGCAGCAGCTCGTCCAGAACCGCGTTTCACAGGCCGAGCCGCGCCTGCCGGCGGAAGTCCGTGCACTCGGCATCACGACGGTCAAGAGCTCGCCCGACTTCATCATGGTCGTCAACCTCGTCTCCGACGGCGACAGCCACGACATCACCTATCTCCGCAACTACGCGACCCTCAACATCAAGGATCGGCTTGCCCGTATCCCCGGTGTCGGTCAGGTGCAGGTCTTCGGCGCCGGCGATTATTCGATGCGCGTCTGGATCGATCCGCAGAAGGCGGCCGAGCATGATCTCGCCGCCAGCGACATCAGCAACGCCATCAGCTCGCAGAACGTCCAGGCGGCCGCCGGCATCATCGGCGCCTCGCCGAGCCAGCCGGGCGTCGACCTGCAGCTCAACGTGAATGCGCAGGGCCGCCTGCGCACGCCGGAAGAATTCGGCAGCATCATCGTCAAGACGGGCGCCAATGGCGAGATCACCCGTCTTCGCGACGTTGCCCGCATCGAGCTTGGCGCCGCCGACTATACGCTGCGGTCGCTGCTCGACGGCAAGCCTGCCGTCGCCGTGGCCGTCCTTCAGGCGCCCGGTTCGAATGCGATCGAAATTGCCGACAATGTGCGCGCGACCATGGATCAGCTGCAATTGGCGATGCCCGAGGGCGTCAAATACGAGATCGTCTACGATACGACGAAATTCGTGCGCTCTTCGATCGAGAAGGTCATCGACACGCTGCTCGAGGCCATCGCGCTCGTTGTCCTCGTCGTCATCCTGTTCCTGCAGACATGGCGCGCCTCGATCATCCCGCTGATCGCGGTTCCGGTCTCGATCATCGGCACTTTCGCGGTCATGTATGTCTTCGGCTTCTCGATCAACGCGCTCAGCCTTTTCGGGCTGGTGCTGGCGATCGGTATCGTGGTGGACGACGCGATCGTCGTGGTCGAAAACGTCGAACGCAACATCGAACACGGCCTGTCGCCAAGAGCCGCCACCTACAAGGCGATGAAGGAAGTGTCCGGTCCGATCATTGCGATCGCGTTGGTCCTCGTCGCGGTTTTCGTGCCGCTCGCCTTCATCTCCGGCCTGTCGGGGCAGTTCTACCGCCAGTTCGCTCTGACGATCGCGATCTCGACCGTCATCTCGGCCTTCAACTCGCTGACGCTGTCGCCGGCGCTGGCCGCCCTTCTGCTGAAGGGCCACCATGCGCCGAAGGACTGGTTGACGCGGTTCATGGATGCGATTTTCGGCTGGTTCTTCCGCGGCTTCAACCGCGTCTTCGGCGCCGGTTCGAATGCCTATGGCAAGGGAGTGGGCGGTCTGGTGTCGCGCAAGAGCATCGTCATGGTGGTCTACCTGGCGCTGGTCGGTGCGACCTACAGCATGTTCACCACGGTTCCGGGCGGCTTCGTGCCCTCCCAGGACAAGCAGTATCTGATCGGCTTCGCCCAGCTGCCGGATGCGGCAAGCCTCGACCGCACCGAGGATGTCATCAAGCGGATGACCGACATCGCCTTGAAGCAGCCGGGCGTCGCCAATGCGATCGCCTTCCCCGGCCTGTCGATCAACGGCTTCACCAACTCGTCGAATGCCGGCATCGTCTTCGTGACGCTGAAGGATTTCGAGGAGCGCAAGACGCCGGATCTCTCCGGCGGCGCCATCGCCATGGCGCTGAACCAGAAGTTCGGGGCGATCCAGGACGCCTTCATCGCCATGTTCCCGCCGCCGCCAGTCAACGGCCTCGGCACGACCGGCGGTTTCAAGCTGCAGATCGAGGATCGGGCGGGTCTCGGCAATCAGGCGCTCGACGAGGCGACCAAGGCGGTGCTTGCCAAGGCCTATCAGACGCCTGAGCTTGCCGGGCTGTTCTCGAGCTTCCAGATCAACGTGCCGCAGCTCTATGCCGATCTCGACCGCGCCAAGGCCGAGCAGCTCGGCGTTTCCGTCACCGACGTCTTCCAGACGCTGCAGATCTATCTCGGCTCGCTCTATGTGAACGACTTCAACGCCTTCGGCCGCACCTACAGCGTCCGAGTGCAGGCCGACGCGAAATTCCGCGCCCAGCCGGAAGATATCGGCCAGTTGAAGGTTCGTTCGGCATCGGGCGAGATGATCCCGCTATCGGCCCTCTTGAAGGTGGAGCCGAGCACGGGGCCGGAGCGGGCGAACCGCTACAACGGCTTCCTCGCCGCCGATATCAACGGCGGTCCGGCGCCGGGCTTCTCGTCTGGTCAGGCCCAGGCGGCCATCGAGAAGATCCTTCGCGAGACGCTGCCGTCGGGCATCGATTTCGAATGGACGGATCTGACCTATCAGCAGATCCTTGCCGGCAATTCAAGCGTGGTCGTCTTCCCGCTTGCCCTGCTGCTGGTCTTCCTGGTGCTGGCCGCCCAGTACGAGAGCCTGACCCTGCCGCTGGCGATCATCATGATCGTGCCGATGGGCGTGCTGGCGGCTCTGACAGGCGTCTGGCTCACCGGAGGAGATAATAACATCTTCACCCAGATCGGCCTTGTCGTCCTTGTCGGCCTATCGGCGAAGAACGCGATCCTGATCGTGGAATTTGCCCGCGAACTGGAGTTCGAGGGCAGGACGCCGCGGGAGGCGGCGGTCGAGGCCAGCCGCCTTCGCCTTCGTCCGATCCTCATGACCTCCATGGCCTTCATCATGGGTGTCGTGCCGCTGGTCGCCTCCACAGGCGCCGGCGCGGAAATGCGTGCGGCCATGGGTGTCGCGGTGTTCTCCGGCATGATCGGCGTCACCTTCTTCGGCATCTTCATGACTCCGGTGTTCTACGTGCTGCTGCGACGGCTGACGGGCAACCGTCCGCTCATCCAGCACAAGCCGGACGAACACAAGGAGGAAGAGGCGGAGGTCATCCGGCTCGCGGCGGAATAGACGGAATTCAACCTTCCTTTGTCGAGTAAATCGGGCGGGAACTTCGGTTCTCGCCCGTATCGTTTTTCAGACACCCGACGAAAATGCGTTACGTTCATCAAAACGGTTGCAACCGTGAACGAGGGGACTATCAAAGACGGGTAGCAGCTGGGAGGATCGGCGCGGGCCTGCTGTCCGGATAAGCAAAGCCGGCAAAGCCGGCGCGCTCGCGGAAGTTAGTGAGGCGGACTGCAGCGCTCCGCTTCTCGACTTCGACGAGAAGAGTGGCCGATCGGGAGGATAATGATGACGGACCGCCAACCGAAGAAACGCCGCCTGCGTTCGCAGGACTGGTTCGACAATCCCGATCATATCGACATGGCGGCGCTCTATCTCGAGCGTTTCATGAATTACGGCATCACCCCGGAAGAGCTGCGCTCGGGCAAACCGATCATCGGGATTGCTCAGAGCGGCAGCGATCTGACGCCCTGCAACAGGGTGCATGTCGAACTCGCCAAGCGCGTGCGCGACGGCATTCGCGATGCAGGCGGCATCCCGATCGAATTTCCGACACATCCGATCTTCGAGAACTGCAAGCGCCCGACCGCCGCCCTCGACCGCAATCTCGCCTATCTCGGCCTCGTCGAAATCCTTTACGGCTATCCGCTCGACGGTGTCGTGTTGACAACCGGCTGCGACAAGACCACGCCTTCGGCGATCATGGCTGCTTCGACGGTCGATATTCCGGCCATCGTGCTCTCCGCCGGGCCGATGCTCGATGGCTGGCACGAGGGGGAGCTGGCCGGTTCCGGCACTGTCATCTGGCGGATGCGGCGGAAATATGCTGCAGGCGAGATCGATCGGGAGGAGTTTCTACAGGCAGCGCTCGATTCGGCTCCATCCGTCGGCCACTGCAATACGATGGGCACAGCCTCAACGATGAATGCCTTGGCGGAAGCACTCGGCCTATCGCTCACCGGCTGCGGCGCCATTCCGGCCGCCTATCGCGAGCGGGGGCAGATGGCCTACCGTACCGGACGGCGCGCCGTCGAGATCGTGTTCGAGGATCTGAAGCCATCGGATATCCTGACGCGAGCTGCCTTCCTCAATGCGATCCGCACCAATTCGGCAATCGGCGGCTCGACCAATGCGCAGCCGCATCTGGCTGCGATGGCCAAGCACGCCGGCGTCGAACTTTATCCCGATGATTGGCAGGTGCACGGCTTCGATATCCCGCTTTTGGCCAATGTCCAGCCCGCGGGCGCCTATCTCGGCGAGCGCTACCACCGCGCCGGCGGCACGCCGGCGATCATGTGGGAGCTGCTGCAGGCCGGAAAACTCGACGGCGACTGTCGAACGGTGACGGGCAGCACGATGGCCGAAAACCTCGACGGGCGGCAGGCCAGCGACCGCGAGGTCATCCGGGCCTTCGACGAACCGCTGAAGGAGCGGGCGGGCTTCCTCGTTCTCAAGGGCAATCTCTTCGATTTTGCGATCATGAAGATGAGCGTCGTCTCGGAGGATTTCCGCCGGCGTTATCTTCTGGAGCCCGGGCGGGAAGGTGTCTTCGAGGGCAGGGCGGTGGTTTTCGACGGTTCCGAGGATTATCACACGCGCATCAACGACCCTGAACTCGGCATCGATGAGGATACCATCCTCGTCATCCGTGGAGCCGGACCGCTCGGCTGGCCGGGTTCGGCCGAGGTCGTCAACATGCAGCCGCCGGATCATCTGTTGAAGCGCGGCATCCGCAGCCTGCCGACGATCGGCGACGGCCGTCAGTCAGGCACCGCCGACAGCCCCTCGATCCTCAACGCATCACCGGAAAGTGCGGCCGGGGGCGGCCTCGCCTGGCTTCGCACCGGCGATATCATCCGCATCGACTTCAACCAGGGGCGCTGCGACATGCTCGTCAGCGGCGCCGAGATCGAGCGGCGCAAGGGTGACGGTATTCCGCCGGTGCCGGCGGATGCGACGCCGTGGCAGCAGATCTACCGCCGTTCGGTCACGCAACTGTCGGACGGCGCGGTTCTGGAAGGGGCTTCGGAGTTCCGCCAGATCGCAAAAAAACCGCCTCGGCACAACCATTGATCTGGCGCAGGGCAGCGATAGTGGTTGATTTCCGCTGAAATGCTTCCTCGTCCTCCGGGTTGAGTAAGCGAGAGATTTCGGCGCGACATTTATTCGCGCCGGCAGGAAGATTATTGGGCGCCAAGTAATTTTCTTGAGCTTGCAACGGCATTGTTTCATGGTAATGCGGAAACGAAGCTTACTGCATTGCATCGAAAACGTTTATACGCGTGGTCAGGACCATCGGCGCTGCTTCTCGATCATTCGCAGGTGCGCTCGGGGAGCGGTGATCTGACAATTGCTTTGCCGTTGGCGGGATGGACTTGCGGAACATTCAATCTGGGAAGGTCGCATGAATTCGGAATTTGCCGTTCGTTCGATGCGGCCCGGCGAATTGGAACTCGTGCTCGAATGGGCGCGTCAGGAGGGGTGGAATCCGGGTCTCGATGATTCGATTGCATTCCTCGAAGCCGATCCGTCGGGATTTTTCGTCGGCTCTATCGGTGAAGTCCCTGTCGGCTCGATCTCGGTCGTCAAATATGGCGACAGCTTCGCCTTTCTCGGCCTCTATATCGTCCACCCGGATTTCCGCTGCAAGGGTTACGGCAAGGCGATCTGGGAAGCGGGGATCGCCACGGCGGAAGGTCGGACGATCGGTCTCGACGGCGTTGCCGCGCAGCAGGGGAATTATCGCAAGGCCGGCTTCGAGCCCGCCTATTCCACCATTCGTTACGGCGGTGTTGCCTCCTCTTTGCCGGCCTCGACGCTTGTCGCGCAGCCGGTGCTGGATTCACGCCTGGAAGGGTTGCAACGGTATGATGCGGCGGTCTTTCCGCAGCCGCGGGATGCCTTCCTCGCCGCCTGGTGCACCAGCCGCAAGGGGCGGCGTACGGCCGTGGTCCGCAAAAGCCACAAGATCCGCGGTTACGGCACGATCCGCCGCTGTTACGAAGGCTACAAGATCGGCCCGCTTTTCGCCAACGATGCAGACAGCGCCGCGGCGCTGCTTGCCGAATTGATCCCCGAAGCAAAGGGGGCTCAGATATTCATCGATATTCCCTCCGAAAACCGCGAGGCGATCGCGCTTGCCGAAAGCATAGGCCTTCAGCCGGTGTTCGAGACCATGCGGATGTATCGCGGGCCGGCGCCAGCCATCCCGTTGAAACACGTCTTCGGCGTGACGACGCTGGAGCTTGGTTAAGCCTAATCGACGGGTGAGGCAGGCACGGTGGGAGCGGACGCTTTCGGCCGGCCCCTTTCGGCGATCGCGATGCCGCCCAGCGTCAGCATCAGCGCTACCATATGGAAGGACTGAAGCCTTTCTCCGATCAGTACGACGGAGAGCAGTGTTCCGAATACCGGCACGAGATTGATGAAGAGACCGGCGCGGTTGGCGCCGATAGCCTCGACGCCCTTGATATAAAGGATCTGCGCCAGCAATGAGGGGAAGATCGCCGTATAGAAGGTGATGCTCCAGCCGGCCTGGTCAGGCCACTGCGCCGCGCCGCGGCCAATCTCCCAAAGAAGCAGCGGGAGCGAGGTCAACATGGCGGCGAGGGCGGGGAAGGCCATCAGCGTGCGCCAATCGACCGCCGGTTTCCAGCGCAGGAAGATGGTGTAGAGCGCATAGGCGGCAATGGCGATCAGCATCAGCCCGTCGCCGCGATTGAGCTGCAACTGCAGCAGCGTGGCCAGGTCGCCATGGGCGGCCGTCAGTGCCACGCCCAGCAGCGTCATGCCGAAGCCGAGACATTGCGCCAGCGAGATGCCGGTGCGGAAAAAGAAGAAGTTCAACAGGAAGATCAGCATCGGAATGCCGGCCTGCTCGATGGCGACGTTGATCGCCGTCGTATATTGCACCGCCGAGTAGAGCATGGCGTTGAAGAGTGTATAGCCGATGGCGCCGTAGCAAAGGAGCAGGGGCAGGTTTTTCCTCGCCACGGGCCAATCCTTCTTCAGTTGCGGAACGGATATCAAGGCGATGAGCGCGACGGCGAGGAACCAACGCAAAAAGGTCAGCATCATCGGGCTGATATGGCCGACGGCAAGTTTGCCGGCGACGGAGTTGCCACCCCAGCAGAGGGTGGCGATGACGAGGCAGATATAGGCTGTGGCTTGCAAGAGCGTTCTTCCTCGTCTTTTGCGATCGATAATCGGCTTTTTCCCAGGGGAAATAGACTGCCGGCTGCTGATTTGTCACGTAAAAAGCCCAATCGGCTGTGACAACAGGGTCGCTTTCCCAAAAACAAAGCTTTATAGATGCGCGGGTTTGAGCAGGTGTGCGGTTTTCCGCCGGTAACAGGAAGAGTTGGATGACGAACGTAGTCGTGGTCGGTTCGCAATGGGGTGACGAAGGCAAAGGCAAGATTGTCGATTGGCTTTCGGAACGCGCGGATATTGTCGTGCGCTTTCAGGGCGGACATAATGCCGGCCATACGCTCGTCATCGACGGCACGAGCTACAAGCTCTCGCTGCTGCCCTCCGGCGTCGTGCGCCCCGGCAAGATGGCGGTGATCGGCAACGGCGTCGTCGTCGATCCGCACGCGCTGATCGCCGAGATCGAAAAACTGTCCGCCCAGGGCGTGACGATCAGCCCCGATAATCTTCGGATCGCCGACAATGCTACGCTCATCCTTTCACTGCACCGTGAGCTCGACGCGATGCGCGAGGATGCAGCCTCCAACAGCGGCACCAAGATCGGCACGACGCGCCGCGGCATCGGCCCGGCCTATGAAGACAAAGTCGGCCGCCGCGCCATCCGGGTCATGGATCTTGCCGATCTCGACAGCCTTTCCGGCAAGGTCGACCGTATTCTGACGCATCATAACGCGCTTCGCCGCGGCCTCGGCGTCGCCGAGGTCAGCCACCAGGCGATCATGGACGAGCTCACCTCGATCGCCGATCGGGTGCTGCCGTACCGTGACACGGTCTGGCTTTTG
The DNA here is from genome assembly GCF_002117725.1 of Rhizobium sp. TAL182. Lineage (NCBI taxonomy): Bacteria > Pseudomonadati > Pseudomonadota > Alphaproteobacteria > Hyphomicrobiales > Rhizobiaceae > Rhizobium > Rhizobium sp. TAL182. Next base: position 3,608,776 of record NZ_CP021024.1, on the reverse strand, counting down.
CTTGACAAGGAGCGCCGCAAGGGCGCCCGTATCCTGTTCGAAGGCGCGCAGGGCAGCCTGCTCGACATCGACCACGGCACCTATCCTTTCGTGACCTCCTCCAACACCGTGGCCGGCCAGGCGGCGGCCGGTTCCGGCATGGGGCCAGGCTCGCTCGGATATATCCTCGGCATCACCAAGGCCTATACGACGCGCGTCGGCGAAGGCCCGTTCCCGACGGAACTGACCGACGAAATCGGCCAGTTCCTGGGTGAGAAGGGCCATGAGTTCGGTACCGTGACGGGGCGCAAGCGCCGCTGCGGCTGGTTCGACGCAGCACTGGTGCGCCAGTCGGTTGCCACCAACGGCATCACCGGCATCGCGCTCACCAAGCTCGATGTGCTCGACGGTCTCGAGGAATTGAAGATCTGCGTCGGTTATATGCTCGACGGCGAACAGATTGATCATCTTCCCGCAAGCCAGGGAGCGCAAGCTAGGGTCGAACCGATTTATGTCACGCTCGAGGGATGGAAGGAATCGACCGTCGGCGCCCGCAGTTGGGCGGATCTTCCGGCGCAGGCGATCAAGTATGTTCGCCAGGTCGAAGAATTGATCGGGGCGCCGGTCGCGCTCCTTTCCACCAGTCCGGAGCGGGACGACACGATACTTGTGACCGATCCGTTTGAGGATTAAGGTCACGGCCCACTGTGGAGGACAGTTCGGCAGAAGGCCGGACTTCTTGAGAAAGTAAGAATGGCGGATTTTATTGCAGTTATTCGGCGGGCTGTCGACGGTCTGGCTGAAAATACCCCCGAGATGCGGGTGAAAGTCTACGAACGTGCTCGCGGCGCAGTGCAGCGGCAGCTCGAGAACATGAAGCCGCGTCCGCCGGAAGCCATGCTGCAACGCCAGCTCGAAAAGCTCGAGGCCGCCATTCGCGAAGTGGAGGCTGAACACTCCGAAGCGTTGCCCCTCGAGGCGGCGGCTGGCGCCGGTGCTGAGCCGGAAACCTTGGAAGAACAAGCGGTTCCTGACGAAAGCACGTCGCCGCCTGCGCCCCAGACGGCTGTCGACGAGCCGGCCGGTGAAGCCGATGCGGGCTTGCCGACGGCTGACGCCGTCCACGAGCCCGCTCACCTAGAAGCCGACGCAGGGCAGGAAACTGAGGAAGAGGTCGCGGCCGAGGAGCCCCTTTCCGCGGAACCTGAGCCCGAACACACGCCTGTTTCCGCTGAGACAGCTGCACCCGCCGAGACCTATTGGCATCCCTCACACGAGGAGGAGGCGCCGGCCGAGGAATGGCATGCCGGCGAGGCGCGTGACGTCGCCACCGAAGAAATGCAGCCGGCTGCCGGTCATTCCTACGAGGAAGCCGACGAGCATCGTGCCGATGAGCAGCATCCCGTGGCGGCCGAGGAGATCCCGGCCGAACCGGCGATGGCGGAAAGCCATGAGCCGAAGGCCGAGGCGGCTTACGAGCCCATCGAGTCGTTTCAGCCGATCACACGCGGCATGGAGCATGCATCCAACCGGCTCGTGGAGCCGGTCGCCGATTTCGATCGTGCGCAGGAATTCGTCGAACATAGCCGCGAGGAGCCGCTGCAGGCCGATGCTGCCGGACATTTCGATCCTGTTTGGGCCGAACCTGCCGTCGAGACGCCGGCTCCGGCGCCCAAGGATGCCGAGACCGAATGGGCCGAAGAGGAGCTCCGGCAATATTCGGAAACGGCGCCAGTTCCCGCCGACGCTTCGGCGCGTGCCTTCGAAGACGTGATATCGAGTCTCGAGAAAATGACGCCCGCCGCTGTCATGCCGGTCGCCAAGGAAGCTTTTTCCTGGGAGAAAGCTGCCTTCGACGACCTGCCGCCGATCGAGGCGGGCACCGACAAGAAAACGCCGGTTTCCTCGCATTTCGACGACGTTGATATCTTTGCGGAGGTGCACGACGGCAAGCCTACACCCCCCGCCGGCGCGCCGAGCGAGGGGTGGCGCGAAGCGAAGGCCCTGCGTGGCTATGACCGCCGCGGTCCGATCGCCACTGACGATGACGACGCCAATCCGGCGATGGATATCGATCAGATCGTCGCTTCGAAGCTGCAGGGCAAGAATTTCCGCATGGAACCGAAGCGCCGCCGCTTCGGCATCGGCACGATAATCACTCTCCTCTTCGCACTTATCCTGATCGGTGGCGGCGCCTATGCCGGCTGGATGAACAGAGAAGCGCTGGTGGCGATGGTCGATGGGCTTGTCAGCTCGGCGCCATCGCAAGCTACGAGGAACGAGGCGGCAATGACGCCGGCGGGGTCCGAGACGCCGGCCCAGACCACGCCGACGCCAGCCCAGCCAACTGCGCCGGAAGCGCAGAATACGCCGCCCGCACCGGCACAGCCGAACCAGCAAGTGGCGTTATTGAACAATGACGGCGCGGCGGCCAATTCCAAATTTACGCAACGACTGCTTTCCGACGGAACTGAAGTCGATAGCGGCCCGGCGACGGTGCCGGGAACGCCGACGGCCGAAGGAAAATCGGTGGCCGAGCAGAACGTCGCGGCAGCGGATACGCCGGCGGCCAGTGCGCAAGGCGATGCGGCCCCGCCCGAAACGCTGACGCCGAACGGTCCTGCGGCATCGCCGCAGCAGGCTGCTCCGGTTGGTTCGTCGGAAAAAATGTTCCTCTATGAGGAGCGTATCGGCCAGAGCTCGCCGACGGCGATCGAGGGAACTGTTGTCTGGAGCGTCCAGCACGAGGCCGGCCAGAACGGCCGGCAGGAAGCGACGATACAGGGCAATGTCACCGTTCCCGAGCGCAACCTCTCGGCTCTCGTCACCTTCAAGCGCAATTCCGATCCATCGCTGCCGGCGAGCCATCTAGTCGAGATCGTCTTTTCGGTGCCGCCCAACTTTGAAGGCGGCAGCATCGAAAGTGTCCAACGCATCTCGATGAAGCGCACCGAGCAGGATCGCGGCGACGCGCTGATCGCGGTTCCGGCCAAGATTACCGATGATTTTCACATGATCGCGCTCAACGACTACCCCGATGCGCGCAAGGCCAACCTCGATCTGCTGTCGACCCGCAACTGGATCGATATTCCGATCACCTACCGCAACGGCCGCCGCGCGCTGCTGACGATGGAGAAGGGGGGCACGGGAACGAATGCCTTCAATACAGCCATCAAGGAGTGGACTGCACTCGGGGATGTCTCGACGAGCCAGTGATGGCGGATGCTTCGTTTTTCTTGAGACATTTGTTGTCGGGCGAACTTAACCGTTTGCTCCCTCTTCTCCCCGCTGGGGAGAAGAGATTCGTTGTAACGTCCTGCCTTGCTAAGACATCTGCGGACAGGTTGGATGATGGCGCACCGCACGCTCCAATTGACAAAACAAAAACGCCACCTCCCGCATCCGGAAGGTGGCGTTTCCAACTGTACGTTCAATTCTATCAGGCCGTGGCTTCGACGACGCGGATGGCCTTGGCGCGTTCCAAGGCCTCCTTGCGAACAGCATCCTGCACCTTTTCAAAGGCGCGGACTTCGATCTGGCGGACGCGTTCGCGGCTGATGTCGAACTCGGCTGAGAGATCTTCCAGCGTCACCGGGTCCTCGGCAAGGCGGCGGGCCTCGAAGATGCGGCGCTCGCGTTCATTCAGAACACTCATCGCTTTCGCCAGCATGCGCCGGCGGGTTTCGAGCTCATCCTGTTCGATCAGCACGTCTTCCTGGCTCTCGTGGTCGTCCACAAGCCAATCCTGCCATTGACCGCTGTCGCCTTCGGCCGCCTTGATCGGCGCGTTCAGCGAGGCATCGCCGGAGAGACGGCGGTTCATCGAGATGACCTCCTCCTCCGAGACGTTCAGCTTGGTGGCGATTTCCGAGACGTGCTCCGGCTTCAGGTCGCCGTCGTCGATCGCCTGGATGCGGCCCTTCAGCCGGCGCAGGTTGAAGAACAGGCGCTTCTGGTTGGCGGTCGTGCCCATCTTCACCAGCGACCACGACCGCAGGATATATTCCTGGATCGAGGCCTTGATCCACCACATGGCATAGGTGGCGAGGCGGAAGCCGCGTTCGGGATCGAATTTCTTGACGGCCTGCATCAGACCGACATTGCCTTCAGAGACGACTTCGCCGATGGGCAGGCCGTAGCCGCGATAACCCATCGCGATCTTCGCGACGAGGCGAAGATGGCTGGTGACGAGCTTATGGGCAGCGTCGCGGTCGCCATGCTCGGCATAACGCTTGGCCAGCATATATTCCTGCTGCGGCTCCAGCATCGGGAATTTGCGGATTTCGTCGAGATAACGGTTGAGACCGGCTTCGCCGGCGGTAATGGACGGCAAGGTATTTCGGGCCATAGTGCACCCTCCTAAAGTGAATTCCGGCTCCCGATGGAAACGCGCCCCCGCGTTAAAAGGCGAACCGGGACGTGCGGCTTTTGTTCCAAGCCCGCACTAAGTCTATATACAGATAAGTATGGCGAAACGGCGGTTCAAGGTGCCGCTCACGCAGGTGTGAGGCGGCGAGCGCGGTGTCCCGAAGCCGTCTTTATTGCCGCAATGCCTCGACCAGTTTCACCATGTCGGCCGGCAGCGGTACTTCGAAATGCATGAGTTCGCCGGTGCGGGGATGCTCGAATTGCAGCATGAAGGCATGCAGTGCCTGACGGCCGAAACCATTGACGACCTTGCGGATATCTTCGGGTAGAAGATTGGCCTTGGTCCTGAAGCCGGCGCCATAAACGGTGTCGCCAACGAGCGGATGACCGATATGGGCCATGTGCACGCGGATCTGATGGGTGCGGCCGGTTTCCAAGTGGCACTCGACCAGCGAGGCGAGCGCGGTCGCGTCAGGGTTCTCCTGGAAGCGCTCGATCACTTCGTAGTGGGTGATTGCCGCATCGGCATCCTGGCTGTCGGGGCGCTTGACGGCCCGGCGGGTGCGGTCACCGGTGGCGCGGCCGAGAGGGGCATCGATTGTTCCCGACAGAGTGCGGGGACGGCCCCAGACGACTGCCCGGTAGGCCCGCTCCAGCGGCATGGTGCGGCCGTGGTCGGCAAATTGAAGCGAGAGGTGGCGATGGGCGACGTCGTTCTTGGCGACGACCATGACTCCTGTCGTATCCTTGTCGAGACGATGGACAATGCCGGGACGGCGCACGCCGCCGATGCCGGAAAGCGTATCGCCGCAAAGATGGATCAGCGCGTTGACCAACGTTCCTGTCCAGTTGCCGGAGCCGGGATGGACGACCAGACCCGCCGGTTTCGATATGACGATAAGGTCATCGTCCTCATAAAGGATGTCGAGCGGGATATCTTCGCCCTTTGGGGTCGGGTCTTCAGGCTCGGGCAGGGTGATTTCGAAGCTGTCGCCGACGCGCACCTTGCGCTGCGGATCGGTAACATGCTCGCCTCGCAAAGAAACCCGCCCCTCCTTGATCAGCGCCTTGATGCGGCTCCGGGAAAAATCCTCACCGACCTGCGCCGTCAGCCAGGCGTCGAGCCGGCCTTCGGCGGTTTCATCGGCGGTGAGGACTTTTCTAATGCCGCCTGCTTGTTTAAAGGGGTCGCTCAAGACGCTTCTTCTCCGACGTATTTTTAGAACGGAACGCACAGATGACAGCAATCGAGCCAGACGACCAGGAAGAGAAGCCCCTTGATCCGGCGATGGAAAGTGTCCGGCGCAAGATGGTCCGCCTGCAGATTGTTTCCGGCGCCATCATGTTCGTCAGCCTTATGGCGGTCTTCGGCGCTGTTGTCTACAAGACGATGAGCGAGCCCAAGGAGACCGCGTCCACTGCCGCAGCCTCCGGTGTGCCCTCGGATGCACCGCTTGCGGCGACCCTTTCCCTGCCGCTCGGGTTCAAGGTGCAGTCCACCTCGTTTTCGGCGGGACAGATCCTGTTCTATGGGGAAACGGTTGAAGGCACGAGGAAGGCGCTGGTATTCGATCTGAGGACCGGCCGCACGGTCGCCGACGTCACCGTCGCGGGGAATTGAGGCGGGATGGCCGCCCCGATCGTCATCGACAGTGCCAACGATCCCCGCATCGCTGAGTTTCGCGCTATAAGAGAGCGTGACCTGACGGGCCGGGAAAATCGCTTTATCGCCGAAGGCACTGTCGTGCTGCGCATGCTCGCCGAGGCGCATGCGGCACGTCGCGGCTTCTCGGCCGAGAAAATCCTGCTGCTGCGCAATCGCGTCGACGGCGTGCAATCCATCCTGGAACGGTTTCCGGCTAGTGTGCCGGTTTATGTCGCCGAGGCTGAAGTGCTCGATGGTGTCGTCGGCTTTCATCTGCATCGCGGCATTCTCGCCCTCGGCAAGCGAGAGGACCGCGGCGAGGCAGCACTTCTCGACGCATTGCCGGAACGGGCGCTGGTGTTGGTCGGCTGCGGCATTTCCAACCACGATAACGTCGGCTCGATGTTTCGCAATGCTGCCGCCTTCCGGGCGGATGCCGTGCTGCTCGACGAAACCTGCTGCGATCCGCTCTATCGCAAGGCATTGCGTGTATCGGTCGGCTCGGTGCTGAGCGTTCCGCACCGGCGCGGCGGCAAGGCGCTGGACCTGCTTCTGGCGCTTGCCCAACGGGGCTTTACCATCTGGACGCTTTCGCCGCACGGGAAGACCGACATCCGCGCCATTCCGGCTGCGGCACGCATGGCGCTCGTCATCGGCACGGAGGGGGAGGGCTTGCCGGAGGCATTGCTGGCGCGCTTTCAGAGCGCCCGCATCCCGCAATCGGACGAGCTCGACAGTCTCAACGCGGCGACTGCGACGGGGATCGCATTGTTTTCCATGGCCTCGATCATGGGGCGGATATGAGCTTTAACGCCCCGGATTGGCGATGATGGCGGCCGCCCTGTCGGCAAGGCTGACGCGATCGCTCGGGTTCTTGTTGCCGGCGTCCGGCAGCAGCGCGTGGATCGGTGAGGAAGGGCCTTCGTTGAGTGCGGTCAGCGCCACCATATTGGCGGCGATCGCGGCAATCTCTTCGCGGATCGCGCCATCGCGTCCAGTGACGGACTTTGCCTTCTGCAGGCGTTCGGCAAGGGCGGCGCTGCGCTTGCGGACATCCTCGCCTATCTCAGCCGTCACAGCGGCGGTGTCGAGCACGGATGCGGCCGTGTCTTCGGCCGTCAGTTCCGCCGGTAGTTCCGCCGCTATCTTGGTCAGGCCAGCGTCGCGCAGCACGCGGTTAATCTTGCGGATCTCGGCATTGGCGGCTTTCAACTGCTCCTTCAACTTGGCGATCTCCTGCTGACGGCGAGCGAGCTGCGTTTCCTTCTCGGCGGCGGAAGCGCTTTCGCGCGCAGCCTTGTCCTCCAGGCGGATCACCATATGCTGCTGCTGCGTCAGTTTCTGTTCGGCATCCCTAGCCCGCTTCTGCAGCAGGTTGACGTCCTGGCGCAATGTGTCGCGTTCGTCGCGCAGTGCGTTGGCGCGGAATTTCAGGCTTTCCGCTTCGGTCTCACGCGCGGCGAGATCGATTCTCAACCCGTCGGCCTGCTCGCTGAGTTTGCTCAGCCGCGTCCGCATTGCCGTCAGTTCGCTCTCCTTGTTGGCGGCGGATTGTTCGGCAATATGCAGATTGGTCTTCAACTGGCTGATATAATTCTCATCTTTGCGCAGGTGCGAGCGCTGCTCGGCCGCCTCGACATGCATCTCGCCGATCTGGGCCTGCAATTCGCCGATCTCGGCGGCGAGCCTGCCGGCATCGACGGCGAGCGCATCGTGGCGCAACTGGAGCGACAGAGATTTCTCGCGCTCACGCAAAAGGTCCTGGGTGGTGCGGGCATTTTCGGCGGCATGAAGCGCGCGCACCATATCCTTCTGGGCGCGAACCTCCTGCGGGCTCAGCGGCATCGTCGCCTTGAGACGGTTTTCGGTATACCAGACAATGCGGCGATGAACGGCCGGCGAGACCAGAAAGACGAGGAAGGCCGCGGTCAGGAAGCCCAATCCGAACAAGAGAGCGTATTCGATCACGGCGCGGCCATCGATTCGACAGTTGATGCGGGGTCAGCCGCGATGATTAAGCAGGCATGGCGCGCATGGCAAGGCCGCCGATGCCGGCGGCCGCCGATTCCTGCCGCTTTAAGGCCTCAGAAGGGGTTCCAGGTCGGCGCCTGGGTGATCTTGAGATAGCCGACATTGACCCCGAGGCGGGCGCCGACGCCGGTGCGGATCGGCACAACCAGCACGTCGTTGTTTTTCAGCACCGTCATGCCGAAGCCGGCGATCACATAGGCCGAGCCGCTGACGCCGCCGAAGCGGGCATAGATGCCGTCGATGGAGGGCAGGTCGTAGACCAGCATCATGACGCGCGAACCCTGGCCGCCGTAATCGATGCCGAGAGACGGGCCCTGCCAGTAGAGCGGATGCTCGCCGGCGTTCTTGGTGTTGAGTTGGCCTTCGCCGTAGGTGAGACCGGCGATGAAGGCGCCGCCGCCTTCCTGCCCGAGAATATAACCGTTCGGCAGACCATATTTCTGGAAGGCGCTCTCGACCACCTTGGCAAGGCCGCCGCTGGCAGAGCCGAAGAAGGAGTGGCCGGCATCGATGATCTCCTGCATCGTATACTGACCGTTGTTCTGGGCGGCGGCCGGCCCGGCAATCATCAGCGAGGAGAAGACGAGGGCCGAAAGCAACCTGCAGAAGCCAATGAATCGGTGCGGAAATCGAAGGCGCATGATGTCATCCGTTCGTCGTTTGGCTGGAGCGGGCACCCGCTCGCGTCGATTGCTGCATTTTGCGCCGATGATCTTAACAATCGGTTTACCAAATATGGTGTCATTATGGCACTGAATACGATCGCAAACTTCGCGCAATTTTGATGAAGCATATTGCGGGCGCGATGAGATTGCCGCCCTTCAGGAGACGATGATGTCCAAGAACCCGAACCTCACCCTGTCCGGCCCGGATCTGGCCGCGCTTCTCTGCAGCCGCGTTTGCCACGATGTCATCTCGCCCGTCGGCGCGATCAACAACGGTCTGGAACTTCTGGATGAAGGCGGTGCTGATTCCGACGCAATGGATCTGATCCGCACCAGTGCGCTCAACGCGTCCGTCCGTCTGAAATTCGCGCGCCTCGCCTTCGGCGCATCGGGTTCAGTCGGCGCCTCCATCGATACCGGCGAGGCCGAGCGGGCCGCCAAGGATTTTGCGATCGCCGAAAAGAAGACCGAGGTGATCTGGAACGGACCGCGCGCCATCGTGGCCAAGAACCGCGTCAAGCTGCTGCTCAACCTCTTCCTCGTCGCCTATTCGGCGATTCCGCGCGGCGGCGTGCTCGAGGTAACGCTTGAAAATCCCGAATTCGACGCCAAGTTCACGCTCACGGCGAAAGGCAAGCTGATGCGTCTGCCGCCGAAATTCGTCGAGATATCGACGGGCACGATCGAGGAAGCGATCGACGCCCATTCGATCCAGCCGTACTACGCCGTGCTTCTGGCCGAGGAGTGCGGAATGACGCTCGACCACAGCGCAAGCCCGGACGAACTGGTGTTCACGGCGACGGTTGCTGCGGTCTGATTTTCGGCGTGCAGCAGCATGCTCTCGCCCGTCTGGTAACGATTCCTTAGCCTGATGGACCTATTCTCTTAGGTTGTGGAAGACCCCTCGTTGCGACGAATGCGGGGAAAGGAGTAGTCATGCAAAGGTTCATGATCACCGATAATTCGGACATTGTCCGTAAGGTCGGCAAGCGCATTCTCTCCGAACTCGACTTTCTCGTCAGCGAGGCCTCCAATGCCGCCGAGGCGCTGCAGCACTGCCAAACAGAGTTGCCGGAATACCTGATCGTCGATTCCGGCATGGAAGGGGCGCTCGACCTCATCGCGGCCATCCGCGCCATGGACGGCGGCAAAGAGGTCAAGATCTATTACTGCGTCATCGAGGCGGATCTGAAGAAGCTAATGGCGGGTAAACGAGCCGGCGCCACCGATTTCCTGCTGAAGCCGTTCGATCGTAAGATCCTAACCGCCGTTTTCGGAAACCGCGCGATTGCTGCCTGACAGCAGCTTTCTTCCGGGCCGCATCGGCCGTCCCTGAGCATAGTGCCGAAAGCGCCGCCGGGCTCAGGCTGACGCTGCGCTTTTCCCTGACCGGGATATCAACCTGTTCGGCCAGATCAGCCGGGATCCCTTTAACGGCGGCAGCGCCGGCAGTACAAACGAAAAATCCCGCCGAAAGGGCGGGATTTCGTCATCCGATAAGGGGGATCGGAAGATCAAGCGGTTTCCGCATATTCGGTGCCATCCGGCTCGCGAAGAACGTAACCACGGCCCCAGACGGTTTCGATGTAGTTGGCGCCGCCGGCGGCGTTGGCCAGCTTCTTGCGCAGCTTGCAGATGAAGACGTCGATGATCTTCAGTTCCGGCTCGTCCATGCCGCCGTAAAGGTGGTTCAGGAACATTTCCTTGGTGAGGGTGGTGCCCTTGCGGAGCGAAAGCAGCTCCAGCATCTGGTATTCCTTGCCCGTCAGGTGGACGCGCTGGCCGCCGACTTCGACGGTCTTGGCGTCGAGATTGACGATCAACTCGCCGGTCATGATGACTGACTGGGCGTGGCCCTTGGAGCGGCGAACGATAGCGTGAATGCGGGCGACCAGTTCATCCTTGTGGAACGGCTTGGTCATGTAGTCGTCGGCGCCGAAGCCGAGGCCGCGAACCTTGTCCTCGATGCCTGCCATGCCCGACAGAATGAGGATCGGTGTCTTGACCTTGGACAGCCGGAGAGTGCGGAGCACTTCATATCCGGACATGTCGGGCAGGTTCAGATCGAGAAGGATGATATCGTAATCATACAGCTTGCCCAGATCGACGCCTTCTTCACCGAGATCGGTGGTGTAAACATTAAAACTCTCTGATTTGAGCATCAATTCGATGCTCTGCGCCGTAGCGCTGTCATCTTCGATGAGAAGTACCCGCATAATTATCCCCTTTACCGCCGCCGAAAGGTGGCCTGGCCCCCTACACGCTACCCGAACAAGCTACGTGATTTGGAAGCTGCCACGAAATGGTTAACAAATTCTAATTCACTCTGGCAAGGAGTATCGAATTTATTAAATAATTTTTCCATTTCTCTGTTTTCCAATAGGAATCTCAAAAAGGCGTTCCTCAACGTTAACATTAGGAAGCAGCACTAAGTGATTCATCCGACTCGCCAATGAAAAGGTTCGAACTTCATGCCGTGGCATTTACCGACCCTTAAATCATCGGGTCTATCATTAACGATGCCCGTAAACGAAAGGTTACCAGCGGTAGGTTTTTGTTAATATCGCAGGAATTTTTTTAGCAAACCGTGTCAAAGCGGCGCGCAGGGCGGTTTCAAGTTGAGCCGGGGTCTCGCATCACGGGAGTAATGCGTATGAAGTCGCGAGAAAGTCTCGTTCGCCTGAAAGAGTTTCAGGTGAACGAAAAACGACGTCAATTGCAGCAATTGCAGATGATGATGTCCGAATTCGAACGGATGACGAAGGATCTGGAGAGCCAGATCGTCGTCGAGGAAAAGAAGTCCGGTATATCCGACCCGAATCACTTTGCTTATCCGACCTTCGCCAAGGCCGCGCGTCAGCGGGCTGACAACCTGCAGGTTTCGATCAAGGAACTGAAGATGCAGGAAGAGGCGCTGGAACTGGCGCTTGAGGAAATGCAGGCGGAATATGCAAGGGCGACGGCGCTGGAGGAACGTGACAGCGGCGCCCGCGCCGCCAGGGCCTGAGAGAAAATGCGGGCGCCGGCGTCGGCGCCCCGGGAATTGCCACAGAGAAGCCATGTATGATGGGCGTGCCGTCCGTCATACATGGCTTTTGGTGTTTCCCGCCGTTTGCGTCCGCACGCCACCGCTCCACGCGGCGACCGCTTCAGGCGTCGCGAATCAGTTCACGACATCCTGCCATTCCGGATGACGTTGCGCCTGCGCCTTGAAGAACGGGCAGAGCGGAATGATCTTCCAACCGCCAGCGCGAGCCGCTTCCACCGCGCGCAGCGCCAATGCCTGGCCGACACCCTTGCCGCGCAGGGCATCGGGAACCGCCGTGTGATCGATGATGACGAGCTTCGGCGAGGTGCGCGAATAGGTCATCTCCGCCTCGTGCCCCTCGACGTCCACGGCATAACGGCCGCCGGATGCGCCTTCCTCATTTCGAATATCCATCGTCTTTCCTCGTACACAGATATTTATCGCAGCCGACGGTGACACGGTGGCGCGGTCGTGCCAAGCCGGCGGAACAGTTCCTCAGGGAGACGCAGTGTTCATGAAAAATGTCGGATCGGCGCGAGGTTTGGGGCAATGAGCGCGCTTTCGATCGTCCGCCCCGCGCTTTTCGTGGCAGCGCCGTTCCTCCTGGCGCTCGGCCTGATCTTGCCGCTGGTCCGTTTCGAGACGCTGTATTTCTTCGATCAGACCCCGTCGCTCATCGACATCGTCGTCTCGCTCTGGCAAGGCGGAGACGGGCTGCTGGCGGCGATCGTCGCGCTGGTCTCGATCGTGCTTCCGTTTCTGAAGATGATCGGGATTGCGGCGGAAGCGACGGCTGCCGGCAGCGGGGCCGGGAGCCTGTTCTATCGTCGCGTCGTGCCGCATCTGTCCAAGTGGTCAATGATGGACGTGCTGCTGGTCGCGATCGTCATTGCTGCGGCGAAGACAACGGGGTTGGCGGATGCCTTCACGCAGCCCGGCCTCTGGTGCTACGCCGCCTCGTCAATAATTTCGGGCCTTCTTCATTCCCTGATGGGAGATGCGTCCGGCCCGAAATAAATGGCGACGATGGCGTGCGATCAGTGGCGATATTGCTGGATGCGCGTGGTGCGCAGTCCGGCGAGGCCGTGGCTGTTGATCGACGACTGCCAGGAAAGGAATTCTTCGACCGTGAGCGTGTAACGCTCGCAGGCCTCTTCCAAGCTCAACAGGCCACCGCGAACAGCCGCGACAACCTCTGCCTTGCGGCGGATCACCCAGCGCCGCGTATTGGGCGGCGGAAGGTCCGCGATGGTCAGGGGGCTGCCATCGGGGCCGATGACATATTTCACTCGGGGACGTATCATTTCGGTCATTGGACTCTCTACACAACGCAAGACCACGAGCGCCACTCTAGCTTGCCACATTTAAAAATTGCCTAAGCCCAACGTAAGACTTTGATAACAAATTTAGATGCCTGGAGCGGCCGGTGAACGAGCCAGGTAAAATCCCGCCGGCACTCACGAGCACGTCGATCGCTTCTATGGCACCGGTGACGGCGACGAAGCGGACGGTTCGCCGATCTTCTGCGAGGAGGGATCGATTGCGGAAGGTGCGGCCGATCAGGAAAATTGCCGCCTCGACAGGCTCTTCCAGGTGCCCGGCCTGAAGAACGGCTTCGCCCCGCATTGCACGACGCTGACCTGAAACAATACATTTTCGCTACTCGGGCAGCCATGTCGGCATGGGAGCATTCTATGGCAATGCGCTGTGGCTGCGTGAGCTTCTGGAGCAGCTCTCAAGCAACAGCAATCCCGAAGATGGCTCGCCGGAAACGTCTAGCCGGCGGCAGATCGAAGCTGCGTTGTCGGCGAAACGCAAGAGCAGCGATGAGATCGCGATTATTCTCGATCTCTCGTCGCATGTGGTCGATGGTTATCTGAAGAGCGCGATGTCCAAGCCATATACAGTCAACCGCACGCAGGGTCGCCAGAACGGCACCGGCCGCCGTGAGGCAGCCGGTCCTTCTCATAAAAAGCCTAGAGCAATTCCAGGAAAAGCGCGAAGCGCTTTTCCCAGGCAAAGCGCGAAGCGCTTTTGCCGGGAATTGCATAAATACAAAAGGTTAGAGCGGTTCTGCGCTTCCGTGGAAAGCTGAACCGCTCTTTAAAAGCCTTTTCCGCCGGTCACTTCTGAGACGACGGTCCCGACGATGATGCGCATGTCCATCAAGATCGAGAAATTCCCGACATAATAAAGATCACAAGCGATGCGGGCGCGCGCCTTGGCGGGACGATCTGTCGGACCGCGCAGGCCACGCATCTGGGCAAGACCGGTCATGCCGGGGCGCATCGCGTGGCGCTGATGATATTCAGGCACGAGCTCTTCATAGAGCATGCCGCCGGCGCGCATGCCGATTGCATGGCAGCGAGGACCAACGACCGACATGTCGCCCAACAGCACGTTCAACAGCTGTGGCAACTCGTCGATATTCGTGCGGCGCAGAATAGCGCCGATACGAGTGATGCGGGGGTCGTTCTTCACCGTCTGGGCAACGCCCGAGACATCGCAAAGATCGGTGCGCATGGAACGGAACTTGTAGACCTTGATGGCCTTGCAGTTCTTACCCCAACGGGTCTGCTTGAACAGCACCGGTCCCGGGCTGTCGAGCTTGATCAGCAGGGCGACGAGGAGAAGGAAAGGGGCGAGGACGAGGAGGGCGCTCAACGACGAAACTATGTCGAACGCCCGCTTCAGGGCTAGATCCACCAACGGCACCTGGGAGGCATCGCTATGGATGACAGGGGTTTGAATCTTCAGGCTCGGCTGCTGGCGGCGGCTCGGCCGGAAGGAATCAGTCGAAATGGTGTTGTTTAATTCCGTGATGCTCAAGGATCGTACTCTGTTGTCTTCGAGGGGCGCGGCGGCAATAGGCGATCAATGGTTTGCCCTGTGACCAGGGCTGCACTCAGGTGTTGGTAACCCTACTAAAACGGAAAAATGCGACAATTGTGTAATGGTGTCCAGAGAAATATCGCATCGCAACAAATCTTTCGCACTTGCGTTAAGTTGAGGCAAGCTCATGATATTTCGTTAAGAATTGCAATTTCATCAAGGTTTTTAGGCCTTTGGCGAAGGCTTCCATGGGGCTGTCCTCGTGTTGTTTCGACACGCGACCGACGGTTGGCAGACGGCATTTTTAACGAATTCCGACGTGAATTTTTTTGCCGGATATGTTGGGCCGTTCTCAAAATGTGTCAGAATATGACAAAATCAAGGCCGAATCGACAGCGCTCAAAACTGTGAGAGATAGAGAGTTAGGCCAGGCCATCACGCGACCACCTCGGCCAAATCACCTGCCGGTTTCTGCGAGGGTCTGCTGTGCGGCTCGAACGCGGCAGGGCATGCCGCGGCAGGCGCAGAACATCATAATGAGCGGGATCGCGCTATCACGGCATTTGCGAATGCCCGCGGACGGTCACGCCGGTTCGAGGACGCGTTTCCTGCCGCCCCAGGAGATGAACTTCGGGTTGGCAAAGTCGAAATCGGCCGCTGTCCCCGTCTTGCCATAGGTCAGCAGCGCCCCGTCGAGCGTCACCGTCGATCCCCCGGCGGCGCGCAGCACCGCATCGCCGGCCGCGGTGTCCCACTCCATCGTGCGGGTGAAGCGTGGATAGACGTCGGCCTTGCCTTCCGCCAGCAGGCAGAATTTCAGCGAGGAGCCGATATTGGTGCATTTGGAGATCGCGTGATCGGCGAGGAAGGTTCCCGTCTCCGGGCTGTTGTGACGAAGGCTTGCAAGTGCAAGCCGATCGTCCGGCTGCTCGCGCACGGCAATTGCGGTGCGCGCCCCGATGGTGAAGTCCTCGGTGACGTCGAGCCTTTCGGCACGGCCGCGTTCCCCTGAGAAGGCGAGCCCGAGCGCCGGCGCATAGACGATCCCGGCGACCGGGGCGCCGTTCTCGATATAGGCGATGTTGACGGTGAATTCCTGCCGTCCGTCGACGAATTCACGGGTGCCGTCGAGGGGGTCGACCAGGAAGAAGCCCCGGCCGCTGATGTCGGGCACGTTTCCAGCGGCAACCGACTCTTCCGCCACGACGGGTATATCGGGATAATCCCTGGACAGATGGGCGAGGATGATGCGTTCGGCCTTCTCGTCGGCAACCGTAACCGGGCTTGCGTCCGCCTTCATGGCGACGGGAAAGCCTTCGCGCAAAACCGCGATGATGGCCTTGCCGGCTTCGAGCGCCGCCTTTTCAAATGTCGTCAGCATTGTCCTTTTGCCGTTCGCCGCACGCGAGCGCCCGCTGTCGCTCGTCGTCAACCATCCCTGTCGCACCAGATATCGATATGGTGGTTCTCGCCGCGCCCCGCACCCCCGATAACGCAGATTGAAGATGCTACCATAAGTTCCCGCAGCTGTCAGGCGAGGGATGGCGGCATTTACCTGTGAAATACCATTCGCAAAAACTACGGGCTCAAGGGTTGAATTTGCGCTTTCTTCCAGCCTTGTGGAATAGCTTACGCGGAAAGCGACACACCAAATCGAAGGCGCGCTTGCCGGATGGTTAACCCGGCAGCAGGTTTTGGCTAAAAATGGGTCGGTCTTTGCCGATTTTCTGTGGATTTTGGTTTAAAATGCGCCAATTAGGCCTGTTCGAACAAGAATCTGCTGGAGTAAATCCTTTTTGTCTTCACATTTTCAACGAAACCGCTATGCATGCGGCCTATGAGGTTCCTTGAACGGGGAGCCGAATAACCAAAAAGAGATGCAGCATCTTCGGCTCGCATCCAGGGGAAAACGACATATGGAGTATTTCGTCCAGCAGCTCTTCAATGGGCTGACGCTCGGATCCATCTATGGCCTCGTGGCTATCGGCTATACGATGGTTTATGGCATTATCGGCATGATCAATTTCGCCCATGGCGACATCTTCATGCTCGGTGGTTTCGCCGCTCTTATCGTCTTTCTCGTCCTCACATCCATCTTCGCAGGTCTCCCGGTGGCAATTTTGCTGCTGGCGATGCTTGTCGTCGCGATGCTGATGACGAGTTTGTGGAATTGGACGATCGAGCGTGTCGCCTACCGTCCGCTGCGCGGATCCTTCCGCCTTGCACCGTTGATCACCGCGATCGGCATGTCGATCGTGCTGTCGAACTTCATCCAGGTGACGCAGGGGCCGCGCAACAAGCCGATCCCGCCGATGGTGAGCTCGGTTTACCAGTTCGGCAACATCTCGGTGTCGCTGAAGCAGATCATCATCATCCTGATCACGGCGGTGCTGCTGACGGTTTTCTGGTATATCGTCAATCATACCGCGCTTGGCCGCGCCCAGCGCGCCACGGAGCAGGATCGCAAGATGGCAGCGCTGCTCGGGGTCAACGTCGACCAGACGATCTCGATCACCTTCGTCATGGGGGCGGCGCTGGCTGCCGTCGCCGGCACGATGTATCTGATGTATTATGGTGTTGCGTCGTTCGCCGATGGTTTCACGCCGGGCGTGAAGGCATTTACCGCAGCCGTTCTCGGCGGCATCGGCTCGCTGCCGGGCGCCGTTCTCGGCGGGCTGATGATCGGCCTGATCGAATCGCTGTGGTCGGCCTATTTCACCATCGCGTACAAGGATGTGGCGACCTTCGCCATCCTCGCTTTCGTGCTGATCTTCAAGCCGACGGGCATCCTCGGACGGCCGGAAGTCGAGAAGGTATAACGTCATGGCAAACATCGAGAATTCTGCAGGCAAGCCCGATGCCGGACTTGTCCGCAAAGGTCTTATCGAAGCCCTTTTCGCCGCCGTTCTCTCCCTCGGCATGTTCGTTCTCTATGTCGGCCTGAAAACCGATCAGAACATCAACAACGAGCTGATCATCGTTCAGCGCTGGGGACTGCTGGCGATCTTTGTCGCTATCGCCGCGATCGGCCGTTTCGCGATGGTCGTTTTCATCAAGCCGAACATCGACCGCCGCAAGCTTAGGAAGGCACGGGAAGGCGATCTCGACATCTCGACCGAGAAGAACTTCTTCCATCGCCATTTCCTGAAGTTCGCGCTGCTCGCGCTGGTGCTCTATCCTGTCGTGATCGTGGCGCTCGTCGGTGCTCAGGGCTCGCTGAAATGGGTCGACAATTTCGGCATCCAGATCCTGATCTACGTGATGCTCGCCTGGGGGCTGAACATCGTCGTCGGTCTCGCCGGCCTGCTCGATCTCGGTTACGTCGCCTTCTATGCGGTCGGCGCCTATTCCTACGCGCTGCTGTCGAGCTATTTCGGCCTGTCCTTCTGGGTGCTGCTGCCGCTTTCCGGCACCTTGGCGGCGCTCTGGGGCGTCATTCTCGGCTTCCCGGTGCTGCGTCTGCGCGGCGACTATCTCGCCATCGTCACGCTCGCCTTCGGTGAGATCATCCGTCTCGTCCTGATCAACTGGACCGACGTGACCAAGGGAACCTTCGGCATCTCGAGCATTCCGAAGGCGACCCTCTTCGGCATTCCCTTCGATGCGACGGCCGGCGGCTTTGCCAAGCTCTTTCACCTGCCGATGTCTTCCGCCTACTACAAGATTTTCCTCTTCTACCTGATTCTGGCGCTGTGCATGCTGACGGCCTACGTCACCATCCGCCTGCGGCGCATGCCAATCGGGCGTGCTTGGGAAGCGCTGCGTGAAGACGAGATCGCTTGCCGTTCGCTCGGCATCAACACGGTGACGACCAAGCTGACGGCGTTCGCGACGGGAGCCATGTTCGGTGGCTTCGCGGGCTCGTTCTTTGCCGCTCGCCAGGGCTTCGTCTCGCCCGAATCCTTCATCTTCCTGGAATCGGCCGTCGTTCTCGCCATCGTCGTTCTCGGCGGCATGGGCTCGCTGACCGGCATTGCGATCGCCGCGATCGTCATGGTAGGCGGTACCGAAGCGTTGCGCGAAATGGATTTCCTGAAAGCAGTCTTCGGGCCCGACTTCACGCCGGAACTCTACCGCATGCTGCTCTTCGGTCTCGCCATGGTCGTCGTCATGCTGTTCAAACCGCGCGGTTTCGTCGGATCGCGTGAACCAACCGCCTTCCTCAAGACACGCAAGGCCGTATCCGGAAGCTTCACCAAGGAGGGCCACGGTTGATGAGCCCCGTCACCAATACGATGTCGAGCGACACGCTTCTTAAGGTCGAGCACCTCTCGATGAAGTTCGGCGGCCTGATGGCCATTAACGACTTCTCCTTCGAGGCCAAGCGCGGCGACATCACCGCGTTAATCGGTCCGAACGGCGCCGGCAAGACCACCGTCTTCAACTGCATCACCGGCTTCTACAAGCCGACGATGGGGATGATCACGCTTAATCAGAGAAGCGGCAAGCAGTACCTGCTGGAGCGTCTCCCGGACTTTCGCATTACCAAGGAAGCCAAGGTGGCGCGCACATTCCAGAACATCCGGCTGTTTTCCGGCCTGACGGTTCTGGAAAATCTGCTCGTTGCCCAGCACAACAAGCTGATGCAGGCGTCGGGTTATACCATTCTCGGCCTCATCGGCATCGGCCCTTATAGGCGAGAAGCCGCAGCCGCCGTCGAGTTGGCGCGTCATTGGCTTGAAAAGGCCGATCTGATCGAGCGTGCCGACGATCCGGCAGGCGATCTGCCTTACGGCGCCCAGCGCCGTCTCGAGATCGCGCGCGCAATGTGCACAGGCCCGGAATTGCTCTGCCTGGACGAGCCGGCCGCGGGCCTCAACCCACGCGAATCTGCTAAGCTCAACGAGCTGCTGCAGGGCATTCGCGCCGATACCGGAACCTCCATTCTTCTCATCGAGCATGACATGTCTGTGGTTATGGAAATCTCCGATCACGTCGTCGTCCTGGAATATGGCCAGAAGATTTCCGATGGCACGCCGGACCATGTGAAGCACGATCCGAAGGTCATTGCGGCCTATCTCGGCGTCGAGGATGAGGAAGTGGAAGAGGTGATTGCAACCGTCGAGCAGCTCGAAGGAGGCGCAAACTGATGGGCGATGCAGTCATGACGGGTCAACCGCTCCTTCAGGTGAATGGCGTCGAAACCTACTACGGCAATATCCGCGCGCTGGCCGGCATCGATGTCGCGGTCAACAAGGGCGAGATCGTCAGTCTGATCGGCGCCAATGGCGCCGGCAAGTCGACGCTGATGATGACGATCTGCGGCAGCCCCCAGGCCCGTAAGGGCTCGGTTGTCTTCGAGGGTCGCGAGATCACTCGTATGCCGACCCATGAAATCGCACGCCTGCGCATCGCGCAGTCGCCGGAAGGGCGCCGCATCTTCCCGCGCATGACGGTCATGGAAAACCTCCAGATGGGCGCGGGTCTCGACAATCTCAAATTTTTCGCCGAGGACGTCGAGAAGATCTTCACGCTCTTCCCGCGTCTTAAGGAACGTCACGCCCAGCGCGGCGGCACGCTTTCGGGCGGCGAGCAGCAGATGCTGTCGATCGGCCGCGCGCTGATGGCGCGCCCGAAGCTGCTGCTGCTCGACGAACCTTCGCTCGGCCTGGCGCCGCTGATCGTCAAGGGGATTTTCGAAGCGATCCGAAAGCTCAATGAGCAGGAAGGCCTCACCGTGTTCCTCGTCGAGCAGAATGCATTCGCGGCGCTGAGACTTTCGCACCGCGCTTATGTGATGGTGAACGGCAAGGTGACGATGAGCGGCTCCGGCAAGGAACTGCTTGCAAACCCGGAAGTCCGCGCCGCCTATCTCGAAGGCGGAAGACATTAGTCGAAGGGAGAGTTTGACATGCAGGGACTTTTCTTCGAAAGCGACGACGGCGTCCGGCTTGTCATTCGCGCCCTCGTCGTACTGATCGGCTTTTGGACGGCTTGGCGAGCCGGCAAGGCGGTGGCTGACGGCTGGAACAATTATCCGCTCGCCGTCGTCTACACCTTCCTCCTGGCCTGGGCGATGCAGTTTCTACACCATGCCCTGTTCAATGGACCGATGCTCAGCGGTCTCTTCTATGGCATCGACTTCGTGACCTTGCTAGTCTTCTCGACGGCCGGCTACCGCTTTCGCCGTACCAATCAGATGGTCAACAACTATTACTGGCTGTACGAAAAAACTTCCGCGTTTTCGTGGAAGGACAAACATTGACAGTCCGTTGAAACTAGGCATGAATTGCCTTCAGAGTGGAACAGCTTTCCTGGCGCAGTCAATGGTGGGTAATGCGCCGGGCCTTGGACCGGAACCCGCCCAAAAATTGGGAGTAACAATATGAAGAAGTCTCTTCTGTCGGCAGTGGCTCTGACGGCGATGGTCGCCTTCAGCGGCAACGCTTGGGCCGACGTCCTCATCGCTGTCGCTGGTCCGCTGACCGGCCCGAACGCCGCTTTCGGCGCTCAGCTTCAGAAGGGTGCCGAGCAGGCAGCCGCCGACATCAATGCTGCTGGCGGCATCAACGGCGAGCAGATCAAGATCGAACTCGGCGACGACGTTTCCGACCCGAAGCAGGGCATCTCGGTCGCCAACAAGTTTGTTGCCGACGGCGTCAAGTTCGTCATCGGCCACTTCAACTCGGGTGTTTCGATCCCGGCTTCGGAAGTTTATGCCGAAAACGGCATTCTCGAAATCACCCCGGCCGCTACCAACCCGAAGTTCACCGAGCGCGGCCTCTGGAACACGTTCCGCACCTGCGGCCGTGACGACCAGCAGGGCGCCATCGCCGGCAAGTATCTTGCCGACCACTTCAAGGACGCCAAGATCGCCGTCGTTCATGACAAGACCCCCTACGGTCAGGGCCTTGCCGACGAAACCAAGAAGGCCATGAATGCCGCTGGTGTCACGGAAGTCATGTACGAAGGCATCAATGTCGGCGACAAGGACTTCTCGGCCCTCATCGCCAAGATGAAGGAAGCCGGCGTCTCGATTATCTATTGGGGCGGTCTGCACACCGAAGCCGGTCTCATCATCCGTCAGGCCGCAGACCAGGGCCTGAAGGCCACGCTGGTTTCTGGTGACGGTATCGTTTCGAACGAACTGGCCTCGATCGCCGGTGACGCTGTCGCCGGTACCCTGAACACCTTCGGCCCCGATCCGACATTGAACCCGGCGAACAAGGAGCTCGTCGAAAAGTTCAAGGCCGCCGGTTTCAACCCGGAAGCCTATACGCTCTACTCCTACGCTGCGATGCAGGCGATCGCCGGTGCTGCCAAGGCTGCCGGTTCGGTGGATCCTGAAGCCGTTGCCACGGCCATGAAGGAAAAGGGCCCGTTCCCGACGGTTCTCGGCGACATTTCGTTCGACGAAAAGGGCGATCCAAAGATTCCTGGCTACATCATGTACGAATGGAAGAAGGGCGCGGACGGCAAGTACACCTATGTCCCGCAGGGCATGTAAGCTTCGCTTGCCTGTCGATAACATGATCTGATCGAAGCCCGGTTCCGGCCGGGCTTCTTTCATTTTCGGGACATCTCAATCGTGGTGCGCCTTTTCGAGGCGAGGGGCGTGCCGGACCGGGGTTATTCGAAAGCTTGCAGCCGACATCGTGCGGGGCGGCGCGTTTCAATATCCCTCACATCTCATGCAGAACATGCGTCGCCTTCACGGCCGCCGACGCGCGGTTTTCGACGCCGCGTTTCACATAGATCTGTTCGAGGTGTTTATTCACGGTGCGTGCCGACAAACCCAGTATTTCGCCGATGTCACGGTTGGCCTTGCCCTTGGCAATCCAGAGCAGCACTTCGGATTCTCGTTGGGTGAGCGAAAAACGCTGGCGCAGCATCTCGTCGTCGCTGCGCTGGCTGGCGGCGGTGAGGCGGAAGAGATATTCATCCGGGCCAATCGCGCCGAGGAAGGCAAGCTGCAGCGCCGCCTGGCCGGCATGGGTGATTGAGATGATGCCGTCGCGCACTGCTGCCACGCGGTCACGCATCCAGCCGGCGATATGGCGGACGACGATCTCCATGCCGTCATCACTGCCCATGGCGGCATTGACCAACCGGGTCGCCTGCGGCGTCGACCATTGGATCGCGCCATCGCCCTTGACCGCCAGCAGATGGCGGCCGGCAGCGTCGAGCGCAACGCGGGCGCTCTGGGCCGAGCGGGCATTGCGCAGATGGACGCGGATGCGGGCGCGCAGTTCATCGATGTTGATCGGCTTGGTGAGGTAATCGACGCCGCCGGATTCCAGCGCGTGCACGACATGCTCGGTCTCCGTCAGGCCGGTCATGAAGATGACCGGCACCTGGGCTACAGTGGCATTCGCCTTCAGCCTTCGGCAGGTCTCGAAGCCGTCCATGGCGGGCATCACGGCGTCGAGCAGGATCAGATCGGGCGTGATCCGCTCGACGATGCCAAGCGCTGCCGTGCCTGATGTGGCGATCAGCACGGAGAAGCCGGATTGTTCGAGCGCGTCTGTGAGGAAACCGAGCGCCTCGGGCGAGTCGTCGACAAGTAGAACGATGTCGCGAGGGAGGGCCGGCTCAGCCAATGGATTCCACCTTTTCGTCGAAGTCGTGCAGGAAGGTCATGTAGCCGGCCAGATCGAAGGCGGCCACATAGGGTCGAAGAGCCTCGGTGAATGGCCGATTTGCCTCCACCTGGGCAAGGTCCGAAAGCTTGGCTTCGATGCCCCTGATGTAACCGATCTCGCCGAGCCGCAGCAATTCCTGCACATGGGCTGCACCCGGGCCCAGCATCGGCGCTGCGGTCTTTGCAGGAGCGGCGGGGGCGTCATCGGCATAGACCCAGTTCAGGCCAAGATGCAAGGCGAGCTTGTCGCGCAGCCGGCGGATGTCGACGGGCTTGCCGATCGCATCATTGTGGCTGTCGTCGCTGTCGCTCAGAACCGTCGCATCGCCGATATTGGCCGAAAGCATCACAACCGGCGCTGTCTGGCCAGCCTCACGCAGACGCGAGACGAGCTGCCAGCCGCTCATGCCGGGCATCAATATATCGACGAGGAACAGATCGGGCAGGATGCCGTCGATCAGCGTCAGGCATTCGGCCCCGCCTGCCGCCGTCAGCACGATGAAATCGAGCGGCGCCAGGATTTCGCGCATCATCTCCCGGTGATCCTCATTGTCGTCGACGACGACGATGGTGCGGCGCGGACCGTCGTAACCGACGATGCGTTTTTCCTGCGGCGGCGCGGCGGCGCGCATGACGGCGGACAGCATCAGCCGCACACGGAATGCCGAGCCTTCGTCCTTGACGCTCGAGACCGCAATCTCGCCGCCAAGCGTGTTGGTCAGAAGCCGGGTGATGGTGAGGCCGAGGCCGAGGCCCGGCATCGGCCGGACGCTGTCTGCCTCGCCCCGCTGGAAAGGTTCGTAGATGCGCGTCAGGTCCTTCTCGGCGATGCCGCGGCCGGTATCGGTGACGGTGAAGGTCGCAACCTGGCTGCGATAGGCGACATCGAAGGTGACGCTGCCTTCGTCGGTGAATTTGATGGCATTGGAGAGCAGGTTGACGAGAATCTGGCGCAGGCGCTTTTCATCGGTGCGGACGAATTGCGGCAACGCGGGCGAGCGATCATGGATAAAGGTGAGCCCCTTTGCCTGCGCCTGCGGCCGAAACAGCTCGACGATCTGATCGAGGAAGTCCTGGATGTTGATCTCGTTGGAATAAACCTGGAGGCGGCCGGCCTCGATTTTCGAAATATCGAGCAGGCCGTCGATCAGCCCCGAGAGATGTTCGGCGCTGCGGCGGATGACCTTGATCGAGGATTGGCGAGGCGCCGGGATCGTTTCGTCGCGTTCGAGGATCTGGGCATAGCCGAGCACGGCATTCAGCGGTGTGCGCAGTTCATGGCTGAGGCCGACGACATAGCGGCTCTTGGCGCGGTTGGCAGCCTCGGCCGTCTCCTTGGCGTTCTGCAGGGCGGCATCGGTTTTCTTGTGGGCGGCGATTTCCTTGAGCAGCAGGGTGTTCTGCCGCGACGATTCCTCCTCGGCGACGACGCGGCTGTCATGGGCGAGCACGTAGAACCAGCAGACGACTCCCGATATCACCGAAAAGACGAAGAAGACGACCAGGATGGTGCGATTGACGACCTCGGCCGTCTCGGGGGAGGCGGCGGCGACCTGATGTGCGATCATCGCCAGGATCGCTCCGATGGCGGCCAAGGCCAGAACGACGGCGATGCCGTAGCGGCCGAGGCGCGTCGTCAGTTTGCCAAGAACGGTTTCCGGCAGCAGAACCTTGGCGACGGTGCCGACCTGCGCATTGAAACGGGCGGCCGGCTTGCACATGTCGTGGCAGCGGCTGTCGAGCGAGCAGCAGAGCGAACAGATCGGCGCGGCATAGGCCGGGCACCATGCCATATCCTCCGGCTCGAAAGGGTGCTCGCAGACGGAGCAGGTGATGTTCGTCAGGTTCTTCCAGCTCTGGCGCGGCTTGCGGGCGAGATAGAACTTGCCTTTCGTCACCCAGGCGAGTGCCGGCGAGGCGATGAGCGCGACGACGAGGCTGATATAGGGGGCAAGCGAGGCGGCGAGCGGGCCGAAGGCGCCGAAATGAGCGATTAGCGACACCGTTGCCGACAGCGCCATGGCGCCGAGGCCGACCGGATTGATGTCGTAGAGGTGAGCACGCTTGAACTCGATGCCGGGGGGAGCGAGCCCCAGCGGCTTGTTGATGAAGAGATCGGCGAAGATCGTGCAGAGCCAGGCCATGGCGACGATCGAGAAGATGCCGAGCGTCTCCTCCAGCAGCCGGTAGATGCCGAGTTCCATCAGCAAAAGGGCGATCGCGACGTTGAAGACCAGCCAGATGACGCGGCCCGGATGGCTGTGGGTCAACCGTGAGAAGAAGTTCGACCAGGCGAGCGAGCCGGCATAGGCGTTCATCACGTTGATCTTCAACTGTGAGACGACGACGAAGGCCGCCATCAGCAACAGCGCGGCATTATGCCAGGGGATCATATAGCCGAAGGCGGTCAGATACATCTGCGCCGGGTCGGCGGCGCGATCGACCGGCACGCCCGAGGCCAACGTCAGCACGACCAAGAAGGACCCGGCAAGCAGCTTCGGTGCGCCAATGACAACCCAGCCGGGTCCGGCAAGGAAGACGGCGAGGCGATGGCGCCACTTGCGCCGCGGTTCCGGCGGCAGGAAGCGCAGGAAGTCGGCCTGTTCGCCGATCTGCGACATCAGGGCGAGGATGACGGCGGAAGCGGCGCCGAACTCCACCAGATCGAAATCGGCGACGGTGCCGGGCGGGCCTGCGACATGGCGGATGCCGGCAAAGGCGCGCCAGAGATCGAATTTCTCCCAGTCCATGAAGGCGATGAAGAGGAAGGGCAGGATATTCAGCACGATCCAGAAGGGCTGGGTCATCAGCTGGAACTTGCTGATCAGCCGCACGCCGTGCGTCACCAGCGGGATCACCATGACGGCGCTGACGATATAACCGATCCAGAGGGGAATGCCGAGCGCCAGTTCCAACGCGCCGGACATGATCGAGGCCTCGATCGCAAACAGCATGAAGGTGAAGCTCGCATAGATCAGCGAGGTGATGGTCGAGCCGATGTACCCGAAACCGGCGCCGCGCGTCAGCAGATCGATATCGACGCCGTGACGGACGGCGTATCGGCTGATCGGCAGACCGATCGCCAGCATGGCGAGCGAAGCGACGATGATGGCGTAGAAGGCGTTGGTGGTGCCGTAGGAGAGGGTGATGGCGCCGCCGATCGCCTCGAGCGCCAGGAAGGAGATCGCGCCGATCGCCGTCTGTGCGATGCGCTGGGAGGAGAAGTGGCGGGCGCTCTTTGCGGTAAAGCGCAGCGCGTAGTCTTCCAGCGTCTGGTTGGCGACCCAGCGATTATATTCGCGTCTTACCGGAATGATGCGTTGGCGCGCTGCCATGTCTTCCTTCCGGCATTCCGGTTGGCCTATCGTCTCGGAACAGTTTTGGCGGGATGGGTGAGAAAGGCAAGGGCGTAGCACTGGCAGATTCACTGAACTGCCATATTTTTGAAGCCGCTCTGTCACACGAGCTCTCTAACTCTCCCGGCGTTCCTTCAACCATTTCAGGTAACATCCATGTCTGTTTCAAGCCTTTTCCGCCTGAGCCCCGCTCTCGTCTGCCTCGTTTCGATCGTGCCGTCGCTTGCTGACGCCGAGCAGGCCACGACGGCAAAAGCGCCTTACGTCGAGACCGGAAACACCAACAAGCGCGGTGACGCCTGCTTCTCGACGGTGGACACTAATGCCGCCGTGCACCTTCTCTCCGGCTTTCTGGAAGTCTGGACCCCGCGCACGCCTTTTGTCGACGCGGGCGTCGAAGCGCCGGCCAAGGACAATTGCCCGGCGGTCGCCAAGACGGATTGGGACGGCATTCCCTTCAGCAAAACCGACGGCCAGATCGTCAACAAGCTCGTCCATGACGCCAATATTGCCTATGCCGTCAAGGTGACCAAGGCGCGGACGGCCGAGCAGGCGGTTGCCGCCTATCTCGACGACCGGCGCGGCAAGAATGCCAGCATCGTCGACGGCCTTGGACCGCTGACGGATGCCTGGAAGGCCGGCTCCAAGCAGACCACCACCATCACCGAGGTGGCGGCCGACGCGACGACGGTCAAATATGACGACAAGGGCAACAATCGCGGCGCCGGCAGCAAGCCGGATACCGAAAACAAGACCGACGCCAACCCGGACATGGGGCTTGCGATCGACTTCATCAACGCCGCAAGCGCTGACGGCTCGACGGAACCCGCCAAGCGCTATTTCAAATATGGCCGCCCCTACCGCTGGAGCCAGGACGTGTCGGTTGTCCCGACCCTGGTGCCCGCAAAGAGCGGGAAGCCGGTCGAGGATGGCGGTTTCCCGAGCGGGCATACGGCGGAAGCCTGGCGGGATGCGCTCGCCATGGCCTATCTCGTACCGCAGCGCTTTCAGGAAATGATCACACGCGCCAGCGAACTGGGCGAGGATCGCATCCTTTCCGGCATGCATTCTCCGCTCGACGTGATGGGCGGCCGCATGCTCGGCACCGCGACGGTCGTCTACAATCTGAACAAGGCCGACAATGCTGCGCTGAAGAGCGACGCTTACGCCCAGGCACAATCGTGGCTCATCGGCAAATCAGGCGTTGCAGATGCAGGTGCGCTCGACGTCGTCGCCCATGCGGCGCCGCTTTCGCTGGACCGTTTCGCCGATCATGAAGCCAATCGCGCTTACGTGCTACAGCGCCTGAGCTACGGCCTGCCGACCATCCATGCGACCGACCAGCCGGCGCGCGTGCCGCAAGGCGCCGAAGCGCTGCTCGAAACGCGTCTGCCTTATCTTAACGACGAACAGCGCCGCGAGGTTCTGAAGACGACGGAAATCGCTTCCGGCTATCCGCTCCTCGACGACGCGGAAGGTTACGGCCGTCTCAACCTGTTTGCTGCCGCCGACGGTTATGGTGCATTCGACCAGGACGTGACCGTAACGATGGATGCGGCCAAGGGCGGCTTCAGTGCAATCGACACCTGGCGCAACGACATCGGCGGCAAGGGCAGGCTGATGAAAAGCGGCAGCGGCATCCTCGGCCTGTCCGGCGCCAACAGCTATGCGGGCGGCACCGTCCTGGAAGAAGGCGTGCTGGTCGCCGGTTCGTCTTCGGCTTTCGGCACCGGCGGGCTGACGGTGAACGGCGGTTCGCTCGTGGTGGCGGCCGACAAGCCGCTGATCGTGGGGGGCGATTATCGGCAGACCAATGCTGTGGCGAAGCTTGCACTCGGCGCGGACGGCGCCGGCACCCTTGTGGTCAACGGCAAGGCGGAGCTCGCCGGCGATCTCGACGTGACGCTTGCCGATGGCTTCACCCCGACGACCGGAACCAAGATCGAGATCCTGAAGGCGGGCAACGTCACCGGCAGCTTCGGCAAGTTCACCATCTCCGGCCATAAGGCGAGCCTCTCCTACGGTCCGACATCGGTTACGCTGACGATCGACGGCTGATTTCCGTTCACAGATGGAGGGCATCCCCGGTTGCGGGGATGCCCTTGTTTCCCGGCGGCCCGTTTGCCCCCTGCGCCTACGTCATTTTGCGTATGTGTTTTTGCGCTGCAGCACCCGATAGTCCCCTCGGCAACAGTTAACTCCGTTTCCGGCCTGTTGCGGAACAAGAGAGGGGATCAACCATATGAATCTCAAATCCACGATTACGAGTGCCGCGATCGGTGCCGTCATGGCGGCGTCGGCTGCCTTCAGCGGTGCGGCTGCGGCCGATGATACGATCAAGGTCGGCGTGCTACATTCGCTTTCCGGCACGATGGCGATTTCCGAAACCACGCTGAAAGACGCCATGCTGATGCTCATCGACGAGCAGAACAAGAAGGGCGGTCTTCTCGGCAAGAAACTCGAGGCCGTCGTCGTCGACCCGGCGTCCGACTGGCCGCTCTTTGCTGAAAAGGCGCGCGAGCTGATCGAAAAGGACAAGGTCGCCGCCGTCTTCGGCTGCTGGACGTCGTCCTCGCGCAAATCCGTCCTGCCCGTTTTCGAAGAGCTGAACTCGCTGCTCTTCTATCCCGTGCAGTATGAAGGCGAAGAATCCTCGCGCAACATCTTCTATACGGGTGCAGCCCCGAACCAGCAGGCTATCCCGGCGGTCGACTACCTCATGAAGACCGAGGGCGTGAAGCGCTTCGTGCTCGAAGGCACCGACTACGTCTATCCCCGTACGACCAACAAGATCCTCGCAGCCTATCTCGAATCCAAGGGCATTCCGAAGGAAGATATTCTCGTCAACTACACGCCGTTCGGTTTCTCCGACTGGCAGACCGAAGTCGCCAAGATCAAGGAATTCGGCTCGGCCGGCAAGAAGACCGCCGTCGTCTCCACCATCAACGGTGACGCCAACGTTCCCTTCTACAAGGAACTCGGCAACCAGGGCATCAAGGCGACCGACATTCCGGTTGTCGCCTTCTCGGTCGGCGAAGAAGAGCTTGCCGGTCTCGATACCAAACCGCTCGTCGGCCATCTCGCCGCCTGGAACTACTTCGAGTCCGTGGAAAGCCCGGCCAACAAGAAGTTCATCAAGGAATGGCATGCCTTCACCAAGAACGACAAGCGCGTGACCAACGACCCGATGGAAGCCGCCTATATCGGCTTCAACGCCTGGGTGAAGGCCGTCCAGGCCGCCGGCACCACCAATACCGATGCCGTTCTCGACAACATTATCGGCGTCACCGTTCCGAACCTCTCCGGCGGCTATGCCACCGTCATGCCGAACCACCACATCACCAAGCCGGTGCTGATCGGTGAGATCCAGGCCGACGGCCAGTTCGAGATCGTCCAGCAGACGCCCGCCGTCGTCGGCGACGAATGGTCCGACTACCTGCCTGACTCAAAGGACCTGATCTCCGATTGGCGCAAGCCTCTCTCCTGCGGCAACTTCAACGTTGCCACGGGTAAGTGCGGTGGCAAGGGCTCCTGAGGAACCCCATCCGTTGAAAGCCTGAAGACTTCCGTCCGGAGCCGATCCGGGCGGAAGCTCTGTCCTTACCGCTGCGCCGCAAGGCCGACGACACTCAAGGCGAGAGAGCCGATGTTTCGCGCCATCAAGATTTTCCTTCTGACATTTTGCCTGATGCTTTCCGGCCTGGCGCTTTCGGTGACCGGTCTGCGCGCCGAGGGCGACGTGCACGCTCTCGTCGATGCGCTCGGCGTCGGCGGCTTTCCCGAGCGCGATGCGGCCATCCGGGCGCTTGCCGCTTCCGGGGATTCGCATGTCAGCCAGATCCTGCAGCAACTGAGCGACGGCCAGCTCTACGTCAATTCGGAGGGCGGCCCCGTTCTCGTTCAGGGCGGCACGGAGGACGAGCCAACCTATTCCGATCCGATCACCGGAGAGGCGGTTGCCGATGTCGACCCCGACATGATGTCGAAGGTCAAGATCAACAATTCGCTGCGCACCACGATCACGACTGTGATGAGTCAGCTGACGCTTTTGAGCCCGGATCGCTCCGCGCGGCTCGCAGCGGCTGAGGGCATGCTGAGGGATGCCGATCCCGCCAATCTCGAACTTCTGAATTCGGCTCTTTCAGCCGAGAAGGACGGGGAGATCAAAAACACGATGGAAGCGGCGCGGGCCGTGATGGTGCTGAAGAGCGATGCCGGCAGCGAGGAGAAGCGGGCCGCCATCGACATGATCGCCGCCCGCGGCGGCCGCGATGCGCTGACGATCCTGACGGCGGCGATGGCGAATGCCCGTGACGATCTGAAGCCAGCGATCCAGACAGAGATCAATTCGATCAACCGCGACCTGGCGCTCTGGGACGTCGTCCAGAACGTCTGGTACGGCCTGTCGCTCGGTTCGGTACTGCTGCTGGCCGCGATTGGCCTTGCCATCACCTTCGGCGTCATGGGCGTGATCAACATGGCGCATGGCGAGATGGTGATGATCGGCGCCTATACGACCTATGTCGTGCAGGAATATATCACCTCGGCCTTTCCATCGCTTGCCGATTATTCGCTGGCTTTCGCGGTGCCGGCCGCCTTCGTCTTTACCGGTTTCGTCGGCCTCGTCATCGAGCGCGTCGTCATTCGTTATCTCTACGGCCGCCCGCTGGAA
The DNA here is from genome assembly GCF_002117725.1 of Rhizobium sp. TAL182. Lineage (NCBI taxonomy): Bacteria > Pseudomonadati > Pseudomonadota > Alphaproteobacteria > Hyphomicrobiales > Rhizobiaceae > Rhizobium > Rhizobium sp. TAL182. The sequence continues at coordinate 3,577,619 of NZ_CP021024.1, read as the reverse complement.
ACGCTGCTTGCCACTTGGGGCGTGTCCTTGATCCTGCAGCAGGCGATCCGCAGTTATTTCGGCCCGACCAACCGCGAGGTCCGCAATCCGAGCTGGATGTCCGGCGCATTCGATTTCGGCGGGCTCGCCATCACCTGGAACCGGCTCTGGATTATCGTCTTCTCGATGGTGGTGTTCCTGACGCTCCTGATGCTGCTGAAGCGCTCCCCCTTCGGACTGCAGATGCGGGCGGTGACGCAGAACCGCCGCATGGCCTCGTCGATGGGCATCCGCACCGGCTGGGTCGATGCCTTCACCTTCGCGCTCGGCTCCGGCATCGCCGGCATGGCCGGTGTGGCGCTCTCGCAGATCGACAACGTCTCGCCGAACCTCGGCCAGAACTACATCATCGACAGCTTCATGGTCGTCGTCTTCGGCGGTGTCGGCAATCTCTGGGGAACGCTGGTCGGCGCGCTGTCGCTCGGCGTCGTCAACAAGTTCCTCGAGCCCTTCGCCGGCGCCGTGCTCGGCAAGATCCTGGTGCTCGTCCTCATCATTCTCTTCATCCAGAAGCGTCCGCGTGGGCTCTTCGCACTCAAAGGAAGGGCGGTGGAAGCATGATAACGGCCTTCCTTCTTCGGTCTCTTGATCGCAGGATCTCCATCGCCGTCGCCTTGTTGCTGGCGGTCGCCATTCTCGTGCCGGTGCTGAACCTTGCCACCGGCCCGACGCACCCGCTGCACGTGCCGACCTATATCATGGCGCTGTTCGGCAAGTATCTCACCTATGCGCTGCTGGCGCTGGCGCTCGATCTCGTCTGGGGCTTCTGCGGCATTCTCTCGCTCGGCCACGGCGCCTTCTTCGCGCTCGGCGGCTATGCGATGGGCATGTATCTGATGCGCCAGATCGGCTCGCGCGGCGTCTACGGCGATCCCGTCCTGCCCGACTTCATGGTGTTCCTGAACTGGAAGGAACTGCCCTGGTTCTGGTACGGCTTCGACCAGTTCTGGTTCGCGGCGCTGATGGTGCTCGCCGTACCCGGGCTGCTCGCCTTCGTCTTCGGCTGGTTCGCCTTCCGCTCACGCGTCAACGGCGTCTATCTCTCGATCATCACCCAGGCGATGACATACGCACTGCTGCTTGCCTTCTTCCGCAACGACATGGGGTTCGGCGGCAATAACGGCATGACCGATTTCAAGGATATCCTCGGCTTCAACATCCAGGCGGACGGCACACGCGCAAGCCTCTTTGCCGCGACCGCGATCTTCCTGGCGCTGTCGCTGACGATCGCCTCGGCAATCGTGCGCTCGAAGTTCGGCAAGGTGCTGGTCGGCGTGCGCGACGCGGAAAGCCGCACGCGCTTCCTCGGCTACCGCGTCGAGCATTTCAAGCTGTTCACCTTCGTCGTCTCGGCGATGATGGCGGGGATTGCCGGGGCGCTCTACGTGCCGCAGGTCGGCATCATCAATCCCGGCGAATTCGCGCCTGCCAACTCGATCGAGGTCGTCATCTGGACGGCGGTCGGCGGGCGGGGGACGCTGATCGGGCCGATCATCGGCGCGATCCTCGTCAACGGCGGCAAGACGATCTTCACAGGCCTCTTTCCGGAGTTCTGGCTGTTTGCGCTCGGCGGCCTCTTCGTCGCCGTCACGCAGTTCCTGCCGAAGGGCGTCGTCGGCACGATCTCGCACTATCTCGGCAAACGGAAAGCCGTCTCCGATTCTGTCCCGCGGGCGGCAGAGGAGGACGGCATCGAGCCGAAAATCCAGGCAGCGGAGTGAACACAGTGATTCCCGACCTCAAACCCAACAGCGTGCTCTATCTCAGCGGCGTCTCCGTTTCCTTCGACGGCTTCAAGGCGCTGAATTCGCTCTCGATCGTCATCGAGCCCGGCGAGCTTCGCGCCATCATCGGCCCGAATGGCGCCGGCAAGACGACGATGATGGATATCATCACCGGCAAGACCAGGCCCGACGAGGGCGAGGTGTTCTTCAACGGCACTGTCGATCTCACCAAAAAGGACGAGGCCGACATTGCTCAGCTAGGCATCGGCCGCAAGTTCCAGAAGCCGACGGTCTTTGAAAGCCATACGGTCTGGGACAATCTGGAACTGGCGCTGAACCGCCGCCGCTCGGTTTTCTCGGCGCTGTTCTACCGGATTTCGGGCGAGGACAGGGCGCGTATCGAGGAAATCCTCGAAACGGTGCGGCTGACGCACCGGCGCGACGAACTGGCGGCCAATCTCTCGCACGGGCAGAAGCAGTGGCTGGAGATTGGCATGTTGCTCGCGCAGGAGCCGAAGCTGCTGCTCGTTGACGAGCCGGTGGCCGGCATGACGGATGCGGAAACGGCGGAAACGGCGATCCTCCTCAAAGACATTGCCAGGACCCGTTCGGTCGTTGTCGTCGAACACGATATGGGCTTCATCCGCGACCTTGGCGTCAAGGTGACCTGCCTCGCGGAAGGTTCGGTGCTTGCGGAAGGATCGATCGATTTCGTCAGTTCGGATCCGAAGGTGATCGAGAACTATCTGGGGCGGTGATCAATGCAACTTCCAGGCTTGAACCTGACAGAAGAACAAGCTCTAAAACGAGTGGGTATTCTTGTGGGGTTTCCGCATGGCTTTTCTCGGTATTCTGGTCGCGGCGCTCAGCGGCGCCGTCATCTGGTATTGGCGTTTTAAAATGGTGCGTGAGGCGGGAAATGAGATCATCGATTCCGTCGAGCGTATGCGGGGCGCTTATAGGCGCGGAAAACGCCGCAAGCAGGCGGAGGCGGCGCCACTGGCCTCGATCGCCGATCCGGCGATAGCGGCAGTGGCCTTTTTCTTCTGCCTTGCCAAGGAGAAGCCGATGTATGTCGACGCAGCGAGGGATGTCATCCGCGGCCGCATGAAAGGAATCATTCGGCCGGGCGACATGGAAGAGGTGCTGGTTTTCGGCGAATGGGCGTCCAAGAACGTCAACAGTCCCGAAGACCCGATCCGCCGGTTCCGGGACCTCTGGATCAAGGTGCTCGATATGCAGGAGCGGCGGCAGCTGATCAATATTGCCGAAGACGTGGCCGCGGTCGGCGGCGAGAGAACTAAGGAACAGGACTACGCTCTGCAGACGCTGAAGCGTAGCCTGATGAACTGATGGGGAATGGGTGAACGGATGCTGACAGTCGAAAACGCGAATCTGCATTATGGCGCGGCGCAGGCGCTGCGCGGCATCTCCATCAAGGCGGAGATGGGCAAGATCACCTGCGTGCTGGGCCGCAATGGGGTCGGCAAGAGCTCGCTGTTGCGCGCCGTCACCGGGCAGCATCCACTGTCGGCCGGCACCGTCACCTTCAATGATACGAAGCTGAACGGCCTGCCGCCCTTTGCCCGCGCCAAGCAGGGCATCGGCTATGTGCCGCAGGGGCGCGAAATCTTTCCGCTGCTCACCGTGAAGGAAAATCTCGAAACCGGCTTTGCTCCACTTGGCCGCCGCGACCGCAACATTCCCGATGACATTTTCAGCCTGTTCCCGGTGCTGAAGTCGATGCTATCGCGGCGCGGCGGCGATCTTTCCGGCGGGCAGCAGCAACAGCTGGCGATCGGGCGCGCCATGGTGACGCGGCCGAAGATCCTCGTGCTCGACGAGCCGACCGAGGGCATTCAGCCGTCGATCATCAAGGATATCGGCCGGGCGATCCGCTACCTCCGCGAATCCACCGGCATGGCGATCCTGCTCGTCGAACAATATCTGGATTTCTGCCGGGAGCTTGCCGATTACGTCTACATCATGGATCGCGGCGAGATCGTGCATGAAGGGCTGGCGGAGACGCTGGATACGCCGGAAGCCCGTCGTCATCTGACCGTCTGACGGGCAGATGCCGCGTTTTGCGGCAGTGGGAGCCGTACTTCGCCGATCTGCCGCACCTTCCGGGCGGCATGGGAATTGCTTGCTTTCCGTCATCCGCGCAATGAAATGAAAAGCGGTGGCGCGACCGAAAGGGACGAGATGACGATTGCGGTGGCCAGCACGAGACCGCAAAGAGCGGAGGGACGCGGGCATCTGGCGGCAAGGCTGCTCGATGGCCGTACGCGCCTCCGTGAACTCTATCAGGAGGGCGCGGCGAAGATCCGTCTGCCCGATACGTTCGATGCCTCGATGGAAGCCGTCATCATCAATACCGCGGGCGGGCTGACTGGCGGCGACCGGATGGACTGGAACGTCGTTGCCGGCGCCGGCACGAAGATCGACGTCACCACCCAGGCCTGCGAGAAGATCTACAAGGCATCGGCTGGAGCCGCCGAGGTGACGATCCGCATCGAAGTTGGCGCGGGAGCGCGCGTCGACTGGCTGCCGCAGGAAACGATCCTCTTCGACCGCGCTTCTCTTTTCCGCCGGCTCGATGTCGATCTCGACGAGCGCGCCGAATTCCTGGCCGTCGAGGCGGTGCTGCTAGGCCGCAAGGCGATGGGCGAGGCGGTGGAGACGGGGCTCTTTCGCGACCGCTGGCGCATCCGCCGTTCGGGCCGGCTGATCCATGCTGAGGAACTGAAGCTTTCCGAAGGTATTTCGGCGCTGGCTGCGCGCCAGGCCGTGCTTGGCGGGCAGGTCGCGTTTGCGACACTGCTCTATGCCGGGCCGCTGGCGGAAGCCTATCTCGGCAAAGTCCGGCCGCTCGTCGAAGGGTCGATGGGTGGCGCCAGCGCCTGGAACGACAAGCTCGTCGTGCGCCTTGCGGCAGCCGACGGCTTCTCGCTCAGAAAAATCCTGATCCCGGTCATTTCCACCTTGCGCAATGGTGCGCCTGTGCCGAAAGTCTGGAATCTATGAATTTAAGCACGAAGCAGATGGGCACCTAATGAACCTCACTCCCAGAGAAAAAGACAAGCTGCTGATATCGATGGCGGCGATGGTGGCGCGGCGGCGGCTGGAGCGCGGCGTCAAGCTGAACCATCCCGAGGCGATCGCGCTGATCAGCGATTTCGTCGTCGAAGGCGCGCGCGACGGCCGTCCCGTCGCCGAGTTGATGGAGGCCGGCGCCCAAGTGATCGGCCGCCACCAAGTGATGGAAGGCGTTGCCGAGATGATCCACGACGTGCAGGTGGAGGCGACCTTCCCCGACGGGACCAAGCTCGTCACCGTGCACGAACCGATCCGGTGAGGACATAGCATGCTGGAGCTCAGGCCCAATTGCGAATGCTGCAACAAGGATCTGCCGCCGGAAAGTGCGGAGGCGCGGATCTGCACCTATGAATGCACCTTCTGCGCCGATTGCGTGGACGGCGTGCTGAAGGGCGTCTGCCCGAATTGCGGTGGCAACCTCGTCGCCAGGCCCATTCGGCCGGCAGCGATGCTCGCCAAAAATCCTGCGTCGACGAAACGTGTGCTGAAAGCCGAGGGCTGCGCGCCCAGGGCGGCTTAGGGAGAACTCTATGATTCCGGGCGAGATCATTGCCGCAAGCGGCGACATCGAACTCAATGCCGGCGCGCCGACGGTGACGCTGGAAGTTTCCAATACCGGCGACCGGCCGGTGCAGGTTGGCAGCCACTATCATTTCGCCGAGACCAATGCCGGGCTTTCCTTCGACCGCGCGGCGGCGCACGGGAAACGTCTCGATATTCCGGCGGGGACGGCCGTGCGCTTCGAGCCGGGACAGACGCGCTCGGTGACGCTGATCCCGCTTTCCGGCAAGCGCGAGGTCTATGGCTTCCGCCAGCTGGTGATGGGCAAGCTTTAGAACAACGGGAGAGGTGAATGCGTCTGAATATTTGCCTCATTGGGGCGGCGATGCTGTTTGTGGCCGGCGGCGCGTCCGCGCAGGATGTCGATTGCAAGAATCCGCAGACGCAATCGGACATGACCTCCTGCGAAGAGGCGCGCCATGAGGCTGCCGACAAGGCGCTGAACGAACAGTACAAGAAGACGCGTGCCGCCATGGCGGCGATTGACAAGGATCTCGACGGCGACATGAGGGGCGCGGAGAAGGCGCTGGTCAAGGCGCAGCGCGCCTGGATCGACTATCGCGACGCAGAATGCGATGCCTTTGGCTTTCAGGCGCGCGGGGGCACGATGGAGCCGATGCTGGTTGCCGGATGCCTGGCCGAAGAGACGGATAAACGCACGAAAGAGCTGAAACAGCTCGCAGACACGATGAGCAACTAAGGTGATCAGGAAGATCGTAATCGTCGGCAATGGCGAGGTCGGGGAAGGACAGGCAGGCATCATCGATGCCGCCGACTTCGTCATCCGCTTCAATGATTGCCGCTCCTACGGCGGCGGCGGCAGCCGCACGGACGCCGTTGCGGTCTGCAATACCGGCCGGCCGGCAAAGGCAATGCTCGGCTCGCCCGAGTGGCGCGCTCATCCCGGCGTTGTCGCGGCGCGCGAAATCTGGAGCGTGCGCGACCCGGAAAAATTCGCCGCGATGCGGGCGCCGCTTGCCGTCTCGCATCCTGATCTCGACGATTTCTGCGATGATTATACGGATGCGTTCGCTGCCTTCTGCGCGGATGCCGGCAAGACGCATGTCGTCATCGGCAAGGCGCTCCACGAGGCCGCCGACGCCTCGCTTTCGGCCTTTGCGCCGGCGCCCTATGTGGTGCCGAGCAGCGGCATGATCGTCATCGCCGAGGTGCTGGGCAAATATACCGAGGCCGAGGTGATGCTGGCCGGCTTCGGTCACGCTGGCTGGGAATGGCACCCGTTTGCCGCCGAACGACAGCTTGTCGATGGTTATATTGCCGCCGGCCGCCTCAGGCGGCTCGGCGGAAAAACGCTTGTCTCTTCCTCCTACGGAGCCTGATGGATGCCCTATAAGATCTCGCGCGCCGCCTATGCCGGCATGTTCGGACCGACCACCGGCGACAAGGTGCGCCTTGCCGATACGGAGCTCTTTATCGAGATCGAGAAGGATTTCACCACCTATGGCGAGGAGGTGAAGTTCGGCGGCGGCAAGGTGATCCGCGATGGCATGGGCCAGAGCCAGGTGACGCGGGCGGACGGCGCGGTCGATACCGTCATCACCAATGCGGTGATCGTCGATCATTCCGGCATCTACAAGGCCGATATCGGGCTGAAGAGCGGACGCATCGTCGCGATCGGCAAGGCGGGCAATCCTGACATGCAGCCGGGCGTCAATATTATTGTCGGCCCGGGCACGGAGGCGATCGCCGCCGAAGGCAAGATCGTTACTGCGGGCGGCATGGACAGCCATATCCACTTCATCGCGCCGCAGCAGATCGAAGAAGCGCTGATGTCTGGCATGACCTGCATGCTCGGCGGCGGCACTGGGCCGGCGCATGGCACGCTTGCCACCACCTGTACGCCAGGCCCCTGGCATCTCGCCCGCATGATCGAGGCGGCGGACGCCTTCCCGATGAACCTTGCCTTTGCTGGTAAGGGCAATGCCTCGCTGCCGGGAGCATTGACCGAAATGGTGCTGGCCGGCGCCACCTCGCTGAAGCTGCACGAAGACTGGGGCACGACGCCCGGCGCCATCGACTGCTGCCTGTCGGTCGCCGACGAATACGACGTGCAGGTGATGATCCACACCGATACGCTGAACGAAAGCGGCTTCGTCGAGGATACGATCGGCGCCATCAAGGGCCGCACCATCCATGCCTTCCACACGGAAGGGGCGGGCGGCGGCCATGCGCCCGATATCATCAAGATCTGCGGCCAATCGAACGTCATCCCGTCGTCCACCAATCCGACGCGGCCCTATACGGTCAACACCATCGCCGAGCATCTGGACATGCTGATGGTCTGCCATCACCTGTCGCCATCGATCCCCGAGGATATCGCCTTTGCCGAAAGCCGTATCCGCAAGGAGACGATTGCGGCGGAAGACATCCTGCATGATATCGGCGCCTTCTCGATCATCTCGTCCGATAGCCAGGCCATGGGCCGTGTCGGCGAGGTGGCGATCCGCACCTGGCAGACGGCCGACAAGATGAAGCGCCAACGCGGCCGGCTGAAGGAGGAAAAGGGCGATAACGACAATTTCCGCGTCCGCCGCTATATCGCCAAATACACGATCAATCCGGCGATCGCCCACGGTCTCAGCCATGAGATCGGCTCGGTCGAGGTCGGCAAGCGCGCCGACCTCGTGCTCTGGAACCCAGCCTTCTTCGGCGTGAAGCCCGACATGGTGCTGCTCGGCGGCTCGATTGCCGCCGCCCCGATGGGCGATCCGAACGCCTCGATCCCGACGCCGCAGCCGGTGCATTATCGGCCGATGTTCGCCTCGTATGGCAAGAGCCTCACCAATTCCTCCGTCACCTTCGTCAGCCAGGCCTCGCTCGACACCGGCCTGAAGAGCCGGCTCGGTGTCGGCAAGGAACTCGTGGCGGTGAAGAATACGCGCGGCGGCATCTCCAAGGCATCGATGATCCACAATGACCTGACGCCGGAGATCGAAGTCGATCCGGAGACCTATGAAGTCAGGGCGAACGGCGAACTGCTGACCTGCGAGCCAGCGACGGTGCTGCCGATGGCGCAGCGCTATTTCCTGTTTTAGGCCAGCATCCGTGCATGCGCGGCGGCTGATGAGGACGGGCGTCCGCTGGCTGTTGCGGGCCCTATTCCTGCTTCTGATGCTGGCAGCGGGCGGGACCTTCATTCCCCGGCCGCTGATTGCTCCGGTCAAGGCGTCGTCCGCGGCGCCAACCCACCGGGTGCTTCTGCTGTCGGGACCAATCCATACCGATATTGCCATTCCGCTCGATGCGGAGACTCGGGCTGGCTTTTCCTTTCTCGACGATCCCGATTTTCCGCTCGATCACCCGAATGCGGAATGGCTCGTGGTCGGCTGGGGCGGCCGCGCCTTCTATCTGGAAACACCGACCTGGGCTGAGCTGAAGCCGCTACCGGTGCTACGGGCGCTGACGATCGACCGTTCGGTGCTGCATGTCGATCTCGCCGGCCATATTGCCGAGCCGCAGCCAGATGTTACCGCATTCGATATTGGTGACGATGAATTGGCGCGGCTGCGCCAATTCATCGCGGACAGCTTCGTCCGCAATGCGGGCGAGATCGCGCCGATCCCGGATGCCGGTTACGGGGAGATCGATCGGTTTTTCGAAGCCAAGGGATACTTCAATGCCCTCTTCGGCTGCAACACCTGGACTGCCGCTGCACTCCGTTCGGCGGGGCTTCGAACTGGCTTATGGAACCCGCTTCCACAATCATTGCGATTGTCTATTGGTGTCTACAATTGACGCACCGGCCGGCCTGTCCGCGCTTAAACGAAATTGTGAACGGAACTCTCTGTCCGGTTGTAAAAATCACTAGGAAAACCCAAGTTTTTTTCAGTTACACCATTCTGAAACAGCCCAGCGCAAGAACTCAAGAAAGCTATTATAGATCAGTCGATTAGCTGCTTCCGTGCTCTGTTCGATTCAGGGATTGGAGACTTGCAGCCCCTGCTAGAAAAAATCTCTCCACCGAATCGTCTGAAATCGTTCAAATTTTAGCGAGTCGATTAAGACACCCGCAGCAATTGCGCTCTTATCAATGCCTTGAAACGCCGGGCGGGAAGGTCGATTCTCATGAGGAACTGGATGTCGCTGCAGGCCGATTTTGGCGATTTTCAATATCGCAGGCACGTCTATGTCTTTGCGTTGAAGATGAGCTTTCTTGCCGTCATTTTCTCCGGCGTCATCATTGCGCTGACGATACCGCCACTTGGTTTTCTCGGGCTGCTGCCGGTGACCCTTTCGCAGGCGATCGGCTTCGGCGCCATTTTTTCCTGGCTTGTCGGTGGCACGGTTTCCGGAATGCTGTCGCTGGCCACAGGCTTCACCATGCATGAGCTGACGCTATCGCGGGCAAAGTTCGAAAAGCTCAGCCGCACGGATACCCTCTCCGGCCTGTTGAACCGGCGCGCCTTCACCGAGGCGCTGGATCGGATCGAAGGCGACGCCTCGCTCGTCATTTTCGACGTCGACCGTTTCAAGGCGATCAATGATCGCTTCGGCCATGCCTGCGGCGATGCGGTTATCACGGCGGTTTCGGCGGTGCTGATCACCGCCTTCGACGAATCGTCCGTCGTTGCGCGCCTTGGTGGCGAGGAATTCGGCGTCATCGTCTCCGGCGAACCGCTGGAGAAACGGTTGGAGCGGATCCAGGTCGTGCAGGCCGATATCGCCGGCAGGCCGCTTGTGGCCGATGGGAACCATATTGCCATCACCATTTCTGGCGGCGTGGCCGATCTCATTCCTGGGCGCAACAAGCAGCAGGTTTATGCCTCGGCCGACCGGGCGCTTTATCTCGCCAAGGCGCTCGGACGCAATCGCGTCGTGCACGAGAGGGAGGGGCTGCATCATGCCTGGCACGGACTTGCTGAAGCTGGTCCCGACGCGGAGGGCAGGCGACAGGGCAGCGACAACGTGATGCAGGCCTACGGGATATAAAAGCCAAGCTGCCAACGAAAGGCCATTGGTGCTTGCATCGGCAAGAGCTATTTTGCATGGTCGTCCTTTCAGCAAAACGGACATGTCATGCAGCGCGTTACCTCCTATCTTCCTGCCGGAACCCCGTCCTCCCATCCGACCGCCCAGGTCAAGCTGCCGCATGATCTGCGGCATCTGCGCCGCAAGCTGCTGCATCTGGAAAATGGCGAGATGGTCATGCTCGACCTCAAGGATCCGGTGCTCTTCGCCAATGGCGACCTGCTTGTGCGCGAAGACGGCGAACTGATCGAGATCCTTGCGGCCGACGAGAAACTCTTCGAGATTCGCGGACGCGACCGCACGCATCTCATTGAGCTCGCCTGGCACCTCGGCAATCGGCATCTAGCCGCCCAGATCGAGGAAGATCGCATCGTTATCCTGCGCGACCATGTCATCCGCACCATGCTGCAGGGACTCGGCGCCGCCGTGCTCGATATCGAAGAGCCCTTCCAGCCGGCACGTGGAGCCTATCATTCCCATGGCGGACATTCGCATGACCATGGGCATGCTCATCATGACCACGGGCACAATTATAACGCTGGGCATGACCATGATCACACGCATGATCACACCTGCGACCATGATCACGACCATGGTCATGGGGACGGGCATCACGGCCACAAACACGACTGAGGCTCGATGAGCGAAGATCGTGAATTGCAGGCATTGCTGCGCCTCACCGCATGGCTTTCACCGGCCTTTCCGATCGGCAGTTTTGCTTATTCGGGCGGGTTGGAGCGAGCGGTGGCCGATGGGCTCGTCACCGATGCGGCTTCGCTTGCGGACTGGATCGGCACGCTGATCGGCCATGGTTCGGTCTGGAACGATGCGGTGCTTCTGACTGAGAGCCACAGGCGCCAGGCCGAGGCTCCAGCCCTTGCCGAAGTCGCTGCGCTTGCCGAAGCGCTTGCCGGATCGCGTGAGCGCCATCAGGAAACGATGCTGCTCGGCGAGGCCTTCCTCTTGGCGGCGCGAGCCTGGCCGGATGAGGTTTTCGAAAGGCTGCCCGGCAAGACCGCCTACCCCATCGCGGTCGGAGCGGTTGCGGGCGCCCATGGCATAAGACCGGAGAAGGTGCTCGCGGTCTTTCTGCATGCTTATGCCTCGCAGGCGGTTTCAGCAGGCATCCGACTTGGCGTCGCCGGGCAGAGGGATGGCGTTGCCATACTTGCCGGGCTTGAAGAGCAGATTGCCGGGATCGCGCGGCAGGCGGCAGCCTCAACCCTCGACGATCTCGGTGCGGCGACGGTGCAGACCGATATCGCCAGCTTGCGCCACGAAACCCAGACGACCAGGCTTTTCCGCTCGTAACCTACCAAATTATCCCGCAACTGCGTCATTTGACGGTGGCGCATGCCGGCGGCCTCGCTATCATCGGAATCCTATTGGAGTACGATATATGAAATCACGAAACGGACCTCTGCGCGTCGGCATCGGCGGACCGGTCGGCTCGGGCAAGACGGCGCTGACGGAAAAGCTCTGCAAGGCGATGCGCGACGACTATTCCGTCGCTGTCGTCACCAACGACATCTACACGACCGAGGATGCCGAGGCGTTGGTGCGCATGCAGGCACTGCCTTCGGACCGCATCGTCGGCGTCGAGACGGGCGGCTGCCCCCATACCGCCATTCGCGAGGATGCGACGATCAATCTTCAGGCGATCGCCGGCCTCAATGAGCGGATTCCCGATCTCGACGTCGTCTTCATCGAATCCGGCGGGGACAATCTGGCGGCAACCTTTTCGCCGGATCTCGCCGATATCACCATCTATGTCATCTCCGTCTGCCAGGGCGAGGAAATCCCGCGCAAAGGCGGACCCGGCATCACCCGCTCGGATCTGCTCGTCATCAACAAGAAGGATCTGGCTCCCTTTGTCGGCGCCGATCTGGAGGTGATGGACCGGGATGCGACGCGCATGCGCGCCTCACGCCCCTTCGTCTTCTCCGACATGAAGCGCGGCGACGGCGTCAGCTCGATAGTTAGTTTCTTGAGAGAGCAGGGCGGGCTTTAAGGGGCAGGTCCGCCGCATCGGGCTGACGGTGGCGAGGGTGGCCAAACAAAAACGGGCCGGGAGATCGCTCCCGGCGCCGTAGTTTGTTGACAAAAAACTCGCGCCGTCATCCTCGGCCTTGTGCCGAGGATCTGCGCACCTCCAATTAAGAAACTGAAAACAAATGCTTTTCTGTCAAGCAATTGCCGTGGTTAGATGCTCGGCACAAGGCCGAGCATGACCGAGGAAGCTGGGAGATCGCTCCCGGCCCGTTTCGTTTCCTGAGGCTTTGCTCACTCCGCGGCAAACGGCGGCAGGCGGAGCACGTTGGTGTCGTTGGCGCTTTTGCGCTTGCTTTCGGGCTTTTCCATCGCGGTCAGGCGCTCGTCGAGCGAGTCGATGTCGCTGCGGTTCTCGCGGGTGACGCGGGTGAGATCTTCGCGTGACAGCGGAAGGTCCTCCTCGTCCTTCCTGCCGACCAGGCGGCCGAACATCCAGCCGAGCAGGCGGGACAGATCGTCCATGATCAGGAAGAAGGAAGGTACGACGACGAGCGAAAGCACCGTCGAGACGATGATGCCGCCGATCACCGCGATCGCCATCGGCGCGCGGAATGAGCCGCCTTCGCCGACGCCGAGCGCGGAAGGCAGCATGCCTGCCGACATGGCAATCGAGGTCATGATGATCGGCCGGGCGCGTTTGCGGCCGGCTTCGACCATGGCTTCGACCCGCGTCATGCCCTGATGGCGCATCTCGATCGCGAAATCCACGAGCAGGATGGCGTTTTTGGTAACGATACCCATCAGCATCAGAATGCCGATCATCACGGGCATGGACAGCGGATTGCTGGTGATGATGAGGGCTGCGGCGACGCCGCCGATGGCGAGCGGCAGCGAGAACAGGATGGTGAAGGGCTGGATCACGTCCTTGAAGAGCAGGATCAGCACCGTCAGCACAAGCAGGAGGCCCATCAACATGGCGTTGACAAAGCTCTGCTGCATCTCGGTCTGCACCTTGGTATCGCCGCTTTCGGCAAGATGCACCGCCGCCGGGATTTTGGCCTCGTTGACGATCTCGCGGAAACGGGCCGATGCCGTATCGAGGGCCACGCCCTGCGGCAGGTCGGACCCGATCGAGACGACGCGGTAGCGGTTGTTGCGCTTGATCGAGCTTACGCCTTCGGAATAGTCGATATTGGCGACGCTCGAAAGCGGAACGGTGCCGCCGCTGGCGGTCTGGATCTTCAGCGCCCGGATCGCCGCGAGATCGCGCCGCATGTCGAGCGCCGCCTGCACGCGGATCGGGATCTGGCGATCGTCGAGCGAGATTTTGGCGAGAGCCGCGTCCACATCGCCGATGGTGGCGACGCGGATCGTCTCGGAAATCTGCTGCGGTGTGATGCCAAGGCGGGCGGCCTCGTCCTTGCGCGGGTAGACCTGCAGTTCCGGACGGGGCAGGGCGCCGTCGGCGCTGACGTTTGCCAGCAACGGATCGGCGCGCAGCTTGGATTCCAGGATGCCGACGGCGTCGTTCAGGTCCTTCTCGTTCTTGGAAAGGAAGTTGAAGGAGAGGTCGCGTTCGCCGCGGTCGTTGAGCTTGAGGATATGGACGTCGGGAATATCGCGCAGCTTAGCGAAGACTTCCTTTTCAATGTCCCATTGCGGACGTTCACGGCCGTGAACTTCGACCTTCGGCAGCATCGGGCCGATGACCGGGATGCGGCCGAGCACATCGTTGACCACCTTCTTGACCAACGACTGGTCGAGCTTGTCGAGCGCGAGCGTGATCGTCGCGCGGCGCAGTTCGAGTTCGCCCTTCGGCGATGCGCCGCCGAGTACGAAGACGCTTTCGACGCCGTTGATGTCCTTGACCCTGTCATAGATCGCATCGGTCGTCTTCTCGGTGTCGTCAAGCCGCGCATTCGGCGGCAGTTCGACGGAGAGAACGATACGCGAGGCGTCTTCCGGCGGCAGGAAGCTGCCTGGCACGAACATGAATAGCGATATGACCGAACCAACCGTGAAGAGGAGGGCCACAATCAACGTCGTATAACGCCAATACCACTTGCGAGTCGTGCCGGTGACAAGGCGCGTATAGCCCTTCATCAGCAGGCTGTCATTGTCATGATGGTCGTCGACGCCATCCTCGGCGCGCATGAGATAGGCGGCCATCATCGGCGTGATCAGGCGCGCCACCATCAGCGAGAAGAAGACGGAGAAAGCGACGGTCAGGCCGAACTGGATGAAGTACTGGCCGGGAATGCCGGGCATGAAGGAAACCGGCACGAAGACGGCGATGATGGTGAAAGTGGTGGCGATGACGGCGAGGCCGATTTCATCAGCCGCCTCGATCGCCGCCCGATAGGGCGTCTTGCCCATCTTGATGTGGCGGGCGATGTTTTCGATTTCGACGATTGCATCGTCGACGAGGATGCCGGTTGCCAGCGTCAAGGCAAGGAAGCTGACGAGGTTTAGCGAGAAGCCCATCATGTCCATGACCCAGAAGGTCGGGATCGCGGAGAGGGGGAGGGCGATCGCCGAGATCAGCGTCGCACGCCAGTTCCGGAGGAACAGCAGGACGACGATGACGGCGAGCAGCGCGCCTTCGAGCAGCGTATGGATGGCGGCTTCGTAATTGCCGTAGGTGAAATAAACCGAATCGTCGATCATCTCGATCTTCACATTCGGGTTGTCGGCTCTGACCTTGTCGAGGCTCTGCGCCACGGTTTCGGCGACGCTGACCTCGCTGGCGCCCTTCGAACGGAAGACACCAAATGTGACAACAGGCGTGTCGTTGAAGCGCGAGAAGGATTTCGGCTCCTCATAAGTGTCCTTGATGACGCCGAGGTCGGACAGCTTGACGAAACGGCCGTTCGGCAGCGCGATCGTCGTGTCGGCGAGTTCGGCGACATTGCGGGCGTCGCCGAGAACGCGGATCGCCTGTTCGCTGCCCGCCACCTGGCCGCGGCCGGAGCCGAGGTCAACGTTGGTGCCGCGCAGCTGCTGGTTCACGCTTGCGGCGGTGATGCCATGGGCATCGAGTTTGGCGGGGGTGAGCTCGATGCGCACTTCACGCTCGGCGCCGCCGTAGCGATCGACGCGACCGATGCCGGCCTGGCCCTGCAGCGCGCGCTTGATCGTATCGTCGACGAACCAGGAGAGTTCTTCCAGCGACATGTCGGGCGACGACACCGCGAAGGTCTGGATTGCCTGACCTTCGACATCGACTTTGGTGACGATCGGCGTTTCGGCTGTCGCCGGCAGATCGCTGCGGATGCGATCGATCGCATCCTTGACGTCCTGCACGGCCTGTTCCGTCGGCACTTCCATGCGGAACATGACGTTGGTCTGCGAGCTGCCGTCGGTCACCGTTGACTGGATTTCGTCGATGCCGGTGATCGAGGCGATCGCGTCTTCGATCTCCTTCGTCACCTGCATTTCCAGTTCGGCCGGCGAAGCGCCGCTCTGCGTCACGCTGATCGAAACCAACGGCACGTCAATGTTCGGGAAGCGGGTGATCGGCAGCGTGTTGAAGGACTGGATGCCGATGAATATCAACAGGCAGAAGGCCAGCAGCGGCGCGATCGGATTTCGAATGGACCAGGCTGAAAAATTCATCGAATGGTCTCTTTAGTTGGAAGCCGCGGGCTGTTCACGCACCGGCGTGATGTGGTCGCCGTCGCGGACATAAGCACCCGCTTTGGCCACGACCTCATCGCCGCTCTTCAATCCCTGAACGATCTCGACATAGGCGCCGTCCTGGATGCCGGTCTCGATCTTGGCGAATTTTACCACTCCATCCTCGACCTTGCGGGCCGATGAGCCTTCATTGCCCGTCAGGACCGCGGTCAGGGGAAGCGATACGCCTTGTGTCTCGCGCACGACGATTTCAGCGCTGCCATACATGCCGGAGCGCGCCTTGCTGTCATCGTCGATGGAGATATGGACGAGGCCGAGGCGGGTGGTGGGATCGACTGTCGGCGACACCAGGCGCACGGCGCCGGAAAGCTTCTCGCGGCTGCCGGACAGCGAAATCGTCGCCTTCTGGCCGGCCATGATCCTGACGATGTCACTTTCGGCGACTTCGGCGACAAGCTCGATATCGCCGTCCCGGATGAGGGTGAACAGCGGATCGCCGTTGCCGGCGGCAATGGCGCCGACCTTGGCGTTCTTGGCCGCGATCGTGCCGGCGACCGGCGTCTTCACGTCAGTGCGGGCAAGCTTCAGATCCGCATCGGCGATCTGGCTGTCGAAGACCTTGAGATCGGCTTCGGCGACTTCAATCGCCTGCTCGGCGGAAACGACGCGGGCATTGGCGGCGGCGGCGGTCGCATCGGCCTGTTCGACCTGGGCGGTGGAAACGGTGCCCTTCTTGCCCATTTCCTGAGCGCGGGCCTGTTGCTGCCTGGCCTGTTCGGCGTTGGCCTGGGCTTCGATGAGTTGGGCGCGCAGCTGAGCAAGGCTTGCCTCGCCTTTGGCCTTCGTCGCCATCATCTGGCTTTTCTCTAATACCAACGCATCATCGTTCAGGGTCGCCAGCGTGCTATCGGCCTGAACCTTGTCGCCAACATCGGCTTTCAGCGTGCGGATCGACAGTCCCTCGACCTGCGGTTGGATATAGACCTCCTCGACGGGCTTAACCGTTCCGGTGCCGATGACACGGTCGACGAGAGTGCGGTTTGTCGCTGTGGTAACGACGATGGCCGGCAGGTTCTGCTGCGGTTTTGCGACCGGCGCTTCCTGCGAAAATGCGGTGGATGCAGCCAGTGCCGCTGCAAAAAGGGTGGATGCACCTAAAAATCCGTTCGGCCTGCGTGCCATGCGTCGTCGTCCAATCTTGTAACAAGGTTGGCCGAACTCGCGCGTCTGTCCTTCAGCTCGCGACCAGGCCACTGCCTTTCCTGCATTCTCAAGGGTATCCGCACATCATTGCCGTCTTCATCCCTCGCCGGCAAATCGGCTTCTAATTGGTATCGATTTGCTCGATATGCAAGCCCGGCAGAAAACAATTCCCCATGAGCCGATAATAATTACCATCAGAACCTGAATCAATCACCGAAGGGTTATGCGAGCATGACGATGATTGATCCTGGCTCTACCCGAATGACGTTTGACGCCCGACAAATGCGACAGCTGCCCGGTGTTTTTTTATGAAAGCAGGAAAAATATGAAACGCGCGGAGACCTTCTCCGCGCGTTCGCCCTGCAATGTTGCCGCGATTACTTGGAAGCAGCGTCGGTAATGTCGTGCGTCCAGGCGCCCGAAGGTTCCTTGCTGATAATCTTCTGGTCGAGCAGCGCCTTTGCGGTGCGGGCATAGAGCGCTTCGTCCAGCTTGCCGGAGCCGTCGCCGACGAGCTTGGCGACTTCGCCCATCATGCGCTTCTGGTGGTTCTCGTCCTGGCCGCCATTGTCCATGACGATCTCGGCAGCTTCATCAGGGTTTTCGGTCGCGTACTTCCAGCCCTTCATCGAGGCGCGGACGAACTTGACCATTTTCTCCTTGAAGGCCGGATCCTTCAGCTTGTCTTCCATCGCGTAGAGGCCGTCTTCCAGGAGGTCGTTGCCCATCGCGGTATAGTTGAAGACCGTCAGTTCCTCCGGCTTGAAGCCGGCATCGATCGCCTGCCAGTATTCATTATAGGTCATGACGGAGATGCAGTCGGCCTGCTTCTGGACGAGCGGCTGCACGTCGAAGCTCTGCTTCAGCACGGTGACGCCGTTCGGGCCGCCTTCGGTGGAGAGGCCGAGCTTGTTCATCCAGGCGAAGAAGGGATACTCGTTGCCGAAGAACCAGACACCGAGCGTATGCCCCTTGAAGTCGGCCTCGGTTTTAACAGGGCCGTCCTTGCGGCAGATCATTTCCAGGCCCGACTTCTGATAGGGCTGGGCGATGTTGACGAGCGGAACACCCTTCTCGCGGGCAACGAGAGCGCCGCCCATCCAGTCGACGATGACATCGGCGCCGCCGCCGGCGATCACCTGCTCGGGGGCGATATCGGGACCGCCCGGCTTGATGTCGACGTCCAGGCCCTCTTCCTTGTAGAAGCCCTTGTCCTTAGCGACGTAGTAACCGCCGAACTGGCCCTGCGTCACCCATTTCAACTGCAGCACGACCTTGTCGGCGGCCATCGCGTGCGCGGCGGCCAGCGTCATGGCGCTCGCCGTCATTGCAACCATCAACTTTTTCATTTTCTTTTCCTTACCCTCTGAAGTTATGCCCGAACCCCATTTGCGAGGCCCGTGCGCGCCTAGCCACCACGGATAGACGGATGCCAGAATGTCACCGCCCGTTCCGTCAGGGCGATGATGCCATAGAAAATCGAGCCGGCCAGCGCCGCAACGGCGATTTCCGCCCAAACCATGTCGACATTCATGCGGCCGATCTCGGTGGAGATGCGAAAGCCCATGCCGACGATCGGCGTCCCGAAGAATTCGGCAACGATGGCACCAATCAGCGCCAGCGTCGAGTTGATCTTCAGTGCGTTGAAAATGAAGGGCATGGCCGCCGGAAGCTTGAGCTTCAGCAGCGTCTGCCAGTCGCTCGATGCATAGGTGCGCATCAGGTCGCGTTCCATGCTGCCGGAGGCGGCAAGGCCGGCGACGGTGTTCACCAGCATCGGGAAGAAGGTCATGATGATGACGACTGCGGCCTTCGACGGCCAGTCGAAGCCGAACCACATGACCATGACGGGGGCGATGCCGATGATCGGCAGGGCTGAGACCATATTGCCGATCGGCAGCAGGCCGCGGCGCAGGAAGGCGACGCGATCGGCCAGCACCGCGACGATGAAGCCGCTAAGGCAGCCGATGATATAGCCGATCAATACCGCCTTGAAGATGGTCTGTCTGACGTCGTCGCCGAGGATCGGCAGGGAAGCCATGATACGGGCGCCGATGGCGCTCGGTGGCGGCAGGATGATGAAGGGAATGCCGGCGCCGCGCGTTGCCGTCTCCCAGAGGATGAGGATCCAGGCGCCGAAAATTGCCGGGATCAGCAGTTGCAGCGCCGATTTGCCGAAGGCGGTGACGGGCTGCTGTTTCGATAGCTCGGTGACACATCGCCAAGCCAGCAGCCAGCAAGCGAAGAGCAGCAGGAAGAAAGCCCGCGTCGCCATGCCCTCGTTGCCGGAGAGGGTGGACAGCAGCATCCAGGCGGCGCCATGGGCGCCGATGAACAGCACGGTGGCGCGGTAGGCCAGCGGCTGTGGCGCGAAGGACAGCAGTGCGGCGGCGGCGACGATGATGAAGACGAGGCTCGCCGTACCGTCCGTGAAGGGCCGTGCCGCCCCCTCGGCCAGCAGCGGCAGGGTGATCAGCGCTGCAAGGCAGAGGAGGAGGGCGGTCACGCCCTGCCAGGAGAAGGTCAGGTGTCTCATGCCGGCCTCCCGCCCATCGCGCGCTCGACGATCTTGGCGGCAAGGCCGACGATTGCAACCAGGATACCCGCCAGCAGCGATCCGGCGACCAAGGCCGCCCAGATATCGATAGTCTGGCTGTAATAGGAGCCGGCAAGCAGCTTCGAACCGATGCCGGCGGTGGCCCCGGTCGGCAGCTCGCCGACGATAGCGCCGACCAGGCTTGCGGCAATCGCGACCTTCATCGAGGTGAAGACGAAGGGGATCGAGGCAGGGACACGCAATTTCCAGAAAGTCTGCATTGGGCTCGCATAATAGGTGCGCATCAGATCGAGATGCATGATCTCGGGCGACCGCAACCCCTTCACCATGCCGACGGCAACAGGGAAGAAGGAGAGGTAGGTGGAGATCAGCGCCTTGGAGACCAGACGGGACGCGTCGGAATCGAGGTTGAGGAGGTGGGCCAGCGCATTGTCGCCGGTCAGCACATTATAGGAGATGATGACGATCATCGGCGCGATGGCAAGGATCGGAATGGTCTGGCTCGCCACAAGCCAGGGCATCAACGATCGGTCCATAGCGCGATTGTGAACGATCAGCACCGCAAGAAGGATGCCGAGCAGCATACCGAATCCGAAACCGAGCAGGGTGGAGGAGAGCGTCACCCAGCTGTGATAGACGAGGCTGCGATTGCTCGAAAGGCTGCGCAGCACGGTATTCTCGTAGACGTTCTGCGCCACCTGATGCGGCGCCGGCAGGATCGGCTTCGGCTGCGCCAGCGTCTTGCCGATGAATTCCATCGTGGTCGGCGTGACGCCGGCGCGGCTGTCCATGTCACGCTGGAACGGCGCGTTCATGAGGATGGCGGCGACATACCAGATGGCGATGAGGGCGACCAGGATGGTGGTGACGGGGACGATCTTGTTTTTGAGGGTATCGGGTTTCATAGGGTCTGCCCCCATTTTGGGGCATCGAATGCGTAGCCACCCCCCTCTGCCCTGCCGGGCATCTCCCCCACAAGGGGGGAGATTGGCAAGCGGATAGCGCATCGGTCCCCCGTTCTCCGACGCTGGATTAGGGGGCTTTGATTGTTTGGGGAAGCCGGTTCGGCATATCGATCTCCCCCCTTGTGGGGGAGATGCCCGGCAGGGCAGAGGGGGGTAACCCTCGGAGTCAACCGCCTAAACCTCATGGCTATGCCCCGTCCTCAGCCCCTCGCGGACGCGGTGGGCGATTTCCAGGAATTCGGGGGTGTCGCGGATGTCGAGCGGGCGCTCGGCCGGCAAGGTGGAGTCGATCACGTCGGTGACGCGGCCGGGGCGCGGCGACATCACCACGATCTTGGTCGAGAGGTAGACAGCCTCGGGGATGGAGTGGGTGACGAAGCAGATCGTCTTGTTGGTGCGGGCCCAGAGTTTCAGCAGTTCTTCGTTCAGATGGTCGCGGACGATCTCGTCGAGCGCGCCGAAGGGTTCGTCCATCAATAGCAGGTCGGCGTCGAAGGCGAGCGCGCGGGCGATCGAGGCCCGTTGCTGCATGCCACCGGAGAGCTGCCAGGGGAATTTCTTTTCGAAGCCGGAAAGACCGACGAGGTCGAGCGCCTCGGCGATGCGCCTCGTCCGATCAGCGCCGCCATAACCCATGATCTCCAAGGGCAGAGCGATATTGTTTTCGATGGTGCGCCAGGGGTAGAGCGCCGGCGCCTGGAAGACATAGCCGTAGGCGCGGGCCTTGCGGGCCTCTGCCGGCGTCATGCCGTTGATCGAGATCTCGCCTGATGTGCTCTTCTCGAGATCGGCGATGACGCGGAGGAAAGTGGTCTTGCCGCAGCCGGAGGGGCCGATGAAAGAGACGAAATCGCCCTTGCGGACGTCGAGATTGACATTGCTCAGCGCCCGCACCGGGCCGTCATTCGCCTGGTAGGTGAGACAGAGGTCCTTGGCGGACACGACGGAGGGTGCTTGCATCAATGCGACCGATCTTGTTTTCCCCGCCGGAAGGCGGTTTGCATGTTACCATCGCTGCCGGCTTTGCCGGCGGCACAATTCTTGGAGGAAGAAAATGGACGCGACATCAAAACCCACCTGCCACATCGTTCGCCCCAGGCACGCCTATGGCGGCAAACAGGGGCTCAACTATTTTGAAGGGATAGCGGCCGAGACCGTCGGCGCCAGCGGCATCTGCATGCACCTCCTGACGATACCGCCCGGCGTGCGTGCCAAGGCGCACCTGCACGAGGCGCATGAGACGGCGATCTACGTGCTCTCCGGCGAGGCCCATACCTGGTACGGCGAGCGGCTGGAGCATCACGTCATCACCCATGCCGGCGAGCTCTTCTACATCCCGGCCGGCGTGCCGCATATGCCGGCGAACCTCAGCGGCACCCCCTGCACGGCGGTGATCGCCCGCACCGATCCGCACGAGCAGGAAAGCGTCGTGCTTCTGCCTGATTTGGACGCGCTGGTGCCGGCGTGAGGTCATCCGCATGGAGACGCCGTTCCCCGGTTGATGGCCGTATCGTTATGCGCCATCGTCATACGCCGGTTGCCGGGATGCCCGCGCGTTCCACCTTGCGCGGAGAGGTGATCTCCTTCCAGGTGGACAGCGCCTTGCTGACGGCTGTGACCGGTTCGCGCCTGACGAACTCGCCGTGGCCCTCGCGGGTCTTGATCGTGCTTTCCTCGATCGCCACCACGCCGCGCGTCACCGTGAAGCGCGGCAGGCCAGTCACTTCTTTGCCTTCGAAGACGTTGTAGTCGATCGCCGATTGCTGGCTCTTGGATGAGATGACCTTCGAACGGTTCGGGTCCCAGACGACGATATCGGCATCGGCGCCGACGAGGATCGCGCCCTTCTTCGGATAGATGTTGAGGATCTTGGCGATGTTGGTCGAGGTAACGGCGACGAATTCGTTCATCGTCAGCCTGCCGGTGTTGACACCGTGTGTCCAGAGCATCGGCATGCGATCTTCCAGGCCGCCGGTGCCGTTCGGGATCTTGGTAAAGTCACCGACGCCGAATCGTTTTTGCGCGGTAGTGAAGGCGCAGTGATCGGTCGCAACCACCTGCAGCGAACCGGAGGCAAGTCCGGCCCAGAGCGAGTCCTGATGTTGCTTGCTGCGGAAGGGCGGCGACATGACGCGGCGGGCGGCATGATCCCAGTCGGGATTGGAATATTCGCTCTCGTCGAGCGTCAGGTGCTGGATCAGCGGTTCGCCATAGACGCGCATGCCCTTGGCGCGCGCCCGACGGATCGCCTCATGCGCCTGTTCGCAGGAGGTATGGACGATATAGACAGGGCAACCGGCCATGTCGGCGATCATGATGGCGCGGTTGGTGGCTTCGCCCTCGACTTCGGCGGGTCGGGAATAGGCATGCGCCTCGGGGCCGTTATTGCCTTCGGCGAGCAGCTTTGCCGACATCGAGGCGACGACGTCGCCGTTTTCGGCATGCACCAGCGGCAGCGCGCCGAGTTCGGCGCAGCGCTGGAACGACGCGAACATCTCGTCATCGTCGACCATCAGCGCGCCTTTGTAGGCCATGAAATGCTTGAAGGTGTTGATGCCCTTGTCGCGAACGATGGTCTCCATCTCCTTGAAGACCTGCTCGCTCCACCAGGTGACCGCCATGTGGAAGGAATAGTCGCAATTGGCCCGCGTCGACTTGTTGTCCCACATGGTCAGCGCTTCGAGCAGCGACTGGCCGGGGGCGGGAAGGGCGAAGTCGACCACCATGGTCGTGCCGCCGGAAAGCGCCGCGCGCGTGCCGCTCTCGAAATCGTCGGAGGAATAGGTGCCCATGAAGGGCATTTCGAGATGGGTGTGCGGGTCGATGCCGCCGGGCATGACGTAACAGCCGGAGGCATCGAGGGCCTCCTCGCCTGAGAGGTTCGGACCGATTTCGACGATCTTGCCGCCGTCGATCTTGACGTCCGCCTTGTAGGTGAGGTCGGCGGTGACGATGGTGCCGTTCTTGATGACTGTGGTCATGGCTGCTGTTCCTCTTCCCTGCGATCTTGTTGCTGTTATTGCTCGGCTGCCATCGTGGGCGCGCCACTTCGCAGGAGCGCCGCACCCTGGGCGATAAAGCTGTAGACGGCCTGCTCGCTCAATTCATCGCGCGCGTCATGCTCTTCCTCATAGTACCAGTCGGGTTGGTCAACGACATCAGCGCCGCCGACTGACAATGACCAAAAACCATCGCTTTCGCGAAAGTAGAAATCCTTGCCATCGATCAGCCCGGTCGACTGGATGGGCTGGCTGCCCTTGGGACGTTCGATCAGTATGCCGGGCTCGGAGGGGCCGAGTTCGATTCGAACAACGCCGGACCCAGGTCCATAGAGAGAGTAGGTTTGGTGGGGCGCATCTGACTCGCGGTCATCTGAATTGGCCAGTTGAACACCAGAAGGTTTATATCGCCAAAAGCTCGATATTTGCGAAAGCCTGATCCGCTCGCCTGCTGCATTGATGCCAATACAGAAGATCTGCACGCTAGGGACGTCACCCCATGGTCCTTCGCTCACCGGAGTCACATTGGCGGTGGCCCATGCGAAGTCGTCGGCAGTCCGCTGGTTATAGAACTTAAAAGCATCAGCATAATCGAGATAGGTCGTTGGCAAATCGGACGCCATCACGCCACGATCTCCGCCGTCTCGACCACCGCATGGAACAGCACATCGGCACCCGCCGTCGCCCATTCCTTGGAAATCTCTTCCGCCTCGTTGTGGCTGAGCCCGCCGACACAGGGACACATGACCATGGTGGCAGGCGCGACCTTGGCGGCCCAGCAGGCGTCGTGGCCGGCGCCGGAGATGAGGTTCATGTGGGTGTAGCCGAGCCGTTCGGCGGCGGAGCGGACGGAGGTGACGAGTTTTTCGTCGAAGGTGACCGGTGCGAAATGGCCGATCGCCTCGATGGAACAGCCGACGCCCAGCGCATCGCAGATGCCAGGGGCTTCGGCCTCGATCTTCGCCCGCATGCGGTCGAGCTTGACCTTATCGGGCGAGCGGATGTCGACGGTGAAGACGACCTTGCCCGGTAGCACGTTGCGGGAATTCGGCGAGAAGAACACCTGGCCGACGCCGCCGACGGCGCCCGGCTGTTCGCCCATCGCGACGGTCTGCACCATTTCCAGGATGCGTGACATGGCAAGGCCGGCATTGACGCGCATGTTCATCGGCGTCGAGCCGGTATGGGCTTCCTTGCCGGTCAGCGTGAATTCCAGCCACCACAGGCCCTGACAGTGGGTGACGACGCCGATCTGCTTGTCTTCGGCTTCGAGGATCGGACCCTGCTCGATATGATATTCGAAATAGGCGTGCATCTTGCGGGCGCCGACCTCTTCGTCGCCGACCCAGCCGATGCGCTTCAGTTCGTCGCCGAAGAGATTACCCTCGGGATCCCTGCGGTTATAGGCGAAGTCAAGGCTGTGCACGCCGGCGAAGACGCCTGAAGCGAGCATGGCCGGTGCAAAACGCGCGCCTTCCTCGTTCGTCCAGTTGGTGACGACGATCGGATGCTTGGTCTTGATGCCGAGGTCGTTCATGGTGCGCACGACTTCAAGCGCCGAGAGCACGCCAAGCACGCCGTCATATTTGCCGCCGGTCGGCTGGGTGTCGAGATGCGAGCCGACATAGACCGGCAGGGCATCGGGATCGGTGCCGGGGCGGGTGGCGAACATCGTGCCCATTTGGTCGACGCCCATCGTCAGGCCGGCTTCGTCGCACCATGTCTTGAAGAGGCTGCGGCCTTCGGCATCCGAATCCGTCAGCGTCTGGCGATTGTTGCCGCCGGCAACGCCGGGGCCGATTTTCGCCATGTCCATGAGACTGTCCCAGAGACGGTCGCCATTGACGCGCATGTTCTCGCCTGGTGCTGCCACCATTCTTCAAGCCCTCACCTGTTTGCGGCAGTCATGCAAGGGGCATGCCCACCTGTTCCCATGGTCCTTTCCCGCGCCTGTTGTTGGTTTTGTCGAGCGCCGGAAAATCGCCAGTTGCCTTTGTTTTTCATCTGGCGGATATTTGACCGATTGGTAAACATTACAACTTCCACCGCGGGGCTCAAGACGAAAATCACAAAATTTGCCGATAAAAATGCGGGCAGTTGCTCAAGAAAGCGGCAGGGGCCGCCTCTGCCGAAACTTGAGGGAAGAAGTTGAATATCAAGGGGAAACAATAGCCGATGGCTATTCCGAGAGCAGCGAAGACCCTGAGGCGAACGCGAATCCAGGAGGAGAAGGAAGAGCAGATTCTGGAGGCGGCGCTCGACGTGTTTTCGGCACGCGGCTTTCGCGGTTCGACCATCGACCAGATCGCCGAAGTCGCGGGCATGTCGAAACCCAATCTGCTTTATTATTTCCGCACCAAGGAAGCGATGCACCGGGCGCTGATCGACCGGGTCCTCTATACCTGGCTGGAGCCGCTGCGGGCCTTCGACGCCGAGGGCAATCCGGAAGAAGAAATCCGCAGCTACATCAGGCGCAAGCTGGAGATGGCGCGCGATTTTCCGCGCGAGAGCCGGCTGTTCGCCAATGAGGTGCTGCAGGGCGCACCGCATATCGAGGACGAATTGAAGGGGCCGCTGAAGCAACTGGTCGACGAGAAGGCGGAGGTCATCCGCGCCTGGACGAAATCAGGCAAGATCGTCGAATGCGACCCCTACCACCTGATCTTCTCGATCTGGTCGACGACGCAGCATTATGCCGACTTCGACGTCCAGGTGCGCGCGGTGCTGGGGCAGGAGCATGCCGGCGAAGGGCGCTTCGAGGATGCTGCGCGGTTTCTGGAGCAACTTTTTATTAGCGGGCTGCGGCCGGAGGGTGGCTAACTGTTCTGCCCTCTCTTGGGAAGCGGCACCCGGGCAAGGAGATCTATGATGCCTTCGGTCGTATAGGGCTTCTGCAATACCGGCGCCGGCTTCCTCGAGCGCATTTTCGACTGCCGGTATGATGCGGGCGTGCGCGCGCAGGAATGTCCTGTACTGCTCTCTGCTGGAGAGGTCGAAAATGCCGAAGAGCTGATCGACTTCGGCGTGGCAATCTGCTGTTTCTGCGCGGAGCATGCTTCGAAGCGACACAGTGTTCTGAGTGATGGCAGATGATGCCGCAAATGTGAGAGCGACGAACTAGCGATATATTGCAGCATCTCGGCATTTTCAGAGAAAACATGGGATTCGCATTCAGCTTGATTTCCTGAGGATGCCTTTTTCAGCTCATGATCGCCGGAGGTTCCGCGGCAGGCGCTCGATCATCTCTATCGAGGCCCCTTCGGCAAGATCGTCATTGAGTTTTGAGAGATGAGGCTCCCTCCGCACCGTGGAGGGGAGCCTTCTGTTATTCGGCAGCGATGGTTTCGGTTTCGAAGGCGAAACCCTCATCGGCCCAGCCGGTCATGCCGCCGATCATCAGCTTGGCTCTGAGGCCGAGCTTGGCAAGGCGAAAGGCCGCCTTGTCGGCGCCGTTGCAATGCGGGCCGGCGCAATAGACGACAAAGAGCATATCCCTTGCCCATTCCGACATGCGATGCGCGGTCATCTTGCCGTGCGGCAGGTTGATCGCGCCCGGCACATGGGACTGCGCAAACAGCACCGGCGAGCGCACATCGAGAAGAACGAAATCGGCCTTTCCAGCTGCGAAAGCGGCGCGGACATCCGAACAATCGGTCTCGAAGGCGAGCTTGGCGGCGTAATGGGCGGCAGCGATTTCGGGTTCTGCGGCGGGAATTTCGGAGACGGCGCTTGGCATCGGTCTTTCCTTTCGTGCTGGATTGCCGCCTGGTATCGCCGATGCTAGAGCTTGGTGAAATTGGCCATCATGACTGACAGCGTAAAGATCATGCCAAACATATCTCCGAACATGAACGGACCGCTGGTCGCGGTGCTTGCTTATGACGGGCTCTGCACGTTCGAATTCGGGATAGCCTACGAGGTCTTCGGCCTGCCGCGTCCCGAGATGGGCGAGAGGTGGTATCGCTTCACCGTCTGCGGCATCGAGCCGGGGCCGCTTCGCGCCGCCGGCGGATTGACGGTCGCGGTCGATAAGGGGCTGGAAGTGCTCGATGCGGCGGACCTGATCGTCGTGCCCGGCTGGCGGTCGATCGATGCGCCTGTGCCGGAACCGCTTGCCGCCGCTCTCAAGGCAGCGCATCAGCGCGGCGCGCGCATCATGTCGCTCTGTTCCGGAATTGCGGTTCTCGCAGGCTCCGGACTGCTTGCCAGCCGCAGGGCGACAACGCATTGGCGCTATGTCGCCTCGATCGCGGCGCGTTATCCGGACATCACGCTCGACGCGGATGTACTCTACATCGATGAGGGCAGCCTGCTCACAGCGGCCGGCAGCGCCGCCGGCATCGATCTCTGCCTGCATGTGGTGCGCGGCGATTTCGGCTCGGAGGCGGCAAACAGCGTCGCCCGCCGCCTCATCGTGCCGCCGCACCGCGAAGGCGGGCAGGCGCAGTTCATCGGCGCGCCGGTTCCGGAGGAACGTGAGGGCATACGCCTCAGCCCGCTGATCGACTGGATGCGCGCAAGCCTTGCCGAGGAGCAGCCGATCAGCCTGCTCGCCAAAAGGGCCGGCATGAGCATACGCACTTTCCAGCGCCGCTTCGAAACGACGACAGGTCTCAGTGTCGGCCAATGGCTGCTGAAGGAGCGGCTGCGCCATGCGCGCGACCTTCTCGAAAGAGAGCTTGCCGTATCGCTCGACGACATCGCGATATCAAGCGGCTTCGGCACGCTGGCGACGATGCGCCACCACTTCCGCAAGCGGCTGGGCACGAGCCCGAATGCCTATCGGAAGTCATTCGGCGGCTGAAACGCGTCGTACCGACGTAGGGTGCAACTTTTCAACGAGTTCGAGATTGCCGAAAGCCGTCGGTTGGGAAAGCCACGCCGGCCTGAGAGCTTCACTTACATTCTATCGCGAAGGTTTCGTACGGCTTGAGCTCAACAGTTTCGCCGATCATGTGCACCGGTTCGTAATTGCAGATGAGGCATTCTCCGTTGATGGCGAGCTCCGTCGGCAAACTCAGCGAAATGTCCCTGGGTGTGAAGTTGGCGACCACGATGATCCAGCTCCTGTCGAGCGTGCGGGTATAAACGAAGACATCGGGGTGTTGGTCGAGCCAGGATCTGTACTCGCCATAGATGATGACAGGGTGGGATTTCCGCAGAGCGATCAGCTTGCGATAGTGGTTCCAGATCGACTTTTCGTCCTTGATGGCGGCTTCGGCGTTGACCTTAGAATAGTTGGGGTTGACCTCGATCCAGGGCACGCCTGTGGAAAAGCCGCCATGGGGAGCTGCACTCCATTGCATCGGCGTGCGGGCGTTATCGCGGCCGTTCTCGTTTGCTCCGCGGATGAATTCCTCCGGTGAAAGGCCGGCCTCCACGTGCAGCCTGTGCATGTTGATGGTTTCGATATCGCGATACTGTTCGATGGAGGTGAAGGGGACGTTCGTCATGCCGATCTCCTCGCCCTGATAGACGAAAGGCGTGCCTTTCAGGAGGTGCAACACCGTCGCCAGCATCTTCGCCGACTCGACGTGATAGCCGCTGACATTGCCGTAGCGCGAGACCGCGCGCGGCAAATCGTGATTGCCCCAGAAGAGCGAATTCCACCCATCTTCGGATAAAGCAAGCTGCCACTTGCTGAGCACGGTCTTGAGATTCACGAGGTCGAACGGCTTCGGGCGCCATTTCCCATAAACCGCGTCCCATTGCTGGGTGACGTGCTCGAACTGGAAGATCATCGACAGTTCCCGGCGTTCACGCCCGGAATAGAGCAGCGCTGCGCCGGGTGTGGCGCTCCAGGCTTCGCCGACCGTCAGGATATCGCGGTTGCCGAAGGTCTTGGCATTCATCTCCTGCAGATAATCGTGGAGATGCGGCCCGTCCTTGACGAGCTCCCGGTCCGCTTGCTTACCGATGTAGTCGATGACATCCATGCGGAAGCCGGCAATGCCGCGCTCGAGCCACCAGTTCATCATGTCATAGATTTCCGCCCGGACCTTCTCGTTCTCCCAATTGAGGTCCGGCTGGCGGCGGGAAAACATGTGCAGGTAATATTCGCCTGTGGCGGGATCGAGCGTCCAGGCCGGCCCGCCGAAGGAGGATTTTAACCTGTTCGGCGGTCCTCCGTCCGGGGCGGGCTTGCGCCAGATGTAGAAGTCGCGAAACGCGTTGTCCGGCCCCTGACGGGATTGAAGAAACCATGGATGCTCGTCGGACGTATGGTTGACGACGAGGTCGAGCATGATGCCGATCCCTCGGTCTTTCGCCTCGGCCACCAACTGGTCGAAATCTGCGAGCGTGCCGAACTCGGGGGCGATGTCCCGATAGTCCGATATGTCGTAACCGTTGTCGTCCATCGGCGACTTGTAGATCGGCGACAGCCAGATGATGTCGATCCCGAGTTTCTTCACATAATCGAGCTTGGAGGTGATGCCCGGAATATCGCCTATGCCATCTCCGTTGCAATCGCAGAAGCTGCGCGGATAGACCTGGTAGACAGTTGCCGTATGCCACCATTTCGGTTGGAGAGGTGATCGCACGGGACCTCCCAGCGGTGTCGTGGACTGATCCATTGGAAGCTTTCCTACTTGTTTGGGATCTTGGGAGAACACCGGTGATGCCTGCGGGTTCCACCGAGCCGGACTTCATCCGGCTTCCCGTCGCCTCGGTGGAGCTGGCGCAACTCAAGGAACCCCCTCCTTCCGGAACCGTTAGAGCTTTTCCGGGTTAGATTGAAGCATTCTGTTGGCTCAAACGGAGTCGGATGGTCGACCGGCCGGCGCGCGTCGTAGCCCAGCTCTACGGCCAAGCCGGCCGGTCGATCAGCCGGCCCGTTTCAGCCAACCCGAAGGGCCGGGCATGTTTCCGCCAGGATCAGAGGCGATCGGCTCGGACGTACCTGGAGGTATGCCCATCGCCAATCGCCTCTGCCCTGACGAAACCCTGCTCCGGCAGAATGCTTCAAGCTAACCCGGAAAAGCTCTAGAAGGTGTGCAACAGAGATTAACGGGAGGCCGTCGCGGTGCCGAACCGAAGCAGTAGCTGGTATGAGGAGGCGGGGATCTACAGCATCGATGTCAAGAAATTCGCAGCGAATTCATCGAAATCTACGGACGTGAGGTGCTGCCCGCTTTCAGGGCCGGCGCGACGGCTGCTGCACCCGATCTCTCAATCCGGGGGAACTTGAAGGGCAGGCCAGGGATCGACTGATGGGGACTTCAAATGCAGCTGATCTCGCACTCGCCGCACCAGTTGCCTGTCCAAAGGAGGTATCATGTTCGAGAAATACGCCTACGCCTGGATCACCGTCGGCTTCTTTCTATTTTCGCTCACCGGCCACTGGTTATTTGGTTGGTTTGCTTTTGTCGGCGAGCAGCAGAGCCACGGTCAAGCCCCTGATCTCAATGCCTACCTCATGGAGATGGGCAGAGACACCTTTGAAAATTGGCAGTCCGAATTCCTGCAATTGCTCTGGCAGGTCGTCGGTCTTGCCTACTTTCTCTACATCGGATCTCCGTCTTCGAAGGAAAACGATGACCGCGCGGAAGCGAAACTGGACGCTCTGATCCGATTAAATGCCGGAGAGAACGCTGAAGCGATCATCGCCGAAATTGATAAGCACTTCATGAGAACCGGTGGACATGCGGGACCATACGCCCACGACCTGGAAACGCGCAGGGGGCCCGAGAGGATCGGCGGCGCCACCTGAGCTGGCCCATGAAGCGGAGCTGCCGATAGGCGCCGCTTCAGGGACGGCTATGCGGCGCGGTTTTCTGAGTCAGAGGCCGGAGTCTTCGGCCCGCGAAATGCCGGCTTGCCAGCCCTTCATGGGTACTCCTGAGGCGTTTTGCCGGTTTCCGACTTTTGCGGGTGCGAGAACCAGAGCGATATCGCCGTTCAATATCCAACGCTTCTGGAAATCATAGGGCCGGCGTCCACTGCCACCATATGAGGGATCTTCACTTGACCACGAGAGACGCCATTGATGACCTTGTGGGGAAGCAAAAAGCGGATCCGCCAGACTGTCGATCACGAGATCATTGCCGAAGTTGATCAGCAATAGTCTCTCCTCAGACGGTTTTTCCGCGAAGAACCTGAGGAGAAAGGCGGTGCTGGACAAGATACTGCCGTCCAATTGGCCGTCACGGGCGCAGGCTTGGCGGGAAAATGCCTTATCTGTCTGACGCAAATTCAGGAGGTCGCGATGAAGCCGAACGACTGCTGCGTTCCTCTCCCATTCGGCCCAATCAAGCTTCACCTTGTCGAACGTCGCGCGGGCACATGGATCTGCCATATGTCTGATGAGTTGTTCATCCCGCAGGTTCGGGAATTGACTGATAAAATCGCGCCGTCCCTGCAGTACGATGTCGGCGATTTCTCCGTTGTGATCGGCGAAATAATAGAACGGAGAAGAGGAACCAAACTCCTGCCCCTGAAAGAGCATGGGCGTCTGCGGCCCCAGCAGCTGGAGCGCCGTCAGGGCTCGAAGGCGAGCCGGCGATGTTATGTGGCCGATCCTGGCTCCTGTGCCGGAGTTGGCGACCTGATCGTGATTTTGGAGAAAGTGTACGAAATTCCACGGCTTGAGATCGAGCCCCGCAGTGCCCCGTGGTTTGTCCTGCCAATCATATCTTTGTCCCTGAAACAGGCAGCCATATTTGGCGGCGGAAACGAACTCCTGAGCCGTACCGCGATGATCATGATAATAGGCTTCATTGCGGCCAGTCAGCGCCACTGTCGCGGAGCGGTGGAAATCCTCATTCCACAGGGCGTCCAGCCCGTGTCCTCCCACCTCAGTTGGCCGCACCATATTGGTTTGTTGCGGCTCATTTTCGCTGACGAGATAGATTTGACGCTTTCTCGCTGCTGCGCGAGCTTCCCTGGCGATGACCGTGACGATGTGTTCGCGGTTTGTGTCGAACAAGGCCTGCGTTGCATCGATGCGCAATCCATCAAAGTGAAATTCGTCGATCCAATAAGCCGCGTTCTTTGCGACATATTCGCGAACGCCACGGCTGTTCGGACCATCGAAGTTGATCGACTTGCCCCACTCGTTCGAGTAACGCTCGGTAAAATAGTCTGGCGTGAATTCGCAAAAACGTTCGCCTTTACCGAAGTGATTGTAGACGACGTCGAGGACCACCCCGATGCCGATCCGGTGGGCTTCGTCGACGAAGGCGCGCACATCATCCGGTGGTCCATAGAGCCGGGTCGGAGCATAGAGCAACGTGCCGTCATAACCCCAGCCGAACTCGCCTTCAAACTCGTTGATCGGCATTACTTCGAGGCAGTTGATGCCAATCGACCGAAGTTTTGCCAGCTTCTCCCGGGCTGCCGCAAAGGTGCCCTCCCTTGTGAAGGTGCCGATGTGCATCTCATAGAGAGCAGCTCCGAAGGCGCGGATTCCTCGCCAATCTTGATCATTCCACTGATACCGCGCCGGATCGACGACAACTGACGGCCCCGATGGACCATGCGGCTGAAAACGCGAGGCGGGATCGGCAAGAAGATCACCTGCGTCTCCAAAGTGAAACCGGTATCGCGTCCCTGCAGCCAGGCCGGGCAGATAGAGGCAGAAGTAGCCGCCGTCCTCCGCCGTCATCTCGTATTCGGAATTTTCCTCGATGACGAGGAAACAGCGCTCTCTGGCAGGGGCCCATAGTCGGAACGAAACGCCGCCGGCATCAACCTCCGCTCCGATCGGGAGGCGTCGGTTCGAACTGGGGGGCACCGGTTTCGACTTTTCGCTTGAGTGGTCGTGCATGGCTCTCTCGTGGAGATCGCCTGCGCTAACTTCGGCAGCCTCATGATGTTCCCGGAATCGCCTTTCGCCACCTTTCCGGCCGCCCATCACGCCTGAAGTCCGCATTTGTGGTACAACGCAACGCCGCAGAGCGAGTTTGTCCGCGGCGTTGCGAAGCCGTCACTCCGCCGCTTGGCGGGCCATCGGATTGTTTGGATGGGTCGTCCAGTTGGCATAGTTCGGATCGACGACGCGGCCGGTGCGCTTGTCGATGATGCCGGCGGCAAGCGGCTCCATGGTGATGCAGTTCTCGACCGGGCAGACGTTGACGCAGAGATTGCAGCCGACGCATTCCTCTTCGATCACCTCGAAATGGCGCAGGCCATTGACGACGTTGGTGATCGCCTGGTGCGAGGTGTCCTCGCAGGCGATGTGGCAGCGGCCGCATTTGATGCAAGCGTCCTGGTCGATCTTCGCCTTGGCGACGTAGTTCAGGTTCAGATACTGCCAGTCGGTTACGTTGGAGACGGCGCGGCCGGTTATGTCGTCGAGGCTGCGATGGCCCTTTTCGTCCATCCAGTCGGAGAGCCCCGTTATCATCTCCTGCACGATCTTGAAGCCATAGGTCATCGCCGCCGTGCAGACCTGGACGTTGCCGGCGCCGAGAACGAGGAATTCGGCTGCGTCCCGCCAGGTAGTGATGCCGCCGATACCGGAGATCGGCAGGCCGTAGGTCTCGGGATCACGAGCGATCTCGGCGACCATGTTGAGAGCGATCGGCTTGACCGCCGGGCCGCAATAGCCGCCATGGCTGCCCTTGCCGCCGACCGTCGGGTTGGGGGCGAAGTTGTCGAGATCGACCGACACGATCGAGTTGATCGTGTTGATCAGCGAGACGGCATCGGTGCCGCCGGCCTTGGCGGCGCGGGCAGGGCGGCGGATGTCGGTGATGTTGGGCGTCAGCTTGGTGATGACGGGCATGCGGGTGTACTGCTTGCACCAGCGAACCACCATTTCGATATATTCCGGGACCTGGCCGACGGCGGAGCCCATGCCGCGCTCCGACATGCCGTGCGGACAGCCGAAATTGAGTTCGATGCCGTCGGCGCCGGTCTCTTCGACGAGAGGCAGGATCGACTTCCAGGCCTGTTCCTCGCAGGGCACCATGATCGAGGCGATCAGCGCCCGATCCGGCCAGTTCATCTTCACCTGCTTCATTTCGCGCAGGTTGGTGTAGAGGTCACGGTCGGTGATGAGCTCGATATTGTTGAGGCCCAGCAGGCGGCGGTCGGCGCCGAAGATCGCGCCGTAGCGCGGACCGTTGACATTGACGACGGGCGGGCCTTCCTCGCCGAGCGTCTTCCAGACCACGCCGCCCCAGCCGGCCTTGAAGGCGCGCTCGACGTTATAGGCCTTATCGGTCGGTGGCGCGGACGCCAGCCAGAATGGGTTCGGGGATTTGATGCCGACGAAGTTGTTGCGGAGATCAGCCATTGTTCATTCTCCCCTTCAAGCAACCGCGACAGCCGGAGCGGCTGTTGCGGAGAGGGCGCGATGGATGGATTCAGCCGCGTCGCGGCCATGGGCGACGGCGGAAACCGTGAGGTCCTTGCCGCCGAAGACGCAGTCGCCGCCGGCCCAGACGCCGTCGAGCGAGGTGCGGCCTTCGACGTCGACCGCGATGCGGCCGGACTCCATGCGCAGCGAACCAAGGCCCGCGGCATCAAAGGTCTGGCCGATCGCCTTGAAGATCTGGTCGGCGGCGATGACGCCGGTTTCGCCGGTGCCGACGAGGCGGCCGTCGACAAGCTTGGTGTACTCAACTTCGATCGCGGCGACCTTGCCGTCCTGAGCGAGGATCGATTTCGGCGCCAGCCAGTGGCGGATGATGACGCCCTTGGAGCTTGCGAGATCCTGCTCGAATTCGGAGGCGTTCATATGCTCCTTGCCGCGGCGGTAGCAGATCGTCACTTCCTCGGCGCCGAGCAGCTTTGCCTGCACGGCAGCGTCGATCGCCGTCATGCCGCCGCCGAGCACGACGACGCGGCGGCCGATCGCGATTTCGCTTTTGTGTTCAGCCTGGCGGAGCGCTGCGATGAAATCGACGGCGTCGTCGACGCCGGTTAGATTTTCGCCCTCGATACGCAGCGCATTGACGCCGGCAAGACCGATACCGAGAAAGACGGCGTCATATTGCGACTGCAGATCGGCGAGCGAGAAATCGCGGCCAAGGAGGGCGCCGTGGCGGACGTCGATGCCGCCGACCGAGATGATGTAATCGACTTCCTGCTGGGCGAAATCGTCCACCGTCTTATAGGTGGCGATGCCGTATTCGTTGAGGCCGCCGGATTTTTCCCTGCCGTCGTAAATCGTGACGGAATGACCCTTCACGGCGAGACGATGGGCGGCAGCAAGACCTGCCGGGCCGGCGCCGATGACGGCGATCCTTTTGCCGCTCGCCTCGGCTCGGACATAGAACTGCTTGCCGACCTGCATGGCGGCATCGGTCGCATAACGCTGCAGGCGGCCGATTTCGACGGGCCGTTCCTCGGCCGTGTTGCGCACGCAGGCCTGTTCGCACAGCTCTTCGGTAGGACAGACGCGGGCGCACATGCCGCCGAGAATGTTCTGGTCGAAAATCGTCTTCGCCGAGCCGAGCGGATTGCCGGTCGAAATCTGCCGGATGAACAGCGGAATGTCGATCGATGTCGGACAGGCCGTCATGCACGGCGCGTCATAACAGAAATAGCAGCGATCGGCGGCGACCAGCGCCTCGTGATTGTCGAGGCGCGGATGAAGATCGGAAAAATTAGCTTCATACTCGGCGGGCGAAAGCCGGCCGGCATGAATCCCAGTTTCCAGTCGTTCCATTGAAGTTCCCTCATTATTGGTAAACGGCCTGTGAGGGAAAGCGTAACTCAGGTTTAAAAATTTATCAAACGGTAAAATTTTGACGGACCGCTCTTTCGAGTGTCCGCGCAAGTCACTGTTTTCGCGTGACTCGCCTTGGGTCCGCGAAATATTTGCGCGTTCGGCCCAGAAAGCGCCTCCGAAAAAAGATTCAAAAAACTGGAATTTTTTTAGGATCGCAGGGAACCAAACTTGGACGTCTTCGTTATTGCGGTATCCGGATGGTGATCGCATCGACCCAACATGCGCGCCCCCAACCCACTATCCGGACGTACTCACGGTCCCCTCCCGGTGAGTGAAGACAGCCGGTGCGCCGCCCTCGCACCGGCTGTTTTTCGTTATCGGCGGTGTCGGGCTTCACACACGCTTGAAGATTTCGAATTCGGTTTCCGGAATAGTCAGACGATATTCGATGCGGCCGGGCACAAGGCTCAACTCCGCTTTGCCGTTGACAGACGAGGGAACGACACGCTCCAGCACGGTGCGGCCGAAGCTGTTGTCGCTGAACTCATGGACTTCCGACTGGTCCTGCAGCACTTCGGCCCAGGCGATCTCGATCGCCTTTCTGTCGTTGATCATCGATTCGCGGCAGTTCAACGTGATCGAGGCGGCACCGCCTGATATTGCCCCGTAGGAAGCGGAGTTGACAATGAGCTCGTGCAGGGCGAGGCCGAGATGCACGGCGGCATTCGGCGTCAGATGGGCATTGATGCCGTAGATCGGCATGGAGCCTGATGTCTCCGGCCAGTAGGGAGCGAACTGTTTTTCGGCGAGCTCGAAGAGATAGGCGCCCCGCCAGCTCGAATCCGTGACGAGGTCCTGGGAATTGGAAAGCGATTGCAGCCTGCCGCGGAACTTGAGGAGGAAGCTGTCGAGCGAGAGCGTGTTGCGCGCTGTTTGCGTCGCAATGCCCTGAATGATGGCGAGGAGGTTCTTCGAACGGTGCGAGAGCTCACGCAGCAGCGATTTCAGCACTTTTTCACGATGCCGGCTTTCAGTGACCTCCGTCATTACGGACAGAAGTCCAAGCGTGCCGCGGTCGCCCGTGCGCTGGATCTTCAATTCATATGTGCGCATTTCGCCGTCGACATCGATCTCGACCTCGGCATTGTTGGGAATGCCAGTCTCCAGCACCTTGCGTTTCAGTACCGTCAGATATTGCCCGTGGACGTCACCGAAAAGAGTGGCATCACTGCCGCCGGGCATAAAAAGCGCTGCGAAATGCGGCGGCAGATTTTCGGCGTAGAAGATTGAAAGCCGGGCGTCCTGGCAGAGGATCGAAATCCCTGCGCTGCCGAGCGCCCGCTCCATCATTGCGGCTTTGCCTTCGAAGGTGAAAGGCGTGCCCGACAATGGTTCAGTCGTATTCACTCGGCCGCCTTTCCCTGTGACATCTCGGAGCGTCGCTGAACGGAACGCCCCGCCAGAAACCGCCTGCCAACTCTAGAATAAAGCGCTGCAAAAACCGTTAAAGTCATCGGGGCGCCCCGGTAGCACCGGAACGCCTGTCTCGGCGGTTTGGTTCCGAGAACCGGAAAATTGCGTCTCAGGCGGCTACCTTGGTCGATTCATTGAAGAAAAGCGCTTGACTGATCAGGGCTTTGACCATGTCGGGATTGAACGGTTTGGTGACAAGGAAAGTGGGTTCGGGGCGTTCGCCCGTCAAAAGCCGTTCCGGGAATGCGGTGATGAAGATCACCGGTACGCTCGACGTCTTTAGGATGTCGTTGACCGCGTCTATGCCGGAACTGCCGTCGGCAAGCTGGATGTCGGCGAGCACCATGCTCGGCTTCGTCTTGTTGTAGAGCGCGACGGCTTCGGCATGCGTGCGGGCAATGCCGGTGACGCGATGGCCGAGGCTTTCGACCATCTGCTCTATATCCATGGCGATCAGCGGTTCATCCTCGATAATCATGATGTCGGTTGCGACCTGACGGGAGATTTCCTGCGAGGCCTTGTCGAGCAACTTCATGACATCCTGTTCGTCGAGTTCGAGAATTTCCGCAATTTCTGCAACGCGGAAATTCTCAACCGAGGCGAGTAGGAAGGCCTGACGGGCGCCCGGCGATACCTTGGACAGGTTGAGCGTGGCGCGCTGTTCCCATGCATAAGGCGAGGTCGGCTCTGGAATCTGGATCGCAGTGGAACCAAACAGTTGCGTGAACAGTTTGTAAAGCGCGACCCGGTCATTTGGCGTATCCGGGAAGATAGACAGGTCGGCTATAATTGCTTCGAGAACGGCGGCGACGTAAGCGTCACCTGAAGTCTGGGTGCCGGTAAGGGCGCGGGAATAGCGACGCAGATAAGGAAGGTGCGGCGCAATTCGAGTAGAAAGTGTCATCAAGGGCTCCCGTATGCAGGCCGGTCGTAGGTTCAATGGGCGGTTAACGCTGCCTTGGTAAAAAAGTTCCGGAACGGCAGGAACTTTTTTTGTCGCGCCGCATTATTCCACCCGACAAAAGAAAGGGCGTAGCATTTTGACCCATGCTGCGGCAAATACCAGCGACATCGATAGTGGAACGGTCGGTGTCGGTGGTGGACTTCGTGATTTGCACGCCTCTCGAACGGCTAACGGTGAGAAGACGAGTTGATGACTACACGCAATAAAGAGGCGGCGGATCAGCGGAAGCTGGAGCTGCGCGCAAGCGATATTCTGGACCCGAACAATCAGATCGGCGTCAAGCTGCGGTCGCTCTATGCCGCGGCACAGGAAGAGGCGATCCCCGATCGTTTTCTCGATCTTCTCGAAAAGCTCGACCATGCTGAAATGATGGCTTCTGCCAAGATCGCCGAATAGGATCGTCGCATGGAAGAGAAACTGCAACCCAGCTTCAAGCGGGAATTGCTGGCGGCCCTCCCTAGCCTTCGCGCTTTTGCCATTTCGCTGATCGGACGGCACGATCGCGCCGACGATCTCGTCCAGGACACCATCATGAAGGCCTGGGCAAAGCAGGACCATTTCGAGATGGGCACCAATATGAAGGCCTGGCTCTTCACAATCCTGCGCAACGAACTCTACAGCCAGATGCGCAAGAGCGGTCGCGAGGTGCAGGACAGCGACGGGCTGTTCACGGAATCGATGGCCATGCATCCCTCGCAGTATGGCGCGCTCGATCTGCAGGATTTCAAGAAGGCGCTCGATCAGTTGCCGCCGGACCAGCGCGAGGCGATCATCCTCGTCGGCGCCTCGGGATTTTCGTACGAAGAGGCGGCCGAAATCTGCGGCTGCGCTGTCGGCACCATCAAAAGCCGCGTTAACCGCGCGCGGCAGCGCCTGCAGGAACTGCTGCAAATTTCAGGCGAGGCCGATTTCGGCCCGGATGCGACCTCGGCGCCGTTGACGTCGAAGGCCTTTGCGTTCTGAGAGGTGTACGTGGAGCCGATCTGCTCGGAGCGCCGGCTTCTGCCTCGGTGGGGCCGGGGGAATGGGCGCATTCGCGTAAAGGTTGCTTGAGGCGCCGCCTCTCCACCCTATTCCTGTGACAAGCACAGGAATGAGGGCGGTTTAGCATGGTGCCGCTATCAGTAACCGGCCGCCCACGCTTTGTCGTTCTCCCTCAATCCTCCCGCTTCGAACCCATAAGGTTGGCCGCGACGATGGCGGCCAGGACGCCGGCGGTGAGCAGCGGTTGGGCGCGGACGAGGCCGATGCCGACCGTCGCCAGAGATTCCAGCGCCGCACGGCGATCGCGGGCGCGGCGTGCCTCGCGGGCGTTGATGATCGACATCACCACCAGGACGATGATTGCGATCAGCAGCGCGCCGACGGCCAGGAAGAGGACGGCGGCAAGCGGACCGTAGATGCCGGCGAGCCAAATGGCGCCGGCGGCCACCGCCAGCGCATAGGCTGTGAGGAGGAAGAGCGCGGCAAGCGCGATGAAGATGCTGTTGCGTTTGACGCGCGCAACGGTCCGATGCACGCTTGCGCCCGTCAGCAGGCTGAGGATCGAGAGCATCGCGCTTCCTCAGCGACGAGCGAGGAAGGCGATGGCCAAGCCCAAAGCGGCAGCGGCGCCGATGGTTGCCAGCGGATGATTGCGCACCGTCTCGCGCATTTCAGTCGCGCCGCGCTCATAACCGTGCTGCAACTCGCGCAGCAGATCCTCGCTGCGGTCGAGCAGTTCCTCAAAGCCAGCGCTTGCCTGGCTGCGAAGCTTCTCGCTCTGATGGCGTGAGTTCTTGCCGACGAGGCGCGTGAGTTCGGCGAGCTCGTCGCGCAATGCCTCGATCTGTTCTTCGATGCCGGATTCAAGATGGTGGAAGGTGCCGTTGCGGCGGCTGCGGCCGGACTGGAAGATAGAATAGCTCATGGCTGTCTCCGTTGGCTGGGCGCGCGCAAGCCCGCCTGTTTCGCACGAGGGTCACCACCGTCCGTTGCATGAATGATGTCGCCCGGCATTGACCCAGATCATTGCCGACAACGTGTTGAAGGGGCAAAAGTTCCGCCTGCGCAGGCTCAGGCACGGGAGAGGGCGCTGTGGGCGAGCACGAAAGCCGTGCCGTCGGCCGGGATTTGGCAGCGGCGACGAGGGCTGCCTCTGAGATCTTCAGCTGGGCGGCGAGGTTGCGCTCGCGCATCTTCGGATTCTCGGCGCGAAACGCGCGGATTTCGGCTGACGCCAGTGTTGTCTGCTTGGTCATATCTTACCCTACTTATTGAGAATGAGCTTGCACTGACGGGTGATCTTCAGGCGATAGTGCAAGCCGCCGTGTCTGATCATGATCTCGTTCGTGCCGCGGAAAAGATCCGCGCTTTCGACGATCCGTGCTGGGCCGCAGGCTCGCTCTGCAGCGGCGCGTGCTTAAAGTTATCTGGCTTTTCAACCATCATTTCGGTTTGGCAATTCCGTGGGGCCGGGGATCAGGGTTCCCGGTTGTGATGACAATTATGTTGACTTTACTACTCATAGTTTTCTAAAGACACAATAGGAGACTAATACAGTCAAGTTTTTGAGATTGCTGATTTGAGGCCGCCTCGAGGCGGTTCGCGACAATAGCGGAGAAGATGATGACGGTGAGGTTTGCGGCTGTAGCGGCTGGCGTGATGATGGCGGTTTCAAACGTAGCCCAAGCGCAGGATGCGGCAGGCGCCAAGCTGAATGTCGAACTCAACGCTCTGGCGCCATCGCAAAAGGGCTGCATGATGACCTTCGTTGCGCTCAACCTGCTGCCCGCCGCCATCAACAAGGTCTCCTTCGAACTCGCCTTCTTCAATGATAAAAATGCCGTCGACCGCATTACCGTTCTCGACTTCCGCGATCTGCCCCAGGGCAAGAAGCGCGTGCGCCAGTTCGACATGCCGAATGTCAAATGCGAGAGCGTGGCCCGCATCCTGATCAACGACACGCCGGTCTGCGACGGGCCGGCGGCCGGCGAATGCATGAAGGGTCTCGTCACCCGCTCGCAGATTTCTGTTCCTTTCGAGGGCTAAGATATCGCCGGGGATGGACCCCGGCGGACATGTTTCAGGCTGTCCGAGGCGTAGACAATGGCGATTTCAGCGAAGTCCAGATCGAGACAGGTGCTCATCGGGGAGGCCGAC
Source organism: Rhizobium sp. TAL182 (assembly GCF_002117725.1). Classification (NCBI taxonomy): domain Bacteria; kingdom Pseudomonadati; phylum Pseudomonadota; class Alphaproteobacteria; order Hyphomicrobiales; family Rhizobiaceae; genus Rhizobium; species Rhizobium sp. TAL182. Next base: position 3,535,658 of record NZ_CP021024.1, on the reverse strand, counting down.
GCCGGCGACAGCCTGAACGACAATATGCCCGGCATGCACCCCGGCCACGAGCTTCCGGAACTGCACAACGCGCAGCGGCAGCCGGCCGGCGAAACGGTGATCCATTATACGCGTTTCGCGCAGATCTCCTCCTTTCCCGACCATCCGGAAAGCATGCCGGCAGCTATCATTCCGCCGCCGCCGATGGATGCCGCGGTGGAAAAACAGGACGACGAGAAGACACCGGTGCGACGGCGGGTGGCGCTGAGTTGCGTCGGCTCAGCCTTTTTCCATGCTGCGTTGGCCGCCACGCTGCTTATTGTGATGCCTGCGCCCTCAGATGAAACGCTAATGGAGGCGGGCGAGGCGATCAGCGTGGTCATGCTCGGCGGTTCCGACGCCGATCAGAGCGCAGCCGGCGACACTGAGGTGACCATTCAGGAAGAAGTGGTCCCAGAGGCTGTTGAACCCGATACAGTTAAGCCAGTCGAGACAGCCGAGGTTCAGCCGGACGTCGTTCAGCCCGAAACCCTGCAGCCCGCTGACGCAGAGCCGATCGAAACCGTCCAGCCTGTGCAGGAGGTTACACGTCAATCAGCGGAGATAATTGCGGCTTCGGAACCTGAAGTCCTGGTATCCGAAACCCCTGCCGAAACTTCCGTCGTGCAGCCGATGTCGACGGTGGTGCCGGAGCAGCCGGTAATGTCTAGCGAACCCCCAACGGCAGCCGCAATGCAGTCCGAACCCGAAGAGGTCAAACCTGTCGAGGTACCTCCCGTTTCTCCCGAACCGGAGCCGCCGACTGAGGTGGTCAGTCCGCAGCCGAAGCCGAAGCTGGAAAAGCCTGTAGAAAAGAAGACGGTGGAAAGAAAGCAGCCACCGAAGAAAGCACAGGGTTCGGAGGGCGATGCCAAGCAGGAGTCGCGCCGGGGTGCTGCAGACGGACAGGCAGACGCCAATTCGAACGATAATTCGCGCACATCCGGTGGACGGAATGGAGCGGGCGGTGCGTCGGAAGCCAATTACAGAGGCAAGCTTGTCGCGCGGTTGTTCCGTTGCGTAGACCGGATGGAGTCTCGGTATCGTACCGCTCCGGCCACCTTGACCGTTCGCATCACTGTCAATCGCATCGGCGAGATCACCGCATCGAGCGTTGTCCGTGGCTCGAGGCTCCCCGAGGTTGATAGCGCGGCTCTTGCCAGGGTAGCCTCGTGCAACCTGCCGGCGATGCCAGACACGATCGCGGCATCCTCGCGTACCTATACCTTCCCCGTCGAGGTCACTCCACGATAATATGATAAAACTCATCCACTTTATACTTTACTCTAAAACTCATGTTTAATAAGGTCCACCGGCACACGCAGGAATCGTGTGACGATCAACGAGCGAACGGGTGGCATATGGCTCGCAAGGGCAAGAAGGGATCGAACCGGGAAGTCCGCGACAGTGCGGGCGAGGAGGTCGGCCAGGCATCCAACGGACGATCCAAACTGGGTGGCCGCAGTTTCCTCTATGTCGGCGGGCGTGACTGCCAGGTGGCGCATCTGCGCCAGATCGCGAGCAATTTCGGCGCCGAGCTCATTCATCACGATGGCGGCCTGCGCGAGGCGGTTTCCCGCATCGACACGTTGCTTCCCTCTGTCGACTGCGTGTTCTGCCCCATCGACTGTATCAGCCACGATGCCTGCCTGCGCGTGAAGACCGGCTGCAAGAAGTTCAGCAAGGCCTTCATCCCGCTTCGAAACGGCAGCAAGTCCAGCCTTGAACGTGCGCTGCAGACGATGAACGAACGAGACAATTCCCGATGAACGACCAGCACCCTGACGGCTTCACCATGATCGGCCTGCACAAGCTCGCCGCACAGAGCGGTGATGGCCTCGTGCCCGAACTCTACGAACTGTTGCAGCAGCACACCGCGCGCCAGCAGATCTATCAGAATGTGACGCTGTTCCCGACCTGGGAGGCGCGCATGCCTGGGGAAGCGGCGACAAGACCGCTTGGCGCGGCGGCGGCAAACGGCAATAATATTCTCGCCTTTCCCTCGCCTGCGGTAAGGGCGGGCAAACGGAAAGCCTGAGGAGATTCCATGTATATCGCAACGAACCGCTTCAAGGTCGTAACCGGGAGCGAGGGCGATTTCGAGACGGTCTGGCGCAATCGCGATTCCAACCTGGCCGAAGTGCCCGGTTTCGTCGAATTCCGCCTGCTGCGCGGCAGGGTCAATGAAGAGGAGGGCTATACGCTCTATTCCTCGCATACGGTCTGGCAGAGCGAAGCGGATTTTCAGAACTGGACGAAGTCGGAGAACTTTCGCGCGGCACACCGCAATGCCGGAGACCGCAAGGCGATGTACAAGGGGCCGCCGGTTTTTGAGGGTTTTAATGTGGTCGACGGGATTTAAGGCTTGGCCCTTACGGAATGCCGGTGCCGCCTCCTCCCTCTTCTCCCCTTTGGGGGCCGCTGGGGAGAAGGGGTGACTCTAAGCTCTGACCCGAAACAGAGGACCCGCCGCCACAGCCAGCCAGCCGAGCATCATCGCCCAGCCGCCGGTCGGCGCGGCATAGGGGAAGAGGCCGGAACCGGAAAAGCGCAGCGTGACGAGATCGCCGGCAAAGAGCAGCGTTCCCACGATCATCAGAAAACCGGCCAGCCAGGCGGTTTTGAGCTTGGCGGTGCCGAGAGCCAAGGCCAGCAGGGCGGGGGCGTGGGCAAGGCACATGGCGGAGGCGGATGCTGCAAGGTTGGCTTCGCCGCCGCCATGGGCGGCAAGGGCGGCGAGCGCCACGCCGGCGACGCCAAACAGGCCGGCAAAGAGATAGAGCACCGGCTCCAGGCGCGCGTTCAGGCTCATGACTCTTCCTTGTTTTGCATGTGATGGGCGAGGCGTTCGACCGGCGCCCAGATGAGATCGCGCAGCGTCTGGCTCTCGATCGTCTCGTCGAGCGCGCGGCGGAAGCAGAGCAGCCATTCGTCGCGTTCGACAGGCCCGATCTCGGCGACGAAATGGCGGCTGCGCAGGCGCGGGTGGCCGCGCTTGTCGGTATAAAGCGGCGGGCCGCCGAGATAGCCGGTCATATATTCGTAGAATTTCTGTTCGCTGCCTTCGAGGCTCGGCGGGTGCACGGCACGCACGTTGCTTGCCTCCGGCAGCGTATCCATCAGCGCATAGAAGCGGTTGGTCAGCGCCCGCACGGCGGGATCGCCGCCGATCGCTTCGTATAGAGTGGTGACCTTCTCCGTCACGAAACCATCCCCGATATCATTCCATTCCCCGACCCTTCATGCACCTGATGGAAAACGATCGCAACTGTCATCAAGGTGCCGCGGCATTTCGCGCATAATGCCCGTGGGGCAGGGCTTTGCACCGAATTAACTTGACAAAACCGTCTGGACGGTATCTTTGTTTTACATGTCAAGCGCTCATCATCGCAAGAAACAACCAGCTCTCGTGCGCCAGGAATTGCTGGAGGTCGCAGCGCGTCTTGCCGCCAGCGAAGGCATGGCGGCCGTGACACTCGATGCGGTCTCCGCCGCCTCCAGTGTCAGCAAGGGCGGGCTGCTGCACCATTTTCCGACGAAGAATGCGTTGCTCGACGCGCTTTTCGAGAGCCTGCTCGAAAGGTTCGATGCGGATATCGAGGAACTGATGCGGGGCGATCCCGTGCCGCAGGGGCGCTTCACCCGGGCCTATCTCAGGGCGGTGTCCGGTCTCAAGGATCGCCCGGACGATTCCAGGAGCTGGACGCAGGTGACGATCGCACTTCTCGCCGAACCCAGGCTGCGCCTTCGTTGGCGCCAATGGGTGCAGGCGCGGGCTGAAGAATATATAGGCACCGACTCCTCGCTCGATGCACAGATCGTGCGGTTCGCCGCCGACGGGCTGTGGTTCGCCGACACGTTGGAGAGCCACGACATCAGCAGTGCTCTGAGGCTGAATCTCATCAGCCGTCTTGTCGAGCTCACGGGAAAGTAATCCAAAAAGGAATTCGTCATGAGCCAGGCCGCCATCTACGGGCTGCTCTTTGCAGCCATCGTGCTCGAAGTCATCGGCACTACGGCGCTGCAATTGTCGCAGCAGTTTACCCGCATCGGGCCGACGGCGCTTGTCGTCGCCTGTTATGCGGCGGCCTTCTATTGCCTATCCTTGACGCTGAAGAGCATTCCCGTCGGTGTCGCCTATGCGATTTGGAGCGCTTTGGGAATTGTGCTGATTTCTTCGGTCGGCCTGATCTTTTTCAAGCAGCGCCTCGACCTTCCGGCCATCGTCGGCCTCGGACTGATCATATCGGGCGTCATCGTCGTCAATCTGTTCTCGAAATCCGTTTCTCATTGATTTCATTGTTGTATCTCGGAGGTTCCTCCGGAGTCTCACGAGAGAAAATTTCCCCTTTGTCAAACTCCTGACAAAGGGCTATGTGTTGCTCGGACGTTGTGGAGATCGAGGCGCACCCGGCGCCCTTTCCAAAGCGCTTTGAATTCTGCCTTTCCGCCTGACGATCCTTCCAGCTTCCAGAGGAGCACAGCATGGCCATACGCACCGTCGTGTGGGGAGAGAACATCCACGAGAATACCAATGCGGTCGTCCGGGGCATCTACCCCGAAGGCATGCATACGACGATCGCCAATGCGCTGAATACCGATCCCGGCATTTCGGCGACGACGGCGACGCTGCAGGAGCCGGAACATGGGCTGAGCGAGGCCCGGCTTGCCGAAACCGATGTGCTGACCTGGTGGGGCCACAAGGATCACGGCGCGGTGTCAGACGTCGTCGTCGAGCGCGTCGCCAAGCGCGTCTGGGAGGGCATGGGCCTTCTCGTCTTACATTCCGGCCATTTCTCGAAGATTTTCAAGCGGCTGATGGGCACGCCCTGCGCGCTGAAATGGCGCGAGGCGGGCGAACGCGAGCGGCTGTGGACGATCAACCCGCGCCATCCGATCGCCGCCGGCATCGGCGAGCATTTCGAGCTTGAGAACGAGGAAATGTATGGCGAGCAGTTCTCGGTGCCGGAGCCGCTGGAAACGGTGTTCATCTCCTGGTTCCAGGGCGGGGAGGTGTTCCGCTCGGGCCTGACCTGGCGCCGCGGCGCCGGCAACATCTTCTATTTCCGCCCGGGCCATGAGACCTATCCGACCTATCACGACGCTACGGTGCAGAAGGTGCTGATCAACGGCGTCAAGTGGGCCTACAACCCCGAGGGCGCGTTGACTGCCATTACCGACGCTCCAAATGTGCCGGTAGAGAAGGCACTGGAGCCGATCGTCGAGCGCGGCCCGAAACTGCACCAAGCCGGCGAAGCCGGTTACCGCTGAGGAGCATTCATGCGACTACTCGTTCTTGGCACGGGCGTGATGGCGAAAAACCAGCTCACCCACTTCAGCAAAATCGACGGGGTGACGGTGGTTGGGGCCGTCGACACCGATCCCGACCGGCTTTCCGCCTTTGCCGACAAGTTCAATATCGAAAAGCGGTTTCATTCATTGGATGAGGCGATCGCCTGGGGCGAGTTCGATGCGGCGACGAACATCACACCCGATCGCATCCATCACCCGACCACCATGGCGCTGATTGCGGTCGGCAAACATGTGCTCTGCGAGAAGCCGTTGGCGGAAAACTATCCGAAGGCGCTGGAGATGACGGAAGCGGCCGAAAAGGCCGGTGTCATCAACATGGTGAACCTCACCTATCGCAACGTCGCGCCGCTGCAGCGCGCCCGCGAGATGGTGCTCGCCGGCGAACTCGGTACGATCAAGCATGTGGAGGCCTCCTATCTCCAGAGCTGGCTCGTCTCGCGCGCCTGGGGCGACTGGCGTACCGAATCGACCTGGCTGTGGCGGCTTTCCACCGGCCACGGCTCGAACGGGGTGCTCGGCGATGTCGGCATCCACATCCTCGATTTCGCCGCCTATGGCGCCGCGACCGACATCGACCATGTCTTTGCGCGGCTGAAGACCTTCAATAAGGCGCCCGGCGGTCAGATCGGCGAATATATGCTCGACGCCAATGACAGTTTCACCATGTCGGTCGATTTCGCCAACGGCGCGCTCGGCGTCATCCATGCCAGCCGCTGGGCGACGGGCCACCTGAACGAGCTGAAGCTGCGCATCTATGGCGAGAAGGGCAGCCTCGAGGTCATTCATCGCCCCGGCGGTTCCGAATTGCGCGGGTGCCTCGGCGAGGATGCCGAGACCGCCACCTGGAGGGAGATCGAGGTGACGCCGGTGCCGACCAACTACCAGCGGTTCGCCGAGGCCGTAGCAAGCGGTACCCAGCCCGACCCGAACTTCCGCCACGCCGCCAACCTGCAGAAGGTGCTCGACCTTGCCATGACGACCGAGCGCGAGCGGCGAGAGCTCAAGGTCTGATACATGTTGGGATATGGAAGCCGCCGGTCAGACGGCGGTTTGCCGTGCTATGGCGCGCCGTTGGTGCAAACGTAGAAAAAGGGCCCCACCGAAGCGGGGCCCGAGGTAGTCGAGCCGCAGCAGGCGGTCTCAACCGCTTGATTACTCGATGACCTGCACGACGCGATGCGTGCGGGGTTCAACGATCACACGACGGTCGTTGACGACCGTATAGGCATATTTCGGGTTGTCAGGCACTGGCGTCACGACGACATCAGCCGGAAGCGGCTTGCCGACGACGATCGGCTGCTCGACGACCACGCGGGCGGTCGGGGCCGGCTGCTGCTGAACGTAGGTGACGACCTCACGCGGCGGCGGATCAACCACGGCGCCGGCAACACCGCCGGCTATGCCGCCCACGGCAGCGCCTACGGGGCCACCGACGATCGCGCCGGTGATGGCGCCGCCGGCAGCGCCGGTCACGGCTCCGTCAGCCAGAGCGTTGGTGGCAAGCGACGACAGCGCAAGGGCGCTGGAGACAAGTAGAATCTTGTACATTTTGCTTCTCCTTTGCTGGGGTTGCGTTTGGGTAACGACGATGCCAAATCGAGGTTCCAGCAGCAAAGAGTCACGCTTTGGAAGGCCGGTTTACATTCTGTGAGACGGTCGCAGCATTTGTGGGACCGGGATTATTCCAGGCGCCGGCGGAAGAGCCAAGCGGCGGCGCTGAGCGTCACCGTGGCGATCAGCGCCAGCGGGATGGTCTGGTTCACCACCTCGCTCAACGGGATATCCTTGAGGAAAACGCCTTTGACGATCACCAGGAAATAGCGCAGCGGATTGACGTAGGTTATCGGCTGCAGCCAGCCCGGCATGTTTTCGATCGGGGTCGCGAAGCCCGAAAGCAGCATGGCCGGGACCATGAACAGGAAAGCGCCGAGGATCGCCTGCTGCTGCGTCATCGACAGCGCCGAAATGAAAAGACCGAGGCCGGCGACCGAGCCGAGATAGAAGATCGCACTGCCGTAAAGCAGGAAGAGCGAGCCACGCAGCGGCACCTCGAAGAGGAAGACGGCGGCGAGAATATAGACGGTGATGTGAAAGAGGCCGATCATCATCGGCGGGATGAGCTTGCCGATCAGGATCTCGTGCAGGCGCAACGGCGAGACCATCAGCTGATCGAAGGTGCCGAGCTCGCGCTCGCGGGCGATCGACAGCGCCGTGACGATCAGGCCGATGAGGAGCGCGATGCTGGCGATCAGGTTCGGCACCATGAACCATTGATAGGTGAGATTCGGGTTGAACCAGTTGCGCGGCACGGATGAGACGATACTGGCGCCGGCGCGTTTGCCGGCCGGCGTATCGGCAGCAAGCGCCGCGCCGATCTGCAAGAGGTAGCCCGCAACGATCTGCGAGGCGTTGGAGCGGCGGCCGTCGAGCACCACCTGCAGGTCGGTCGGCGTCCCTGCTTCGATATTGCGGGAGAAATCCGGGCCGATTTCGACCGCGGCGATGACCGTCTGATTGTCGATCGCCACCTGGACCTGCGCCTGTTCGGCGGCGATCTCGATATTGCGGAAGGTCGGCGAGCCATCGATGCGCTCGATCAGCTCCTGGCCCCAATGGCCGCTGTCGCGGTTGAGGATCATGACGTCGACATTGCGCACTTCGAGCGTCGCCGCATAGGAAAAGACGAGGAGCTGGACGATCGGCGGGCCGATCAGGATGGCGCGGCCCTTGGGGTCGCGCAGCACGGCGAGCAATTCCTTGACGATGAGGGCGTAGAGCCTGGTCCATCCCATCTCAGCCGATCCTCTTTCTGGTGCTGCGTGCGGCGAGCACGAACATGACGCCGCCGATCGTCAGCATGACCGAGATTGCTCGACCGAACATTGGCCAGATGTCGCCGGCGAGAAACACCGTCTGCAGGCTAGGGATCAGGTAGCGGGCCGGCACGATCAGGGTGATCCACTGGATGATCTTGGGCATGGAGTTGATCTCGAACAGGAAGCCCGAGAGCAGGAAGGCCGGCAGGAAGGCGGAGATCAGCGCCAGCTGCGAGGCGAGAAACTGGTTCTTGGTTGCCGTCGAGATCAACAGGCCTTGCCCGAGCGCCGGGATCAGGAAGGCGGCCGACAGGGCATAAAGGCCGGCGACGGAGCCGCGGAACGGCACGCCGAAGAGAAAGACCGCAAGCAGTACACAGAGCGTCATCGAGGTGAGGCCGAGTAGAAAATAGGGCAGGATCTTGCCGGCAAGCAGCTCGACGGCCGTCACCGGCGTCGCCATCATTGCTTCCATCGTCCCGCGCTCCCATTCGCGAGCGACGACGAGCGAGGTCAGCAATGTGCCGACCAGCGTCATGACGATGGCGATCGAGCCCGGCACGAGGAAGTTGCGACTGGTCAGCTCCGGATTGAACCAGAAGCGCTGCTCGACCGCGATGGCGGGGCTATGGGAGGCGACGTCCGCCTGTCTCTGCTGTTCCCAGTTGGCAATGGCGCCTTGCGCGTAGTTTTGTACAAAATTCGCCGTGTTCGGATCGGAGCCGTCGACAATCACCTGGACCTCCGGGCGGTTGCCGGCGGTGTTGCGGGTGGTGAAATCGGCCGGAATGACGACGATGCCACGCACCTTTCCGATCACGAGATCTTCCTCGAACAGGCGGCGGTCACGGCCGATCACCACGTCGAAATAGCGCGAGGCGCGGAAGCTGGCCGCGAGGTCCTGGGTCAGCGGCGTCATCTCCTCGGTCACGAGGCCGATGCGGGTGCGCGTTGTATCCAGCGAGACGCCGTAGCCGAAGAGGAAGAGCAGAATCAGCGGCAACACGAAGGCGATGAGGATGCTGCTCGGGTCGCGGATCGCCTGGAAGCTTTCCTTGCGCACCAGAGCTGCAAGACGCCGGAGCCGGCCGGAGGAAATCCTCATGCTGCATCCTCCGCTTCCGATTGCTGCACCAGCGCGATGAAGGCGTCCTCCATCGTCGGGTCCGGCGCATCCTTTGTCGCGACACGTGCCTTCAACTCATCGGGAGAACCGAGCGCGATCGAACGGCCGCGGTAGATCAGCGAAATGCGGTCGCAATATTCCGCCTCGTCCATGAAATGGGTGGTGACGAGCACGGTGACACCCTTTTCGACCAAGCCGTTGATATGCGTCCAGAACTCGCGGCGAGTGATCGGATCGACGCCGGAGGTCGGTTCATCGAGGAAGAGGGCGCGCGGTTCGTGCATGACGGCGCAGGCAAGCGCCAGGCGTTGCTTGAGCCCGAGCGGCAGATCCTTGGCGGGTTCGTGGGCGTGGCGGCCGAAATCGAATATATCGGCCATCAGCTCTATGCGCTCGCGCCTTCGCTGCCCGCGAAGGCCATAGACGCCGGCGAAGAATTCCAGGTTCTGCATGACTGTAAGATCGCCGTAGAGCGAGAATTTCTGCGCCATATAGCCGAGCTGATTGCGTGCTTCGGCAGCGTCGCGGCGAAGATCGAAACCGGCGACGCGGCCTTCGCCGCCGGTCGGTTTCAACAGGCCGCAGAGCATCTTGAAGGTGGTGGACTTGCCGGCGCCGTTTGGCCCAAGCAGGCCGAAGATCTCGCCGCGGCGGATATCGAAGCTGATGTCGTCGGCGGCGGTGAAATCGCCGAAGCGCTTGGTCAGGCCCCTGGCCTCGATCACCGGGCGGTCGCCCTCGGCTTTCAGCGGCTCTTGCGCTTCGGCGAGCCGGGAGCGGCCGCCGGGGCCGCCGCCGAGCATATCGACGAAGGCGTCCTCGAAACGCGGTGGGGCAGGGGAAAGCGATGCGCCGTCGCCGGCCTTGCCGATATCGGGCGTCTTGCCACTGGCCGCGACGAGGCGGATCGCCTCGCCCTGAATCACGCCGTCGATGACCCCATCGGCCTGCAGGAGTTCGGCGAGAACCTGCCGACGGCGGCCAGTCACATTGGAGACCCGGAAGACGCGGTCGCTGACGCGCTCGGTCATTTCATCTGGTTTTCCCGAGAAGAGCAGTTTTCCCTGATTCAAGAGCAGCACGTGGTCGCAGGCTTCGGCCTCGTCGAGATAGGCGGTCGACCAGACCACGCCGATGCCTTCCCTGGTCAGGTTCTCGACCATCTTCCAGAGGTCGCGGCGCGAGATCGGATCGACGCCGACGCCCGGTTCGTCGAGCAGCAGCAGACGCGGCTTTTTTAGAAGCGCGCAGGCAAGGCCGAGCTTCTGTTTCATGCCGCCGGAGAGCTTTCCGGCGAGCCTGCCGGTGAAGCGCTTGAGGTCGGTGAAGGTCAGCAGCTCGTCGAAGGCGCCGGTGCGTTCGCTCCTCGGCAGGCCGCGCAAATCGGCATAGAGGTCGAGGTTTTCCTGCACCGAGAGATCCTCATAAAGACCGAAGCGCTGCGGCATGTAGCCGATCGCGGTCTGAATGCCGGCGGCGTTCTTTCTGGTGTCGAAGCCCAAAACTTCCATCGTTCCGGTGTCGGGCAGCATCAGGCCGGTCATCAGCCGGATCAGCGTCGTCTTGCCGGCGCCGTCGGGGCCAACGAGGCCGGTGATCGCGCCGCCGCCGATGACGCCGGAGACGGCGTTAAGGGCTGCAGGCGCACCGCCGAAGCGTTTGGTGACGCCGTCGATCCGAACGAGCGGCCTGGCGTCCCGACTGGATTCGGGGGCAGTCATTGTCCGCCTGCCGGCGGCGCGGACAGCCGCACGGTGACCGGCATGCCCTGCCGCAGGTCCGGGCCGGGTCTGTCGATGACGATCCTCAGGCGATAGACGAGATCCGTCCTCAGTTCAGGCGTTTCCACCGACTTCGGCGTGAATTCGGCGACCGGCGAGATGAAGCCGATGGTGCCTTCATAGGGCTTGTCGGGCGCAGTATCGGAGGCGACGGATACTTTCATGCCGGGGTGGATGCGGCCGAGATCGGGCTCGGCGACATAGCTGCGCACCCAGACCGGCTCTGTCAGGGAGAGCACGAAGACGGTATCGGACGGCGAGACGATCGCGCCGTTCTCCCGCACCCGCGAGAGGATGACGCCGTCGTTCGGAGCACGCAGTTCGGTGTCTGCGAGCGAGGTTCGGGCCGAGGCGAGTGTGGCCTCAGCGGCCTTCAGCTGGGCGTCGGCGGCGGCGATATCCTCGACGCGCGAGCCTTCCTGCAGCAGCTTCAGTGCCTCGCTGGCCGATTGCGAGCGGGCGGCGGCCATTGCCTTTGCGGCGGTCGCCTGGTCGAGGTTCGCTTCGGAAATCGTGCCCTGCGGGCGAAGCTGGCGGGCGCGGTCGTAAGCGAGGTTGGCATTCTGCAGATCCGCCAGGCTTTCGTCGTAGGCAGCTCGCGCCTGGGCGATCTCGGTCGGCCGCGGGCCAGCCTTCAGCTTGTCGAGCGTCGCGCGAAGGGCCGCGGCATTGGCCTCGCCGGAGCGGACGGCAAATTCATAGGGCGCAGCGTCGAGCTTCGCCAGGACCGTGCCGCTCTTGACGACATCGCCCTCGTCGACGCGCAGTTCGGAGAGGCGGCCGCTGACGCGGAAGCCGAGCGAGACCTGACGGATGTCGACATTACCGTAAAGGACGAATTCGCGCCGCGCCTCGGACAGCCAGCCGAACCGCTCGGGCAGGCCGTACCACCAGGCGGCGGCACCTGCCGCAAGGAGGAGAAGGATCGCGATAGGAAGGATGCGTTTCATGCTGCGCCTCCTTTCGGCGGGCCGATGACATCGACCAGTTCGGCAGCAAGGCCCCGCAAGATTTCCACCTGTTCCGGGCCGAAGGCGCCCCATTCCATCTGGGCGAGTACGGCAGCATGGGCGAAGCGGAAGATGAGGATGCTGCCGACGAGGTTGAAAGTGCGCAGGCGCACATGTTCGGACGCCGGATCTTCGCCAAGAATGGCGCCGACCAGGCGCCGACCCATTTCGATCATCGGCCTCATGATGCCCCGATAGACCCGCTTGAAAGCCTCTGTCGGCTCCATCTGCTCGCGGATGAGGAAGCGGGCCCAGGGTTCCGATTCCTTGGCGACGAAGAGCGTCACCATGGTCTGGAGAACTTCGGTCAGGAAGAGGCGGGCGTCGGCTTCACCGAGCGGCTCGCCGGCTGCGTCGAGCGCCATCAGATGCGCGCCGATGCGCGCCCTCATGCCGCTGACATGCGCATCGATCCTCATCATCAGATATTCGGCGGTGGCGATGTAGAGGCCTTCCTTGCTGCCGAAATAATAGGGGATCGCCTGCAGGTTGACGCCGGCGGCTTCGGTCAGCTGGCGTGTCGAGGCGCCATCGAAACCGTAGCGCCCGAACACGTCGAGCGCGGCGCTCAGCATCTTCTGGCGCGTGATCTCGGCACGGGCTGAAGCCGGCTGATTTGGATTGTCGCGTTCTCGGATCATGATATTTTATAGCGCCGCTAATGAAATAAGTCAATCGATTGATTATTTCCGCGGCGACCCTTCCGGTCGAGGACGCAAGCTGCGACTTTGCCCTACCCTGGATCAGGATGAATTCCACGCACGCGCTCTAAGATGCCAGGTGCCATTCTCAGCGGCTCTGAAAGCATATTGTTTCGCGTTATACGCTCATTTTTTGACACAAAACTGCCTTGCTCTTTCCGTATCGGCAGATCCATGCGTATTCAGATCTATATTATCGCGCTCTTGTTGAGCGCCATTATGTGGTCGATCTCGTTCGATGCGGCGCGAGAATCCTATCATGCCGCCCAAAGTGCGGGATTGATGCCGAACCTGCATATCAACAAGAAGCTGGATCGCATTCTCTAGACTGCGATCAGTGTCCCATCATGGACGATTTGCGGATGCCGCCGTCCAGCCGCCGGCCAAGGCATTTTCGTGCCTATCTGGAGGCCTTCCAAACAGAAAATCAAATTTCCTAAAATTTGATCGATCTGCTTAAAAGCCCTGCAAATACTGACGTGTAGAGTGTTCTCATGAAGGCGGCCGAAGCGTGGACAGACGCGTCGATCGCTTGGAGCCGGGCGAAACAAAAGCCCGCGATCCGAAAACGGGGACTTCGAGATGCAGAAAACTCTTGCCGCCATCACCCTGACTTTGGGCATTGCCGCGGCCGCCGGTCCGGCCTTCGCCATCGGGCCTGCGAGCCTCGCGCGCGACCTGATCTACACTTCCGCCATCGGCCATTCGCCTGAAATTCCTTTGACGACGCGCGCCGGTTTCGTGCGGCCGAGCGTTCCTCTCGTTCTGCGCGGCCCGGCTGCCGTCGAGGGTAGGGGTTCTCAGCTCAAGGCCTATTCGCAGAGCCTGAGCGTTGCCATCGGCTATGTATTCTCGACGGCGGTCGGTGCTGTGGAAGCAGTCACGCTTCTCCGTTAAAGCAACGCGCTTCAGGCATTCAGTTCGCGATGCACGTCGATATACCAGTCGACGAAGGCCTTGACGCCGACCTCCAATGTCGTGTCGGGCTTGTATCCCGTCAGTGCCACGAGCAGATCGGGGGCAGCGAAGGTGCGCGGCACGTCGCCCTTCTGCATCGCCAGCATCTTGCGGATGGCAGGACGGCCGAGCGCTTTTTCCACCGTCTCGACGAAATCCATCAGGCTGACGGGCTGACCGCCGCCGATATTGACGACGCGGAAGGGCGCCTGGCGCGAAAGCGTTTCGATCCCAGGGTCACCGAGCCGATTTTCCTCGCTCGGGGCAATTGCCGACAACCTGACGATCGCTTCGACGAGGTCATCGATATAGGTGAAGTCGCGGCTCATATTGCCTTCGCCGTAGATCTCGATCGGCTGGCCTTCGAGCATGTTCTTGGCGAATTTGAACAGCGCCATATCGGGCCGGCCCCATGGGCCATAAACGGTGAAGAAACGGAAGGCGGTCGTCGGAATCTTATGCAGATGGGCATAGCTGTGCGCCATCAGCTCCATCGATTTCTTCGTCGCGGCATAGATAGTCAGCGGTTCGTCGGCGCGATCGGTCTCGCGGAAAGGGACAGTCGCGTTGGCGCCATAGATCGAGGATGTCGAGGCCAGCATCAGATGGCGAACTTCAACCCGCCGGGCGATTTCCATGATATTCCAGGAGCCTTCGACGTTCGAATGTATATAGGCTTCGGGATTTTCCAGGCTGTAGCGGACTCCGGCTTGCGCGGCGAGATGGATCAGGATGTCAGGCGCGGCCGCGGAGACTGCCGCCTCCAGTGCCGGCCGGTCCTCAAGCATTGAGATGACAGGTCGGAAGGCCGGAAACTGGGAGAGTGCCGCATGACGCATCTCTTTGAGCTTGACATTGTAATAAGGCGTGAGGCCGTCGAAGCCCGTCACCTCATGCCCTTCCTGCAGCAGGCGCCTGGCCAGATGAAAACCGATAAAGCCGGCAGTGCCTGTAATGAAGTAGCGCATTCCCACCTTTTTCTCGGCTCCCTGCCGACGGCAAAAGCCGATTCCGTAAAATGGCACCCACTTACAGGATAAAAAGAGGCCGAGTCGATAGGCGTTTGAAAGATAGCACTTGATGTGAGGCCGCTGTCGTCGTCTCCGGACATTATGCTGCATTGCACCATAACAGCTTGCATGTTATGGGCGGCGGGTCGTCTTGAGCATGATGCCGAAAAAGGTTGAGCGGTTTTCGGGCGACATCCTGTTCAGGCGGAACCAGGGATTGATGAGAAACATAGTTTATTGGATTCTCTCTGCGTTTCTGACCCTGGCCATTGCGGTCGTGTCGCTGCGCTATCTCACGAATTTCTGGCTGCTCTCCTTCATCTACAGTTTTCAGATCCATCTCGGCCTCACATTCGCCGCCGTCAGCCTCGTCATCTTGGCTGTCAGAAGACATGCTTACGGCTTTGCCCTTCTGCTTGTCTCGCTGCTCCTAACGGCGCACGGCGCTATCATGCTACGTGAATTTGCGGAGGACGACAGGGGAACGGGAACGGTGCCGCTTTTCCGGCTGATGTCGTTCAACGTTGCGATCGATAACTGGAAAAATTCGACCGCCATCGCGGATATGGTGATCGCCTCGAATGCTGATGTCGTCAATCTGCTCGAAGCCAAGCCGCTGACGTTCCATCTGCAGCGATTGTTCAAGGTCTATCCGTATCATATCGGCTGCGACAACGGCAAAGACAGCTGCGATACGCTGGTGCTGTCCAAACGCCCGTTCGTGATCCGCCAGGTCGCGAGCATCGGCAGCTTGCGGAAAGACAGGCTGGTCGCAGCGAGCGTCGATTTCGGCGGGCAAACCGTCAATCTCGTATCGGCCCATCTGACCAAACCCTATTTCGACGATTACCAGATAGAAGAGTTGGAAGATCTCAGCAAAGCGCTTGATGCGATCTCAGGTCCTCTGGTGCTGTCCGGCGATTTCAATTCGTCGTCGATCGCCCCCAGCATTCAGGCTCTCCTGCGCAAGCAGAAACTGAAGACCATGGCGCCCGAACCGGCGACATGGCCGATCGCCGCCGGTCGGTTCGGTATCGCCATCGATCACATATTCGCGCGCGCGCCGCTTCATCTGACGTCGTTGAAATCCCTCGACGACAATCTCGGCTCCAACCATTCAGGCCTGATCGCCGAATTCGTCGTCGATAAGAGCGGCGAGACGGCGCCGGCACGGTAAACAGGCAAGATAAGCCGGGCCGAAATCAGAATCTGGTTCGGCCGCCCTTACGGTCGATCATCTGAAAATTCTTGCCGTCAGTCTTCACGTTGACGCAGTCGGTCGACTTGTCGGGAAACCGGACACAGACCTCGCCATTGTTGATCTTGTAGCCATTCTTGCTGCCCTCGCGATATTCATAGCCGTTGCTGCTTTCTTTCAGCTCCGACGTGCCGGGCAGATGCTGACGGATTTCCGCCTCGCTTGCGGCGCGCATGTTCGCCGTTTGGGCAAAGGAAATTGCCGGCAGCAGGATTGAAAGAAATCCGGCGAGGGCGGGCAGGGTACGCATCAGAGGACATCTCCCGTCAGGTCTGTCGGCTCATTCATTCTACGAGAATCCCGCAAGGGAATTCAACAGGGATGGTGGGCACGCCGGAAGCGCCGGCGGGCAAATCTGGCCCGCCGGCCGGCGCTTGGCTTACGTTCTTCCGAATTCGTCGACGATGCGGATGATATCGTCCTCGCCGAGATAGGAGCCCGTCTGAACTTCGATGAGTTCGAGGACGATCTTGCCGGGGTTGGCGAGACGATGGACTTCCCCGAGTGGGATGTAGACGCTTTCGTTCTCGCGCAGCATCTGCACATTGTCACCGATCGTCACCTCGGCCGTTCCCTTTACGACGACCCAGTGCTCAGAGCGATGGTGGTGTTTTTGCAGCGAAAGCTTCTTGCCCGGCGTGACGAAGATGCGCTTCACCTGAAAGCGGTCGCCGTTGAAGATAGAGGTATAGCCGCCCCACGGTCGGTACGATGTCGGATGCGTTTCGGCGAATTTTGCCGTCGCCGAGGAGGAGGCCAGCATCTTGACCAACTGCCCGACATTCTGGCTGTCCTTGAGCGGTCCGACATAGACGGCATCTTCGCTGGCGATGACGGCGACATCCTCCATGCCTTGGACGGCAAGGTGCACGCCATGCGTCATGACCAGCGAGTTGCGGGTGTTGACGACGGTCGTGTTGGCAGCGGCGACATTGCCGTTATCGTCGCGTTTGCCCGATTTCCAAACGGCATCCCAGCTTCCCATGTCCGACCACCGAAATGGCGAGGGGACGACCGCGGCCTTCGAGGTCTTTTCCATGACCGCATAATCGATCGATATATCCGGGCTCTTGGCGAAATGGTCGGCATCGAGGCGGGTGAAGTCGAGATCGCGGCTTGCCTTGGAAACAGCCTTGCTTGCAGCCTTCAGCACCTCGGGCGCATATTCCTGCAACTCGGCAAGAAGTTCCGTCACCGGGAACATGAAGATGCCCGAGTTCCAGTAGAAGCCGCCGTCGGCGAGCATCCGCTGGGCTTCGTCCAATATCGGCTTCTCGACGAAGCGGCTCACCTTGTGAGCGCCATTATCAAGTGCATCGCCGATCTCGATATAGCCATAACCCGTCGCCGGCTCGGTCGGGTTGATGCCGAAGGTGACGAGCCTGCCGTCGGCCGCCGCCTCGCGAGCGATGCGGATACAGTCGAAATAGCTCTTGTCGGCGAGGATTTCATGGTCTGAGGCGAGCATCTGGATGATAGTGCCCTTACCAAAGAGGTCAGCGGCAAGCGTCGCGGCGGCAGCGACCGCGGCGGCGGTGTTGCGGGCGACCGGTTCGAGCAAGACGGCGGCGAGCGGGATGGCAAGCTCGCGCGCCTGCTCGGCGACCAGAAAGCGGAACTCCTCATTGGTGACGACGATCGGAGCTTCATAGAGCTCGGCATCGGAAACGCGTTCGAGCGTTTCCTGAAACAGCGTCTTATTGCCGACGAACTGGATGAATTGTTTCGGCGCGGTCGCACGGGAAAGCGGCCAGAGCCGCGTGCCTTTGCCGCCGGCCATGATCACGGGAACGATTTTCTGCGTCATAGGCGGGTTCCTTGAGATAGACGACCTTAATGGTTGCATGTCAGCGGGCTGCTGCCCAGCCTCTTATTCTGTTGAGGCCGGCGTGCAGCAGGTCGAGAGCTGCAGGCTCGCTGCCGGCTTCCACGTAGCAGCGCATTTCCGGCGCATTGCCGGATGGGCGGAAATGGATGATCCGGCCGTCCGTCAGCGTCACCCGAAGCCCGTCAATATCGGATTTTGCCGCTACTGCGCCGATCGGCTGCAGGAAAGAACGGAGATTTTCATCCGAGGCGCGCAAGTATTGCATCAGCGCGGCGCTCGTCTCCACCGGGAAATTCTCCAGACGATCGGCAGCGGCGAAGGGCAGCTTATAGGAGGTCGCAATGGCAGAGAGCGGCTGCCTGCGAGCGGCCGCAAGCGACAGGACTGCGAGCATGGGAATAAAACAATCGCGCGTCGGCAGGGCGCGGACGTTCTGCCCGTTGACATCGAAAGGGCTGGCGGTCAGCAAGCCGCCATTGGCTTCGAAGCCCATGACGCGGTCATTGCCAGCGGCCACGGCCTCTTCCATGCCTGTTATGACGAAGGGAGAGCCGACACGGGTGCGCTTGACGGCGAAGGAGCCTGCGGCATCGATGCCGGAATTGGAGGTGACGGGCGTCACCACTGTGAGAGCTCCCAAGAAATTGGCTGCTATAAGGCCGAGGAGGTCGCCGCGCAGCGGCGCACCGGTTTCATCCGCGACAAGGGGGCGGTCGCCGTCGCCATCGGTCGAAACGATCGCATCGAGCTGGTGCTCGGACACCCAGCGTTTCATCAGCGTGATCGTCTCGTCGGACACGGCTTCGGTGTCGACGGGAATGAAACTCTCCGACCGTCCGAGAGCGATGATCTCGGCGCCGTAATGGGTGAGAACGTCGACCATCAGGTCGCGCGCGACGGTGCTGTGCTGATAGATGCCGATCTTCAAGCCCGACAGCGCGCCTTTTGGAAGCAGCATGGCATTGCGTTCGAAAAAGAGCTGGCGGCAGATCGCTTCATGCTCTTCCATCTTGGCCGGTCCCACGACCGGCGCTTGGCCGCTCCGCTCGATTTCGGCTGCCTCGGCAGTAATGGCTGCCTCGTCCGATTTGTCGATTTCGCCGTCCGGGCGATAAAATTTGATGCCGTTGCGGTCCGCCGGGATGTGCGAGCCCGTAACCATCAGGCACGCAGCCTTGCGTTCGAGGCCATAAAGGGCAAGGGCCGGTGTCGGCACATTGCCGCAATCGAAGATCCGGAAGCCGAGCGCTGTCAGCGCGCCTGCGCAATTCGCCGAGATCTCAGGGCTTGAATCGCGAAAGTCGCGGCCGATCAGAATAACGTCGCCCGCCTGCGCCCTGCCGGTCCGCAGCAGATATTTGCCGAACGCGGCAGCGTAAAGGGCGGAAGCGCGTCCCTTGAGATCTACTGAAAGTCCGCGAAGGCCGCTCGTGCCGAATTTCATGTGAAGACATGCCCCCGATTGTCACAATAGGTTCTACTCACCCCGCCAGTCGGCGTAAATACCGAAGCGGGCATAATAGTAAACACCGACGATGACGTCTCGAAGAAGCTCTGCAGCCCGCTGCCGACTTTCGATGGGCTGAAGCCGCCGCGAGAGCGCAGGCATTGCGACATCAGCCTATTTTGTTAGAACCGTATGTCCGTTGTTTCGTCCTATGCCGAAGGGTTCCTGATGAGCGATACATCCGTCAGTCTCGATGAGAGCTGGAAGGCCGCGTTGGCAGGGGAGTTTTCAAGCCCCTATATGCAACAACTTAAATCCTTCCTCACTGCGCAGAAACAAGTGGGCAAGCGGATCTTCCCGAAGGGCAGCGAATATTTCCGCGCTCTTGATCTGACGCCGATTGCCAACGTCAAGGCCGTCATCCTCGGACAGGATCCCTATCACGGACTTGGGCAGGCTCATGGACTATGCTTCAGCGTCCGACCCGGCGTGCGCATACCGCCCTCGCTCGTCAATATCTACAAGGAGATGGAGACGGATCTCGGCATAACCCCAGCGCGCCATGGCTTTCTCGAACATTGGGCAAGGCAGGGCGTGCTCCTGCTGAACAGCGTGCTGACAGTCGAGGAGGGCCAAGCGGCGGCCCATCAGGGCAAGGGGTGGGAGCGCTTCACCGATGCCATTATCGGCAAAGTCAATGATGAATGCGAATCCGTCGTCTTCATGCTCTGGGGCTCCTATGCCCAGCGCAAGGCCGCCTTTGTCGATACGGCGCGGCATCTGGTGCTCAAGGCGCCGCATCCCTCGCCGCTTTCGGCCCATAACGGCTTCTTTGGCTGCAAACATTTTTCCAAGGCGAATGCCTTCCTCCAGTCCCGCGGGCGGGCGCCGGTCGACTGGCAATTGCCGGCAGATCCTCACGGCGCCTGAAGTGAACGCGCCCCGTTCTTCGTTCACTAATAATAGACAATGCGTTTTGATCTCGGGGTCTGTTCCGGAGGCCGGGTGAGGCGCATTTATGATCCATCAAAAGCCCCCGCGAACGGCGGGCAAGAAAGGGGTCTCACATGCTCGATCAGATCAAGGGTCTGCACCACGTCACGTCGATGGCGGAGGACGCCCGCACCAACAACCAGTTTTTCACCCATGCGCTCGGCCTGCGTCGCGTCAAGAAGACTGTCAATTTCGACGCGCCTGATGTCTACCACCTCTACTACGGTGATGAGACCGGTGCGCCCGGCACGATCATGACCTATTTCCCGTTCCCGAAGATGGCGCAGGGCCGGCCCGGAACCGGGGAGGTCGGCACGACGGTATTTTCTGTCCCGCAAGACTCGCTCGGCTTCTGGAGCGACCGCTTCGCCACGCTTGGTCTCGGCGGCCTGAAGGCTGAGGAAAGCTTCGGCGAAAAGCGTCTGAACTTCTCCGGGCCGGATGGCGACGGCTTCGCGCTCGTCGAGGTCAAGGACGATGACCGCGAGCCGTGGACGCATGGCGGGATCGGCGAGGATCACGCTATTCGCGGCTTTCACTCCGTTGCCTTGCGGCTGAGGGATGAAGGCGCCACCGCCGAACTGCTGAAGTTCATGGGCTACGAAGTCGCCGAGGAAAGGGACGGGGTCAAACGGCTGATCAGGCCCGGCGGCAACGGCGCGCACCTTATCGACCTTGAAACCATGCCGAACATTGCCCGCGCGCTTCCCGGCGCCGGCTCCGTCCACCATGTCGCCTTTGCCGTCGAAAATCGCGAAAAGCAGCTCGAAGTGCGCAAGGCGCTGATGGATACGGGCTATCAGGTCACGCCGGTGATCGACCGGGATTATTTCTGGGCGATCTATTTCCGCACGCCGGGCGGTGTTTTGTTCGAGGTCGCGACCAACGAGCCCGGCTTCGACCGTGACGAGGACACGGCTCATCTCGGCGAAGCGCTGAAGCTGCCGCAGCAGCACGCTCATCTTCGCGCCTTGCTCGAGCAGCATCTGCAGCCGCTCGAAGCGTAGGAGGGCGATATGACCGAAACCGGATATGTGCACCGGCTGCATGCCGGTGCACCTGACAAACCTATTCTGCTCGTGCTGCATGGCACCGGCGGCGACGAAAACCAATTCTTCGATTTCGGCCGACGGCTGTTGCCCGAAGCAACGATTCTTTCGCCGCGCGGCGATGTTTCCGAATATGGCGCGGCGCGGTTTTTCCGCCGCACCGGGGAAGGGGTCTACGACATGTCCGACCTCTCACGTGCGACGGAGAAGATGGCGGCCTACGTCAAGGCGTTTGCCGATGAATACGGCGCTTCCCAGATTCTCGGCCTGGGTTTTTCGAACGGCGCAAATATTCTGGCCAATGTGCTGATCGAAAAGGGCATATTCGACGCGGCGGTTTTGATGCATCCGCTCATTCCGTTTCAGCCCGAGGCCCGGTCGACGCTCGCGGGAAGAAAGGTGCTGGTGACAGCCGGGCAGCGGGATCCCATCGCTCCGGTCGCGATGACCCAGGCACTGTCTGCGCACCTGGAGGGCCGGGGCGCGGAGGTCAGGACGGTCTGGCATGCCGGTGGGCACGAGATCGCGCCATCGGAGATCAATGCGGTTGGCGACTTCCTCGGCGGCTATTGATCTGTGCCAGCACAGTGGCCAAGACATTGAGCGGGACCGGCGAATGCCGGCCCCGCATCGTTGCTGAAACGACGATCATGTCGTCGTTGATCGACAAATTATCTGAAGCGCGCCGCGATCTTTCAGATCCGCTCCTTGCGCATGTCGTTGCCGCGACATGCTTAGGGGCGATGAGGATATTTGCCTCTTATTGCCTTCATGTAAAAATTCCCCGGTGATTCTGCCATCGTCAAACCGACGACGACGCCTTTGGGAACACCTTCATATTCTCGTCTCTGGCCGTTGGTCAGATAGACCCGTAGATGCCGGCTGTCTTCGTCGTAGCTGATCGCCTCGATAAGTTTCGAATCAACCGCAGTTTCCACTTTGCACCCCGCAGTTTTGGATCTGAGATTCCTGATCAAGAATTGTCATTCACGCTCGCAGCGCACCATATTTAAGCGGCGTCGCAGGGTCGTCAAGCGTGATCTGCTTTAACGTTCATTTTTTCCCAACGCCTCTCGCTATAGTTGATTTATACAGCTTTTTCGAGGGCTTCGCCTGTGGAAACCCGGCGGTTTCGAGTTCTCCCAGCTTTGGAAATGTTGGATGACACAGCTGAAGGTGAAAGAATCGATCCAATAGACATAAGCTTAACCGGCAGTTAACCGTCATGTACTAAAATACAACCTAATATTAATCGCGATGTCTTCTCAACTATGGATAAGTACACAACGCCGTTCTCCGCGGCAGCCGTTTTGCTATCGCTGGCGAGCTGCGGCGCTTCGCACCCAGGTGAAGATCACGCCGGAGACCCTTGCGCTTTCAATCGGGAGCGACAAGGATGGCCAATCCTCATCGCTTGATGTGTTGGACGCGCAGCGTTCTGTCGCGGCCGCCCAGGCGAGCCTGGTGCAGGCGGTTCAGCAAACGGTGAAGGATCATGTCGTTCTGAATATGGCAACAGGTTGCGGCTACATTGTCGACGCCGCGATCAGGCCAACTTCTTATGAACACTGTGATTCGTGCCGTTGCAGCGATAGATGGGAAATCGATCAACCCGCCACGCGGCCGGGTCTCATAAATGGGTTACATGTCTAATTATCTAGGACGGTGGCGACAACAGATACCGATATTGGCCGGCAACCGTAAGCAGCGCGCTCGGCTGAGCTTTGCCGAAGGCGACTTCGCTGCGGTCTACGCGATGAGCGATGTTCACGGATGTTACGACGAGCTCGTCGAGGTGCATCGCCGCATCGAGGAGGACGCAGCAGGCATTCAGGGACCGAAACTCATCGTCATGCTCGGCGATTATGTCGATCGTGGACCCGATTCGAGCGCAGTTCTGGAGTTCCTGAGCAAGAACCCGCCGCCAGGGTTTCAGCGCTTGGTTCTTTGCGGCAATCACGATGCCGAGCTGGTGAAGCTCTATCGCAAACCGGCGGGCATTCTCGAATGGCTGGGTTTCGCCGGGACGGAGACGCTGCACTCCTACGGCATCGATATCGAGCATCTCCTGCAGTCGGCGGCGGGAAACGAAACGATCGCCCGCGTCATTCGCAATATGATACCCGAGCGGCATATCCAGTTCCTGGAATCGCTGCCGATCATGCTGCGGATAGGCAGGGTGGTGTTTGTGCATGCAGGCGTCAGACCCGGCGTCGATCTCAAGAAACAAAAAGACAGCGACCTCATGTGGATCCGGCAGCCCTTCCTGGACGACGGGCCGCAGCTTCCTGTTCTCGTGATCCACGGACATACTCCGGGGCGAGCCCCGACATTCGGTCCGCAACGCATCGGCATCGACACCGCCGTTTCGGCGACGGGACGGCTGACCGTACTGACGATCAAGGGGACGCGGGTAGGGCTGCTTTAGAGCCTTCGGATGCAAAAAGGACGCGCTGACCTCTGAAACTCCGTGTCGTGCTTTCCGAAAATCGATTCCGGCCCTCAAGCCGATGCGCTGGGCGAAGAGAGCGTGGCGCATGCTCCAAAGATAAACGCCGCGGGATTGTGCCCGCGGCGTCAGAAGATTCACAGAGTTGCCAGGCGCTATCAGGCGTCCTGATAAAGATTGGTGCCGATACCGGTATAGGTAAAGCCGTGTTTGCGGATCTCGTCGCTGCGGTAGATGTTACGCAGATCGACCAGGACCGGAGCGCGCATCGACTGCTTCAGGCGATTGAAATCGAGGGCGCGGAACTGGTTCCATTCGGTGACGATGACGAGGGCATCGGCGTGGGCAGCGGCTTCGTAAGGGCCGTTCGCA
Organism: Rhizobium sp. TAL182; assembly: GCF_002117725.1. NCBI lineage: Bacteria > Pseudomonadati > Pseudomonadota > Alphaproteobacteria > Hyphomicrobiales > Rhizobiaceae > Rhizobium > Rhizobium sp. TAL182. The sequence continues at coordinate 3,511,530 of NZ_CP021024.1, read as the reverse complement.
TATTCGATGTTCTCGATGACCTTGCGGGCATTGTCCATACCCTCGGGATCATAGCCAACGACCTGGGCGCCGGCGTCCTGCAGCGTCTGGATAATGGCGATGGCCGGGCTGTCGCGCATGTCGTCGGTGTTCGGCTTGAAGGTCAGTCCGAGGATGGCGACTTTCTTGCCGCGAATGTCTCCGCCGACGGCCGAAATGACCTTGCGGCCCATCGCCCGCTTGCGGTTGTCGTTGATCGAGATCGTCGTTTCGATCAGACGGACCGGTGCGTCATAATCCTGCGCCGTCTTGGCAAGGGCAAGCGTATCCTTGGGGAAGCACGAACCGCCGTACCCCGGACCGGCGTGCAGGAACTTGGAGCCGATACGGCCGTCGAGGCCGATGCCGCGCGAAACGTCCTGGACGTTTGCGTCGACCCTTTCGCAGAGATCGGCGATCTCGTTGATGAAGGTGATCTTCATGGCCAGGAAGGCGTTGGCCGCATATTTGATGAGCTCGGAGGTGCGGCGGCTCGTGAAGACCAGGGGAGCCTGGTTGAGGTAGAGCGGACGATAGACTTCGGTCATGGTCTCGCGTGCCCGGTCGTCATTCAGTCCGACGACGATCCGATCAGGACGCTTGAAATCCTCGATCGCCGCGCCCTCGCGCAGGAATTCGGGATTGGAGACGACGGCGACGTCAGCCGAAGGATTGGTTTCCCGCACGATGCGCTCAACCTCATCGCCGGTGCCGACCGGCACCGTCGACTTGGTGACGATGACGGTGAAGCCTTCCACATAGGTGGCAATCTCGCGCGCAGCGGCATAGACGTAGGAGAGATCGGCATGGCCGTCGCCGCGACGGGACGGCGTGCCGACCGCGATGAACACGACGTCGGCGCCACGAACGCTTTCGCCGACATCCGTCGAAAACGACAAGCGGCCGGTGCTGGTGTTTTCAGCAACCAATTGATCGAGACCCGGCTCGTAGATCGGAATACGGCCCTCGCGAAGGGCCTCGATCTTGCTCAGATCCTTGTCGACGCAGATGACGTCGTGGCCGAAATCCGCAAAGCAAACGCCTGAAACGAGGCCGACATAGCCTGATCCAATCATCGTGATGCGCATATTTCCCTCAAATCATTAGAGTAGAACGTCATGCTGCGTCGCAGCATGACGCTCGTCATACTGAATCTGGGCCAAAAGACAATATCGAAGATCGCTTAATACCCACATCGGAAGTCGCATTGAGGGTGCCGCTGTTTGCTGCCGGGCACCCGCTCGACAGCAAAAACATAGGTTTATGTGGGCAATATGACAAGCCGAGCCGTTCGTGAGAGCCGGCTCGACTTCAATCCTGGAATGAGACGGATTGCTCTATCGGCTGCTTCGGCTGCTACAGCCGGTACCAGACGTACGGGTCCGTTCCCGATTGGATCTTGTCCCAGCGCAGATCTGTATCGCGCCAGTTCTTGATGCTGCTTTGCCTGTTGTCGAGCACCAGGTCGCCCTTGTCGGTTCTGACCACGAGGACGGCGTGCCCTTCGCCGGAGGGTGTATAGGCCGTTGCGATCCGCAAGGCGCGCGATGACCAGCCCATCGCGATCAGCCGGCTGCGCTTGGTCAATGCAAAATCTTCGCAGTCGCCGCTGCGCACATTCACCTTCCAGACATCGCCATTCAGTTCGTTGCGGGAATCGTTGCGGCCGATCATAGTATGATTGACGGTGTTGTTCACATTCTTCAGCTGCAGCATTTCCTTGTCCGTCAGTGCGATGACCGACAGTCCGTTGTTGTCGCGGCATTCGGCAGGGTTCTGGGCGCAGAACAGCACCTGGGCAAAGGGCGGAACGATCTTTCCTTTTTCGGCGATATAGCTGACCTCCGAATCGCTGGTCAGGCCGCGGGCGAAACCTGCGGGGCCGGCCGCGAATGCAGAGCAGGCATTCCCCGCTGTAAATGCCAGTGCCAGAAGTGTAACGAAGGTTTTCTTCATCTCTTAATCCCCGTCAGGGCAAGCGATTGAGATCAGGCTTGCCTTTTGGCTCAGTCAATGGCATGGCGACTTAGTGATCTGCCAAGTATTGGGCACAGAACGTCTGTCCCGTTTCTGCTGCTTGAAGGAGCATAAGCGGGGTCCTGTCTCGATTGGCTTAAGCCATTCGCGACAATTTTAACGATGTGGAATTCTGTTGCACTTTAACACGCAAGCGCTTGATCTGCAACTTATGTTAGTACGAGTATATTAACCGTAATGGTTGTGATTGCCTCGTTTTGGCTGCTGGTGAGTGAAGTCAAATGTTATCCAGCCTCATCAACAGGCAGGTCTTGCGGGAGGCGATTCTCGTTGCCTTCATCGGCCTGGTGATATTGACGCTCATTCCTTTTGGAAGTGTCACACCTTTGCCCTTCGCCTTCGCCGCAATCGGAATGTTTGCTCTCGCCATCGTTTCGGTATTGCTGTTTGCGGAGCCAAGACAAAGCAGGTGGGTGTTCAAGATCGCCTTGCTTTTGCTCGTCATGCTGACGAGCTGGACATTTATTCAAACGATCGAACTGCCGGACAATTGGCTGGCAAACCCCGCCTGGGGCGCTGCGCGCGATCTGGCGGGCGTCCAATATGCGGCGATCTCCGTCGAACCGGCGGACACGCTTGCCTCGATACTGTGGGTGGCCCTGCCTTTCGTGACCTTTCTGACCGGACTTATCTTGTGCGATACCGATCAACGAGCGCGGAAAGTGCTGACCAGCCTGGGGCTCGCGGCGGGGGGCATCGCCGTTTTCGGCCTGCTGCAATTTTCGATGTTTCCCAACATTCTGATCGTCATAGAAAAACACGCCTACCTCGACAGCCTGACAGCCGTCTTCGTCAACCGCAATACCGCTGCGACCTTCCTCGGGTTGGGAACGTTGCTCATGCTGACGCTGGTCAGGGACATTGCCCGTTCCTATTCAATTCACCCGCCCGGCGAGCCAGGCCGAAACCTTCTGCTCTTGAGAACGTGGATCTATGTTCTGCTCCTGTGCGCATGTTTCACCGCTTTGATGCTGAGCCGATCACGCGCCGGAATATTCGCGACCTTTATTGCCGCGCTCATCTATTTTCCCTGGCTTGTCATCAATTGGAACAGCTCGAGGCGATATTTAACACCGGCGCCGAAATGGCGCTCGGTATTGAAGCTTCTCTCGGCGGTCATTTTCATCGTCCTGTTGCTGAGCATGTTTGCAGGGCAGGCGATTTTGCGCGCGCAGGAGCGGCGGCTCGAGGATGATGATCGTTTCTGTATTCTGCCGGGCATATGGCGTGCCATTTCGGATCATTGGTTAACCGGAACGGGCCTTGGAACCTTCCGCACCGTGTTTTCTGCCTACCGCGATCCGGCCTGCGGCATCTTCGGGATCTTTGACCGCGCACATAATTTCTATCTGGAAGGATTTCTGGGGCTGGGGGTTACGTTTCCGGTTGCGACGTTTCTTACTTTCGCAGTGCTTGCGAAGGTTTTCTGGCGCGGGCTCTCCGAGCGGCGGCGCCTGAGGCACTATGTTCTGCTCGGAATAGCGGCGACGGTTCTGGTCGCCCTTCATGCCGCGGTCGATTTTTCGCTGCAAATCCCTGGTTTCGCGGTATTTTTCTCCGCATTCCTGAGCGCCGTTGTTGCGATCAGCCTCGGCCGCAGTCACGGCGAAACGGATCGCCAATATGTGTGACCGGTCAGCACACAAAGGTTTAAATGAATGGAATTTATGAAGGTTTTTCGAAAATACCGATTGATTGAGGGCTGCGGGTTGACTCTTAAACGCAAGAAATTTTATAGCGGACGCAGCCTTTAGATTATTGCCGGCGTCAGAGAGCCGGGCTGAGGCCGTTCGTTTGCTGAAGTGCTCGGCGTTGCCGGGCTGCCACAGTTAGAGAATGATAAACGGCATTCGGTAATTATTGATCAGGGATTGTCTTGTAATTTGTCCGATTGCGGAGCAGTAGCTTCAAGGGCGTCAACACGGGTTATTCTATGGGTTGTTTTCCTGTCGGTAGTACACGCGTCGCCATTGTTGTAGCGCTAACGAGTATATTGGCAAGCTGCACGTCCTTGCCAAGATCCGGTCCAGATCACAAAGATGTCGATCGAGGGGCGGCGGTAAAGGTAACAACGAAGGAGCGTCGCGTCGGTATCGACTACGCCCTGGTTGATCTCAGCAAGAACGTCCTGTCCTATTTCACCTCTCCGCAGCCGACCTCCTTCAAGGGTTTTGGCGGTGGTCGTGGCGGTGCGCCTGAAATTCCGCTCGGTTATGGCGATGTCGTCGAGGTTGCGATTTTCGAAGCGCAGTCCGGCGGTCTCTTCATTCCCTCCGACGCCGGTAGCCGGCCCGGCAATTATATCTCTCTGCCGGCGCAGACCATCGATAGAAACGGGACGATCACGATCCCTTATGCGGGTCGTGTTCCGGCTGCCGGTCGCCTGAAGGAGACCGTCGAGCAGGATGTCGAAGATCGTCTGGCCAGCCGCGCAATCGAGCCGCAGGTTGTTATCACCACGACGACCAACCGCTCCAGTCAGGTAGCCGTGCTCGGTGATGTCAACAATCCTCAGCGCGTTCAGATCAGTCCGGCCGGTGAGCGCATTCTCGACGTCATTTCCGCCGCGGGTGGTTTGACGACCAATAACATCGAAACGAATGTGACGCTGCAGCGCCGCGGCAGAACGGCGACCGTCGCCTACAATACGCTGTTGAAAAACCCGGCGGAGAATATCTATGTCGCGCCGGATGATACGATTTCGGTCGATCACGAGCGCCGTACGTTCTTGGCGCTCGGCGCCGCCGGCACCAGCGGCCGGTTCGATTTCGAAGAGTCGGATCTGACCCTCGGGGAGGCCATCGCCAAGGCGGGTGGCCTGCGCGACGACCGTGCGGATCCGGCCCAGGTCCTGCTCTATCGCCTTGTCCCGAGGAAGACGCTTGCGGCGATGCATGTAGATACGACGCGGTTTGCGGGCGATACGGTTCCGGTGATTATCCGCGTCAATCTTCGTGATCCGGCAACCCTGTTTGCCGCTCAGCAATTCAAGATGGAAGACAAGGATATTATCTATGTTTCCAATTCGGACTCTATCGAATTGGTCAAGTTCCTTGACATCGTAAACTCGGTATCGTCCACTGTTGCCGGCGTGACGGACGACGCACGCGATACCCGTAGTGCGGTGCGAGAGCTCGGGCGTTAATTGAGGAAATGGCCGGCGCCGATCGCAAACGATCGACGCTGGCCTGTTTCCGATAGCGGATTTGATGAAGGAAGCCACTTTTATGGCAAGGTTTAGTGTTCATCGTAAACTTGCATATAGCGGAATTGCCGCGGCAATTTTTGTCGGCATGACTTCGAGCGCCTTTGCGGCTGCTTGCCTGGGTCCTGCAAATCTCACACCCGCAGACGTCGGCGGATTTACCGCCAATCCCGCCGTTCTGCTCGACGTGTCCGATCCCCTGGTTCTGTCATCGCGTGTTCGAGCGCTGGTAGGGAGCAGTAACGACGCTCTATTGCCGGTACTCGAGCAGGCCAAGAAGGCCAATGCCGCACAGATGGCGGCGATCGGATCCGGCCTCGGGCGAGCCGCAAACAGTTGCCAAGTCTCGGATCCGCAGTTCAAACTGGCGATCGAAAAAGCTGTTGCCGAGGCGGCCAGCGCCGATCCCAATCTTGCGCCGCTGCTGACAGCCTTTGCAAAGGTTCTGGCTGAAGGCGGGACGGCGGCGCTCGGTCCGGGCACAGGTGCGCCAGCCGCAGCATCCGGTATCGGCAACACTGGTTCAATCGGGCAGACAGGTCCGGGGTCGGATGACGGTACGCCGTTTGACGGCAGCACCACGACTGCCGGCACGCTGAGGGTTTCGGATACGAACGATGAGGACAGCTCGTCCACGAGTTCGACGACCTCGACGACGATAGTCGTCAGCGCGGGAGGAGCGGGGCAGTCGTCCTCTGATACGACGGAGTCGACCAGTCAGAGCATCCCCGTCACACAATAGCTGGAATTGCCTGTAGATCTTAGCGCTTGACGCCTTTGTTGGAGATCGAAATTGCTGTCACCAGATAAACTTACGCCGCGTATCGACGCTTCCCGCGATACGGGAAACGAAGCTGATTTCATCGATTTCGACAAGCTTATCGCAATTGTTCGCCGGCAGTGGCGGATCGTAGCGGTGTGCGCTTTCGCCTTTGCCATTCTTGGTGTCGTCTATGTCCTGACTGCGGTGCCGGTCTACACAGCCGAGACCAAAGTGCTGATCGACCGCAGTGACAATCAGATGATCAACCAATTGGCGGCTTTCGGCCAGCTGGACGATGACGAGGGCACGGTCCTCAGCCAAGTCGAGCTGTTGAAGTCCGATGCGATCGCCTATGCGGTTGTCGACAAGCTGAAACTTGTCGATGATCCGGTGTTCACGGCACAGAAGAACTCACTTTTTTCTGTCGCAACGCTGAAATCTCTGCTGAATTTTCGCTCCTGGTTTGCCGACGACGGGGCCGTTGCTCCCGATGCGGAAATGAAGCGGCGATGGGCTGCGGAAACGGTCGCTGGAAATATCGACGTCGAGCGTGTCGGCAAATCCTACGTCCTCGACCTCAGCTATACCTCGCAGTCGCCGGATCTGGCGCGAGAAATCGCCGCCGCCATCGCCGATGTTTATCTGGTCGATAAGCTCAATTCGAAATATGAGGCGACACGCCGGGCCGGCGAGTGGCTGCAGGAGCGGATCGAAGAACTCCGGCAGCAGGCGCTGGACACCGACCTCGCAGTGCAGAAATTCCGCAGCGAGCATGGGCTTGTCGAGGCAGGATCGGGCACCTTGCTCAGTGAGCAGCAGCTTTCCGAGCTGAACAGCCAGTTGATCAAGGCTCAGGCCGAAACGGCGCAGGCGGAGGCGAAATATACCCGCATCAAGTCGATCATCGAAGCCAAGCAGACCGATGCGATCGTGACCGATGTGCTCGACAGCTCGATTTCAAACGACCTTCGCAAGAAATATCTGGAAGCTTCGAAGCTCGAGGCTGAGATCGAGGCGCGGCTTGGTCCCGACCACGTTCAGGCAGTCCGGCTCCGTGCGGAGATGGCCGAATACGAACGGCTTATGTTCGACGAGCTGAATCGTATCGCCGAGAGCTATCAGAGCGAGCTCACGGTTGCGCAATCCCGCGAAAAATCGCTGCGTGACAGCGTTGATAAGGCAACGGGTGTGGCCGCAACGGCGGGCGAGACGCAGGTGCAGCTCCGCGAGCTCGAGCGGACGCGGGATACTTATAAGAACCTCTATCAAAGCTTCCTGGCGCGTTATCAAGAAGCGATCCAGCAGCAGAGCTTCCCAATCACCGCCGCACGTATCATCACGACTGCGGAGACGCCGACGAAGCCGAGCGCGCCGAAAAGAAGCCTCGTCATCGCTTTCGCCATGTTCCTGGGATGCGCGTTCGGTAGCGGCATTGGAGCTTTCCGTGAATTCCGCGATCGCTTCTTCCGCACCGGTGATGATGTCAAGGATATGCTCGACGTCGAATCTCTTGGCGTGATGCCGCTGATTGAGAACAACGTCGATGATCCGACGCTCGTCGATCCGGGGAACCCGCGGAGCATCGCCAGAGGCGGCAAGACCACGACCTATGTCGAGGAGCATCCGCTGTCGGCATTCGCTGAGACGCTTCGCAGCGCAAAAATCGCGATCGATATCAGTGCCTCCGATCAGCGCTGCAAAGTTATCGGTGTGGTTTCGAGCTTGCCCGGTGAAGGCAAGTCGACGACCGCCATCAATTTTGCCAAGCTTTTGGCCATGCAAGGGGCACGGTGCCTGCTTATCGACGCCGATATGCGCAATCCGGGAGCGACGCGGGCCATCGGCCGCCACGCGGAAGCCGGCTTGCTTGAAGCCATCGTCGACAATCGCCCGCTGAAGGATCTCATTCTCCTTGACCCCAAAACAAAGCTCGCATTCCTGCCGACCGTGGCGCGGTATCGCGTTCCGCATTCGTCGGAGCTGCTTGCGTCGCGCGGTATGGATCAGCTTCTCGAGTTTGCGCGTCAAAGTTTCGATTACATCATCGTCGACTTGCCTCCTCTGGCTCCGGTGGTGGATGCACGCGCCATTAACCCGAAGCTCGACGCGGTCGTGTTCGTGATCGAGTGGGGCAAGACTTCGCGGAAGGTGGTTCAGTCGACGCTGTTGTCCGAACCGGACCTCTATACGAAGTGCGTCGGCGCCATATTGACCAAGGTCGATCCGGCGCAGATGAAGCTCTACCGGACGTTCGGTTCCAGCGAGTATTATTATAAGCGCTATTCGCGATACTATACCGAAAGCTGATGCTCGGCATTCGGCATGTTTCGCGCACGAGAATCGTTTTCCTCATCGTCGCCGTGGTCTTTACGGTGCTGGCCGGCCGAGAACTCTATGCTTCGATAAGGACGGCCAGCATTTCGCTCGTCGCCGAGAGGATAGAACGCGGCGAAACTGTCGCGAACGACGTCACGGCCAGATATGCGGCGCGTACTGTCGAGGTGGTCGAAGGGCACTATTGCCGATCTGACATCGTCGCCGCCGGTGTCACGCTCATTCTGACGCAGCTCGATCGACAGAATGTCAATGTCAACTACGACGCTTGGGCCGCAGCGGCATCAAATGCGCGTCAATATTTGCGGCATGCCCTCTCGTGCATGCCGACGAACAGCAACTTTTGGCTTCGACTTGCGGCCGTGCAGTCGAAAATCGCAGAAGAGCCGGTCTCTATTGCGGAAATGATGAAGCGTTCGGTCGTGCTCGCGCCCCACGATCAAGGAATGATTTTGTCGCGGTTTTATTTCTGGAACGATTTTACCAGCGCAACCCTTTCCGCTGCAAAGATTGCGCTTGATAGCGATCTCACCACAATACTGAAACTCGGGGATCGCTGCATGGTCAATGCCGCGATAAAGAAGGTCAACCCGCAGCTCCGCCCGATCTTCGATCGAACTTGGGCGAGCGTAGGAGAGGGGGCGACAGCGCGGTTTCGACAGCGCTGTGGCAGATAATCGTTCTCCGCCATTCCTGAAGAACGTAGTAAGCTTAAGCTGTCTAAACCCGCATCTGAGATGAAACATTGCCAGAGCGGACAAAGCACGTCGTGATAACAACATGTGAGAAATAAAGAGCTAGCGTATCAGCCCGAAAATCGGGATTCGATTTTCGGAAAGCGCGACACGAGAATAGCGAACGTAACAGTGTCCTTTACGCGTCCGATAAGGCGCCCGTTACTCAGTGATGCCATCGGCAAACTTCGTGACGGCACTGGTTGATAGCAGACAACGTCCACCGCGTAAGCAGCGGGCGTTGCATCATAGACGGTTTATCGATGATCAGACGGTGGCGCCGGAGACGACGTCCGTGCCCGTGATGTTGAGCGTTAGAACGCCGACGTCCGTATGGCCCTGACCATCGGAGATCTTGTAGTACTGGATGGTTTCGGTGATATGGTCGCCCGGAGCGATATCCGAAGCTAGATCATAGGTAAACGAGCCGTCCGCCTTGACATGGAAGGTTCCATAGGTGCCGGCAATGTTCGTTGTTGCGGTCGGGTCGCCGTTTACGCTGGTGTTGGCGAACTGACGCAGGAAAAGATGGCCATTGTCGCCAGGAATGTCGTTGGTCAGCAGATTGCCGCCGATGGCGTCGCCCTCGTTGAAGCTGAGATGGTCGTCAACAGCAATCGGCTTTACCTGAGTGACACCCTGGATATTCAACGTGAATAGGCCGAAATCGGTATGGCCGGCTCCATCGGAGATCTTGTAGGAGACCCGTTCGTGGAGCGTCTCACCGGCGGTGAAGCCGACCTTTGCAGCATCACTCAATACGTAAGTATAGCTTCCGTCCGGCTTGACGTAGAACGTGCCGTAGTCGCCTGCGATTGCGGTAATCTGATTGTTGCCCTGCTTAGCACCAACGCTCTGCTGGTCGAAGGCGCGTAGGAAAAGGTTGCCGTCGGATGTGTCGTTGCTGAGCAGGTTCCCGGAAATGACGTCTGTTTCCAGAAATGTTGCAATATCGTCGGTTGCGTGAATAGCCATCTGTGTCTCTCCTTGAATTTGATCTTCGCCGGTCACTTTTGACTTCAGCGGACCGCATGATTAATGGTATATTAATACATGGAGTCAAGCGTGTAGTTAACAACAGATAAGCACTTGCGAGTGTATTGATCGATAACGATGCGCGTACAACATGCGTAAGTCGATGAAAGTCTTAAATATTATAATTTTAACAATTATTGATCGTCTATGCCGTTGCACTCGTGTTGGATCGTTCTTGGGGTTAGTAAAATCATTCTTCAATGGCAAATGTAGTAAGGTTGCCAGGTGGTGTGTAACCACGAAGTGTTATTGTGTAGTCACGACGGGTTATTAAGCGGATCTGCACTATCGCAGGACCCTCTCCCTTCGGGTTGTAGCATATCGCCGAAGATAATTTCCCGATAACTGCATATGAGTTTGGGTTGGGGAACGTTGTGCTGCGCTGGAGCGGGTATATGCCGGCTTCAGCTTGCTCCGGATCACAGTGCGGCAGATGTGCCGAATCCAGGTAGAGTGGGCGTTTTGTCTGGCTCTACAACTTTATCGCGATACAATATTTTGCGTACACTAGAATAATCATGCTTAGAATGTAAGAATATTCCGAGATATCGCGCATTTTAGTGTTTCATTTTAGCGGCCGGAGAGATGTCCGCAGTTAGAAGGTCTTCCATAACCTCGGGAGATCGCAGCATGACCGTCTATTACGTGAATTCAGTGACGGGATCCGACTATAACAGCGGAACCGGTGAGAGTTCAGCCTTTGCGACGTTGTCCGCTGTTGAAGCCTTAAAATTAAATCCTGGCGACAGCGTGCTGCTTGCTGCCGGAAGCGTATTTAACGAACAGTTCGACCTGAAATATTCCGGCACTGTCAGCGCTCCGATCACCATCGGCAGCTATGGCATCGGTGATGCGCCCGTCATTCACAGCAGCAATAACGGGATACACGGTTCCAAGGCTTCGAACATCATTGTCGAGAACATCAAGATCGCCGATACTGGCGCCAACGCGATCTATGCCGGGAGTGTATCGAACTGGATCGTCCGCAACGTCGAGGTCTCGAATACCGGTCTGGCCGGAAAGGCCGGCTCGCTCAGCTTCCAAAGTAGCCAGAACATCACGATCGAGAATAGCACCCTGACCGGTGTGCATGGCGATGGCATTTGGATGGACAAGGTCAAGGGCGTCACCCTCGTCAACAATACCGTTACCAACAGTCAGGGGAGCGTGGCCGACGCCATTCAGCTCAACAACAGCAGCAATATCCTGATCAAGGACAATCATCTCGAGCAGACGGAAACCAATAGCGCCAAGGGCGTCCTAGTGCTGATCCGGGCTCAAGATGCCGTGGTCGAGGGCAATACGCTTATCGGCGGCGGTTTCGGGCTGAGCGCTCAGGCGGGCACGAACATCGCCATCCATGACAATGACATCTCAGGATATGGCGGCTACAGCTGGTCGTACGGCATCGGCCTTGGCGACTCCGGCGATGCGAAAAACTACGACATTAGCGGAAATTACCTGCACGACGGCGTCTACGGCGTCCTGGTCAGCGCTGTCGGCAATCCCGCCTATCTCCGCGAGAACATCATTGTCCACGACAATGTCTTCGACGACCTGACCGCGTCGGCACTGAAGGTCGACAGGCCTGCATCGGGCTCCTTCTACGACAATGTCATCGATAGTTCGGTGTCGACGCTGACGATGCCCGCCGCAATCGCTGCGCAGAACACGTTCTCCATCGGCGAAAACAAGACGCTCGAACAAGCGCAGGCCGAGCTTGACAGCGCAGCGGGCAGCGCGAGCGGCGACACGTCGTCGAGCAATGAGCAGGTAAGCTCTCCGGCGCCCAGCGTAGAAACGCCGGCTGCGACTGTGCCTGCCGCCGTCGTTCCCAAAATCGCCGCCGTCCATGACAGCTTGAAAATTTCGACTGATACCGGCAGCGCCTATCACGGAAATCTTCTTGAGAACGACAATGCGAGCAACGGCACAATACTGCTTCGCCGCTTCGGTGACAGCGCGGTGGACAAGCACGGCCTGACGCTGACCGGAAAATACGGCGTCATCCACGTCGAAAGCGACGGCGATTATAGTTATACGGTCGATGCTGCCAAACTCGCAGGCCTCAGCGGCAAAGTCAGTGAGTTCTTCCAATACAAAATCTCCGATGGCGCTTCCCACATCGATACCGACAGCTTGAGCGTGTCGATCAACGTCGACGCATTCCATGGCAGTCACGCCTCATACGTCCTGGCGTGAGGTTGGACGGGATTCTTGCGCATTCCCGCGAGCCGCGGGCGGTCTCAATTTGCGAGGCAGCCAAGTTTTCGCCAGCGGGCGATGCAAAAGACACCCTCTTGATCGAAAAAATTCGCGTCTGCTATGGCCAAAACAAACTATAGATTGCATTTATAGTTAAATTCGTCAGTAAAGGCCGAATTTAAGCTGCCACACGCTCGCCGTTTTTAACCCTTATTGGCGGTTTTGCGATATTCACTTGCTTCGGCTGGTTTGTTTATCGTAGTGTTAAAGTTAGACCCCCTGAAATTGCTCGTGATAAGTTTGTATTTTCGGTCATTTTTCAGTGGGATTTATGTTCTACGTTATGGCGCGCAAGCGGGATCGGCAACGGTGCCGAGGATCCGAAGGCAGCCATGTCAATGATCGGGTTTGAGGGCCTGTAACTGCACTGTGGACCAGCATTCGTTGGTGCGCGATGCGGTAGAAGAGGATTGCTTCGTGTTTCAAATTTCAGCAGCTGACGTCAATGAACCGTCCAAAGCCTTGCGGAAATGCAAAGGAGGACTGATCTTCATTGGTATAGCTAGCGCGCTTATCAATATACTTTATCTGACAAGTTCATTTTTTATGCTTGAGGTGTATGACCGGGTCATTCCCAGCAAAAGCATACCGACGCTGGCTGCCTTGGCAATACTTGCGTTGACACTTTATGCTTTCCAGGGCGCGTTCGAAGTTCTCAGGAGCAGAATGCTCGTTCGCGTCGCCGGTGCGCTTGACGAGATGGTGAATGGCCGGGTGTTTCGGGCGTTGATCAAAGCGCCGCTGAAGGTCAAGATCGGTGGAGACGGGCTTCAGCCCCTGCGGGATTTCGATCAGATAAGAACGTTCCTGTCCGGCATGGGCCCGACGGCAATGTTCGATCTGCCCTGGCTTCCTTTCTATCTCGTTATCTGTTTCCTGTTCCATCCGGCAATTGGATATATCGCGATCGGCGGATCGCTGGTTCTCGCCATTCTGACGTTCCTGACCAACCAGGGCACGCGTACGCTCTCCAAGCGGCAATCGGAAGCCGCCAACATGCGCAACGGATTTGCGCAGAGCTCGATCCGCAATTCCGAGGTCATTCATGCCATGGGCATGGCAGGCACCATGGCTGAGATCTGGGACCGCAAGAACGGCGAATACCGGAACATCACCCGGCAGGCATCGGATGTCGGCAATGGTTATGCGACACTGTCGAAGATTTTCCGTATCGCCCTGCAATCGGGAACGCTGGCAACAGGCGCGATCCTGGTCATTCAAGGTCAGGCCTCTTCGGGTATTATCATCGCCGGTTCCATCCTGACGTCCCGCGCTCTGGCGCCTGTGGAGGCGGCGATCGGAAATTGGCGCGGTTTCGTTTCCGCCCAGCAGAGCTGGGCGCGGCTTGCGAACCTCCTGAAAACAATTCCGGAGATCCAAGCCCCTCTCGCGCTGGCTGCACCTTCCAAGCAGGTCACGGTTGAAGGCGTCGCCAGCGGACCGCCGGCCGGCCAGCGGCTGGTCATCTCCGATATCAGCTTCGGCCTGAAAGCCGGGAGCGCGCTCGGGGTCATCGGCTACAGCGCCTCGGGCAAATCGTCGCTGGCGCGGGCGATGATGGGCGTCTGGCCGACGGTCAGAGGATCCATTCGTCTGGATGGCGCGGCGCTCGACCAGTGGGACGGCGACGCACTCGGCCGGCATATCGGTTATCTTCCGCAGGATGTCGAGCTCTTCTCCGGCACCGTCGCGCAGAATATCTGCCGCTTCGCTAAAGAGATGTCGCCGGAGGCGGTGGTTACCGCGGCGAGGGCGGCGCGCGTTCACGACCTCATTCTGCGTCTGCCGAACGGTTACGAGACCGAAATCGGCGAAGGCGGTGCTGCGCTTTCAGCCGGGCAGAGACAGCGTATCGCGCTTGCAAGAGCGCTCTACGGCGAACCATTCCTCGTCGTGCTCGATGAACCGAATTCCAATCTCGATGAGGAAGGCGAGCGGGCGCTGAGTGCTGCGATCATGAGCGTGCGTGCACGTGGCGGCATCGTCGTTGTCATCGCGCATCGCTCCGGCGTTCTGGCAGTGTGCGACTTCGTGCTGATGATGCAGGAGGGCAGAATGATCGCATTCGGTCCTAAGGAAGAAGTTCTGGCGCGGGTCAGCCGGACCGAGGCAGCGCGCACGCCGATTGCCGAGCGCGTAGCTCAGCTTAAGGTCGTGGTCGACGGCAATGCGGCGGAATAGGCCGGAAGGAAGATCGTGAGCAAAGTTATTAGTGAATCCAAACGCTCCCTCAATCGCCATGTGGCGGTTGTCGGCGCGCTGTCCATTGCGTTGGTTTGCGGCATCGGCGGTTGGGCGGCGACGACGGAACTTTCGAGCGCCGTCATCGGCGAAGGCGTCGTTGTCGTCGACGGCGACGTCAAGAAGATCCAGCATCTGACGGGCGGTATCGTCTCGGAACTTCTGGTCTCCGAAAACGAGCATGTGTCGGCCGGACAGGTTTTGATACGGCTCGATGGAACGGCGACAAGAGCGCAGCTGTCGATTGTCGAGAGCACGCTTGCTCAGCTTTATGCGCGCCGCGCCCGCCTGAAGGCGGAGCGGATCGGCGCCGATTCGTTCGAAGTCGAAGAAAACCTCAGCGATCTGACATCCAGCACCGCGGCGCAGCAGCTGCTCGACGGCGAGCGGAAGTTGTTCGACAGCCGCAGGTCGGCGCTGATCGGAATGAAGAGTCAGCTGGCGTCGCGCAAGGATCAATTGGGCGAGCAGATCAAAGGCTTGGTCGTTCAGATCAACGCCACCGGCGATTCCCTCGGCTTGATCGAACAGGAGCTCGAAGCCGTCGATGTTCTCTACAAAAAGGGTCTGGTCACGCTTCAGCGTTTGAATACGCTCAAGCGCGCCCGCGCCGATCTCCAGGGTAACAGCGGTCAGGAAATCGCTGCAAAGGCGGAGGCCGAGGGCAAGGCGATCGAAATCGACCGACAGTCGATTCAGCTGGATGAGGATCGTCGTTCGGAGATCGCAAAGGACCTGACCGATGTCGAAGCTCAGATCGCCGAAAATGAGGAGCGCCGCGGCACTGCGCTCGATCAACTCCGCCGTCTCGACATCACCGCGCCGCTCAGCGGGCGCGTTCACGAATTGTCGGTGCACACGGTCAATGGCGTTATCGAAGCCGGTCAGACGCTGGGACTCGTCGTTCCCGAAAACGACGATCTGACCGTCCAGGCGAAGGTCGCCACCCGCGATATCGACCAGGTCCATGTCGGCCAATCCGTCGATGTGCGTTTCAGCGCTTTTGATCAGCGCACGACGCCTGACGTGCAGGCGGTGATCACCTCAATTGCGCCTGATATCGTCAAGGATGAGCGGACGGGGATCAGCTATTATCCGGTGCGCGTCAAGCCGGAGGCTCAAAGTATCGCGAAGCTGAAATCGATAAAGCTCTATCCCGGCATGCCGGCCGAAGTCTTTATCAAGATCGGCGACCGGACCGTCATTTCTTATCTCACAAAACCGCTGACCGATCAGATGCAGCATGTATTTCGTGAGGAGTGATTGGCGCTCCTCGGCGCAGTTGCGGCATTTCGAGGCAGCTGCTATCCCGGTTGGATGCAAGGCTGATTTGCGCACTGAAGCGGACATGACAATCTGTCCTTCATGATATTGTCTCAAGCCTGCTGCAAGGTTGGCTTCAAGGGCCTGCCGGCCGTTCCACAAGGTTCTCCTGCCGGGTGACGTATAGCTCTCGCCGAGATATGGTTCCGTCATGATATGTTTGCGGCTTTGGCGAGAGGCGCCGACCGAGAGGCGACTGGCATCGGGTCTGGTTATGCTTTTAGCCTGCCTCGTGATGGTTTTGATGACTGGAAAGAGTGATGCCGAGAACCTTCCACCGCTGAAAATAGTGGCTTTCGGAACATCGCTGACAGCGCGCGGGGGATGGCAGCCCGGCCTTCAGACAAGGCTTTCTGCCTGTCTGCAGAGATCCGTGAAAGTCGAGAGCATCGCAAAGAGCGGCGAGACGTCGACATGGGCTTTGACCCAACTGGATCGGGTCGTTGCCGAGCAGCCGGATATTATTCTGATCGAGCTCTACGCCAATGACGCGACATTGCATCGGTTCGTGTCGCTGGCGCAAAGCCGAAGGAATATTGCCGACATTCTCGATCAGCTTCATCAACGCCTGCCGCGGGCGCGGATCATCCTCATGGCGATGAATCCATTTTCAGGACTGCGGGGGCTGATCCGTCCTTTTGTCGGTAGCTATATTTCGGCTCATCAGGCGGAGGCTCGGAAACGGGGCCTGGAGTTTATCGACTATCGGGCCGATTGGGAGCGTCTGACCCCTGACGATCTGGCCGCTGCAATTCCTGACGGCGCACATCCGCGGCCTGAAGTCGCTTCTAAAATCATCGTGCCCCAGCTCGCCCGGCACATAGCCGGCCGCGATTGCGGAGAATGAATCTCCCCCGCCTGAGGGTGTCTCCACCTGTCGGCGGGTTCAACCTGCTGCGAGATAACCCTTCAAATAGTTGACCAGCGACATCCGGCCGGCATCGGACACGTCTTGATGAGAGGGGCTGTCCAGGTCCTGGAGGAGATAGTCTTTGAGTTCGTCATCGTTCTGGGCGACATAGATGCCCGGCCGGCCGACAAGCTGGCTCACCGTGGCAAGCTGGTGATCGTTTCGGTGCTCGCCAAGAGCCGCCTTCCGCGGAACAAGAATGATCGGTTTGCCGAAACGCTTCGCCGTGAGGACCGTGCCGATTCCCGCGTGAGAAACGATGACAGTCGCATCGCGAAAGACCCTATCGAAGTCCGCGGGCTCGATATTCTTGATCCATTTCATATTCTGTGGAGTATAGGTGCCCTTGCCGATCTGAGCCAGCACCGGTCTGGTCAGATCCTTGGCGAAGGTATCGACGGCCTTGACGAGGCGATCAAACGGCAGCTGCGTTCCGACGGTGACAAGGATCAAAGGACAGCTCCTGCGTAATGGGGGCCATCCGGCCGTGAGAGATGTTGCCATTGCGTGAGCCAGAGCGTTGCAATATGGCCGGCCAATTTTCCCGATAAGGACAGTTTCTCCACATTGGCGACGCTATCGATCCAGATCGTTCGCTTGCCCATGAGCCTGCCAGCCAACAGGCAGAACAGGCCTGGAGCTGCTCCCGTCGACAGGATGATATCGGGCTTCAGCTTGAAGACAATGTAAAACGCGCTGAAAAAACACTTGATCGACATAACGATCGAGTCGCGGCTGCAATCGGGCAAAACCAAGCCATTGCTGATATCGTACTTTTTTAAGAGACCGGGAATCGTGGTGGCGAAAAATACCTCGCTACCCTCGAAGGCGGCACGCATAGCCATCATCTGTTCCCAGTGACCACCTCCGGACGAAGCGGCGAGAATTTTCCGTTTTTTTCCGTCAGTCATATTAGATCCATCCTCGCACTATCTTATGGTTCGCGCTGCTATGGTGTCTCAGCAGATTTAGAGCCCGCTGCGAATTGTTCACATTTTGCGAGCCATGCGTTGGAGAGTGTGATTTCCTATTGCAATGCATCATTTTTGAATGCAATGCAATGCAAGTGGCTCGGCCGGCATTGACTTCGCGAGTGAGGGTGTATCGTCTTGTATCACCTCGAAAGGACAATCGGATGCACAACAACCCCGTACGCGCTTACCGTCCCGATATAGATGGTCTTCGTTCGGTTGCCGTCACTTCCGTTGTGCTATTTCATGCAGGTCTGAGGTCATTTTCCGGCGGATTCGTTGGTGTCGATATTTTCTTCGTCATCTCCGGGTATCTCATTACAGGACATATTTATGGCGACATTCTAAAATCGGAATTCAAATTCACAAGATTCTATGCGCGACGGGCACGGCGCATATTGCCGGCGCTGTTTTTCGTATTGGCTGTTTCGTTCCTGATCGGTTTTCTCCTCCTGTCCCCGGGCGAGTTCAGGAAATTTTCGCATAGTGCCATTGCCGCCATGTTAGGCTTTTCCAACGTCTATTATTGGCTTTCCAGCAACTACTTCTCGCCGGCAACCGACCAGCTGCCCATGCTGATGACCTGGAGTCTCGGCGTGGAGGAACAGTTTTATATGGTCTTTCCCTGGATCATTTTGTTCCTGAACCGCTATTTCAAGCGAGCCGTGCTTCCCGCGATCGCAACGATTGTCGTATTCTCTTTCATATTTTCCGTCGCAGCGTTGAAGATCAATCCGAGTTTCACCTTTTATCTGCTTCCGACTCGCGCATGGGAGCTGGGGATGGGCGGCATTCTCGCTGTGATGGAGACAAAGGGTTTGCGTCTCGATCGGGGTGGAAGCGCAGCCGTCAATGCCATTGCGTTGATCGGCGCGATATTGATTGTCGTACCGATCTGGTTCTACAACGACTCCACGCCTTTTCCCGGAGCTGCGGCGCTTTTGCCGGTTCTCGGGTCGGCGCTGCTGATTGCGACGCCAAGCTCGATCGTGGCTTTTGCACTCGGTTCGCGGCCGTTCGTTTTTATCGGCCTTGTCTCATATTCCTGGTATCTGTGGCATTGGCCTCTTTTGAGCTTCGCCAGCGTCGCATCCGTCTGGCCATTGCCGCAATCGACGGCTTTGCTCATCGTTGGGATCTCATTTATCTTGGCGGTTCTGACGTATTATCTCGTGGAGAAGCCGTTTCGGCGCCCGGGTCTTTCCAATGGCCGCACACTTTGGCGCTACGCAACGGCCCTGGCGGTTTTCGCGCTTCCTTTCGCGCTGACCGCGCTACTGGCTGGCGTTCCACAGAGATTTGGTTCACAGGTTGCCAGGATTGAAGAGATCGCAGGCGGGCGTGAAGCGTGCCTCGTATCTTATGGTGCAACCGCTCCAGCTCTCGGCAGCAACTGCCAACCTGCAGGCAATACCGAGCCTGCGATAGCCTTGATCGGCGACAGCCATGCGGCTGCACTTGCGCCCGGATTGCGAGCCATCGCGCAAGAGCGGGGTTACCAGCTTTACGTCTTTACCAAAACATCCTGCCCGCCGCTGACAGACGCCACGCGCTATATGCCCAACCATCCGCTCCATGCTGCAGAATGCTCGGCTTATAACGCCAAAGTATTGGGTTTGCTGCGTGAAAACGATGCGATCAAGAAAGTTATTCTGGCCGGGTACTGGTCTGCTCCGATGCGTGAGGCAGAGACCGGTTCGCGCTATATCAGCCCGGGCGCCAATGGCGCAGAGCAGGCCGAAAACCAAAATGGGCCGACCCTGGAGTCGGCACTTGCATCGCAGGTCGCCCAATTGCGGGCCATGAACAAGGATGTGGTCCTTCTGCAAGACGTTCCACTGTTCAACTTTAACCCTGTCCGTGCCGTGCTCCAGCGTGCGATACCCTTCAGAGCGGCGTTTGGAAGATGGCTCGACGGCGATCGTGATCTGACACCATATGATGCTCCGATGAAAGCTGTCGCGAATTTCAACGATCCGGTCAGGGATATTATCGCGCGTGTCGCGGAGAAATCACCGCCTGGCGTGGCCCTGGTCGATCCTTTCAACGCGCTTTGCCCGGGAGCTCGGTGCAGTTTTTCCGCCGCCGACGGCGCGCCGTTGTTCATAGACAACCAGCATCTATCGACGGTCGGCTCGGAAGTTGCCGCCAGGGCAGTCCTTCCGGCGGATGACGAGGAGAAAATGAGGACGACGTCTTTCTCTGACAAACAGTCTCGGATGACTGGTATTGTGAGGCATATTGATACGCCGGTCCGCTGAACTCGCTTCAGCTCCTGTGTGAACAGTGGTGACCTTCACCTCTTCACATTCCGCAACGAATGCGCCCAAGCGCCGATTCAATTAATGCGCTGTCATCCGCGGCCTCGACGCCATGGGATCGACCAGTTGAAAAATGGGCGGCTTCCAGGGCGCTGGGAGCCGTGCGTCTAGCTAGGCATCGTGCCTTCCGAAAGATCGCTTCCAACTTTCAGGCCAAGGCGCTAAGCCGCAACAACCTTAGCTCTGAGGCTGATGGATTTGAGATGGCGCCCCAGTGGCTTTTCGATGAACGTATAAATCAAAGCACCGCCACCGGCAGCGATCCCAAAATAATCAAAACTTCTATCCACTGTGTGTGTTCATCGATGAGCCACCGCTCTTCATTCTGCTTAGCGGAAGCGAGACAACCAAGTATGGCCAGAGAATGACTGGCGCCAGCATCATTCCCGCTTCCATCATTGAGCCAACCACGATCAGAAGAATGATTGCAACTTCCTTGGAGTGTGTGGCACGAAGCTCGGTAGAACGTTGGATCGTTACTAGACGGCCGCCCAGGCGCTGAAGAATAAAGGCTGTCCAGGCAATCATGCCCGGTACCCCGATGTTGAGGGCAAGTTCCAAGTAGGTGTTATGGGTGGAGCGTGCGTCGAAGGTCAGTGAGACATATTGCTCCATAATTTCCGGCTGACGGAAAACGGCAAAACCGTAACCAAAAAGAGGGCGGTCGTATACCAGAGGCAGCAATTGGTCCCAGATGTTAGTGCGTCCGGAAAAGGTAAGGTCTTTTCCAAATGCGTCCGCAATCATTTGTGCAACGCCAAGATAGGCGAAGGATGCCGCCACTCCCAAAATAATGCAGAAGAAGAAAACAATGAAGGAGCGCGCCAGTGAGTTTCTCACGGTTTGCATCATACGTGAGCCGGCCAATGTGGCCACGCCGATAGCCACCATAACAACCGCAGTCGAAGATTTGGAAACAACGATGAGTAGGAGAGTACACAGCAACGCCGCCCAGCGTAGAAGTTGGCTATAGCGTAATGGTCCTCTCGGCATTCCCAGCGACAGCATGGTTATGAAACTGACGGCACAAAACTGACCAAGGCCGTTCTTGTGGTAGAACAGACCCTTAACCATGCCGGCATAGGATCCTCCCATCACAGCATATCTTGGCAAGGCCACGGTATACAGGATGTTCGCAAAGGCCGCGAACATACCAAAGGTCGCCAGGAGCCGGAAGGTTTCAACGCTGCCGTAGCGATGCCGGTAAAGCAACGGCGCTACTGTCAGCACGGCGACGGCGGCAATGCCGCGCATGGACGCGCTAAAACTGATGGAAAGCCCTAGAGAAATGATTGAGAGTATAATAACGACGAAAACCAGAACCGGGATCCTACGAAAATAGGAAAGGAAACGGTTTGGTTCCAATACGAAATAAAGGCCGATCAGCGGAATGAGGCTGTACAGCATCAGTTTCTGCGCAAACGGATCAACAGATGCATCTTCATTGAAGTTCGAGGGATAGCCGTACCACATCCCGGTTGTTCGCAAGAGTGTTAGATAGAACATTCCGGTGAGGAGCACGCGGATAAGCGTTTCCTTTCTGATGCCGCGACGTGGCCGCGGTCGGACGACTGGCCGCAGGATGACTTCCTGGTCCGAAAGATAAGAATGGCCGAGACTCATCCGAGGGTACTCCTGCAAACAGTATCAGAAGGCGGCATTGGGCCTGTATTCCTGGTATGCGTGTCCGAGAATTCCGTTCACCATGCCGGCACCGCGCAGTACATGGGTGAGTGCCCGCATGCCCCAATAGGGTGAAACCAGGATCGCCGGCAGCATGACCAGCCCAAGCATCACTCTCGTGGCGCCATAGGCCGCGCGATAGAGCCGGCGCTTGAGGTTGCCGTGCAGGATCTCGCTGACGGCGAAAGTGTTGCCAAGCCGGTATTGTCGCTGCAGCACCCATTTCCATGTCATGCGGCTGGCGGGAACGACATCATAGACCAGTGCCTTGTCAGCCCAGAAAACCTGCATGCCACGACGAATTGCCTGATTGAAGAAGAGATAGTCAGTGCCGCCGGTGAAGCGCATTTTCTCTTCGAAGCGCAGATTCCATGAGCGGATGAGGGGATAATCGAACATGACATTGTTCGAAGCCGCATAGGAAATGCGCTGACCGTCCTTGTTCTTCTTGCGCTCGAAAACCCTTGCCTTGATGAAATATTCCGGCGGATTCTCGGGATAGACCGGCTGGACCGGACCGTAGACGCAATCGGCGTGATTTTTCTCCCGGGTCTCCAGCATCGCATCGAGCCAGCCATCGACCGGCCATTCGTCATCGTCGAGAAAGCAGAAGAGATCGGTGCCGGCAGGGGCTGAATCTAGCGCGCGATTGCGCGCAAACGGTATGCCCTGGTTCGGTTCGACGACATAGATCAGATCATAGGTGCCCGTTTGGCCGAAAGCCTCGACCGTGGCTCTTGCGCTGCCGGCGGCATCATTGTCGACGATCACCATCGTCAGATGATAGGGGCGAGCCGGATGCCTGGTCTGGCGTGTCATCACATCGAGCAGCTTGGCGATCCCGTCCAGCCGCCGATAGGTCAGCACGCCGACGGCGATGTTCAACGGCGACGCGCCTGACGGATCAGTTCCGGCAGATGAATGCGGAAAAGCGTCCTGCTGGTTCATGACTGTCCTCTCCGCAGCATAGTGCCCAAACGCTTGCGCGCGGCCATCAGGGCCACTTCGTTGACGGCATCATCGCCGAACGGACCGCCGGCCACGGTGTTGCGAGCTTCGCTCCTCAGTTTCAAAAGCGATGTCGTTTCGGCAATGCCTCCGGCGACCAGGCTCTTACCCAGAGCATGCAGCCCATCATAGCGGCGCGCCAGCTCCAATCCTGTGGCGATCATGATCCGTGGGCGCAGTGTTTTTGCCCTGCTCGTGCCCGTATAGCGGTTCGAGGCATGAATGCGCTGAAAGGTCAGCGGCGTTTCGACGATGGCTCCGCGACCAAGATAGGCGGCTGCAAACTTGATGTAATTGTCGCTGAGCACGACGTCTTTCGCGACGGACATCGGCAGGATCTGGGACAGGAGGTCGCGGCGGAAGCTCAAGCCGGAGGTCGGCACCGGAAGCGAGGGAAAGCCGCCCCTGCGCAGGGTGTCCCGTTTGTCGAACAGCGTCACCTGCAACTTCGCGGGAGGCTGGTCGTCTTCGTTGGTCGTCACGCGGTCGAAACACCAGTCGATCTCGTTGCGGTCATAGACCTCGACAATGCGCGCGAGTTTGCCAGGCAGAAACGCATCATCGGCATCGAGGAGAAAGAGGATATCGCCGCTTGCAGCCGCAAACCCTGCGTTGAAGCTCGAGGCCTGGCCACCGTTTTCCTTCAATACGGATCGGATCTGCTCGCCGTAGGAAGCGAGGATCTCCCTGGAATCATCCGTGGAGCCATCGTCGACGACAATCACCTCGTAGTCGGGATAAGTCTGCGACAGGACACTGTCGATGCATGGGCGCAAGAACTGCCCATAATTGAAATTGTTGATCAGCACCGAAAGTTTCAAATTACCGTCTCCTGGGCCAATCGATCACCGCCCCAGCGGGGCGTATCGGCGAATTCCGGCACGATAGCCGCGCATGTAGTAGTATTTCCAAATCGCCCAGAAACGCTTCTTCGACCGCGGCAGGAGATAGAGGAGGGCTGCACGGAAAGCCCACTGTGCACTTTCGATCCAGGTCGGCAATGGAACGCCGCTTATCCTCACGCCTTCCGGCACCTCATCAGGAAAGAGCGCCGGCATGCCGTAGCCAAGCCGCTCGCCGCGTTTCTGCACCCAATTCTCGGTCACGCTCGACGCCGGGATCCAGTGGTGAACCACGGCTTCGGCGCATCGATAGGATTTGGCTCCACCCGCGGCCAGGCGGATGATGATTTCAGCATCTTCACCCATCGCGAACATCTTTCCCGGAAGAGGGCCGATGTCTTCTCGATAGCGTACGCTCGTCCCCAGCAACTCTCGCCGAACGATCGTGTTCGGCCCCCAAACCTTTGTCGGATCGCACGGTCCGCTTTGTGTCTCATCGACGATCGCGAATGTCGATCCCATGGGAATCCAGTCGATAAAGCGGTCCTTCGGCTCCTCCTCCCAATCTGGAACGATTCTGCCGCCGAAGACGCCATAGCTCGGATGGGCTGCGGCACAGTCGACGATCGCTTTCAGCCAATTTGGTTCGGCGCGGATGTCGTCATCCGTAAGAACAACGAGATCCCCCTTCACCCGATCCAAGGCCAGATTCAGCGCGCTGGACTTTCCCGGCTTGCGCTGCTGCAGGATGGTGATCGGAAGTTTTTCGCTATACGATTTCAGAAGGTCGAACGTATCGTCCTTGCTATTGTTGTCGACAGCGATCAATTCCCATCGATCATGGGGAAGCTCCTGGCTCACCAATGAATCCAAAGTATGGCGCAGCCGGCGGCTGGCGCCATTATAGGATGAAAAGAGCACGCTGACGAAAAGATCCGACATCAGTTACCAACCCTTTTGGTGAAGTCGAAAGAGGAAAGCCTCATGATTTGACTGCCTATACCTATTGGACGGATCGGTTTGCTATGCGGGATTCGACCGCGCCCCGCCGAAGAATTCGCGCCGATAACCGCCGCCGAGAACCCTCAGCTTGCGAAAATTGCGCAACAACCGTCGCGGCTTCAGAAGTACGCCACGATTGAGAAAATACTGCCGCATCAGGCTCGGCGCGCGGCTGTGCGATCCGCCATGGGCGACCCGGTAGACTGCTCCCCGGAAAGGCAGTTTGGTCAGGGGCGCTCCGCGCTGGGCTAGAATGCCCGCAATGCGGACGTGGCTGCCCAGCATCGACTTGATCCAGTCGAGAGAGGCGTCTTCAAACCGCTGCGGCAGTTCATACAGATCGCCGCGAATGATCAGCGAGGTGCCGCAGAGATGGCTGAAGTCATCATGGCCGAGCAGAAAATTGCCGCCGTCGTCCCAGATGTAACCATTGTCGATCGTCCATCCGTTGGCATCCCGGTTTTCCGATACATATTGCACGATCCGGGAGCTGACGAAATCGTCGTCATCGACAATCATGAAAAAGCGGCTGTCGGCTGCGGCCAGCATGCCGCTTAGAACGCGCCGGCCTTTGTCGGCGCGGAAGGCATCGAGGAAGTCTTCCTTGCTGCCCTTTCCGAGTTCGTGCATGTCGTTCGGCGGAAACGTCACACGAACGGCGGAAAATTTCTCCGGCAGATCAGGCAGATCGGCCCCTTCGTTAGCTACGATGATGCCGCGCCAATCGTCATTGGTCTGATTGGAAATGGAGGCCACGGTCTGGCTGAGATTTGCCTTCAGCTTGCTCCAATCGCGCGCGTTGTCCTGATGTCGGACCGGGATGATGAAGGTGACAAGTGGCATCGAATTCCCCCTTAAGCCCGCAGGCCCACAGCTTCTTTCTCAGCGACGCGCCCCTTGGCAGCCTGCTGGCGCGCCCACTCGATTCCGTCTTCGAGCGATGTCGCTTTGTAGGAAAGGTCGGTTCCGCCGGAGAAAGCATTCATGAAGCGACGGATCTTTCCATAGCTGTTGTCCAGCACCGCATGCGGACGGCCGAGCAGCAGCGAGCAGATATGAACGTGCAGACGGTCGGTCACGATAGCGCGGGCGCGCGAAATCTGACTGATGCCACGCTCGAAGCGGTTATGAGCCGCAGCATCCAACCTGCGCAAGGCAACTTCGCTCGGCTTCAATGCGAGATAAGCCGAGGCTACGCCCAACTTCTTGGCGATGTCCACCTTCCTCTTCGATTCCGTAATCCAGTCTTCCACAGGAATATCGGAAGGAATCTTGCGATCACCGCCGCCGACGCGTTCCGCATCCTCCCGCAACATGGCGAGGACGGGAATCTGCGTTGCCCTTTCCGGCAGCGGACCGATGGCGAAGGCCATATCCGGGCACAGCCGCACGATGCAGTCGAAGTGCTTCTCGGAAAACTCCTTCGATTCTTCATCGCGCACCAGCAGTACGAAATTCTTGTGGCGTCCGATGGCCTTTTTGGACTGCTCGATGCGCTCGGGCGAACTGTAGTGGATCGATTGCGGGAACTGGACGATCTGCCGATCCGGGAAGCGTTCCATGATCATTTCGCGGAAGTCCTGGTGGGCGACCCAGATATCGCCGAAATTGCCGCCGCCGTGAATGAAGATCGGGCCTGTGGGCACGCGACGTTTCAGTTCGTCGGCGGAGAAGTCGTAGAGCCTGGAAACATAGTCCGGGCGCTTGCCGAAGCGGTCCCTGAGATAGGCCATCTCTCCCAGCCAGATCGCCGAGTCGCCGCAATTGCGGATGTCGGGAAAGTCGAGAATCGCAAGCGGTTCATCGCGCGAGACATAGTCCTTCAGGCAATCATGGATCATGCCGTTGAGTTTTGCGATCAGCTCCGGTCTGGATTGGCTGGTCATTCTGCCTCTCTTGTTGATGTTCGTTTAACTTCACGCCGATTTGGGTACGGCAATACGTTTTGCTTTTGACAGGAACTTGACAACGATACGCTGAACTTCAGTTTCCGGGCCATTGGGCTTCTTCATCGCCACCCAAAGAGTAAAGCTCGATCCGGCGTAGATGATGCCGCCCGTGATGACGAGGAAGGCGAGATAGAGCGCCAGATGCAGCTTGTCTGTAGGCATGCTCAGAATGTGCGACAATCCCCAGACACCGGCGGCCATCAAGGCGACGCTGGCAAGCGCGCGGAAGTTGGCCGCGAGCTGCTGGAAGAACGGCAGATTGATCAAGCGCTTGACGAGAAGCATGTTGACCACGGTGGAAATCAGGCCGGTCAACACCCGGGCATAAACGACGCCCGGAAGCCCGGCCATCATCAGGCCGGCGATGATGATGGGGATGCGGACCACCAGCATCTGCGTGTCGCGGATGAACAGCATCTTCGTATGGCCCTTCGCCATGCCGAGCGGCTGGACGAGCGAGCCGAGGGTCTGCAGGGCAAAGACCGATGCGAGCGCCTGGACGATGAAGATGGCGGGAATCCACTTCTCTCCCAAGGCAAGCCGCATCATAGGCTCGGCCACCACGGCCATGCCGATGCCCGCCGGAAGCGCCACCGCCGCCAACAGCGCCTGCGCACGCTGATAGGCTGCGATCAGCCGGACCGGATCGTTGCGGACCTTGGAGAAGCCCGGATAGATCGTCTGGTTCAAAGGCGCCGTGGCCTCGCGCGTCGGCAGCGTCGAAAGGGTGTTGCCGACCGTGTAGTGGCCGAGCTGCGTGGCGCCGAGCAACTTTCCGATCAGCAGATATTCGATCCGCCAGTTCAGTGTGTTGACGATCTGTCCGGCCGTCAGCCACACCGAGAACGAAAACAATTCGCGTGCGTGCCGAAAGGTGATGCGCGGCCAGAACGGCAGGACGGTGTAGGAAACGATGATATTGGTCACCTGATAGGCGAGGGTGCCGATCACGAGGGCCCAGTAACTCTGATAGATGGCCGCAATCGCCACCGTCACGATGAAGCCGACCAGCTTTTGCGAGACGTTGAGGACGAATTCCTGCCAGAAGATCAGATCGCGCTGGAGCATGACACGGCGTGGATTGGCAAGACCGCTCAGGAGCAGGCTGAAACTCAAGGCGAGCATGACGCTCGTCAGCCGCGGCTCATCATAAAATTCGGCGATCGGATAGGACGCGGCGGCAAACAGCAGCGCCAATATCGCGCTTCTCGTCACGCTCAAGGTCCAGACCGCGCTGAAGTGCGTTTCGCTGGGCGACTCGTGTCGGATAAGCGCCTGATTGAGCGAGAGTTCGGTGACCGAACTCAGAATGACCTGGATCGTCGTTGCAATGGCGACGAGACCGAAGTCAGCCGGCACCAGATACCAGGCGAGTACGAAGGTGCTGAGCGCCGAGAGCCCGTTGACGATGGCGCGGGACAAACTCAGCCACATGCTGCCTTGAATCAGCCGGTCGGTAACACTGCTCATGGGCGAACGGCTCCCGAGGTCGATGACGTTGACCATTTCAGCGGGCTGCAGTCCCATCCGGAGTGCTTCTTGCCCTTGCGGGAATGGAGAGTATTGGCGGAATTAGAAAGCATCATGCCTTATTGCCTCGTCACGGGGTCTGCGACATCAAAGGGCGCTGGCCGTCTTCTTGGAAAAATCCTGCTTCAGCCGATCCAGCTCGACCAGCATTTTCTCGTGGGCTCTTACGATAGCCTCGTCGGAGCTGAGCTGTCCCGGCTTCTCAGCCACCCGCTGCAACGTCTTGACGGTCGAGCCGAAAACATAGTTGCCGGTCAGCTGCCGGATGCGGCGGTGACGGAACGTGATGTTCTTCAACAGGTATGTGTTTTTCCGCACCAAAGATGCGCCTGCTTCGACGAGGTTCGAGGGGCCGATCGGATCGAAATCGATCTCCAGATCGAGCGCACTCGCCCAGTCATGCCACTTGGCGCGATTGCCCGGCGCGATCGGCCGGATCGCCCGCCACGGAACGCGCAGCGCATCTGATATAATGCAGCCATGCATCGCTTCGGAGACGACCTTCTGCGATGCGCTGAGTTCGGTCAGAACCTTTTCCACCGACCAGCGGGGATCGATATAATGGATGCCGGCGAGGTCGCAGACCTTATCCCAGCTGCCGTACATGGCGCTTTCGTAGTGCGGCATAAAGGAGACGGGGTAGCGCTTCTCAACGCTCTTGGCATCCCAGCAGCTGCGCGTCAGGATGCCCGAATCGCCGATGGCGTAGCTCGGATCGATGCCGAGGACCTCGGCGGTCTTCTTTCCGCGCACGAAGTAGAAGGTCCAGTTGCCGTCGACCTTCGGCGCGTTGGTGTAGCCGCCATAGCCCGAGCCGAAGACGATCTTCTGTATGTTCGGGTCGAAATTATCGTAGAGGATCGAACCGATGCCGAGAAAGAGCTGGCTCTCGTCGTCATTGAAGAAGCCGGGCAGCAGACGTTCCCAGAGCCAATGGTTCAATTCGTCGCCGAAATTCTCGTGTTTCCCGCGATAGGCAAACATCTTCATCGTGCTTCTCCAGTCGGCAAGTGCGTCACGATCTGCGTGACCGTTTCGTCATCGCGGGCCATGCGTCCGTAACGCGAAATGATCTTGATGTCGCTGCGGATTATCTTAGCCGGGTTGCCGGCCACGAGCGAGCGCGGCGGCACGCTCTTGGTCACCACCGAGCCGGAGCCGATGACGCATTCGTCGCCGATCTCCACGCCGGGCAGGATGATGCTGCGGGCGCCGATGAAGCAGCGTTTGCCGATCCTCGTGTGAAGGTAGAGCCCGCGTGTGAGGTCGTGGGTCAGGATGGCCGCTTCGAAGGCGACATAGGTTTCGGCGCCGATATGCAGTCCCTTCGGATTGGTCTTGTCGAAGCGCACGCTCAGCGAAAAGCTGGCGGTCGGATCGATGTCCATACCCCAGAATTTGGTATAATAGAGCCACTTGGCCTTAACGATCCCGTTCCGCAGCGGCCGAAATACGTTCAGTCCCCACTTCGGCTTCTTTCCTGTCTGCACCATCAAGTCCGACCCCGGCTGGAAAATTGGTCTAGTACGGAACTGTAATAGTCCTCTAGCATCCCCGTTTGACGACGTATGTCGAAGCGCTCGGCCACCAGAAGCGGTGCCCGCGCGCTGAAGGCTGTCCACAGGGATTGGTCGTTGAGCAGCCTTCCGACCGCTTCCGCCATGCCCGCGACATCCCGCTCCTCCACGAGATAACCAGTTTTCCCCTCTTCGATCGCTTCGCCCACGCCTCCCGAGCGGAATGCGACGACCGGAGTACCGACGGCTTCGGCCTCCAGATTGGCGAGGCCGAAGGCTTCCGCGTGACCATTGTCGAGCGTCACGCTGCCGTGAAGATAGAGTTCCGCACTGGCGAGCAGATCCCTTATCTCTGTCTGCGACAGATTTTCATGGATCGTGACGCTTGGCAAGGAACGGCGCGCCAAGGCTTCGATTTCCTCCTTCAATGGTCCCTGTCCGACCATGACGAATTCAACCGGGGTGCCGGCGGCCGCCACGCGTGAAAGCGCGTCGATCATGAAGCGGTGGCCCTTATAGTCGACGAAACGGGCAATGGAAACCACCAGCCCCTTTTTTCGTGGACGCGGCTCCATTTTGAAGAGATCGAGATCGATGCCGATGTGATGGCGAAAGACGCGGTCGGCGCGGAAGCCGAGCGCCAGCAGCCGCTCTCGGATGAAATCGGAAACGGCGATGTTCCAGCTGTTCCAGCCTGCCATCTCGCTCCGGCCCTTGGCGAAGAAACGCACCTGATTGAAGCCGCCCGGTTTTTTCGGATCGCCGCGATAGGTGGCGTCGAAGCCATGAAACGTCGTGACGAGCGGCTTGCCGGCGGCGCGCGCGAGCGGACCGATGACATAGCCGTTCTTGCCGAAATGGGCATGGACAAGATCGGCTTGGCTGATCGCGGGAAAGAGAAAAGGCAGGCCGACCTGCGGGATTTTCAGAAGCAACTCGCCGGCCCGCGCAACGGGAGACCGACGAATGTCATGAACCGGGACAGTCGATTTTTTTGTATGGGCGGAAGAGATTCGCGAACCGGCAAGAATTTCAGCTTCGAAGGAGCGAAACGCCACTGCCTGGTTGAGAACAAATGCCTGGCTGGCAGGCAAAAATTTTTCCACGTAAATAACGGCTTTTCTCATGAATCTGTTCGCGTCTCCACTGTCTTGGCGATCACATTGCCTCTATTGCCCGCTTGATGCCGTCAATCGAACTTCTCGGATCGTTGTTTTCGTCGTAAAGATTAACGCGCTTCGTGCATGCCGCGCCGGGGTTGGTGTCCTTCTCGTCAAGCCCGCCATATTTCTCCGACATGCCCCAAACGGTGGCGCCTTTCAAGTCACCACGCTCGGCTGCGATGGTGATCACGTCACCGAAAATCTCGGCATAGGAGACCGGCGTGGAGCTTTTGTCGCGGTTGAGGAAATGGCAGGACGCATCGAGTTCGGTGATAAAAACCCCGACACCCATATCCTTCAGTGTTGCACAGAATCGGCCCATTCCCTCCGGATCGATCCGATCGAGACCGGGGCGGAAATGCGATTGCAGCCCGACGGCGCCGATCGGCGTCTTTCTGGCGACGAGATTCTCGACAATCTTCAGGATGCGTGCACGCTTCTGTTCGAACACCTCGGATTTTTTCTCCAGGTGCGTCTCGTTGAGAACCAGCATCGCGTCGGGATTGGCCTCGTGTGCCATGTCGAAGCTCATGCGGATATAGTCGTCGCCAAGAAGGCGTCGGAAAACGCAGTTCCGCAGATCCGGCACATCATATTCCAACGGCTCGTTCACCACATCCCACGCATCGATCGACTTCTTATAACGAGCGACAACCTGTTTTATATGACGGTTCATCGCCGCCCGAATGGTCGCAGCGTCGGTGATGGCGGACACCCAGTCGGGCGTGCGATACCAGACAAGCGTGTGTCCATAAACCCTCATGTTGTTTTTGCGTGCAAACGCAACGATTTGATCGGCGGGGCCGAAGGAAAAGACGCCTGGCATCTTTTCCGTTGCATTCCACTTCAGCTGATTTCGCGGCGTTACCGAATTGACGTTGTCGATGTAGATCTGCGACGCGATCGGATTGCCTACATCCTCCGGATCGATCGCCGAACCGAATCGAAACGATTTTCTGTCGGCCAGGGCGCGCAGCCCCGCGGGCGGCGGCACCTGCGCCAAAGCCTGCCCCGCGCGGGCATATAACAGGGCGAGCGGAACGGAGGCGAGGAAACGTCTTCTATTCATTCTTTCTCTCACTGTTGGCTGTGTTTAACGTCTTCGGCGGAATCGAAGGGCCAAGCTTGCGGATTACGATCCGTCGCGGCTTCGATCTTAATTAATACATCGGCACAACTTCCGATGTATTCTCAGCGGCGTGGATGACGACGGCAATTTTTAGACTTCTCTGCGTAATCCAAGATATTAAACCGCTGCGGAGGGGAGCTCGTTATGGAAGGTTGGTTTAACTATCTGATGAGCTATGCCGCTTTTTTTATGGCGACTGTTCGCAGCGGCGTATCCCCTTTTTGACGACCGGCAGTTCGCGGCGTTTGCTCTCGGCGTTGTCGGCACCATTCTCATCCTGTTCGGCGCGCTCGTCAGAACCTCGTTGCGATTGCGTCGATCGGCACGCGTCGTTCGCTCGCTCAACGACGAACTTGCGCAGGCTATTCAGGACCTCAATGTAGAGCGTCTCTGGCGTCTGGCCGGGGGCCGAACGGCCAAGTCCAGACAGCTTGACGGAGCTTTACAGGATCCTGTCCCGGCATCACGGTGATGCAGGTCGCATCGCCTGAAGTGCGCCGCATGCGGCTCTAATTGCGATTTACTGCGGCCGCTCTTGATGGGGAAGTTCCGGCTGCGTGCGGTTGGCCGCAATTGTGGGCTCTGGCACGGGAAACCATGTTCTGCCGGAAAAGTAATTCCTCGCCCTTTTTTGGGGCCCCGACGTTGCATCCAGCGAGAGGGTAAAATTGTAGCGCTGCGGATTGAGCACTTCGTGGGTGAAGGCGATGTTGGCTCCGAAGCCGTCTTCCTTGACATCCTTCAGGTTTTTGATCGCATTCAGGGTCTCATGAAAATCGAGCCATTGCGGTTGACGCAGCATGGTTTCGAAAATGCGCAGGATAGCCGGATCGAGCTGGCCATTCTGATCCGTTTCGGGATTGACGATCTTCACGCGCATACTGCTGATCGTGCCGGCGGCATCGCCACGAACAATGACGAAGATGGAATTCGCAAGCTGATCCTTTTCACGCTTGGCGCTGTGCTCGTAAACGCATTCGAACGTGTCGGCATTGAAGCTGGCCGCCGCCCATTCGCTGGTCTGAACGCCCGCTTGGCGCAGCGCCGCGCACATTGCAGGCCCGGATATGCGCCATGTGCGCAGAAAGGCCGACGCGGTCTGTGCCACGGGCGGTTCGGTGGCATGCAGGGGAAGCTTATAGACCGCCGGCGGCGCCGGTCTGGGAAGAGCTTTGGGCGGCGGCGGCTTCACCTCAGGGGGGAAAAGGTCGAAGCCGAAATAATGGCCAACCGCCTTTAAATGTTTCATGTCGTTGGACAGAAGCACCGTTCCGATGACCAGCGAGAGGGAAATCGTCAGCAACAACCAGAAGGTCACGGGAATCCGCGGTTTTCCTGCCGGCTGTTTCGCATATGCGGGCGACGAATTATCGGGCAAGCTTGTCTTCTCCGGCACGCGAGAAGGATTTCGTTGGTCTGTCTGGATCCCGTCAGTATACATGATCCGGTTAAATATCTTTTGGCTTCGTGTCTGCAACCAGGGCCCTTTCATCCGCGCCCTCATGAAAAGCGCGCGATCGGTTCGCCGAGAGCGCTTCAGCAGCATTTCAGCCGAGAATTTCCAATAAAGCGTTCGGCAATTCGGCGAGGGGTATTCGCTGATCTTGCCGCTTCTGTGGTCACGCAAAGGGGCGTCGTCCAAACTGGATTGAAATAAATTCGAGTTTTTTGAAAAGATTGTTGAATTGACATAAGTATTTTCATCCACAGGTCGAGAAACTGAAGATATTCAGTGTAATTACGGGGGGAGTGCACTCAAGTTCTGCCATTCTCTCGCGCATAGCGTTAAAATTTTTGTGAGAAATTTGAAATTATGCTTCCAAAATATTTATCGGATGACGACTTTCGGCGAGTTCGATCAAATTTTCGACGTATTAATCGATAGGGATTGCGCTGCAACAGCAGAAAGGAGAGACCATGTCCATCGAGCTAGACGCAACCACCTACGTTCACGCCAAACCGACAACTGCACATTCCTACATCTTGCCCAAGATCTTCGATGTGCTGGAGGATCATTTCGATGGTTCTGCGAAAAATGACGTCTTCGATCTCGGATGCGGCACCGGCGGGGCCGCCGCGGCTCTTACGAAAGCAGGATATGATGTCGTCGGCGTCGATCCCTCCAGCGACGGAATCGGCAAGGCCAATATCCGTCATCCCGGACTGGCGCTGAGCGTCGGCTCGGCCTATGACGACCTGGCCCGGGATTATGGCAGTTTCAGTGCCGTTATCAGCCTGGAGGTCGTCGAGCATGTCTACGATCCGAAGAGCTTCACCTCGACGATGTTCGATCTCGTCAAGCCGGGCGGCATCGCGGTGATATCGACGCCCTATCACGGTTATCTGAAGAATCTTGCACTGGCTGCGACGGGAAAAATGGATGATCACTTCATGCCGTTGAAGGATCATGGGCATATCAAGTTCTGGTCGAAAAACACATTGCGCACACTGTTGCTGGAGACCGGCTTCGATAACGTCCGTTTCGAATATGTTGGAAGAATTCCTGCCTTTGCCAAATCAATGATCGCCGTCGCCGACAAGCCGCTTTAGCCGGTCGGCGCGACATTGCGCCGTTCGCCGCAGTAGTCCGGAGGTTGTTTCTACTGCATGCTGTGGTGAAAAAAACCGTGATGAAATATTTACTTTTAGTTGCATTCTTGCTTAAACTCTCCATTATACAGCGGGCGTATTGATGAAGCGGGAGACTTAAGCAGATGAAGGCCAAATCGCCGAATTCCATCGATGTCTATGTTGGCAACCGCGTGAGAGTTCGGCGAAAGACGCTCGGCATGACCCAGCATGGTTTGGCCGAACTTCTTGGCATCACTTTCCAGCAGATTCAAAAATACGAAAAAGGAACGAACCGGATCGGCGCCAGCCGCCTTCAGCGCATTTCCGAGATCCTTCGCGTGCCGGTCGGCTTCTTCTTCGAGAACGGCGGTTCCGGACCGATCGATGGTGAGACGAGCGAATTGAACAAGTTTTTATCCTCGAAGGAAGGGCTCGCGCTCAATAAAGCGTTCATCGCCATCGAAGATCCCAACATCAGGCAGAAGCTGGTGGCCTTGGCCAAAAGTCTGGCGATGACGGGATTGCCCGACGTCGATAGCGACCTGCAGGATCCGGTTGTACACAACTGAGGATGGACCGTGCTTCATCTGCAGACATTCGGCGATCTGCGGCTGACTGAGTCGGATGGCGAGCCGGTTCGCTATCCGGTCAAAGGTCTGTTGATGATGGCCCACATCTATGCGGGTGCGAGCCATGAACTCAGCCGTTATGAACTGGCCCAGTTTCTATGGAGCGACGTTGAGCCCGAATTGGCGCGGCTCAATTTGCGCAAAATGCTGTCCCGCATCCGCGAGATGGACTGCGGACGCACCGACATAGCTTTCGATTTCACTGCCACGACGGTGTGCCTCAACAAGCAGGTGGTTTCCAGCGATCTGGATGTCTTTCGAGCCGGCGGCCCGCCGCTGGATCGACTACAGGCGATCGCCGAAACGACGCAGCGCGGCTTCATCGGAAATATCAAGCCGGCGACAAAGCAGATAGATGCTTGGATCAGGGCGCAGCGGGACGCCCATGCGCTGCAATTGCGTCAAGCATTGCTGGAGGCGTTGCCTGATGTGCAAAAGCCGGGCGCGGCGCGCATCATTTCCAGCGCCGCCCTGCAAATCCTCGAGCGGGATCCGAATGACGAGCAGGTCAGGGCATTGCTGCATCGGCTATCCGGCAGCGCATCGTTCGGCGAGAGATTGCCGGAGAGCGGCGGCCAAGCAAGGGTGGAGGTGAAGCGTCCCGAGCCCGGCAGCCAGTCGGCCGATATCGAACGCATATCGCCGATCCCGCGGATCCTTCCCCGTCTGGTGTTGCTTCCCCCGACGGCGAAGCACGCCGATGCCGGACTTGCACTTGCCAACGCCCTGATCGAAGACGTCACAATCGAACTTTGTGCGCTTCGGCATATTTCCATCGTCGCTCCGCATACGGCCGGACAGATCCGCCGCGACTCCGAAAAAGCGGCGGTGGTCGCCAAGCACTCGATCACGTATCTTCTCGACACCCGATTTTCCGAAGAGGGATTGTTCGCCCAGCTGATCTATTTCCCCACGGATGAGATCGTCTGGGCCAATCGCTTTAAGATGAACCCCGATATATTGCCGCGTCACAGGCGGGTTATCGCCCAGCAGTTGACCGAGTCGGTGGCGCGTGAGCTGGCTGAAAACGAGGAGGAACGGCTACGTTTCGAAGCCAATCCTGAGGCCTATCACGCCTATCTCGTCGGCTCCAGCCTGATGAGCAAGCTGACACTGCCGCATATCCGCCGGGCAAGGAAGGCGTTCAAGCAGTCGCTGTCGCATAGGTCGGATTTCTCGCCGTCATTTACCGGGCTGGCAAGAACTTTCACCAGCGAGTGGCTCGTGACGGCGCAGGGAAACAATGAACTGCTGCACCTGGCGGAGCAGCATGCGCTTCGCGCAATCGAGCGAGATCCGGGATCGGCGGCGGGCCATCGCGAGCTCGGGGTCACCAGACTTTATCTTGGTGATGTGGATGCTAGCGTCGCAGCCCTTCATCTGGCGGAAGAGCTCAGTCCGCATTTTGCCGATGTCATCTACAGTCATGCCGACACGCTTGTGCATGCATCCCGCCCCGGCGACGCGCTCGCCAAGATCAGAAAGGCAATTTCGCTCAATCCGATCGCGCCTGACGCCTATCTCTGGTGTGCCGCGGGAGCAAGTTTCTTCCTGGAACAGTATGAGGAGGCCATCGCCTATGTCGAGGCGATGAAAGACAAAGCGCCGGCCCATCGTATCGCCGCGGCCAGTTGCGCAATGATCGGCGATCGAAAACGGGCACTGTTCCATCGGCAGCGCGCCGAAAGCATCAATCCGGTATTCGACGTCGAGAAGTGGCTCGCCATCGTTCCCTTCAAGGAGCACTGGCAAAAAGAGCTATATCGGGAGGGCCTGTTGAAGGCTGGTTTTTAACAATAGCTGAGGGGCATACCATGGCGAAAGCTGTCATTATAGGAATACCGGGCGAGGAAGGGCTTTGGCTCGCCGATCTCGATGCAGGCACCGTCAAACCGCTCAATCCGACGGGGGAATTGGCGACTGCGAGCAGCCTGCGCAAAGCTGGCGGCATATTCGTGAAGGGCGTCGATTTGGCCGTTGCCGTTTCGTCGGCGCAGATCGCGCTTTCCGGTCATGTCGACGGCTGAGCCCGCATTCTGACGGACCGGTCCACATATCCCGACAGGATCATATCGCCGCGGGAAACTCTTTCCCGCGTCGAGCCTTTTTTAGCTCGGTTCGGCATAACAAGGGTTGCACGACATACCGGGCTTGATGACGTCGGAATTCCCGTCTGGTGCGCCTATACTCCGAATTCGCGCTCAATCGTGATTGCTCAGGGAAAGGGTCTGACCGACATCGACGCCAAAGTATCCACCGTCATGGAAGCCGTGGAACGGGCAGTTGCCGGCGACCCTTTCGTCGATCTTGTCCGCAATACCTCGTTCGGTCTGCAGGCGATGGGGCACAAGATCGATCCGCTGAACTGCCTGATTGCCATGCATAAACCCGATCTCGGGCCGGACGAGGAGACGGAATGGGTGGCCGGCATCAATATCCTCACCGGCGAGACGATTCATATCCCTTTTGAAGCGGTGCTGCTCGACCGCACGCGCGATGCGCGATACTGGATGTCATCTGACGGCTTGGCATCGGGAAACAATATCGAGGAGGCCGTTTTCCACGGTGTGCTCGAGCGGATCGAGCGGGATGCGCATGTGCTATGGCAAGTTGGCGCGGAAAGGGATCGTTATGCCGGCTGCGTCGACCCCCGCGGCTTTCAGGACGATGCACTGACCGGGTTGATCGACAAGATCGAAAAATCAGGATTGGCGCTCAGGCTCTTCGATATCACAAGCGACATCGCCATTCCCTGTTTCACCGCCATTCTGGGTCCCTGTGATTCCGTTCCAGGCCAGCGGGATCGCCACAGCGGCAGGGACATTCGCCTTGTCGAGGTGACCGGCGGTACGGGAGCCCATCCGTCTCCCGTGCGCGCGGCCATCCGGGCGGTAACGGAAGCCGCGCAATCCAGACTCACCTATATCAGCGGAGCCAGGGACGATATTTCTCCCGCCACGTTCTCGAGATCCTTGCCGCCGCTGATGCGGCGAGCCTTCGACGCAGTTCCCGTCTCGCCGGCTGCCGGTCCTGTCCGCCACCGAATGTCAGGACATCGGGATCTGGCGTATTTGCTGCAGCATGTGCTGGAGGCTTTGCAAAACAAAGGCATCGGTTCGGTCATCGCCGTACGCCTCAGCGACGACACGCTTCCCTTTGGCGTCGTCAAGGTCGTTATACCCGAACTCGAAAATCCGGAAGGGCTGCGTGCTCGCCAGTTTGGAACAAGGGCGCTCGCGAGAGCGATAGGCTTTTGAAGGTCATTTTCGCGGGTCCCAGTCTTCCCGATGCAGCCTCACTTGCCGGCGAGGGGATACGCGTCCTGCCGCCCGCCACGCAGGGCGATGTTCTGGCTGTGGTGGAACAGGGTGCCAATGTCATCGGCCTGATCGATGGCGGTTTCGAATACGCTGCACCGGTCTGGCATAAGGAAATTCTCCATGCTCTTTCGCTTGGCGTGACGGTCCTCGGGGCGGCAAGCATGGGCGCGCTGCGCGCTGCGGAATGTCATTCATTCGGGATGATTGGGATCGGCCGCATTTTCGAAGACTATCGCACGGGTCGGCTGGTCGACGATGCCGCCGTTGCGCTCGTGCACGCGCCGAGCGCGCTGGGCGGCAAGCCGCTGACGATACCGCTCGTCAATGTCTGCGCTACGCTCGATGCCATGGAAAGGAATGAGTTGCTCACAGATCAGCTGCGCCAGGTCATCGAAGACGCCGCGAGTGCAATATTCTTCAAGAGGCGAACGTGGCGGGCAATCGTCGAGCAATGCGCTGGCGTAGCCGAGCCGGATCGCCCGCACCTTCTGGCCACCCTCGTGTCGCATTCCGTTGATCAAAAACGCATCGATGCACTGGAATTGTTAAAGGTGGTGCAGTCGACCGCCGATATTCGCGTGAATGCCGATTTGTGCTGGAAACTGCGCGAAACCTGGTTCTCCACACGGTCCGCATTGTGAAGCAAAGACGACGATCGTCACCGAGAGTTGTGTCACGCTCTTTTCACGGGCTCGACCACGTCAGCCCGCGTATCATTCCTTCCATTCGTTGGAGAAATGGGCATGGGCGTGACATCGACTATTAAACTAGATGGAGATCTAGGGGCGAAAGACGCTCTGGACGAACTGGTCGCACTGGCACGGATGATCGCCTATGCGCGACAGGTTGCTCAGGATGTCAAACTGCAATTCGCGACGAATTGCCTCGACCTTGCTCTTGAGGCGGTGAAGCAGGAAGTCGGGGAGGGGCTGACCAGAGAGTTGGCCGAATTGAGTTCTCCGGTTCCCCTGGTGAGCATAAAAAGTCATTAGAGCGGGTGCGTCCTATCGGACGCACAAAGGACGCTTTAACAACACTCTGATCTATGAATCGCGCTTTCCGAAAATCGATTGCGGTTCCGGGCCGATGTGCCGGGCGGACCCGTGAAAATTAACGTGGGCTTCGAGGATATGGGCGCCTTGTACCGGTGATGGGTCGCGAATAGTGGGGCTTGATCGGTTCAAAAGACGGGTGCTGCCGGGGGAATACGAGCTGCCCTGCAGGCCCAATGTATCGGCAATCATCTGAATTGTTGGCTTCGAAGAGGTCCCCGGCATTTCGCGGGCCGCCGGACGACTGCCGCTCGTTCAGAACTTATTCGACGCCCTGCATACAAGATAGGTTCAAATGAATGGTAAGCGGTTTCGTTGACGTTGTCTCCGGGCAAGGAGACGGCGACGATTCTCGTTTCAGCGGTCGTCTGCCGACCGGCCAGCCTGGCCGATCCCTGATCTCAATGGGTCAAATTGCGCTTCTGTGCCAGCAGTAAAATGTAATCGTCGGCAATGTCCGCTATGGCCATTGCGACTTCCGCCGGATCGCACCCCTCGACCTTCGTGTTTGCAATGAACTGATAAACCGCCTTCTCAATCTGTTTCCGGCAGATCATCACGCGTTCATCATAACCAAATTCCGGAATCTGCGATGCCATATCACTCATCAGGTCGGCTCCTCACTACTTGCAGTGACCATGACACAAATTATAAGTTGAGCAAGCAAATGCTTTATGAACGGTTAATTCGACGGCGGGTGCGACCATTTCGACACAGGTTTGGCCATAACCGGACATTCAGCCCCGTTGAATGAGGTGAGGTCTTTCGTGCTGGAGGGTTCATCGTTCCATGTCGGGGGAGCCGCTCGACCGAAGCTGGTCGTCTCCTAGGCTGCGGCTTGTCATTCAGAGGGTCTCGGATCATCAGGAGAACTTGTCATGATCAGTCGAAGGCTGCCCTTATACCGGTCTGGCCAATGGCGTGATGAACTGTGATAGTCCTTTGATTTGCCGGCATATTAAAGTTTCATTCGTCTCCAGATCATCATTCGTTGATGTGAATTGCGTCGCCAGGTCTTTGGAACCGGCCAGTCCGGACACTATCGGGCAATCGGTCGTGGCCGCCTCGTTTACAATGCCTGCTGGTCACGCCGCTGCCGACAAGGCAAAGCGGAAATAACGTCGGCAGTTTTACTCTTTTCTGAAAGAATTCATCCCTGTTGGCTGCGGGGTACATAATTCAACAATCCCATAGATGAGTAAAATATTAATAAAAATTTACCAAAAGGTAAAAATATCTATTTCATATAAAAGTTGTATTTAAATATCTATTATAAGCTGAATGAAGATTTTCTAATAATTACTGTAGGATGTAGTGACTGAAAAATAGTAGAGACAATGTAACCGACTATAATAGATGATAATATCGCCTGCGTGACGACTTCTTGCTATGTGCCGGGGTCGCTGAGTGGAAGCATTCGGCATTAATTGCAATGTTGGCCGAGACGATGCGTTGTAAAACGGGAGCCTTGGTCCTGTCGATATCGCGGATTTCTCGTCGTCCGACGCAGGATTCACTGTTTATCCTGCGCCAACCTTCGCAAAGTTTGAGGACCCGCCGGGGTGGTGACGGGTCCTCGGATAAGATTGCCTGCACAGTACGAAGATATGATTGCTGTTAAAGTCGATGCTGTCACGGATTATTGTTGGATAGTTATGTTTTTCCCACAATTTATTGTCTTCTCGTTATGCCAACGTTTGTATTTTTGAAGTTTGTACTTCAAAATAATGAGATGGTCGCCAGCGGAGTGGAAAGTGCCGGCCTTCCGAAGCATTTTCGTTCTCTCTCGATTGGCGGAGATTGCTCTACCTTCGCGAGGTCGCAACGGACTCTCCGCCGCACCGGTCGATCTTCGATAAGCGCCGGAACAAGGCCTTCGTCCGGAAGCGTGACCATCCGCCGACCAGCGGGATAAGGGGATCTAGTTCCTCGAATTTCTTAAAATACTTCTGCTTTGATTGCCTGACCGGCCGGACTTTGGCCAAAGCCCTGTTTGTGGCTCTGTTGGCTTTTGAATAGATCAATTTGATTATGACGGCCACAGCAAGCAGGGGGCTATGATGATAGATGTGCCTAAGCGAGGTGGCGGCGCTGTGCCAATCTTTCAACGCTGCAAATTTTGAGAATGCATAAAGGTGAGCCGAGGTGTGGGCGCAGCTGACGACGAAAGCGGGAAGTTCCGGGTTGCGGGAGACACATTGCTCGGTCACTGCCAAAAGCGACCGCGCCATTCGAGACCTGTCGGCAGACATGGCTGCGGAATGAACGCGATAGCCCACCAGACCGAGTGGCACCGCCTCGATCTTGAAATGCTCGGCGGTGCGGAGTTCGAAATCGAAGTCTTCGCATCCTCCAATTCCTCGATCGGCATAGCTCGGATCGTAGCCGCCGATTTTGTCTATGACGGCGCGGCGCACCATGAAGCCGCTGCCATTGCCGACAAAGCGGAAGACGAGGTGGCGAATGAGGATGGATTCCCGAGCGTTGAGCGAAGAGCCGGACTTCGTGCAATATCCCTCGGAATCGACGAAACGGTGAAGGGCATATACTGCACCCCACGCGTCCGGCAGGGGATGGAGCGCTGACAGCATCCTTTCGACATAAGTGGGATGCCATAGGTCATCCGCGTCGATGAAGGCTATATAGCTGGACCTGGATGCCTCGA
This sequence comes from Rhizobium sp. TAL182, assembly GCF_002117725.1. Taxonomy (NCBI): domain Bacteria; kingdom Pseudomonadati; phylum Pseudomonadota; class Alphaproteobacteria; order Hyphomicrobiales; family Rhizobiaceae; genus Rhizobium; species Rhizobium sp. TAL182. The sequence continues at coordinate 3,469,313 of NZ_CP021024.1, read as the reverse complement.
TCCCGGCATTGCGCGCCGCGGCTACACCGCGATTTTCGGTCGACAGGATCGTGATCCTCGGATCAGCTGCGGCGAACTCGCGACAGATCGATGCGGTATCGTCGGTGGAGCCGTCGTCCACGACGATGATTTCGAGTGCCGAATGGGTCTGGTCGACAACCGATCGAAGTGTGGCGGCGATGAACTCTTCGGCATTGTAGGCAGGGATGACGACTGCCACCGTCAATCCGGATAGAGGCTCAGCCGCCATAGAGCAACCCATCCGCTGTTGTGGCCGGACGCAGGTCGATCCGGTTCTTCATCAACCTTGCGACCGACGGGCGATGGCTGACGACGATCAGGGTCCGGCCGTCATATTCCCTGAGCAGGAGGGAGAGCACGCGCCCCTCCGTCTCCTCGTCGAGTGCGCTGGTCGCTTCGTCAAGGAGCAATATGTCGGGCCGGCCGGCCAGCGCCCGCGCCAGACCGATGCGCTGTCGTTGCCCACCCGAAAGCCGGATCGCTTCGTCGCCCAGCCATTCGTCGAAGCCGTAGGGCAGATTCTCGATGAATTCGGTGGCGCAGGCCATATCTGCCGCCCAGCGGACATCCTCCTCAAGGATGTCGCGACGGAAGCGGATATTGTCGAGGACGGAGCCATCCATAAGCTCGACGTCTTGGCCCGAGACCGCGAGCAGGCGCAGCCAGCTGGATCGCTCGATAGTCGAGAGGTCCTTGCCATCGATCGTGATCCGGCCTTCGGTCGGCTGAATAAGGTCGAGGAGCATGTTGATGATCGTCGTTTTGCCGGAGCCGCTGGGTCCGGTCAGAGCCGTGGTCTCGCCTGCCCTGATCGAGAAGCTGGCATGACGCACGGCAGGCATTCTGGCCTCTTCGTAGAAGAAGGATACATCGTGGAAAACGATCTCCTGTTTTAGATGTCGCAGTTCCTCTCCGCCTGCAGTTTTCCTGGCGTCGTCCTGTTCCGCGATCAGCGCGAGCACGTTTTGCAGTGAGGCTTCGATTTCATGCAAGCGCAGCAGCTGGGAATCGAATTGCTTGATATGTGGCTGGAGCCTGTAAAGAAGTATCGTGGCAGACAGGGCGGCCCGAAAATCGACCGGCAGGACCTGCGAGGACAGGATGATCGTCAGGATCACCCCGAATGTCAACGTTTCGCTCAGAAGCGACGTTGCTGCCCCCATCCGATCCGAACGGCGCCAGGTTTCCCCCACTGTCTTGGACAAGGTTTCGAAAATACCTTTGTGGTCGTCTTCCAGACCGAAGCTCTTCACCGCCTTTAACGTCTGCAATGTGGTCCAGCTCAGATGGGTCAATTCTTCCAGAGCTGAAAGACTGGCGGCGCCAAGACGGCGATAGGCAGCTGCAAACAAGCCGAGGCTGAGGTTATGGACGACGCCGAACATCACCGCGAGCACAGCAATCGGCCATGCCATTACGAGCATTCCGACCCCGAAGATGATGATGGTCCCGAGACTGATTCCCAGGCGCACAAGGCCGGTATGAGCTGAGGCCACGGAATAGGATTCGGTGGCGATGACATTGATCAGATCGCTGCGCTCATAGCGTTGAAATCGCTGGAAGGGGATCGTCAGAATCTTTGCATAAAGCCGGTGACGAATACTCTCGCTGATCTGATGGCTTACGGTGCTTGCGATGATGTCGTTGACGAAGCCCAGGATGATCCTCAGGATGATCGCGCAGATCAGCACGGCGACTAGCATCGACTTCGTGATGGAAGATTCCAATCCGCCAAAGTATGCCGGTAGCCAGGCGACGGACCCGGAAGCAGGGCTTTGTTGGCTGAGGGCAAAAACGAGGCTGACCAGCAAGGTTATCCCCACCATTTCCGATAGCCCGGTCAGGATACCGATGACGATCAGGACGGAGGTTTTCAACCGGAGCGAGGGAACGAGCTCCAGAAGTTCGCGGAAACGCGCTGCGACAATAACGTTGAAGGCGCCCCACGACCTGCGGAGAACGGGTTTCCGTAGCGTCATCATAAATGATCCATCCGGGACTTGATGAGCTCGCCTGTCCTTATTGTCGGCGTGGCTGCGACAAGGTCGTAAAACGACGTGCCGCTGATGGGGAGCGCCACGCTTTTCGGAGCCGCCCCTTTCGGCCACGCGTGCGACCTACGACGTATCCGTTTCAACAGTTTCCTGCGCTGCCGCTTCGCTTGGCCCCACAGATGCCTGACAGCCTGGCCGACAAGCCTTGACGGGAATCTCCTGACAAGGAGAGACGCCACTTTCCTGACCTGCCCGTAGTTGCCGCCGGCAAACGCCTTCTTGAAATACCAGCACGCCGTATGGAATTCCGCCCGGGTGGCGGCGGCGGCAAGATCGGGATGGCGCCGCTTCACGTCTGCCATCACCAGAGCGTGGGATTTCAGCATGCGCGAGGCGTTGCTCGACATGTTGCCTGCGGTAAAACGATAACCGGTCAGGAAATCGGGAGCCACTGCAAAGGGTAGTCTTTCAGCCAATGCGAGATAGAGCTTCAGGTCCTCGCATCCCTCGGCTCCCTTATCACGCAGGGCAGAATCATAACCCCCGCATGCCAGGACTTCCGCCCGCGGCATGAGGGGGGTGCTGCCGTTGCCGATGAAATTTTCCCCGACCAATATTTCGAAGACATCGCCCTCATAGAGCACGGGACCCGAATGGCTGAAAATCACGTCGTTCTCGTCGATTGCCGCGTACCAGTTGTAGGCGACGCCGTGGCCTGTCGACAATTTCCCGAGCGCGCGGACTTGCATCTCGATTTTTAGAGGGTGCCAGAGGTCATCGGCATCGATCGGTGCGATGTAGCTGCCGCGGGCCTCTTCTATACCGTAGTTGCGGGCAAGGGCGACGCCGCCGTTTTGCTGGCGAAGGACACGAACGCGCGGGTCAGAAAGGCGATATTGTGTCGCCAGTTCGAATGTTTCGTCCCGCGATCCATCGTCCACGACGAGTATCTCGAGGTGTTCATAGGTTTGGGCCGAGACGCTTCGCAGCGTTTGCACGAGCGTCGCTTCCGCATTGTACGCGGGAATGATGACGGTCACCAAAGGAGGGTCAATGATCATGGCATTATCCGATAAAGGCGTTGGGATGACCCATCAGTTCGGCAAACGCCGTGATGGGTAAATCACCGCGTACCTCAAGGCGCGGGAGTGACAGCAGCTTGTCCGAAAAGCCCGCTTTTGCAGGCCTGGTGGTGAAGCCAATTTGATATCCCGCCTCGGCCAGAATTCCGGGAACACGGAAATCGGTGCAGCCGAAGGGGAGAGCGATAGATGTCGTGGCCGCGCCGAGCCGGTTCTCCAGCGTCTTGCGAGAATGAACCGCTTCGGCCAGTAGCGTGGCGTTATCCAGCGCACTCGCCGGCGTGTGGGTTTCCAGATGAGACCCAAATCGGATGCCCTTTCGATGGAGATCCTCAATGTCGTTCCAAGACATCAGGGGGGCTGGCTCACCGTAAGCGGCATCCCAATCCGATCGGCCGCCCACTTTGTCCGTCACGACGAAGACGTCGGCGCTGAAGCCGTTCTCTACAAGGATGGGATAGGCTTCGGTAAAAAAATCGAGATAGGCATCATCGAAGGTCAGGACGACCGGCCGCCCCTGTATCGGCTTTCCCACCTGAAGCAGATGGGCCAGCGCATCGGCCGTCAGCCCATAGTAGCCCTGCCGCCGGAGAAACTGCATCTGCTGGCGGAACATCTCCGGCGCGATCCGGAAACGCCGCAGCCGATCGGGACCTTCGCGCGCGATTCTGTGATACATCAACACCGGGATCGAGGTCGTCACTTCGTTCGACCACGCCGCCGCTCGTTCGACACCGGCCGGTCCCCAGATGATGTTTTTGGCCACCTCCGTGTCCAATGGGACACCGTGCCGTTCAATCCGCATTGTGTGTACGGACGTTTCACGCTTGCGGAACCGATGAATGGCGTAAAGCTCGGTCTCGATCGTTTCTTCCAGGGTAAGGTCCGGCAGGTTCGAAAAGACTTTCCTGATGGTGCCGACACCGAACGGATTGTCCCAATCGAAACCGGTCCTTTCGGGCTCGTCTCGCCGGAGATGGGCGTGAGCGGTAATCAGACAGCCGCCTGGCTTCAGTGCTGCGGCAATCTTTCGGCAGACCCGCTCCAAGACCTGTTCGTCATCCATGTAATAGAGGACTTCCGAGCAGACAATCAGGTCCTGTCCGCCAGGAATCTCGTCGCCTGCGAAGTCCAGGACACGAAACTCGGCATTCCCCCACTCTCGGCACCGCTCGGATGCTCTTTCGATCGCACGACGCGAGATGTCCGTTGCCGTCAGCGTCCCGACCTTTTGCGCAAGCTTGGCGGAGAATATCCCCTCCGCACAGGCAAGTTCCAGTGCCTTGCCTATCCCTTCCGGGACAAGGCCCAGCGTCTGCTCGTATTTGACCTGTTCGTAGATCGACACGTAGTTCCATGGGTCGGGATGCTCAAAGACCCGTTCCCAATATTCCTCTTTGGAAGCGGCCTCTGACAAAAGGGCTTCCTTTCCCGTTTTTTTTCCGCGGCGCTCGGCTAACACCGCGCCATGCAAGCGCTCATTCTGCCAATCTGCCTTCGAAAGGCGCTGGTCATCCGTTTCCCCGTCGCCTGCCAGAGATTTTATAAGAGCTGCGTCGCGCGTTGACTGGACAAGGCGGCCGAGGCGTCCCCGCCGTCGTCCTCCCCGACGAAGAATCCCAAGGAAGCCTCTATAGTTACGCAAGGTTTCGAATAACCGGTGGCGCGCATAGGCGAAGGTCCTGGGCGTGGGCAGCCGACCGCCTGCATGCATGTCCCGGACGATCAGGCGAACCAATGCGCCGACCGACAGATCTCCCCATAGCGGCCCCACGTGGGCACCGATATGTTTCTGTCCGGACGAAAGCTGCAGTACCAGCGTATCGGCGTCGACGGCCTTGGTAATCTTCGCGAGCTTGTTGACGTCGACGGCCACAGCCTGGACGCGCCCGAGCTTAAAAGAACGCGAGACGGCTTCTGATGAAAGCCGCCAGGCAAGAAGCTGCTCTGTCTTTCGTGCGGTTCCGGCCAGCGAATGGCTTTCGATGAGGGCGAGGAGCCGCGCGACTGCCGGTGCCCACGAGTCCATCAAGTCGATCAGGGCGGCAGTATTCTCAACCGATTGGCCCGTCTGCAACCCATGAAGGATGGCCACCGCCATCATGTCTTCGTGGCCCGAGCCATCGGGAAATTCCGGCAGAAGCTCGGCCAGGTCCTTGGGATCGGTTTCCGCACAAAGATGCATCGACGCGATCCAAATGAAGACGCGAAGCTGGCTAAGGGCCGGCTTGGGCCAAGCGTCGTCCTCGCCCTGCGTCGGCAAGCTCCGCTCAACTTGCAAGGCCCGCGCCCTTTCCGTCACGACAATCGCGTCTCGCATCATCCTGATCGGATCGGACGACAGAGAGCCGGCCTTCATGCGATAGAAGGCCAGGCATTTGTCCACCCGCTGGAATCGAGCCCCGGCGAACGCCATGCGAAGCCAGAGATCCCAGTCCTCGCAGGTTTGTAATGTGACATCCATGCCGCCCAGTTCCGTAAAAAGGCGCTTGGGAAAGACTGCCGTATGAATGGCCAGAGCGCAAATTGACGAAAATTGTTGGATTGCACGATCTCCGGTAAGATCATGCGCCTGCTCGATCTTCTGCATCCGGCCGTCGGCGGTGACGCGGCGATAGCTGCAATGGGCGATCAGTGGCTGAGACTGGTTGCTGGCGATCGGCAGCATGCTTTCGTTGAAGGCGGGATCCAGCCAGTCGTCGGCATCGAGCATGCAGAGGAGAGGCGCAGCGGCAAGCTGAGCGGCTGCATTGCGTGCGGCGGCGGCACCGGCATTCGGTTGACGGTAAAGCGTAATCCGCCCGTCCGCGTTGGCAAGGCTTTCAAGGACCTCCCAAGTCCCGTCGGTCGAGCCGTCATCCACCACGACCGCCTGCCAGTTCGATATCGTCTGATTTTGCAGGCTGCCCAGACAATCCGACAGCGTACCGGCGGCATTATAGGCCGGGATGAGAAAGGAGATCGCAGGTCTCGACGCCGTCACCATGGCTGCATTTTCCAGCGGCCGAGAAGATAAAATGCGCCCTGCAGGCTCCCCAGAACCTCTTCCTTCAGAAAGAAGTTTTCCGAAGTCGCTCCGCGTTCGAGCCGCTTCGCGAACCTTTTGAGATGATACCAGGGGAGCGACATCAGCATGCGGCGCAGATTGCCCAGCTTGCCGGTGTTCTGGTACTGGATCAGCAGCGCAGCGACATGGCCTTTCATATATTGATGAATCTGTTTTGCCAGCCCTTCCATGTCCTTGCGGTGAAAATGCCACGAAACCGCGGTCGGCTCGTAGCGGCAAGTATGGCCATGATGGAGAAGCCGATCCCAGAATTCGGAGTCGTCCGAACACCCAGCCGCCCCCGCACCGAGTCGGACGTCGAATAATCCGCATTCATCGAACACTTTGCGACGAAACGCTTGGCTTGCTCCTGCGCCGACCATCGACATGGGATTTTTATGCCGCTTATGCCGGCGATAGAAGTGCCGATCGAAGTCCCTGCGCCGATAGCCTCGGCCGAACCCCCAGTGTCTTTCGAATATCAGCTGCGCGGGCGTGGAAAGCTCTCCGGGAAGGACGAGGCCGGTGACGCACCCGATTTCGGGCTGATCGAACCCCTTCATCAGGTTCTCGAGCCATCGTTCGTGAAGCACCACATCGTCGTCCGTGAAGGCGACGAATTCCGTCGTTGCCGCGCGCACGGCAGCGTTTCGGGCATAGTCGAGGCCGATCCTATCCTCACGGACATAGGTGGCGCCGGCTGCCTCTGCGACACGACGCGTGCCATCGCCGGCCGATGCGTTGTCGACAACGACGATCTCGACCGGCGGAAGAGATTGTCTGGGGATGGATGCCAAGCAGCGAGCCAGCTCGTCGGGCCGGTCCTTGGTGCAGATCAGAATACTGACGTCGTTATTTTTGAGCGGGATTTGCGCGACCTGATGCGCATGCTCGACCGTCTCGGGCTGCACGACGCGCAAGGCGAGTGCGGCCGTGTTCTCTGGCTTGTCGACATAGGCCTGTCCTACGGGAAGGCCATCCGACAGAAAGATCACCAACCCCTCGGAAAGGGCGGATGAGCCGGTATCGACCTCGGCCGAGGCGAGATCCAGATAGCGAATTGGTACGGGAAAGCGGATGTCCTTCAGATCAGCCGGAATTGGTTCTCGCATCAACGCTCTCTCGATCGCACCCTTGAACCTTGCGCATCGGCCCTAGATCGGGCTGATCTGACGGGCACGATGCGCCGGTTCAGAATATCGGCACCCTTCGCGCGTCCGAAAGGCCGCGCGTCGCCGCAAACCGTCAGCATCAACGATGTGCGCTGCGCAGCTGTGATGATTGCTTCTCGGCCTTCATTTTTTCCCTGAACCATTCGAGCGTCAGGGCCACGCCTTGCTCGTAACTGATCTTACACGACCACTCGGGCATGACGTAGTTCGCATTGCTGAGGTCCGGCCGCCGGTTGGTGGGATCCTGCGGGGGGGAGGGCTCGAAGACGATCGGCACGCCGCCGACGAGGCGGGAGACATATTGCGCGACCTCGAGAACCGAAATCTCGCGATCGTTGCCGATATTCAGCGGCCCCTTATAGTCGGTTTGGTTTATCCAGAAATAACGGGCGAAGCCGTCGACGATATCGTCGACATAACCCCAGCTGCGGGACTGCAGACCGTCGCCGAATACGGTGATCGGGCGGCCCGAGAGCGCCTGGGTGATGAAGTTGGAGACCGCGCGCCCATCGTCGGCGCGGGTGCGGGGGCCATAAATGTTGAAGGGACGGATGACCTTGACGTCGAGCCCCTGGGTGCGCTGCATCTCGAACAGCAGCGATTCCGTGCAGCGCTTGCTCTCGTCGTAGGACGAGCGTGGGCCGGTACAGTCGACCTGGCCCTTGTAGGATTCAGGCTGCGGCGAGACGAGCGGATCGCCATAGACTTCGGAAGACGAGGTAAAGCCGAAACGACCGCCCTTCTTCAGAAGATCGAGAAGCCGCATTGCCCCGAGAAGATTGGCGGAAATCGTCCGCTTCGGCTCCTTCATATACCAGGGCGGCGATGCAGGAGAGGCAAGATGATAGATTTCGTCGAATTTATCGGAGGTCTGCAGGGTTTCGACATCCGATTTCACGAAGTGGAAACGCGGGTCCTTGATGTGCTCGATGTTTTCGAAAAGTCCGGTCCAAAGATTGTCTACAACGACGAGTTTCTGAAGGTCAGTCCGAAGCAGAAGTCGGTCGCACAGATGCGATCCGATGAAACCAGCTCCGCCCGAAATCAATACAGTTTTCATTTGCATTGCCCCTGATGGCTTCAAAAAGGTAACTGTCTATTAGCATTCCCTATAAGGACTGGCAATTGCTTAGAGAAATTCTAAGAAATACTCGCGCGTTAATCTTAATTATTAATTTGCAGTACTTAAGGTAGTATTGCGCTGTGTACTGCGGGGCGAAGTTGCGGACTGTTGGACACCTGCTGTAGCCGGCTCGACTACAGCATGTCCGTCAGTCGCCAAGCGCTCTCTATCATAAGGGTGCAGTCGCGCATCGGGCTAAGGTCCGACTCGAGACGATCACTTGATTCAGAGCATTGCCGTCGGTGTGCTTCAAGGCCGACGCGTAAACAGTCCGCTCCGGCGTCCGTCACGCCGATTGCGCCCATTTCCGATCAGTCGGCCGCAAGCGCGGTCAATATCTGATAGGCGGCGGCGACCCGATCCTGGTTGGGATAATTTTTATTGGCCAGGATGACGATGCCGAGGCGCTCCTTGGGAATGAAGGCGACATAGGCGCCGAAGCCGTTGGTCGAGCCTGTCTTGTTGATCCAGACGTCGTCACGCGGTTTTATCGGTGGCCTGAGCTCAGAGACCGGAATTGTCTTCAGCATAGCGGCCGAATTGCCCTCGAGCAGGCTCGCCAACGTGGCGGGATAGGCATATTGCTCCCAGATCAGATCCTGGGTCATAGCCCCGACGCTGAAATATCCGGTATGGGTCCTGGCAATCGCCTGCTGCAGCGTTTCGTCGAGTTTGACCAGGCCCATATTGGCGCCGACGAAGCGGATCATGTCGCCGGCCGTCGATCTCACGCCATAGGCTTCGGAGGAAAGCAGGGCCGGCGTCAGCCGCGCCGGCTCGCCGCTGCGCTTATAGCCTTGAGCATAATCGGCCAGCCGCGACTTCGGCACCTTGATAAAGGTGCTCTTCAATTCGAGAGCGGCAAACAGTTTGCCTTCCATCAGGGCGGCGAAATCGCCGCCCATGGCCTTCGCCGTGATGTAGCCGAGCATGCCGATGCTCGGATTGGCGTAACTTCTCTGCGTCCCCGTCGCGTAGGAGGGCTGCCAGGCGGCGAAATAGGAAAGCAGCTGCTTTTCGGTCTTGACGTCATCGGGCAGCTGCAGCGGAAATCCGCCGGCGGTATGGGTGGCAAGATTGATCAGCGCGACATCGCCGAACGGCTTGCCCTTCATCGCCGGCAGATATGTGCTCACCTTGCCGTCGAGCGAAAATTCGTCCTTCGCGTCAGCGTAAGATGCCAGCGTCGCAGTGAAAGTCTTGCTGATCGATCCGAGTTCGAACAGCGTCGTCGGCGCCACCGGCCGGCCGGTCTCCTTCGATTCGACGCCATAAGTGAAGACATGCTGCTCTCCATCGACGGTGATGCCGACGGCAACGCCCGGGATGGCGTTTTTCTCCATGACCGGCTTGATCGCGGCGTCGACGATCGTCCGCACTTTCGCGGCATCGGCGGCAAAGCCGCTTGCGCAAGCACATACTGAGATCAAAGCGGCCGATAAAGTTCCTATCCCAATAATCTTCATATCAGTCATCCTCCAAAGGTCGGCCACAGAGCTTGAAGCGCACTCAGACCGCGTTTAAAGGCGCTGTTTTCCGATCACAAACGATGATATCTCGCGGGAGATAAAAGAAAATCTAGGGCTTACATGGTTCGTCCATTCCTCCCGCTGAACAGTCTCCGCGCCTTCGAAGCCTCCGCCAGACATCTGAGCTTCACCCGCGCTGCAATCGAGCTCTGTGTCACCCAGGCGGCCGTCAGCCAGCAGGTCAAGGGACTGGAGAAGCGGCTGGGCGTGGCGCTGTTCCAGCGCCTTCCCCGCGGCTTGAAGATCACCGCGGAAGGCGAGGCGCTGCTGCCGACGGTCACCGCCTCCTTCGACCAGATGGCGAAGACGCTCGACAGGATCGAGGCCGGGCAGGTGCGCGAGCTCATGTTCCTCGGTGTCGTCGGAACCTTCGCCGTCGGCTGGCTCCTGCCGCGGCTTGCGGATTTCCAGCGCCGGCATCCCTTCATTGATCTGCGCATTTCCACCAACAACAACCGCGTCGATCCGGCGGCGGAAGGGCTCGATTTCGCCATCCGCTTCGGCAGCGGCTCATGGCACGGCACGCAGGCTGAGCGCCTGTTCGAAGCGCCGCTTTCGCCTCTCTGCATCCCGAAACTGGCCGACGAACTCCGATCGCCGGCAGACCTTGCCGGGGCGACATTGCTTCGCAGCTATCGCACGGATGAGTGGAGCACCTGGTTCCAGGCCACGGGCGTGCCGCCGGCCGCCCAGGTCAATGCCGGCATCGTCTTCGATTCCTCCGTCGGCATGATGGAGGCGGCTCTGCAGGGGCTCGGCGTGGCACTCGCCCCGCCCTCGATGTTTTCAAGGCACCTCTGCTCGGGTGCGATCGTGCAGCCCTTCGCCACCGTCATCTCGCTCGGAAGCTATTGGCTGACGCGCCTGCAGTCGCGGCCGGTCACGGCGGCCATGCGCGCTTTTTCCGACTGGATCTTTTCGGAAATCGAAAGGTAATCCAGGGGAGCGCCCACCGGAATGGGCGCTCCGATTGAGGCGTCATTTCTGGATGCAAGTGTCGACCGTATCCTTGGTGCACTCGTCCAGCCCGGTAAAGACCGGATCATCGACCTTCTTGCCCGAGATCAGGTCCATCATCACGGTCGGCGCCTTGTAGCCCATTTCGAACGGCCGCTGGCCGACGAGCGCGGTTACCAGGCCTTCCTTGGCGATCGCCACTTCATCGCCAATCGTGTCGGCGGCGCCGATGACGAACTCGTTCTTGCCGATCTTGTCGGCCATCGGCTTGAACAGGTCGCGGTAGGGCTGCGGGGCGCCGAACAGCGGCCAGCCGCCCATAATGCCGAAGGCGTCGAGGTCGGGATTGGCGGCGAGGATGTCGGTCATCGCCTGCACGCCCTTGGCGCCGTCGTCATTTGTAAAGACCGGGCAGCCCGCCACCTCGGTCCAGCCGCCTTCGCCCTTAAGGGCGTCGAGTCCCTTCTTGCCGCTCAACGTGTCACGCATACCCTGGGCGCGGCGCAGGATGTTGTCGGCGCCGGGATTGCCTTCGATCGTGCAGATCTTGCCGCCCTTCGGCTTGGCCTTCTTGATATATTCGCCGATCTTGGCGCCCATCAGGTAGTTGTCGGTGCCGAGATAGGTCTTGCGCAAAGCCGAATCTTCGGCCGCCAGATCGGCATCGAGCGTCATGACGGGTACGCTCGGATTGGCGGTCTTGAGCGTCTGGGCGATCAGCTTGGCGTTCGACGGCGAGATGGCGATCGCCGCCGTATCGGCCTTGCCGAGCATATCCTGGACGATCTGCGCTTCGCCGGCCTCGTCCGAGGTCGATGCCGGGCCGGTATAGAAGCATTCATATTCGGCCGAGGCGTTTTCCTTGTTCCATTTCTGGCAACCCTGGTTGATCGCCTCGAAGAACGGGTTGTCGAGGCCCTTGACGACGATGACCAGCTGCTTCTTGGCGGCCATGGCCTCACCGGCCGTGAATGCCAGGACTGCAGCAGCAGCCAGCAATAATGCCTTCCTCATAGCTTCCTCCCTTTTTGAAAAGGCGGACGCCTTCGTCCGCCCTGTTATCAACCGGGATACCAGACGATACGAGGCTCCTCCCTTGAACGCCGGTATTCCCAGGCTGAATCGATGAGCTTTTCCAGATCGTAGACGGGGCGCCAGTCCAGGAGGAACTTCGCCTTGCTGTTATCCATCCAGTTCGAGTGGTATTCACTCGGGATGTCGACGGAGCCGAGCCCGCGCGTGCGGGCGAGATGAGCGGCGACTTCGCCGTAATCGACCGGCCGATCCATCGCGATGTTGAAGAGCTGGCCCACGGCACGCGGATTGTCGATCGCCGCCAGGATCGCGGAGACGAGATCGTCCACATGGACGAAATTGCGCTTCAGCGGCCGCCCGTCGGCATCGCGCAGCAGCGGCACCGTGCCGTCGCGCGCATAACGTTCCGCATCGGCCGGCGGCACCAGGCTCTTCCAATCCGGCCCGCCGAACACGTCGTCGCCGAAAGAGAGGGTAAACTTGAAATCGTCCTTCTCCATGATCCAGGGCGCGCGCAGACAGCAGCTGTTGATGCCGTATTGGATGGCGAACTGCTCCAGCATCACCTCTTCCAGCACCTTGGAGAGCGCGTAGCAGCCGGGATATGCCCGATGCGGCGTCTTTTCGGTCACCGGCCCGTCGTGACGATAGAAGAAATGGCCGATGCCGGCATCGCCGCCGATGAGGATGAACTGGCGCGCTGTCGGGTTTAGGCGAAAGGCCTCGAGCAGCCAGAACAGCCCCTTGACGGTAACATCCATCACATCGTCAGGCGTTTCCTTGCAGGTGGCGAGATGCAGCATATGGGTGACGCCCGCCATCGCCGCTGTCACAACGGCGCTGTCGGCGATCGAACCCTTGATGACCTCGATGCGGTCGGACTCTTCGATCACGCGGTTGTGGCAAAGCGCGCGAATGCGTGCATTGGAAAACTTCGGCTCGTCAAGCAGCCCAGATATGAAGCGCCGCCCGACCTTGCCCGTAGCCCCGGTGACAAGGATCAGCATGGTCTCTCTCCCAGCAACAGCTAATATCCCAGCGTTTCCGGCGTCAATCTGTATTTGCGCGGCGAAGTAGATTTTTGCTTGAGCGGGCCGGTTAGGCCGAGATTTTATTGACCATTCCTCGGCCATTTGCGTAAATGATCCTGATCGCTTTTTCGGGAGGAGATCGGGAGAGCGAGATTGCAGGGGGCTGGCGTCCGGTGCGCGACGGCAGCCTGCGGGTTCCGGGGAGGGTGGTCGGCTGGCAGCGGTTCTCGAACTTACCAATATTTCCAAGCATTTTGGTGCCATCCAGGCGGTGAACGACGTGTCGTTTACGCTCGAAGCCGGCCAGGTCGTCGGTCTGATGGGCGATAACGGCGCGGGAAAGAGCACGCTGGTCAAGATGATCGCCGGCAACTTCCGGCCGAGCGAGGGCACGATGCGGCTCGACGGCAAGGAAATCGTCATGCACCGGCCGGTCGAGGCGCGCCAGCACGGCATCGAGATCGTCCATCAGGATCTGGCGCTCTGCAACAATCTGACGGCCGCGGCCAATGTCTTCCTCGGCCGGGAGCTCCGCCGCGGTGTCGGCCCGTTCCGCGTGCTCGATTACAAGACGATGTACCGGCGCGCCGGCGAGATCTTCAAGGAATTGAAATCGGAAACCCGCCCACGCGACCTCGTCAAGCAGATGTCGGGCGGCCAGCGGCAGGCGGTGGCGATCGGCCGCACCATGCTGTCGGAAGCGAAGATCGTGCTGATGGACGAGCCGACCGCTGCGATTTCGGTCCGCCAGGTGGCCGAGGTCTTGAACCTGATCCGCGAATTGCGCGACCGCGGCATCGCGGTCGTGCTGATCAGCCACCGCATGCCGGACGTCTTTACCGTCGCCGATCGGGTGATCGTCATGCGCCGCGGCCGGAAAGTCGCCGACAAATCGATCGCGTCGAGTTCGCCGGAGGAAGTGACTGGTCTGATAACAGGCGCCATCGAACAGGTTTGAGCGGCGCGACACGGGCAGAAAAGAAGGTCAGCAATGGCAGTTACCCTTGACCAGACGATTGCGCAGAGAGAGCGAAGCCGGCTTTCGGAGTTTGTCGGCAGCCAGACCTTCTGGGTGCTGGTCGCCGTCATTCTCGCCTGCCTTTTCCTGTCCTTCGCCACCGATTCCTTCGCGACGGCGAAGAACCTCTATAACATCACCCGCAACGTCACCTTCGTCGCCATCATTGCGCTCGGCATGACGCTTGTGATCATCACCGGCGGCATCGACCTGTCAGTGGGCTCGGTGCTCTGCCTCTGCAGCATGGTGCTGGCTGTCACCATGCATGCCGGTTATGGCATCGAAATCGGCATAGCGGCCGCGATCGGCACGGCGCTTGTCGTCGGCGCCTTCAATGGCGTGATGATCGCCTATCTCGATTTCCCGCCCTTCGTGGTGACGCTCGGCATGCTGTCGGTGGCGCGCAGCCTGGCCATGGTCGCCTCCAACAACACCGTCGTTTTCCAGTTCGGTCCCGACCACGACAAGCTCCTGGCGCTCGGCGGCGGCGCCTGGTTCCTCGGCATCGCCAATCCGGTCCTCTACATGATCATTCTGGCGCTTCTGACCGGCTTCGTGCTGCGCTGGACGCGCTTCGGCCGCTATATCTTCGCCATCGGCGGCAATGAACACGCCGCAACACTGACCGGCGTTCCCGTGCGCCGTATCAAGGTCGCCGTCTACATGATCTCGGCGCTGTCTGCCGGCATTGCCGGCATCGTCCAGACCGGCTGGCTCGGCGCCGTCACCACCAATATCGGCGCCGGCATGGAGCTCCAGGTCATCGCCGCCGCCGTCATCGGCGGCGCCAATTTGGCCGGTGGCGTCGGCACCGCCTTCGGCGCCCTGGTCGGTGCGGCGCTGATCGAGGTGATCCGCAACAGCCTCGGCCTGCTCGGCATCAACGCCTTCTGGCAGGGGACCTTTATCGGCGGCGCGATCGTGCTGGCGGTGCTGTTCGACCGGATCCGCAATTTCAGGCAGAGCGAGTAGAAGTCCTCTTCTGCCTCGGGCAGGGTCTGACCCGATCGGCCATCTTTGACGGAGGGGTATGCGTTGCAGCGAAGGCTGGCAGCTATTCTGATCGCCGACGTCGTCGGCTATTCAAGGCTTGTGGAGAAGGATGAGGGTAAGACGCTTACTGCCCTTGGCGAGCTGCAGGCCACGACGTTTCAGCCGCTCATCATCGCACATTCGGGACGGCTGGTGAAACTGACAGGCGACGGATTTATCGCGGAGTTTTCCTCGGTGGTCGAAGCTGTGTCCTGCGCGATTGCCATGCAGAATACGGCAGCAGAGCATCGGAGATCGTCCGACCCTGACAGCAGCATTGTCTACCGAATGGGGATAAACCTCAGGGATGTCGTCGTTGAGGGGGACGACCTTCTAGGGGATGCGGTCAACATCGCCGCGCGCCTGGAACAATTGTGCCCACCGGGCGACGTCCTGATGTCGGGCTCCGCGTACGAGCACCTCGCCGGCAAGATTGACGCAACGGTCGAATACGTTGGAGAGCAGCATCTCAAAAACATTTCACGGCCTATCAAAGCCTATCATCTGCCGCTAAGCGGATCTCAATTCATATCGCACAAGAGATCCAGTTTGAACGGACCGGCCATAGCAGTTCTCCCCTTCGAGAATATCTCCGGCGATCCGGGACAAGCCTATTTCAGCGACGGCATGACCGAAGATATCATCACTGAACTGGCCAGGTTCTCGGAGCTGATGGTGATTGCCAGAAGTTCATCTTTTGCTCTGCGTGGGCGCACAGCTGATCCGCGTGAAATCGGACGGCGCCTGGGCGCGGGCTATATTGTTGAAGGTAGCGTTAGGCGAGCCGGAGATCGCGTGCGGATCGCGGTGCAACTCGTTGAAACGGAGGACGGCACCCACCTTTGGGCGGATCGTCACGACCGGTTGCTCGAAGATATCTTCGTTGTTCAGGAGGAGATTGCGCGAAGCATCGTTGCGATGGTCGCCCAAAGGGATGAGTTTGGCAGGAAAAGACACCTATCGTCTGATCCTCGGTCCGTGTCGGACAACCACGATGAAGCGCCGGTGTGCTCCGCCGAGAGCAGTCATGCCGGTTCTGCCCCAGCCACCTATGAGCGTGACTCATACGGAGTCCGGAAGGTGGGTGTACCGCAGCCTACGCTGCCGGTGGGCGGTACCGGATCGACTTCGCTCTTCCCAAGGCCTGGATCGTATCCTCGACTTCAAGGAGCACGGTGGTCTCAATAGAGCTGAGCGCGCCGCCGGCGCCGATCGCAAGCGTGACGGCCGCCATCGATACGTTGTCAGGCGCCTCCCACAAATTCCATCCGTCATGCTCCCCGAAGGCGTACCAGAATCCATGGAGTTTGCCGCCCACGGATTCGATATAGCTGCGTGCCGCCTCTCGGCGATCCTCAGGATTTTCGATCATGCGCGCCCAGGTCTCGGGCGTGTAGCTGAAGCGCGTGAGATACATGGCCATGGTCTGCTTCCTCCGCCAGAGCGATAGAGTAAACGCCCAAGCCAAGAGGAAGGCGAGTCACTCAATGTGGCTATCCGGCTCTCCTGCGTCCGCACCGCCAGCTGCTGTTGCATCAGAGGGGCAGGGCTATGAAAAGAGATCTGGGCTTGATCGCGGGCGTGGCTTGACCGCGAGATCCCGCTTCAATTCACCGGTCGCGCTTGTTAGAATGGCCAACGGCGCGGCTGCCCGCCCGGATGCGCAGACTGGCCGAACCGTCAAAGGCGGCGGAGATGGAACAACAGCAACTCAGTCATCGACTGGCCCGCGACAGCGATCTGGACGACCTCAAATTGCTGATGGATGCGGCTATCGCGGAGAACCAGAAACCCTTTCTGACGGCCGAACAGATTTCTTCGAGCCGCGCCATCATGGGCCTGGATAGCCAGCTGGTTGCGGACGGCACCTATTTTGTCGTCGAGATCGACGGGGTTCTGGTGGGGTGTGGTGGGTGGAGCCGACGCGCAACGCTCTATGGCGGCGATCGCACGCCCGGTCGCGATGCCGCTCTCCTCGATCCTGCCAGAGACCCGGCCCGCATCAGGGCGATGTACACGCACCCGAACTTTACACGACGCGGCATCGGCCGACTGATCATGGCGCTCTGCGAGGCGGCGGCGCACAAGGAAGGCTTCCGGGAAATCGAATTGATGGCGACGTTATCGGGTGAACCGCTCTATCGCACGTGCGGATATCGCGCCATTGAACGCGTGGAAGACGCACGCGGCGGCGCAAGCGTTCCCCTGATCAGAATGCGAAGGCCGCTCGAAGCCTAGGCGAGAACGCTCTTTTTGCCGTCGTCGCATTGTGGCCGGTCGACTGCTTCCGTCGTCTCTTTACTGCGTGGAGAAACGGCTCAGCATCCGGTCGTGGACATTCTCCTCACCGACGATCATCGCGGCAAGTGCTATGGCTTTTTCGCGGTCGGCGGGCTTTGTTATATAGCCTTCGAGCAGCACGACAGGGCCGAGCATCCTGACCTCGATAGCGCTGCTGTCGATGTCGGGATCAGCGGAAAGGGCCGCCTCGATTGTTGCGATGGTTGCTGCCGAACTGTGGCCTTGCGAAAAGCGCTCTTCGTGGTTGTTGTCGGGGCCGAACTTCATCTCCTCCTCCCGTTCCGCCCCTCCACGGACCTGCAGGTTACATGCATCTGTTATATGAACCGCAGGTGCCGCCCTTCCAGTCCGACTTAGGTCCGGCTTTTCCCCGGCATCACCTGCCTTAGATGCTTCCCGTCCGATTGAAGGGACGCCTCAGGACGTTCCTGGTCGTTGTCGTGAAACACCGCAGAGACCTCCTGGCGAAGCGCCAACCTGCCGATCCCGCGGTCCGCGTTTCAGCGGATGCGGGAGGCTTCTTGTGAGGGTAAAGGAAAGAATGGCAATGCAGACGGTCGATATTGTGGACTGGCACACGAGCGAAGACTTCGCGCCTCTGATGCTTGTGATGGACCGTCAGGAAAAGCACAGGCTGGTCCGGTCGCTCGGCGAGGTCGCCGGCGCGCTTATCGCCGCCTGGCCGACGGACGACGGCCGGGAATATATAGCAGCTGTAAAGACCTGCCTGGATGCGATCCAGGGCAATATTTCGCCCAATGAGGCGCGCGCCGCCCTCATTCGCGCCGCGGAGGAAGCCGGGATACCGGTGATCGCGGTTGTTCACTGAGACAGTGAAAGAACCCAGCGGCATATGCGCAGCCCCGTTCGGGCCGTACGAAATCGTTGGCCGGCCGGCGATCGCGGCTTACCAGCTGCCTTGCCGCTGCTCGCAATCGGATCTCGGAAGGTTGTCTCAAGGGTATTGTGGATCGCACAGGGCCTAGGGGTGCGCGCGGAGACAGGAGATGCTCCCTCTGCGCGATCCGAAGCAATGAACGCCCGCGCGTCGCGAGAGTTGCCGTACGGTGCCGTACAGAGCAAAGTACTTCCGCAAAAAAAGCCCCGCTGGATCGCGGGGCTGCGAAGAGTCGGAAAGGACAAATGCGAAGTCGACTGAGCGACGATCACATCCGCACTGCTAACGCGCCGGTATTGAAAGAAGTTCCTGCGACTTATGATCTTGTTGATACGGCTCAGAGGCGATGGGCGAGTGATGGTATATTTATAACCTTGCGTTGAGACACTCTAATCGCTCCGTTGATCTGATCGCGAACGGAGAGAAGAGCATCTCTGTTATTTCGGTGTCACCATTGGCTCTCCGCCCTTGTCCCCACAGCAACTGAGCAATTCTCTGGCGCAAGCTTAGAAACGCCTTCCGGCCCCTATGCACCTGTCGTTTTCCTGTGGTCACCCCTCCGGGAGCGACGAAAACCGGCTGGCGTCGAACGGACCTGTGGCGGCGACCGGAACGGGATTCTCGTCTGAAGCCGCGACATTCGCCTCGCGATGGACCATGCGTGGGGAAAGGCGAGGCGCGCTCAAGCCAATCGCCGCACCGGGAGAATGCAGCGCCCATTGCATCAGCGCCGCTTCGGACGTCGATCCAAGGAAATCTGCTTCTTCCCAGGACGCGGTCATCGGCAGGGAGGCGATCATGTCGGCGCCCTGCCTGGAGGTCTGCTGTGCGGCAACGACGGGGTGGAAACGAGCGTGAGCCGGCAATGCGGGCGGCCGTCTCTCCGGAAGTGCTGCAATCGGGCCGATCGAGGCAGTCACCAGTTTGTCGTCCGCGCCCGCGTTCAGGGCGAGGGGGCGCATCGCCGGGATCGGAATCGGGAGAG
Organism: Rhizobium sp. TAL182; assembly: GCF_002117725.1. NCBI lineage: Bacteria > Pseudomonadati > Pseudomonadota > Alphaproteobacteria > Hyphomicrobiales > Rhizobiaceae > Rhizobium > Rhizobium sp. TAL182. The sequence goes on along the minus strand of NZ_CP021024.1, from coordinate 3,450,089 downwards.
ATAAAAGGTCGGGAGCGGAGCCTTTGTCATCCCGCTCGACCGCGCCGGTCTGCTGCGCTAGCGCATTCAAGACCCGGCTTCTCGACGTCGGCAGCAGCGCCGTCACCAGCTTGTTGTCTGTTGTGCCGCCGCTCGGGGTGGCGGAGGCTCCCGTGTCTTCGTCTTCTCCGGCGGTGCTGGCGATCTCGATCGAGCTGGAACTGACGCGCTTCCTGTAGTTCGCAACCGCCTGATTATATCCCGGCAGGGGCCGGCCATCGGCCGGAAGATGCATCGTCTTCCCATTCGGGAATATGCGCGCGAGTTCCTGCCGGGACATGCGGGGCCAGGCCCGGACATTGCCGACGTCGAGATGCACGAAGGGCGATCCCGAGGTTGGATAATATCCGACACCGCCGACCTGCATCTGCATGGCAATGGCACGCAGTGTCGCAAGCTTCACGCCGGGAATGTAGAAATCCATCGCCTTGCCCAGCATGTGCTGGCTCTTCTTGGCGACGCCAGTGCTGCGCGAGCGGTTGCGCAGCATGTTGTTGGTGGCAGGGGAACGATAGGCGGAGACGACGTGGATATAATCCCTGCCGCCGCTCTTCTTATACACCTCCCAGACCAGATCGAGCAGCCGCGGATCCATCCGGGTCGGCTCGTTCCTTCGCCAGTCGCGCAGAAAGCGATTGATCTGGGCGAGGCCTCTTGAATCGAACTTTCCATCCCGCTTGTAGGTAATCGTCGCCCTTTCGCCCGTGTGGGTAAAGAACAGCTTCAGCGCCCGATCTTCCGCCGAGGCGAGGGATGCAGAACCGGCAAGCGCCGGCAGCGCAAACAGAGCCGGCAGAACGGTGTGCGCCGCGAAGCGTTTAGCACGCGACAGGAGCGCGGCAATTCCGCCCAAGGCTTCACCCGATAAACCCTGTGAATACTCCAACACGAACAATCCCGTCCCACACCAAACATTCGACGACGGGCGGAAACCTCCGCATCCATCAGGCCTAGTAAAGCCAGCTTATGGTCAACAAAATGCTAACGAGCGCATGTGGAGGTTTGGCGAATTGAAGATGTGGGCCGCCCGAGGCGTCAAGCTCGTGAATGTGCGCACCATTTTAAGCTTGATCTGGGTGAGGCGGTTTGGATCGAACCTTCCGTCGCGCCCCTCTCGCCCGTATGCGTGAAGAACAGTTTCAGGGCACGACCTTCCGCTCAGGCTGGCCGTCGCCGTCTGATCATCTTACCCGCCTGCGGGACCTGAATGAGCAACAAAAGGGACTATCAAATGCCGGCCAACGGCGAAACAGCCGGGCCATTCAAAGCGGTGCCGTCGACGGCGAAATGTGAGCCATGGCAAGGACAATCCCAGCAGCGCTCAAGGGAATTCCAGTGCACGTGGCAGCCTATGTGTGTGCAAGATGCCGATTGTTTGTAGAGCACCCCAGCCTCTGTTCGGAAGGCGGCGATCTTGGTCAGCCCCTCCCGGACAATGGCGCCTTCACCGGGCTGCAACTTGTCGACGGAATCGAGTTCGCCAGGCGCGACATACTCTGCGAAATTCTTGATCGCCGTCGCATTCTCCATCAGGTAATCGCCGATCGCCCGGGGCGTCTTCCGCGAGGGCTCGTAAATTTCCCGCCACGGACTGTCGCCATTGAGCATGAGATCGCGGATCAACAGTGAAGCGACCACGCCATGGGTCATGCCTTCGCCTGAATCGCCGGTGATGACGAACACGCGTTGATTGCCGGGATTGCGGCCGATGAAGGCGGCGTAGTCGATCGTCTCCATCACCTGCCCAGACCAGCGATGGGTCTCGGCTCCAATATCCGGCATCAGACGCCTGGTCCATACCGTCAAGGCGGCGAAGCGCTCTCCGGCATCGTCGACGGCGCCTGTTTTGTGGTCTTCACCGCCGACGATGAGAAAGTCCGTCGCGCCGTCACCGGGTTGCAGACGCACGTAATGATAGGGATCTTCCATGTCCCAATAGAGCCCATCTGCGATCGCCCCGCGTTCGATCTCGAAGGCCATCGCATAGGTCCGATACGGCGCTTGCTTGGTGTGAATGGCGACACGGTCATTGATCGGCGAGTTGGTGGCGACCACTGCCCATTTGCCGGTAATGCTGAAGCCGGAGTCCGTCGACACACGAACACCGCCTTCGGTCTCCTCGACCTGCTCGACCACTGTGTCGCAGAAGAGTTTGCCGCCGCGAGCGCGAATGCCCGCCGTCAGCCCACGGAGATATTTGAGCGGATGGAATGTCGCCTGACTGGCATAACGAAGCGCGGGTGTCGCAGCGCACCCCGCAAATGGCAGGCCTGTGACTTTTTCGACCGCGGCGCCGATTCGCAGTGCGGCGTCGAATTCGCGTTTGAGATCGGTTTCCTCTCCTTGGGACGATGGAAACAGGAACCCGTCGACACGTCTGAAATCACAGTCGATACCTTCGGTCCCCCGGATCGCCTCTATACGGTCGATCGCCGCCGATTGGCTCTCATAGAACCGGCGAGCCAGGTCGCGCCCTCGAAGATCAATCAACTTGGAGAAATAGTCGTCGCATATGGATGACAGATGCGCGGTCGTGCGGGCCGTCATGCCGCTGCCTATCTGGCCGCGATCGATGACATCAACCTTCTGTCCTGCAAGGGCGAGTTCGTAGGCTACCGACAAGCCGGCAATTCCGGAGCCGATGACAACGACATCGGCCTCATCATTCCCAGTGAGTGGAGTGGCGTCGGGCATAACCCTGAGCGAGGCCCACAAGGAGACAGTTCTTTCGTCGCTCACATTCATGGCGCACATCTCCGAACAAGTATTTCCTAAATTGAAGAAGGCACGCAAAAGTTCCGCCGGGACTCTGCCAAACCTGCCCATTGGCAGACGGCGGCGAATGGAATCCGCCACGAAGGCCGAATACCATCGACAGCCTATTGCGGCGGAAGGCCGGCGCGCGCAAGGTCTGCTGCGGCGTGATCCATAATAGAAGGATCTCGGAAGTTCCAGGTCTGCCGCCACGACTGGATCGTCGCAGTCGGAGCTGACTTGAGCATCTTCTCGACGGCAGCTCGGGCGTCTGCCTCGCGTCCAAGACGCACATAGGCGATGGCTAGTTGCAATGGTGCGTCGGCGAAATCCGTTGTCTTCAAAACCGCAACTGCATCTTCGTTCTTGCCAAGCACGATGTAGATAAAACCTCGCACATAGTTGAAAAACCAAGATAGCGCAGGGTCCCGCGCGGCCGCAGCGTCGGTCAGTTCCAGCGCCTTTTCGGTTTGACCGGCTTGTAGAAAGATACTCCCTGCGTCGGTAAGCGTGAACGCATTGTAGGGTGCCACCGCAATGGCTTTGTTCATTGCCGCAACAGCGCCATCATGGTCCCTTTTGAGGGTCAGGAGCCAAGCGTTGAGCCAATTTGCCAGTCGCACCACTTGCGGGCTCAGATTCTTGTCTGCGAGGACCTGATTAACCAGTCGCTCCGCCTCCCGAAGATCGTCCTGCGGGTCAGAACTGTAGAGCAGCGCAGCGTTCAACCAGTGAGACCACCCCCATTCGACGGTCAAAAGAGGGGAGCCAGGGAATGTCTGCAGGCCCTGTCGTGAAATCTCACCGGATCGTTCGATACCTTCCTTCGTGTAGAGGTTCAATTGGCTTTCCGCGCGCAAGTAGTAGTCGTATTCAGCAAGATTGGTGCTATCCTTACCCCAGGCCTGACTGTAGTCCGCTTTGCGAATGGCTCCGAACTCGCCCGTCATCGCGCCCACGATCTTGCCGGTCAACTCATCCTGAAGCGCCCATGGGTCAGTTCCCGCCTTATCGAAGCGGTCCGCCCAGACATGGTCTCCGGTTTTGGTGTTGATAAGCTGTGCAACGATGCGCACTCTATCGCTTTCCTTACGCACGCTGCCCTCGACGACATAGCCGACGCCCAGTTCCTTGCCGATCTGGCGGATGTCGCCTTGCTTGCCCTCATACGCAAACGACGAAGTTCGCGAGACGACCGCAATGTCAGAAAAGCGCGAGAGGATCGCGATGACGTCGTTCGCCAGCCCTTCTCCCATGTACCCAAGGCTCTTGTCGGCACTGAGATCAGCGAAGGGCAATACGGCGACAGAAGGAATCGTACGAGGGCCCGCAGGAGAGACCATGGTCAGCGGATTCTGTAACGCCATCCATGCGGCCACCAAGGCGACGATGGTTGCCGCGGCCCCAATGGCCCACCATCCTCGGCCCTTCCCGCGCTTGTGTCGAATGCGTCGGCGTGGCGCGGCGTCGATGCGCACTTGGTAGACATCGACAAGCTCTTCGATGTTCTTGACCTTCTGCCGCCCAACGGAATCGAAGGTAAATGCAAGTTTGTTCTCGACCTCCTTCGCCACCTTGCCGGAAACGCAGATCCCGGCCGGTGGCGCGAGTTGCTCCAGCCTGGCCGCGACGTTCACGCCTTCGCCATAGCGGTCGTCACCGTCCACGATCACTTCGCCGATGTTGATACCAATGCGAACGTTGAACCTGTCCTCCTCAGGAACAGCGGCGTTGCGCTCGGTCATCCCGCGCTGCAAAGACACGGCACATTCGACGGCGTCGACCACGCTGCCGAACTCCGCGAGGAGGCCGTCGCCCATGAGCTTGAAGATGCGCCCATGATGCCGCGCGATCTCGGGCTCGAAAAGCTCGGTGCGGCGCGCTCGAAGACGGTCAAATGTGCCCGCTTCGTCTTGTTCCATCAGTGCGGAGTATCCGACCACGTCGGCGGCTAGAATTGCAGATAACCTGCGCTCCATGTCTCAATCCCCCGACATGAATTCTCCCCAGACATTATACACCATTTTGCCGCATGTTTCGGCGATGGCTAATAAACATCCGTCGGAGCATTCGGCCGGTGGTGCCCGATGCCGCTGCGGCTCTAAAACCGGGAATGGAACGGCACGGTATCGGATCGAAGATCACCGGAATGCATGCCGCGTCGATCGGCTGCAGCGACTTCCGCTATAGGAATGGAAAGCGGAGGACGCTCATCGTCTGCTTCCATGTCATGCGCGACGAGAACCAACTCATCGAGGCGATGGGCATGCCTAAATCCGGATCTAATTTGATGGAGGAGCGGCAGACGTGGCGCCAGCGTTCGGCTGAGAACTCGCCGTTCGTTCGGCTTGCGTGGCGTGCGGCGGTACCAGGAAATCGAGCAGACCGTCGCTGCGCAGATCGGCGGTTCTCTTTTCCAGAATGTCGCCAATCAAGGTCGTCAGAAATTCTGCCGTCATATGGTTCCAGTCTATGATGAACGGAACACCCCTGCTGCTGGTCAGGCATTTCTCCTTGTCATAATCGCAGTGAAGCTTGACGATATCGATGTAGGTGAAGGGAAGACCGGACGGGAAAAATGGCAGTTGCTCCAAAGGCTGGTTGGGCGGCGGATAGCTCGCTTCCCGCAGGCATATGGAGGCATCGGATTTTCTCTGAAACATCAGCCCCAGGCACGAGTGCAATTCGTCGAGCTGGAAATAATTTCCGAAAACGAAAACGCGCGCGTTATCTGAATGGCTTTTCATCCAGGAAATAAGCTCGAACCTGAACGGGTTGACGGTGTATTCGAAAGGCCGAAGGCTTGTGAGGAAGATTGCTTTGGTTCGGCTGAGCAATGATTTGTCGTTGATATATTTTTCAAAGGGAATGCAGTATTTGTCGTAAATGCTGGCGCGAGAGGGGGCCTTAACAATGTCGTTCTTGATCTCCACCATGCAGTTCAAGTAGCTGACTGCGACGATCTGATATCGGTCGGTATCGATGTAATTTTTGAGCGCGATCGACCAGTTTCTGGCGTGCGAGTCCCCAATGATGAAGATAATCGGTTTCCCAGCCTGAATGTTATCGTTCAAGCTCAGAAAAGTGCTTTCGAGCCGCGCCTCGTTCGCCTGCGCGACAGGTGAATAGACGTCATCCAATCTGTTGGGAAAGCCGGCCATAGTGATTGCTGACAGGACAGCAGCCGCGATGGTGACAACCGAGGAGCTGAGGGTGATCCAGAGAGCGCGGCTTCTCCTGGTGTGGCGCAGGGGCTTTTCGATGACGACGAAGCTGACGACCGAGACCAACACCGTCACTGCGACGGCGAGAAGCTTGTCACCATTATCGAAATGCAAGCTTGTCAGCCGCGAGAAGGCGAAGACCGGATAGTGCCACAAATATAAGGAGTAGGACACCAGTCCGGTGAGCGCCGCAGGCCGAGAAGCCAACAGGCGCCCGACCGCGTTCTCACGGCTGGCGAATGCCAGCACCAGACAGGTCCCAAAGACCGGGATGACAGTGACCAGGCCAGGATGAACCGTGCCCTTTTTAAACAGGATGAGCGAACCCAGAACGAGGACAAGCCCGGCCGCTGCGAGCAACGGCTGGGGGCGAGGGCGCCCACGCCTCAGCTCGTAATAGGCGAGAAGTGTTCCGGCCAGCAGTTCCCAGGCCCGGGTGAGCGGCGAATAGAAGGCCTGTTGCGGATCGTGCCGTACCGTGAGGAAACAGAATACAAAGCTGAGGGCGGCCGCCATCAACACGCATGGCAAAAACTTTGATTTCAGGTATCGGCGCACGATCAGCAACAAGACCGGAAAGGCGATATAAAACTGCTCTTCGACGCTCAATGACCAAGTGTGAAGAAAAGGCTTGAGAAGGGTATTGGGCTCGCCGTACTGGGCCGCAGTGAAATAAAAATAGATATTCGATCCAAACAGCAGCGACGAACCTACGGAGTTCGCGTAATCCGTGAGTTCCAATGGCAACAAAAAATAATAGGCGAAGGGCATCGTCGCGAAAATGACTGCGAACAATGCAGGCAGAATTCGCCGGGCGCGCCGGGCATAGAATTTCAGGAAATCGATACGCCCCGTCGCTTCGATTTCCGTCAGCAAAATCTGGGAAATCAGGAAGCCGCTGATCACAAAAAATAGGTCGACGCCAATGTATCCACCCTGAAGCAAGGTGTGGCCGGCAACCGTGAACTCGGCGTGATAGAGAATAACCGCGATCACCGATATGGCCCTTAGGCCGTCAATCTCTGGTCGGTAAACCTTCAATGCTAACGCCTGCCTTGGATATCGAGAGCGTAGTTTGGTCGCGCGCAGGGGTGGCGCTTTTGGGCTGACCTAACACAGAGATCTTCGAGGGAGAACAGTACGGCCTGATAAAAGCTTTGGGGGCGGGACCGATTTCAATCTTTATTTTCTGTGCTGTTGTAAATCAGCATTCCGGAACCCTCGATGGGCAATCGGAAGGAGCGATGCAACCGCAGTTACCTTCGCAACAGGCTGCCTTGATTTCTGACGTGTCACTGAGGGCGCTCGCCCCTGAGGCGTTCATCGCCGGAGACAGGCTGCCAACAACAGTCGCAGCTACGAAGACCGGGGTGATCGAGACCGTAAGGCGGTCCAGCCCGCTTTCGAGGAGTGGAAAAGCATGAAGGCGATTGGCTCGGGATTTCAGGGCTGATCGCCTTCGCCGGCCTCACAATCGGCGGCATTGTCGCTTATATGAGTGACGGGCGGTGACTTGGGTGCGGCGCTGGCCAAAGATCACCTGAGCCGTGTCGTGCGCGCTGGATAAAAAAAGCCCCGCCGAGACGGGGCAATAAGTTGAGGACGAAACCGCGCGTCGGAAGTCAGAGGCTTGCGAGCGCAGGCATCTTGCGCGGTCTCAATGCGATAACGATTGGCGGCCATCCTGGTTCCTGTGCGATTTTGGACAGATTATTTGCTCTCGATGCAACGGGTTCCGTTTGCACCAAAGAAACCCCGCAAGAGCGGGGATCAAGGAATGGGGGTGTTTGTGGGCACAACGCGTCGGGGCGCTGCAACGACTACTTTGCACAAGCTGGAGATTTTTCAATAATATTACTTTTAACAATTCTGCGTCCACAAATGTGTTTTTCAACTAATGGATCTATTTTTGGATTTCGCACGAAAACACAAATTGACTTCTACTTGCAGTGATATTTCGTATCATTGGGGCGGGCTGCTCAGCGATCACTTGCTCACCCCAAGCATTGTATCTCCTGTACGTTGGGCGGCCACTCTCGCTCTCACAATCAGCCACACCAATCGTTGCGCTGCTTGGGGCTCCAGCTGCGAGCGAAGCCTTCAAACCGGCGGGCCGACAGCTTCCACTGAAGCTACTCGACAGCACGACACCGCGGCCGGCGCAGCTATCTTGCGCTATGAGCCGGTCAAGGCGCCGCCTCCACCGGCCGCGGCAATGCCGCAGCCATCAGGCTTCGGTTATTCCCTCGGCGGCCCGCCCCGCCGCTCCAGCGCCGTCTTGCGGATGGTCTCCGCGATCTCCGGACTACTGCTCGACAATATCTGGAAATCCACGGCGTAGAGCGACAGCAGCGATACCTCGGTTGCTGCGCTGACCGTCGCTGAGCGAGGATCGCCACTGATCAGCGCCATCTCGCCAAAGAAGTTTCCGGCGCCGAGTTCCACTGGATGGTCGGGTGTCGCCACGGTAACCCGCCCCTCGACAATGAAGAACATCTGATCGCCAACATCGCCCTTGCGGCAGATCACGGCACCTGCGGGGACAATGCGCGGTCGCAACGCCCGAACGATCTCGATCAGTGCAGCGGAGCCAAGCTTCTGGAACAGGGGTACGGCAGCGACCAATTGCCAGTTGCGAACGAAGTCTTGGCGGCGAACCTCTTCGTAGAAGCCGGTGGCGAGGATGCCGGCCCAAAGAGCAAAAATACCGATCCCGCTCATCATCACCAATCCGGCCAGAACTCGACCTGCAAGACTCTGCGGGATCTCGTCACCGTAGCCGGTCGTCGACAGCGTCACGACCGCCCACCACATCGCCTGCGGAATGCTGCCGAACTTATCGGGCTGGACGTCTCGCTCGATGATATAACCGGCCAACGCAGCGCCAAAAAGAACGATGCCGAACACCGATGTCACGCCAAGCAGATTGCGCGATTCATTCGCGACCACCTTTGCCAGCAGCCTGAAGAAGGTCGAGTCGCGCAACGGCTTGAGAAGCCAAATGGCGCAATAGAGGTCTCGATCACGGGACCCAACCAACAAGAATGCAGCAGCCGGAACCAGAACCGCGAGCAAATCGATCACGAGGGCCGTCATATCCCCCGACAAGCGGCGCCGTCGTGAAAGCAATGTGCCGCCCAGTTGGAGAACATAGACCAGCCAAATTGCCGCAAGTAGCAGCTCAAAGACAAGCCTCTCCTGTCCAGTAAGGCCCTGCGTCGTCAGTGCGGCAACGACCAGGAGACCGATTGTAGCGAACAGCGCGTTGAGCGGCGTCGAAATCTTTGAGAAAGGCACTGCCGACATTACATACTCCCCACGCCCGGCATTCGTGGACAATAGATACCTTCGGGCCACACACAAGGGAACGGGGACTGATGCAATGTGTCTTCGCACCAAAGAATTTGGCAGCCGGAATCGCGTTGCAACATTTCACGGAGCCGCCCACCTGTGAAAGTCGATAAGGTGGACTTTTCGGAAAAAGGCCCTACATCCGCTCTATCGTCGGCAACCGAAAACGTAGGCGCTGACGGCTGAGGGTTATTCTGTGCTCCCGCCTGCAAAACAGCGGTGTGCACCTATGGGCAAGCCCCCCTACGACCCGTTGAAATCCTCCCGCGCTCTCATCCAACGATCATACGAGTTGCTGGCGTCAACCAGTCGGCTCGTCTCAGCGGAACGGCGGTTCCAGGAGTTGGCCGAAAACGGCCGCCCAGACCCAGCGTCTAGTCAACGCGAGGCCGTGTCCCGGGAAAGTTGAAAGCTTATGCTGGCGGTGTGGAGCGCACTTCGGTGGGCGCTCGAATTCGTCAGCAAAGCCTTTGGAAGCGCAACGGTGCTAAGTGCACCAGTCATTCCGCTGCTTCGGGCTCCACGTCAGAGCAAGGCCTTCCGCAGCAGCTTCTTGCCGATTTCTTCACCATTCGTCCGGTAGATGTTGACGAGCGGCCGGTGCGTTTGTGTTTTGTCCACCGCGCTGCTCCATTCGATCCGCAATCCCTTTTCAGCCAAAAGCTCTTTCAGCCTTCGCTTGGCGATCAGCGCTAGTTTCCGTTCCTTGATGCACTTTGCATGCGATCCTATCTCCGGCGTATCGATGCCCGAGACGAACGGAACACCTTCCCCAAGCAGCCGCATATTCCGGGCGCCGGTCGCTATTCGAACCGGCGCTCGATAGGCTCGGCGTCAGACGCTTCGACGGGATCGGTCGGTGATCGGCGCTGCGCAGCATCCATTGACGTCTGGCGCGACAGATCACGACTGTCTGCGAAAGCTGTAGGCAACTGCACCAACGGCCCGCTTCCTATGTGCTTCCTGGCACCTCGAAACAAACCACGGATTTTTCACTAAACTGTTGATTTGTATGGCGCACCCGACAGGATTCGAACCTGTGACCTTTGGAATCGGAATCCAACACTCTATCCAGCTGAGCTACGGGTGCATGCCGAAGGCGGTTTGAATCGCCTGTCCGATGGGTGGTTCTTAGCCTAGCTTGCGGCCGGCTTCAATCGCGAATTTCTCAGAATTACCGATGCTTGCGGTTTGGCACGTGTTTTTATCTGTCGGCCTCCGAGAACGCATAAAAAACTCCGCCGGCCTTGCGGGCGGCGGAGCTTGGTTGTCTGGCAGGGCCCCGGTGGCGTCAGATCTGCATGGCGCCGGGGCCGGGGATGGCTTTCGGCGGCACCTTGCCGAGGATGATCATGCCGAGCACCTCGTCCTTGGTCACGTCCTCGGTGCGGGCGTGGCCCACCACCTGGCCGTTCTTCATCACCGAGACGCGGTCGGCGAGGTCGAAGACATCGTGGATGTCGTGGCTGATGAGGAAGATGCCGATGCCTTCCTTCTTCAGCTGTTTGATCAGCTCGCCCACCTGCGCCGTCTCCTGGGGGCCGAGGGCCGCCGTCGGCTCGTCCATGATCAGGATGCGGGCGTTGAAGAGGATGGCACGGGCAATCGCCACCGATTGCCGCTGGCCGCCCGAAAGCGCCTTCACCGGCTCCTTGAAGCGCTTGAAGTTGGGGTTGAGCCGCCCCATCACCTGGCGCGCCGAGGCTTCCATCGCCACGTCGTCGAGCGTGCCCCAGCGGGTCTTCAGCTCGCGGCCGAGATAGAGGTTGGCGGCGGCGTCGACATTGTCGGCAACTGCAAGCGTCTGGTAGATCGTCTCAATCCCGTATTTTTTGGCGTCACGCGGGTTGCGGATGTCGGCCGGCTCGCCATTGATCAGGATTTCGCCCGAGTCGCGCTTGTAGGCGCCGGAGAGGATCTTGATCAGCGTCGATTTGCCGGCGCCGTTGTGGCCGAGAAGGGCGACGACTTCGCCGGGGTAGAGATCGACCGAGGCATTGTCCACGGCGTGGATGCCGCCGAAGGAGATCGAGATGTTTTTCAGTTCCACGAGGGGAGTGCGTTGATCAGCCATATCTGGAGCTCCTCTCACTTGGCACGGGCGCGGTAGACGGTGTCGAGCCAGACCGCCACGACGAGGACGGTGCCGACGACGACGCTCTGCAGCGGCGTGTCGACATGGGCGAGAACCATGCCGGATTGCAGCGATTGCATGACGAGCGCGCCGAGCATGGCGCCGGCGATCGTGCCGGTGCCGCCCGCCAGCGACGTTCCGCCGATCACGGCGGCGGCGATGGTGTAGAGCTCGTCGAGCGTGCCCTGCGAGTTGGTTGCGGCGTTGAGACGGGCGGTGGAAATCGCCGCCGCAATGGCTGCGAGCACGCCCATCAGCGCGAAGATGCGCACCGTCACCCAGCGGGTCTTGATGCCGGCGAGTTCGGCCGCCTCGGGGTTGCCGCCGATGGCAAAGACATAGCGGCCGAAGCGCAGGCGGGTGGCAATGAAGGTCATGATGATGCCGACGACGATGGCGATCAGCACCGGTACGGCGATGCCGTAGGGAATATCGAGGCCGGTCTCGGGCCAGGGGATATTGTTGGTCTCGGCATATTTCTTGGCGATGTTGATCGGCCAGTAATAGCTGTTGGCGATCGAGACGGCGCCGAGGATCAGGAAGCAGCTGAGGATCGCGAGAAAATATTCCGCCCAGATCGGCCGGCGCGGAAAGCCGAAGCGGCGGCGCTGATGGCGCGAGCCGATGATGCTGGCGATGACGAAGAGGCAGGCGGCGATGCCGACGATCCAGCTCCAGGTGGCGCCGATCGAGCCCTCCGCGCCGCCGCCCATGATGCGGAAGGTCTGGTCCATGGGGGCAACCGTCTGGCCGCTGGTGACGAGCCAGGTCGCGCCGCGCCAGACGAGCAGGCCGCCGAGGGTGACGATGAAGGAGGGAACGTTCAGGAAGGCGATGATCATGCCCTGGAAGGTGCCGATCAGGCCGCCGGCGATGATGCCGATCAGCAGCGTGATCACCCAGGTGAAGGGGCTGTCGAAGCCGATATATTCCGGCAGGATCTTGGCCTGCGTCACGCCCATGATCATGCCGCAGAGGCCGAGCACGGAACCGACCGACAGGTCGATGTTGCGGGTGACGATGATCAGCACCATGCCCGTCGTCATGATTGCGATGTCGGTCGTTTGGACCGAGAGGTTCCAGAGATTGCGCGGGGTCAGGAACAGGCCGCCGGTGATGATGTGGAAACCGATCCAGATGATGATGAGCGCGCCGATCATGCCGAGCAGGCGCGTGTCGATCTCGGTCGCGCGGAAGAAGCGGGTCACCGGATTGGCTTCCGCCGTTCGCGGCCCGCTTGATGTCGTTGATTTTACCATTTCGGCCATGGGTTTGCCGTTCCCCCATTGTGTTTGGACGGCTGCGCCGGCGTGCCTGAAATTGTGGGCGGCGTCATCGTCTGTTCTTCAACTGACCATCGCGATGCTTCCGGAAACCGTGGCGTGGCGACGCGACATCCTTCCGGCAGGGAATGCAAATCCGCGATGGTGCGGCGAGGCGGAGAAAACTTCGTCGTTGGAATTCCCGTCCGCATCCGGCGCCGCAGCGGTTTCCGCTGCGGCGCCGGCTATTCTAGTTCAAAGCTCGCTTATTTGCAGGCAGCAACCGTGCCGGCCTTCACACCCTGGCAGGCTTCAGCCTTGGAAATCCAGCCGGCGTCGATGACGACGTTCAGATTGTCCTTGGTGATCGCCAGCGGCTTCAGGAAGACCGACTGCATTTCCACGCCCTTCGGGCCGCCCTTGAAGGCCTGTGCGCCATCGATCTTGCTCATGTCCTTGCCGCCGGCGAGGTCGAGAGCGATTTCAGCAGCGCGCTTGCCGAGTTCGCGGCTGTCCTTCCAGACGGAAACTGTCTGCGTGCCGAGAGCGATGCGGTTCAGCGCCGCCTTGTCGCCGTCCTGGCCGGAAACCGGAACGGAGCCGGCGAGGCCCTGGGCGTCGAGCGCTGCGATTGCGCCGCCGGCCGTGCCGTCGTTGGAGGCGACGACGGCGTCAACCTTGTTGTTGTTGGCGGTCAGGAACTGCTCCATGTTGCGCTGGGCGTTCTCCGGCAGCCAGCCGTCGGTATAGGCTTCGCCGACATTCTTGATCTTGCCGGCGTCGATCGCAGCCTTCAGCACTTCCTGTTGGCCGGAGAACAGGAAATCGGCGTTCGGGTCGGAAGACGAGCCCTTGATGAAGACGTAGTTGCCTTCCGGCTTGGCTTTGAAGACGCCCTCGGCCTGCAGGCGGCCGACTTCCTTGTTGTCGAAGGTGATGTAGAAGGCGGCCGGGTTTTCGATCAGACGGTCGTAGCCGACGACCGGAATGCCTTCGGCAGCGGCCTTTTCGATCGCCGGGCCGATGGCGTCGGAATCCTGGGCAAGGATGATCAGCGCGTTGGCGCCCTGCGAGATCAGCGATTCGACGTCGGTCAGCTGCTTAGCGGCCGAGGACTGCGCGTCAGCGGAAATATATTTGGCGCCCTTGGCTTCGAGAGCCTTCTTGATGGCGGCTTCGTCCGTCTTCCAGCGCTCTTCCTGGAAATTCGACCAGGAAACGCCGACGACGAGATCGGCAGCCATGGCGGCAGTATGCACGGAAACGAGAATGGCAGCCCCTGCCATCAGTTTCATAATAGACTTCATAATTGTCCTCCCGAGTGAGTTGCGACCGGCCCAGCCCACGCTTCCTCCGGCCACCGCGAAAGCTGCCGAGATTTTTTTCTCGACAGTCGAGAAATTAACTGTCAGAGATTTTTTCAACTGTCAACTCTGCATCGCCGGCTTAATTGGCTTGCGCAAAAGCGACCGGAGATGCAGGGGAAGGTGAGGGCGATGAAGAGCATGATGCCGAAAACCGTGAACGGTTTTCGGGCGGCATCATGGTCTCACAAAGCAGGAGGAGAGGGCGGCATCCATGCTGACCAAGTCGAGCACGGAGCTGGTCCGGCAGAGAAACAGCGTGCTCGTGCTGTCCGTGCTGCGGCGCCACGGCGCGCTCGCCCATACCGAAATATCCGATTTCACCGGCCTGTCCTCGGCCACCATTTCGGCGATCACCGCCGATCTGGAACGCGCCCACATCATCGAAAAATCCGAGCAGCAGGCGGCAAGCGGCCGCGGCCGGCCGCGCGTGCTTTTGCGCCAGCGGCGCGATTGCGGCTATCTAATCGTCGTCATCATCTCTTCGGATGCGGTGCAATATTCGCTTGTGGATTATGCCGGCAAGCTGATCGACCGTTTCAGCGAGGAGCGCTCGCATGATCCGGCGGGTGCCACCCGCTTCGTCGCCGCGGTGCAGGCCGGGCTTTCGCGCATTCTCGATCGTTCCCGGATCTCCCAGGACAAGGTGCTGCTGATCTCGATCAGTTCCAAGGGCCTCGTCCATTCCGCCGAGCCGGTCCTTCTGTGGTCGCCGATCTTCGGCAGCGACCAGATCGATTTCGAATCGGCGCTGCGGCCGGACTGGCAGGCCAAGGTCATTCTCGACAACGAGACGCTGCTCGTTGCCGCCGCGCTCGGTGCCCGCGAGGAGATCGCCAAGGGCGCCGATTTCCGTTCGCTCGCCGCACTTTCGCTCGGCCACAGCATCGGGCTCGGAATCGTCCGGCGCGGCGGCCAGACCGGCCAGGAGATCTCGGCTCCTAATTTCGGCCATATGCTGCACATGGCGGGTGGCGGTCTCTGTCGCTGCGGCACCCGCGGCTGCATCGAGGCGTATGCCGGCTTCTACGCCATCCTGCGCAGCGCCTTCGAAGTGCCGCTCGATACGATCCCGGCGAAATTCGTCCCCGTCGCCGAGCTCGACAAGATCGCCGCCCGCGCCCGCCAGGGCCACCGCACCTCCACCTTCGCTTTCCGCCAGGCGGGGCTGGCGCTCGGCAACGGCGTGTCGCGCATGCTGAGCCTCACCGAACGCATGCCCATCGCCATCACCGGCCCTGGCACCCGCTACTACGACCTGCTGCGCCAGGGCATCGAAGAGGGCCTCGGCCAGTCGCATATCGTGCGCATGGAAGGCATGCCTGAGATCCGCATCGTCCCTGAAGAACCCATCCTCGTCTTCGAAGGTCATCTCAACCGGGCGCTCTCGGTGATCGACCAGGATATTGTGGTCTCGGGTATTCCGGGCGGGGAGTAGTGGTTCCCCCTTCGCCCCAGCGGGGAGAAGGTGCCCGAAGGGCGGATGAGGGGGCCACAACCGCCGACAGAGATTTCTTTAAGTCTCCGTCAATACTGTTTTAGGCCTTGGAGCAGCTGGTAGCTTGGACCGGCCGGCCTTGCGTCCGCGGCCCCCTGATCCGACCCTTCGGGCCACCTTCTCCCCGCTGGGGCGAAGGGGCCAGGCTCCGTCGAACTCTCCCTTTTCGCTGTGAGGAGGTGCCTTTTTGAGCCTATCCCACAAACGCAAAACGGCCGGGCAGAGCCCGGCCATCTCATGCACGACTTCCGGTCGGGAGAGGACCGTCAGCCGATCTTGATGAGCTTGCCTTCCTTGACCGACTGGACGGCGGCGTCGGCGAGCGCCAGCGCTGCCAGACCGTCGGCGCCCGATGGCGAGATCTTCGTGCCCTTTTCGATCGCGGCGATGAAGGCGGCGATCTCGTTGGCATAGGCTTCGGTGTAGCGGGTCATGAAGAAATCATGCAGCGGCGGGCGGGTGTAGCCGTCGCCGTTCGCCACTTCGATCGAGACCGGGCGCTGGTTTTCGGCTGCCGCCATGCCCTTGGAACCGTGCACTTCGATGCGCTGGTCGTAGCCATAGGTGGCGCGGCGGGAGTTGGAGATGACGGCCTGCTTGCCGGATTTGGTCTGCAGGATCACCGAGACGCTGTCATAGTCGCCGGCTTCGCCGATCGCCTTATCAACCAGCACGGCAGCGGTCGCCAGCACGGAGACCGGCTCTTCGCCGAGCAGGAAGCGAGCCATGTCGAAATCGTGGATCGTCATGTCGCGGAAGATGCCGCCCGAGCGCTTGATGTAATCGACCGGCGGGGCGCCTGGGTCGCGCGAGGTGATCGTCACCATTTCGACATCGCCGATCTTGCCGTCGTCGATCACCTTGCGCACGGCCATGAAATGCGGGTCGAAGCGGCGGTTGAAGCCGACCATCAGCTTGGCGCCGGTCTCTTCCACCACCTTGATGCAGGCCTTGACACGGGCGACGTCGAGATCGATCGGCTTTTCGCAGAAGATCGCCTTGCCGGCGCGGGCGAAGCGCTCGATCAGGTCGGCATGGGTGTCCGTCGGCGTGCAGATAACGACGGCGTCGATGTCTTTGGCGGCTTCGATTGCCTCGATGGTGCGGACATCGCAGCCATAGGCCGAAGCGATCGCCTCAGCCGCCTGCGGAAAGGCGTCCGCGACGGCGACCAGAGTCGCATTGGCGTCGCCGCTGACGGCCTTGGCGTGAACCTTGCCGATGCGGCCGGCGCCGAGAAGACCAAATCTTACAGTCATTCCAATCTCCCTTGAATTCGGAACAAATAAACCGAATTGCCAAAAATCTGAAATTTTCATTCCATCATCTTTGCGTCGCGTCAAGCCCGCGACTCTTTCACATTTGCAAGATTCAAACTAAAGGACAGTGCGACAAAATGCGACCGCGGGGACAGACATGCAACTGATCGATCCGAACCATCCGGCATACCAGCGCCTCTGGGTGCGTGTCGGCATCGTTGCCGTCTGCTTCGGCTGGGCCGCGGTCGAGATTATCGGCGGCGATCCCTTCTGGGCGGTGATCTCCGCGGCGGCCGGCGCCTATGCCTTCTATATGCTGTTCTGGACCTTCAAGTCGCAGGCGGCCGAGCCGGTTGTGCTGCCTGATGCCGAGGGAGAGGAAGAGCCCGAGACATCCGCGGAAAGGCCTTCGAAAGGCGGGCAGGCGGAATAATCAGCGGGCAATTCGCCGCAGCGCGTAGGCGATCGGCTAGCATCATCCGCTTGGTCTCAGCCCAATAATCGAAGCGCGCCGCGCTCGTTCCGATGCGCGCCGCGCTTGACATCTTTGTTCGATATTATCGCAAGACTGGCGCACGTTCCGCGTGCAGCGAGCCCGGTCTCCGCGCATTCCCGTCCTGTCAGAGTGACAATTCCCTAGCTTGCGCGTCGATCTTTTCGCAGGCATTGCCGAAGGGATCGCGTATCGATACGAGCGGCGAGACGCCGAGAAGGAGAAGCGCTTTCAAATGCGACCAGCCACCTCCGAGCAACGGCGCAAAGGGTGTCATCACGCTGCGTTCCTCTTCATAGAGACGCTGGTACTCTGCAAAATTGCAGAAGTTTTCGTGATTGCTGTTCTTCAGATGGAAGGACTCGGCCGCAGCACCTTCGGCTAGGATAACTTCGTGCGTATCGAGCATGACGGCATAGTAGTCGATTGAGCCGTCGGCGGCGGGAGCGACCGGTGCGATCGTCGTGCCGTTCACGAGCTCCTTCACCTGGATCAGAATGCCGTTCAGGTATAGCGCATGGCCAGGCGACAGATAGAGATCCGAATGTGGGGTGCGCCCGTCCAGTGCGTGGCGGCAAACCCGGATCGGCACGACGTCTTTTTGCCAGCGTGCGCCGCTCTTCTTGAAGCTTTGGCGGCCGACCCACTTGACCGCACGGCTGCTGCCGTCCGGAAGGGCAACGCGATCGCCGACGCTGAGATCCTCGACGGGCTTCTCACCGCCATCCGTCAGGATCGCCGTTCCCCGCAGGAAGCAATTTGCGCCGCTGCCGCCATGGCCACCTCTTCCGCCTGGGCCACCGCTCCCGCCGGAACCTCCGTGTCCACCGGAGCCGCCCCGTCCCCAACGCCGACCCATCGCTTTGGCCGGAGAGGTGGAAATTGCCGTGGCCATGGCCGCCACGCCGGCGAGACGAGCGCCGGCGGCTGCCGCTACGCCTAGAAAATGTCTGCGCGCAGTGTTGCGCGGCTGCTTCGGATCTTCCGTAGATGACATGCGGGCGGTCTCCTGAAAACATTAAACCGCTCGATGCTACAACGTGTTGTATCGCATTCAATTTCGCCAGTTAGCGCTGTGCCCTACTGAAAAGGGCGTAGGCAGGAGTTATGAGGTCGCGAAATACGCTATGTCAGATACCAAAAAGCGGGAGGTTTATATGCTACCAAAGCGCGAAAGAATCGAACTGAGTACTGTCGTGGCCGGTTGAATCGCAGGAAAACAGCACATATAGCGTGCGCGTACCGAGCCGGATGGCGGCTCCTCCATGGCTTCGGAGTGTTTACCCGCGCTCGAGATAGCTTCAGCTATGTGGCAGGCGGCGCATCGCCTCGTCGATCAGCAGATTGGCGATCATCATGCGCCTGTTGGCATTGTCGCGGAAAGGCTCTGCGACGCCGTCAGGATGATTGGCTTTGGCAAAGGTGCGCCGCTTCTCGTTCAGCGTCTGTTGGGTATCGGCGGCGGCGATCGCCAGTTCGACGGCGATCTCTTCCGGAGCAATGCGGGCGAGATGGTCCGGCATGACGGGTTCCGGCTCCGGCGGAAGAGCCTCCTCGGCCGCAGGCTCGCTGCCGAGATTGTCGAAATAAGCGTCGCCGATCCGCTGCGAGGCGACCGAGATGCCTTCCATGACATCGAATGCGAGGCCGGTGGCAAGGCCGGATACGCGGTGGGCAGCCGGCGCGTGCGTCTGTTCGGCCGGTTCTTCCTCCGCCTTCAGCCGCTCGAGCACTGATTGAAATACCGATTGTCCGAACAGCATGCGCCTTCCTCTCGACGACATAAGATCTGGGCAAGATGGCGCAGAGCTTGCGGTTAAATCGATGGAGCATGATCTCGCCCGAAAACCGCGTCGCGCTCTATCCGCCCTGCTTGCGGCTCTCCTCGAGGATGATGTCGTAGAGCAGCTTGGCGCTCGGCGGCAGCGCCCGTTCTCTCGCCGTGATCAGGCTGTAGGGCTTGACGTTGATGTCGAAATCGATCGGCAGCATGCGCACGTCGGACGCCTTGGCACCTTGGCTTGCGAGGAAATGGGCGACGTCGACGGCGACGGGGGCGATCGCATCGGTTTCGCAGACGATGGCGCAGGTGAGCAGCAGCGAGGAGGTGTTGACGATGTTCTCCGGCAGCGCCACGCCGCGCGACAGGAAGATGTCTTCGATCGTGCGGCGCAGCAGCGTGCCCGGCGGCTGGAACACCCAGTCGTAATCCCTGACGTCGGAAAGACTGCTCGTCTTCTTTCTTTTGAGGAGCGGATGGCGGTTGCGCACGATCAGGCAGGCCCGTTCGATGCCGATCTCTTTCACCTCGAACAGGCGCGGGTTCAGGTCGTCGGGAATGCGGCCGATGATGAAGTCATGGCGGGCGGCAAGCAGCTCGCGGGCGAGCACGTTGCTCGTCTCCACCTGGATGTTGATCTCGATGCCGGGATAGGCCTTGCGCACCCTGTTAATCGCCGGCACGACGAGGCTCATGGCCGGCGCCGTCACCGCGCCGATGAACACCGAGCCGCCCTTGCCGCTCTTCAATTCGCCGATCTCGCGGCTCGCCTCGCGCAGCTCCAACAGGATCTTGCGGGCACGTCTGGCGAGCGCCGCGCCGAAGGTCGTCAGCACCACGCCGCGGGCGACGCGTTCATAAAGCGACGTCTTGGTGATCGCCTCCATTTCCGACAGCATGCGCGATGCGGCGGGCTGCGAGATGTTGAGCACATCCGCGGCTGCGGAAATCTGTCCACTATCTTCGATTGCGACGATGATGCGCAGGTGATTCAGCTTAAGTCCCGAACGAAGAAAGCTGTCGTCGCCGAAATTGTCGCTGTGGATATCGACGTGATCCATCGAAATTGGCTCTGAAACGATCGTCATGGTTGCAGCCTCCCCACTGCGCTCCATCAAAAGTAATACTTTTTAACGATATACCAAAATTGTTATGCACATTACCACTTATTCTATTTGACAGTTATAGGAATCCATACCAGTTTGCCGCCGTGTGCTGGTTGGCACTCAACACGTGTGAGATCGTGGAGGAGACCTACTTCGTTTCTCACCATCTGAAGTAACTATCCAATACGGAACCTGCCACAGTTTCGGGGCGGGCGGTTTTCCGTCCGCTGCTCTATTAACAAGGGAGAGAGAAATGAAATCCATTATCTCATTGATGGCTGCGGCTGCCTTCGGCGTCGCTTCGTTCGTTGCACCGGCTATGGCCGCCGACAAGGGCACTGTCGGTATTGCCATGCCGACCAAGGCTTCGGCCCGCTGGATCGACGACGGCAACAACATCGTCAAGCAGCTCCAGGCTGCCGGTTACGGCACGGACCTGCAGTATGGCGACGACGACATTCCGAACCAGCTTTCGCAGATCGAAAATATGGTCACGAAGGGCGTCAAGGTTCTCGTCATCGCTTCGATCGACGGCACCACGCTTTCTGACGTTCTCCAGAAGGCTCACGATGCCGGCATCAAGGTCATCGCTTATGACCGTCTGATCCGCGATTCGGGCAACGTCGACTACTACGCCACCTTCGACAACTTCCAGGTCGGCGTTCTCCAGGCTAACTCCATCGTTGACGGCCTCGGCCTCAAGGACGGCAAGGGCCCGTTCAACATCGAACTCTTCGGCGGTTCGCCGGACGACAACAACGCCTTCTTCTTCTATGACGGTGCAATGTCCGTCCTGCAGCCCTACATCGACTCGGGCAAGCTCGTCGTGAAGTCCGGCCAGACCGGCATGGACAAGGTCGGCACCCTGCGTTGGGATCCGGCAACGGCCCAGGCCCGCATGGACAACCTGCTCTCGGCTAACTACACCGACGCCAAGGTCGACGCCGTCCTGTCTCCCTATGACGGCCTCTCGATCGGCATCATCTCCTCGCTGAAGGGCGTTGGTTACGGTACGGCTGCTCAGCCGCTGCCGATCGTCACCGGCCAGGACGCTGAAATCCCGTCGGTCAAGTCGATCATTGCTGGCGAACAGCACTCGACGATCTTCAAGGACACCCGCGAACTCGCCAAGGTCACGGTTGCCATGGTTGATGCCGTCATGTCCGGCAAGGAGCCTGAGGTCAACGACACCAAGACCTACGACAACGGCGTCAAGGTCGTTCCGTCCTATCTGCTGAAGCCGGTTGCCGTCGACAAGACCAACTACAAGCAGATCCTGGTCGACAGCGGTTACTACACCGAAGACAAGCTGAAGTAAGTTAAGCTGGAGGCCGGAGCCTGCGCTTGCGGGTTCCGGCCTTCGATTTTATGATTACCCATCCATTGACGGGCTGGGGACGCTGGAACTTTGACTATGGACAATACCATCCTCGAAATGCGGAGCATCACCAAGACGTTCCCGGGCGTCAAGGCGCTGGAGAACGTGAACCTCAAGGTTCGCAAGGGTGAAATTCACGCATTGGTAGGCGAAAACGGGGCCGGCAAATCGACCCTGATGAAAGTGCTATCGGGTGTTTACCCCACCGGAAGTTATGAAGGCGACATCGTCTATGAAGGCGAGACGCGCAACTTCAAGGCGCTGAGGGACTCCGAAGAAATCGGCATCGTCATCATCCACCAGGAATTGGCGCTCGTGCCGTTGCTGTCGATCGGCGAAAACATCTTCCTCGGCAACGAGAACGCCAAGAGCGGCGTCATCAGCTGGGACGAGACCTTCAACCGTACCAAGCAGCTGCTCAAGAAAGTCGGCCTGTCCGAATCTCCGAACACGCTGGTGACCGACATCGGCGTCGGCAAGCAGCAGCTCGTCGAGATCGCCAAGGCGCTGTCGAAGAGCGTCAAGCTGCTCATCCTAGACGAGCCGACGGCGTCGCTCAACGAAAGCGATTCCGATGCGCTGCTCACCCTGCTGATGGAGTTCCGCAAACAGGGCATCACCTCCATCATCATTTCACACAAGCTGAACGAGATCCGTAAGGTCGCCGACCAGATCACCGTCCTGCGCGACGGCATGACCGTCAAGACGCTCGACTGTCACGCCGACGAGATCAGCGAAGACATCATCATCCGCAACATGGTCGGCCGCGATCTCGAAGACCGCTATCCCCCGCGTTCGGTGCCGATCGGCGAAACCATTCTCGAAGTGAAGAACTGGAACGCCTATCACCAGCAGCACCGCGACCGTCAGGTCCTGCACAATATCAACGTCACCGTCCGCAAGGGTGAAGTCGTCGGTATCGCCGGGCTGATGGGGGCAGGGCGCACCGAATTCGCCATGAGCCTGTTCGGCAAGTCCTATGGCCACAAGGTCTCGGGCGAGGCGCTGATGCACGGCAAGCCGGTCGACGTCAGCACCGTGCGCAAGGCGATCGACGCCGGGCTCGCCTATGTCACCGAAGACCGCAAGCAGCTCGGCCTGGTGCTCAACGACACGATCCTGCACAACACGACGCTCGTCAATCTGAAGGCGGTGTCGAATGCGTCGGTCATCGACAGCGTCAAGGAATCGCGGGTTGCGACCGATTATCGCTCGAAGCTGCGCATCCGCTCCTCCAGCATCTTCCAGGAAACAGTCAATCTTTCCGGCGGCAACCAGCAGAAGGTGGTGCTGTCGAAGTGGCTGTTCTCCGGCCCCGATGTCCTGATCCTGGACGAGCCGACGCGCGGCATCGATGTCGGCGCGAAATACGAAATCTATACCATCATCAACCAGCTTGCCGCCGATGGGAAAGGCGTTCTGATGATCTCGTCGGAAATGCCCGAACTGCTTGGCACTTGTGACCGCATCTACGTGATGAACGAAGGACGCATCGTCGCTGAACTGCCGAAGGGAGAAGCAAGCCAGGAAACCATCATGCGCGCTATCATGCGCTCAGGGGAGAAGAAACAATGACGCCGATCAATCAACCCATCGCTGAGCAGGGGCGTGTCGTCTCGATCGGGGACTATATCCGCGGCAACATCCGCGAATACGGCATGTTCATCGCACTCATCGCGATCATGGTGTTTTTTCAGTTCTCGACCGGTGGCGTTCTCTTCAGGCCGCTCAATCTGACCAATATCATTCTGCAGAACTCCTTCATCGTCATCATGGCGCTCGGCATGCTGTTGGTCATCGTTGCCGGCCATATCGATCTGTCGGTCGGCTCCGTCGTCGGCTTCATCGGCGCCATCGCCGGCGTGATGACGGTGCAGTGGCATACCAACTACGTCCTGGCGGGTGTCGTGTGTCTTGCTCTCGGCGCGGTCGTTGGCGGCGTTCAGGGCTATTTCGTCGCCTATCACAAGATCCCGTCCTTCATCGTCACGCTCGCCGGCATGCTGGTCTTCCGCGGCTTGACGCTGTTCGTGATGACGGCATCGGGCACCGGCACCAGCATCGGTCCGTTCCCGCCGGAGTTCCAGCTGATCAGCATCGGCTTCCTGCCCAACCTTGTCGATATGGGCGGCATCAACTCGACCTCGATCATCCTGACGGTCGTCGGCGCCGTGACCCTCTTCTATCTGGCGTGGCGCAAGCGCCTGTCGAACGAGAAGCATGGCAACGACGTCGAGCCGATGGGCTTCTTCCTTGCCCAGAACATCATAGTCTCGCTCGCCATCCTTGGGCTCGGCTATCAGCTGTCGATTTATCGCGGCTTCCCGAACGTGCTTGTCGTCATGCTCGTCCTCGTCGCTGCCTATGCCTTCATTACCCGTCGCACGACGATCGGCCGGCGCATCTACGCCATGGGCGGCAACGAGAAGGCCACCAAGCTTTCCGGCATCAATACCGAGCGGCTGACCTTCCTGACCTTTGCCAATATGGGTCTGCTTGCGGGTCTGGCTGGCCTCATCGTCGCGCTGCGCCTCAACTCGGCGACGGCCAAGGGCGGTTTCGGTCTCGAGCTCGACGTGATCGCCGCCTGCTTCATCGGCGGCGCATCGGCTCAGGGCGGCGTCGGCAAGGTGACGGGTGCGGTGATCGGCGCGCTTATCATGGGCATCATGAACAACGGCATGTCGATCCACGGTCTCGGCACCGACTCGCAGCAGATGGTCAAGGGTGCGGTGCTTCTCGCCGCCGTGTTCTTCGACGTCTACAACAAGAACAAGGGCTGAGCGCCTAAGCGCAGCCAGGCATTCGCAGTCATATGAATGATGGATTCCGGCTCCCGTGGGAGCCGGACAGGCGGAGCTTTTTCTGAGACTCGCCGAAACGAGAAGGATTGAAGTCGTGCTTATTTCCCAGATCAAGGGTGCCAACGGAGAGATCGTCGTCGCCGTGCGCGAGCAGGGCGGCGCGGCCAGGTCGGTCAACAATGCCGGCAGCGTCTATGCGCTGGCGATGGAAGCTGCCGACGGCGGCAAGTCGCTTGCCGCCGTTATCGAGGCCCATGGTTACGGCGATGCCGTCGACCTTGAAAAAGCCTATGCGGAAGGCCGTTTTCTGCCGCCGATCACCCATCCCGACGCCGCCCACCTGCATCTGACCGGCACCGGGCTCACTCATCTCGGCTCGGCCGCGACCCGCGATAGCATGCACAAGAAGACCAGCGAGGCGGCCGAGGAAACGCTGACCGACTCGATGAAGATGTTCAAGATGGGCCTGGAGAACGGCAAGCCCAAGGCTGGCGAAAGAGGCGTGCAGCCCGAATGGTTTTACAAGGGCAACGGCTATGGCACGGCTGCCCCCGGCGCTCCGCTCGTCTCGCCCTCCTTCGCGCTCGACGGCGGCGAAGAGCCTGAAATGGCCGGCATTTACGTCATCGCCAAGGACGGAACGCCGTTCCGCATCGGCTTTGCCCTGTCGAACGAGTTTTCGGACCACGTCACCGAACGGATCAACTATCTCTATCTGGCCCATTCGAAACTGCGCCCGGCCGCCTATGGTCCGGAAATCCGCATCGGCGCCGCGCCCGACGATATCCGCGGCACCTCGCGCATCAAGCGCGGCGACAAGGTGATCTTCGAAAGGCCGTTCCTCTCCGGCGAGGCGAACATGTCGCACACCTTTGCGAACCTCGAATATCACCACTTCAAATACGGCATCTTCCGTGTCCCGGGGGACGTGCATGTCCATATGTTCGGCACCGCGACACTGTCCTTTGCCGACGGCATCAAGGCGGAAGAGGGCGATGTCTTCGAAATCGAAGTCGCCGAATTCGGCCTGCCGCTGCGCAATCCGCTGAAGGTGGCCGCCGAAGAAGAGATCGCTGTCAAGCAACTCTGATTTTCGAGGCCTGGCTGCGTCCGCGGCCGGGCCGTGTTTGTAAACGGTAAAGGAGGCTTGTTCAGCCCATGACCATTTATCAAAACCTGATCGCCGGCGAGTGGGTCGGCACGAACGCGACGAAGAACATCAACCCGTCGGACACGAACGAAGTAGTCGGCCTTTATGCCGATGGCAGCGCTGAGGATACGAGAAACGCCATCGCCGCCGCCAAGGCCGCCTTTCCGGCCTGGTCACGCTCGGGCATCTGGGAACGCCATGTCATCCTGAAGAAGACCGGCGACGAGATCATGGCGCGCAAGGACGAGCTCGGCGCGCTGCTTGCCCGCGAAGAGGGCAAGACCTTGCCGGAAGCGACCGGCGAAGTCATTCGCGCTTCGCAGATCTTCGAATTCTTCGCAGGCGAAGCCCTTCGTCTGGCCGGCGAGGTCATCCCGTCGGTTCGCCCGAATATCGGCGTCGAGATCACCCGCGAAGCGCTCGGCGTGATCGGCATCATCACGCCGTGGAACTTTCCGATCGCCATTCCCGCCTGGAAGATTGCTCCTGCGCTTTGCTACGGCAACACCATCGTCTTCAAGCCGGCCGAGCTGGTGCCGGCCTGCTCCTGGGCGATCGTCGATATCCTCAATAGGGCAGGGCTGCCGAAGGGCGTTCTGAACCTCGTCATGGGCAAGGGCTCGGTCGTCGGCCAGGCCATGCTCGAAAGCCCCGACGTTCACGGCATTACCTTTACCGGTTCCACTGGCACCGGCCGGCGCGTCGCTGCCGCCTCCATCGAGCATAACCGCAAGTTCCAGCTGGAGATGGGCGGCAAGAACCCGATGGTCGTGCTTGACGATGCCGATCTTTCCGTCGCCGTCGAAGCTGCCGCCAACTCCGGCTTTTTCTCCACCGGCCAGCGCTGCACGGCCTCGTCGCGCCTGATCGTCACCGAAGGCATCCACGACAAGTTCGTCGCGGCGCTGACCGAGAAGCTGAAGACGCTGGTCGTCGACAATGCGCTGAAGGCCGGAACCCACATCGGCCCCGTCGTCGACGAGCGACAGCTGAAGACCGACACCGACTATATCGAGATCGGCAAAAAGGAAGGCGCCAAGCTCGCCTTCGGCGGCGAGGTCATTTCGCGCGAAACGCCCGGCTTCTATCTGCAGCCGACGCTGTTTACCGAAGCGACCAACCAGATGCGCATTTCGCGCGAGGAAATCTTCGGACCCGTCGTCTCGGTGATCCGCGCGAAGGATTACGACGAGGCGCTTGCCCTCGCCAATGACACGCCCTTCGGCCTTTCTGCCGGCATCGCCACGACCAGCCTGAAACATGCGACGCATTTCAAGCGCAATTCGGAAGCCGGCATGGTCATGGTCAACCTGCCGACGGCAGGCGTCGATTTCCACGTTCCGTTCGGCGGCCGCAAGGGGTCGTCCTATGGCCCGCGTGAGCAGGGCAAGTATGCGAGCGAATTCTTTACTGTGGTCAAGACGGCCTACACGCTGGCCTGAGACATATCCGATGACCCGGGCCGTACGAGGCGGCCCGGCAATTCACCTGAAGGACAGAGAAAATGAAAAAGAAAGCGGAATGGCCGCGCAGGCTGAGGTCGCAGGAATGGTATGGCGGCACGAGCCGCGACGTGATCTATCACCGCGGCTGGCTTAAGAACCAGGGATACCCGCACGACCTGTTCGACGGACGGCCTGTCATCGGCATCCTCAACACCTGGTCGGACATGACCCCGTGCAACGGTCATCTCAGGGAACTCGCCGAGAAGGTGAAGGCGGGTGTCTGGGAGGCCGGCGGCTTCCCGCTCGAAGTGCCGGTGTTCTCGGCATCGGAAAACACCTTCCGCCCGACCGCGATGATGTACCGCAATCTTGCGGCGCTGGCGGTAGAAGAGGCGATCCGTGGCCAGCCGATGGATGGCTGCGTGCTGCTCGTCGGCTGCGACAAGACCACACCGTCGCTGCTGATGGGTGCGGCCTCCTGCGACCTGCCGTCGATCGTCGTCACCGGCGGTCCGATGCTGAACGGCTATTTCCGCGGCGAACGCGTCGGCTCCGGCACGCATCTGTGGAAGTTCTCCGAAATGGTGAAGGCCGGCGAGATGACGCAGGCCGAGTTCCTCGAAGCGGAAGCTTCGATGAGCCGTTCGTCGGGCACCTGCAATACCATGGGCACGGCTTCGACGATGGCGTCGATGGCCGAAGCGCTCGGCATGGCGCTGTCAGGCAATGCCGCGATCCCTGGCGTCGATTCCCGCCGCAAGGTCATGGCGCAGCTGACCGGCCGCCGTATCGTGCAGATGGTCAAGGACGATCTGAAGCCCTCGGAGATCATGACGAAACAGGCCTTCGAGAACGCCATCCGCACCAATGCGGCGATCGGCGGATCGACCAATGCCGTCATCCATCTGCTCGCCATTGCCGGCCGCGTCGGCATCGATCTTTCGCTCGACGATTGGGACCGCTGTGGCCGCGACGTTCCGACGATCGTCAACCTGATGCCGTCGGGCAAGTACCTGATGGAAGAATTCTTCTATGCCGGCGGCCTGCCGGTCGTGCTGAAGCGCCTCGGCGAGGCGGGCCTCCTGCACAAGGATGCGCTGACAGTGTCCGGCGAAACCGTCTGGGACGAGGTCAAGGACGTCGTCAACTGGAACGAGGACGTGATCCTGCCGGCCGAAAAGGCGCTGACCTCTTCCGGCGGCATCGTCGTGCTGCGCGGCAACCTCGCGCCCAAGGGCGCGGTGTTGAAGCCTTCGGCTGCTTCGCCGCATCTGCTGGTGCACCGGGGCAGGGCGGTCGTGTTCGAGGACATCGACGACTACAAGGCCAAGATCAACGACGACAATCTCGACATCGACGAGAATTGCGTCATGGTGATGAAAAACTGCGGGCCGAAGGGTTATCCCGGCATGGCCGAAGTCGGCAATATGGGCCTGCCGCCGAAGGTGCTGAAGAAGGGCATCCTCGACATGGTGCGTATATCAGACGCCCGCATGTCCGGAACCGCCTACGGCACCGTCGTGCTGCATACCTCGCCGGAAGCGGCGGTCGGCGGCCCGCTCGCGGTCGTCAAAACCGGCGACATGATCGAGCTCGACGTTCCGAGCCGTCGTCTGCATCTCGACATTTCAGACGAGGAACTGGCGCGCCGTCTTGCCGAATGGCAGCCGAACCATGATCTGCCGACATCGGGCTATGCCTTCCTGCATCAGCAGCATGTCGAAGGAGCCGATACCGGCGCGGATCTCGACTTCCTCAAGGGATGTCGCGGAAACGCGGTCGGCAAGGACAGCCACTGAGCAGGGCTTGCCGATCTGGAATCGCGGAAGAGGCGGGGCTTTTGCTCCGCCTTTTTGTTGAAGATTTCTTTCGAACCGATCGCGCACGAACTTGTTGAATGCAGATATAGTGCTATATGCTGTACAGGTGTACAGGAGGTATGGTCATGTCAAAGGTGGTCGGTGCTGCGGAATTCAAGGCGAAATGCCTGAATCTGATCGATCAGATGCGCAGCGACGATGAATCCATCGTCATCACCAAGCGGGGAAAGCCGGTTGCCGTGCTTTCCCCGGCACGCGACACAGGCGAACGCAAGAGTATCATCGGCGCGATGAAGGGCAGCGTATTGCACTATGACGATCCTCTGTCTCCGGCCGTTGAGCCGGAGGATTGGGACGCCCTCCGTTGATCGTCATCGACACGCATATCCTCGTCTGGGCGATGCAGGACGATGCGCGCCTCGGTTCGCAAGCCCGGCGCATCATCAATGAGATGACGGAGAAAAGCCGTATCCTGATTTCGGCGATCACACCTTGGGAGATCGCCATGCTCGTGCAGAAGGGGCGCCTGGCGCTCGGCGACGATGTCGGGCGATGGATCGACAGCGCTCTGTCGCTCCCCGGGCTTCAGCTCGCGCCGATCGAGCCTTCCATCGCGATAGACAGCGTTCGGCTGCCTGGAGAGTTTCATGCCGACCCCGCGGACCGCATCATCACCGCCACAGCCCGGTTTCATCGCATACCTTTGCTGACGGCGGATCAGGCAATCCTCAGCTATGGAGCGCGGGGTCACCTCCAGGTCGTTGCGGCTGGATAGACATGGCTTCCCGGCGTCGCTCAGCTCTGGCTCTGGCTTTGCATCTGGCCGCTGTCCTCTACCTTCACGGTGACCGACAGTGTTTCCCCCGGCGTGCCGATGCGCATGCCTGAGATCGGGGCGGCGTCGCGGTAGCAGAGGCCCGATGCGACGCGAACATATCGTTCATCCGGGCAGATTTCATTGGCCGGGTCGAAGCCGACCCAGCCGAGGCCGGGAATATGGGCTTCGGCCCAGGCATGGGTCGCCGCCTGTTCGACCTTTTCTTCCATCATCAGATAGCCAGAGACATAACGCGCCGGCACCTGCAGGGCGCGGGCGGCGGCAACGAAGATGTGCGCATGGTCCTGGCAGACGCCGCTTTTCTTCTCCAGCGCCTGTTCGGCCGTCGTCGCGGTGTCGCTGGTGCCGGGCCGGTAGTCGACGGTTTCGTGGATGGCGGCCATCAGCGCATGCATACGGCCGAGTTCGTTATCGCCGCTGACGCCTTTGATCAGTTCCTTCACCAGCTTGCCGCCCTTGGTGAGCGGCGTCTCGCGCAGGAAGAGCCAGAGCGGGCAGAAGCCGGTGTGCGGGCCGATGACGCCGTTGAGATCCGCGGTTTCGACCTCGCCTTCGGCGAGAATGCGCGTCACCTGCTGCTCGCCTTCCAGCGAGACCAGATTGACGTGGTTGCCGTACTGGTCGTCATACTCCACTTCGGGCGTGGCGCCCTCGACCTTCAGCGACCAGGCGAGCATCTTCTGGCCTGAAGTCGCCGGCGGCGTTAGCCTCAGCCGTTGCAGGGAGAATTTCGCGGGTTCGTCGTAGCGGTATTCGGTGAGGTGGCTGATCTTCAATCTCATATTGTGATCCGCTTAAACGTAGAACCGGTAGCCATCGGAAATTTCCATGCCGAGCTGGTTGTTGCGCGAGACGAAATCCTCCAGGAACTCATGCAGGCCCTGATCCATGATGTCGCGGATTGCCCTCGTCTGCAGCGTGGTGCGGATTGCATCCGCGGTATCGTGGGCGGGGAGCCGCTCGCCATAATCCTGGGCGAGATAGCCGAGATTGCTGACGATCTTCTCATAGCAATAGGCCAGCGAGCGCGGCATCTGGACATTGAGGGTGAGGAAATCGGCAATGTTCATTGCCCGGTATTCGCCGTCATAGGCCCAGCTATAGGCACGGTGCGCGGAGACCGAGCGCAGGATCGATTCCCACTGGACGTTGTCGAGCGAGGAGCCGACCGCCGAGACCGAAGGCAGCAGCACGTAATATTTCACGTCGAGGATGCGGCTCGTATTGTCCGCCCGCTCGATGAAGGTGCCGATGCGGGCAAAATTATAGAGCTCGTTGCGCAGTGTCGAGCCATGGAAGGCGCCGCGGATGAGGCCGGCGCGGCGCTTGATGACGTCGATCACCTCAGGCAGGTCGGCGGCCTTGACGCGCTTTTCGAGCAGCGCCTTCAGCTCGATCCAGCATTCGTTGGTCGCTTCCCAGGTCTCGCGTGTCAGAGCGGTGCGCACCATGCGGGCATTGTTGCGGCCGAAGTCGATGCAGGACATGACGCTCGACGGATTGGAACGATCGCGCAGGAGATAATCGATCGCGTCGGCATTGGTCAGCTTGGCGTGGCCCTCGTCATAGGCCTCGCGCACGCCGGCACTTTGCAGCACCCCGTCCCAGTTGTCGTCGCCGGCGCTGCTGCGGGTGAGCGACATGCGTAGCCCGGCATCGACCAGACGGGCGATATTTTCGGCGCGCTCGATGTAACGGAACATCCAGTAGAGGCCGTTTGCGGTTCTTCCGAGCATCAGTCCTCCAGTACCCAGGTGTCTTTGGTGCCGCCGCCCTGGCTGGAATTGACCACCAGCGAGCCCTGCTTCAGCGCCACGCGGGTAAGCCCGCCCGGGATAATCTGGACCTTGTCGGAGACGAGCACATAGGGGCGAAGGTCGACATGGCGCGGCGCGATGCCCTTGTTGACGAGGATCGGCACGGTGGAGAGCGACAGCGTCGGCTGGGCGATGTAATTGTTCGGCTTGGCCTTCAGCTTCTCGGCGAAATCGGCGCGCTCCCTTTTTGATGCCGTCGGTCCAACCAGCATGCCATAGCCGCCGGAGCCGTGCACTTCCTTGACGACCAGCTCCTCCAGGTGCTCCAGCACGTATTTCAGGCTTGATGCTTCCGAGCAGCGCCAGGTCGGCACGTTTTCGAGCAGCGCCTTGCGGCCGGTATAGAATTCGACGATCTCCGGCATGTAGGAATAAATCGCCTTGTCGTCCGATATGCCGGTGCCCGGCGCATTGGCGATGGTGATGTTGCCGGAGCGGTAGACATCCATGATGCCGGGAATGCCGAGGGCGGAATCGGCCCGGAATGTCAGCGGATCGAGGAAATCGTCGTCGACGCGGCGGTAGAGCACGTCGATCGCCTCGTAGCCGCGGGTCGTGCGCATCTTCACCTTGCCGTCGATGACGCGCAGATCCGAGCCCTCGACCAGTTCGACGCCCATCATGTCGGCCAGGAAAGAGTGTTCGTAATAGGCCGAATTGTAGATGCCCGGGGTCAGCACCGCGACGCGTGGCTTGCCGGTGCAGCCGGGAGGAGCAAGCGAGGCGAGGCTCTGGCGCAAGAGGTAGGGATAATCCTCGACGCGCTGCACCTTGTTCTCGTGGAAGAGCTCCGGGAACATCTGCATCATGGTTTCCCGGTTTTCCAGCATGTAGCTGACACCGGAAGGCGTGCGGGCATTATCCTCCAGCACGTAAAACTGGTCTTCGCCTGTTCGTACGATGTCGGTGCCGACGATATGGGTGTAGACGCCGCCAGGCGGGCGGAAGCCGATCATCTCGGACAGGAAGGCGACATTGTTTTCGATCAGCTCGCGCGGGATGCGGCCGGCGCGGATGATCTCCTGCTTGTGATAGATATCATCCAGAAAGGCGTTGAGCGCGATTACCCGCTGCTCGATACCCTGGGCCAGCTTGCGCCATTCGCGGGCGGAGATGATGCGGGGAATGATGTCGAAGGGGATGAGCTTTTCGGAGCTATCGGCGTGGCCGTAAACGGCGAAGGTGATGCCGGTCTTGCGGAAGATATTTTCCGCGTCGCGGGACTTGGCAATCAGATGCGACCGGTCTTGGCTGTTGTACCACTCGAAATATTTTTCATAAGGCGGGCGGGGGCTCTCGTCCCCGGTAATCATTTCATCAAATGCCAAAGGTGCGGCTCCCCTTTTTTGTTCATTTGAATACAACGCAAATTGCAATGCAAGAACCATGCGCAGTTCGAGGAAAAGATTTTGCGGTGCGGGAAAGGGTGAAAATTCGGGCGTTTGGAGCAGTGCGGGGAGACGTGCAGGATGGTTGCTTCGTAGAGACTGCGCAAAATGTGAGCATTTGATTGGCTTTTGGTCGGTCGCGGTGGGTTAAAGGTGCAGGCGCAACTGCACATGCTATTAATTCCTGTGACGAGGAGAGGGCGTGCCGTGTGGCGCCCCCCTCTATTGGACTCACAGGAACGCGGGTCGCACTCATCCCTCCACCTCAACCATCAGCAAAATTTCAAATAAGCATCAATGCTTCGCCTTTGACTGCGGCTGCAGGGTGCGGCTATCAGCACGGCAACTCTTTGTCTTCGAGCTGCCCCATGTCCCTCGACCGTTTTGCCCCCGCCGTCTTCGTTCTGCTCTGGTCCACAGGCTGGGTCGTGGCGAAATTTGCGGCGCTGCATTCCGAGCCCTTTACCTTTCTTTCGATACGTTATGCGCTGTCGGCTTTAGCCTTCCTGGCCTTTTGCCTAGTGACCAAGGCGCAATGGCCGAAAAGCCGGACGACATGGTTCCGCGCGATTTATTCCGGCTTTTTCTTGCACGGCTTCTATCTCGCCGGCCTCTGGTGGGCGATCGCCAATGGCGTGCCGGCCGGCATCTCGGGCATCATCGCGGCGCTGCAGCCGTTGCTGACAGCGATGGGGGCACCCTTTCTTGTCGGTGAGCGGCTGCAGAAGACCCAGCAGCTCGGCCTCGCTCTCGGCTTCATCGGTATTGCCATCGCGATTTCGCCGAAGCTCTTCGATCCGGCGACGGCCGATCTCAACCATGCCGCGCTGCCGCTGGCGATCAACCTCATCGCCATGGGCTCCGTCACCTACGGCACGCTTTACCAGAAGAAACACCTGCAATCCGGTGACCTCAGGACCATCGCGACGCTGCAATATGTCGGCGCTCTCATCCTCACCCTGCCGCTGTCGCTGATTTTCGAACACCAGCATTTCGACGGCACCGCGCAGGCCTACGGCGCGCTTCTCTGGTCGGTCTTCGGCCTGTCGATGGGCGGTGTCGGGCTGCTGCTTTACCTGATCCGCCGCGGGCAGGTCTCGCGCGCCGCCTCGCTGATCTACCTGATGCCGCCGGCCGTCGCGCTCGAAGCCTTCATCGCGTTCGGGGAGCGGCTGACGCTGCCGTTGATTCTGGGCACGGTGATCGTCGTGACAGGCGTATATATGACAAACCGCAGGGTCGTTCAGCAGGCGCAGGCGAGCGTATAGGCTGATGGCTGCGCCAAGGTCGAACAACCGGATGGCCTGAACCTCAACTGACCGAGGTCGCCGGCGATTGCCGACGACCTCATATCCAGAGTGCCGTAGGGCGCTACTCGGCCCATCAAGTAGGAAGCAACGATCAGCTGCGGGGCTGCAGCAGCGCCAAGGCAACCGTTGACGCAGCCAGGAGAGCGGTGAGAGTCAAGGGTCCCACAGCGCCGTAGTGGTCGACGATGTAACCTCCAAAAACCGCGCCGATACTGATGGCCACCTGAAAAGAAACGACCATCAGACTACCGGCCGCCTCGAGAGCGTCGGGGGCCGCGCGGGAAAGATTGGTCGGCAGCACTACCGGCGCCATGCCGAAGGCAAAGCCCCAAAGCGTGACGAGCGCGAACGCGGCGCCGGTATGAGTGCCCCAAAGCACCAGCGCGAGCGCTGCAAAGGACATCAATACCGCGGTGACAGCCAGTGCTATGCGGATGCTCGCGTCGGCCATCCGGCCACCGGCAACATTGCCGATCACGGAGGCGACGCCAAACCCGAGCAGTGCCAGGGCGATCGATCTGGTTTCAAGGAGCGTCACTTGTTCGAGGAAAGGACGCACATAAACCGACCCGGCAAAATGGCCGGTCATCAGCAAAAGGATAGCAAGCATTCCCATTTGAATGCCGCCCCGTCGTGTCAGCCGGTAAACATCCGCGAGACTGTTGCTTGTGTTTGCAGGGAGCGTCGGCAGGCTGAGCAGCTGCAGCAGCATGGCAAGCGCGGCAAGCCCGGCTGTCATCGCCATGGCGCTGCGCCATCCCAGCCAATCACTGATCAAAGCGCCCATTGATGGTGCAGCGATCGTGGCGAGCGAAACGCCGAGAGTGACGATAGCCATGCCCCGACCTGTCGCATTGGCGCCGACCAGCCTCGCCACGACGGCTACTGAAAGCGCCCAAAAGCCGCTGAGGGCGATGCCCAACCCGGCCCGGCCCAGCAACAGCAGCCAAAAATCGGTCGCTAATGATGCAAGAATATTGGAGCCGACCGCTAACGCACTGAGACCGACCAGCACCGCCTTGCGGTTCAGTCTGCCGATGAGAACATTGCTCAGCAGGGCTGCCACGGCGCCGACGGAAGCGGTGGCGGTGACGACCTGTCCGGCCGTTCCCTCGGAAATGCCGAGATCGCGCGCCATCGGCGTCAACAGGCCCGCCGGCAGGAATTCAGCAGATACCAATGCAAAGCTGGTGGCCGCCATCGAAACAACAGCAAACCAGGTCGCCGCGCTCCACGCGGATGGTTCAGTCGTCTCCAGGCCAATTGCGGCCCCGTCGAATTGTGATGTTGTGTCCGTCATAGATGGATCTCCTGTGTTCGGAGATTTCATAGACGAAGTTTTCAGGATGATCTGTGTCTTAAAATCCGAAATCCATATCCGTTCGTCCGGAATTTGTGCGGCGCACAATTCCCGGTGAAACGTTTGTGACGCGCTTGAAGGCGCGCGCGAAAGACGCCTCGGATTCATAGCCCAGGCGGGAGGCAACCTCGGCAACCGACAGACCGTTTTGCGCCAACAAATCGCGGGCAAGCTGCATCCGCAGACGGGCGAGATAATGTGCCGCGCCTTCTCCCAAAATAGCACTGAAGCGCTCGGCGAAAATCGAGCGCGACTGGCCTGCCACACCAGCGAGGCTTTCGAGGGTCCAGTTATGACCGGGATCCCGGTGCATGGCCGCCAACACACGACCGATATTGGGATCGCGGATGGCGGCGAGCCAGCCGGTGGTCGAGGCTCCGCTGCAATTGACCCAGCAGCGGATAAGTCGGGCTGCGAGCAAGTCCGCCATACGCGACAAGACCGTCGCGCTTCCCATCTGGGGCTGTGTCGCCTCCGCGGACATAGCGGCCAGCAGGGGCCCTACGACCGAGTCGTTACCGGCCACATCGCAGCCCTTTATGATTGGCGGCATCAGGGCGATCAAGGGGTTAAGCGCATGGGCGCCCAAAGTCATAGAGCCGCAGAAGAGAGTGCTGGTGGCACCCGTTCCTTCACGTAGGACGTCGCAGACGTTGCTGCCCAATTTTGTAATCTGACAGCTTTTAAGCGAGTCGCCCTCAACATTCGGCGCGCTCGCCAATCGATGTGCGATGCCTTGCGGCAGCAGCACCAGGTCGCCATCATTCAATTCCTGCCATCCTTCGGCTTCGGTATGGATCCAGCACGGACCCTGGCTGACGAAGTGAAAACGAAGCAGTTGTTGCTGCGGAAAGGCGATGCTCCATGGATGCCTGAGTTCGCAGCGGCCATAGTTCACTCCACTCAAGCGAAAGTCTTGCAGGACTTCGCTCAGGGCATCCATTGGGATAGTCGACGGCGACAGCGGCGGGGACGGATGGTCAAGCATGAAGCCAATTTAGGGCTCAAGCGTCCGGCATTCAAGCGGGCTGGCTTGGCGGCGCGGTGTTTGCTAGGCGGGTACGATAGCGGGCTGTCAACCGGCCAGAGGCCGTATCTCTCGAATAAGAGCGGTGAGCGGGCGCCGGCAAGGCTCCGGCGCGATCGTCAACTGCTCTTCGCTCGGCGGCCTGGTCGGCCTGCCCGAGCGCGCCGCCTGGGCGGACAGTCCGATTCCATGGATGAAATCATGAAACAGCAGCCGATCGGCCGGCTCGAACGTGTCGAATAGGTCGCTGCTGTGCTCTGGCTATGCAGCCCAACGGCGAGCTTCATCATCGGTGTCGCGCCCCCCGTCGATGGCGGCTTTACGGCGCATTGATTCCTCAGGCTTCCGCCACCGCTGCGAAGGAGGCTTCGATCTCCTCAACTGTGTGCGTACAGGAACCGGGAAACCTAACCGCATGCTGCCGTTTGCGATATTGCCATCACCGCAATGAGAAAAAGGCCGGACATCCCACCAGATGCTCCGGCCTCCCAATATTCAAGACCGATGATTCGGCCTTTTCTCCTTTAAATCAATCGTCGCTCAGGCGCGTTCGCGGCGCTGGCCACCGCCATTGCGCGAGCCCGAGCCGCCGCGGCGGTTGCCGCCATTGCCGTCGCGGCGCTGTTCGCCGCCCTGAGCCTGATGCGGTCCGCGGTCTTCGCCGTGCTTGCGGGCCGGGCGGCCGTGAGCGTGGCGGCCGTTGCCGCGGTGATGGCCGCTCGGTTCGCCACTGGCATGATGGCCATTGGGGCCGTTATGCGCAGGGCGCTGCGGCTTTGCCGGGCGGAAATCGGAGGTCGATGCCAGATCGTTGTCGGGGCCGAAATCCGGGGCCGCTTCGCCGCGGCGCTGACCGCGGAAGTCCTCGTTGCGGTTTGGGCGCTCGGGACGCGGACGGCGCTCACGGCGTTCCTCGCCGCCGGCACGGATTTCGCTGCCTTCGCCGTCGCGGCGCGGGCGGCGTTCCTGGCGGCTGCCGCGATGTTCCGAACGGTTGGCATCGCCACGGCCTTCGCCGCGGCCCTGGCCGCCGCCGCGATTGCGGTTGTTGCCATTGCCGTTGCCGCGGCGCGGGCCGCCAGCGCTGATATGTGCCGGCGGTTCGCCGCTTGCGACCGTGATGTCGATGCCCATCAGGCGCTCGATATCGCGCAGCAGCTTGGCTTCGTCGGGAGCGCAGAAGGCAATCGCGATGCCGTCGCGGCCGGCGCGCGCCGTGCGGCCGATGCGATGGACATAGGCGTCCGGCACCTCGGGCAGGTCGTAGTTGTAGACGTGGCTGACGGCCGGGATGTCGATGCCGCGGGCGGCGACGTCGGTGGCGATCAGTGTCTTGATGCTGCCGTCGCGGAAGGCCTTCAGCGCCCGCTCGCGCTGGCCCTGGCTCTTGTTGCCGTGGATCGAGGCGACGGAATAGCCGATATTGTCGAGATGCTTCATCAGCTTCTCCGCGCCATGCTTGGTGCGCAGGAAGACGATGGCGCGGCCGTCGGGGTTTTCGGTCAGCGACTTGCGCAGCAGTTCGGTCTTGTCGTTCTTGCCGCCGACGAAATGCACATACTGCTCGACCTTGTCGGCAGCCTTGCCGGGCGGCGTGACTTCGACCTTGACGGGATCGACGAGATATTCGCCGGCGAGATCGGCGATCGCCTTCGGCATGGTCGCAGAAAACAGCATGGTCTGGCGCTTCTTCGGCACCAGCTTGGCGATCTTGCGCAGATCGTGCACGAAGCCGAGATCGAGCATCTGGTCGGCTTCGTCGAGCACGAGATAACGTACCGTGGTCAGGGTGATGGCGCGGCGGTTGACGAGGTCGAGCAAGCGGCCTGGCGTGGCAACAAGGATGTCGGTGCCCTTTTCGAGCTGCAGCTGCTGCTTGTTGATCGACACACCGCCGACGACGACGTTGATGCGCAGCGGAGACTTGCGGATAAACTTCTTCAGGTTCTCGGCGATCTGGTTCACCAGCTCGCGAGTCGGCGCCAGGATCAGTGTCCGCGTCGTACGGTTGTCGGGGCGGCGCTCGTCAGCGAGCAGCTTTTCGATGAGCGGCAGGCCGAAGGCGGCGGTCTTGCCGGTGCCGGTCTGGGCAAGGCCGATCAGATCGCGGCCTGATATGAGGAGTGGAATGGACTGTTCCTGGATCGGCGTCGGCGTTTCGATGCCGAGCTGGAACAAGGTGGCGACGATCGGCTTGGAGACACCAAGCGATTCAAAATTAGTCAAGGTATAACCTTTCGGGGCGCCACAATGACTATCGCCGGAACGCACCATGCGATCCGGTTTCATTCTGGCGTCAAGAACCCCGCGTGAAGTGGGAACTTGCAAGTTGGAAAAAGCTTTCCAGCGCTTCTAACCGCTAATGGGAGAGTGCGGCCTCTATCGAAATGCGCTTTTGTCCCTTCTTCCTGCGTTTCGTATTTTCTAGCAGGGGCACGCTCACGCGGCGGCCGGAAGGGTGAAAGCTGAGCCGCATTTGGGCTAGTTTGCGCTGAAAGTCAAGTGCAGTGCACAAAAAGCCTTAGCTCGGGTCGCGCGACGGCATCATCAGGATGAAGCTTTCAGACGCGCTCTCCGCGCCATTCACGAGGATGGCGATGCGGTGTTGCCCGGGATAATAGCGCCGCGTCGTGATCGGCCGCATGGCGTGGCGGCGCTCGATCGCCTGGCTCTGTCCGGGAGCAAGCATGATCGTCTTGCACTTGAAGACCTTCGGCGACAGCGAGCCGTCAGCCTTCATATGGTGGATGGCGTAGTCGATCATCACCGATTGCGCGGCCTTGCCGACATTGGTCACCCGGATCTCGAAATCCAGCCCTTCGCCGAACATTACCTCGCCGCTGATGAGGCGCAGTTCGCTTTCGAGCGACGCGGCTGCGCCGAAGCCGAAATTGGCGAGCGCCTGAGCATGGCCCTTCTTCAGGAGCGTGCGCGAGGCATGTTTCAGCAGCCGGCGGCGTTCAGCGGAGGCGTCCTGGATATGGCCGGCGATGAATGCGGCGACCAGATCCGGATGATCCTTGGCGATATCGTTCAGGCTGTTGGCGACGGAGCGGCGCACATAATCTTCCGGATCGTCCATCAGCGCCGTCAGAATCGGCAGGATCGGCGCGGGATCCTTGACGAGCTGCGGCAGGCGCATGGCCCAGGGCAGACGCGGCCGCGTTCCTTCGCTCGCCAGCCGGCGCACATGCTGATCGGGATCGTCGACCCAGCCGGAAATGACCGCGAGCGCGCGCTGCTGGTCGCGATGGATGAAGGGACGGATACCGAATTCGGCGGTGAAATGCGGCGTCAGCGCCTTGAGGAGATCGAGGCCAAGCTCGAAATGATCGAGGCCGCGCGCAGCGATGAATTGGTTGACCGGTAGCAGCATCCAGCCGGACAGTCCTGGCCTGGCTAATGTAGGCAGGCTCGCCTTCAGGATGGCGGCTGCTTCAATAAAATCGTCCGGAAGGGTGGCAAACAGCGCGTCGCGGATCAGCGCCGAACGTTCCATCAGCTCCAGCGCATCTAGCCCATCGGTCGCCAACCGCATGAAACGCTCCTCGTCGAAGGCCGGAGCGTTGGCGGCGATGCGGTCGGCCATATCGCCGACCAGCCCCGAATGCAGCAGGTTCTTGAGCGGTTCCGGCATGCTGATCCTCTCGCGATCTTTCAGCGCAGCGGCGCTGTCGATTTCCTGGGAATGAGTGTCGGAGCCGAAATCCGGATGCGGTCGTCGACGGAACCGCCATCACCCGCAAGGAGATTAAGGGAATTTGCAGCGATCTGCTCGAACGGGACGCGCAACGTCGTGAGCGGCGTAGGAAGGTGGCTGACGATCGGAATGTCGTTGTAACCGACGATCGAGATATCCTGCGGTATGGAAAGGCCAAGTTTGGTCAACCCCGACAAGGCGCCGATGGCGGTATTGTCGTTGACGGCAAAAATAGCGGTGGGACGTGGGCTGAGGTTCATCAGCGTCTCGACGGCGACGGCGCCGGACTCGATGCCGAATGTCGAGGGGATGATACAGGAGGGATCCACAGCCAGTCCCGCTTCTTTGAGTGCTTGGCTGAAACCCTCCACGCGGCCTCGCGAACTGGAGGCATAAGACGGGCCGGCAATGACGCCGATCCTGCGATGGCCGAGGTCGAGCAGGTGGCGCGCCGCGAGGTAGCCGCCCAGCCTGTCATCGCCGACGGAGGAGAGGCTGTGGCCGTCGGTTCGCAGCGCCAGCACATAGGGAACACCGCGTCTCGCCAGCTCGTCCGGAAAGTCGTCATCTTCCCGCGCCGTGGAAAGGATCAGTCCATCGACGCCGCGTCTCAGCAGAGACTCGGCGGCAAGCCGGTCGGCCTTCGGCTTGTCGTCGGTGGTGGCGACAATAGCGAAGCGGCCGGTACGGCTGCAGGCTTTCGCCAGCGCTTCGTAAAGCATGGCCATGACCGTATCCGTCAGCCTCGGCACGATCACGCCGACCGTCATGGTGTTGCCGCGCCTGAGGCTCGCTGCCGAAACGTCTCTGACGTAGCCAAGCTCTTCAGCCACCTTGCGAACGCGCCGGGCGGTCTCGCTGTCGGAGCGTGGAAGCCGCTCGTCCAGGATGCGGGATACGGTGGATTTGGAAACGCCGGCTGCGGCAGCCACGTCAAGAATGGTGACGCGGCTTTGTCCGGGAATTTCGTCCGCCTTTGAATTCATTGAAGCTTTTCCATTCGAGTCGCGGCAGTCCGGCGCCGTATGCGAACATGCACCAAAAAAAGAATTGACTCCAGAGAATTCGAGAACGATAGTGGGAACGTTCCCGATAACGATCCCGTCGCTGATCGTGAATGAACAGCGATCGCAAAGGAGGAGATCAAGATGCAACCGATGGATCTGCGCGGGCTGAGCCCGGCGCCCGTTACCGCCTTCACTCGCGACGGCGAAGTCGATCACAAGGCCAACGCAAAGATCGCCAAATGGCTGGTTTCGATAGAAGGCGTCAAAAGCCTCGTCATTCTCGGCCATGCCGGCGAAGGCACTTTCCTTACCGAGGAGGAGCGCCTCGCTCTTATCCGCACCTATGTTGAGGCGGTCGACGGCGCCGTGCCGATCATTGCCGGGATCACCGGCGAAGGCACCAAGGTTGCTGCCGAAGAGGCGAAAAAGTGCAAGGCCGCCGGCGCCACCGGCGCACTTGTCTATCCGAACCATGGCTGGCTGCGCTTCGGCTTTCAAAAGGGCGCTCCCCAGGATCGCTACAAGGCTATCTGGCAGGAATCCGGCCTGCAGTGCATTCTGTTCCAATATCCTGACGCCACCAAGGCATCCTACGATCTCGAGACGCAGTTGGCGATCGCCACGCAGGAAGGCGTCGTCGCCACCAAGAACGGCGTGCGCAATATGAAGCGTTGGTACGTCGAAATTCCGGAACTGAAGAAGGCCAACTCCAATCTTCAGATTCTGAGCTGCCACGACGAATGGCTGCTGCCGACCATGTTCGACGTCGACGGCCTGCTGGTCGGCTACGGCAATATCGCGCCGGAACTGCTGATCGACTTGATCAAGGCAGGCAAGGCGCAGAACTATCCAGAAGCCCGGAAGATTTTCGAACGCCTTCTGCCGGTGACTCGGGCCGTCTATCATCGCGGCTCCCACATGGAGGGCACCGTCGCGCTCAAACTCGGTCTCGTGCATCGCGGCATTCTCGATCATGCGACCATCCGCGAGCCGCTGAAGAATCTCGGCGAAAGGGCCGAAGCGGAAATTTTTGCCGCCTTCGATGCCGCCGGTATTGGCCGCGTCGACCAGCTTCTGGCTGCCGAGTGATGCATTCGACGCTTCTGCGCATGGCGCAGGAGCGTCATTGCGATGGGAAGGAGAAGCCGTGGACGGCATCTCCTTTTGAAGCCCATGGTACTGACAGGACAAGCTGACACGCAGCAATAAACATCGAACAGAAGCGCCCCTGGCCGGGAGAGTGGTAGCCACGGGGCGAGAAGGAGGAACCAATGAATGTCATGCAGCCTATGCCGGCCGAGGCGGCGAATGCCGCTGATCAACAGGCCGAAATCAGCGCTCGCCTGGAGCGTCTTCCCATTACCCGCGAGGTCTTCTGGGCGCGCAATATCATCGGTGCAGCCACGTTTTTCGACGGCTATACGGTGATCGCCATCGCTTATGCCATGCCTGTGCTGGTGCGCGAGTGGGGGCTCAGCCCCTCACAGACGGGCATGATCCTGTCGATGGGTTATCTCGGCCAATTGATCGGCGCCGTCCTATTCGGTTGGCTCGCCGAGAAGATCGGCCGGCTGAAAGTTCTTCTGTTCACGATCCTGCTCTTCGTCAGCATGGATGTCGCCTGCCTGTTTGCCGCCGGCGCCGGCATGATGATGGCCTTCCGGTTCGTCCAGGGGATCGGCACGGGCGGTGAGGTGCCTGTCGCCAGCGCCTATATCAATGAGCTGATCGGATCGAAGGGGCGCGGCAAATTCTTCCTTCTCTACGAGGTCATGTTCCTGCTCGGCCTGGTCGGCGCCGGGCTGATCGGCTACTTCATGGTGCCGGTCTACGGCTGGAAGGCGATGTTCGTCGTCGGCCTCGTTCCCGCAATCCTGATGATCCCGTTGCGCTGGTTCCTGAAGGAGTCACCGCGCTGGCTGGCCGCAAACGGTCGCTACCAGCAAGCCGACGCCATCGTCTCCCGTATGGAAGAGAGTGCACGCGCAGCCGGCAAGGAGCTGCCCGAGCCGAAGCGGGTCCAGGCGCCGGTCCGCCGTACATCCGACTGGCGGGAGCTGTTCCAGGGCATCTATCTGAAGCGGACGCTTTCCATCTGGGCCATGTGGTTCACCGCCTATACGGTCGCCAACGGCACGATCACCTGGCTGCCGACGCTCTATCGGCAGGTCTTCAACCTTCCGCTGCAAACCAGCATTTTCTATGGGTTCCTGACCTCGCTCGGAGGCGTGATCGCTGCCGTCATCTGCGCGCTGCTCATCGACAAGGTGGGACGCAAGCGCTGGTACACGGGCGCACTGCTTCTGGCTCCGCTGCCCCTTCTGACCCTCGCATGGCTCGGCGCAACCTCCGCCATTCAGGTTTTGGTGCTTGGCGGTCTTGCCTATGCCATCGTCCAGACCGTCACTTTTTCGCTTTATCTCTACTCGGCGGAGATCTATCCGACGCGCCTCAGGGCGCTCGGAACGGGAACCGGCAGCGCCTGGCTCCGCCTGGGTTCATCGACCGGCCCGATCATCGTCGGCACGCTGATGTCTTCCCTGGGCATTCAATATGTGTTCGCGAGTTTCGCAGCCATCCTGATCGTCGGCGCGATCGTGACGATGCTGTTTGCCGTGGAAACCAAGGGCCGCGTTCTGGAGGAGCTTTCTCCGTAACGGATGCAGCTCTGGTGGAAGCAATCGATCTGGCAGGCGAACGCCCGCCAGATCAGCTTGTTGGCTAGCGCCGCCGGGAGGTCAAGCGGCGCCGGGTGTGGATTGCTCTATTCCGGGCATACCTTGACGCGATAGGGCTCGCCCCAGCGATCGTACCGCCATTCGATATGGCAGTAATGCGGCCGGTAATAGGTTCGGTAGACGGGATAAGGGCGATCGACAGGGTAGGCCGGATAGACCGGATAGGCGGGGCGAGCGGCTTCCGACAGCAGGGCGCCGCCGACGACGCCGGCGGCGAGGCCGCCCCAGAAGGCATCGCGCGGATGGGCATCGGCGGTGGTGGCGGTGGCGAGCGAGGCGCCGGCAAAGGTCAGCGCGATCAGGCCCGTCGCCATGGTCTTATGAAGAACGGACATGGTATTTTCCTTGATTTAGACTGGCTTCTATAAAGCCATGGCCAGACTCCGCCCGGATCGCGGCGGAGCGATGGCTGCACAAAGGCGGCACGCATTAAATTTTCGTCATGATTTCAACGGATCACAAGGCGGCAAGGCATTGATCGCGCGTTGTGGGGCGCAGCCGATGGCGACATCTAGTCTCCTGCGAGTCCGGACTGCCAAACGAAGATACTTCAGCTCATCGATCTGGCTTGCAAATTTCGTCTGCTGAAATTTATGGTTAAAACCTTGTTAAAAGCCTTGGCGTTATAGTCTTTGTCGTTG
This sequence comes from Rhizobium sp. TAL182, assembly GCF_002117725.1. Classification (NCBI taxonomy): domain Bacteria; kingdom Pseudomonadati; phylum Pseudomonadota; class Alphaproteobacteria; order Hyphomicrobiales; family Rhizobiaceae; genus Rhizobium; species Rhizobium sp. TAL182. The sequence goes on along the minus strand of NZ_CP021024.1, from coordinate 3,405,402 downwards.
ATATTCCATTCATTGCGGGAGCGACAATTTCTTGAAATCAGCCGGGGACATTCTGGAATTGGCTTGCCGCCGGATCGCAGATCTGGACACCCCGGCCTATGTCAAGAACAGCGAGCTGCGCTATATCGCCGTCAACGGGGCCTATGCCGATTTCCTCGGCCGCGAGATTTCCGATTTCATCGGCAGGCGCAGCCGTGAACTCTTCGACCGCCCCGAGGAAGAGGACCGCGAGGACAAGGAGCGCCGCGCGCTGGTGTTCGGCACCGAGGAAAACGCCATCTGTTACGATGCCGAGGGCCTTGGCCACCAGCGCATCCAGATCGAAAGCTTCTCGCCGTCGCCGGAGCGGATTTATGTGCTCGGCATCTTCGAAGCCCGCGAACGCCGTGCCGTTGCTCTTGGGGAGATTGCCGGCAACCCCGAGATTGCCGGTAGCTCCAGGACTGTAAACGATTCCGGAAATGCCGCCGACCTCGCCCAGGTGCGCGAGGCGCTGGAAAATCTCAGTCATCCGATCGGCATCTTTGCGGCGGACGGACGCCCGCTGGTCGTCAACGCAGCCTATCGCAACGGCGCGACGCCCGTGGCCGCCGGCGAATCGGCCTGGGGAGAGAGCGTCAACGAACTCGACGTTCTCCGCACCGTCCTGGAGGACCTGCCGGTGGCGGTTTTCGTTCGCGACGACAAGCACCGCCTGGTCTATGCCAACAAATATTATGAGACCTTCAGCGGCCGCGCCCGCTCCGAGTACTTGGGAATGACCGAACACGAAATGTTCGGGCCGGAAGGTGCTGAGGCGATCTACCAGGAAAACCTGCTGGCGCTCAGGGACGGCATTTCGGTGGAGCTCGAGAGCGAGATGCCGAGCAATAGCGGCCATGTTTATCCCGTCATCTCGCGCGTCAACCGTGTCATGACGGCGGATGGGCGAACCTATGTCGTCGGCTCCTTTTCTGACATCTCACCGCTCAAGGAACGCGAAAAGGCGCTGATTGAATCGCGCAAGCAGCAAGAAATACTGCATCGGGACATCGAGAGCATTCTGCGTTCGCTGCCGATCGGCGTGCTGATCCTCGATAACGACCACCAGATTCTCTACGTCAACGACGAATTCTACAGCATCTGGGAACTGCCGCTCGACGATCGCTTCGACGGCCGCCCGTTCATCGACGTCATCCGCCGTAATGACGAGCTCGGCCTCTACGACGGGACGCAGACGCCGGAAGAGATCTACGCCTTCCGCAAACATCTGTTCGAAGCCGAAGAGCCCGAGCCGATCGAGCTTGGCTGGGCGGGCGGCAAATCCGTGATCTTCGACAGCCGCCGCATCTCCAACGACCGCATCCTGCTGACCTATGCCGATATTTCGGCGGTGCGCGAGCGGGAAAAGGAAATCCACGAGACGCGCGCAGCCCTCGAACGGCTCGGCGAAATGATGCGCGACGCGACGCACGCCATGTCGCAGGGTCTTGCCATCGTCCAGGACGGCATCATCAAGATGTCCAACGAGGCGATGGCCGACATCCTACAGATCCCGCCGCACTATATCGAGGCCGGCCAGGGCTGGCTCGGCATGTTCGAATTCTGCGCGGCGCGCGGCGATTTCCACGATGCGGCGGATGAGATACTGCAGGAGTGGCGGGCGAATATCGCGGCCAGGCAGCCGATTTCCACCGTCTTCCATGTCGGCGGCGAGCGCTGGGTGAATATGGATGCGACCGTCAGCCGGGGACAGCATTGGGTGGCGCTGTTCACCGACGTCACCGAACTCAAGGGCCGCGAGGAGGAACTGCGCCAGCTCCTGTCGCGCGCCGAAGCCGCCGACCGCGCCAAGTCCGAATTCCTCGCCAATATGAGCCACGAAATCCGCACGCCGATGAACGGTGTGCTCGGCATGGCGGAGCTGCTGGCCAAGACCAATCTCGACACGCGCCAGAAGACCTTCATCGATATCATCGTCAAGTCGGGCAATGCGCTGCTGACGATTATCAACGACATCCTCGATTTCTCGAAGATCGATGCCGGGCAGATGAAACTGCGCAAAGCCGCCTTCGATATCACCGAAGCGGTGGAGGATGTGGCGACACTCCTCTCCTCGCATGCCGCCGAGAAGAATATCGAGCTCCTGGTGCGGGCAGCACCGGACCTGCCGGCCGCGGTGATCGGAGACGCCGGGCGTTTCCGCCAGATCGTCACCAATCTCGTCGGCAACGCCGTCAAGTTCACCGAGCGCGGCCATGTCTTCGTCGATGTCGGCTTCGAGACGATCGCTGGCGGGGAGATCATGGCGATCATCCGCATCGAGGATACCGGTATTGGCATTCCCCGAGAAAAGCTCCACTCGGTCTTCGACAAGTTTTCGCAGGTCGACACCTCGTCGACCCGCCGGCATGAGGGAACGGGGCTCGGCCTTGCGATCACTGCCGGCCTCGTCGATCTCTTCGGCGGCTATATCAATGTCGAAAGCGAATGGGGCAGGGGCTCGGTCTTCACCGTCAACCTGCCTTTTGCGGTGGCGGCCGCCCGCCTCGAACCGAAGCCGCTGCCGATCAATGTGCAGGGCGCGCGCATCCTCGTCGTCGACGACAATGAAGTGAACCGACGCATCCTGACCGAGCAGCTTTCACTCTGGGGCTTCGACGGGGTGGCTGCCGAGGGTGGCGGCACCGGTCTTGCAATCCTCGAGGCAGCGGCCGATCTCGGTATCACCGTCGATGCCGTCGTGCTCGATTATCACATGCCCGACATGAACGGCGCCGACGTCGCGCGCCGGCTGCGCGCCGATCCCCGCTTCGTCGAGCTGCCGATCATCTTCCTCACCTCGATGGATATTTCGGGCACGGAAAAGGAATTCGCGGCGCTGAACGGCCATGCGCATCTGATGAAGCCGGCACGCGCCAACGTGCTGCGCAACACTGTCGTCGAGGTCGTCCGCGCCCGCCGCGTCAAACAGGCCTCGGAAGCCGAGATCGCCCGGCTGCGGGCGGAAGCGGCCGTGCCGGCGCCTGCGCTTGCAACTGCACCCGAGCCGCGAAAGCGGACGGCCGAATTCGTCGATGTGCTGGTTGCCGAAGACAACGAGGTCAACCAGATCGTGTTTACCCAGATCCTGCAGTCGACGGGGCTTTCCTTCCTGGTCGTCAACAATGGGCAGGAGGCGGTCGCCGCCTGGGAAAGGCACACGCCGCGCATCATCATGATGGACGTCTCGATGCCGGTCATGAACGGTCATGAGGCGACCCGGACGATCCGTGAGAGGGAAAAGGGGCAGGGCCACCGGGTGCCGATCATCGGCGTCACCGCCCATGCGCTCGAAAGCGACCGCGAAGCCTGCCTCGACGCCGGCATGGACGATTACATGTCGAAGCCGATCAGCCCGGAACTTCTGGAGGAGAAGATCCGGCTATGGCTCGGCAAGGATGAACTGCAGCCGGAGCGCACCAGCTACTGATCGCCATCAAATGGCAGTCGCAGGATTTATCGGGCGGGCACCTTGGTGCCGCAGAGCATTTCGCGCTTGCCGGCGAAGCCCGTGCGGCGTTCCACGGCAAAGCCGGCGGCGATGAGGTTGCGTCGCACGAAGCCGGCCGCGGCGTAAGTTGCGAAGGTGCCGCCGGCCACGGTCTTTTCGTTAACCTCACGCATCAGCTCTTCCGACCACATGTCGCCGTTGCGCGAGGGCGCGAAACCGTCGAGATACCAGGCGTCGAAGCCGGGTTTTGCCGCGGCGACGCCGTCGAGTGCCGCGCTGCAGACGACGCTGAGCCGCGTCTGGGCATCGAGATCGAGCGAGACGGTTCCGGCAGGCGTTTGCGGCCAGGCCGCCGTCAGCGCCTCGCGTTCCGCATCGATCTCCGGCCAGTGCGAGAGCGCCCGGCCGATCTCTTCGCCGCGCATCGGATGAAGTTCGAAGGAGATGAAATGAAGGTGCTGGCCGTGTTCACGGTGAAGCTTCCATTGCCGCCAGGTCTCGGCGAAGTTCAAGCCGGTGCCGAAGCCAAGTTCGCCGATGACAAAAGCCCGCCGGCCGTTCCAACGCTCCGGCAGGCCGTTGCCGGCGAGGAAGACATGGCCGCATTCCAGACGGCCATCGGTCTGGCAATAAAAATGATCGCCAAAGGCGGTGGAATAGGGCATATCGCCGTCGCGCCATTCGAGCGGCTGCGGCGCGCCCGCGCCAATCTGATCGGGGTTCACGTCTCTCATGGAAAAAGCCGATAGTCCTGCACCGGCGTCCGGTCAATCTTCTTGCGACTTGCTGATCGTCGGCGGCGGCATCATGGGTCTCTGGGCGGCCGTTCATGCCGAACGCTGCGGTATGAGCACCATCCTCGCCGACGCCGGTAGATTGGGCGGAGGCGCGAGCGGCGGCCTGCTCGGCGCGCTGATGCCGCATATGCCGGACCGGTGGTCGGAGAAAAAGCAATTCCAGTTCGATGCGCTGGTCTCGCTCGAAACCGAAATCACCGCGCTGGAAGCCGAAACCGGGCTTTCGGCCGGCTACAACAGGTCCGGGCGGCTGATCCCGTTGCCGAAACCGCATCTCAACCGCATCGCCCGCGGCCATTCCGAAGATGCCGAGCGCCACTGGCGGGCTGACGAGCGCCGCTTCCACTGGCATGTGCTCGACAGGCCGGATGTCGAGGGCTGGGTCGAGGCCTCTGCCGGCGAGAGCGGTTTCGTGCATGATACGCTCGCCGCCCGTGTTGCGCCCCGCTCGTTGATCTCAGCGCTGGTCGCCTTCCTGCGGCGGGCAAGGCAGGTGCGCATCATGGAAAATGCCGTTGTCGCCGATCTCAATCCCGATCGCGGGACGGCCGAGATCGGCGGCGAAATCATCACGTTCGGCCGCTGCATCCTGGCCGCCGGCTATCGGTCCTTTCCCGTGCTGCAGGGGCTGACGCCGGGCTTGAAGCAGCCGCTCGGCCAGCCGGTGAAAGGGCAGGCGGCGCTGTTGAAAGCAGATGTCGACCCGGCGTTACCGACGATCTTCCTCGATGGACTCTATGTCGTCGCGCATGAGGGCGGGCATGCGGCGATCGGCAGCACCAGCGAAAACCGTTTCGACGACCCCCTCTCGACCGATGCCCAGCTCGACGCGTTGATCGAGGCGGCGCGGGCGATCGTGCCGGCGCTCCGCAGCGCCCCTGTCATCGAACGTTGGGCGGGGCTTCGCCCAAAAGCCATCGACCGCGATCCAATGATCGGCCGCCACCCCATCCATCCCCGACTGATCGCGCTGACCGGCGGTTTCAAGGTCAGTTTCGGGCTGGCTCATCGGCTGGCGGAGGCTGCGGTTTGTATCGCAGGCGATAGAGATTGCCAATTTCCGCTGCCGGAAAGCTTCGCGATTTCAAGCCACATCGCGGTCGCTTCACGTTAAACGTGAATTAGATACAGCTGCCTTTCGTTATTCTGTCATGCAAATCACCTATCTGCTTGCGCATCGGCAGCACCGGATTTTACCGGTGCTCACTTCCTTGATGGAGGAAATTGCATGCGCTATGCCATTTGCTTCACGCCTCCGGCGAGCGATCCCCTGTCGCTCATGGCCGCCAATTGGCTTGGCCGAAACGTGTTTTCGGGCGATATGGTGGAGCCTCCGGCCGTCCGCGGCCTCGGCATCCATGAGATCGCCTTTTATACCGCCGTACCGCGGCGCTATGGTTTTCACGGTGTTTTGAAGGCGCCTTTTCACCTGTCCGCCGACGCATCCGAGTCGCAACTCTTGCGCGATCTCATGCGGTTTGCCGGGGCATACGCCCCTTTCCAGATTCCACGTCTCGAAATCGCCCGGCTCGGCAATTTCTACAGCCTGATGCCGAGCGCCCCCTGTGAGCAGATCCAGTATCTGGCTTCGGCGATCGTTCAGGAGTTCGATCGTTTCCGGGCGCCGCTGAGTGAGGCCGATATCGAACGAAGCGATCCCGATGGGTTGTCGGCGGCGCAATTCGCCAATCTGCATCGTTGGGGCAATCCTTACGTGATGGAGGAGTTCCGCTTCCATATGCCGGTGACAGGCCCCATCAACGCGATCGATATGTCCCGCATCGAGCCAGTGCTGGGAACGATCTTCGAGCCCGTCCTGAGGGAGCCGGTGATGGTTTCGAATGTGGCTTTGATGATCGAGGAGGGCACTGGCGGTCCCTTCCGCGTTCATTCACTCCACCCGATGGGCAAGGTCAGCGCGCGCAGGATCGCCTGAGCAGATGTCGATCTAAGTGGTTGTGTCGAAAAGAGAAATCCTGCTGTGCAGTTTCCGTCTCGACATTCCGGCTGCGGATGATACCGTTCCTTCGTCTTTCAGAAGGTGATTTGATGGTATCCGAGACCTACCCGCGCAATCTCGTCGGCTACGGGCGTCAGACGCCCGCTCCGAAGTGGCCGGGCGACGCCCGCGTCGCCGTGCAGTTCGTCATCAATTACGAGGAGGGCGGCGAAAGCTGCATCCTCGAAGGCGATCCGGCGTCCGAAAACCTGCTGTCGGAGATCGTCGGCGCGGCCGCCTGGCCGGGGCAGCGCAATCTCAACATGGAATCGATCTACGAATATGGTTCGCGCGCCGGCTTCTGGCGGCTCTGGCGGATGTTCACCGGTCTCAAGGTGCAGGCGACCGTCTACGGCGTGACGCTGGCGATGGCGCGCAATCCCGAAGCCGTCGCCGCCATGAAGGAGGCCGGTTGGGAGATCGCCAGCCACGGTTATCGCTGGCTGGAATACAAGGATTTCCCCGAGGATCTGGAGCGGAAGCACATTCTCGAAGCCGTGCGCCTGCATACCGAACTCACCGGCGAACGGCCCTACGGGATGTATCAGGGCAAACCTTCCGACAACACGCTGCGACTGGTGCAGGAAGAGGGCGGTTTCCTTTATTCCTCCGATTCCTACGCCGACGACCTGCCCTACTGGGTGAAAGGCGTCGACGGGAAGCCCTTTCTGATCATCCCCTATACGCTCGAAACCAATGACATGCGTTTCGCCACGCCGCAGGGTTTCAATGCCGGCGACCAGTTCTTTACCTATCTCAAGGATGCTTTCGACACGCTTTATCAGGAAGGCAAGGACGGCAGCCCGAAGATGATGTCGGTCGGCCTGCACTGCCGTCTCGTCGGGCGTCCGGGCCGGGCAGCCGCTCTGAAGCGCTTCATCGAATATGTACTGAAGCATGACAAGGTCTGGATTCCGCGCCGCATCGAGATCGCCGAGCACTGGCACAAGCATCATCAGCCGGATGCGCTCTAATGCTGTCGCGTGAGGATTTCGTTTCCCGCTTCGGCGGCGTCTTCGAACATTCGCCTTTCATTGCCGAACGCGCCTATGATGCGGGCAGCGTGACGGAGCCGCTGACGGCATCAGCTGTGCATGCAGCGCTCACCGCCGCCTTCCGTGCGGCAAGCCGTGAGGAGCGTCTCGGCGTGTTGCGTGCCCATCCCGATCTTGCCGGGCGTCTGGCGATAGCGGGTGAACTCACGGAAGACAGCCGGAAGGAGCAGGCCGGCGCCGGTCTCGATCGGCTGAGCCCGGCCGAACATGCGCGCTTCACCGAACTTAATACGGCCTATGTCGAAAAATACGATTTTCCCTTCATCATCGCCGTCAAAGGGCTCGACAAGGACGACATCCTTTCGGCCTTCGAATTGCGGATCGCCAATGGGCGGGATGAGGAATTCGCGACCGCCACGACACAGGTCGAACGGATCGCGCTGCTGCGCCTGACATCGATGTTGCCGGAGGGCAAATGAGCGAGCCTCGTGCTATCGACTATCTCAATGAAATGCAGAAGGCGGCAGCCGAAGCGCTATACTTCGTGGGCGGAATGGATGAGGCGGCCTTCGCCGAGGACAATCTCACCTTCAAGGCGGTCGCCTTCTGCCACTTCACCATAGGCGCGGCTGCGTCCCGACTGCTCGTAGCCCATCCGGAATTCGCAACCGAGCATCCCACCCTGCCGTGGACGAAAATCTGCGGAACGGGCAATCGTATCCTGGAAGACGTCTTCGCACTCGATGCCGCCGACATCTGGGATGCAACCTATCGCACGCTGCCGGAACTTCTCGTCGAGATCGACGCCATTCGTCACTGGCATGCCGAAGGCGAGTGAACCATTGTCCTATTTTCTCGACATCCGCCCGCTTACCAGATCGGTCTTCGCCCCTTTCGGCGAGGTGATCGAAGCCGATCCAGCCTCGATGCGGCTCATCAATGGCGGTACTACCGAGCGCTTCCATGCACTGGCCGCGGCGGAGGCGGCGGGCGAGGGAGCGCGCGTCATCATCAATCTCTTTCGCGGCCAGCCGCGCAGCTTCCCCTATGACGTCGACATGATGGAGCGCCATCCCTTCGGCAGTCAGAGTTTCTCGCCGATTTCGGGCCGGCCCTTCCTCGTCGTTGTCTCCGAGGACGAGGGCGGACGTCCGGGAAAGCCGCAGGTGTTTTTCGCGCGAGGGGACCAGGGCGTGAACTACCGCCGCAATGTCTGGCATCATCCGCTGATGGCACTCGGCCAGACCTCCGATTTTCTGGTCGTCGACCGCGACGGCCCTGGCAATAATCTGGAGGAATTCTTCTTCGAAACCCCCTATGTCATCAAAGAGCCAGCCCCATGACCGGACTGACGACACATGTTCTCGACACCGCCCTCGGCACGCCTGCCAAGGGGCTCAGGATCGATCTTTTCCAGCTCGACGGCGAGATTCGCAGACATCTGAAAACGGTTGAGACCAATGCGGACGGCCGGGTCGATGGTGGCCCGATCCTTGCCGGCGAAAATTTTCACGTCGGCACCTACGAGTTGGTCTTCCACGCCGGCGAGTATCTCAGGGCCTGCGGCACGCCGTTGCCGCATCCGGCCTTCCTCGATCTGGTGCCGATCCGCTTCGGCATTGCCGATGTCACGGCGCATTACCATGTACCGCTCCTGCTTTCGCCTTACGGCTATTCAACCTATCGCGGCAGCTAAATGAAGTTTGCTGCGATTGCTGATATTCACGGCAACCATCTGGCGCTCGAGGCGGTGCTTGCGGATAGCCGGGCTCAGGGCATCGAGGAAGTCGTCAATCTTGGCGACTTCTTCAGCGGGCCGCTGGAGGCTGGACGGACGGCCGATATGCTGATTCCGCTCGGGCTGACCTCCGTTCGTGGCAATCATGATCGCTATCTGATCGAGCAGGATCCGGCAGCCATGCATGTCTCGGATGCCGCCGCCCACCGGCAGCTGACGCCGTCCCATCTCGATTGGCTGCGGGGTCTGCCATTCGATGCCGTCTATCGCGGCGAGGCCTATCTCTGCCACGCGACGCCGAAAGACGACGATCTCTACTGGCTGGACTCCGTGTCGCCGGAGGGGCACGTCTTCCTGAAGCCGATCGAAGCGATCGAGGCGCTCGCCGAAGGCATCGACCTGCCGCTGATCCTCTGCGGCCACAGTCACATTCCCCGTGCCGTCCGACTCTCGGACGGCCGGCTGATCGTCAATCCCGGCAGCGTCGGCTGCCCTGCCTATGACGACGTGCTGCCCTATTATCACAAGGTCGAAGCCGGCCATCCGCTGGCGAGCTATGCCATTCTGGAAAAGACGGCGGCCGGATGGATGTGGCAGTTCCGAGCCGTCGCCTATGACCACATGGCGATGTCGGCACTGGCCGCCGAAAGGGGCCGTGCCGACTGGGCGAGCGCGCTGGCGACAGGCTGGGTGCGATAGCTCGAACCTGCCTGCGTTGGATTATTCCTTCTTCGGCGCCTGAGGGGCCATCGGCGTTGCCGCGGCTGCGGCCGCCGATGCTGCCGGCTTTGCCGAAGCCGTGGCCGGGATTGCAGGCCTTGCCGGAGGTGCAGCCGGCTTTGCCGGTTTTGCGCCATCGAGATTGCCAAGGAGGGATGAAATGGCGTTATCGCCGTCGAAGCCGGCTTCCTTCAACAATTTGTCGAGGATCGGCTTGTTGGCCTGATAGGAGAGCAATTGGCCGGCCAGCCCGTCGCCGAGACCGATGCCGCTTTCACCGTTCGCGCCGTTTCCGCGGCCGAGCATGCCGCCGGTGTCGAAGATGCGGATATCGGAGATCTTCTCGATCGGCTTGACCGCCTCGGCGAGCGCCTCGGGAATGATGCGGATACGCTCACGGGTGATCTCGAACTCGATGATGGTCTGGCTGAGCTTGTTGCGGGCCTCGTTGAGAAGCGCCTCGCTTTCAGCCTGAGCCCGGCCGGTTTCGAGGATACCCTTGGCCTTGATGATCGCCGCATCGGCTTCCGCCGTCGCAAGCGTCTTGATGGCTTCCGCCTGATCGATCGCGGCCTGTTTCTCGGCTTCGGCGCCGACGGTGACGGCGGTGGCTTCGGTTTCGGCGGTTTTACGCGCGTCGATCACGGCGATCTGCTTTTCGCGTTCGGCAATTTCGATCGCCTTGGCGGTGCCGACCTTTTCCTCTGCCGCGATCGCCCGGGCGCGGGCCATTTCGGCAGTCGCCTTCGCCTCGGATTCCTCGCGGCTCTTGTTGGCAACGGCGATGGCGCTTTCCTGGGCCACGATCTGAAGGTCACGCTTGGCTTCGGTATCGCGCTGCTGGACGGCGCGGGCGGCATCGATGTTTGCGCTTTCGCGGGCTTGCTTGGCGGCGGCCTCGCGTTCGGCGATCGCTTGTTCGGAGGCGATGCGGGCCTCCTCCTCGGCGCGTTTGGCCGCCTGTTCCTGCTGGGCGGTTTCGGCGCGGGTCGCGGCGGATTTGTTGGCGATGTCGCGTTCCTGATTGAGCTCGGCTTCGCGCTTGGTCCGCTCGATCGCCAGCGATTGCTGGCGGGCCTCCAGATCCTTCTGGGCGATGGCGACTTCGGTGTCGCGAACGATTTCGTTTCGCTCCTTCTTGCGGCCCTCGGTGATGCGGGTCAGCGCCGCAAGACCTTGGGCGTCGAAGAAGTTGTTGGCATTGAAATGCTTGATGTCGGTCTGGTCGAGACGCGTCAGTGACACGGATTCAAGCTCGAGACCGTTCGACTGGAGGTCGGCGCCGACCGCTTCCTGCACGGCCTTGACGAAATCCATGCGCTGCTCCTGCAGCGCGTCGAGGTTCATGGTCGCAGCCACGGAGCGAAGGCCATCGACGAATTTCGCCTCGATCAGGATGCGAAGCGCCTCGGCATCGTTGGTGCGGCTGCCGAGCGTCTGGGCGGCCAGCGCGATCGAGGAGCCGTCGGGTTTGACGCGGACGTAGAATTCGGCACCGATATCGACGCGCATGCGATCCTTGGTGATCAGCGCATCGCCTTCGCCGCGGCGGACTTCGAGGCGCAGCGTCTTGAGGTTCACCCGGGCGATCGAGTGGAAGATCGGCAGGACGACGGACCCGCCGTCGAGCACGACCTTCTGGCCGCCGAGGCCGGTGCGCACATAGGCCTCATCGCGGCTGGAGCGCGTATAGAGAGAGGCGAGGACAAAACCGATGCCGAAGATCAGAACGATGCCGATACCGGCCGGTAGAATAATGTCATACATCATGGCTGCTCCCTGAAAGATTGATTGTCCGCTCCGGCGGCATCCGCCAGTGCAGGAATGGCGATAAATACATCTGCCTTGCGATCGACGAGGAGAACCTCGGTGCCGACCTTGAGAGGGCCCTGGTCTCTAGCGGCCTTGGCTCTCAGCACGTGCCAGTTTCCATGTTGGTCTTTGACGCGGACGCGCCCCGGCAGTCCCTGGTCGAGCGGGCCGAGCGATACTTCGGCGGTCCGGCCGATCAATGTGTCGAGATCGACTGCATAGGTCTCGTCGTGCGGCACGATCCGCGCCACTGTTCTGCTCGACGCCCTGACCATGGGGACGGCGACCAGGATGGCGGGAATGGCGGCGACGGCGGCGGGAAACGGCGCCCAGAAGGCGTTGGCGACGGCCTGTATGGCAAAGCCCGTCATGGCGAAGAAGCCGAGCGCCAGCATAATGAGGATGAGCAGGGGAACGCCGCCGAGATTGAGCCAGGAGAGATAGCCCGAAAACCCGTCATGGCCATGGAAATCCGGTTTTCCCAGAAATTCCATGATCGAAAAACCCATGACGGTCGCAAGCATCTCGATTGCGGTCAGGCCTGCGAGCACGGCGGCGGCGATGGCGAAGGGAGCACATTCGGGGGCGAAGAGAAGTGCCATCGGCGTTACCGGTTATGCGCCTTGAAGCGTGCGAGGCGCGCCTCGATCGCCTGTTCGCGGTGCAGCCGGTCAAGTTCGTCCAGTTCGGAACTATGGCCATGGTCGCCTGAAGGAACGCCGGTCAGCCGCGAGACCGCCGCCGCAGCCCGGGCAGCATCGGCGCCCGGCGCGGGCCGGCTGTGACCGGGTGCGGCGTCTTCGGGATGCCTGGCGATGCTGCGCTTGAAATCGGCAAGGCGGGCATCGGCCTCGCGGCGCGTGGCGAGCACGGCCTGCAGGGCTTTCTGACCTTCGTCCAGTTGTTGCCTGGCATCGGCCAGGGCCTTGTCGAGCGCCGCGATCTGGGATTCGAGATCGATCTGGCGGGCGACGCCGGCCTTTGCGAGATCGTCGCGCCCGGAGGAGACGGCGAGGCGAATCTTCTCATCGAGCGCACTCATGTCTTCGACGATTTCGTCGCGGCGGCTCTGGATGCGGTATTCCTCGGCGCGCGCCTTGCCGAGATCGGTGCGGGCCTCGTCCGCTGCCGCATCGATCTCGCGGATCGCCTGTTCGATGACCGCGATCTTGTTAACGCCTTCCGCCTTGTCGATCGCCGCATTGGCGATGCCCGCGATCAGGCGGCCCATGCGTGAAAGAATGCCCTCATTCGTCATGTTTTCCTCCATCCGTGCGGAATTCGGCGTGACGCCGATGTGAATCTCGTAGTGATCGGGGCCGGCAACGAGATAGGCCGGAAAAATGCTCTCCCATCCCCTGGAATAACCCGCGACGTCGAAGGGCACGGCAACGCGCCCGTGCACCGTAGCGATGGTCAGGTCCGCAGGTCCTTTGATGGCGAAAAGCTTGTCGTCGAGCGGCATCTGCGGCGGATCGGCGATCACGCCGCGATTGGCGGCGAAATCGCGAAGCCCGAGCGTCACCAGCCGTGCTGGCAGGCCCGTCTGTTCGCGGACGGTTTCATAGGCAAGCTCATGCAGGACGACGAGATTGGCGCCCGCCTTGTCGTCGATGATTTCGGCGAGGATGTCGATCATCCTGCGATAGGCGGCAATGGTGTCATCCAGCGCCTGCCGGGCCTGGTCATCAGGCGCCAGCGTGTAGCGCAGCAGCGATGGGTGAGATGTCTTACCTGTGTTCGCCATAGTATAAAACATAAAGCACCGCTTTTGTGCTTTCAAGAGGTCGCGCCAAAAATACAACCTTGTTTTACTATGTAGGCACCGGGAGAGAGGCTTTGAAGAAGCGCTTGCGAAGCAACTCGAAAGAAACAGTGTTCGACGTAGTTTCCGGAATACATTGCCGATGGAAGAACCAGCGGCCGGTCGGGGGTCCGCGCTCTACCGGGCGGCCCTGTGCGCCTCACGAATACCGGCGCCGATACGGTTGATGATGGTCCATACGAGAAGTAGAGCCACCATTGCCCAAAGCCAGAAGGTCCATGCTGCGAACGTACCGCCAACGGCGACAAAGAGGCCGAGGGCGCCGAAAAGCACCGCACGGTCGCTCTTGCCCAGCGGCCCGTCGTAACGCCGGCTTGCCCCGACCGTTTGACCCAGGACACCGGCAAATTCCGTCAGCGCCGAGAGGAATATGACGGCCATTGCCGGCATCATACCGTTCGGATCGATGAGCGCAAACGGCAGATACAGGGCGGCATCCGATATGACGTCACCGATCTCGTTGAGATAGGCGCCCAAAATGCTCTTCTGCCCATGTTCGCGTGCGAGCATGCCGTCAATGGCATTGAGGCCCATGCGCAGGAGAAACCAAACAGGCACCAAGAGAAAACAACGCGGAAGCGGAGCGATGCTCAGAAAAAGGCCAAGTGCAACCGAGACGGCGGCAGCAACTGAAGTCACCTGATTGGCGGTAATGCCTCGCACCGCCAGGGAGCGCACCAGAGGGCGGAGAATATTCTGAAATCGGGACTTCAATTGGTAAACGGACATGCTACCTCAGTGGAATTTTGTGGCATGGCAATAGTCTATCGGCTCGGACGTGCAGATCGTCGTACTTGTGAGGAAGTCCACGTCATGTCGATCTTCGCAAGGACTTACATTTGCAGCTAGACTTTTGCAATAAAAGCAAATCATTGTTGCCGCCAATGGTTGCAACCCATCCATTAATCAGAATTGGAGAAGACCGTGCTGCAAACTGCCGATAGTGAGCAACCGTCCTCGACGGTCAGATCAATGCGTGAATCCGAATTTGTCTCGCATGACGGAACTCGACTGTTTTATCGGACGTGGCCCGCGACCGGCGCTGTAGCGAAGGGCGCGATCATTCTTCTCCATCGCGGCCACGAGCATAGCGGCCGCGTCGCCCATCTCGCCACCGAGCTCGGCCTTGGTGATTTTGCCTTCTACGCCTGGGACGCACGCGGCCACGGGCGTTCACCGAGAGAGCGCGGCTATTCGCCATCCTTTGCCGCCTCGGTGCGAGATCTCGATTGCTTCGTCCGCCATGTCAGCGAGACCAGCGGTACTTCAGTCGAAGACATCGCCGTCATTGCGCAGAGCGTCGGCGCGGTGCTGGCCAGCACCTGGGTGCACGACTATGCGCCGCCGATCCGTGCGCTCGTGCTGGCCTCACCGGCCTTCAGCGTCAAGCTCTACGTGCCGTTTGCGAGGGAAGGCATTGCGCTCTGGGAAAAGCTGAAGGGAACGTTCTTCGTCAATTCCTATGTCAAGGCGAGATTTCTGACGCATGATCCCGAACGCATCGCCTCTTATGAAGCGGACCCAATGATCACCCGGCCGATTGCCTCCAACATTCTGGTGCAGCTCTATGAGGCGGCAGCCCGCGTCGTCAGCGACGCCCGCGCCATCACCGTTCCGACCCAGTTGCTGATCTCCGGCAGCGACTGGGTGGTGCGACACGCGCCGCAGCACCGGTTTTACGAAAACCTCGGCAGCCGCATCAAGGAACGGCATGTGCTTGCCGGCTTCTACCACGACACGCTTGGCGAAAAGGACCGTGCGATTGCGCTCGCCGAGATCCGCCGTTTTATCGATGCGCGTTTCGCCGAGCCCCGGACGCCCGCCGACCTTCGCACCGCCCATATCCAGGGCTATACCAAGGACGAGGCCGACCGGCTGGCGAGCCCGCTGGACGCCACATCCCCACGCGGCGTCTACTGGGCGCTCAGCCGCCTCAACATCAGGCTCGGCGCACTGGTCTCCGAAGGCATCAGGACCGGGGTCAAGACCGGCTTCGATTCCGGCTCGACGCTCGATTACGTCTACGAGAACGAGCCGCGGGGGCTCGGTCCCGGCGGGCGGTTGATCGACAAGGTGTTCCTCGAGGCGATCGGCTGGCGCGGCATCAGGCAGCGCAAGCTGCATTTGCAGAAACTGATCGATCAAGGGCTGCAGCGTCTGAAAGCAGCCGGCCGCAGTACCCATATGCTCGACATCGCGGCCGGTCACGGCCGTTACGTCCTCGATGCGATCGAGACGGCTGCCGTGCGTCCCGATAGTGCGCGGCTGCAGGATTATTCCCCGATCAATGTCGAGGCCGGCCGCAACAGCATTGCCGCGCGTGGGCTTGGTGATTTCGTGAGCTTCCGCCAGCAGGATGCCTTTGACGGCGAGGGCTTGGCTGCAATCGTGCCGGCTCCGGATCTGGCGATCGTCTCCGGCCTATATGAACTCTTTTCCGACAATGCGATGATCGCCGCTTCGCTCGACGGGATCGCGCGCGCGATGCGGCCCGGTGGCCTGCTCGTCTACACCAACCAGCCATGGCATCCGCAACTGGAGATGATCGCCCGCGCGCTGACCTCCCACCGTGGCGGTCAGGCGTGGGTGATGCGGCGGCGCACGCAAGAGGAAATGGACCAGCTGGTCGCCGCGGCCGGTTTCCGCAAGATCGAACAGCGCATCGATCAGTGGGGCATTTTCACCGTCTCCCTGGCCGAGAGAGTTTGAGGGCAAAGCCTTGGGGCAGGCAGGTTCTCCTCTTTCGCAGACAGCGCCGGTCCTGAAGCGGGCGGCGCTCTGGCTCGCCTTTCTGGCGCCGTTCTTCTATCTGAGCTATGGCGGCGCCAACTGGCTGGCTTCGCAACGCGCTCATGTGCCGAACATCGCCTTCGCATGGGAAAGCGCCATTCCGTTCTTCGGCTGGACGATCATTCCATATTGGTCGATCAATCTGTTCTACGGGCTCTGCCTGTTCATCAACACGACGCCGCGCGACGTGGATAGGCTCGCGAGGCGTTATCTGACGATCCAGTTGATCGCTGTCGCTTGCTTTATCGCGTTTCCGCTCGAAGCAATCTTCGTGCGGCCGGCAACAAGCGGCCTGCCGGGTTTCATGTTCGCCGTCCTCGGCGGCTTCGACAAGCCGTTCAACCAGGCGCCGTCGCTGCATATCGCGCTGCTGGTGGTGATCTGGGACCATCTGCGCGGCTGGCTGCCGCGGAGGATGCGGCTTCTCTGGCATTTCTGGTGCTTCCTCATCGGCGCCTCCGTGCTGACGACGTGGCAGCATCACGTCATGGACATACCGACGGGCGTGCTGCTCGGCCTGCTTGCCACCTGGCTTTTCCCGCGCAATGCGGTTTCCCCTCTCGCCAATTTCGCTTTGAGCGGCGATCCGAAGTCGCGCCGACTCGGCATCTACTATTTGTGCGGCACCGTGGCGTTTCTCGGCCTTGCGGCGCTCTTTACTCCTCTGTCGGCGGCAGCACTTCTGTTGCTCTGGCCGGCCGTTGCGCTGGCGATCGTCGCGGTCGGATATTTCGGCGCCGGTCCGCAAATATTCCTGAAACGCGCCGATGGCCGAGCCGCACTGACCAGCCGCTGGCTGTTGGCACCCTACCGGCTCGGCGCTGTCATCAACGTTTGGCTCTGGACCCGGAAAATGCCGTCATCCGTGGTGATCGCTGACGGCGTCCATCTCGGCCGTTTTCCGCGTCGCCACGAGGCCGACCGTTTTGCCACGGTGATCGACATTACCGGTGAACTTCAGCGCCCAAACGGGACGCTTGCGCGTTGGTGCAGCTTTCCGACCCTTGATCTTACGGGCCTCGACAAGATTCAGACGCGAGCAGCGGCGAACCTCATCGAGATCGCGCGTCACCAGGGGCCGGTCCTCGTCTGCTGTGCGCTCGGTTTCCAGCGGAGCGCCGGCGTCATCGTGCATTGGCTGCTCATCAGCCGACGTTGTGAAAATCCAGCCGAAGCGCTGCGGCTGATCGAACGGACGGGGCGGCGTGTTCATCTGCCCGAAGAAAGCATCCATGCGGTGACGGAGGGCTTGCAATGACGCAGTGGAATGCCACGGCTTCGGCGGCGGCGCGAAGTCTCGGCCGCAATTCGATTGTCTGCGGGCTGACGGCGCTGTTGCCGCTGACCTTCGGCCCGATCCTCGCGGGATATCGAGGCTTCGCTCCCGCGCTCGGCTGGCTCTTGATGCTCTTTTTCTGCGGGATCGTCCTTGCGATGGCGATCCATCTCCTCTTCGATGCGCTGTTGTTCCGCCTCGCGTCGAGCCACGAGACAGAGGCTGCAGGTCTCGCCGCTGTCGACGACGTGCTGTCCCGAATGCAGCTTCGCAAGTTTGACGGGGCCGCGCGTGGCCTCGAGAGGCGGATTGCCGGATCGCGCCGCATCGTCTGGCGGCAGCGTTTTGCGCTCGCCATCTACCTCGTGATTTTCGCGATCCTTCTGTTCAATGCGAGCGACGGCTAGGCGCTGCCGACTTCTCTCAGCCTCGCCCTGATATGATCGACGCGTTTACGTCGTTGATGTCGCGCTTGCCGCAGAGCGCCATGGTGATGTCCATCTCCTTGCGAATGATGTCGAGCGCCAGCGTGACGCCGTCCTTGCCCATGGCGCCGAGCCCATAGAGGAAGGGGCGGCCGATATAGGTGCCCTTCGCGCCGAGCGCCACGGCCTTCAGCACGTCCTGGCCGGAGCGGATGCCGCCGTCGAGATGGACTTCGATGCGATCGCCGACAGCCTCGACGATCGCAGGCAGCATGCTGATCGACGAGGGGGCGCCGTCGAGCTGACGGCCGCCGTGGTTCGAGACGATGATCGCATCGGCGCCGGTATCGGCCGCAGCCTTCGCGTCTTCCGGATCGAGGATCCCCTTGATGATCAGCGGGCCGCCCCATTGCTCCTTGATCCAGGCGATATCAGCCCAGGACAGCCGCGGGTCGAATTGCTCATGCGCAAACTTGGGCACGGAGGCGACATTGGCAACGTTCTTTGCATGGCCGACGATATTGCCGAAGTATCGGCGTTTCGTCTGCAGCATATCAAGGCACCAGGAAGGCCGGGTTGCCATCTGCCAGATATGTTTCGCGGTCAATTTCGGCGGGGCTGAGAGATCGTTGCGCAGGTCCTTATGGCGCTGGCCGAGAATCTGCAGGTCGGCCGTCAGCACCAGCGCCGAGCATTTCGCCGCCTTGGCGCGGCGGATGAGGTCGAGGACGAAATCCTTGTCCCTCATCACATAGAGCTGAAACCAGAAGGGACGCGTCGTCACTGAGGCGACGTCCTCGATCGAGCAGATGCTCATCGTCGAAAGCGTGAAGGGAACGCCGAATTCTTCCGCCGCGCGCGCCGCCAGCATCTCGCCATCGGCATGCTGCATACCGGTCATGCCGGTCGGCGCAAGAGCAACCGGCATGGACACTTTCTGGCCGATCATCGTCGTTTCGAGCGTGCGATTGGTCATATCCACCAGCACGCGCTGGCGCAGCTTGATCTCACCGAAATCGCTCTCATTCGCCCGATAGGTGGATTCCGTCCAGGCGCCCGAATCCGCATAGTCGAAAAACATTTTCGGCACGCGGCGCTGCGCGAGCTTTTTCAGATCGGCGATGGTGAGCGGAGTGGCCATGAATGGAACCCTTCACATCTGGACGCGGCTATCGTCCGTAGCATGAAATTCGCATGAGTTTATGGGGAATCTGCCGTGTCAGGCTTGGGAGCAACAGAGGCATCATCGAAGCACCGCTTTCAAAGCGACGCCCGCCACGTAAGTCTCCGCGATCGACCGGTCGTCACCCATCGTCTGCATGAGGAAGAGTTCCTCGGGCAGGGTCTTCACCGTTTCCATCTTCAGCGCCATGGCCGGGGTCGCGGCCGCGTCGAGGACGACGAGGTCGGCTTCGGTGCCGGGTTCCAGCGTGCCGATCCGGTCGGCGAGCGACAGCGCCTCGGCATTGCCGCGGGTCATCAGATAATAGCTTTCCAGCGGATTCAACCGTTCGCCGAGCAGCTGCTGGATCTTGTAGGCCTCGTCCATGGTTTTCAGCATCGAATAGCTGGAGCCGCCGCCGATATCGGTGGCGACGCCGATGCGGACCGGTTTTTGGCGCCGCGTCAGCGCCTTCAGTGGAAACAGGCCGGAACCGAGGAAAAGGTTCGAGGTCGGGCAATGGACGGCGACGGCGCCGGCCTCGCTCATGACGTCGGCCTCGCGTTCGGACAGGTGGATGGCGTGGCCAAACAGGCTTTTCGGCCCGAGCAGGCCGTAGTGGGCGTAGATGTCGGTATAGTCGATCGCCTCGGGATAGAGCTCGCAGGTGAATTTGATCTCGTCGTGGTTTTCCGAAAGATGCGTCTGGATGTGCAGGTCGGGAAATTCGCGGGCCAGCGCCGAGGTCGCCTCCATCTGCGCCGGCGTCGAGGTGATGGCGAAGCGCGGGGTGATGGCAACGTGGTTGCGGCCTTTGCCGTGCCAGTCCGCTATCACCTGGCGGGTCTCGTCATAACCCATCTCCGGCGTGTCGAGCAGGCCCTGCGGGGCGTTGCGGTCCATCATCACCTTGCCGCCGACCATGCGCATGTTGCGCTTCATCGCCTCGGCGAAAAAGGCGTCAGCCGAGGTCTTGTGCACGGAGCAGTAGGCGACCGCCGTCGTCGTGCCGTGGCGGATCAGTTCATCGTAGAAATGTGTGGCGATCCTTTGCGCATGCGCGCTCTCGACGAAGCGGCATTCCTCCGGGAAAGTATAGGTGTTCAGCCATTCGAGCAGGTTGGCGGCATAGGAGGCGATCACCTGCATCTGCGGAAAATGCAGGTGCATGTCGATGAAGCCGGGCATAATGAGATGCGGGCGGTGGTCGATCTCGGCCGCGCCCTCGGCGGCTTTCGCCTTGACGTCGGCATAGGGGCCGACTGCTGCGATCAGCCCGTCCTCGATCAGCAGGCCACCGTCTTCCTCGTAGAGATAACTCTGGCTGTCGGCGAGACTCAGCGGCGCGCGATGGAAAGAGAGGAGGCGGCCGCGGAGAAGTGTCGTCGTCATTGTTTCTTGCCTTCGACTGCGCTTTCGAACCAGGCGACGAGCAGCCTGCGTTCGTCCGGCGTAATATCGGTCACGTTGCCGGGCGGCATGGCATGGCTGCGGCCCGCCTGTATATAGATTTCTCGGGCACGGGCGGCAATTTCTGCGTCGTTTTCGAGCATCACGCCCTTCGGCGGCCGCACGACGCCTTCATAGGCGGGCTCGGCGGCATGGCACATGGAACAGCGCGTCGAGACCAGTTGCTTGACGGCCGGAAAATGCGGATTTCCGGCGAATTGCTGGAAGGCGGGCGCGATTGCGGCCGCATCCGTCTCGCCGGTCAGCTGCTTCGGCACGGTCGAAAGCCACATGATCAGGATGAAGAGGATGGTGGTGACGATCCATGTCCAGGTCGGGCGGCCTTTTCTCGCGTGGGTGGTGTTGAACCAGTGGCGGATGGTGACGCCCATCAGGAAGACCAGCGCCGCAATCACCCAGTTGAACTGTGTTCCGAAGGAGAGCGGATAATGGTTCGACAGCATGAAGAAGATGACGGGCAGGGTCAGGTAGTTGTTGTGCAGCGAACGCTGCTTGGCGACCTGGCCGTATTTCGGATCGGGCGTACGGCCGGCGATCAGATCGGCGACGACGATCTTCTGATTGGGGATGATGATCATGAAAACATTGGCCGACATGATCGTCGCGGTGAAGGCGCCGAGATGCAGGAAGGCGGCGCGGCCGGTGAAAAGCTGCGTATAGCCCCAGGCTATGAAGACGAGCACCACATAGAGCACCGCCATCAGACCCCATGTATTTCGCCCAAGCGGCGACTTGCAGAGCAGGTCATAGACGAGCCAGCCGAAGGCGAGCGATCCCAGCGAGATCAGGATTGCAACCGGCGGGCTGATATCGAGCACATGCCGGTCGATGAGGAAGAGGTCGGCGCCGCCGTAATAGACGATGCATAGCATGAGGAAGCCGGAGATCCAGGTGAAATAGCTTTCGTATTTGAACCAGGTCAGGTGTTCCGGCATCTGAGCGGGCGCCACCAGATATTTCTGGATATGATAGAAGCCGCCGCCATGGACCTGCCATTCCTCGCCATAGGCGCCGGGCGGCAGGTGCGGGCGTTTCACCAGTCCGAGATCGAGCGCGATGAAATAGAAGGACGATCCGATCCAGGCGATCGCGGTGATGACATGGAACCAGCGCGCCGCGAAGGCGAGCCATTCCCATGCTATGGCATATTCATACATCGAGTTCCCCTATCTTCCTCCGACTCGCGACATTGCGGAAATTTTGGCGGGGAGGGAAGAGGAGAATGATGAACCGCACATGCGCGTCGGTTTTCGTAACGGCGGTAGCCCGAGAGAGCAACGGAATGATCAACGGACGCGCGTCGCCGATCTGTCGTCCCGTGCCTAAAAGCTGCCGAGAAGGCCGTGCATTATTACTGTCTCATATTGGATCTGCTAAAATTAGCGGATCTTGAAACTAGGATGCGCGGATACAGTTAGATTTGCAGGCCGCCGGCATGAAATAATAAGAACCGTTGGATATCGGCGGCGCATTCATCGACGGAGAGATGCCCATGCGCAGCATTCTGACGTGTGTGATGATGGCATACGCATCGTTGGCGATGGCTCACGACGCACCTTCGGGGTGGAGTTATGACCCCTATTGTTGCAATGGCGACAGTCATGATGGCGATTGCCAGATGATTCCGTCGAAAAGCGTCGCGGTGACACCAAACGGATATCGTGTGACGCTGATGCCGGGCGACCACAGGCTGGTGACGCATGCTCACGTTTTTCTGCTGCCGATGACGAAGGCGATGCAGTCCGGCGATGGTGATTATCACCTCTGTCTGTTCCCCAACGAGAACACGCCGCGCTGCTTCTACGCGCCGGAAATGGGGTTTTGAGCAAGTCCGGTTCGGCGTGATTGGCCCTGACGTGTTTGCCGGATTAACTTCCGGCGGCTTTCATCTCTTCCAGGATCCAATTGCGGAAGGCCTTGATCTTCGGCACGTTGCGGCGATTTTCAGGATAGGCGAGCCAGTAGGCTTTGCCGTCGCTGCGGGTCAGTTCAAAAGGCTGATAGAGCCGGCCGAGTGCGATTTCGGCCGCGTAGAAGGCCGGATGGAGGATGGCGACGCCGTGACCGGCGATCGCCGCATCGGCTTCCACCGCCTGCGAGCCGAGCTGGTTGCGCGGGCGCCGGTCGAGATCCGTCTCCGTGACGCCGGCTGCCTCGAACCATTGTTTCCACCAAATGTCCCCGGCGTCGAAGAGGTCGAATTTCAGGAGATCGCGCGGCTCCCTGATGCCGCCTGCCGATTCCGCCAGCTTCGGGCTCAGCATCGGAGTGAATTCAAGTCCCATCAGCCGGTGCAGCGTCAGCCCCGGCCAGTCGCCGTCGCCCCAGCGGATGCCGACGTCGATCTGCTCGCGGGCGAAGTCGATGATGTCGGAGGTCGCCTGAAACCGAACCGCGATCGCCGGATGCTTCAAATGGAAGGAGCCGAGGCGCGGCGCCAGCCATTTCGACGCGAAGGTATGGGTCGAACTGATGGCGAGCGTGCCTTCGACGCTGTCGCGCGCCGTCGCCATGGCGTCATGCAGCATGGCGAAGGCTTCAGTGACCTTCGGCGCCAGCCGCTCGCCGGTCTCCGTCAGCGCGATCTGGCGCGGGCGGCGCAGGAAGAGCGGCTCGCCGACATTCTCCTCCAGCAATTTGACCTGATAGCTGACGGCCGTCTGCGTCATGCCAAGTTCGTTGCCCGCCTTGGTGAAACTGCCGAGCCGGGCGGCGGCCTCGAAGACGCGCAGCGCATTCAGCGGGAATTGTTTCGAGAGTTTCATGGATAAGTTCTCTTGATGCAGGCAGACGGTCGTTCGATTGGAATTGCAGCATTTTTAGCGACAGACTGCAACTCATACCATCAATCTGACGAGGTGATGTCATGGATTGCCATGCTATTGAAGAGAGCCGGCCGCAACAGATCAGCAGCGTTTTCCTGCGCCTTGCCGGCTGGTTGTCAGGCAGCGCGAACCGCTTCTGCCGTCTGCCGCGGCTCGATCTTTCCGCCACACCGGACCGCGTCAAACGCGACCTCGGT
This sequence comes from Rhizobium sp. TAL182, assembly GCF_002117725.1. NCBI lineage: Bacteria > Pseudomonadati > Pseudomonadota > Alphaproteobacteria > Hyphomicrobiales > Rhizobiaceae > Rhizobium > Rhizobium sp. TAL182. Next base: position 3,381,899 of record NZ_CP021024.1, on the reverse strand, counting down.
TTTCTCGACGGGCGTGATCCCTATTACGAGGACGAGCGCATGCGGTAGGTCGCGAGTGCCGTCAGGATCTCGGCGGTGGTCATCGCGGCGATCACTTCCGGGCGCTTGTCGCTGACCGCGGAGCCGCCGATTGGCAGCGTCAGCCGCTCCATCCAGCCGCGCTCGCCGCCGCCTTCGCGCGAAAGCCAGCTTGCAAAGGTGGCGCGTTTGGTCGCCGAACCGATCATGCCGGTATAGGCGAGGTCGGTTCTCTCCAGCGCCTCGCGGGCGATGAGGAAATCAAGCGCGTGGTCATGGGTCAGGATGACGACCGCACCGCCGGCGGGAATATCTTTCACCAACGCTTCCGGCATTGGCACGAGCCGGGCCTTGGTTTCATCCGGCAGGTTCGCGAGTTCTTGCTGTCTCGTTTCGACGACCGTCACCGACAGCGGCAGCGGCGCAAGGGCTGCCGCCAGCGCTCGGCCGACATGGCCGGCACCGAAGAGAAAGACCTCCGGCAGGCGCTCGCCGGCAAGCCTTGCCTCAAGCTCATCCGTCAGCGCCTTCGTCAGCCGCCGAAACCGCAGTTGCGTGCGCCCGCCGCAGCACTGGCCGATTTCTGGGCCGAGCGGGATGTCCATGGTAAGGGCTCCGCCGGTTCCAGCCAGCATCTCACGTGCATTTGCGATTGCCATGAACTCGAACTGGCCGCCGCCGATGGTGCTCCACAATGCGGTTGGCGAGACGAGCATGAAGGCGCCGGCCTCGCGCGGGGTGGAGCCTTGCGTGCCGGTGATGTCGACGAGGACGCTCTCTGGGTGGGCGGCGAGGAAGGTGTGGAGGTCGGTCATGGGAAGACAACCGATGGGTATGTGGCTGCGGCACCCCCTCTCCGCCGGTCCTGCCCAAACAACAAATCAGCCGGACGCATCCTACACCCGCTTCATCCGCTCCACCGCCATCAGCACCCGCTCCGGCGTCGCCGGGGCGTCCAGCCTCGGGCAGACCTTGTAATCCGCGACGCTCGCCACCGCCATCGACAGGGCTTCCAGCACCGAGATCGCCAGCATGAAGGGCGGTTCGCCGACCGCCTTGGAGCGGCCGATCGTGGCTTCAACATTCTCCGACCATTCGGCAAGCCGCACGTTGAAGATTTTCGGACGGTCGGAGGCGAGCGGGATCTTGTAGGTCGATGGGGCATGGGTACGCAGCCGGCCCTTGTCGTCCCACCAGAGCTCTTCCGTCGTCAGCCAACCCAGGCCCTGCACAAAGGCTCCTTCGACCTGGCCGAGGTCGATTGCCGGGTTCAGCGAGCGGCCGACATCGTGGAGGATGTCGGTGCGGTCGATCAGATATTCGCCGGTCAGCGTATCGATTGAGACCTCGGTGCAGGCGGCGCCATAGGCGAAATAATAGAAGGGTGTCCCACGCCCGGCTTTGCGGTCCCAGTGGATCTTCGGCGTCTTGTAGAAGCCGGCGGCGGAAAGCTGGACACGGGCGAAATAGGCCTGCTTGATGAAATCGGGGAAGGAGATCTCGATCTCGCCGACGCGCACGCGGTTCGGCAGGAAAACGACGTCGGAAGGCGCCACCTCCCATTTTTCGGCGGCAAAGGCCACCAGACGTTCCTTGATCTGCCGGGCGGCATCAAAGGCCGCCATGCCGTTCAGGTCCGAGCCGGAAGAGGCGGCGGTGGCCGAGGTATTCGGCACCTTGGCCGTCGTCGTCGCGGTGATTTTCACTCTGGAGATATCGACCTGGAAACTATCGGCCAGCACCTGCGCCACCTTCGTGTAGAGGCCCTGGCCCATTTCGGTGCCGCCGTGGTTCAGGTGGATCGAGCCGTCCTGATAGATATGGACGAGGGCGCCGGCCTGGTTGAAGGCGGTCATGGTGAAGGAGATGCCGAATTTGACCGGCGTCAGTGCGATGCCTTTTCTGATGTAGCGGCTGTCGCGGTTGAAGCCGATGATGGCGTTGCGCCGCGCCCGGTATTCGGCGGTTTCCTCCAGTTCGTCGACGACACGGGCGATGATGTTGTCCTCGACCTCCTGATGGTAAGGGGTGAGCGTGCGCCCGGAGCCTGGCTGGCCATAGAAATTCAACTTGCGGACATCGAGCGGATCCTTGCCGAGGGCGTAGGCGATCTCCTCAATGAAACGTTCGGCGCCGAGCATGCCCTGCGGCCCGCCGAAGCCGCGGAAGGCGGTGTTGGAGACGGTGTGCGTCTTCAAGGGTTTCGACTGCAGATGCACATGGGGATAGAAATAGCTGGAATCGGCATGGAAAAGCGCGCGGTCGGTCACCGGTCCCGAGAGGTCGGAGGAAAAGCCGCAGCGGGCCGCATATGTTGCATCGACGGCGTGGATGCGGCCTTCGGCGTCGAAGCCCACCTCGTAATCGACGAGGAAGTCATGGCGCTTGCCGGTGGCGCTCATGTCCTCGTCGCGGTCCGGGCGGAATTTGACGGCGCGATCTAGCTTCTTGGCGGCGATCGCCGCAAGGGCTGCGAACTGGTTACCCTGGGTTTCCTTGCCGCCGAAGCCGCCGCCCATGCGGCGCACGTTGACGGTGACGGCGTTGGAGGGGATATCGAGCACGTGGCCGACAATGTGCTGGATCTCGCTCGGATGCTGCGTCGAAGACCAGACGGTGACCTCGTCGTCCTCGCCGGGGATGGCGACGGCGATATGGCCTTCGAGGTAGAAATGCTCCTGCCCGCCGATGCGCATCTGGCCCTTCAGCCGCATAGGCGCATTGGGCATTTCCGTTTCCGGCTCACCGCGCTGCAAGGTCATCGGGGTGATGACCAGCGGGCTGCCGTTGGCGAGCGCGCCGTCGATATCGTGCCAGTGCGTAAGCTCGCGATATTCGATCTTTGCCAATCGTGCCGCGCGCCGCGCAACATCGCGTGTTTCGGCGATGACGGCAAAGATCGGCTGACCATGAAACTGAACCAAAGTTTCGGCAAGCAGCGGCTCGTCATGGCTGCCGTTGGAACTGGTGTCGTTGACGCCGGGCACGTCCTTGCCGGTGAAGGCCCAGACGACGCCGGGATAGGCGGCGACCGCGGAAAGATCGACGCTGAGGATTTCGGCATGCGCCCGATCGGAAAGGCCGAGCGCGCCGTGCAGCAGGCCCAAGGGCTCGGGAATATCGTCGATGTAATCGGCGGTTCCGGTGACATGCTTATGCGCTGAATCATGCCGCAGCGAGCTGTGCATGGGGCCTGAGATGACGACTTTGGGATCTTCGAAGGTGGATTTGTCCATTAGATGCCTCCTTCAAGAGGAGATGTTCCGGCGTGCGGCCCCCTCATCCGCCCTTCGGGCACCTTTTCCCCGAGGGGAGAAGGGGGAAAGGCGACGGCGCGGCACTCCCTTCTCCCCAGCGGAGAGAAGGTGGCGGCAGCCGGATGAGGGCGGTGGTTTGCGCAAATATGAACCGTCTTCATCAAGCCACCTCCTCGAACCGCTTCAGCTCAGCCGGCGCGCCCACCGTTTCTAGATAGAACCGCGTCAACAAATTCTTCGCCGTCAGCTGGCGGTATTCCGCCGTGGCGCGCCAGTCGGTGAGCGGCTGGAAATCGGTGTCGAAGGCAGGGCGGGCGGCCTCGACCGTTGCTTCAATCCACGGTTTGCCGATCAGTTCGGCCTCCACCATACGAGCTCGTTTCGGCGTTGCCGCCATGCCGCCGTAGGCGATGCGGATGTCGGTGACGATCTCCGCGTCGTCGAGGGTCAGCAGGAAGGCGCCGAGCACGGCGGTGATGTCCTCGTCCCGGCGCTTGGTGATCTTGTAAGCCGCAAAGTGGCTGTTGGCGGGATAGGGCACGAAGACGCTTTCGACGAATTCGCCGGGTTTGCGGTCCTGTTTGCCGTAGGCGATGAAGAAGTCTTCGAGGGGGATTTTGCGCTGGCCTTCCAGGGAGCGCAGCGTCAGCGTCGCGCCGAGGGCGATCAAGGGCGGCGGACTGTCGCCGATCGGCGAGCCGTTGGCGACGTTGCCGCCGATCGTGCCCATGTTGCGTACCTGCTCGCCGCCGATGCGGTCGATCAGCCGCCCGAGCGCCGGAATCTTTTTGGAGATCGCCGCGAAGGCGCCGGTATAGCTGACGCCGGCGCCGATGGTGATGCCGTCCTCGTTCTCCGTGACCGACTGCAACTCGCTCAAGTGATTGATGAAGACGACAGGGCTCAACCGCCGCATCTGTTTCGTCACCCAGAGGCCGACATCGGTCGAGCCGGCAACGACGATCGCCTCGGGCTCCTGCGAGAGAACTTCGGCCAGTGCCTGGACCGAAGCCGGCACGATCAAACGGTCTTCGCCTTTGGCAATCCGGATGGTGCCGCTCGCCTGCATGGCCCAGAGCCGTGCAATGATTTCCGAGCGCGTGCGCTCCAGCGGGTCGAACAGCGCGCTCGGCCGCATCAGGCTCACCTGCTCGGCGGCCTTGACGATCGGCTCGTAGCCGGTGCAGCGACAGAGATTGCCTTGCAATGCCTTTTCGATCTCGCGGCGGCTGGGTTTTTCCTTCGTCAGCCACAGACCATAGAGCGACATCACGAAGCCCGGCGTGCAGAAGCCGCATTGCGAGCCGTGGCAATCGACCAGCGCCTGCTGCACCGGATGCAGCGCACCGTCCCGGCCGGCCAGATGCTCGACCGTCACCACGTGCGTGGCGTGCAGCGACCCCATGAAGCGGATGCAGGCATTGACGGATTCATAGGCGAGCTTGCCGTCTGCTAGCCGCCCGACGAGCACGGTGCAGGCGCCGCAATCGCCCTCCGCGCATCCCTCCTTGGTGCCGGTGAGGCGCCGCTTCAACCGCAGAAAATCGAGAAGCGTCTCGGTTGGCCCGACATCGGTAAGGTCGATGTCCTCGCCATTCAGAATGAAGCGAATGCTGTCGTTCATGATATTCCCGGTTGTTTTTCCAATGGTTAAGCCGCCGTCCAGCCACCGTCAATCGAGATGTGGGTTCCGGTCACCTGGCGGGCGGCATCGCTCGCAAGGTAGAGCGACAGCGCGCCGATCTCCTCGGCCTTGACGAATTCACGCGTCGGCTGCGCCTTGAGGATAACCTCGCTCTTCACCTGCTCCTCGGTCATGCCGCGCGCCTTGGCGGTATCGGGTATCTGCTTTTCGACGAGCGGCGTCAGCACGTAGCCGGGGCAGATGGCGTTGACCGTCACCCCGAATTCGGCAAGTTCCAGCGCCGCTGTCTTCGTAAGGCCTAATATACCATGCTTTGCCGCGACATAGGCGGATTTGAAGGGGGAGGCGACGAGCCCGTGGGCCGAGGCGATGTTGATGATGCGGCCATGCTTCCTAGCCTTCATCAGCGGAATGGCGGCGCGCATGGTGTGAAAGGAGCTCGACAGATTGATGGCGATGATCTGATCCCATTTCTCGGTCGGGAAATCCTCGATCTTCTCGACATGCTGAATGCCGGCATTGTTGACGAGGACGTCGACGGTGCCGAAGGTCTTTGCCGCCGTTTCGATCAGGTCGGCGATCTCGGCGGGCTTGGTCATGTCGGCCGGATGGTAGATCGCCCCGCCTTTCGACAATGATTCAAGCCGCGCGACGATCGCCTTGGTTTCATCGGCGTTTCCGAAACCGTTGATGACAATATTGTCGCCGGCTTCGGCGAAGGCGGTGGCGATCGCAAGGCCGATGCCGCTGGTGGAACCGGTGACGACGACTGATCTGCTCATGCTGTTTCTCCCTGAATGCCGATGCTGCGTCGCAGCGTTAGCCGCGAGGTTATTCCCAAAGCCGGCTGGCTGGCAATTCCGCTTTATTGGCTTTTCTCGCTCGCATCCGTGGCCTATTGATTTGTCATGATAATCGGCGTGGAGCATTTCCGTTTTTCTCCGAATCACGGAAATGCTCTATCTCTTTGTTCCACGTAATTCCGGACCCAAAACTGCTGCGCACTTTTGCTGGAATTGCTCTAGGGAGAGGGATTTCATGAGCGGATATGTTCTGGCGATCGATCAGGGAACGACGTCGACACGGGCGATTGTTTTTGATGGCGACATGCAGGTCGTCGGCAAGGGCCAGAAGGAATTCACCCAGATTTATCCGCGCTCCGGCTGGGTCGAGCATGACCCTGAGGAGATCTGGGATTCGGTCGTCGCCACCGTCAAGATGGCGCTACGCGAAGCGAAGCTGACGGCGAAGGACATCGCCGCGCTTGGCATCACCAACCAGCGCGAGACCGTGGTCGTCTGGGAGCGCGAGACCGGCCGGCCGATCCAAAATGCCATCGTCTGGCAGGACCGGCGCACGGCAAGCTATTGCGACAACCTGAAACGGCAGGATCTGGAGCGGGTTTTTACCAGGAAAACCGGCCTCATCCTCGATCCCTATTTCTCCGGTACGAAGCTCTCCTGGATGCTCGCCAACGTGAAGGGGGCGCGGACGCGTGCGGCCAGAGGCGATCTCTGCTTCGGGACGATCGACACGTTCCTGATCTGGCGCCTCACCGGCGGCAAGAGCTTCGTGACCGACGCGACCAATGCCTCACGCACGCTGATGTACAACATTGCCGAAAATGCATGGGACGAGGATCTGCTCGACATTCTGAGAGTGCCGGCCGCCATGCTGCCTGAGGTCAAGGACTGCGCCGCCGATTTCGGCACGGTCGATCCGGAGATTTTCGGCGCCGCGATCCCGATCCTTGGTGTCGCCGGCGACCAGCAGGCGGCGACCATCGGTCAGGCCTGCTTTGCGCCTGGCATGCTGAAATCGACTTACGGTACCGGCTGTTTTGCGCTGCTCAATACCGGCGCCGATATGGTGCGTTCGAAAAACCGGCTGCTGACCACCATTGCCTACCGCCTGAACGGCGAGACGACCTATGCGCTCGAAGGTTCGATCTTCATCGCGGGTGCTGCCGTGCAATGGCTGCGGGACGGGCTTCGCATCATCGGTAATGCCGCCGAGACCAATGTGCTTGCCGAAAAGGCCGATCCGACGCAGGAGGTCTATCTCGTCCCGGCCTTCACCGGGCTTGGCGCGCCATATTGGGATGCCCAGGCGCGCGGCGCGATTTTCGGGCTGACGCGCAACAGTGGTCCAGCGGAGCTTTCTCGCGCGGCGCTCGAAGCCGTCTGCTACCAGACCCGCGACCTGCTCGACGCCATGCAGAAGGACTGGAAGAACGGCGCCGAGGATACGGTGCTGCGCGTCGACGGCGGCATGGTCGCCTCCGACTGGACGATGCAGCGCCTCGCCGACCTGCTCGACGCCCCGGTCGACCGCCCGGTGATCCTGGAGACGACGGCGCTGGGCGCAGCCTGGCTCGCCGGCAGCCAGGCGGGGGTCTGGCCTAACAGGGACGGCTTTTCGGCGACGTGGAAACGCGATCGGCGGTTCGAGCCCGACATGGACGAGAAGGCGCGGGCGGCAAAGCTCAAGGGCTGGAAGAATGCGGTCAGGCGGACATTGAGCGAGGGGTGACGAAAGGACAGGTGTTCCTGTCAGCTCAACCAGTTCTCGACATCGCGGGCCGTATACCACTGCAGCGACGAAGATGCCGTAAGGCATGAGTTCGTAGATTGCGACATAGCGCCCTTCAATGAGAATCCGCGCTGTCAGACTCAACTCAGGGCGTGGCGAGCCCATGTGCGGGTGCTCGGCGGCAAGCAGATGGCGCTTCCACTTCGTCAATAATTTTTTGATGCGGTCTGTCGGGTAAGCGGTTACTCCTTCGTCATTCGGAAAGAGGAGTGACCGATGCTTTATGCAATCCTTTGTTACGCCCATGAGGAAACCGTCTTCGCCTGGAGCAAGGAGGAGGAGGCTGCCGTCATGGAAAAGCTTTACGCCGTGCAGGAGCCGCTTGCCAAAGCCGGCAAGCTGGGGCCTGTCGGCCGGCTGATGCCGACGACGGCGGCGACGACCGTGCGCAAGGGCAAGGACGAAGCTCTCGTCATCGATGGGCCTTTCGCGGAAACGAAAGAGGCGCTTCTCGGCTTCTACGTGGTTGATTTCGATACGCTGGAGGAGGCAGTCGCCTTCTCGAAACAGCTATCCGCCGTCAATCCCGGCTCCACCTCTTACGAAATTCGGCCTTTCTACGTGTTCAGGCCGGGAGATGCTGCATCATGACCGACATTGCCTGGATCGACCTCGCGCTTGCCTCTGCCCGCCCGAAGGCGCTCGGCGCGCTGTTGCGCTATTTCCGCGATCTCGATACCGCGGAAGAGGCGTTCCAGGAGGCATGCCTCAGGGCGATCCGGACATGGCCGGAAAAGGGACCGCCGCGCGATCCGACGGCCTGGCTCATTTTCGTCGGTCGCAACAGCGGTATCGATGCGGTGCGCAAACGCTCAAAGCTCCAGGCGCTCCCGGACGAGGACGTCATATCCGATACCGAGGATGCCGAAAGCGACATTGCCGAGCGGCTGGACGATTCCCACTATCGCGACGATATCCTGCGGCTTCTCTTCATCTGCTGCCATCCCGATTTGCCGGCGACCCAGCAGATCGCGCTGGCGCTGCGCATCGTGTCCGGCCTTTCGGTACCGCAGATCGCGCGCGCATTCCTGGTCTCCGAAAGCGCCATGGAGCAGCGCATCACCCGGGCCAAGGCGCGTGTCGCGAAGGCGGGCGTGCCTTTCGAAACGCCGAGCCCCGAGGAGCGGGCGGAGCGGCTTTCGATCGTCAGTACCATGATCTATCTGATCTTCAACGAGGGCTACAGTCAGGCCGACCCCAGACATGAGGCGGCAGCCTTCAGCGACGAGGCGATCCGGCTCGCGCGGCTGATGCTGCGGATCTTTCCCGCCGAACCCGAACTGATGGGACTGCTCGCGCTGATGCTTCTGCAAATCTCGCGCCGGCCAGCGCGGTTCAGCGCCGAAGGCGAGATCGTGCTGCTCGAGGATCAGGACCGCTCTCTCTGGAACCAGCTTTTCATCAACGAGGCCCTGGCGCTGCTCGACAAGGCGCTGCGCCACCGCCAACCCGGACCTTATCAGCTGCAGGCGGCCATTGCCGCCATCCATTCCCGCGCCAAACGCGCCGAAGATACGGACTGGGTGGAAATCGATCTGCTCTACCGCGCGCTGGAACGTGTTCAGCCGTCGCCCGTCGTAACGCTCAATCGGGCGGTCGTTGTTTCCAAGCTGCGCGGGCCGCAGGAGGCGCTGGATCTCATCGATCCGCTCGGAGAGAAGCTCCGGGGCTATTTCTATTATCACGGTCTGCGGGGCGGTCTGCTGAAGCAGCTTGGTCTGACCAGCCAGGCGCGCGAAGCCTTCGACCATGCCATCGCGCTTGCCCATTCGGCGGCGGAAGCCGCCCATATCCGCCGGCAGATCGACAAGATGCAGGAAGAGGCGGCGCAGCCGATTGCAAATTAATTTTCGGCGTGCCGTCGGAACGGCGAACTTCGACACGTCCTTGTAATAACCTGAAACCAACGGGTTTCACTCAAACGGAGAGATGTTGAAATGACCGCCAGCACGCAACATGAACTCGTCCTTGTTCGCGAATTCGACGCTTCGCGCGAGAAGATTTACAAAGCCTGGACCGATCCGGAGCTGCTGAAGCAATGGTTCGTGCCGCGCCCCTGGGGTGTGGCGGAAGCAACGCTCGACGTGCGGCCCGGCGGCTCCAGCGTCGTCGTCATGCAGGATCCCGAGGGCAATCAGTATCCGAACCGCGGCGTCTATCTGGAGGTCGTCGAGAACGAGAAGATCGTGTTCACCGACGCCTATAGCAGCGCCTGGGTACCGTCGGAAAAACCCTTCTTCACCGGCGTCATCCTGCTCGAAGACCTCGGCAACGGTCGCACGAAATATACGGCCAAGGCGCTGCACTGGCGCGCCGAGGACAAGGAAGCGCACGAGAAGATGGGCTTCCATGAGGGGTGGGGCAAAGCTGCTGATCAGTTGGCGGAGCTGCTGGCGAAGATGTGAGCGGCGGGGCGTGGCGCTTCAGGTAAGGTCTGAGGCGGCTTGGAAGATGATTCCGCCGGTGGCTGGAAGTCGTTGAATTCAGATTCGAATTGGTGGTTCGGGTTCGTGCTTCGGTCGCGGCTCCGGTGCGCGTGACACCCCCCTCTGCCCTGCCGGGCATCTCCCCACAGGTGGGGAGATCGGCAAGCGGGTGGACCGTCGCTTCCTCTCTGACTGTTGCGGCAATCACGATGTCTAGTTGTTTCGGCAAGCCATTGCGTCCAGCCGATCTCCACCCTTGTGGGGAGATGCCCGGCAGGGCAGAGGGGGTGGCCACGGCGCAAAGACTCCTTGTCGTTTCGCCGATAAAGCTCGGTCGACAATAACACGTTCGCGAAAATCACCGCGCCGCCTATCAAGATTCTCGAACAATCCGTTCCACAATTTGTATTTGCGCTCCATCACCGCCATCCTTATCTCCGGATCGAGTTCAACAGGATGCCGACGATGGAACTGGGTCTTTACACATTCGCCGATGTCAATCCCAATCCCTCCCGCAGTAAGGGAGCTGAAGGGGCCGAGCGGCTCAAGCATCTGATCGAGGAGATCGAGCTTGCCGATCAGGTGGGGCTCGACGTCTTCGGGCTCGGCGAACATCATCGGCCGGATTATGCGGTATCGGCCCCCGCCGTGGCGCTGGCCGCCGCGGCCGTCAAGACAAAAAACATCCGGCTGACCAGCGCCGTGACTGTGCTCTCCTCCGATGATCCGGTGCGTGTGTTCCAGCAGTTTTCGACGCTTGATCTGATTTCCAACGGCCGTGCCGAGATCATGGCAGGGCGTGGGTCTTTCATCGAGTCCTTCCCGCTGTTCGGCTACAACCTTGAGGATTACGATCAGCTTTTCGAGGAGAAGCTCGATCTGCTGCTGGCGTTGCGCAAGGACGAGACCGTCGCGTGGAAGGGTGAGCTTCGCGCGGCGATCAACGGACGCGGTGTCTATCCCAGGCCGCTGCAGGATCCGCTGCCGCTCTGGGTCGCGGTCGGCGGCACACCACAGTCTGTGGCGCGCGCCGGGGGGCTCGGACTGCCGGTGGCGCTCGCGATCATCGGCGGCGAGCCGCGCCGTTTCGCGCCGCTCTTCGATCTCTACCGCGAGGCTGCGCGCCGGGCAGGGCAGGATCAGGCGAAGTTGAAGACCAGCATCAATGTCCATGGCTTCATCGCCGACACGACGGAGAGAGCCGCTGACCAGTTCTACGGCCCGCAGGCCGAGGTGATGAACCGTATCGGCCGCGAGCGCGGCTGGGGACCGACGAGCCGAGCGCATTTCGATCTGTCGCGCGGGCCGAACGGCGCGCTCTTCCTCGGCGATCCGGAGGCGGTTGCGGAAAAGATCATCGCCCATCATGCGATATTCAAGAACGACCGCTTCCTGCTGCAGATGGCGATCGGCCTGATGCCGCATGAGCAGATCATGCGCGGCATCGAGCTCTACGGGACGAAAGTCGCGCCGATCGTCAGAAAGGCATTGACTGAAAGGGGTGAAGGGGCGAAAGCCACGGCCTAATCAGCGCAACTCCTCAGCGCGTCCTGCCGGACGCGTGCTCCAAGACGGCTGCGGCCGTCCCGCGCAAGGGCGGAAGAGACGAATGGTAATCGCAAACGACGATGAACTGACAAAGCTCAAGGAGATCGGCCGGGTCTGCGCCAACGCCATACAGGTGATGGCGGCGGCGATGGAGCCCGGCATGACGACGCTCGAGCTCGACCGGATCGGCCGCAAGGTGCTCGAGGATTCCGGCGCGCGTTCGGCGCCGGAGTTCTGCTACCAGTTTCCCGGCGCCACCTGCATCAGCGTCAACGAAGAAATCGCCCACGGCATTCCAGGCGCGCGTGTCATCCAGGCCGGAGACCTGATCAATATCGACGTCTCGGCGGAAAAGGATGGCTTCTTCGCCGATACCGGCGCTTCCTTTGCGATGCCGCCGGTCAAGCCGAAGATCGAACGCCTCTGCCGCGACGGCAAGCGGGCGCTCTGGGTGGGCCTTAATCAGGTGAAAGCGGGCGAGCCGCTGGCAAAGATCGGCACCGCCGTCGGCGCTTTCGCGCAGAAGAACCGCTACACGCTGGTCGCCAATCTGGCGAGCCACGGCGTCGGCCGCTCGCTGCACGAGGAGCCGGCCGAGCTCTCGACCTGGCCGGACCCTTCGGAAAAACGCGTGATGACGGATGGCCTCGTCTTCACCGTCGAGCCGTTTCTTTCGCTCGGCGCGACCTGGGCCGAAGGCGGCGACGATGCGTGGACGCTCTATGCCGATCCGAAGGCGCCGACCGTGCAATTTGAGCACACGGTGGTTGCGACGCGGAACGGACCGGTGATTCTGACCTTGCCGGATGGGCGGGGGTAGGGTTTCATCGTCAGCGCACCCGCTCGTCCTTCGAGGCCTCTGCGGGGCGCCTAGCGCGGCATCCGCCAAAGCCCCTCATGTTGAGGTGCGCAGCCCATAGGGCGAAGCCTCGAAGCACGCCGCAGCGCCGCTCCTTGCATCATCGAACTCGGAGCGCTCACCTCATCCGTCGACTTTCGCAGAATTGATCGATCGATCAGAAATACTCGTTTGTGACGACCGTGCTGCGGCGCGATAAGCGGTGCATGCTTTCCCGCCCCCCTCGCTCCCCGCCGAATCTCGTCTCTACCGCCGCTGCCGGCGCCGTCGCCATGGCGGCGGCCATGGGCTTCGGGCGTTTCTCTTACACGCCGATCCTGCCTGGCATGATGAGCGGTGTGCCGCTTTCTGCGGCGGATGCCGGCTTTATCGCTTCGGCCAATTTCGTCGGTTATCTCGTCGGCGCCGTGCTGGCGGCCTATGGCTGGGCGGCGGGGCGCGAACGGCTGGTGGCGCTCTTGGCACTGCTTGCCAACGCGATCCTGCTCGCCGCCATGGCGGCCACCGATTCCGTCGCGATCTTTGCGGTCATCCGGTTCCTGGCCGGCCTTGCCAGCGCCTTCGCAATGGTTTTCACCTCGTCGATCGTGCTCAGCCACGGGACTGCTGCCGGCAATGACCATGTGCAGGCGGCGCATTTCGGGGGGCCGGGTGCGGGCATCGCGCTTTCGTCGGTCATGGTGCTGCTGATCGGTCTTGGCTTTCACGACGAGCCGGGCGGCTGGCGCGCCGATTGGATCGGCGGGGCGCTCTATTGCGCGGCAAGTCTCGCCATTGTCTGGTGGCTCTTGCCCGTGGCGCCGGCGCAATCGCTGCAGACGGGCAAGGAACCGGCGCTCAACTGGAGCCGGCCGATGGTGCTTGTCACGCTCTCCTACGGCCTGTTCGGCTTCGGCTACGTTATCACGGCGACCTTCCTCGTCACCATCGCACGCATGGCGGCGACGGGGGCTTTCGTCGAATTTCTCTGCTGGTTCATTGCCGGTGTGACGGCGGCGGTGGCGCTGTTTGCCTGGAAGCCGTTGGTCAGGCCGCTCGGGCTCGGCGGCGTCTATGTCGCGGCGCTCTTCATCGAGGCGGCCGGTGTGCTCGCCACCGTAGCGCTGCCGCCCTCGGTCGCGCCGCTGATCGGCGGTGCGTTATTCGGGGCGACGTTCCTTGCGATCACAGCCTACGGACTGCAGATCGGCCGCAAGCTTTCGCCCAAGAGCCCGCGGCGGATCCTGGCGATGATGACAGCGGCCTTCGGCGTCGGCCAGATCGTCGGGCCGATTGTTGCCGGCTGGATTGCCGAACGCTCGGGCAGCTTTACCCTGCCGACGGTGATCGCTGCCGCAGCACTTCTTGTCTGCGCGGCGCTCGTAATGCCCGTCATCAGGAAAGTCGCCTAACCGGTTACATCTGCGTAACAATCGGCCAAACCCATTGCTGCTTCCTTCGAACTGCCGTAGTTTCCGGCACAATCAGTGTTCCGACACTCCCGAGACTCACAGTTCAGGAAAGCAAAGCCCCCCGTGTTTCATTCCTTCTTTCCCCAGCCGAAGCCTTTCTTCGTTTCGCTTGTCGTCTGGACGCTAATTTCAATATTGGGCTGGTATTTCTTCGCAGCCGGTCTCGGCGCGTCGCTCGGCTTTGCGCCAGTTCCGGAAGAGCAGCAGCCGATCGATCTTTCCTTCTTCTTGCTGCCCGAGAATATCTGGTTCTACAGCTATTTCTTTCTATCGGCGATCATCTTCTGCGGCGTATGGCATCTGAGGGCGCTGCACCATCCGTGGAAGCTGTGGTCGATCTGGGGTTCGGCGCTCATCATTTTCGTGACCTATTTCGGTGTGCAGATCACGGTCGTGATCAACAATTGGCGCCGCCCGTTCGGCGACCTTCTGCAGAATGCCCTGTCGAAGCAGCCGGGCATTTCAGTAGACAATTTCTATAGCCTGATGTGGGTCTTCTGTCAGATCGCGTTCCTCAGCATGTTCGTGTCGATCATGACTGACTTCTTCACCAGCCACTACATCTTCCGCTGGCGCGCCGCGATGAACGATTTCTATATGTCGAAGTGGGAAAAGCTGCGGCACATCGAAGGCGCTTCGCAGCGCGTGCAGGAAGACACGATGCGTTTTTCGAGCACGCTCGAAGGTCTTGGCATCAGCCTCATCAATTCGGTGATGACGCTCGTGGTGTTCCTTCCGATCCTTCTGGCACTATCACATTATGTGACCGAGCTGCCGGTCATCGGACCGCTGGCGAATTCGCTCTTCTGGCTGGCGCTCTTCTGGTCGGCATTCGGCACGCTGCTTTTGGCGGTCGCCGGTATCAAGCTGCCGGGCTTGAACTTCCGCAATCAGCGCGTAGAAGCCGCCTATCGCAAGGAACTCGTCTACGGTGAGGACCATGCGGAGCGGGCGCAACCGCTGACGGTCAGGGAGCTTTTCAACAACGTTCGGCGGAACTATTTCCGCATGTATTTCCACTACATGTATTTCAATGTCGCCCGCTATTTCTACATTCAGGCGGACGCGCTTTTCGTGATCTTCATGCTGGTGCCGACGATCGTGGCCGGGACGATCACCTACGGCATCTTTCAGCAGATCTCGACCGCCTTCGGCCAGGTCAGCAACTCGTTCCAGTATCTGGTCAATTCCTGGACGACGATCATCGAGCTGCTGTCCATCCACAAGCGCCTCAAGGCCTTCGAGGCAGCCATCGACGACGAGCCGCTGCCTGCCATCGATCGGCACTATTTGGAGCGCGAGGCGGGTGTCGTGCATGCGGATGGTTGATGGGTAGGATTTGGCGGGCGGGCGAGGTGGTGCCGTGCGGCCCCCTCATCCGGCTGCCGCCACGTTCTCCCCGAGGGGAGAAGAGACTCGTGGCAATGCCTCGCCTTTATCCATCGCTTGAGAGAATTTTCGTCGACTTTGCGATTCCCTCTTCTCCCCAGAGGGGAGAGCCCGTCAGGGCGGATGAGGGGGCCACACGGCACCACCCCTCGTTCTCAAAAGCGTTCGTCAGAGCCCTGAGGTCTGCTCCAATTTCCCACGCGCCTTGATCATCGGTATGGCTTCGGAATAGCTGACGCAGGCGACATCCGCCCGGTGGCAGACGTCGCTAACCAGGCGGTCGAGCGCGCGCCAGTAGGCGCCGCCGTTCATTTCCACGAAATGGAAGCCGAGCTGGAGAGGGATGCGGTCGCCGTTATATTGGCGATCGAAAGCCTGGGAGAAGGCGGTGTAGGCGCGGTCTTCGAATGCCTTCGAATCCGCGCTGTCCTCCTCACCCTTGGAATGGCGGACGAAGAGATTGTAGTCCATGCCGATGATCGGCTTTTCGCTGGGACCCTCGGGGATCAGCGGCAGGCCGAAGCGGAGGATGCCGTCTTCTTCGACAGGCATGGCCGGACCCTTGGTGACAAGGCTTGCATCATAGGTGAAGCCCGCCTTCTTCTCGGCGGCGATCATGTCGGCGCCCGCCGTCGCCGAGAGATAGGGAGCGCGAAAGCCCTTGATGCCGTGATCGACCAGATCCTGCCAGCCGGCGGGTTCATCGAGGCCAACGCTCTTCCAGGCACTTTTCAATGTGGCATGGAAGGTTGCGTATTCGGCGGACCAGTCGGCCTCGCTCCAGAGGCGGCCGTCGAAATGGCCGCAGGCATGGCTTGCTATGTCGTGACCTTCGAGATGGGCATGCCAGATATTGCCGAGACGCTCGCGGATTTCGTTTTCGCTCTGGGCAAACCCGACATTGGATTTTCCGCGTTTCTGGTGCGGCGCCTGATAGGCCTTCTTCGCCGCATCGTTCATCAGAAACGTACAGGAAAGGAAATAGGTGAAGTGGGCGCCGTTCCTGGCGGCCATCTCGCGGCTTTTCAGCCAGAGCGCATTATCGTGGGCGCCGTCGAAGGAGATAATGACAAGCTGCTTCGGCCGATCGGCCGCCTCTGCCGCCGCGGGAAGAACGAGGGAGGCAAGCAGACAGGTGGCGAGGAGAGGACGAGACATGGGCACCGCGACAATTTGTTCGCGGTTTCCCTCCGATAGAATTGCGGCGAAGCTGCGGTCACAACTGGCATTTTTTCCCGCCAACCGCTAAGTCATGTCAAACTGCACGGAAGGGATCGCAATGGCACTGCTTATCGTCGGCATCATACTTTTTCTCGGGGTGCATCTGGTGCGGGTGGTGGCTCCGGATCTGCGCCGCTCGATGATCGCGCGCCTCGGCGAGAATGGCTGGCGGGCCGGGTATTCGGTTGCGAGCATCCTCACGCTGATCCTGTTGATCTATGGTTTCGGGCAGGCCCGGCAGGTGACCGGCATGCTCTACAATCCGCCGGTCTGGACGGCGCATATCGCAATCACGCTGATGCTGATCGCGATGATCTGTCTCGTCGCCTCGCTGCTGCCGGCGGGGCATATTGCGACCAAGACGAAACATCCGATGGTGCTGTCGGTGAAGATCTGGGCGCTGGCGCATCTGCTTGCCAATGGCGAGACGTCGTCGGTGCTGCTGTTTGCGGCCTTCCTTGCCTGGGGCGTGATCGTGCGCATTTCGCTCAAGCGCCGCGAGCGGGCGGGGGAAATCACGCTCCGGCCCTTCGTCTCGGCCAAGTACGACGTCTATGCCGCCGTTATCGGCATCGTCCTCTGGGCGCTGATCATCTGGAAGCTGCACGAATGGCTGATCGGCGTTTCGCCGCTCGCCATGTGACGAATCTTTCACATCCCCCTTACAACGGCGGCAAAATGGGGTAGAAGGCCGGAAATGTGCGTGTCATGCACATGCGTATAGGTATTTCCGCGGCCGGAGACGAGAATGGCATTCAACGACGACAGCTTCATCCGTGAAGTCAATGAGGAATTGCGGTCAGACCAGATGAAGGGCGTTTGGCGCCGGTTCGGCCGCTATATCATTGTCGTCGCCATTCTGATCGTTCTCGGCACCGCCGGCAAGGTTCTCTACGAATATTGGGACGATACCCGCTCCTCCGGCGCCGGCGACCAGTTTCTGGCGGCGATGAAGCTTGCCGACGAGAACAAGAACGACGAGGCGCTGGCCGCGCTTGAAAAGCTGGAGAAGGAGGGCCATGGCGCCTATCCGGTGCTGGCGCGCATGCGGGCGGCGACCGTCCAGGCGCAGAAGGGCGATGCTGCTGCTGCGATCGCCGCCTTCAACGAGATCGGCAAAGACAACAGCGTTCCGGCTGCCGTGCGTGATGTCGCCAAAATGCGCGCGGGCTGGCTGCTGATCGAGAACGGCTCTTATGAGCAGGTTTCGGCCGCGATCGAAGAAATGGCCGTGCCGAGTAACGCTTTCCGCCATTCGGCGCGCGAAGCACTCGGTCTGGCCGCCTACAAGGCCGACAACATGGCGCAGGCGCGGCAATGGTTCCAGTCGATTGTCGATGACGCGGGCAGCCCGCGTCCTGTTGCCAATCGCGCGCAGATGATGCTTGATCTCATTACCGCATCCGGCAAGGCGCCCGCCGCGCAGGGCTGAGTTTTAAGGAAAAAGAATGAGTTTCACGGTCGCCATCGTCGGTCGTCCGAATGTCGGCAAGTCGACGCTTTTCAACCGCCTGGTGGGCAAGAAGCTGGCGCTCGTCGATGATACACCAGGCGTCACCCGTGACCGCCGGCCGGGTGATGCGCGGCTGATGGGACTGACCTTTACGATTATCGACACGGCCGGTCTGGAGGAAGCCGACGAGGAGAGCCTGCAGGGCCGGATGCGCGCTCAGACGGAAGCGGCGATCGACGAGGCCGATCTATCGCTTTTCGTCGTCGACGCCAAGAATGGGCTGACGCCCGTCGATACCGCTCTTGCCGAAATGCTGCGCCGGCGCGGCAAGCCGGTGGTGCTCGTCGCCAACAAATCCGAGGCGCGCGGCTCCGACAGCGGCTTCTACGACGCCTATACGCTGGGGTTGGGCGAGCCGACGCCGATTTCGGCCGAGCACGGTCAGGGCATGCTCGACCTGCGCGACGCGATCGTCGAGGCGATCGGCAAGGACCGGGCCTATGCCAAGGAGGATGTTGCCGTCACGGACGTCGATATTCCCCATTCGGCTGATGAGGGTGAGGACGAGGACGAAGAGCCGGCCTACGACGAGACCAAACCACTCCGGGTGGCGATCGTTGGCCGGCCGAATGCGGGCAAATCGACGCTCATCAACCGCTTCCTGGGCGAGGATCGGCTGCTGACCGGCCCGGAGGCAGGCATTACCCGCGATTCCATTTCGGTGGAATGGGACTGGCGTGGCCGTACCATCAAGATGTTCGATACGGCCGGCATGCGACGCAAGGCGCGAGTGACCGAGAAGCTGGAGAAGCTTTCGGTCGCCGATGCCCTGCGGGCCATCCGCTTCGCCGAAACCGTCGTCATCGTTTTCGATGCGACGATTCCCTTCGAGAAGCAGGACCTTCAGATCGTCGACCTTGTGCTGCGCGAGGGGCGTGCAGCGGTGCTTGCCTTCAACAAGTGGGACATGATCGAAGACCGCCAGGCGGTGCTTGCCGATCTGCGCGAAAAGACTGACCGGCTGCTGCCGCAGGCGCGCGGCATCCGCGCCGTGCCGATCTCCGGCCAGACCGGCTGGGGCCTCGACAAGCTGATGCAGTCGATCATCGATACCGACAGGGTCTGGAACAAGCGTATTTCGACGGCGCGGCTCAACCGCTGGCTGGAGACGCAGCAGATCCAGCATCCGCCACCGGCCGTTTCCGGCCGCCGCATCAAGCTGAAATACATGACGCAGGTCAAGGCCCGCCCGCCGGCCTTCATGATCTCCTGCACCCGCTCGGATGCGCTGCCGGAATCCTATACGCGCTACCTGATCAATGGGTTGCGTGCGGATTTCGACATGCCGAGCGTGCCGATCCGCATCCATTTCCGTTCGCCTGATAATCCGTACGAGTCGAAGAAGAGGCGGACGTAGGGCTGGGCTTGTGCTGATTGGGGTCTTACGCGGCATTGTTGCGCCGTCGTGTGGCATCCCCCTCTGCCCTGCCGGGCATCTCCCCTAGAAGGAGGGAGATCGGATCGGCGGACCCGCTCGCTCTAACGTTGATTATTTGAGGAGATTCCATCTCCGAGTCGATCTCCCCTTGTGGGGGAGATGTCCGGCAGGACAGAGGAGGGTGACCTCAGGCGCGACCGTTCTCCTGCGCGTCTAGCGGCGACGGCACGCTTCGCAGCGCCCTGCACAGAAAGAGCTGATCAATCTCCGGATGGGAGAGGCCCGGTGGTTTCGCCGGGCTTTCTGCTTCTTGGAAGCGACTTAGCGAATTGCCAAGCCTTTTTCCACTTGGGCGTGATGACCCCATTGGCAGCGCGAATATTGTTGATGAATTGCTGCGTTGCCGCTTCCCAGGAATATTGCATGGCAAGCTCACGCGCCTTGGTGCGCGAGGCGGAGAGAGCGGCCAGGCACGCGGCCTGCAGGTCGGCGTCGAGTGCTCCGACCTCCCTGTCCTCGCCGATGATATCGAGAGGGCCGGTGACCGGGTAGGCGGCGACCGGCACGCCCGATGCCAATGCTTCGAGAATGGTGTTGCCGAAGGTGTCGGTGAGCGAGGGGAAGACGAAGACATCGGCCTGAGCGTAGATTTTCGCCAGATCCTCGCCGAATTTCACGCCGGTGAAATGGACGTTCGGATAACGCTGCTCCAGTTCGGCGCGCGCCGGACCATCGCCGACGACGACCTTGGAGCCCGGCAGCTCGAGATCGAGAAATGCCGGCAGATTCTTTTCCAGCGCCACGCGGCCGACGGTCATGAAAATCGGCCGAGGCAGGCCAAGGGGCTCCGGCTCAAGCGGCATCGGATGGAATTGCGTGGCGTCGATGCCGCGGGTCCAGGGCATCAGGTTCTTGATGCCCCTCGCGGACAATTCGCGAGCAAGGCTTGGCGTCGCCACCATGCAGCCGGCGCCGCCATTGTGGAACCAACGCACGAAGGCGTAGAGCCAGCTCTCCGGGATCGGCAGGCGGGCGGAAACATATTCCGGAAAGCGTGTGTGATAGCTGGTGGAGAAAGGCATGCGCTTGCGCAGGCACCAGCGGCGGGCGGTCAATCCCAGCGGACCTTCAGTCGCGATATGCACATAGGTCGGATTGTGCTTTTCGATCTCTCGCGCGACACGTCGGTAACTGGCAATCGACAGGCGGATTTCCGGATAGGTTGGGCAGGGGATGCTGTGGAAACGCTCCGGGGTCACCATCGCAACCTCGACACCCATTTTCGCCAGTTCGCGATTGGTGTTCTCGATGGAGCGGACGACTCCATTCACCTGCGGGTGCCAGGCGTCGGTAACGATCACTAGCCTTTCCGGCAGGTTTCCGGCGGCTGCGGCATTGGCCCAGCTCTCGCCGCTGTAAGTATTTGCCGGACGTTGCAGCATGTCGCGATTTCCATCCGCGTTGCAGTGATCTGTCAACGCTCAACCCCAAAGCGGGGTTCCGGAACGGCGATTCCCGCCCGCTTATCTTGAGGCATGACCATGATGGAAATATTACAGCCGCTTGCCAGTGTTTTCAGGCTTTTAACGGCTCGATCGCCGCGAATATGTCAGAGGCTGATCGCAGTTTTCAGGCAGAAAGAATGACGGCGCCGGTCGGGGACCGGCGCCGCTTGGGAGGTTAGGCGGCAGCGGAAGCCGAACCGGCGAGCGGAACTTCCGAGATCGTCTTCAGGACCTGCGAAGCGATCTGATAGGGGCAGCCCTGCGAGTTCGGGCGGCGATCTTCCAAATAGCCCTTGTAGTCGTTCTTGACGAAGGAGTGCGGCACGCGGATCGAAGCGCCACGGTCGGCAACGCCGTAGGAGAACTTGTTCCACGGAGCGGTTTCGTGCTTGCCGGTCAGGCGCTTGTCGTTGTCAGGACCGTAGACGTTGATGTGGTCCATCAGGTTCTTTTCGAACTGCGCCATCAGCGCTTCGAAGTAGGCCTTGCCGCCGACTTCGCGCATGTACTTGGTCGAGAAGTTGCAATGCATGCCCGAGCCGTTCCAGTCGGTGTCGCCGAGCGGCTTGCAGTGATATTCGATGTCGATGCCGTATTTTTCGGTCAGACGCTGCAGCAGGTAGCGTGCCATCCAGATCTGGTCGGCGGCCTTCTTGGAGCCCTTGCCGAAAATCTGGAATTCCCACTGGCCCTTGGCCACTTCGGCGTTGATGCCTTCGTGGTTGATGCCGGCAGCGAGGCAAAGATCGAGATGTTCTTCGACGATTTCGCGGGCGACGTCGCCGACATTAGAATAACCGACGCCGGTGTAGTAGGGGCCCTGCGGAGCCGGATAACCCTGCTCGGGGAAGCCGAGCGGGCGGCCGTTCTGGTAGAAGAAATATTCCTGCTCGAAGCCGAACCAGGCATCTTCGTCGTCGAGGATGGTGGCGCGGGCGTTGCTCGGGTGCGGCGTGACGCCATCGGGCATCATGACTTCGCACATGACGAGCACGCCGTTGGTGCGGGCCGGGTCGGGATAGATGGCGACGGGCTTCAGTACGCAATCGGAGCTGCGGCCTTCGGCCTGCATGGTCGACGAGCCGTCGAAGCCCCAGAGCGGAAGCTGTTCCAGCGTTGGGAATGCGTCGAATTCCTTGATCTGCGTCTTGCCACGCAGGTTCGGTACCGGGGTGTACCCATCGAGCCAAATATACTCGAGCTTATATTTTGTCATCGTGACTCTCTCAATGCGACGAAGGTGAGCAAACCCGGAGACGATCTGGGCGCGCAAACGCATCCGACCGCCAGGGGATGCACCTATCGAAGCACGTAGCGTGCCAGTTTGATTGCCGACAAAAGAAAAATCTTAAATCGGCCTGTCGATCCGCACTTTTCCCTTTCTCGAAAGGAGCCCGTTTGAACGATCGAAGGCTGATTCATCAGGAGGATAAAGAGGTTTCCTGCCTCGGAACCGGATGAAAATTTGGGCGTTAGTTCGAAATGGTGAAGTGTTGAACAAATAGGCGGAAGCTTCAGTCATAGACAGCATATGGATCAATCATAGTTACTTCATGCATATATTTTGTGCAATTTGCATAAAGTATGTGCATCATGCTATGGTCGCAGTCCTGATATCGATGCGCCGAACGGAATGGAGGCGATCTCATGCCCACCGGTTTCCATCGTGAATCCGCGACGATCTACCAGTTTCCCGTCAAGCCGACGCGGGCCGCAAACCGATTCGAACGCGCCAGGCTGATGGAGCGCGAGGCGGCTGATGTCTGCGACGCCGCGCTCGACAGCTGCTGGTATCATGACGAGGCGGTTCGCGAGACGGATCGGCCGACGAAGTCCTGATTTTTACGCCCTTGACGGGGAAGAATGCCGATAAGGCGGGAGCGCCCGCGCATGGCATACCTGCGCCGTGGTCATGCGCGGGTTCAGCGATCGCTCAACCCGAGTTTTTCTCTTGCAACCAACGCGCCATGCTCGCTGACGACGCGAGCCGCCACGCCTGCGGCGAAGCGGGCGGCTGCCGGCGCGTCCTGACTCTCAAGATATCGTGCGAGGAAGGCACCATTGAAACTGTCGCCGGCGCTGGTGGTGTCGACGACCTTCTTGACCTTTTCGGCCGGAACGAAGGTCTCCTCGCCGCCGAAATTCAAGTTGACACCGTCCGCGCCATTCTTGACCACGATATTGAGAGCGCCCAGCGCGCGGTAGCGATGAATGGTCGCCTCGATGGAATCGTCGCCGAAATGAGCGGCCTCGTCATCAAAGCTCGGCATGACGAGCACGGAGGAGCGAGCGCCTTCGCTGATCGTCGTATGCATGACATCGTAGCTCGACCACAGGCGGGGACGGATGTTCGGGTCGAACACCACGAGCTTGCCGGCTGCCTTGGCGCGGCGGATTTCGGAGAGCAACGTTGCGGCATCCTCCTGCGGCAGGATGGCAAGGGTGATGCCGGAGAAATAAACGAGATCGGCGCTCTCCACCGCCTCGCGCAGATGATCCGGATCGGCAGCCAGGCTACGGGCGGCCGAACTGTCGCGCCAATAGCTGAAGGAGCGTTCGCCGTTCTTCAGGTTGATCATGTAGAGGCCCGGCGTCTTGCCCTTGATGCGGCGGATGAGGTTCGTGCCGATACCCGCCCCGGCGATAAAGGCAGCCATCTCGTCCGACATGGCGTCGTCACCGAGCGCGGTGAAATAATCGACCGACCAATCGGGGCCGAGGCAAGCGCGGGCATACCAGGCGGTATTGAAAGTATCGCCGGCAAAGCCCTTGCGCAGCAGGCCGTCGCCGGCCTGCGAGAGCTCCACCATGCATTCACCGATCGACAGAAACCGTCTTCCGTTCACCTTGTCCTCCCGGCATAGGAGCGCCGCTGATGCAACAGGTCGCTCGATCGCTTTGAAATTAACGCTTCATCCGCTGATACGCGGAGCCGGGCGGAGTGACAAGCGTCGATATTGCGAGCGCCATGGCGACAAGGAACCGAAAGCCGCCTTCGCGGGCAAGCGAAGGCGGGCGAGCGCGAAGGGCG
The DNA here is from genome assembly GCF_002117725.1 of Rhizobium sp. TAL182. Classification (NCBI taxonomy): domain Bacteria; kingdom Pseudomonadati; phylum Pseudomonadota; class Alphaproteobacteria; order Hyphomicrobiales; family Rhizobiaceae; genus Rhizobium; species Rhizobium sp. TAL182. The sequence continues at coordinate 3,358,066 of NZ_CP021024.1, read as the reverse complement.
TTTATTCGTGGATGGTGTAGCTGCCGAGCTCGCAAAGATCCTGCGTGTCTTCGGTGGTGTCGAGGTCCGAGTCTTCGTCGAATTCGAAGCGCATGTCGTATTTGCAGACGGTGCGGCCGTCGGCGATGGTGATGTTCACGGTCTCGCCCGGATTGAGGACATCCTCGCCGAACACGTCTTCTTCCCAGCTGTTGACGCCTGTCGGCGAGCTGTAGAAGCGCGTCAGGACGGACTTGGTCCCGTTGGTGAGCTGGAATTTCAAATCTTCGGCATGCGACGATACGGCGGAGGTGGCGACGATCGCGGCAGCAAGCGCAATCAATCCGGACAGTTTCGATTTCATATATGCAGTTCCCCATGGCCCATGATTAGGCGGAGAAAGACATAGCATATCCGCATCTAAATCTTTCTTAGCGGAGACTATAGATTCCCAAGTAACTGTGTTTTGGCGACGTTTCGTCGCGAAGGGGACGTGACAAAGCGTTTGGAAAAACGAAGGCCGCTTCATGCGACCCTCCCTCAATCACGGTCTGTCCATATGATAACAGGCGGCCTTCTGGCCGGGCCGGACTTCCTCGGTCGGCGGCATTTCGGTGCGGCAGATGTCGGTCGCCTTCCAGCAGCGGGGAGAGAAGACGCAGCCTTTCGGCGGGTTCAGCGGCGAGGGCGGATCGCCCTGTAGGCGGATGCGGGTGCGCAGGCGCGCGAGCTTCGGATCCGGGATTGGGGCCGCAGAAAAGAGCGCCTGGGTATAGGGGTGGGCGGGATGATCGAAGACGGTGGCGCAGTCGCCTGATTCCACCACGCGGCCGAGATAGAGCACCAGCACATCGTCGGAGATCAGGCGCACGACGGAGAGGTCGTGGCTGATGAAGATCAGCGTCAGGCCGAATTCCTTTCGCAGCCTGCGCAGGAGCGTAATGACCTGGCCTTGGATCGAAACGTCGAGAGCCGAAACCGGCTCGTCGCAGACGATGAGCTTCGGTTTGGTGACGATTGCCCGCGCTATCCCGATGCGTTGCGCCTGGCCGCCGGAGAATTCGTGCGGATAGCGGTTGATCATCTCCGGCACGAGGCCGACGGCGCTCATGATTTCGCGCACGCGCTGGGTACGCTCGGCCTTCGAAAGCTTCGTTTCGAAGACGGTCAGCGGCTCGGCGATGATGTCTCCGACCGTCATGCGCGGGTCGAGCGAGGCGATCGGATCCTGGAAGATGATCTGCATGTCGCGCCGCGCGGCGCGCATTTCCTCCTCCGACAGGTCGAGAAGATTGCGGCCCTGCCAGAGGATGCGGCCCTTCTGCGATTTCAACAGCCGCAGGATCGAACGGCCGAGCGTGGATTTGCCGCAGCCGGATTCGCCGACAACTCCGAGTGTGCGGCCTTCGGCGAGATCGAAGCTGACATTGTTGACGGCGGTAAGGAAGACCGGCGGCTTAAAGAGGCCTTTCGCCGGCAGTTCGAACTGGGTGGTGAGGTTTTCGACCCTCAGCAGTGATCGGTCAGCCATGGTTCAGCAACTCCTCACGGCGTGGAAAGGGATGGTAGCAGGCCGCACAGTGGCGCGGTGCCAACGGTTCGAGGGGAGGCGGACGATCGATGCAATCGTCCTGGACCTGCGAACAGCGCGGCGAGAAATTGCAGCCCTTCGGCAGGTGCTGCAGGTTCGGCGGGCGGCCGGGGATGACGACGAGGTGGTCGACATCCTGGTCCGGGCGCGGGATAGAGGCATGCAGCGCCGCCGTATAGGGATGGGCGGGACTATCGAAGAGTTCGTCGACAGGCGCTTCCTCGACGATGCGGCCGGCATACATGACGGCGACGCGGTCGGCGAGGCCGGCGACGACGCCGAGATCGTGGGTGATCATGATGAGCGCTGTGTTCATCTCCGCCGTCAGATCGTTGAAGAGATCGAGGATCTGCGCCTGGATGGTGACGTCGAGCGCCGTCGTTGGCTCGTCGGCAATCAGGAGCTTCGGCTTGGTGAGCAGCGCCATGGCGATGACGATGCGCTGGCGCATGCCGCCTGACAATTCGTGCGGATAAAGGTGGAAGCGCCGGGTCGGGTCGGGAATGCCGACGCGTTTGAGCATGTCGAGGGCAGCGTCCGATGCGGCGCGCGCCGTCAGGCCGCGGTGGACCTCCAGCTGTTCCGTCAACTGCCGGGAAATCTTCAGCGACGGGTTCAGCGCTGTCATCGGGTCCTGGAAGACCATGGCCATGTCCTTGCCGCGGATCTGGTCGAGCTCGCGCGGTTTCAGCGACAGCACGTCCTTGCCTTCGAGCAGCGCCTGTCCCGCCGTCCTGCCGTTCTTGGCAAGCAGGCCCATGATGCCGAGGAAGGTCTGGCTCTTGCCGGAGCCGGACTCGCCGACGATGGCGATGCGCTCGCCGCGCCGGACGGTGAGATTCATGTTCGAGACCGCTTTCACCTCCCCGTCCGGGGTTGCGAAGGTGATCGAGTAATCCTTGAGTTCGAGGAGGATGTCTTTTTCTTGGAGCATTCTATCGATCCTTCGGGTCGAACGCGTCGCGCAGGCCGTCACCGATGAAAAGCAGGCTGAGCAGCAGGGCGACGAGGAAACTTGCCGGGAAGATCAGCAGCCAGGACATGCTTTCCATCGCATCGGTCCCTTCCGCGATCAGCGTGCCGAGCGAGGTCAGCGGTTCCTGCACGCCGAAGCCGAGATAGGAGAGGAAGCTCTCCGTCGCGATGATCTCGGGCACGGTCAGCGCCGCGAAGATGACGACGGGGCCGACGAGGTTCGGGATGATGTGCTTGACGATGATCTTGAACGGCCGCTGCCCGGATGCGCGGGCCGCTTCGATGAATTCGCGATGCTTGATCGACAGCGTCTGGCCGCGCACGATGCGGGCCATGGTCAGCCATTCCAGCGCGCCGATCGCGGCAAAGAGCAGGTAGACGTTGCGGCCGAAGATCACCATCAGCAGGATGACGAAAAGGATATAGGGAAGCGCGTACATGATGTCGACGAAACGCATCATGATGGCATCGAGCCTGCCGCCGATATAGCCTGAGACCGCGCCATAGAGCACCCCGATGACGACGGAGACGACGGTTGCCGTCAGCGCCACGGCCAGCGAGACGCGGGTGCCGTAGAGCACCCGGGCGAGAAGGTCGCGGCCGTTCGGGTCGGTGCCGAAATAATGGCCGGTCTCGATCGAGGGCGGGATGCGGAAGGCCGCCCAATCCGGGTCCTCGTAGTTGAAGGGAATGAACCAGGGGCCGAGGAAGGCGGCGAGGATCAGCAGCGCCAGGACGGCGATCGAGAGCACGGCGGCCTTGTTGCGCGCCAGGCGACGGAGCGCATCCCTGGTCAGCGAACGGCCTTCGGGCGCCAGACCTTCCGCCTCCAGAAGTTCCTGGGCGAGCAGCTCGCGTTTTGCGGGGTTGAGGATCATCGGTTTCTCACTTTCGGATCGAGCCACGCATAGGCGATATCGACGAGAAGGTTCAGGAATACGATCAGCACCATGTAGAAGATGACCGTACCGAGAACCATGCCGTAATCGCGGTTCAACGCCGCATTGACGAAGTAGCGGCCGATGCCGGGCAATCCGAAGATGCTCTCGACAACGAGCGAGCCGGTGAGAAGGTAGCTTGCTGCCGGTCCGAGATAGGAGACGACAGGCATCAGCGCAGGCTTCAGCGCGTGGCGCATTACCGTCAGCCGCGGGCCGATGCCCTTGGCCTTGGCAGTGCGGATGAAGTTCTGGTTCATCACTTCGATCATCGAGCCGCGGGTTATGCGCGAGATGCGCCCGGCATGGGGCAGGGCCAGAACGACGATCGGCAGGACAAGGAATTTGAGCGAGCCGTCACCCCAGCCGCCAACCGGAAACCAGGCGAGATGGATGCCGAAGATCAATTGCAGGATCGGCGCGATCAGGAAGTTCGGCAGCACGACGCCGATCAGGATGAGGCTGCCGAGAATGTAATCCGGCGCCTTGTTCTGATAGAGCGCCCCGAGACAGCCGACGGTCACGCCGACGAGGATGGCGAGCAGGAAAGCGGCCGTGCCGATCGTGAAGGTATAGGGCAGACCAATCATGATCTGCTGAGCGACGCTAAAATCCTCGCTGGAGAAGGAGGGGCCGAGATCGCCCTTGAGCAGATCTCCGACGTAGAGCAGGTATTGCTGGATCAGCGGCTTGTCGAGATTGTAGTGGGCCGCGAGATTTTTGAGGATCACCGGCGGCAATGGCCTTTCGCCATCGAAGGGGCCGCCAGGAGCGAGGCGCAGGACGAAAAACGAGGCTGTCACGGCGATCCACATGACGGGGATCGTCGACAGCAGGCGACGGAGAGCATATTTGATCATGGTCGTGGGCCGGTCCTTCCCGCAGTGTGCGGGAAGGACCGTTTTCCCTTACTCTTTCATCGACAGCCAGCGCGTGCGGTGGATGTCCTGAATGTTGTCGACGAAGCCTTCGATCTTCGGCGAAACGACGTTCTTCGAGACATAGTAGTAGATCGGCAGGGCGGCGGATTCATCCAGCGCCAGCTGCTCGGCCTTCTTGAAGATTTCGGCGCGCTTCTTCAGGTCCGTCTCGGCGTTGCCGTCCTTGATCATCTTGTCGTAATCGGGATTCGACCAGCGGCCGTAGTTCATCTGGACGCCAGTCACCAGCAGGTTCAGGAAGTTGTCCGGGTCATTGTAATCGGCGAGCCAGCCGGCACGGCCGATTTCCACCTGGCCGCGCTGCATCTGGTCGTAGTGCACCTTGGTTTCGGCGTTGACGAGCTCGACATCGACGCCGAGCGGCTTCCACATGGACGCGATCGCGACGGCGATGCGCTTGTGATTGTCATTGGTATTGTAGCTGAGGACCGCGTGGAGCGGCTTATCTGGGCCGAAGCCGGCGTCGGCAAGCAGCTTCTTGGCCTCGGCGACCTTGTCCTTGTAAGGCAGATCCTTCCAGCTGACATAGGCCGGCTCGCCGTAGTTGGCAGTGCCTGGCGGAACCCAGGAATAGGCCGGCAGTTCGCCGGTGCCGAGGATCTGTGGGCCGATCACTTCGCGGTTGATCGCCATGGAGAGAGCCTGGCGGACGCGCTTGTCGCTGAAAGGAGGCTTCTGCGAGTTGACGACGTAATAATAGAGGCCGGAGAAGGGCGCGACATGCGCCTGGCCCGGCAGGTTCTTCTTCATCCATTCGTACTGGTCGGTCGGGAAGTCGGTGAGGATATCGAATTCGCCGGCGCGGTAGCGCTTCAGCGCCGCTTCCTGATCTTCGAGCACGAAGAACTTGGCGCCGTCGATCTTCAGATCCTTGGTGCCGTACCACTGGTCGTTCTTGACTGTTGTGACGTGCGATCCGGGAACCCATTCGACCGGCTTATAGGGGCCGTTGGTGACGATGTTGCCGATCTTGACCCAATCCTGGCCCTTCGCCTCGACGACATGCTTCGGCAGCGGATAGGCCGTGTAGTGCATCAGCGCATTGAGGAAATAGGGAGTCGGATTTTCCAGGGTGATTTCGAGGGTCTTGTCGTCGATCGCCTTGACGCCGAGCTGGCTGAGATCGGTGATCTCGCCCTTGTTGATCTTTTCGGCGTTCTTGATGGTGAACTGCAGATAGGCGTAGTCGGCGGCGTTTTTCGGGTCGACGAGGCGCTGGAAGGCGAAGACGAAGTCTCCTGCCGTGACCGGCTGGCCATCGGACCACTTGATGCCGTCGCGAAGCTTGAAGGTGTAGACCTTGCCATCGGGCGAAATCGTCCAGCTTTCGGCTTGGCCGGGGACCGGATTGTCCTTGGCATCCTCGGTGACGAGGCCTTCGAAGATGTCGCCGGCGATGCGATTCTCCCAGTCGCCTGAAAGTTTCTGCGGATCGAGTGACTGCGGGTCGCCACCATTGTGAATGTTGAGCGTCGCCGCTTGAGCCGAAAACGCCAGCAATGTGCCAAGCATTGCGGAGGCGAGAAATTTTTTCGCGAAATGGTTCATCGTGGGTCCACCTTCCTAGGCTTTGCGCCTTTATTAGACATTTGTTCCCGGGTTTGACCTTTTACGTGCAGGTCAGTGCGCACCTTATCGCAAAGGCTTTGCGTTGCAACCCCAAATCCGGAGGCTGGTTTGCGGTTGTGGACAAGCCTATATACGGCTCCCTCTTGTTGGATCGCGACGAAGCGTCGCGGCGGTTTCGGCTCCATTCATGACGGCTTCACGTGGTTGTCTTTTGTTTCGTCCGCTTTAGTGTGTCGAGCGCAAACGAGGCAGGAGATGTAGCCGATGGCATTGCAGGCAGACGGGAATGCGGACTGGTGGCGCGGAGCGGTGATCTATCAGGTCTATCCGCGCTCGTTTCAGGACACCAACAGCGACGGGCTCGGCGATCTGAAAGGGATCACCCGCCGGCTGCCGCATATCGCCAGCCTCGGCGTCGATGCGATCTGGCTTTCACCCTTCTTCAAGTCTCCGATGGCCGACATGGGCTATGACGTCTCCGATTATTGCGACGTCGACCCGATTTTCGGCACGCTCGCCGATTTCGACGAGATGATGGCCGAGGCGCACAGGCTCGACATCAAAGTCATCATCGACCAGGTGATCTCGCACACCTCCGACCGACATCCCTGGTTCGTCGAGAGCCGGGCGAGCCGGAGCAATCCGAAGGCGGACTGGTATGTCTGGGCCGATCCGAAGCCCGATGGGACGGCGCCGAACAACTGGCTGTCGATCTTCGGCGGCCCGGGCTGGGAATGGGATGGCGTGCGCCGGCAATATTACCAGCACAATTTCCTGACTTCGCAGCCCGATCTCAATTTCCACAGCGCAGAAGTGCAGGAGGCGGTGCTGGAGACGGTAAAGTTCTGGCTCGACCGCGGTGTCGACGGCTTCCGGCTGGACACGGTCAACTATTATTTCTGCGACAGAGAGCTCAGAAGCAATCCGCCGCACGAGCCCGATACCAGTGATGGGGGCCTTGATGCGCCCGACACCAATCCTTACGGCATGCAGAACCACCTCTACGACAAGACGCAGCCGGAAAATATCGGCTTCCTCAAGCGTTTTCGGGCGCTGCTCGACCGCTATGAAGATCGCACGACCGTCGGCGAAGTCGGCGACGGTGCTCGCTCGTTGAAGACGGTGGCCGCCTATACGAGCGGCGACGACAAGCTGCACATGTGTTACACCTTCGATCTGCTGGGGCCTGATTTCACCGCCGCGCATATCCGCGGCTGCGTTGAAGCCTTCCAGAAATCGGTGACCGACGGTTGGGTCTGCTGGGCTTTCTCCAATCATGACGTCATGCGCCATGTCAGCCGGTTTGCACTGACCGAGGAGGAGCGGCCGGTTATCGCCAAGCTCGCGATCTCGGTACTTGCGGCGCTGCGCGGTTCGATCTGCCTTTATCAGGGCGAAGAGCTCGGACTAGCGGAAGCGGAGCTTGCCTTCGAGGATCTGCGCGATCCCTACGGCATCCGCTTCTGGCCGGCCTTCAAAGGCCGCGACGGATGCCGCACGCCGATGCCCTGGGAGGCCGGCAAGGCGCATGCCGGCTTCACCTCGGCTGAAAAGAGCTGGCTGCCGGTGCCTTACGAGCAGGCTGCGCTTTCCGTGGATACGCAGGAGGACAGCGACAGCTCGGTGCTGCACCACTACCGCCGGACGCTCGCCTTCCGGAAGAGCCACCCGGCGCTGATCGACGGCGAGATGACCTTCATCGGCACCAATCAGGACCTGCTGGCCTTCACTCGCGAAAAGGACGGAGAGAAACTGCTGTTCGTTTTCAACCTGACGCGCAAACCGGCGGAATTCCGCCTGCCTGACGGCATGGCATTCGGAGAGCCCTTGGCCATGCCGGGCTACGAGGCTGTGGACGATGCCGGAACGGTGACGCTTGGGGCGCTGGACGGGTTTTGTGCGCGCGTTGGTGGCCTTTCGAAGCTGCTCGGGAGGGTGCCCGTTGCGAAACCTGTCGAGAGTGAATTGCCGGAGGCCTGGCAGTAAGCATCCCCAACCCCGGCGCTACTCACCCGATAAGCGCGAACTTGTCCACGTCCACCATGCCGCGGTCGGAAATCTTCAGATGCGGGATGACGGGCAGCGGCAGGAAGGCCAGTTGGAGGAAGGGCTCTTCCAGCGTGGCGCCGAGTGCCAAGGCGGCCTGGCGCAGATTGTGCAGCGTGTCGCGCACTGTCTCGTAAGGCTCGATGCTCATCAGGCCGGCGACGGGTAGGGCGATTTCGCCGGTGATCTTGCCGTCCTCAACGACGACGAAGCCGCCCTTGATCTCTCCGAGGCGATTCGCTGCGCGCGCCATGTCGTCCTCGTTGACCCCGACGACGCAGATATTGTGGCTGTCATGGCCGACGGTGGAGGCGATCGCACCCTTCTTCAGGCCGAAGCCTTGGACGAAGCCATTGGCATGATTGCCGTTCTTGCCGTGGCGCTCGATGACGGCGACCTTGATGATGTCGTTGATTAGATCGACCGTCGTCTCGTTGCCCTTGGTCGGCAGGCGGTAGCGGCGATGCTCGGTGATGATCTTGCCGGGCATGACGCCGATGACCGATGTTTCGCCCTCGGCGACCGGCACGCCGAAATGGGCGGCATTGACCGGCCGGGCCTTGACGCTGTCGAGACCGATCGGGGCGACCGGTTTGCGCGTGGCAAAAAGTGCGTCGGTGACACGGCGGCCGGCGGAAAAAACCATCTCTGCACGGCAGCTTTGCAGGCTGTCGAGAACCACGAGATCGGCGCGCCAGCCCGGCGCCACCAGGCCGCGGTCTCTAAGGCCGAAGGCGCGGGCGGCAGAGATCGAGGCGGCGCGGTAGATGGCGAGCGGCTCGACGCCGCTCGCGATCGCCGTGCGAACCATATGATCGAGATGGCCCTGTTCGGCGATATCGAGCGGATTGCGGTCGTCGGTGCAGAGCGCGAGGTAAGGTGAAAGCCGCTCGGTGATGATGGGGATCAGCGCGGCGAGATCCTTGGAGACCGAGCCCTCGCGCACCAGGATGTGCATGCCCTTGCGAATCTTTTCCAGCGCCTCGGTGGCGCTCGTGCACTCATGCTCGGTGCGGATGCCGGCCGAGAGATAGCCGTTGAGGTCGTTGCCGGAAAGAAGCGGCGCGTGGCCGTCGATATGGCCGCCCTGGAAGGCGTCGAGCTTGGCCATGCAGACGGGATCCTTGTGAATCACACCGGGGAAATTCATGAACTCGGCAAGGCCGATCACCTTGGGATGATCGCGGAAGGGCAGCAGGCGCCCGATCGGCAGGTCGGCGCCCGAAGTTTCAAGATGCGTTGCCGGCACGCAAGAGGAGAGCTGGACGCGGATGTCCATGATCGTCTCCAGCGCGGATTTGAGGAAGAATTCGATGCCCTCGGCACCGAGCACATTGGCGATCTCGTGCGGATCGCAGATGGCGGTGGTGACGCCATAGGGCAAGACGCAGCGATCGAATTCATGCGGCGTCACCAGCGAGGATTCGATGTGCAGATGTGTGTCGATGAAGCCGGGAACGACTGTTCTGCCAGATATATCGATCTCGGTCTCGCCCCTATAGTCGCCTGAAGTCCCGACGATGCGGTCGGCGCCGATGGCGATGTCGGAGCGGACGATTTCGCCGGTGACGAGATCAAAGAAGCTGCCGCCCTTCAGCACGATGTCGGCGGGGATACGGCCTACACCCTGGTCGATGAGACGTTCGAGCTTGGTGGTCATGGTCTACCTCTTCGACTGGTTTCTGCTGCTGCAGTGATAAGCGCGGAAAAACTCTTGGTTATATTTCGGGCCGCTTCCGACTTGACCGTGGCAATGCTAGTGAAGCCAGAATACAGATGCTAATTCCCAACTCAAGGTCATGATATGAAAGCAATTATTTCGGCCGCCTGTGCGGCTGTTCTTTTGTTGAGCGGTTGTGAAACGACGAAGACCGCGCAAAATTCGGTTACCTTCAAGACTGACAAATACGGAAAGGTCGCCAGCGTCACGTTGGCAAAGCCGTCTGGAAGCGAGGCTATGGATGCGAGCCTCAAGCGTAGTGTCCTTGCCCAATTCCATACAATCGTTCCAAGACCTCAGCCCGATAGAACCTATAGCCAGCCATTGGTTCTCACTACACCAACCACGCTGGAGGATTACATGCGCGGTGATCTGAAGAAGACGAACTGACGCCCAAATACAAATCGGGCGCCGCAAGGCACCCGATCCTGATTCACGAGATCCGTGAACTACTCGGCAGCGACGATCTTCCCGCCTTCCCACTTGTAGAGCGAGAAGCTCTGCGAGGTCAGGTCGCCGGTCTCGCCGTAGGTGAGCTTGCCGATGGCGGTCGGAACCTCCATGCCGCCCTTCAGAGCAGCCGCGACGGCTTCGGCATCCTCGGCGCTGCCGGCCTTTTCGATGCCGGCTTTCAGAACTTCCACCGCGGCGTAGGCGTTGAGCGTGAAGGCTTCGGCCGGGATGTTCTTGGCGGTAAGCGCTTCGGCGGCAGCCTTTGAGTCCGGATTCTTGGTGGCATCTGACGCATTGGTGAACAGCGTGCCTGCTGCCGCATCGGTGCCGATTGCCCAGAATTCGGTATTCGAGAGGCCGTCGCCGCCGATGATCATCGCGTTGGCGGAGAGGTCATGCAACTGGCGGGCGAGCAGGCCGCCTTCCGGGTGGTAGCCGCCGAAATAGACGATGTCGACCTTTTCGGACTTGATACGGGTGGTGAGCGCGCTGAAATCCTTGTCGCCAGGTGTGATCGCGTCATTGACGACTTCGGTGATGCCGCCGGCATTCAGCGTCGCCTTGAAGGCGTCGGCAAGACCCTTGCCGTAGGCACCCTTGTCGTTGACGATGGCAATGCGTTTGTCCTTGAAATTCTTCAGCACGTATTTGGCGGCGACTTCGGCCTGCTGATCGTCGCGGCCGCAGGTGCGCAGCACGTTGGCGAGGCCGCGCTTGGTGAGGTCGGGGGCTGTGGCGGTCGGGGTGACCATCAGCACGCCGTTTTCAGCCAAAACATCCGACACGGGGATAGCAACGCCCGATGTCACCGGGCCGACGACAAAGCGGATGCCGTCGCCGACAACCTTGTTGGCGGCGGAAACGCCCTGCTTCGGTTCGCCGGCATCGTCGGCCAGTTCCAGCACGACTTTCTCACCGAGAATGCCGCCCTTCTTGTTGATCTCATCGACGGCAGTCTGAGCGCCGTTCTTCACCTGGTCGCCATAGGCGGCGACGGGGCCGGTCAGCGGCGCGATCAGGCCGATGGTGATATCGGCATGAGCAAGGGGCGCAAAGGCCAGTGACGCGACGAGGGCCGCCGTCAATGTCTTGAGGGTCATTGTCTGTCTCCTTGGATGGGGTCGTCGACCCGCGATGATGTGCCGCGCCGGCTTTCCCGATCATTCAACAGCCTCCAGAGGCTGGGCCAAGGACGACCGGTAACGGTGCGATCAGCGAACCCGCCGGACATGTTTGACTCGGGCAGGGCTCATGGCAAGATTTCTAGAAATTTTGCTGAGCTTGCGCAAGTTCATAACAAAATGGAAGGAAATTCGGCCGTTCCGGCCGAAAATTCAGCCGGAACGGATCATTTCCTTCGGTTTTGCATGGTTTTCAGAGGCGAGGCGGCGAATGGTCACGACCTGCCTCCGGACAAAATCACATCCGTAAGGTTGTCTTTAACTTTCCTATTAACCGATAGTTTGGCCAATGGCAGTAGTATCCAGGAGACCCCGAATACCGCCTCATTGAAACAGAGAACTATACAAAGAATTAGATAGACCTATCGGGAAACAGAGATCTGATGCTCAAGCGTATCGACGCCGGTCAGGTGTGTATCGGAATGTTTGTGGAGGTTATCGAGGGCCTGTGGCAGGATCCGTTTTTGTGCAAGCGCAGATTTTCCCTGCGGCGCGAAGTCGATGCTGTAAGAATTCGTAAATGCGGCACTGCCAGCGTCGTCATCAATACCAGCAAGGGGCTCGATACCAACGGCCTGCCGGGCCGTGACGTCGAGATCGACATTCAGGCCGCGCGAGAGACCGTCCAGAAATCAGTGCAGTTGTTGGAAGAGGCTTTCGCAAAGCTGCGAAACGGCGATGGAGTCAGCATAGATCACGTGGCGCCGGTGATTTCGTCCGTCTCCAAGTCGATGGATGAGAACCCCGCGGTGTTCCTGAGCGTCACGCGCCTGAAATCAAAGGACGAGGTAACCTTTTTGCATTCCATTTCGGTGAGCGCGCTGATGATCCTTTTCAGCCGCCATCTCGCACTCGACGAGCATACAATTCAGATGCTCGGCACCGCGGGTTTGCTGCACGATGTCGGCAAGCTTGAAGTTCCGCTTGAGGTGCTGAACAAGACGGGGCCCCTGGAAAAGGATGAGATCGGCTTACTTCGGGGCCATCCGGAGAAGGGGCACGCGATCCTGTCGCGGCAGGAGGGCATGTCGGACATCGTTCTCGACGTATGCCTCAATCATCACGAACGTATCGACGGCAAAGGCTATCCGCGCAGTTTGCCCGCCAGCGAGGTGAGCCTCCACGCGCGGATGGCCACGATCTGCGATGTGTATGACGCCATTACCTCTGTGCGGCCATATAAGGCGCCGTGGAGTGCCAGCCAGGCACTGAAATGGATGTTCGGCGCCGAGGGGCATTTCGATCGCCAGCTCCTGAAAAAGTTCGCACTCTGCCTTTCCGTCGCCTCTGTGAGCTGAGGTTTGCATTTTCAAACGAAAAGACCCGCGAGAACATTGTCCATCGCGGGTCTTTGGTACTGAGCCTCGTGAGCGTCTTCAGATGTTGTTCTGAAGGATGGTCCTCAGCTTGCCGAAGAGTTCGTCGATATGCTGCTTCTCGATGATCAGCGGCGGGGAGAGTGCGATGATGTCGCCGGTCGTGCGGATCAGAAGCCCGCTCTCATAGGCCTTCAGGAAGGCGGTGAAGGCGCGTTTCGTCGGCTCGCCGGCAATCGGGTCGAGTTCGATTGCGCCGATCAGACCGGTGTTCCTGATGTCGATGACGTTGGGGCAGTCCCTGAGCGAATGCAGCGCGTCGGCCCAATAATCCGAAAGCTCGGCGGCGCGGGTGAGCAGACCTTCTTCCTTGTAGGTGTCGAGCGTGGCGAGGGCTGCAGCGGAAGCGATCGGGTTGCCGGAATAGGTATAGCCGTGGAAGAACTCGATCATGTGCTCCGGCCCGTTCATGAAGGCGTCGTGGATCTCGGAGGTGACGAACACCGCGCCCATCGGAATGACGCCGTTGGTCAGCCCCTTGGCGGTGGTGATCATGTCGGGCTTGACGTCGTAATATTGCGCGGCGAAGGGGGCGCCGAGACGGCCGAAGCCGGTGATGACTTCGTCGAAGATTAGAAGGATGCCGTGTTTGGTGCAGATCTCGCGCAGCTTCTGCAGGTAGCCCTTCGGCGGAATCAAGACGCCGGTGGAGCCGGCCACCGGCTCGATGATGACGGCGGCGATGGTGGAGGCGTCATGCAGCGTGACGATGCGCTCGAGTTCGGTGGCGATGTCGCCGCCATGCTCGGGTTCGCCGCGGGTGAAGTTGTTCTTGCCGGGCTGGTGGGTGTGCGGCATGTGATCGACACCGGTCAGGAGCGTGCCGAACATCTTGCGGTTGGCGACGATGCCGCCGACGGAGATGCCGCCGAAATTGACGCCGTGATAACCGCGCTCGCGGCCGATCAGGCGGAAACGCGAACCGTTACCTTTCACGCGGTGATAGGCAAGCGCCACCTTGAGGGCAGTCTCGACGGATTCGGAACCGGAATTGGTGTAGAGGACGTGGTTCATGCCTTCCGGAGCGATATCGACCAGGCGGTTCGCCAGTTCGAACGCTTTGGGATGGCCGAGCTGGAAAGCCGGCGCGTAATCGAGTTCGCCCGCCTGTTCGCGGATGGCTTCGGTGATTTTCGGGCGGCAGTGGCCGGCGTTGACGCACCAGAGGCCAGCGGTACCGTCCAACACCTGACGACCGTCATGGGTGGCGTAATACATGTCCTTGGCGCCGACGAATAACCGCGGCTCCTTCTTGAACTGGCGATTTGCCGTGAATGGCATCCAGAAGGCACGAAGATCGTTCGGTGCATTGAGGCGGTTGGACATGCTGTTCTCCTGGCCGTTGGCGGCCCGTTCCCGGGGGCTTGTCGCCCGAATTTTTACTGCCCGGTCAAATTATCAGGGCTTCCCAACGCGTCAACGAGAAAAGTCCCGACAAAAAAGCACGACCGGCAAATCGCGAGATTTGCCGGTCGTTTAGAGTTCAGCTGCTGGAATAGCGGCCAACGCTTATGTCAGCGCTATCATCAGGCTGCGGATCTGCTTCTGCTCGGAACAAGGTAGATGTCTTCGAGCGTCGCCAGGATCTTCATGACAGGCTCGGAAGTACTCGAATAGTAGATGGTCTGGGCGTCGCGGCGGGTCTTGACCAGCTTCTGCGCGCGCAGTTTCGAAAGGTGCTGTGAAAGCGCCGACTGGCTGAGGCCGACTTGTGTGGCAAGTACGCCGACGGCGACTTCGCCCTTCACCAGGCTGCACAGGATCAGCAATCTTTTGGGATTGGCCATGGCTGACAATAGTGCTGCCGCCACATTCGTGTGGTCAGCCAAATCGGGGGTTTCCATATTGTTATCTTCCTAATGCGAAACGTACATCATCTATCTGATAAGGGCTGTCTGCCGGAGCCCGCGGCAAAATTAGCAACTGGGCTCGAAGATTGTATATACCTAAATTTAAGGTATCGAGTATGCTATTTTAGATATGTTTGAACAAATGTGATCGGAATCCACAGCGAGCGTTTCGAATTCGTATCGCAGCAAAAAGTCGCCGGAAATGATCTCAAAACCCGCCGGATCGATGCCGCAGATGCGCCAAGAAGCCGATTTCGGGGCTTTTAAGCGCGCTGCAAGGGCTTCCGTCACATCGGGATGGCGTTCTACTAAATCTCGCACTGTTTCGGCCGCTTTGGCGGCGATCTCTTCGTTTGCCGGTGACTGGATGATGAGATCCCCTCCGTCGAGATGGTAGGCTCGGCCGAAGCCGGCATTGAGGCTCGCCTGCTCCGGTTTGAGACGGAAGAAGAGGAAATCGGGGAAATCGATATAGAGATTTGCCTTGGGATGGCGATCGAGAAAACGGGTGCGAATGCGCTCGTGGAACCGATGACCATGCTCAATCGGCTCCGCCATGCATTGGGTCGTCAGCCGGCTATGGGCAAGCGGATCGCCCTTGCCGGGCTCGCCGGCCAGCAGCGAGGCGCGCGGGTCTCTTGCGAGCGCCTTTGTGTGAGCCGAAAGTTTCGAAACCAGGATGACGGGGGCGCCGTCGATATCGGTGGCGAGGAGGACCCGGCTGGCAAAGGGAAAACCGGTGTCGGGATCGAGAACGGCGATCGCCGCGTACCGTGCGGAGCGCAACAGCACACGGGCGAGCCTGCGGGCCTCGTCGTCGGTTTCGCGTAAGGGCGACGGCTGATCTTTCATATCCGCTTTGTGGCAAAGCGGATCGAAAACATCAAGCGTCCTCCTTGCGGCGATGGCGCGTGAGGCCGGCGACGATATCCTGGGCGGTGATGGTGCCGATGACCGTACCGTTTTCCACGATGCCGATGCTGCCCGGCTGACGGGCGAGCACGTCGAGGACATCGACGAGCGGGGTTGCGGCACGGGCCGTGGCGCTGACGCTCATGCCGGCGGCCGTCTGGCCAAGGCCGGGCTGCATGACGTCAGCGGCGGTCAGCATGTTGATCGGATTGAGGTTCTGCACGAAGTCGGCGACATACTGGTCCGCGGGGTTCTTGACGATGTCGTGCGGTGTTCCGCACTGAATGATCCGGCCGCCCTCCATGATGGCGATGCGGTTGCCGATGCGGAAGGCCTCGTCGAGATCGTGGCTGACGAAGAGAATGGTCTTCTTCAGCCGCCGCTGGAATTCCAGGAGTTCGTCCTGCAGGCGGGTGCGGATCAGCGGGTCGAGCGCCGAGAACGGCTCGTCCATGAGCAGGATCGGGGCGCCGGTGGCAAAGGCGCGGGCAAGGCCGACACGCTGCTGCATGCCGCCTGACAGTTCGTTGACCTTGCGGTTCGCCCATTTCGTCAGGTTGACGAGTTCGAGCTGCTCACCGACGCGGGCCTTGCGTTCGGCCTCCGGCATGCCGGCGAGTTCGAGACCGAAGCCGACATTTTCGGCGACGGTGCGCCAGGGCAGGAGAGCGAACTGCTGGAACACCATGGAGACGGTGTGGGTGCGCAGTTCGCGCAGCGCCTTGGCATTGCATTTATAAGGGTTGACGAGGCCGGTGGTCGTGGAGACCGCGACGTCGCCGCGCACCACGGGAGCGAGCCCGTTGACGGCGCGCAGCAAGGTCGACTTGCCCGAACCGGAAAGGCCCATCAGCACGAGGATCTCGCCTTCCTCGATCGTCAGCGAGGCATTGGCGACGCCCAGCACCAGGCCGGTCGCGGCGCCGATCTCGTCACGCGTTTTGCCCTGGTCGGCCATGGCAAGGGCGGCTTCCGGCCGATCGCCGAAGATAATGCTGACATCCTTGAAGCTTACCGCGGTCATGCGCCGTCTCCTTCACCCGCCGTGCGGAACATGCGGTCGAGAATGATCGCCAGGATGACGATACAGAGACCGGCTTCGAAGCCTTTTGCGACATTGACGGTGTTCAGCGCACGCACGACCGGCACGCCGAGACCATCGGCGCCGACGAGTGCGGCGATGACCACCATCGACAGCGACAGCATGATGGTCTGGGTGAGGCCCGCCATGATCTGCGGCGCGGCGAAGGGAAGCTCGACCTTGCGCAGCACCTGCATCGGCCGCGCGCCGAAGGCGACGGCGGCTTCGACGAGCGAGGGCGGCGTCGAGATGATGCCGAGGCGCGTCAGCCGGATGGGGGCGGGGATCGCGAAGATGACGGTCGCGATCAGGCCCGGAACCATTCCGAGGCCGAACAGGATCAGCGCCGGGATCAGGTAGACGAATGTCGGAATGGTCTGCATCAGATCAAGTACCGGGCGCATGGCGGCATAGACCCAGGCGCGGCGGGCGGCCGCGATACCGAGTGGAATACCGATCACCATGCTGACGAAGGTGGAGGCGAGCACGAGCGCGAGCGTCTCCGTCGTCTCCTTCCAGTATCCTTGATTCATGATGAGCAGCAGCCCAAGGCAGGTAAATAGCGTGATCGCGATCGACCGCCGCAGCCAGAAGGCGAGTGCGGAAATGACCGCGATGACGATCAGCGGATGCGGCTTTTGCAGCACGAGGAGCAGGCCGTCGATGACGTGCGACAACAGAAAGGCAAGCTGGTTGAAGAACCATTCGCCATTCGAGGTCAGCCAGTCCACGAAGGATTTGGCCAATGGGCCGATGGGAATCTTAGAGTCGGTGATCCAATTCAAGAGCGCGCCTATCCAGAAAAAACTAACAATCGGACAAAAATGAAGCAGGGCGGCGAGCCGCCCCGTTCATGTGATCAAAGGCCGAGACTGGTCTTGGCGGCCGCCAGCGCGTCGCCCTTGCCGTCGCGGGTCTTGACGCCGGCGAGCCAGGGCTCGAGTGCCGACGGGTTGGCCTTCAGCCATTCGGTAGCCGCGGCTTCCGGCTCCTTGCCGTCGTCGAGGATCTTGCCCATGATCTGGTTCTCCATGTCGAGGGAGAACGTCAGGTTCTTCAGCATCGCGCCGACATTCGGGCATTCGCCGAGGTAGCCGGCGCGGACATTCGTGTAGACCTTGGCGCCGCCGAAGTCGGGACCGAAGACGTCGTCGCCGCCTGTGAGGTAGGTCAGCTTGAAGTTGGTGTTCATCGGATGGGGTTCCCAGCCGAGGAAGACGACGGGCTTGCCTGCTTTCTCGGCGCGAGCGACCTGGGCGAGCATGCCCTGTTCGGAGGATTCGACAACTTCCATATCCTTCATGCCGAAGGTGTTCTTTTCGATCAAATCCATGACGAGGCGGTTGCCGTCATTGCCGGGTTCGATGCCGTAGATCTTGCCGTCGAGATCGTCCTTGTGGGCGGCGATATCCTTGAAGTCCTTGATGCCGAGCTCTGCACCTTTGGCGTTGGTGGCGAGCGTGTACTTGGCGCCGACCAGATTGGGGCCGAAGGATTCGACCGACTTGTCATCGATATAGGGGCGGACGTCCTTTTCCTGTGTCGGCATCCAGTTGCCGAGGAAGATGTCGATGTCCTTGTTCTTCAGCGAGGTGTAGGTGACCGGCACCGAGAGGACCTTGACGTCGGTCTGATAGCCGATGCTTTTCAGGACGACGGAGGCGGTCGCCGTCGTGGCGGTGATGTCAGTCCAGCCGACGTCGGAGAAGTGGACGGTGGAGCAGCTGTCGGGATCGGTGGCGAAGGCGGCGGTCGCAACGGAGAGGGCGGCGACGGCAGTTGCAGTGACGAGTTTGAATGTGCTTGTTGTTTTCATTTTAGACTCCCAGTCTTTAGGTCCCCAAGCCAATCACCAATAACCCAGTTTGACAAGCGACCTCAGTGTGTTTGCGTCGTATCGACGGGTGCGATTGCGACGTCTGCAGATTTTTCGCAGTCGCGGGTTTTCGCGGCTTTCGGCCGGTTTTGGGCGTCAATTCCTGTGATTATCACCGTTGCGGGGCTTTTCTTTGCCAATCCGAGCTTTCAATAAGCTGATCAAGGAGAAATCGGATGGCAAAGCTCTATTTCAACTACTCGACGATGAACGCCGGCAAGTCGACGATGCTGCTGCAGGCCTCCTATAATTATCAGGAGCGCGGCATGCGTACGGTGCAGCTGATCGCCGCCTTCGACGAGCGCGCCGGCCGCGGCGTCATCGGCTCGCGGATCGGGCTGGAGGCGAGCGCCATTCCCTTCGAACCGGACGAGGATCTGTTCCGACTGGTCATGACGCTGAGCGGCGAAGGGGCGCCGATCTCCTGCGTCTTCGTCGACGAGGCGCATTTCATGACGCCCCTCCATGTCTGGCAGCTTGCCCGCATCGTCGACCGGCTCGGTATCCCCGTCATGGTCTACGGGCTGAGGACGGATTTTCAGGGCAAGCTGTTTCTGGCCTCACAGGAGCTTTTGGCGATCGCCGACGAAATGCGCGAGGTGCGGACGATCTGCCACTGCGGGCGTAAGGCGACGATGGTGGTGCGGCTGGACGCGCAGGGAAAGGTGCTGCATGAAGGGGCGCAGATCGATGTCGGCGGCAATGAGAAATATGTCTCTCTCTGCCGCAGGCACTGGGACGACGAAATGAACGGGGCCTGGATCGCCGAGCCTGTGTGAGGCGATGAAAGGGCCGGTTTTCTTCGGCGTCTGGAGCGGCTAGCTTGGGTAGGAGATTCTCCGGGGAGATCAGGTGCGCAAACCTCCGCCATTCGACAGCCAGTACGAAGCCGCAGGCGGCCTTGCCGAAAAGATTGCGGCCGAGGGAGCCTATTGCGAAGCCTGCATCCGCGGCTTTGACAGCGACGAAACGCGGTCGGCCGACGAGGTTTTTCTCGAACAGAATGCGCGCTTCCAGACCCATATCGCCGATGGCGCAGCGCTTGATGCGTTGCTTGCCGAACTGGTCTTTACATTGGACCGGATGACGGCGGAGGTTTCGGCCGATCTCGATAGTTTCCGCGGATTGACGCTGCGCGAGAAAATGGCCGGCTGGACATCGCGCCAGAGAATGTGGCGCATGTATACCGAACGCGTGCGCGAGGCGCCGGTCATCGAGCGGCTGCTCGACCTCCTGGCAAAATCGGACGCGCTCGCCAAGCTGATCGTAAGCCAGCGCACCTCGATCATCGAACGCCACAAGATAGCCGAACACGGTCTCGTGGGCATTGTCGAGCAACGGCGCCGGCTGGTCGATTCCATCGATATCGCCCGCCTGAAAATGAAGGAGCTCAATGCCAAGGCGCTGACGACCCAGGGCCGCATCGGCGTCTATGGCAACAGGGCGCACTGGGAGCAGATGGAGGCAGAGCGACGGGCGTTGAAGGCAGAGGCCGAGCGAATTTCGGCGGAGGAGCACGAGATGCGGGACGACAGTCAGCGGCGCGAGCGCTTCATCGGCCTGTTCCAGGCTTTCGTCGATTCGTTGAATGGCCGGATCGGTGCCTGCAACGTCTTGCTGCGCAAGCTGATGATCGATGTCGAGGAGCGGCTGATCATCTATCAGGCGCAGGTCGATACCGACCGGCCGGGCATGAAGGTCAGGATCAAGCCGGAACTCTTCGCCGATATTGCGGCCCCGATCAGGCTGTTCGAGAAGGGCATGCTGGTCGCCCAGGATCTGGAGCGGCGCAAGAGCCGGGCCGACCTCGACGTCGCCGGAAAATTTCCGGCCTATGGCGAGCCGGCATCGGAAACGCCGGGAGCGCCGCTCATCGATACGGCGCGCGGGTCCTTCCGCTTCAGGTTGCCATTCCTGCGTTCCTAATCCGTGCCCCGCGCCGTCCGCGCTGCTTTCATTCGTAAAAATCGAGGCGCTCGTGTTGTGCTCGGCCTGACGAGCGCATATGTGGATGCAGCGGGGCGGCGATGTCCCGGTGTTCGCCTCGCCTGACAGGAGACGACGATGCTTGACCGGATAGCCGGTTTTTTCAGGCTGATCGGCCAGACGATCGGCCGCTGGGCCCGCCTGTTTTTCGCCTGGGCCTTCTGGCCCTTTCTTGCCGCGCATGGCTGGTACCAGCGCCGGAGCTGGCTGATCCGGCTGCCGATCATCGCATTCGTGGCGCTCTTCGCCGTACTTTACGGCTATTTCTTCTGGCAGACGCAGGTCTGGTCGAACTTCAACACCGCCTTCGTCGACCAATACCGGTTTTCGGAACGCAAGATTGCTGCCGGGCAGGAACTGCCGTCCGCCGAGAGCGCGAGCGGAGCGGCCACCAAGACCTGTCAGCGCTCAGCCATTGTCGATGTCACGGCTGACCTTACCGATTTCAACGTCAACCAGAACGCATGGATTTCTTCCATGCTGCTCTACAAAATGGGCTTCTTCGGGATCGACTGGGATCACACGCCCTTCCTCGACAACAAGGCCTCATTCCAGCGCGGCATCAACCAGGCAGTCCGGCGTACCTCGGCGGAGCTTGTCGATACACTCGGGCGCGTGCGCGGCACGTCTGGCATCAACAACGATCTGCAGAGCGCGCGCGGCAATCTGCAGTTCGACGAATATAGCTGGTATTTCGGGCTCAATCCCTTCGGGCCTAAAACGCCGACGCCTTCCTACTACCGCTCGGCGATCGGCAGCCTACGCAAGTTCAATACTGATCTGTCCGCCTGCAACGTTATTTTCGACGGCCGCGCCGACAATCTGATGCAGTTCATTGACCGCATCGCAAACGATCTCGGCGCCACCTCCGACATGCTCGCCGAGCGCTCGGAACACCATAATCGCGGCTGGTTCGACACGCGTGCCGACGATCGGTTCTGGTTCGCCTACGGCCAGCTTTATGCCTATTACGCCATCCTGACCGCTGCGCAGGCGGATTTCTCGCAGGTGGTGCAGGAACGCAATCTCGGCGCGATCTGGAGCGGCACCACGCGGCAGTTCCAGGCGGCACTGCGCATCCAGCCCTCGATCATCTCGAACGGCCGCGAAGACGGCTGGATCATGCCGAGCCACCTCGCGACCATGGGCTTCTATATCTTGAGGGTGCGCTCGAACCTCGTCGAGATCCGGTCGGTGCTCGATCGTTAGAGCGTTGCGCGTCAGCGGCGCGCCGCATGATCCTCGAAGCCAACGACGCGCAGCTTCTCGACGAATTCATAGGTGACGCCGACGATGCCGCCGCCGCTGGCATCGTCACGGAAGCGGCCGATGCACCAACTTGTAACCGCCGAGCCGGTTGTCAACGCGATAGACGAAATGGAAGCCGACGCCGTGAAGGCTTGCCTCCTCGAAGGTCTGGGCGATCAGGCTGCGGTCTTCGGTGTGAATGCGAGACATCAGTTCGGCCAGATTGATCAGCCGGTCGCTATAGGGGAGATCGAAGATCGCGTGCACATCCTCGCTTGCAAAGAAATGTCCGGTTTCGATGTCGATGCGCCAGAAGCCGAAAAGGCGATAGGCAGCAACCATCTGAACGATTTCCGCATCGGTGATGCCGATATGGGCGCGGGACTGTGCTATCTTGTCGACGACAGGCTGTTCGAAGCGAAGAGACACGATTCCCCCAATTCACGGGATGACGTGCAGACCCTCTTCTGATTTTTCAGCTGATCAGCTTCAATCGAATTGCTTTTGCTACCAACTGGGTGCGATTGACGCAATCGAGTTTTTTGATCGCATTGGTCATATAGGCATTCACCGTATGATCGGAGAGCGTCAGGATCTGGCCGATCTCGATCGAGGTCTTGCCCTGTGCCGTCCAGCGCACGACTTCAAGTTCCCGCGCCGACAGCGCATTGTGCGCATTTTCCTCGTTGCGCCTGACCGCATTGAATGCGTCGAGGGCATGCAGGATGATGATCGCCAGCTCGTTGACCTCGCTCTGGCCGAGCGCCGCACGTTCGCCGCAGAACCAGAAGACCAGGCGCCGGCCATCGACTGCAATGGTCGGCATGGCAACGCCTGCAGGTATCGCATGGCGCAGCATCAAGGCGCGCAGCTCGGCCGGAAAGGCCTGTCCATTGACGGCATCGTTGAGGTGCCAGGCCTGCGGCACAGCCGACTCCCTCAACCGTACGCCGAAAGGGCAACCACGCATCATGTTGGCGCGATCGAAATCTCTGATATAGGCCGCGGGAAGCGAGCTTTCGATCAGCAGCGGTTTCAGGAGGAGGTCTTCGGGCGAGGGAGCGTGCATCAGCGTCGCATAGGACAGTCCGAAGGCCGCGGAGACTCTCCCGAGTCCTTGTGCAAACAGGCCGCGTGTTCCTGCAACAGCAAGTTCCGCCGAAAGCAACGACTGTCTTTCAGAGGTGGTCATGTAAGACATTTTTACGCCCCGGCAGCCTCAATGTTAACGCTATCAAATACACAAACACTGCCGGATGCTAGCCCCAATTGCCTTATCTCAAGCCAATTAGGTCGAAAGGCGCAGAAATAGTCACGACTGCGCGCGCCCCGGTTGAGTTGCGGCCTGTGCAAGTAGCGTTGTGGTATCTTTGACTTCTGCTGCGGCGGGACAGCTGTGGATACCGCCTGCTCCGGGCAGGAAGAGAATCACGCCGGAAGAGCCTGGGCGCCGAGAGGCGCCGAAAACTGGCTTGCTGCGGCACGATGCAATTGATAGGCGTATTAACATGTACAACTGAGGCGATTTAATCGTGCGCTTTGCATTCTGCCTGCATTTTAAGCATCTGTTTTCTCTGGCAATACTTGCTTTTCTTTTGTTGACCTTGCCGATCGATGCCGCGACCTCGCAGGCAGCCGGGCCGAAGGCGGCAGGGCAGCCGCCGATGCGCTTCATCCTCGTGCACCATCTTCTCTGCATGAAGGACTGTCCGGGATGGATATCGGCAGAGGGACGCATAACCTCCGACACGCCCGCGCAACTGCGAAAAATCCTCAAGACGATCGGTAACCGAAAGCCGCCGATCGTCTTCCGTTCTGAGGGCGGTGATGTCGATGCCGCCTATGCGATGGGCCGGATGATCCGCAAAGCGGGTCTGGAAACGGCAGTAGGCGGCACCAGGCTGAAGGATTGCCCGCCGGACGATCTGCGCTGCGCTGCCGCCATCTCAAAGGACGGGACCGCGCTTGGTAACACCTATTCGGACGGCGCATATTGTTTTTCCGCCTGCCCGCTGGCGTTTGCGGGCGGTACGTCGCGTGTCGCGTCGCAATGGGCGTTCATCGGTGTTCACCAGATCACGACGATCTATAACAGGGTGCGCGTTTCCTACCGTATCGAATACAAGATCGTGAACGGCAGGAGGAAAGAAATCTCCCGCAAGGAAGTCGGACGCAAATCGGCCGGGCAGAGCAGCTCCACCAAGCTCGGCAAGAAGGCCAGCATCGCCCTAATGGCCTATTTGAAGGAGATGGGGGTCGATAAGGATCTGGTGGATCATATGATGAGCGCCAAGCCGGACAGCATCAAGATCGTGCCGCCCGCAGAGGCAATTCGAATAGGCCTCATGACCGGCATGCTGTCTTACAGCGAGTGGCCGGGAATGCCGCTTTGCGCACCGGATGCAGCCGCCGAGGCTGTCTGCCACGGACATCGGGCGGTCAAGACGTCTGCGGCTGAGGCGCCGGTATCCGAGACGCCCGTGCAGAATGCGTCCGCAGGCGCAAGCGAGAGCCTGCCGAAAACACGGCCCATGGATTTTCTCCTGATGTCCAATGGCAATTGTCGGGAGGAGTGCACACAATGGATTTCCGCGGATGGAGACATCACGCCGGATACGCCAGCTCAGCTGGAAGCGATCTTGAAGACGCTCGGCGAAAGGAAACTCCCGATCGTCCTTCAGTCCAATGGCGGGGATATGGACGCGGCTTTCGCTATGGGGCGTATGGTCCGTGCTGCAGGTCTGGAGACCTCGATCGGCAGAACGCAGTTGCCGAATTGTCCAAAGCAGGACCCGCGTTGCAAAGCCGGCACCGCCGAAAGCGGGCTGACCGAAGGCGAAGTCTTTACCAGTGGTGCGTATTGCCTTTCGACCTGTACTCTTGTCTTGATGAGCGGAGCGCCGCGGACCGCCGGATATTCAGCCATCGGCCTCGTCAGACCCAAGACGACTGAATATGCGAAATTCATCGGCTATTTCGATGAGATGGGCGTCAGTGCCGAGCCATACCAGACGATGATGCTCGAGACGGCAATCGATCAAGCGATTATGCTTCCCTCTCAAGCGTTCAAGCTTGGCGTCATCAATGGCATCATTCCTTATGATGAAGAGCCCGGCTTGCATATCTGTGGGCCAGAGGCGAAGGAAAGTCTCCAATGCCCGACAGCGCCGCGCGTCTTACCGGATGCGAAAGGGGCGCAGTAACATTTTGAATCTACGTATCGTGCTTTCCCATGATCCAGCGCGGCGGCCGCATGGCGAGCGCTATTCACAGCATGCCGATATTTCGCTATCCCAGTCGCGAGGACAAGCGCTTTCGCGCATGCGAAAGGCCGGGACGGGGACATCCATGCCATCCATCAAATCCGATATTGAAATCGCGCGCGCCGCGGCCAAGAGGCCGATCTTCGAGATCGGGGCAAAGCTCGGCATCGCGGCCGAGCAGCTCGCCCCCTATGGTCACGACAAGGCAAAGGTCAGCGCCGAGTTCATCGCGGCGCAGGCGGTCAAGAAGGACGGCAAGCTGATCCTTGTCACGGCGATCAATCCGACGCCGGCGGGCGAAGGCAAGACGACGACGACCGTCGGCCTCGGCGACGGGCTGAATCGGATCGGCAAGAAAGCGATCGTCTGCATCCGCGAGGCGTCGCTCGGTCCCTGCTTCGGCGTCAAGGGCGGGGCGGCCGGCGGCGGTTATGCGCAGGTTGTGCCGATGGAAGACATCAACCTGCATTTTACCGGCGATTTCCATGCGATCACCTCGGCCCACAATCTGCTGGCTGCGATGATCGACAACCACATCTATTGGGGCAACGAAGAGAATATCGACATCCGCCGCATCACCTGGCGGCGTGTCATGGACATGAACGACCGGGCGCTGCGCAGCATGGTCTCCTCTCTCGGCGGCGTCGCCAACGGTTTTCCACGCCAGGGCGGCTTCGACATCACCGTCGCCTCCGAAGTGATGGCGATCCTCTGCCTCGCCACCGATCTCAAGGATCTGGAGCGGCGGCTCGGCGACATCATCATCGGCTACCGCTTCGACAAGACGCCGGTGCATGCGCGCGATCTGAAAGCCGACGGCGCCATGGCCGTGCTGCTAAAGGATGCAATGCAGCCGAACCTGGTGCAGACGCTGGAAAACAACCCGGCCTTCGTGCATGGCGGCCCGTTCGCCAATATCGCCCATGGCTGTAATTCGGTGACGGCGACGAAGACGGCGCTGAAGCTCGGAGAGTATGTCGTGACGGAAGCGGGATTCGGGGCCGATCTCGGGGCTGAAAAATTCTTCAACATCAAATGCCGCAAGGCCGGGCTGAAGCCGGACGCGGCCGTCATCGTCGCGACCGTCCGGGCGCTGAAGATGAATGGCGGCGTGAAGAAGGAGAATCTCGGCACGGAGGACGTCGCAGCGCTGAAGAAGGGCTGCGCCAATCTTGGCCGGCACGTTGCCAATGTGCGCCGCTTCGGCGTGCCCGTCGTCGTCGCGATCAATCATTTCGTCACAGATACCGATGCGGAGATCGCGGCGGTGAAGGAATTCGTCTCGCGGCTCGGCGCCGAAGCGATCCTCTGCCAACATTGGGCCAAAGGTTCGGCCGGCATCGAGGAACTGGCGCATAAGGTGGTGGAACTGGCCGAATCGGGTCAAGCGAAATTCCAGCCGCTCTACGGCGACGACATTTCGCTGTTCGAGAAGATCGAGATCGTCGCCTCGAAAATCTACCATGCCGGCGAGGTGACCGCCGACAAGGCGGTGCGCGATCAGTTGCAGACATGGGAGGAGCAGGGCTACGGCAAGCTGCCGGTCTGCATGGCGAAGACGCAATATTCCTTCTCCACCGATCCGAACCTGCGCGGCGCGCCGGAAGGCCACATCGTTTCGGTGCGCGAGGTGCGGCTTTCAGCCGGCGCCGGCTTCGTTGTCGCCATCACCGGCGAGATCATGACGATGCCTGGCCTACCGAAATCGCCCTCAGCGGAACGGATTTTTTTGAATGAGCAGGGTTATATTGAGGGGTTGTTCTGATTAGGCGTGGGGAAGGGACGGGATGCGGCCTCTCGATCCTGCCTTCTCCCGAGGGTAGAAGAGGATATGCCGCACCGTCTCCGTTCCCCGCCAGTTCTCGCTTGATGACGGGATTTTAGCCCTTCAACCGTCAATAACAATAACGATAGCCGCCCTTCCTTTCGATGACGTCGAGATGGAAATGGGTTTCGTGGGCCGCGTCGCTTTCCGGGTCGAGGACGGTGGTGAAATAGAGGCAGCCGGCGGCGCTGACGGCGCGCTGGAAGGCGCCGGTAAGTGTCGAGTCCTCGCGGCGGGAGCGGACGGCGACATCCTCGCCCTTTTGGAAATGGAAGCTGGCAATATCGATGGCGTTGCCGCGGGCGTGTTCGGAGATCTTGCCTGTTTCGGCGCCGTTGCGCAGGCGGCACATATAGGCGGTAGCCTGGTTGACGGCGGTGATACGGCCCTGCTCAGGCAGGGCGGCGGAAGCGGCAGGGATGACGCTCTCCTTCAACCAGCGGGCAAGTGCGAGTGCCGCCGGGCAGCGGATCGTTGCCTCCGGCTTGACGGCGATACCGGGCAGAGCCTCGGAGACGATGATCGGTTTGTCGATGCCGCAGCCGTTGCCGTCATCGATGCGCGGCGTTTCCTTGAAGACGACACCCAACTCCTTGAGTGCGGCCGTGCATTCGGCATGCTCAGCGTCGCTTTCGGATTCGATCGTCAGATGCTGCTCTTCAAGCGTCTGCTCGCCGGGCGGCTTTTCTTCCGGCGGAGTCTGCGGGCTTTCGACCTGGCCCGGCGGAAGCGGCGGGCCCTGCATGGGTTCTACAGGCTCAGGCTTTGCCGGTTCGGCTGATGGAGCAGGCGGCTGGCCCGGTTCGGATGTCTCCGGCTCCTTTACCTCAGGTTTCGGCTGAGGGGTCGGCACCTGCTCAGGCGCGGAGGGTTCCGCTTTTTCCGCGGACGGTGGAGTGGGACCGGTCGTCTGCCCGGCATCGGGCCGCGGCTCGGGCAATGGACCGTGGGGGGGCAGGCGGGCGCCGGCAAGAAAGGCGGTAGCGGCGAGCAGGATCGCCAATGTCGAAAATTTTCTCAATCCATCCGGTTCCTGGTATTGGTGGCTAGAAGCAACGCATGAGAGCGGTTTTCGTTGCAATTGTGCAAGGCTTTCAATAACGGCATCAATCTGCATGCCTCGCTTGCCTATGCCTACGGCAGGAATGAAGAAACCACCCAGCGCCTGCGCTCGGTGGCGCCGTTCAAGGCGATTGTCGGCGGCGGCTAGAGAAATGACACCTTCGGCTTCGATCTGTCTTCGACGCTATCTGCCGGCATGCTCACCGACCATCTCAATGCACCCGGTTATGCAATTGTCGACTTGACCGGCTGGTGGACGCCGGAACAGTTGCCGGGCCTACGCGTTCAAGCCGGTGTCTACAATATTTTCGACCGGAAATATTTCAACGCGTTGGCCGTACGCGACGTCAACCTGGTCTCGACCGCATCGCAGCCTCGTGATTGGTATTCCGAGCCGGGCCGTACCTTCAAGGTGTCGCTCACGAAGACCTTCTGACTGCCGGCGACACACCTTCACGGCTGGGGAGGGGCGGTTTTCGGGCCGCCCTTTTTCATTGCGCAATCGCCTCTTGCGCGGCGGCTGATCTCAGGCTAACAATTTTTCCATGATCACGTCCTTGAACATTGCTGTTTGGTGGTGGGCTCGCTGAGGCGGCCTCGACCAATCGTGTCCAAAGACGACGAGTGAGCCGCCCGAAACTTCGAGGCGGCTTTTTTGTTTTATCGCTGCCTGTCGTCCGGGCCCGATAACGGAGTGGAACAATGGTAACGATCCTGCGGGATGATGGTGCGGAAATCTACGAGACCAAGGGCGGCATATCCGTCACCCGGCAGCGTCGGGCGATCCCTTACGGCGATGCGGTCTCCTCCTATATCGATAAGCTCGACGAACGCCGCGGCGCGGTGTTCTCGTCGAACTACGAATATCCGGGCCGTTATACGCGCTGGGATACCGCCGTCGTCGATCCGCCGCTCGGCATCTCCTCCTTCGGGCGCGACGTCTGGATCGAGGCCTATAACGAGCGCGGCGAGGTGCTCCTCGGCTTCGTGACGGAGCGGCTGAAGACAGTGTCCGATCTCGTGCTCGGCGCTTCCTCCGCCCGCCGCCTCGACCTCTCCGTCAAGGCGCCGGACCGGGTGTTCACCGAGGAAGAGCGCTCGAAGATGCCGACCGTCTTCACGGTGCTGCGCGCTGTCACCGACCTCTTCTATTCGCAGGCCGATGCGAGCCTCGGGCTCTACGGCGCCTTCGGCTACGACATCGCCTTCCAATTCGATGCGATCGATCTGAAGCTGACGCGGCCTTCCGACCAGCGCGACATGGTGCTCTACCTGCCGGACGAAATCCTCGTCGTCGACAACTATGCCGCCAAGGCCTGGATCGACCGCTATGATTTCGCGAAGAACGGCGTGACGACCGAAGGCAAGGCGGAAGATATCGCGCCCGAGCCCTTCAAGCAGACGGATGCCATACCGCCGAAGAGCGACCACCGGCCGGGCGAATATGCCGAACTCGTCGTCAAAGCCAAGGAAAGCTTCCGCAAGGGCGATCTTTTCGAAGTCGTGCCCGGGCAGAAGTTCATGGAGCGCTGCGAAAGCAAGCCTTCGGATATTTCCAGGCGGCTGAAGGCGATCAATCCGTCGCCCTATTCCTTCTTCATCAATCTCGGCAATCAGGAATATCTGGTCGGCGCCTCGCCCGAGATGTTCGTGCGCGTATCCGGCCGCCGCATCGAGACCTGCCCGATCTCGGGCACGATCAAACGCGGTGACGATCCGATCGCCGACAGCGAGCAGATCCTGAAGCTCCTGAATTCCAAAAAGGACGAATCCGAGCTTACCATGTGCTCGGATGTCGACCGCAACGACAAGAGCCGCGTCTGCGAGCCGGGCTCGGTCAAGGTGATCGGCCGCCGGCAGATCGAAATGTATTCGCGCCTCATCCACACGGTGGATCATATCGAGGGGCGGCTGCGCGACGACATGGATGCCTTCGATGGGTTCCTCAGCCACGCCTGGGCGGTCACTGTCACCGGTGCACCGAAGCTCTGGGCGATGCGCTTCATCGAGAGCCATGAAAAGAGCCCGCGTGCATGGTATGGTGGGGCGATCGGCATGGTCGGCTTCAACGGCGACATGAATACCGGCCTGACGCTGCGCACGGTGCGCATCAAGGACGGCATCGCTGAAGTGCGCGCCGGCGCGACGCTACTCAACGATTCCGACCCGCACGAAGAAGAAGCCGAAACCGAACTGAAGGCCTCCGCCATGCTTTCCGCCATCCGAGACGCCAAGATCGGCAATTCCGGCAAGATTCAGCGCGACGTTGCTTCCGTTGGCAAGGGCGTCAGCATCCTGCTCGTCGACCATGAGGACAGCTTCGTTCATACGCTGGCCAATTATTTCCGCCAGACGGGAGCGACGGTTTCGACCGTGCGCACGCCAGTGCCGGAGGAGATCTTCGACCGGCTGAACCCCGATCTCGTCGTGCTGTCGCCCGGGCCGGGGACGCCCAAGGATTTCGACTGCAAGGCGACGATCAAGAAGGCGCGGGCGCGCAACCTGCCGATCTTCGGCGTCTGCCTTGGCCTGCAGGCGCTCGCCGAAGCCTATGGCGGGGAACTGCGCCATCTGGCCCTGCCGATGCACGGCAAGCCGTCGCGCATCCGCGTGCTGGAGCCGGGCATCGTCTTCTCCGGCCTTTCGAAGGAGGTGACCGTCGGCCGCTACCACTCGATTTTCGCCGATCCCTCGACGCTGCCGCGTGAATTCATCATCACGGCTGAAAGCGAAGACGGCACGATCATGGGCATCGAACATGCCAAGGAGCCGATCGCCGCGGTGCAGTTCCACCCGGAATCGATCATGACGCTCGGCGGCGATGCCGGCATGCGGATGATCGAGAACGTCGTGGCGCATCTGGCGCGCAAGGTGAAGACGAAGGCGGCTTGATTGGCAATTCCGGTTCGCCCTTCCTGACCACGGGAAGGGGGCTAGGAGCGGCGTCGAGCGTGTCCTTCGAGGCGATCCAGCGGATCGCGCCTCAGATAAAGGACGGTGGAGGAGGCGGCTATTGCCCCTCACCCTCACCTCTCCCTGTAAAACGGGGCGAGCGGACGTGCCCCGGGAGGCCAACGAGGAACGGAGAGGTTGCGGCGTGTTCCCTTCTCCCCGCTGGCGGACGCTGGCGGGGAGAAGGTGGCGGCAGCCGGATGTGGGGCGCAGCAGGGTTCTGCGGCAATTGCTGCTCCAGCGCTCAAGATAGCCTCGCCCTGCGTGGCCGGAGGCGAAGCCTCGAAGGGCGGGCGGGCATTCCGACCTGGATATGACAGGGCAAACCGGCAGGTGGTCCTTCAAAGCGGTTGACTTTATCAGTCAAATCAGAACATTTCAGGAACGATCAACCGGAACCCATCACCGTGGCCAATGCTGAAAAGTTCATCGTGCTCCCTTACCGCAAGAACCGCGGCAATCTTGTGCCCGGCGAAATGCGCCAGGCATCGAATGCCGTCAGCGCGGAAAAGATCGCTTCGGCGATGGCCGAGCGTTTCGTCGGGGTCGCGGCCTACGCCGTCATCGTCGACGAGGAAACCGGCGACATGAGCTCCCCGCGACTGCTCGCGCGATATGGCGAGATTGCCGATCTCAACGCTGCCTGAGCGCGATTTCCCATGGAGACATCGCTCTACCTGCCGGTCAAAACCTTCCTGGAGGCAGCCGGTTATGCCGTCAAGGGCGAGGTCGGTGGATGCGATCTCGTTGGCTTGAGCGATGGCGAGCCGCCAGTCGTGGTCGTCTGCGAACTGAAGCTCACCTTCAACCTCGAACTGCTTCTCCAAGCGGTCGATCGCGCGGCGATGAGCGATGAGGTCTGGATCGCGGCGCGCGTTTCGGCCAAGGGGCGCGGGCGAGAGACGGACAAGCGCTACCGCGACCTCTGCCGGCGGCTCGGCATCGGCATGCTCGGTGTCTCGGATGGCGGCGAGGTCAGCGTCATCGTCAGTTCCATTTCGCCGATGCCGCGGACCAATCCCAAGCGGCGTTCACGCCTCGTCAAGGAGCATCAGCGCCGTCGCGGCGATCCTGCCGTTGGCGGCGGCTCGCGGGCGCCGATCATGACGGCCTATCGACAGCAGGCGCTGCTCTGCGCGGCCGCGCTCGACCGGGGAATTGTGCGCCCGCGGGATATGAAGGCGCTTACGCCGAAGGCCGGTCCGATCCTGCGCGACAATGTCTACGGATGGTTCGAGCGCCAGGAAAAGGGCGTCTATGCCCTGACGCCGGCGGGACAGGCCGCTCTTCTGCGGTGGCCGCAGTCTGTCCAGCCCGATCCGGCTCTCTCGGCGCTGTAGCGGGATTGCGCATCCTGCGCCCGCGCTTGTCTGTCGGGGCGGCAACATCTGTGAGGGACGTGTCATTCTCTTTGACAAATCCTCCATCATCGCCCATATCACCCTCAACTGGGCCGCCTTCGCGACATTCGCGTGGGCGGTTTTGCATTTCAATGGCTTAGACCCTGCAATTCATTCGCAACCGCAGGAGGACGATATGAGCGACAACGGCGATCTGACGGTTCGGACGCTGGCGATGTGGGGGATTCCATTGTCGCTCGGCGTCATGGGGCTGAAGATGGTGGCCTGGTGGGTCACCGGCTCGGTGGCGCTGCTGTCGGACGGACTTGAATCGACGGTTAACGTCGTTGCGGCGTTCATCGCTTTCTTTGTCATCCGCTATGCGCAGAAGCCGGCCGATCACGACCATCCCTTCGGCCATCACAAGGCGGAATATCTCTCTGCCGTCACCGAGGGCGTACTGATCGTCGTCGCCGCGCTGCTGATCGTCAACGAGGCGGTCGGCTATCTCGCTGCGCCACGCATGCTCGACGCACCGGTGCTCGGCCTTGCGATCAATCTGGCGGCTGGCGTCATCAATGCGGTGTGGGCGCAGCTTTTGATCCGCGCCGGGCGCAAACACCGCTCGGCGGCACTGGCGGCGGATGGGCAGCATATCATGTCGGATGTGGTGACATCCGTGGGCGTGCTCGTCGGGCTGCTGCTGGCGCTGGCGACGGGTTACGCGATTTTCGACCCGGTGCTTGCCATCCTCGTGGCCTGCAACATTCTCTATCAAGGCTGGAAGGTGATCTCGCAATCGATCAGCGGTCTGATGGACCAGGCGGTCGAGCCGCAGGAAGAGGAAGCGATCAAGCAGGCGATCGCCACCCATGCGGCGGGTTCGATCGGCGTGCATGACCTGAAGACGAGGCGGGCAGGCACCGTCACTTTCATCGATTTTCACATGGTGGTGCCCGGCACTATGTCCGTGCGACAGGCGCATGATATATGCGACCGCCTTGAGGATGCCATCAGAGCGGTGCATGAGGGCGCTAAAATAGCCATTCATGTGGAGCCGGAGGGCGAAAAGGCCCATGGCATCCGCGTCAAAGTCGTCAAGGAGGCATGATGCCGAATACCGATGTTTCCAGCCTGTCGATGCTGGGTCAGCAAACCGAAACTGCGAAATCGCCGGAAGAGGCGGTGCTGGAAAAAGTGCCGTCCAATCATGCCGGCACCGACTATGTCGTGCGCTTCACCGCGCCGGAATTCACCTCGCTCTGCCCGATGACGGGGCAGCCGGATTTCGCCCATATCGTCATCGACTACATCCCCGGCGAATGGCTTGTGGAATCGAAGTCGCTGAAACTCTTCCTGTTTTCCTTCCGCAATCACGGCGCCTTCCACGAGGATTGCTCGATTTACATCGCCAAGCGCATCGTCGAACTGCTCGACCCCAAGTGGCTTCGCATCGGTGCTTACTGGTATCCGCGTGGCGGCATTCCGATCGACGTCTTCTGGCAGACGGGTAAGCCGCCGGAAGGTGTGTGGCTGCCGGAGCAGGGCGTCGCCACCTATCGTGGCCGTGGGTGAGGCGCGGTCGGGCAACGCCCGTGCAATCGATCCAGTGAATCGATTGCACGGACGAACGCCCTGAGCCCAAGCGAAGGGCCGGGATACGGTGCGGCAATGTAAAACCAACTGCCGGCCATTTCGGCCCGTTAAACCTCAAACATCCGTAACGTCGCCGGACGAGTCATCACTGTAATCGTCCCCATCGTCGTAATCGGCCTGCTGCACATTGTCGTCATTATCATTACCGGCATTATCAGAGGCCTGGCGCGTGTCGTCGTTGCCGTAATAATTGTTGATGACGGTCTCTTCGGTTGGCGCGGCGACATTGCCGAAGGGGTTGGCGCCGAAAGGCGAGCCCCAGCCGAGCGAGGACATGTGGTTGCCGAAGATGCCGCTCAAGGAGTTGGCAAGCAGCATGCCGCCGGCAACACCCGCGGCTGTGCCGAGCGCGCCGCGCAGGAAGCTGCCGCCGGCAGACGGCACATAGGCCTGCTGGCTCCAGGGGCCGGTGGGCTGCTGCTGCGCCTGGCGATCGTAGCCGCGCGGCTCGTCATAGGCGCGGGACGGCTGCCCCCAGGGGCCGGGGTTGGAGGGGACAGGCGCGGGCTGCTGTGTCTGGGTATTGCCGAAGATCGAGCTCAGGAAGCCGCCGCCCTGTTCGGCCTGGTGGTGCTCGCTGGCTCCGGCTTCAAACTGCCGGACGCGCTCCTCGAGTTCCTTGATGTGGTTGGCGGCCGCTTCAAGCCCCTTTTCCTGCACGATGACGGCCTGGGCGAGATAATAAGTGGCTGACGGCTGCTCGCGCGTCGCCTGGTCGATCAGGGCTTCGGCCTCGCGATCGCGCGGCTGGGCTTGCGCCGTGCGCACGCGGTCGAAGAGGGCGGTCAGCAATTGGCGTTCTTCCGGTGACATGTCCGGTCTCCTGTTGATCTCGTTTGGCGGTTGCCATGTGAGAGGTGAGGTAGGAACCGATTCCGGCTTTTCAAAGCCTTCCACCGTTACATTTCAGTAAGGCTTGCGGAACGGTGCGCGGCTTCTTAAGGATATCTCCATCGCTTCGGTGCCTTGTGTTTTTCCCGCATTGTTTTAGGCATTGAGTCGCACTATGTGCGAGGAACCCGAATTCATCTCCGAGAGGTTCGAATGAACGACGAAGAACAGGACGACAAGACGAAGGAACTGCCGCTCGGCAAGGAAACGGAGGCGAATCTTTTCAAGTCGCGTTCGATCTTCATCTATGGACCGATCAACCAGGAACTGGCGCAGAAGGTCTGCTCGCAGCTCGTCGCACTTGCTGCGGCGAGCGACGAAGACATTCGCATCTATGTCAATTCGCCCGGCGGTCACGTCGAATCCGGCGATTCCATCCATGACATGGTCAAGTTCATCAAGCCGAAGGTGTGGATGATCGGCACCGGCTGGGTCGCTTCGGCCGGCGCGCTGATCTATGTCGCGGCTCCCAGGGAAAGGCGCCTGTGCCTGCCGAACACGCGCTTCCTGCTGCACCAACCGTCGGGCGGAACGCGCGGCATGGCATCCGACATCGAGATCCAGGCACGTGAGATCATCAAGATGAACGAGCGCCTGAACAAGATCATGGCGGAGGCCACCGGCCAGCCGCTCGAGAAGATCGCCAAGGACACGGATCGCGACTACTGGCTCTCGGCCGAAGAGGCGAAGGACTACGGCCTTGTCTCGCGGATCGTGACGTCGCAAGCCGACATCTGAGTTTTCTCGGTCGGAACCTTCGAAACGCCTTTGCCTGCCGACCGCGGGTGAGGGCGTCTTGATTTCGGATGGTGCTTGCGGTCATCGACCGGCAGAGCTGGACGGAAAGCCCTCAATCTGGACTTGCGCGGGCGGCAACCATCATGCTCCATGCGCCATTCCAGCAGCTCAGAGTCCGCCATGCTCAAAGATTTTTCCGTCCAGGCCCTGTTCATGGGTCTGCTTACCGCTTTCGTCGGCTCCGCCAGCTCCTTCGCCGTCGTGCTGCACGGGCTGCAGGCGGTGGGTGCGACGGATGCGCAGGCCGCTTCGGGGCTGATGGCGTTGTCGATCTCTATGGGCGTCTGCGCGATCGTGCTCAGCGCCGTGACTCGACTGCCAATCAGTGTCGCCTGGTCGACGCCGGGGGCGGCGCTGCTCGCAAGCACAGGCGCAATCGAGGGCGGCTTCAATGCGGCGGTCGGCGCATTCCTCGTCTGCGCCGTGCTGATCATCATTGCCGGGCTGTTCAAGCCGCTCGGCCGGGCGGTGGCCGCCATTCCCGCGCCGCTCGCCAATGCGATGCTCGCCGGTGTGCTGATCGGTCTCTGCTTTGCGCCGGTGAAGGCGATCGGCTTCAATCCGCTGCTCGGTCTGCCGATCGTCATTTCCTGGATCGTCGTCGGCGCGTTCCGGCGTCTCTGGGCGGTGCCGGCCGCGCTTGCAGCCTTCGTGCTGGTGCTCGCCTTCGGCGTCGACATTCCCGACGGTGCTTTCGCCTCGCTCGAACGATCGCTGGTGCCAGCTGCGGAAATCGTCCGCCCGGTGTTCAGCCTCGCAGCCTTCATCTCGATCGCGCTGCCGCTTTTCATCGTCACCATGGCCTCGCAGAACATTCCCGGTATCGCCGTGCTGAAGGTCAATCACTACGATCCGAAGCCAGGTCCGCTCTTTGCCGTCACCGGCTTCTTTTCGTTGCTGTCGGCGCCTTTCGGTGGACACGCCGTCAACCTGGCGGCCATCACCGCGGCAATGTGCGCCGGGCATGACGCCCATGCCGATCCCAAGCGGCGCTATTGGGCGTCGCTGATCGCTGGCGTCGGTTATGTGATCCTCGGGCTGCTCGCAGGCACGGTCACGGCCTTCGTCGCCTTGGCGCCGCCTATTCTGATCGAGGCGGTGGCGGGGCTGGCGCTGGTCGGGGCCTTCTCATCCTCGGCGATGTCGGCTTTCCAGGCGCCGGAATCGCGCGAGGCGGCGGCGATCACTTTCCTCGTAACGGCATCGGGCGTTTCGTTCGGCGGCATCTCAGGCGCCTTCTGGGGATTGATCGCCGGCGGGTTGATGCTCGCGCTGTCGCAGCTGGTGAGGATTTGGAAACGACAGTCTCAGTCGAAGTAACGGAAGGCGGTGGGCCGCGAGGGCTTGCCAGTTTCACCGCCCAAGGTTATAAGCGCGGCCATGAAGACCTCTGGCGCCAAGATTTCCGACACGATTGCACGCGGCCGCATCGCCCTGCGTGACGTCTCGAGCGCCGTGACCTCGCTTCTTCTCCTCGGCCTTACGCGCGGTTGCCGGGTCCGTTGAGGAGCGCCCGGCGGCCGAAAGCCCGCCCGGTATCGCTCCTCGCGACTCACTTTCAAAATTGACCTAACGACCGACGAAGGTCCGCATTTGTTTATCGCCAAGTCCGATTCGATCGGCTAAGAGGCGGGGCAAATGCCGGGACGAGGAGACAAGACAATGGACAATACCAACAGCCGATCCTCCGCGAAGGGCATGCCCGATGCCGCGACGAAATACCGGCCCTATCCGCAGGTGAATATTCCCGACCGCACTTGGCCGACCAAGACTATCACCAAGGCGCCGGTGTGGTGCTCGGTCGATCTGCGCGACGGCAACCAGGCGCTGGTCGACCCGATGGGCCACGATCGCAAGGCCCGGATGTTCCATTTGCTGCTGGAGATGGGCTTCAAGGAAATCGAGATCGGCTTTCCCTCCGCCTCGCAGACGGATTTCGATTTCGCCCGCTGGTGTGTGGAAGAGGGCAACGTGCCCGCCGATGTCTCGCTGCAGGTGCTGGTACAGTGCCGCCCGGAGCTCATCACCCGCACCTTCGAAGCGCTGGAAGGCGCAAACCGGCCGATCGTGCATTTCTATAACTCGACCAGCGAGCTGCAGCGCCGCGTCGTTTTCGCCAAGGATGTGCAGGGCATCAAGCAGATCGCCGTCGATGCCGCCAAGATGATCACCGACATGGCCGCCAAGGCCGGCGGCGGCTATCGTTTCGAATATTCGCCCGAGAGCTTCACCGGCACGGAGCTGGAAGTGGCGCTGGAGATCTGCAACGCCGTCATCGAGGTGGTGAAGCCGACGCCCGACAACAAGCTCATCATCAACCTGCCGTCCACCGTCGAGATGGCGACGCCGAACGTCTATGCCGACCAGATCGAATGGATGTGCCGTAACCTCGACAATCGCGAGAACCTGATCGTCTCGCTGCATCCGCATAACGACCGCGGCACCGGCATCGCCGCCGCCGAACTGGCCTTGCTGGCAGGCGCCGACCGCGTCGAAGGCACGCTGTTCGGCAATGGCGAGCGCACCGGCAATGTCGACGTCGTGACGATGGCGCTCAACATGTTCACGCAGGGCGTCGATCCCGGGATCGACTGCTCGAACATCGAGCGCATCAAGGAAGTATTCGAATATTCGAACCAGATGGCGATTGCCGAGCGTCACCCTTATGTCGGCGAGCTGGTCTATACGGCTTTCTCCGGCTCGCATCAGGATGCGATCAACAAGGGCATGAAGGCCGCACAGGTCGCCAATCATCCTGTCTGGGAAGTGCCTTATCTGCCGATCGATCCGCGTGATGTCGGCCGTTCCTACGAGGCGATCAT
Source organism: Rhizobium sp. TAL182 (assembly GCF_002117725.1). Taxonomy (NCBI): domain Bacteria; kingdom Pseudomonadati; phylum Pseudomonadota; class Alphaproteobacteria; order Hyphomicrobiales; family Rhizobiaceae; genus Rhizobium; species Rhizobium sp. TAL182. The sequence goes on along the minus strand of NZ_CP021024.1, from coordinate 3,319,735 downwards.
CCGTATCAACTCGCAGTCCGGCAAGGGCGGCATCGCGTATATTCTGCAGCAGGATTACGGGCTCAACCTGCCGCGCAACCTGCAGGTCGAGTTCCGTGAAGAAATCCAGCGCATCACCGATGTCGAGGGCAAGGAGCTTCCCTCGAAGCGCATCTACGACCGCTTCATCGAGCGCTACGTGACGCAGCCCGAGGCGCGCCTCAAGTTCGTCGACCACCACACCTATCCCGACACCGAGCGCAAGGGCCAGCGGATCGTTGCAGCTGAAATCACCGACAATGGCGAGATCAAGCGCATCGAAGGGCGCGGCAACGGCCCGATCGACGGCTTCATCAACGCACTGTCGCATTATCTCGGCATCGAAATGTCGGTCGAGGACTATTCGGAGCATTCGCTGCAGCACGGCTCGAACGCGGCGGCGATCTCCTATGTCGAGACCTCCTATCCCGGCGGCAAACTCTTCGGCGCCGGCATCAACACCAACATCGTCGCGGCATCGCTGGAAGCGATCGTCTCGGCGGCCAACCGGGTGCTCGAGGTGAAAGCTGGCAAGGCTTGATCGATAGGTGACGTAATATCAGTGCTTTGATCAGGATTGCCCGTTGCGGATGCTCGGGCATTCGCTCCTGTTGGCGCCAGTGGCCCCCTCATCCGCCCGTCGGGCCGGATGAGGGGGCCACGTCAAATCGTCGATCTGCCGACGACCTGCCGATCAGATCGCGGTGGCGATCTTCGTGGCGAGCTGGCCGAGGTTGGCTTCGGCGGAGGGGCCGGCGAGAACATAGGAGGTGCCGGCATTGTGCCAGGTGACCAGGCCAATCTCGTCCTTGATCGTTTCCTTGAAGTCGTCGGTCTCAGACGGCTGCGCGTCCTTCCGAAAGCAGATGGAGATGATGTCGCCGTCGCTGTTGGAATAGACGAGCTGACCGACAGGCCGGTTGTCGCCGAGGATGACGCGGGCACCCTGGAAGGTCCAGGATTCGGTGCTGAGATCCGGCACACGGAAAGGCACACCGATGGCGGTCGTCAGCCAGCTGGAGATTTCTTCGGCCTGTGAGGCCGGCACTTCGACGAGGTGACGGGGCTGGCGGATCAGCAGGCGTTGATAGGCGGTGACGTCGCCGAGCCAGTCATTGGTATTGGCGAGCGCCGTGGCGGTCGTGGTGGCGATCTCGTCGGCGTCCGGGGTGGTGGCGGCAAAATAGCCAATGCCGCAACCGACGACGAACAGGATCAGAGCGGCTGCCAGCGCCTGTGGGCCGCTGGGAGCCAGTTTCACCTGGGGGCGTATGGCGCGCTGGGTGATCGGGGTCTTTGGCGGCTGCGTGCTCTTGATCGAGCGGACGAGGGCGAGCGGCACCGGCTCCTTCAGGACATCGTCCAGGCGGCGGCGGCCGAAATCGGCGCCATGGCGCAGCTTTTCATGCAGACGCCGCGCGTTCTCGTCGCTAGCCAGACGCTGTTCCAGTTCGTGCCGCTGTTCGGGAGAGACCTCGCCGTCGAGAAGGGCGGTGAGCTGGGCTTCTAGCGGCAATTTCCTAAGATCGAGCAATTCAGTACCTGTGGATGGGGTGGGTGCCGGCAAGTCCGGCGAAATGCAGCCTTGCGGTGGCCAGCTGGGAGATGACGCTTACCGTCGAAATGCCCATGATGTCGGCCGCCTGCTGATAGCTGTGACCTTCGACATCGACGAGCAGGAAGATCGAGGAAACGCCCTCAGGCATTTCGGCGATCATGCGATGGATGGCGTCGGGATCGACCGAGGCCGAGCGTTCACGCGCAGCCTCTCTGATATCGGTGACGTTGCCGCGTGCCGACGTCTTCGGCTTCCGCTTGCGGCTGTCCTCCGTCCACTGCTGGCGGGCAAGCGTGTAGATCCAGCTTTCCAGTCGGCCCTCGCCATTCCACTGATGCCCCTTGGCAATGGCGCGCAGACAGACGGCTTGGACAAGCTCGTCGGCCACACCGGCTTCGCCCGCGAGCGTGATCGCGAAGCGGCGAAGGTGGGGCAGAAGGCCGACGAGATCACGCCGGAGGTCGATGGTCGTTGCGGGCTGACGCATTGTCTATCCAAGAAGCATTCACAATGGTTTCGCGGACGAAAGCTTCGCCATCGGACGCGAAACCGGCTTTGTTGGCACCGGAGATGCAGATGCTTTATGAAGCAAATCCACTGCACTTCGCAAGCATTCGGTCATCCTATCCCCTTTCCCAAGGGGTTTTCCCAATCTAGCACGCAAAGCTTGCGTCAATATGTCTTGTAACCGTTCAAGCTTTGCAGCAGAGCGCGATAGGCCCAGGTGTCTTCGCCGCCGCGGTCGCGAATTTCGACGAGCTGGACGCGCGCCCCCTGGATGTCTCCTTGTTCCACCAGTGCCATGCCCATGTAGGAGCGGGCGAGAATATAATTCTCATCCGCCTGCAATGCCTTGCGGTAATAGGACATGCCGAGCTCCATGCGACCGGCCTTGCGGTTGGTATAGCCAAGGTAGTTCAGGATGCGGGGGTCGTTCTGATTAAGGGCAAGATTGAGCACGGCGATGGCATTCTCATACTGGCCGGCGTAGGCGAATTCGCGGGCGAACTTATAGAGATCGTCGTCGTTGAAGCTGTTCTTCTTCGGAGTGACGCATTCCTTCTTGGCCTTGTCCCAGACCTTGCCGCCGGTGCAGGTCTTGGTCGTCTGCGTCTTCGGCGGCGGATTGGTGTCGTCGTTGCTGTCGCCGACCGCGAAGGCGGCGCTTGCCATGCCGAAGACAAAGCCGGCGGCAAGTGTTGTTCTGCACAGGCGATGGAAGGGGGAAGTCATTGGCGGCTCCGTTCTGAGGCGATGCAGTCGGCTGGATTGTACGCTTACCGGTAAAAATACCAAGGGGGTAGGCCGCCTCCATGACAAATGTTGCGACGGTGGCGAAGCGCTTTCCGAGATTGATTCAAGTGCCGCATAAACAGAGTTCGAAGTCAGCGCTAAGGCGCGAAAATATCGACGCTTTCCGACATAATCGCATCGCCTGTCCTGTTCAGGCTGAAGCGCTCGCCGGTGAGTTCCCAGGCGCCCGGAGAGCCGTCGATGGAAAAGAGGTTGTAGGCGGCCGGCGGCTTTATGCTGCCCGGCCCCTGCGAGGCCGACGCGATGCCGACGACAGGCACCGGCTGCACCTGGCCGCGCAGCCAGTGCAGCGTATTCAGATGCGTGTGGCCGTGCAGCACGAGCTCGGCGCCGCCGGTCGAAATCACGGCCGCGAAGCGGCGGATGCCGATCATGCGTTTGTGGAAGGCGGTGGCGCCGCGGATCGGCGGATGATGGATCATGACGACGCGGAAGAGACCGGCTTCGCCGGCCGCGCGCAGCATGTTCACCGTGTCGCGGGCCTGGCGGGCGCTGAAAAAGCCGGAGGCGGCGAAAGGGGGCGTGGCGACGGCCGTGGAGCAGCCGACGATCGCAACTTTGTCGCGGACACGCAGATAGGGAAAGATGCGGCGGTCTTCCTGCCATTGCGGCGAGGCGAGATCGCCGCGGACATAATCGTACCAGGCCCGCATCGATTTCTCATAGGCACCCGGCACATAGGCGTCGTGATTGCCGGGAACGACCGAGGTTTCGGCCGGATCGCCGAGCGCGCGCAGCCAGGCGGCGGCGGCGCGGATCTCGATGCCGCTCGCCAGGTTGACGAGGTCGCCGGTAACGGCCAAATGATCGGCCTGATGGGCGCGGATGTCATCGAGAAGCAGATCCAGCGTGCTGGCGAAAAGGTGCTTGCGTCGATTTCGATGCCAGTTCACAAAGCCGGTTATGCGCTTGGAAAACAGCTCTTGAATGGAAAGACGAGGCAGTGGTCCGAGGTGGACGTCGGAAATATGCGCGAGCTTGAACATGCTACGAGACATAGACCAGCTTATTGACAAATCAAACACATCCGGCGCGATGAAGAGCCGAAACGGAACGATGGTGGATAAAGAGAAGCGGCCCCCTCACATCAGGCTGGCGCTACGCCTCCTGCATGTCTATTTCTCCTTCGCCCGCGGCATGACGATGGGGGTCAGGGCCGCCTGCTTCGATGCGGACGGCCGGATCTTTCTCGTGCGCCACAGCTATATCGGCGGCTGGCATATGCCCGGCGGCGGGCTGGAACGCAACGAGACGGCCGAAGAAGCGCTGATCAAGGAACTGCGCGAGGAGGGCAACCTCAGAATCATCGGAAAACCGCAGCTGGTCCAGGTCTATTTCAACACCACGACCACCCGGCGCGACCACGTCGTATTCTATCGCGTAACCGTCGAGCAGACGGCACCGCGGCCGCCGGATTGGGAGATTTCCGACAGTGGGTTCTTTTCGCTCGACAGCCTGCCCGAGGGCACGACCGAGGCGACGTATCGCCGCCTCGCCGAGCTTCGGGGCGAGCAGGAGCCAGACCACCGCTGGTGAGAAGCTTCAGGCTGCATTCAGCCCGCTGCATAATTTCTTAAGTCGGAATCGATTTAAGAGTAAATTATGCGGCAATTTAAAGTTCTACAGCGTCCTTTGCGCGTCTAAAAAGACGCGCGGCGCTGTAGCGCGGCCATGCGGGCTGTCGAGATCGAGCGCCGGGCCGATGGGGACGATGCCGGTCGGGTTGATCGCCTTGTGACTGCGGTAGTAGTGCTGCTTGATGTGCTTCAGGTTTACCGTCTCGGCAACGCCTGCCGTCTGATAGAGATCCCTGAGATAGCCGGGCAGATTGCGATAATCGGCGATGCGGCGGATGTTGCACTTGAAGTGGCCGACATACACCGTGTCGAAACGCACCAGCGTGGTGAAGAGGCGCCAATCAGCCTCGGTCAATCTGTCGCCGAAAAGGTAGCGGCCCTTGCCCAGGCGTTCGTCGAGAATATCGAGTGTTTCGAACAGTTTGCCGACATTTTCCTCGTAAGCTTCTTGAGTTGTGGCAAAGCCCGCCTTGTAGACGCCGTTGTTGACGGCCTCGTAGACGGTAGCGTTGAGCACGTCGATCTCGGCACGCAGATCCTCCGGATAGAAATCGGCTTTCGAACCCGTCAGTCCGTCGAAGGCGCTATTGAACATGCGGATGATCTCGGCTGATTCATTGCTGACGATCGTGCCGGCCTTCTTGTCCCAGAGGACGGGAACCGTGACACGGCCGGAATAATGCGGATCGGCCTTGACATAGATCTGCCAGAGGGTGGCCGCGCTATAGAGGTGATCGCCGGTAGCGCCGTCACCGGCCTTGAACTCCCAGCCATTCTCGAGCATCAGCGGATCCACGACAGAAACCGAAATCAACGTCTCGAGCTTCTTCAGCTTACGGAAAATCAAGGTGCGATGGGCCCAAGGGCAGGCGAGAGAGACATAGAGATGATACCGCCCGGCCTCGGCCTTGAAACCGCCGCTTCCGGAAGGCCCGGCCTCGCCATCTGCCGTCACCCAGTTGCGAAATTGCGAGGGCTGCCGTTTGAAGTGGCCCTTGCTCTCCCTCGTGTCGTACCAGACGTCATGCCAGACGCCGTCCACAAGCATTCCCATGATTTTCATTCCCTTGATTGGCGTGTTGGAATTGACGTTAGCTGAGATAGTGGGGCTTTGCAGGCGGTAAAGATTGAACAGTGCGTCACGCCCCCGCGCCAGCAGGATCGGGTGTGCATTTTGCGTTGGACGGCGGAAATTTTTCCTGCTATCGGCCTTTTCACGATTTGAGGAACGCCTGTCTGATGTTCATTTCCAGAAACCTACGACGACGCTGATGCTCCGAACGCCGAAGGCGTATTCGAGACCCATCAATCTGTCCAACCGGTTTCTGTCATCATGTACAAGCACGATCTCGTCTACCTCACCGAAGACGCGTCCCACGACGCCGCCATCGAACACATCAATGAAGAAGCCTTCGGTCCGGGCCGGTTCACGCGTGCCGCCGCGCGCATCCGCGAGCAGGGGCCGCATGATCTGTCGCTTTCCTTTATCTGCGCCGACGACGGCGAGACGATCGCCTCCGTGCGCATGACGCCGGTGCTGGCCGGCACGGTGAAGGGGCATCTTCTTGGCCCGCTTGCCGTTCGACCCTCGCACAAAAATATCGGTATCGGCCGGGAACTGGTGCGGATTGCGGTGGAAGCTGCGCGGCGCAAGGGTTCGGAAGCCGTCATCCTGGTCGGCGATCCGCCCTATTACGGCCCGCTCGGCTTCGAGAAGGTGGCCTATAACGCGCTTGCCTTTCCAGGTCCCGTCGATCCCGGCCGGGTGCTGGTCGTTCCGATCGCCGAGGGTGTGCACGAGCGGCTGAAAGGCATAATCGCTTGGCGCGGATGATCAGAGATTTTTCCGGAGGAAGCTGCGGGTGCGGCCTTCCGGGAGATCCTCAAGCTCGCCGAAGATTTCATAACCCTGGCGCAGATAGGCGCGGAGAGCCTGCGGGTTGAAGGTATCGATCCAGGCGCCACGACATCCTCGCGCCTTGGCCTCGTCTTCCGCCATTGCGAGGATCTTGCCGGCTATGCCCGTCCCGCGCAGCGTATCGGGGATATAAAGCACTTGGGTGAAGAGCCAGCCCCAGGCGGTAAAGCCCGACAGGCCGCCGGTCACCTTGCCGGCGGTATCGCGGATGAGCACGGCGAGCGGCTGGCGGTCCGAAGGGCCGACATCGCTGTTATTGAAGGCCGAGAGTGCATCGGTGATTGCCGCGAGTTCCCCAGCCGAAGGCGATGCCGTGAGCTCGAACTCCGGCATGCGACTATCGCCCTTCGCGCCACCACATGGCGCCGAAAGCGAGCAGCAGGATGCCGACGCCGGCGAAGCCGGCAAAGAGCGGCAGCGTGTTGATTCCCTTCAGGACCGTTTCGTTGGTCATGCGGATCATCATACGCTCGTTATCGGAGACGCGGACCTGACCACGCACCGGCAGAATCGGCGGAACGCTGATCGCGCCCTTTTCGCTGGCGACACGGGTCACGAGACCTTTGCTCCTGTCGACGACAGGCTTCAGCACGTCGGTCGTCGAGATCATCGCCTTGAATTCGGGCGCATCGACAGCGCCGATATGCACAAGCGTCGATAACTTGCCGTTACGGATTTCGAAGAGGCCGACTTCGTTCATGCGTTTCTCGGCCTTGTAGAGCCCTGGTTCCGTCTGGGTGAGCGGCAAGGTTTCGGTCTTGCCGGAGGGGTAACGCACGGTGGCGTTACCAGGATTGTCGCCGATCGTCTGGCGCGTGACTTCGAGCGTTCGGCCGGAGGCGCGCGCCGTCAACGCTTCTTCCTCGAGCGCTGGTTCCTTCATTAGCCAATGAGCGATGCGGCGATACAGCGAGACATTTGGACCGCCGCCTTCGAAGCCGCGCGCCCAGAGCCAGCCCTGATCGGAAAGCAGCATGGCGACGCGGCCTTGGCCGGCGCGGTTCAGCACCAGCAACGGATGGTTGTCGGCGCCAACCATGATCGTTTCGCCCTGCGGCCGTTCGACATCGACGCTGCGGAACCAGCGGCCCCAATGCGGCGGGTCCTCGCCGGAGCCGTCCAAGCCGCGTGTGACCGGATGCTTGCGCCCTTCCTCGGAGAGGCGAGGATAGAAGGCCTTTTCGATCATCCGGCCGGTCGGCTCTGCCGGCAGCACAGAGGCGAGCGGCGTCATCGCGATCGACTCTGGGCTCGCGTGTTCCGGACCGGCGGCGATCAACAGCGCGCCGCCGTTCTCCACGTACTGGGCGATGTTGTCATAGTAAAGCATCGGCAGCACGTTGGCGCGGTCCTGATAGCGGTCGAAGATGATCAGGTCGAAATCCTTGATCTTGTCGATGAAGAGTTCACGCGTCGGGAAGGCGATCAGCGACAGCTCGTTGATCGGCGTGCCGTCCTGCTTTTCCGGCGGACGCAGAATGGTGAAGTGAACGAGATCGACCGAGGCGTCGGATTTCAGGAGGTTGCGCCAAGCGCGCTCGCCGGCATGCGGCTCGCCGGAGACGAGCAGGACGCGCAGATTCTGGCGAATGCCGTCAATGACGTGGACGGCGCGGTTGTTGGCGGTGGTGACTTCGCCGGGAAGTGCGGCGACGGAGAATTCGAGCACGTTGCTGCCGCCAGCCGGCACCTTGAAGGAGAAAGGCGTATCCTGACCGGGCGTTGCCTGTAAGGTAGCGATCTCGTCGCCGTTCAGCTTCACCGTGACGTCGGCCGTGCCGCCGGGGCTCGGACCATCGTCGAAGACGCGCAGGACGACCTGCTGCTCCTCGTTGACGATGCCGAAGCGCGGTCCCTTGATAACTTCGATGCGACGGTCGAATTCCTTGGGCTTGCCGGTGACGAGACCATGGATCGGCGCATCGAAGCCGAGCGCCTGATTGGCGGCCGGGACATCATGGACTTCACCGTCGGTCAGCATGATGGCGCCGCCGATGCGGGCGGCCGGGACATCGGCGATGTTGGCTGCCAGCGCATCGAACAGGCGGGTGGACGGAACGTCGGAATTGACGTCGCCTTCGACTTCGACGAACCGGGGTTCTATCTGGGGGAAGCGGGCAAGCTGCCCTTTCAATGCCGCAAGCGCGTCATCGGTCATCTTCATGCGCTCGGGTGTCTGCTGGCTTTGGCTCCGGTCGACGATGACGGGGACGATCGTCGACAACTGATCCCGATCCTCCTGCAGCAGTACGGGGTTGGCAAGGGCGCTCAGCAGGGCGAGGGCGGCCAGTGTCCTGATCCAGGCGCCGCGAATGCCGCGGAAGATCGCAAAGGCGGCGATGAGAGCACTGGCGGCGGCCAGTGCCGCTAGAATCGGCCAGGGCAGGAAGGGTGAAAAATCGAAGGTCATCTCATTGCCCTAACCGTTCGAGGAGGTCGGGAACGTGGACCTGGTCGGTCTTGTAGTTGCCGGTCAGCATGTACATCATGATGTTGACGCCGGCCCGGTAGGCATATTCACGCTGCCCTTCATCCGAGGGCACAGTCGGCAGCATCGGCGTACCGTTTTCGTCGACTGCCCAGGCGCCGGCCAAATCATTGCCGGTGATCAGGATCGGCGAAACCCCGTCGGCCGTCGCCGCCGATTTTTCGGTCGTTTCTCGGCCACCTTGCCGGGCCTCGATCCAAAGCGGGCTGCCGGCATAGCGGCCGGGAAAGCTCGACAGGAGATAGAAGGATTTCGTCAGCACGTGATCCGAGGGGACCGGTTCGAGCGGCGGGATATCGAGATTGGCGAGGATTTCCTGCAGCCGCTGACCGTTGGCGCTGACATCGCCGCCATTGTCCAGAGCGCTGAGCTGGTCGCGCGTGTCGAAAAGCACAGTGCCGCCGTTGCGCATATAGGCGTCGATGCGGCTGATCGCGGCCGATGACGGCATGGGCGCCGTTGCCGAAACCGGCCAATAGATGATCGGATAGAAGGTGAGTTCGTCCCTGGTGAGGTCAAGGCCGACGGGCGGCGCCGGCTCCAGCGTCGTGCGGAAGGTCAGGAACTGGGTCAAGCCCTCAAGGCCGCGCTCGGATATATTGTCGACTTCCTGCTCGCCGGTGACGACATAGGCGAGATGCGTGTTGTCAAGTCTCTCCAGAATGAGGTCGTCATCGGGCCGAGAGTCGTTGGCGTGAAGTGTGCCGGGCTGCAGCAGGAAGCCTGCGCCGAGTACGACCGCGATCACGCCCACGGCGCGAGCGGCCGGGCGCAATCGCGAGAAAGCGCCGTTCATGAAGAGGACGATCAGGCTGTCGGCGAGCAGCAGCAGAAAGGCGACCAGGAAAAGAGCCGGCTTTGCCGACCAGCTTTCGCCGCCGATCAAGCCTTCGCGCACGGCATTGATTCCAGCGGTATCGAGCGGCTTCAGTTCGGCGTTGTCGGGCAGCACGTTCAATGAGGTGAAACCATCTTCCGAACCGTAGAGGCCAGGCGGATTATCGAAATTCGCCGTCGGTTCGGCTCCGGCCCTGGGGATCAGAGGTCGCGCCGAGCCAGTCTCGGAAACGAGCACACCCTTGGCCGTCAGCATGCGGTAGGGAGGAAGGGTCTCGGAGACACGCGCGCTGCTGCGCGCCTCGGACGTCACACCGCCTGAGCGCGATATCTGCAAGAGGTGACGCAGCATATCGACGAAAGTGCCCGAGATCGGCAGATCGGACCAGGTCGCTTCCGCTGTGACGTGGAAGAGGACGATCTGGCCGGATGCCAGCTGCTTCATCGTGACCAGTGGCGTGCCGTCGGCGAGGCTTGCCCAGGTGCGTTCGGCAAGGTCGGGTGTCGGCTCGGCGAGCACCTGCCGTTTGACGAGGACATCGGCGGGACGCGGTATGCCCGCGAAGGGGCCGATGCTCGGAAATTCGGCCAGCGACTGCGGTTCGCTCCAGGACAAGGTGCCGCCCAGCGCTCGTTCTCCCTGGCGTAGGATGACGGGAATGAGCGGATCGTCGGCAGGTGCCGCCGCCATGCGCGGGCCGGCGAAACGCAGGAGCATGCCACCATTCGATATCCAGCGTGTCAGAGGTTCGTAGGTCTCCTCCGGCAGGCGGCCGATATCGGCCATGATGATGATCGAAGGGTTGCTGGCGAGAAGTTTCGGTATTGCGACCGCCAGATCGGAATCGCTGGGCTGGATGAGGTCCGCATAGGGCTGCAGCGCCCGCTGGATATAGTAGAGCGGCGAGAGCAGCGGCTGGAATTCATCGGCTCCGGTACCGGACAGCAGGACGACGCGGCGCCGCTTGAACGCGTCGTCGAGAAGGTGGACCGCGCCCGCCGTCGCGCCGTTGTCGACGCTGATGCGGGCGAAATCGTTGCGCATCTCGAAGGGAGCGGTGATCGAACTCGTGGCGACGCTCTGGCCGGGACGGAAATCCACCCTGCCGTTGGCGATCGAGCGGCCCTGGGCATCGACGGCGTTCAGCGCCACGGATGCGGGGCGCGAACTGTCGAGCCGCGTGACCTTGACCGTCATGGCGTCGGCCGCATTGCTGGCAGCGGTGACGGCAACCGTCTTCGTGGCATCGCCCTCGATCAGGCGCAGATCAGCGGGCTGGAGCTCGGCGAGCCTGCGCACCGTCGGATCATCGGCTTTGGCGGCGGCGCCGTCGGTCAGGAAGGCGAGGGTACCGGGCTTGACGCCGTTGAGCGCCGCGCGCAGCGCCTGAAAGGCGCGCTCGCGATCGGGGACCAGCGGCCGCGGCTCGGCAGCCCGCAGCTTGTCGCGGGCGCTGGCTGCGGTGCCGGGCACGGCATCGTTGGTGGGATCGGCGGTGAAGGCGATCGCTACCGGCGTGCCGGCGGATTCGGCATCGTCCACCAGCGCGTCGGCAGTCTGGACGCGACGCTCCCAATCGGGCGATGCCGCCCAGCTGTTGTCGACGAAAAGGACGAGCGGGCCACCCGATGCCAGTGAATTGGTGCGCGGATTGAAGACCGGATCGGCAATCGCAAGGATGATGATGGCGGCGAGCAGCATGCGCAGAAGCGTCAGCCACCAGGGGCTTTGCGCCGGTGTTTCCTCGCGCTTCAATACCGATGCAAGGATCTTCAGCGGCGGAAAGACCTCCGTTTTCGGGCGTGGCGGTGTCAGCCGCAACAGCCACCAGATGACCGGCAAGGCTATGAGGGCGCCGAGAATGGCGGGATAGGCGAAAGCGAAGGGAAGGGCGTTCATAGCAGCCCTCCATGCGTTGCCTTGGCCGGCATGCCGGACAGGTACATGTGGACCGCGACCAGCGCCTCCGAGGCAAGATGATCGGTGCGGTGGGTTGTAAAGGTCCAGCCGAGATGGCGCAGCGACTGGCCGAGGCTGTCCCTACGGGCAAGGTAGGCGTTGCGATAGGTTTCGCGGACGTGTTCGGCGCGGCCGGAAATCAGCTTGGCGCCGGTCTCCGGATCGATGAATTCGGTGCGGCCGCTATAGGGAAAGATCTCTTCGGCGGGATCTGCTATCTCGACCACATGGCCGTGCAGGCCGCGGCGGGCAAGCGGGCCGAGCCGCTCCATGATAACAGGAGCGTCGTCGAGGAAATCGCCGATGAGCACGAGGTCACTCCAGCCGCGGATCATCGCTGTTTCCGGCAGTCCGCCGGTCAGCGGCGCGTGCATGAGCGCGGCTGCGAGGCGTTCGGCGGCATTACGGGTGGAGACGGGTTCCATGATGCCGGGGCAGCCGATGCGCTCGCCGGAGCGGGCGAGGATTTCAGCAAGCGCCAGCATCACGACCAGCGCCCGGCTTTCTTTGGAGACGCTGCCGTAGCTCGACTTGTACATCATCGAAGGCGACATGTCGCACCAGAGCCAGATCGTGTGCGCCGCCTCCCATTCGCGCTCGCGCACATAGGTATGATCGTCGCGGGCGGAGCGGCGCCAATCGATGCGCGACAGGCTTTCACCTTCGGCATAGGGTCGGAACTGCCAGAAATTCTCGCCGATGCCGCGCTTGCGGCGGCCGTGCCAGCCGGCAATCACCGTATTGGCGATACGCTTGGCTTCCACCAGGCAGTCCGGCATCAGGGAGGCCCGCTGCCTGGCGCGGGAAAGGGCATCGCTGCCTGACGTCGGGTTGACGGTCTGTCCGATAGGTGCCACGCGTCCGGCTTCCTTATCCCTTTGCCTGCCTGACCAGCCCGGCGATGACGTCGCGCACCGACATGCCTTCGGCGCGGGCAGCGAAAGTCAGCGCCATGCGGTGCTGGAGAATGGGTTCGGCAAGCGCGAAGACATCATCAAGGGACGGAGCGAGGCGGCCTTCATAGAGCGCACGGGCACGGGCACAGAGCATCATCGCCTGGCCGGCGCGCGGGCCAGGACCCCAGGCGACGTTCTTGTCGGTCGAGGCATTGCCCTGGCCGGGGCGGGCGGAGCGCACCAGCGAAAGGATGGCGTCGACGACGGTCTCGCTTACCGGCATCTGGCGCACCAGGGTCTGGATCTCGATCAGCCGCTGCGCGTCTATGATCGCTTCCGGCCGGGTTTCGCTGAGGCCTGTCGTCTCGAGCAGGATCTGGCGTTCGGCGGCGAGCTCGGGATAGTTGACGTCGACCTGCAGCAGGAAGCGGTCGAGCTGGGCCTCGGGCAGGGGATAGGTGCCTTCCTGCTCCAGCGGGTTCTGGGTGGCGAGCACATGGAAGGGAGCCGGCAGGTCATAGCGCTGGCCGGCGATGGTGATGTGATATTCCTGCATCGCCTGCAGGAGTGCCGACTGGGTGCGCGGCGAGGCGCGGTTGATTTCGTCGGCCATCAGGAGTTGAGCGAAGACTGGGCCTTTGACGAAACGGAAGGAACGGCGGCCGCTGTCGTCCTGATCCATCACTTCGGAGCCGAGAATATCCGAAGGCATCAGGTCGGGCGTGAACTGGATGCGGTTGGCGGCAAGACCCAGTACCTCGCCGAGCGTGGTCACCAGCCTGGTCTTGGCAAGGCCGGGGACGCCGACAAGCAGGGCATGACCGCCTGACAGCACAGCGAGGATGGTGTTCTCGACGACGCTCTCCTGACCGAAGATCACTTTCGAGACTTCCCCGCGGATGGCGGCGATATCGGAGAGCGCCCTTTCGGCTGCGGCGACGATCGCCTTTTCATCGAGGCTGGCTTCGGTCTTCATCATACCCACGGGCATCTCCAACGGCTGAAATCATTCGGCAGCGAATCGGCGGACTTATACATCTGCCTCATACTCGATAGAGTTATGGAGATGCGACGGGCTGACAAGTTCGTTACGAATGACTATCTCGTGACTTCACTTCGTTAAGGACAAACCGGGACGGAAGAATGGCAGCCGAAGAAATCAGCGGACAGGCGGATGCGGCGGGGCTTGCCGCGCTGATCTCGCGCGCCTCCGCCGAAAACAGCGGTAAAAAACGCGGGCTACCGCCGGTCGAGCGGTGGAATCCGCCTTTTTGCGGCGATATCGACATGGAGATCAGGGCCGACGGCACCTGGTTCTACATGGGTACGCCGATCGGCCGTCCCGCGCTGGTGCGGCTGTTTTCGACAGTCTTGCGCAGGGACGAGGACGAAAAGACCTATCTCGTAACTCCTGTGGAAAAGGTGGGGATCAGGGTCGTCGACGCGCCGTTCATCGCCGTGGAGATGAGCGTGACGGAACGAGAGGGCCGCCAGGTGCTGACGTTCCGCACCAATGTCGGCGATGTCGTCGAGGCGGGAGGAGAGCATCGGCTGCGCTTTGCCATTGCGGGCGAGAATACCGAATTGAAACCCTATCTGCACGTTCGCGGGCGGCTGGAGGCGCTGGTGTCGCGTGCGGTAATGTATGAACTGGTCGCGCTTGGCGAGACGCTCGACGTGGAGGGGCAAGCGATGTTTGCGATCTGCTCTGCCGGCGAGGTCTTCCCCGTCATGCCGGCCGATGAACTGGATGCACTTAGCCGATGAACGATGCGATCGCCCAACGTTATCCGCTGTTCTCAGCAGCCGAATTCCGCCGCCGCGCGCTCAACCAGAATGGCGGGCCGGTGGACCATGCCTGGCGCGATCACGGCGACCATGTCCTCAATCCTGATATCGTGGAGGAGGTGGCGACCTTCAAGCTGCGCGACGCCGCCGTGCTCGTGCCTGTCGTCGACGACGGCGAGGAAGCGCATGTGATCTTCACCAAGCGCACGACGACGCTGCGCAAACATTCCGGCCAGATCGCCTTTCCCGGCGGCTCGATCGATCCGGCCGATATCTCGCCTGAAATGGCGGCGATCCGCGAGACGGAGGAGGAGATCGGCCTGGCCGGCTCCTTCGTCGAGACGGTCGGCAGGCTGCCGAACTATCTCGCCTCGACCGGTTTCCGCATTACGCCCGTGCTCGGCGTCGTCGAGCCGGGTTTCGCGCTGAGGCTGAACCCGGCCGAGGTGGACGACGTGTTCGAGGTGCCGCTTTCCTTCCTGATGAACCCGGCCAATCACCGCCGCGACAGGCGCGTCATCGACGGCATCGACCGGCATTTCTACCGTGTGCCCTATGAAACCAGGATGATCTGGGGCATCACCGCCGGCATCGTCCGCACGCTCTACGAAAGGCTTTATGCATGACCGGCATTGCCGACCAAGCATGGTTCCGCGATCCGGCCCTCGGCCGGGTCCTTGCGCTTCTCAATGCCGATGAGGGGGAAGGGCGAGTGGTCGGCGGCGCGGTGCGCAACAGCCTGATGGGCCTGCCGGTCAGCGATATCGACATCGCCACGACGCTGAGGCCTGAAATCGTCATGGAGCGGGCGGCGGCGGCCGGCGTCAAGGCAGCGCCGACAGGATTGCAGCACGGCACGGTGACGCTCGTCATCGATGGCAAGCCTTTCGAGGTGACGACGCTGCGTACCGATGTGGAGACCGACGGGCGCCACGCCAAGGTCGCTTTCAGCACCGACTGGAAGGCCGATGCCGAACGGCGGGACCTGACAATCAACGCGCTCTATGCAGATGCCGAGGGCGAAGTGGTCGATCTCGTTGGCGGACTTGCCGATATCGAAACGCGCAACATCCGCTTCATCGGCGATGCGGCAAGGCGTATCGCCGAGGACCATCTGCGCATTCTGCGCTTCTTCCGTTTTTTTGCCTATTACGGCTCCGGACGGCCCGATGCGGAGGGCCTGAAGGCCTGTGCGGCGGCGCGGTCGAAACTGAAGACGCTGTCGGCCGAACGCGTCTGGTCGGAGCTCAGAAAACTGCTCGGTGCTGCCGATCCCGGCCGGGCACTCCTCTGGATGCGGCAGGTGGCGGTGTTGACGGAAATTCTGCCGGAATCGGAACGTTGGGGGATCGATGCCATCCCTTCGCTTGTCGCCACCGAGAGGGCGCTCGGCTGGGCGCCCGATCCGCTGCTGCGCCTGATGGCGATCGTACCGCCCGATGCGGCGCGGTTGGAGGCGCTTGCGGCCCGGCTGAAACTCTCCAATGCGGAAGCGGCCACTCTCAAGGCCTGGGCGACGGCGGCGCCGGTCAACGACGAAATCTCGCCGGCCGCTTTCGAACGGCTACTTTACCGCAACGGCCCTGACGGCATAACGACGCGGCTGAAGCTAGCGCTTGCCGTTGCGCGCGGCAAGGCTGAGGGCGATCTTGGCGAAATGGCGCGTTCGGCGCGGCTCGGCAAGCTCATGGATCAGGCCGCGAACTGGAAGAAGCCGCAGTTTCCTCTGAATGGCGGCGACGTGCTTGCGGCGGGTGTCGCATCTGGCCCTCGCGTCGGCGAACTGCTTGCGGTGCTGGAAAATCAGTGGGTGGAGGAAAATTTCACCTCCGATCGGACGGCGCTGCTCGCCCGGCTGCAGGAACGAGCGCAATAGCCGACATCGCGTCGCATCGGATGGATGCGGCGCGGCTCCCTTGTTGCCAGGACTCGGTCACCGGCCGTCAGGCGGCGGTGGCTTCGTCGCGGATGCGTGCCTTGATGTTATCAACCATGTTTTCGCGTATGATCGTTTCGCCGTGAGCAGTCTTCAGGTGCTCGACGGCGCGGCGAACCACCTCTGCGTCATTATCCGCCCGGGTGTGCCAGGCGCAGCCGGGAACGAGCGTGCCGCATTCGAAAAGTCGCATGGTTTTCTCCTCTGTCTGGAACGCAACGGCCATCGCGCTTTCACGCGATTGATGAAATGTACGTGCGAAGAGAAGGTTCCGGCCGGCAGGAGGTGGCGACCGGAGAAGGTGCTTCAGTCGGGCATTGCCCAAGCTTTGTAGGTTTCCGAGAGATGGCCGGGCGTGTTGCTGTTGGCTGCGTCATTCTGCAGATCCTCCGGCGACTTTCCGCCGGCCAGCTGCAGCTTGACCTGCTCGATGAAGCAGGACAGCGGCAGATCGGAGCCACTCTTGGCCCGCAGTTTCTCGGCAATGCGGACCAGGAACTCGGGTGTGTCGATTGCACGGAATGTTTCCTGGGCATCCGTGGACGCAGGCGAGCCGCTTTTTGTCGTCATGACAATCCTCCTCCGATTGTTACGCACGTACATATAAAGTTAGGACTCACTGAATTTTTATGAAGGTCCTTCAGCTCGAATTATCGATGAGTTTTTACAGTCTCACGGCCAGCGCACCACCGGAGGCAGTGACGAGAGAATGGATTCGACGTTGCCGCCGGTCTTCAGGCCGAAGATCGTGCCGCGATCATACAGCAGATTGAATTCGACGTAACGGCCTCGGCGGATCAATTGTTCGTCGCGGTCGGCTTCCGTCCATTGTTTGTTGAAGTTGGAGCGAACGATCTTCGGATAGACCATGGCGAAAGCCCTGCCGACGTCCCGCGTGAAGGCGAAATCGGCATCCCAGCCGCCGGCTTCTTCGCTCGAATGCAGCCAGTCATAGAAGATGCCGCCGATGCCGCGAGGCTCGTTGCGGTGCTTCAGGAAGAAATAGTCGTCGCACCAGGCCTTGTAAGCGTCGTAATCGGCGACGGCGTGATTGCGGCAGGCGATCTCCATGGCCTTGTGGAAGAGCTGGCTGTCCTCGTCCTCCTGCGTGCGGCGGCGCGACAGCACCGGCGTCAGGTCGGCCCCTCCGCCGAACCAGCGGCTTGTGGTGACCACCATGCGGGTGTTCATATGGACAGCCGGAACGTTGGGGTTGACGGGATGGACGATCAGCGAGATGCCCGAGGCCCAGAAGCGCGGGTCGTCCTTGGCGCCCGGTATCTGCGCCCGGAATTCTGAAGAGAATTCGCCATGGACCGTTGAGGTATGGACACCGACCTTCTCGAAGACGCGGCCTTCCATCATCGACATGCGGCCACCGCCGCCGGCGCCCTCTTCGCGCGACCAGTCCTTGGCGACGAAGCGGCCTGGCTGCTGATCGGAGAGGGGGCCTTGCAACTCGTCTTCGAGAGCTTCGAAGGAGGCGCAGATCGTATCGCGCAGCCCTTCGAACCAGTTGCGGGCGGCCGTCTTCTTCTCTTCGATATCCTCAGGCAAGCCGATTGGCAGTTCCGGTCTTTCCATGTCACGCCTCCGCGGCCGGCATCCGTTGAGGATGCGACTCGCTCATTCCTTGTTGCCCGCCACATCTAGAGCTTTTCCGGGTTAGATTGAAGCATTCTGTTGGCTCAAACGGAGTCGGATGGTCGACCGGCCGGCGCGCGTCGTAGCCCAGCTCTACGGCCAAGCCGGCCGGTCGATCAGCCGGCCCGTTTCAGCCAACCCGGAGGGCCGGGCATCTTTCCGCCAGGATCAGAGGCGATCGGCTCGGACGTACCGAGGGGTATGTCCGTCGCCAATCGCTTCTGCCCTGACGAAAACCTGCTCCGGCAGAATGCTTCAATCTAACCCGGAAAAGCTCTAGCAGGCGGCGCCGCCCCTCGCCAAGCTGCGGCCAGGGCATCGAGATTCGACTCGCAAAACAAGGGTTTCGATACTATCTTTTCGACAGAGGTAGGGTTGATGGCAAAAATTCCAGGACCTCCGTCCTTCGACGGCCTGAAACGCAGAATGGCGAGACACCGGGCGGAAAACCCTGCCCGTAAGAAAGACCATTTCGTGCGTGAGACATATTGCCTCGGCCTCCTCGACGCCCGCGCCAAGGCGCGCGAATGGTTCGACGAATATCCGAAAGCCGCCTATTGGACCGAGGTGGAAAGCTGGCGTCAGCTCGACGGTGACCAGATCGAATTCACCATGCGCCGCCTGCCTTCGGCCGACTGACCGTCACTCCGCGACGGCACGCACGCGGCTTTCGATCAAAAGGCCGCTTTCATCCAGGATCGGATGCGCCACCGAGACGATGTGTGCGTTGATCCTCTTCAGGTCACGCAGCATATCGAGATGCAGCGAGCTTGTCTGCAGACTGTCGGCGCGTCCGTCACGCAGGCGCTCCAGATGGTGTTCGGCCGACTGTTTCTCCATGCGCCGGACCTCCACCTTTGTCTCCATCATCTGACGCGCAAGATTGAAATCGCGAGTGACGAAGATCGTCTGGGCAACACGAAGATTGTCGATCGTCAGGTCGAACAGCTTACGCAATTCCTGATGACCGTCGTCGGAAAACCTGAGCCCAAGCGAGATCTTCTTCGATACCTGCTCCAGCAAGCCTTTCTCGATGATATCGCCCATATGTTCGAGATTGATGGCATAGTCGATGACAACGATCGAGCGGCGGGCGTTTTCGTCGCTGAGCCCCTCGCGGCCGAGCTTCGAGAGATAAACCTTCACCGCCTGCTGCAGCTTGTCGACGCGCTCTTCAAGGGTCGCGATTTCGGAAAGCTTGGAAGAGTCATTGCCTTCGAAGGCCTCGGAGACCCGGATCAGCATGCGCTCGATGAGGTCGCCGATGCCGAGCACTTCGCGGGTGGCGCTGGTCAAAGCAATGACGGGAGTCGAAAGCTCATGGGCATCTAGATATTTCGGAGCCGTATCCGGCTCGGCCTGATCCGGAACCAGGCGAGTCATCAGCGTGGCGAGCGGCCTCGAAAAGGGCCAGGCGAGGGCGGCGAGCAGAACATTGAAGAGCAGATGCGCATCGACTGGGAGCTTTGACGGTCCGAAGGGCAGCATCTGGATGAATTCCGCGCCGTAGTCCGCGAGTGGCAAGGCGATGATGCAGCCGAGCGCACGGACGGCGAGATTGCCGAATGTGACGCGTCGCGCCGAAACCGGCCCGGACATCGTCGCGACGACGGGCGGTATCGCGCCGCCGAGATTGGCGCCGAGCACGAGCACGATCACGAGTTCGGCAGAGATCAGGCCGGCCGAAGCGAGCGACAGGATGAGCACCACCACCGCTAGGCTGGACGATGAGACGAAGGCGAGCACTGCCGAGAAGAGGAGCGCCACGGGCAGAGCGCCATCCAGCAGGCTGATGAAAGCGGCCAGAGCGGGTGAGGCGCGCATCGGCTCCGTCGCAAGGCTCAGGAGATGCAGCGACAACAGCATCAGGCCGATGCCGATCAGCGCTGCGCCGCCGCCCTGGCGGGTGCTGGAGCGGCCGCGGTAAAGCACGATGCCGGAGAGGATCAGGAGCGGGGAGAGCCATTCGATGCCGGTCGCGACGATCCATGCAGTGATCGCCGTGCCGACATTGGCGCCGAGCAGGACGATCTGGGCCATGCGCGGCTTGATCAGATCACGTTCGACGAAGGAGGCGGTCATCAGCGCTGTTGCCGTCGAGCTCTGCAGCGCGACGGTCGCGACCAGTCCCGACAGGAATGAGCGAAGGCCGCCGCGCGTGCCGGTCGCCAGCCCCGTTCTCAGCCGGGCGCCGAAGGCCCTGGACACGCCGTCCTTCACCTGCGCGAGGCCGAACAGCAGCAGCGCCACGGCTCCGAACAGGTTGATCATGATGATCGTGGAATCCATTTTCTTGTTTTATTCTGCTTTCATCAGTCTACGGGCGTCGGCCTTTGTGGCTAATCTTCCCAAGTTATTGAAATTGTGATGGTCGTGTGGGATGTTTAATTGTCCGGCTAATAAATATACGCCGGTTTGATCGATTGACAATGTCGATTTTCGACACTTCCCGATATATTCGGCAATCCGTTTCGAGCAGGCGCCAATCAAGCCCAGACGGTTTGGCGCATCGCCTCGCCGACGATCATGGCTGCCGAGACTGCGACATTGATCGACCGCTGGCCTTCGACCATCGGGATGAGGATGCGGGCGTCGGCTCTCTCGTGCACGTGATCCGGCAGGCCGGCGCTTTCGCGCCCGAAAAGCAGGACATCGTCCGGACGGAAGGCGAAATCGGTGTAGCGGTCGGCAGCCTTGGTCGAGGCAAGGATCAGACGGCGGCCTGACATGGTGCGCCATGCCTCGAAGCGGTCCCAGTTGACATGGCGGGTCAGCGCGGCGGCGGCGATATAATCCATGCCCGATCGTTTCAGATTGCGGTCGGAGACATCGAAGCCGGCGGGCTCGATCAGGTCGACGGCGAAGCCGAGGCAGGCGGCAAGGCGCAGGATCGTGCCGGTATTGCCGGGGATGTCCGGCTGGTAGAGTGCCAGTCTGAGGTTCGTCATTCAGGCGCCGCCCGTTGGTTTCGAAGCGGGAGGCCTAATACAACTGTGATTTCAGCGCAACAGGGCGCAGTTTGGCCCAGAAACGTTCTATTCGCGCCAGTTCGGGGCTGGAAATTTCGCAGTCTTCGCGTTATGCATGCACATCTTCGAACGCCAGCAGGGAGGGCCACATGAATATTTTGCTTATTATGCGCTTTCCCGCCGTAATGCCGATCAAGGCGACATGGCGCCGCTAGAGCGGGCTTCTTTCTAAAACTTCCCTTTTGATCCATTGCGCGGCTGATTCAGCCTCGCCCCTTGAACGTCCGGTTCCCATATGTGCTTGCATGGCGCCGAGATGGCGCGAAGCCAGGAGCCGGAACGCTGATGTTTCGGAGCAATTTCATGTTTGGCTGGTTCGAACAGCGACTCAATCCCTTTCCGAGCGAGGAGCCCGTCGCGCCCCCGAAAGGTCTCTTTGCCTTCTGCTGGCATTACAGCAAGCCGGCAGCGCCCTGGCTCGGCCTGATGGCCGTGCTAACGTCGCTGATTGCCGTCGGCGAAGTGGCGCTTTTCCAGTTCCTCGGCGACATCGTCGACTGGCTGACCAATGCCGATCGCGCCACTTTCCTGCAGACCGAAGGCCACAAGCTGTTCTGGATGGCAGCGCTGGTGCTTCTGGGCCTGCCGCTGGCCGCCGGGCTCGATTCCCTCATCATGCATCAGATGCTGCTCGGCAATTATCCGATGATGGCGCGCTGGCAGATGCACCGCTTCCTGCTGCGCCACAGCATGACGTTCTTCGCCAACGAATTTGCCGGGCGCGTCGCGACCAAGGTGATGCAGACCTCGCTTGCCGTGCGCGAAACGGTGATGAAGATCCTCGACGTCTTCGTCTATGTCGTCAGCTATTTCCTGACGATGATCATCGTGATTGCCGCGGCCGACTGGCGGCTGATGATCCCGATCCTCGTCTGGCTCTCCGTCTATGTCAGCATCGTCTCTTATTTCGTGCCGCGGCTTCGCAAGATTGCGGCGACGCAAGCGGATGCGCGCTCGATGATGACGGGGCGCGTGGTCGACAGCTATACGAATATCGCCACCGTCAAGCTTTTCTCGCATGCGGGCCGTGAGGAGGTCTATGCGAGGGAGGGCATGGACGAGTTCCTGCAGACCGTGCACAAGCAGATGCGCAAGGTGACGCTCTTCCACATCAGCGTCTATCTCAACAACTGCGTCGCGCTCTTCGTCGTCTCGGGCCTGTCGATCTGGTTTTGGCTGAACGGGGCGATCTCGGTCGGCGCGATTGCCATCGCCATCGGTCTTGCCATGCGCGTCAACGGCATGTCGCAATGGATCATGTGGGAAGTCTCGGCGTTGTTCGAGAATATCGGCACGGTCTATGACGGCATGGAGATGATGAGCAAGCAGCACGACATCGTCGACAAGCCGAATGCGCCTGACATGACGGCGAAGAAGGGGGCGATCCATTACGATCGCATCCGCTTCCACTACGGCAAGGGCAAAGGCGTCATCGACAATCTGTCGCTCGACATCAAGGCCGGCGAGAAGGTGGGTCTGGTTGGTCGTTCCGGCGCCGGCAAGACGACGCTGATGAACCTCTTGCTGCGCTTCTACGACCTGGAGGCCGGCCGCATTACCATCGACGGGCAGGATATATCAGGCGTCTCGCAGGAAAGCCTGCGCTCGCTGATCGGCGTGGTGACGCAGGACACGTCGCTGCTGCACCGCTCGATCCGCGACAACATCGCCTATGGCCGGCCGGAGGCCACCGACGCTGAAGTGATCGAGGCCGCCAAGCGCGCCAATGCCTGGGAGTTCATCGAAGGGCTCGTCGACATGCAGGGCCGCCAGGGCCTCGACGCGCAGGTCGGCGAACGCGGCGTCAAGCTCTCCGGCGGCCAGCGGCAGCGGATCGCCATCGCTCGCGTCTTCCTGAAGGATGCGCCGATCCTGGTGCTCGACGAGGCGACCTCGGCGCTCGATTCGGAAGTGGAGGCGGCAATCCAGGAAAACCTCTTCGCCCTGATGGAAGGCAAGACGGTGATCGCGATCGCCCACCGGCTTTCGACGCTGACGGAGATGGACCGGTTGATCGTGCTCGACAAGGGCCGGATCATCGAGGCCGGTTCGCACGGCGAACTGATCGAAAGCGGCGGCATCTATGCCGACCTCTGGAATCGCCAGTCCGGCGGCTTCCTCTCCGATCACGCCGAGGAGGCGGAAGAGGCTGCGGAATGAGAGAAGCCCTCCCGGCGCAAGCGGGGAGGGCCTTTTCAATTGTTAAATTGATTTACTTGCCAATGGGAACAGGGCGCCGTTTGCCTACTCAAAGGCTGTCGGCCCAGTCGATCACGCGGTCATGTTCGACGACGACGATGGTGTTGGCAGCTGCAAGGGTGCGCAGCGCCACGATGCGGCGGCGTTCCTCGCTGTCGAGCCAGGCGGCGATAGCCTCGATGACGATCTCGTCGCGCGGCAGCGCCAGGTCGAGAGCCAGGGCATCCAACCTTTCCGCAAGCGGAAGCGGAATATGCGCATCGAGCATTTTCGTTTCCATGACCTTTTCTCCGGTGAAGCGCGATCCTATCGTCAGATTGTGACGGGTACGGAGGCAATCAATGGCAATGCCGCCGATGTTATCGTTTATTACCAAAATATTAGGTTGCGTCCGCTTTCCATTCCCTTTGCCGCTCCCCTCAATCCGCCTATATCGCTTCCATGTTTCTGCGACCCGTCTTCCGCCTGTTCGAAACCTGGATCGATCCGTTCCGCCCGCGCGACAACTTGCAGCCGCCGCGTGCTACGCTCGGTTTCATCTGGTTTTACATCGGCCAGGCGAAGATGCCGTTCATCGCCATGCTCATTCTCGGCGGGACGTCGGCGGCCATCGAGGCCGCACTCTTCTGGTTCGTCGGACGCCTCGTCGATATTCTCGCCAGCATTAAGCCCGGCGTCGGCTGGAGCGGTCTTCTCGCGGCTCATGGCGGCGAGCTGTTCGGCATGCTCGCTCTCATCGGGCTCGTGCGCTTCGTCGTCGCCTTCATGATTGCCCTCGTCGATCAGCAGGTGATCACGCCCGGCTTCTACAATCTAGCACGTTGGCAATCTTATCTCCACGTCTCAAGGCAATCATTGTCGTTCTTTCAGAGCGATTTCTCCGGGCGTATCGTCACCAAGGTCTGGTCTGCCGGCCAGGCAACCGGCGATCTCGTCACGTCGCTGATGGAAAGCGTCTGGTTTGTCGGAATTTATGCGGTAACGACGCTCGTGCTCGTCGCCCGGCTGGACTTTACACTCGCCGCCGTCGTGCTGTTCTGGCTTGGCGCCTTCAGCCTGCTTGCCCGCCACTTCGTCCCGCGGATCCGCCATCATTCCCGCGAAACGGCGGAGGCCGGATCGATGCTGAACGGCCGGATGGTCGACTCCTACAGCAATATGCAGACGCTGAAGCTGTTCGCACGCGATGAAGAGAGCGATCGCTACATGCGCCAGGGTTTCGATATCTATCAGGACACGGTGCTGCGCTTCACGCGGTTCATCACCGGCGTGCGGGCCTCCATGGCCCTGCTCTCCGGCCTGATGATCGTTACGATGGCGGGCTTGAGCGTCGATCTCTGGCTGCGCGGCTTGATCAGTTCCGGCGCGGTGGCATTTTCGCTGGCGCTGGTGCTCCGGCTGAATTTCCTGCTCGGCAGGCTGATGACGCAGTTCAACGGCATCATGCGCAATCTCGGCACCATCCAGAATTCAGCGGAACTGATTTCCCAGCCGCTCGGACTCGTCGATCGGCCCGATGCGATGAGCCTGGTGATCCGCCATCCCGGCATTCGCTTCGATAATGTCTCCTTCCACTACGGCAAGGGTCAGCAGCCCGTCGTCGAGAATTTCTCCCTGACCATCCGCCCGGGCGAGAAGGTCGGAATCGTCGGGCGTTCGGGCGCCGGCAAATCAACGCTGATGAACCTGCTGCTGCGTCTCTATGACATCCAGGACGGCCGCATTCTGGTCGACGGCCAGGATATATCGGCGGTGACCCAGGAATCGCTCAGGATGCAGATCGGCGTCGTCAGCCAGGATACGTCGCTGCTGCATCGTTCCGTGCGCGACAATATACTCTTCGGACGGCCGGATGCCGGCGAGGAGCGGCTGGTCGAAGCGGCCCGACGCGCCGAAGCCATCGACTTCATTGCCCGCCTGCAGGATCAGCAGGGCCGTAGCGGTTTCGATGCGCATGTCGGCGAACGCGGCGTCAAACTGTCGGGCGGGCAGCGGCAGCGCATCGCCATCGCGCGAGTCATGCTGAAGGACGCGCCGATCCTGGTTCTCGACGAAGCGACGTCGGCGCTCGATTCGGAAGTGGAGGAAGCGATCCAGTCCAATCTCCATCGGATCATGGAGGGCAAGACAGTGCTCGCGATCGCCCACCGGCTGTCGACGATCGCCGCGCTCGACCGGCTGATCGTCGTCGACCTCGGCCGGATCATCGAGGAGGGCAGCCACGATGAGCTGCTTCGCCGCGGCGGGCTCTATGCCGAACTCTGGGCACGCCAATCCGGCGGCTTTCTCGCGTCCGACGAGGATGCAGGCTCAAGGATCGAGGACGAATTCCGCCATGAGGCCAAAATGGTTTGATCCGAAACTGTTCTCGATGCGGCGGACCGATTTCAGCCGCAGGGGCGCTTTGCTGAAGACGTGATCGATCGAAATGCCGAAGGGGCCGGCGGCGATCGGCCATGTCGCAGGCTCCAGCGATGCTGTGCCCAAGCCCTGGCTGCGCATGAGATACTGCACATCCGGCGCCAGAATCGACGTATTGAAATCACCGGCAAGCACGAGCGGTCCCGGCAGCGAAGGGATAATCTCGGCGAGATCTTCGACTTCCAGCCCATGGAATTCGTCGTAATAGGGTTTGGTCAGGTGCGCGGCGAGGAAGTTGATCTTCTGGCCGTCGAAATCGATCGTCGAGATCGTCAGGCGGTTGCGCCACAGCAGGCCGAGGCTGCGGATGCGAGGTTCGATCAGCGGGCGCTTCGACAGGACGAGCGTATCGCATTGCTCCATGCCGACGCCGCAGCCGACGTAATAGGGATAGGTCTTCAGCAGTCGCGGCAATTCGGACAGTACCGGTTCGGCTTCGAGGATGTTGACGACGTCGGCCCCCGAGCCGATCGCCATGTCGGCGATATCAGCGCCGTTTGCGAAATTGTCGTTCTCTATATTAAAGGACATCAGCTTGAAGAGAGCAGGGTGGCTCTCGTCCACCGCAGGCTCGACGAATTCACGCGTCATCACGATGCCGTGGACGACGAGAACCATCGATGCGCCGAGTGTCAGCAGCGCGTACCAATGCCGCTTGAAGAGGAGGGCTATGCCGGAGGCCACTGCTGCGGCAGCCGCCAGATGGATCTGAAAGCTGTAAAAGAGAGAAAGCAGATAGAAATCTTTGATATAGCGCAGCGAGATAATGGCGAGGACGAGGGTTGTGAGAACGCTCATTACGCAAAAGATCGTGTCTCTCATCCGCTCGGGTCCGGCTGGCTGGCATCGTTGCGGTTGCGCCTAACACGACGGCTTTTTTGTTGCAATGCAACATAACGGCAAGCGTGTCTTTGCCGTAAAAAATTCATCTGAAATTTCCCGCGACATTGTGCCCTCATCCCCTTGTCAAGGCTGGACATAATTTGCGATCAAGCTTAGAACGCGCCGGATTGCCGGGGAATCTATGGCCGAAATGTGTCCAGATCGATTCGCCAGCAGAGGGGGCGGGGCGGAATTCCGCGATAATTGCGCAGAGGATGGTTAAGCCGTGAGCGAACACGTAACGACAAGCGAGGCTTCAGCAGAGCCCACTCGCCGTGATTTCCTTTATCTCACCACTGGTATGGCGGGCGCTGTCGGCGCTGTTGCTGTCGCATGGCCGTTCATCGACCAGATGCGTCCGGATGCATCGACGCTGGCGCTGGCCTCCATCGAAGTCGATGTCGCGAGCCTCGAGCCCGGCATGTCACTGACGGTCAAGTGGCGCGGCAAGCCGATCTTTATCCGCAACCGCACGCCGGAGGAAGTGAAGGCGGCAGCCGATGTTCCGCTGGCGGATCTCAAGGATCCGATCGCGCGCAATGCCAACCTTCCGCCTGAAGCGCAGGCGACCGGTGTTGACCGTTCGGGCGGCAAGGACAAGGAAAACTGGATCGTCATGATCGGCACCTGCACCCATCTCGGTTGCGTTCCGCTCGGTCAGGCCGGTGAGTACAATGGTTGGTTCTGTCCCTGCCATGGCTCGGTCTACGACACGGCCGGCCGCATTCGCAAAGGCCCTGCGCCGCAGAACCTGGCGATTCCGACCTTTTCATTTGTGTCCGATACCAAAATCAAGATCGGTTGAGGGGAGACTGATTTATGAGTGGCCATTCCAGCTACGAACCGTCAACCGGCTTCGAAAAATGGGTCGATGCGCGCCTGCCGCTGCCGCGCATGGTCTATGACAGCTTCGTGGCATATCCGGTTCCCAGAAACCTGAACTATGCCTATACCTTCGGCGCGATGCTTTCCGTCATGCTGATCGTGCAGATCCTGACGGGTGTCGTGCTCGCCATGCACTATGCCGCCGACACGACGATCGCTTTCAACTCCGTTGAAAAGATCATGCGCGACGTCAACCACGGCTGGCTGCTGCGCTACCTGCATGCCAACGGCGCCTCCTTCTTCTTCGTCGCCGTCTACCTGCACATTGCCCGGGGCCTCTATTATGGCTCCTACAAGGCGCCGCGCGAAATCCTCTGGATCCTCGGCGTGGTCATCTACCTGCTGATGATGGCGACGGGCTTCATGGGCTACGTCCTGCCCTGGGGGCAGATGTCTTTCTGGGGCGCGACCGTCATCACCGGTTTCTTCTCGGCCTTCCCTCTGGTCGGCGAATGGGTGCAGCAGTTCCTGCTTGGCGGCTTTGCCGTCGATCAGCCGACGCTGAACCGCTTCTTCTCGCTGCATTACCTGCTGCCTTTCATGATCGCCGGCGTCGTGGTCCTGCATATCTGGGCGCTGCACGTCACAGGCCAGACGAACCCGACGGGCGTCGAGGTCAAGACGAAGACCGACACCGTGCGCTTCACACCCTATGCGACGATGAAGGATGCCCTCGGCGTCTCCGTCTTCCTGCTCGTTTATGCCTATTTCGTCTTCTACCTGCCGAACTTCCTCGGTCACGCCGATAACTACATCCCGGCCGATCCGTTGAAGACGCCTGCCCACATCGTTCCCGAATGGTACTTCCTGCCGTTCTACGCGATGCTGCGTTCGATCACCTTCAACATCGGCCCGATCGACTCCAAGCTTGGCGGCGTGCTCGTGATGTTCGGCGCGATCATCGTGCTCTTTTTCCTGCCGTGGCTTGACACCTCGAAGGTCCGCTCGGCGGTCTATCGTCCCTGGTACAAGCTGTTCTTCTGGCTGTTCGTGCTCAACGCGATCATCCTCGGCTGGCTCGGTTCGCAGCCGGCGGAAGGCAGCTACGTCATCGTGTCGCAGATCTGCACGCTTCTCTACTTCGCCTTCTTCCTGGTCGCGATGCCAGTTCTGGGTCTGGTGGAAACGCCGCGCCGCATCCCGAACTCGATCACTGAAGCGGTGCTTGAAAAGCGCAACAAGACCACTGGCGCCACCGCGGCGGCCAATGCGTAAGCGAGCGACGGAAGGGAATAGAACTATGAAAACGCTTGTTGCAAGCATTCTGCCGCTTGCCGTCGCCGCTCTCCTTGGCAGCGCCGCTTTCGCCGAGGAAGCGACGCCCGCGAATGGTGCAGCTCCCGCGCATCACGAGGAAGGCGCGACGCCGCACTATCCGCTGAAGGAGCCAAAGGAGCAGGAATGGAGCTTTGCCGGCCCGTTCGGCCACTACGACAAGGCTCAGCTCCAGCGCGGCCTCAAGGTCTACACGGAAGTCTGTTCTGCCTGCCATTCGATGAGCCTCGTGCCTTTCCGCACGCTCGACGAACTCGGTTATTCCGAGGCACAGGTGAAGGCATTCGCTGCCAATTACGAAGTTCAGGACGGGCCGGACTCGGCCGGCGAAATGTTCACCCGCAAGGCAGTCCCTTCGGATCATTTCCCATCGCCCTTCGCTAATGCTGAAGCGGCGGCCGCGTCCAACAACGGTGCGGCTCCGCCTGATTTTTCGCTGATCGCCAAGGCCCGTGAAGTCGAGCGCGGCTTCCCGCAATTCGTCTTCGACATCTTTACGCAGTATCAGGAAAGCGGCCCGGACTACATCTACTCGCTGCTGACCGGTTATGAAGAGCCGCCCGCCGGCTTCCAGGTGGCGCAGGGCGCGCATTATAACCCGTATTTCCATGCTGCCGCCGTTCTCGCTATGCCGAAACCGCTTTCCGACGGCCAGGTAACCTATGACGACGGCGCGCCGGCGACCGTCGACCAATACGCCAAGGATGTTTCCGCGTTCCTGATGTGGGCCGCCGAACCGCATCTCGAGGAGCGCAAGCGCACCGGCTTTATGGTGATGGTGTTCCTGGCGATCTTTACCGTGCTGATCTATCTGACGAAGCGCTCGGTTTACGCCAACAAGGAACATTGAGCGTTCCGTGCCTGAATTCGAAAGGCGGCTTGCGAGCCGCCTTTTTTGTTGGTTCCACCCTCGGCAATTGATAGGGTGCGGCCGGTTTTATGTGCTCGCAGATACGGACGTTCCATGGGCAATACAATTTCGGAGCTCGCAGCCAGCATTCGCTCCATCCCCGACTACCCCAATCCCGGCATCATCTTCCGCGACATCACCACGCTGCTCGGCAACCCCCGTGCTTTCCGCCGGGCGGTCGACGAGCTGGTGCAACCCTATGCCGGCACGAAGGTCGACAAGATCGCCGGCATGGAGGCGCGCGGCTTCATCCTCGGCGGTGCGGTGGCGCACCAGCTTTCCTCGGGCTTCGTACCGATCCGCAAGAAGGGCAAGTTGCCACACGACACCGTGCGCATCGCCTACAGCCTGGAATATGGAGTCGACGAAATGGAGATGCATCGCGATGCGGTCCAGCCCGGCGAGAAGGTGATCCTGGTCGATGATCTCATCGCCACCGGCGGCACGGCCGTGGGTGCGACGCAGCTTTTGCGCCAGATCGGCGCGGAGGTGGTTGGCGCCTGCTTCGTCATCGACCTGCCCGACCTTGGCGGCCGCAGGAAGCTGGAAGAGCTCGGCGTCGTCGTCCACACGCTGGTCGAATTCTCCGGGCATTGAGCCCGCGTTGCGACCGCGTCAGTCGAATTCCAGGACGCCGCTTTCAAAGCGCATGACGGGATCGCCGTTCTGATTGACGCCCTCGCAGAGGATGGTGTTGAGGTGCCAGCCCGGCCGCGATGCGAGCGGTCGGCTGGACAGAAAGGCGACGGAATAGGTCACGACGTCGCCTGCAAAGACCGGCCGCAGCCATTGCAGTTTCTGGAAGCCAGGCGAGGGGCCGAGCTTGGGCGCCGTCAGCCCCTCTTCGGCGAGAATGACGCTTTGCTTTTGCCAGAAGGCGAGGAAGGTCCGCATCCAGGCGGCCGTGGTGTGCCAGCCCGAGGCGCAAAGCCCGCCGAAGAGCGTGTCTTTCGCGGCTTCCTTATCGACGTGAAAACGCTGCGGGTCGTGGCGGGTTGCGAAGCGGATGATGTTTTCTTCGGTGAAGGTGTAGCTGCCGATCTCGGCTTTTTGACCGACGGCGTAAAGCTCGGACATTCTCATACTGATGGCTCCGAGCTCACGTTGGCATCCTCCGGAGTGGGGCGCATGCGGATCATCACGGAATTCTCCGAGAGGCAGACGAGTTCGCCGCGCTGGTTTTCCACCGTGTGGCGGAATTTGACGATGCCCATGCCGGGGCGCGAGCGCATCGGCCGGGCTTCGAGAACGGTCGAATGGCCCTGCAGCGTATCGCCTGCAAGCACCGGCTTTCGCCATTCCATCAGATCGATGCCCGGCGCACCCTCGCAAAGCGCGTTCAGCACGTAGCTGTCCGCCATCATGCGCATGAGCATTGCCGAGGTATGCCAGCCGGAGGCGGCAAGCCCGCCGAGGATGCTGGCGCGGCCGGCGGCTTCGTCGAGATGCATTGGCTGCGGGTCGAATTCGCTGGCGAACTCGATGATTTCTTCGGTGAGCACCAGTTTCGGGCCGAGGGCGAAACGGCGGCCGGGTTCAAAATCCTCGAAAGACAGCTTTTCTGCCGGCATTCTCTCCTCCGCCATATCAAGCGCCTAGAACAGGATGTTTTTAGGCCGGTCGGCCTACAATCTGAATCTTGTTCTACATTAAAGAGTTAGAGCATGATGCCGTCCGAAAACCACTTACACTTTTCGGCATCATGCTCTAGTGCTTACAATAGCATCCGCGCGGGCTCAATGATTCCCGGGAGACAAACCGGTATGACGGAACTGAGGTCGATACTTGACGAGGCGGCGCGCCAGGGGCTGATTTCGTCGGAAGCGGGCGGGCGGCTTCTGCCGTTTCTGACCGAGCGTGGCGTGTCTGTTGTTGAGACGCAGAAGGCAGTCGCAGCCGAAGAGCGGGCCTGGTCGGACACCGAGACGCCGCGCTTCGTGCGCGGCTTTCACGACGTGCTGATCACCATCGGTGTTATCGTCGCGCTCGTCGGCCTCTGGGGCCTGGCGCCGCTTTACGCCGTGCCGGTCGCTATCATCGTGCTTTCGGAAATCCTGGTGCGCCGCCAGCGGCTCGCCTTGCCGGCTGTCAGCCTGACTGTCGCGCTGTTCTGCTGGACATTTTTGCTGATGTCCCGCGTCTTCACGCCGTGGACCTCCGAAATCGGTGCGGATCTGACGCAGTTCGTCGCCGGCTTTCCGATTCTGCTCTGCGTCTATTATGCCCGCTATCGCGTGCCCTTGTCGCTGGCGCTCACTATCATGTCGACGCTTGCCTTGGTGCTCACGCTGCTTTTACGCCTGGTGCAATGGCTAAGCGGCAATCCCGCGTTTTTCGTCGATCATCTTGGCGTGCTGGCCGCGGTCGCTTTCGTCTGTGCGCTCGGCCTGTTCGCGACGGCGCTTTATTTCGATCTCGGCGACCGGCTGCGGCGGACGACGCGTTCGGATATCGCTTTCTGGTTGCATCTCGGTGCGGCGCCGGCGCTGCTCTACAGCACCGTGTCCCTGCTGTCGTTCGGGGAAGCCGGCCATATCTTCGACCTGGCGAACATGTCGGCCCGGACTCCTGTGGTCGTCGCGACCGTGGCGGCGTTGATGCTGATCGGCCTCGTCATCGATCGTCGCGCCTTCGTCACGTCGGGGCTGCTGTCCCTCGGCGTTGCGATCTTCAGCGTGGTTCGGAAGGGAAATGCGACTGTCGATACCTACATCTTCACGACGCTGATCGTCGTCGGCGCGATCGTGCTCATTATCGGAACAGGCTGGATGCCGCTTCGGCGGCTAGTGCTCAGGGCACTACCGCCGGCAATCGCAAACAGGCTGCCGCCCGGTTAAGGCGGCAGCGATTTGATCAGGTGTTGAAACGGAAGTGGATGACGTCGCCGTCCTGGACGACGTATTCCTTGCCTTCGTCGCGCGCCTTGCCGGCATCCTTGGCGCCAACTTCGCCGTTGTACTTGATGTAATCGTCGTAGGCGATGGTGTTGGCGCGGATGAAGCCGCGTTCGAAATCCGAGTGGATGACGCCGGCGGCCTGCGGCGCCTTGGTGCCGCGCTCGATCGTCCAGGCGCGCGTTTCCTTCGGGCCGACAGTGAAATAGGTGATGAGGTCGAGCAGCTTATAGCCGGCGCGGATCAGCCGGTCGAGGCCCGCCTCGTCAAGGCCTAGGGCAGAGAGGAATTCCTTGGCTTCCTCTTCGGCAAGCTGGGCGACCTCAGCTTCGATCGCCGCCGAGATGATGACGGTTTCGGCACCCTGCTCCTTCGCCATGGCGGCGACGGCGGCGGTGAATTCGTTGCCGGTTGAGGCATCGGCTTCGGCGACGTTGCAGACATAGAGCACCGGATGCGAGGTGAGGAGGTTGAGGCCCTTGAGGATGGCGATCTCCTCGGCATCGAGCTTCAACAGCAGCGTGCGCACCGGCTTGCCCTCGTTGAGCAGCTTCAGCGAGGCTTCCATGATCGGTAGCATCGCCATCGACTCCTTGTCCTTGCCGGTGGCGCGCTTGCGCGTCTGCTCGGTGCGGCGCTCCAGGCTTTCGAGATCGGCGAGCATCAGCTCGGTCTCAATCGTCTCGGCATCGGCGACCGGATTGATGCGGCCCTCGACATGGGTGATGTCGCTGTCTTCGAAGCAGCGCAGCACATGCACGATGGCGTCGACTTCGCGGATATTGGCGAGGAACTGGTTGCCGAGACCCTCACCTTTTGAGGCGCCGCGCACCAGGCCGGCGATGTCGACGAAGGAGATGCGGGTCGGGATCAGTTCCTTCGACTTGGCGATGTCGGCAAGCTTGCGCATGCGCGGATCGGGTACGGCGACTTCGCCGGTATTCGGCTCGATGGTGCAAAAGGGATAATTGGCCGCTTGTGCCGCCGCCGTCTTGGTGAGTGCGTTGAAGAGGGTCGATTTGCCGACGTTCGGCAGACCGACGATGCCGCATTTGAAGCCCATGGCTAAAACCTGCTGTTCTTGAATTTCTTGCTGGTGCCTATGGGATAAAGGAGCAATACGGTCAAGTCTTAGCGAGCTTTTAACGTTGCTCACTTGCCCAAGGAACGGCGCCGGCCTATTTTCGAGGGCGATCGCGGTTTCGATGCATTGCGGATTTCGTCAACTGCACGATCGCTGTTGCCGGCCGCAATGACATCCGGCTTCAACTCGGCGAATTTCCTGCTTCAAGGTGGGGCAGCCACGGCGCACCGTCGAAAATTCGTCATCGACAATGATTAGTTGTTCTGAAGAACCTTGACCATGTCATCAACGGGTGGATTTTCCGATGAGTGACAATGACGTTGCCCTGAAACCGAAGACCAAGGTCAGGCCGAAGCTGGACAAGCCGAAGCTCTACAAGGTCATTCTCGTTAACGACGATTACACGCCGCGGGACTTCGTCATCGTGATCCTGAAAGTCGTCTTCCGCATGAGCGAGGAGACCGGCTATCGGGTGATGATGACGGCGCACAAGCTCGGCTCCTGCGTGGTCGTGGTCTGCGCCAAGGACATTGCCGAGACCAAGGCCAAGGAGGGTATCGACCTAGCCAAGGAGATGGGTTTCCCGCTGATGTTCACCACCGAGCCCGAGGAATAGCCCTTCAGCTCACAGCCGGCGGATCTGATAGCCGGTCTTGTCCTGCAGGAAGCCGCAATTTTCGTAGAAGCGCAGCGTCGCCGGGTTCTTCGAGCCGGTGAGCAACATCACCTTATAGCAGCCGGCCTTCCAGGCCTCATTCACCGCATGGCCGATGACGGCGTTGGCGTAGCCGCGCCGGCGGTGCTCGGCGTGGGTGACGACGTTTTCGATCAGTGCATAAGAGGCGGCGCCGCGCGTCAAGTTCGGCACGATGATCAGCGTGACGGTGGCGGCGGCGTGAGCGCCGGCAAAGCCGATGAATACGGTCATGCCCGGCTGGGCGAGAATGGCGGAAAAGCGCTCCTTGGCCATGGTCCCGTCGAGAATGGGATCGGTCGGATTCAGATGCCGGTAGAGGACGGTCAGCCCCTCGAGATCATCGGGAACGGCACTGCGGATGGTAAAATCCTGGTCTGGCACCGCCGTCATTCCCCCTTGTTGTCGAACATCTTCTTCAGCATGTCGGCCATCGGGCCGGTGGCCGGCAGCTTTGGCTGGTTGTTGTTGCGGGCCTGGCGGATATGCGACTGGCCGGCCGGCTTCTTCTCGCTCTCCCTGCTTTCCTTCCGCGGCTTTTCCTCGTCCGCCTTGCCGCCGAGCGCCAGCGCGATCTTGTTCATCAGCTGTGAATCCTCGTTTCGCACCAGCATATCGGCATTGTCGGCCAGCGTATCGAGAAGCGGCTCCAGCCATACCTTGTCGGCCTTGGCGAAGTCGCCGAGCACATGGTTCTGCACCATTTCCTTGACGCCGGGATGGCCGATGCCGAGGCGCAGTCGCCGGTATTCCTTGCCGCAATGGGCGTCCAACGATCTAATGCCGTTATGGCCGCCATGGCCGCCGCCGGTCTTCAGCCGCGCCTTGCCCGCGGGAAGGTCGAGCTCGTCATAGATCGCGACAAGGTCGGCGGGCTGGAGCTTGTAAAAACGCATCGCCTCGCCGACGGCTTCGCCGGAAAGGTTCATGTAGGTCTGCGGTTTGATCAGCAGCACCTTTTCGCCGCCGAGTTCGCCCTCGGCGATCTCGGCCTTGAACTTCTTTGACCAGAGGGAAAAGCTGTGGCGCCGATGAATGGCGTCAACAGCCATGAAGCCGATGTTG
Organism: Rhizobium sp. TAL182; assembly: GCF_002117725.1. Classification (NCBI taxonomy): domain Bacteria; kingdom Pseudomonadati; phylum Pseudomonadota; class Alphaproteobacteria; order Hyphomicrobiales; family Rhizobiaceae; genus Rhizobium; species Rhizobium sp. TAL182. Next base: position 3,284,463 of record NZ_CP021024.1, on the reverse strand, counting down.
TGACGGTTACCGGCGTATTTGCTGCCGGGATTGCCGAGACCTGCAATGATCAGCATGGCCTGTCATCCTCGCTTATGCGTTTCCCGACGTTCACCATCCGGAAACGACAGTAAAGTCAAGCGGAAACGGCGAGCCCGGCAGGCAGCATCATTCCGAGAGGTTCATGCCATATTTCAGGAAGATCTGCTTCTGGTCGCCATCGGCGATCAGCTTGTCGAGGGCAGCCTGCATCTTGGCGTGCAGATCGTCGGGAAAGCTCTTCTCGCAGGCGATACCCATTGGCTGGGAGGAGAGCACGGTTACGATCTCCACCGGCTGATCGGCCTTCAGCTTTTCGAAATAGAGTTCGGAGATCGGCATCATGTCGATGCGACCGCTGAGCAGCTTGCGCAGCGTGGCGTTGAAGTCACTGGCGACGTCCAGCTTGGTGAAACCCTTCTCCTTCAGGATCGTCTCGGTGTAGTCCTCGCGCTGGGTGCCGATCGTATATTTTTTTGCCTCTTCGAGATTGCTGGCGGTGATGCCCGAACCCTTGCGGGTGATCAGGATGTTTCGGTCGATGAGCAGCGGCTCGACCCATTTGAACAATGGGTCACGCGCGCTATTGTGGGCGGTGGCGAAAACACATGTCATCGGCTCGGTGCGGGCAAGGCTGAAAGCACGCGCCCAAGGCATGACTTCGATCGTATAGTCGACGCCGATGGCAGCCATGACCTTTTCGACCTGCTCGACCGTCGCGCCCTTGATCTCTTTGCCTTCGCGATAGTTGAACGGGGCGTAATCCTCGGTCGTGAAAGCAACCGTCTGTGCGTGGGCCGCGCATGGCAGCGCCAGACATGCGAGAAGCAGGAGCTTTTTCATCGTGTCGTCTCCTTCGTTCTTCGTTTACGAGGCGCGCGCGACGGCCGACTGCGGAGCCATCAGTTCCTCGATGAGTGCGGCTGCGTGCTGCGGACGATGGAAGAGATAGCCCTGGCCATAGTCCAGACCCATCTGGTGAAGCGTGCGGCATTCCTCTTCCGTCTCGATGCCCTCGGCAATGACGGTGCAGTTCATCTTGTGGGACAGGGTGGTGATGCCTTCGATCAGCATGCGGCTCTTCTGGCGCACCTCGTCGTCGCCGTCGTTGATCGCGCGGGTGAAGGACTGGTCGATCTTGATGATATCGACAGGGAAACGGTTGAGGTAGCTGAGCGACGAGTAGCCGGTGCCGAAATCGTCGAGCGCGATGCGGCAGCCGAAGCGGCGAAGCTCGGTGACGATCATGCGAATCTGCGGGTTGTCGTGCATCAGCACGGCTTCCGTGATCTCGACGACGATGCGCTCGGGGCGGATGCCGTGGCGACCGACGATTGCGGCGAGACGGGCCGGCAGCGCCGGTTCGAACTGCAGCGGTGAGAAGTTGATGGCGAGGTAGGTATCCTGCATCCCCGATATACGAGAGATTTTCGCGAGGTTGGAAATCGCCTTTTCCATGATGACGTTGCCGACGCGGACGATCTTGCCCGTCTCCTCGGCGACGCTGATAATTTCGGCCGGCGGCATCAGACCTTTGTGCGGATGGTTAAGGCGCATCAGCGCCTCGAAACCGGCAATGCCGCGGCCGTTCAGATTGACGATCGGCTGCAGCAAGGCTTCGAACCAGTTCTCGGCGAGGCCGGCTTCGATGTTGGCCTCGATCTCGGCGCGGCTGCGGGCGCGGTCGAGCATGGCTTTGTCGAAGAGCTGTGCGCCGTTCTTGCCGTCGCGTTTCTTGGCATACATCGCCATGTCGGATTTCTGCAGCAGCTCGGCCGCGGTCGCGGCGTGATGCGGGTAGATGGCGATGCCAATGGACGCGCTCAGATGCATGTCCGGGGCAAATGGCGTTTCGAAGATGGAGGCGATCTGCTCGCACATCGCCTTGGCGCGCTTTTCGGCGTCCTTCGCCGGCAGCAGAATGGCGAACTCATCGCCGCCGAGGCGGGCCGCTTCGTCGGAGGGAGCAAGATGGGTTTTCAGGCGCTCGACGAGCTCGATCAGCGCCATGTCGCCGGCGGCATGGCCCATATTGTCGTTGATCCACTTGAAGCGGTCGAGATCGACGAAGAGGCAGGCGAGTTCCTGGCCGGCGGCGTCCGCGGCAGCGATCTTGTTATCGAGCACGACTTCAAAACCCTGGCGGTTGAGAAGCCCGGTGAGGTGGTCGGTGATGGCCTGACGATGGTTGCGGTCCTCGGAAGCCTTGAGCTCGGTCACATCCGTCATGACCGACAGCGACAGGCGATCGTGAGCGCCGGCGCCGGCTTCCGATTCCATGATGAGGACGTCCATGGTGCGGCCGTCCAGGCAGACGAACTTAACGGTCACCGCCATGCCGCTTTCGGCCTGGCGGCGCCTGACGAACTTGTCGCGGGTGGATGAGGTGACCAGATTGGCGAAGTTGCGGCCGATGACGGCGGCGCGGCTATAACCGGTGGCAAGCAGCCAATAGTCGCTGACGGCGGTGATGCGGTCTTCCTCATCGAGCGAGAAGAGCATGGCGGGCGTCAGATTGTAGATATCGGTGGCGCGGCGATGGGCGAGCTTCAGCTCCTTCTCCTCGCTTTCGAGCTTGGTTTGCATCTCGTTGAAGCTGCGGGCAAGCCGTCCCATCTCGTCGTTCGACTGCCAATCGACGTGATGACGGGAGCCGAGCTGGCGGGTCGCCTCGATTGCCGCCGTCAGCCGCATCAGCGGCTGGATGACAAAGAAGCGGTTGCCGATCAGCGCGGTGCCGAAAACGGTCAAAACCGCAAAGATGAAGATCGAAATGAAGACGACCTCTTCCTGCTTCAGGCCGGAAAACAGGCCGAGGGCGGGATAGTAGACGCTGATGCTGCCGAGGTTCCTCGGACCGTCGACGGTGTTGTAGATGATGGCGCGCGACACCTGCACGAGCTTGCCGTCAAAGGAACGCGGAATGGTGGATTGACTGACGTCGAGTTGGCCTGACTGATCACGCACCTCGACCTTAACGATGGCGCCTTGGGAAACGACCGTCGCGCTGATCTGGGTGACGCTTTCCTCATCGAGGTCCCAGAGCGGTTTTGCCAGCGCCTGAGCATTGGCGACAAGAAGAACAGAGATATGGTCGCGTATTTCTTTATCGGCACGTTCCGAGGAAAGAAAAAGGAAGAGAACAAAAAGCGGAGCGACAAAAACAAGCAGCGCTCCGCAAACAATCCCAAAAAACCTGTTCTCAACGGAATTGTTCATGGTTCCGTCTACTCCCCCAGGCCGGCATATTTGCTGTCGCGCGTTCGGGCCGGCTTCTTCGCAGCTGACGGGGCATGCTTTCACGAATATGTTAAATGTTGCTGAAACGGAGGCTTGGCGGGCAATGAAAAGCCCGCCTTCCCCGTGACTCGGCTCTCGAAAGTTGAACTTTCGGGAGCCAGTTCACCGGTAAGGCGGGCCATATGCTTTCAATTGGTCGAAGCGATCAGGCTTCGGCTTCGCCTTCAGCTTCCGCGCCGCTCTCGTCGACGCCGCCAGCCGGAGCGACGATGGTCGCGATCGTGAAGTCGCGGTCGATGACCGGGCTGACGCCCTTCGGAAGGGTGACTTCCGAAATATGGATGCTGTCGCCGATCTTCTTGCCGCTGAGATCGATGTTGAAGAATTCCGGGATCGCATCGGCCGGGCAGTGAACTTCAACTTCGTGGCGGACGATGTTCAGGACGCCGCCGACCTTGAGGCCCGGAGACTTTGCTTCATTGATGAAGTGAACCGGGATTTCGACGGTCACCTGGGTGTTGCCGGAGACGCGCAGGAAATCGACATGCAGCGTGAAGTCGCGGACCGGATCGAGCTGGTAGTCCTTCGGCAGAACCTTGTACTTCTTGCCGTCGACTTCGATGGTCGCTACGGTGGTCATGAAGCCACCGGCGTGAATACGCTTCGTCACCTCATTGGTGTTGATAGCGATGGCAATGGGGGCCTGCTTGTCACCATAGATGACAGCGGGAATCAAACCGTTGCGGCGAAGTTCACGGGCGGACCCCTTACCAACCCGTTCGCGCGCCTCGGCCTTGAGCTCGTAAGTTTCCTGGCTCATGGCTTTTCCTTTCGAGGTTATTTGGAGAGTTCGGCGGCAGGCAAAAGCCTTGTCCCGTCGAACCGGAGGCGGGTTTTCCCATCCTCATCCGCGTTGCCTCCAAGGGTGTCTACGCGGACCGGTGGCCTATAGTATAAGTCGCTCGGAAACGCAAGTTGCCGATTGCACCGGTTTTTCGGCGATGGAGGGGCTTTCGCCGGGGCGCTTCATCATCGAGAACAGCGAGCTCGCCCAGATTGCATCCGCACCCATCCCAAGGCGAGAACCTTGTTGAAATCACTCGCGAAATGCACTTGGTCAAAGGCAAAATTGCCAGTGCTTATCGCTACTTGGCTTGACATCGGTGCGCTTCGCATCTTTGGATGGCCGCAATCAAAAAGCGGCTGAGGAGAAAACCAGACTATGCGTCTCAAACTTGTCACGGCAACGAGTATGCTTGCCCTTTGCCTTTTCACCGGGGCCGAGGGCGCGGAGATCAACCAGGAGGGCGCCAACGCGGTCAAGGAGACCCTGACGAAGCTGCTTCCGCAGGATTTGGCAAAAAGCGGCCTCATCACCGTCAATCCGGCCGGCACGCGCTATGAGGTCATCTACGATCTGGCGAAGCTGCTTACCAAGGCCGATCCGGCGACCTTTACGATCACAGGACTGACACCGTTTTCGATGTTCGCCACGCCGCTCGACAGTGGGCTCTGGAACGTCGAAGGCGACAACAAGCTCAATGTCTCCGGCCATTTCAAGGGCCCAGACCAGAAGCCGACGGATTTCACCTATTCCATCGCGTCGCTTGTTTATTCCGGCGTCTTCGACCCGGCGATTAGCTATCTGCGCTCCGGCACCTTCGCAGCCAAAGACATCAAGATGGCCAGCAAGTCCGAAACCGAGGAGGTCCATGCCAGCATCGCCAGCATGGACCAGAAGCTGAGTTCGACCGACAGCACAGGCGGCAATGGACGGATCGATTTTGCCGGCAGCGGCTCGATGTCTGATTTCGTCGAGCAGGTTTCCGGTCTGCAAATGCCGCCCATCGAACTTCGTGCCGGCTCGATCGATGTCGAGGCCAAGGTGAACGGCCTGCCGGCCAAGCATATCCGCGAGATGGTCTTCTTCGTGCTCGACCATCTCGATGAGAAGGAATTGAGTCCGGAAAACAGCGACAAGATAAAGGGAATAGTGAAGGAAGCCTTCCCGCTTCTGACCTCGTTCAGCGAGACGATCGGGGTCAACGACCTGACCGTCAGCAGCGAGATGGGCAAGGGCGGCGCCAAGGCATTCGGCTACAACCTCGCCATCGAGGGGCCGAGTGACGCCATGCGTTTCGGCTTCGGCATGGATGCGCAGGAGATCAGCCTCGACACGCCGCTAATGCCGGCAAACTATTCGGCCTTCATGCCGACCAGCTTCGATTTCCAGCTCGCGCTTCCGAATCTGGATTTCGCAAGCTTCGGCGACGCCCTCATGGCGGTGGATTTCAAAGATTCGGCGTCCGAGAAGACCGGCGAGGAGATGGCGAAGAAGCTCTTCCGCGATGGCCGGCTTGCCGTCGAGTTTCCGAAGATCAGTGCCAAATCGCAGGTCTATGACGTCGATATAACCGGCAAGATCGAAGGTCGCGTCGATACGGAGAAGGATTATTCGATGGAGGCGACGATCCTTGCCCGCGATCTCGACAAGACGATCGCGGCGGTTCAGGAGCTTGCCAAGACGGATCCCGATTTCAACCAGGTCTCCTTCGGCATCATGATGGTGAAGGGCTTTGCCAAGACCGATCCGGATGGCCGTTCGCGCTGGGACGTCAGCATCAGCCGAGATGGTTCCGTGGCGGTCAACGGCCAGCAGATCAAGGGACCGGATGGTCCGGATCAGGATCAGGGGCTGGAGCCGGACCAGGAGCAGGAACCGGATCAAGGTCAGGACGCACTACCTGCTCAGCCTCAGCAGCCTTGAACGTTCTCGATGGAGTCAGAAATGAAAGAGGCCGGCTTTGTGCCGGCCTTCAGGCTGCTGACAAACCACTGCAAAAGCCGTGGCGTCATCATCGACCTTGTTCCCAGGATCTGCGCCGGCCGATTAAGCATCTGAGAATAAGCGCTTTTCCGCCAACGATCAGATGCTCGGCACAAGGCCGAGCACGACGGAAGAGACTTTTTAGTCGAAGAGGCTGGTTAATCGAAGAGGCTGGAGACGGACTCTTCCTGGCTCGTGCGGCTGATGGCTTCGCCGATCAGGGGGGCCGTCGTCACGACCCGGATATTGTGCGCTGAAAGCACCGCCGTTGTCGGCTGGATCGAATCCGTGATGACGAGTTCACGCAGCTTCGAGGAGGTGACGCGGGTGACCGCGCCGCCCGAGAGAACGCCGTGCGTGATATAGGCGGTGACGCTGGAGGCACCCTGGGCGAGCAGTGCGTCGGCCGCATTGCAGAGGGTGCCGCCGGAGTCGACGATGTCGTCGATCAGCAGGCAGTCCTTGCCGGTGACGTCGCCGATGATGTTCATGACTTCGGATTCACCTGGCCGATCGCGACGCTTGTCGACGATGGCCAGAAGACAGTCCAGCCGCTTGGCGAGCGCGCGCGCGCGCACCACGCCGCCGACATCGGGCGAGACGACCATGACGTTGCTGAGGTCATAATGGCTCTTGATGTCGCGCGTCAGCACGGGCAGGGCGAAGAGGTTGTCTGTGGGTATATCGAAGAAGCCCTGGATCTGACCGGCATGAAGATCGAGCGTCATGACGCGATCGGCGCCGGCTTCGGTAATGAGGTTGGCAACCAGCTTGGCGGAGATCGGCGTGCGGCCGGATGCGCGGCGGTCCTGACGGGCATAGCCGAAATAGGGAAGAACGGCGGTGATGCGGCGTGCCGACGAACGACGCATCGCGTCGATCATGATCAGCAGCTCCATCAGGTGGTCGTTGGCGGGAAAGGCAGTGGGCTGCACGAGGAAGACGTCCTCGCCGCGCACGTTTTCCTGGATTTCCACGAAGATTTCCTGGTCGGCAAACCTTCGGACACTGGCTCTTCCCAAAGGAACATTGAGATAGTTGCAGATCGCTTCGGCGAGTTGCCGGTTCGAATTGCCTGCGAAAACCTTCATTTTGGTCCGCCTGTTATGCGCTGATAGCCGCGCTTTTTAGTCAGCTTCCCAGTGAATGCAAGGGCAAAGGCGCCACAGACTTTCATATTTGCAAAAAGTTTGTGACTAACCGCCCTGAGTTTGCCGCCAGGAGGTGAATTCCGCGATGGTTTTCGAGGCGATCTGCTGCATCACCGAAGCCGGGACACCCGCCCAGGGGTCGGCCGCGGCCGTCGGCACGCTTTCCTGCCCCTGGATGCGGTGCAGCCGGGCGCCGCCGCTGTCGAGAACGTCCCAGACGTAGACCACGGTGACCTTGCCGTCGTCACTGAAGGCTGAGAGATAACCTTTGAGGATGTAATCGCTGCTCGTATCGTTCGAGCTCTTGATGGAAAGGCCGTTGGCGCGCGCCTCGGCGCCGAGCTGGCGCGAGAGCGGAGTCACAGCTTGCACCGGCGCCCCGATGATCGGCAGGAAGCGCACGGTATTGCCGCGCGCGGATGATGTCCCGGGGGCGAGGGCGGCGGTCTGCTGCGGGTGCTGCGTGTCAAGCCGCTGGTCGGGCTGTGTTGGCGATCCGGCGCCGGCGGCAGCCGGCGGCAGCGCCTGTCCCTCGATCGGGGCGGAGGCGGCGGGCGAGGAGCCGTTCCTCGACAGCGCGTCTGCCTGCTCCTGCATCGTCGTCGGCGGCGCGCCGCTGCCGGGTCGATAGGTTCTTTGCGACTGATCATAGGCCGGATGATAGCCACTCGGCTGCGTGCTCCCGGCAAAAACCGGCTGGCGGGCGCCGGCCAGACGTTCTGCCTCGCCCTGCGTCACCGGGCTTGACGGCGGAGCTCCGGAGGATTCGCCGATGCCGACTTGTGGCGTCAGCGCGTCGGTGGTGTTGCAGGCGGTCAGCAGAGCCATGACGAACAGGAGCGTGGGCACAGTCGCAGCTCGCGTCATCCCGTGATCCGTCCTTCCCACAATCGCATCAGCCCCGCCCGGATTTATGCGGGCGGGGACGGTCCTCTGTCAATTCCGGATTCTCACCGGTCAGTCCCGGTGTTCAAAGGCCGATGAAATCGAGCGAATGACGGGAAAGTGTGTGCGGCGCATCCGCCGTCGTCAGATAGGTCTGGCCGAGCGTCATTGCCGTGCCCGTATCGGAATCGGCAATGATCATATGCACGAAGAGCGACATGTTCGGCTCGATCGGCTGCGGATTGCCGGCATGGAACATCTGGTGCTCCATCCAGGAGGGCGAGAAGCGGGCGCCGAGCGAATAGCCGCAGGCATTCAGCCGGTGGCGGGCGAGGCCGCGCTCGTCCATGATCCTGGCATGCATGTCGAAGACGTCGCCGAAGGTGTGGCCGGGCTTCAGCACGGTCTCGATCGCCTCGATGGTTTCGCGGCAGGCATTGTAGAGCTCGCGATGGCGTTGCATCGGCTCGCCGATAACGATCGTGCGCATCATGGCGGCATGATAATGCGCGTAGGCGCCGGCCCATTCGAGCGTCAGCTGGTCGTTGGCGTCGAGCTTGCGGCGGCCGGCCTTGTAGCGGCAGAGCAGGGCGTCGGCAGCGGAGCCGATGATGAACTCGTTGGCGGGATAATCGCCGCCGCCGGAAAAGACCGCACCCTGCATGGCGGCGAGGATATCGGCCTCGTCGGCGCCCGGTTTCGTCAGCCGGATTGCGGCGTCGAGCGCGTCGTCGGCGAGAGCGGCAGCGCGCTCGACATAGGCGACCTCCGTCGGGCTCTTGACGAGACGAAGACGGCTGACGAGATAGGAAGCGTCGACGATCTGGCCGAAAGTGGTCAACTGCGCGTCGAGCAGGCGGGCGACGCGGCCGGTCATGCCGTGCGTATCATATTCGACGCCGATGCGTGCGCCGAGCAGATCCATCTCGACTAGCAGGTTCTTCAGGTCGAGCGTCGGATCGGCATTAACCCTGTCGACCCAGATGTGGACGTCGTCGAGGATCGATGTGTGTTTGGCCTGGCGAAGATCCGCCGAGCGGGTGATCAGCGCCATGGCGCCGTCGCTCTTGACGATCAGCGTCTGGAAAAAGCAGTAGCCGAAGGTGTCATAGCCGGTCAGCCAGTACATGCTTTCCTGGGCGAAGAGCAGCAGGGCGTCGAGCTTTTCTTCCTTCATCTTTTCGGTGAGGCGCGCAAGCCGGCTTGCGTACTCGGCCTTTTCGAAGTGCAGTGCCATTCTGCTCAAGTCTCCCTGATTGATATCGCCGAAATCTGACGGCCGTAGTCCGGCTCGTTGCGATGTGTCGTCCTGCGATAGGAAAAGAAGCGCTCGTTATCCGGATAGGTGCAGAGCCCGAGGCTTTCGGCCTGCACGCCAGCCCTCGTCAGCCTGTCGATGGTCAGTGCCGGCAGGTCGAACATGGCCCGGCCCGGCGTTGCGGACGGCTTGAAAAAGCGTTCGTAGTCAGGATTTTCGGCGACGAAGCGATCGACGAATTCCGGCCCGACCTCGTAACTCGCCTGACTGATCGAGGGGCCGAGGCAGGCCAGTATGCTGGCACGGTCTGCCCCCAGGGCTTCCATGGCCGCAATGGTGTTTTCGAGAACACCGGTCAGCGCGCCCTTCCAGCCGGCATGGGCGGCGCCGATGACGCGATTTTCGGGGTCGGCAAAGAGGACCGGACCGCAATCGGCGGCCAGCACGCCAAGGGCAATGCCGGGAACTGCCGTCACCATTGCGTCCGCGTCGGGGCGGGCGCCGTCGTAATCGGCGCCAATCGTCACGACGTCGGGCGAATGCACCTGATGAACAGTTGCCAGCCGCTCGAGCGGCAGATCGAACCAGGCGGCGACGCGGCGGCGGTTTTCCACGACGTTCCCGCGTTCGTCGTTGGAGCCGAGGCCGACATTGAGACCGCGATAGATCCCTTCGGAGACACCGCCCGCCCGGGTGAAATAACCGTGGCGGATGGCGGCGCCCGTCGCTTCGTTCAGCAGCGCGCTTTGGATCGGTGCGGGAGAGGCCGCGTCCTGCATCTGTAATTCCGGGTTTTTCGAGAGGTTTGTTTTGTCCCGAGCGCAGCGCATCGCGGCGCGCTTCAAGTTCCTGTTTCGCGCGGATGTTTGCTCAGCCGCGTGCGCCCTGTCAATCCACCGGACGAAAGGGCATGAGATCGACGGCAGGATGGGAGACCGCCATGACCTTGAAGAGTTCGCCCATCCGACCCTCACCGGCGCCGGCAAGCCTGTCGACCGCCGACTGGATGACCTGCTGGGTCTGCGGTTCGCGGTCACGCCTGAGGGCGGCGGCGCGTTCGAGAATGCCGAGGCCGGTCAAAAAGTCGCCCTGGTGCAGGGCGCCGTTCAGATGGAGGCCTGATGTCAGTGCCGTCTCGGCGAGCTGCTGGAAATCGACATGGCTCGTCAGGTCGGCTTCGCCGGGATGGGCGAGCGGCGGGTCGAATTCATGCATGCGCAGCGCCTGCAGCGTATCGCCGAAGCCGGTGACGAGATGGCCGTAGTCGATGACCAACGCCGTGCCGCCGAAGGCGCGCAGCCGCTCGCAAATCGCCATCATCACGGCCTGGCGGGCGGGCGAGATCTCGAAGAGCGTGCCGAGCGGCAGGTTCTGCACCGGTTCCGGCAGTAGGGCAGGATCGAGGCCCGCGACACCTGCGGCGAAGGTCAGTTCACCATCGGCGTCAAGCCCGACCATGCGCTCGCGGAAGCCCGTTTGCGTGCGTACGAACTGGCGGATCGGAATCGCGTCAAACAATTCGTTGGCGGCAATCAGCGTGAAGCCGGGCGGGACCTCATCGAAGCCATCGTGCCACGCGATCCTCTCGCCATAAGCTGCGAGTGTCTGGCTCTGGACGTCGCGCAGGCGCTCGCTGGTTTCGACGAGATGCAGGCTCATCGTGTCAAAGAGCGGCGGGGCGATGCGGGCGATGACACGCAGCATATCCGCCATCATCGTGCCGCGGCCGGGGCCGATCTCGACCAGACGCACATCTGCCGGCGTGCCGTGGCGCTGCCAGGCATGGACGACGAAGACGCCGATCATCTCGCCGAAGATCTGGCTGACTTCGGGCGCGGTGACAAAATCACCCGAACGGCCGAACGGTTCGCGGGTGCGGTAATAGCCGTGCTCGGGATCGGCGAGGCAGAGCGAGAAATAGTCGGTGACGCTGATCGGGCCGTTGGCCTGGATAATCGCCTTGATCTTTTCGCCTAGAGCGGTGGTCATGTCGCGCGTCCTGCCGGTTTAGAGCTGCGGCGCAGCCTGGCGGCGGGCCCGCAGGATCGCCCAGAGGCCGAGCAGGATCATCGGAGAGGAGAGGATCATGCCCATGGTCAGCCAATTGGTGCCGAGGAGGTAACCGAGCTGGGCGTCCGGCTCGCGGAAGAACTCGACGAAGATGCGCGACAGTGCATAACCGCAGACGAAGACGCCCGTGATGAATCCAGGGCTTTTCAGCGCACGCATGCCGTAGACGAGGGCGGCAAGCACCAGGAGCAGAACGATGCCCTCGAGGCCGGCCTCGTAGAGCTGGCTCGGATGGCGGGCGAAGGGACCGCCGGTCGGGAAAACCACGGCCCAGGGGACGTCGGTCAGCCGGCCCCAGAGCTCGCCGTTGATGAAATTGGCGATGCGGCCGAAGAACAGACCGAAGGGAACGACGGCGGCGACGATATCGAACAGACTCCAGATCGGAATGGCATTGCGGCGGGCAAAGATGATCATGGCAATCGTCGTGCCGGTCAGGCCGCCGTGGAAGGACATGCCGCCGTTCCAGATTTCGACTGCGCGAATGGGATCGCGCAGGACAGCGGAGAGGTCATAGAAGAAGATATAGCCGAGGCGGCCGCCGAGCACGACCCCGAGGGCGGCCCAGACGATGAAATCGTCGAGCTGCGTCTTCGTCATCGGCGATGTATTGCCCGGCCAGAGACTGTCGTTGGCGGCGAGGCGGCGCGCATAGGCCCAGCCGAGCAGGATGCCGGCGACGTATGCCAGGCCGTACCAGTGAATCGCCAACGGACCGATCGAAAAAGCGATCGGATCGATGTCCGGGAAAGGCATGATGGCAAGGAGATTGGCTGCTGTCGGCAAGGTTTTCCCATCCGTTGAGGTCGGCGGAACATGCCGCCGCGATCCCGGACGGTCAAGTGCATTGTTCGCGATCGCTCCTCTGCTGCCCGCTTCAGGATAAGGCTATCCCGTGCAAAGCGCTTGCATCGCGGGTAGCGAAGCCCTACCTCAATCTTCGAGGCCCTGAAGGGCTGAATTCACCTTATACGAAGGGAGAAAAACGCCATGACGACCGGAACGAACCGCATCATGGACGAGTTCGCCAAGCTGATGACCGACGCGGCAGGTGCCGCCCAGGGTGTCCGCAAGGAGATCGAGACGGCTTTCAACGCCCAGGCCGAGCGTTGGTTAAACAGCATGGACGTCGTCAAGCGCGAGGAATTCGAGGCTGTGCGCGAGATGGCGATCAAGGCGCGTGATGAAAACGAGGCGCTGGCCGCCCGTATCGCGGCGTTGGAGGCCAAGCTCGCCGGCGAGGGCCGCTAAATCCCCATAGGGCGCAGATGCGGCGTTGCCGTCATGCCACACGCCGCATCTGTCACAAAAAATTCCAGGTGAGTTTTCCACCTGTGGACACTGCCAAAAAAGCCAATACGCAGAGTCGTTTAATCTCCCTTCTGAATTGAGTTTCGAAGTGCTTTCCACAGCAGGTCTGCCCTATTTTCCCTTCTGGGGGCTGGCAGGTGGCAAGGGTCATTATACACTGATTTTAAATGATGATTCGAAGCGACTTGGTAAGCTCCGGGCAGGTTATCTGCGTTAAGTCTGGCAGCGGTTCAACGATCATCCGATGGTGGTTTCCGGTTTTGCGTGTGTCTTTCTTGTGTTCGTATCCCAAGCTAAGCCGCATTCGTTCCGGTCAAGAAGGTGCTGCATGAACCTGATGGAATTGGAAGTCGAGCGTCAGTCGAACCCGGTCGATATGATCGAGTACGTGGCCTCCAACAACGATTGGTCGTTCGAGCGATCCGGCGAGGATGAGATCGCAATGACGGTCGAGGGGCGCTGGGCGGACTATCATGTTTCCTTTTCCTGGATGGAGGAATTCGAGGCGCTGCATCTTGGTTGCGCTTTCGATATCAAAGTCCCCGACATCAGGGTCAACGAGGTGGTCAAGCTGCTCTCGGCGATCAACGGGCAGGTGCTGATGGGTCATTTCGACCTCTGGCGTCAGGAAGATGTCGTCATCTTCAGGCAGTCGCTGCTGCTTGCAGGCGGCGCGGAGCCGACCAATCGCCAGGTAGAGGTGCTGCTTTCCAGCGCGCTCGACACATGCGAGGCCTATTTTCAGGCATTCCAGTTCGTTGTCTGGTCCGGCATGGACGCGGCGAAGGCGATGGAAGCCGTGCTGTTCGAAACGGTGGGCGAGGCATAAGATGCCGGCAAAGGCTTTCTCCTCGGCAAATCCCGTCGTGCTGATCGGCGCCGGAAACATGGGCGGAGCCATGCTCTCCGGCTGGCTGAAGAGCGGCGTTCCGGGTTCGGCCGTCATCGTTGTGGATCCCGGTCCCTCATCTGCGATGCTGGCGACGATCAAGGAAGCCGGTGCGACGCATCTGACTGCGGTCCCTGCGGAATTGAAGGCCAGCGTCTTGTTCCTCGCGGTCAAGCCGCAGGTGATGGAGACGGTGTTGCCGGTGGTGAAGAGCGCCGTCGGACCGGCGACGGTCGTCGTCTCGGTCGCAGCCGGCAAGACGCTCGGTTTTCTCGAAAGACATCTCGGCAAAGCCGCCATGGTGCGAGCCATGCCGAACACGCCGGCTATGGTCGGCCGCGGTGTGACCGGGGCCTTTGCCAATTCAGCAGTCAGCGATCCGCAGCGCAAACGCGTCCATGCCCTTCTCAGCGTCTCCGGCCCGGTCGAATGGGTGCCTGCGGAGGCCGATATCGATGCGGTGACGGCGCTTTCCGGTAGTGGCCCGGCTTATGTATTCTATCTCGTCGAATGCATGGCGGAGGCAGGTCGAAAGCTCGGCCTGCAGGCGGACCTCGCCATGCGTCTTGCGCGGGAAACGGTCGCGGGGGCTGGTGAACTCTTGCACCAGTCCCCCGACGATGCTTCGCGGCTGCGGCAGAATGTGACTTCTCCCGGCGGCACGACGGCGGCGGCGCTCGCCGTGCTGATGGCCGAAAACGGCATGCAGCCCCTGTTCGACGCAGCCCTTGCGGCGGCGCGCAAGCGGGCCGAGGAACTGGCCGGCTGAGGAAGAACCACATGGCGGAAGAGATCAGCTACGCCGATTTCGAGCGTGTCGACATCCGTGTCGGTACGATCATCGAAGCGAGCCCTTTTCCGGAGGCGCGCAAGCCGGCTTTTAAGCTGCTCATCGATTTCGGCCCTGAGGTCGGTATCAAGAAATCCTCGGCGCAGATCACCGTGCATTATAGGCCGGAAACCCTGATCGGCCGGCAGGTGCTCGGCGTCGTCAATTTCCCGCCGCGGCAGATCGGTCCGTTGCGTTCGGAAGTGCTGACGCTGGGATTCGAGGACGAGAACGGCGCGATCGTGCTTGCCGCGGTCGAACAGCCGGTGCCGAACGGCAGGAAGATGATGTGAGCCTGAGCTCACATCATCTTGCCGGGTGCCTGAGGTGTCTGCATCGGATGCTCAACGAGGCTTGATTTCCTGCAGAAACGGGTTGCTTCGCCGTTCGTCGCCGATGCGGCTGCCGGGCCCGTGGCCGCAGATGAAGCCGACGTCGTCGCCAAGCGGCAGGACTTTGTCGCGGATCGAATCCAACAACTGCTGATGATTGCCGCCCGGCAGATCGGTGCGGCCGATCGAGCCGTTGAAGAGCACGTCGCCGAGATGGGCGAAATTCTGCGCGCGGTTGAAATAGATCACGTGGCCGGGGGCATGGCCGGGCGTGTGATAGACCTCGAATTCGTGGGCGCCGAAGGAGACCTTGTCGCCGTTCTTCAGCCAGCGGTCCGGCAGAACATTGCGCAATCCTGATATGCTGTATTTCGCCGCCTGGGCTTCGATGCGCTGCAGCAGCGGCAGGTCGTCCTGATGCGGGCCGACTATGTCGACGCCGAGGGCTTCCTTCAACTCCCTCGCGCCGCCGGCATGGTCGAGATGACCGTGCGTCAGCCAGATTTCCTTGATGGTCAGGCCGCTTTTCTCAATCGCCTGAAGGATGAGCGGCACGTCGCCGCCCGGATCGACGACGACGCCTTCCTGGGTATCGGGATCGAAGAAGACCGTGCAGTTCTGCTGAAAGGGTGTCACCGGAATGATGCCGGCCTGGAGCATGCCCATAAGTGCCTCGCTTGGGTGTCTCGGGTGCTGAGGGTATAGTCCGAAACGGCGGCGAGGACAGCCGAAATCTTCTGCTTTTGACGCGTGTTTCACGGCAGCCAGACCGACTGCAACACAAGTTTATAGGTCTCTTCCGCCGTTCGGTGCATCGAGGAAATCCAATTTTATTTGGTTTTTCAATCGCTTGTTGAGGCGTATCTGCAGGGGGCGTTTTGCCGGGGCGGGGCGTGTCGGAACATCGTGGAACGCCGCGCGTTGTCCGGCCATCGAAACCAAGGAGACGCTCACATGACCTTGAAGAGAAACATCCTGTTGGTTGGAGCCGTGCTCCTGGCGAGCGGCGGTCTGGCGCAGGCGGAGATGGTGGCGACCACGGTCAACGATCTCAACGTCCGCGCAGGTCCGGGCCCGCAATATCCGGCAGTCGGGCTTGCCACCCGCGGTTCGACCGCGGTGCTCGACGGCTGCATCGAAGGCAGCCGCTGGTGCCGTGTCGACGTCAACGGCATACGCGGCTGGGTCTATGCGGATTATCTGCAGATGGACTACGGCGGCAACCAGGTTATCGTCGAGCAGCATCGCGCCGAGATCGGCGTTCCCGTCGTGACCTACGAGTCGACCGCCAGCGTTGTCCCGGCCGACCCGCAACCGGCGCCGGGCGATGAATTGATCGGTCCGGTCGGAGCCGTGGAAACGATCACTCCGCCGGAGACGGTGCGGACCTATATCGAGACCAATCCGACCGAGACGGTGCGGCTTGGCGGCGATGTGGTCGTCGGCGCGGAAGTGCCTGCCGACGTGACTTTCCAGACGATTCCGGACTATGAATATCGCTACACAAGGATCAACGACCGACCCGTTCTGGTCGATCCAGGGACGCGCCGGATCGTCTACGTCTATCAGTAAGATCATCGGCAAATACGAAACGAGGCGGTTGGCAGGCCGCCTCGTTCGGGCAATTTCCCCCTTCCGCCTTAATCCCGCATGGGTTGATTTTTCTTAACGCTTTCCTCTCTTTATATGATAAAATACTAATATGCCGAGGGTTCGGCATAGATCGGCGATCGGGGAGATCGCCAGAGGAGAAAATCATGGAAGCGTTACTTCCGCTCGTCATCCAATTAATTGCCGGTGCCATCGGCGGCAACGCCGCGAGTGCCGCTTTGAAGCAGCACGCGATGAACGTCGTTGCTCGCACGATTGCGGGCGCGATCGGCGGTGTGGCCGGCGGCATGCTGCTCGGCATGGTCGGTGGGGAAGCGGCTATGGCCGGCCTGATCGCCGACGGCATCGGTGGCCTGATCGGCGGCGGCATTCTGTCGACGCTCGCCGGACTGGTCATGGCGCGGGCACATAGATAATACCGCGACGCGCCTTCGCGCGCCGGACCAATTGTATGAGAATGCTATCCGGCGGCGACCGCCGCCGGATGGACTTCCTTCATATAGGCGTTCATCAAGGTTTCGAAGATCGTCGCCGGCGTAAATCGATACGGGCCGATTTCAGAGGCCGGCGTTACTTCCGCGGCCGAACCGGTGAGGAAACACTCGCTGAAATCAGGCAGTTGCTCCGGCAGGATCGCGCGCTCGATCACCTCGATGCCAAGCCATCCCAAACCTCCTCCGGCGCTTCACGCTCCATGGCTGTTGATTGTTGTCCCCATTACGTTTTATCCACAGACGCTAGGGGAATTACTTATTGCGTCGGAGGTTCCGGGCGGACCTTGGTTTCCAAAGAAACGCCAGGGAAATTGGAAGCCGGGCGGGCTCTCACGAAAGTTCGGCAAAGCTAACAGCCGTTTTATGTCACCAATACTGATTGCGGAAATTTCCCGCAACAGGCGGGACGAGAAAGGAAATGCCGAGTGTCACGACAGACCGGTCCGAAAGCAGGCAAGCCGGAGCCGTTGGCCACGCCGATGGAAGATACAGGCGGTATCGATTTCGAGATCATCGAACTGTTCTTCTTCGCCTATCGCGACTTTGTTTCCGATCCTGACGCCATCCTCGAAAAGAGCGGCTTCGGCCGGGCGCATCACCGCGTCGTGCATTTCGTCAACCGCAATCCGGGCATGACGGTGGCTGATCTTCTCGACACACTGAAGATCACCAAGCAAAGTCTTGCAAGGGTGCTGAAACAGCTGATTGATTCGGGCTATATTCGCCAGGTGGCCGGTCCCGAGGATCGGCGGCAGCGCAAGCTTTATCCAACGAAGTCGGGGCGCGAGCTGGCGCTTGCCCTTGCAGAGCCGCAATCGCGCCGCATTGAGCGGGCATTCGAAGGAGCCTCTGCGCAGGTGCGGGAGGGCGTGAAGGCCTTCCTCAGAGGCATGCGGGACAGAAAGAAGGCGGATTGAATGGCGGTCAAGACAGGTATTTCCGACGATGCGGCGCATCTGCTGGTGGTCGACGATGACTCCCGCATCCGCGCGCTGCTCAATCGTTATCTCGCGGAGAACGGCTTTCGCGTCACTGTCGCGGCCGACGGCGCCGAGGCGCAGCGCAAACTTGCCGGTCTCGATTTCGATCTCATCATCATGGATGTGATGATGCCGGGCGAATCCGGCATCGACGTCACCCGCGGGCTGCGGGCCATCAAGAGCGTGCCGATCATCATGCTGACGGCGCTGGCGGAATCGGGCAACCGGATCGAAGGCCTCGAGGCCGGAGCCGACGATTATCTCTCCAAACCCTTCGATCCGCGCGAGCTGGTCCTACGCATCAACAATATCCTGCGCCGCAACGCCAACGGTGAGGGGCTGAAGATCGAACAGGTCATGTTTGGGCCCTACACTTTCTCCTTGACCCGCAAGGAGCTTAAGAAAGCCAGCGAGGTGATCCGGCTTACCGATCGCGAGCAGGAAATCATGTTGCTCTTTGCTCGCCGCGCCGGTGACACCATCCCCCGCCACGAGCTGATCGGCAATGACACCGAGGTCGGCGAGCGAACGATCGACGTGCAGATCAACCGGCTCAGGCGCAAGATCGAGGAGGATCCGGCCAACCCCGTCTGGCTGCAGACGGTGCGCGGCATCGGATACAGGCTGAGCATCGACTAGATTTAAGAAGTGGAGCATGATGCCGATGACGTTCATACTTTCCCGCATCGTGCTCTGAACGGCCGGGACCGACGATGGTGACAATGGACAGTTTGCGGCGGGAAGACCGCGCTCCGGCGGCGGGCTGGCGCTGGATCGTCCGCTGGCTGCGGCGCCGATTGCCCACCGGACTCTACGCGCGCTCGCTGCTGATCATCATCATCCCGATGGTGCTGCTGCAATCCGTCGTCGCCGCCGTCTTCATGGAGCGTCACTGGCAAATGGTGACCGAGCGGCTGTCGCTCGCCGTCACCCGCGACATCGCCGCGATCATCGAGATCGTCGAGACCTATCCGCAGAATTCGGACTATAACGAGATCATCCGCATCGCGCGCGATCAGCTCAACCTG
Source organism: Rhizobium sp. TAL182 (assembly GCF_002117725.1). Lineage (NCBI taxonomy): Bacteria > Pseudomonadati > Pseudomonadota > Alphaproteobacteria > Hyphomicrobiales > Rhizobiaceae > Rhizobium > Rhizobium sp. TAL182. Next base: position 3,265,540 of record NZ_CP021024.1, on the reverse strand, counting down.
CAGATTTCGATCGAGCCGGACGGCGATCTGCCGCCGCCGCGCGTCAAGCCGTTCTTCTCGATCCTTGACGGCATTCTCAGCGATGAGATCACCGATGAGATTCACCGGCCTTTCTGGATCGACACGGTCGGCAACTCGAATCTCGTCGAAATTCGCATCAAGCTCGAGAACAAGATCCTGCGGGTGCTGGCCAAACGCAGTCAGACCTATGCCTCCAACACCCATATCTTCATCGTCTGGATGGTCGGCACGTCGCTGGTGCTGATCGGCATTTCGATCCTCTTCCTGCGCGGGCAGATCCGGCCGATTCTGATGCTGGCGCGGGCTGCCGAAAGCTTCGGCAAAGGGCAGAAGCCCGACAATTTCTATCCGCGCGGCGCCGACGAAGTCAGGCGCGCCGGCCTTGCCTTCATTCTGATGCGTGAACGCATCGAGCGGCAGATCGAGCAGCGCACGGCGATGCTTTCCGGCGTCAGCCACGATCTGCGCACCATTCTCACCCGCTTCAAGCTGCAACTGGCACTCGCCGGCGACAATCCCGACCTGCATGGCCTGAACGACGACGTCAATGATATGCAGACGATGCTGGAGGCCTACATGGCCTTCGCCCGCGGCGAGGTCGAAGAGGATGTCGGCGAGCTGAAGCTCAGCGAGATCTTCGCCAAGCTGGAATCCGATTTCGTCCTGCATCGTAAACAGTTCAGCTATTCGATCGAAGGCGACGACGACATTTCCGTCAGGCCGAATGCGTTCACGCGTCTCGTCACCAACCTTGCCTCGAACGCGCGCCGTTATGCCAACAGGCTGGACATCGATGCTAAGCACAATGCCAAGTGGCTGACTGTTATCTTCGACGATGACGGGCCGGGCATTCCGGAAAAGAATCGCGAGGACGTGTTCAAGCCGTTCTTCCGGCTGGATGCGGCCCGCAACCTGGATGCATCAGGCACCGGCCTCGGTCTGGCGATCGCCCGCGATATTGCCCGCAGCCATGGGGGCAACGTCACGCTCGGCGACAGCCCGCTCGGGGGCTTGAGGGCAACGATCCGCATTCCGGCTTAAACTAAAAACAAAAGCGCCGCTGAGGAGCGGCGCTTCGTATCAGGGATCGTCGAGCGATCAGCCGGCGGTGCAGAAGTGGCTGCGGCCATCATTGCCGATATAGGTGCCGCTGCGCGGATCGAAGGAGCGGTAGCGGTAAGAGCAGTAGCGCTCCCATTGCGGCGACCAGGGCTCCACGGCCGTGCGGACGGGCGCATAATATCGCGGCTGCTCGACATAGCGCGGCTCTTCAACGTAGACGCGGCGCGGGGCGCGGTAGACGGGAGCGGGTTCATAGTAATCCGGCTCGTAGGGCGGGTCGATGTAGCGAGGTTCATCGTAAACAGGGCCGTTATTGGCGTTGGCGATAGCCGAGCCGACGATCAGACCCGTCGCAAGCCCGACGGCGCCACCAACCAGCGCGTCATTGCGGCGCCAATGGCGGTCTCGGGCCGATGCTTCGCCGATGGCGGAGAGGGTGAGTGCGGCAGCCGTTGCCGTCAGCAAAAGAGTTTTGGCGAGCCTGTTCATAAGCGTGATACCCTAATTCCGGGAACCGAATGTCGGTTCCTTTCTCGATGACAACATTCCTACAAATCCGCAGCTGAACGAAGGCTGAACGACAAAACCCGGCATTACTGCCGGGCTTCAACTCGAATTCGACAGCCTTGTTAGGGGCTCAGCCGGCAATCTGCAGATTGACGGCCTTGGGGCCCTTGCCGCGGCGATCCGGCTCCGTGTCGAAGCTTACCTTCTGGTTTTCCGTCAAACCGGCCAGCCCGGAGGCCTGTACGGCAGAAATGTGAACGAAGATATCGGCGCCGCCCCGGTCCGGCTTGATGAAGCCGAAGCCTTTGTCGGTATTGAAGAATTTTACAGTGCCAGTCTCGGCCATGCGTCAGGTCCTTTTCTCTCTGCCCGCCATCCACACGGGCAGCATCATAGCATTGCCTCCTTGCGAGAGGCGTTGGCAGGCAAGTCTTGAAATGTGAGAAAAAGGTCCCCTCTACCTCGGCCTGCTCCAAGCAGAACTTTCGCCTGCCTTATTTGGAACCGGCTGACCGGAATATTAGCGTTCCCGGCGCGCAAATACTTAAGGACTTCCCATGCTCGCAAAATGCCCGAACGCGCCGAGAGTGCTGCGTTTAAGGGATTTTGGCAAGCAAAAGTTTTTTAACGTGTCCTTGCGGGCACACTGCTTCCGACATCTGGTTTGCGCAAAAAGGCAAAATTTCTGCCGCGAATGGGAGATGATTAACGATTTATATCGTCTGCAATGTAAGTTTCGGGCAGATTTTGCCAAAAATGCAACGTAAACGGGCTTTGCGGGTTCCCTTAAAATTTTTTTCCAATCCGGCATCCACCCATATTTGGACGCGTGTTCAGGCGGCCGGCAAGCGACGGCGAGCAAAGCCGGGGACGATCTCGACTACAAGCATAGCGATAAACATTAGCGCACAACCTGTATATCCCGCGGCCGGCATCGACTCATCGAGAATCAGCGCTGCGAGCGATGCGCCGAAGAGCGCTTCGGATGATAGGAAGATCGCCGCCTGCGACGGCGTCGTATAGCGCTGGGCGATCACCTGCAGCACGAAGGCCAGACCGGACGAGAAGATGCCGACATAAAGGATCTCGGGTCCTGCGGACCAAATCGCCGAAAGGCTGATCGGTTCGACCGCTGCGGCAATGGCCAGCGCGCAGACCGTGGTGACGGCAAATTGCGTAGCCGCCAGCGCGAGCGGCCTTCCACTCTCGGAGACGGTCGTGCCGGCAAGGGTGATCTGGATCGCCCAGAAGACGGCGCAGACCACAGTCAGGAGATCGCCTGAGGTGAGCGCCGAAAGATGACCGCCGGACAGGAGATAGATGCCGGCGAGCGCCATCAGCGCGCCCGGCCAGATGATCCAATGCGGGGCACGGCGCAGGAAGAACACGGCAATGAGCGGCACGAAGACGACATAGAGGCCGGTGATGAAGCTGGAATTCGTCACCGTTGTCGTCTGCAGGCCGACCTGCTGGGTGGCGGCGCCGCTGAAAAGGGCAAGGCCCGTGAGGACGTAGAGCCTGGCATGGCGCGCGCTGGTCTTCACCTCTGTCTTACGCGCTTCCAGAAGAACGAAAGGCAAGACGGCCAATGTGGCGACGGCAAAACGCAAGGCGATGAACCAGAAGGGGCCGATCGCCTTCATCGCCGTCGATTGCGCGACGAACCCGCCGCCCCAGATGGCGGCTGCAAGCAACAGGAGGAGGTTCGCCTGAATACGCGTCATGTCGTCCTCGAGGGGGAAGGGAGATCTGTCGGAGCGGTTAGCAGCTGCGCTTCCTCCAGGCAAGGGCGAAGACTTTGACGGGTCGATCTATTCCCTTAACCGCAAAGCAGATCACGTGACTGTGGAGCGAAGGATCGCAACCGTAGTAATGCCGGCCGATTGCTGGTCTTGTACATGATCAAGCCAGCATCATGGGCAGGTAACGGGAGCGCGTGTTTTATGGGTGGAAAATATTTGAAGTTCATTGTGCTGTGCGGACTTTTGGCACTTGCCACAGAACCAGCGGATGCCCGCGATGCTGTGAAAAGCGGAACAGTAGAGCGCAGTGGTTCGAAGTTCAGCTATCTCGTTACCGCTTTAGGTCCGAACAGCCGCAGAATTGAAGTCACTCATAACGGGAAGAAATACACAGGCCCGCTGGCCGAAATGTCTTTTCGTGACCGGCATTTGCAGGTTTTCGAGATGGTGGCGATTTTGATCAAGGACAGCTGCCGGAATGGTGTTTCCTTGCTCGGAAATATTTGGTTAAGCAAGGATCCGGAGCAAGACAAGGATCCCGACGCCAGGCATCCTCAGTACTTCGTCTGGGAATATAGCTGTAAGTAGACGCTTGAGCCTGGCGAGATCTCAACCGTTGTTGGCCTGAGCGCGCGAGACCCTGAGCAGCGCGCCGTCGTCCTCGTCCGTCACCATCAGCAACGCGCCGTCGGGCGCCACGATGACGTCGCGGATGCGGCCGTAATCGCCTTCGAACAAGCGCTCTTCGGCGACGAAGGCGCCGCTCTCGTCGCGCTGCATGCGCGAGAGCAGCTGGAATTTCAGCGCCGCGACGAGGAAGTCGCCGTCCCATTCCGGGAACATGGCGCCGCGATAGACAGCGAGCGCGCCGGGCGCGATCGAAGGATCCCAATAGTGCAGCGGCTGCTCCAGCCCTTTTTTGGCGGTGCCTTCGCCGATCTCGGCGCCCGAATAGTCACGGCCGTAGGTGATGATCGGCCAGCCATAATTCTTGCCCGCTTCGATCTGATTGATCTCGTCGCCGCCGCGTGCGCCATGCTCGACGGTGTAGAGATTGCCGTCCTTGGCATCGAAAGAGATGCCCTGCGGGTTCCGGTGGCCCTTCGACCAGATCTCCGGCAGCGCCTTGCCGCCGTCCTTGAAGGGATTGTCGGCGGGGATGCTGCCGTCGGCATTGATGTGGACGATCGAGCCGGCATCGTCCTGCCAGTCCTGCGATCGGTCGCGGTCGCCGCGGTCGCCGACGCTGATGAACAGTGTGCCGTCACGGGCGATCGCGATGCGCGCGCCATATTGGATGTTGCCCGTTGTGAAGCGCCGCATGGTGAAAATCGGCGTCACCGCCTCAAGCGTCTTTTCGTCGGCGGACAGCGTCGCGCTGAAGGCCTCGGTGCCGGAGCCCTGCCTATAGGCGATGGCGGCGGTGAAATAGAGTTTTCTGCTCGTGACAAAATCCGTGGCAAGCGCCACGTCCATAAGACCGCCCTGGCCGCGGGCATTGACTTTGGGCACGTTGCCGATCGGCTCGGAAAGTTTGCCATCGCGAATAATGCGCATGCGGCCCGGCCGCTCGGTGACGAGATATGCTCCGTCGGGCAACACTTCGACCGCCCAGGGGTGTTCGAGACCATCCACCAGTTTTTCGACGCGAACCGCAGGGCCCTGCGTGTTGACGGTATCGGCCGCATTGGCCGATGTGGCGCCGAACAGAACCAGCGCCGCGGCGAAATGGAAGGCGGATATTCTCGTCATTTGCTTCCCCGTCGTCTCTCCATCCGGAACGTGGAGTGGGCAGGGCAGAGCTTCAAGCCTCAGTCTGTCTGTAATAACGGCTTTGTGTTTGCCGGTTGAAGGGAGCCGATCGCGTTACCATCGACTAGTTCGGCTTCGAGAATGTAGCGTAGCGGCCCGCGTTCGGTCGCATCGAACGGCCAGCAGGTGGTCAGTACGAGGCGGCGGCCATCGGAGGAAGGGTCGATGCCGCTCGCGTCCCAGGGGGCAATGCGGCCTTCGCCAGCCTTGAAGGTCAATAGCTTGCCGTCGCGGCGGGTAACTTCGATCGTATCACCCGGCCTTATATATTGCAGCCAGCGGAAATGGGTGTCGCGATGGGCGGCGATGACGGAGGTGCCTTCGTCGCCCGGCTGCGGTGTATTGGCGAGCCAGGCCGGACCGAAGGCGAGCGCTTCGCCGGAGGCACCGGAAAGCACGATTGCCTCCTTGCCGAGGCGCGGCGCACGCACCCTGGCTTCGGTGGTGAAATCGGCCCAGGGCCAGGGTTTCGTCTCCTTGCCGCTCAGTTCGGCGGCAAAAGCACGCTTCAGCAGGACTTGCGAGATTTCCGCCTTCGCCTTCAGCAGAAAACCGTCACCGATCAGCGCCAGGCCATAGAAGGCAAGACCGGCAATGGCGAAGGCGATCGTCTTCTCGATCGGCGAAAGACGCCAGAGGAAGAAACCCTTTCTCCTTCGCGCCTTCGGCATGTCGTGGGCCGTGGCGGCGGCCATGGCGAGTTCCAGATAGGTCGGAAGTGGCTCGAATTCGGCCGCTTCCTGATTGTTGCTAGAAACCATCGCGCTTGGCTCCGGCCGAGACGAGACCCTTGAAGCGGCGGCGCCAGATAGCGAGCCCGCTCGCCGCCGCCAGCGCCAGCAGCAGCATGGTGAGCCCGCGCATGATCTGCTCGTCGGCGCGTGTCGCCGTCTGCGGCAGGTTCACGGTCGAGCTCTTCTGCGCGATCGGCGTGGCGGCTTTCGCCGTCGGCGCCGCGGCCATCAAGTTGGCGATCTCGGGCGATGCAGCGAGATCCTGCGTTGCGGCTGCGGTCCGTTGCGGTTCGGCGCTTCCAGCCGGCGTGGCCGCGCCGTGGCGTTCTGCGCCGCCAGACGGGACAGCGTTTTCGCCGAAGACCTTTCCGAAGTCCCAACCTTCGGGCAGGTTGAGCGGCAGCTTCGCCGAGCCGAGCGGTTCGGTTGCCGGCCGCGACGGCGTGACGTCGACGGCGACCAGACTGGTGACGCGCGAGACGAGGTGGTGGGCGAGCGCCACCGTCTCTATGTCCTTGTCGAGTGCGGCGGGGTCCTGGTGCTCATAGGCGCGGGCCTCGAAATCGTCGATCTTGCGTCGCGCCCAGAGCTTGGAAATGCCGTTGCCGTCTGCGGCATTGGCGATATCCATCTCGACGCGCCAGGGCTGGTTGCCTGTCTTGCCGACGATCTGCAGCTTGCCGGTAGGCTTTTCCTGCGGCAGTTCCGCCGTTAGAACGACGGGTTCGCCGCTATAGAGGTCGGGCATCAGGTTCGGCGTGATATCCTCGGCTTCGATGCCTTCGAAAGTCGCGGCGATATCGGTCATTGCGGGGTTCTGCAGCTTGGCGAAGAGTTCGCTCATGCGGCTTGCCACCTGATCGGTCGAGCCGATCTGAGTGAAGGTGCCGCGGCCGAACTCGGCGGCTTTGGTCATGAAATAGGTGTTCGGCGCCGAGCCGATGCCGACGGTGAAGACGCGGGCATCGCCGCGGTTTTCGGTGATTTCCTGGAAGAGCTGCTGTTCGTTGCCGATCGCGCCATCGGTGAGGAATACGACCTGGCGCAGCGCTCCGCTTGCGATCGGGCCTTGGTTGCGCAGCGCGTCCTCGAGCGCCGGCAGCATTTCCGTGCCGCCATCGGCGTTTAGGCTCCTGATATAAGCGATGGCCTTTTCGCGGTTGTCGGGGGTGGCGGCGACGAGGCCGTTGAAATAATCGGTCATCGTATCGTCGAAACGGATGACGTTGAAGCGATCCTCGGGGTTGAGCCTGGAGATGGCAAGCGCCAGGCTCTGTCTTGCCTGTTCGATCGACTGGCCGGACATGGAGCCGGAATTGTCGATGACGAAGACCACCTCGCGTTTTGCCGGCGCTGCCGCATCCGGCGCGGTGGGCGGGGTGACGAAGGCAAGCAGATAGGTCTTACCATCGATCGCTTCCCGGAAGAGGCCGGCGCTCGGCGTCTTGCCCGGAGCGGCTTTCCAGGTGAGCTCGAAATCCTTGTCGGCAGGAACCGCGTCTCCTTTCAGGCGGATCGTTCTCGCCTGGTCGCCGTCCTGTCCGATATCGACGTCGTGGAAGGAGGATTTGACCTCACCGAGCGGGAAGCCGGCCTTGAGGTTGATGATCAGCGAGATGGGGTTGATCCTGGCATTCTCGCGCGGGTCGAGCACCGGGGCTTCGATCTTCTCCCGATTTTCCACCGGGTCTCTCGGTGTTGCGAAGCCGGCGCCGTTATTGAACTCGACGGTCTGGACGATCGGGGCCGGATTATAGCGCGGCGCGACGACCATCGGGAAGCGCAGCGAGAATTCACCGCCGGACTGATGGACCGTCTGCTGATATTCGATCTGCACGACGATCTCTTCGCCGGGGCCGATATTGGCGACCTGGTTGGTGAAGATGTTGGGCCGCTGCTGTTCGAGCAGCGCCGTTTTCTTGCCCTCGGCCTTGGCCTGCTCATAGATCTCGCGGGCTTCCTGGCGCGGCTTGATCTGGCCTTCGATGAAGCGTTCGCCGATCTGCATCTTCAGCGCGTCAACGGCCGAATTGTCGGGCAGCGGGAAGACGTAGGTGCCCTCGACCCAGCCCTGGCTCGGGTTTTGGAAGCGCTGCGTTACCTTCACCCTGGCGATCGGGCCGGAGACATCGATTGCGACGTCGGTCTTCAGCCGCGGCGCTTCGACATAAAAGCCCGGTTCCTTCGACGGGAAGAGCAGCGAGCCGCTATTGACGTTGTTCGGCCGGACAAGGGCCGCGAGCTGGCCGGATGCCTGCCGCGTCTCGGCGCGGGCGGCGGACGCAAGTCCCAGCATCGCGGTGATGCATGCGACAAAAGCGGTGACGGCGACAAGACATGAAATGGAGATCGGGCGCATGCGTATGCGCCCGATGGCGAACTCATCTTCCAGAAACATTGGCCTACCCTCAATAACCAATTTTGGATGAGGGAATGATGCAGCTTCGATCTCGGCGCGCTCGCGACCGAATTGCGGCGGCGTGCGGCATTTGTTGCGGCTTATTCGTGGCGGCGATAAAATCCGGCGATCTCTCTGATTTTAAAAGACGAAAAACATGATCGTCGTCACCGCGAAAGTACCGCGATCGAGGCCATGTCCTGTCCAAAGCCCATGGCCTCAGACTGTCGCGATGTCATGGACGGGTGATTCTGTAGACCAGCAAATCGTCCGAATCCACAAGTTTGGTTGCGGTCTTGTCCAGATAATCGATGACGCCAACGTGATGCTCGAAGAATCGCAAGTCCGCGTGGTCGGTGGCGTTCTTGGTCACGCCGAACAGATCCGCGCCGTGCGCGCGCAGTTCCTCGAGCTGCGCGATCGCAGTGGCGTCATCCGCGACGAATTTCGACCAGTCCGCATCGCCTCCTCCAGGCGGGAACACCCAGCCGCGCGCCCTGCTGTAATAGACTGCGACGGGGTCGCCGACATCTGGCGCGGTGGCGACGACGAGATCGCCCGGTTTCGCCAACCGCGCCAGTTCCTCGCCAAGGAGCTTGCCCTTCATGGCGATTGGCTTCTTCATCGTCCTGACGAGGGGAAGGGTCGACCAGGCAAGCGCCACGGCTACGATGCAGATCGCGCGAAGCGCCACAGCCGGCTTAAGAATGGCCCTCGGTGACAGCGTTGCCAGGAGAAGCGCGCCGCGGCCTGAGAACATCGCGACTGGCACATGGAAGATGTGGAAGTTCCACACATTAGCTGTGATCTCGCCCGCCGCCGCCAGATAGAGGATCGTGGCCGCTGCCAGCCAGACATAGGGAATGGCCGAAAGTCTGCGTTGCTCCGGGTCTTCAGCGGGTCTGGGCGGTATCCATAAGCCGACCGCCAGCAGCACCAAGAATGGAGAGCCGTAGAACCACCAGACCGACGTGTTCCACGCCGATTTGACGTAGAACCTGTTCTTGACGTATGCCCAGAGGCCGTCGTCCCAAATATAGCCGCTGCCGGCGATATGAAACGGCGGATAATTACGGCCGAGATAAATCGCCCAGCTGTAATAAGCGGCGACGATAGCCAAGCTCACAAGCCCCCACAGGAAGACCCGGGTTGCCTGCTTCTGCTTCTTCTCCAGAATCCAGCAAACCATCAAATAGAAGATGACGGCGCCCGCGACTAGGCCTGGCGGCTTTGACAGTGCGCCGAGCGAGACGCTCGCCGTGGCAAGCGGCAAGAGCCAGCCGCTGCCGCCGGCCCAGTATTTGACGAATAGCCAGACGCCGAGGGTCACGAGGGCCAGCATCGCGGGATCTGGAAGAAACGAGCTGTCGATCATGATCGCCGCCGGCATCAGCGCATAGGCAAGCGCCGCCGCATGGGCGTGCATGATGCCCCAGCACAGCGCTGTCAGCCTGTGCAGAGAAAACACCGTCACCAGCCCGAAGACAGCCGCAACCACGCGGCCGTACCAGTCGTGCCAGCCGAAGAGCTGGTAGAGCAGGGCAGTGATATAGCTGACAATCTGGAACTCGCGGCCCTGGTAGCCTGGTCCGGGGCCGGTCCAGCTGACCTCTGGAAAGAGGATGTTCCAGCTGCGCTGCTGGAAATTGTCGGCCATCATCGCGGTGCTTATCTCGCGCCAGCTGAAGCCGTCGACCAGCGGCAAGGTAATCTTGTGGAACCTGAAGACGACCGCAATGAACAGGATCCCCAGCAGAATCGCCGTGTCGAGGCTCAGATAGTTCAGGCGAACCGTGTCCCGGCCGGTCGACTGCTGCTGATATTGCCGACCTTCGGCCTGGTTCAATTCCGGGATGTCCGTCATCTGAAACCGTGTCCCGCCTGATGCCCGACGCAGCGCGACAGGCGGCGGCATCGGATCGAAAGGAAGATCGGGCTGAGCGGGATCTCGCCGCCGGCGCGGCCGGCTGCGGGGAGCGGCGCGTCGGTATTCCTGAGCAGCGGCTTGGAAGAGTTGCGAGGCGGCTTTGTCATGACGGAAGTTCATCAACACTGCCTCGAAAAGCAATTCGCCCAGATTGGTTAGTCACCTAATCCCGGAAGTTGCGCGGGGTGCCTCGACTGCGCGCGCGCCTCGGCGAAAAGGACGGCGGACCTACCCGCCGGTGCGGCGAAACGATCAATAAGAATCATTGCCTCCATCACGCCTTTGCCCTTGAAATGCCGTCATACATTGGACATAGAGCTAACCGCAGAACTCCGGTCCCGGCTTTCTGCCCGTTTCAACCAATAGGACCGATATCATGGCCTTCCTTGCCGATGCTCTTTCCCGTGTGAAGCCTTCAGCCACCATCGCCGTTTCCCAGAAAGCGCGTGAGCTGAAAGCGAAAGGACGCGACGTCATTGGCCTCGGCGCAGGCGAGCCGGATTTCGATACGCCCGACAACATCAAGAAGGCTGCCATCGACGCGATCAACCGCGGCGAGACGAAGTATACGCCGGTTTCCGGCATCCCCGAGCTGCGCAAGGCGATCGCCGCCAAGTTCAAGCGCGAGAACGGCCTGGAATATTCCTGGGAGCAGACGATCGTCGGCACCGGCGGCAAGCAGATCCTGTTCAACGCCTTCATGGCGACGCTGAACCCGGGCGATGAAGTCGTCATCCCAGCGCCCTACTGGGTTTCCTATCCGGAGATGGTGGCGCTCTGCGGCGGCACGCCGGTTTTCGTTTCGGCCACCCAGGAGCATAACTTCAAGCTCCAGCCTGCCGATCTCGAAAAGGCGATCACGCCGAAGACGAAGTGGTTCATTTTCAACTCGCCATCCAACCCGACGGGCGCCGCCTATACGCATGCCGAGCTGAAGGCGCTCACTGATGTGCTAATGAAGCATCCGCATGTCTGGGTGCTGACCGACGACATGTACGAGCACCTGACCTATGGCGACTTCAAATTCGTCACGCCCGTCGAAGTCGAGCCGAAGCTCTACGACCGCACGCTGACGATGAACGGCGTTTCCAAGGCCTATGCGATGACCGGCTGGCGTATTGGTTATGCCGCCGGGCCGATTCAGCTCATCAAGGCGATGGACATGATCCAGGGTCAGCAGACCTCGGGTGCGACGTCGATCGCCCAATGGGCGGCTGTCGAGGCGCTGAACGGCACGCAGGATTTCATCCCCGAGAACAAGAAGATTTTCGAAGGCCGCCGCGACCTCGTCGTCTCCATGCTGAACCAAGCCAAGGGTATCGTCTGCCCGGTGCCGGAAGGCGCCTTCTACGTTTATCCGTCCTGCGCCGGCCTGATCGGCAAGACGGCGCCGTCGGGCAAGATCATCGAGACGGACGAAGATTTCGTTTCCGAGCTTCTGGAATCGGAAGGCGTCGCCGTCGTTCACGGCTCCGCCTTCGGCCTCGGCCCAAATTTCCGGATCTCCTATGCGACATCGGAAGATCTGCTTGAGGAAGCTTGCCGCCGCATCCAGCGCTTCTGCGGCGCTTGCAAGTAGGCTTGTCGCCATCATATCGATCGAAGGCCTGTCGGTGACGGCGGGCCTTTTATTTATCCGGCGTTGATGGTGTAGCTGCATGTGGCTACATTTGAGGCTATGAAGACCGTTTCAATCCGTGATGCGAAGAACCGCCTGACCGAGCTTGCCCCGCGAGGTCGAGGCAGGTGAAATCATTGTCGTGACCCGAAACGGCCGGCCGGTATTCGACCTGGTGCCCCATCAGAAACGCGGCGGTTTGGATCTGGAGGCCGGTCAGGCCTATCTTCGTGCTCGGGGTTACCTGTCCCGTGCCGTTCATCGCGGATGATTTTGACGATCCGCTGCCGGAGGATTTCCTCCTGAGGCCTTTGCCGGAGTCATGAGACTTCTTCTTGATACTCGTATCGTTCTCGCGATCCTGAGGAAGGACGCCGGCGCGCGATTCCAGAGATCGCGTCGCTGCTCGGCGACAGCAAAACCGTGGGCTTCGTCAGCGTCGCAGGCCTTCGGGAAACGGCGATCAAGGCTCGTCTGGGAAAGTTGGATCCCGGCATGCCGCTCGAAGACATTGCCGGTGTTCTTGAGGAAACAAGGCTGATCCTGCTGGGGATCGAAATTCAGCATGTCATCACCGCTGCCGATCCTGAGCCGGAGACGCGCGATCCCTTTGATCGGCTGCTGCTGGCGCAGTGCAAGGTCGAAGGCTTGCAGCTTGCCACCGTCGACCGGCTGCTCGTCGATCATCCTCTGGCATTGCGACTATAGCTCACGTCCCGATTCAACGCGCTGCCGCACAGATTCCGCTTCGCCTCGCAAGTCGTTGAATTCCGATTCAAAACGTGACGCGGAGTGCCGGTGGGGCGGATGATCTGCGGTTGCGGGCAGCCGCCAAACCAACTAGATATCCGGCATCAAGTTCAATTTGCCGCTTCGGGGGGCCGGATTTTGCAGCAGAGTGCCGTCATCGTCTGTTCTGACGTTAACATGCTCCCGGCCGCCTGCTGCACTCTGCTTTCCGTCAAGCGCAATCTTACAAATGCTGATGTAGAGTTCCTGCTTCTCGGCATCGACCTCAAGCCGCACCAGGTCGCCGAGGTCGATAATTTTGGGCGGCTTCATGGTATGGCGATCAGGGTGCTGCCCTATAAAACGCCCGGCACCGGCCTCCAGGCGCGGGGCCGCTGGTCGGCGGCCACACTGGCGCGGCTCTACATGGATCGGGATATACCCGACCATATCGAGCGCCTGCTTTATCTCGACGCCGACGTGCTGGCGGTTGCGGCTGTCGACGAACTCTTCACCCTTGATTTTCAAGGCAAGGCGCTTGCCGCCGTCGACGACTATGTCATGGCCTTTCCCGAGAAATCAGGCGCGCGCCAGCGCAAGATCGGCATGGGCGAGGGCGGCCGCTACTTCAATGCCGGCGTATTGCTGTTTGACTGGTCGGCCTGCCGGGCGAGGGGGCTCTTCGCCAGGACCCGCGAAATCTTCGAGGAGCGGTCGCATCTGTTCGAGAATAACGACCAGGATGCGCTGAACGTCACTTTTGACCGCGACTGGCTGGTGCTCGATCCGCGCTGGAATACACAGACGGGCCTGCTGCCTTTCGTCGATCGGCCGACCATCTTTCATTTCACCGGCCGCAAGAAACCGTGGCAGGCGAACGTTCCCTGGGTGCACCGGCGGATGGCCAATCGTTATGCCGAGGATCTTCGCAACACGCCCTGGGCGTCCTTCTGCAGGCAACCGTCGATGACGGACCGAGTGGCGGGCTTCCTCTCGCATGTGGGAAAGCAGATCGGCGGGCTGAGGCGGCTTGCCCGGATGCGCGCCTATTTCAGCAACAGCTAGTCGGGCGGACGGAGCGCGTCGTCCTTGGAAAGTGCATGTGAGGCGATATGGAAGCAATTCCCAGCGATAACAAGGCTACGACCACTCCGGATGGTGGCTTCAATTTCCTGACGCCGGAAGCGTGGAAGGCGCTGTTGTCGGGCTATTCCCATATCGTGCTGGTAGCAAACAGCGAGGCGGTCGATATCGAACGGCTGCGGAGCAAATTGCCGGAGACGGCGCTCTACGTCTTCTTCAACAAGGTCTACAAGGTGCTCGACGAACCCTTCGTCGGCCACTCCATGCTGGTTGCCCGCAGCGACGTGATGGGCGCCCATATCGTCCACCGGCGCGAGGCGGCGGATGTCTTGCGCTTCTTTGGCGGCGACGATTTCCTCGGCGTCGTTAACATCCGGGTCTCCGTCGAGGAAAATCTCAGCGAAAAGAGCTGCTTCGAAGGCGCTAAGGCCCGTCACCTTGATCTGACGCAAATGCTCGCCGATCTCTATCCGATCGGCAAGATCGCGACGAGCGGCTTTGCGGTAGCGTTGTGGCTCGCCGATTTGCAGTTGCCGGGCAAGATCCTGCTTGCCGGCTTTTCGGCGAAGCGGAGCGAGAAGTGGAAGGTGTTTGACGTTCACGATTGGACGTTCGAGCAGATCTTCCTGCGCCTCTTCGCGCGCATGGGGTCGATCTCAATGATGGGCGGCGTCGATGCCAGCCCCTATTCGGCGCTCGCCAAACGGTTTCCTGAGGTGCCGCCGATCGAGATCGCGATGACTGCGGCCGAGGTCTTGTCGGAGCGGCTCGACAATACGAACAGCCAGATCGACAGGCTGATGTCCGTCACCAAATTCATCCGCGCCGTCGACAATTTCTTTCGGCGGTTCAAACCGAAAACCCGTAAGCAGCGTTTTCTCGAAAAGTCGAAGGGATGACTGTCGCGGGCCTTTGCTAACAGGCATGGGTGGCAAGAAAGCTGTTGCCGATACCGGCGATCAAGGTGGACAATGGAACAACAAAACGTCCGAATTTTTGTAGGCTTCGATCCCAAGGAAGTGGTCGCCTACCACGTTCTCGTGCAGAGTATCATCGAGAAGTCGTCGATCCCGGTTGAGTTCTCGCCCATTGCACTTTCCAATCTTGGCGGGATTTTCACCCGCGAGCGCAACGCGCTGCAATCCACGGAGTTTTCCTTCTCGCGTTTCCTGACGCCCTATCTCAGCGGTTTCGAGGGCTGGAGCATCTTCATGGATTGCGACATGCTGATGCGTGCCGATATCGCCGAGCTTTGGGCATTGCGCGACGAGCGTTACGCCGTCATGTGCGTCAAACACGATTATCAGCCGAAGATCGACACCAAGTTCCTCGGCCAGACGCAGACCAAGTACGAAAAGAAGAACTGGTCGAGCTTCATTCTCTTCAACAACGACAAATGCCGCGCGCTGACGCCCGACTACGTCAACACGGCGACCGGCCTGCAGCTGCACCAGTTCAAGTGGCTTGAGAACGACGACCTCATCGGCGAACTGCCGGTGATATGGAATTACCTCGTCAATGAATACGACTACCGCGAAGACGCCAAGAACGTCCATTTCACCGACGGCGGGCCGTATTTCGAGGAATACAAGAACGACGATTACGCCGATGAATGGTTCGCAGCCCGCGAACGTCTGCTCTTCGCCCAACAGCCCGTCTAAACAGCCTGTTCTTTCCCTTCCTCCGCGAGGAGGGAGTCCTCAGAGCCCCAGAGCCGTCAGCATGACGAAGGTGGCGAAGAGGATGAAATGTGTCATGCCCTCGATGGCGTTTGTCTCGCCGTCGTTGAGGTTGATCGCCGCGGCAATCAAGGTGATCGTCACCATCACCGTCTGCACCGGGGTCATCGCCATGATGAAGGGCTGGCCGGTATAAAGTGCAATCGCCTCCATCACGGGCACCGTCAGGATGACGGTGGAAAGCGAGGCGCCCATGGCAATGTTGACGGTCGCCTGCATGCGGTTTCTCAGAGCCGCTCGCAAGGCGGTCAGGATTTCGGGCGCGGCCGAAATCGCCGCGACGACCGCGGCGGTGACGGCGATTGGTGCGCCGCTGTCGCGCAGCCCTTCGGTCATGAAGGTCGACATGAACTCCGCCAGCAGGCCAATGACGACGACGCCGACGAGGATGATGGCGATCGAGACGGCTGCCGGTCCGTCAGCGCCGTGTTCGTCGCGACTTTCCTTCTTCCGCTCGGAGCGCGGGTAGCTGTAGCTGAAGAAATAGCTGTGCTGGCCGACCTGCATGCGCAGGAAGAGGCCGTAGAGAGCGATCATCGCGACAATGGTGAAGGCGGAGTAATAATGCCACCGATCTCGCGGCACGAATTCCGGCACGATCATCGAAATGCCCATGGCGGTCAGGATCATCACGCCATAGGTCTTTCCCGAATTGTCGTTATAAGGCTGCTCGCCATGCTTGAGGCCGCCGAGCAGGGCGGCGAGGCCGAGAATGCCGTTGATATCGAGCATCAGGGCCGAATAGATCGTGTCGCGCACCAGCGTTGGAGAGCTTTCGCCGCTCATCATGATGGCAAGAATGATGACTTCGACGGCGAGGGCCGAAAGTGTCAGGATCATCGTGCCGTAGGGATCGCCGACTTTGACGGCGAGCAGTTCGGCATGATGGGCGACGCGGATCGAAGCGAGCACGATGGTGGCGACGAGTGCTGCGGCGGCGATGAGCGCCAGGCCTGCCCCCATCTCCATGACCGTATGCTCCAGAAGATAGGCAGTCACCGAGACGACGAGTGCAATGACCAGAAACCTCTCCTCTTTAAGGCGTGACGCGATGCCCAAATCTCAGCTCCCGTTGCGATTCACGCCTTTAACTAAGTCACTGATTTCGGATGGGAAGCACGCGGCGGCACTCCGCTATTTGCAGTCTTCGACGTTTAATGAAATACTGACACCATCGGGGCCGGAAAAGCAGATCGCGGCGTCCTCGAATTCTCGTCACGCGGCCGCGATGATCCGGACCCTGTCCGGAAGCATGCGCATGCGCAACAAGATGATGAGGAGACGGATGCATGATCAAGGTGGTCTACGAAGTCGTGCCGCATGACGGCGGTTGGGCCTACAGGCTGGGAGGCGTCTATTCCGAGGCATTCCCGACCCATGCCGAGGCGCTCGAAGCTGCGCGCATCGTCGCGGCCGAACAGCAGGTCGGGGGCGATTCCGCCGAGATCAGCTGGCAGGACGAAAACGGCAAATGGCATGAGGAATATGCCGAGGGCGGCGACCGGCCGGAAACCGAGGTGGTCGACGGCCTATGGCAGGAGCGATCGGCTGGAGCCTCGCAGAGCGCCGGACATTAACCCTAGAGCGCGTCGCGATCTTTCAGATTCGCTCGCTGCGCTTTAGGTCCTCGTTCTTGCGCATGCCGTTATCGCAAACTGCGCACGCTTTTGCGCGACATGCTCTATCCCTTCAATGCCCGCGTGACGATCGTGTCGACAAATTCGCGCTTCTCAGCGGTATAGCGATCGCCGTCCATTCTGAATTCGGCTGCCAGCCTGCGTTTCAGCGCGGCATAATCGGCCGCCGCTTCCGGATGCGCGATGAGATAATCCCGGAAAGCCAGCCTGTTTCGATGCGTGCCGTTGCCGGCCGGGCAAAGGTAGACTCGTTCGGCCGGCACCGAACCTCTCGACAAGAATGCCCAAACCTCGTCGTCATAGCGGTTGCCGCGCGGCTCGTAGTCTTGCGAGAGAAGCACCTGTGTCGCACTCTGGATATGCTCGAGAGCGGGAAGAACGATGTCGATATCGATGAGCGGCTTTGCGGTCATATCAGGTATGGCGGTGCTGCCGACGTGATCGATGGCGAGCGCCTGCGGCAGCAAGGCCAGCAGCTTGGCTCGGATGCGCTGGAAAGCTTCCGGCCATTCCCTGTCATAGCTCACGAGTTCAACCGGCTTGTGCATCGTCATCTCCATAGGATGCTGCGAGATTGCCCATGATTCTCATCGAAAATCGATCTCGATTTCCGCTTGCGCGCCTGTGGAATGACGATGGTAAGTCCGGAGCCCCTGGACCAGCGCGTCGAACGTCGCGCGGCAGCGCGGTGAGGTCTTCAGGCTTTCGTGCATGACCACCCATGTACCGAGCGGAATCTCGAACGCATCGGAAAGGACATGCACGAGGTCGGGGTTTTCTCGGGCCAGTCCGATCTGGCAGAGGCCGATGCCAACGCCGGCGCGGATTGCGGAGAGCTGGGCAAGGTTGCTGTCGGTCCTGTAGGAGAATTTGATGCCTTCGGACGCCGGATAGCGCTTCATCACCATGCGGACGTAGGCCGTCTGCCGGTCGAAGCCGATGAGCCGGTGGTTGGCGAGGTCCGCCATGGCTTGCGGAGTGCCGTGCCGTTCGAGATAGCGGCGGTGGGCGTGGAAGCCGATCGGGATGTCGCCGATGCGGCGCACGATGAGAGCATCCTGTTGCGGCTCGGCCATGCGTACGGCGATATCGGCCTCGCGATTTACCAGATCTTCGATGGTATCGGATGCCGAGAGCTCGATTTGGAGTTCGGGATAGACTTCCTGCAGGGACCCGAAAATCCGAGGCAGGATCTCGACGGCGACGACCTCGCTGGCGCTGACCCTGACCGTTCCGGCTACCCTCTCGCGCTCGCCGGATGCGGTGCGCAAAAGGGCGGCGGCGGTTGCCGCCAGCGTTTCGGCATAGGGTTTTAGCGCCTGTGCGGCGTCGGTCGGCACGAGGCCGTTCGGCGACCGGATGAAGAGCTCGGCGCCGATCGCCTGTTCCAGAGCATCGACATGGCGGCCGATCGTCGGTTGGGTCAGCCCCAGCTCGCGCGCAGCGGCCGAAAGCGAGCCCTGCTGGAGCACGGTCACGAAACTGCGGTAAAAATCCCAGCTTGGTTCGAGCGTCATATGTTTTTGTATAGCTGATCCACTTATTTCGTCAATTTTGTTTATCTGAAAGCAGGAGCATAGTCATCTCATGCAATTGAAGGAGATGATTGCGATGAATGGAGAGACGAAGATCACGGCACTGGTTCTCGGCGCGACCGGCGGTATCGGCGGCGCGATCGCCCGCAAGCTTCTGGCCCGTGGCTGGCGCATCCGGGCGCTCAACCGTGATGCCGCCAAGGCGTCGAAGAACGAGCCGGCATTCGAATGGCTGCAGGGCGATGCGATGAATGCTGGCGACGTGCTGACGGCGGCTGAAGGTGTTGGCCTGATTGTCCACGCGGTCAATCCGCCCGGCTATCGCGATTGGGAAAGGCTGGTGCTGCCGATGCTCGACAATACGATCGCTGCCGCTTGCGTCGCCGGAGCGCGGATCGTGCTGCCGGGCAACGTTTACAATTTCGGTCCCGATGCCCTGCAGTCGCCGACGGAGGAAAGCCCGCAGCATCCCCTTACAAAGAAGGGAGCGATCCGCGTCGAGATGGAGAAGCGGCTGAAGGCGGCATCGCAATCCGGCACCTGTGCGATCGTCGTCAGGGCTGGCGATTTCTTCGGTCCGGGCGCAACGGCCAATAGCTGGTTCTCATCGGGTTTGGTGACGCCGGGCAAGCCGGTCGGCACCATCAAGAATCCGGGACGGCGCGGCATCGGCCATCAGTGGACCTATCTGCCCGACATTGCGGAAACCATCACCCAGCTCATCGAGCGGGCCGATCAGCTGCCGCCCTTCGCCGTCTATCATATGGATGGCTTCTGGGATGCAGATGGCATGCAGATGGCAGAAGCGATCAAGCGTGTTGCCGGCGGCAAGGCGAAGATCGGGCGGTTTCCCTGGTGGATCGTGCCGCTCGCCGCGCCTTTCGTTCCGTTGATGCGGGAGATCAACGAGATGCGCTATCTCTGGAAAGTGCCGCTCAGGATGAACAACGCCAAGCTTGTCGCCGAACTTAGCAAGGAGCCGCAGACGCCGATCGACGAGGCGGTGAGAGCCTCACTGGTGGCTCTCGGCTGCCTGCCCGAAGCGCATCGTGACACCGCGGCCGCCTTTATCGGGCATACGCTGCAGAAGGCGCCTTAGGCCGCCAGCTCGGCCAGCGCGATCCGCGCGACCGTCAAGGCCGTCTCCGCCTGTTCGATATTGGGGTCGCCGAGAAACCAGGCGGCGGAAAGGCCAGAATAAGCGGCGATCCATTGCAGCAGCCGCTGCGGCTCCAGCCCCGCCTCCGCAGAGACGATGGCGAGCTGGCGGCGGAAGCGGGCGGGGTCGGTAATGGTCGGCAATTCCTCGTTGGCGAAGATATTGGCGAAATCGAAACCGCGCTCGCCGTGGAGCCGTTTCGGATCGATCGCCAACCAGCCGCGCTCCTCGAAATCGAGAATGTTGCCGTGGTGGATGTCGCCATGGAGGACGGAGAGATCGCGCGGATCGGCAAGGAGGGCTTTGGCGATCGCCGAGCAATCGGCAAGCGTGCCGCCATGTTTGCCGGCGGCCGGTTCGAGATCGCGGAACCAGCGGGTGAGGGGAATGGGATCGGGGAGTGGTCTTTCGCGCGGCGCATGCAGCCGCGCTGCGGTGCGGCAGAGAATGCGGCTCGCTTCGTCGTCTTCTCCATCCATCGCCATGGCGAGCAGGGAGCGTTTCCCGGTTGCCCTTTCCAGCAATACGGCGTCGCCTTCGTGTGCATAGACATGAGCCGCGCCGTCGCCGTCCCACCATTGCATCAACAGCGCGCCGTATCGTTCGTCGATATCGGTCGCAACTTTCAGCATGGCGGGTCTCTCCTGCCAGAGGACCGGCAGCAGGCGGCTGGAATGGGTGATGATGGGCTCGCCGTCCGACATGAGCGACCAGCGATCGAGATAGGGTGCAAACATGACATCCTATATAGAGATATTGAACGCACAAATCCCACCTCTCAGTGGGATTTCTGTATTTGTCGACAAAGTCTCCTCCGTCATGCCAGGCCTTTCCCCGGCACAAGGCCGAGGATGACGTCGCGGGGTTTGCCGTGGTTGTCCGCCAGCCTGAGAAATCCCGCCGAGAGGCGGGATTTCTTGATGCGCGCCTGAAACCTCAGGCGACCTTTTCGAGAGTGGGATAGTCGAGATAGCCCTTGGCGGTGCCGCCGTAGAAGGTCAACTGGTCGGGCGTGTTGAGCTGCAGGTTCTTTGCCAGTCGTTCGACGAGATCGGGATTGGCGATGAAGGGTTTGCCGAAGGCGACCAGATCGGCGCGGCCGCTTTCGGCGGCGTCGATCGCGAGATCGCGGTCATAGCCGTTATTGACCATCCAGTTCGCCTTGCCGCCGGCTTTTTCATAGGCCTGGCGCAGCGCTCTGTAATCGAAGGAGGGGTTGTCGCCCTGCTTGTAGTCGCGCTCGCCGCCGGTCTGGCCTTCGATGACGTGGATATAGGCGAGGCCGTATCTTGCCAGCCCCTCGATGACATGGGTGAAGGTCGCCTGCGGATTGGAATCATAGCTTTCGCCCGACGGCGTCACCGGCGAGATGCGGATTGCGGTACGGCCTGCGCCGATTTCCCTCACCACGGCATCGACGACCTCGAAGGTCAGGCGGGCGCGGTTCTCGATCGAGCCGCCATATTGGTCGGTGCGGTCGTTGACGCCGTCACGGATGAACTGATCGAGCAGATAACCATTGGCGCCATGGATCTCGACACCGTCGAAGCCGGCATCGATGGCGGCGCGGGCTGCCTTGCGGTAATCCTCGATGATGCCGGGGACTTCGGCGGTTTCGAGCGCGCGGGGCTCGGAGGTATCGGCAAAGCTGCCGCTGCCGTCGGCATTGACCAGATAGGTCTTGGCCTTGGCGATGCGATTGGTCGAGGAGACCGGCTTGCCGCCGTCCGGCTGCAGCGTCGTGTGCGAGATGCGGCCGACATGCCACATCTGGACGACGATCTTGCCGCCGGCTGCATGGACGGCGTCGGTGACGCGCTTCCAGCCGGCGAGTGCTTCCTTGCTGTAGAGGCCGGGCACGTCGGCATAACCCTGGCCCTGATGGGTGATCGCGGTCGCTTCGGTGATGATCAGGCCCGCCGTGGCGCGCTGGCGGTAATATTCGACATTGAGGTCGTTGGGAATCGCGCCCGGCGAGCGGTTGCGGGTAAGCGGCGCCATGACGATGCGGTTCTTGACGGAGATATCGCCAACCTTGGTGGGTTCGAAAAGCTTGGCCATGATGGTCCTTTCTTTTGCGGGAGGATCACTCTGCGGGGGCAAGCGCAGCCCGGCCCCTGGCGGAGAGATAGGTGAGCGCCGTCGCACCCAGGCCGACCAGGGCCATCAGGGCTGCGGCGAGCGGAACGCGGGTGAGATCGAAGCCGGCATCGATGACCAGGCCGCCCGCCCAAGCGCCGAATGCATTGCCGGTGTTGAAGGCGCCGATATTGATCGTCGAAACGAGGTTCGGCGCATCTTTGCCGAAGCCGACGACGCCGACCTGGAGCGCCGGCACGGCGGCAAAGCTTGCGGTCGCCCAGAGGAAGAGGGTGATCTCAGCCGGGATGAAGAAGCGGCTCGTATAACTAAAGGCAAGCGAGGTGACGGCGATCGCGGCGAAGACGCCGGCAAGTGTTACGCCGAGCCGCCAATCGGCAAGCTTGCCGCCGATGAGATTGCCGACGGTCAGGCCGAGGCCGATCAGGAGCAGCGTCCAGGTGACGCCTTCCGGCGAAACGCAGGTGACATCACGCAGGAGCGGCGCGATATAGGTGAAGAGGGCGAACATCGAGGCAGCGAAGAAGACGGTGGTCGAAAGCGCCAGCCAGAGGCCGCTATTCCTGAGTGCCGCGATCTCGCGCAGGATGCTGCCGTTTTCCTGTTTTTTGTCGTTCGGCAGGATGGCGATCAGTCCAAGAATGGTGACGATGCCGATGACGGTGACGACGCCGAAGGTGGCGCGCCAGCCATAGGCCTGGCCGATCGCGGTGCCGAGCGGTACGCCGAGGACATTGGCAAGTGTCAGGCCGGTGAACATCAGCGCGACGGCGCGGGCCTTGCGGTCTTCCGCAACCAGTCCGGCGGCGACGACCGAGCCGATGCCGAAGAAGGCGCCGTGGCAGAGAGCGGTCACGATGCGGGCGATCATCAGCACCCAATAATCGCTCGCCAGAGCGCAAAGCAGGTTGCCGGCGATGAAGAAGGCCATCAGCGCAATCAGCGCCGTGCGCCGTTGCAATTTAGCGGTCGAGACTGCCATGACGGGCGCGCCGATCGCGACTGCCAACGCGTAACCGGTTACCAGCCATCCGGCCTGTGGGATCGTCACCGAGAGATCGGTGGCGACCTCCGGCAGCAGGCCCATGATGACGAATTCGGTCGTGCCTATCGCAAAGGAGCTCAAGGCGAGGACGAGAAGGGCGAGGGGCATTAAAGATCCTGTGTCAGCTGCTTGAGGAAAGCGGCGATCGTTTCTTCGTTGCGCTTGTAGAAGATCCACTGGCCGACGCGTTTGGTGGTGACGAGACCGGCGCGATGCAGCGTTCCGAGATGGGCGGAAACCGTCGATTGGGATAGGCCGCAGCGCTCGAATTGGCTGGCGCAGACGCCCATTTCGAAGGGATGCTCCTGCGTGGGGAAATGTTCCTCGGGATTCTTCAGCCAGCTCAGAATGTCCATCCGGGTGGGGTGGGCGAGTGCCTTGATGATTTCGTCTTTATCCATCGCAGTCGGTCGATCCATAAATCGAATTTTTTCGATATATGGTTCGACGCTTGCCGATATGCAAATCACGGAGACGTGAGGCGGCGGCTTTTGGCGCGTGAGTAAATTTTGGGCAAAAAAAGAGGGCCACCGGAAAACCAGGGCCCTTTGAATTGTGAAGGTCAATAACCTCCAGAGGGGAACAGCTAATGCGGTGGAACTGGGAGAGAAACCACGAAATGCATCAGCTGAGTTGGATATGGTGCTTCCTTAGGCATGTTTCAATGCTTTTTTGTGCATACCTGTTATGCGCCGCACAATTTTTTTGCGGCGCGGCATTTTCCGAAGCTGCAAGGCAAAAAAAGAGGGCCGCTGGAAAACCAGGGCCCTTATAAGTGTGAAGGTTCAAAAACCTCCAGAGGGGAACAGCTAATGCGGTGGAACTGGGAGGAAAAGCCACCATGTGCATCAGCTATGTGCGATATGGTGGTTTAATGGGCAAACGGCAACCCTCATTTGTGCATGCCAGTCATGCGCACAATGCATAGTATGGAAATCATTCCATAAATCTGGCTTAAAAATTCCAGTTTCTGGCCTTGCTGACAATGAAATCACGGAAAGCCTTCAGCTTGGCGGCATTCTTGATTTCGTCGGGATAACAGAAATACGTGTCGAAAGACGGTACGTCGGCATTGATCGGCAGCTGAATAAGGCCGGGGTCGCGCCCGACGATATAATCCGGCAGGCAGGCGACACCGATGCCGAGCAGGCAGGCGCGCTTGATCGAGGTCTGGCTGTTGATCTGCAGATGCGGGATGCGCTTGTTGTCCGAGGAGCGGCCGGCGACCTCAAGCCAGTTGACGTCGAGCAGGTAACTCGGCGCCGGCTCGCCGAAGGTGATGATGTGGTGATTGTCGAGATCCTCGATCTTCTGCGGCTCGCCATGACGGTTGATATAGGAGGGCGCGGCATAAACGTGCATGTGCACGGTGAAGAGCTTGCGCTGGATGAGGTCGGACTGCTGCGGCTGACGCAGGCGGATTGCGCAGTCGGCATGGCGCATATTCACATCCACTTCCTCGTTGTCGAGGATCAGCTGGATCTGAACGTCGGGGTAGAGCTGTAGGAATTCCTGGATCTTGTCGGTCAGCCAGCCCTGGCCGAGACCGACCGTCGTCGTCACACGCAGCTTGCCGGACGGGGTTTCCGTCGTCTCGGTCAACTGCATCTTGACGGTTTCGAGCTTCAGCAGCACGTCATGGGCGGTGCGGTAGAGCAGTTCGCCCTGTTCGGTCAGGATCAGCCCGCGCGCGTGACGGTGAAACAGCTTGGTGCCGACATCCTGCTCGAGCGCGCTCACCTGGCGGCTGATGGCGGATTGGGACAGATGGAGTTTATCCGCCGCATGCGTGAACGAACCCGCCTCGGCAGCTGCGTGAAAAATACGCAGCTTGTCCCAATCCAGTGGCATTCCCCCGCCTCTCATGCCGGTCTTACTCCGCGGCCACGGCGACGGGCATGTGGCCCGTTAGATATCGCTCGGCCTCGAGCGCTGCCATGCAGCCCATGCCGGCGGCGGTGACGGCCTGCCGGAACGTGTCGTCGGTCACGTCGCCGGCGGCATAGACCCCCTCGAGGCTGGTCGCGGTCGAATCCGCCGCGGTCCAGAGATAGCCGTTGTCCTTCAGCTTCAGCTTGTCCTTGAAGAGTTCGGTTGCCGGTGCGTGGCCGATGGCAACGAAGACGCCGTCGATCGGCATTTCGGTGATCGTGCCGGTTCTGACGTCACGCAGGCGAGCGCCGGAGACGGACTGCGGCATCGGGGGCTTGGCCGCCGTGCCGGTGATTTCGGCCACTTCGGTGTTCCACAGCACCTTGACGTTTTCCCTCGCGAACAGGCGTTCCTGCAGGATTTTCTCGGCGCGGAAGGTGTCGCGGCGGTGGACGAGGGTGACCGACTTGGCGATGTTGGAGAGATAGAGCGCTTCTTCGACAGCGCTGTTGCCGCCGCCGACGACGATCACATCCTTGTTGCGATAGAAGAAGCCGTCGCAGGTGGCGCAGGCCGAAACACCGAAGCCCTGGAAATGCTGTTCGCTTTCGATGCCGAGCCACTTGGCCTTGGCGCCGGTGGCGATGATCAGCGTGTCTGCTGTCCAGACCTGGCCGCTGTCGGTGCGGGCGACGAAGGGACGCTGGTTCATGTCGACTTCGGTCACGAGGTCGCTGACGATCTCGGCGCCGACATGTTTTGCCTGCTGCAGCATCTGGTCCATCAGCCAGGGACCCTGGATCGGATCGGCAAAGCCCGGATAGTTCTCGACATCGGTGGTGATCATCAGCTGGCCGCCCTGTTCGAGGCCGGCGATCAGAACCGGCTTCAGCATGGCGCGCGCGGCGTAGACCGCGGCAGTATAGCCGGCGGGTCCGGAACCGATGATGAGCACCTTGGTGTGGCGGGCGGGCATGTCATTTCCTTTCGACTGGCAGGAGGGCGGCGGCTAAAGAGCGATTGAGGCCGTTTCGCGGTCCATGCGCCATTTATGAACGACCAATGCTATTATTCAAGGGCAGCCTTGCATTACCAACAAGGCAAATCGCCCTGCTGTGCAAGAATCCGTCATCGGCTTGAAACTTTCTTGCGTATTCCGCTGCTTTATATAGAAGCTCGCCGCGGAGAATTAAAGAAAGGCCACGGCGTGGGTCGCACGGAACTCGACGTCATCGACATAAAGATCCTCCGGGAGCTGCAGGCTGACGGCCGCATGACCAATGTGGAGCTCGCCGACCGGGTCGGTATCTCGGCGCCGCCCTGTCTGCGCCGGGTGCGCAAGCTCGAGGAAGCCGGTATCATCGAAGGCTACCACGCGATGCTGAACAGCCCGAAGCTCGGCTTCGATCTGGTTGCTTTCTGTATGGTCGGCCTCAAACACCAGTCGGAAGGCAACCTCAAGGCGTTTGCCGCCGCCACCACCGAGTGGCCGCTGGTGCGCCAGGCCTGGATGGTTTCGGGTGACAGCGATTTCCTGCTGCATTGTGTGGCGGAGAACCTCACCCACTTCCAGGATTTCGTCATCGAGGTGCTGACGGCGAACGAACATGTCGATACCGTGCGCACCATGCTGACGATCCGGCAGGTGAAGAAGCTAGGGCTGGTCGAAGTCTGAAGCGGCTAAAGCGCGTCGCGATCTTTCAAATTCGCTCGTTGTACTTTAGATTTTGTTTTTACGCATGTCGTTGCCGCAAAACCGCTGCACACTTTTGCGCGACATGCGTTATTTGCGCGAGGCATAGCCGCCTCGGTTGATGCCGTGGCGCTGCAGCTTGTCGTAGAACGTCTTTCTCGGAATGCCGAGCGCTTCGATGGTACGGCGCACGTCGCCGTCATTCGCCGAAAGCGCGTCGCGGATGATCTCTGCCTCGTAGCGTTCCAGCCGTTCGGGCAGCGTGCCGCCCGTCGGTTGCGGGGGAACGAGCGTCGCTCCGCCGCCTTCCACACCCAGCACCACCCGTTCGGCATAGTGGGAGAGCTCGCGGACATTGCCCGGCCATGCATGGGTGGCGAGATGTCGGCGGACATTCTCTGAAAGCTGCGGGACATCGCGGCGGAAGCGCTCGGCCGCACGGGCGGCGAAATGGGAAAACAGCAGCGGAATATCGTCGCGGCGCTCCCTCAGCGGCGGAATGGAAATCGTCACGACATTCAGCCGGTAATAGAGATCCTCGCGAAAATCGCCGCGCACCTCGGGATCGCCAAGGTCGATTTTGGCGGCCGCGACGACGCGCAGATCGACCGGGCGCACCTCGTTGGTGCCGAGCGGGGTGATTTCGCGCATCTCCAACACCCGCAGCATCTTGACCTGCGTGGCGACAGGCATGCTCTCGATCTCGTCGAGGAAAAGCGTGCCGCCACTTGCATGTTCGATGCGGCCGGTGCGGCGCTTCTGGGCGCCGGTAAAGGCGCCGGCTTCGTGGCCGAACAGCTCGCTTTCGATGACGGTTTCGGGCAGCGCCCCGCAGTTCAGCGCCACGAAATTGCCGTTTCGGCGATGGCTCCACTGATGCAGGATCTGGGCCACCACTTCCTTGCCGCTGCCGGTTTCGCCGGCGACCAGCACGTCGACATCGGTATCGGCGATGTGGCGAAGGATCTTTCTGAGATTGTCCATGACCGGCGTCTGGCCGATCAGCGGCAAGGTCTCCTGCGCATCGTCGGCAGCCTTGCGCAGCATGCGGTTTTCCAGAACGAGCCGACGTTTTTCGCTGGCGCGGCGCACGCTCTGGACGAGCCTGTCGGCGGGGAAGGGTTTGGCGATGAAATCATAGGCGCCATCCTGAATGGCCTGGACGGCCATCGGAATATCGCCGTGGCCGGTCATCAATATCACCGGCAAGTCGGGATCCATACCCTTGAGCGTCGCGAACAGTTGCAGCCCGTCGATCTCGGGCATGCGGATATCGGTGACGACCGGGCCGGCAAAATCGGCCGGCAGCTCGTCCAGCGCCGCTTTGGCGCCGTCATAGGCGGAAACGGAGAAGCCGGCGAGTTCCAGCGTCTGGGCGGTGGCGCGGCGCAGATCGCCGTCATCGTCGATCAAAGCAACGGGTATGCCCATGTCCATGATCTCAAGCCTTTCTCAGATGAACGATGAAGCGGCTTCCCTCGCCATCGCTCTCAACTTCCATCCGGCCGCCGTAATCGCCGACGATATCCTTGGAGATGACAAGCCCCAGGCCGAGACCTTTTTCCTTCGAGGTGTTGAACGGCGTGAACAGGCCCTTGCGGATTTCAGGCGAAATGCCGGGGCCGTTGTCGACGACCGTCAGCGTCACCGTCTCCGCATCGACCGACGTCCTGACCTCGACGCGCCCCTCTTCGCCCTTCGGAGCCACGGCTTCCAGCGCATTCTGAAGCAGGTTGATAAGCACCTGCTCGAGACGGATCCTGCTGCCCATGACCTGCAGCTCGGCCGGCGGCAGCTCGATGTCGAGCGTATCCATGCGGCCGGCAAAGCGGCTGCGCAACAGCATCACCGCCCCTTCGATGACGTCCTTCAAGCCTGTCGGCTCGGCACTGCCGCGGCCCTTGCGGGCGAAGGTCTTCAGTTCCTCGGTGATCGAGCCGATGCGCTCCGTCAGCGCCGCGATGTTCTGAAGATTTTCGCCGGCAGGCGCGGTCTGGCCGCGCTCGAGGAAGGTGCGGGCATTGTCGGCATAGGCGCGGATGGTCGCCACCGGCTGGTTGATCTCGTGGGCGACGCCGGCAGCGACCTGGCCGAGGATCGCCAGGCGGTTGGCCTGCACCAGATCCTGCTGCACCGCCTGCAGTTTCTGCTCCGTATTCCTGTGGCCTGTGATTTCTGCCTGTAGCCGGTCCCGCGCCTGGCTGAGATCCAATGTCCGCTCGGCCACCCGCCGTTCAAGCTCCTCGCGCGCCTGCTGCTCCCTGAATATCCGCAAAGTGACGGCCTGACGGCGGCGCAGCAGGAGGGCTCCGCCTGACAGCAGCGGCAACAGCGTCAGCAAAGTCAGCATGCGAGCCTCGCGAATGCCGGCATCGACGGCCGGCCCGAGCGCCACCAGATGCTGCAACAGCCAGCGCGTCTCAGGGACCGGCGTACCGACATCGAGAAACCTGGTCTTTCCGGCGCCGCCCGGCATGACGATCTCGACGACATCGAGCCTGTCGCCGAGGTGCCGGACAGTATCGAGCGGCAGCGGCTGCAGCGGTGCATCGCCGAATTGCAGGCTTTCGCGGATCGCCGTCAGCCGGTCCTCCGCAATCCGGCCGATCGTCATGAACCGCCATGAGGGAACGCTTGTTATGAGGACGATGCCGCGTTCGTCGACGACGTAGGAGGGGGCCTCGGTGGCGTTCCAGTCGGCTTCAACGTCGTCGAATTCCAGCTTGACGACGACGACGCCGAGGAGGCCGTTGCTGCCCAAGATTCTCTGGGAAATATAGAGGCCGGGTTTCTTGCTGACGGTGCCGAGCGCGAAATGCTCGGCCTGTCCGTTTGCCATCGCAGCCTGAAAATATTCGCGGAAACGATAATCGTTACCGACGAAACTCGTCGGTTCGCGCCAGTTGCTGGCCGAAACCGCCATGCCGTGCTTGTCGATAACATAGATGACGGCGGCCTTCGTGCCTGCCGCCAGCGTTTCCAGCTTCTGGCTGAGCCGCTCGAACGTGCCGGCATTGTTTTCCGCCAGCGCGGCTGCGAGCGCGGTGTCCTGCGAGAGCACGAAGGGAAGCGCCCGGTATTTTTCCAGCACGGTGCGCAGCAGCGCCGCGTTCAGCCTCGCATCCGTGCGAGCCTGCTCTTCGAGGGCGGCCTCTGCCTGCTGCCGGCCGAACTCGCCGCTTGCCCACAGGCTCGCGATCACCGAGAGAAGTGCGATCGCCGCATAGGCCCGCCACATCCGGCGGATGCGACGATGTAGCGGCAGCGAAGGCCACAGCTTTTGCGAGACGGACAAGGACATGTTGGATTTGTGCATCTTTCTGCACGAGATGCAAATGGGTTTGTGCGGATTTCCGCATTTCTTAACGGGCGAGCGGCGGCCATGAATTTTTTTATGTTTGCTAAATCAGCCAGTTAATTCGCCAGTCCAAAACTGGCACGGCGCTTGCGAAAGAGATGGCAACAACGGCTGAGCTGTTGGATTGAAGCGAACGGCTCGGGAGGCCGGAGTTCGTTCCGGGCGAGCCCTTAGGAGGATATCATGATCGCAGCACCATTTGATGCAGTTGCAGACAGCAAGGGCAAGAAGCCTTTTTATACCCATCTTTACGTTCAGGTTCTCGCCGCCATCGCCGCGGGTATCCTTCTCGGCCATTTCTACCCCGAGCTCGGCACGCAGCTGAAGCCGCTCGGCGATGCCTTCATCAAGCTCGTGAAGATGGTCATTGCGCCCGTCATCTTCCTGACGGTGGCAACCGGCATTGCCGGCATGAGCGACCTGAAGAAGGTCGGCCGCGTCGCCGGCAAGGCGATGTTGTACTTCCTGACCTTCTCGACCTTGGCGCTCGTCATCGGCATGGTCATCGCCAATCTCATTCAGCCCGGCGCCGGTATGAATATCGATCCGGCTTCGCTTGACCCGAAGGCCGTCGCCACCTTTGCCGAAAAGGCGCATGAGCAGAGCATCGTCGGCTTCCTCACGAACATCATCCCGACAACAATTGTCGGCGCCTTTGCCGATGGCGACATACTGCAGGTATTGTTCTTCTCGGTGCTCTTCGGCATTGCGCTCGCAATGGTCGGCGAAAAGGGCGAGCCGGTCATCAACATCCTGAATGCGCTGACGGCTCCGATCTTCAAGCTGGTCGCCATCCTGATGAAGGCTGCCCCGATCGGCGCCTTCGGCGCCATGGCCTTCACCATCGGCAAGTACGGCATCGGATCGATCGCCAATCTCGCCATGTTGATCGGCACCTTCTACGTCACCTCGCTGCTCTTCGTTCTCGTCGTTCTCGGCGCCGTCGCTCGCTACAACGGCTTCTCGATCCTGGCGCTGCTGCGTTACATCAAGGAAGAGCTGCTGCTGGTTCTTGGCACCTCGTCTTCCGAGGCCGCACTTCCCGGCCTGATGAACAAGATGGAAAAGGCCGGCTGCAAGCGCTCGGTCGTCGGCCTCGTCATCCCGACAGGCTATTCCTTCAATCTCGACGGCACCAATATCTACATGACGCTGGCCGCACTCTTCATTGCCCAGGCAACAGGCATTCAGCTCTCGTGGGGTGATCAGATCCTGCTGCTGCTCGTGGCGATGCTGAGCTCGAAGGGGGCTGCGGGCATCACCGGCGCTGGCTTCATCACGCTTGCCGCCACACTCTCCGTCGTGCCCTCCGTGCCGGTCGCCGGCATGGCGCTGATCCTCGGCATCGACCGCTTCATGTCGGAATGCCGGGCGCTGACCAACCTCGTCGGCAATGCGGTCGCGACGATCGTCGTGGCCCGTTGGGAAAACGAGCTGGATACAGCGCAGCTCGCTAGAGCGCTGGGCGGTCAGGCGGAAGAGGGCGCTCCGGCCGGCGGACTTCAGCCGGCGGAATAATAACAGGCCGACCTGTTCGTCATTCTGAATATTTGCAGCGGCCCGTCATCCGACGGGCCGTTCGCTTGTCGATAGATTCTCTACGCGACGTCACCCTCGGCCTTGTGCCGAGGATCTGCTGCCCTATCGACCCGAGGCAGATGCTCGGGACAAGCCCGAGCATGACGGAGGAGGGGTGGCCGTCCTTTTCAAGAGGCCGCTTCTCGCTCTGCTCAGCCGCGATTGCCGCCGAGAAGGCGATCGTAGACTGCGCCGATCGCGTTTGCTTCCTTCTCCAGCGCGAAATTCGCCCGGACATGACGCAACGCATTCTCGCCATGCGCGATCGCCAGCGCCGGATCTGCGATATAGGGCGCGATTGCCCGCGTCAGCGCCTCACCATCGCCGGCGGCCACCACGGAGCCGGTCTCGCCTTCGGCGATGAGTTCGGCATAGGCGCCCGCATCCGATGCCACCACGGCGGTCCGTGACGCCATGGCTTCGAGCGGCGTCAGGCCGAAGCCTTCGTTGCGGGAAGGGGCGACGTAAAGCGTCAGGCGGCGATACCAGACCTTGATGTCAGGCACTTCGCCGAGGAAAAGGATACGGTCGGCGAGGCCGGCGGCGGCGACATCGGCCTTGAGCTTTTCGCCAAAGCCCACGTGCTCCGCCGTCACGCGGCCGGAGACGACGGCCGTCCATTCGGGGTGCTGTGGCAAGAGTTCGATCATCGCCTGGACGAAGAGATCGGTGCCTTTCTGATGGCGCACGCGGCCGAAGCAGCCGACGAGATAACGGCCGGGCAGGCCGGTCGCAGCAATGCCGTCCTCGGCCGTTTCCGGCGGATGGAAGAGAGAAAGGTCGACGCCATGCTGGATGACGGTGTGGGGCACCGCGAGGAAGGAGCCGGACCGGTCGCTGGTTGCGATCACTGCGTCCATGCGGCGGATCAGCCATTTCGTATAGGCGGTGTGACGGCGTTGCGCGGCCGAGGTGAAGAGCAGCTTCAGCGGCATGCGCAGGACATGGCGAAGCAGGATGCCAACGGCCATCTCATTGTTGCGGCGGGCGTGCCAGACGCGGTGACGTCGCCTGGCCGGCAGGCGCCAGAGCCCGAAAAGCTGCGCCCATCTCAGTTTCGCCAGCCCGTCCGGCAGGCCGGGGCCAAGCGTTGCTATGCGCATGCCAAGCCGGATCTGGCATGGGATGAGCTGAACGATGGTCGACGTGACGCCGGAGAGCCGGCGCTTGAAATTGGGCGCAATGATCTCGACGTCACGCATATCAGGCAAGGATGGATCTCATGTCTGGCGGGCGATCAGCCCCAGGAAACCTGGAGGATTTCGTAGGCCTTGGAGCCGCCGGGTGCGTTAACCTCGATGGAATCGCCGACTTCCTTGCCGATCAGCGCGCGGGCGATCGGTGAGGAGATGGAGATGCGGCCGGCCTTGACGTCGGCTTCCTGGTCGCCGACGATCTGGTAGGTCTTTTCTTCCTCGGTGTCCTCGTCGACGAGCTTCACCTTGGCACCGAACTTGATCTTATCGCCGGACATCTTGGTGAGATCGATGACCTCGGCGCGCGCCGTCAGATCTTCAAGCTCGGTGATGCGACCCTCATTGTGGCTCTGGGCTTCCTTGGCGGCATGATATTCGGCATTTTCGGAAAGGTCGCCATGGGCACGGGCTTCGGCGATCGCCTCGATGATTCGGGGACGCTCTTCTTGCTGACGCCAGCGCAGTTCTTCCTGCAGCTTGACGAAACCACCCTGTGTCATCGGTACCTTATCAACCATTTTTCTGTCCTTCACTCCTTGTGGCCGCCCGTCTTGCCTCAGCACAGTCAGGCACACACAAAAGAAAACAGGTCCCGAAGGGAACTTCGGAACCGTGCCACAATCCTAGTCGCGTGCTTATAGCAGATCGCCACGGCCGATTTCCAGAAAATTCGCATAAATAAAACGCAACCCGCTGATCCATCGGGTGAAGTGCCCCAAAACGGGGCAGAGGCGGCGGCGGCGGGATTTGACTTTAGGCCATGGAACATATAGAGAACATTCTAATGAAGAAGTCGCTAACCGAACGCTTGGCCATCCTGTCAGATGCCGCGAAATACGATGCTTCCTGTGCCTCCAGCGGCACTGTGAACCGCGATTCGAGCACAAGCGGCGGACTGGGTTCGACAGAGGGTTCCGGCATCTGTCATGCCTATGCTCCGGATGGGCGGTGCATTTCGCTTCTGAAGATCCTGCTCACCAATTTCTGCATCTACGACTGCGCCTATTGCGTCAATCGCTCCTCCAGCAATGTCGAGCGGGCGCGCTTCACGGCGAAGGAGGTTGTCTGGCTGACGCTGGAATTCTACCGCCGCAACTATATCGAAGGCCTGTTCCTGTCGTCCGGCATCATCCGCTCTTCCGATTACACGATGGAGGAGATGGTCCGTATCGTCCGCGAGCTGCGTGTAACGCATCATTTCCGCGGCTATATCCATCTCAAAGCAATCCCGGCGGCATCGCCGCGTCTGATCGAGGAGGCGGGGCTTCATGCCGACAGGCTGTCGCTCAATATCGAGCTGCCGACCGACAGCGGCATCACCCGCTTCGCACCGGAAAAGAAGCCGGCCAATATCCGGCGATCGATGGCGGATCTCAGGCTGAAGATTGAAGCGGCCGGCGAACCGACGCTTAAGACCGGGAAACGCCAGCGTTTCGTCCCGGCCGGCCAGAGCACGCAGATGATCGTCGGGGCGGATGGGGCGAACGACGCGACCATCCTTGCGAGCAGCGGCCGGCTCTACAGCAGCTATGGCCTGCGGCGTGTCTATTATTCGGCCTTCAGCCCGATCCCCGATGCTTCGAAGAACCTGCCGCTGATCAAGCCGCCGCTGATGCGCGAGCATCGGCTTTACCAAGCCGACTGGCTCTATCGGTTCTACGGTTTCGGCATCGACGAGATCACCGCAAACCAGGCGGACGGCATGCTCGATCTCAATCTCGATCCGAAACTTGCCTGGGCGCTTGCTAACCGGGCTGAATTTCCCGTCGACATCAACAAAGCCGAGCGCGAGCGGTTATTGCGCGTGCCCGGTCTCGGCACCAAGACGGTGAAGGCCATCGTTTCGGCGCGCCGTTTTCGCCGGCTCCGGCTCGACGATCTCTTGCGGCTCGGAGTTTCGATCAAGAAGGTCCAAGCCTTCATCTCAGCGGAAGGCTGGTCGCCCCGCCGGCTGATCGACCGCCCGGACCTGCGCGCCATGTTCGAGCCGCAGCCTGAACAATTGTCGTTGCTGTGATGCGCCGGGTCGTGCTTGCGGGACGGGGAGAGCTTGGCGAATGGCGCGATGCCGCACGAGCCCTGGCGGCCGCCGGCATCTTGCCCGAGGAGATCGACTGGCGCGAAAAAAGCACCGAGGCCGATCTTTCGTTTCAACGTGACGCCATGCCGCCGGAGCCTGCGACATCACGCAAGCCGATGACGGTGCCGCCCGCCTTCATCGAGCTTGCGGAGACGGTTCTCTGCCATTCCGATCCGGCGCGGTTTTCGCTGCTTTACCATCTGCTCTGGCGGCTGCAGCTGGACCGGCAGCTGCTTGAGGTGACCTCCGACGAGGATGTCGTGCGTGCCAGGCTGATGGCGAAAAACGTGCATCGCGACGCGCACAAGATGACGGCCTTCGTCCGCTTCAAGGAGGTTGGCGCGGTTTCCGTAGGGCGGCGAAAATTCATCGCCTGGTTCGAGCCAGACCACCATATCGTGAGGCGGACGGCGCCCTTCTTCCAACGACGTTTCACCGATATGGACTGGCTGATCGCCACGCCCAAGGGGTCGGCCGCCTGGGACGGCGAGCGGCTGACGATCAGCGACGAACCTTGCGAGAAGCCCAGTCTTACCGACGTAACCGATGAGCTCTGGCGCACCTATTATGCCAACATCTTCAATCCGGCGCGATTGAAACTGAAGGCGATGCAGGCGGAGATGCCGAAGAAATACTGGAAGAACCTGCCGGAGGCCGATCTCATTCCCGGCTTGATTGCGTCGGCTGAGAGCAAGGTGCGGGAGATGGCGGCAAGGGAGGCAACACAACCTTTGCCTTTTCACGACCGGCTGCAGCAGGCTTCGCGCAATCTTCCCGCCGAGCCCGAGGCTGCCGCGGGCACGCTGGAAGCACTGCGCGCGGAGGCGGCCGTCTGCACGCGCTGTCCGCTTCACGCCAATGCGACGCAGACGGTGTTCGGGGAGGGGCCGCGCGATGCGGATGTGATGTTCGTCGGCGAGCAGCCGGGCGATCAGGAGGATATTGCAGGACGCCCGTTCGTCGGACCGGCGGGCAGGCTTTTCGATCAGGTGATTGCGGAGGCGGGCATCGACCGATCGATGCTCTACGTCACCAATGCGGTCAAGCATTTCAAATATGAGCCGCGCGGCAAGCGGCGCATCCACCAGCAGGCCACTATGGGCGAGGTGCAGCATTGCCGCTGGTGGCTCGATCTGGAATTGGCGCTCGTCAAGCCGAAGCTGATCGTCGCCATGGGGGCGACGGCACTTGCGGCGCTGACCGATGTGAAAGGCCGCTTGCAGGATGTCAGAGGAAGGGCGATGGCGATCGAAGGAGGGCGCACGCTCTTCGTGACGGTGCATCCGTCGTATCTGCTGCGCATTCCCGACGAGCGGCTGAAGGCGGAGGAACTGGCGCGATTTCGTCAGGATATGATGGAAATTCAGGCGCTTATGAAAGCAGCTGCATAAGTTGATTCTGGTTGAGCTCAGCGTCAGCGCTCAAGGAGCGCCGACGCTGTTCCAGTTCTATTCCGGACGCAAAACCGCGGCGCGGTTTTGCTGGAATTGCTCTGATCTCAGGCGAAGTAGCTCTGCAACGGCCGCACTTCGAGGTTGCCGGCCTTCAGCGCCTTGATCGCCTGGGCGGCGGCTTCGGCGCCGGCCATCGTCGTGTAATAGGGCACCTTCTGCATCAGCGTCGCGCGGCGCAGCGACTTGGAGTCCGAGATCGCCTTATTGCCGTCGGTGGTGTTGATGACGAGCTGGACCTGACGGTTGCGGATCGCGTCCTCGATGTGCGGACGGCCTTCCAGAACCTTGTTGATCTTGGTGGCGGTGATGCCGTTTTCCCCGAGGAAGCGGGCGGTGCCGCCGGTTGCCAGCACCTTGAAGCCTTCTTCGACGAGGATGCGGATTGCCGGTAGCACGCGCGCCTTGTCCTCATCGCGCACGGAGACGAAGACCGTTCCGTCACGCGGCAGTTCGACGCCGGCGCCGAGCTGCGACTTGGCGAAGGCCAGGGCAAAATCGGTGTCGAGGCCGATCACTTCGCCGGTCGAGCGCATTTCCGGGCCGAGCAGCGTGTCGACGCCGGGGAAGCGGGCGAAGGGGAAGACGGCTTCCTTGACGGCGATGTGGGTGAGCTTGCGCGGATCGGGCTTCTGCCCATAGGCGGCGAAGGTCGCATCGAGCTTCTCGCCGGCCATGACGCGGGCGGCGATCTTGGCGATCGGCGCGCCGATGGTCTTGGCGACGAAGGGCACGGTGCGCGAGGCGCGCGGATTGACCTCGAGCACGTAGACGGTGCCGTCCTTGATGGCGAACTGGACGTTCATCAAGCCGCCGACATTGAGCGCCTTGGCCATGGCTTTCGCCTGGCGCTCCAGCTCGTCGAGCAGTTCGACCGGCAGCGAGCGCGGCGGCAGCGAGCAGGCCGAGTCACCGGAATGGATGCCGGCTTCCTCGATGTGCTCCATGATGCCGGCGACATAGACGTCGGTGCCATCCGAGAGGCAGTCGACATCGACTTCGATGGCGTGAGTCAGGTAGCTGTCGAAGAGCAGCGGGTTTTTGCCGAGCAGGGTGTTGATCTGGCCTGTTTTGTCGTTGGGATAACGCTGCTTGATGTCTTCGGGCACCAGTTCCGGAACCGTGTCGAGCAGGTAGGTCTGCAACTGGCCTTCCGAATGCAGGATCTGCATGGCACGGCCGCCGAGGACGTAGGACGGGCGCACGACCAGCGGGAAGCCGATTTCGGCTGCGACCAGACGTGCCTGCTCGACCGAATAGGCGATGCCATTGTTCGGCTGGTTGAGGTCGAGCTTCATCAGCAGCTTCTGGAAGCGGTCGCGGTCTTCGGCGAGATCGATCGCATCGGGCGCGGTGCCGAGGATCGGGATGCCGTTCTTTTCCAGCGCTTCGGCAAGCTTTAGCGGCGTCTGGCCGCCGAACTGGACGATGACGCCGACGACTTCGCCCTTTTCCTGCTCGGCGCGCAGGATCTCAATCACGTCTTCCGCCGTCAGCGGTTCGAAATAGAGGCGGTCCGACGTGTCGTAGTCGGTCGAGACGGTTTCCGGGTTGCAGTTGATCATGATCGCTTCATAGCCCGCATCCTTCAGCGCGAAAGCGGCATGGCAGCAGCAATAGTCGAACTCGATGCCCTGGCCGATGCGGTTCGGGCCGCCGCCGAGGATGACGACCTTCTTGCGGTCGGAGACCTGCGCCTCCGAGCGGGCGGCGCCGACGAAGGGCGTCTCGTAGGTCGAATACATATAGGCCGTCGGCGAAGCGAATTCGGCCGCGCAGGTATCGATGCGCTTGAAAACCGGGCGGACGTTGAGGCCGTTGCGCAGTTCGGCGACTTCCTTCGGGCGCTTGCCGGTCAGGGTCGCCAGACGCGCATCGGAGAAGCCCATGGCTTTCAGCATGCGCAGGTTGTCGGCATCGCCGGGCAGGCCGTGCTCGCGGATGCGGGCCTCCATGTCGACGATGTTCTTGAGCTCGGCGATGAACCAGGGATCGATCTTGCAGCCTTCATGCACCTCTTCGATGCTGAGACCCTGACGCAGCGCCTGGGCGACCATGCGCAGGCGGTCCGGCGTCGGCGTGCCGATGGCGGCGCGGATGGCGTTCTGGCTGGATTCGCCTTCCTCGAAATCGGGGATCTCGATTTCGTCGAGGCCGGTGAGGCCGGTTTCGAGGCCGCGCAGCGCCTTCTGCAGCGATTCGGCGAAGGTGCGGCCGATCGCCATGACTTCGCCGACCGACTTCATCGCGGTGGTCAGCACCGGCGAGGCGCCGGGGAATTTCTCGAAGGCGAAACGCGGGATCTTGGTGACGACATAGTCGATCGACGGCTCGAAGGAGGCGGGCGTGGCGCCGCCGGTGATGTCGTTTTCGAGTTCGTCGAGGGTATAGCCGATGGCGAGCTTGGCGGCGATCTTGGCGATCGGGAAGCCGGTGGCCTTGGACGCCAGCGCCGAGGAGCGCGAGACGCGCGGGTTCATTTCGATGACGACGAGGCGGCCGTCCTTCGGATTGACGGCGAACTGGACGTTCGAGCCGCCGGTCTCGACGCCGATCTCGCGCAGCACCGCGATCGAGGCGTTGCGCATGATCTGGTATTCCTTGTCGGTCAGCGTCAGCGCCGGGGCGACGGTGATGGAATCGCCGGTATGAACGCCCATCGGATCGATGTTCTCGATCGAGCAGATGATGATGCAATTGTCCGCCTTGTCGCGGACGACCTCCATCTCATACTCCTTCCAGCCGAGCACGGATTCTTCGATCAGCACTTCGGTGGTCGGCGAGGCATCGAGGCCGCCGCCGACGATCTCGAAGAATTCCGAGCGGTTATAGGCGATGCCGCCGCCGGTGCCGCCGAGCGTGAAGGAGGGGCGGATGATGGCGGGCAGTCCAACATGGTCGAGCGCCTGGGCGGCGACCGCCATGGCGTGGTTCAGGTAGCGCTGCTTGCGGTCGCTCTCGCCGAGGTTCCACTGGTTCTCCAGTTCGTCCAGCGCCTTGTCAAGGTCGGGACCGGAGAGGCTTTCGCGCAGCTTGCTGCGCTCGGCCTCATGCGTCTTGCGGTCGAGATCCTTGATGTCGGTGGCGTTCGCCAGCATCGAGCGCGGCGTTTCCAGGCCGATGCGGGCCATAGCCTCGCGGAACAGCGCGCGGTCTTCGGCCATGTCGATGGCGGCCGGCTTGGCGCCGATCATCTCGACATTGTAGCGGTCGAGCACGCCCATGCGCTTCAGAGAGAGGGCGGTGTTCAGAGCCGTCTGGCCGCCCATGGTCGGCAGCAGCGCGTCCGGGCGCTCCTTGGCGATGATCTTGGCGACGACCTCCGGGGTGATCGGCTCGACATAGGTGGCGTCTGCCAGCCCGGGGTCGGTCATGATGGTCGCCGGGTTGGAGTTGACGAGGATGACGCGGTAGCCTTCCTCCTTCAGCGCCTTGCAGGCCTGGGTGCCGGAATAGTCGAATTCGCAAGCCTGGCCAATGACGATCGGTCCCGCGCCGATGATGAGGATCGATTTGATGTCTTGGCGCTTCGGCATGGGCGATATCCATTTTCTGGCTGCGCAGAAAACCGGCCAGGGTGGGAGATCACCGGGTCGGTTGCGCATGCTGGGTCTTTTCAGGCTAGAAGCGGCTTATAGGCAAATGTATTTGCAAACGGAACCCCATAAATCACGGAATCGACAGGAATCCGAACCGGCGCGAACGGCTATTCCCATCCGGGGATGACGAGCGCCCGGATTTCGCCGCCGCGCGCCGGATTGATGATTGCGTCCGGGGCTTCTGCGAGCCCGATCCTGCGGGAGATCAACGGCTCGACCTTGATCCTGCCGGTGGCAATCAGATCGGCGGCGCGGCCATGGGTGAAAGGGTTGACGAAGGAGCTTATCAGCCGGACTTCGCGAAACAGCAAGTCAAAGGGCTCGATCTCGATCTTTGCCCCCTGCGGCATGACGCCGAGAATGACGGCGCTGCCGCCGCGGCGGGCAAGCCGCGGCGCCTGCTGCATGGTGTCAGTGACGCCGGCGCATTCGAAGACGACGTCGGCGCCGCCGGGCAGCAGTCCGTCCGCGTCGGTGAGACGGGCAATGATATCGCCGTCGCCCGGATCCGCTGTTGCCGTGGCGCCGAGGCTTTCGGCCAGCCGGCGTTTTCCAGCGCTCCGCGTCACCAGCACGACGCGAGTCGCGCCGGCGAGCGTGGCCAGCTGGAGGGTGAGCAGACCGATCACGCCGCCGCCGAGCACGATGACTGAGGCGCCGGCGTGCAATCCGGCGAGATCGACGCCGTGAATGCAGCAGGCGAGCGGCTCGCAGAAGGCGCCGTGGAGCGGGTCAAGATCGGCCGGCAGCGCGAAGGCCTGGCTTTGCGGCATGCAGACATAATCCGCGAAGCCGCCGTCGCGGTGAATGCCGATCGCCCGGAGGTTCCGGCAGAGATTAACACGGCCGCGCCGACATTCCTCGCAGCTGCCGCAGGAAATGTTCGGATCGCCGGTCACGCGCATGCCGGGGCGGAAATCGGTCACACCCGGTCCGACCGTCTCGACGATGCCGGCGAATTCATGGCCGAGCGTCACCGGCGGCTTCGACGGAAATTCGCCGTGGAAGATATGGCGGTCGGTGCCGCAGATGCCACAGGCCTCGATTCGGACGAGCAGTTCACCCGGGCCTGGCACCGGCTTTTCGACTTCGCAAAGCTGCAACTGTCCTGTCGCTTGCAGACGCACCGCCTTCATCGTCATCTCCTCCCGCATTCTCCTCTTCTATCAGGAAGAGCGAAAGCAGGAGTCGCGTCAAGTGGTTGACGCATCTTCTTTACGTGGAGATGCATGTCGAGGCATGGCTGCGGCAGACCTAGCGAGCCTTTCAACCGCCTTTTTGCATGCGGATGAAGCCGCTGGAATTCCTCCCGCCGGCGGTTATATAAATTCCTTAAGTGCAAGCACGGGCATTGCCGGGGAGAACGAAAATGGAATGGAGAGGCCGGCGTCAGTCCGACAATATCGAAGATCGTCGCGGCGAGCCCACAGGCGGTGGTTTCGGCCGCGGCGGCGGTTTCAGCTTTCCCTCCGGCGGCGGCGTCCGCCGCGCCGGCGGCGGCTTGAGCATCGGCACGATCATCTTCCTCGTCGTCATCTATTTCATCTTCAAGATGATGGGTGTGGA
Organism: Rhizobium sp. TAL182; assembly: GCF_002117725.1. Classification (NCBI taxonomy): domain Bacteria; kingdom Pseudomonadati; phylum Pseudomonadota; class Alphaproteobacteria; order Hyphomicrobiales; family Rhizobiaceae; genus Rhizobium; species Rhizobium sp. TAL182. Next base: position 3,224,299 of record NZ_CP021024.1, on the reverse strand, counting down.
TCTGCTGCAGGTGCTCGAAACCGGCGGCATGTCGAGTGGACCCGGCTATGAGCAAAGCGAATCCGGTGCTCGGACGCCCGCCAATGACGAAATGACCGCCTTCGTGCGTACCGTCCTTGCCGAGACCGAGGATACTTGGCACGGCATCTTCCAGGCACAGGGCCGAGATTACGAGGAGCCTCGCCTCGTGCTCTTCTCCGACCAGACGCAGTCGGCCTGCGGCTTCGCCTCTGCCGCGACCGGTCCTTTCTATTGCCCTGGGGATCACAAGGTCTATCTCGACACGGCCTTCTTCCAGGAGCTGTTCGATCGCTTCGGCGCATCGGGCGATTTTGCCGAAGCCTATGTCGTTGCCCATGAGGTCGGCCATCACGTGCAGAACCTGCTCGGCATCCTGCCGAAGTTCAACCAGGCCCGTCAGCGCATGAGCGAGGAAGAGGCCAACAAGATGTCGGTGCGTGTCGAGCTGCAGGCCGATTGCTTCGCCGGCATCTGGGGCAAATATACCGATCAGAAGGGCATCCTGGAGGCCGGTGACCTCGAGGAAGCGCTGAACGCCGCCCAGCAGATCGGCGACGATACGCTGCAGAAGCGCTCGCAGGGTTACGTGGTTCCCGAGAGCTTCAACCACGGCACCTCGGCGCAGCGCGTCAGGTGGTTCAAGCGCGGGTTCGACAGCGGACAGCTAACGGCGTGTGATACGTTTTCGGGGCCGGTTTGAGTTTCCAGCGTCCCTGCTACACGGCAGGACGTTTGAGCCCTTTTGACTTAACACCTAACCTCACTTCTCACTATCCATGTGCTGGAGCATTTGCTCCGGATAGCGCCCGCCGGCCGCTGCGTCTTTCGGCACGGCGCGTTCGATCGCGGCGAAATCCTCCGGTGACAGGTCGACGGCGCGTGAACCGAGGGCCTCGGTCAGCCGGTCGCGGCGGCGGGCGCCGATGAGGGGGACGATATCCTTGCCCTTGGCGGCGACCCAGGCGATGGCGATCTGGGCGACGGAGACACTTTTTGCCTGGGCGATCTCGCGCAGCTTTTCCACCAGCGCGAGATTCTGATCGATATTGCCTTCCTGAAAGCGCGGGCTGTCGGTGCGGAAGTCGCCGGCGGCCGCCTGGCCCTTCTGCCAATGGCCGCTGATCAGGCCACGCGAGAGCACGCCGTAAGCGGTGATCGAGATGCCGAGTTCACGTGTCGTCGGCAGGATCTTCTCTTCGATGCCGCGCGAGATCAGCGAATATTCGATCTGAAGGTCGACGATCGGGGCGGTGGCGGCGGCGCGGCGGATCGTGTCGGCGCCGACTTCCGACAGACCGATATGTCTGACGTAGCCTGATTTGACCAGATCGGCGATGGTGCCGACGGTGTCCTCGATCGGCACATTCGGATCCAGGCGGGCAGGGCGGTAGATGTCGATATAGTCGACGCCGAGGCGCTGCAGCGTGTAGGCGAGGAAGTTCTTCACAGCCGCCGGGCGGGCATCGATGCCGCTCCATCCGCCTGCAGGATCGCGCAGCGCGCCGAACTTGACGCTGATGACGGCATCTTCGCGCCTGCGGCCCTTCAATGCCTCGCCGATCAGCATTTCATTGTGGCCCATGCCGTAGAAATCGCCGGTGTCGAGCAGGTTGATGCCGGCATCGAGCGCGGCATGGATTGTCGCAATGCTCTCGGCGCGGTCGGCGGGACCATACATGCCCGACATGCCCATGCAGCCGAGGCCGATGGCCGAGACATCGGGTCCGGTCTGTCCTAAACGATAGATCTGCATCGTCTTCTCCTTTATTGCGCCGTGCGGCGTGATCGGGCATCCGCGCCGAGCGCCGCTGTCGAGGCTGTTCTACCGTCTTCGCATCCGGGCGATAATCGGACGAAGTGGAACAGGCTGTGCGGGGAAATGCACAATGAGTGTTCTGTTTGGATTGATCTGGATGCCTTTGTGGCGATTGCAAGGGAGTTTATCGCTGGGATCCGCCGGAAAGACGGCGCGCGTCTACCGGTTGAGGCCCTGACGATTTTCCCGTACAAACTCCTGAGATGCTTCCAGATGTTCACGGATTGTTTCAGTTTCTTTTCTGAGCTATGTCACTTTCCGGCGACGGAGATCGTCTTTTCAGAAACAGCCGCTGTAGAGATGCCTCATGCTTGATCCGAAATTCGTTCGCCGCGGCCTTTTCCTGGTCTTCGTCATCCTCTTCCTCGACATTATCGGCATCGCCATCATCATGCCGGTGCTGCCCGCCTATCTGGAGCAACTGACCGGCGGCAGCGTCAGCGATGCTGCGATCGACGGCGGCTGGCTGATGCTCGTCTATGCCGGCATGCAGTTCCTGTTCGCGCCGCTGCTCGGAAACCTGTCCGACCGTTTCGGCCGCCGGCCGATCCTCCTGCTTTCGGTGCTGACCTTCGCGATCGACAATTTCATCTGCGGCATTGCCACCAGTTTCTGGATGCTGTTCGTCGGCCGTGTGCTTGCCGGCATCAGCGGCGGCAGCTTCGCCACCTGCTCGGCCTATATCGCCGATATCAGCACGGAGGAGAACCGCGCCAAGAACTTCGGATTGATCGGCATCGCCTTCGGCGTCGGCTTCACCATCGGCCCCGTCATCGGCGGCTTCCTCGGGGAATTCGGCCCGCGCGTGCCCTTCCTCGGCGCTGCTGCTTTGTCGCTTCTCAATTTTGTCGCCGCCTGCTTTCTGCTGCCGGAAACGCTGGAGGCGAAGAACCGCCGTCGCTTCGAGTGGAAACGCGCCAATCCGCTCGGCGCGTTGCGCCAGATGCGCCATTACCCTGGCATCGGCGGGGTCAGCCTCGTCATGTTCCTGTTTTTCCTGGCGCATGCCGTCTATCCCTCGGTCTGGTCCTTCGTCTCCACCTACCGCTACGGCTGGAGCGAGGGGCAGATCGGCCTGTCGCTCGGCATTTACGGCATCGGCGCCGCGCTCGTCATGGGGCTGGTCCTGCCGCGCGTCGTGCCTCTGCTCGGCGAATGGAAGACCGCGCTTCTCGGTCTCTGCTTCTCCGCTGCGGGGCTGACCGGCTATGCCTTCGCCTGGGAGGGCTGGGTGGTTTATGTCGTCATCGTGGCAACCGTCATCGAAAACGTCGCCGATCCGGCGCTGCGCAGTATTGCCGCCGGCAAGGTGCCGCCTTCGGCGCAGGGCGAGCTGCAGGGCGCGCTGACCAGCCTCAGCAGCATCACCACCATTGTCGGGCCGCTGATCTTCACGCAGATGTTCGGCTACTTCACGCGGCCTGAGGCGCCCGTCACCTTTGCCGGTGCGCCTTATCTCACGGCTGCCGTGCTCATCGTTCTGGCCGCCGGGGTGTTTCTTACGAGGGTTCGAGCCCGGGAGCCGGCCGAGGCGCTGGAAGGCGTGGGCTGAACCGATCAGAAATGGTGATGGTATGATGAATTTTTCATCATCTGCCTGTTTTGGGGTAGTTCTTTGCGAGGCTTTGATTTAAGCCCGAGTGATATTTTTGCGCCCACTACGCGGCGTTGCAGATCTCAATCACAGGACTGGTGTCATGGACACGCCGATCGACGCGCGCAGCCTTGCGCCGACAAACGATAATCGTTGGGGCGCGCATTTCCGTGCAACACTGGCGCTCGGCATTCCGCTGATCGGCGCGCAGCTCGCTCAGCTCGGCATCAATACCACCGACGTGATGATCGTCGGGCGCCTCGGCGCCGAGCATCTGGCGGCAATGGTGCTGTCGGCTCAATTCCTCTTCACCATCCTCATCTTCGGTTCGGGTTTCGCCATCGCCGTCATTCCGATGGTGGCGCAGGCCTATGGCCGCGGCGACGTCGTCTCTGTGCGCCGATCGCTGCGCATGGGTCTGTGGGTGGTGATTGGATATTGGGCCGTCATGCAGCCCGCCTTCTTCAATTCCGAGCAAATCCTGCTCTTCGCGCAGCAGAAGCCGGAGGTAGCCAAGCTCGCCCATGGCTATATCATGATCGGTCAATTCGGCGTGCTGCCGGCACTGCTCTTCAACGTGATGCGCGCGCTGGTCAGCGCCATCGGCAAGGCAGGCATCATCCTCAACGTCACCATCGTCACGCTGGTGATGAACGCGTTCTTCGCCTATGCCCTCGTGCTCGGCCATTTCGGCTTTCCGGCGATGGGGCTCGAGGGTGCGGCGATCGTGTCGGTCGTGGTGCAGACGGCTGGTTTCCTCTTCATCCTTGCCTTCGTGCAGAGGCGGGAGGAGACGCGCCGCTACGAGATCTTCGTGCGGTTCTGGAAGCCCGACTGGCATGCGCTGCTGGAAGTCATCCGGCTCGGTTTCCCGATCAGCGTCACCATCCTTGCCGAGGTCAGCCTGTTCACGGTGGCCTCGCTGCTGATGGGCTATATCGGCACCATCGAACTTGCCGCCCACGGCATCGCCCTGCAATGGGCATCGATCGCCTTCATGATCCCGCTCGGCCTCAGCCAGGCGGCGACGGTGCGCGTGGGCGTCGCGCACGGGCAGGGCGATTATGACGGGCTGGTGCGAGCTTCCATGATGGTGTTCATCCTCGGCTGCGCCATTTCGGCGGTGGGCTCGGTGCTCTTTGCCACCATGCCGCAATTCCTCGGCAGCTGGTTCCTCGACGTCAGTTCGCCCGAGGCGCCCGAGGTGCTCGCCTATGCCGGGCCGCTGATCGTCGTTGCTGGGCTTTTCCAACTGGTCGATGGGCTGCAGGTGATCGCCAACGGATTGCTGCGCGGCCTGAAGGACGCGCGCGTGCCGATGATCATGGCGCTGATCGCTTACTGGCCGATTGGCTTCTTCCTGGCCTGGGCCTTCGCCTTTCCGCTGGGTCTGGGCGGCATCGGCATCTGGTTCGGCTTCCTCGTCGGGCTGGCGGCGGCGGCCGCCATGCTCTGCGGACGGTTCTATCTTCTCGTTCGCCGGGAGGGCGCGATCGCCGGCGTCTGAGCCGGCGTCCTTGCCCTCAGCCCGCGACAGGCTTGTAACTGCCGATATCGGCTCGAATGCCGAGACGCAAGAACATTTCCTGCGGATCGAAATTTGCGGCCTTATGGGCGTCCGTCACGGCTGCCCGCGCACGCTCAACGACCTCGGTATTTTTCCATTCGGCGATCGTGACGAAATTGAATTCGCCGGGACCTGCGACCTGCTCCAGCACCCGGTGATCGATGAAACCCTCCTGTGCCTCCAGCAGCTTGTGGGTCATCATCACTTTGACAAGAAATTCCTCACGCGCCGCCGCCGGCACGATGAACTTGTCGACACGATAGAAAGCTCCGCTCATCTATATCTCCTGCATCGGATCTGCAGGCAGTTCTGTAATTCCTCAAGCATGGTTGAGGTCAATAGTGAAAGGGGAGGAGCCGGTCGAATGTCCATTGCTTTCCTGTTTCGGGGACATTCTCGAAGCTTGATGCAACGGTGCGCCAGAAGCGGTCGCTGGCTCGACAGCATTGCGTGGGTGCGTCCATGAGCCATTGGACAAGTCGATCTCAACCAAGATCGCTCTAAGCCGCGGCTAGAAGTTCTTTCTTGCCCTCTGTCTCCCTGCTATCCTGGAAGTGAGGAGACCGCGCCATGAGCGAGAACCGAAAGCTGGCTGCAATCCTGGCCGCAGACGTGGTCGGGTACAGCCGGCTTGCCGGCGCCGACGAGGACCGCACCCTGGCGAGGTTACGGGCACTACGTAGCGATCTCATCGATCCGACGATCGCCGTGCATCATGGCCGGGTGGTGAAGCGCACCGGCGATGGTGCGCTGGTCGAGTTCCGCAGCGTGGTGGACGCCGTGCGCTGTGCCATTGAGGTGCAGAACGGTATGGTGGAGCGCAATGACGGCGTGCCGCAGGACCGTCGCATCGAGTTCCGGATCGGTATCCATTTGGGCGACGTCGTCGAGGAAAGTGATGGCGATCTGATGGGCGACGGCGTCAACATCGCCTCGCGATTGGAGGGCGTCGCCGCGGCGGGCGCGATCTGCCTATCCGAGGATGCCTATCGCCAGGTCAAGGCGAGGCTCGACCTCTCGGTCAGCGATCTCGGTAACACGCAACTCAAGAATATCGCCGAACCGATCCGGGTCTATTCGCTGCAAGTCGGCAGCGCCGGGACCAAGGCAGCCGCGCCCTCGCAAACCGCCACGAGCCAGCCGGCGGCTGCAACGTCGCCGAAGCTGTCGATCGCCGTCCTGCCCTTCGCCAACATGAGCGGCGACGCCGAACAGGACTACTTCGCCGACGGCATCTCGGAAGACATCATCACGGCGCTATCGAAGTTGTCGCAGCTCTTCGTCATCGCCCGCAATTCGTCGTTTACCTTCAAGGGCAAGAACGTACAGGTGCAGGAGGTGGGCACGAAGCTCGGCGTGCGGTATGTTCTTGAGGGCAGCGTGCGCAAATCGGGGAACAGGGTACGCATCACCGCGCAGCTCATCGACGCGACCACCGGCGGGCACATTTGGGCGGAGCGGTTCGATCGCGACCTGACCGACATATTCGCGGTTCAGGACGATGTAACGCAGAAAATCGTCGATGCGCTGGCGGTCAGTCTGACAGAGGGCGATCGAAAAAGGCTGGTGCCCGGGCAGACCGGGCGCCCTGAGGCGTATGACTGCTTCCTGCGCGGCCGGGAGCTGTGGCACCGCCTGACGAAACAAACGAACCGCGACGCCCGCGAGCTTTTGCAACGCGCCGTCGACCTGGACCCGAACTTCGCCTCGGCGCACGCCTTTCTCGCCCTTACCCACGGGCTCGACTACCTGAACCGGTGGAGCGCGTCGCCGCAGCGCTCGATCGAGCACGCCGAAGAGGCTGCGACGCTGGCGGTAGCGCGGGATGATAATGATCCAGTTGCACATTGGGCGCTGAGCTTGGTCAAGCTTTATTCGCGACAGCACGATAGAGCCATCAGCGAGGCCGAGCGTGCGATAGTCCTCAATCCGAACTTCGCCGAAGGGCGGGTCAGCCTCGGCGAGGCACTCATCTATTCAGGCAGAGCCGAGGAGGCACTCGCCTGTTTCGATCAGGTAAGGGTCCTGAATCCGTACTTTCCGGATGTCGTTCTCCACTTTCAGGCTTTGGCTCTGTTTCAACTGGGAAGGTTCCGAGAGGCCGTCGAGCTGTTGCTGCAGCGCGTGAGCCGCAACCCCGTTACCGATGTCTCTCGCGCGCTTCTCGCCGCGTGTTACGGGCACCTCGGCCGTTTCGAAGAGGCCCGCGCGACGTGGCAAGAAGTGCTGCGGGTCAATCCCGACTACTCCCTGGAATACCGTCGCAAAGTCTTGCCCTTCAAGAACCCCGCCGATTTCGAGCTTGTCGTGGAGGGGCTACACAAGGCCGGTGTCGTATAATGACGGATGATTAATGTCCGATCTTGAACCGTTGCCGCCGTTTGCACGGAGCTGAGTAACAGCCAGTGCCGGCGCAACCACGACTCCCCAGCGTAATCGCCGGCAAGGTCTGCTTTGAGAAAGCTGCGAAGTCGCCCTCCACTTGCGAACGCAAAGCAGCCCTGTTCTTCGGCAACGAAAAAAGGCCGCTATGGGCAGATAGCGGTCCTTTCACTGATAGCTGTCTTTCGAGTTCAAGAGATGCCGCATTACGTTGGTGGCTGCCCGTCTAACAGGCCTTGCGAAACCGGCGCTTCTTGAAATCAGCGTTCGGCGAGCGCCGGTTCGCCCTTCTTCTCGCGCACCATGTTGATGAAGCGGCGGAAGAGATAATGGCTGTCCTGCGGGCCGGGGGAGGCTTCCGGATGATGCTGGACGGAGAAGACCTGCTTGCCGAGAACGCGCAGGCCGCAATTGGTGCCGTCGAAAAGGGAAATATGAGTCTCTTCAACGCCGTCGGGCAGCGACTTCGAGTCCACCGCGAAGCCGTGGTTCATCGAGACGATCTCGACCTTGCCCGTCGTGTGATCCTTGACCGGATGATTGGCGCCGTGATGGCCCTGGTGCATCTTTTCGGTCTTCGCGCCCAAGGCGAGGCCGAGCATCTGGTGGCCGAGGCAGATGCCGAAGACCGGGATATCGGTCTTAACAAGTGTCTTGATGACAGGCACGGCATATTCGCCGGTTGCCGCTGGATCGCCGGGACCGTTCGACAGGAAGATACCGTCCGGCTGCAAGGCGAGCACGTCTTCGGCGCTCGTTGTTGCCGGCACGACGGTCACCTTGCAGTCGAGGCCCGCAAACAGGCGCAGAATGTTGCGCTTGACGCCGTAATCGAGGCAGACGACGTGATATTTCGCATCCGCCGCGCCGAGTTCGCCGTAACCCGCGTTCCAGACCCACGGCGTCTGCGCCCAGTGTGAGGACTGGCCGGAGGAGGCGATCTTGGCAAGATCGAGACCTTCCAGGCCGCTCCAAGCCTTGGCTTCGGCCTTCAGCGCCTCGATGTCGAAGAGGCCGTTGGGGTCGTGGGCGATCACCGCGTTCGGAGCGCCGTTCTCGCGGATCCAGGCGGTCAGGGCGCGGGTGTCGATGCCGCAGAGACCGATGATGCCGCGTGCTTTCAGCCACTGGTCGAGATGTTTGGCGGCGCGGTAGTTCGACGGGTCGGTGATGTCGGCCTTGAAGATGACGCCGACCGCGCCGTGGCGGGCGGCAGGCGTCAGGTCCTCGATATCCTCGTCGTTGGTGCCGATATTGCCGATGTGGGGAAAGGTGAAGGTGACGATCTGGCCGAGATAGGAGGGGTCGGTCATGATCTCTTCGTAGCCGGTCAGCGCCGTGTTGAAGACGACTTCGGCCTGGACCTTGCCGGTGGCGCCGATGCCCCTGCCTTCGATCACCGTGCCGTCGGCAAGAACGAGCAGGGCGGTCGGCTTTTCGGTTGTCCAGGGTGCTGTTGCGGTCATCTTCATCCCGTTTCCGGCGGCCGATGCGCTTAGCCGCGCTCGTCGCCATTTGATCTCGCAGACGTGTGGGCACGGCAATGCCGCGCGCTTCAGGCCTGATCACGAATTTTGGTGCAGGTGGCGGTAAATAGCCACGCAATCGCTTAGCGTCAATCTTTGTAGCCGGGATTGCGGCCGTTTTCTTGCGCTTTATCGCGACGATCGCGCAATTTATTTGATCCGTCGCATCGGCGTGGTTTATGAAGCGGCATCAAAAAAGGAGTGAACACATGCTGCGCGATCAACTCGCCACTCAGCTGAAAGAGGCGATGAAGGCCAAGGATACGGAGCGGCTGTCGACCGTCCGGCTGATTCAGGCGGCGATCAAGGACCGCGACATTGCCAATCGCGGTGCCGGCAAGGAGCAGGCGAGCGACGACGAGATCCTGCAGATTCTCGCCAAGATGGTGAAGCAGCGTGACGAATCGGCAAAGATCTATGAGGAGAATTCCCGGCCGGAGCTTGCTGCCAAGGAGCGTGCGGAAATCGCCGTCATTCAGGACTTCATGCCGAAGCAGCTTTCGGACGGCGAAGTGCGCGCCAACATCTCGGCGATCATCACCGAGACGGGTGCTGCCGGCGTCAAGGACATGGGCAAGGTGATGGCGGCGCTCAAGGAGCGTTATGCCGGGCAAATGGATTTCGCCAAGGCATCGGCAACCGTCAAGGAGCTTTTGAACGGATAAGCCTCAGATGGCCCGTCTCGCCTGCGGCTCCTCACGGACCGCAGGTCCGAGCACGGCCTCGGCGGCGGCATCGACGATGGCAAACTTCGCCGCCTGATAGTTCCAATATTCGAGGATGAAGCGGCGGGACAGCCAGAAATCGCCCTTGCGCGAAGGTTCTGTCCAGCCGACGCTTTCCATGGTCGCGGCCTGGGTCAGAAGCCGCTTCAGGTGGGTATTGGAAATCATGAATTGTTCGCGGAGCTCCCGCAGCGACAGGGGACCGATAACGACGCGCTCGGCCGCCCGAGGAAATTGCGGAAGGCGGGAGATCAGGTAATCCATCACCAGTCCGCCCGAATTCGCCCAGTTGAAGAGGTTGAAGGTGGGGCCTGGATTGCGCACGGACTCACTGCCGATGATCGCCCTTGCGATTCGCGGCTGAATCGCAGCCATTGTTGCGGAGGGGGCGGCGGTGATCTGGTCGGCGCGTGCGCCGCCGTCGAGGCTGTCGAGGATCATCATATGGGTGACGAGCCATCGGGTGAAATGCTGTTCGGCAATTTCGGTCGGTTCCAGGTAGCGTGTGCGCTTGTCAGGTCCGGGCACCACACGCAGGAAACGATAGGCCAGCATTTCCTGCATGAAGGCCGCGGCCGTGTTGCGGCTGGCGATGTCGTTCTTGACTGCGAAATCGACAAAGCGGCCGGAATAGAGGCCACCGCTCTGGCCGTCGTCGGGATGACCGTAATGAAGTGCGAAGCCGGCATGGGCCATCAGCCAGCGCTGCTGCGCGGCGAAAATCGATGCGATGCGCGGGCTGTCGCGATAGATCGCAAGCAGTTGATTGGCGCAATGTAGGATCGCAGCGAGAAAGCGATCGTCTGCTGCAAGATTTTCCGCGGTGAAAGCCATTGGGAAGGGTCCAGGAGTTCGGCGCATACATCTTTCATGCCCGCGCCGTCTGTCAACGGTTTTGTCGATAAGCGGTTAATTTCAAAGGGAGAGTTGGCAATAGAGCCTGAATTTAAGAAGGCAGGAGCTGGGGGCGCTCCTGCCTTCTTGCTCTTTGCTTCCGCCGGCAACGCAGGGCTGAGGCCCAAGCCGGTGGGTATTTGCAAAGGCACCCTTGCGAAGCGGCGCCGGGGGTAGGGATGGTGCTTCGCTCGGGGATCGCTTTGTTGAGATCAAACCTATTGCGGTGCGGACGTCTGTTCAAATTACAAAAAAATAATGATTGCCGGAAACGGCGCTTTGAGGGGCTTCGAAGCGAAGTTTCGGCAGGCGCCGCGAGGATCACGACGCGCGCGTGATCGTGGCGATAAGGGGCTGTTTTGAAACGTTTTAATTTGGTTTCGTGTTACGCCACCGCTCGTGCCGAAGCCCTTGCCGTGGGCGACCCCAGGCCTTTCGACGACAATAATGTCGCACCCCTGTCGCAGGGGGTGGTCACGTGTTGTTGATTGGATAACCGACGCAACCACCGTTGGATGCACTTGCCTGTGAATAGCGGGTTTTCCCGACGAGTTTCGTGGCATGGTGCCGCAAAGCAGCTTATATGGAGCTTGGCCAAGAGGGATAAATGCGCTTTTCCAACACCTTTCTCGATGAGATCCGCGACCGCGTTCCGATTTCGAACGTGATCGCGCGCCGCGTCAGCTGGGACAAGCGTAAGACCAATGTCTCGCGTGGCGACTACTGGGCCTGCTGCCCGTTCCATGGCGAGAAATCGCCGAGCTTCCACTGCGAGGACCGAAAGGGGCGGTATCACTGCTTCGGCTGCGGCGTCACCGGCGACCACTTCCGCTTCCTGACCGAGCTGGAGGGTTTGAGTTTTCCCGAGGCCGTGCAGCAGATCGCCGATATGGCGGGCGTGCCGATGCCGCTTGCCGATCCCGTCATGGAGAAACGCGAAAAGGAACGCGGCTCGCTGATCGACGTCATGGAAATGGCGACTAGCTTCTTCCAGGACCAGCTGCAGACGGCCAATGGCGCAAAGGCGCGCGCCTATCTGCGCGATCGCGGGCTGACGGGGCGTACCATCGAGACCTTCCGTCTCGGTTATGCGCCTGACAGCCGCAATGCGCTGAAGGAATTCCTGGCCGGCAAGGGCGTCTCCAAGGAGCAGATCGAGGCCTGCGGCCTGGTCGTGCATGAAAACGTGCCGGTCTCCTACGACCGTTTCCGTGACCGCATCATGTTCCCGATCCTTTCGTCGCGGGAAAAGGTGATCGCCTTCGGCGGCCGCGCCATGTCATCAGATGCGCCGGCGAAATATCTGAACTCCAACGAGACGGAGCTCTTCCACAAGGGCAATGTCCTTTACAATTTCGCCCGCGCGCGCCGCGCCATACAGGGTCCCGGCCGCGGCGATCAGGATGACAGTGCGAGCGGCACCATCATCGCCGTCGAAGGTTATATGGACGTGATCGCGCTCTATCAGGCCGGCATCGAAAACGCCGTTGCGCCGCTCGGCACGGCGCTCACCGAAAACCAGCTCGAGCTGCTCTGGAAGATGGTGCCGCAGCCGGTGCTCTGCTTCGATGGCGACGGCGCCGGCATTCGCGCTGCCAATCGCGCGGCCGAACTGGCGCTGCCGCATCTGAAGCCCGGCCGCTCCGTCCGCTTCGCGCTTCTGCCTGACGGTAAGGACCCGGATGATCTCGTGCGTGACGAGGGGCGCGCGCCTTTCGACAAGGTGATGAGCCAGGCGAAGCCGCTTTCGGAGATGCTGTGGAGCCGGGAAATCAACACCGGCAAGTTCGATACGCCCGAGGCGCGCGCCGAGCTCGAAGCACGGCTGAAGCAGCTCGTCGCCGTCATCGCCGACGAAAATGTGCGCCGCCATTACCAGCAGGATATTCGCGACCGGCTGAACGCCTTCTTCCAGCCGCAGTTCCAGAACCGCAACAATGGCGAGCGGCGCGGTTTTAGCGGCAATTCCCGGAACGGCCGCGACAATGCGTCCAAGGCAGGACCGAAAAGCCCCAGCCTGATTTCCGACCGGCTCGCCCGCTCAGGCCCCGTGCGCGGACACCGGGACAATACGGCGCTGCGCGAAAGCGTGCTGGCGCTCACCATCGTCAATCATCCGGCCCTGATGATCGACGATTATGATGAAATCGCCGCGATCGAATATGACAGCCGCGAGCTGCAGCGGCTCTGGTCGGCGATGCTCGGCGCAGCCGCTGCCGTCGCAGGGCCGCATCTGACGCGCGAATATCTGACTGAACGATTGGAATTCGAAGGCTTCGGTCCGCTCATCAAGAGCCTCGACCAGCAGGTGCGCAATGCGAGGCTTTGGACGGCGACCGAGGAGGCGGCGATGGAGGATGCCCGTGAGGGCTATCGTCAGGCGCTCGCCTTCCACAAACGTGCGAAGGCTTTGCGCCGACAGAAGATGGAACTCGAACGCGAGATTGCGCTGGCGACCGAAGCCGGCGACGGCGAGGCGATCGTTCAGCTGATACGGGCGCAGCAGGAAGTGCATCTCGAAGGCGTACGCCTCGAGAACCAGGAGGCGATCATCGACGGCTTCGGCGTACTTTCCGGCCGTGTTAAAGGGGCGGCGAACCACTGATGCCGTTCAGCGGACGCAATGAACCAGGCTTTTCCGCTTCCGATGCGCTGTTTTCGGCCAGCCGTTCGCCGCTCGACGTCTTGAAACAGGTCTATGGTTATTCCTCCTTCCGCGGCAAACAGCAGAAGGTGGTCGAGCATATTGTTTCCGGCGGCGATGCCGTGGTGCTTTTTCCGACAGGCGCGGGCAAATCGCTGTGCTTCCAGATCCCGGCACTTTGCCGTGACGGCGTCGGCATCGTCGTCTCGCCGCTGATTGCGTTGATGCGCGATCAGGTGGAGGCGATGAAGCAGCTCGGCATCCGCGCCGCGGCATTGAATTCGTCGCTGTCGCGCGAGGAGTTCGTCCAGGTTCGTCGCGCGCTTTCGGCGGGAAAGCTCGATCTTCTCTACGTGACGCCCGAGCGCATCCTGACGGATGGTTTCCGCGAGCTGATCGCCAGTGAGAAGATCGCGCTGTTTGCGATCGACGAGGCCCACTGCGTCTCGCAATGGGGCCATGATTTCCGCCCGGAATATCGCGAGCTCGGCCGGCTCGGCGAACAGTATCCCGGCGTGCCCCGCGTGGCGCTGACGGCAACGGCCGACCCGCATACGCGTGACGATATCATCGAGCGGCTCGGGCTCGGCAATGCCGAAATCTTCACCACCAGCTTCGACAGGCCGAATATTGCCTATGAAATCGTCGAGCGCGACCAGCCGCGCCAGCAGCTTCTGCGCTTCCTGTCCGGCCACAAGGGCGACAGCGGCATCGTCTACTGCCTGTCGCGCGCCAAGGTCGAGGACACGGCCGACTGGCTGAACGGGCAGGGCATCCGCGCGCTGCCCTATCACGCCGGCATGGACCGGGCACTGCGCGACAGCAATCAGGATGCTTTCCTGAAAGAAGAGAACCTCTGCCTGGTCGCGACCGTCGCCTTCGGCATGGGCATCGACAAGCCGAATGTGCGCTATGTCGCCCATCTCGACCTGCCGGGTTCGGTGGAAGCCTATTACCAGGAGACCGGGCGCGCCGGCCGCGACGGCCTGCCGTCCGAGGTCTGGATGGCCTATGGCATGGCCGACGTCATCCAGCGCCGTCGCATGATCGATGAGGGCAACGCTGCAGACGAAATCAAGCGGGTCGAGCGCGCCAAGCTCAACGCCTTGCTGGCGATCTGCGAAACCGCCTCCTGCCGCCGGCAGGCGATCCTTGCCCATTTCGGCGAGGCGCATGCCGGCCAGTGCGGCAATTGCGACACCTGCCTGAAGCCGGTCGAGACCTGGGAAGGCACCGAGGCGGCGATCAAGGCGCTGGCCGCCATCTATCGCACCGGCGAGCGTTTCGGCGCCGGCCACGTCATCGACGTGCTTGTTGGTAACATCAACGAAAAGACCGAGCGTTTCGGCCATGTGAATATGCCGGTCTTCGGCGCCGGCAAGGACATTCCGGCGCGCACATGGCAATCCGTCTACCGCCAGCTGCTCGCCATGGGGCTGATCCGTATCGATCATGAGGCCTATGGGGCGCTGAAGCTGGAGTCGGAGGCGCGCGCCGTTTTCAAGCAGGAACGGCAGGTCTTCTTCCGCAAGGACCGGCCGGCCTCCGAACGGCGTACGAAGAAGGCCGAGCGCAGCGAGCGCAAGTCGGGCCTGTCGGGCGCCGACGGCACGCTTTTCGAGGCGCTGAGAGCCGAGCGCATGTCGATCGCCAAATCGCTCGGCGTACCGCCCTATGTCGTCTTCCCCGATACGACGCTGATCGCTTTTGCGACGGAACGGCCGCGCAGCCGCAAGGAATTGCTCGGCATATCGGGCGTCGGGCAATCGAAGCTCGAGCGTTATGGCGACGCTTTCCTGGAGATCATTCTCTCGCACGATAAGGATTGAAGGGCCCGCTGATTTTGGTGCGGCGAGAAGACAAGCAAGCAGCGATATGCTAACCCGATTGCTATAAAAAACGTCAGGAAGGGCCGCCCATGACCTCGCCATTTCTTTCCCATCTCCGGGCCGAGATTTCGGCGCTCAGGGATGCCGGCCTCTACAAGTCGGAGAGGGTCATCAGTTCCAAGCAGGCGGGCGAGATTGCGATTTCCACCGGCGAGCGGGTGCTGAATTTCTGCGCCAACAACTATCTCGGCCTTGCTGACAACGAAGAGCTGGCGGAGGCCGGCAAGAAGGCGCTCGACCGCTATGGCTACGGCATGGCCTCGGTGCGTTTCATCTGCGGCACGCAGGAAGAGCACAAGCAGCTCGAGGCCCGCATTTCTGCCTTTCTCGGCATGGAGGACACGATCCTCTATTCCTCCTGCTTCGATGCCAATGGCGGTCTGTTCGAAACGCTGCTCGGCGAAGAGGATGCGATCATTTCCGACGCACTGAACCATGCCTCGATCATCGATGGCGTGCGTCTCTCCAAGGCCAAACGCTTCCGCTACGCCAACAACGACATGACGGCGCTGGAAGAGGAGCTGAAAAAGGCCGAAGGCAGCCGCTTCAAGCTGATTGCCACCGACGGCGTCTTCTCCATGGACGGCATCATCGCCAATCTCGGCGGCGTCTGCGACCTCGCCGAGAAATACGGCGCCATGGTCATGGTCGACGACAGCCACGCCGTCGGCTTCGTCGGCAGAAATGGCCGCGGCTCGCCGGAATATTGCGGCGTCGAGGACCGCATCGACATTATCACCGGCACGCTCGGCAAGGCGCTCGGCGGCGCGTCCGGCGGTTACACTTCGGCGAGAGTCGAAGTCGTCGAATGGCTGCGGCAACGTTCGCGGCCATATCTGTTCTCGAACACGCTGGCCCCGGTCATCGCCGCGGCCTCGCTGAAAGTGTTCGACCTGATCGAAAACGGCGATGCCCTGCGCAAGCGCCTTTCCGACAATGCCGATCTCTTTCGTATTGAAATGACCAAGCTCGGGTTCACACTCGCCGGCGAAGGCCATCCGATCATCCCGGTCATGCTGGGCGACGCCAAGCTTGCCCAGGATATGGCGGGCCTGATGCTGAAGAAGGGCATCTATGTGATCGGGTTCTCCTTCCCCGTGGTGCCGAAAGGCCAGGCCCGTATCCGCACGCAAATGTCGGCGGCGCATTCCAGGGCGGATGTGGAGCGGGCGATTGCCGCTTTTGCGGAAGCTGGGCGGGAGCTGGGTGTGATTTGAGCGAGGCTTGCTCCCTCTTCTCCCCAGCGGGGAGACGTGGCCCGAAGGGTCGGATGAGGGGGCGGAGAAAAGCGACGTTTCGAGCGATAAGCGAGAAACAATAAGGTCTCTATGGCGTGCCGTGTGGCCCCCTCATCCGCCCTACGGGCACCTTCTCCCCATTGGGGAGAAGAGGGAGTCGCAAGGTCCGGCACCAAAACAAGGGCGGGATATTGTCGATGTCGAACATGATGAAGGCGCTGGTCAAATCGAAGCCCGAGGTCGGGCTCTGGATGGAGGATGTGCCGGTGCCCGAGGTCGGGCCGAACGATGTGCTGATCCGGGTGAAGAAATCGGCGATCTGCGGCACCGACGTGCATATCTGGAACTGGGACCAGTGGGCGCAGAAGACCATTCCGGTGCCGATGGTCGTCGGCCATGAATTCTCCGGCGAGATTGCCGAGATCGGATCGGCGGTCACCCGCTATCATGTCGGCGAGCGGGTCTCCGGCGAGGGGCATATCGTCTGCGGCAAGTGCCGCAACTGCCGGGCGGGCAGGGGGCATCTTTGCCGCAACACGCTCGGCGTCGGCGTCAACCGGCCGGGCTCGTTCGGCGAGTTCGTCTGTATCCCCGAAAGCAATGCCGTGCCGATCCCGGACGATATAACAGACGAGATCGCCGCGATCTTCGATCCGTTCGGCAATGCCGTGCATACCGCGCTCTCCTTCGATCTCGTCGGCGAGGACGTGCTCGTCACCGGCGCCGGGCCGATCGGCATCATGGGAGCGCTGGTCGCCAAGCGTTCCGGCGCCCGCAAGGTTGTTATCACCGACATCAATCCGCATCGTCTGGACCTGGCGCGCAAGCTCGGCATCGACCATGTCGTCGATGCATCGAAGGAAAATCTCGCCGACGTGATGAAGGCGATCGGCATGACGGAGGGTTTCGACGTCGGGCTCGAAATGTCGGGCGCAGCACCCGCCTTCCGCGACATGATCGACAAGATGAACAATGGCGGCAAGATCGCCATTCTCGGCATTGCGCCGGCCGGATTCGAGATCGACTGGAACAAGGTGATTTTCAAGATGCTCAATCTCAAGGGCATCTATGGTCGCGAGATGTTCGAGACCTGGTACAAGATGATCGCCTTCGTGCAAGGCGGCCTCGACCTTTCGCCCATCATCACGCATCGCATCAAGATCGACGATTTCCGCGATGGTTTCGAGGCGATGCGGTCGGGCAATTCAGGCAAGGTCGTGATGGACTGGATGTGAGGGAGGACAACATGCTCTACGAAGGAAGCTGCCATTGCGGCAACGTTGCTTTCGCGGTCGAAGGCGAATTCACCGAGGCGCTGGACTGCAACTGTTCGCTCTGCCGCAGGCGGGGAGGGCTTCTCGCTTTCGTGCCGCGCGAGAAACTGGTGCTGAAGACACCGGAAGACGATCTTTCGACCTATACTTTCAACCGGCATGTCATCAAGCATCATTTCTGCGCCAATTGCGGCATCGCCCCCTTCGGCGAGGGCGTGGCGCCGAACGGTGCGGCGATGGCTTCGATCAATCTGCGCTGCATTCCCGCGATCGATCTCGGCGCGCTGAAGGTGACGCCTTACGACGGCCAGGCACGTTAGCCAATATTTACCCGGAGAGGGCGAATATACCGTCGGCACAATTGCAGGAAATGGCCGGAACAACTGGGGCGGCGGGCAAAATTCCGGCCGCCCTTGTCTTTTGTTTGCTGCTTCTTAAATAAGGTTCGCAATCGCAGCCGCGGTTCAAAGCCTGTGGATAAGGCTTTTTCCGAGTTTTCGCGGGCTTTTTTGCTGGAAAAGCTTGACGAGAACAAAAAATGTGGGAATCACCGTTCGACTTGTTGAAACGGTGAACAGGGTCAAGGCGGATCGCGCAACCATGGCCGGAAATCCAAAGGCAAGAAAGCTTTGCTGTCCGGTACCGGCGATCGTGGTTAATCAGACTTTAAATGTCATCCCGTTAGGTGGGCCTAGGTGATTCAAGGGCGACGCGAGCGGCGCGTCAGGCCCTGAGACGGCCCATTCACCGTAGCGAGATTGGATAGCGTCAGGAAGGCGACGATATAAATGGCAACCAAGGTCAAAGAGAACGAAGACGCGGAAGTCGAACGCGACGGCGCAAGCGACGGCCCTCTTCTCGATCTTTCCGACGATGCGGTCAAGAAGATGATCAAGGCCGCCAAGAAGCGCGGCTATGTGACGATGGATGAGCTCAACGCCGTCCTGCCGTCCGAAGAAGTGACCTCCGAGCAGATCGAAGACACGATGTCGATGCTGTCGGACATGGGCATCAACGTCATCGAGGACGAGGAAGCCGAAGAGGCTGGTGCTTCCGGCGGTGGCGATGACGACGACGCCGGCGGTGATGAGGACAGCGAAGGCGGCGAGCTCGCGCCTTCGGCCGGCACCGCGCTTGCGACCGCCAAGAAGAAAGAGCCGACCGACCGTACCGACGATCCGGTACGCATGTATCTGCGCGAGATGGGCTCGGTGGAGCTTCTGTCGCGCGAAGGCGAAATCGCAATCGCCAAGCGCATCGAAGCCGGCCGCGAGACGATGATCGCCGGGCTCTGTGAGAGCCCGCTGACCTTCCAGGCGCTGATCATCTGGCGCGACGAACTCAACGAAGGCACGACGCTGCTGCGCGAGATCATCGATCTCGAGACGACCTATTCCGGTCCGGAAGCCAAGGCCGCGCCGCAGTTCCAGAGCCCCGAGAAGATCGAGGCCGACCGCAAGGCGGCGGAAGAGAAGGAAAAGACCCGGCGCGCCCGCTCCGGCGACGACGACATCACCGATGTCGGCGGCGAAGGCCTGCCTCCCGAAGAGGAGGAAGAGGACGAGGACGAATCCAACCTCTCTCTCGCCGCGATGGAAGCCGAGCTGCGTCCGCAGGTCATGGAAACGCTCGACATCATTGCCGAGACCTACAAGAAGCTGCGCAAGCTGCAGGACCAGCAGGTCGAGCAGCGCCTTGCCGCCACCGGCACGCTGTCGTCCGCCCAGGAGCGCCGCTACAAGGAGCTCAAGGACGAGCTGATCAAGGCGGTCAAGTCGCTGTCGCTCAACCAGAACCGCATCGATGCGCTGGTCGAGCAGCTCTACGACATCAACAAGCGCCTCGTGCAGAACGAAGGCCGCCTGCTGCGCCTGGCCGAATCCTACGGCGTCAAGCGCGACTCGTTCCTGGAGCAGTATCAGGGCGCCGAGCTTGATCCGAACTGGATGAAGTCGATCGGCAATCTGGCCGCTCGCGGCTGGAAGGAATTCGCCAAGGCCGAGAATACGACGATCCGCGACATCCGCCAGGAGATCCAGAATCTCGCGACGGAAACCGGCATCTCGATCTCGGAATTCCGCCGCATCGTGCACATGGTGCAGAAGGGCGAGCGCGAAGCCCGCATCGCCAAGAAGGAAATGGTCGAAGCGAACCTTCGCCTCGTCATCTCGATCGCCAAGAAGTACACGAACCGCGGCCTGCAGTTCCTCGATCTCATCCAGGAAGGCAATATCGGTCTGATGAAGGCGGTCGACAAGTTCGAATACCGCCGCGGTTACAAGTTCTCGACCTATGCGACGTGGTGGATCCGTCAGGCGATCACCCGTTCTATCGCCGACCAGGCCCGCACGATCCGAATTCCGGTGCACATGATCGAGACGATCAACAAGATCGTCCGGACCTCGCGCCAGATGCTGCACGAGATCGGTCGCGAGCCGACGCCGGAAGAACTGGCCGAAAAGCTCGCCATGCCGCTCGAAAAGGTCCGCAAGGTCCTGAAGATCGCCAAGGAACCGATCTCGCTCGAAACCCCGGTGGGCGACGAAGAGGATTCGCATCTCGGCGATTTCATCGAGGACAAGAACGCGCTGCTGCCGATCGACGCCGCCATCCAGGCGAACCTGCGCGAGACGACGACCCGCGTTCTCGCCTCGCTGACGCCGCGCGAGGAACGTGTCCTGCGCATGCGCTTCGGCATCGGCATGAATACCGACCACACGCTCGAAGAAGTCGGCCAGCAGTTCTCGGTCACCCGCGAACGTATCCGCCAGATCGAGGCGAAGGCGCTGCGCAAGCTCAAGCATCCGAGCCGTTCGCGCAAGCTGCGCTCGTTCCTCGACAGCTAGGTTTTAATGCCGTTGCGAGTTGAAAAAGCCGGGCTTTATGCCCGGCTTTTGCTTTGTGATTAACACCAATGATCACAGCTGCTTTCTTGTCGCTGCCTGGTGACAAGGCTATAATCGCGGCCCACGGGGGAAGGGATCGATCGCGACGCGCGAGCGAGGTCGATGTGTACCTGTCGGCCAATCCTCCGTCGGGAGGTGCGACATGACCACTTACATTCTCTTGATCGATTGGACCGACCAAGGCATCCGTACTGTTCGCGACTCGACAAAACGGCTGGACGCGGCGAAGAAGCTGCTCGCCGGCGTCGGCGGCTCCTTCAACCAATTCTATCTGACGATGGGCGGACACGACATGGTCGCGGTCTGCGAGGCGCCCGATGATGCGGTGATGGCGCATTTTACGCTGTCGCTCGCCATGGCGGGGAATGTCCGCACCGAGACGCTGAAGGCGTTCCCGGAGGCTGCCTATCGGGATCTCATCGGCTCGCTCGGCTGACTCTGCTCAAGCCGGTTCGGATATTAGCTAAGGCGCGGCTCGAAATCGCGTGGCAGCGATCACGCGGTTTTTTGCTTTTGTGGCTTGATGCTGCCGGCTTTAAAGGCCACATCGCTGCTGTGGCAGAAGAAGACGTCGAACCGGCAGAAGCACATGAAGCGGCAAAACAGCGGCCTGAAATCCGCTGGGGTGTCGGCGCGTCCGTGCTTCTGCACGTTCCGCTCATCGCCCTTCTTATTTTCGGCCTGCCGAAGATCGAACCGAAACCGCCCGGAGACGAGAGCGTAAAGGTGGAGCTCGTTCCGCCGCCGGAGGAGAAGAAGCCGGAAGAAAAGAAGGCCGAGGAGAAACCGAAAGAGGAACAAAAGGCCCAACAGCAGGCAAAAGCTGAGCCACCGCCTCCACCACCTTCGCCTAAATCACCTCCGCCGCCCGCCCGAGTGAAGGGGATGACACCTGTTTTCGAGTTTGGAGACAAGGATAGCGGGCCGACGAAGAACGCAAATGGAAATGCATCGGAGGGCGAAATAGGCAATACCCCTGTCCCCCCGCCCCCCTCCGGGGAGATGCAGCCGGAACGGTTGCCGGAGGCCGCCAAGAACGCGAAACCGGCCGATCAGCCTCCAGGCAATCCGATTCCCAAAGAGGTGAATCTGCCGGAGATCGCGACTGCTGCCATCCATCCGGAACGGGATGCGCCCGCGCCTTCAAGTGAAGAGGCGCGGACGAGCTTCGAGGCTGAGAAGCCAGAGACCAAGCCGGCGACGCAGTCGGGTCAGACGTCCAAGACGTCGCTACCGGAAGTGAAGAAGTTATTTTCGCGGTATGCGACCGACGATCCGGTGGCACGAACAGCCTTGGGCAATATGTCGCGCGGCGAACGGATGAATGAATTATGCATGACCGAGCTCACGCAACAAATCGAACATGCTTCACCGAAATACCGAGGTCCGGAAATTCCTCGCTATCCGCCATTCACCAATCAGACAGTTATTCAGGTGCTGGAGACGGGACGGTTCAGGGTAGACGGCGATTGGTACCGCATGCAGTTCGAATGCGAGGTTGATCCTGATGCCACAAAAATTCTGTCGTTCGCCTTCAAACTCGGTGAATTGATTCCCCGTAGCCAGTACGCGAAGTACAAGATACGCGAGTAGTCGAGATGGAGTGCGCTCCCGCAACCAGCCACACGCAAGGAACCGCATCTAGCCTCTCCCTGTGGCCGTGATGGTACGGTGAAGAAGGGACAATGATATGTCGAACGAGATCGAGCGTTTTCTGGAGCGTCAAGATGAAGCCGTCCGCGCGCTGTTCCTGGAAAACAAGGGCGACGAGCTGACCGATATTCTGGTGGCGGCGCTCGAAGAGGCCTTCGAGATTCTGCTCGAAGCAGCACCCGCCGAAACGCTGCATTGACATTTTCCAAGACATTGCCGGCAGCGCTTGGAGAGCGGCTCTCCGGCTATCGGTTCGAACGTGATGCGCTCGGCCGGTCGGCGGCGAGCGTCTTTCGGCTCGAAGGCGATGGCCTGCCGGCGCTTTATCTGAAGGTCGAGGCGGCGGGGCGGTTCGGCGAACTTGCCGATGAGGCGGCCCGGCTTGCCTGGCTCAAGGCTTGCCGCCTGCCATGCCCGGAGGTGATCGCCCGGGAAAGCGACGGCGAGCGTAACTGGCTGCTGGTGAGCGCGCTGCCGGGAACCGATCTCGCCAGCGCTTCGGCGCTGACGCCGCTCGCGTGCGTCGAATTGCTGGCGGAGGCACTGCTCGATCTTCATCGCCTGCCGATTGCTTCCTGTCCGTTCGACCACCGCCTGGAAAAGCGCCTGCCGGTGGCCAAGGTACGTATGGAAGCGGGAATCGTTGACGAGGAGGATTTCGATCCGGCGCGGCTTGGGAAAAGGGCTGCCGAACTTTTCGCCGCGCTCGAAAGCATGAGGCCAACCAATGAAGATCTCGTCGTCACCCATGGCGACGCCTGCCTGCCGAACTTCGTCGCTTCCGGAGGCCAATTCTCGGGCTATATCGATTGCAGCCGTCTCGGCGTCGCCGACCGCTATCAGGATATTGCGCTCGCCTGCCGCAGCATCGCCTATAATTTCGGCGAGGCGCTGGTGCAGCCCTTTCTCGATCGTTACGGCCTACCGGCGCCTGATCCGGCAAGGCTTGGTTATTATCAGTTGCTCGACGAGTTCTTCTAGACGATTGCATCATCAAGGCCCGGCTGGCAGAGTTGCCGGCATCGAACCTGCGGATGTGAAATGCCGAAAAACCAGTTCAGGATGCTGCGCTCGGCGCTGACAGGCGTCGAAGCGGTGGAAGCCGAAACGCCTCACAGTTTCGCCAGGCACACGCATGAGCAGTTCGGCATCGGCCTCGTTTCATCGGGGGCGCAGAAATCGCTCAGCGGGCGCGGCGTGGTGGAGGCCGAGGCCGGCGATATCATCACCGTCAATCCGAACGAGGTGCATGACGGCGCGCCGATCGGCGAGCGTCGGTCGTGGCGCATCCTCTATTTCGATCCCGAGATCGTCACCGGCCTCTCGCAAGAGATCGGCGCAAAGCGCTCGGAAATCCCGCATCCCGTCATTCGCGATGCGGCGGTCGCCGCCCGCTTCGAAACGCTGTTTCGCGCGGCGACTGCGAGTGCTGCCGACGGGCTGCTCTGCGAGGAACTGCTTCTGCAACTCGTCGCCGATGTCATGCGGGAAGGCGACGGTAGCGAGCAGAGGCCGCCGGTGCCGGCGTCCATCCGCGCGGCGCGGGATCTGATCGACGACGATCCGCTTGCCGCCGTCTCGCTTGCCGATCTTTCCAGGGAAAGCGGCCTCAGCCGCTTCCAGCTGCTGCGCGGCTTCGTCAAGGCGACGGGACTGACGCCGCATGCCTATCTCGTCCAGGCCCGCATCCATCTCGCCCGGCGGCTGATCGCTGAGGGCACGCCGCTTGCGGAAGCCGCCTTTGCCAGCGGCTTTGCCGACCAGAGCCACATGACGCGCGTCTTCGTACGCAAATACGGCCTGTCGCCGCGGCTTTACGCCGGCGCTTTTCTCTGAGCGGTGGAAGGCTGATTCCGTGGTGCCGCAGCTGCGACCTCTCTCCAGCCTCATCCCGAGGTGCCTCGCAAGGGGGCACTGGGCCAGGGCTTTCCGAGAGTGCGACGGGCGCGACCTCTCTCCAGCCTCATCCTCGAAGGACGGGGCTGGCCACCTTCGGTCATACGCCTGCAATTTCGTTCAAGACCCCGGCCGGTCGCTGCTGTTTCCTTGGCGTACCCAATCGGAGGCGCGGAATGTCGAGACAGGTTCAAGGCTATTTCTATCTGGCGCTGGCCATGCTGACGGTCGGCAGCACTGTCGTTGCGAGCAAGATCATCGCGTCAGGACTGCCGCCCTTCACGGCCACCGCCTTGCGCTTCGCCCTTGCTCTTCCCGTCTTTTTCCTGCTGATGCGGGCAAGCGGCGCCCGGGTGCCGAAGCTCTCCAGCCACGACCGTCTCATCCTCGTCATTCAGGCCGGCGCCGGCAGTGTCGGCTATACGACGCTGCTGATATCGGGCCTCAGCCTGACTTCGGCCGCCGATGCGGGCGTCATCATCGGCACGCTGCCGGTGGTCGCGGCGGCGGTTTCGATCCTGGTGCTGCGCGAACGGCCGGGGCGCGCCCTGCTTCTGGCGGTGGTGCTGGCGAGCGCCGGCGTGTTTTCGATCGCCTTCACGCCGGGGGCGACTGGCGGGTCGCTTGCCGGCAATCTGCTGATTTTCCTCGCGGTCATCTGCGAGGGCTTGTTCATTCTCTTGAACAAGCGGCTGACGGTCGACATTCCGCCGCTTGCCCAGTCGACGCTGATGACAGGCATCGGCTTCGTCGTCTCGATTGTTCCGGCCATTTTCGAGGCGCCCGTTCATGGGTTTTCCGAAAGCGCTGCCGCTGCCGTCGTCTATTACGCGCTGGTGCCGACCGTCGGCGGCTTTTTGCTCTGGTATGCGGGGGCAGAGAGGGTGAGCGGCACCGAAGCCGCGCCCTTCACCGCGCTTGCGCCGGTTTCGGCCGTCATGCTCGCCTTCGTCCTCCTCGGCGAGCCGATCGGCTTCAACCAGATCGCCGGCATCGCCTGCGTGCTGGCGGCCTTGTCCGGGCTTGCCTTTGCCGGAAGCCGCAGGAAATTCATCGAAGGGAAATGATCATGCGGTTCAGCCATTCCGACGCGATATGGCAGGCTTTTCCGGAGCTTGCCGCCGGCGCGCTTTATGCCGATGGCATTGACGCGTCGGCCGACGTCGAAGAGGCGATCGCAAGTTTCAGCGCGATCGCCGTGGCCCGCCTCGCGGAAGCCCAGGAAAGCGAGTTCCCGGAGATCCAGGCCTGGCGGCGCGGCTTTTCCCGTATGGGCTTGAAGCCGACGCAGTATCGCTCGGCCTCCGAGGCGCTGCTGCGCCGCTTCCGCCAGGAGTGCGCGCTGCCGCGCCTGCATCCGCTCGTCGATCTCTGCAATGCGGTTTCGCTCGCCTTCGCCATTCCCATTGCCGTTTTCGATGTCGAAAAGATCGTCGGTGATCTCGAGGTGCGGCATGCAACGGGGCATGAGACCTATCTCACCTTCGGCGGCGACATCGAACATCCCGAGCCGAACGAGGTGATCTTCGCCGATGGCGCGGCGAGGGCGCATGCGCGGCGCTGGACGAACCGGCAGAGCGGCCTATCGGCGGTGCGGCAAACGACGCGGTCGGTGCTGATCGTTGCCGAGGCGCTGCATGCCGGGGCCGGCGAGGATACCGGCAGGCTGGTTGCGACGCTCGCGAATGCGCTCGCGCGTCACTGGTCGGTGACAGCGGCGACCGCCGCCCTCAGCGAGGCATCGCCGCGTTTCGCATTTCAGGTGTGAGGGAAGGAAACGTTCGGGGGGTTGGGCCGGCGGCATGCCCGCCCTATCTTCCCGGGATCGATCGCTTCCGGAGACGAACCGCATGTCAGATAAATCGATCAAGATCCCCGGGCCGGATCACCCGATCACCGTCGAGCACAATCCCTGCCGCGTCGTCGTCACGCTCGGCGGCAGGACAGTCGCCGACAGCCGCGACGCGCTTACGCTGCGCGAAGCCTCTTATCCGCCGGTGCAATATATTCCGCGTAAGGATGTCGACATGTCGCTGCTGCAGCGCACCGATCACCGCACGCATTGCCCCTATAAGGGCGACGCCGCTTATTACAGCATCATTCGGGGCGGCGAACGCGGCGAGAATGCCGTCTGGACCTATGAAGCGCCGAATGCCGCCGTCAGCAACATCAAAGGCCATCTCGCTTTCTATCCCGACCGCGTCGACAGCATCGAGGAAATGGCTTCTCCGGAAGCCGGCACCTTCTGAGGCGGCCGACGTCAGCCCTTATCGCAGGCCGTCGAGCCATTCGTTGCTGAAAACGAGGCTGGCAACCGTGACCGGTTCGCCGTTTTCGTCGCGGACGGTGACGGCGATCGTCATGCGATCACCCGCGGGCAGTTCGTCGCGGGCCACATCCAGCAGGATGCGGGTCACCTCTTTTGGAATGTCCTCACGAGACTTGAGCTCGGTACCGTGCTCGTCGCGCGTTGGACCTTCCGCATTGTGTAGATCGAAATAGTAGCGAGCCATGTTCTTTCCTGCGCGTCAGAAGGGAAATCACCGACGAAGACAATTGTTCCCGGGCTAGCCATGGATACCTATGGAAAATACGGGCCGGATCGACATGGTTCGGCCATCCCGCTGAACCTTGGAATGATGCCTGCCGATGCATGATGCGTTGAACGCTTCGACCGCTCCCGTTAGGGTCGCGCAAAACATTGCTAGCGGGGATGCGCGTGAGGGCAAAATTCATATCTTGCATGTTGGCGGCGTTTTTCGCCTCGCTGCCGGCGGCAGCACTGGCCGAGGGATGGCAGGCAGTGGAAGAGGTGCGGCCCTATGCAATCTCGGGCACGTCGGGTGCCGCGCTCTACGAATCGATCGGCGAGCACGGGCCGAAGGCCGGAGTCACCGGCCGAGTGATCGCGCATACGACGTTCAAGCTGACCTGGACCCGCAAATACGAGCCGCAGGGCAACGCCTGCGTTATCACAACCAACAAGCCGAAGCTCATCATCACCTATACGCTGCCCAAGCCCTCGGCCGCGCTGCCGTCAGCCGTCAAGAGCAGCTGGGATGGTTTCATTTCAGGCGTTGCCGCGCATGAGCGGGTGCATGGCGAAACCATCAAGGACATGGTCAGGGAAATCGAGGCGATGAGCGTCGGCTTCACGGTTGCCGATGACCCCGATTGCCAGAAGATCAGGGTTGAGCTGACCCGGCGCCTCGGCGAGATCTCCGCAAGGCAGCGCCAGCGCGGCCGCGACTTCGACAAGGTCGAAATGGGCGACGGCGGCAACATCCAGCAGCTCATCCTCAAGCTGGTGAACGGGCCCTGACCGGGTGGCGGACATCGATCCGCCCATGTGACGGCCATTGACTTGGCCGTCACGGCGCGCCAACTCGCGGACAATGTCATTGCGAGACGGAGAGCGCCCGTGCCCCAGACAATCCTCACCCTGTCCACGCGCGGCCAGGGACTTTACGAATTCACCGATCAGGCGGAGGCCTTCGTCAGTGCCTCGGGACGGGAGGAGGGGCTTCTCACCGTCTTCGTGCGCCACACATCCTGTTCGCTGCTGATCCAGGAAAATGCCGATCCCGACGTGCGCACCGATCTTCTCGCCTTCTTCCGCCGGCTGGTGCCGCCGGCCTCCGATCCATCGATGGGCTGGGTCGTGCACAGGGCCGAGGGCCCGGACGACATGCCGGCGCATATCAAGGCGGCGCTGACGCAGGTGTCGATCGGCATTCCGGTCGCCAGGGGACGCTTGACGCTCGGCACCTGGCAGGGCCTCTATCTCTTCGAACACCGCGACCGGCCGCACCGGCGCGAAATCGTGCTGCATCTCGGGGGCTGAGGTCGCCGCGCGTCTTTGCCGAAGCTACGGCACATCGAACAACCCACCGGCCACACGGCACACCGATCAGCCCTCATCCTTGTACGTTGCCGTTGCTGTATAGTGGGGTTGCGCGACGGGGATGCGTGTCATCCCTGGGTTTTGAACTCGTGCCTCAGCGAGCATCTCCGTCGCCATGTCTTCGCTCGAATGGTTGATTGGGCCTTGAGCCCGCGTTGCAAGGAGGAGCACCCATGCGTCTCCCGCAAGCTTTCATGGTCGGCATCGATGTCTCGAAAGCCCATTTCGACGTGGCCGTCGAGGGCAAAAGCGCCGTTGGCCGCTTTGACAACGACGCGCCGGGCCGGACCGCGCTGGCGACGGCGATAGCCGGCGCCGAGCTGGTCGTCGTCGAAGCCACCGGCGGTTATGAGATGGCGCTCGTCAGGACGCTGATGGCCGCCGGCATTGCCGTCGCCGTCGTCAATCCCCGCCAAGTGCGCGATTTCGCCAGGGCCAGCGGGCGGCTGGCCAAGACCGATCAGGTCGACGCCCGCGTCATTCTCCACTTCGCCAGAGCGATGCGGCCGGCACAGATCCCCCATATCGACGACGGCCGCATCGCGCTTGCTGCCCTCGTCGCCCGCCGCCGGCAGCTCATCGACATGGCGGTCGCCGAGAAGAACCGCCTCGAACATGCCCCGCAAGCCGTCGCCGCGCTGATTGGCGAGACCCTCGCCGCCCTCAAGAGCCAGCTCGCCCGCGTCGATGCCGCCATCGCGCTTGCCATCGAGGCCGAGCCCGACATGGCCGCACGCCGCGACCTGCTGCTGACCGTGCCAGGCATCGGCGAGGTCGGCGCCGCCGTGCTCATCGCCGAACTGCCCGAACTCGGCGCCATCGACGACAAGAAGCTCGCAGCCCTCGTCGGCGTCGCCCCGGTCGCCCACGACAGCGGCACCTGGCGTGGCCAGCGCCACATCGCCGGCGGCCGCGCCACCGTCCGATGCGCTCTCTACATGGCAACGCTCTCGGCCATCCGTTGCAGCCCGGCCATCAAGGCCTTCCACAAAAGACTGCGCGATGCCGGCAAACCACCCAAGGTCGCCCTCGTCGCTGCCATGCGGAAATTCATCGTCATGATCAACACGATTATCAAAAGACGAACCCCATGGAGCGAACCCCAACAACACGGTTGCTGAGACGCGTAGGCCATAGGCCGGAGCCTCGAAGGACGGGGGCGGGTGATGAGCGGTCTCCCTCGGACGAGAGATCGGGCGAATCCCGATCGAAAGAAGAGCCGTCGAAAACCGCTCATCTTCTTGTGAATGCAAACTGAATGGCCAGTTCGAACAGCATTCAGCTTGCCGCGTTTAGTGTCGAGGCAATCCCTGAAGGGAGAGCTTAAAAGACCAATCGACGGAGACACTCCATGACGCATTTCCTCACCAAGGCTTGCCTTGCCGCAGTGCTCGCCCTCTCATCCATTCCGGCCACTGTTTCCACGGCGGCAGCCGCAGGGCCGCAGACGAACTTCATCGTCGAGGCGCAATATCATCGTCCGATCCGCGGCTGCTCGCCGATGCACGCCGTGCGCAAGGCGCGCGATTTCGGCCTGCGCAGAGCCCACATTACCCGCATGTCGCCGCGTGTCGTCGTCGTCGCCGGGCGCGACCGTCGCGGCTGGGACAGGATGGTCTTCGCCAATGTCCGAGGTTGCCCGCTGATCCGGCGCTGAACACCGGAACGGCAAGCGCCGACATGCGCTTGCCGCCCCTTTTGCCTTGACGGCGACACTTTCAGCCGTCTCTTCTCTGATTTGTATAAGTGATTCCACTGACTCTTCGGCGTGATGCGGAGAGTGGCGAGGGCGGCTCGACCGCACCGACTATAGAACGAAAGGTTTTTCGATGATGCAGTTTCTGGCAAAGGCGGGTCTTGCCGCCATGCTTGCCGCCGGTACTCTTGCCGGCACCGTGGTCCCGGCGGCCGCCCAATTCAGTATCATTATCGGCGATCAGGATCGTGATCCGCCGCGCGATTATCGCCGTCCGCCTCCGCCGCCAGGCTTCGACCGGCGCCGCCCGCGCGGCTGCGATCCGCGGCTGGCCGAAGATCTCGCCCGCGATTGGGGCTTCCGCCGCCCGCGCGTCGTCGACATCACCCCGCGCCGCGTCATCGTCCAGGGCTGGACCCGCCGAGGCCCCGACGAAATGAGCTTCGCCAACGTCCGCGGCTGCCCCGCTTTGCGCCGCTGATTTTTGCAGAATACGGGCCTCGTCTCCCCGGTGCGGCCGCCAGAGCCGCCTTTGCCAGTCTCCCCGATCGGCAAGGGCGGTTTTCTTTTTGTGGGATTCCTTTGCGCGCAGTTTGCGGCATCTAGAGCTTTTCCGGGTTAGATTGAAGCATTCTGTTGGCTCAAACGGAGTCGGATGGTCGACCGGCCGGCGCGCGCCGTAGCCCAGCTCTACGGCCAAGCCGACCGGTCGATCAGCCGGCCCGTTTCAGCCAACCCTCCCGCAGATTTGCCAGGCAAATCTGCAAGACTTGGGAAGCGCCGGACGCACTGATCGCTTCGCCGCGGCGAAGCGGTGCGGCCGGTGGGCCGGGCATGTTTCCGCCAGGATCAGAGGCGATCGGCTCGGACGTACCTGGAGGTATGCCCACCGCCAATCGCCTCTGTGACGAAACCCTGCCCCGGCAGAATGCTTCAAGCTAACCCGGAAAAGCTCCAAGCCCCGCCCCCTTGTGGGGAGGGGTCTTCGGCGGCGCCGGCGCAAACGCGCAGCATCAACCTGCCGCGGATCTGCTGCCTATCGCGCGCCCTCAAATAGACGCGCTGCCGCTTCCATTTACTGCTCGATGGCGAAGGTCACGGTGACGCTGACAGTGTAATTGTTCTCGCCGCCCTGGACGGGGACGGCGGCTACGTCGGCTTCCTTCATCATCGTGGCGCGATAAGCGGGCTGCGGCAGCGGGCGCGGCACATTCTCGTTGATTTCGATGATACGGCCGAGCTTGACGCCTGCGGCTTCGCTCAGCGTTTTCGCTTTCTTGACGGCTTCGGCGACGGCGTTCTTGCGCGCCTCTTCGAACGCCGCTTCCGGCTTGTCGTTGGTGAACTGGATGTCGCCGCCCTGGTTGATACCGAGGGTGACGGACTGGTCGATCACCTGGCCGAGCTTGGAAAGATCGCGCAGGCGCACGGTGACGGAGTTGATCGTCTGGTAGCCGATCAGCTGCGGCTGCTGCTGCTGGCCGTCAACCGGCTGCGGATAATTATACTGGGGCTGGATGGAGAAGCCTGATGTCTGCAGATCGCGCTCGGCGATACCGCCGTCCTTCAGCGCCTTCAGCACGTCGTTCATCGCCTTGTTGTTCTCGTCGAGCGCTTCACGGGCGGTCTTCGCCTGTTTGACGACGGCGAGATTGACGATGGCCATATCGGGCGCCACGGCCGATTCGCCATCGCCCGTCACCGATATCACCGCCTCACGCGGCTTTGCCTCTTGCGCCAAGGCGGGTGCGGCACCGCCGAGCGGCAGGGCCAAAAGAGCAGTCATCACAAGTGTCTTGGACAGAATCGGCGCCATGTTTCATTCCCTAGTTGTCGTTTCCCGGATGAGCTTTCTGTCGGTTGATTGTGAAGCTATTGCGGCGGAAGGGAAGGGGCGGATGCGGATCGGGAGAAAAATGTGAGGGTGCGGGAGGAGAGGGGTGCTGCGCCGGCCCCGGTAGGCCCGCGGCAGAGGGCGGACACGGTAAAGCGTCCTCCTTATCCGACACTCGGCTATGTCGAGTTCGGCAGGATTGGCGGGCGGGACGAAGGCCGGCCGGTCGATCGAATCTGGTTCCGAAAAGAATTGTCCGCCGCCGCTCGATTAGGAGCCGCCGGCGGCGGCTTGCCACGCGTCAGGCGCCGAAATCATCCATGAAGGAGGGATGAATCGCGGGCTTGCGCTCTTCGCGGGCTTCGCGAATGCGCTGGGGAACCGCACCGAGACCGGCGACGAAACGGGTCAGGAGATTGCGGTTGAAAAGTTTCTGTATGCTCATGGCAGTTCACTCATTCTTTTTTTTGTTAGCCGGCGGCATATATTTTGCGCAGGCTGCCATAACAATGGGCAATTTTGCATGACAGTTATGTGACAGCGCAGGGGCTTGAAAAGATGGGCGGAAAGGCGATCACTTTAGCGTTACAAGAGGCCGGCAAGAGCAGCCGATGCCATGAATCAACGCCGGTTCTCGCCGCGGCGTGGTAGATTGCCGGCTTGGGGCAAAGCGATGCCCCTCCGAAGGAGAGCCTCAGATGAACCGATTTTTCGCCTTTATCGCGACCGGAACGCTGATCAGCCTTTCAACGATCATTTCGGCCTGTACGACGGGAAGCGTCGATCAGACGTCGTCGATCAGCGGCGGTTACTATCAGGAGAGTCGCCCCCTGAATCATGCCTGCGCCGATGGGTTTAGACCTGGCGATGGGCGGTCTTGCAGTTATTAGAAGGCGCGATACTTGCCACGACCGCTTCGGCGGATATGTTCTCTACCGTATGGTCCTGCGAGTGTGTCTTTGGCGTTACAGCTATTTGTTGAGTTAGGCTGTAGCCTGCAGTTGTGTTGTAAGACATGGGGTCACGAACATGAAGCTCACGATCGCCACCACTTTTCTAGCACTTGTCGCAACGGGCGCATTTGCAGCGGATGCCGTGCAGGACGTGCCGGCCGCACCTGTTGCGGCTGCGCCAGCTTTCACCTGGTCAGGCCCCTATCTCGGCATCGATGGCGGCGCCAGTTGGCTAAACGGTGACTTCAGCGCCGGCGGCGCCAGCGATTCTCAGGACTTTAACGGCGGCGTTTTCGGTGCATTTGCGGGTTACAATTTCCAGTTCGACAACAACATCGTTGTCGGTATCGAGGGCAACCTCGAATACAACTGGAACGAAGAGGAAGCGCTGGGGGCGGATGTCGGGACTGATTGGGCCGGCGCTGTTCGTGGCCGTGTCGGCTACGCCTTTGACAGGGCGCTGCTTTATGGTGCGGCTGGTTGGACCGCCACGCGCGGATATGTAGACCTGCCGGGATCCGACAAGGAAACGGAGACCTTCAACGGTTACACTGTCGGCGCTGGCGTCGACTTTGCCATCACCAACAACATCTTCGCCCGCGGCGAGTATCGGTATAACGACTTCGGCGAGAAAGACATTCTCGGTGTCGATGTCGACCTCAACCAGCACGAACTCAAGTTTGGAATCGGCGTGAAGTTCTAAGCACTGTCGGTTGGATCAGCAGTACCAAAGCCCCGCCAAAAAAGCGGGGCTTTTTTGCGCACGACAATAATGACAGCACCACGTGCCACTTTCAAAGCACGCACTTTGGAAACACGTAGAGCGAAGTCAGTCGTTGTTGTTTGACACCAGGATCCGCAATTACCGGAAAATCTGATAATTCGTGGGAACAGCCGCCAAAGCCCTGGAATGCCGGGGTTCTAGAGGAGGGGTTCGGCAATTGAGGTGGCAACGGATTTGACACCGGGCACGATGGAAAACCGCCGCGGAGCCAGACGGTAGCTGAGGGCGGCGATTTCTTCGAGGCGGCTTCAAGAACCGTCGAAAAGGTTTGAGGCGCCCTCAAATCATTGAAATTGCTATATCGAAATTTCTTCGGTGATGCCGCACCTGCCTGACGAAGAACCTCGAATTCTGGAGGCGATAACCAAAAAAGATATTGGCCGATCCGCCAAAATCTCTGGATCTCGACTTTTCTTAGCGAAATCAAAGAATCGAAGCGGGGGGCCTGGCGGGAAGGTATTGGCCCGCCTACCAACCGCCGCAGGTAGTTCCGTCCTTCCAAATGTGTCACGCGCACGATGCAGACCGGACTCAGGGGCGGTATTATCGATCTCAACAAGAGATTGCTAACGTTCTCTCTATGTTCTATTGTGTTCTATGCCTGATCCTCAATACCATCACTTACCGATTCAACCGTATGTGGTGGCACCTATGACAGCGAAGTTTTTCGAGGAGCGCGGTGATCAATCTGCGGTGAAGGCCGAGATTGTGCAAAAGTATTTTGCCGCGTGGGCGAACATTGTTCTTCCCGCTACCAAGGAATTTGGTGGTGGCAAAATCGCGTATATCGACTTGTATGCCGGACCCGGCCGCTACCGGGATGGTGCCGCCTCTACACCTTTGCTCGTACTTCAGAAGGCGATCGAGAGCCCAAAGATAAGCGAAGCGCTTGTGACCTTTTTTAACGACATGGATGAGAACAAAACCCAGACCCTGCAAGCAGAAATCAACTCATTGCCAGGGATCGAAAAATTAAAGAACCCGCCGACAGTCAATTGCAATCCGGTCAACAAAGATGCAGAAGAATATTTCGCAAAAACGCGACTCATACCCTCGTTCACCTTTCTGGATCCGTTTGGGTACAAAGGTCTGTCTTTGAAGCTTGTGAACGGAGTGATCAAGGATTGGGGATGTGACTGCGTCTTCTTCTTTAACTACAACCGTATCAGTCTGGGTATCTCGAATCCGATGGTTCAAGATCACATGGCGGCCCTTTTCGGAAGCACCCGAGCAGCCGAGCTCAAAGCGCGGGTCGA
Source organism: Rhizobium sp. TAL182 (assembly GCF_002117725.1). Classification (NCBI taxonomy): domain Bacteria; kingdom Pseudomonadati; phylum Pseudomonadota; class Alphaproteobacteria; order Hyphomicrobiales; family Rhizobiaceae; genus Rhizobium; species Rhizobium sp. TAL182. The sequence goes on along the minus strand of NZ_CP021024.1, from coordinate 3,189,847 downwards.
AGGAACCAAGCCCGGCCTCCGCGAGCAGATGATCCTTGAGGAACTGGCGAATGCGTTAAAAGAGATGGGAGGCACGCACGTGCTGCCCTTCCGTTTTCGCAACGATACGGGACGTCTGACGCACCATCTGGTCTTTGTCTCCAAGAGCTTCAAAGGCTACGAGGTTATGAAAGGTATCATGGCGTCTGCGAGCACAAAGTCGGAACAAGGAGTTGCCTCGTTCGCATACTCGCCTGCGGATGTATCGATGCCGCTCCTGTTTGAACTCGCCCGTCCGCTTGACCAACTAGAGGGGATGTTGAAGCAGGAGTATGCCGGAAAAACCATATCGATGCTGCAGATCTACCAGCAACACAGCATCGGGCGACCTTACCTAAGCAAACACTATAAAGAGGTCCTCAAGAAGATGGAGGACGCCGGTACCGTGAAAGCCACGGATCCAGAGGGAAAGCCCCGGAGAAGTGGGTTCGCGGATCGCTTGCTAGTGACCTTCCCGAAAGCAGGAAAGTGATGGGAACAAATTCAAGAATTGAATGGACGGAGGCGACTTGGAACCCTGTAGCGGGCTGCAGTATCTTGTCTCCGGGCTGCACCAACTGCTACGCAATGCGCATGGCGGAGCGCCTAGAGCTGATGGGACAGGACAAGTACCGGGGTCTCACGAGACGGAGCGGTGGTCGCTCAAAATGGAACGGAAAAATTCGCCTCGATGATAATGCGCTGGCTGTTCCGTATTCTTGGAAAACCGGCCGCATGATTTTCGTAAATTCGATGTCTGACCTGTTTCATGAAGACGTACCGATTGATTTCGTTAGCAGGGTCTTCGATGTCATGAAAGATTGCTCGCGGCACACCTTCCAAGTTCTGACCAAACGGTCGGATAGACTGCGTTCGGTCGCAGATCGGCTTGATTGGCCTTCTAACGTGTGGATGGGAGTGAGCGTCGAGAACGGCGACTATAAGCATCGAATTGATGATCTTCGCGCCACTCCTGCAGCTGTAAAATTCCTCAGCCTCGAACCGCTTGTCGGAGACCTCGGGGTGCTCGATCTAGGCGATATTGACTGGGCTATCGCGGGAGGCGAGAGCGGACCTGGCGCGCGCCCGATGGAGGCTGCTTGGGTGCGTTCGATCCGGGACCAATGCGTCGCGGCTAACGTCGCGTTTCATTTCAAGCAATGGGGTGGCGTAAACAAGAAGCGGGCGGGCCGCGTCCTTGACGGACGGACTTGGGATCAGCTCCCACTCTCGGCCGCAGCGTAATCGCGGCTCCTCGCTAACGGGTCAATCTACCGGCTCTCAGTCGGTTGTTCCTCTTGTTGCCGCATGTTTATTGTCCTTCCATTTGTCAATAATCGCTTCGTCATGAATGCGGCTTGGCGGGGAATGCTCCACGCCCAAATCGCATGCGGCCGGCGACAAGATGTCGCCGACCGCATCACGATAGAAACTTTTTCTTCAGCTTGGAGAGCTGGCGGAATGGTACGTTCTCGGCGGCGAATGTGCCTCGTGCGGCCACACCGGATCGCAAGATCGTTGTGGCTTTCTCGGCCGATCCGCATCCGCCGGCGCTACTATTCAAGCTTTCAGATCCCGAGCGCTGGGAAACGGAGAATCCACGATCGCCGCATGAGGTGCCAGAGGAGCCCCAGCTAAAGGTCGTGTCGGGCGTGATCCAGGACTATCCCAGTTTCGTTCGCGCCATGGTCTCCCGGCTCCGTGACCTCAAGCTTCCCTGTATCGAGCTCGATGCGCGATCAGGCATGCAGGAAGGGTATGCCAATAAGCTTGAAAAATGGGTAAGGGCTACGGCCGGGGAATTGGGCCTGCGATCTTCCCTCTCTGGCTTGGCGCCCTTGACGTCGGAATCGTGCTGGTGGATCTGCCGCGCCGGCGGGTCTCTTCCTCTATCGCTTGACGCTGCGCGATTGACATGAGAGCAATATCCAGCCGGAGGGGCGGAAGAGCTGTGTCCGTCTGCCTTTAAATCGCCGGGGCGGTCCACCGTCTTCCCGGCGCTCCTGGCAAAGTCAGATGCCCTGTTCGTCACCGACGGTGAACTCGCTAGCCGCCTCGGCCTCACGCTTGACTAGCTGAAGACGGCGCTGCCGGCAGCTGAGAAGTCCGGCTTCCCGATGAAAGCTCCTCTGTTCGCAGATCGTCGCTACTGGCCCGCGTGCGTTGCCTGGCTCGATCGGCGCTATGGTTTGCGAGAAGAAGGCGGCGACGGTCCGTTTGTACCTAACGGCAACGAGAGTTGGAAAGCATGAGCTCAGTCTTCCCCATCGTCTTCGTGCTCGTCGACCAGGAGCAGAAATGAGCGCTTTGATATTCGCACGAGGAAGGTGCGGTCCCGTTGCCAGATCATCGGTTGAGCAAAGCGCCAACGAATTATCGTTTCCATCGTCTGATCGGGCTCCAGCGCCTCCCAGTTCCGTGGCTTAAGCACTGGGAACGTCGCGTCCTCGCCCCCATCGAGCACCACAGCTTTCTCCCCATGCAAGAGAGACTTGACGATCGACCGCGATGAATGATCCGCTGCGATGCGTAAGGCATTATCTTCGATACCTGTCGGCCAGGACACGAAAATGGGTCGCTCGCTTCGATTGATGACTCGAAGATAGCAGGCCTTTTGAGCGCCGCCAGGAATAAGAGGCTTTGCTACGATGAAGGCGGAGGGTTGGTATCGGAAGAACCGTTCCCAGATTACAAAGCCACCCGTTACAAAACCAACGATCGATCCTGGGATGGTGAAGTATGGCACCAAATCAGCAACGGTCATTGATACTCCTCCGGCGTTCGATCGTTAGATTGCAACTTAGTGCGAGTTCAGTTGCAGAGATTCACTCCGTCCTTCACGATCACAGCCCATTTAGGGCCGAGAACTTCGCGCGCTGATATAGCCTGCGCGCTTCCCGGCTCTCCGTCCTTGAACATGCGGACGCCGATGGACTGATCGTGCGAGCCGCCATAGATGATAGGTCCTGGCGTGTAAGTTGTCGTCGCATTGACAGTCCCGTATCCCCCATAGGAATTGACGGAGCCGTATGTCTGATAGCTTCCTGGCATTTGAGTTGCAGTGACATTGTTAGCGGCGGCCGCTGACGTGATGATGTAACGATCGTAACCAGCCTTGATGGTCTCGACAGCGGCCTGCTTCTGCGCCGCCCTAGCTGCGCCTACACTGCCGCACATGGGTTCAGCGCTTGTTTGAATGATGGCTTGGTTCTGCGAGACACGCATGGTGCTTGATTGCACGCACGAGCTCAACAGCAGGGCGATTCCTGCTGCCGCAGTAGTTGATTTTAGCATAGATGATTCCCCAGCCTGATGGCGAGTAAGTTCGCATGAAACGGGGCAGAGTCAATTGCCCCTTTCAGCGCTGCTTCTCGTCCGCATAGCTGAGGCGAATCTTGTTGCGCTCGGCGAGCCACTCCGTTGCGGTTCCGATCCTTCGGTGGTCCATCAGCATGTACGGCTCGAATACACCAACCAAATGCTTTCTCTCTTTTGACAGGCGCTTCACGCCTTCCCATTTTTTCTTCACCTGAGCAGATCGCTCATCTTTCTCAAGTTGGCCATCTTCAATGATGTGCTGTGCGCTCTGGATTGTAAGGATCGCGTCGAGCAGTTCATCAAGGTGCTCTTGAACATCAGGTCCGAACAGAAATTGGCTCTCGCTCCACGCGTTCAGCATCAGTCCAAAGGCCTCATCGTCCTTGCAGCCTCCATCTCGCGCAATTGCTCTGAGAGCGTCGGTCGCCCCGCGATAGACCGCATAGCGTCTGTCAAAGAGATCGAGGTTCAACTTTGCCCGGGCCGTCTTCCATTGTTGAAAGCTGATCCAGGCAACTGCCACGGCGATCGTGGGTGTCAATAGGGCTGTGAGGGTGTCAATCATCCCTTAAGCCTCACGCCGGGGCCGCCGTCGGTGGTCGAACCCTCATCGAGGAAGATGACCCCACCGGCTTCAAGCGCTCCTTTGATGTCTTCGATTGTTCTTTCCTTCAGCACCTCGCCGCGCTCCAGCCGTGCTATCGTGTCCGGCGATACCTTTGCCAGTTCGGCCAGCTCGCGAACACCTATCCCAAGCGCCGTACGCGCCATCTTACATTGGACCGGAAGCAATTCATAACCTCGTTACGGTTTTGATTGACTGCTAATTTGATCACGATATCGTATCAGCGTTACGAAAACTCTACGAGGAGAGAATCAAGTCGAACGCTACTGCGCCGGCAGCCGCCGAAGGCTTGCCCGGAAACTAAGATCCGCTTCTGGATACAATTCGTGCCTACCTGGAAGGCCGTGAAGACTTCGAGAGCAACCATACACGTGATGACGACGCAGGAACCGGTGCTTACGCCGGCATCACTTATGGACCTCCTCTTGCACGACTTTCGGAATGGAAAGCACCAGCTGCAAGCTTGAAAAGCGCAGTTGAAGCGCTCCGCCTCGCGCTCACTGACACAGGTGGGGTGAAAGATACCGAGGCCGGAGAGCGCATGCTGGCTACAGCTCTCGGGTTTCTTGAAAATGAACAGGCTCTACAGACGGCGAGGGAAGATGCAAGTGAAGCAGCATGGTCCCTCATCACCCTTCAGGATCGCCTTTGGCATGTCCGCTCGCTGGTCACGCTGATCGAATATGCGCTCGAAGGGATGAGCCCCGGAACAGACGGGCAGGTCAATGCACTGCAGACCGGCACGAGTATGGTCTATGAAGGCGTTACATCTGCCGAGGAACTGTTGAGGTCTGTGCGGGCGCAGCATCGTCGTAGATGTTGCCCAGAAATGCGCAAGGGCTTAGCCGATCAGCGAAAATGCCTGGCTAAGCCCTTGCGATAATTGGTGGGCCTGGAGGGACTCGAACCCCCAACCAAGCGGTTATGAGCCGCCGGCTCTAACCATTGAGCTACAGGCCCTTGGCGCCGGTGACGGCACCTGGATGCTAGGGCAATGGTTCCCGCAGCATCGGTTCGCTCTAGCCCAAATTGCAGGGAGCTACAAGCGGGCAGGGCAACATCTGTGGATGATGCATATTTGGTGAGCAGAGGCACTGGAACCTTCGCAGGGTGGATACACTTATTCGAATCATATTCCGCATGAAAAGGGCGATTGCAGATGGTGGCTTCGAACAGTGCCGTGGTGCTCATCGTGGAGGATGAGCCGCTGATCCGGTTCAATATCCTCGATGTGCTGGAGGATGTCGGCCATGTGGCGCTGGAGGCGGCGAATGCGGATGAGGCGCTGGTGGTGCTGAAGGGCCGGCAGGATGTCGATATTCTGTTCACAGACGTCAACATGGCCGGCTCGATGGATGGGATCCAGCTTGCCAGGCGGGTGAGGGCGATGCGGCCGAATATCGGCATCATCATCACCTCGGGCATGGTGCGTCTCGATCCGATGGCGCTGCCCGCCAATGCCGCCTTCCTGCCGAAGCCCTATATGCACGACACGTTGATTGCGACGATCGATTCCCTGATGGCATGATGTCCCTGATGTGTTGACGACCCGAGGTGACCGGGGGCGCGCAGCCGCAAAACGGGGACAGGTTTTGCGGCCGCGCGCGAGGGCGCTGCGAGGCGTGCCCCTCTTCAGGTGCGGCGGAGGGGACCGCACCCTCAGCCGAAGCTGCTCTTCAGCGCCTCATTCTCATGCTGAGCCTTCTTTTCATAGATTGTGAACAGCGCCATCGAAAGCAGATAGGAGAGGAAGGGATCCCCTATCTGCGTGGCGATGTCGCGGGATGCGAGGACATGGCGCTCCAGGGCGGAGATGTCTTTCGGTGTTGCGGTTTCAACGAGGCGTTTCATGCTGCCATCTCCAGGAATTGCGTCACGACCGAGCGGGCCGGAACATGTCTGACATAAAGGGGTTGGGTCAGGCCGAGGGCGGCGCGCATCTTGCGCAGCACGCGGTCAGACACTTCGAAGGCTCCGCAGCAGACGGGATACTTGCCGTAGCCGTCGGCGCGGCCGAGTTCTTCCACTTCGGCGCCTGCACGTTTGTAGACGCGCTTGAGATAGGGTTCGTAGTTGGAAATCATCGTATGGATGCCGTGATCGAGCGCGCATTCACACAGCGCCAGCAACATCATCGAGAAGGCGCGGCCGGCATCGATATTGGGGAAATCCCTGGCGATCGCCTCCTCGTCGATGCACATGCGCGTGCCTTCCCAGATGCCCGGGGCGACGAGATCGGCGGCAGCCGGAAAGGTCTCACGGAAGACGTCGTAGAGAAGCGTCGGACCGGTCGTCGGCATGAGGCGCATGCCGCCATAAAGGCGCGTGCGGCTGTCGTTGCACCAAACGAGGTAGGCCGGAGAAAGCGAATCGTAGCTGTCGCGTTCGTAGGGGCCGATGACGGGAACGTCCCAGCCGAGCTGGTCGGCGAAGACCTTCTTGCGCAGGCGGAACATCTGCTCGAGTACGGCGGCGTGTTTCTGATACTCATGTGCCTGAATGATAACGAACATTTTGCCCTCCAGCGTTTGCAGTTCGTGAGGAGCAGAATGGTTCAGGCAGGCCGGATCGGAAATTCCCTCAGATGGGCCCCCTCAGATGGGGGGATTAGCCCAAAAGTATGAGGATGGCGTCGCGACAGGCGAAGACGAGGCGCAGCCGGGAAGATCGCGATCCTTCGGCTTTTGCATCGACACGTCGTATTTTCGGAAAATCGATTCCGATTCTCAGGGATTGATGATGCGCAACTGCACGGCCCGCGAGGCGGCGGCCGAAATCGTGGCGCAGCCGAGCTTAAAGCGGGCGGTTTTCAGGTAATCGCGCGTCGTGTGCTCCGATATGCCCAATATCACCGAGATATCCTTGTAGTCCTTGCCGAGCGCCGTCCAGTGCAGGCACTCGATCTCGCGCGGCGACAATGTCGGCACCGGATCATTCTCGCCATGCAGCTCATAGACGGCCTTGCGGTGGATCAGATGGGCGATCTCGATCCATTCGTTGCGGCAGCGGCGCACAAGCTCGGCCCATTCCTCGGCCGGTATGCGGGCGTTCAGCGACAAGAGCGCGCGGCGCTGCGCCTTGTCGGCGACGGGAATGGAATAGCCGTTGCCGCCGATGCCGTGCTTCTGGGCGTCGACCAGCATGGCATAGGCTTCCGGCGTCGGCTCGACTTCGCTCCAGTCGAAGGGCAGCTGGCGCTCGAAACCCTGCTTGACGATCGGATCGACCTTCACATAGCTGTTCAAGAGGTAGCGGGAGACCCAGGCATCGGGATAGGTAGTGCGCACGAAGGGGGAATCGATCTTGCTCGCGATCGTCTGGGCGAGATGGTAGGTCACGAAATCGAGGCCATATTCGGCCTGGAGAATACGGATGGCGGCATCCACATTGGTTGCAGCCTTGATCTGTTCGAAAGCGGGTTCGAACTTGTCGCTGTAGGTATTCTCGATCATTTCCATTGTCCCAGTTCCCTCAATCCTACCGCGAGGACCGTCATAAATACAAGGCATCCCCACATATGCGGGGAATGACAATCCGGCCGCCGCCTGCTAGCGCCTTCATGAGGAGACCTCATATGGACAGCAAGAGACCGTTCGAGATTGCCGAATGCCGACAGGCCGCCAAAGGCCTGAAATCCAGCTGGCAGGACATGGCAGGTTCCGAAGCGTTGATCCGCGCCCTTGTTGCCGAACGCAACGGCGACACCCCGCTGGCGCTGTTCTGGACCGAGGTCCACCGGGCGCTTTGCCAGGAAAACAACGCCTTCTGACATGGTCCGCCCCGGCGGGCAGTGTGAGGTTTTCCCCGACCTGAGAGGCTCCGGCCGGGCATCAATCAGCGCCGCGGCCGGATGGAATCACGCTTCGCGCATGCGCAGTTTTTCATCCCTGTTCCGTTTCCGATTTTGCGACGGGAGTGTCGAGCGGCAATGTCGCGGGCGGGTGAAAGAAAAACCCGTACTCCATGGATTTGTGCCAATATGCTTGATGAAGTGTTTCAAGCGGAAACAGCGGTGTTCGGGGAAAGGGTTGGACTGTGCCATTATCGACGCTCCCCTTCGACGCGCCGCTCCGTTCTGCGGTGAGGCAAACCGCGCCTCTGTCCGCAGTCGATGAGGCAAGCCGGGCCCCTCTCTCCGCCATCGTCAGACAAGCCACACCTTCTCTCCGCCCTCATCCTTGTACGTTCCCGCTGCTGTATAATGCGGCTGTGCGACGGAGATGCGTGTCATCCCAGAGTTTTGAACTCGTGCCTCAGCAAGCATCTCCGTCGCCATGTCTTCGCTCGAACGGTTGATTGGGCCTTGAGCCCGCGTTGCAAGGAGGAGCAGTCATGCATGTCCCGCAAGCTTTCATGGTCGGCATTGATGTCTCGAAGGCCCATTTCGATGTGGCTGTCGAGGGCAAAAGCGCCGTTGGCCGCTTTGACAACGACGCGCCGGGCCGGACCGCGCTGGCGACGGCGATAGCCGGCGCCGAGCTGGTCGTCGTCGAAGCCACCGGCGGTTATGAGATGGCGCTCGTCAGGACGCTGATGGCCGCCGGCATTGCCGTCGCCGTCGTCAATCCCCGCCAAGTGCGCGATTTCGCCAGGGCCAGCGGGCGGCTGGCCAAGACCGATCAGGTCGACGCCCGCGTCATTCTCCACTTCGCCAGAGCGATGCGGCCGGCACAGATCCCCCATATCGACGACGGCCGCATCGCGCTTGCTGCCCTCGTCGCCCGCCGCCGGCAGCTCATCGACATGGCGGTCGCCGAGAAGAACCGCCTCGAACATGCCCCGCAAGCCGTCGCCGCGCTGATTGGCGAGACCCTCGCCGCCCTCAAGAGCCAGCTCGCCCGCGTCGATGCCGCCATCGCGCTTGCCATCGAGGCCGAGCCCGACATGGCCGCACGCCGCGACCTGCTGCTGACCGTGCCAGGCATCGGCGAGGTCGGCGCCGCCGTGCTCATCGCCGAACTGCCCGAACTCGGCGCCATCGACGACAAGAAGCTCGCAGCCCTCGTCGGCGTCGCCCCGGTCGCCCACGACAGCGGCACCTGGCGTGGCCAGCGCCACATCGCCGGCGGCCGCGCCACCGTCCGATGCGCTCTCTACATGGCAACGCTCTCGGCCATCCGTTGCAGCCCGGCCATCAAGGCCTTCCACAAAAGACTGCGCGATGCCGGCAAACCACCCAAGGTCGCCCTCGTCGCTGCCATGCGGAAATTCATCGTCATGATCAACACGATTATCAAAAGACGAACCCCATGGAGCGAACCCCAACAACACGGTTGCTGAGGCGCCCCGTAGGGGCCTCGAAGGACGAGGCCGGCCACCGCATCCGGGATGCAGTGCAATTGAGCGGCGCGTGCAGAATCTCGCGATTGGCCGTCGATCAGCCAGCCTTGGCGGGCGGGGTGAGCCAGCCGTCGCGCGGCAGTTCCGGCCGTTGCGGCTTCGGGCGGAACTTCACTAGCACCTCGCGTCCATCGACGGAGGCCTGCGTGCGTTCCAGCGCGTCCCGCTCGGCGACTGCCTGGCGCCAATGTTCGCCGTCCCGGCCGTCAGGGCGGCCCTGTTCTTCCCAGATCGCATAGGCCCGTTTGCTGATCCACTCATGGCGTCTGTCGCTCATCTATCGGTTCCCGTGAAAGGCGTTATTCGGCAATTCTGTCCGGCAGAACAGGCGCGCGGCGCTTGGCTGCCATCAGCAAATCGAGTTCGATCGAGGAGGGCCCGAAGCGGGTAAACAGGCTCTCGGCCTGGTCGCTGCGCAGGCCATATTTGGAGGCGAATTCGTCAAGGCTGTAAGGACGGCCGCGCAGGACTCTGGACCGCCGCTCCGGTTCACGGATCTGCGTCATTGGTGGTAACCCCATCTGCTGTTACGAAGTGCGCGAACAAAACAGATTACAGCCGCAAAAGTTCCGTGATTTCAGGGTTTTTTCCGCCTCCCGAAGCATTCACAAGTGGCTGGCATAGATTTTCAAGAATCCGGCTCACTGAGAAAATTTCGCCTAAAACATGCAGGAGTTTCATGCATTTAGGAAAACGGGTGCCGGCTCGGTCGAGAAACGGGCTTTATTCACGGAGTGTTACTCTATAGAATCAATCGTGTTATTCGGTCCGCAGGGGCAAAAAACGCTGTGTTCCCCGCGTTCATGCCGACCGATCCAGGAGGATTTTGGCTTAATCCATCAAGAGGAGACAGACATGATGAATGCCCTGCCGCCACTTCATAACGGCCACGCGCCGTTTACCCTCCAGCAGCTGTTTCGCGAAGCACTTTACGCTTTCGAGGAATGGGACAGCGAATTGACCGAACCGATCGTGACCCATGAAGGAAGGGTCATCCCGATCAGTTTCGTTTTCGAAGCCATGCGCGAATGCACCGACATCGTGCCGATGAATATCGTCGGCGCCGTCACCGAGCGGCTGACCAAGCCGTGGGAGGGCGAAGGTCCGCTCGACCAGATGACCTTCTCGACAGCGGCACGCGTCATGCGCGTGCTGGTGCGCAAACGCCTGCTTGCCAACGGCACAGCGGACCTCGTCGCCGTCTCGGCGCATGCGGCCGAGGACCAGAGCCGCGACTGACGGGAAAAAGGATCGTGGCCAACAGATGTTGAGCTGCGATCCTTTTCCGCTTCGTCGGAACCTCCCCCAATTCCAGCCGTTTACTGCATGTTCCCAGTTCGTATCGGATTGGGAATTATTCAGTTATTCAGCGCGTTACAGCGTTCTTGCGCGTCTTGAAATACGCGACCGCTGCAATGGCGCAGTTACAGGCCCGTGAGATGACGGGCGAGGAATAGCACCATGCTGAGATCCATCGTTCATGAAATCATCGGCACACCGCGACGTGAGCCGGAACTTCCACAATCGCTCGAGCGGTTTCGAGACAGCAAACGGGTGCTGATCATCTTCGCCGATGCGCAGGACGACCGCCCAGCAATCCAGGACGAATGGTTGCGGAATGCACAGATGCGCCTCATTGAGGAAGACGTCGAAGTCTTCATCATCGCCGGCGGCGGCGCTTTTTCGCTGTTCGACGATGGCTGGGAACTTGATGCGGACGATATTCGCGAGCGGCTGCAGGGGCCGCCTTACAGCGAGTTCGGGCTGATCCTGATCGGGCGTGACGGCACGGTGAAGCTGCGCTCCAGCGAGCCGCGCACGGCAGAAGAAATTTTCGCCGCGCTGGACAAGCTGCCGAAGAAGGCGTCGTGATAGCTGCGGTCGACGTGTGCTCACCCGTTCAGAGTTCGAAGGCCTCCTTGAGGCCGAGGCTCTTGCGTTCGCGCAGGTCGAGATCGGATTCGATATGGGCGATGTGATGCAGCATCAGCTGGCAGGCGCGGTCGAGTTCGTTGTGTTCGATCGCCGATATGATGTCGCCATGTTCGGAATGGCCGCAGCTGGAAGCGGTCGACTGGCCATAGAGCGCGATGACAAGGGATGAGCGGGCGACGAGCTCCTCCATGAAGCGCTGCATGATGGCATTGCCCGAAATTTCGGCCAGCATCAGGTGGAAATCGCCGGATGCCTTGATCTCGGCGCGCCGGGCCGTCTGGCCGCGCTCGCTCATCAGGCGGCCTTCTTCCTGCAAAAGCTCTCGCAGATTCCTGATATCGTCAGCGGTGATCCGCGCCGCCGCCTCGCGCAATATGCCGGGCTCGACGAGGCGCCGGGCGGAAAAGATCTGGCGGGCCTCATCAGGGGAGGGATAGGCGACGAAGGCGCCGCGGTTCTTCTCGACGCTGACCAGGCCCTCATAGGAAAGCGCCTGCAGCGCTGCGCGGGCAAGTGTGCGGCTGACATTGAAAAGATTGCCGACATCGCTTTCGGAAAGCTTGGTGCCGGGGGAAAGCCTGCGCTCGACGATCGCCTCTCGAATGGCGTCGCGGATCTGGTGCGCGCCGGTTTCGGCGATTTCTTCGGCCTGCATGGCCTTGGCGGCGGATTTCATGAAGACTATTCCCTGATGGCGGGCAAACCATACCCGGCTTCGCGGCAAAAGTTAAACGGAATTTGTCATCGAAACAGCGGTTAAATTGTATACGATTTTCTGCGCAAATTGCAGACGATAGCCTAAATGATGTGCAGACGATGCGGTGCTCATAAAATGCGCCTGCACGGTTTCGAGTGTTAAAGTCCTTTTCTGTTAAGAGCTTAACCGAAGTTGGAGGCGATTGGCACGGCAGATGCATCATCTTTCCCGAACAGGGGAAGGCATGATGTCGAAAGCGGCAGAGATCGATATAGTATCCGTTTCGAAGGTCTACGGAGCGACGATGGCGGTGCATGGGATCAGCCTGAAGATTCCGGCCGGATCCTATTGCTGCTTCCTCGGCCCGTCGGGCTGCGGCAAAACCTCGACGCTGCGCATGATCGCCGGTCATGAGAGCATTTCTTCAGGCGATATCCGGCTGGGCAATACGGTCGTCACCGATTTTCCGCCGGCCAAGCGCGGCACGGCGATGATGTTCCAGTCCTATGCGCTGTTTCCGCATCTCGACCTGGTCGAGAATGTCGCCTTCAGCCTGAAGATGAAGGGTGTCGACAAGGCGGAGCGGCGGGCCAAGGCGCTTGAGATGCTGAAGCTGATGCAGATGGAGCCCTATGCCAACAGGCGTCCGGCTCAGCTTTCCGGCGGCCAGCAGCAGCGTGTGGCGCTGGCCCGCGCCTTGATCACCGATCCGGAGGCGCTGCTGCTCGACGAGCCGCTGTCGGCGCTCGACCCCTTCCTGAAGATCCGTATGCGCGCAGAGCTCAAGAAGCTGCAGAAATCGCTCGGCATCACCTTCGTCCACGTCACCCACAGCCAGGAAGAGGCGATGGCGCTCGCCGACGTCATCGTCATCATGAATGACGGCCGCATCGAGCAGGCGGCGGCACCCCGCGAGGTTTTCGAGAAGCCGGCAACCGCTTTCGTCGCCCGCTTCATGGGCGACCATAACGTTTTGTCCGGCCGGGTGACGTCGAGCGCGGACGGCATGCTGGTCATGACCGTGCCGGAGGGGCAAAGCTTTTCCGTGCGGGGCGAGGGCAGGGAAGTCGGCGAGCCGGTCGATATCGGCATCCGCACTGACCGCGTCCGCCTGCAGGTGGCGACCGAGTGGACGCTCGGCTTCAACGGCATCGTCACCAACGTCGAATATCGCGGCTCCTCGGTGAAGATCACCGTTGTCGGCGCCGGCAGCGACGATTTCACCGTCATATCAGACGATAGCGATTATTTCGCTCGGCCGGTCGCCGTCGGCGAGACCGTCGCGCTCAGCTGGGAACGCGATGACGCCGTGCTTCTCGGCCGCTCCTCCGCATGAACCATCAACAACCAACCTTCCGCATCAACAAAAAGGGGAACTGACATGACGACTGAAACGACATCGACGAAGACTGCGAAGGGCCTATCCCGCCGTACGCTCTTGAAGACGGGTGCTGCCGCCGTCGGCGCCATCGCCGGCTCCGGAGCGATCACTGGCTTTCCCACAATCTGGGCGAAGACCAACATCACGCTTCGCCAGTTCGGCACCGGCGTTTCGAACATCAACGCCATCGCCGAGAAGTGCAAGGCCGACCTCGGTATCACGCTGGAGATGACGGCGACCGATTCCGACGCCGCCGCTCAGCGTGCCGTCACCCAGCCCGACAGCTACGACATCGCCGACATCGAATACTGGATCGCCAAGAAGGTGTTTCCGACAGGCGTGCTGCAGCCGATGGACGTCAAGAAGCTCAAATATTACGACAAGATCGTGCCGCTCTTCATCAACGGCAAGATGAAGCCGGACAGCGTTATCGCCCAGGGCACGGCACCGCACACGGTCGGCTTCGTCGAGGCGCAGGGCGCCAAAAAATTCGCCAAGGAGCCGACGCAGTGGATGACGATGGTTCCCACCATCTACAATGCCGATACGCTCGGCATCCGTCCCGATCTCGTCGGCCGCGACATTACGAGCTGGGCCGACATTATGGATCCGAAGTTCAAGGGCAAGACCTCGATCCTCAACATCCCGTCGATCGGCATCATGGATGCGGCGATGATCATGGAAGCCTTGGGCAACATCAAATATGCCGACAAGGGCAACATGACCAAGGAAGAGATCGACAAGACGATCGAATTCCTCATCAAGGCCAAGGGCGACGGCCAGTTCCGCGCCTTCTGGAAGAGCTTCGACGAGTCGGTCAACCTGATGGCGTCGGGCGAGGTCGTCATCCAGTCGATGTGGTCGCCGGCCGTTGCTGCCGTCCGCTCCAAGGGCATCGCCTGCAAATACCAGCCGCTGAAGGAAGGCTACCGCGCCTGGGGCGGCGGCCTCGGCCTTGCCGCGCATCTCAAGGGCGCACAGCTCGATGCGGCTTACGAATATATCAACTGGTACACGTCGGGCTGGGTCGGCGGCTACCTCAACCGCCAGGGTTACTATTCCGCCTGCATGGAAACCGCCAAGAACTTCATGACGGCAGACGAGTGGGGCTACTGGATCGAAGGCAAGCCGGCGCAGGGTGACATCCTCTCTCCCGAAGGCAAGGTCATGGAAAAGGCCGGTGCGGTGCGCGACGGCGGCGCCTTCGAAGCCCGCATGGGCGCCGTCGCCTGCTGGAACTCGGTCATGGACGAGGACCGCTACATGGTCCGCCGCTGGAACGAGTTCATCGCGGCGTAAGGCCTGCCGGGAGGGCGGAGAGCCGCCGTCTTTCGCTATCGCTCAAGACGTCGCTTCGCTCCGCCCCCTCATCTGCCCTTCGGGCATCTTCTCCCCGCTGGGGAGAAGCGGGAATTCGCGGTTGGGGTCGCGTGAAGAAAATCGAGGTTCGCGGTGGCCGAGGCGCCGCCGCGATTCCTCTTCTCCCCAGCGGGGGTCCGGAGGACGGGTCGAGACCAGCGGCTCGACCCAGGTAAAGGTGCCGGCAGGCGGATGAGGGGGCTCCTTGCCCGACCTGCATAATGAGGAAACGGAGAACCGATCATGGCGACCATCGCAGCGGCAACGGAGGAAGGCAAACACGGTGCGCGAGTCCGCGCCTTCCGCCTCTCCCCCTCAGCCATCTCCTATCTCCAGGCGACGCCGCTGATCGCCATTCTCGGTTTCTTCTTCCTGCTGCCGATCGCCATGATCGCGGTCGTCAGCTTCTGGGACTACGATTTCGCCGGCCTCTATCCCGATTTCCTCACCATGAACTACACCGACACGCTCGGTTCATGGGTGACGTGGAAGACCTATCTCAACACGCTGAAATTCACCGCCATCGTCTGGGCGCTGACACTCGTCATCGGCTTCTGGGTCGCCTATTTCCTGGCCTTCCACATCCGCAAGACCTCGACGCAGATGATCCTCTTCCTCGTCTGCACCGTGCCGTTCATGACCTCGAACATCATCCGCATGATCTCCTGGATCCCTGTGCTCGGACGCAACGGCCTGGTCAATTCAGCGCTGATCAAGATGGGCATCATTCCGCAACCGATCGAATGGCTGCTCTATTCCGATTTCGCCGTCGTGCTCGCCATGGTGCATCTCTATACCTTGTTCATGGTGACGCCGATCTTCAACACGCTGATGCGCATCGACCGCTCGCTGTTCGAGGCGGCGCGCGATGCCGGCGCATCGGGCTGGCAGGTGCTGTGGAACGTGGTCATTCCGCTTGCCAAACCCGGCATGGCGATCGGCACGATCTTCGTCGTCACGCTCGTGATGGCGGACTTTTCGACGGTGCAGGTCATGTCCGGTGGCCAGAGCGCTTCGGTGGCGCTGATGATGAAGAACCAGATGTCGCTGCTGCAATATCCGGCGGCCGCCGCCAATGCGGTGGTGCTGCTTGCGGTGGTGCTTATGATGGTGGCCGCCATCCTGCGTGTCGTCGATATCCGCAAGGAGCTTTGAGATGAACCACGAAAAACGCGGCCTGGAATTCTATCTGCTGGCGATCTTCTTCATCGTCTTCGTACTGTTCCTCTACGGCCCGCTCTCGGCGATCCTGATCCTCTCCTTCCAGGGACCGGACGGCGGCCTGACCTTCCCGATGAATGGCGTTTCCACCCACTGGTTCTTCAATCTGTTCGAGAAGCAGGCGGTCGGCGATTTCGGCGCCTCGTTCCGCCGCTCCTTCACCCTCGGGCTGATGGTGATGGTGGTGACTGTCGTCGTATCACTGCTGGCCGGCCTTGCCTTCCGCCGCCGTTTCCGCGGATCGACCGCGCTTTTCTACGCCACGGTCGCCAGCCTCGTCGTACCCTCGATCATCATTTCGCTCGGCATCGGCGTTGTGTTCCAGGAGGGCGGTCTCAAGCCCGCATGGTATTCCTCGGCCTTCGGCGCACATCTGACCTGGACGCTGCCCTTCGGCGTATTGATCATGTTTGCCGTCTTCAACCGTTTCTCGTCGGCTTATGAGGAGGCGGCCCGCGACCTCGGCGCCACCTCCTGGCAGACGTTCCGGCACGTCGTGCTGCCGGTGATCGCACCGAGCCTGATCGGCGTCGGGCTGTTCGGCTTCACGCTGTCCTATGACGAATTCGCGCGCACATTGATGACCTCGGGCAGCTACAATACGCTGCCGCTCGAAATCTACGGTATGACCACCAACGTCACGACGCCGGTGCTCTATGCACTCGGCACGGTGACGACGCTGTTTTCCTTCACCATCATTCTCATCGCTCTCGGCATCATGACCATGCTGGGGCGGCGGCAGGCAAAGATAGACTGATATGCGCATCCTCATCGTCAATCCGAACACCACGGCCTCCATGACCGAGAAGGCTGCGGTCGCCGCGCGTGCGGTGGCGGCATCCGGCACCGAGATCATCGCCGCGACATCCAGCATGGGGCCGGTCTCCATCGAGGGACATTACGACGGGGCGCTCGCGATTCCCGGCCTGCTCTTGGAACTTAAGGAGCGGCAGGCGGCGGGTTACGACGCGGCGGTCATTGCCTGCTTCGACGATACCGGGCTCGACGCAGCGCGAAGTTTCGCCGATGTGCCGATCCTCGGGCTTTGCGAATCCGCCGTCGTGACGGCCGGTTTCCTGGCGCAGCGCTTTACTGTGGTGACGACGCTGGAGCGGTCGCGGGTGCTGATCGACAATCTGGTGCGCCGCTACGGTATGGGCGAGCGCGCCAAGGTGCGCGCCTCCGACATCCCGGTACTGGAGTTGGAAAACGCGGCTTCGGGCGCGATCGGCAAGCTGAGGGCCGAGATCGAGTGGGCGCTTGCCGAAGACGGCGCCGAGGCGATCGTGCTCGGCTGTGCCGGCATGACGGATCTTGCCCGGGAAATGCAGGATATCTACGGCGTGCCCGTCATCGACGGTGTGGCGGCCGCCGTCAAACAGGCCGAGGCGCTGGTGTCGCTTGGGCTTTCCACCAGCAAGCGCGGCTCCTATGCCTCGCCGCTGGCGAAACCCTTTATGGGCGCGATGAACGGTTTCTCGCCGACCCCGAAAATCGGCTGAACCATGGCGGTCTCGTTCGATTTCAAAGAGCTCAGCGAGCGCGAGCGTTACAAGCTGATGATCGGCACGATCATCCCGCGGCCGATCGCGCTGGTGACGACGGTCGACGAGCAAGGCCGGATCAACGCGGCGCCGTTCAGCTTCTTCAACTGCCTGTCGGCCGATCCGCCGATCCTGGCGATCGGCGTCGAGAACAATGCCGACATGTCGTTCAAGGATACCGGCCACAATATACGCATGACCGAGGTCTTCACCGTCAATATCGTTTCCTTCGCGATCGCCGAGGCGATGCATGTCTGCGGCGCGAAATATCCGCGGGGCGTCGATGAGCTGAAGCAGGCGGGGCTGACGGCGATACCGGGCGCGAAGGTGGCGTCGCCCTTTATCGCCGAGGCGCCGGCTGCCTTCGAATGCCGGCGGCATGTGACGCTGGAGCTCGGCCGCTCGCGGCAGATTATCCTGGGCGAGATCGTCTATGCGCATTACCGCGACGGTGTTGTCGATCCGGAACGGCTGCATGTCGATCCGGCCGCGGTCGATGCCATTGCGAGACTGGGCGGCGACACCTGCACCACCATCCGCGATCGTTTCGAGATGCTGACGCCGAAGCTCTGACATCAGGGTAGGTCCAAGTTTTGCTTTACTTTTTCTCTCCTGATGAGAATGGTCTGCAGCGGATCATTGCAGGAGAGGAGCGCCTATCATGACAATCGACAACGATCTCAGTCGGATCGCCGAGCAGGAAAAGGCGCTGAGCTTCGACGCCTTCGATCTCACCACTGCCTGGCAGCTCGGCAAGCTTCTGCAGGAACTCGCCAGCGAGCGCGGCCTCGGCATCGCCATCGATGTGACGCTGCATTCGATGCCGGTCTTCTATGCCGCGCTCCCGGGCGTGACGCCGGACAACGTCAACTGGGTGCGCCGCAAGCGCAACATGGTGCTGCGCTATTTCCGCAGCAGCTATGCCTCCGGCCTGAAGCTCAGCAAGGACGGCAAGACCGTCGAGGACAACGGGCTTGATGGCGCCGATTATGCGCCGCATGGCGGCAGTTTTCCGATCAATGTCAAGGGTACCGGCTGCATCGGCGCGGTCACCGTCTCCGGACTGCCGCAGCGCGACGACCACAATCTGGTGGTCGAGGCCTTAGCGCTGATGCTGGCGAAGGATCTGGATACGTTGCGGCTCGCAGCTCTGTGACGCGGCCGCATCTGCCGCCACAATCCGAGCGCCGGACTGCCGGCGGCCAGCCGCGGAAACAGCCGTCATAGCCTGCCGCCGGCTTCGGCGATGCCCTTCGTCAGGCTGCCCGTTGCCGGGAAGAGCGGGATGAGGCAGGCCTGCAGGGCGTGATAAATATCGCCCTTGCCGGGGAAGAGCGAATGCGAGGGAACGAGATCCTCCGTCAGTTCCTCGTGCCAGCCGCCGTTCTTATGGTCGATGAAGGCGAGTTCGATGACGTTCCAGATCTTTCGGTAGCATTCCTCGTGGTAGTCGCTCGGCAGGTGCTCGTTGAGGAAATGCGCGGCAGCCGCCCCCTCGCAGGCCGGCCACCAGAGCTTGTTGCGCTTGGCGGGCTTGTCGTTCCAATCGAGCGTATAGAAGAAGCCGCCCTTGTCACTGTCCCAGCCGAGCGCCATGGATTGCTCGAAGAGGGCTTTGGCCGCATCCGGCATCCATTCGATGCGTTTGCCGCCGAGCACCCAGAGCTGCAGGATGAGGCGGGCCCATTCCAGCCAGTGGCCGGGAGTCGTACCGGCCGGGCGGAACATTTCGTTCGGATGATAGTAATCCTTATTGAGGTTCCATTCGGCGTCGAAATGTTCGGCGACGCGCCAGTCGACCGAACCGGCCGCCCGGCGGATGACGAGATCGGCGATGCTTTCGGCCTTGGTGAGGTAATCCCTGTTGCCGGTGGCTTCGAAGGCGGCCATCAGCGCCTCGGTCAGGTGCATATTGGAATTCTGGCCGCGATAGGCGCCGCCGTCGAGCGGCTGCCAGTCGGCGGTGAATTCCTCGGCGATCGCGCCGTGGCGCGGTTCCCAGAACTTCTTGTTCAGGATCTCGGTGATATCGGCCAGCATGCCGTCGGCCAGCGGATGGCCGATCGTCTTGGCCGAGGAGGCGGCGAGCAGGACGAAAGCATGGCCGTAGCCCTGCTTGTTGGAATCGACCGGACCGTTATTGTCGAGTGACCAGAAATAGCCGCCGTTCTTGCGGTCGCGATGGTGGTACCAGAGATAGTCCATGCCGTGGTCGACGACGTCGGAGGCGCCGGGACGGCCGAGCAGGGCGCCAATCGAGAAGCAATGGACCGCGCGCGCCGCAATATGGATGCTGCGCACCTGGCCCTCGGCATCGAGTGGCCTGCCGGTGTCGTCGAGATCGTAGAAGCCACCCTTGGGATTGATCGAATCGTGCTGGAAGAAATCGAAGAGGTCATTTGCCTGCGCCAGCAGCCAGCTGCGGTGATAGGCGCGGCTTGTCCAGTTTTCAAGCGCGGCGTTGCCGGTTGCGGGTGCCATGATACTCCTCCGATTTCGTGCACAAGCCTAGCAAAGGCCTATATAGAGCTCGGGCGAGCCTGTCATCGGGCAAGCTTTGCAAAGCACGAAATCGACAGCCATATATTGACATAAAGATATCTTTATGTGATCTGGAAGTCTGGTCTTACGACGTCAAGGAGCCCTCCCGTGTTTGATACTCTCTTTGGTCCGGAAACGGGCAAGCGTGACGGCAGTGAAGTTTTCGCAGCGCTGCGCAAAGCCGCCAGCGAGCGCATCCTCGTCCTCGACGGCGCCATGGGCACGCAGATCCAGGGCCTCGGCTATGACGAAGACCAGTTTCGCGGCACCCGCTTCATCGGCTGCGCCTGCCACCAGAAAGGCAATAACGACCTTCTGATCCTGACCCAGCCGGATGCGATCGAAGAGATCCATTACAAATACGCCAAAGCCGGCGCCGATATTCTCGAGACCAACACCTTCTCCTCGACCCGCATCGCGCAGGCCGATTACCAGATGGAAGGCGCGGTTTACGACCTCAACAAGGAAGGTGCCGAAATCGTCCGCCGCGCGGCTCTGCGCGCCGAGCGCGAGGACGGCCGCCGCCGTTTCGTCGCCGGCGCCATCGGCCCGACCAACCGCACCGCCTCGATCTCGCCCGACGTCAACAATCCCGGCTTCCGCGCCGTCACCTTCGACGATCTCAGGGAAGCCTATGGCGAGCAGATCGACGGGCTGATCGACGGCGGTGCCGACATCATCCTCATCGAGACGATCTTCGACACGCTGAACGCCAAGGCGGCGATCTTCGCCTGCGAGGAGCGTTTCGAGGCGAAGGGCGTGCGCCTGCCGGTGATGATCTCCGGCACGATTACCGACCTTTCCGGCCGTACGCTCTCCGGCCAGACGCCGTCGGCTTTCTGGAACTCGGTGCGCCACGCCAATCCTTTCACGATCGGCCTCAACTGCGCGCTCGGGGCGAACGCGATGCGCCCGCACCTGCAGGAGCTTTCGGGTGTTGCCGACACCTTCATCTGCGCCTATCCGAATGCCGGCCTGCCGAACGAATTCGGCCAGTATGACGAAACGCCGGAGCTGATGGCGGCCCAGATCGACAGTTTTGCCCGTGAAGGTCTGGTCAACATCGTTGGCGGCTGCTGCGGCTCGACGCCGGAGCATATCCGGGCGATCGCCGAGACCGTCGCCAAGTACAAGCCGCGTCCGCTCCCCGAGCATCGTCCTTTCATGTCGTTGTCTGGCCTCGAACCTTTCGAGCTGACCAAGGACATTCCCTTCGTCAATGTCGGCGAGCGCACCAACGTCACCGGCTCGGCGAAGTTCCGCAAGCTGATTACCAATGCCGACTACACGGCAGCGCTCGATGTGGCGCGCGACCAGGTCGAGAACGGCGCGCAGGTGATCGACA
Source organism: Rhizobium sp. TAL182 (assembly GCF_002117725.1). Classification (NCBI taxonomy): domain Bacteria; kingdom Pseudomonadati; phylum Pseudomonadota; class Alphaproteobacteria; order Hyphomicrobiales; family Rhizobiaceae; genus Rhizobium; species Rhizobium sp. TAL182. Next base: position 3,168,523 of record NZ_CP021024.1, on the reverse strand, counting down.
TCAACATGGACGAGGGCCTGATCGATTCCGAGAAGGCGATGGTCGAGTTTCTCAATCTGATCGCCGCGGAACCGGATATCGCCCGCGTGCCTGTCATGATCGACAGTTCGAAATTCTCGATCATCGAATCCGGCCTGAAGCGCGTCCAGGGCAAGCCGATCGTCAACTCGATCTCGCTGAAGGAAGGCGAGGTGAATTTCCTCGCCCAGGCGAGGCTCCTGCGCAATTACGGCGCTGCCGTCGTCGTCATGGCCTTCGACGAGACGGGGCAGGCCGACAATTACCAGCGCAAGGTGGAAATCTGCACCCGCGCCTATAAGCTTTTGACGGAAAAGATCGGCTTCCCGCCCGAGGACATCATCTTCGACCCGAACATCTTCGCGGTCGCGACCGGCATCGAAGAGCACAATAATTACGGCGTCGATTTCATCGAGGCGACGCGGACGATCCGTGAGCGCATGCCGCTCGTCCATATTTCAGGCGGCGTCTCCAACCTGTCCTTCTCGTTCCGCGGCAACGAGCCGGTGCGCGAGGCGATGCACGCGGTGTTCCTCTACCACGCCATCCAGGCGGGTATGGACATGGGCATCGTCAATGCCGGCCAGCTGGCCGTCTACGACAACATCGATCCCGAGCTGCGCGAAGCCTGCGAGGACGTGGTGCTGAACCGCCGTGCCGACAGCACCGAACGGCTGCTCGAAGTGGCCGAACGTTTCCGTGGCGCCGGGGCAAAGGAGGGCCGTGTCCAGGATCTCTCCTGGCGCGAATGGAGCGTCGAGAAGCGTCTCGAGCACGCGCTGGTCAACGGCATCACCGAATATATCGAGGCCGATACGGAAGAGGCGCGCCGGCAGGCCGCCCGGCCGTTGCACGTCATCGAAGGGCCGCTGATGGCCGGCATGAACGTCGTCGGTGATCTGTTCGGCTCGGGCAAGATGTTCCTGCCGCAGGTCGTTAAATCCGCCCGCGTCATGAAGCAGGCCGTTGCCGTCCTTCTCCCCTATATGGAGGAGGAGAAGCGCCTCAATGGCGGCGACGATCGGCAGTCGGCGGGCAAGATCCTGATGGCGACGGTCAAGGGCGACGTGCACGATATCGGCAAGAACATCGTCGGCGTCGTGCTCGCCTGCAACAATTACGAGATCGTCGACCTCGGCGTCATGGTGCCCGCGACGAAGATCCTTGAAACGGCGATCGCCGAAAAGGTCGACGTCATAGGTCTTTCCGGTCTGATCACGCCGTCGCTCGACGAGATGGTGCATGTTGCGTCCGAGATGGAACGGCAGGGCTTCGAGATTCCGCTGCTGATCGGCGGCGCCACGACCAGCCGCGTGCATACGGCTGTGAAGATCCATCCCGGCTACAACAAGGGCCAGGCGGTCTACGTCACCGATGCGAGCCGCGCCGTCGGCGTCGTCTCGGCGCTGCTCTCGCCGGAGACGCGGCAGGGCTATGTCGACGATATAAGAGCCGAATACGCCAAGGTGGCGGCCGCGCATGCCCGCAGTGAAGCGGAGAAGGTGCGTTTGCCACTGTCGCGGGCTCGCGAGAACGCGCATAAGATCGACTGGTCGGCCTACAAGCCGACCAAGCCTGAGTTCTTCGGCACACGGGTGTTCGAGGATTACGATCTGGCCGAACTCGCGAGATACATCGACTGGACGCCGTTCTTCCAGACCTGGGAATTGCGCGGTCGTTTCCCCGCCATTCTCGAAGACGAGAAGCAGGGCGAGGCGGCGCGTGCGCTCTGGGCCGATGCGCAGGCCATGCTGAAGAAGATCATCGATGAGAAGTGGTTCCGCCCGCGCGCCGTCATCGGCTTCTGGCCGGCAGGCGCCGTCGGCGACGACATCCGCCTGTTCACCGACGAAAGCCGCGGCCAGGAGCTTGCCACCTTCTACACGCTTCGCCAGCAGCTTTCGAAGCGGGACGGGCGGGCGAATGTGGCGCTTTCGGACTTCGTCGCGCCAGTCACAAGCGGCGTGCAGGACTATGTCGGCGGCTTCGTGGTAACGGCCGGTATCGAGGAAATCGCCATCGCCGAACGCTTTGAGCGGTCGAACGACGACTATTCCTCGATCCTCGTCAAGGCACTGGCCGACCGCTTTGCGGAAGCCTTCGCTGAGCGCATGCATGAGCAGGTGCGGCGCGAATATTGGGGTTATGCAAGGGATGAGCACCTCAGCAACGAGGATCTTATCGGCGAAGCCTATGCCGGCATCCGTCCGGCGCCCGGTTATCCCGCCCAGCCCGACCACACGGAAAAGGCAACGCTCTTCAAGCTGCTCGATGCAGAAAAAGCCGCCGGCGTGAAGCTGACGGAGAGCTATGCGATGTGGCCCGGCTCATCTGTATCCGGCATCTATATCGGCCATCCCGATTCCTATTATTTCGGCGTCGCCAAGGTGGAGCGGGACCAGGTGGAGGACTATGCCAAGCGCAAAGGCATGGAGGTTTCCGAGGTCGAACGCTGGCTCGGGCCGGTACTGAACTACGTGCCGCGCAAGGCGGACGAGGAGATTGAGGACGCGGCATAGAGACGCATTCGCCGTTCTTAACGTGATGAATCAAGAAACAATGAAGCCGGAAAGTGATTCACTTTCCGGCTTCATACTTTTGATAGTCTTGATAATCTCGCGTGGTCGGGCTTCGTGAATTCGATAGCGGATTTGAACGCGGAATGGTATCCTTAGCCAAGTTAGCTAATGAGGGCTGCGATGCAAGTGACCATTCATGCCGCAAAGACCAATCTGTCGAAATTGATCGATGCCGCCCTTTCCGGTGAGGAGGTGGTGATCGCCAAGGGGCGCAAGCCTGTCGTGAAGATCATTCCGATTGTGCAGTCTTCCTTCAAGATCGGTTTGCTCAAAGGGCAGGTTGCTGGAGATGGGCCGGACTTTTTTGAGCCCATTGACGAAAGTGAAGTCGCGGCCTGGGAAGGGATCGAGTGAATTCGCTTCTGCTCGACACCCATGCCTGGGCATGGTCGTTGACCGGCGACAAGCGGCTCTCGGCCAAGGCGATCGCTCTGATTGAAAAGGCTGAGACCATTCTTGTCAGTCCAATATCCCTGTTTGAAATCGGGCAGAAAGTGAGTGTCGGCAAATGGCCGGAGATGCAGCCTTTCGTCGGCCGGCTGCCGGACTTACTGCAGGAGCAGGGCGCCATTGCAGCAGCATTGACCCCGGATGTCTGTCTGGCGGCAGCCATGATGGACTGGGCGCACCGTGATCCGTTCGACAGGTTTCTCGCTGCGACTGCCATGGAGAATGGGATACCGATCATTTCCGCCGACACGATTTTCGATGAACTCGCCGGAAATCAGCTTTGGATTGCCCGCTTCTGGTAGGCCTTATGTCACCCCGATCGTCAGCTCGGCCACGAAGTCATAAGCGTCGCCGCGATAGAGCGAGCGGGTGAATTCGACGGCGCGGCCGGAGCCGAGATAGGAGATGCGTTCGATCGACAGGCCGGCCGCACCCACGGAGACGCCGAGAAGCTGGGCATCGGCTTCCTTCATATTGGTCGCCGAAATGCGCTGGACGGCGCGGACCGGACGGACGTTGAGGCGTTCGAGTTCGGCGTAGAGCGAATTGGTCACGGCGGAGGGATCGGGGAGGAATTCGCCGGAGACGCTGGCGTTCTCGATCGCCAGCGGCTGGTCGTCGGCGATGCGCAGGCGCGAGAGGCGCGAAACCTTCAAGCCCGCGGCGAGGCCAAGGATCATCATCTCGTCGGGTGAGGGGGTGTGGATGCCCTTATGCAGCCATTCCGAGCGGGAGGACATGCCGCGGCGTGCCATGTCTTCGGTGAAAGAGGTGAGCTGCGACAGGCGCTGCTCCACCTTGGAGACCGGCTTGGCGACAAAGGTGCCCGAGCCGTGGCGGCGCACCAGCAGGCCGTCGGCGACGAGCTCGTCGATCGCCTTGCGCACGGTGACCCGGCTGACGGCGGCAAGTTCGGCGATGTCGCGCTCCGGCGGCAGCGCGTCGCCGTGACCAAGCGTGCCGGCGCGCACGGCCTCTTCGAGCGTGCGGCGCAGCTTGACATAGAGCGGGCCGGTGCCGGCCGCCTGCAGGCGTTCCAGGGAGAGGATTGTTGCGAGATCGTCGGTCATGCCGCACCTCTCTGTCGCTCGTTCAGGAGCTTGACCGCAAGTTCCACCGCGCCGTGAAGAGCATCGTTTTTCGGTTTGGCAAGCAGCTGTCTGTAGCGTTGGGGAAGCCAGGGCTCATAGGCTTCCGCAAGACCGCCAAGCAGGCAGATTGACGGGCATCCGGGCCAGAGCAGCGCTTCAAGGCTTTCGCCGATCGCCGTTGCCGCGTCGCTGACGATGCCGACCGCGACCGCATCGCCGCTCGTTGCATGTTCGAAGACGACAGGTGCATAACGGGCAAAATCCGTCGGTCTTGCCGAATGCGCAAATTCGACGATGCGCTCGGGATCATCGCCATATTCCGCCAGGATCGCCTCAGTCATCGGCGATGCCGGGCGCACGCCGTCATGGGCGAGCAGCGATCGTTCCATCAGGTCGCGGCCCAGGCGAGCGCCGCTTGCCTGGTCGCCAACGACGAAGCCCCAGCCGCCGATGCCGTTCAGCCGACCATCTTTCCGGGCGTTATAGACCGAGCCGGTGCCGAAGGCGCCGACGATGCCGTCGGCATCGCCGAGCGCGCCCTGCAGGGCGATCAGCGCGTCGGTAACAACGCGGCCTTCGGCAAAGGGCAGGGCCTTTTCGATTCGCTGGCCATAATCCGTGACATTAGCGCCGGCGACGCCGACGACCGCTGCGACGGAGGAAATGGTTTCCGCGGCGAGCTCGGCATCGTGCAAAGCCAGCCGGGCGGATTCGACAATATTGAGGAGAGAGTTTTCCAGATCGGACAGAATATTAGCCGGGCCTGATTTGCCGCGGCCAATGATAGTGCCGTTTCTGTCCGCGACCGCGGCCCGGCAGCTCGTCCCCCCGCCATCTATGCCGATTGCAAGCTCTGTCATCGGACCTCCGAATACGCCGTCTCACCTGTTTTTCATACAATACCAAAAAAATACCATTTACCAAGTGGGAACGGTGGAGAAATTGCACCTTTTTATCTAATTGATTTTCCCTAATAAAAATTTTTAATGAAACCTTGGAGGCCAAAAAGTTAAAATTCGTCTGGACAATTGGTATTTTTTTGGACTTAATTCGGTAAACGGGAACAGCGTTTCGAAGCCCCACGAAAACCGGCAGCAAAACCAAGCCGGAACCGCTTCGAGGATGAGTGCCAGAATGCCGGCGGCCCTGTTGGGCCGAAGATGGAATTCAGGCATCCATCGGCTTTCCCATTATTTTCGGCGCGTCCGGTGCGGGTCACCGAAAAGCGCGCAGTCCGACCGCAGGCGATGCGCTTTCGGTCCATCGAGCTTTCGGGGCCGGCTTCGCTGGCGGCCCTCCAAGGGGCATTGGGTGTTTCCTCAGACACGCCAATTGCTTGTTTCAGATCGAAAACGGCGCCTTCGGCGCTAAAAACAGGAGAGGGAAATGAAAAACACTGCTCTGAAAAGCCTGCTGCTTGCCTCCAGCCTGCTGACGTCGGCCGGCCTCGTGCATGCCGCCGACGTTACGCTGACGGTCGAAAGCTGGCGCAATGACGACCTGCAGATCTGGCAGGAGAAAATCATTCCGGCCTTCGAAGCGAAGAACCCGGGCATCAAAGTCGTCTTCTCGCCGACTGCGCCGACCGAATACGACGCCGCCACCGAAGCCAAGCTCGCCGCGGGCAGCGCAGGCGACATCATCACCTGCCGTCCCTTCGATAAATCGCGCGGCCTCTTCGAGAAGGGCAATCTTGCCAGCTTGAATGATCTGCCCGGCATGGAGAACTTCTCGCCGGTCGCCAAGGCCGCCTGGACGACCGACGACGGAAAGACGACCTTCTGCGTGCCGATGGCTTCGGTCATCCACGGCTTCATCTACAACAAGGATGCCTTCGACAAGCTCGGCATCTCCGTGCCGAAGACGCAGGACGAATTCTACGCAGCGCTCGACAAGATCAAGGCGGACGGCACCTATATTCCGCTCGCCATGGGCACCAAGGATCTCTGGGAAGCCGCGACCATGGGCTACCAGAATATCGGTCCGAACTACTGGAAGGGCGAAGACGGCCGCAAGGCTCTGATCGAAGGCAAGCAGAAGCTGACGGATGCCGAGTGGGTCAAGCCCTATGAGGAGCTTGCCAAGTGGAAGCCCTATCTCGGCGACGGTTTCGAAGCCCAGACCTATTCAGACAGCCAGAACCTCTTCACGCTTGGCCGTGCCGCGATCTATCCGGCGGGTTCGTGGGAAATCTCGTTGTTCAACAGCCAGGCCCAGTTCAAGATGGGCGCCTTCCCGCCGCCAGTTCCGAAGGCAGGCGACGCGGGCTACATCTCCGACCATCCGGATATTGGCGTCGGTCTGAACACCAAGAGCCCACATGCCGAGGAGGCCAAGAAGTTCCTGAGCTGGGTCGCTTCGCCTGAATTCGCCGATATCTACGCCAATGCGCTGCCGGGGTTCTTCAGCCTGAACTCCAAGCCGGTCAAGATGTCCGATCCGCTCGCTCAGGAATTCGTCTCCTGGCGCGGCCCGTATAAGTCGACCATGCGCTCGACTTATCAGATCCTGTCGCGCGGCACGCCGAATCTCGAAAACGAGACCTGGATCGAATCAGCCAACGTGGTCAACGGCACGGATACGCCGCAGGTCGCTGCCGAGAAGCTCCAGAAGGGTCTCGACAGCTGGTACAAGCCGGCCAAGTGATGTGACGAGGGGCGGCGTTTGCGGCCTCTCATCCGGCCTGCCGGCCACCTTCTCCCCGCTCGCGGGGAGAAGGAGACTCGCAGCGACCTCCCAGCCCGATTTCATCACGGGCGTGTTCCCTCTCCAGGTGGGTGGAGGGTTAGGGTGGGAGCATGTTTTCCATCTGCGCTGCGCCTTGCGGCCAGTGACCAGAACGGGCAATAGCCATGAGCCAAACCGACAACGCGGCCGATTTCGTCCTGATCAAGCGCCCGGTGCGCTGGCATATCTTCGTTTTCATGCTGCCTGCGGTGATCGTCTATTCCGCGGTTATGGTGCTGCCGCTCATCGAAACGCTCAGGCTTTCGCTGTACAATACGGTTGACGGGCAGCCGGCCTTCGTCGGCCTGGCTAACTACAAAGTGCTGTTTGGCGATCCTCGCTGGGCGCATGATTTCTGGAATGCGCTGGTCAACAACCTGCTCTTCTTCGCCATCCACATGTGCGTGCAGAACCCGATCGGCATTGCGCTCGCTGCCCTCCTTTCGGTGCCGAAGCTGCGCGGGGTGGCCTTCTACCGCACGGCGATATTCCTGCCGACGCTGCTTTCCTTCGTCATCGTCGGCTTCATCTGGAAGCTGATCCTGTCGCCGATCTGGGGCGTGGCGCCCTGGATGCTCGATCTTATCGGCTTGAAATTCCTGTTCGCCCCTTGGCTCGGCAAGCCCGGCTCGGCGCTGATCGCCGTGTCGCTGATCTCCAACTGGCAATATATCGGCATTCCGATGATGCTGATCTATGCCGCGCTTCTGAGCATCCCCGAAGAGGTGATCGAGGCGGCCGAATGTGACGGCATCACCGGCTGGGCGCAGTTCTGGAAGATCAAGCTGCCGCTCATCCTGCCGGCGATCGGCATCATCTCGATCCTGACTTTCGTCGGCAATTTCAACGCCTTCGACCTGATCTACACGGTGCAGGGGGCGCTTGCCGGGCCTGACATGTCGACGGATATTCTCGGTACGCTGCTATACCGGACTTTCTTCGGTTTCCAGCTTCAGCTCGGCGACCGCTCGATGGGCGCGACGATCGCCACGGTGATGTTCCTCATCATCCTCGCCGGTGTCTCGTTCTATCTCTTCGTCATCCAGCGGCGCATGCGTCGCTACCAGTTCTGAGGAGCGCGCATGTCCAAGGCACGCACATCTCCGATCCGCACCGGCCTCGTGCATCTGGCGCTCTCCGCCTACACGCTGGTCGCGCTGTTTCCGGTGTTCCTGACCATCGTCAACTCGTTCAAGGATCGCGCTTCGATCTTCCGCGCGCCTTTGATGATCCCGACGCCGTCGACCTTCAGCCTCGTCGGTTACCAGACGGTGCTGGGGCAGGGTGATTTCGCCACCTATTTCCAGAACAGCTTCGTCGTGACCATCGTCTCGATCCTGCTCGTGCTGCTGTTCGGCGCCATGGCCGCCTTCGCATTGTCGGAATATCGCTTCCGCGGCAATGCGCTGCTCGGGCTCTATATGGCGATCGGCATCATGATCCCGATCCGTCTCGGCACAGTGGCGATCCTGCAGGGCATGGTGGCAGCCGGTCTCGTCAATACGCTGACGGCGCTCGTCCTCGTCTATACCGCGCAGGGCATACCGCTCGCGATCTTCATCCTGTCGGAATTCATGCGCACGGTTTCTGACGACCTCAAGAACGCCGGGCGCATCGATGGGCTGTCCGAATACGCGATCTTCTTCCGCCTGGTTCTGCCGCTGGTGCGCCCCGCTATGGCGACGGTTGCGGTCTTCACCATGATCCCGATCTGGAACGACCTCTGGTTCCCGCTGATCCTGGCGCCTGCCGAAGCGACCAAGACCGTGACGCTCGGTTCGCAGATTTTCATCGGCCAGTTCGTCACCAACTGGAATGCGGTTCTGGCGGCCCTGTCGCTGGCGATCCTGCCAATCCTGATCCTCTACGTCATCTTCTCGCGGCAGCTGATCCGCGGCATCACGTCGGGAGCCGTCAAGTGAGCCAGGAGAATCCGATCCGCGTCCTCGTTGCCGGCCTCGGCAATATGGGCCGCAGCCATGCGCTTGCCTATCACAACAATCCCGGTTTCGAGATCGTCGGTCTCGTCAACCGCTCGACGCCGGCGCTGGAGCCCGCGCTGCAAAACTATATTGTTCATCCCGACTTCGCGACGGCGCTTGCCGACCTGAAGCCGGATCTCTGTTCGATCAACACCTATTCCGACAGCCATGCCGATTATGCCGTCGCCGCCTTCGAGGCCGGTTGTCATGTCTTCGTGGAAAAGCCGCTGGCGACCACCGTCGCCGATGCCGAGCGGGTCGTTGCGGCAGCGGAAAAGGCGGGGCGCAAGCTGGTGATCGGCTATATCCTCCGCCATCACCCGTCCTGGATGAAGCTGATTGAAGAGGCGCGCAAGCTCGGCCCGCCATACGTCTTCCGCATGAACCTCAACCAGCAGTCCAGTGGCCCGACCTGGGCGACGCACAAGTCGCTGATGCGCACGACCTCGCCGATCGTCGATTGCGGCGTGCATTATGTCGACGTCATGTGCCAGATCACCGATGCGAGGGCGGTCGAGGTGCGCGGCATGGGGCTGCGCCTCTCCGACGAGATCGCCCCCGACATGTACAATTACGGTCAGCTTCAGGTGCTTTTCGAGGACGGCTCGGTCGGCTGGTATGAGGCCGGTTGGGGACCGATGATCTCGGAGACCGCTTTCTTCGTGAAGGACGTGATGTCGCCGAAGGGAGCGGTGTCGATCGTCATGGATCCGAACGCCAAGTCCGACGATATCAACACGCACACCAAGACTTCCGTGATCCGTCTGCATACGGCCGAAACCGGCCCGGACGGCAAGTTCATCCGGCCCGACCAGGATATGAGGATGACGGGCGAGCCCGGTCATCAGGCACTCTGCGACCTGGAACAGGCCTTCATGCTGAGGGCGATCCGCGAGGATCTGAACCTCGATCGCCACATGGCGGATGCGGTGGCGTCACTACGCATCTGCCTTGCCGCCGACGAGAGCGTGCGCACCGGCCAGCCGGTCAGATTGTAAGGGAAAGATAGTGGGATCGCTTCAACTCAAATCCATCCGCAAGACCTATGGCACGCATGAGGTGCTGAAAGGCATCGACCTCGAGGTCAAGGACGGCGAATTTGTCATCTTCGTCGGGCCGTCCGGCTGCGGAAAATCGACGCTCTTGCGCAGCATCGCCGGCCTCGAGGACGTCACCTCGGGCGCCGTCGTCATCAACGGCCGCGACGAGACGCTGACGCCGCCGGCCAAGCGCGGCATCGCCATGGTGTTCCAGTCCTATGCGCTCTATCCGCATCTGACGGTCAAGGACAATATGGGGCTTGGGCTCAAGCAGGCAGGCACCGCCAAGGACGAGATCGACAAGCGCGTCGGCAAGGCATCCGGCATGCTGTCGCTCGCGCCTTATCTCGCACGCCGACCGGCCGAGCTTTCCGGCGGGCAACGCCAGCGCGTCGCGATCGGCCGCGCCATCGTTCGCGAACCGGAACTCTTCCTGTTCGACGAGCCGCTGTCGAACCTCGATGCGGCGCTGCGCGTCCAGACCCGGCTCGAAATCGCCCGGCTGCACCGCGGTCTGAAGGCGACGATGATCTACGTTACGCACGACCAGGTCGAGGCGATGACGCTTGCCGATAAGATCGTCGTGCTGAATGCCGGCGCGATCGAGCAGATCGGCTCGCCGATGGAGCTTTACAACCGCCCGGCAAACGTCTTCGTCGCCGGCTTTATCGGCTCGCCGCAGATGAATTTCATCCCCGGCGAAAAGGTGGGCGATCACAGCGCCAAGACGATCGGCGTGCGCCCCGAACATATGACGCTGTCGCGCGAGCAGGGGACGTGGGGTGCGAAGGTCGTGCATGTCGAGCATCTCGGCGCGGACACGATCATCTATCTGGAATCCGAGCAGTGCGGCCTGCTGACGGCGCGTCTCTTCGGCGAGCACCGGTATGAGCCCGATGAGATCGTTTACGCGACGCCAGACCAGGCGCGCGTGCATCGCTTCGATGCGGACGACAGGGCGATCCGCTGAGGGATAGGAAGCATCAATCGCTCAGCTATGGGCTGGTATTGTTTGGTCTTGCCTGTGGATGTCATTCCTGACACGCACATCTATTCACGATGGCTCCTTTCGCCTGCCCCATCCTCCGTCATGCTCGGCCTTGAGCCGAGCATCCATGTAGGCATCCATCAGCGGAGGGGATCCCCGGCTCAAGGCCGAGGATGACGGAGTTTTGGGGCGCGTTTCTGCCAAACTCGCCCCTGGCGCATAGAGGCACACCGTGCCGGGTGCTTCATCAGACAAAGAGCGTCGCCTGAAACGTGACTCAACGACGCGCTTTAGCTCGTCGTTTCCCGAAACCGTTGCACGCTAGCGGGCGATATGCATCAGCGCTGACCTTCTTCCGTCATTCAAAAAAAGGCGCCGTGTTCGCGGCGCCTTTTGCGTGAGTGGTATTCCGCAATATCAATCGCTGATGACGAGCAGGTCGGCGGCCATGAAGCGGAGCGTCACGGTTTCGCCGGCCTGCGGCGGGGTGACGCCGGGGCTGTTGAACATGTCGAAGGAGATGACGTTGCCGCCGACATTCATGCGGGTGCGGATGACCGAACCCAGGAAGTGGGCCGAGACGACCTGGCCGGTCAGTGCCGTATCGCTTCTGGCGGTGTCGGAGAGCGAGCCTGCTTCCGGGCGCAGCGCCAGCGAGATGGTCTCGCCGGCCTTGTGGGCTGCGACCGACTGCTTCAGCGTGATCTTCTGATCGCCGATCTGGATGAGGTTAGTGTCGGGATCGACGACTTTGGCCTCGATCAGGTTCAGCGTGCCGACAAAGGAGGCGACGAAGCGCGTGGCCGGCTTGTTGTAGATCTCGAAGGGCGAGCCGATCTGATCGGCCTTGCCGGCGTTCATCACCACGATGCGGTCCGAGATCGACAGCGCCTCTTCCTGGTCGTGGGTGACGAAGACGGTGGTGATGCCGAGTTGCTGCTGGATCTGGCGGATTTCCTCGCGCAGCGACACGCGGATCTTGGCGTCGAGGGCCGACAGCGGCTCGTCGAGCAGCAGCACTTGTGGCTTGACGGCGAGCGCACGGGCAAGTGCGACGCGCTGCTGCTGGCCGCCGGACAGCTGGTAGGGGTAGCGATCGGCCAGGTGATCGAGCTTGATCAGGCCGAGCATTTCCTTGACGCGGGCGTCGATCTCGGGCTTCGGCGCGCCGGCGACCTTGAGGCCAAAGGCGACGTTATCGTGCACGGACATGTTGGGGAAGAGAGCGTAGGCCTGGAAGACCATGCCAATGTTGCGCTGGTTTGGCTTGAGCGCGCTCTGGTCCTTGCCGTTGATGGTCAGCATGCCGCCGGTCGGGGTTTCGAAGCCGGCGATCATGCGCAGAACGGTCGTCTTGCCGCAGCCCGACGGTCCGAGGAAGGAGACGAACTCGCCCTTCTCGATGTTCATGTTGAAGTTCTTGACGACCTGCACCGGGCCGAAGGATTTCTGGATGTTGTTCAGTGTGAGAAAAGACATGAGCCGGTTACCTTAAGCCTTTGCCGGGCGGGCTTTGCCGAAGCGGGAAACGAGGTTGAGCAGGCCCATGCTGAGCCAGGTGATCGAGAAGGCGATGACGGCGAGCGCCGAAGGCTCGTAGGCCTTGTTGGCGCCGACAAGCTGCAGGTAGGGGCCGAAGGCCGGACGGTTGAGCAATGCGGCGAAGGTGAACTCGCCCATGACAATCGCAAGCGTGATGAAGGCGCCGGAGAGCACACCGCTCATGACATTGGGGAAAATGCACCGGAACATGATGGTCGTCCAGCGCGCGCCGAGGCTCTCTGCCGCTTCCGTGAGGGTGCGGACGTCAATGGCGCGCATCGCGGTGTCGACGGCACGGTACATATAGGGCAGGGACAGCGTGATGTAGGAGAACACCAGCAGGACGTTGGTGCCGGTCGTCGAACCCGTCAACGGCAAGTAGGACGACGAATTGTACATCCTGAGATAACCGAAGACGATGACGATCGCCGGGATGACGAGCGGCAGCAGCGTGATGAACTCGACGAAGGGACGCATCTGCGGCAGGCGCAGGCGCACCCAATAGGCCGTCGGCACGACGAGCAGCATGCCGAAAATGATGGTGAGCAATGCCATCAGCATGGAATAGCCGAAGGTCTCGCGGAATTGTGCATCCGAAAACACCGACTGATAGGCATCGAAGCTGTATTCACCACGGCGCATGCGCAGCGAAAACTCGATCGTGCCGATCAGTGGAATGACGAAATAGGATGCGCCCAGAATAATGGCGATCCAGGCGCCGAGGCGTTGAGCTTTCATTTCTGCCACCGTTCGGCGCGCATGCGCAGCATGAGGTAAAGGACGTTGGAGACGCCTGTTATGACGATCATGCCGAGCGCGATGGCGTAACCGAGATTGGCATTGTGCAGCACGTCGCCGCGAATCTGGGCATAGAGCAGGATCGGTACGATGTTCAGCGAGCTGCCGGTCAGTGCAAAGGCGGTGGCGATGGCGCCGAAGGCGTTGGCGAAGAGCAGCAGCGTCGTGCCGAGCAGGCTCGGCCACAGGATCGGCAGGGCAACCATCGTCCAGTATTGGCGGTTGGTGGCGCCCAGGATCTCAGAGGCCTCGCGCCATTCCTTCTTCATGCCGTCCAGCGCCGGCGTCAGGATCAGCACCATCAGCGGGATCTGGAAATACATATAGGTGATGGTGAGGCCGAAGAAGGACAGCAGATTAAAGCCGGTGCTGTAAAGGTTGAAGTCGAACCATTCGCGCAGGAAAACCGTCACGAGGCCGGTGCGGCCGAGCGTTGCGAGGAAGGCGAAGGCGAGGGGCACGCCGGCAAAATTCGAGGCGACGCCGGAGAAGGTCAGAAGCGTCGAGCGCACCGAATTCGGCAGGCCGCCGAGCACCACGGCCCAGGCGAGGAAAAAGCCGATCAGCGCGCCGCCGAGAGCCGACGCTACGGAGACGCGAATACTGATCCAGTAAGCGCTCATGATCGACGGGGTAAAGAGATCGCCGATATTCTTCAGCGTGAAGTTACCCTCGGGCGTCAGAAACGCGCCCGCCACCAGATAAAGCGTGGGGATGATCAGGAACAGCAGCGAAAAGATAATGAAAGGTGCAATGCCCAGCCAGTCGATCACGCGGTCTCTGTTGATCAAGGGGGCGCTGCTCACCATAGGCGTTGAAACCGTGCTCATGAAAAGCTCATCCTGGGGCATCGGAGTGAGAAAAAAACCTCCCCGCCCTGAGGCGGGGAGGCAGGATCGGAGATTACTTGACGGCTGCGCCGACGACGGAATCCCAGTTCTTGGTGATGGTTTCCTTGCCGGCGGCCTGCTCTTCGAGCGTCGGGAAGACAGCCTTTTCATAGGCTGCTGCCGGCGGCAGCTTGTCGAGCAGTTCCTTCGGGATCTTGTTGTTCTTGGCAAGATCGTTGAAGCGGATTGGGTGGCAATAGCCCTTCAGCCAGCCGAGCTGACCTTCGTCGGAATAGAGATATTCCATCCAGAGCTTGGCAGCGTTCGGGTGCGGAGCGAAGGCAGAAATCGCCTGGACGTAGACACCGGCGACGACGCCCGTCTTCGGAACGACGACTTCGAACGGCGGGTTGCCCTTCAGGCTTTCACCCCAGGACATTGCATTGTAGTCCCAGGCGACGATGATCGGCGTTGAGCCCTGAGCGAACGGAGCAGCCTTGCCGACGACAGGCACGAAATTGCCGGCCTTGTTGAGTTCGGCAAAGAATTTCAGGCCTTCTTCGCCTGCCTTGGCCGCGTCACCGCCCGATGCGGAAAGGCCAGCGGCGTAAACGCCCTGGACAGCCTGGTTGGCCGTGCGCGGATCGCCTGCGAGAGCGACGGTGTTTGCGTAGTCGCTCTTCTTCAGATCGGCCCAGTCGGCCGGCGACTGCTTGACGAGGTCCTTGTTCACGAGGAACGAAAGAACGCCGTAATAGTCACCGTACCAATAGCCTTCCGGATCCTTGGCCGTATCCGGGATCGAATCCCAGGTGGAGACCTTGTAAGGCTGGATCAGGCCGTCTTTCTTGGCGGACGGGCCGAAGGAGAGGCCGACGTCGATGACATCAGGAGCCTGCGGGCCGGTGTTGCCCTTGTTGGCCTTGATGGCTTCGACTTCGTCGCCCGAGCCGGCATCCGGGTTCAGCTCGTTGACTTCGAGACCATACTTGGCCTTGAAGCCGGCAATGACGTCGCCATAGCCGCACCAGTCGTGCGGGAGAGCGATCGTGGTCAGCGTGCCTTCTTTCTTGGCGGCAGCGATAAGTTCTGCGCTCGGTTCTGCAGCGGCAATCGC
Organism: Rhizobium sp. TAL182; assembly: GCF_002117725.1. Lineage (NCBI taxonomy): Bacteria > Pseudomonadati > Pseudomonadota > Alphaproteobacteria > Hyphomicrobiales > Rhizobiaceae > Rhizobium > Rhizobium sp. TAL182. Next base: position 3,153,361 of record NZ_CP021024.1, on the reverse strand, counting down.
GGTCGAAGCCACGATCATCGCAGTAGAAAGCGACAGGAGTCGAGAAATGTTAGAGATCACTGTTGTTCTCCTTCGGGTTTTCAGTGTCTGGCGATGCTGTTAATGAGCTTACATGAAGCTTGTGTGACGGCTGCGTGACGGTGATTTTGCATGAATAGCAGGCGCTTGTGACAGATGTTCCACTTGCGACAGTGCGGTCTATATCCGCAAAAATCCGCCATTGTTTTTCTCCCTCTTTGTCTTGTCCTCCTAACCCGGTTTGCGGAAGAGTTTGGTCTGCTCGAACAGCCCCTCCAATGTCTTCATGCGTTCCTTTGTCTCGTCCCAGGTCGAATTCTGGACGGCTTCGATCAGCGCCTCGACGATGAACAGGGTAACGACGGAGGAATCCCAGGCCGACGGTGCCTCGATCCGGACGCGGAAGGCGTGGCGGGCGAGTTTGGCGGCCGGTGAGCCCCATTGGTCGGTGAAGACAACAATTTCGGCGCCGCGCTTGCGGGCAGCGGTGGCAAGGCTGACCATTTCCTGCTCGTAGCGGCGAATGTCGAAGATGATCAGGATGTCGCCGGCATTCATGTTGAGGACATATTGCGGCCAACTGCTGGAATTCGCCGATAGCAGCGTCGTCGCCGGCCGGATGACCTGCATATGGGTGAAGAAATATTCGGCAAGCGCACCGGTGATGCGGCCGCCGACGAAATAGAGGCCACGCTTGCGGTCGGAGAGCAGCGAGGCGACGCTGTCGAAGGTCGCGGTGTCGAGATCGCTCAGCGTCTGGCGCAGATTGCCCATAATGGCATCGGCGAAACGGTTGAGAATATGGGTGCCCGGCGCGTTCTGCGCCCAGCGGTCATGTTTGGCGATCGGGTTCGATATCGTCGCCTCGACCTCCAGATGCAGATGCGCCTGAAAGTCCGGATAGCCCTTGAAGCCGAGCTTCTGCACCATGCGCACCACGGTGGGCGTGGAAACGCCGGCGTTCTCTGCAATCGTAGTGATGCTGCCGAGGCCGGAAACCGGATAGTTGTCGAGGAGGCTTTCCGCCAACTGCTTCTCGGCACGCGTCAACACGCCGAGATGCGAATGTATGACGTCCGAAACCGTCTTCGACGCAGTGGTCACGTGACTTTGCTCCCCGGGAGTGGTCTGGCGCCACTCTCCCAACCAAAGTTAACAACGCTGTCATAATCCATGTCAACCACTGTCATGAAAAGAAATTTTCAGAGGATGCTTGACAGTCGCCAAAAGCTGAAGAATTCTTTTCTTTAAAGCTTTTATTAAGGGATAGGAGTGGCGCCTTTGGTGCTGGCCCAGCCGAACATCCTCAGCGAAGCGGACGGCGATTGCGTCGGGATCGAGCGCATCGAAGGCCGTAGCCCGGTATTGCTCGTCTGCGAGCACGCCTCGAAAACGCTTCCTGCCCGCTTCGGCGATCTCGGCCTGCCCAGCGAAGCGCTGTCGAGCCATATCGCCTGGGATCCGGGCGCGCTCGCCGTTGCCCGCGGCATATCGCAAGCAGTCGAGGCGACGCTCGTCTACCAGCGCTTCTCCCGGCTCATCTACGACTGCAACCGGCCGCCCAGTTCACCGGGCGCCATGCCGGAGACCAGCGAGATCTATGCCATTCCCGGCAACAAGGATTTGAGCGCCGAAGAACGCCTGGCGCGCACCGATGCGCTTTATGTGCCTTTCCATGATGCCATCCGCGGACTGATCCGCGATCGGCGGGCGAGGGGGCAGGATACCGTCATCGTGACGATGCACAGCTTCACGCCGGTCTATCACGGCCGGCAACGCGCCGTCGAACTCGGCATATTGCATGATGAGGACAGCCGGCTCGCCGACCGCATGCTGGATGCCGCGGCCGATGCGCCGCTTTACAGGACTGAACGCAACCAGCCTTACGGACCCGAGGATGGCGTGACCCACACGCTGATCCTGCACGGGCTTTCGAACGGCCTGCGCAATGTAATGATCGAGGTCCGCAACGACCTCATCGCAGACGATGGCGGCCAAAGGGTCATGGCCGATTATCTGACAGGACTTCTCCAGCACAGCCTGGAAGCCTGATAAAAAAAGAAGACCCGAGGGAGCAGTTTATCTGCGGACGTCCGCACGGCGAAAATGCCGCGGACAATTGGCACTGGACCGGCTGCAATTCCGCGGCCGGTCGTGAACAGGGGGAAGTCATGTCGGACTATACCGAACTGGACAAGAAGCAGGATGTGCACATCCTGCATTCGATGGGCTATGCCCAAGAACTCGAACGGCGAATGAGTTCATTCTCGAATTTCGCCGTATCATTCTCCATCATCTGCATTCTCTCCGGCGGCATCAATTCGCTGGCCCAGGCGACCTCAGGCGCTGGCGGCGCGGCGATCGGCATCGGCTGGCCCGTGGGATGCTTCATCTCGCTCGTTTTCGCCGTCGCCATGGCGCAGATCAGCTCTGCCTATCCGACGGCCGGCGGCCTCTATCACTGGGGCTCGATCCTCGGCAACCGCTTCACCGGTTGGCTGACGGCCTGGTTCAACCTGCTCGGTCTCGTCACCGTTCTCGGCGCCATCAACGTCGGTACCTATTACTTCTTCATGGGCTCCTTCGGCACCACTTATCTCGGGCTGACGGACACGATCACGGTGCGGATCATTTTCCTCGTCATAATTACCGGCGCGCAGGCGCTGGTAAACCACATGGGGATTGGCTTGACCGCGAAGCTCACGGACTTCTCGGGTTATCTGATCTTCGCAACCTCGATCGCGCTGGCGGCTGTCTGCCTTCTTTCGGCGCCTTCCTATGAGTTCGGCCGCCTCTTCACTTTCGCCAACTATTCCGGCGAAGTCGGCGGTAGCGTCTGGCCGTCGACCTCGGGGGCCTGGGTCTTTCTTCTCGGCCTGCTGCTGCCGATCTACACCATCACCGGTTATGACGCCTCGGCGCATACATCGGAGGAGACGGTCAAGGCTGCCCATTCGGTTCCGCGCGGCATGGTCGCCTCGGTCCTGTGGTCGGCGCTATTCGGCTACATCATGCTGTGCGCCTTCGTCCTCATGCTGCCGAACATGGACGACGCGGCCAAACAGGGCTGGAACGTGTTCTTCTGGGCGATGGACAGCCAGGTGAACCCCGTTGTCAAGGATATCCTCTATCTTGCGATCTTCGTCAGCCAGTGGCTGTGCGGCCTTGCGACCGTCACCTCGGTCTCCCGCATGATCTTCGCCTTCTCGCGTGACGGCGGCCTACCGGCCTCCAAGGCGCTGTCGAAGGTCAGCCCGCAATACCGCACTCCGGTGGCTGCGATCTGGACGGGATCGATCCTGTCGGTGCTGTTCGTTTGGTTCACCTCACTCGACTTCGTGAAAATCGGCGATACGCCCGTTTACACGATCGTGGTGTCGTGCACGGTCATCTTCCTGTTCTTCTCCTTTGCGATCCCGATCACGCTCGGCCTCTTCGCCTGGGGCACGTCCAAGTGGGACAAGATGGGTCCGTGGAACCTCGGCGAAGGCCTCTTCAAGCTCTTTGCCGTGCTCTCGATCATCGCGATGGTCCTGATCTTCGTTCTCGGAGTCCAGCCGCCGAACGGTGCTGCGCTTTACGTTACCGTCGGGTTCCTCTTGCTGACGGCGATCGTCTGGTTCGGCTTCGAGCGCCGGCGTTTCAAGGGGCCGCCGATCGGCGCCGAAGTGGCGAAGCGCCAGGCCGAAATCGCGGCGGCAGAAGCGGCCGTCGGCGAAAGCGGCGAACGTTAAGCATCGAGGCTTCCCTCTCAAATGGCGGGGCCGCTCCTGCGGCCCCATCACCGGTTCAACGAAAAGGCATCGGGGCGCCAAACCAGGCCGAGCGCATGCGATTTCGTTGCCCCGATTTTTTCAATCCCAATTTCAGGCGGATCACTCATGAGCAGCAGCTATACAATCGACGATCTCAGGAAGGATGTTGCCGAAGGGCGCATCGACACGGTTCTGGCCTGCCAGGTGGACATGCAGGGCCGGCTGATGGGCAAGCGCTTCCAGGCCGAATATTTCGTCGAAAGCGCCTGGAAAGAAACGCACAGCTGCAACTACCTGATCGCCACCGACATGGAGATGGAGACCGTCTCCGGTTACAAGGCGACGAGCTGGGAGAAAGGGTACGGCGACTATACGATGAAGCCGGATCTTTCGACGCTGCGCCGCATTCCATGGCTGGAAGGCACAGCGCTCGTGCTCTGCGACGTGCTCGACCATCACACCCATGAGGAGGTTGCCCATTCGCCGCGCGCGATCCTGAAGAGGCAGGTGAGGCGCCTCGAAGACATGGGCATGAAAGCCTACATGGCTTCCGAACTCGAATTCTTCCTGTTCGACCAGAGCTATGAGACCGCGCAGGCCTCGGGCTATCGCAATCTGAAGCTCGCCAGCGCCTATAACGAGGACTACCACATCTTCCAGACCACCAAGGAGGAAGAGGTGATGCGGGCGATCCGCACCGGGCTGCAGGGCGCCGGCATTCCGGTCGAGAACTCCAAGGGCGAGGCTTCCGCCGGCCAGGAAGAGATCAACGTGCGCTATGCCGATGCGCTCGCCATGGCCGACCGGCACGCGATCATCAAGAACGGCTGCAAGGAGATCGCCTGGTCGAAAGGCAAGGCCATCACCTTCCTTGCCAAATGGAATTACAACGCCGCCGGCAGTTCCTCGCATATCCACCAGTCGCTCTGGAGCCTGGAGGAGAAGCCTCTGTTCTTCGACCATGCCGGCAAATACGGCATGTCGCCGCTGATGCACAATTACGTTGCCGGACTTCTCGCCCATGCGAGCGAGATCACCTATTTCCTGGCGCCCTACATCAACTCCTACAAGCGCTTCATGGCCGGCACCTTTGCGCCGACCAAGGCGATCTGGAGCAAGGACAACCGCACCGCCGGCTACCGCCTCTGCGGCGAGGAGACCAAGGGGATCCGGATCGAATGCCGGGTCGGAGGCTCCGATCTCAATCCCTATCTAGCCTTCGCCGCGCTGCTTGCCGCCGGTATCGACGGGATCGAGAACAAGCTGGAGCTCGAAGCCCCCTTCGTCGGCGACGCCTATGGCGGCAAGGATATCCGCGAAATCCCGCGCACGTTGCGCGCAGCAACGACTGCAATGACGGAATCGGCGATGTTGCGCAAAGCCTTCGGCGACGACGTCATCGACCATTACACCCGTGCTGCCGAATGGGAGCAGGAAGAATACGACCGCCGCATCACCGATTGGGAAGTGGCGCGGGGGTTCGAAAGAGCTTAATACGGATTCCGAGGGCTGCTTGCCCCTCACCCTAACCCTCTCCCCGTTCTGACGGGGAGAGGGGACGTGCCCTGCGAGATGTTGGCGAGGAACGGAGAGGTCGCGGCCATCCCCCTTCGCCCCGTGTGCGGGGAGTCGGTGCCGGCAGGCGGATGAGGGGCTGCGGCCTCACTCAATTTTTTAATACGAGGACGGAAATCGATCATGGCAATGATCCAATGCATTTCACCGATCGACGGATCGGTTTACGCGGAGCGCGCAGCACTTTCGCTCGACGCCGCCAAAGACGTGGTGGCGCGCGCCCGCAAGGCGCAGAAGGCCTGGGCGAGACGACCGCTTGAAGAGCGTGTTCAGCTTGTCCTGAAGGGTGCTGCACGGCTGAACGAGATGTCCGATGTCGTCGTGCCGGAGCTTGCCTGGCAGATGGGCCGGCCGATCAAGTACGGCGGCGAATACAAGGGCTTCAACGAACGTTCCAATTATGTCGCCTCGATCGCAGCGGATGCGCTGGCACCTGTTGTCGTCGAGGAGAGCGAGCGTTTCGAGCGCCGTATCGAACGCGAAGCGCATGGCGTCGTCTTCGTCGTCGCACCGTGGAACTATCCCTATATGACGGCGATCAACACGATCGCACCGGCATTGATGGCCGGCAATACGGTGGTGCTGAAACATGCTTCGCAGACACTTGTTGTCGGCGAACGGCTGGTGCAGGCCTTTATCGAGGCCGGCGTTCCCGAGGATGTGTTCCAGAACGTTTTCCTCGATCATGAGACGACGTCGGCGCTGATTGCCGCCGGTAGCTTCAATTTCGTCAACTTCACCGGATCGGTCGAAGGCGGCCGCTCGATGGAGCGGGCCGCTGCCGGCACCTTCACCGGCCTCGGCCTCGAACTCGGCGGGAAGGATCCGGGTTATGTGATGGAAGACGCCGATCTCGATGCGGCCGTCGACACGTTGATGGACGGCGCGACCTATAATTCCGGCCAGTGCTGCTGCGGCATCGAGCGCATCTATGTGCATGAATCGCTCTACGATGCCTTCGTCGAGAAATCGGTCGCCTGGGTGTCGAACTACAAGCTCGGCAATCCGCTCGATCCCGAGACTTCGCTCGGCCCGATGGCGAATAAGCGTTTCGCCAAGGTCGTGCGCGAGCAGATTGCCGATGCGGTCGCGAAGGGCGCCAAGGCGCTTGTCGATCCCAAGCTTTTCCCTCAGGACGACGGCGGCGCCTATCTCGCCCCGCAGGTCCTCATCGATGTCGACCATTCCATGGCCTTCATGCGCGAGGAGACCTTCGGTCCGGCGGTCGGCATCATGAAGGTGAAGGGCGACGAGGAAGCACTCGCTTTGATGAACGACAGCCAGTATGGGCTGACCGCCTCGCTCTGGACCAAGGATGTCGAGCGGGCGGCGCGGCTTGGCCGGGAGATCGAAACCGGCACCGTCTTTATGAACCGCGCGGATTATCTCGATCCGGCGCTCTGCTGGACCGGCGTCAAGGAGACCGGCCGCGGTGGCTCGCTCTCGATCATCGGCTTCCAGAATCTGACGCGTCCGAAATCCTTCCACCTGAAGAAAGTGACAGCATGAGCAGCAGCAACATCATCGCAAACTGGAGCTATCCGACATCGGTCAAGCTCGGCCGGGGCCGCATCAAGGAACTGGCCGACGCCTGCAAGAGCCTCGGCATCAAAAAGCCGCTGCTCGTCACCGACCGCGGCCTCGCCTCGATGGCGATCACCAAGAACGCGCTCGATATCCTCGAAGATGCCGGCCTCGGCCGGGCGATCTTCGCTGACGTCGACCCGAACCCGAACGAGAAGAACCTCGATGCCGGCGTCAAGGCCTTCAAGGACGGCGGCCATGACGGCGTCGTCGCCTTCGGCGGCGGCTCGGGCCTCGATCTCGGCAAGTGCGTTGCGTTCATGGCCGGCCAGACGCGGCCGGTCTGGGACTTCGAGGATATCGGCGACTGGTGGACGCGTGCGAGCCTCGAAGGCATCGCTCCGATCGTCGCCGTGCCGACGACGGCGGGAACTGGCTCGGAAGTCGGGCGCGCCAGCGTCATCACCAATTCCGTCACGCATGTGAAGAAGATCATCTTCCATCCGAAGTTCCTGCCCGGCGTCGTCATCTCCGACCCGGAACTGACGGTCGGCATGCCGAAAATCATTACCGCCGGAACCGGTATGGATGCCTTCGCCCATTGCCTGGAAGCCTATTCCTCGCCGTTCTATCACCCGATGTCGGCCGGCATCGCGCTCGAAGGCATGCGCCTCGTCAAGGAATTCCTGCCGCGTGCCTATAAGGAAGGGACGGATCTCGAAGCCCGCGCCAACATGATGGCCGCCGCCGCCATGGGCGCCGTCGCCTTCCAGAAGGGGCTCGGCGCCATCCATGCGCTGTCGCATCCGATCGGCGCGGTCTACAACACCCATCACGGCTTGACCAATGCGGTTGTCATGCCGGCGGTGCTGCGCTTCAACCGCGCTGTCATCGAGGAGAAGATCGGCCGGGCGGCCGCCTATCTCGGCATTTCGGGCGGTTTCGACGGCTTCTACGATTATGTGCTGAAGCTGCGTTCCGATCTCGGCGTGCCGGATACGCTGACGGCGATGGGAATCGCCCCCGACCGCATCGACGAATTGTCGGCCATGGCGATCGAGGATCCGAGTGCTGGCGGTAACCCGGTGCCGATGACGCTCGAAAATACCAAGGCACTTTTCAGGGACTGCTTCTGATAAGATCAGCCGACCTGCAGATTGGCTCGGAAAGCTCTTACTTTCCGGGCCTTCTTGTCTTGGGGCATCCTGAATTTTAGGGATGTGAAAAATGCCCGCTGCAATTTCACCGCGCGCGTTTAGGATTTGTTAACCATGATTGGAAAGGATGGCTTAACCGCACGATGCTCCGACGGTGCGCAAAAGAGCGATGCCGGCTCGCGCCATTTTCCCTTCGAGGACCGAACATGCCTGTCATCACTTTCGCAAACACCAAGGGCGGCGCCGGCAAGACGACCGCTGTTCTCCTGCTCGCGACCGAGCTTGCCCGTCAGGGCTATCGCGTGACCATTCTGGATGCCGATCCGCAGCATTGGATTTCACGCTGGCACGAGATATCAGGGCACGTGCCCAATATTTCGGTGATCGATTTCGTGACGACCGCCTCGCTGCCGCAGCATATCAGCGAGAACAAGCATAATACCGACTATTTCATCGTCGACCTGCCGGGCGCACGCAATCCGCTGCTTGCCACCGCCGTCGGCCTTTCCGACCACGTGCTGATCCCGATCCAGGGTTGTGCCATGGATGCGCGCGGCGGCGCGCAGGTGCTCGAGCTGCTGCAATATCTGGACGAGAAGGCCGGCATAAAGATCGGCCATTCGGTGGTGCTGACCCGCGTCAACTCGATGGTGACGACCCGGGCGCTGCAGCTCGTCAAGTCGCTGCTCAGCGAGCGGCACGTGCCGGTGCTGGACACGGCAATCATCGAACGTTCGGCCTTCCGCGACATCTTCGACTGTGGCGGCACGCTGCAGACCATGGACCCCACGCGGGTCAGCAATCTCGACAAGGCGCGTGAGAACGCCACCTGTTTCGCCGAGGAAATCATGCGCAAGGTGCCTGTTCGGTTGACAGCCTCAGCCCGCATGGCGACGGCGGCCTGAATACCCAAGCATGGAACAGAAAGGCCATCGGAGCGATCCGGCGGCCTTATCGTTTGTGATCAGTCTGGCTTTGGCTCAGTCGACGAATTCGACCGTCACACCGGGCTTGACCATTTTCGCAAGCTCGGTCGCATCCCAGTTGGTCAGGCGAATGCAGCCGTGGCTCTGGGTGCGGCCGATCTTGGAGGGCTCCGGCGTGCCGTGGATGCCGTAGGTCGGCCTGGAAAGCGCCATCCAGACGGTGCCGACCGGGCCGTTCGGGCCTGGGGGAATGTTGAGGATCTTGTCGTTGGCGCCCTGCTGAAAGTTGATCTTCGGGTTGTAGGTATAACCGGGATTGAACGCGACGCGCTCGACCGTCACCGTGCCGGACGGGGAGGGGGTGTCGGTTGAGCCGATCGAAGCGGGGTAGGCGGCGATGAGATTGCCGGCGCCGTCATAGGCGAAAACCTGTTTGCGCCCCTTGTCGGCGATGATGCGGGCGACCTCGCCGGTCTTCGCTTCGCCGGGATTGACGACCTTGATCACCGTGCCGGGAACGCTGAAATCGGCGCCGGGGTTCATTTCCTTGAGGAAGGCCTCGTCCATATGGAAACGCTCGGCCAGCATTTCTGTGGTCGAGGTATAGGCGAGCGACGGCAGCAGCGCCTTATGCGAATAATCTTCAGGGATCTCCGCGACGAAGGGACCAGCGGCATCGGCCGGCGTGATCGTATAGCTGACGACGGGCAGGCCGCCGTTCATGCGCAGCTCTTCCAGAATGGCATCGGTGTCATTGGGGTCGAGCTTTGATCCCGTCATCTGGTCGTAAGCATAAATGCCCTTGGTGACGTTCGAGCCCATATGCCCGTCGATGACGCCGGGAGAGATGCCGGCGCGGTCGAGGAAGACCTGCAGCGCGACGATCTCGGGCTTCGACTTGTTCTTCAGCGTGATCACGGGCTCGTCGGGTGCTGCCTTCGGCGCGTCGGCGGGCGGGATCTGCTGATCGGGATCGATCGAGGCGTAATCGTCGCCCGACTGCGGATTGCCGATGCTGTTGTCGTCCGGATAGGGCTCCTCGCCGAGCGGCAGGCGCTCGATCGCTGCGTCGCGCGGAATGCCGCCGGTGACGGCGCCGCGCTCGGAATAACGCGTATCGCCATAGGGGTTGTCGTCGGCATAGTAGGGATCATTGCCGCCCTGGTCGGCATAGACCTCGCGCGGGCCGGGCCGGGGCGGATAGTAGCCGCGGGCGCGCATTTCGGTGGCGACGACGTTGCCGTAGGCGTCGATCAGCACGCGGTTGCCGCTGCGATCGCGGGCATAGGCAAAGCCGCGGGGGACATAATCGAGGATTTCGCCGTTCGGCGTGACCAGCACGACATCGCTCTGGCGACGGTCACGAAACTGCTGCGCGCCGGCCTGCGGTGCTGCAGCCGCAACGGCTGCCAGCACGGCCGCAAGCGAAAATGCCGACTTCAAAAAGCGATTCACGTCTCACACCTCGAACAGTGACTGGGCCGACACACACCCGCGAATTTTGACGCTAGTGTGGAATTTATGAAACCGTGCTGAACAAAATATGAAAATCCCTAAGATTTCCTTTTACTCATAAACGTTTGCATCCTTGTGTCCGTTCCGCAAAATCCACGGTTGCGGCAAAAACACAAGGGGCGAAAAGCGCCCGATTGACGAAAGACGGCGCAAAACCTAACCCTACGCCGGCCGATAAATCCCTGGGAGACTGCGATGATCGAATTTGCCGCCGCAAGCGGGCCGCGCCTGATGCTCGATGAAACATCGGTGCTGGACATCGCCGGATGCATCGTCGAGGGCGTCGACATCGCCCCGAAGCGGGCCATTCCCGATGATGGCGATCCGCGAATCGATCACTCCCTCGAAGGCTTCCTCTTTACCTGCGGGCCGGACCATATCCGTCACCGCCAGCCGATCGCCGGGCGGGCGGACGGCAAGGTCTATCCGTTGCACGGATCGGCCTCCGGCCATGCGGCCAAGGTGCTGTGGACGAGGTATGAGAACGGCAATGCCGAATGCCGTGCTGATATCGACATTGTAACCGTCGAGGGACTGTCGCAGCGCATCGAGCGGCTATGGCGGATCGATGGGGCGACCGGCGAGGTTCGGCTCGAGGACCGGGTCGTCAATACCAGCGACCGGACGGTGCCCACCTTCCTGATGTATCACATGAACACCGGCGGCAAATGGCTGGACGAGGGCACGCGGCTCGAAGGCCGGATGCTGGAGAATGGCGGTGTCCCCTGGGCATTCGGCGAGGAGCCGGGCGGCATCTTCTGTGTGCCGGCGCCGGCAACGGAAGACGGCCTGGCGGAAGTCCGCCTCGGACCGATCGCGGCGATCGGCGGCAGGACGCTCCGCGTGCGCTTTCGCGCCGACACGCTGCCCTATCTGCAGGTCTGGCGGAACCAGAAGGCGCCGGCCCATATTATCGGCATCGAGCCGGTGTCGCATCGCTGGGTATCGCGTGACGAGCTCGAGGCGGCCGGCGAATTCAATATGCTGGCACCAGGTGAAAACCGCAGCTACGTGCTGAGCTTTGCCTTCCTCTGAGTGAAGTGTTGTTGACGCTCGCCGGCCTCCGTCGTAGACCTTCAGCCCACGATTTATCAGGAGACAGGACGATGGATATTCGCCAGATCGACGATGAATATTCGGTTTCGGGCCAGATCACGCTCGAGGACCTCGACGAGATCAAGGCGCTGGGGTTCAAATCGATCGTCTGCCACCGCCCCGACCATGAGAGCCCGGATCAGACCTCGTTCTCAGTCATCGAGGCGCGCGCGCGAGAACTCGGCCTCGAGATCACCCATGTGCCTGTCGGGCCGATGGGCGTGACCGAGGAGGCGGTGCAGGGCATGGTCGATGCGCTGGACGAATTCCCGCGGCCAATGCTCGGCTACTGCCGCTCGGGCGCGCGGTCGACGGCGATCTACCAGAAAACCCACCATATCCGCAATTGAGCGTCGTACGAGGCGCTGATTTTTAGGCGCTGCTGCGCAGCGCCGCCACTTCCATTCACTCAGGAGACGATAATGAGCATTAAGCGTATCGACGTCGGCGCACGCATGAGCGGCGCCGTCATTCACGGCAACACGATCTATCTCGCAGGCCAGGTCGGCGAGGGCGAAAGCGTCACCGATCAGTGCAAGTCCGCACTTGCCGAGGTCGATCGCCTGCTGGCCGCATCAGGCAGCAACAAGTCGAAGATCCTCCAGACCCTCGTCTATCTCTCAGACATCGCATATTTCGCCGAGATGAACGCCGCCTGGGAAGCCTGGATCGATCCGGCCAATCCGCCGGCCCGCGCCACCAGCGAAGCCAAGCTCGCAGCGCCGAAATACAAGGTCGAGTTCATCGTTACGGCCGCGATCGACTGACGTATCGGTCGTTCTGTCTTAGAAAGCCGGTGGGGAAACCTACCGGCTTTTTGTTTGCGCGATTTCCGACAGCGTCCGTGTCGGCGTGATTGCCTCAGGATCGAGTTTGACTTCGATAATTGCCGGCTTGCCGCTGCGGCGCGCCCGCTCGAAGGCAGCGGCGAATTCCTCCGTCCGCTCCACCGTCTCGCCATGGCCGCCATAGGCGCGGGCAAGGGCGGCGAAATCGGGATTGGTGAGATCGGTGCTGCTGACGCGGCCGGGATATTCGCGCTCCTGATGCATTCGGATCGTGCCGTACATGCCATTGTTGACGACGATCGCGATGATCGGCAGGCCGTAGCGGATGGCAGTGGCGAATTCCTGGCCGTGCATCAGGAAGCAGCCGTCGCCGGCAAAGCAGATGACCTCGCGCTCGGGAAAGAGCCGTTTGGCGGCCACCGCCGCCGGCAGGCCGTAGCCCATCGAGCCGGAGGTGGGGGCGGCCTGGGTGTTGAAACGGCGGAAACGATGGAAGCGGTGCAGCCAGGTGGCGTAGTTGCCCGCGCCGTTGGTGAAGATCGTGTCCGGCCCGGTATTGGCTTCCAGCCATTCCATGATCGGGCCCATATGGACGGCGCCCGGACCAGTTGCCGGCGGTTTCGACCAGGAAAGATAGGCCTGGTGCATGCGCTCAGTGCGCTCCGCCCAGTGCGGCTCGGCCGGCGCTTCGAGATCGGCGAGTGCGGCGACGAAATCGGAGGGAGCGGCGCAGATGGCGAGATCCGGGCGGTAGACGCGTCCCAGTTCGGAAGGATCGGGATAGACGTGCACCAGCGATTGCTGGGGGTAGGGGATATCGATCAGCGTATAGGACGAGGACGGCATTTCCGACATCCGGCCGCCAAGAAGGATCAGCAGGTCGCTTTCCTTTATTTCCTTGGCGAGGACAGGATTGATGCCGATGCCGACATCGCCGGCGTAACAGGGATGGAGATGATCGAACAGCATCTGCCTGCGGAAGGAGCAGCCGACGGGAAGCTGAAAACGCTCGGCAAATCGTGCAAAATCGGCGACGGCATCTTCATCCCAGCGCGTGCCGCCGAGGATCACCATCGGCCGCTCGGCCTTCAGCAGTCTTCTATAGAGATCGTCGATCTGGCTGCGGCCGGGATGCGCCTCGACGCTCGTGTGACGCTTGGCGCCGGGCGCCTCGACTTCGTCGCGCAGCATATCCTCCGGCAGCGTCAGCACCACGGGGCCGGGGCGGCCGGAGGTGGCGATCGCAAAGGCGCGGGTGACGAATTCGGGAATGCGGGCGGCATCGTCGATCTCGCCCACCCATTTGGCGAATTCAGTGAAGGCGCGGCGGAATTCGACCTCCTGGAAGGCCTCGCGCTCGCGGGCTTCGCGCTGCACCTGACCGATGAAGAGGATCATCGGGATCGAGTCCTGTCTTGATATATGCAGGCCGGCTGAAGCGTTGGTGGCGCCGGGGCCGCGGGTGACCATGCAGATGCCGGGTTCGCCGGTCAGCCTGCCCCAGCAATCCGCCATCATCGCCGCTCCGCCCTCCTGACGGCAGACGAGGACGTCGATATCGCTATCGCGCAGGGCATCCAGGACCGCAAGAAAGCTCTCGCCGGGCACGCAGGAAAGGCGTTTGACGCCATTGGCTTTCAGCGCCTCGACGATCAGTTCTCCACCGGTCCTCTTCATGACGATGCCTCCCTCTCGCGCTCGGCGAGCTCCGCCAGAATTTCTTCTCTGTGTTCGTCGAGGCGCGGGCTCGGCCTGGCGTAATGCAGCGGCGTCTCGGACAGCACCACCGGCGTCCTGACCCCCGGGATGAGTGTGCCCGCGGCATCCGCAAGGTCGATGCGCAGACCGCGGGCGCGCACCTGCGAATCGGCGAACATCTCCTCGATCGTATTGATCGCGCCGGCAGGAACGCCGTTCTCCTCACAAGCCTTCAACAGATCCGCTTTCTGCCATTTCAGCGTCTCGGTCGAAACGAGCCGGCGCAGTTCGGCCCGATTGCCGACCCGGGCCCTGTTGGTGGCGAAACGTTCGTCGCCGGCAATCGCCTCAAGGCCGAGGATGCCGCAGAGGCGAGCGAACTGGCCGTCATTGCCGACGGCAAGAATGAGGTAGCCATCGGCCGCCGGCACGACCTCATAGGGCGAGATATTCGGATGGGCGTTGCCGAGCCGGGTCGGTGCAGCGCCGGAGACGAGGTAGTTCATGTTCTGATTGGCGAGCACGGCCGATTGCACATCGAGCAGCGCCATGTCGACCAGCTGGCCTTCGCCTGTTTTCAAGCAATGGATCAGGGCCGCCTCGATCGCCGAGACGGCATAGATGCCGGTGAAGATATCGGCGATCGCCACGCCTGCCTTCATCGGCTGGCCGTCCGGCTCGCCTGTAATCGACATGAAGCCGGACATGCCCTGGACGATGTAATCGTAGCCGGCCAGATTGGCATAGGGGCCGGTCTGGCCGAAGCCGGTGATCGAGCAATAAACGAGCTTCGGGTTCAGTTTGCGCAGGCTGTCGTAATCGAGCCCGTATTTGACGAGCCCGCCGACCTTGAAGTTCTCGATCACCACGTCAGCAGTGGAGACCAGCCGGCGGACGAGATCCTGGCCTTCCGGGCTTTTCAGGTCGGCGGCGATGGAGCGTTTGCCGCGATTGGCGGCATGGTAATAGGCGGCCGAGAGATTTTCGCCGTCGGCACCTTCGACAAAGGGCGGGCCCCATTGGCGCGTATCGTCGCCGCCATCGGGATTTTCGACCTTGATGACATCGGCGCCGAGATCGGCGAGCATCTGTCCGGCCCAGGGACCGGCGAGCACGCGGGCGAGCTCGATCACCCGGATACCGGCAAGCGGCGGTTTTTTCGTCAGGCTCTCGGTCATGGTCCTCCCAGGCAATCTACGGCGCCAGCGTCACCTCAGATGTATCGGATACGGGTTTGGAAGCAAAGCGGCGCTCGCGCCAGAGGATGTAGATGCCGGAGGCGATGATGATCATGATGCCGAGCCATTTGATCGCATCCGGAAAGTCGCCGAAAACAAGCCAGGCAAAGATCGTGGCCGAGACGATCTCGAAATATTGCAGCGGCGCCAGCGTCGAAGCCGGTGCGGCGCGATAGGCGTAGACGCCGAAGATGCCCGCTATCGCGGCCATGGCGCCGACGCCGGCGACATAGAACCAGGCGTTGCCTACGGGCATGACGGGATCGAAGATATCGGAGCCGCTGCCATCGCCGGCAAAAAGCAGGACGGCGCAGAAGATCAGGCCCCAGATGCCCATCTGAAACTGCATTGCCCAGGGATCTTCCTTGTGCGACAGGACGCGCGTCATCAGCACGAAAATGGCGATGCAGAGCGCGGTGAGGACGGGCAGGAGCGCGATGTAGCCGACTTCGTTGAAACTCGGCTGGATGATCAGCATCGCCCCGAAGAAGCCGACGCCGCAAGCGGTATAGCGCCGCCAGCCGATCGTTTCCTTCAGGAAAATGCCGCCGAGGATCGTCACGATGATCGGCTCGACGAAGAAGATCGCGATCGCGTCGGCGACCGCCATATATTTCAGCGTGGTGACGAAGCAAATCATCGAAATGGTGATGATCAGACCGCGGATGGCATGGAACAGGCTCTGGCGCCAGGAGAAATCGTCAAAGCTGCGCCGCCATATGACGATCGGCAGCATGCAGAATGCCTGCACCGCAAAACGGCCGGCGGTGACCTCGGCGGAGGGCACGGTGACGACGGCAAGCTTGGCGAAGATATCGATAAGCGGCGAGAACATCACCGAAAGAAACATCAGCGCAAGCCCCGTCGTCACGTCGGAGGGGGATGAAACGGGCCGGGCGGAGGTGCTGCTCATGGTGGAATTCTCGTTATCCGGGATTTTGGCCGTTCCGGCCCTTGCCGACCGCGCCGTCACACCAGTCCGCGAAGGCGGCAATGGCTGCCTCTGCGCCGATCTCATTCAGCGTTTCGTGCCGTGTGTCCTGATATATCTCAGTGCTGATACGGGAGAAGCCCTGGTCTTTCAAATGGTTTGACAGCCAGGCTACCGCTTTTCCACGCTCGGTCGCCGGATCCTCGGCGCCGCCGACCAGATGGATCGGCAGGTCGCGCCGCAGCCGGTCGAGATGGATCTTTTGCGGTGCGCGGAAGGTTAGTTCGAAGACGTCGAGCCAGAGCGAAACCGAGGCATCGAAGCCGCAAAGAGGGTCGGCGACATATTTGTCGACTTCGCCGGGCATATGCGACAGCCAGTCGAATTCCGTGCGGCGGTTGGCAATGGACCGGCCCCAGGCTGCGAAAGTGAGTTTCGGCAGGAGGCCGCTCGGGACGTCCGAGCCTTTCAGCATGCGTTCGGCGATAAGGATCGCCTGGGCGGCGCGGCCGGCAAAACCGACGGCGAAATTCGAATTCCACACGGCGACCGCGTTGAAGTCGTCCGGGGCGGTGACGGCGGCATTGAGCGCGATGAGGCCACCCATCGAATGGCCGAAGAGGATCACCTTCAGGCCGGGATGGCGCGAGACCGCGTGAGCGCGCATGGCAATGATGTCGCCGATCACCCGTCCGACGCCATCGCGCCGCGCGAAGCGGCCGATCGGGGCATCGGGCGCTGTCGTCTCGCCATGGCCACGGTGATCGTGGGCATAAACGTGATAGCCGCGCGCCGCCATTGCCTCGGCAAAGCGGCGATACCGCTTCGAGTGCTCCGCCAAGCCATGCGATATCAGCAGAATGCCGCAAGCGGGGCCGGTGGCCTCGGCATGGTGATAGGCCAGCGATGCTCCCGGCACGGAGAGCCATTGCGTTTCAGAAAACATTCGGATCCTCCCTGCCGCAGCAGAACAGATCGCTAGCGCATAATTTCTTAATGCGAAATCGATTTGAGGAATCATGCTTCAACTCAAAGTGATGGAACGTCCTTTGTGTGACTTTAAAGCGTTAGATGCAATCGATAACAAAATACGGGAACGTTGCGATTCAGGGTTGCTGATGTTTACTCTTTGTGCTTATCTGTTCGTGCATTGTTCTTATATGGGGGTTGAAATGAGCAGCATGCAGTTGCGTACCTTGACGTTCACCGTGTCGATGATCCTTGCCGGCGCTGCCATGGCGCAGGAGGCTGATGGCCGTACTCGTTTCATTCTTGCTGCGAGCTGGCAGCCCGCCTTCTGCCAGACGAACCAGAAGAAGCCCGAATGCGCCAGCCAGACCGGCGAGCGCCACGACGCAACGAATTTCTCGCTGCACGGCCTCTGGCCGATGCGTCAGGATTATTGCGGCGTCAGCGACGACCAGAAGGCTGCCGACAAGGATGGTAAATGGGCTGCATTGCCGGAAGTGACGCTTTCGGCCGAAACGCAGGCGGCGCTGGCAAAGGCGATGCCCGGCACGCAGTCCGGCCTTGAACGGCACGAATGGACAAAGCATGGGACCTGCACGAAATTGAGTGTGGAGGATTATTTCGGCGTCGGTGTCCATCTGGTGGATGCTCTCAACGCATCGGCCGTGCGCGATCTCTTTGCCGCCAATATCGGCAAGACGGTCAAGGCCGAAGCGATCAAGGCTGCTTTCGACAAGAGCTTCGGGCCGGGTGCGGGCGAGCGCGTCAAGATGAGCTGCCGGCGAGCTGGCAATGTCAGGGTGATCAGCGAGTTGACGATCGGCCTGTCCCAGGATGCGGGAGCGGCATCGGCAAAAAGCGCGGGCCTTGCCGATCTGATCCAGGGGGCGGGAAAGACCTCGTTCGGCTGTGACGAGGGCGTTGTCGATGCGGCGGGCTTCTGACCGGAATCCGGCGTAAACGGGTTTCGGCGTTGCTCACAGGCGCTGTTTCGCCTACATAGCGGCACGAAACGAAGTTTCCCGCCCGGAGCAGCGCAGCATGGCACGTCAATTCATCTATCATATGTCCGGCCTCAACAAGGCCTATGGCAACAAGAAGATCCTGGAGAACATCCACCTTTCCTTCTACCCGGATGCCAAGATCGGCATCCTCGGACCGAACGGGGCCGGTAAATCCACTGTGCTGCGCATCATCGCGGGCCAGGACAAGGAGTATACCGGCGAAGCCTGGCTCGCCGAGGGTGCCACGGTCGGCTATCTCGAGCAGGAGCCGAAACTCGACCCCACCAAGACGGTTTTCGAGAACGTCATGGAAGGTGTTGCCGCGAAGACGGCGATCGTCGATCGTTATAACGAATTGATGATGAACTATTCGGACGAGACCGCGGAAGAGGGGGCGAAGCTCCAGGACATCATCGACAGCCAGAACCTCTGGGATCTGGAAAGTCAGGTCGAGATGGCGATGGAAGCCCTGCGCTGCCCGCCGCGCGATGCCGAGGTCACCAGCCTGTCCGGTGGTGAGCGCCGCCGCATCGCACTCTGCCGCCTGCTGCTCTCGCAGCCGGATTTGCTGCTGCTCGACGAGCCGACCAACCATCTGGATGCCGAAACCATCGCCTGGCTCGAGAAGCATCTGCGCGACTATCCCGGCGCCGTGATGATGATTACCCACGACCGCTACTTCCTGGACAACGTCACCGGCTGGATCCTCGAACTCGACCGCGGCCGCGGCATCCCTTACGAAGGCAACTACTCCGCCTATCTGCAGGCCAAGGCCAAGCGCATGCTGCAGGAAAACCGCGAAGAGGCATCGCGCCAGAAGGCGATCAGCCGCGAGCAGGAATGGATTGCTTCCAGCCCGAAGGCTCGCCAGGCCAAGTCGAAGGCGCGTATCAAATCCTACGAGCAGTTGGTGGAGGCGGCCGAGAAGCAGCGTCCCGGCGACGCGCAGATCATCATCCCGGTGAGCGAACGGCTCGGCCAGGTGGTCATCGAGTTGGAAGGCATCACCAAGGGCTTCGAGGGTCGCACGCTGATCAACGACCTGTCGATCAAGCTGCCGCCGGGTGGCATCGTCGGCATCATCGGCCCGAACGGCGCCGGCAAGACGACCTTGTTCAAGATGATCACCGGCCAGGAAAAGCCGGATAGCGGCTCGATCCGCATCGGCGAGACCGTGCATCTCGGTTATGTCGACCAGAGCCGCGACGCGCTGGCCGCCGACAAGACGGTCTGGGAGGAAATCTCCGGCGGCGCCGAAATCATCAAGCTCGGCAAGTTCGACATGAACTCGCGTGCCTATTGCGGCGCCTTCAACTTCAAGGGCGGCGACCAGCAGCAGAAGGTCGGCAATCTCTCGGGTGGTCAGCGCAACCGTGTGCACCTCGCCAAGATGCTGAAGGCTGGTGGCAACGTTCTGCTGCTCGACGAACCGACCAACGACCTCGATACGGAAACGCTCGGCGCTCTCGAAAACGCGCTTGAGAATTTCGCCGGCTGCGCCATCATCATCAGCCACGACCGCATGTTCCTCGACCGTCTGGCCACGCATATCCTAGCTTTCGAAGGCGAGGGCCATGTCGAATGGTTCGAAGGCAATTTCGAGGATTACGAGCAGGACAAGATCCGCCGTCTCGGCCCGGATGCGCTGAACCCGGGCAGTCAGGCCCATAAGCGCCTGACACGCTGATCCTGCTTCATTTCTGCTTGCGAAAGCCCCGGTTCGGCCGGGGCTTTTTCATGTCAGACCCTGTCGCAATTTGCGCAGGCAATTTCGCGAACAGTGTGAATTGCCGCTTGCCACCGCTTTTCAAATCACATAAAGATATCTTTATATCTTGATTGGGCCAATGATGAGCGAACCTTTGAAGCTGGGACTGGATGGGTTGGTGGACGTCTTGAAGGCGGCCGGCGAGCCCACGCGTCTGCGCCTTCTGGCGCTTCTCGACGGTGGCGATCTAACGGTCACCGATCTTACCGAAATTCTCGGTCAATCCCAACCGCGCATCTCCCGCCACCTGAAGCTGCTCGGCGAGGCCCAACTGATCGAACGCTACCAAGAAGGCGCCTGGGCCTATTTCCGCCTCAAGCAGGACGGCAAGGCGGCCATGCTCGTGCGGGCGCTGCTGAAACATGTCTCCGAGAATGATCCGACCATTCTTCGCGATGGCGAACGGCTTTCGCAGGTCAAGCGCCAGCGGGCCGAGCGGGCGCAGGCATATTTCAGCCGCAACGCCGCGGAGTGGGACGAGCTTCGCCGCCTGCACGCGGCTGATGAGGAGGTCGACGCCGCCGTCATCCGCCTGCTCGGCAACCAGCCGATCGATTCGTTGCTCGATCTCGGCACCGGCACCGGCCGCATCCTCGAACTCCTGTCTGGGCTCTATCGCCGCGCTATCGGTGTCGACGCCAGCCGCGACATGCTGAGCGTGGCGCGCGCTAATCTCGACAAGTCGCGTATCACCAAGGCGACGGTGCGCCACGCCGATATCCTCAACCTGCCGTTCGAGGGGCAGGATTTCGACCTGGTGACGATTCATCAGGTGCTGCATTTCTTCGACCAGCCGGAGATTGCGATCGCGGAGGCGGCGCGCATGCTGCGGCCGGGCGGGCGGCTCGTGGTCATCGACCTCGCGCCGCACACGCTCGAATATCTTCGTGACGAACATGCCCATGTCCGTCTCGGCTTTTCGCACCAGGCGATGTCCGACTGGCTGCGCAAGGCCGGGCTCGACGTCGAGCAGGTCGTCGATCTTCATCCGGGTCAGCAGGGCGGGCAGGGGTTGACGGTCACCGTCTGGCTCGCGCGCGATCCGAGGCGCCTCATGGCTTCGCAACTAAGCGAAGGCGCCGAACCTACAATTGCCGGGAGAGTATGACATGGCTTTGAAAAACGAAGGACGCGGGCGCAACTTCGGAATCTCCTTCGAATTCTTTCCGCCGAAATCGGAAGAAATGGAAGGGCAGCTCTGGGATACCGTCGCTAAGCTGCAGGATTGGGACCCGGATTTCGTGTCGGTGACCTATGGCGCCGGCGGCACCACCAAGGCGCCGACGCTTTCGGCGGTGACGCGCTTCCTGTCGCAGACGCCGCTTGCCACCGCCTCGCACCTGACCTGCGTCGGTGCGACGAAGGAGGAAACGCATCAAATGATCGATACGTTTCGCAAGGTCGGAGTAAAGCATTTCGTGGCGTTGCGCGGTGATGCGCCTGGCGGCGTCGGCGCGCCCTATCAGCCGCATCCCGGCGGTTACGCCAATGCTGCGGAACTGGTGGCCGGCCTCAAGTCGGTCGGTGATTTCGAGATTTCGGTCTCCGCCTATCCGGAAAAGCACCCCGAAAGCCGTGATACGGCCGCCGATATCGAGATGCTGAAGCGCAAGGCCGATAACGGCGCCGACCGGGCGCTGACGCAATTCTTCTTCGACAACGACAATTTCGAGCGCTACCTGGAGCGGGTGCGCGCCGCCGGCATCTCGATCCCGATCGTGCCCGGCATCATGCCGATCCAGAATCTGACGCAGCTGAAGCGTTTCGCCGGCGCCTGCGGCGCGGTCATCCCCGCCTTCCTCGACGAGCGCTTCGCGGGCTTCGACGATAAGCCCGAGGATCGGGCAAAGGTCGCGGCCGAAGTTGCTGCCGAGCAGATCGAGGATCTCGTCCGCCGAGGCATTGGTGATTTCCATCTTTATACGATGAACCGCGCACCGCTGGTTTCCGCGGTGCTCGACAATCTCGGCTACTCCCGCCGGGCGGCAAAGAGCGCGGGCGCCGCCGCTTGATTCTTCCAGACGTTCAAAAGTGAAAAAGCGCATGTCGGGCGGGACATGCGCTTTCTCGTTGGCGGATTGATCAGGGGAGTTTAGGCACTATCAGCGTTACCAGCCCGTCAGCTCAGATAAAGAGCATGGACAGGACGAAAGCAAACGCTGCACTGACCAACAGAACATTCAAGGATTGCGTGAGTCCCATGTCTGTCTCCTCGCGTTAACCGGCCAATATTATGTCTGAAATATGTCGGTTGAAAAGCGGATTTTATGCTGCGCTGCCGAAGCGGCCGGTGCATAAGTCGAATGCAGTTCTAACAAGCTGTTGATAAAACGAGATAATTTCGCGTTTATTTTTGTTCACAGTTTTTAACGCGTCGTTAAGTCGGGCGATTGGGAATTTACCTATGTGCCTGAAACAGGGCAGATCGACAATCGGTTGAAGACATAGGAATATACAACCAGCTCTCACGCGGCTTTCACCAGCAGGCGGTAGGCGCGGCCATCGAGGATGACGAGGCCGAAACCGATCAGCGCCATACCGGCGAATTCGCCCAGCGCCAGCCGTTCTCCGAGGAAAATCACGCCGAGAAGGATGGCGCTTGGCGGCACCAGCAGGGTGACAAGCGAGGCGTTGGTCGCGCCTGCCGCCGCCATGATCCGGAAATAGAGAATGTAGGCGAAGGCGGTCGACAACAGCGCCAGCGCCAGGACGGCGAGCAGGACATCGAGCGGCGGCAAGGAGAGTGTCCACGGGCGATCGGCCAGCAGCGACAGCGGCAAAGTGATCAGCGAGGACGCGGTCAACTGGCCGGCTGCGGTGACTGGTGCCGAAACGTCCTTGAATCGCTTGCCGTAGGTGGCTGCGAACCCGTAGGAGATGGCGGCAAGCACGGGAAGCAGCAGCGCCCAGAGGGGGGCTTGGCCGCTGGCCGACAGGCCGGGGCCGACCAGCACCATCGTTCCGGTGAGGCCGACGAGGCAGCCGGCGATCTTGGCCGAGGACAGCTTTTCGTCGGAGGTGAGATAATTGGCGATCAGCACGGTCCAGATCGGCGTCGTCGCGTTCAGGATCGCCGCAAGGCCGGCGCCGATGCGGGTCTGGCCGAAGAAGATCAGCGCATGCGGCAGGGCATTGTTGATCAGCCCTAGGATCAGGAATTCGCGCCAGCGGGCTTTCAGAGTCGGATAGATATCGAAACGGCCGGCGATATAGACGTGCAGCGCCAGCCCGGCCAGCAGCAGACGGAGGAAGACGAGCGTCAGTGGTGGGATATGCTGGACGGCGATGCGTGCGAAGAAAAAGGAGCCGCCCCAGATAAGACCAAGCAGGAGCAGCAGGCTCCAGATCCAGGCACTCATTCTGCTGTCCATGCCGTCTTCCTCCATCCAAAGCCGCATCGTTTAGACCCGGCGGCGCTCCTCACCATTATGCTTTAACGCGGGGGATAAGCGGCGCCACCCGTTTCTTGCGAAACGAGCGGCGGGAGTGTCAGTGGCGATCAGAGAGCGTTGAGAAGGGCAGGCGTCGCCCAGCCGTCGGCCGGTATGCCCAAGCGCTGCTGTTCCTTCTGGATCGCGATACGCGTGCCGGATCCGAGAATGCCATCGATCTCGCCGACATCGTGGCCGAGCGACTGCAGCTTGGTTTGCAGCGTCTTCATCTGGTCGTTGGCAAGCCCTTGTTCCGGTGCGCCCTTGAGATAGGTCGGGGCGCCGGAAAGGCGGGTGGCGAAATAGGCGGCCGACGTCGTGTAGATGAACGACTTGTTCCATTCGAGATAGATCTTGAAATTCGGGTAGGCGATGAAAGCCGGTCCCATGCGGCCCTGCGGCAACACGAGATCGCCTTCGAGATCGCCGAAAGCGGTGTTGCCGTCGCGCGGCTTGACGCCGAGCGCGAACCATTCGCCGGCCTTCATCGTGCCGCCGAGGCCGGATTTCTCCCAGGGCAGGTTGTCGGGCACGGTGACTTCCTGCAGCCAGGGCTGGCCGCGCTCGAAGCCGAGGTGCTGGATGAATTTCGCCGCCGTCAGGACGGCGTCCGGGCCGCTCTGCTTCACGTGGATATGGCCGTCGCCGTCGCCATCCATGCCATAGGCGATGATGTCGCGCGGTAGCATCTGGACCTGGCCGATTTCGCCGGCCCAGGCGCCGGTATTGGTGGCGGGATCGAGGTCGCCGTGCTCGACCATCTCGATCAAGGCGATCAGTTGCGGACGGAAGAGCTCCGGGCGGCGGCAGTCGTGCGACAGCGTCACCAGGGCATTGCGGGTGTTGAAATCGCCCTGGACGGCACCGAAATCGGTTTCCATCGCCCAGAATGCGGTGATGACGCCTGGGGGAACTCCGAATTCCTGCTCGGCCCGGGCAAACACGTCGGCATATTGCTTCATCTTCTGGCGGCCGATGTCGAGGCGGGCCTGGCTGACGGTGCGCTGCGAGAATTCGAGGAAGGTCTGCTTGAAGACGCCCTGGGCACGATCCCGGCTCAGGACCTTGGGATCGATTTCGGCGCCGGCCAGCGCCTCGTCAGCGGCTGCGGCGCTGGCGCCTGCGGCGACCGCATCAGCCTTGACGCCCTGGAGGAAGGCAGACAGATCGCCGCCGCAGGGGGCTGCCGGAGCCGAGGCCGCTGGCGCCTGCTGGGCGGCCGCGCCGCCTGCAATAGCGAGGGCAAACAGGAGGGCGAGTGCAGAGCGGCTTGTGAGCGAGCGGTGCATGAATGCGGTCCTTATAGCAAATGGATGTCCGTCGCTTTCACAGAGGAATGTGACGGAAGCAAGAAAGATTGAAAGACGTTACTAAGAATTTCGATCCTTGGAAACGGCCGCGACCCAATTGTTCCAGTTCTTTGCGCTGCCGGCAAAGACGTTGATGTCGGTCGGCCCCTTGATGCCGGGAATAACGCCGGTCGAGGTATATTGCCAGAAGGCCCAGCGGCGGTCGGAATAGGTCACCTCGGGATGTTTTGCCACCGAGCGGACCCAGAAATGATAGTCCTGGAAGTAGCCGGCGAGATTGTCGCGGTGGAAATCGACCGAGGTGTAGATAATCGGGCGCTTGCCGTAATAGGCCTCCAGTCGGTCCATGAAACGCTGCATTTCGGAGCGTACGGTTTTCGCGTCGGGGCGGTAGCGGCAGGTCTTCGATTCGGCGTTCCATTCGACGTCGAGCACCGGCGGCAGGCGCATGGCCTCCTTCGGCACATTGCGGATGAACCAGTCGGCCTGCTCATCGGCCGAGGAGCAGAAATAATAGAAATGGTAGGGGGCGTTCGGGATGCCGGCGGCGCGCGCCTCGCGCCAATATTCATCGAAGCGCGGGTCGACCCTGTCCTTACCTTCCGTCGCCTTGATGAAGGCGAAGGCGACGCCGGAATTCCTCACCGTCGCCCAGTCGATATCGCCCTGCCATTTGGAGATGTCGATGCCGTGGATTGCATTCTGCTGCGGATGCTTCGGGCCGAAATCCTGCGGATCGGTGTCCTGGAAGCGCGTCTTCGGTTTGATCGATGCGGTTTCAAGATAGTCGTGACCGGAGGAGGAACAGCCCGCCAGCAGGCTGGCCAGGGGCAGAACGCAAAACAAAAGCCGGCGCATGGGTATCCCGTCGTGAACCGAATGATCTCTTTGCCCCACAGCCTGACCTTCGAAAATGACGAGCCCAGCAGAGGAATAACCCTCTTTTCATCATATCAACGTAAAAAATCGGTTAGTTTCAAGCGAATTGTAAGCGCCTGCCGATGATGGCCGCCCGCCAGGCGTAACCGCCGCCGACTGTTTCGAAGGACAATCGCGCATTGTGTTCCTCGGCCTGCGCTTCCAAGACCTCCTGCAGATCGGCGCGTGGAGTGACGTGGAATTTCGCAAGCCAGGTCTGCAGCATGCGGCGGAACCAACGCGGCAGGCCTTCCTGCTGGCCGAAATCGACGATATGCAGCTGGCCCCCGGGATTGAGTGCGGCGATAGACGCATCGACGGCGCGTTCCCAGTCCGGGATCATCGACAGAGCATAGGAAATCAGGATGCGGTCGAAGCCGCTGACGCCGAATTCGCGCGGCGTAAACGCCGTGGCGTCGCCGACGCGGAATTCCGGGATCGTCGCTTTCGTAGCGAAGGTCTTGCGCGCCGAGATCAGCATTTCCTGGGAAATGTCGAGGCCGAACAGCTTGGCACTCGGGAAATACCTGTGCGCCAAAGCCATGTTGCGCCCGGTGCCGCAGCCGACTTCGAGCAGCGTGCCGCCATCAGGCACGTCGAGATTGCGAATCGTGCGGTCGCGGCCGAGGAGGTAATATTTGCGGGTCAGGTCGTAGATATGGCGCTGGTAGCGGTACATGCCATCCATCAGGCTGGCATGTTCGTTGCTGTTTCCTGTCGTCTCGGTGCCGACCTTGCTCACGCCTTCTTCCCGTAAATGTGGAAGCCGCCGTAGATCGCCGAGCGATCGAGCGCCATCAGCTCTCGCGATTTCTCTTCGAAGTAATCCCACCGATCGCGGATCGACGGAGGCAGGCGGCCTTCAATGATGCTCTTTTCGGCTGCGGTGCGGAAGATCACGCGCGCGCCTTCGCGCGCCGTGCGGGTGATTTCCCGCCAGACGTCGTTCAGTTGGCCGTCGGTCATCCAGTCCTGCGCGTCGAGCAGGATGTAACGGTCGCGGGAGGCCGCCGGCTCGCGGGCCAGAAGTTCGGTGAAGCTTGCGTGGTGGACGTTGACGCGGTCGACATTAGCGCGGATCACCTCGTAGTGCTCCGGCTTCAGATAAGTCGGCAGCGGGCCTTCTTCTTCGGTGCCGTAGCGGCGGCCGAAGGCCTGCCAGGCGAAATAGTTGTCGCGCATCGGGAAATGACAGGCGAGCTTTTCCAGGCGATGCTTCAGCACTGGCGCGATCGAATGATCGGCGGCAAGACTTGCGAGCTCGTCATATTGCTGCGGCGGAATGCCGAGGCCGAAGAGCGAGCTTTTGCGGCCGGTGATCCAGCGTACGACCGGCTTTTCGAACAGGGGGGCGATCTGCTCGTCGAAGAACTGGCGCTGCTCGCGGATGGAGCGGGTCTTGGTCATTTCGCGCAGCTTGACGCCGTGCAGACGGGCAAGGAGATGGGCTGCGCCGATGAAGCGGCCGAGCAAGCCGGTTTCATAGATATTGCGGTCGAAGACGGTGACGCGGCGGCGTCCGAATTTGCGGCCGTTCCAATAGCTGCGGGTCGCCTCGTCGAGATTGGCGGCAAGATGCCGGTCGAAGGCGCGGCTGTTCGACTTCTCGTTCGGCATCGCCAGGAAGCGGACGAGATCCGTATGATCGGGCAGATGCTTGAAGGCGGCGAGCTTCAGTTTGTTCAGGGCGATATGGTGCGGGTTGAGGTCGACGACGTCGATCGAGGCCGGTGCCTTGGAGAGATAGGCGAGCATGTTGCAGCCGCCGGAGCCGATGGTGACGATGCGATGATTGGGCTTCAGCTCCATCGCCTGCATGTCGAGATCCGGATCCTCCCAGATCTGCGGATAGACGAGGCCGGAGAAGAGAAGACCGAAGAGACGCTCGGAGAAGCCCTCCTTCGAAAAAGCCTTGTGGCGGAGAAGGGCGTCCTTGAGTTTCCGGTTCTTGCGGAAGCCGGCATCCGGTGCAAATTCTGACATGAGTCTGTCACCTTTTTAGCGTTCAGGGCGTGTAGCGCGCCACTGCTACAGTTTGATGACGCAGGCTGTGGGCCTGCGCCCTTCGAAAACACTGCCCTCCTCGGAAAGTGATCGTGGTGACGGAATATTCTTCGCGTTGCGCCCTTTCCGGCAGGCGGAATTCCTGCTTCTCTCCGGGCATTAGGAGGAATGCCATGCGATTTGTCCTGCGTATCCTGAAGGCGCTTGCTTTCCTTGTCGTTCTCATCGTCGTTGCCGGCGCTGCCTGGCTGTTCGTCCGGCCGCCGGAGCTTCTGCGCGTCGGCGACGGCTATGCCGCCAAGATCGTTTGCTCCAATGTCTTCATTGCCGGCCGTAACGCCGAAGACGTCCTGGCGGATGACGTGCAGGCGCCGGGAAATCCGCTGCTGCGGCTCGTGCGCGTCAGCGTCGACCGCGACAGCAACCGTGTGACCGCGCGCTTCCTGGGGCTGTTTGCTTCGAGCCACGCACTCTACCGCGGCGCTTTCGGCTGCACGAGCGTGCCCGACGGCGATTTCGAGGCGGCGGTGAATGCGGTAGCTTTCGACGCGCCGGCCAGAATGGAGGCGAACGCGGCGTTGTGGCCGGAAGGCGAGGGTGTCGGCGGTCGGGACGAAAAGATCGCTGCGGTGCTTAACGATACAGGGCTTGCCGGCCCGGCCATGCGGGGGATCGTGGTGGTGCGCGATGGCCGAATCGTCGCTGAAGCCTATGGTTCCGGATTTTCAGCGAAGACGCCGCTGATCGGCTGGTCGATGACGAAGACGGTGAATGCGGCCATCCTCGGCCGGCTGATGCTCGATGGCAAGATTTCCTTCGACGATGATCATCTGCTGGCGCAGTGGAAGGACGATCAGCGCGCCAGGATCACGGTATCCGACTTGCTCGGCATGGAGAGCGGCCTGGCGTTCAACGAAGACTATGGCAACGTCGCTGACGTGACGCGCATGCTCTATCTCGACCCCGACATGGTGTCGTTGCCGGCCAATGCGCCGATGGAGGCGGCACCGGGTCAGCGCTTCCGCTATTCGAGCGGCACGGCGGTGCTCTTGTCGCGCATCTGGATGGACAGAGTCGGCAATGCGCCGGCAGCCTTCTCCTATCCGCACGACGCGCTCTTCTTGCCGCTCGGCATGACGAGTGCGGTCCTCGAACTCGACGCGCGCGGCACCTTTGTCGGAAGCTCCTATCTCTACGCGACGGCGCATGGTTGGGCACGCTTCGGGCAGTTCCTGCTGCAGGATGGGGTGTGGAACGGCCAGCGGCTGTTGCCGGAGGGCTTCGTCGGCGCCATGCGCACCCCGACGGCGGCCTCGAACGGCCGGTATACGCAAGGTCAGGCCTGGCTCGCGCCCGGTGGCTCCAGCGCCGCGTTCGGGTTGCCAGAGGATACGTTCTGGCTCACGGGGCATGACGGGCAGAGCATGGCGATCGTCCCTTCCGCCAATCTGGTCGTCGTCCGGCTCGGGCTGACGCCGGGCTGGCTCGGCTATCAGCCGCAAACGCTTCTGAAGGCGATCCTGGCGGCGTTGCCGCAATCGGGAGCGCCGCAACAGCAGGCCGGATCACAACGGCAGGCTCAGCCGCAGCCGTAGGCTATGACCGCTGTTTCAATTGGGTTGTTTCGGCAGCTGCCCGGTTCAGTAATTACCCTGGGCGACGTCGTTCATGCCCTTGCGCTTGGCGTCGTAATAATAGCCGCGCGCATAGAGGCGGACGGCGTCGTCTTCCTTGTTGTCGGAGACGAGCCAGGCGCCACGCAGATATTTTGCGGCATATTTGATGTTGGTCTCGGCGTCGAAGAGGCCGCCCGGCGCACCGTCATAGCCCATGGACTTGGCGGTGTTGTATTTGATCTGCATGAGGCCGAAATAGCCGCGCTTGTTGTAAGCCTTCGGATTGTAGCGGCTCTCGCGATGGACGATGCGGTGGAGCAGCGTCTCGGGAATTTCGTAGATCTTCGAATATTTCTGGATGAGCTTGGTGACGAAGCTCTTCTCGACCGTCGGCGCATCGTCCCTGTCGTCGTCGCTGAACATCGGGGGAGCCGTCGGCGGATCGATCGGTCCTGATTCGTCGAAGCCGTAATCCATGGAGCGCGGCGTGGTGTCGACTGCGGCAAGTGCTGCAAGCGCGCTGTTCTGCGGCGTGGCGGCGAAGGCAAGCTGCGTTGCCGGCGGCGCGGGGGTTCCCGGGCGCGGCGTCGGCACGACGGACTGGATCGCCGTCATCTCAGGCGTCAACGGGATCTGCGCGTAGGCGGCTGGCTGTATGCCGGCCTGCATGGTCAGATCGGCAGGCTGGGAGCCCGGCGCAGTCGGCATAGCCGTTGCGGTGAGCGAGGGAGCTGCCTGGGGAAGACCGGTACCGGCGATTGCCTGGCCGGCAGCACCTTCCGCTGTCGGGACCGCGGCGAGCATCGCATCTTCGCCGGGCTTCGGCGTCGGCACCACTGTCTGAGCAGCTGTCAGTTCGGCCTGAGAGGTATATTCGACGCTCGTGCAGCCGGTGATCACGCCGCAGCAGAGCATCGTGGAAACGACAAGACCGCGTTTCAGGCCGGACAATCCGATCGCTACCATTCCGTCACTTTCGTGAAATCGCGCCGCCCCGGCAGCGTTATAAAAGTTACTAAAAAGCTTAAACCCGATGACCCCATTAACTTATTCGTTGCATTCCGGCAACCACGGAATATTTCTAAGCTGCAATAGCGCGATACCCGGATTTTTAAGCCGCAATACGGCGATACCCAGCCGTGACGGCGCCTGCAGCGATCAGCAGAGTGCCGCCGGTCCGGTTGACGGCGCGCTGGACGCTCGCCTTGCGAATCAGTCCGCGAGCGGAATGGGCGAGAAAAGCATAGGTGGCGGCGTTGAAGATCGCCAGCACCAGGAAGGTCGCTTCCATGATCGCCATCTGCCCGAAGAAGGGCAGGGCCGGGTTGAGGAACTGCGGCACGAAGGCGACGAAGAAGACGATACTCTTCGGATTGAGGGCGGTGACGATATAGGCGTGAAGGAAGATCTTCAGCGACTTTTCCTCCGGCAGATTGTCGTTATCGGCGACCGGCTCGCCAATCACCGGAGCCCGCCAGAGCTTGATTCCCAGCCAGATCAGATAGGCGCCGCCGATCCACTTCAAAAGCGTGAAGAGAGCGGCGGAGGTGGCGAGCACCGCGCCGAGACCGAAGAGGGACGCTGTCATGGCGGTGAAGTCGCCGAGCGCCACGCCGCTCACCGTCGCAAAGGCCGTCCGGCGGCCATGGCCGAGCGCATAGGAAACGACGAGCAGTATCGTCGGCCCCGGTATGGCCAGCATGATGGCGGATGCGGCAGCAAAAGCGAGCCAGGCTTCAAGCGACATGGAATCTCCTCCTATCCCGTCGGGAACAAGCAAAGACACCATATTAACCGTCCGTCAATCATGCTTCTTTGTATTTCTGCCCTATATTGTCCATGACTTCGGCAAACCATGCCGTCGACAGGTCAAAAGCTTTGCCACCTTTGATGCGAGGAAATTCTATAGTGCGCAACTTACCGTTCTGCGCTTCGTCGTGCCCGGTGACGCCGGAGATCTTATTGAGCGCGCTTTCGACGGCGAGATCGACCATGCTCTGGATCAGCCTGAGGTCGTCGCCATTGGCCGGGGCCGAGCGAGCGAAATAGCCCGATTTCTGCACCAGCGAACGCTCGGCGTTCAGGAGGTTGGCGAACTGCTTCTGGAACCAGGCGCCGACATTGATCGTGTCGATCTTCACGTGGCCGAAGGCGTCGCGCTTGACGGTCTCACCGGCAGCCTCACGCTCGGCGACGATGGCGTCGAGGCAGGCACCTTCCGAGACGAAGACGGTGGCATGGCCGGCGCGGTCCATGATGTCCTTCAGGCGGGCGGCCTCGGAGTCGAGGTCGAAAGCCATTTCGGGTAGATAGACGGCGTCGATGCTCTTCAGATGCGCGTCCATCATCAGGCCGTCGACATACTGGTTGCGGCTGGTGCGCTGAAGATAGGCGCGGGCGGTGGCTGCCGTCAGCCAGCCGCAGTGGCGGCCCATCACCTCGTGGATGACGAGCGTGCGCGGTGCGGCCGTCTGCTCGTTGCTGACATTGTCGAAGAAATGCGCGCCGACTTCGGCGGCCGTCCAGGCGCCGAGCGACTGGCGGATGGGCACGACATCGTTGTCGACCGTCTTCGGCAGGCCGACGACGGTCAGGTCGTAGCCGTTGGCGGCGAGGTAGGCGGCAAGGTCGGCGGCCGTGGTATTGGTGTCGTCGCCCCCGATCGTGTGGAGAATGGTGATGCCGTCATCGGCAAGACGTTCGGCGGCGACCCTCAGCGGGTTGTCGCCTTCCTTGACAAGGCCGCGCTTGACGCAGTCGGCGGCATTGGTGAGTTTGACGCGGCTGTTGCCGATCGGTGATCCGCCGTAGCGGTGCAGCAGCGGCGCTCTTTCCCGCATTTGGCCGGTGATCTCGATCCGATCACCTAGCAGCACGCCCTGATAACCGGACCTATAGGCAACGATGTCGATTTCGGGCGCGACGTCGCTGTAGCGTTCGATGAGGCCGCCAACTGCGGAGGAAAGACAGGGCGCCAGGCCTCCGGCGGTCAGCATTGCGACTTTCTGTTTGGCCATGATCCCTCCTATGGTGTTCAGTGCGGCAGCGTTAGCTAGCGCATGGATGCGGCAGGGAAAGGGCTCTGTAAAGTAAAGAATTTACGAAAGAAGCGGCTTTTGGCCGGGTTCAACGGCGAAGGCGGCGCGAAGTATCGATATAATCGTTTCAAGCCCGCTTTGCTTGTGGGGAACTGTTTGTGGAAATCGGCGGCTAAGTATCGAGTGACATGGTGCGGGCACTCTCTTGGCAGATCCGGCGAAAGCGGCCGACCGCTTGCTGCGGTGCAATAATTACCGAATTGTGAAAACTGTTTTCGATCCTACGACCAATCGTCGCCTTGCAATGGCTCAGATTCTTTGGTCAAGCTGACTTCCCATACTTGACAAGCGTGCGAGAGATTTTCGATGTCCTTCTGGGAAAAACTGTTGAATGCCATTGGCAATACCGCGGGCAATGTGCTTTCCGCGGTCGTCGAGGCGATCCGAACGGTTTTCGAAGGCGATCCCGAAACCCGGCGCAAAGTGGCGTTCTCCGTGGCGATCATCGCGCTTTCGGCCAAGATGGCCAAGGCCGACGGCATCGTCAGCGAGAGGGAGGTCGAGGCCTTCCGGGAAATCTTCGAATTTCCGCCGGATCAAGCCAAGAATGTCGCCAGACTTTATAACCTCGCGCGTCAGGATGTTGCCGGCTATGAGGCCTACGCCGAGCGGCTCTCCACGCTCTGCACCACCTGCGCAGCCAATTGCACGGTGCTGGAAGACGTGCTCGACGGTCTCTTCCATATCGCCAAGGCCGACGGGCTGATCCATGAGAAGGAACTGAATTTCTTGCGCCACATCGCCGAAATCTTTGAAATGAGCGAGACACGTTTCGACCAGATCGCCGCTCGCCACGTCTCGTCCGGCGGCGATCCCTACAAGGTGCTCGGCGTGTCGCCTTCCGACGATTTTCCGACGATCCGCCGCCGTTACCGCGGCCTGGTCAGCGAACATCATCCCGATCGACTGATCTCGCGTGGGGTGCCGAAGGAGTTTCATTTGATCGCCAATGAGCGCATGGCGGCGCTGAATGCAGCCTATGCGGCGATCGAGAAGGAACGCCGCGCCGCATGACCTCTTTCGAGGCCGATTATCGAGGCGCTTGCGTGCGGCCGTCGCCCAACCACGGCGAGCGGGCGGACGGGCGGCGTCCCGACATGATCCTGCTGCATTATACCGGGATGCCGACGGCCGATGACGCGCTCGACTGGCTCTGTCGGGAAGAGAGCCAGGTTTCCAGCCATTATTTCGTGCACGAGAATGGCGAAGTGATCCAGCTCGTGCCGGAGGCGCGGCGCGCCTGGCATGCGGGCAAAAGCAGCTGGCACGGCGAGAGCGATATCAATTCGCTGTCGATCGGCATCGAAATCGCCAATGCCGGCCATCCCGGCGGCCTTCCCGACTATCCGAAAGAACAGATCGCAGCAGTCATCGAATTGTGTCGTGACTGTGTCAAACGTTGGTCGATCGCGCCGGAAAGAGTGCTCGGGCATTCCGATGTCGCACCGATTCGCAAGGTCGATCCGGGCGAGAAATTCCCCTGGGCCGAGCTTCATCGGGCGGGTGTGGGGCATTGGGTCGAGCCGGCGACGATCACCGGCGGGCGTTTCTTTCAGCGCGGGGACGCCGGCCAGCCGGTGGAAGCGCTGCAGTCGATGCTGTCGCTTTATGGTTACGGCACTGAAATTACGGGCGAATTCTCCGAAAAGACCGCCGGCGACGTGGAAGCCTTCCAGCGCCATTTCCGGCCCGAACGAGTGGACGGGATCGCCGATTTCTCGACGATCGACACGCTGCACCGGCTGCTGTCGGCGCTACCGCGATTTTCCTGACGACGGCAGCTGGATTTCCGGGCAGTTTTGCCGCCACAAGCGAGAAATCCGCCCCGCCACATCATTTCCCTATTATCTCCTCATTGCGATGGTCTAAGGACGCCCGCTGAACGGCGCTCGCGGCTGATTTCAAGTGTAACCGTGACCGCCAAATGAAACGATAAGAATTGCTGTGGAACGCGATCAGTCCTTGATCGCATGTATCCGGATGACGGCGAGGCGCGCAGTCCTGCAGTTCTTTGGGTCGGAGTGAAGAAACTATATGAAAAATTTGATTGTTGGTGCTGCGGCATGCCTTGGCATGCTGCTGGCGGGGTATAACTTTGCCTCGGCTAATGATGACTGGGGTGTCAGGGCCGAAACCATCCCGCTGAAAACCGTCGATCGCCAGAGCGGTTATGCTATGCCCGATTTCTCCAACAGCATTCCCTATGCTGCGCTGATCAACAAATATGCAGCTGAATACAACGTTCCGGTGGCGCTCGCCCAGGCGGTCGTTCGCATCGAGAGTAATTTCAATCCGAAGGCACGCGGCAGCGCCGGCGAAATCGGCCTGATGCAGATCAAGCCCGCAACGGCCAGGATGATGGGATATTCCGGCACGCGCAAAGGGCTGTTCGATCCCGAGACTAACATCAAATACGGCATGAAGTATCTGGCGGCCGCCCACCAGCTCGGCGGCGGGCAGACCTGCAACACCATCCTCAAATATAATGCCGGCCATGGTGCAACGCGCATGAACCCGGTGTCGAAGACGTATTGCGGAAAGGTCCTGGCGATGCTCGACTGAGCCGCCACCCGGATCGGAGGAAAGTCTTCGGCTACTGTTTTTGCGATATGAATCAGACTGCTCGCCGTGATATCCCACCTCGAAACGAGGTGGCCACCTCGATATAAGGTGAGACATGGCAATCGATTTCAGGTTCATCGTCATCGGGCGCGGCATGATGGGAGCGGCGGCGGCACGGCATCTCTCCTCCATGGCCGAAGGTGTCGCGCTGATCGGCCCTTCGGAGCCGGGGGATCGCAAGGCCCATCACGGCGTCTTTGCCAGCCATTATGACGAAGCGCGCATTACCCGCACCTTCGACGGCAATCTCGCCTGGGGAACTTTCGCCGCGCGGGCGCTCGGGCGCTACCGCGACATTGAGGCGAAAAGCGGCATTTCCTTCTTTTCGGAAGTCGGCTGCCTTTTTGCCGGTCCCCCGCCCAAGGACGAGCAGGACTTTCTTCTAAGGGCGCTGACCGTCAGCGGGACGCTCGGCAGCGATATCGAGATCGTCGCCCCGGCGGAACTCGACCGGCGTTTTCCCTATCTTGCCGTCGGCCCTGATTTCAGCGGATATTTCGAGCGCAAGCGCGCCGGGCACATCAATCCGCGGGCGCTGGTGCGCGCGCAAGCCAGGCTCGCCGAACAGGGCGGCGTCGCGCTGATCGAGGCGACTGTGACGTCGGTGCGTGATGCAGGTTCCCATGTCGAGGTGACGGCCGGCGCGAGAGGCTACAGCGCCGAGCGGGTATTGGTCGCGGCCGGCGCTTTCAGCAATTTCCATGCCCTGCTGCCGCGTCCCGTCGATTTGAGCGTGATGGCGCGTACCGTTGTCTTCTACGAAATCGGCGAGCGCGAGATGGCGATCTTCGGCAACATGCCGTCGACCATCGTGCTCGGCGACCGGGAGGAGGATCACATCTATATCCTGCCGCCGGTGCGTTATCCCGACGGCAAGCTCTATCTGAAGCTTGGCGGCGATACCGAGGCGCTTTCCTTCAGCCGGCTGGCAGAGGCCGGCACGTGGTTCCGTTCCGACGGCAGTGTGGCCGAGCGCGATCATCTCTCGCGCATCGCCCTGCAACTGATGCCGGAGCTGGCCGGCTGCCCGGTTACATCGGCTCCGTGCGTGGCGAATTTCACGCCGACCGGTTATCCCTACGTCGGCTTCACGCCGTCGCCGCGGATCGCGGTGCTGACCGGCGGCAATTTTGTCGCGGCCAAATCCTCCGACGAACTCGGGCGTCTCGGGGCCGTGCTTCTCAGGGAAGGGCGGCTCGGGGATGAGGATTTCGGCCGCGAGCTGACGCCGATCTTCGTTTGAGAGGAATATCATGGCAGTCGATTTCAAATACATCGTCGTCGGCCGCGGGCTGATGGGAGCCGCTGCCGCGCGGCATCTGGCGCGGCAGACGGATGGTGTCGCAGTGATCGGCCCGGACGAGCCTGATGATCGCAAGGCGCATGAAGGCGTTTTCGCCAGCCATTACGACGAGGGGCGCATTACCCGCACCATCGATCCCGACAGCAACTGGGCGCTGCTCGCCAACCGCTCGATCGGTCGCTACGGCGAGATCGCGAACGAGAGCGGCATCGACTTCTATCGGGAGGTCGGCTGCGTCGTCATCGCGCCTAATGGAAGCGATTATCTCGAAAGGACTCGGCAGGCTGCCGTTTCGCTCGGCGTCGATACCAGGCTTCTGGACGCGGGCGGATTGAAGACCGCATTTCCCTTCTTTGCCTTTCCCGCCGGCAGTGCAGGTGTGTTCGAGGCGAGGGGCGCCGGACATATCAGCCCGCGCAAGCTGGTCAAGGCGCAATCTATGCTGGCAGAAAGGGCAGGCGCGACGGTCATCCGGGATCATGTGGTCTCGATCCGCGAGGAGGGCGGGCTGGCGACCGTCAAGACTGCCGGGGGCCTCACCTATCGCGGTGAAAAGGTGCTGCTGGCGGCGGGCGGATTTTCCATTGCCGAGAATCTGTTGCCACGGCCTGTTGACATGACGGTTTATGGCCGGACCATAACGCTGTTCGAGGTCGGCGAGGCTGATGCGCTCCGCCTTGCGGCGATGCCGTCGCTCATTCTCGACGTGCCCGGCATCCATATCTATCTGCTGCCGCCGATCCGTTATCCCGATGGCAAATTCTACCTGAAGATCGGCGGCGATCCCGACGATCTGATCTTACGCAACGACATCGAGATGCGGGCTTGGTTCAGGACCGAAGGGCGCGAGAGCGTGCGCTCGCATCTGCAGCGCATCGTCGCCGACCTCGTGCCCGATATGACGCCGCTTTCGATTTCGACGGCCGCCTGCGTCGTCTCGTTTACGGAAAGCAGCTATCCGATGATCGGCTATACCTCTTCGCCCGCGATTGCGGTGCTGACGGGCTGCGCCGGCACCTCGGCCAAGAGTTCGGACGAAATCGGCAGGCTCGGCGCGGAGCTGCTTTTGTCGGGCAGAATCGGCGAACAGGGCTACTCCACGGATTTCACACCTAATTTCCGTTAAGCCTGTCCCCCATATTTCGGTAGCAATTACGGGCTCTCTCGTTTATGGGAGCCCTGCCAGTTGGCCGGGCAGCCGCGCTTTACCAATGCCGAAAGGCGGTAGGGTGAGGAAAGTCCGGGCTCCACGGAAACACGGTGCCGGATAACGTCCGGCGAGGGCGACCTCAGGGAAAGTGCCACAGAAAGCAAACCGCCTGTCATGACAGGTAAGGGTGAAAGGGTGGGGTAAGAGCCCACCGCATCTCCGGCAACGGATATGGCACGGTAAACCCCACCGGGAGCAAGACCGAATAGGGATGACGCGGCGGGCCGAAAGGCTCTCCGGCCGGTTTCCAGGCCAGTCATCCGGGTGGGTTGCGTGAGGCAGCGTGCGAGCGCTGTCCCAGAGGAATGGCTGCCACGTTCCGGTTCACGCCGGAGCCATACAGAACCCGGCTTACAGGCCAACTGGCGATTAACATCCGTACCGCGGCAGGGGCCAGGTCATATTCATGCGCCTTTTAGGCGTGTTTTTGTGCGACGCTATCATTGCGTGTCTGTCGTAAAATGGCACCGCTAACCCTTTGTTAAACTTAACAGCTTATAAATGTTTGATCATGCGTCCGTTGCAAAATGGGCGTATCCCATTGACGCCCATATGGTCCCATGTTATCCCAAATGCGCACTGCATCAGGGCAATCATTTGCCCATTCATCGCAAAGCAAAGGCGTCTTCTTTTCCAGAAGCGTCGGGTGGGATTCGGCTCATCCGGCTTGCGAAGCTGTGCCTGATATTGGGACTTTCGGGCGTCTTTTTGTCCGGCTCCCTGCGGGAACGGATGTTTCGAGTCATGAGCCGCTTCCTTTCGAACGCGACCAACAGGATCGATGCCAAGGGCAGGGTTTCCGTGCCTTCGGCGTTCCGTTCCGTGCTGGCGCAGCGCAACGTTCAGGAGCTTTACTGTTTCCAGGACTTTGTGTTTCCGGCGATCAGCATCGGCGGCCCGGATCTTCTCGAAAGATTCGAGCGGCAGATTGCTGCGGAAGATCCGTTTTCGCCGGATGCGAACGCGATGTCGCTTCTGATCCACGGAGGCGGGGTCTTCATGAAGCTCGATGCCGAGGGGCGGCTGATGGTCACGGATTTCATCCGCGACTTCACCGGCATCTCGGACGAAGTGACCTTCGTCGGTCGAGCGGATCATTTTCAGCTCTGGCAGCCGCAGGCATTCTTGGCTGCGCAGGCGCAGGCACGAGGGGAGCGCAAGCTGGCGGGCAAGCGTTCCTGAAGGAACGAGGGAACGGAATGGCGACGAATCCTGGCGGAGGTTCAACTGATGCCGGTGGCGGACCGGTTCGTCACATTCCTGTTCTTCTCAATGAGGTCCTCGCAGCGCTCTCGCCCGCACCCGGCAAGCTCATTCTCGATGGTACATTCGGTGCGGGTGGTTATAGCGCGGCCATCCTTGCGGCCGGCGCCGAGGTGATTGCGCTCGATCGTGATCCCACAGCGATTGCCGCGGGCCAGGCGATGGTTGCCGCTCATGCCGGCCGCCTCCGGCTCATTCATGCGCAGTTCTCGAATCTTGCCGATCATGCGCCGCAAGGCGGGCTCGACGGCGTCGTGCTCGATATCGGCGTCTCTTCCATGCAGATCGATGAGCCCGAGCGCGGCTTCTCCTTCCAGAAGAGCGGACCGCTTGACATGCGCATGTCGGGGACAGGCGTTTCGGCCGCCGATGTCGTCAATCGCGCCAAGGTCGCGGATCTGATCCGCATCTTCCATTTTCTCGGCGAGGAAAACCAGGCGCCGCGAATCGCACATGCGATCGAGAAGCGGCGCGAGGAAAAGCCCTTCGAAACGACGCGCGATCTTGCCGGCCTCATCGAACTGGTCACCCCGCGCAAGATGAAGGACAAGATCCATCCCGCGACGCGCGTCTTCCAGGCCTTGCGCATTTTCGTCAATGACGAGCTCGGGGAGCTGGCGCAGGCTTTGTTTGCGGCGGAACGAGCTCTGAAGCCCGGCGGCCGGCTCGTCGTCGTCACCTTTCATTCGCTTGAAGACCGCATCGTCAAGAAATTCTTCTCCGACCGCGCCGGCAAGGCGACGGGCTCGCGGCACCTGCCGGCCGCACATGAGCGGGCGGCGACCTTCACGGCGATCGGCAAGACGATGGTTTCGGCGAGCGAGGCGGAGGCTGAAGCCAATCCGCGCGCCCGCTCCGCCAAGCTGCGCGCCGGCCAGCGGACGGACGCG
Organism: Rhizobium sp. TAL182; assembly: GCF_002117725.1. Classification (NCBI taxonomy): domain Bacteria; kingdom Pseudomonadati; phylum Pseudomonadota; class Alphaproteobacteria; order Hyphomicrobiales; family Rhizobiaceae; genus Rhizobium; species Rhizobium sp. TAL182. Next base: position 3,113,735 of record NZ_CP021024.1, on the reverse strand, counting down.
GCCGCCGAGGCGGCGGATATGTCGCTCTTCGGGTTTCCCAATCTTGCCTCTCTCGGAAAGCTCGGAGGTTGATATGCTGAAAACGTTCGATCTTGTGCTCATCGGCGTCATGACGGCGACTGCCGCCGTCACCTACACGATCAAGCATCGCGCCGAATTGAAGCTCGAGGAGGTTCATCGCCTCGAGGCCGAGATCAAGCTCGAGAAGGACACGATCGATCTTCTCAAGGCCGATTGGGCGCTGCAATCGCAGCCGAACCGGCTGGAGCGGCTGGTCAATGCCTACAATGCGGAATTGCAGCTGCAGCCGACGGATTCGACGGCGCTCGTGCATGCGAAGGAGCTGCCGATGCTGAAGTCCGAGGTTCCGGTACCGGATGTGACGGAGGCCAAAGCCGGCGCCAAGGGTGCGGCCGTGGCCAGCGCCAAAGGCACGACCGGCAAAGCGCAGCCCGTGCCGATGCCACGGGGCGCAGTACAGCAGCACGGCGCAGCCGAGCAGCGTGACGCAGCCGAGCAGCGTGGTGTGGTGGCAGACGAGGCAGACGAGATCGAAACGGGGTCGGTGGAATAATGTCGTTTCTTTCCCGCATCATGGTCCTGAAGAGCCAGGCGCATTTCTCCACCGGCGTCTATAACCGCTTCGGCGGCCCTTCCGCCGGCGTGGCCATCGAGGGGTCGCGCAAGAAGAAGACAGGGCAGGCAAAAAGCCGTGTAGGGCTGCTGATCCTTGGCTTCATGGGTGTCTATGTCGTCATCGGCGGCCGTCTGGTCGAATATGCCATGAAGGATCAGGAGGTCGTCTCCAGCATCCTGCCGCCCGACCGGTTGATGGCCTCGCGGCCCGACATACTCGATCGCAATGGCGAGGTGCTGGCGACCGACATCCGCACGGTCTCGCTGTTTGCCGAGCCGAACAAGATCGTTGACGTTGATGAGGCGGTGGAGAAGCTTGCAACTGTTTTGCCGGAGCTCGACGTCAGAGACACCTACAAGAAGCTTTCGGTCAAGAGTTCGCATTTCGCCTGGCTGCGCCGGCAGCTGACGCCGAAGCAGCAGAGCCAGATCCTGGCGCTCGGCATTCCCGGCATCGGCTTTCGGCCGGAGAAGCGCCGCTTCTATCCCGGCGGCTCAACCGCGGCGCACATCCTCGGCTATGTCAACATCGACAACCGCGGCGTGGCCGGCATGGAGAAATTTATCGACGACCAGGGGCTCGCCGATCTCGCCTCGGTCGGCATGACGAGCGACCAGCCGCTGGAGCCGGTGCGGCTGTCGATCGACCTGCGCGTGCAGAACATCGTTCGCGATGCGGTCGTCAACGCCGTCAACAATTTCCAGTCAAAGGGGGCCGGCGCCGCTGTGATCGACGTGCACACCGGGGAAGTGCTCGGCATGGCATCGGCACCCGACTTCGATCCGAACAATCCGCAGGAGGGCGCCAAGGAAGGCTGGCTCAACCGGATGACGAACGGCACCTTCGAAATGGGGTCGACCTTCAAAACCTTCTCGCTGGCGATGGCGCTCGACAGCGGCAAGGTGAAGATGTCCGATACGTTCGACGCCAGCAAGCCGATCTATATCGGCGGCTTCACCATCCATGACTTTCACGGACAGCGCCGCTGGCTGACCGTTCCCGAAATCTTCCAGTATTCATCGAACATCGGCACGGCGCGCGTCATCGACCTTGTCGGCATCGACGCGCAGAAGGACTATCTGACCAAATTCGGCCTGCTGACGAAGATGCAGACCGAACTGCCCGAAGTGAAGATGCCGAGCCAGCCGCGCGTCTGGAAGAAGATCAATTCGATCACGATTTCCTTCGGCCACGGCGTCTCAACGACCGCGCTGCAGACGGGCGTGGCGGCTGCCGCCCTTGTCAACGGCGGCAAGCTGATCGAGCCGACATTCCTGCCGCGCACCCGCGAACAGGCCGATCAGGTTGCCAAGCAGGTCCTCAAGAAGTCGACCAGCGATGAGATCCGCTATCTTCTCGATTTCAACGGTTACAAGGGGTCGGGACGCGTCGCCCGTGTGCCGGGCTTTGCCGTCGGCAGCAAGACCGGTACGGCGGACAAGGTGGTGAACGGGCGTTATTCCGCGACGCTCAACTTCAACTCCTTCATTTCCGCCTTCCCGATCGATAATCCCCAATATGTCGTCATCACCTTCTGCGACGAGCCGAAAACAGGCGAAAAGCAATATGGTGGAACGATCTCCGCCGGTACCGCCGGCCCGATCGCTCGTGAGATCATCCGCCGCGCGGCTCCCATTCTCGGCATTGAGCCGAAATTTGGGGAGGGCGGTTCGGCCTTGCTGGTGTCTTATTGAGTGTGAATGAATACCGACGCCGATTCGCGAGGGGTGAACCGGCTTCAAGAGAGAAAAGTGCGTTCGATGAAATTGCGAGACCTGGCCGGAGATCAGTTTCCGGAACTTGAAGTACAGCTCGAAGGCCCGGCAGGCTTGCTTGATATCTCAGGCCTGTCTTCGGACAGCCGCAAGGTCGAACCGGGCAATGCTTTTGTCGCGGTCGCCGGCACCAAGGCGGATGGCGCGGGTTTCATCGCGGATGCCGCCAGCCGCGGGGCCGCCATCGCGATCACCTCCCAGGTTGTCGATGCTCCCATCCCGGTGCTTGCGGTCAAGGAACCGCGCCGCTTTCTTTCCATCGCCGCCTCCCGCTTTTACGGCAGGCAGCCCGAGACCATGGTCGCCGTCACGGGCACGGCCGGCAAGACTTCCGTCGCCTCTTTCACCCGCCAGATCTGGGCACATGCCGGCCATGCAGCCGCGATGATCGGCACGACAGGTGTCGTTTCGCCGACGCGCAATGAATATGGCGCACTGACGACGCCGGATCCGGTGTCGCTGCACAAACTGCTGGCGGAGCTCGCCGACGAGGGTGTTACGCATGCCTCGATGGAGGCTTCCAGCCACGGCCTCGACCAATGCCGTCTCGACGGTGTCAGGCTCGCCGCCGCAGCCTTCACCAATCTCGGCCGCGACCACATGGATTATCATCCGACGGTCGAAGACTATATGGCCGCCAAGATGCGGCTTTTCGATACGCTGCTGCCGAAGGGCTCGCCGGCGGTCGTCTTCGCTGACGATCCGTGGTCGGCGCAGGCAATCAAGGCGGCTGCCGATGCCGGTCATGACGTCCGCACCGTCGGGCGCAAGGGGAAATATCTGTCTCTGAAACGCGTCGAGCATTTCCGCCACAAGCAGACGGCGGAGATCCATATCGGCGATGAGATCTTCGAGGTGGACATTCCGCTGGCCGGCGATTTCCAGGTCGCCAACGCGCTGGTTGCGGCAGGACTTGCCATGTCCACGGGAGTCGAGCCGAAGGTCGCGATGGCGGCGCTCGAGAAACTGGTCGGCGCGTCGGGCCGCCTCGAACTGGTCGGCCATACCCAAGATGGCGCACTCGCTTATGTCGATTATGCCCACAAGCCGGATGCGTTGGAAAATGTGCTGAATTCGGTGAGGCCCTTCACCACCGGCCGTGTCGTCGTCGTCTTCGGCTGCGGCGGCGACCGCGACCGCGGCAAGCGGCCGATCATGGGCGAAATCGCCTGCCGCCTTGCCGATGTCGTGATCGTCACCGACGACAATCCGCGTTCGGAGGAGCCGGCTGCGATCCGGGCGGAGATTATGGCGGCAGCGAGCTCAGCCTCCGAGATCGGCGATCGCGCCACGGCTATCCGTGAGGCTGTCGGCATGCTGAAATCCGGCGATACGCTGATCGTTGCCGGCAAGGGGCATGAGGAAGGGCAGACGATTGGGAACGTCACACTGCCGTTCTCGGACCACGCGGAGGTGCGCAAGGCCTTGGAGGAACTGAAATCTTGAGCTGGCTCTGGACGACCGAAGACATGATCGCAGCGATGGCGGGGCGCCCTTTCGGCACCTTGCCCGAAGGCATCACCGGCATTTCCATCGACAGCCGCTCGATTACATCAGGCGAGGCGTTTTTCGCGATCAAGGGTGACCGCGTCGACGGTCACGACTATGCGTCGATGGCGATAGCGAACGGTGCCTCGCTTCTCGTCGTCAGCGAAGCGAGGCTTCCCGCCCTTGGCCGCCTGACGGTGCCGATGATCGTCGTCGACGACGTGCTGGCGGCACTCGGGCGTCTGGGGCAGGCTTCCCGCGAGCGGTCGCGAGCAAAAATCATCGCCGTTACCGGTTCTGTCGGCAAGACGACCACCAAGGAGATGCTGCGGCACGTGCTGTCGCCGTCGGGCAAGGTGCACGCCTCCGTCGCTTCCTTCAACAATCACTGGGGCGTTCCGCTGACGCTCGCGCGGATGCCTGGTGATACCGATTACGGCGTCTTCGAAGTCGGGATGAATCATCCCGGCGAGATCCGGCCGCTGGTAGCGATGATCCGTCCCGATGTCGCGGTCATCACGACGATCGCGCCGGCGCATCTCGGCAACTTCAAGAGCATCAAGGAGATCGCCGCCGCCAAGGCGGAAGTCTTCGAAGGGCTCGAGCCCGGCGGCCATGTCGTGCTCAACCGCGACAATGACCAGTTCAATTTCCTCGATCGAACGGCGCAGTCGCTCGGCATCGAGAACATTCACTCCTTCGGCCAGCACGCCAAGGCGGAATTCCGGCTCGCGGAATTCAACGGCGCGGACGAGAATTCGACGCTATGGCTGACGATCGGCGGCGAGACGCTGGAGGTCGCGATCGGCGCGCCTGGCCGTCATATCGCCGAGAATGCGCTGGCGGCGCTCGGCGTCGTCAGGATCGTCGGCGCCGATATGGAGAAGGCGATCGAGGCGCTTGCGACGCTGAAGCCGGAAAAGGGCAGGGGCAAGCGCCACCGGCTTTCGATCGGCGGCGGTCGCGGCAGTTTCACGCTGATCGACGAGAGCTACAATGCCAATCCGGCCTCGATGCGCGCGGCGATCGCGCTGCTGGCGGCCGCCGAGCCGACCGCGCGCGGCCGCCGTATCGCCGTGCTAGGCGACATGCTGGAGATGGGCGAATATGCCGAGAAGGTCCATGCCGATCTTGCCGGGCCGCTGCTTGCCGCCGGCATCGAACATGTCTGGCTTGCGGGTGCCGAGATGGCCGCGCTGAAGGACTCATTGCCGGAAAGCGTGCAAGTCGAATACCGCGAGAACACGAGCGAATTGACGGAATATGTATTGGACTCGGTCGCGCCGGGCGACGTGTTGATGGTGAAATCGTCTCTGGGCATCGGTTTCGGCAAGATCGTCGCCGCGCTCCTTGACAAGTTCCCGGCATTTGCCGACACGCAACGCGAACTTTGATCGGGTAAACAAGGGGCCCTGAATGCTGATCTGGCTTGTCGAACTGTCGGAATATTTCAAGTTTCTGAATCTGTTCAGATATATCACTTTCCGCACAGGGGCCGCTCTCTTCACCTCCGCATTGATCGTCTTCCTGTTCGGGCCGACGATCATCAATTCGCTGCGCATCCGGCAGGGCAAGGGCCAACCGATCCGCGCGGACGGGCCGCAGACGCATTTCAAGAAGGCCGGCACGCCGACCATGGGCGGGCTGATGATCCTGGCCGGCATCGTCGGGGCGTCGCTGCTCTGGGCCGATCTTTCCAACGTCTATGTCGTCGCCACCTTGCTGGTGACGCTGGGCTTCGGCGCAATCGGCTTCTATGACGATTATCTCAAGGTGACCAAGCAGAGCCACAAGGGCTTCTCCGGCAAGGCGCGCCTCGGCATCGAATTCGTCATCGCCGGCATCGCCGTCTACTTCATGATGCGCACCGCCCTTGCCTCGGGGACCGCCGGCTCGACCTTCGGCTCCTCGATCGCCTTTCCCTTCTTCAAGGACTTCCTGATCAATCTCGGCATCATGTTCGTCGTCTTCGGCGGCTTCGTCATCGTCGGCGCCGGCAATGCCGTCAATCTGACCGATGGCCTCGACGGGCTTGCCATCGTGCCTGTTATGATCGCGGCCGCCTCCTTCGGCGTCATCGCCTATCTCGCCGGCAATGTGGTGTTTGCGAACTATCTGCAGATCAATTTCGTGCCCGGCACCGGTGAGCTTGCCGTCGTGCTCGGCGCCGTCATCGGCGCCGGCCTCGGCTTCCTCTGGTTCAACGCGCCGCCCGCCGCCATCTTCATGGGCGATACCGGGTCGCTGGCGCTCGGCGGCACGATCGGCACCGTTGCCGTCGCCACCAAGCATGAGATCGTCATGGCGATCATCGGAGGCCTGTTCGTCATGGAGACGCTGTCGGTCATCATCCAGGTCGGCTTCTTCAAGATGACCGGCCGGCGCGTCTTCCTAATGGCGCCGATCCATCATCATTTCGAGAAGAAGGGCTGGACCGAGAGCCAGGTGGTGATCCGCTTCTGGATCATCGCCGTCGGCCTTGCCCTGCTCGGCCTTTCGACGCTGAAGCTCCGGTGAGGCGGCGATGATTCCGGTCACGACGCTCAAGGACAGGAAGGTCGCGCTCTTCGGGCTCGGCGGTTCCGGTTTTGCCACTGCCCGCGCGCTGGTCGCGGGCGGCGCCGAGGTGACCGCGTGGGACGACAATCCCGACAGCGTCGCCAAGGCTTCGGCGGAAGGCATCCGGACGGAGGACCTGCACGGCATCGACTGGAGCCAGCATGCGCTGTTCGTCCTGTCGCCCGGCGTGCCGCTCACCCATCCGAAGCCGCACTGGACTGTCGACCTGGCGCGGGCGGCCGGCGTCGATATTGTCGGCGACGTCGAGCTCTTCGTGCGCGAGCGCCGCGCTCATGCGCCGGATTGCCCCTTCATCGCTATCACCGGCACCAACGGCAAGTCGACGACGACGGCGCTGATCGCCCACATCCTGAAATCCGCAGGCTACGACACCCAGCTCGGCGGCAATATCGGCACGGCGGTGCTGACGCTCGATCCGCCGAAGGCGGGGCGCTATTTCGTCGTCGAATGCTCTTCCTATCAGGTCGATCTGGCGCCGACGCTGAACCCTTCCGCCGGCATCCTGCTCAACCTGACGCCCGATCATCTCGATCGCCACGGCACGATGCAGCACTACGCCGACGTCAAGGAGCGGCTGGTCGCCGGCAGCGATGTCGCGATCGTCGGCATCGATGACAGCCATTCGGCGCTAATCGCCGACCGGATCGAGCGGGCAGGTGTCAAGGTGGTCCGCATCTCGCGCCGTAACGCGGTGGCATCAGGCATTTATGCCGAGGGCACCAGGCTCGTTCAGGCCGGCGGCGGCGCCATGCTGCCCTTTGCCGATCTCGACGGCATCCAGACGCTGCGCGGCAGCCACAATGCGCAGAACGCGGCGGCGGCGGTCGCCGCCTGCCTTGCCGTCGGCGTGTCCGCCGACGATATTCGCACCGGCCTTGCCTCCTTTCCCGGCCTCAAGCACCGCATGCAGCCTGTGGGCAAACGAGGCCGCGTCGTCTTCGTCAACGATTCCAAGGCGACGAATGCCGAGGCGGCAGCGCCGGCGCTGTCGAGCTATGATCGCATCTACTGGATCGCCGGCGGCTTGCCGAAATCAGGCGGCATCTCGACGCTCGCGCCCTATTTCCCACGTATCGCCAAGGCCTATCTGATCGGCGAGGCAGCCGCGGAGTTCGCCGCCACGCTCGGCGAGGCCGTGCCCTACGAGATCTCCGGCACGCTGGAGCGCGCAGTCGCGCATGCGGCGGCCGATGCGGAGCGCGACGAAGCTGCTTCTTCCGCCGTGATGTTATCCCCGGCTTGCGCAAGCTTCGACCAGTATAAGAACTTCGAAGTCAGGGGTGATGCCTTCGTCAGCCACGTGGCCGCCCTTGACGGAATGACGATGCTGATCGGACCGGCAACAGGAGAGAAATGACATGGTAAGCCGCGCGGAACGTGGGCCTCTGGCCGATTGGTTCTGGACCATCGACCGCTTCTTCCTGGCGATGTTCATCTTCTTGATGGGCATCGGCTTCATGCTGTCGTTTGCGGCATCTCCGGCGGTTGCCGAGCGCATCGGGCTCGAGCCTTTTCACTTCGTCAAGCGCCATGCCGCCTTCATGATTCCGTCGATCGCCGTCATGCTCGGGCTATCGTTCCTGACGCCGCGCCAGGTGCGGCGAACCGCGATCCTGCTCCTGATCATTTCGCTCGCCATGATGGTGCTGGTGCTGTTCGTCGGCCAGGAGGTCAAGGGTGGCAGGCGCTGGATCTGGATCGCCGGCCTTTCCATTCAGCCGTCGGAATTCATGAAACCTGCCTTCGTCGTCGTCTGCGCCTGGCTATTTGCCGAGCATGCGCGCCAGCCGGAAATCCCCGGTAATCTCTTTGCCATTATCCTCTTCGGCATCGTTGCGGCCCTTCTCGTCGCGCAGCCCGACCTCGGCCAGACCATCCTGACGACCGCCGTCTGGGGGGGCATGTTCTTCATGGCCGGCATGCCGTGGATCTGGATCATGCTGCTCGGCATTGGCGGCGCCGGCGGCCTGCTCAGTGCCTATTACGTCTTTCCGCACGTTGCGCTGCGCATAGACAAGTTCATGACCGGCGAGGGCGACACGTTCCAGATCGACACCGCCCGTGAGGCGATTATCCGCGGCAGCTGGTTCGGTCAGGGACCGGGAGAAGGCATCGTCAAGCGTATCATCCCGGATGCGCATACCGACTTCATCTTCTCGGTCGCGGCCGAGGAATTCGGCATCGTCTTCTGCATGGCGCTCGTCGCGCTGTTTTCCGTGCTGGTGCTGCGCGGCCTCTCGCATGCCTATCGCGAGCGCAATGATTTCAATCGCTTTGCCGTCGCGGGCCTGGTGCTGCAGATGGGCATCCAGTCAATCATCAATATCGGCGTCAATCTTGAGTTGCTGCCGGCAAAGGGCATGACGCTGCCGCTGATTTCCTACGGCGGTTCTTCCATGGTGGCGATCTGCGTTACCGCGGGCTTTATTCTCGCGCTGACGCGCCACCGCCCGGAAAAACGTGCGCAGGACCGGAGCCTCTTCCGCGTCCCGCACGGCATGCCCGCGGAGTAAGAGGTCATGAGCAAAGGCATCGTGCTGCTTGCCGCCGGAGGGACCGGCGGCCACGTGTTCCCGGCGGAGGCGCTGGCCTTCAAGCTGAAGGAGCGCGGCTATTCGGTGCACCTGGTGACTGACAGTCGGGCCGAGCGTTATGCCGGCAAGTTCCCGGCCGAGCAGATCCATGTCGTGCCGTCGGCGACGATCGGCTCGAAGAACCCGGTCGCCGTCGCCCGCTCGCTGTGGACGCTATGGAGCGGCATGCGAGCGGCCAAAAGGCTGATCCAGCGGCTGAAGCCGGTGATTGTCGTCGGCTTCGGCGGTTACCCCACCGTGCCGCCGCTGCTGGCCGCCACGCGGCTCGGCGTCGCCTCGATGCTGCATGAGCAGAATGCGGTCATGGGCCGGGCCAACAAGGCGCTGGCTCCGCGCGTCAAGGCGATTGCCGGCGGCTTTCTATCAGAAAGCGGGGATGCTTTTTCTGACAAGACAGTTGCAACAGGCAATCCTGTGCGACCGGCGATCCTTGCCGCAGCCGAGCGGCCTTACCTGCCTTCGCATCCCGGCGAGCCCTTCAATCTCGTCGTCTTCGGCGGCAGCCAGGGCGCGCAGTATTTTTCCAAGTCCATGCCGACGGCGATCAGCCTGCTCGAGGACGGCCTGCGCGCGCGGCTCAGGGTGACGCAGCAGGTGCGCCCTGAGGATATGGAGATGGTCAGCGGCTGCGTCGCCAAGCTGGAGATGGGAGCCGATATAGCGCCATTTTTCAACGACATGGCGGAGCGTCTTGCCCAGGCACATCTGGTGATCTGCCGCTCCGGTGCTTCCACTGTTTCGGAAATCTCCGTCATCGGACGCCCGGCCATTCTGGTGCCCTATCCGCATGCGCTCGACCATGATCAGGCGGCGAACGCCGCCGCACTGGCTGCGACCGGCGGGGCGAAGGTGATCCCTCAGTCGGAGCTTTCGCCTGAACGCATCGCCTCTATACTGAGCCATGTGATGAACGATCCGGACAAGCTTTCGCACATGGCGGCGGCGGCCAAGCTCGCCGGGAAACCGGATGCGGCGAACTTGCTTGCCGACATGGTTGAGGCTATTGCCGCCGGCAAGACAGTCTCAGAATTCAAGAGGACACGCGCATGAAACTGCCGAAGGCGATCGGTCTCGTCCATTTCATCGGCATTGGCGGTATCGGCATGAGCGGTATCGCCGAGGTGCTGCACAATCTCGGTCACAAGGTGCAGGGATCGGATCAATCGGACGGCGCCAATGTGCAGCGACTGCGCGATAAAGGCATTGAGGTCTCCGTCGGCCATCGCGCCGAAAATCTCGGTGATGCCGAAGTCGTCGTCGTTTCGACGGCGATCAAGAAGAGCAACCCGGAACTCATCGCCGCGCGCGAAAAGCTGCTGCCGGTGGTGCGCCGCGCCGAGATGCTCGCCGAGCTGATGCGCTTCCGCAATGCGATCGCCATCGGCGGCACCCATGGCAAAACGACGACCACTTCGCTGGTCGCAACCCTGCTCGAAGCCGGCGGGCTCGATCCGACCGTCATCAACGGCGGCATCATCAACGCCTACGGCACCAACGCCCGCATGGGCGAGGGCGAGTGGATGGTGGTCGAGGCCGACGAATCCGACGGCACCTTCCTGAAGCTGCCCGCCGATGTCGCCGTCATAACCAATATCGATCCCGAACATCTCGACCATTACGGCAGTTTCGACGCCGTGCGCGCCGCCTTCCGGCAGTTCGTCGAGAATGTGCCGTTCTACGGCTTCGGCGTCATGTGCCTCGATCACCCCGAGGTGCAGTCGCTGGTCGGCCGCATCGAGGACCGCAAGATCATCACCTATGGCGAGAACCCGCAGGCCGACGTGCGCTTCAAGAATGTGCGCATCGACGGCACGCGCTCGATCTTCGACGTCGAGATCCGCCGCCGTCGCACCGGCCAGAGGAGCGAGCTCAAGGGACTGGTCATGCCGATGCCCGGTCGCCACAATATTTCCAACGCCACGGCGGCGATCGCAGTCGCCAACCGGCTTGGCATATCGAATGAAGATATCGCCAAGGGGCTTGCCTCCTTCGGCGGCGTCAAGCGTCGCTTCACGCTGACCGGCGAATGGAACGGCGTGCAGATCTTCGACGATTACGGCCACCATCCGGTCGAAATCAAGGCGGTGCTGAAGGCGGCCCGCGAGGCCTGCAAGGGGCGCATCATCGCCGTCCATCAGCCCCACCGTTACACCCGACTCGCGAGCCTGTTCGAGGAATTCGCCGCCTGCTTCAACGATGCCGACAGTATTTTTCTGGCGCCCGTCTATGCGGCAGGCGAGGATGCGATCGAAGGGGTCGATTCCATGTCGCTCGTCTCGCGCATCAAATCCGGCGGCCATCGCGACGCCCGCTTCCTCGCTTCGGCGGAGCTTCTGCCGCAAATGGTTGCGGAGGTTGCAAAGCCTGGTGATTTCGTGGTTCTGTTGGGGGCTGGGAGCATCACATCATGGGCAGCAGCACTGCCCAAGCAATTGGAAGGCCTATCGGGAAAGTCCGCATGAAACAGGTGAATGGGGAAAAGCTTCTCGCGTCTCTCGGGGATGGTGTAAAGGATATCCGCGGCCGTATCACGCCGGATGCCCCCATGGACCGCGTCACCTGGTTCAGGGCCGGCGGTCTGGCCGAACTGATGTTCCAGCCGCATGACGTCGACGATCTCATTGCCTTCCTGAAGATATTGCCCGAAGAGGTGCCGCTGACGGTGGTCGGTGTCGGCTCCAACATTCTGGTGCGCGACGGCGGCATTCCGGGCGTGGTGCTACGCCTATCGGCCAAGGGCTTCGGCTTCGTCGAGCTTGCCGGCGAAAATCGCATCCTCGCCGGCGCCATCTGCCCCGACAAGCATGTCGCGGCAATGGCGATGGACAATGGCATCGGCGGCTTCCATTTCTTCTATGGCATACCGGGCGGTATCGGCGGCGCGGCGCGCATGAATGCCGGCGCGAATGGCGTGGAGACGCGTGAGCGGCTGATCGAGGTCAACGCCGTCGACCGCAAGGGCAACAAGCATGTGCTTTCCAATGCGGAGATGGGTTATTCCTACCGGCATTCAAAGGCGCCCGCCGATCTGATCTTCACCTCGGTGCTGTTCGAGGGCTATCCGGAAGATCGCGCCCAGATCCGCGCCGAAATGGACGCTGTGCGCAATCACCGCGAGACGGTGCAGCCAGTTCGCGAAAAGACCGGCGGCTCGACCTTCAAGAATCCGCCGGGTCATTCGGCCTGGAAGCTGATCGACGAGGCAGGCTGCCGCGGCCTCGTGATCGGCGGCGCGCAGATGTCGTCGCTTCACTGCAATTTCATGATCAATATGGGGCAGGCGACCGGCTACGATCTCGAATATCTCGGCGAGCAGGTGCGCCGTGAGGTCTTCGAGAAAGACGGCATCAAGCTCGAATGGGAAATTAAGCGCCTCGGCGTCTTCATGCCCGGCCGGGAAGTGCGCCCGTTCCAGGGCGTGACGAGCGAATAAACTATTCGACTGCCTGTTTGAGGCCTTCGCGCGGGGTGACGACGGGCGACCAGCCCAGAACCTCGCGCGCCCGGGATATGTCGACCTGCAGCGAACCGCAAAGGCGCTGGTAGACGGCTTCCTTTCCGGCTGCCTTCGCCGCCATGTGCAGCAGTGCAGGCGGGAAGGGGACCAGCATCGGCTTGACCCCCAGTCCCGCGGCAATTCCCCTGATGAGCTCAGGCGTTGAGAGGTCTTCACCATCTCCGGCAAGGAAGGTCTCGCCTGCAGCGGCGGGATGTGTCGCGCAGGTGATGATCAGGTCGACGAGATTTTGCACCGCGACCAGTGTGCGGCGGTTCTTCAGCGAAGCGAAGGGGAGCGGCAGTTTCTTGCGGACAAGATTGGTGAGCAGCGCGAAGTTGCCGCGTGCGCCGGGGCCATAGACCAGCGGCGGCCGGATGATGACGACTTCCATGCCGGTGCGCGTTGCGATTTCGCGCAGGCCAATTTCGCATTCCAGCTTCGAAATGCCGTAGGGATCAATCGGCTTCGGTCTGTCGTCGTGCCGGAACGGCCGGTCGGTCTCTTCTCCGTTGACCTTGATGGTGCTGACGAAGACGAATCGCTTCACGCCCGCCTTAGCAGCCTGTTCGGCGAGATTGAGCGCGGCGGCGGTGTTGACCCGGCGGAATTCCGCTAGCGGATCGGCCGCGCGGTCGTCCATGATGTGAACGCGGGCGGCGAGATGGATGATGACGTCGACGCCTTCAAGCGCTGGCGTCCAATCGGTTCCGTCGGTTATTTCAATCGGAAAATGCATTACATCCGGCGGAAAGGCAGAGGTCTGGGATCTCGTGGTGGCCACGAGCTCGCAAGTCTTCTCTGCGTGCAGCCGTTTGACGAGCGGACTACCGACGAAGCCGGCGGCGCCGGTGACGAGGCATCGCATGATCTTCTCCCTGCTCACCCATGCGCCTTCGCTAACCGGAAGTGGTATCGGCATCAATAGAAAAGCGGTGACCGATGCTCTCGGCATTAATCAATTCGAGCGCCGGCCGCCGCCTCACTGTTGCCGGTATCCGGCGGAGAGATGACACCCGATTCTGTGGCCGATTCCATCACGGGTGAGCGCGATTGGGTATGTGATTGAACGTATGAGCATTTTCACTCCCGCGCAGGTTCATTTTCGGGCGGCGAGGGATTGGTCGCACAATGAGCAAAAGTTAAAAGGCCGCGAAGTTCCGTGCCAGGAGTTAACGAAAGTAAACACTTCATTAACCATAATGATGCTCTAATGCATGTGAGGCCTGACAAAGGCGCGAAACGACGCAGACAGCTTCGCGCAAGCGTCGATTTCAAAAGTGGAAGTTATTTTTGGGGGTGTTGATGAGTCGCAAGCATGTCGCTGTCCTGATGGGCGGATTTTCCTCGGAAAGGCCTGTCAGCCTTTCCTCGGGAAAGGCTTGCGCAGAGGCCCTCGAAGCCGAAGGCTTCAAGGTAACCACGATCGATGTCGCCCGCGATGTTTCCGAAAAGCTTGCCGCATTGAGGCCTGATGTTGTCTTCAATGCGCTTCATGGGCCGTTCGGTGAGGACGGGACCATCCAGGGCATCCTGGAATATCTGGAGATCCCGTACACGCATTCAGGTGTGCTTGCCTCGGCGCTGGCAATGGATAAGGACAAGGCGAAGCGTGTCGCTGCCGCGGCCGGCATCCCCGTCGCCGAATCGCAGGTCATCAACCGTTTCGCCTTTCCTTCGATACATCCGATAAAGCCGCCTTATGTGGTGAAGCCTGTGCGCGAGGGCTCGAGTTTCGGCGTCGTGATCGTCACCGAAGATCAGGCGCATCCGCCCCAGGTCGTCAGCTCGCCCGAATGGCGCTATGGCGAAGAGGTGCTGGTCGAACGCTATGTCTACGGCCGCGAGCTCACCTGCGGCGTCATGGGCGAAACTGCGCTCGGTGTCACCGAGGTGGTGCCGCAGGGACACAATTTTTATGATTACGATTCCAAGTATGCGGCGGGAGGTTCAAAACACGTCATCCCGGCGAAAATTTCACCGAATATTTACCAAAAAATACAAACATTGGCCCTAAGGGCGCATCAGGCAATCGGTTGTCGCGGCGTCAGTCGGTCCGACTTTCGTTACGACGATCGTTTCTCCGAAGACGGCGAAATCATCTGGCTGGAGGTCAATACCCAGCCAGGCATGACTCCTACCTCGCTCGTGCCCGAAATGGCCGGTCATGCCGGCTATTCCTTTGGTGAGTTTCTCCGGTGGATGGTGGAGGACGCGTCTTGTTTGCGTTGACGGTCAAGAGGATAGGGCGCCCCAGCCATCATGCCGTGCTTCCGATCGTGGAAGCCGAAGAGCGGTTCGTGTTGCCGCGTCCGCTGCGCCGCGTCACTCGTTTCCTGATCAGTCTCGGCAGCGGCCGCATCTACATTCCGGCCCATACCGGGACGGTGTCGGCGCTTGCCTTCCTGGCTGCGACCGGCCTCTACGGCATGTCACTCGGCGGTCACACCGAAGCCGTTGCGCAGGCTACGACGACGGCCGCAGGTTTTGCGATCGAGGATGTGAAAGTCTCCGGCAATTCGGAAACCTCCGAAATCGAGATCCTGCAACTGATCGGCCTTGATGGCACGACCTCACTGGTGGCGCTCGACGTCGATGCGGCCCGCCGGAAGATCGCGCATCTTCCCTGGGTCGAGAATGTCGAGGTTCGAAAGGTCTATCCGAGGACAATCGAAGTGAAGCTCAAGGAGCGTGAGGCCTATGCGATCTGGCAGCACGGGCAGGAGCTTTCGCTGATCGAGAAGAACGGCAGCGTCATTGCGCCGCTTCGCGACAACAAGTTTTCGTCGCTGCCGCTCGTCGTCGGCCGCGACGCCGAGACCGCGGCGGCTTCCCTCGGCGACGCCTTCTCGAAGTGGCCCGACGTGAAGGCCCGCGTGAAGGCTTACGTATGGATATCAGGCCGTCGCTGGGATTTGCACATGGATAACGGCGTCATCGTCAAGCTGCCGGAAGACGGCATCGATCAGGCGCTGGCGACGCTTTCGAAGTTCGATAAGGAACATCAGCTCCTGGAGCGGGATATCGCCGCGGTGGATCTGAGATTGCCCGACAGGACCGCGATCCAGCTGACGCCGGACGCGGCAGTCCGCCGGCAGGCGGCGGTAACGGAGCGTACCAAGGAATTGAAGAAGGCGGGGCAGAATATATGAGCTTGTTCGGTTCATCCCATTTTGGATTGCCGCGCCTGAAGCCGCTTTCGTCGAAGCGGTCGCATGTCGTTTCGGTGCTCGACATCGGCTCGACCAAGGTCGTCTGCATGATCGGCCGGCTGACGCCGCGCGAGGAAAGCCAGATCCTGCCGGGCCGCACGCACAATATCGAGATCATCGGCATCGGTCATCAGCGCTCTCGCGGCATCAAGACCGGCGTCATCGCCGATCTCGATGCGCTGGAAGGCGTCATCCGTCTTGCCGTCGATGCGGCGGAGCGTATGGCGGGGCTGACCGTCGAAAGCCTGATCGTCAACCTGACGGCCGGCCGCCTCGGCAGCGATATCTACACCGCGACGATCGATCTCGGCGGCCAGGAAGTCGAGCTTAACGACCTCAAGAAAGTGCTGTCGGCGGCCTGCCAGCAATCGCTGCGCCAGGACCGCTCGGTGCTGCATTCGCTGGCGACCGGCTTCTCGCTCGACGGCGAGCGCGGCATTCGCGATCCTCTGGCAATGTACGGCGATGCGCTCGGCGTCGACATGCATGTCGTGACCGCGGAGCGCTCGGCGCTGAAGAATCTCGAGCTTAGCGTCAACCGCGCGCATCTGTCGGTCGAAGGCATTGTCGCGACGCCTTATGCATCCGGTCTTGCCGCTCTCGTCGACGACGAGGTCGAGCTCGGCTGCGCGGCGATCGACATGGGCGGCGGCACGACGACGATTTCGGTCTTTGCCGAAGGCAAGCTCGTTCATACCGATGCCGTCGGCCTCGGCGGCCATCATGTCACCACCGACCTCGCGCGCGGCCTTTCGACCCGCATCGAGGATGCAGAGCGGCTGAAGGTCGTGCATGCCTCCGCACTCTTGAATTCCTCCGACGAGCGCGAGCTGATCTCGATCCCGCCGATCGGCGAGGACGATCGCGACCAGCCGTCTCAGGTGCCGCGGGCGCTGGTTTCGCGCATCGTATCGGCCCGGATCGAGGAGACGATGGAATTGATCCGCGACCGGATCCAGCGTTCCGGCTTCAGCCCGATCGTCGGAAAACGCGTCGTGCTGACGGGAGGCGCGAGCCAGCTGACCGGCCTTGCCGAGGTGGCGCGGCGCATTCTGGCCCGCAACGTCCGCATCGGCCGGCCGATGGGCGTCTCGGGACTGCCGACGGCGGCCAAGGGCCCGGCCTTTTCGACGGCCGTCGGCCTGATGATCTATCCGCAGGTCGCGGACATGGAGACACATGCGTCACAGAGCGGTCTGCTCATGTCGCTTGGGGGAAATAACAGCCGCATCGCCCGCATGGGCCAGTGGTTGAAGGAAAGCTTCTGAAATTTGCGTAATTGGCCGGCGTGGCGATGCGGCCAGAGAGAGAAGGAACAGGTACCATGACCATCAAGCTGCAAAAGCCTGACATCACCGAGCTGAAGCCGCGCATCACCGTGTTCGGCGTCGGCGGCGGCGGCGGCAACGCCGTCAACAACATGATCACCGCAGGCCTCCAGGGCGTCGACTTCGTCGTTGCCAACACGGATGCGCAGGCGCTGACGATGACGAAGGCCGAGCGCATCATTCAGCTCGGCGCCAACGTCACCGAAGGCCTCGGCGCCGGTTCGCAGCCGGAAGTCGGCCGCGCGGCCGCCGAAGAGTGCATCGACGAGATCATCGATCACCTGAACGGCACGCATATGTGCTTCGTCACCGCCGGCATGGGCGGCGGCACCGGTACGGG
Organism: Rhizobium sp. TAL182; assembly: GCF_002117725.1. Lineage (NCBI taxonomy): Bacteria > Pseudomonadati > Pseudomonadota > Alphaproteobacteria > Hyphomicrobiales > Rhizobiaceae > Rhizobium > Rhizobium sp. TAL182. Next base: position 3,096,285 of record NZ_CP021024.1, on the reverse strand, counting down.
TGCTGCTCCTGTCGTCGCGCAGGCCGCCCGCAACAAGGGCATCCTGACGGTCGGCGTCGTCACCAAGCCGTTCCATTTCGAAGGCGGCCGCCGCATGCGTCTCGCCGAGATGGGCATCCAGGAACTGCAGAAGTCTGTCGACACGCTGATCGTCATTCCGAACCAGAACCTCTTCCGCATCGCCAACGACAAGACGACCTTCGCCGACGCTTTCGCCATGGCCGACCAGGTTCTCTATTCGGGCGTCGCCTGCATCACCGACCTGATGGTGAAGGAAGGCCTCATCAACCTCGACTTCGCCGACGTCCGCTCGGTGATGCGCGAAATGGGCCGTGCGATGATGGGCACCGGCGAAGCCTCCGGCTCCGGCCGTGCACTGCAGGCAGCCGAAGCGGCAATCGCCAACCCGCTGCTCGATGAAACCTCGATGAAGGGTGCCCAGGGCCTGCTGATCTCCATCACCGGCGGTCGCGACCTCACCCTCTTCGAAGTCGACGAAGCTGCGACCCGCATCCGCGAAGAAGTCGATCCGGACGCCAACATCATCCTCGGCGCCACTTTCGACGAATCGCTCGAAGGCATCATCCGCGTCTCGGTCGTCGCGACCGGTATCGACCGGGCGATCAGCGAAGCCGCCGAGCGCAACTTCCAGCCGGCCGCCAAGCCCGCTATCCGTCCCTCCGCGGCTGTTGCTCCGGCAGCGGCCGCAGTTCAGCCTGCCCCGGTGATGCAGGCACCGAAGGCCGCCGATCCGATCGCGCAGACCATCCGCCAAGCCGAGGTGGAACGTGAGCTCGAAATTCCGGCCCCGCGTGCTAGCGCCCCTGTCCAGCAGCCTGCTGCGCAGCAGGAAGTCTTCCGTCCGCAGAGCAAGATCTTCGCGCCTGCACCGGAAGCTCCGGCGATCCGTCCGCAGGTGCAACAGCAGGCTCCGGCGCCGGTAATGAGCCAGCCGGTGATGAGCCAGCCCGTCCAGCAGCCCATCCAGCAGCAGCCGATCCGACAGGAGCCGATTATCCGGCAGGCGGCTGAACCGGTGCGTATGCCGAAGGTCGAGGATTTCCCGCCGGTCGTCCAGGCTGAACTCGACCACCGCACGCAGCCGGCTTCGGCGCATCAGCAGGAAGAGCGCGGCCCAATGGGCCTGCTCAAGCGAATCACCAATTCGCTTGGCCGCCGCGACGATGACGCCGTTGCCGCCGACATGACCGCCGCACCGCCGGCCGCGTCACAGCAGCGCCGTCCGTTGTCGCCGGAGGCAAGCCTCTATGCGCCGCGCCGCGGCAATCTCGACGATCAGGGTCGCGCGGTTCCGCAGGCTCGCATGATGCAGGAAGACGATCAGCTGGAAATTCCGGCATTCCTGCGCCGCCAGTCGAACTGAAATATCGGGTGCTTCGGCACCGTTCATGCCCGGGATCCAGGTCCCGGGCATTGTTGTTTTTCGGCCGGGAATTCCTGAGCGATATCAATTGTGTGACTTCGTAACAAAACGAAAGAAACAGTGATTTGGATTGCAGCGCCGGCGCACGTAAATATGGCGCAAGAAAACTGCGCTGGAAGTCGTCTGGACGAGACTCTTTCCGCAGAAGGAATGATAACCGCGCCGTGGCACCAACCGCTGGAGCGGAAAAATAAAGGCAGATTTTATGGCTATTGGCTTGCTGGGTTTTCAAACGACGGTATCGCGCCCCGTGACGCTCTCGGGCATCGGCGTTCATTCTGGTGCGAACGTCTCGATCACCCTGAACCCGGCCGAAGCGGACACCGGCGTCGTTTTCCAGCGTCTGCATGATAATGGTGACATCACCGAACTGAAGGCCGTCTCCTCGCAGGTCGGCAATACAGACCTCTGCACGGTGCTCGGCTTCTCACCCACGCATTCAGTCGCGACGATCGAACATGTCATGGCCGCCGTCTATGCGCTCGGCCTCGACAATGTCATTATCGAGGTGCAGGGCGCAGAAATGCCGATCATGGACGGCAGCTCGCTGCCCTTCGTCGAAGCGATCGAGCAGGCCGGTCTCGTCTCGCTCGGCGTCAAGCGTCGCTATATCCGCATCACCAAGCCGGTGCGGATCGAGCATGGCGGCTCCTGGAGCGAATTCCGTCCCTATGACGGCACGCGCTTCGAAGTCGAAATCGATTTCGAATGCCCGCTGATCGGCCGGCAGAAGTGGGCCGGCGACATAAACGCCGCCGTCTTCAAGTCCGAACTTTCCCGCGCCCGCACCTTCGGCTTCATGCGTGATGTCGAGCGTCTCTGGGCATCGGGACATGCACTCGGTTCCTCGCTTGAAAATTCCGTCGTCATCTCGGACGACAATACGGTCATCAATGTCGAAGGCCTGCGATACGCCAAGGACGAGTTTGTCCGTCACAAGACGCTTGATGCCGTAGGCGACCTGTCGCTCGCCGGCGTCCAGTTCATCGGTTGCTACCGATCCTATCGTGGCGGCCACAAGATGAATGCCAATGCTTTGAAGGCGCTGCTCGCCGATCCCTCTGCCTACGAGGTGGTCGAGACCTCGACGCCGCGCCAGCGCGTTGCCGCTCGTGAACTGATCGCCGTCAGCGCTTCGGAATTCGCTCCCTGGTCGGCATGACCTCCAGCATATTCTCAAGACCAGGCCGCCTCTTTCCCGGAGGCGGTTTTTTTATGTCGGCCCGAGTCTGTGGTGATAGGCGTTTTCTCGCAGTTGCTTAGCTGCCACAGGTTGGAGAGAAGAGGAAAAGCCGGCCAATCCGGCGGCGGCTGCCACAAAAATGCGTTAATGCCTTATCATTGCGTTGCTCTTGATGCACATTTGTGGCTAGAAACGCCAGCGAGGCGTGGCTGTCGTGGAGCGAGCGGCGGCAGTGGGGTTCTTTTGAATGGCTTATGCAGGATCTGAAGGTATGATGAAGACAGCGCGCGCTTTGTTCGCATCGCTTCTGGTGCTTAGCGCAGGCGCCTCGATCTCCGGCTGCCAGTCGGATCCCGATATCGACATCACCAAGCTTGGCCTCGAAACCGATCCGCCTGACGTGCTCTACACCCAGGGCCTTGCCAATATGAAGGCGGGCAACATGGCGGAAGCGGCGCGCAAGTTCGATGCGATCGATCGCGAGAACCCATTCTCCGAATGGGCGCGCAAGGCGCTTGTCATGAGCACCTTTGTCAAATACCGCCAGGGCAAGCTCGATGATGCGCTTGCCTCGGGCAATCGGTACATGTCGCAATATCCGAAGTCCCAGGACGCTGCCTATGTGCAGTATCTCATCGGTCTCACCTATTCCAAACAGATCGTCGACGTGACCCAGGACCAGCGCGCCTCGGCCAAGACGATCGAGGCGATGCAGGCTGTGATCGACAATTATCCGAACTCCGAATATGTCGACGACGCCCAGGCGAAGATCCGTTATGCCCGGGATCAGCTCGCCGGCAAGGAAATGCAGATCGGCCGCTACTATATGGAGCGGAAGGAATATCTCGCCGCAATCTCGCGCTTCCGCATCGTCGTCGAGAAATATCCGAACACGAACCAGATCGAAGAGGCCTTGGCCCGTCTCGTCGAGGCTTATTACGCCATGGGTATCGTCGACGAGGCGCAGACCGCCGCAGCCGTTCTTGGTCACAACTATCCGGACAGCCAGTGGTACGCCGATTCCTACAAGCTGCTGCAGACAGGTGGCGCAGAGCCGCGTGAGAACAAGGGCTCCTGGATCGCGGCGGCAGGCAAGAAACTCCTGCTCGGTTCCTAAATCCCATGCTGATCCAGCTTTCGATCCGCGATATCGTCCTGATCGAGCGGCTGGATCTTGCCTTCGAGACCGGCCTTTCCGTGCTGACGGGGGAGACGGGAGCGGGCAAATCCATCCTGCTCGACAGTTTGTCGCTGGCGCTCGGTGGGCGCGGTGACGGCGGTCTGGTGCGCCATGGCGAAGACAAGGGCCAAGTGACGGCAGTGTTCGATGTCGGCATGGACCACGGGGCGCGCGTGCTCCTGCGTGAAAACGGCATCGACGACGAGGGCGACCTGATCTTCCGCCGTCAGCAATCAGCCGATGGGCGCACCAAGGCCTATGTCAATGACCAGCCGGTGAGTGTGCAACTGATGCGCCAGGCCGGCCAGATGCTGGTCGAGATCCACGGTCAGCACGATGATCGCGCTCTTGTCGACACCAATGCCCACCGCAACCTGCTCGATGCCTTTGCCGGCCTTACCGATGAGGTTGCGGAGGTCTCCCGTTTGTACCGTCTTTGGCGCGACAGCGAGCGGACGCTGAAAAAGCATCGTGAGAAGGTGGAAAGTGCGGCGCGCGAGGCCGACTATCTGCGTTCCTCCGTGACAGAGCTCGAGAAACTCTCGCCGCAGGACGGCGAGGAGGATGAACTCGCCGAAAGCAGGCAGAGAATGATGAAGGCGGAGCGAATCGCCGGCGACATCGCCGAAGCCTCCGAATTCCTCAACGGTAATGCCTCGCCGGTGCCGCATATCGCCTCGCTGGTGCGCAGGCTGGAGCGCAAGAGCCATGAAGCGCCCGGGCTGCTCGAAGAGACGGTGACGCTGCTCGATGCCGCGCTCGACCAGCTTTCCAATGCGCAGATGGAAGTTGAGGCAGCGCTGCGCAAGACCGAATACGATCCGAGGGAACTGGAGCGGGTGGAAGAGCGGCTTTTCGCGCTCAGAGCCGCGTCACGCAAATATTCCGTGCCCGTCGCCGAACTGCCGGCGCTGGCGGTGCGCATGATCGCCGATCTCGCCGACCTCGATGCGGGCGAGGAGCGGCTTGCGCGGCTCGAAGCGGAGGTCGGTCTGGCGCGAGAGAATTACGATTCGGCGGCGCGCTCGGTTTCCGACAAGCGCCATCAAGCCGGCACTGCGCTGGCTGCCGTCGTAATGGCCGAACTGCCGGCGCTGAAGCTCGAACGCGCGCGTTTCATGGTCGAGATCACCACGGATGCGCGGGAGGCGCTGCCTGAAGGCATCGACGTCGTCGAGTTCAATGTCCAGACCAATCCCGGCACGCGCCCCGGCTCGATCATGAAGGTCGCCTCGGGCGGCGAACTGTCGCGTTTCCTGCTGGCGCTGAAGGTGGCGCTCGCCGATCGCGGCTCGGCCCCGACGCTCGTCTTCGATGAAATCGACACCGGCGTCGGCGGCGCGGTGGCCGATGCGATCGGCCAGCGGCTGAAGCGGCTGTCCGAGCGGGTTCAGGTGCTGTCGGTCACGCATGCGCCGCAGGTCGCGGCGCGGGCGGCAACGCATCTGTTGATTTCCAAGGGACCGGTGGCCGATGGATCGGAAAAAATCGCCACACGCGTGGCGACGATGGCGCACAAGGATCGCACCGAAGAGATCGCCCGCATGCTGGCCGGTGCTTCGGTAACGGAAGAGGCGAGGGCGGCGGCGAAGCGGCTGCTGGCAGGCAACGGCTGACCGCTTCGGCCGACGATAGTGAGTCCGGTTTCGAGCTGCCGCTGTTGCGATTAGCGCTTTTGCTTTCAGCGATGAAATCTAGCGCGAATGCCGACCTCTATCTCCCTCCTCTCCGTGCTCGTCACACAGGGATGCAGGGTGCCCAAGCCTTGGGCGGCACGGGGAGCCCTTTTTTCAGCAAAGAGAGTCATTCACTGCGCGACGCGGTGACAAACATTCCGCTTCGCGCTAGGCGCGTCATTCCGATCAGCGGCGATCTGTTGCCATGCGCCTTTTTCATTTCAGTGATGATCCTGATATCGCAGCATTCGAGCCGCGCCCGGTTCGTATTCCCTCGGTCCGCCCGACGGGCATGGAATGGTTGAATGGTCCGCTCGTCTGGGCGATCGATGCCGACCACGATTTCATGTATCTCTTTCCCCGAGACTGCCCGCGCATCCTGATATGGACAACATCCGAGACGTCCGAAGCCGAGCGCCGGCAATGGCTCGGCAACGCGCGGGCAGCGGCCTTCATCGAGCGTCGGTGGTTGGAAAGGCTCGAAGCGCAAACGATCCACCGCTATGAGATGCCGGTTGAGGATTTCGAGGATATCGGCGATGCTGGCATGTGGGTGGCCCGCGGACGCGTCGTTCCCATCGAGCGGACTTCCATCTCACGCCCCGACCAGGAGTTCGCGCCCCGCGCCGTCGATCTGCGGGTGGTCGACAGTTTGCGGCCGCTGACGAGCCTCTGGACCACCGGCCTTCATGTCAGCGGCATCCGGCTGCGCAACGCGCGGGATTGGGAATAGGGCAGTTGTCAATCTTCGCAATGCGGCATACGCAGCCTCCCTTTTCATCCGGCGATTTTGCTCTAAAAACAATGCAGATTTCTGGCCAGATTCTCTGGAGTGATGTTCCATGTCCACCGAAGGTTCCGCCGTCGACACGTTGACGATCGAAGAGGCCGCTGCCGAGCTCGAGCGGCTGGCGAAAGAGATCGCGCATCACGATGCGCTCTATCACGGCAAGGACCAGCCGGAAATCTCGGACGCGGATTACGATGCGCTGAAGCGCCGCAACGATGCGCTGGAAGCGCGTTTTCCCGAGCTGATCCGTGAGGACAGCCCGTCTCGGCGGGTCGGTGCTGCGCCTTCGGTCACTTTCTCGCCCGTCGTTCACGCGCGGCCGATGCTGTCACTCGACAACACCTTTTCGCAGGAGGACGTGCAGGATTTCGTCGCCAGCGTCTATCGCTTCCTCGGCCGGCTGCCGGACCAGTCGATCGCCTTTACCGCCGAACCGAAGATCGACGGACTTTCGATGTCGATCCGCTACGAGAACGGCAGGCTGACGACGGCCGCCACGCGCGGCGACGGCACCACGGGCGAAAACGTCACCGCCAATATCCGGACGATCGCCGAAATACCCAACCAATTGCCGAAGGGCGTTCCCGCAGTCGTGGAAATCCGCGGCGAGGTCTATATGGCCAAGAGCGATTTCCTGGCGCTGAACCGGCAGATGGAGGCGGAGGGTAAGCAGACCTATGTCAATCCGCGCAACACGGCGGCCGGATCGCTGCGCCAGCTCGACGCCAAGGTCACGGCGAGCCGCAAGCTGAAATTCTTCGCCTATGCCTGGGGCGAGATGTCGGACATGCCGGCCGACACGCAATTCGCCATGGTGCAGACCTTCAAGGACTGGGGCTTTCCGGTCAATCCGCTGATGAAGCGGCTGAATTCGGTTGCCGACATCCTGGCGCATTATGACGAGATCGGCCTCAAACGCCCGGATCTCGATTACGATATCGACGGCGTGGTCTATAAGGTCGACAGCCTGGAACTGCAGCAGCGCCTCGGCTTCCGCTCGCGTTCGCCGCGCTGGGCGACGGCGCATAAATTCCCGGCCGAGCAGGCCTTTACCGAGATCGAGAAGATCGAGATCCAGGTCGGCCGCACCGGGGCGCTGACGCCGGTGGCGCGGCTGAAACCGATCACGGTCGGCGGCGTCGTTGTCACCAATGCGACGCTGCATAATGAGGATTACATCAAGGGCATTGGCAATAGCGGTGAGCGTATTCGGTCGGAGGAGCACGATATCCGCGAGGGCGATACCGTCATCGTCCAGCGCGCCGGCGATGTCATTCCACAGATCCTCGATGTCGTAATGGAGAAGCGCCTCGCCGAGGTGAAGCCTTATGAATTCCCAAAGACCTGCCCGGTCTGCGGTTCGCATGCCGTGCGCGAGGTGAACGAGAAAACCGGCAAGATGGATTCGGTGCGCCGCTGCACCGGCGGCTTTATCTGCCGGGCGCAGGCGACGGAGCATCTGAAGCATTTCGTTTCGCGCAACGCCTTCGATATCGAGGGGCTCGGTTCGAAGCAGATCGACTTCTTCTTTGAAAACGAGGATCCGTCGCTGCAGATCCGCACGGCGCCTGAGATTTTCACGCTGGAGAAGCGCCAGCAATCCTCGCTCACCAAGCTGGAAAATATCGACGGCTTCGGCAAGGTCAGCGTCGGCAAGCTCTATGTGGCGATCAACGAGCGGCGCAGCATCGCGCTCCATCGCTTCATCTATGCGCTCGGCATCCGCCATGTCGGCGAGACCACGGCGAAGCTGTTGGCGCGCTCCTACGGCTCCTATGAGGCTTTTGCGACCGCGATGAAGGAGGCGGCAACGCTTTCCGGCGATGCCTGGAACGATCTCAACGCCATCGAGGGCATCGGCGAGGTCGTGGCGCGCGCCATGGTCGAGTTTTATAAGGAGCCGCGCAATATCGAGGTGATCGGCCGCCTGCTCGAGGAGGTGACTCCCGCGGAGGCCGAACAGCCGGTCACGTCAGGCAGCCCCGTCGCCGGCAAGACGGTGGTCTTCACCGGTTCGCTCGAAAAATTCACCCGCGACGAGGCGAAGGCGAGGGCCGAAGGTCTCGGCGCCAAGGTAGCGGGCTCGGTGTCGAAAAAAACCGATATCGTCGTCGCCGGCCCTGGCGCCGGCTCGAAGCTCGACAAGGCCCGCGAACTCGGCGTCCAGACGATGGACGAAGACGAGTGGCTGGCGCTGATTGGCGGGTAGGGAGCTTTGGGGGTTCTGCGGCGCCATCCCGGCCGTGTCCCAAGCACCTGCAGCGATCGATACACAGCAGGTCCTCGGCACAAGGCCAGGATGGTAAAGGAGCGTTTGGCAGGCCCTCCTTGGCGGTTCAAGGTCGGTGTCGATCGGCCTTTATTTCAGCTCCTCAGCCGCGCCATCGTATAGGCGTCGACATATTGGCCGGCGCGGTAGCCGAATGAGCGCAGAAGCCCTTCCTTTTCGAAGCCGAACTTCTCGTAGAGGCCGATCGCAGCCTCATTGTCGGTATAGACGGTCAGTTCGAGCCGCTTGATGTCGAGCCAGTCGTCGGCGGCATCGACCATCGCGCCAAGCAGGATGCGGCCGAAACCGCGACCGGTGAAGTCGTCATGGACGCCCATACCGAGGCTGGCGACGTGTTGGCGACGGCCGCTAAGGCGGTTGAGGCCGCAATTGCCGACGATCTTGCCTTTCAGGGTGACGACGAGGTTGAGCGCGCCGGGCGAGGGGCTTTCCATGTTCTTGCGAACGTCTTCAATCCGCTGGTAGGGCGGCCGCAGGGTGCCGGCCCGGTAGCCCGGTAAGTTGATAAGATCGGTGATCTCTTCAGCATCGGAAAGACGTACGGCGCGCACGACGACGCCGTCCGGCAGGCGCGCTCGGTCGCGGGGTTCATTCTCTTTGTTTTCTGACATGAGATGCTCTCCTTCGGTTTCAGGGAGGAGAGCAGGATTTTCGAAAACCCTGCTCGCCTCGGCAGGGTTTTCGGGATGATCGGACGGCTAGTGACGCACCATCGCTCCCGCGTACCCTGGAAAGGTCGAGGCGATATGGTGGATGGTAAGGGCCACAGAGTTGATCATGCGCGGAGTTTCCCCATCCGCGTGCAGATGTCAACAGGCCGAAATTTGCCTTCGCCTTCCGCTATGATTATGCCGGTAGCGGTAGACGATTCGGATATTTGTCTTTGACGACCATCGCCATCGATTTCGAGACGGCCAACGAGCAGCGCGGCAGCGCTTGCTCGGTCGGCCTTGCCTGGATCGAGGAGGGGCGGGTGACGCGCGTCGAGGAGCGGCTGATCCGGCCGCGCGAGATGCGGTTTTCTGGGATGAACATCGCGATCCATGGTATCCGGCCGGAGCATGTCGAGGATGCGCCGGAATTCCCCGAGGTGATGGACGAGTTCTACGATGATATCAGCGGCGCGACGATGATCGCGCACAACGCGGCCTTCGATTTTAGCGTCTGGCGGGCGAGCCTCGATCTCTACCGGCAATCCTATCCGGAACTCACCTATCTCTGCAGCCTGAAAATGGCGCAGCGGATCTGGCCGCATTTCCTCTCGCATCGGCTGAACCTGATCGCCGACCATCTTGGTCTGCGTTTCATGCACCACAACGCCGCCGAGGATGCCGCGATCTGTGCGGCAGCGGCGATCGAGATGGCGAAGGCGGTCAAGGCGAAAGCCGTGGAAGCGATCCCGGCGCTGATCGGCATGACGCCTGGGCGCCTGACGGCGAAGGGCTACGCGCCCTGCACCTGCCGGAAGGGCTGAATCTGATCCTGCAGCGGCGCTTTCTTGCAAAGCCTGGGGGCATGCTTATCTAGAATGCGGATCATCCAGGGAGCCGCCATGTCCAAGCTGCGCATGTTTTTTCTCGCCGCATTTTCCTTCGTTGCCATTTCAACGGGCGCCGCCTCGGCCGAAGTCGTCGGCAAGGTCGGGGTCGACTGGATCGGCAACGACATCATCGTCGAGGCACTCTCCGATCCCGAGGTCAAGGGTGTCACCTGCCACGTCACCTATTTCGATCGCAGCCTGATCGACCGGTTCAAGAACGGCAACTGGTTCGAGGATCCGTCCAACAATTCCATCGCCTGCCGCCAGACCGGGCCGATCGAGATCGGCGATATCGACCTCTCCAAGGACGGCAGCGAAGTGTTTCGCCAGGGGATGTCGCTGATCTGGAAGACGTTGGTTGTCAACCGCATCTACGACAAGACCAACGACACGCTGATCTATCTCGCCCATTCGCGCGAGTTGACCGATGGTTCGGCGAAGATGTCGATCTCGACCATTCCGCTCTATGGGCAGAGCGTGACTTGGAAGAATGGGAAGCCGTAGGTGGGGTTTTCATCATAAAAGACCCCGCCCCAAACCCGTCCGGGGTCGAGCCACGGGTCTCGACCCGTCCTCCGGACCCCCACAAGGGGAGGGAGGCTTAACCTGTCGCACTCGCTTTCCACATCTTCGGCGTTTCGGGAGGAGCGAGGCTGGGCTTTCGGTTTAGTCCCTCCCCCTTGTGGGGAGGGTTGGGGAGGGGCTTGTAATACAATCTGACTATGCCTGCTCGCGCGCCGTATAAAACCAAAGGCCCGGACAAACCGGGCCTTTCAACATCACTATGGTGAATATCAAGCCGCCTGATTCAGCTCGTCGGCAATGACGGTATCGAGGTTCAGGAAGCAGACCATGGTTTTCTCAAGCGCGACGATGCCGCGGCAGAAGGCGCGCTGGGCTTCCGGGATGATTTCCGGCGGCGGCTGCAGGTCTTCGCTCTTGATGGTCATCATGTCGGAAACCTGCTCGACCAGCAGGCCGACCAGCTTGCCGGCGATATCGGTGACGATGATCGCCGAGCGCTCGGAAGGCTCGGTCATCTTCATGCCGAGGCGGCAGGCCATGTCGATGACCGGGATCACCGCGCCGCGCAGGTTGATAAGGCCGAGAACGTAGGGCGGGGTATGCGGCATCGGCGTCACCGGCGCCCAACCGCGGATTTCGCGGATGGCCATGATGTCGATGCAGAATTCCTGGTCGCCCAGATGGAACGAAACGATTTCGAGATAGGCGCCCGATTGCTTGATGGCGTTGTTGTTCATGATCAGAATTCTTCCCAGTTGTCCCCGGCGGGAGCGGCGATGGCTTTGGCGGCGGAACCGCCGTTGAATGCGCCCGCGACCTTGCCGATCAGGCTGCGTGCGGGAGAAGGTCTCGAATGCGAGGCGGCGGTTGCCTCTCGCGGCGTTTGCCGGGCGCTCATGCCCTCGCCGGTTTTGAACTGCTTGACCAGCTGCGTCAGGTTTTCCGCGTCGATGGCGAGCGTATGGCTTGCGGCATTCGTCTCTTCCACCATGGCCGCGTTCTTCTGCGTGACCTGATCCATCTGGCTGATCGAAGTATTGATTTCGTTCAATCCAACCGATTGTTCGCGCGCAGAGGTTACGATTGATTTAACATGTTCGTCGATGCGCAGAACATCTTCACCGATCTGGCGAAGCGCTTCACCGGCGGCTGTCACCAGTTCGCCGCCGATCTTCACTTCCTCGCCGGATTTTCCGATCAAGGCCTTGATATCCTTGGCAGCACCCGCAGCACGGCCGGCGAGTTCGCGCACTTCCTGGGCGACGACGGCGAAGCCCTTGCCAGCCTCGCCGGCGCGCGCTGCCTCGACACCGGCGTTGAGCGCCAGGAGGTTCGTCTGGAAGGCGATTTCGTCGATGACGTTGATGATCTTGCCGATCTCGCGGGAAGCGCCTTCGATTCGCTGCATTGCGGCCATTGCATCGCCGACGACGATGTCGGACTTGGCGGTATTCTGCCGGGTGTGCGAGACCATGTGGCCGACTTCTTCGGCGCGGCTGGTGGCGTTGCGGACGGTGGCGGTGATCTGATCGAGAGCGGCTGAGGTCTCCTCCAGCGAGGCGGCCTGCTGCTCGGTGCGCTTGGCGAGATCGTCGGCGGCGGCGCGCATCTGGCGGCTGTTTGCCTCGATCGAGCTGCTGTTCACCGCGATGTCGCTCATCGCCTTGCGCAATGTCGCCGTCGTCTGGTTGAAATCGCGGCGCAGGCGTTCCAGTTCCTCGCGGAAAGGCTGATCGATCGTAACGGTGACATCGCCTTCCGACAGACGGGTAAGGCCGTGGCCAAGGGCGGTGACGGCGGCGTTCAGCGCCTCGGCATCGGCGAGTTTTGCCGCTTCACGCTCCCGATGTTCGGCGTCGCTGCGCTGTCTCTCGGTTTGGCTCTTGGTTTCGAGGTCGCGCTTTTCGATGGCGGCAAGACGAAAGCCGTCGGCGGCGCGGGCCATTTCGCCGATCTCATCGCCGCGGTTCTTTTCCGGAACGTCGCTGATCAGGTCGCCGTTCATGATGCGCTGCATGCTTTCGCGCACGGCGCCGATGCCACGCCGGATCGAACCCCCATGAATATATTGCAGGACAGCCATGGTAAGGATGGCCAAGATGCCCAGGCCGACCTGCAGGATGAGGGCTTCCCGCGATACGGCATTGGCAAGTTCGACATGCTGCTGGGCGAAGACGGTTCCGTCAGCGGCGAGTTTGTCGAGTGTTGCAGTCAGCTCTTCGCCGGCACCGTCGATCGCGTCGTCGATCTTGTCGAACTCGGCATCGGGCGCTCCCTGCTGAACAAGGGCGACGAGATCGACCTGGATTGCCTTGCCTATTGCGGCGACATCGGAGTCGTAACTCTTCAACAAGCCATCGTCACGCATCTCGTCGGCAAGAAGGCGCATTTCCTTCGAACCGCCGGAAAGGGCAGTCAGTGAATCGCCGATCAGCTTGAGGCGCGCAGGCTCGACCACCTTGTCGTCCTTGTCGACGATGATGTCCATGGCGGCCAGGACCATCGTCAGATTCGCAACCCGCATGGCATCGATGTGATTGACGTTCGCCTGAATCTCGCCGGCACGGTACAGGGCGGCGTCGACACGCATGTTTTCGTACCAGCCGACGCCGAGCATCGTTCCGAAACCAAGGAAGGCTGCGCCACCGAGCGTCCAGAGCCTCTGGCTGACCGACAGGCTCCCGCGCACTGATGAATTCGTCATAAAAAAGACCCCTCCACAAACCGCTCGGGTTTATGTTTTCCTACCCTCATGCGGACGTCCGGGGTTTTCGCCACTCGGCAGACTTCATGTCAGAACGGCTCGATCGGGCCGCACGCATTGCTGAATATAGATATGACGGCTTAAGTCTTTCCTAACGATGTTTATCTTCAGGCTGCTGGTAGGCATTCGCGGCAAGTTGTTGAAGGAACAACATTTTTAGTTCCATTCCCGATGCCGATCGGTGGATCTCCCATTGCGGGCGGCCTTAGCCGGTGGGACAATTAATCACGGGTCAGAAAACACATTCTTGAATTGCGCGTATGGGGCCGAGACTATAATCACGCGGAACGCGCAAGCGCGTCGCGATCGAGGTTCAAGAAATGAAGACATTCCGTATCGTCATCTGGGTCGCCGTGCTGATCGTTGCCGGTGTTCTCGGCGCAATCACGCTCTATCCTAACAAGTCTTCCGATGTCGTGTCGGAGGCGCCGTTCGGCGTGCCATTCACCCTAATCTCACAGAGCGGACAGCCGATCACAGAGCAGGCGCTGCGCGGCAAGCCGACAGCGCTTTTCTTCGGCTTCACCCATTGCCCCGAAGTTTGCCCGACGACGTTGTTCGAGCTGAACGGCTGGCTGGAGAAGGTTGATCCGGACGGAACCAAGCTGCAGGCCTATTTCGTGACCGTCGATCCTGAGCGCGACACGCCCGAAATCATGAACGCGTACGTCTCCAACGTGTCTAAGCGTATCACCGGCATTTCAGGCCCGCCCGAGAAGATCGCCGACGTCATCAAGGGGTTTCGCGTCTATGCCAAGAAGGTGCCTGTCGATGAGAAGGATCCGAATGGCGACTATACGATGGATCATACCGCCTCGGTTTTCCTGCTCGATTCGGCCGGACGGTTTTCCGGAACGATCGCCTATGGCGAAAACCCGGACACGGCGGTAAAGAAGCTGGAGAATCTCGTCAGCAAAGGGTGATGGTTTCAGCGTGATGGAGCGTTGACTCGACCGATGGCGGGCAACGGAAACGGGAAAGACCGCCTATCGTGAGTGAAATCCGCCTTTACGTGTCGACGACCGAAAGTCAGGCCGAACAAATCCTCGATCTCCTCACCGAAGTCTTCGGCGAGGAAGACTTTGCCATCGGCACCACCGAGGTCGACGAGAAGAGGGATATCTGGGAAGCCTCCGTCTACATGATGGCCGAGGACGAGGCGCAGGTACGCTCCCGCGTCGAGACGGCGCTGAAAAACGCCTTTCCCGATGCTCAGTTGCTGCGGGAGGTCATCCCCGACGTCGACTGGGTAGTAAAATCCCTGGAAGGACTGAAGCCCGTCAGGGCGGGGCGATTTCTGGTACACGGCTCGCATGACCGCGACAAGGTCCGCCCCGGCGATATCGCAATCGAGATCGATGCCGGCCAAGCCTTCGGCACCGGCCATCACGGCACGACCGCCGGCTGCCTCGAAGTGATCGATCGTGTGGTGCGATCCCGCCGCGTCCGCAACGCGCTCGATCTCGGCACCGGCAGCGGTGTGCTGGCGATTGCGGTGCGCAAGCTCAAGAACATGCCGGTGCTCGCCACCGACATCGACCCGATCGCGACGCGGGTGGCGGCCGAAAACGTTCGCCGCAACGGCATCGCCTCGGGCATCGTCACCAGAACCGCGCCAGGTTTTCACTCGACTGCTTTTTCCGAGCATGGTCCCTTTGACCTCATCATCGCCAACATCCTCGCCCGGCCGCTGATCCGAATGGCGCCGCAGCTTGCCGCCCATCTTGCGCCGGGTGGTTCGGTGATTCTGTCGGGGATTCTGGCAGCGCAGCGATGGAAGGTGATCGCCGCCTATAGCGGTGCGAGGCTCCGGCACGTCAGGACGATCTGGCGGAACGGCTGGGTGACGATCCATTTTGATCGGCCTTGAGTTCTGCATTAGGTGAGTGCTCGGCCTGCTGCACGCTTGCTCAGGGCGCCGGCTTTCCGCCTTCTACCTCATTCCTTTACCTGTCACAGGAATCCAGCCACCGCACGTCCGCGCGGTGAATGACTCATCATATTTTGGAGAGAGTCGTCCGCGCCCAACGACTTGGGCGCACTGGATTTCTGTGACGAACACAGGAATGAGCGAGCGGAGAGGTTTGCGCTCCATCGAAAAGGAACCGCTTTCGGGCGCTCAAACAAAAAAGGCGGTGCCAGTGGCACCGCCTTGGACCGGTCTATCCGGTCAATGCCCGCGAGCTCTAAGGAGGAGGAGCGCTCGAGCGGGCTCTACTGCATTCCAATGGGCCGGTCCGGGAGGGAGGAGACGGACAGGCTTTAAGCTTAGAACGCGTAGCTGGGGGCGCCCTGGTGGCGCGTGACGCGCTGGCCGGCACCGAGCAGCTTGAGGCTGTCCTCGTTCTGCGGGCGGCGGGCGCCGATCACGTGACGCACGGTCTGGCGTTCGCCAGCCTGTACCGGGCTGCTGTATGCGAAGCGCGAGAGAGAGGCGGTCATTTCAAAAAATCCTTTGGTTGCTGGGTTCATGCGAACCGTTCGATGGCGCCTATATAGCTATTCTGAAATGCGGAGGCAGAGGGTTTTCCTCATGGGAGCCATGCGGCTAATGCATAAAGCGTGCCAAATTAACTTCTGGCGTCACAGTTCTGTCAAAATGCCGAGCGTTCGCAGTGACTTCGACTCATTTCGTCGCTTTTTCTCCCTATCGATTGAAATTTCGCTAACATGGCTCGCATCCCATTAACCGGATTCGTTTCAACCATTCGGATTTCCAGCATGTTCCAGTCTTTCGAGGTCACCTCCACGCCACAGTTCGGCAAGGAACGGGTTTCGGCGTTGCGCGCCACTTTCGATTCGCTCGGCATCGACGCCTTCCTCGTACCCCGCGCCGACGAGTTCAACGGAGAATATGTTCCGGCTTGCTCCGAGCGCCTGGCATGGCTGACGGGCTTCACCGGTTCGGCGGGTATCGCGCTGATCCTGCGGACACAGGCGATCGTCTTCGTCGACGGGCGCTATGTGACGCAACTCGCCGAACAGGTCGACGGCTCGGTGTTCTCGGGCGGCGATCTGGTCAACGAGCCCCCCCATATCTGGCTAGCCGCAAACGGAGGCAAGGGGCTGAGGCTCGGCATCGACCCCTGGCTGCACGCGGGTGCGGAGGTACGGCGCCTGGAAAGGGCGCTCGCTGAGATCGGCGGGAGATTGGTGTTCCTGCCGTACAATCCGCTCGACCGGTTATGGAGCGATCGGCCGGCCGAGCCGCTCGGCGCCGTCACCATCCAGAATGTCGCCCAAGCCGGCGTGCTGGCGAAGGATAAGATTGCGACGATATCAGCCGATCTTTCGAAGAAAAACCTCGCTGCGGTGCTGATCGCCGATCCCTCGTCGGTTGCCTGGATCTTCAATATCCGCGGCGCCGACGTGCCGCACACGCCGCATCCGCTGGCGCGCGCCATCATCCATGCCGACCGGCGGTCCGAACTCTTCCTCGACAAGCGCAAGACAGGCATCGAGCCCGAGGCCTATCTCGGGCAGATCTGCACGCAGCTGCCGCCTTCGGCGCTCGAAGAGAGGCTTGCTGTCGTTTCCAGGGATGGCGGCCGCGTGCTGATCGATGCTGATATCGCCTCTCATGCACTGGCGGAGATCATCCGCCGGGCTGGCGGTGAAGTGGTGGAGGGCGCCGATCCCGCCAAGCTGCCGCGCGCGGTGAAAAACGACGTCGAAATCAACGGCTCGGCCGCTGCACATCTGCAGGATGGAGCCGCGATGGTGGAGTTCCTTTATTGGCTGTCGCAGGAGAAACCGGGCAGCGTAAGCGAGATCGCCGCCGCCGAACATCTGGAGGCGGTGCGCGCCCGTGTCGGCCAGAGCATGCAGAACCCGCTGAAGGACATTTCCTTCGATACGATCTCGGGCGCCGGCGAACATGCGGCGATCATGCATTACCGCGTCACCACCGAGACCAACCGGATGATCGAGGCGGGCGAACTCTTCCTGATTGATTCCGGCGCGCAATACATCAACGGCACGACCGATATTACCCGCACGGTCGGGATCGGCACGGTTTCAGAGGAGCATCGCCGTTTCTTCACGATGGTGCTCAAGGGAATGATCCAGATCAGCACCGCACGTTTCCCGAAGGGTACACGCGGCTGCGACCTCGATCCGCTGGCGCGCATCGCACTGTGGCGGGCAGGCGCCGATTTTGCCCACGGCACAGGCCATGGAGTCGGCTCCTATCTCTCGGTGCATGAGGGACCGCAGCGCATCTCCAGGCTTTCGACACAGGAGCTGCTGCCCGGCATGATCCTTTCGAACGAGCCCGGCTATTATCGGCCGGGGAGCTTCGGCATCCGTATCGAGAACCTGATCTATGTGCGCGGCGCCGAGGAGATCGAAGGCGGCGACATGCCGATGCTCGGCTTCGAGACGCTGACCTTCTGCCCGATCGACCGCAGCCTCGTCATTCCCGAGCTTCTCACCCATGATGAGCTGCATTGGTTCAACGATTATCACCGCCGCACATGCGAGGCGCTGATGCCGCTCATCCACGACCACGACGTCAGGGCGTGGCTCGAAAACGCGACGCTGCCGCTCGAATATTAGACAAGAGGCGGCGGAGCACTGCTTCGGTCTGCGAGGCCGCGCATCTTTCAGGCGTAGGGCAGGGCTCAAGCGCCGATCGTATAACGCCATGCCATCACGACCACCCAGGCCGCAACCAGCATCCATGTATGGGAAATGCGCAGGCCGACGAAGAGGGCGACGATCAGCGCCAGTTTCGATTCCCAGCCGCCGATGAAGAAGGCTGGTGCGACAAGAGTCGTCAACACGGCGGCCGGCACGGCATTCAGCGCCGCTTCCACGCGCGGGGGAATGCTCTTCATTCGGGTGATGAGGATGTAGCCGCCGATGCGGGTGGCGAAGGTGGCGACCGCCGCAGCGAGGATGACGAGCGCCATGTGGAGATCGAATTCCATGGCTCAGACCTCGTGCACTTCGGATTGAAGGGCGTCGGCTTCGAGATCCGGCACCTCGCGCGGCAGCGGCAGCAGGGCAGCCAGCACGATGCCGGCGGCCGCACCCAGGCTGACATGCCAGGGCGAGCCGACATAGCGATAGGCGAGCACTGATGCCACCGCGCTGACGAGCGCCACCGGCAGGAAATTGTCGCGCTTGCGGAAGCCGAGCACGATGCCGAGGAAATAGGCCGGCAGCAGGATATCGAGGCCGATCGCCTTGGGATCGCCGATGAAGCCGCCGAGCATGCCGCCGGCGATGCTGATCAGCACCCAGGGAATGTAGATGACGATTCCGAAGCCGAGATACCAGGCGAAGGTGAGCGGTTTGCCGGCTTCGCCGCGCTTGACCGCCGCGGCAAATTGCGGATCGACGAGCAGGAAAAAGGTGAAGAATTTCTGCGCCGAGGTGAAATGGCCGATGTAGCGCGCTAAGGCCGCCGAATAGAGCACGTGGCGGAAATTGACGGCGAGGATCGACAGCACGATCAGCCAGGCATGGACCTTGTGGCCGAAGAGTTCGATGCCGACCATCTGGCTGGCACCGGCATAGACCGTGGCGCTCATGAAGGCGGCCTCCGAAAGCGACATGCCGTTTTCAACCGCGAGCGCTCCGAACAGCGCGCCGAAGGGCGCCGATGCCAGCGCAACGGCCGAGCCGCCCCGCAAACCTTCAACAAAGTCGGCGCGATTCATGTGGGTGTCCTGTTGGAAATTCAGATTTCCCTTATGGGCTATGGTCTTCCGCGGCAATTGAATTTCGTTGATTGACCAATCGATTTCCCTGAAGCATCAACATGGTGATTGCATTTGTCGGAGAGGCAGGCATGCAGAAGATCGGATTTTCCAGGGAAGAAAAGGCTGAGATCGTTTCGCGCATCCGCGCTTATTTCGACCGGGAACTGGATCCCATCGGCACCCTGCCGGCCGAATTCCTGCTCGACTTTTTCACCGAGGAGATTGGCCCGTACTTCTACAATCAGGGGCTGAGAGATGCTCAGGCTGCCCTATTGAAGAGAATGGAAGACGTGGCCGAAGATATTCATCTTCTTGAGAGAGAGCAGAAATCCAGCGTCTGAAAATCAGGCGGCAGGCCTACTTAACGCCAAATTATGTCTGCGGCGATACGATCGGCGCTTTCCTTCACCAGGTTGGTGTCATTTGGCCCTGATTGTCTCTGTTATTGATGAACCTCGATCCGCCAGGCTCGGCAAGGCGATGCTGTTTCTCGTCTGGCTTGCGCTGGCGTCTGCGCTTTGCTGGTCCGAAACGGTATGGCGTGATGAGGTTCGCGCATTGTCGCTGGCTCTTCAGGGGGACAATTTCGCCGCTATGCTTCGCCAGTTGCATGGTGAGGGGCATCCTGCTCTCTGGTATATCCTGCTGCGCGCCGCCTATATCATGGTCGGCTCACCTGTTGTCCTGAAAATCGCCGCACTGACGATTGCGGCGGCCGCGGCATATCTTCTCGTTTTCCGGCTGAAATTGCCCCTTCCCATCATGCTGCTGTCGCTGTTCAGCAGCTTTTCGATTTTCGATTATGCCGCGATGTCGCGAAATTACGGCATCAGCATGCTGGTGGTCTTCCTTATCGTCCTGAATTGGGAGAAAGGCCTACGCAATGGGATATTGCTCGGCCTGCTGTTCGCCTTGCTGGCCAATACCAACGTCCATTCGGTGGTGCTCGTCGGAGGTTTCCTCGCCTATTGGTTTTTCGATCTGGTTCTGGCGCGGCCAAGACCCCCTCTGAGCGCATATCGGGCCTTTGTGACAGCTGCTGCCATTGCCGCCATCGGCATTGTTCTCTGCGTCATGACGGTCTATCCGACTTTCAATGATGCGGGGCAGAACGATCTTGCGGGCAAGAATTTCGCTTTGCTTGTCCTTTCGGCGCTTGTCGCCACCAATTCCTACTTCATGGCGTTCTACCCCGATCGGATCGTTGCACTGGTCTTGGCCGATCCATTGTTCGCCCGGATATTCGCGTCGCTTATGGCCGTGCTCATCTATGGCAGCCTGTTGGGGCTGGCGAACCGACGACCGGCGATGTTCGCAGCAGCACTCGTTCTCCTCGGGCTTTCCCTGCTTTTTACGCTCGTCTATCCAGGTAGCTACAGGCATCAGGCACTGTGGCTGGTCTTCATGATCGCAGTCACCGCTTTGACCCTGCCGCCTCGGCCGGGCCTCGCCGATGTTGCCGGCACCGAAGCTGCCGGCGTCGTCGTGAAGATCGGGCGTCTGTGCTTCATGATATTGCTCGCGTTGCAGGTCGCGTCCGGCATCGAGAAGGTCCATCGGTTCCTTTTCACCGACATGCCGCTCAGCCGAGCCCGGGATCTCGGCTCGTTCATTCAATCTCGTCCTGATCTCAAGGATGCGATCATCGTGGCTGATCCCGACTATCTCGTGGAAGCCTTGCCCTATTACGTTTCCAATCGCACCTACCTTCTAAGGGAGGAGCGGTTCGGTGCCATCGTGCACTATACCCGCAATGCGCGGCTTTCGCTCAGCCTTGCCGACATTCTGCAGACGGCGCGGCAACTGCAGCAGAGCGAGCATGCCCCCGTCGTCATTCTTCTCTCACAGCGGCTTGACCGGATTACCGCGCCGGTCGCATTGCGCGAAAGTTACAATTGGCTGCTATCCCTGACGCCAGAGAACATTTCCGCATTCCGGAGCGAGACGACTCTCGTCAAGCGCTTCGGCCCCGTTGCCGGCAGCGATGAGACATTCGATGTCTATCTGTTGAAGTAGTCGGTGATCGCAAGCTCATTGGCGCAAGGCATCTGCGCTTTTGATCACAGCAATGCCATGCGCCTTCATCTCGTCAATGGCGATGGCAACACCTTCGGGCGTGATGCCGCGGCTTGCGTCCTCGATGAAGCGTACGCGCACGCCCGGCATCATCTCGAGCGCGTCGAGCGCCGAGAACTTGACGCAGTAATCGGTCGCCAGCCCGCAGACGTCGAGATCGGTGACACCCTGTTCCCGGAGGAAATTGGAAAGACCGGTCGAGGCATCACGGTCATTGTCGCGGAACGCCGAATAGCTGTCGATCCTGGGATCCTCGCCCTTCTGCTGGATTAGGTCGATCTCTTCGGACCTCAGTTCCGGATGCAGTTCGGCGTCGAGCGTACCCTGGATACAGTGGTCGGGCCACATCATCTGTGGCTTGCCGGACAATTCGCCCATCTCGAAGGGGCGGGCACCCGGATGGGCGGAGGCGAAGCTGCCGTGGCCCGGCGGATGCCAGTCCTGCGAGGCGACGATCAGATCGTATCTACCGCTGTCGATCAGCCGGTTTGCGACGGGAACCACCTTGTCGCCGTCCGGCACCGGCAGATTGCCGCCCGGACAGAAGCCGTTCTGGATATCGACGAGCAGCAGCGCTTTCATCAAGGCCAATCCCTTCGCGTTATTACAATGCAAATACCAAATGCACCGAACACACCACTAGTGGATTTCCCAGCACGGGTGCGCAAGTGTTAATTCTCGTACCTGCGGTAGTGATTGGTCGAAAAAGCATGCGCTAATACAACCATGGATATTGATTGCGGCGACTCTCCTCTCGAAACGGCGGGAAGGCGGAGGTTTTACAGTGCGGATCGCCCCGGCAGAGTCTCATTTACCCGGTGTCAGCCGTCATCGGTTTACCGGCCCAGCCGCTGCAGCGCCTTCTTCGGCGGCCGCGTCCGCTCGACCTTGCCCGCCGCCGCGATTTCTGCCTTTCTTGGCTCATCAGCAAATCGAGATTGAAGCCATGTCCGAGCCTCAAGCAGATGAAAAGATCGATGCGACGTTCCGCAACGGGTCGCTGACGGCGACCGGGATCATTCTTGGTTTCTCCCTCAATTTCATCAGTCTCTGGGTGTCCAATCCCAATGACTGGAGCCGCGTCGATCTGCTGCCGATGTCGTTCCTGATTGTCGGTATCGCCATTCAGGTGAAGGTGTTTGCAGATCTGCTCGCGCGCGACTCCCTACTCGCCGCAAAATATGACCGGGATCGGCGACTGTTCCTGATCGGGCTGTCGATCGTCGCCGTCGGAATGGGGATCGCCCTGCTGAACGATATTCTCGGGCTCAGCAGTATGCGGATGTTCGGATAAGGGCTCCCACGCGGTATCACCGCAAAATCACACGCGCTCGACGAACCCGTCCAGCACCCGCTTCTGTCCGGCGCGATCGAAATCGATCGTCAGCTTGTTGCCTTCAATGCCGGTGATGTTGCCGTTGCCGAACTTCATGTGGAATACGCGGTCGCCGAGGGTGAAGCGCGACGGCTCCGTGGACGTGGACTTCGCCACCAGTTCGCCGTCGATCATGCGCCCTTTCGGGCCGCTTTCGCCGTAACCGATGCGTTCGACGGCGTGGCCGGAGCGGGTGCCCCAATTGTCGCGGGTGGCATCGGTCTTGTTGGCCTGGGCGCGCTTCCAGCCGGGGGTCGAATAGGAATTGGCGAAGGGTTCGGCCTTGTCGAAGCGGGACTGGCCGTAGCCGCCGCGGCCGTAACCGCCGTAGCTCTGCTCCATCTCGGCGACCTCGACATGGCTCTCCGGCAGTTCGTCCAGGAAACGCGAGGGCAGGGTCGATTGCCAGAGACCGTGAATGCGGCGGTTGGAGACGAACCAGATGTGGCAGCGGCGTTTGGCGCGGGTGATGCCGACATAGGCGAGGCGGCGTTCCTCCTCCAGGCCGGCGCGGCCGCTTTCATCGAGCGAGCGCTGATGCGGGAACAGGCCTTCCTCCCAGCCGGGCAGGAAGACGGTGTCGAATTCCAGGCCCTTGGCAGAATGCAGCGTCATGATCGAGACGGCGTCGAGGTTCTCGTTGGTCTCGGCATCCATCACAAGGGAGACGTGTTCGAGAAAGCCGCGCATCGACTCGAAGCTTTCCATCGAGCGGATCAGTTCCTTGAGGTTTTCGAGACGGCCCGGGGCTTCCGCGCTCTTGTCGTTCTTCCACATGTCGGTATAGCCGGACTCTTCGAGGATCTGCTCGGCAAGTTCGGTATGCGGTGTGTTTTCAAGCAGTTCCTGCCATCGGCGGAAAGATTGAATCACGTCGAAGAGGGCTTTGCGCGCCTTCGGCTTCAACTCGTCCGTCTCGATGATGTCGGCGGCGGCCGCCAGCATCGGGACGTCGCGGGCGCGGGCATAATCATGTAGCGCGCGCACCGTCGTATCGCCGAGGCCGCGCTTCGGCGTGTTGATGATGCGTTCGAAGGCGAGATCGTCGGCCGGTTGTGCGACGAGCCGAAAATAGGCCATGGCATCGCGGATTTCGAGGCGCTCATAGAAGCGCGGGCCACCGATGACGCGGTAGTTAAGGCCAAGGGTGACGAAGCGATCTTCGAATTCGCGCATCTGGAAGGAGGCGCGCACGAGGATCGCCATGTCATTCAGCAGATGCTTGCTGCGCTGGAGTTGCTCGATCTCCTCGCCGATGGCGCGGGCTTCCTCCTCGGAGTCCCAGGACGCGTGAACCTGCACCTTGACGTCGTCGGGATCGGCGCGGTCGGTGAATAGCGTCTTGCCCAGGCGGCCTTCATTGTGGGCGATCAGGTGGGCGGCCGCGCCGAGGATATGTTCGGTCGAACGGTAGTTGCGCTCCAGCTTGATGACTTTGGCGCCGGGGAAATCCTTCTCGAAGCGCAGGATATTGTCGACCTCCGCGCCGCGCCAGCCATAGATCGACTGGTCGTCGTCACCGACGCAGCAGACATTCTGCGGCTCGCCCTTGGCGCGCTGGGCCAGCAGCCTCAGCCACATATATTGGGCGGTGTTGGTATCCTGATATTCGTCGACGAGGATATAACGGAAGCGGCCGTGATATTCCTTCAGGAGATCCGGGTTCTTGCGGAAGATCGTGATCGGATGCATCAGCAGGTCGCCGAAATCGCAGGCGTTCAGCGTCGTCAGGCGCGCCTGATAGGCGAAATAGAGTTCGCGGCCGCGGCCATTGGCAAAGGCGCGGGCATCACCCTCGGGGATATCGGCGGGGCCGAGGCCCTTGTTCTTCCAGGTGTCGATCATGCCGGCGAATTGCTTGGCCGGCCAGCGCTTGTCGTCGAGGCCTTCGGCCTGGATCAGCTGCTTGATCAGGCGCACGACGTCGTCGGTGTCGAGAATGGTGAAACCGGAGCTCAGGCCGACGAGCTCGCCATGGCGGCGCAGGAGCTTGACGCCGATCGAGTGGAAGGTGCCGAGCCAGGGCATGCCTTCGACGGCGCCGCCGACGAGCAGGGCGATGCGCTCCTTCATCTCGCGCGCGGCCTTGTTGGTAAAGGTGACGGCGAGGATCTGCGACGGGAAGGCGCGGCCGGTATTGAGGATATGGGCGATGCGGGTCGTCAGCACGCGCGTCTTTCCGGTGCCGGCGCCGGCGAGCACGAGGACGGGGCCTTCCAGCGTTTCGACGGCTTCGGTCTGTTCCGGGTTCAATCCGGCGAGATAATCCGGCCGCTTGCCGCCGTCACGGGCCGCCATGGCGCGTGCGGCGATGCCGCCGCCGGCGGCTGGCCTTCCGGCAGTTGCGACAGACGGCTGCGGCTTGCGCGCCACTTCGCCCGGCTCTTCGTCGAAGAAGGGAATATCGTCGAAACTATTGCTCATGGCGCGTAATGTAGTGATTCGGGAAGGAAAGACCAGAAAAGATGTTCTGCTTTCATTCTGGAATCACCGCTATTGCAGCGGTGTGGGCGGCGAAAAAATTCCGATTGCAGCCTGTCGGAACGGGCGGCGACCAGACGTCCTCGAAGCATCGTACAGAAGTCCGGGATACTCGCCAACTAAGGAGGCTGTCCATGCCCAAGGTCATTTCAAATCTCTGGTTCGCGGAGCAGGCACGCGAAGCCGTCGAATTCTACGTGTCGATCATTCCGGATTCCAGGATCGGCCGCACCACCGTACTTCCGGCGGAAACGCCGAGCGGTCCTCCCGGCAGCGTCGAGCTGATCGAGTTCACGCTTGGCGACCAGGCCTTCCTGGCGATGAAGGCCGGTCCGCTCGACAGCTTCAATCATTCCTTTTCGATCGCGATCCTGCTGGAGAGCCAGGCGGAGATCGATCGGATATGGGATGCCTTCCTCGCCAATGGCGGCACGCCGGAGGCCTGCGGCTGGCTGAAGGACCGCTGGGGGCTTTCCTGGCAGATCGTCCCGCGCGCTCTCTCCGAGATGATCGCCGACGAAGATCGCGAGCGGGCAAGGCGCGTCACCGAAGTCATGCTCGGCATGGTCAAGATCGATGTGGCTGCGCTGGAGAAGGCATTCAACGGCTAAAAGTGCCAGCGTATGATAGGAACATACCGGGCGCGTGGCGACGTTCGCCCGGTCCCATGCTGCGGGAGCGCGCTGGGTGCCCTGCTGTCAGAGCCGGCTTGCTCTCACCGGCGGGCCGATTGCCGAATTTCCACGGCTCGAATCACCGGCGCCATTGCACACCTTTTTGACATTCATGTCACGTCGCTAAATGTGCTGATATGCCAATGACCCTTTTCTCAACTACAATGGGAAACAGTTTCGCGGAGTAAAAAAATTACCGGTGAATGCACAATTTTGTGCATTGCTACAAACGGCCGGTCAGCGTCGAATATACCTACGAAACTATTGATTCTTAGGAACGCCGTGGCCATCTCGATGGTTATACGGCTTAGAGCCTGCGGCATAACCTTAATGGAGGTCCCATGCTGAGTGAATCCGTATTCGATGCGTTCACACGCAGTTATGAAGCGCGCCGCGAAAGCGACATGTCGGTTTCGGAATATCTCGATCTCTGCAAAACCGAACCGATCGCCTATGCGAACGCGACCGAGCGCCTGCTGGCTGCAATAGGCGAGCCGCAGATGGTGGACACTGCCAAGGACGCCCGCCTCGGCAGAATCTTCATGAACAGGACTATCCGGGTTTATCCCGCCTTTGCGGGTTTTCACGGCATGGAAGAGACAATCGAACGCATCGTCTCCTTCTTTCGGCATGCGGCGCAGGGGCTCGAGGAGCGCAAGCAGATTCTTTATCTGCTCGGTCCGGTCGGCGGCGGCAAGTCGTCGCTGGCGGAGCGGCTGAAGCAGTTGATGGAGGTTCATCCGATCTACGTGCTGAAGGCCGGTGACGAGATCAGCCCCGTGTTCGAAAGCCCGCTCAACCTCTTCGACCCGGAGACGATGGGTTCGCTCCTGCAGGAGCAGTATGGAATCCCGCTGCGGCGTCTGAACGGATTGATGAGCCCGTGGTGTCTGAAGCGGCTCGACGATTTCGGAGGCGACATTTCCCGGTTCCGCGTCGTCAGGATACAACCCTCGCGACTGCGCCAGATCGCAATTGCCAAGACCGAACCTGGAGATGAGAACAACCAGGACATCTCCTCGTTGGTTGGCAAGGTGGATATCCGCAAGCTGGAAACCTATTCTCAGAACGATCCGGACGCCTACAGCTATTCGGGCGGACTGAACCGCGCCAATCAGGGCGTGCTCGAATTCGTCGAGATGTTCAAGGCGCCGATCAAGATGCTGCATCCGCTGCTGACGGCAACGCAGGAGGGCAACTATATCGGCTCCGAGAATATCGGCGCCATACCTTTCTCCGGCATCGTCCTTGCGCATTCGAACGAGGCGGAGTGGCAGACCTTCAAGGCCAACAAGAACAATGAGGCTTTCATCGACCGTATCTGCGTGATCAAAGTTCCCTATTGCCTGAGGGTGACAGAGGAACAGAAGATCTACGAAAAGCTGATCGAGGGATCGGAACTGGTGGACGCGCCATGCGCCCCGGCAACGCTCGAAATGCTGGCGCGTTTCTCCGTCCTTTCGCGCCTGCGCAAGCACGAGAATTCGACCTTCTTCTCGAAGATGCGCACCTATGACGGGGAGAGCCTGAAAGAAAGCGACCCGCGCGCCCGCAGTGTCCAGGAATACCGGGATGCTGCCGGCATCGACGAAGGCATGGACGGAATATCGACCCGCTTCGCCTTCAAAGTGCTCGCCTCCACCTTCAATCACGACACTACGGATATCGGCGCCGATCCCGTCCATCTGATGTATGTGCTGGAACAGGCGATCCGTCGCGAGCAGTTTTCCGACGATGTCGAGAAGCGTTATCTGGAATTCATCAAGGCCGATCTTGCGCCACGCTACGCAGAGTTCATTGGCAACGAGATTCAGAAGGCCTATCTTGAATCCTATTCGGACTACGGACAGAATCTGTTCGACCGCTATGTAGATTATGCCGACGCCTGGATCGAAGATGTGGACTTCAAGGATCCCGATACCGGTCAGCTTCTCGACCGCGAGCTCCTCAATCAGGAGCTGACGAAGATCGAAAAGCCGGCGGGAATCGCCAATCCGAAGGATTTCCGCAACGAAATCGTCAAGTTCTCGCTGAGATCGCGGGCGGCCAATGGCGGAAAAAATCCGTCATGGACGAGCTACGAGAAAATCCGGGAAGTCATCGAGAAGCGTATGTTTTCGCAGGTCGAAGATCTCTTGCCGGTCATTTCCTTCGGATCGAAGAAGGATTCGGAAACAGAAAAGAAGCATAGCGAATTCGTCTCGCGCATGGCCGCGCGAGGTTACACGGAACGGCAGGTTCGGCGCCTCGTCGAATGGTACATGCGCGTCAAACAGGCAAGTTAATGCGGAGCCATTATGCACATTGTCGACCGGCGGCTAAATCCGCGCGGTAAAAGTCTGGAAAATCGTCAGCGGTTCCTTCGACGCATGAAGGGAGCCGTGCAGCAGGCGGTGAAACGTTCGCTGCAAAATCGAAACATTCGAGACGTGCTCGACGGTGGGGAGATCAGCCTGCCGATCGATGGAATGGCCGAACCAAGCTTTCGACGGGGCGAAGGCGGCATCGCCGACCACATCCTGCCGGGGAACCGGGCTTTCGTCGAAGGCGACATCATTCCGCGGCCGCCGGGTGGGAAGGGTGGAAAACCAAAAGATGCAGGCGAAGGCGACGGTGAGGACGGCTTTCGCTTCGTGCTGACGCGGGAGGAATTCCTCGATGTGTTCCTCGATGACCTTGAATTGCCAGACCTTGCCAAGCGGCGCCTAGCCGAAACGGAGGAGGAAACTCCGTTCCGGGCCGGTTATTCCGTATCGGGATCCCCTGCCAACATTGCCGTCGGTCGCACCACGAAGCTGGCGATGATGCGCCGCGTTGCGCTTGGCCGCCCACGCCGCGAAGAGATCGAAGCCCTGCAGCGGCAGATCGAGGAATGTGAGGAGGAAGAGGCCCGTCTGGCGCTTGAGGCAAAACTCAAATCCCTGACGGAAAAAAGCCGGCGCATTCCCTATATCGATCCGCTCGACGTGCGCTATCGCCGCTTCGAAAACGAGCCGAAGCCTGTCGCCAAAGCGGTGATGTTCTGCCTGATGGACGTCTCGGGCTCCATGTCGGAGCACATGAAGGACCTTGCGAAGCGGTTCTACCTGCTGCTCTACCTTTTCCTGTCGAAACGCTACAAGAAAGTGGAAATCGTCTTCATCCGCCATACCGACAGGGCAGAAGAGGTCGACGAGGAAACCTTCTTCTACGGTCCGGCGACGGGCGGCACGCTGGTGTCGAGCGCGCTTGCCGCCATGCGGGCGATCATCGCGGCGCGTTTCGACCCGGCGGAGTGGAATATCTATGGCGCCCAGGCCTCGGACGGCGACAATGCCCATTCGGACGGAAATCTGACCGGGCAACTGCTGCGCGAGATTTTGCCGCTGTGCCAGTATTTCGCCTATATCGAGGTCGGCGAGGAAGGCGGCGATTCTTCAGTATCGCGATCGCCCCTCTGGATGCTCTATGACGGGATCCGTTCCGAACCGCTGCCGCTTTCGATGCGCAAGGTATGCCGGCGAAGCGAAATATTCCCTGTTTTCCACGATCTCTTCCAGAAACGTGACGCACAGCCGAAGGTGACGCCATGACCATGACGGTGAGGCCAAGAGAGCGGCTCTTGTTCGAGGGAGCCGACTGGGACTTTGCAACGCTGCAGCGCGTCCATGATGCGTGCGAGGAGATCGCGCTCGGTGAACTCGGCCTCGATGTCTATCCGAACCAGATCGAAGTCATCACCTCGGAGCAGATGCTGGATGCCTATTCCTCAACCGGCATGCCGCTCTTTTACCGCCATTGGTCCTTCGGAAAACACTTTGCGCATCATGAAACCTTCTACCGCCGCGGGATGCGCGACCTTGCCTACGAGATCGTCATCAACAGCTCTCCCTGCATCTCCTATCTGATGGAGGAAAACACGGCGACGATGCAGACGCTCGTCATCGCCCATGCGGCCTTCGGCCACAATCACTTCTTCAAGAATAACTATCTCTTCAAGCTCTGGACCGATGCCGAGGGAATTCTCGATTACCTTGATTTCGCCAAGGGTTATATCACCCGCTGCGAAGAGCGTTACGGCGAGACGGCCGTCGAAAGAACGCTTGATGCGGCGCATGCGCTGATGTCGCATGGGGTGCATCGATATGCCGGCAAGACCACCATCGACCTTCGCCAGGAGGAGAAGCGGGAACAGGAGCGTCGCGCCCACGAGGAGCAGATGTTCAACGACCTGTGGCGCACGGTTCCCGTTGGCAAGGCGAAGAAGGCGGGTGACATAGGTTTGGAAAAGCGCCGGGCCGCGCTCGGTCTCCCGCAGGATAACATCCTCTATTTTCTGGAGAAATCCGCGCCGCGGCTGCAGCCGTGGCAGCGCGAGATCCTTCGCATCGTCCGCCATGTCGCGCAATATTTCCATCCCCAGCGGCAGACCAAGGTGATGAACGAGGGAACCGCCACCTTCGTCCATTATCAGATCATGAACCGGCTTCACGAGCGGGGGCAGATCAGCGACGGGAACTTCCTCGAATTCCTGAAGTCGCACGCCAATGTCGTCTTCCAGCCAAACTACGACGATCGGCGGTTCTCGGGTTTCAATCCCTATGCGCTTGGTTTTGCGATGATGCAGGACATCGAGAGGATCGTCACGAAGCCGACGGAAGAGGACCGGGCATGGTTTCCCGATATTGCGGGACGAGGCGACGCGATGGGGGTTCTGCGCGACGTTTGGGCAAATTACCGGGACGAAAGTTTCATCAGCCAGTTCCTGAGCCCGAACCTGATCCGGCGGTTGCGGCTATTCCATCTCTACGACGACCCGGAACAGACCGAAGGTGTGCTGGTTTCGGCAATTCACAATGAGCGAGGCTATCTGCGCATTCGCCGGCAGCTCTCCCGCGAATACGATATCGGCTGGACCGATCCGGCCATCGATATCGTCGATGTCGATCTCGCCGGCGACCGCCGCCTGTTGCTGCAGCATATCGTCATGAACGGCTGCTATCTGCAGGAAGGTGACACGAAGCTCGTCCTGCAACATCTCGCCGATCTCTGGGGCTACGACGTGTTGCTTCAGGAAATCGACGGCTCGAGCACCGTGGCGAAGGAACATACGGCGAGCCCGCGCAAGATTGTTCAATGATCGGTTTTTTCGGCGCGCGGGCTTAAGCGCGTCGTAAGCGTCCATCCTTTCGTCCGCATCCGGTGGCGATCGACAATTATTGATGGCAACAAATACAAAGGCTGCGTAATTTACCGCCGCTGCAATCGTTCATATTGGTCCCCATTCAACCCAATTCCGGCTTTGCAGCGACCTTTCGGGGCCGATAGCAAAGGCGAGTGACCATGAGTGAAACGCGGCGGAAGCTGACGACGATCTTCTGTGCTGACGTGCAGGACTATACGCGGCTGATGGGGGCCGACGAGGAGGGGACGCTTGCGACGCTGAAGCGCTGCCGCGAGGCGATGGGACACCTGATCGAAAGCCATGGCGGACGTGTCGTCAACACTTGGGGCGACGGGTTGATCGCCGAGTTCCCGAGTGTGGTCGAAGCCGTGCGCGCCGCTGTCGATACTCAGAACGAACTCGCCGGCTTCAATGCCCGCCGTCCAAGCGACGGGCGCATGCTTTTCCGCATCGGCATCAATCTCGGCGACGTCATTGTCGACGGCGGTGACATCTATGGCGACGGTGTCAATATCGCCGCGCGGCTGCAGGCCTCGGCCGCCCCCGGCGGCATCGTGATATCGAGCACCGTTTACGATCAGGTGCGCAACAAGGTAGCTGTTGGTTTCGAGTTTCTCGGGCCGCTGACGGTGAAGAATGTCGACGAGGGCGTGCCGAGCTATGCGGTCAAGATCGGCGACGGAGGCGAGGAGGCGCAGCCTGCGGAACGACCCACCACCGTTCGGCCCCAGCCGGCGGCTCCGGTTACCGCCGAGGCAAGACCAGCTGCCGGCTACGGCCGAAGGCTGTTCAGTGTGCTCGGCGTCATCGCCGCCGTACTCGTCGGCATCAATCTCCTCACATGGAACGGAGTTTTCTGGGCCCGCTTTCCGCTGCTTGCGCTCATCGTCATTGCAGCGCTTGCCTGGAATCGTGACCAGGCGCGTTTCGACCGTAGGATGGTGACACTCGCGATCACGGCGCTCGGTATTATCGGCATCAACGTCCTCACCTGGAGTGGAACCTTCTGGGCGGTTTGGCCAATACTGGGAATCGCTGCGATGATCGGCCTGCGATGGGCGATGCGCCGATAGATTTCCGCCCCTCATTTTTCATGGGTTTTGGTGATCTTCGTCCATAGACCGGCAGCATCGAAGACCTTTGCGAGCTCCATTCAAGCAAAAGTGAGCGGCCGGATTATTCCCATTCTTCGCTGATATTACAAATCGGTAATGCCGGGTGCTTATGCTTGTCGGTAAGCTGTAAAAGCGCGATATTGTCGCATCAGATGGGAAGCTTGATCCCGCAGCGCCTCTTTCGACCGACCCTGGTCCAACCTCGAGTCCCTCCGGAGACGTGAATGGCCTTTTGGAAGCAGTTTATACTTTCGCTCATCGTCATCATTGCCGGTTTTGCCGCGTGGGTTTTCTTTGCGCCCGGCGCCGGCGATAAGATGCGCGATGCAGGCATTCCGGATAGCCTCGTTTCGATGATCGTGCCTAAAGCTCCTGAAACCGCCGATGCCGGTGCTTCCGCCGGGGCGCAGGGGCAACGGGGCCAAGGGCAGGGACAGGGACAGAACCGCCGCAGCGGCGGCGGGCGCAACAGTGCCATTCTCGTCGCGACGCAGGCCGTCGTTCAAGGCGTCGTCAACGACCGGCTGAATGCCATCGGTACAGGCGATGCGATCCGTTCCGTCGCGGTGACGCCGCAGGCGTCGGGGACGATCCGCGAAATCCTCATCAAGTCGGGCGACAGGGTGAAGGCTGGGCAGGTTCTCGCCAAGCTCGACAGCGAGGAGCAGGTGATCGCTCGCGGCCAGGCGGATGTGGCGGTGAAAGCCGCGGTCGAGAAGTCCAATCTCTATCACAACATCAAGTCCAGCGTGTCTCGCATGGACGTTTTCGATTCCGAGATCGCCGAGCAGGGCGCGCGGCTGCAGCTGCAGGCCGCCGAGCTCAATCTCGCCCGGCGCAACATCACGGCCCCAATCGACGGCATCGTCGGCATCGTGCCGGTCAATATCGGCGACAATGTCACGACATCAACGCCGATCGTCACGTTGGACGACCGTTCGGAAATCCTTGTCGATTTCTGGGTGCCGGAGCGTTTTTCGAATACGGTCGAGGTCGGCCAGCCGGTAGAGGCGATGTCGGTGGCGAAGCCGGGGCAGGTGTTTTCCGGCGTGATCGAGTCGGTCGATAACCGCATCGATGCGGCAAGCCGCACGCTGCGCCTGCGCGCCCGCATCGACAACTCTACCGACGAGCTGCGCGCCGGCATGTCCTTCAGCGTCAGCATGAAATTCCCCGGCGACAAATATCCGGCGGTCGATCCGCAGTCCGTGCAGTGGGATTCGCAAGGGTCCTTCGTGTGGCAGGTGACGGACGACAAGTCGCACAAGGTGCGGGTGAGCATCGTGCAGCGCAATCCCGACTACATTCTCGTCAAGGCCGATCTCAAGGACGGCGACAAGATCGTAACGCAGGGTCTGCAGCGCGTGCGTGAGGGCGGGGCAGTGCGTGTTTCCGCCGATGTCGCTGCGAACGGGGAGGTCGCGACCCAATGAGCGTGACCGAATTGCCTCAGGACCGAGCGTCGGGTAAGCAGAGCTTCACCGCGCTTTTCGTTCGCCGGCCGATCCTGGCGCTGGTGTTCAACACGCTGATGGTCGTCGCCGGCCTAGCAGCCTATGTCGGCGTCGAAGTGCGGGAGCTGCCTGATGTCGACCGTCCCGTCGTCACCGTGCGCACCACTTTCGACGGAGCTTCACCGCAGACGATCGACCAGGAACTGACCAAGGTGATCGAAGGCGCGGTCGCCCGCGTCAGCGGCCTGAAGTCGATCTCCTCGACCTCTTCCTTCGGCCAGAGCCGGGTGACGCTCGAATTCTCCGATGCGATCGATCTCGCGGTCGCCGCCAATGACGTGCGCGATGCGATCGGCCGCATCACCCAGAACCTGCCCGACGAGGCGGATGCGCCGCAGATCGTCAAGGCGGATTCGGATTCCTCGGCGATCATGCGCCTCGCCGTCACCTCCACCAACCTCAACATGGACGACCTGACGCAGCTCGTCGAAAACGAGGTGATCGATCGCCTCGCCTCCGTCGACGGCGTGGCCGACGTCGAGGAATATGGCGACCAGGAAAAGGTCTTCCGCGTCGATGTCGATCAGGGGGCGCTCGCCAGCCGCGGGCTCACCATCGGCGACTTGACCAAGGCGCTCGACAATGCCGCGCTCGACGTTCCGGCCGGTTCGCTGAAGAGCACGACGCAGGATATCGTCGTGCGCGCCACCGCCAACCTGCAGACGCCGGCGGATTTCTCCAATGTGATGTTGCAGGACCGCGTCCGGTTGGGCGACGTCGCGACCGTGACGCTCGGACCCCGCGACGGCGAAACGGCGCTGCGCTCGAACGGCAAGCCCGGCATCGGCCTCGGCATCATCCGCCAGGCGCAGTCGAACACGCTCAACATCTCGACCGGCATCAAGGCCGCCGTCGAGCAGCTGTCGAAGACGCTGCCCGAGGGAACGACGATCGCCATCACGAGCGACGACGCCGTCTTCATTCAGGGCGCGATCCATGAGGTGGTGCTGGCGCTGGTGCTTGCGGCCGTCATCGTCACCGCCGTCATCTATCTCTTCCTGCGCGACTGGCGGGCGACGCTGATTCCGGCGGTCAGCATGCCGGTGGCGCTGATCGGGACATTGGCTGCGATCTATATGGTCGGCTTCTCGATCAACATTCTGACGCTGCTCGCCATCGTGCTGGCCACCGGCCTCGTCGTCGACGACGCGATCGTGGTGCTCGAAAACATCGTGCGCCGGCGCGCCGAGGGTATGGGGCCGCGCGCGGCCGCCGTGCTCGGCACACGCGAGGTGTTCTTCGCCGTCATCGCCACGACGGCGACGCTGGCGGCCGTCTTCATCCCACTTTCCTTCCTCCCGGGGCAGGTCGGCGGCCTCTTCCGCGAGTTCGGCTTCGTGCTCGCCTTCTCGGTCGGGCTGTCGTCGATCGTGGCGCTGACATTGTGCCCGATGCTCGCCTCGCGCATGCTGACGAAGCCGATGATCGAGGATCACGGCGCGCTCGGCCGCGTCGGCGGGGCTTTTGCCAACCTCTACAAATGGGCGCTGCACGGCTGCCTCAACGCACCTTTCGTCATCATCCTTTTCTCGGTGATGTTTGCCGGTGCGGCATTGATCGCCTTCTCGACGGTCAAGAGCGAGCTGACGCCGGAGGAGGACCGGTCGATGGTGATGATGCGGCTGACGACGCCGCAGGGATCGAGCCTCGAATATACCCGCGACAAGATGCAGCTCGTCGAGGAATATCTGCAGCCGCTGGTCGACAGCGGCGACATCCGCAATGTCTTTTCGATCTCCGGGCAGGGCGGTTCTTTGAACAGCGGCTTCATGGTGCTGACGCTCGCCCCCTGGGGAGAGCGGCATCGGACGCAGGCCGAGATCGTCGGCGACATCAACCAGGCGGCGGCGAAGGTGCCGGCGCTGCGTGGCAACGCCATCTCGTCCAACAGCCTGCGCATCCGCGGCGCCGGCAGCGGCGTGCAGATGGCGCTTGTTGGTAACGATCACCAGGCGCTGACGGCAGCGGCCGCCAAGCTGGTGCAGGCGCTCGACGCCACCGGCCAATATGATACGCCGCGCCTGACCAATGAGCCCAGCCAGGCGCAGGTATCGGTGGCGATCGACCGCGAGCGCGCCTCGGATCTCGGCATCGACATCACCGGGCTTTCGACGGCGATCCAGTCGCTGCTCGAAGGGCGTTCAGTGGTCGACGTCTTTGTCGATGGCGAATCCTATCCCGTGCTTTTGACCTCGACGACACGGCCGATCGACGATCCCACGGATCTCGAAAACGTGTTCCTGAAGACCGGCGACGGCAAGATCGTGCCGATGTCGGTCATCGCCTCGATGAAGGAGGGTTCGGTCGCGCCGCAGCTCAATCGCGAACAGCAGCTCGCTTCCGTCGCGATCACCGCCGGCCTCAAGAACGGCATGTCACTCGGCGATGCGGTCAAACAGGTGACCGCGCTCGCCGAGCCGATCTTGCCGCCGGGCTCCCGTCTGCTGCCGCTTGCGGAAGCGGCGACGTTGGAAGAGAATTCGAACGGCATGGCGCTGACCTTCGGCTTTGCCATCGTCATCATCTTCCTGGTGCTGGCCGCCCAGTTCGAAAGCGTGCTGTCCTCGCTGATCATCATGTCGACGGTGCCGCTCGGCCTTGCCTGCGCCGTCTTCGCGCTCATCATCACGGGCTCCAGTCTCAATATCTACAGCCAGATCGGCCTAGTGCTGCTCGTCGGCGTCATGGCCAAAAACGGTATCCTGATCGTCGAATTCGCCAATCAGCTGCGCGATCGCGGTGAGGACGTGCGGTCCTCGATCGAGAAGGCCTGCGCGCTGCGCCTTCGCCCCGTCATGATGACGATGATCGCCACCATCCTCGGTGGCGTGCCGCTTGTCTTTGCCCATGGCGCAGGTGCGGAAGCGCGCGTGGCACTCGGCTGGGTAATCGTCGGCGGTCTCGGTTTCGCGACGCTGGTGACGTTGTTCATCACGCCGGTCGCCTATCTGCTGCTTGCCCGCTTCGCCAAGCCGCACGCCCATGAGGAAGCACGCCTTCACGAGGAGATGGCGGTCGCCACCCGTAGGCGCGCAGCACCCGACGAGGAACAGCTGCAAGCTGCAGAATGAGCTTAGATCCCGACTGAAACACCCCGCAAAATTCCCATTTGGCGGGGTTTTTTATGGTATATCAAGTCTTGCGGAACAAGATAAATTTCGTCTGAAGTTTAGCCGTTTATTAAGCATAAGCGGCAATGATCGTGATCAGGAACCGACTGGTCTTCTCTGTTTCTCGAAGGCCGCAATGCGCTGGATCCAGCGCCCCCGGACATGAGTGTCTGCGTGGATGGTTCATTCGTAGTCCAGTTGCGTTCTGTTGCGTTTTTTTGGAGTTTAGTTCCCGTGAGTATTTATCAGCGCGTCTCCGTTGATGCGGCGCTCCATGTGCTGCGCGATATCAATCGCAATATGACGGTCACGCAAAACCACATCACGACGGGCATGCGTGTCGGCAAAGCGGCCGACAACGCCGTCTATTGGTCGATCGCCACTACCGCACGCACCGACAACAAGGCCGTTTCGGCGATCCAGGATGCGCTCGGCATGGCGGCTGCGACGATGGGCACGGCCTATACCGGTGTGCAGAACGTCATCGACGTCGTCTCCGAGATCAAGGCCAAGCTTGTCGCCGCCACCGAGAACGGGGTCGACAAGAACAAGATCAACGAAGAACTCAAGCAGCTGCAGGAGCAGCTGCGCAGCGTTTCGGAATCGGCGACCTTCAACAGCGACAACTGGGTGATCCTCAACAATGATGCGACGCCGACGCAGCCGCGCCAGATCCCGGCGTCCTTCATCCGCAATGCCGACGGCACGGTCTCCATCGGCATGCTGAGCTACCATATCGACAATACGCCTGTCGGGGCCACGAGCTCCAAGGATGCGCGCTATCTGATCGACGATCGCGCCACCGGCTCGGGCGAATACGGCGTGCTGACCTCGGCCTATTTCGCCACCGAGCTTGGGACCGCGCAGAACTACGTGCTGATGACCAGCAAAAATGGCACCACCGCCGGCCAGGTCGTCATTTCGCTGTCGGCCGCGACGACGCAAGGGCAGATCGGTGAGATGATCAGTGTCGTCGATGCCGCGCTGACGCAGTTGACGACGGTCGGTTCGGCCTTCGGCGCGCTGGAAAAACGCATCGAGCTGCAGAACGACTTCGCCACCCAGCTGCACGACAACATCACCGCCGGCATCGGCCGGCTCGTCGATGCCGATATGGAGGAGGAGTCGAGCAGGCTCAGGGCGCTGCAGACGCAGCAGCAGCTCGGCCTGCAATCGCTGAACATCGCCAACGCAACTTACGATACGGTCAGACAGCTGTTCCAGAATTTCTAAGGGGGCGACCACCCAGCCATCCGCCCCGACCTTCGAGGCTCCGCCCTGCGGCTGCGCGCCTCGGCCACTGTCAACGTGGTCGAGCCTGCCGTTAAAACTGGTGATATCAGCGCATTGCTGCAACATGGCTGCTGTTTCGGCGCCTGAAATTCGCCTATCAAGAGAACATCTTCATTTTCTTGCCGTAATCCTTGCCATTTGCTCGCATCAGTTTTGAACGGAGACCGTCCTGTCCATGATCAAGAAATTCGTACTTCTGGCTGTCGCAGCAAGCTATCTCAGCGCCTGCACGACGACCGATCCCTATACGGGTGAGCAGAAGGTTTCCAATACGGCAGGCGGTGCTGCGCTCGGCGCGCTCGGCGGCGCCCTCGTCGGCGTGGCCGTCGGCGGCGGCGGGCATGGCAAGCGCAACGCAGCGCTGATCGGCGCCGGTATCGGCGCGCTGGCCGGCGGCGCGATCGGCAACTACATGGACCAGCAGGAAGCCGAGCTTCGCGCTCAGCTCGAAGGCACCGGTATTTCGGTGACCCGCAATGGCGACAACATCATCCTCAACATGCCCTCGAACATCACCTTCGATGTCGACCAGGATGCCGTGAAGCCGGGCTTCTATCCGACGCTGAATTCGGTGGCGATCGTGCTGCGCAAGTTCAACCGCACGCTGATCGACGTCAACGGCCATACGGATTCGACAGGCAGCCTGCAGCATAACCAGGACCTGTCGCAGCGCCGCGCGCTGTCGGTTGCCGACTATCTCGGCGGCCAGGGCATCGACCAGCGCCGCGTCTCCGCCGTCGGCTTCGGCCCGTCCCAGCCCGTCGCCTCCAACGCCTCCGAGGCCGGCCGCGCGCAGAACCGCCGCGTCGAGATCCAGATCGCGCCGATCACGCAGGGCTGAGTCAGGCGCTCTTTCAGACAACAGAAGGCCGGGCCATCGCCCGGCCTTCTTCGTTTCTGCCGATTGCATCAATGCTGCATCGTCGCGCCCTTAGTGATCTTGTCGACGATCTTCTTGCCGGCGCGCAATGCGATGCCGACGACCTTGGCGTCGTCGGGGGCATATTCGGCGAAGACGGCGCGGTTGGCGGCATCATGGCCGGTGGCAAACATCTCCTCGATGAAGATGGAGGAGGTTACCTCGCGCTCCAGCGCGCGGCGATGGATGGTCGATATTGTCGCTTCGTCGGCGGACAGCACGATAATTGGCTGGATCGACAGCGGGTTGTAGAGATTGCCGGCCCGGTCCTTGTAGGGCTCGCCGATGATTTCGGGATACTGCCCGGCGATGCCTGTCGACAGGAAGGCTGTGACGTTCAGCTTCTGCCAGCCGGCAAGATTGTTTCGCAGGACGATCGCAATTTTGGTATCAAACATTCCAGTCTCTCTCATCAGGGTATCGAAACGCGTTGAGCCAGAATTTAACGCCGCAGGTCTTCGAAGGTCTTGAACGTTTGTGCGAGCCGCAGGGGGGCAGCGGCACGCTGGCCGCGCCCGCCGGTAGCGGCATCCTGACTGCGCCCGCCTTTCCCGGCATCGAGCGTATCGAGGCGCAATTTTCCGGTAATGTCTTCGAACCGCACCGGCACGATACCTATGCGCTCGGCGTGACACTGCACGGCGTCCAGACCTTCACCTATCGCGGCGAGCGGCGCTTCAGCCTGCCGGGGCAGGTGATCGTTTTGCATCCGGACGAGGAGCATGACGGCGGGGCGGCGACGGAGGCCGGGCTGCACTACCGCATGCTCTACCTGGAGCCTTCGCTGCTGATGGAATGCCTGGAGGCGGAGAAGATCGGGCTCCCCTTCGTCGAGGAGCCGGTCATCGGCGACGGAGCCCTGGCGAAGGTGCTTCTGGGAGCGCTCGGCGAACTCGATCGGGAGCTGGACGAGCTTTTCGTCGGCGATTTCGTCAGCCGCGTTGCCGGCGGCCTGTCGCGGCATTCGCAGGTGCGCCGCCGGCCACTGGGCACGGTCGCCTGGCAGCAGGTGCGGGCAGCGCGCGACTACCTGGAGGCGCATGCGCTGCGGCCTGTGCGCTCGGGCGAGCTGGAGAAAATCACCGGCCTCGACCGCTTCACGTTATCACGACATTTCCGCGCGGCCCTTGCCACCAGCCCGCACCGGTACATGCTGATGCGGCGCCTGCAGCAGGCGAAGGCGCTGATGGACGAAGGCGAAAATTTCGCCGATGTGGCGGCTGAGACGGGCTTTGCCGACCAAGCGCATTTCAACCGTCATTTCAAGAAAGCCTATGGCGTTACACCCGGGCAGTGGACAATGCTTAGGCGGGGTTTTCCGCAAGGCCGGAACGGCGCGCGATAAAGCGGGCAAGCGCCGGCCCGATCAGCAGAATGACCAGGAAACGGCCGGTCTGCATCGCCATCACGAACGGCACGTCGACATCGCTTGACGCGGCGATGATGGCGACGGAATCGGCGCCGCCGGGGCTGGTGGCGAGATAGGCCGTCAGCGGATCGATGCCGGCGAAGACGTGCAGTGCCGCTGCCATGCAGCCGCAGAGCGCCATCAGCAGCATGATGCAGGCGGCGACCCGCGGCAGAGCGCGCGCCACATGGCTGATGATCGAGCGGGTGAAACGCAGGCCGATGCTCCAGCCGACGAGCGCATAGGCGGTGGCGAGCAGCCACATCGGCAGCTCGATCTTCAGGAGGCCCACGCCCTGCAGGAAGGCGCCGAGAAAGAGCGGAACGATGATCATTCCGCCCTGGATGCGCAGGCGGCGTACGCCATAGGCGCAAAAGCCGGCAAAGGCGAGCGTCGCCGCAAGGGCCGGCCAGTCGACTGCGGGGAAGAGGACGAGCGGCGGCGGCTCGCCGCCGTCGGCCGCCACCCAGAGGCGCGAAATCACCGAAGCGCCGACGGCGACGAAGACGACGCGCAGATATTGCATAAAGGCGACGAGGCGGGCATCGGCGCCATAGGCTTCCGACATGATGACCATGGCGGAGGCCGCACCCGGCGACGAGCCCCAGACGGCGGTCGTTCCCGGCAGCACCTGCCAGCGCGTCAGGAGCCAGCCGAGGCCGGTGGCGATGGCGATGACCGAGAAGACGAACAGCAGGAAGAGCGGCGCGTCCTTCGCCATGGCGCCGAGAATATCAGGGGTGATGGTGCGCGCCATCATCAGACCGACGAGGACCTGACCGAACTGCAGCGGCAGAAGCGGCACGCGAAGCTTTCCCTTGCCGACGGTCAGCGCCAGCGCGATGGCGGCAACCATCGGTCCGATCAGCAGCGAGGCGGGCAGGGCGAAGAGTTCGAGAAAGACGGTGAAGGCCGTGGAAAGCGTGAGCAGCAGCGCCCATTTCGGCAGGCCGGCATCCCGCAGCAGGCGGCGTGCGTGGTTGAGTGGCATGAATCCGTTTCCCGGCCGGTGCCAAGTCCTGAGGGTGAGGGTGGGAGGAAGCTCCGGCATGACGAAGAGAGGCCGGCTCAAGAACCGGTCGGCGCGGCCTCGGTATAGGCGGGGGCTGCGAGGGCGGTCAATTGCGAAATCTGGCTTCCGGTGACGCAGTATGCGAATTTGATTCAAGCCGCCGCCTCAAGTCCTTGTTATCTCATCAGAGTCGAACATGCCCGACGAGGAAATCGAGCAGGGCGCGCACGCGCGCCGGCAGCGGTCCGCCCTGGCCCATGTAGACGGCATAGAATTGCTCGATATCGCCGGGATTGGCCGCTTCCAGCACCGGCACCAGCCGGCCGGCTTCGATATCGGCGCCGACGGTGAAGGCGGCCAGGCGCGCAAGACCGGCGCCGGAGAGCGCGAGATGGCGCATGGCTTCGCCGTCTCCAACCTGCAAGCCTGGCGTGATCGGCACCGACACGGTCTCGCCGTTCTCGCTGAGTGGCCAGCCCTCCACGGCGCGGGCGTAGGAAAAGCCGATGCGGCAATGGCGGCTGAGGTCGGCGACGCTGCGCGGTTCGCCATGATGCCTGAGATAATCGGGCGAGGCGACGATGAGCTTGCCGGTGGCGC
Organism: Rhizobium sp. TAL182; assembly: GCF_002117725.1. Lineage (NCBI taxonomy): Bacteria > Pseudomonadati > Pseudomonadota > Alphaproteobacteria > Hyphomicrobiales > Rhizobiaceae > Rhizobium > Rhizobium sp. TAL182. The sequence continues at coordinate 3,054,444 of NZ_CP021024.1, read as the reverse complement.
CGAGCTTGCGGGCGATCAGGCTGGAGTTCTTCAGGGGGCCGGTGCGGATCGCCACGTCGGCGCGCTCTTCCATCAGGTCGACAATCCTGTCGGTGTGGGTGATATCGAGCGTCACGCCGGGATGAAGCGCCATGAAGGCGGGCACGAGCGGCGCCAGCACATGATTACCGAAGGAGGCGCTGGTGTTGATGCGGATGCGGCCCGAGGCCTGTTCGCCCGAGGAAGCCTGGCGTTCGGCCTCGGCAATATCGGCAAGGATGGCGATGCTGCGCTCATAAAAGGCGCAGCCCTCCGGCGTCAGCTGCAGCTTACGGGTCGAGCGGTTGACGAGGCGGGCGCCGAGGCGCGCCTCCAGCCGGGCGACGAGCTTGCTGACGGCCGACGGCGTCATGCGTCGCGCCGTGGCGGCTGCGGAAAAACCGCCGCGCTCGACGACGCTGACGAAGACTTCCATTTCGCCCGAGCGGTTGATGTCCTGACGGCTCATTGATGAATTCAAGTCACAGATGCTATTCTGTCAGGCAATCTATATCAACGGAGGGACCTGGTCTATCTCAGAGGAAACCCAGGAGACAGATCATGAAATATCGAAATCTCGGCGCATCCGGCCTCAGGGTGCCGGTTTTGAGCTTCGGCGCGGGCACGTTCGGCGGCAGCGGCCCGCTTTTCGGCGCCTGGGGCAATACCGATGCCGAAGAGGCGCGGCGGCTCGTCGACATCTGCCTCGAAGCCGGCGTCAATCTCTTCGATACGGCCGATGTTTATTCGGCCGGCGCTTCCGAGGAGGTGCTCGGCCAGGCGATCCGCGGCCGGCGGGATGCCGTGCTGATTTCGACCAAGACCGCGCTGCCGATGGGCGAGGGGCCGCAGGACTGGGGCACCTCGCGGGCGCGGCTGATCCGCGCGACCGAGGATGCGCTGCGCCGGCTCGGCACCGATTATATCGACCTCTTGCAGCTTCACGCCTTCGATGCCTCGACGCCGGTCGAGGAGGTGCTGTCGACCCTCGACGGCCTCGTCGCCGCAGGCAAGATCCGTTATGTCGGCGTCTCGAATTTTTCCGGCTGGGAGTTGATGAAATCGCTCGCCGCGGCCGAGCGCTGGGGTTATCCGCGTTATGTCGCCCATCAGGTCTATTATTCGCTGGCGGGGCGCGACTACGAATGGGAGCTGATGCCGCTCGGCGCCGACCAGGGCGTCGGCGCGCTCGTCTGGAGCCCGCTCGCCTGGGGGCGGCTCACCGGCAAGATCCGCCGCGGTGAGCCGCTGCCGGCCGCAAGCCGCCTGCACGAGACAGCCCAATACGGCCCACCTGTCGACGATGAGAGGCTGTTCGACGTCATCGAGGTGCTGAATTCGATCGCAGCGGAGACCGGCAAGACTGTGGCGCAGATCGCGATAAACTGGCTGCTCGGCCGGCCGACGGTATCGAGCGTCATCATTGGCGCCCGCAACGAGGATCAGCTCAGGCAGAACCTTGCCGCGGCCGACTGGAGCCTGTCGAAGGATCAGATCGAAAGGCTCGACGCGGTCAGCGCGGTGACAGCGCCTTATCCTTATTTCCCTTATCGACGGCAGCAGGGTTTTGCGCTCCTCAATCCCCCGATCGTATGAGGCGGCCGCGGGCCGGCCTGTCCATGGCCCCTGGTCTACAACAAAAGGGGAGTGAAATCTTTTCTCAATCTTAACTGGACAGCCGCTTTGACTTGCCCCATACCCAGCCTGCTGCATATCTCCTTAAATCGGAATCGATATAAGACGAAATTATGCAGCAATTTTAAAGTTCTACAGCGTCCATGTACGTCTGAACGGACGTGCGGCGCAGTAGTCTGCGGGACGCGGTCTCGTCTACGCGGAATGGCAGGGAGATCAAAGGGATGGCGCTGAAGGACGCAAAGGCTGGAACACGCAACGAGGCGGGGATATCCGCCGTGCTCGGTATTCTCAAACAGAGCTTCGGCGAGCGTTTCCAGACCGGCCAGTCCTTCCGTGAACAGCACGCCCATACGACCACCTATATTCCGTCGCAACTGCCCGACGGCGTTCTCTTTGCCGAAAACGCCGATGATGTGAAGATGGCGGTCAGGGCCTGTGCAGCGCACAGGGTGCCGGTGATCGGTTTCGGCACCGGCTCCTCGCTGGAAGGTCAGGTCAATGCCGTCAACGGCGGTATTTCGATCGATTTCAGCCGCATGAACAGGGTGCTTGAGGTCAATCCGGAGGATCTCGACTGCACGGTCGAACCCGGGATCACCCGCGAGGCGCTGAACATCCATCTGCGCGATACCGGCCTGTTCTTTCCGATCGATCCCGGCGCCAATGCCTCGATCGGCGGTATGGCGTCGACGCGGGCCTCCGGCACCAATGCAGTGCGCTACGGCACGATGAAGGACAATGTGCTTGCCGTCACGGCAGTCACCGCCAACGGTGAGGAGATCCGCACGGCGCGGCGCGCCCGCAAGTCTTCGGCCGGCTATGACCTGACGCGGCTCTTTGTCGGCGCCGAGGGCACGCTCGGCATATTGACCTCGGTGACGCTGCGCCTGCAGGCAATCCCGCAGAAGATAGCCGGCGGCGTCTGCGCCTTTCCGAGCATCAAGGCGGCCTGCGATGCCGTTATCATGACGATCCAGATGGGCATTCCGGTGGCGCGTATCGAGCTGCTCGATGCTGTGCAGATGCGGGCGTGCAACGCCTATTCCGGGTTGTCTTATGCCGAAAGCCCGACGCTTTTCCTCGAATTCCACGGCACAGACGAGACCGTGCCGCTGCAATCGGCAGCCTTCGCTGAGATCGCGGCTGAATGCGGCGGGGGCGAGTTTCTTTGGACCGCAAATGCCGAGGAGCGGACGAAGCTCTGGAAGGCGCGTCATGACGCCTACTGGTCCGCGAGGGCGCTGGCGCCGGGGCTTGCCGCACTTTCGACTGATGTTTGTGTTCCGATATCGAGGCTTGCCGATTGCGTTTCCGAAACGCAGGCGGATATCGAGGAACATGGGCTGCTCGGCCCTATCGTCGGCCATGCCGGCGACGGGAACTTCCATGTGCTGCTGCTGTTCGACGATAAAAGCGCCGGAGACATCGCCAGGGCCGAGGGCTTCGTTGAGCGGCTCAACCGCCGGGCACTCGATATGGACGGAACATGCACCGGCGAGCACGGGATCGGGCAAGGCAAGATGGCCTTTCTGGAGCAGGAGCTCGGAGGCTCGGTGGATCTGATGCGACAGGTGAAGCAGGCGCTCGATCCGGACGGTATCTTCAATCCCGGCAAGATTTTCCATCAAGGCTGAAAACGGAATATTCTCATGAACTTGGGCCTTGCCCATCGCATGAATAGCGTTAGTGTCGACAATAGAACCCTGAACAGTGTCGGCAACACAATCCCGAATGGAGAATCCTTGCATTGGTAGGCCGGTTCCTCGTCTTTCTGGGGGGAGTGATCGTCGTAGTGCTGTTTGTGGCGCTGCTTGCGCCGCTGTTCATCGACTGGACGGATTTCCGCAAGAACTTCGAGGATCAGGCAAGCCGCATCATCGGCAAGAAAGTCACCGTCCACGGCACGGTGGATGCCCGTCTGCTGCCGTTTCCGTCGGTCACGCTGCATGACGTGCGTGTCGGTCAAGAGGCCGACGGCACGCCGATCGTCAAGGTCGAACAATTTTCGATGGATGCCGAGCTTGCGCCTTTCCTTTCCGGCGAGGCGCTGATCTTCGATATGCGCATCGTCAATCCGAAGGTGCGCCTCAGATTGCTCAAGGACGGCACACTCGACTGGATGCGCGGCAGCCGCGCCGAAATACCGGCCAAAACAGTCGTTCTCGAAAATGTGCATGTCAGCGGTGGCGAAGTCGACTTCCTCGATGACCAGTCGGGCCGGGCGCGTCGCATCACTGGCCTGAATGCGGAGATGTCGGCCAAATCGCTCGCCGGCCCCTGGCGTGTCGAAGGCGATGCGGCGCTCGACGGTGAGCACGGCAATTTCTCGATTTCGAGCAGCCAGCCGGACGAGAAGGGTGTGCTGCGCATGCGCACGAAGCTGTCGCCGGACAAACATCCGGTCAGTATCGATCTCGACGGCGAACTGAAGCTGGTCGACCGCAAGCCGAACTATCAGGGCCAGCTTTCGGCGGCGATCGAAAACCGCAACAGTGCCAGGTCGGCCAACAAGAACGAGCAGCCGCCGAGGCTCAAGGGCCGCTTCGAGCTTACCAATGAACGTATCCGCATTCCCGAATACCGGATGGAGATCGGCCCAATGGACGATCCCTATGTGATAACCGGGGAGGCGACGCTCGATACCGGCAACGCGCCGGAATTCCTGTTGACCGCCGACGGGCAGCAGATAGACGTGAACCGCATCGGCAATCAGGGCGCGGCCGGCAAGACGACACGGGATGCCGCGGTTTCGGCGCGCCAGCGGTTGAATTCTCTGATCGATATCGTCGCGCAGGTGCCGATTCCGCAGGTGCCGGGCAAGGCAAGCGTCAAGCTGCCGGCCATCGTCGCCGGCGATACGACGCTACGCGATGTGCAACTGGAGCTGGAGCCGGCCGGTACCGGCTGGATGATCGACAGCGCCGTCGGCACGCTGCCGGGGCGCACGCAAGTGGAAGGCAAGGGCAAGCTCCTGCTTCAGGGAGAACCCTCGTTCAACGGCCAGATCGTGATGGCCTCGAACCAGCCAACGGGGCTAGCCTCCTGGCTGGCCGGCTCGGTCGACCCGGCCATCCGCCAATTGCGGCAGGCGGGTTTTTCCGCCAATGTCAGCCTGACTCATGAATTGCAGCGTTTCGAAAATCTCGAAATCGCCGTCGGATCGGCGACGCTGAAAGGCCGGCTGGAGCGGCAGGCGATCTCCGGCCAGACGCCGACCCTGTCGGTGGCGCTGAATGGCGACACGCTCGATCTTGACGCGCTGCAGGCGCTGGCCGGGCTCGCGACCGGGCAGGAGAGCGGCGACAATGTTCTCGACCATAAGATCGCCGCACAGCTCAAGGCCGACAGGTTCACCGCCTTCGGGGTCGACGCCGAGAATGTCGAGACCACCTTCACGATCGCCGACGGGGCGCTTGCGGTCGACCGGCTGTCAGTCAAGAATGTCGCGGGCGCCGAGCTGACGGCGACCGGCCGGGCCGAAGGCTCGCTGCTCGACTATAAGGGTGCGGGCGAGATCACCTTCAAATCGGCCGATCCCGGCGGCTTCTTCACCATGCTGCGCGAGCATCTTCCACACCACCCTGTGCTCGACCGGCTGGTGCGCAACGCCGGCTGGTACGGCAATACGGCGTTGCGCGGCGCGCTGACGCTCGGTGGCGACGAGGGCGATGCGCTGACGGTGACGCTGGCCGGCGTCTCGAACGGCAGCCGGGTCAACCTCGATTACCGCATGTCCGATCTCCTGGCGCTGACCGGCAACGGTACGACGAGCCTCGAGGCGACGCTCGAAAACGCCGTGCCGTCGATCTTGTTCGGTCAGGCCGGGCTCGACCCGCTGCCGGTCGATGTCGGCGCGAACGGCCGCCTGACGCTCAAGGTGAAGGCGTCGGGCAACGATCCTGCCGATGCGGCGTTGACCTTTGCGACCGATCGGACCTCGTTTACCGCGAAGGGCAAGGTTGACGTGCGGCCGGAGAGTTTCATGAACGGTCAGATCGCGCTTTCGCTCGACAGCGCCGATATCGACCCCTATCTCATCATGAACGGCATCGCCCTGCCGCAGACCGGAACGGGGTTGCCGTTCGGCATGCAGGTCAACGCCGCCGTCGATAGCGACAAGATCGTCCTGTCCGATCTCAAGGGACATGCGGCCGACAACGCGTTTTCCGGTGCGCTGACCTTCGACCGCAAGGCTGCGAAGACGACGGCGAGCGGCGAGCTGACGCTTGCCAAGGCAGATGCCGGCTGGCTCGGCGAGGCGGTGTTCGGCCAGATCGTCGATCCGGCCAGCGGCACGCTGTCGAAGGCGCCGCTGGGCCTGCCCACCTTCAAGGATCTCGACGTCAAGGTGAAGCTGTCGGCCAAGGAATTCTGGCCTGGTCTGCCGGAAACGGCAGTATCCGATTTCACCAGCAATGTCGCCTATAAGGGCGACGAGTTGCAGCTCAACGACATGGCCGGCAACTGGGATGGCGGCAAGCTCTCCGGCAACCTGCTCTTCACCAATGCCGACGGCACCGGTTTCCTGCAGACGAAGCTGACGCTCGCCGATTCCGATCTTGCCGGGGTCATCTGGCTGCGTGACGGCGCGCCGATTGCCAACGGCAAGTTCGGATTGTCGCTGTCGATGGAGGCCTCGGGCAAGACGGTTGGCGAGATCGCCAGCTCGCTCAATGGATCGGGGGAGCTGAGACTCGGCGATACGAGCATACGCGGACTGAACCTTGCCATCCTTCCGCCGCTGCTTGCCGCCACCGACCCGATGCAGGAACAGATCAATGCCGGCAAGGTGCATCCGATCGTCGAGACGTTGCTCAACAACGGCGAGGCAAAGCTGCCGCCGCTCGGAATTCCCTTCAACGTCACCGACGGAACGCTCAGGGTGCAGAATGTGACCGTGGCCAACGATCTGGCCCGGGTAACCGCCGACGCACAGATCGCCTTGCCGGAGGAGCGGATCAGCGCGACGGTCGGCATCGGCCTCAATCCAGGCGCGGAGGCGCTTCCGGGTGTCGAGCCGGCGCTGAGGCTGAACTTTTCCGGCATGCTGCCGTCACCCGGCAAGACGATGGACGTGACCGATATCACCAGCTACTTGTCGCTGCGTGCTTTTGAGCGCGAGCGGCGGCGCGTCGAGCGGCTGCAGGCGATCGTGCTCGAAAAGCAGCGGCTGCGCCGCGAGGTGGCGCTCTATCGTTTCAATGACGCCGAGCGCGTCAGAGCGGCCGAAATCGAACGGCAACGGCAGGCGGAGGAAGAGCGGCTGCGCGCACTGGCGAAGGAGGCGGCTGCGCAGAAGGCCGCTGCCGAGGCGGAGGCCGCACGTGCAGCGGAGGCAAAAGCCAGGGCCGATGCGCAGGCGAGGGCGGCCGCCGAGGCGGAGGCGGCCCGGCGCTCCGGGCAGATGCAGCCCGGTCAGCTCGATTTCGACAATCTGCCGGGCATTCAGGCGCAATGAAGACGCGCTGGGTTTGCCTCGCCTGAGATTGTTTCAGGTTTTTATTTGAATTCCCGGCGTCACGGCCGGCCGCCACAGCCGGTCTTCGCCCACGAAAGCACATGGAGTCGCAGCGCCGAGGACAGGTTGCTGTCCGGCGAACGGTGGTCGTCGATCTCGGAAATCAGGGCGGCAAGCGACATCGAACGGCTTGCCGAAATCGTCTTCAGCTCGGCCCAGAATTCATCTTCCAGCGAAAAGCTGGTGCGATGGCCATGCAGTGTTGCCGAGTGCTTGCGGATCATCAGCCGGTTCACATCGGACTCGACTTGGCGGATCGATTCAAGAAAATCGCGCAAGTGGCTGATCGCAGATTCGTTTCCGGCTCTTCAAGCTTTGCGTGAAGCTTCATGCGCCGTCGTCATCCGTCTCGATCCGTCCGTCGCGGTGAGCCTTGTTGGCCTTCTCGTTCAGGCTGCGGGTGAGCTGCTTTTCGGCCTTGGTGCGGCCGAAGGAAATGCGGTTCTGCTCGGCCTGCTTCTCCTTTTCGGAGCGGGCCTGCTTTTTGCGGAACTGACGCAGATTGATGATTTCGGCGCTCATGCGCGAGGCTTGATCCTTATGAAAAAGGAAGGCTGAGCCTCCCTTTGAACTCACTGCTTCTTGCGGAAGGAGTCGAGCGAGACGACGGAGCCCGGTTTCTTCTCTTCGCCGTCGGCCGGTTTTGCGCCGGCGGCTTCATCGGGCTTTCCTGCCGCGTCGACGGGATAGGCGGTGATCTCACCGGACGGCAGTTCCTCACCGTCGGCGAGCGGCACGTCGAATTCGAGCTCGAAATTGACGGAGGGATCATAGAAGCCGCGGATCGCATTGAAGGGTATGACCAGCTTCTCCGGAACGTCGGAGAAGGAAAGGCCGATTTCGAAATGCGTCTCGGTGATCTTGAGATCCCAGAACTGATGCTGGATGACGATTGTCATCTGCTCGGGATATTTGGACTTCAGGTGCTGGGAGATGCGCACGCCGGCGGCACCGGTCAGAAAGGTGATGAAGAAGTGGTGGTCGCCGGGCAGACGGCCCGTCGTTGCTACCTCCGCCAAAACCTTGCGGATGACGCCGCGAAGTGCATCCTGCGCCAGAATGTCGTAGCGGATATGATCCTGCCCCATGCTTTTCCTGTCTTTCGTCGGTTCTGAAGTCTTTTCACAAGGTATATGGCACGTTCAGGCGCCTTGGGAAAGTCCGGAGCCGAGTCACGCATAGATCAGCATACATGATTTCAGTCTGAGGGAGAAGGTGAAGGCTTCTGTTGCCAGGTGCCTTCGGACCCCGCCTAGAGGTGCGAACCACTAGGACTTTGATTGAAGTGTCACACCGCGATTAAGCAGCGAGACGAGCTTCCGCATAGTTGTCGTTTGCAACTACAATTTTAGCCCGATAACGGCGGTACAATGCCGAGCAAAAAGTCGATCTTTACACCCTTGTCGATCCTGTTTCGCCCCCATCAAAAGCCGGCCTTCGATTCCGCCGGTTTTTGGTGGAGGCGCCGGGTACCGCCCCCGGGTCCAATAGGTTTATTACACCGCTCATTTATTGCCATAGCCGGCCCGAAAGCCGGCAGGGCTGATATAGTGATTTCTTCCGTCCAAGGAAAGGGCAAACGTCATAAAAGCTTTATGTCGGCCTATAGAAAGAACGGGAAAATATCCGCCTGCGATTGGTTTCCTCGAGGCGAAGGCTTAAATTGGAGAAAACGGAATCAGCGCGACATGCAGCAATATCTCGATCTCCTCGCCCATGTGATGGAAAAGGGCTCCGACCGGGGCGACCGCACCGGCACCGGCACGCGCTCGGTCTTCGGCTACCAGATGCGCTTCGATCTCGAGGAGGGCTTTCCCGTCCTGACGACGAAGAGGCTGCATCTGCGCTCGATCATCCATGAACTGCTCTGGTTCCTGAGGGGCGAGACGAACATTGGCTACCTCAAGGAGAACGGCGTTTCCATCTGGGACGAATGGGCCGATGAAAACGGCGATCTCGGCCCCGTCTACGGCGCTCAGTGGCGCTCCTGGCCGGCGCCTGACGGCGGCCATATCGACCAGATCGCCAATCTTGTCAAAGGCATCGTCAACAATCCGAATTCGCGCCGCCATATCGTCTCGGCCTGGAACCCGGCCGAGGTGGATCAGATGGCGCTGCCGCCCTGCCATTGCCTGTTCCAATTCTACGTGGCCGACGGCAAGCTCTCTTGCCAGCTCTACCAGCGCTCCGCCGATATTTTCCTGGGCGTCCCCTTCAATATCGCTTCCTATGCGCTTTTGACGATGATGGTGGCTCAGGTGACGGGGCTCAAAGGGGGCGATTTCGTCCACACGCTCGGCGACGCCCACCTCTACCACAACCATTTCGACCAGGCGAAGCTGCAACTGACGCGCCAGCCGAAGCCGCTGCCTTTCTTGCGCATCAATCCCGATGTGAAAGATATCTTCGGGTTCAAGTTCGAGGATTTCGAGCTGATCGGCTATGAGGCGGATGCCAATATCAAGGCGCCGATCGCTGTCTGATCCGGGGGAATCATGGCCGACATCCTGAAGACCATCATCGTCGCCGTTTCCCGCAACGGCATCATCGGCCGCGATGGCGACATGCCTTGGCTGCTTTCGAGCGATCTCAAGCGTTTCAAGGCGCTGACGCTGGGCAAGCCTGTGGTGATGGGCCGCAAGACCTATGAGTCGATCGGCAAGCCGCTGCCGGGGCGGCCGAACGTCGTCATCTCGAGACAGACGACGATCGATCATGCCGATGTCGACATGGCCCATTCGCTCCCCGAGGCCTTGACGCTCGCCGAAAGGCTGGCACGCGAAACCGGCGCCGGCGAGATCTGCATTATCGGCGGCGGACAAGTCTATGCCCAGGCGATCGGCCTTGCCGACCGGATGTGCATCACGCATGTCGAAGCCGACCTCGAAGGGGATGCGGCGTTTCCGGCGATCGATCCCGCCATCTGGCAGGCGGGAGAGACGCTCGCCGTGCCGGCCGGCGAGAAGGACAGCTATGCCACGCGCTACGTCGTCTACGAACGCCGGCGCGCCTGAAAATGAACTATTTTCCAATTAAATTGACCAAGTTTCTCACGCTGCGTTGAAAGCGGGTGCGGTGATACCTATAACGGTCACCAACGCATCCACCGGTCAGCCCCCACGGTCCCGGATGCGGGGAAGACTTAACGAATAACGAGGTTTTGATGCCCTGGAGCAATCAGAATGGCGGCGGCGGCCCTTGGGGCGGCGGCGGTAACAATCAGGGACCATGGGGCCAGGGGCCGAACCGCCCGCGTGGCGGCAAGGGCGGACCGCCCGATCTGGAAGACATCATCCGGCGCGGCCAGGATCAGCTGCGCAATATCGTTCCCGGCGGTTTCAATGGTGGCGTGGCAACGATCGTCGTGGCGATCGTTGCCGTTTTCTGGCTGATTCAGTGCGTCTACACCGTCCAGCCGGACGAACGCGGCGTCGAGTTGCGCTTCGGCAAGCCGAGAGAAGAAATTTCCATGCCCGGCCTGCATTTCCGCATCTGGCCGATGGACGCGATCGAGATCGTGAAGGTGACGGAGCAGCAGCAGAATGTCGGCGGACGCAATAACAGCAATTCGACGGCTGGACTGATGCTTTCCGGGGACCAGAACATCGTCAACGTGCAGTTCTCCGTGCTCTACACGATCAACGACCCGAAATCCTATCTTTTCCGTCTCGAAAATCCGGCTGAAACGCTACAGCAGGTTTCCGAAAGCGCCATGCGCGAAATCGTCGGCCGGCGCCCTGCTCAGGATGCCTTTCGTGACAATCGCGGACCGATCGAGACCGAAGTGCGCAACATCATCCAGGATACGATGGATCGCTACGGCGCCGGCATTGCGATCAACCGCGTGACGATCGAGGACGTCGCGCCGCCGCGTGACGTGGCCGATGCCTTCGAGGAAGTGCAGCGTGCCGATCAGGACAAGCAGCGCCTCGTGGAGGAGGCGAACCAATACGCCAACCAGAAGCTCGGCCAGGCCCGCGGTGACGCGGCCCGCATCCGCGAAGCCGCAGCGGCCTACAAGGACCGGATCGTCAAGGAGGCTGAAGGTGAAGCGCAACGCTTCGTTTCGATCTACGACGAATATTCCAAGGCTCCTGACGTGACGCGGGAGCGGCTGTTCCTGGAAACCATGGAACAGGTGCTGAAGGGTTCCAAGAAAGTGATTATCGACCAAAAGGCCGGCGCCGTGCCCTATCTGCCTCTCAACGAGGTCGGCAGGCCGACGCAGCAACAACAGCAGCAGCAACAGGGAGGCTGAGACCCATGTCGAACAGACTTCCCGTAATTCTGATCCTCCTGGCGGTCGTGCTGGTCGGAATCTATTCCTCGGTCTTCGTCGTGACCGCCCGCGAACAGGCTATCGTCGTTCGCTTCGGTGAAATCCAGTCGGTCAAGACCGACCCAGGCATCTATTTCAAGCTGCCTTTCGCCTTTGCCGATGCCGACAGGGTGCAGTACGTGCCGAAGCAGGAGCTGCGCTTCGATCTTGACAATATCCGTGTCCAGGTTTCCGGCGGCGCCTTTTATGAGGTAAATGCCTTCCTCATCTACCGCATCAACGACGCGCGCCGTTTCCGTGAAACGGTATCGGGCGACAGGGAGGCGGCGGAAGCGCGGCTTCGCACGCGCCTCGATTCCGCCTTGCGCAGGGTCTACGGCGTGCGCAGCATCGAAGCCGCGCTCTCCCGGGAACGCGTGGCGATGATGCTCGAGGTGCGCAACGAGCTGCAAGCCGATGCGGAGACGCTCGGAATCACGCTCGACGACGTGCGCATCAGCCGGACGGACCTCACTCAGGATGTTTCCGAGCGCACCTATAACCGCATGCGGGCCGAGCGACTGGCGGAGGCCGAACTGCTGCGGGCGCAGGGCACCGAAGAAGGCCAGCGCCGCCGCGCCGTCGCCGACCGCCAGGTCGTCGAGCTGACTGCGGACGCACAGCGCGATTCCGAAATTCTGCGCGGCCAAGGAGATGCCGAACGCAACCGCATCTTCGCCGAGGCCTTCTCAAGGAACCCCGGTTTCTTTGAGTTTTACCGTTCGATGGCAGCCTATTCGGCGGCGCTTTCATCGCAGGACACAACGCTGGTCCTGTCGCCGGATTCGGAATTCTTCCGCTATTTCAACAAGGCTGCCGGCGCCGCGCCGGCCAGCCCGGCTGCGTCGGCTCCCGCAACGCCCGGAACAACCGCTCCGGCGCCAGCACAGCCGGCGAACTGAAAAACACTGGGATCTGTTTCCCTGCAAGATCGAGAAAGGGTCGGCCCAGCGCCGGCCCTTTTCGATTTCAAGAGCCAAGCCGGGCTTTTGTGACGGTCCGTCAGATTGCACGGGGATTTCGCGAAAAGGTGATTTCACCCTCCATCATTCCGCCTTATGCTGGTGCTGAATATGCGCATTTACCCCCTTATGAGGAAGCTTGATGGCCCCCACGATTCGCTTGCCCTTCAGACGAACGCTCGCGCTTCTGGCCAGCGCCACCATCCTGGCGCAAGCCGGCGTGAGCGGGGTTGCTTTCGCGCAAACCACGCCTGAAACAGCAGCGCCCGGGGTTGCCGCGCCTGTTCCGGCTGCCCCCACGCCACCTGCATCTGCCGCGCCGCAGCAGACGCCACCGGTTCAGACCGTCGTCCCGACCAACGGTCCGGCTTCCGTTGCCGATCTCGCCGAAGGCTTGCTCGATGCGGTGGTCAACATCTCGACCTCGCAGAACGTGAAGGATGACGAAGGGGTCGGTCCGGCGCCGCGCGCCCCTGACGGGTCACCATTCCAGGAGTTCTTCAACGACTTCTTCAACAAACAGCAGGGCAACAAAGGCCCCAACCATAATGTCAGCTCGCTCGGGTCCGGTTTCGTCATCGATCCGGCCGGCTATATCGTCACCAACAACCACGTGATCGAGGGCGCCGACGACATCGAGGTCAATTTCGCCAACGGCTCGAAGCTCAAGGCGAAGCTGATCGGCACGGATACGAAGACCGATCTTTCCGTGTTGAAGGTCGAGCCGAAGACGCCGCTGAAATCGGTGAAATTCGGCGATTCCAGCGAGATGCGCATCGGCGACTGGGTCATGGCGATCGGCAATCCGTTCGGATTCGGCGGTTCGGTGACGGTCGGGATCATTTCCGGGCGCGGCCGCAACATCAATGCCGGCCCCTACGACAACTTCATCCAGACGGATGCGGCGATCAACAAGGGCAATTCCGGCGGCCCACTCTTTAACATGAAGGGTGAAGTGATCGGCATCAATACCGCGATCATCTCGCCGAGCGGCGGCTCGATCGGCATCGGCTTCTCGGTACCGTCCGAACTTGCTTCCGGCGTCGTCGAGCAGTTGCGCCAGTATGGCGAGACGCGGCGCGGCTGGCTCGGCGTGCGCATCCAACCGGTAACCGACGACATCGCCGACAGCCTCGGGCTCGACACCGCCAAGGGCGCCCTGGTCGCCGGCGTCATCAAGGGCGGCCCCGTTGACGACGGCTCGATCAAGGCGGGCGACGTCATTTTGAAATTCGACGGCAAGGCGGTCAATGAAATGCGCGACCTGCCGCGCGTCGTTGCGGAAAGCACGGTCGGAAAAGAAGTCGACGTCGTGGTGCTGCGCGACGGCAAGGAGCAGACCGTCAAGGTGAAGCTCGGCCGGCTCGAAGACAGCGATCAGGCGGCATCCGGCGATGCAGCTCCCGATGGCTCGCAGGACGGCGTGATCACCCCTGATCCCGACGAGAACAACGATATGGATCAGCCGGATACCGGCGATCAGGCAGCGCCCGCACCGGGCGCACCGGCGCCGGACCAGCACCAACAGGGCCAGGTATCGCCGGATGCGGCTACGCCGAAGAACGTGCTCGGATTGTCGCTGTCGCTCCTCAGTCCCGAAACACGCAAGGCTTTCGGCATCGCCGAAAGCGTCGACGGCGTCGTCGTCACGGAGGTGGAGCCCGGCTCCGCCTCGGCCGAAAAGGGGTTGAAGGCAGGGGACGTTATCGTCGAGGTGGCGCAGGAGTTCATGAAATCCCCGGATGCGGTCGCGGCCAAGGTGAAATCGCTGAAACAGGAAGGCCGTCGCAACGCCCAGCTGATGATCGCATCGGCAAACGGCGATCTGCGGTTCGTGGCGGTGCCGATGGAATAGGAGAACTGCGGCGGTGGCGACTAGGTGCCGCCTTCCTGTTCTCGCTCAACCTCTCCTCCCTCATTCCTGTGACAAGCACAGGGTGAGGGCGGAGAGGGGTTGCCGCGCCGCCTTTGTTATACATCCGTCTTCTGTTGAAATCGGACGTTCAAGCCGTCACAAAATCGGTCTTCCGGTAACCCTGGATATAAAGCAGCGCCGTCAGGTCGGCGTGATTGATGCGCATCTGCGCCTGAGCGGCGACGGTGGGCTTGGCGTGGAGGGCGACACCGGAGCCGGCGAGCTGCAGCATGCCGAGATCATTGGCGCCGTCGCCGACCGCGATTGCCTCCTGTGGCGAAATGCCGAGGTTTGCTGAAATCTCGTTCAGCGCATCCACCTTTGCCTGCTTGCCGAGGATAGGTTCGGCGACGAAGCCGGAGAGAATGCCATCCTCATCCAGCAGCGTATTGGCGCGGTTTTCGTCGAAGCCGAGGGTGGCGGCGATGCGGCTGGTAAAGACGGTGAAGCCGCCGGAGACGAGAGCGGTGTAATGACCTTTCGCCTTCATCGTGGCGATCAGCTCCGGCCCCCCCGGCGTCAGTGTGATGCGCTTGGCGATGACCTCGTCGACAACCGAGATCGGCAATCCTTTCAGGAGGGCGACGCGCTCACGCAGGGCGGGCTCAAAGGCGATCTCGCCATTCATGGCGCGGGCGGTGATGTCGGCGACCCTCTCCTTCAGGCCGACTTCGGCGGCGAGTTCGTCGATGCATTCCTGGCCGATCATCGTCGAATCCATGTCGGCGATCAGCAGCTTCTTGCGGCGGCTGTCCTGCTCCTGGATGACGAGGTCGATGGGGGCGCTCGATATGACGGCGAGAAGATTGGCCTCGGCGGCTTGCGCATCCGTGCCCTCGCGCAGTGCAATGTCGCAGGCAACGCCGTCGGCCAGCCAGTAGAGGCCGGAAGCGGTTACTGCCTCAGCCGCTTGTTCGGCGATGCCAGGAGTAAGCACAGGATTTGACGGATTGGCAACAAGCGTGGCAACGAGGGCCATGATGGAAAACCTTCTGAGCGTGGAGAACGCGATCCTGATAACCGGGCCGACCGCCAGCGGCAAGTCCGCGCTTGCCGTCGAATTGGCCAAACGCCACGACGGCGCGGTCGTCAATGCCGACAGCATGCAGGTCTACGATACGCTGCGAGTGCTGACCGCGCGTCCGTCGGAAGAGGAGATGCAAGGCGTGCCGCATCATCTCTACGGCCACGTGCCGGCGGGGGCCGGTTATTCCACAGGCGCCTGGCTGCGCGATGTCTCGGCGCTTTTGCCGGCGCTCAGAGCCGCCGGGCAGCTACCGGTTTTCGTCGGCGGCACGGGGCTTTACTTCAAGGCGCTGATCGGCGGTCTCTCCGACATGCCGGATATTCCCGAGGCCCTGCGGGAAGAATTGCGGACGCGACTCGTGGAGGAGGGGCCGGACGCGCTTTACGCCGAGCTTTCTGACGTCGATCGCGCGATGGCGGCAAGCCTCAACCGCCAGGACGGCCAGCGCATCGTCCGGGCGTTGGAGGTGATCAAAGCGACGGGACGCTCGATCGCTGATTTCCAGGGTCGGTCAGGGCCTGTGGCGATCAATGCCGACGGGGCCCGCAAAATTGTCGTTCTGCCGGACCGGGCGGTGCTGCATGCCCGCATCAACGGCCGTTTCGAAAAGATGCTGCAACAGGGTGCGGAAGACGAGGTAAAGGCGTTGCTTGCGCTCGGCCTGCCGGCCGACGCGCCTGTCATGAAGGCCATCGGTGTGTCGCAGATCGCGGCGATGCTGAGGGGCGAGATGACGCGCGATGAGGTGCTGGAGAAGGGGGCTGCGGCGACACGGCAATATGCCAAGCGGCAAATGACCTGGTTCCGCAATCAGATGGATGACAGCTGGGAGCGATTGACCCTTTAGGATGAGGCGATATCGTCAGTCGTTGCAATCAACTTCTATCAGGATCGCATCATGCCTGCCATTTCTCCGTTCCATGGACTCTCGGCCTTTCCGCCAACGCCTGCCGATCCCGATGGCCGGGTCGACATTGAGGGGCTCTGCCGCTTGCTGGAACCGCTGTGCGAGGCAGGTGTGACCTCCATCGGCCTTCTCGGCAGCACCGGGATCTACGCCTATCTCAAGCGCGAGGAGCGGCTGCGGGCCGTGACGGCGGCGGTCGAATGCGTCAAGGGCCGTGTTCCGCTCCTCGTCGGCGCCGGCGCTCTGAGGACGGATTGTGCCGTGGATCTCGCGAGGGACGCCGAGGCTGCCGGCGCTGATGCGCTTCTGCTTGCGCCTGTGTCTTATACGCCGCTGACCCAGGAAGAGGCCTACCAGCATTTCCGCACAGTGGCGAGGGCGACCAGGCTTCCGCTCTGCATCTACAACAATCCCGGCACGACGCACTTCACCTTCAGCCGCGAGCTTCTGCAGCGTCTTTCTGATATCGAGACGATCAGGGCGGTGAAGATGCCGCTGCCTGTTGATGGCGATTTGAGAGGGGAGCTTGCGCTATTGCGGGAAAAGACCGATCTCGCGATCGGCTACAGCGGCGATTGGGGTGCTGCCGAAGCGCTCTCTTCAGGCGCAGACGCCTGGTACAGTGTCATCGGCGGCCTGCTTCCGCGCACGGCGCTCGCTCTGACGAAAGCGGCTATCGCCGGCAATGACGGCGAGGCGCGCCGGCTCGATGGCCTGCTGCAGCCGCTCTGGGAGGTGTTCAAGGCGTATGGAAGCATTCGCGTGGTCTATATGATGGCCGAGCATCTTCTGGATGTCCGGGCGGAGCTTCCGCGGCCGCTCCTGGCGCTTGGGCCGGCGGACCGGCAGCGCGTGCTCGATGCCGCCCGGCCGCCGATCGAGCTTGAACGTCAATCCTTGTTGTAAAGGCTGCTCAGCGGCTTTTTCAGGATGCTTTCGCGCAGCGACGGGCCTGGTTCCCGGCGGGTGATCGGTGGCTGGTCGGCCGGCGGCGGCGGTCGGGGAAAGACCGGCTCTTCGCGGCGCAGTTCGCGGCGCAGCGCGTCCAGCCGCGGATCGATCGGGGCCGGCTCGGCGGGGTCCAGCCGCGGCGCCTGCGGTAGTAATTCGCGCCGGTAGGATTCGAGCGGCGCCGAAGCCGGCGCGGGCGGGGGGACGGGTTTTGTGTCGAAAGCCTCGTCGGCTTCCTCCGCCTCATCGGAACCCGGCATGGATGCCGCAACGCTCTGCTGGAAATTCGAAATATCGGGCCCGACCGTCACCGCCCGCATGCGGGTGACGATCTTGCGCAGATCGACCGTATCCGGATCTTCCTCGCTATGCTTGCTGTTGGCGCTGGCAGCCTTCGGCAGCAAATTTTCCTCGACGCGGGAAAAGCGCATGCGCATCGGCACGCTGATCGCCTCGCCGAAGGCGATCGCCTCGCCATTGCCGATCGAGGAGATGAAGCTCGTCGTCGAGATCGATGAATTCGGAATGGCCGAACGGATGATTTCCTGGTCGCGATCGTTGGCCAGGCGCATGGCAAACAGCGTCGAGCACTGCGACAGGATCGTCTGGTCGAGCTCGCCCGGCCGCTGGGTGATGATCCCAAGCGAGACGCCGTATTTTCGGCCTTCCTTGGCGATGCGGGCGATTGCCTGGCGCGTCGGCACGAAGCCGAGGCTGGGATCGGAGGGGATATAGCGGTGGGCTTCCTCGCAGACGACCAGCATGTGGATGGCGCCGTCGCTCCAGAGGGCCACCTCGAAGGCCATGCGGCAGAGCACGGAGGCGACCGAATTGACCACTTCGGAAGGAATGCCGGCAAGCTGGAAGGTGCAGATCGGCCTGCTGTCTCCGGGAATGCGGAATATCTGCGCGATGGTGTCGGTGATCGTGTCGCTGATCGTGTTGTTGGAAAACATGAAGTGATAGCGCGGATCATTGATTGCGGCGATGAGGCGCATCTTCAGCGAGCGCAGGGAGGGCTTTTCCGCACGGCCTTCCAGGCGGCCGATGCGCTCGTCGATCAGCGCCAGCAGGTCGGCCATGCGGTAAGGGACCGGTGTATCGGCGGTGATCGAACTCTTTTCCGTCGTGCGGCGCACCAGCGAGTTGTCGCTGCCGCGGAAGGCGCGCTTGGCCTCGGGCATGATGTCGCGCAGCATGTCGAGCTCCTCGGGCACCGGTGGGCGGCCGCGGAAGACGACTTCGGCGAATTCTTCGAGCCGCATCAGCCAGAAGGGCAGGTCGAGCGTATCAGTATCGATGGTGACGGCGTGTTTGGGAAAGGCGGCGGCGAATTCATTGTGCGGATCGAGGATCAGCACGCGCAGCTTCGGATCCGCCGCGATCGCCTTGTGCAGCAGCAGCGACACGGCCGTCGATTTGCCGACGCCGGTCGAGCCGACGACGGCGAAATGCTTGGAGAGCATCGAGGGGATATGGATCGCCGCATCGATGCTTTCGTCCTGCGTCAGCTTGCCGATGACGGCGGTCGTCCCCGTTCCGGCATCATAGATGCGCATCAGGTCGGCGGCGCGGATGCGATGGGCGATGGCGCCGAGATAGGGATAACGCGAGATACCGGTCGAGAATTCCTCGCGCCCGTCCTCATCGACGCGGACTTCGCCGAGAAGCTCCGTCTCGATCTTGAAATAATTGTCCTCGCCTTCGCCCCAGGCATGGCTGCCGGTATTCATGGAATAGACGAGGGCGACGACACGGTTACGGCCGACGCTGATCGAAATCAGCCGACCGACGGACCAGAGTTCGGTGAGATCGGTGCCGCCCTGTTCGGCGACGGCGGCAATGGTCGCCCTGGAGCCGCTGCATGCAACGACGCGGCCGAGAAAGCGATTTCCCGGCGTATGGCCGTCGCGTCGATCGTGCTCGCCTGCCTTGCCAGACATGCGCAAGTCGTTGTTGAGCAAAGGCTACTCCCTGCGGTAGCGTTAAAGGATAAAGTCGATCCTTTAACAAATCCTTCATCCTATCGATTTTGGGAGGCGCGGGCGCGGGGCAGTTTTTTATTGCGGCATGCGTTGACGCTGCGAAATTTTCTGTCTATCACTTCCCGCCATGAAAATCGCAACGGCTCTTATCGTGGTGGGAAGGCGCATGGGCAGGATGGTGTAACCATCCGGCGATAGCCACCCATGCGCTAGATGACAGGCTCCTCCGGGGCCTTTTTTTGTGCCCGAAATCGGGCTCCCGGCCACAAACTCAAATCCCAGCATCAAACGGAAAAGACAGATGAGCACGGACAATCAGGCGGCAGGCAATCGGATGACGGGGGCGGAGATCGTTCTCAAGGCGCTGAAGGACAACGGCGTCGAACATATCTTCGGCTATCCCGGCGGCGCGGTCCTGCCGATCTATGACGAGATCTTCCAGCAGGACGAGATCAAGCACATCCTCGTTCGCCATGAGCAGGGGGCAGGCCATGCGGCCGAAGGCTACGCCCGCTCCACCGGCAAGGTCGGCGTCATGCTGGTCACGTCAGGTCCTGGCGCCACCAATGCGGTCACGCCGCTGCAGGACGCGCTGATGGATTCGATCCCGCTCGTCTGCCTGACCGGCCAGGTTCCGACCCCATTGATCGGCTCCGACGCCTTCCAGGAATGCGACACGGTCGGCATCACCCGGCCCTGCACGAAGCACAACTGGCTGGTCAAGGACGTCAACCAGCTCGCCGCCATCATTCACGAGGCCTTCCGCATCGCCCAATCCGGCCGTCCAGGCCCCGTCGTCGTCGATATTCCGAAGGACGTGCAGTTTGCGACCGGCACCTACACGCCGCCCGCCGATTACCCGATCCAGAAGAGCTACCAACCGAAGATCCAGGGCGACCTGAACCAGGTCCATGCGGCGATCGAGCTGATGGCGAATGCGCGCCGTCCGATCATCTATTCCGGCGGCGGCGTCGTCAATTCCGGCCCCGAGGCCTCCAAGCTGCTGCGCGAACTGGTCGAGCTGACCGATTTCCCGATCACCTCGACGCTGATGGGCCTCGGCGCCTATCCTGCTTCAGGCAAGAACTGGCTGAAGATGCTCGGCATGCACGGCTCCTACGAGGCCAACATGGCGATGCATGATTGCGACGTCATGGTCTGCATCGGCGCCCGCTTCGACGACCGCATCACCGGCCGCCTCAACGCCTTCTCGCCGAACTCGAAGAAGATCCATATCGATATCGATCCGTCCTCGATCAACAAGAACGTCCGCGTCGATATCGGCATCCGCGGCGATGTCGGCCATGTCCTCGAAGACATGGTCCGCCTGTGGCGGGCGCTGCCGAAGAAGCCGGAGAAGAACCGACTCGAAGGCTGGTGGAGCGATATCGCCCGCTGGCGGGCGCGCAATTCCTTCGCCTATACGAAGAACAACGACGTCATCATGCCGCAATATGCGCTGGAGCGGCTCTTTGCGCATACCAAGGACCGCGATACCTACATCACGACCGAAGTCGGCCAGCATCAGATGTGGGCAGCACAGTTCTTCGGCTTCGAGCAGCCGAACCGCTGGATGACCTCGGGCGGCCTCGGCACGATGGGCTACGGCCTGCCGGCGGCCCTCGGCGTGCAGATCGCCCATCCCGAGAGCCTCGTCATCGACATTGCCGGCGACGCCTCGATCCAGATGTGCATCCAGGAAATGTCGACGGCGATCCAGTACGACGCGCCGATCAAGATCTTCATCATGAACAACCAGTACATGGGCATGGTGCGCCAGTGGCAGCAGCTGCTGCACGGCAACCGCCTGTCGCACTCCTATACGGAGGCGATGCCCGATTTCGTCAAGCTGGCGGAAGCCTATGGCGCAGTCGGCCTGCGCTGCGATAAGCCGGATGAGTTGGACGATGCCATTATCGAGATGATCGAGGTCAAGAAGCCGGTCATTTTCGATTGCCGCGTCGCCAATCTCGCCAACTGCTTCCCGATGATTCCCTCGGGCAAGGCGCATAACGAAATGTTGCTGCCCGACGAAGCCACTGACGAAGCGGTCGCCAATGCGATCGACGCCAAGGGCCGTCAGCTCGTCTAAGAAAAAGTCAGAGGAACCCCAGGACCATGAACGCACACCTTCAGCCCACGGGCTCTGCCTATTTCATCTCTCCGGAAACGACCGCAGTCGAGAGCCACACGCTCTCGGTTCTCGTCGACAACGAGCCCGGTGTCCTTGCCCGCGTCATCGGCCTGTTCTCCGGCCGCGGCTACAATATCGAGAGCCTCACCGTCTCCGAGACCGAGCACCAGGCGCATCTGTCCCGAATCACCATCGTTACCCGCGGCACACCGCATGTGCTGGAGCAGATCAAGGCGCAGCTCGAACGCATCGTGCCTGTTCACCGCGTCGTCGACCTGACGGTGCGGGCTCGCGAACTCGGCCAGGACCGCCCGATCGAGCGGGAAGTGGCGCTGGTCAAGGTGATCGGCGAGGGCGAAACCCGCGCCGAGACGCTGCGGCTTGCCGATGCTTTCCACGCCAAGGTGGTCGACGCAACGATCGACCACTTCATCCTGGAGATAACAGGCAAGTCGTCCAAGATCGACCAGTTCATCGCGATCATGAAGCCGCTTGGCCTGATCGAGGTCTGCCGCACCGGTATTGCGGCGATGAACCGTGGTGCGCAGGGGATGTGAGCCTGCTACCGCCGTCAGGTCCGTGCCATAAGCTGCCCCTCACCCTAACCCTCTCCCCGTAAACGGGGCGAGGGGACGTGCCAAACACAACGTTGAGGTGGATGAAGCCGGTGCGGCATACCCGCTTCGCCCCGCAAGCGGGGAGACGGTGGCGGCAGCCGGATGAGGGGCTTTTTAGCTGGGCAGCCGCTGTAGATCACAGCATCTCCAGCGGCTTTTTCCTGGCCGGTGGCGGGAAGGCGGCGTCGAGCGCTTGCCAATCCTCCTCGGTGATATCAAGCGAGACACAGTCGCGGTTTTCGCGAACGCGTTCGGCATTCGAGGTCTTCGGGATGGCGATGACGCCGTCGCGTTTCAGGAGAAAGGCGAGCGCCAGTTGGGCTGGTGTCGCCTGATAGGCCTTGGCGATGTGAATTAGTTCCGGATGATGGAGGACGTGTCCCTGCTCGATTGGCGAATAGGCCATAACGGGGATGCCGCGGCTCCGGCACCAGGGCAAAAGGTCGAACTCGACGCCGCGGCGGGTGAGGTTATACAGCACCTGGTTGGCGGCGACATTGGCGCCGTCGGGCACGCCGAGCAGTTCCTCCATGTCGTCGGTATCAAAGTTGGAGACGCCCCAGGCGCCTATCTTTCCGGAGGCCTTCAGCATCTCGAAGGCGGCGACGGTCTCGGCGAGCGGATAGTTGCCGCGCCAGTGCAGGAGATAGAGATCGATACGGCCCGTGCCGAGGCGTTCGAGGCTGTGTTCGCAGGCCTCGATCGTGCCTTTCAGGCTGGCGTTCCAGGGGTAGACCTTGCTGACGATGAAGACCTCGTCGCGCCGTCCTTTGACCGCCTGGCCGACGATCTCCTCGGCGCCGCCGTCGCCATACATTTCGGCGGTGTCGATCAGCGTCATGCCGAGATCGATGCCGGTTCTGAGGCTTTTGATCTCGGCCCTGGCATGGCCGGCATCCTCGCCCATGGCCCAGGTTCCCTGGCCGAGTGCCGGCACGGCTATGCTGTTCGGAAATTTTACGGAGGGGATGGGGTCGTCCTGCATGGCTCTTCTTCCTGCTCAAGAGATTGGGCCGCTTCGCCATCTTTCAAGTAATCCTGTCACCGTGACAATGATGCAATGGCATCGGTGATTTAGGACAGTTATGCTGACCTAAATAAAGTGGGCTGCTGGAAAAGCCGGCTTCGGGAGGTCGCATGCCGCTGGATACGTTTCTCGCCCTCGTTCTCTTCGCCTTCACGACGTCGATCACACCGGGCCCGAACAATATGATGCTCTTCGCCTCGGGCGTGAATTTCGGCTTCCGCAGGACGATCCCGCATATGTTCGGCATCGGTGCCGGCTTCTTCTCGCTGCTCATCGGCGTTGGTTTCGGGCTCGGGGCGTTGCTGCACACGATGCCCGTGGTCTATACGGCGCTGAAGTTTGCGGGAGGCGCTTATCTCGTTTGGATTGCCTGGAAGATCGCTTCGTCGCGCTCGCTCAGCGAGGGCAAGAGCGGTGCGGCGCCGATGTCCTTCCTGTCGGCGGCGGCTTTCCAGTGGATCAATCCAAAAGCCTGGGTGATGGCGGTGACCGCGATGGCGACCTATACCAATCCCGAGCTTTACCTCGCCAGCGTGTTGATCGTCGGTCTGGCTTTCGCGGTGGTGAACGTGCCGAGCGTCTCGACCTGGGCAGGCTTCGGCTCGGCGCTCAGGGAATGGCTTTCCGATCCGGTGCGGCTGAAATGGTTCAATATCAGCATGGCCGTGCTTCTGGTGGCGAGCCTCTGGCCGATGCTAAAATAGCGCAATCGACGGTTTCGTCAGCATCAGCCAAAAAATGCCGAGAACGGCCGAGAAAGCGGGAAAGCCGAACACGAACCAGACGCGATAGAGGCTGTGGTAGCTGGGCGGCAGGGCGCTTCCCGAGCTTGCCGCCGCGCGAGCGAGGTCGCGCAGTTGGATCTGGATCCAGATGACCGGCAGCCAGAACAGGCCCGTGACGACATAGAGCAGCAGCGACAGCGCCATCCAGCCTTCCCAGAGGTCCCAACCGATCGACCGCGCCAGGAGATAGCCACTCACCGGCTGGAGAAGAGCAGCGGTCGCCGTGAAGATCGTGTCGGCGATGACGACAGTCGCGGCTACATGGGCGATCAAGGCGGGATCGCGCGTGCGGTGCGCCATCACCATGAAAAAGGCGATGCCGGCACCGGTGCCGAACAGAACGGTCGCGCCGATCACATGGGCAAGCAGCAGCCATTGCTCAAGCATCAGCGTTCATCCAGGGTGGCAAGGGCCGTGAGCGTCAGCAGGATCGACGGTAGCACCTTGACGAGGGGGCCGAGCGGATCGAGCCAGAGGGCGGGTTCGAGAAGTGTGCCGCCTGTGAGATAGGCCAATGAGACGGCCAGCATGCCGAGGAGGGCGCGTCTGGCGAGCGGGCGGACAAGGACGGCGCCGCCGAGCGCGATA
Source organism: Rhizobium sp. TAL182 (assembly GCF_002117725.1). Classification (NCBI taxonomy): domain Bacteria; kingdom Pseudomonadati; phylum Pseudomonadota; class Alphaproteobacteria; order Hyphomicrobiales; family Rhizobiaceae; genus Rhizobium; species Rhizobium sp. TAL182. Next base: position 3,030,054 of record NZ_CP021024.1, on the reverse strand, counting down.
TCGATGAGGCAGGTGACAAGCGTCAGCGCCGTTGCGCCCGCCTCGGGCATGAAGGGCAGGAAATGCGCGGAGGCCTTCGGCACCACCAGCAGCGGGATCAGGCCGGAGAGCAGCCAGAAAGCCGACAGGCCCGATATGACGAGTGGCTTCAGCAGATAGAGCCTGGCGAACCAGAGATCCTGTACGCCGGAAGGATTGGCCGCGAGCGTTGCCGCGGCGGATGTCGCGGCAAGGCCGCTCTCCCCCTTCGCGCTTTTAACGCCTTCCGACATGACGGTCATCGCCGTCGAGCGCAGCGGCGAACGCCAGCCGAGCAGGCCCGCGACATCGGCGAGCCAAGTTACCGGCCTTGCAATCCAGGGGGCGAGAGCGATCACGCTTGCGGGCGGCAGGCCCAGCCATTGCCGGTGCAGGCGCACGAGATCGGCAAGCGTCAGCACCTCGTCGGCGGCAGGAACGATATCCCCACGCAGATCGCCTGAAACCGCCCGCGAAACGGCTTCCGCCACATCGTCCACGGAAAGCGTTTCGACCGGGCTTTCGGCGTGGACGAGCGGCAGCGCCAGGGGAAAGGCGGCAAGCGCCCGGATGAGCGATGAACCGCCATGGGCATTGCGGCCGAGAACGAGGGCAGGGCGCAGGATGAGGTGAGGTAGGCCGCTTGCCGCCAGCGCCTCGTCGGCTCGCCGCTTGGTGGCGAGGAAAGGCAGATCGCCGGCGGCGCCCGCCGTCCTTGCCGATATCTGCACGATCAGAGGACGCGAGCGTTTTGCGGCGGCATAGAGCGCCAGCATTGCATCTGCCTGCGTGGCCACCAGATCATCGGAAAGACCGTCCTGCAGCGCGCCGGCGCAATTGACGACGACATGCTGATCCTTCAGGAGATCCTCCCAGTCCTCGGGTTTCGTCATGCGGGACAGATCGGCCCGCCGCCAGTTTATCGCAGGCTGCCTCAAACGCGCCCGCACGGGATTGCGGCCGAGCCCGGTCACGGCATGCCCATCGGTGGCGAGCCGGGCCGCGACGACGGAGCCTATGAAGCCGGTTGCACCGAGAATCAGGATGTTCATGGCGGGAGATTAGCGGAAAAGTTTGATTGGGATAGAAGGGCTTGGCGGCGTTGTGGTGTATGGTAGAAAGAAGGGAGACGGTTTTACCGACCTGCTTTGAATTGGGGCGAGAGGTTGCCACGACTCCGCTTCTCCCCGGCGGGAGAAGATGCCGGCAGGCAGATGAGGGGGGAGCGGCGAGCCGCGAATGCACGGAGCGCAAGCGAAGGGCAAATCATGAAGGGCGTGCCGTGCAGCCCCCCTCATCCGACCCTTCGGGCCACCTTCTCCCCGCTGGGGAGAAGAGGAGGAGCGTGCCGCGCGCATTGAGGAAACAGGGCGGCCGATCGCCGTTCCGGGAGGATATTGCCTTGCACGACGACCACAATGACGATCACGACCATCACCACGATCATGCCCACGACAACCATTACTCCGACATGCAGGCGCGCGTCAAAGCGCTGGAGACGCTGCTGACGGAGAAGGGTTTGATCGATCCGGCGGCGATTGATGCGATTGTCGAGACTTACGAGACGAAGGTGGGGCCGAGGAACGGCGCGCATGTCGTGGCCAAAGCATGGAACAATCCCGAATTCGCGGACTGGCTGAGGCGCGATGCGACGGCGGCGATAGCGAGCCTTGGTTATACCGGCCGGCAGGGCGAGCATATGCGCGCCGTCTTCAACACGGCCGATACCCACAACCTCATCGTCTGCACGCTCTGTTCCTGTTATCCCTGGTCAGTGCTCGGCCTGCCGCCGGTCTGGTACAAGGCGCCGGCCTATCGTTCACGGGCGGTGATTGATCCGCGCGGCGTGCTTGCCGAATTCGGCCTGACCCTGCCGGTGAACAAGAAGATCCGCGTCTGGGATTCGACGGCGGAGCTGCGTTATCTCGTGATTCCGGAGCGGCCGGCGGGCACGGAAGGCATGGATGAGGCCGCACTTGCCGGCCTCGTTAGCCGAGACGCGATGATCGGCACGGCCATTGCAGGCAGCTCGAAGATTTCAGCTGCCGGCAGCCAGGAGGCTCTGCCATGAACGGACCGCACGATCTCGGCGGACAGATGGGCTTCGGGCCTGTCGCGCCTGAAAAGGATGAGCCCTGTTTCCATGCCGACTGGGAAAAGCGGGCGCTCGGCATCACGCTTTCCTGCGGCGCCTTTGGTGCATGGACGATCGATGAAAGCCGGCATGCGCGCGAGAATATCCCGCCGGCCGATTATCTCGCTGCCAGCTACTACGAGATCTGGATCCGCGGCGTCGAGACGCTGCTTGCGCGGCACGGCTTTGCGACGCGCGAGGAGCTGCTGTCCGGCCACAAGCTGCAGGATGGGGCTGCGCCGAAGCGGGTGCTGAAAGCGGAGATGGTGGCTGATGTACTGGCAAAGGGCGGGCCTTGCGATCGTCCCGTCGAAACCGCGCCGCGCTTTGCGGTCGGTGAGGCGGTGAGGACGAGGAATTTCAATCCGCCGACCCATACGCGGCTGCCGCGCTATGCGCGTGCCAAGATGGGCGTCGTCGAAGCGGTGCAGGGCTCCTTCGTCTTTCCCGACGACAATGCGCATGGCCGAGGCGAGAATCCGCAATGGCTCTACACTGTCGTCTTCGACGGCGGCGAGATTTGGGGCGAGGGGGCGGATCCGTCGCTGACGGTCTCTATCGATGCGTGGGAGAGCTATCTTGAGCGTTTGTGAGATGCCCTCGGAGCTCAGCCAATCGCTCGGTCTGCCGAAATCTCCGGAAGGCGGGCCGGTCTTTCCCGAGCCTTGGGCCGCCGAAGCCTTCGCCATGACCGTGCATCTGCATGAGAACGGGATATTTGCCTGGCGCGAATGGGCCGAGCTCCTGTCTCGGGAACTTCATAAGCCCGGCCGCGCCGAAGACGGCAGCGATTATTTCGACTGCTGGGTGGCGACGCTTTCCGAATTGCTTATCAGCCGCGGCATAGCGGATGCATCTGCCATTCTCGACCTGCAGAAGAGCTGGCAGCGGGCAGCCGAAGCAACGCCGCATGGGCAACCGATCGAGCTCGCCAACGATCCGTACCGCTGACCCTCAAGAAGGAAACTGCCGATAGCATTCCTCGGCCACGCCACGTAGGGTCTCACGCGAGACTTCGCCGGTGACGGCGTAACCGAGTTCGCCGTCGACCCAGTAGAAGGTTTCGAGATTGCCCGACGAGGCGAAGCGGAAGCTCGTCGTGCGGTTTTCCCTGTTGCGGCCAACAATGACCGTCAGGCGTTCGCCGGCTTGGTTCTCGTACATGAACATGGCGCCCGGCCTGCCGTCGACCGGCAGCAGTCGACCGCCGACCAGCTTGAAGCCGAGCGACTGCAGGTCAGGGATCTTCAAATTTTCGACCGCCAGCCGCTTTCCGAGCCAAGTGGCGAGATGAGCCTCCTCGTCGGCGAAGACCTCGACGGGGTGGCGCACCTCTGCGGCATAGACGGTGAAGGCGGTCTCGGCCTGTTTTGGCAGGGTCTCGGAGCCGGCAAGCTGCAGGTCCGGCTTCTGAAGAAGCGCGGGGCCATAATGGCCGCTGACCGTGCCGAGCGCGAAGACGAGCAGGGCCGCGGCGGCGGCCATCCAGCGCTTCGGCGCGGAGGAGGTCGCGCGTGGCGGGGTGACGAGCTGGGGATCGGTGTCCTTCGCCTTCTCATAGCCTGCAAACAGCGTCTTGATGCCGGTATTCTGCGCCTGCCATTCGGCGACCAACGCCGCTTCGTCGGGATTGTCGGCAAGGAAGGCCTCGACGCGGGCGCGGGCCGTTTCCGCCAGCTGGCCGTCGGCATAGGCATGGAGATCGGCTTCGGTGACGATCGGGTTGGTCTCGTTCATTTCGGTCTCCAAAGCGTAATGACGTTATCGGCCTTCAGCCGCTCGGCGATGCGCTGGCGGGCGCGCGACAGCCGGGACATGACGGTGCCGATCGGAATCTCGAGCGCGGCGGCGACCTCGCTGTAGCTGTATCCCTCGATGACAACGAGCATCAGCACGGCGCGGTGCTCTTCCGAGAGACTGTTCAGCGCATCGTCGAGCCGGGCGCGCTCCAGCGGATCGGCCGGCGGTTCGGGAGCGGCCACGTCTTGTGCGGCGTCGAGCTCGACCAGGCCGTCGCGCGCCTTGCCGCGCCGGCCGTTTCGATAGAGATTGGTCATGATGGTCAGGACCCAGCCGCGCAGATTGAGGCCGCGCCATTGGCCGCGGCGCGCCAGGACCTTCTCGACACAGTCCTGGAGCAAGTCCTCGCCGTCGACATCCGAGCGCGTCAGGCTGCGCGAATAGCGCCTGAGCGAGGGCAGGAGGGCCAGGATCTGGCCCTCGAACGTTTCAGGTGCGGGTGTCTTCACGCCAGCTCTCTTGGGATCAAGGTTTGGCGACATCCCAATTGCCGCCGACACCGTCGCCGGTGATGTCGCCAGCCTTCTTGTCCTTCACCCAGTAATAAAGCGGCATACCGTCCTTGGCCCATTGCTTCTTGCCATCCTTACGCTCGATGATCGAATATGCGCCATCGGCCTTGGCATCGGAAGCGGCCATCAGCGGCGGCCAGTTCTTGGCACAATCGCCGTTGCAGTTGGATACGCCCTTGGCGTCTTTCTTGAAGGTGTAGAGGGTCATGCCGTTTTCGCCGGCGAGCACCTTGCCCTTGGCGGATTCGACTTCCTTGACGGGAGGGGCGGCGAAAGCAGCGGTCGCGGCAAGGGCGGCTGCCGTCGCGACGGACAGGAATTTCACGGATGTCATAATGTCTCTCCTCAGGTTGGGCACGCAATGCTGCGATACCTGAGATGAGACACGCGACGAGGCAATTTTATTCCGGCTGAGCGAAAGTTTTCGCGGAGAATGGCGGGTTGCAGTGAGGCACACCGATCAGCCCTCATGTGAGGAGGCCCGAGGGCCGTCTCGAACCACGAGGGCGGGTGGCCGGCTCGATTACTTGCCGGATGCAGATATTGCTGCGGCCAGCGCGGGTGGCCAGCCCCGTGGATGTCTTCGCTGTCATCGCAGTCATTTACATCAAAGCGATTTGCGGATAGCATATATCCTTAATGTGGTTCACAGAACCAGCCATTACGAGTTGCTGAATGATCTTGAAAAGCCAGGTCGAGTGGGCGCTGCATTGCTGCGCCATTCTCGCGGGCCTGCCCGAGGGCAGGTATCTCTCCACCAAGGCGCTCGCCGAGCTTCATGGTCTGCCGAAGGAATATCTCTCCAAGGCGCTGCAAAGCCTTTCACAAGCCTCGCTCGTCGATACCACGCTCGGCCCGAGCGGCGGCTACAGGCTTGCGAAATCCCCGTCCGAGATCAACTTCCTTGATATTGTCGAGGCGGTGGAGGGAAAGGCGCGCAGCTTCACCTGTACGAATATCCGGGAGAACAATCCGTGCCGGCCGGCAGGCTATTGCGACAGCAAGCCTTGCGCGGTTGCGCGCGTCATGTGGGAAGCCGACGAGGCTTGGCGAAACACGCTGAGGGCCGTGCGGCTCTCCGATCTCGTCGGCACCTTGTCCGAGGAGGTACCGGCCGACATCTGGCAAGGCACGTTCCAATGGGTCCTCCAGCGCGCCGGCTGATCATGCCCTGAAGATGGTTCTGATGGTCTTCAGGATTGCGTGCGCGTTGCGTGCTTGTTCCGGGGGCAGGTTAACGCCGTCGCGGAAGCGTTCGGCGCGGCCGGCGAGGGCTTCGGCGATCTCTTCGGCCAGGGCTGGGCGTTCGCTAAGCAGCGGGGCGAAGGCCGCCTGACCGATTTCATAGATCGTCACTGGGGTCAGGGCCTCCAAGGTGCAGACTTCCTGCATGCCGGCGAGCAGGCCGGTCTCGCCGAAGAAATCACCTGGCGCAAACCGTCCGCGCTCTTCGCCTTCGCGACGCGCCACGATGATACCGGCGCGCACCATCATCAGCGAGGGCAGCATTTCGCTCTCCCGCACGATCACATCGCCTTTGCGGAACTGCCGGACAGTCGTGGTCTCGGCGAGCTTCTGCCTCTCATCTGATGTCAGTGTTGCAAAGACGGGAATGGCTTCGATCAGCGCAAGCGGCGTGACGGTCGGCGGCTTGGCGTTTTCTTCCGTCGGCAGATCGGCGGTCAGCACCTGGGCTGCGGGTGGAACGGCCAAAAGCAGGCCGGCGGATTTGCAATGGCGATAGACGAGATCGAGCACCTCATTTCGCCCTGTCACGCGCTGACTGAGGCTCGTCACCCGGAACTGCAGCTCGACTTCGAGCGCGGTGGCGTCCAACCCCTTCAATGCGACGACCGGTGGCGGCTCGCGCACGATCGAATTGCAGCTCGTGAGCGCCGAGAGCATGACCTGGCGGATCGATGCCGGCATCCGGGTCGGGGCGATACGGATGGTCAGGATCAGAAGATGGGTCTCGTCCGGCCGGCTGACATTGGTCAGGCCGAGTTTCGCCAGGAAGCTGTTGGGCAGGACGACGACATTGTTGGCGCCGGTCAGGATGTGCGTCGCGCGCCAGTTGCTTTCGACGACGCGTCCTTCCGTGCCGTCGCTCAAGAGTATCCAGTCGCCGAGGACATAGGGCCGGCCGAGCGTCAGCGCGATGCCGGAAAAGACGTCGGCGAGCGTGTTCTGCAGCGCCAAACCCAGAATGATGGCGACCACGCCTGATGTCGCGACGAGGGTTCCGATCGGCACGCCGAAGACGAAGGCGAGGATCGAGAGCGCCATGCCGATATAGACGATGCCGATGACGAGATCCTGGAGCAGGCGGGCCTCACGCGGGCTTCCCTCCAGCACCAGATAAAGCCTGATGAAACCAATGACGGCCCATGCCAGGTGGATCCACCAGAGCGACTTGGCGAGGATGACGAGCAAGGCCTGCGGGTCTTCGGACTGATATCCCTGAAAGCGATGGGGCTCGATGCCGCTGCCGGCGAGGATCAGCGTCATCACCGCAAAGAAGAGGATCTGCACCACCAGCCGCGTGGTCGGCCGCTGACTGGAGAGGAAGTACCAGACGAGGATGCCGGCAAAGCCGACGACGATGAGGGATATCAGCGGCTTGCCGAACAGCGCGTCGTAGATCATCTCTCTGTCTCCGGAAGGGGCGGGCGGCACATGATTTAGCATGTCGGCCACCCGCGCAAGCATCGGCGTGCGCGGGCGATCAAGGATCGACCATCAGTTCTGCAGCGGGAAGGTCAGCTCTTTCTGCTTGGTGTCGACGACGAAGACGGCGAGCAGGCGGGCGGGCTTGATCTCGCTGCCATTGGCGCTGACGCCGTGGCGGTCGCCCGGCATTTCCGAGAAGCTTTCTCCGGCCTGATAGACCTTGACCGGGCCGTCATTGACCTGGCTGCGGATCGATCCCTCGAGCACGGTGGCGTAGATGAAGGCCGAGTCCGGGTGGGTATGGCCTTCGGAGAAGCCGCCGGGGCCGTATTCGACCAGCACGCCCTTGATGCTCTTGCCGGGTACGTTCGGCAGCTCGTGCTCATAGACGAGCGTCACCTTGGCAGATTTGCTGCTGTCTCGGGCGGAAGCTCCGGTGGCTGCCAGAAAGGCGAGCGCGGCGGCGATGATTGATGCTCTGATCATGGCAATCTCCTTTGTTGCTGGGGTGGAGAGGACGCGCCCGAGTGGCCGCGTCCTGAGGCAAACCAATCACTTCGACTCGGCTGATTTGGCAAACCACTCTTCGAAGGTGATCGAACCGAGCCGCGGATTGTCGTCGGAGATGAGCGACTGATCGTTCAGCCTTGCGCCGAAATATCGCGCCTCGGCGTCGGCCTCGACGGTGCGCGGGTCCTTCATCGCCTTTAGATAGCGGGCGACGAGGTCGCTGAGGCGAGCGCGTTCGGGACCCGATATCTCGATCGTCTTGTTGGCCGGGGTGGAGAGCGCCACGTCGGCCATGGCGTCGGCGACGTCATCGGAGGCGATCGGCTGCACATAGGCCGGCGACAGGCGGACCGTCTGGCCGACCGTGCCGGATTGGGCGATGCCATTCAGGAATTCCATGAACTGCGTCGAATGCACGATGGTGTAGGGAATACCCGAGGCCCTGATCAGCTTTTCCTGGGCGAGCTTGCCGCGGAAATAGCCGCTTTCCTGCAGGCGCTCGGTGCCGACGACCGAAAGCGCGATATGATGCTTGACGCCGGCGGCCTTTTCGGCGGCGAGAAGATTGCGTCCCGAGGTCTCGAAGAATTCGAGCACGGCCTTGTCCTCGAAGGAGGGCGAATTGGCAAGGTCGAGTACGACCTCTGCGCCGGCAAGCGCTTCCGCCAGCCCTTCCCCGGTGATCGTGTTGACGCCGGAGTTCGGCGAGGCGGCAATCACCTCATGGCCGCGCTTGCGCAGGCGTTCGACAGTTTTCGAACCGATGAGGCCGGTTCCGCCGATGACGACGATTTTCATAACGGATCTCCCTTCGCTGTCGCGGCGCGGCAGCGTCAAATTTAATCTTCTCAATGAATTGCAGGGGTTAGTTCAGGCCAGCCTTGTCGAGGCCGTAGGCCTTGTCGGCCGTGCCCGGTACGGTCTTGAAGCCGACATTGACGCGGTTCCAAGCATTGATAGCCATGACCACGAAGGTCAGGTCGGAGATTTCCTTTTCGGAAAGCTGGCCGCGAACCCGCTCGTAGATCTCGTCGGGAACGCCGCCCTCCGGCAGCTTCGTCAGGGCTTCGGTCCATGCCAGTGCCGCGCGCTCACGGGGAATGAACAAGTTCGATTCCCGCCAGATGGCGACGTGATAGATTCTGAGCTCGCTCTCGCCATGGATCTTTGCCTGTTTCACATGCATGTCGAGGCAAAAGCCGCATCCGTTGATCTGCGAAGCCCGGATTTCGACCAAGGCCTGCAGTTTCTCGTCGATCACGCTGCTGCGGAGCGCCATGCTGAATTCCATGAATTTCTTGAAAAGCTCGGGGGACTGCTGGGCATAGTTCAATCGCTGGGTCATGTCGTCCTCCTCTAATTAAGGACAGTTATTATCCTTATGGATAAAAGATATCCTTAATTGCTGGACTGTAAAGCCATTCTCGCTTAGTCTGGCGGCATAAAGCCTATGCGCAAAAGTATGAGGGGGCTGTCATGGATATCGTTTCGGCATTACGGACCTTTCAGCGCGTGGTAGAGACGGGATCGTTTTCGGCGGCAGCACACGATCTCGACGTGACTCAGCCGGCGGTTTCACGCCAGGTCGCAGCCCTCGAAAGCCATTTCAACATGCGCCTCTTGCATCGCACGACAAGCGGCCTGTCGCTGACGGCCGAAGGCGAGCGAATGATGCCGATGGCGCTGAGGATTCTCGACGCGGTGGAAGAGCTCGGCGATGCCGCCGGGTCGGATGGAGCGATCGCTTCGGGGAAGGTCAGGCTGAGCGTTCCGGCACCACTCGGCCTTTATCTCAGCGAGCGGCTGGGCGATCTTCTCGCTGCCCATCCCAAGCTCTCAGTCGAACTGCTCTTCAGGGAGCAAAGCTCCGACATGATTGAGGAGCGCCTGGACCTTGAAGTGCGCCTGGGTCCGGTCGCCGATAGCAGCCTCGTCTGCCGCCGGATTGGCTGGACGACAGCCTTCCTCGTCGCGTCTCCCGCTTATCTCGAGCGAAGGGCTCCTCCGCGCGTACCGAAGGACATCAAGGATCATGAATGTCTCTGTTACAACAGGGCGGGCGCGGCCAATACCTGGTCATTTTCGAACGGCTCGGAAGACATATCGGTAAGGATCTCGCCGCGGCTGACGGCCTGCAACGCCGTCGCCATCCACAGGGCAGCCCTTGCCGGGGCGGGCCTTGCGGTGCTCTCCCACATCATCGCCAAACCCGATATAGCCGTCGGCCGGCTGATCCCGGTGATGAAGGATTTTCAGCCGAGCCGGCTGCCGGTCACCGTCGTCTATCCCTCGCGACGCAACATGGCGCTGCGCGTCAAGACGGTTCTGGATTTTCTGATCGATGCGATGGGGCAGGACCCGTCGATGTGCGGCGGCGTGGATCGGGGCTGGGACGGGTGAGTGCAAGGGTCTGCCGCCATCGGCCACGCAGTATCAGTTTCCGCCTTGCCTAAGTCAGGCGAATCCTGCCAAGTCGTCTGATCATGCAATTTGCGCCGCAACAAGATGAAGCCCTGAAGGCTGTTTCGAAATGGCTGAACGAAGGGCGCTCGCCGCTCTTTCGCCTGTTCGGCTATGCCGGAACGGGCAAGACGACGCTTGCCCGGCATTTCGCCGAGAATGTCGACGGCGACGTGCTGTTTGCCGCCTTCACCGGCAAGGCCGCGCAGGTGCTGCGCTCGCGCGGCGCCTCCAACGCCAAGACCATTCATTCGCTGATCTATCGCCCGCGCGGCGAGGAAGCGGTGGAGGACGAGGAAACCGGCAAGACCTCGATCGCGCCGATGTTTTCGATCAACCGGCAGAGCCCGGTCGCGAAAGCGGCGCTGATCATCGTCGACGAATGCTCGATGGTGGACGAGGCGCTCGGCAAGGACCTGATGAGCTTTGGCACGCCGATCCTGGTGCTCGGCGATCCCGGCCAGCTGCCGCCGGTTTCGGGCGGCGGTTACTTCACCAACCAGGACCCGGATTATCTGCTCACCGATATTCACCGGCAGGCGCGCGACAATCCGATCATCAAGCTCGCCATGCAGGTGCGCGAGGGCAATGAGATCATGTATGGCGACTACGGCACGGCCAAGGTGATCTCGAAGAACGAGGTGACGCAGCAGCTCGTGCTCGATGCCGACCAGGTGCTCGTCGGCACCAACCGGACAAGGCGGCGCTACAATCAGCGTCTGCGCGAATTGAAGGGCTTCAGCGCCGATTATCCGCAGACCGGCGACAAGCTCGTCTGTCTTCGGAACGATCCGGCCAAGGGCCTGCTCAACGGCTCGCTGTGGCAGGTGATGACCTCGTCCAAGGAAACGACGAAGCCCGGCATCAATCTCCTCGTCCGCCCGGAGGACGACGACATGGATCGCGGGGCGGCGAAGATCAAGCTGCTCAAGCAGGCCTTCGAGGATGTCGAAGGCGAAATCCCCTGGAACACCCGCAAGCGTTACGACGAGTTCGACTATGGTTATGCCCTGACCGTTCACAAGGCGCAGGGCTCGCAATGGAACGACGTCGTGCTCTTCGACGAGAGCTGGGCCTTTCGCGACACGCGGGAACGCTGGCTCTACACCGCGATCACACGCGCGGCGGAGACGCTGACGATCGTGCGCTGATCCCGATCGCGTCGCGATCCCGATCAAGTGGAAGGGGCGGTGCGGCCGTCGGGGCGTTGTCCGTGCGTCAAGCCTGCACGATGCCGAGCAGGACGGCTTTGGCGATCGCCTGAAAACGGTTGTTGGCGCGGAATTTCAGGATGATTCCAGCTTCGAGATCCCTGGTTTCGTCATGCCTCAGGTCGAGCGCCCGAGCGATGCGCTGGGTGGAATAGCCCTCTGCCATCAATTCCAGGCAACGCAGTTCCTGCTCGGTCAGGCTGGAACTGTCCTGATTGTCGTTGAGCGGCTGCGTCTCCATGCCGTCGTCGAAATCCAGTAGATCGCCGACCTGCTGGAGTTGGCGGTGCAGCGTCGACATTTCGGCCGTCAGCTCGCGCTTGCGCACCTGCAAGGCCTCGCGAAACATCGCCTCGGCCGATTCCTGCGAATCGGCTTTGCGAAGCTCGTCCATCAATTCCTGGATAACCGCGATCGGCATGCCCGTTTCGCGGCAGACGGTGATGACAGCCATGCGCATCACGTCGTCCTGGCCATAGACCCGCATCAGGCCGATGCGATTGGCCGAGATCAATCCCTTTTCTTCGTAGAAATGCAGCGTCCTGTGCGTAACGCCGAATGCGTTGGCCATATCGGCGATAGGCACCGGACCTTCCGGTAGATCCGGCGGCAGCGCGGCAGAAGGCAGGAACCGGTATTTCGACCGGGCCTCCGAAGCGATACCGGCGGCAGCAAACAGGCGTTTGGAACCGTCTGGCATGAACCCTCCTAGGGCATCTTGTTGCACCTCATGCGGATTTGCCAGTTGCTTCCCGGTCGCGGCGAGTGGGGTTTCCTCTGAGCGTCTTACATGGGGAAAGAAGCAGTACGCGGCCTACGTTTACGCGACACAATGTCCACGTTATGCGTGAACGATCTTTTTTATAAGTGCTAAAAATAATCTCTTTTAAATGGGATAGCAACGCGACGGTGTGTTTTGCAGGCTTTGCGCGAAGGTTCTAGCAAAACACGCACTGCGCCCGCCGGGTACGTCCCTCACGACTGTACTGCCGATCCATCAATGATCGGCGTCGCATTCATCTGCGATTCTCGTTGGCCATCGCCGGGCACTTGGCTTAAAAGCGGGGCCTCCCGTTTCCGAGATGGATAATCCGCCATGCCAGCCAAGCTCTCCGTGAACCTCAACGCCATCGCCATGCTGCGCAACCGGCGCGATCTCCCCTGGCCGAGCGTCGAAGCCCTCGGCCGAATCGCCCTTGCCGCTGGCGCCAGCGGCCTGACGGTGCATCCGCGCCCCGACCAGCGCCATATAAGATTTTCCGACTTACCCGTCATCCGCAACCTGATCGACGACGAATTCCCAAAGGCCGAGTTCAACATCGAGGGTTATCCCACAGAGGAATTCCTCGAACTCTGTGCCGGCGCCGCACCCGAGCAGGTGACGCTGGTGCCCGACGACCCGTCGCAGGCGACCTCCGATCACGGCTGGGACTTCCGCAAACACCAGGCGTTCCTCACCGACGTCGTCGCGCGGCTGAAAAAGATGGGATGCCGGGTCTCACTCTTTGCCGACGGCGACGGCGATGCGGAAGCGGTCAAGATCGCCAAGGCGGTCGGCGCCGACCGGATCGAACTCTATACCGGCCCCTATGGCGGCTGCTACGACGCGCCCGAGCGGGCGGCTCCCATCCTCGAAGCGCTGAGAAAGACCGCAGACGCTGCACTGGCGATCGGTCTTGACGTCAATGCCGGGCATGATCTGACCGTCGCAAACCTGCCTGATCTGGTGAAGCGCATTCCCGATCTTGCCGAAGTTTCTATCGGCCATGGGCTGACCGCCGATGCGCTGGAATATGGCATGGCGGAAACGGTGCGGCGGTTTTGCAGGGCTTGTGGGCAGAAAGTTTGAGGAAGGTCGTTGCCGTTAGCGCCTTGAGGGGGATCGAGTCACGACGTTCTGGCGGTGAGACGCACGGTGCATATAGAGTCTGCCGCGCCCCAAGGACTTGGGCGCACTGGATTCCTGTGCTTGTCACAGGAACCCAGCCACGGCGCGTCTGCCCCGCGAGTGACTCATTTGCGGCAATGAGTTTTTCTCATTCAAAGCCTTATCCCTGCGGCAAGCGCAGGGATGAGCCAAGTGCTCAATGGCCCCCAGCGCTGCCGGCGGCCGTCAATGCAGCCTTATGCGCCACGAAGAAATCCTTCAGCGGCTGCGGCTGTTTACCCGTCAGCTTGGTGAAGTCTTCGGTCACGATCTCGAATTTGCCAGCGCGGATGTTGGCGTCGGCGGAGACCAGCATGTCGGCGATGAAGCCGGGGAGGCCGGCCCCGCGGATGCCCTGGCCGAGCTGTTCGTCATTGACGTCGACCACGTCGAGCGGCTTGCCGGCGGCCTCGGAGACGGTGGCGGCGACCTGCCGGTTGGTCAGCAGTTCAGTGCCGGTCAGCGTATAGGTGGCGCTTTCGGAAGTGCCGGAGGCGAGGGCGGCTGCGATCGCCAGGGCGCAGTCGTCGCGCGCAATGGTCGAGATCTTGCCGTCGCCCGTGCCGCTGTACCATTTGCCGCCCTGCAGGTTGTGCGGCATCCCGTGCAAGTAATTGTCGTGGTACCAGGCGTTGCGGATGATCGTATAGGCGATGCCGCTTGTCTTGACGGCGTTTTCGCTGCCGAGGTGATCGGGCGCGAAGATGACGAGCGAATCGTCCGGGGCCGGCATCGAGGTATAGGCGATGTGCTTGACGCCTGCCTTGACGGCAGCAGCGACGGCGGCCTTGTGCTGGCTGAGGCGCTTGCCGGGGGTATCGAGCGCGTCGGTGCTGATGATCAGCAGCCGGTCGACGCCGGCGAAGGCCTTCTCCAGGCTGGCCGCATCATCGAAATCAGCCTTGCGGGTGACGACGCCCTTGTTTGCCAGCCCAGCGAGCTTTTCCGGGCTACGCGTCGCCGCGACAATCCTGGTGGGGGCGACCTTATAGGTCTCGATGAGATGGTGGATGACACGCTGGCCGAGCTGTCCGGCGGCGCCGGTGACCAGGATGGTTTCGCTCATACGTCATTTCCTTCTGCGTTTTGACGTTGGTCTCAAAAAGAGACTAACACTAGAATAGGAATTGACTTCGCGGTGTAAAGGAGGCAGTTTTTCGGCTGTACGTTACCAAAAGGGAACCAGCAGATGAGCGGCGAGGTCCTGAGTCTGAAGAGCAGGATGCCGGGAATGCGGCGCGAGATCGATCTCGCCGGTCTCGATTTTTCCAACTGCCCGGTCAGGGACATGATGCAGCATATCGGCGGCAAATGGTCGACGCTACTGCTTGAGGTGCTGGCGGCTCGGCCTTGCCGGTTCGGCGAGTTGCGGCGGATGCTCCCCGATATCTCGCAGCGCATGCTGACGCAGACGCTGCGCGACCTGCAGAGGGACGGTTATGTCCATCGGGAAGTCTTCCCGACCAAGCCGCCGAGCGTCGAATATTCGATGACCGATCTCGGCCGTTCGCTCTACCAGCCGCTGTCGCAGCTCTTGAATTGGGCGGAAGCGAACCACGAAGCAGTTCGTGACGCCCGCTTCCGTTTCGATTCTGCAGAGAGCTAGGCTTTGTTGCCGCGCCCTTCCGTCAGGAACAGCAGGAAGGCCAGTGCCGGGAAGGCGAAGCCGATCCAGGCCGTCATCGTCCAGCCGCCGGTCGCATAGGCCCAGCCGCCGAGCGCCGAGCCGAGCGCGCCGCCGGCAAAGAAGGTGGCCATGAAGAGGCCGTTCAGCCGGCTGCGGTGTTCCGGATTCAAGCCGTAAATGGCGCGCTGGCCGCAGACGAGATTGGTCGTCACACCGAAATCCAGCGTGATCGCCGCCACGGTCAGAAGGATCAGGGCGGTGAGCGAGCCATCGCTTGCGAAATTGCTGATCAGGAAGGAGGCCATGCCGAGCAGCATGGCGAAGGTCGAGGCGATCCTGGTCATGCCGCGGTCGGCAAGCCGGCCAGCGATCGGCGAGGCGAGAGCACCGGCCGCTCCGGCAAGTGCGAAGAGGGCGATGCCGTTCTGCGTCAGGCCGAAGGCCGGGCTTGCGAGCAGCAGCGGCGTCGTCGTCCAGAAAAGGCTGAAGGCGCCGAACATGCCGGCCTGGTAAAGGGCGCGGCGCTGCAGCACGCGCGAGGTCAGCGCCAGATGAGCCATGGAGGCAAGAAGTTCGCCATAGGAGAGTTTCGTCTTCGGCATACGGACCGGCAGGTTGGCGCGGAGCACGATGGCGAGCACGAGCATCAGTGCTGCCGTGACGTAATAGACCATGTGCCAGGAGGAGGCCTCGGCAACGAAGCTCGCGAAGGGCCGCGCCAGCATGATGCCGCAGAGCAGGCCGCTCATGACATTGCCGACGACCTGGCCGCGTGTGGCATCCGGCGCCATGTTGGCGGCAAAGGGAACCAACACCTGAACGGCGACCGAGGCGAGGCCGATGGAGAGCGAGGCGGTGAGGAACATCGCAGGCGTCGTCGACAGTGCGGCACCGATCAGCGCCACGGCAGAGACGGCGATTAGCAGCAGCACCAGCCGGCGGTTTTCCGTGAGGTCGCCGAGCGGCACGATCAGCAGCAGGCCGAGGCCGTAGCCGATCTGCGTCAGCGTGACGATCAGGCCGGTTGCGGCGGGGGAGAAGCCGAGATCGGCGCTGATCGGGCCGGCAAGCGGCTGGCCGTAATAGAGATTGGCGGCCACCAGCCCACAGGCGGCGGCAAAAAGGAAGGTGAGCCAGGGGGACAGCGCTTCTGGAATGACCTTGTCCGGCGTGGTGGCTGAAATGCTCATCAGAAACTCCGGTATTCAAAGATTATGAGAATTAAATGCAAGAATGCTGGCTGCGGCCACCCGATCCTTGACCGGATGCCGCTGTTTCGATCGTCCGGGCGCACCCGTTCAGGTCACGAGCTTCATCGCCGCTTCGGCTGCGGCGACCATCTCCTGCCTGCTGCGTCCTGTTTTGCCGATGACGCGCAAGCCCTTGGTAAAGCAGAGAAAGGCGAGGGCAGCGGCATCAGGGTCCACCCTCTTCGGGATGGTGCCGTCGGCGTGGCCGATGCGGATGAGATCGGCCATCAGCTTCTCGTCGGCGGCAAAGGCAGTGACGACATGGGCGGCAGTTTCATCGTCGAGCAAGGCGAAGTCATTGGCGCCGCCGACGATGAGACAGCCTTTGCGGCCGGCCTCGCCATGCGAGAGCTCCGTATAATACATCACCATCTGAAAGACCTTTTCGCGGCCAGTTTCGGCCGACGCGATCATTGCTTCCAGGCGCCGCCGGCCGCGCTTGCGATAGCGGGCAAAGGCGGCAACGAAGATGCCGCGCTTGTCCTTGAACGCCTTGTAGATGCTGCCCGAGGCAAGGCCCATCGCCTCGGCCAGCTCGCTGATCGAGGTGGCGTGGTAGCCGCGCTCGGAAAACATCCGCAGGGCCGCATCGAGGGCTGCGTCCATATCGAATTCGCGCGGACGGCCGCGGCTGCGGGTTTTTTGGTCTGTTGTGAGGTCGGCAACGGTCATGGCTCCTAATTAGGGAATGGTCGTTTCCAAATCAAGCAGAATTTCTGCGATGCAGCAAATTCAGAGATCGAGTACCCAGGTCTGGCCATTCGCCTCGGGGCCGAACTTCTTATGTCTCTCCTCGGAGACAAGGCGGAAGCCTGCTTTGATGTAGATGCCGCGGGCCGCCTCCAGCATGTCATTGGTCCAGAGCGAAAGCTGGCGATAGCCCTTCTGTTTGGCAAAGCGGATGCATTCGTCGACCAGCAGCTTGCCGAGCCCGAGGCCGCGGGCTGATTTGTCGACATAGAGCAGGCGCAGTTTGGCGATGCCATCGCCGCCATTGGTGACGAGGACCGAGCCGACATTGACGGCGCCGCGCTCGGCGATCCAGCAATATTCCTTCTCGGGATCGAAATTGGCGAGGAACTTTCCGGCGACTTCGGCGGCCAGCGCCTCGAAGCGCAGGTCCCAGCCATATTCCTCGGTATAGAAGCGGCTCTGGCTTTCGACGATCCAGCCGATATCGCCGGCGCGATGGGCGCGGATGATCGCCGGCGCGGGTTTCGCGGCCGGGTCTAGCAGGGCGCGGATCGTGTTCATGGCCGAGACGACCGCCTGCGGCTCGCCGGTTGCGAGCGTGGCGAAACGGGCGGCGATCTGCGCGTTGGCGCGCCGTCCGAGTTCTTCGAACTCTTCTCGTCCCCGGTCAGTGACAATGATGATCTGGCTGCGCAGATCGGCCGGGTCGGGGCTGGTCTCGATCAGCCTCTCGGCGCGGAAACGCTTGAGGATGCGGCTGAGATAGGCCGGGTCGAGATGAAGGTCGCGGGCGAGTGCGGTGGCACTGACGCCTGCATGTGAGCCGATTTCGAAGAGGATGCGGGCGTCCGTCAGTGTGTAGGACGAATCGAGATAGGCCTTGTTCAGGAGGCCGAGGAAATTCGTGTAGAAGCGGTTGAAGTCGCGGGCGGTTTCGATGAGGGCGATGTCGGACATGGTGATCTCCAGGGGGAGATCTCGCAATTTGCTGACAAGGCCCGCTCCTCGCTCGCCGTCATCGGCCTTGTGCCGAGGATCTGCTGCCCTATCGACCGGAAGCAGATGCTCGGGACAAGCCCGAGCATGACGAAAGAAGGGTTGGCCGACTGTGTCAACACACTGACAAAAGTCTCCGTATGAAGACCCTTGTCATGCATTTGGTTGACTGAGTCAACTAAATTGTCGGCGGCGTTACGCGGCTTCCTCTTCCGCCTCTTCCTCGGCGCCTAGAGCGAATTCCACCGCTGCCCGGGCATGGATCGCCGTCGTGTCGAAGCCCTGCAGCGGCAGGCGATCGGGATCGAGGATCAGGCAGATCTCGGTGCAGCCGAGGATAATGCTGTCGGCGCCGTTTTCCATGGCGCGGTCGATGATATCGATCAGTTTCTCACGCGAGCGGTCGTGCACCCAGCCGGCGCAGAGCTCGTTGAAAATGATGTCGTGCACGGTGGTACGGTCGGCGGCGTTGGGCACCATGATGTCGAGGCCGAGGTTCTTCATGCGGTCGGCGTAGAAGCGGTGCTCCATCGTGTAGCGGGTGGCGAGCAGCAGCGGGCGCTTGCGGCCGGCGGCATGCAGCGATTTCGCCGTCTCGTCGATGATGTGGATCAGCGGCACGGAAATCCTTGCCGCGACCTCCTCGGCGATCAGGTGCATGGTGTTGGTGCAGATGAGGACGCAGCCGGCGCCGCCAGCCTGAAGGCGTTCGGCAACATCGCCGAGGCGGCGGGTGGCGCCAGCCCAGTCGCCGGCCTTCTGAAGAGCGACGATCTCTTCGAAATTGACCGAGTGCAGGATGAGCTCGGCCGAGGCGAGGCCGCCCTTGCGGGCGCGCACCATCTCGTTGACAAGGCGATAATAGACCGCCGAACTTTCGAAACTCATGCCGCCGATCAGGCCGATCGTTTCCATCTCTTTATGCTCCCATGCTTCGAGTTTCGAAAATCATGCCGTATTTCCGGCGCGGCATGTTTGCGTTATTTGTTCTTCGCGCGAGATTTGTGCCACTATTTTGCGTGGTGTGGTAAGATTGCGCAAGTTCAAGGCGCAGAGTTGACTTCACGCACATGCTGGACGATCGCGACAGACGTATTCTCGACATGCTGCAGAAGGATGCTGGCATATCCGTGACCGATCTGGCCGAACGCGTGTCGCTATCGGTCTCGGCCTGTTCGCGGCGCATCCAGCGACTGGAGGAGACCGGCTATATCGCCAGGCGCATCGTCGTGCTCGACCGCGAAAGGATGGGCGTGCCGACGACGGTTTTCGCGCTGGTCAAGACGGCCCATCATTCGGACGAGTGGACGGAGAGTTTTCGCAGGATCATCAGCGATATTCCCGAGATCGTCGAGGCGCACCGGTTGACCGGCAACCACGATTACATTCTGAAGATCGTGCTGCCGCGCGTCGAGCATTACGATGTCATCTACAAGCAGATCGTGCGCAAGCTGGAACTCTTCGACGTCTCGGCTTCGATCTCGATGGAAGAGTTGAAACATGGAATGGCGATACCCGTGGGTTACGTCCGATGAACAGTCATGTGCCGAGGCATGGCAGTATGAACGACGGAGATATTCGTCGCTTTTTCATGCTGGGGGAAAACTTCTCTGATCCGGGCGCCCAACACGATTGCACGCGGAGCCGACAATCTCCAGCGCCGGCGATAGCGATTCATTTGTCTCGCTACGGAACGTTTTTCGACATATTGCGTTCACCTTTAGTTCAGGAGGAGGGGAGGATATTTCCTCCAGTTGGAGGATAGAGGAGAACAGTCATGAGAAAGCTAACCGTCGCCGCGTTATGCTTGATCATAGGTGCCCCTGGCATCACGCCCGCTCAGGCGTTTCCGGCTATGAACCCACCCAAGATCGAGGCACAGCAGCAGCAGATAGAGCAAGTACGATGGCGTGGCCGAGGCGGACATCATCGACGAGATAACTTGGGCTGGGCCTTAGGCGGTCTAGCCGTCGGCACCATCATCGGCAGCGCATTGTCACAGCCCTATTACGGCTCGCCTTACCGCTATTACGGGTCGCCTTACGGCTATTACGACTCACCCTACCGCTATTACGGCTCGCCTTACCGGTATTATGGCTCGCCTTACCGATATTATGGGCCGCCTTACCGCTACTATGGCCGGTATTATGCTCCGCCCTATCGGAACTATGCATCGACCGTCTATTATGGGCGGGGCGGCAGCCATGTGAGCTGGTGCTACGCGCGTTATCGTTCATACAGGGCTTTCGATAATACCTTCCAGCCCTATTATGGACCCCGTCGCCAGTGCATCGGTCCCTATTGATTGGCGCTTGCGCATCGGCGCTGTGAACTGGTTCTAGGCCGATCGACGTCATGATCTGTTCGGACGGCCTGTCTGTATCGAACATCAGCAGAGGCCAGTCTGGGCAGCAATAACTCCGCGTGATTTCCGCTCCGCAAACTTCGCGGGCTTGGTCGACTGCGATCGGTGCAGGGGAGGCATTCCAAAACGGCAGTTGCAACCTTTGCGCCGAAGCCCACATTGGCTTTCAGCAAAATGGCGCAGAAGGGGCAGGGCATGAGCGATCATCACGTCGTCGTTGTCGGCGGCGGTTTCGGCGGGCTGCAGCTCGTCAACGGATTGAAGGGCGCAGGCGTGAAGATCACGCTCGTCGACCGGCGCAACCATCATCTCTTCCAGCCGCTGCTTTATCAGGTGGCGACCACCATTCTCTCCACTTCGGAAATCGCCTGGCCGATCCGCCGCCTCTATGCCGACCGGCCCGACGTGACGGTGCTGCTCGGCGAGGCCACCGATGTCGACAGCGGCGCGAAGACGGTTTCGTTACGCAACGGCATGACTCTGGGTTACGACACGCTGGTGCTGGCGACAGGGGCGACGCATGCCTATTTCGGCCGTGACGAATGGGAGCCGGTGGCGCCCGGCCTGAAGACGTTGGAGGATGCGACGACGATCCGCCGACGGGTGCTGCTTGCCTTCGAGAAGGCGGAGATGGAGGCCGATCCGGCCGTGCGCGATGCGCTGCTGACCTTCACCATCGTCGGCGCCGGGCCGACCGGCGTCGAGCTTGCCGGCATCATCGCCGAGCTCGCGCATTTCACCCTGCCGGACGAATTCCGCAACATCGATACGCGCAAGACCCGCGTCGTGCTGGTCGAGGCCGGCCCGCGTGTGCTGCCGACCTTCGCCGAGGAGCTTTCGGCCTATGCGCAAAAGGCGCTGGAGAAACTCGGGGTCGAGGTCCTCCTCGGCAAGCCGGTGACGGAGTGCGGCGCCGACGGCGTGCAGATCGGCGAGACCTTCGTCCCGAGCCGGACGATCGTCTGGGCCGCCGGCGTCACAGCTTCGCCGGCAGCTCGCTGGCTCGGCGTGCCGGCCGACCGGGCAGGGCGTGTAGTCGTCGAAAAGGATCTGAGCGCGCCCGGCCTGCCCGATGTCTTCGTCATCGGCGACACCGCCTCGGTGATGCGCGAGGACGGCAAGCCGGTGCCGGGTATCGCACCCGCAGCAAAGCAGCAGGGCGCTTATGTCGCCAAGGTCATCCGCGCGCGTCTTTCGGGTAAGCCGGCGCCGGCGCCCTTCCGTTACCGGCACCAGGGGAGTCTCGCGACGATCGGCCAGAGTGCGGCGATCATCGATTTCGGCCGGATCAAGCTGAAAGGCTGGATCGCTTGGTGGATTTGGGGCCTCGCCCATATCTACTTCCTGATCGGCACCCGCTCGCGCTTCTCCGTCGCCTGGAGCTGGCTGTGGATTTATCTGAGCGGCCAGCACAGCGCCCGGCTGATCACGCAGCGGGAAACGATGCGGGAGGAGGGGTAGGCTGCTGGCGTGTTGAGCGTCCAGCAGCAATTGCCGGGGCTGACCAGCGGGGCGGGGACCGTGGAAACCGCTTTTGATCACTACGCCCCGATGACTGGGCCGCCACGCCTGCGCCGGCATTCGGGGCCTGATCCGTTCAACGGGGTGGAGTATCTGCTGCGGTTGCGGGGCGTGCCTATTTAAGAAGAATCCCCGTTTGGAGATGGTTGGCGGCGTATAGTGTGAGCAGATGTAGAGCAATCTGCTCGCCAAAGGCCTTTGCTTCGAATAATTATAGATCAGTGGTCCGGAAGAAAGCGTGCGAGATCTCTGCTTGACGAGCGACGTGATTGTACAAGGAAAACACCGTTTCTGGATGCTCGATCTTTTGCGGGGAGCATCCGCAATACTCGTGCTCGTCTATCATTCCAGCAACAAGTTTCCCGTCGCTTATGCTGCCGTCGATCTTTTCTTCATGTTAAGCGGTTTCGTCTTGGCCGAAAGATACGGCGAGAGCCTGTTGCAGACAGGTGGCCGCCGAGACTTCATTCATCACCGTATCGCGCGATTGTATCCCGTCTACCTGGTATGCACATTGTTAGGCGCCATTTCGGTTATCCCATTGATTGGTCATCTGGAAAGCTGGAGCGTCAGCGCTTTTGTCGCGTCATCCGTCACCAGCCTGCTGATCCTTCCAGCTCCGTCGGACACCGTTCTTGGCATTCTGCCCTTCAACGGCCCGGCGTGGTCATTGTTCTTCGAAGTCGTGGCCAACGCAGTCTTCCTGTTCACCGGGGCTCGCTTCCGGGTGGCCGTTTCAGCCGTTGTGCTATCGACGCCGGCATTCATTGTGGCTTTGTGGCACTTTCGGTACCCGCCGGGCTCCGTTTGGGGCGATATCGTCGGAGGCTTTCCCCGGGTGCTGGCATCTTTCTATGGCGGAGTGCTTATCAGTTGTTTGTGGCGGCAAGGCTTCCGCATCGGGCTTCCTGCGTGGCCCGGCTGGATTTTGGTGGCCGCTCTTGTGGTGCTTTATTCGGGATTCATCCTCACCGAGCGAAAATACTATCTGCTCCTGATATTCGTCGCTCACCCGGTCATCATCTGGTTTGGCTTGGGTCTCGAAAGAAACGCCCTATTCGAACGCATAGCCACCTGGATGGGCGAGATATCCTACCCGCTCTACCTTGTGCACGTCCCGCTGCTTATTCTTCTCGCAACTTACGGGGTGGGCGATTGTTATGCTTTGCGCAATTATCTGGGGCTCGGAAATACCTCCTGGGGCGGCGAATGCCACCGAGACGCAGTTTCCTTGGTCGTATTCCTTTTGCCGCTGTCATTGCTGATGGCGCACTTGATCGCCATCTCGATACAGTCCCCAGTCCGAAAATTGTGGCTTCGTTGGAGGCCTATCTAGCCGTCCAGACTTGATGTTACACTTCGAGACGGCCGGTCGCAGGTGGTCCGCGCCGGTTAGACAGCGGCCCCCGAAGGAGCCGCCTTCAATTTCCTCACGCCGCCAGCGAAGCAATGTCGATGACGAAGCGGTAGCGGACGTCGCTTTTCAGGACGCGTTCATAGGCTTCGTTGACCTGGTCGATGTTGATTTTCTCGATCTCGGAGACGATGTTGTGCTTGCCGCAGAAATCCAGCATTTCCTGGGTTTCCTTGATCGAGCCGATCATCGAGCCGGAGATGCTCTTGCGGCCTGGGATGATCGAGAAGGCATGCACCGGGATCGGATTTTCCGGAGCGCCGACGACCACGAAGGAGCCGTCCACCTTCAGGAGGCCGAGATAGGCGTTCCAATCGATCTCGGCGCTGACGGTGCAGATGATCAGGTCGAACGTGCCGGCGAGCTTGGTGAAGGTTTCCGAGTCGTTGGTGGCGTAATATTCCCTGGCGCCGAGCTTCAAACCGTCTTCCTTCTTGGAAAGGCTCTGGGAGAGAACGGTGATATCGGCGCCCATGGCCGAGCCCAGCTTGACGCCCATGTGGCCGAGGCCGCCCATGCCGACGATCGCGACCTTCTTGCCGGGGCCGGCATTCCAGTGGCGCAGCGGCGAATAGAGCGTGATGCCGGCGCAGAGCAGCGGCGCGGAGGCGTCGAGCGGCAGGTTGTCGGGAATGGACATGACATAGCCTTCCTTGACGACGATCGAGTCGGAATAGCCGCCCTGCGTCCTCGTCTTGCCGTCGGCTTCGAAGTCATTGTAGGTGCCGCTGAGACCCGGCATGTACTGTTCGCGGTCGAGGTCGCGCTCGGCGCAGCCGATGCAGGAATCGACGAAGCAGCCGACGCCGACGCGGTCGCCGACCCTGAACTTGGTGACGGCCGAACCGACGGCCGAGACGATGCCGGCGATCTCATGGCCGGGCACGATCGGATAAACGGCGTTCTTCCATTCGTTGCGGACGGTGTGGATGTCCGAATGGCAGATACCGGCAAACTTGATGTCGATGACGACGTCATCCGGGTTCGGGTTGCGGCGCTCGAAGGTGAAAGGGGTCAGCGGCTTGGAAGCGTCGGTGGCAGCGTAGCCTCTTGCAATAGGCATGGGAACCTTCCTTTTCGTTTATGGGAGGGGTTGAGCGGGATGGCGGACTATTGCCCGGAACGGCGGGAGAGGGTTAGAGCAATCCTCTCAGCTTTTTGCACGATCCTGCAAAAGTGAGGCGCCTATCTGTTTGCGAAACTGCCAAGGCACTCTAGATAGGAGCGGTATCGACGGCGTCGGACAATCGACAGAAAGAGTTGCCGCATGACCTTGCCCTTCAGCCCCTATCAGGAAATCGTCGACATCGCGATGCGCTTTGCACCTGGCGACGGTGAGTTCGCGACTGCCATCGGCAATCTTCATGTCAGCCGCCGCTCCAAACCGAGCGATCCCTTACACAGCAGCTACCGCCCGTGTTTCGCCTTCGTGCTGCAGGGGGCGAAAAGCCTGCAGCTCGGCACGGAGCAGATCAGCTACGGGACCGGCGACTATCTCCTGACCTCGCTCGACCTGCCGGTCGCCTGGCGGGTCACGGAAGCGAGCCCCGAGGTGCCGCATCTCTGTCTCGCGCTGGCAATCGATTCCGAGAAACTGCTGGAGTTGCTCAGCCGCATCGACGTTCCGCGGCCGGCTGCCCATACCGACGGGCAGCGCGGGATGGTGGTGAACGTCGCGCCGCCGGAGCTGATGGATGCCGCCGTCCGCCTGCTGCGCTTGCTCGATCGTCCAGGCGACATTCCCGCCATGGCGCCGCTGATCGAGCAGGAAATCCTTTATCGGGTGCTGACTGGGCCGCACGGCGCGCGGCTGATCAACATCGCCACAGCTGACAGCCACAGCAACCGGATCGCACGCGCCGTTGCCTGGCTGAAGGAGAATTTTGCGCGGCCGCTGCGCATCGAGACCCTTGCCGAACGCGTCAATATGAGCGTGTCGTCCTTCCATCATCATTTCAAGTCGGTGACGGCGATGACGCCCGTCCAATATCAAAAGCAGCTTCGCCTGCACGAGGCGCGCCGGCTGATGCTCGTCGAGCGTCTCGATGCCGGCACGGCCGGCCACCGGGTCGGCTATCAGAGCCCGTCGCAGTTCAGCCGCGAATACAGCCGCCTTTACGGCGCTTCGCCGGCCCGCGATGTCGACGGCGTGCGCGAGATCATCGCGGCGGAATAGCGCTAGGGACGTTCGGCGGCTGCTGCCGGCCCGCATTAAAGGATGTTTGACGTTTCCCGGCTAGGCTGGCGCCAACAATCAAGCAGGCACCGTCGTCCGCATGACGCAAACACCGTTCCTTTCGATCGTCGCGCCTTGTCACAACGAGGAAGAAGGCCTGCGCGAATTCTGCCGCCGCGCCGCCGCCGCTGCTCAGAGCGTCGCCGGTGACGCCTTCGAACTCATTCTCGTCGATGACGGCTCATCGGATGGCACCTGGGAGATCATTTCGGATCTGGCAGCCAAGGTGCCGCAGGTGCTCGGTGTTCGCCTCCTGCGCAATCACGGCCACCAGCTGGCATCGACGGCGGGTCTTTCGGCGTCACGGGGCGAGCACGTGCTCCTGATCGACGCCGACCTTCAGGATCCGCCCGAGCTGTTGTTGATGATGATGCCGATCATGGAGCGCGGCGCCGACGTCGTTTACGGTCAGCGCACACGTCGCGAGGGTGAAACCTGGTTCAAGCTCGCCTCCGCTTCGCTTTTCTACCGCACGCTCTCCAGGTTCGCTTCTGTAAGCATCCCACGCGATACAGGCGATTTCCGGCTGATGCGCCGGCGCGTCGTCGATATTCTTCTGGCGATGCCGGAGCGTGATCGTTTCATCCGCGGCATGGTCAGCTGGATCGGCGGCCGGCAGGTGGCTCTGCCTTACGAGCGGGACGCCCGTTTTGCCGGAACGACGAAATATCCGCTGCGCAAAATGATCAATTTCGCCCTCGATGCGATCACCAGCTTTTCAACGACGCCACTGCGCATTGCCACATGGCTCGGCATGATCAGCGCCGGTGTGGCGATGGCGTTGCTCGTCTATACCTTCGTTCGCTGGCTGCAGGGCGAGACCGTCACCGGCTGGTCGTCGATCATGGCCGCTGTCAGCGCCTTCAGCGCCATCCAGCTGATCTGCATCGGCATCATCGGCGAGTATCTCGGCCGTCTGGTGCAGGAGAGCAAGAGGCGGCCGATGTTCATGGTCGAGACGATCCTGCGGGGCGGCGACCAGGCCGAACTGCCGACGACCTTTTCTGAAATGAGCGCCGGCGACCGGCGCGCCGCGCTGGATTCGGCCTTCGCGCCGGCAGAGTTGCCGCGGCCGCAAAAGAGCAACCGGATCAAATAATGAATCGAATTGCTGCGCCTGTTCATGCCGCGGCCGTGCCGGAGGATTTGATCGCCCGGCAGGACTCTACCATTGCGATCGCCGTTTTCGTCGCGCTTGCGGCTGCATTGGTCGTCCTGTTTCACTTTCCGCCGGTTCTCGACTACGCCAATCACTACGCCCGGATTTGGCTGCTTTCGGGCGGCATCGGCGAACAGCCGTTCCCTGAGATCTATGCGATCGATTGGAACCGCACCTTCACCAATGTCGGGATAGATCTTCTCGCCGTCTGGCTGGGGCCGCTGGTCGGCACCGACAGGTTGGCGCGGACATTGCTCTTTCTGGCGATCGTGTTGCCGCCGCTTGGTGCGATCGGGCTGCACCGCTTGCTCTTCGGTGGCCGGCACTATTGGCAGATCGCCATGCTGTCGTTCGGCTGGTGTTCGACGATGATCGGCGGCTTCATCAATTTTCAGATCGGCCTCGGCATGGCCTTGTTCTTCTCGTGCATCGATCTGCGGCTGCAGGGCGGAAATCCGGTCTGGATTTTTGCCTGGCGGCTCGCCGCCGCACTGCTGCTGACGGTGATGCACATTTTCTCGCTGGGCTTCTATATAGCGATCGTCTGCGGCCTCGAATTTTCCTGGCGCATCGACATATTGCGATCAAAGGCCGCTTTGGCGAGGCTTACCGGCCGATTGGTGCTGGCGATCAGTGCCTGCGCCCTACCGCCGCTCGCGTTGTACCTCCGCACTGCTGCTTTACCAGATGCCGGGGGGAGCGGCCTTGGGCTTGCCTGGAACGATGGCGTCATCCTGATCCTGATAAACCTTGTCTCCGCCATCACGACCTATGTTCCCTTGGTGGACGTCGTGCTGTTTCTGCCACTGATCCTCATCTGCACGCGGGCCGCACGTACGGGCGACATGCAGGTGCATGCGGGGCTTGCCGTTACCGCCTGCGGATTGTTGCTTCTTTCCTGTATTTCGCCGCGACACGCTCTCGGCACCGGCTGGATCAGCTGGCGCTTTCCGATCATGACGGCGCTCGTCGCCATGGCGATGGTGTGCCCGTTTGCCAATTTGACACGCCGGCAGGCGCTGTCGCTGGCGCTGGTCATCAATCTTGCGGTCTTCGGCCGAGCCGGCTGGATCGGGTGGAATTGGTGGCTGGCGCAGAAAGATGTCGCGGCTGTCGAGGCTGTGCTGAGAAAGATACCCGCCGGCACGGCCGTGCTGCCTCTGGGGCATGAACCGGAGACCGCCAGCAGCCTTGCCCATTCCAATCGGCACTTTGCCTGGGGATTGGATACCTTCAGGCATCTGCCGACGCTCGCCGTGCCGTTCTCGCATGCTTTCGTGCCGACGCTCTTCACGGCAAAGGGCAAGCAGCCGCTTTCCGTCCTGCCGCCATGGTCCCATATCGCAGTTCCCGAGGGCAATCTGGTGTCGATCGCCGTACTTTCATGCCCGGCAATGATGCGGGAATATATGGATTTTACGCCCTATCTGTCGGATTGGCGCAGGCGTTTCGATTTCATCCTCATTGCCAATGCCGATATCCCCGACCGTTATGTCGGCAGCTTGATGCCGGCGGGACTGACGCTCATTGAGGATGCCGGTTTCGCGCGGCTTTATGCGATCGACAAGGTAATGCCGGCGGAACCTCTCTCGATCCCGGCCGGTTGCGCCAGAGCGTCTTAGAGCGGTTCAGCTTTTCACGGTACTGCAGAACCGCTCTAAGCTTTTGGATTTACGCTCCAGGCTGCCGATGCCGTGCCTGTTCGGCTCTACGAACTGCCGGTCGTCCTGAGCTCGAGCGCAAGCTGTTGTGCCTGTCGTGCCGTGTCTTCGTCGCAAATCAGCACGTTGCCCAGGCCGGACAGCAGCACGGCTGCGATCGCCTGCGCCTTGTTCAGGCCGCCTGACGCGAAGACGACATTGGGAATGACGCGCAGGGCCTCCAGCTCGGGAGCGATCGCGCACCTGTTTATCGCATGGTCGATCGGCCGCCCGATCTTATCGACGAACTGGCCGAGCACGTCACCACAGGCACCGGCTGCGAGCAATTCCTCTATGTTGATGTTGCGTGGCAAGCCGTAGCGCATCAGCAGCGAACGCTCCGTCATGTCGCCGATGCTGAGCACGATGACATCATTCGTCTCGATCTGTCGAAAGGCTGATTCAAAAACATCCTGCCGGACGATTGCCGTCCGCGATTCCGGGCTGCCGGCATAGATCGGAGCAGCCAGATAGGAGCATTCGGCATTGAGCTGGCGGGCAAGATCGCTTGCAATGTCAAAGGTATTGATTTCGATGCCGTGCGTCAGCCCGCCCATGACCGAATTGACGCAGATATCAGGCCGTCTCAGCGAAGGCATATGACGCACCATCTCGCGGAGCGTTGCTCCCCACCCGACGCCGACGCCGCGGATACCGCCGCCGTTCAGAAGCTGGACGAGATAATCGGCGGCCGCTTGGCCGAGCAGGACGGGGATCAGTTGCGCATCCTCGGGCGTCGGTACGATAATTGCCCGATTGAGGTTGAATTCTGCCGCCAGCTGCTGCTCCAGGGCGACACAGGACGTCAGCCGGGAATTGAGGGTGATCGTCACAAGGCCAGATCGGCGCGCCTCGGCGATGATCTTGTTGACGCGAAGCCTGTTGGTCGAAAGTGCTTCTGCGATCTCACCCTGGGTGCGTCCTTCCATGTAATAGAGCCAGACCACGCGCACCTGCATCTGCTCGTCGGGGAGCGCTACGGGCGCAAAAGAAGCACTTCTGTTCTGTGACATGCGATAAACTGCGCCTCCGCTTCGACGCCATGGATCTCAAATCCCCGGCGCTTGTCAATCGCCGGGGGCCGTGTCAGCCGCTTCACCTCGATCAGTCGGTTCGCCGGCCGGTCGACTTGTTGAAGGGATGCAAAGCTTCCATGCGTACATGACACGAAATGCGATCGCTTTCCCGCAGATGTCGATCGGTAGGCACGCTCGCGATGATGCGCTTTCGGCTGTCGTCGATGCGCAGATGCACGTTGTTCTCATCGCCGACGGTTTCGATCAATTCGACATGGGCATCGAACCGGAGATCATGCTCCGATCCGGCGCCGAGGTTGATCGCACCAGGTCTGATGCCGACGAGATCCGTGTCCCTGGGAAGCGCGAGGTCGCTGGGGCCGAGTTCATCCAGATCGATCAGGTTCATCGGCGGAGAACCGATAAAGCCGGCAACGAAGACAGTTTCGGGACGGCGATACACCTCGACCGGTGTCCCGATCTGTTCGATTCGGCCGCCATTCATGACGACGAGCCTGTCGGCGAGGGTCATCGCCTCAAGCTGGTCGTGCGTCACATAGAGACTGGTCGTCTTGAGCTGCCGCTGCAACCTGCGAATTTCGACACGCATTTGAACGCGAAGCTTCGCATCCAGATTGGACAAGGGTTCGTCGAAGAGGAAGGCGGCGGGATCGCGGACGATGGCGCGGCCCATGGCGACGCGCTGGCGCTGTCCGCCCGAGAGCTGACGGGGGCGTCGCTCGAGGAATTCGCCGATTTCCAAAATGTCGGCGGCGTCCGCGATCCGCCGGTCGATCTCGTGGCGAGGAACGCGGCGGTTCTTGAGTCCATATTCAAGGTTCTGCCGAACGGTCATGTGAGGATAGAGCGCGTAGTTCTGGAAGACCATCGCAATGTTGCGGTCGGCCGGATCGACATGGCCAACGTCATTGCCTGATATCCTGAGATGCCCGGAGCTTATCGCTTCGAGCCCCGCGATCATCCGCAGCAAGGTCGATTTTCCGCATCCTGATGGGCCGACCAGCACAATCATTTCGCCGTCCACGACAGTCAGATTGATCCCTTTCACCGCGGGCACCGGTCCGTAATTCTTCTTCAGGTCGATCAGTTCGATAGCGGCCATGGCATCCTTCCTCCGAGGTCGTCATACATTTGTAACATGCTATTGACATTTGTAACAAGTGACCCCAACCTTGTTTTATCGCCACTCTGGGAGGGGTTGATCGGCGCTCGACGCACCGGTCGGCGAACAAAGGCAATGGAGAGGAAAACGAAATGACGGCAATGTCTTCGATAGGGTCCCGTATCGGGCGGACGATCCGGTCATTCGCGGCGGGCGCTGCCCTGGTGACGCTCGGATTGGCAAATGCAAGCCACGCCAGCGCCGCCGATCGTGTCAAGATCGAATGGTGGAATGCGGCAGGCGGTCGCCTGGCCGAGATCACCAACCAGCTGATTAAGGACTTCAACGCCTCGCAGGACAAATACGAGGTCGTCGGCATCGGCAAAGGCAATTATGAAGAGACCATGGCGGCAATGGTGGCCGCCTATCGCGTCCATCAGCAGCCCGTGCTGATCCAGGCCGCCGAGCGCGGCTTTCTGACCATGTACAATTCCGGCGCGATCATTCCGGCGCCGGAGCTGATGGAGAAGGAAGGCTACCAGATCGACTGGAATGATTTCGTCGCGCCGGTCGCCGGTTTCTATCTGGTCGACGGCAAGCCGGCGGCGATGCCCTTCAACAGCTCGACGCCGATCTTCTGGTACAATGCCGATCACTTCAAGGCAGCTGGCTTCGACAAGCCGGGCGAGACCTGGCAGGAGCTCGACAAGCAGCTGCGTGCTATCAAAGAGAAAGGTGTCTCGAAGTGCCAGATGGCGCTTGCCAACGACTTCTACTGGAGCCTGATCGAGAACTATGCTGCGATCCAGGACCAGCCTTACGGCACCAAGGCGAATGGCTTCGGCGGCCTCGACACCGAATTCATCTTCAACAAGAGCCCGTTGGTGGTCGGTCAGGTGACGCGCTTGAAGACTTGGATGGACGCCGGCATCCTGCAGATCGCCGGGCAGGGGCTCTCGCCAGACCAGCTGTTCACCTCCGGAACCTGCTCGACCTATGTGGCCTCCACCGCGGCGCATGCCGCCGTCGAGAGCGGCGCGAAATTCAATTGGAGCGCGACCTTCCTGCCGCATGAGGAAGGCATTGAGCCGAAGAACAGCACCATCGGCGGCGGCGCGCTCTGGGTCCTGAAAGGCAAGTCGGAGGAAGAATATGCCGGTGCTGCCGCCTTCCTGAACTTCCTTGCCTCACCGAAGACGCAGGTCTGGTGGAGCAAGCAGACCGGCTATGTGCCGGTGACCAACGCCGCCTATGAGCAGGCCAAGTCCGAGGGTTATTTCAAGGACCACCCGACCCGCGAGATCGCCATTCTCCAGCTCACACGCGGTACCCCAACCGACAACTCGCGCGGCTTCCGCTTCGGCAATCACAATCAGGCGATGGCGCTTCTGGTCGAAGAGATCCAGGGTGTCTGGACCGGCCAGAAGACACCACAGCAGGCGCTGGATGCCGCGGCGGCCCGCGGAAACCAGATCCTTCGCCAGTATGAGCAGCTTCATGCAGCAAAGTAGAACCTTGGGAAAGATGGAAGGCGCCGCCCGGCGCCTTCGCATCCCGGATCTTCTGTCGACGGGCCGCTCGGTCGGGCAGCCGTCGGAGGCCGGATTGAAGTCCGCCCACTTCAACAAGCCGTGGCTCGCCTTCGGCCTGGTTGCGCCGCAACTGCTGATCCTCCTGTTCTTCTTTTTCATACCGTCATACAAGGCGCTATCGCTGGCCTTCGTTCAGGTCGATCCCTTCGGGGGCACGCAGATTTTCGTCGGGCTCACGAATTTCTACAATCTCTTCGCCAGCCCGGAATATCGCGGCAGCGCGCTGTTCACGCTCTGGTTCACCGTTGCTCAGAACGCCGCAACGCTTCTGCTTGCCGGTCTCTTTGCCTTCGCGACCGATTTCGTGATCAGGGGCAGGGGGATCTACAAGAGCATCATCCTGCTTCCCTATGCGATCGCGCCTGTCATTTCGGGCGTCATCTGGGCCTTCCTGTTCAATCCGGCGGTGGGGCCGGTCGCGCAGCTTCTGCATGGGTTCGGCTTCGAATGGGACCCGAACCGGCGGCCTTTCGATGCGCAGCTTCTGGTGACGATCGCTTCGGTCTGGAAGAATGTCTGCTACGACTACATCTTCCTCGTCGCCGCCTTGCTGGCCGTGCCTGCCTCGCTGCTGGAGGCGGCAAAGCTCGATGGCGCAAGACCGGTGCGGCGCTTCTTCACCATTTCGCTTCCCCTGATCTCGCCGACGATCTTCTTCCTCGTGGTGATGAACTTCGTCTACGGCCTGTTCGAAACCTTCGGCATCATCGACGCGGTCACCCGCGGCGGCCCGGCGGGGGCAACGAACAGCCTGGTCTACAAGGTCTATCAGGATGGTTTCGTGCAGCTCGACCTCGGCTCGTCAGCCGCGCAATCGGTGCTTTTGATGCTGATCGCCATCCTCTTCACCATCGTTCAATTCCGCGCGCTCGAGCGCAAGGTCAATTACCAGGTGTAGCCATGCCCGAACGCCATCTCGGCCTTTCGATCTTCTGCCACGCCATATTGCTGATCGGCGCGGTCTTCGTCTGCCTGCCGCTCTATTTCGCCTTCGTCGCCGGCTCGCTCACCTTGCAGGAGGTGCAGCAGGCGCCGTTTCCGGTTTTGCCCGGCTCGCATTTCTTCGAAAACCTAGCCGCCGCCTGGCAGCAGGGCGAGTTCTCGCAGCTGTTCCTGAATTCGATCATCGTCACCGCCGGCATCGTCGTCGGCAAGCTGGCGATCTCGCTGATCGCCGCATTCGGCGTCACCTATTTCCGCTTCCCGTTCCGGATGACGGCGTTCTGGCTGATCTTCGTGTCGCTGATGCTTCCGGTCGAGGTCCGCATCATCCCGACCTATGAAGCGGTCGCCGATGCCGCCGGGCCGATCCGCTGGCTGGCCGGCATCATCGGTCTTTCCGGCGTCGTCGAAGGGCTGACGGGATACAGCATCGAAGCCTCGTTGAAATGGAACATGGTCAACAGCTATGCCGGCCTGATCCTGCCGCTGATCGCCTCCGCCTCGGCAACCTTCCTGTTCCGGCAGTTCTTCCTGACCGTTCCCGACGAGCTTTGCGAGGCGGCCAAGCTCGACGGCGCCGGCCCCTTGAAGTTCTTCAAGGATATCCTGCTGCCGCTGTCGAGCGCCAATATCGCCGCGCTCTCGATCATCCTGTTTCTTTACGGCTGGAATCAATATTTGTGGCCGCTGCTCTTCACCACCGACAAGGAGATGGGAACGGCCGTGCTCGGGCTGAAGCAGCTCGTTCCCGTGTCGGACTCCGCGCCCGCCTGGAACATTGCGATGAGCGCTGCGCTGCTCGTCATGCTGCCGCCCGCGGCCGTCATTCTCTTCATGCAACGCTGGTTCACCAAGGGGCTGGTGGACTCCGGAAAGTAATACGCAAATCTCAAGGATATTCAGACGATGGTGCATATCATCGGCCACCGCGGTGGCCGCAATCTCTGGCCCGAAAACAGTCTTTCGGGCTTCCGCAACCTTGCGCAAATGCCGGTCGATGGCGTGGAGTTCGACATCCACCTGACGCGCTCGGGCGAAATGCTCGTTATTCACGACCCGACGCTCGAACGCACGACGGATGCGCGCGGGCCGGTCGCCGCCCTCGGCCCGGGAAAACATCGCGAAGTCAGCCTCAAGGATAGCGACGGGGAGGTGATCCCCACCTTGGAAGAGGTGCTTGCCGTCTTCAAGAACACGCCGCTCGAGCTTCATATCGAACTGAAGACGCATGCCGATGGCACGCCCTACGAGGGGCTGGCCGCCAAGGCATTCGCCGCCGTCGAGCGGTTTGGTCTGACGGAGCGCTCGATCCTGACGAGCTTTCATCCCGAGGTGCTTGCCGATATCCGCAAAGCCGCGCCCGGGATTCGCACCCTGTCGTCCTTTGACGCCAAGTCGACCGAGCGTCTCGGCCTTGCGAGCGGCCTCAGCCTGATGAAGCAATACTCGGATATCATCGCCGTCGAGAAGTCGCTGCTTCAGGCGAAGTGGGACGAGATCACCAAGCTCGTGCCGCTCGACCGGCTCGGCGCCTGGGTTCCGAACGAGATGAGCGATCTCGAATACTGGCTTGCCAAACCGATCCGGCAGATCACCACGGACCGGCCGGATCTCGCCCTGCAGGCGCGGAGGTGAGGCGTGCTCGATGACCGCATCGATCATCCCGGTACCCGAGGCGTCATGGCCAGCATCGACCTCGTGATCTTCGATTGCGACGGCGTGCTGATCGACAGCGAGCCGATCGCCAGCCGTACGCTGGCGGAAACGCTGCAAGGCGCCGGCATCGCGATCAGCGCGGCGGAGGCGCATGTCAAATTCACCGGCAATTCGGAAAGCATCATCGCCGAGATGTGCCGGCGCGAATACGAGATCATCGACGTCGCCGCGCTGTTCGAGAAATGGCATCTTCATCTCTTCGAGGAATTCGCGCGCTCGCTGACGCCCATTGCCGGCATTGCCGAGGTCGTCAACAGTCTCGACCGTCCGAAATGCGTCGCGTCGAACAGCACGATGTGGCGGCTACGCAACAGCCTGGGCAAACTCGATCTCTGGAGCGCCTTCGGCGAAGACGTCTTCAGCGCCGAATTCGTCTCTCGGCCGAAGCCGGCCCCCGATCTGCTTCTGCATTGCGCCGAGCGCTTTCGGGCCCGGCCGGCCAACTGCGTCATGATCGACGACAGCGTTCATGGTGTGGCGGCGGCAATCGCCGCAGGCATGACGGCCATCGGATTCGTCGATCCGGCCGACCCGAGGCCCGGTCGCCGCGCCGTGCTCGATGCCGCCGGAGCTGCGGCCGTTGCGACAGGCGCGGGGGAGCTCACCGCCATTCTGGAAAATGTCGGAGGGAGGCTGTGATGGCGCCCCGGGCGGAGGGCGCGTTCAGCGCCCAGCCTCCTTGCCATGTTGCCGTGACCGCGTAATGTCAGCGTCCCTGGAGGCGGGGATCTTTCCAGGCAACAGACTTTGAACTCGACCGCAGCTGCTAATCAACCCGATCCCTGGCGATCCGAAACGAGAGACCATGACCGACACATCTCATACCGCAGAAGCCGGCGCCAAATATGTCATCGGCGTCGATGTGGGCACCGGCAGCGCCCGGGCCGGCCTGTTCGATATGGCCGGCAGCATGCTTGCCTCCGCCAAGCGGAATATCAGTCTGTTTCACGAAGCCGGTTCCATCGTCGAACAATCGAGCAGCGAAATCTGGAGCGCCGTTTGCGCCGCCGTGCGAGAGGCGGTTACCGCAGCCGGCATCGATGCGGCTTCCGTAGTCGGGCTGGGATTCGACGCCACTTGCTCGCTCGTGGTCCTTGGCGAAGGCGGCAAGTCGCTTCCCGTCGGGCCTTCGGAAGATCCGGAACGCGATATTATCGTGTGGATGGACCACCGCGCCGTCCCACAGGCGGAGCGCATCAATGCGTTTGGGCATGATGTGCTGCGTTATGTCGGTGGTCGTATTTCGCCCGAAATGGAAACCCCCAAACTTCTCTGGCTGAAAGAAAACCGCCCCCAGGTTTTCGATGCCGCTTGGCAATTCTTCGATCTTGCGGATTTCCTCACCTGGCGGGCGACCGGCGATCTGTCGCGCTCGACCTGCACGGTCACCTGCAAATGGACCTATCTCGCTCATGAAAAGCGGTGGGACAGCGGCTATTTCCATCAGATCGGTCTCGGCACGCTGGCCCGGGAAGGGTTTGCCCGCATCGGCAAAATCATTGTCGAGCCCGGCTCCGCGCTTGGCGAGGGGCTGACCGTGGCTGCGGCGGAGGAACTCGGCCTGGGGCCGGGAACGGCCGTGGCAGCCGGGCTGATCGATGCCCATGCCGGCGGTGTCGGAACCGTCGGCACCGATCCGCGAGCCAATCTTGCCTATGTTTTCGGGACTTCTTCCTGCACGATGACATCGACGGCAGAACCGTCTTTCGTGCCCGGTGTCTGGGGACCTTACTATTCGGCGATGGTGCCGGGCCTCTGGTTGAACGAGGGCGGCCAGAGTGCCGCCGGCGCGGCGATCGACCACCTTCTCTCCTTTCATCCGGCGGCCGGAGAGGCGAAGGAGCTCGCCAAGAGCGCCGGCGTTGCGCTGCCGGTCCTGCTTGCCGACATGGCTACCGCCAAGGCGGGCCGGTCTTCCGACGCGGTCAAGCTGGTGGCCGGGCTGCACGTCGTTCCCGAATTCCTCGGCAACCGTGCGCCCTTCGCCGATCCGCATGCCCGCGCGGTCATTGCCGGTCTCGGCATGGAGCGGGATATCGACAACCTGGTTGCGCTCTACATCGCGGGGCTTTGCGGCATCGGCTACGGCCTCAGGCAGATCATCGAAACGCAGGCCGAGGCGGGCGTGACCGTCGAGAACATCGTCATCAGCGGCGGGGCCGGCCAGCACGATTTCGTCCGCCAGGTGCTCGCCGATGCGAGCGGCAAGCCGGTAGTGGCGACGAAGGCCGAGGAGCCGGTATTGCTGGGAGCGGCCATTCTCGGCGCTGTCGCCGGCCGGCAATTTGCCGATGTTGGCGAGGCAATGAGCGAGCTCACCAGGGTGGAAAAGCGTTTTCAGCCGTCAGAGGGCGAGATTTCAGATCTCCACCGCAAGCGTTACGAAGCGTTCAAGGAGCTTCAGACGTTGGTGCGCAAGCTTCGCAGCGATGGCTGACATCGAGACAAATGTCGCAGGCTAATTATTGATGGCGATGATCGCCCAATGGCTTTCCTCGCAAGCGTTGTCGTCGCAGACTGCACCCATCCAGACGGCGCCATTTGCGAGCATGACTCCTTCGCTGTTGACGAAGAGATCCTCATATTGCTGGCGCCCGACCGCGCTGCGGGTCTCCGGAGTCACCAGATCGTCGAAATTCTCGATGAAATCCTCGGCGTTTTCGACATCATAGGTTTCGCCATCTGCCTTTACGCTCAGCGGATATTCGGCAAGGCCGGCGATGGTCTCGGCGTCGCCGGAGCGCATGGCCAGAACAAGCTGGCGCAGCGGCCGGTCGAAGCCGGCAGCATCGCCGTGCAATTCCTCGATGCGGTTATAGACCTCATTCTCCGACTGTGCGGCGGCGCGGCCGGTGAAGGGCGTCGTTGCCAGGAGCATCACTCCGGCTAAGAGAAGGGCAGCAGATAGACGCGACATGGAAGGCTCCCGGCAAATGACATTCTGCAGCATTATGCAATCTCAATCCGGCGTCCGCCTATCCAATTCTGGTGCGGCACCGGCCTTTCCCGTATAAAAATCTTCCGGGCCTGCTTGACGGCCCGATCGGATTGCCGCATAAAGCCAGCGAACCGTACCGTACGGTACGTATGTGGGAGCCATGACCGTGTCCGTCGAAACCGCAGAGCCGAGCGAATTTTCGCCGCGCCAGAACGCCGTTCTGGAGCAGGCGCTGCGGCTGCTCGTTGATGGCGGCGAGAAAGCGCTGACGACCTCGGGTGTTGCGCGCGCTGCCAATTGCTCGAAGGAAAGCCTCTACAAGTGGTTCGGCGACCGCGACGGGCTGCTCTCGGCAATGATCGCCTATCAGGCGAGCAAGGTGCGCACTTTCGAGCGCAACGGCGAAAGGCTGACGGCGGCGAGCCTGCACGACCATGTCGTCATTTTCGCGCGTGACCTGCTGGAGGTGCTCGCAGGCGACGTCTCGCTGGCGCTGAACCGACTGGCGATCGGCCAAATCAACAAGACGGAGGCGAACCGCGACGGCTCGAAGCTCGGCAAACTGCTGCTCGAACGCGGGCGCCGCCAGATCGACCGGCGCGCCATGGCGCTGATCGATGCCGGCAAGCGGGCAGGTCTGCTGCGTTTTTCCGATGCCGACGAAGCCTATCACACGCTTTACGGCCTTGTTGTGTCTGACCTGCATGTACGCATGCTGCTCGGGGAACCCGGCCTCAAGGATACCGCGCGCCAGGCGGAGAGGGCGGTGACCGCCTTCCTCCGGCTTTACGGCACGGAGAAGGTTCTGGCGGAGATGCCGGTTCTCGGCTGATTTCGCCTTAATGACAGTCAACAGGACAAGCACAAGGGAAGGAACTTCAAATGCGCGTCTATTACGATCGTGATGCCGATCTCAACCTCATCAAGGC
Organism: Rhizobium sp. TAL182; assembly: GCF_002117725.1. Classification (NCBI taxonomy): domain Bacteria; kingdom Pseudomonadati; phylum Pseudomonadota; class Alphaproteobacteria; order Hyphomicrobiales; family Rhizobiaceae; genus Rhizobium; species Rhizobium sp. TAL182. The sequence goes on along the minus strand of NZ_CP021024.1, from coordinate 2,991,595 downwards.
CAAGAAGGTCGCCGTCATCGGCTACGGCTCGCAGGGCCGCGCCCATGCGCTGAACCTGAAGGACAGCGGCGCCCAGAACCTCGTCATCGCTCTGAAGGCCGGTTCGCCGACCGTCAAGAAGGCCGAAGCCGACGGCTTCAAGGTCATGACGGTTGCTGAAGCCGCCGGCTGGGCCGACCTGATGATGATGGCGACGCCGGACGAGCTGCAGGCCGACATCTACAAGGCCGATATCGCGCCGAACATCCGCGACGGTGCTGCGATCGCCTTCGCACACGGCCTCAACGTGCATTTCGGCCTGATCGAGCCGAAGGCTTCGGTCGACGTCGTCATGATCGCTCCGAAGGGCCCGGGCCACACGGTTCGCGGCGAATACCAGAAGGGCGGCGGCGTTCCCTGCCTCGTTGCCGTTCACCAGAACGCTTCCGGCAATGCGCTTGAGCTCGCTCTCTCCTACGCCTGCGGCGTTGGCGGCGGCCGTTCGGGCATCATCGAAACCAACTTCCGCGAAGAGTGCGAAACCGACCTCTTCGGCGAACAGGTCGTTCTCTGCGGCGGTCTCGTCGAGCTCATTCGCGCCGGTTTCGAAACGCTCACCGAAGCTGGCTATGCGCCTGAAATGGCCTATTTCGAGTGCCTGCACGAAGTGAAGCTGATCGTCGACCTGATCTATGAAGGCGGCATCGCCAACATGAACTACTCGATCTCCAACACGGCCGAGTGGGGCGAATACGTCACCGGTCCGCGCATCATCACCGAAGAAACCAAGGCCGAGATGAAGCGCGTCCTCAAGGACATCCAGACCGGCAAGTTCACCTCCGAATGGATGCAGGAATACCGCTCGGGTGCGGCCCGCTTCAAGGGCATCCGCCGCAACAACGACAGCCACCAGATCGAGGAAGTCGGCGCCAAGCTGCGCGGCATGATGCCCTGGATCGGCAAGAACAAGCTGGTCGACAAGTCGGTCAACTAAGCTGTTTCGCTAGCTTAAACGGGAGGTCGGGTTAAAGCTCCAGCCTCCCGACTGCTGATAACCCCCGGCTGAGCCGGGGGTTATTTGATTCATTGCGACATGCTGAAGAAAGTTGCTCCCGGACCACGAGGCGAGCTTCGGTTTGTTGGGAACGGAACTGGAGCTGGTCGGTTAGTGGGATCTATTCGATCTGCTTCAGGGATCAGATGTCTAAGGCCGGAATTCTTACCTTTCATCGCTGCATAAATTATGGCTCCTATTGGCAGGCACGCTGTCTGGCCGAAGGCCTCGCGTCCATGGGAGTAGAAGCCGTTCTCCTGGAACACATGTCCGATCGCGTGAACCGCGCGGAATGGCAATGCGCGCTGCAACCGCTGCTTCCTGCCGCAACGCCAAGGGAAGACTACCCGCTCTACAAAGCGAAGATCCGGAAATTCTTTCACTCGTTTGCCAGCTTACCTCTTTCATCGCCTTTTCCCTTGGAAAACCCAGCCGCGATGGACGACTATCCGCTCATTGTCGTCGGCAGCGACGAGGTGTGGAACCTTCGCCATCCCTGGTATGGCGGGTATCCGCTTTTTTACGGCGAAGGCCTGCGATGCAGGCGGCTTGTCTCCTATGCCGCGACGTTTGGAAGTCTGACATGGTCGGAGCGACTGGAGGGGTGGGCGGAAAAGCTGCGAAAGTTTTCTCATATTTCGGTGCGGGACCTCCATTCGGAGCGGATCATCCACGAAACATTGGGACTGGAGCCCGAACTCGTTCTCGACCCGTGCCTGCAATTTCCACAGACGATGAACGCGAGCAGGGATGACGGGGAGGCGGCAACCTATATAGCCGTCTACGGGCACAGTTTTCCCACGTGGTTTCAGAATGCAGTGCGCCGGTGGGCAGGAGACCGGGACTATCCGCTTGTCAGCATCGGCTATCGGAACGATTGGGCCGACAAGCAATGGATTGATGCCAGCCCGGAGGACTTCGCCAGCTTCATTTCCGAAGCAAAGGCTGTCGTGACGAATTTCTTTCATGGATGCGTGTTCTCGCTTGTCAACGAGAAGCCGTTTGCATGTGTCCTCTCCGATTATCGCTCCAACAAGATTCGCGATCTAACGCGGGTCGTCCGAGCTGAACATCATGTTCTGACTGCGGATAAGACCCCGTCGCATCTGGATGTTATCCTCGGTAACCCACTTCCTACGGGCATTTCGCAGCGGATATCTTCGCTGCGCGATAGATCCAACGCCTATCTCAGCCATGCCTTGCAATAGCTCCGATCAGAAGAATCGGCTCGCGCCGGGCATCGCTCCCAAGGATATTGCAGGCCCCGGCTTCTGCATCGGCTGCGGCTCCTGTGTCGCAAGGTCAGCGCGACCTGACGTGCACATGGCTCTCGACCGGTACGGGCAAATGAAACCGGCAGGCCCGAAGACGTGGTTGCAGGGCGGTGATGAAGAATTTGCGCGAATTTGCCCGTTTTCGCCGGTGGCCCAGGACGAGGACGAATTGGCGGCCGAATATTTTGCCGGTGCGAAAAATCGAGACCCTCTACTGGGGCGTTTCGAGGCCGCTTTTGTCGGCCATGTCGAGGAAGGGGAATATCGTTCGAACGGCAGCTCCGGCGGCATGGTCACCTGGATGGCGGCGGAACTGCTGCGTCTGGGGCTTGTCGACTGTGTTGCTCACGTCAAGGAGAGCGATGATCCGCAATCGGAAGGACGCCTGTTTCATTATTCGCTGTCGCGCAATCTGCAGGAACTTCAGGCAGGCGCCAAATCTCGATATTATCCTGTCGAGCTTTCCGGCGTGCTTCATTCCATTCGTGAGGCGCCGGGCCGGTATGCCGTGGTTGGCATTCCCTGTTTCATCAAGGCGGTACGACTGGCCTGTGCCGGTGACCCGGTATTGAAAGAGCGAATTGCCTTCACGCTTGGGCTGTTTTGCGGCCACATGAAAAGCGCGCGCATGGCCGAGAGCTTCGCGTGGCAGATGGGGCAGGACATCAGGAAGGTTAAACGGCTCGACTACAGGAAGAAAACCCAGGATCGGCCTGCGAATTGGTATCGGGCTCAGCTGACACTCGAAAACGGAGAGACGTGCGCCCAAGACTGGTGGCATCTGGTCGATGGGGACTGGGGTGCAGGCTTTTTCCAGAATTCCGCCTGCAATTTTTGCGACGACGTTGTTGCAGAAACGGCCGATATCGCTTTCGGGGATGCCTGGAAGGAACCCTACTCCTCTGATGGAAGAGGAACGAACGTGGTGATCGTCCGCTCAAATGCACTTCTGGATGCGATTCATGCGGGGATCGCTGAGAAGAGGATCGCACTGTCTTCTGTCGATTCCGACTTTGTTATAGCCACTCAGGCCGCCGGGTTCCGTCAGCGTCGCGAGGGCCTCGCATTCCGGTTGAGCTGGCCGCGTATGGGTATGCGCCCGCGCAAACGCGTCCGTGCCGGCAGCCATGGCCTGTCTCGGCAGCGCATGGCGGTCTACATCATGCGCTATTGGATCAGCTTTTGGAGCCATCGCGTCTTTGCGATCGCGGTTTTCTTGCGCAGCCCCAGACTTTACATTCTGTGGGCTCGTGCTGCCTTGGCATGCTATCAGGGAGTCGCTTATTCCCGGGGGCCGATCGGCAGGATAGCCCAGAGCCTGGGTTTAGCCGGCTCCGAGGGACGCAGGTGATTCAAGCCCCAGCAATCGGGCTGCTGACTTGGCAACGCGCGACACATATCCGCTGTCCTGGCGTGGCGCGTAACGTTCAACCATTTCTTCGCAGAAGCCGGCGAATTCTTCAGGCACCAGGGGCGGACTGGTATGGTGGGGCGCAATACCTCTATGCTCCGGCGTGAAGCAGAATGTCACCGTTACGTCGAAATCTTCGAGGGCTTGCATCTGTCGGTCGAACCACTCGAGGGCATTGGGCCGGAATCGGTCCGCCCAGGAAAGTCCGGTGCGCACAGATTTCACGCCCAGCCGTCTCATCCAAGCAGCAGCCTCATCCAGCCGCGGGTCTTCGAAGTGGAACCATTGGACCAGTCCGAAATCCGGCGTGTGTTTGGCAAATTCGTCAAGCGCCGGTTTGGGCGTTCCGTCTTCGCGTAGAATGCCCATATAGTAGTGCCGATAGTAGGAGGAGCCTTCGGCTTCGCGATGACGCGTTGTTGCCTCCCATGATCGAGGGAGGTCGTAGAGGCTGTACCATTGGCAGCGCTCGACTTTGCCCTTGAGCAACTCGGCAGTTCTTTGCAGGCCCCACAACTGCACTTCCTCCGCGCCGAAGGTCGAGACGCCCACTTCGCTGACCCAGATCGGCAGATCAGTGACTGCGCGTATTTCGTTGATTTTCTCCGGCCAGTCATGAATCTGCCAGAGGTTCCAGTCGAGCGGGAAACCATGCAGCGCGACGGCATCGAGGTGATCGAGCACGCCGTAATTCTTCATGCGGCTGATGAAGAAAGGGTCGATTGGGGATATTCCGCCGAGCACCTTCGTCAGGTCCGGATTCTTGGCTGCGATGGCATCGGCCGCCAGGATTGCCATTTGCGCAAACAGGCTCCATTCGGGATCGATCTCAGGATCCCAGTGCGATTTGTTGTTCGGCTCGTTCCAGATCATTGCAGCTTCGATCATTTGACTTCCCCGGGCAGGATTTAACGAACGGGTTATAAGGTCACTTCGTTGAGCGTCATCACTTTTGCCCCCCAGTCGCCGATCACAACCGTCGTGACGGAGGCGGGCGCAATATCAAACCTCGGCCAAGCATCGAGCGGCAGTCCCAGAACATGACTGACAGCCGCCTTGATGACATCGGCATGAGACACAAGAGCTATTCGCTTCTCATTCCCGCCCCTGGTCAGGCTCTCCATAAGGCCGAAAATTCGGGTCTGGACCTCCAGCATGGTCTCGCCTCCTGGGGTGCGGGCGAGGCTGCGTGTGTTATTCCAGCGGCGCCACAGGGGATCGTCATTGAGAACGTCGAACGTCTTTCCGGACCAGTTGCCGAAATTCACCTCGTCCAAAGCATCGTCGGTTCGCGGTAGAGACAGGCCACAGGCTGATGCGATACCTTCTGCCGTCTCCCGTGTTCGTTCGCGCGGGCTGGTGTAGATCTCATTGATGTCCTCGCGCCGCAGCCTCTGCCCGAGACGCTGAACTTGCGAGCGGCCGGCTTCGCCCAGCGAGATACCGGCTGTACGGCCCGCCAGGAAATTCCCGACATTGTCGTGTGCCGCGTGACGTACCAGGAAGAACGTTGCCGTCATTCCGCGGCTCCGCGCAGAACATCCTCCTGGTCATCAATGAAATTCTGCGTTCGGCGGCGGGCCTCGTAATCGGTGAATTGTTGCGGCGGTGATTTCATGAAATAGCTCGACGGCCCTGTCAGAGCTCCGCCCAGGCCCCGGTCGAGGGCCAGTTTCGCGCAGCGTATTGCGTCGATGACCACGCCGGCGGAATTGGGCGAGTCCCACACCTCAAGCTTGAGCTCTGCGTTGAGCGGCACGCCGCCGAAAGTGGTGCCCTCGAGCCTGATATAAGCCCATTTGCGATCGGTGAGCCACGGGACGTGGTCACTTGGTCCGACGTGTACATCGTCCGCTGGAAGCGGAATATCCAATTGGCTGGTGACCGACTGGGTCTTGGAGATCTTCTTCGATTCCAGCCGCTCGCGCTCCAGCATGTTAAGAAAATCGGTGTTTCCGCCGAAATTGAGCTGGTAGGTCCGATCTACACGGACGCCCCGTTCGCGGAAGAGATTGACGAGCATTCGGTGGACGATCGTTGCCCCCACCTGGCTTTTGATATCGTCGCCGATGATCGGCAGCTTTCGGGCAGCGAACTTCTGCTGCCATTCCGGTTTGGAGGCTATGAATACCGGGATGCAATTGATAAAGGCGCAACCCGCCGCCAGTGCCTGTTCGGCGTACCACTTCGTTGCTTCTTCCGAGCCAACGGGAAGATAGGAAACCAGCACGTCCGTTCGGGTTCGCCTGAGGATTTCCACCACGTCCGCCGGCGGCTCCGTCGATTCCTCGATCCGATCCTTAAGATACTTCCCTATCCCATCCATCGTCCTGCCGCGTTTCACCTCCACGCCAAGCGGAGCGACATCTGCGAAACGTTGCGTGTTGTTTGGCTCGGCGTAGATCGCTTCCGCGACATCGCGCCCTACCTTTGAAGCCGCAACATCGAAGGCTGCGGATATCTCAATATCGTGCACGTGATATCCGCCGAGATCAATGTGCATGAGGCCTGGAACCGGCTCGTTTTCCCGGGCGTTATCATAGTAGGTAAGTCCTTGAACCAATGACGAGGCGCAATTGCCAACTCCCACCAATCCAACGCGAATGGATTTCGAACGCATGGTTCCCTCCAAGGGCTGCTTGCTGAGGCATCTACAAAGCTAACAAGCGGGAGCCGCCACAGTTCCCAGCCCTCCCGATTATTTCAATCGCGTCTGAAGATCATCCGACGAGTTCAGGCAGGCATTGCGGCAGAGAAGGAGGACCGGATGCTGGTCTATGGCGATGTCGAGCACATCGAGAATGCGGCAGCAGTACACGCATCGATTTCACGAATGATGATGGCGTGCTTCGAAATGCAGGCGAGCCGGCAGCGCCACGAAACTCTGGTTCGAGCGTTTATCCTGACTGGAGAACTGGTTCAGGGATTGGCCGATCAGGAATTCGGGAGAAAAGGCGCGGACGATATGTCCGAGCTTCAGGACGCAGGCGCGAAACTTCTGCGCATGCAGGCACGCGCGATCATGCAATCGTGGCGAAACGGATTTGCCGGCGTTTTGTCCTTTCCAGAGGATTGGACAGCCAAACTCGAATCTCTCTCCAGTGCCGATCCGGTGCGGATGAAGCGCGCCGAGGGATACGCCTTTTATGCTTTGTATCCCGAGAGCTATATCGAGGCGGCTTCGATCTCAAATTTGACGCCTAAAACAGTAGTCCTCGGGATCCGAAGCATCGGGACCGGACTGGCGGCTCTGGTTTCCGCCGCCTTGGGTGCCGAGCCGGCCTATTCGCTGCGCCCGACTGGCCATCCCTTCGAGCGATGCTTGCGCGTCACACCGGCTCTTTCCAAGCGCATTCTCGCCGACCGTGACACCGATTTCGCCATCGTCGATGAGGGGCCGGGGCTGTCGGGGAGCTCGTTTGGCTGCGTTGCGGACTGGTTGCAGGTGAACGGCGTCGCGTCTGGTCGGCTTCATTTTTTCCCGAGCCACACGGGTGAACCGGGCCCGCATGCAAGCGGGCCGCATCGGACCCGTTGGCGAGGTCGGCCACGCCATGTCGTCAGCTTCGACGATCTGACCCTCAAAGCTCGAGATCCGAAACATCGTCTGCAGACATGGGCGGCCGATGTTGTCGGAGGCGTGCGTTCGTCGTGGCGGGACCTGTCGGGTGGCGCATGGCGCGCTGTTCGGTATCGCGATCCTTCATATTGGCCGCCGAGCTATATGCAGATGGAAAAACGCAAATTCCTGATGGAAGCCGAAGGAGGGGCATGGCTTGTCAAGTTTGCCGGGCTTTGCGGGAGCGATGTGGACAAGGCCCAAAGAGGCTCTTTGCTGAGCGAAGCCGGCTTTATTCCTAGGATTGCCGGCACCTGTTACGGATTTATTGTCGAGGAGTGGCTGGATGGAACGCCCCTCGACCATAGCCGTGCAAGCAGGCGCGACATCATCGATCACCTCGGACGTTATCTCGGTTTTCGTGCCCGTCACCTCCCGGCACGAAACGGCGGCGCGTCGATTCAGAAACTGTGTGAGATGGCTGTTTTCAATATTGCGGAAGCGGGGGGATCGGACATGGCGGAAAAATTGAGGTGCATGATAGGCACGCCCGAGCGGCTAGCCGGACGATTGCGACGAGTCGATACGGACAACCGGCTTCACCCATGGGAATGGCTGACGACCACCACCGGGCGCATCATGAAGACGGATGCACTCGACCACAATGCGGCCCATGATCTGATCGGGTGCCAGGACATTGCCTGGGACGTCGTGGGTGCCTGCGTGGAATTCGAATTCTCGAGCAAGGAGCGCGATCGTCTTGCCGATCTCATCGGCCGGGAAGCGGACTGCGATCTGCGCGACGATGTGCTCAAGTTTTTTGAGCCCTGCTATCTCGGTTTTCAGATAGGCCTGTGGTCGCAGGCGAGGGCCAGCGTCGATGGCGCCGAGGCGGAGCGCATTGAAAATACCATCAAACGTTACCTGGACCGCCTGCGGCAATTGATCGGACCCTGACTGCGAAGCAGTCTGGGTCGGAAAATTTCTCAGCAAAGTGACGGAGGCGGTTCCGCCATCGGATGGCGGCTTCCATGTTCCACCAGATAAACTTCACGTTCCGGATTAGCACGAATGACAAACCCGGCGCTTCTCAGCATCGCTTCGACCGCCGCCTTGTTCGGAATGAACCAATTGGTCGGGTCGCCAGCGTAACGTTCTTCCACGAAATACATTTTTGGAAAGCCGCGCTGCTCAAATATCGTCGTGTTGAAGAAGTCGTAATTTTCGCTGAGTGCCGCGACTTCCTCTTCACCCCGCTGCATGCATTGAAACAGCATTTGGCCGCCTACGACATGCTCATGCAGAAGGTCGAGTGCCAGGAGCGGATGCCGCAGGTGATAAAGGACACCCATGAAAAGGACCAGGTCAAATCTCTCCTTCAGTTTTTCAACCTCGTACACCGACATTAGCTTGAAATCGATATCCTCACCTGTCTGTCTGGCTGCGAACTCGGCTTGCCTGAGATAATGCGGATCGGAATCGATACCGACGACCCGTCCGGCATTTCTTCTCTTCATTTCAAGTGAATAGAATCCGGCGTTGCAGCCGATGTCGAGAACGCTGCATCCCTGGAGATCTTCAGGCACGACCTGCTGAAAGTGGGCCCATTTGAAGGATGGATAGTCACCCAGGAAATGATCCGGCGCGGTCTGAACGCCGTTAATTCGCAGATTGTGAAACCACGGCCTCAGGGCTGCGATGTCGCTTTCCAATCGAGCCTTCTCGTTCATTCCGTACTCCGATCCGCAGTGTCGATCATTGCTTCGACTGCGCCGCCGAGATGTGTGTTCGGTTACGTTTGAATTTTCTGATCGCCGACCGTATCTGCTCGACGGACCGAGGGCCGATCCCCGCGAGCTCGAGAAGTTCGGCGTTCTTCATATCTGCCAATTGGCTCATTCGGTGAACTCCACTTCTGGCCAGCGAACGGGCGATCCATCCAGGGAGACAGGTGGTCAATAAGGGATCTTCGGTATCTCCCCCTCCAATCTTCGTCCGCTTTTGAGATACCTGCGGCATGTTCAGCTTTAGCCGGCTTCGTCAGATTGTGGCCGAACCCTCTTGATGGTTTTCGGTTCCCGCTGAAGAAGAAAAACCCGCCAATTGTGTGCGAGATTGTCCTTCTCGGCCCACACAAAGATCTCTGGACGGTGAACTTAATCATGGGAATTGTTCGACGGATTGGTGTTGGGCGGCATATCTCCCGGACGGATGATGCGCGAATTACCGGTGTCGGGCGCCGGCTCCACCATCTCGGCGTCGCCGACGGGAGGGGGCCTGAGTTCGCCGTTGCATTCGTCCAGTTTCTTGGAGAGATCTTGATGGTCATCCGTTGAACCGCGGCCCTGGTTTGGCTGTGGCGGGGCGACACATTTGTCAGGCGGCGCCTGCGCGTTCGCTTGGAGCGGCAGGGGAAGGATCGCCACGGCGAGCGACAGCGCGCTGAGGAGTCGTTTGAACTTCCGGGATGTGGTCGGCATGCCTGAAATCTCCGTTTCGTGTTTATCCAGATGTCGTCTCGGTCCTTCTTCGAATTCGGCCTCCACCAAGTCTTTAGGGGCCGGTCGCAGGGGCAATCTGCATCTGCACAGGCTGAAACTTGTCCTGCACTCCGGAAAGTGGTTCCTGGCGGGTCAAGCGCTCGTCGGCCGAGGCCGGATGTTCCTGGGTTTGGGCGGTCGAATTCGTCGTTTCCGTTCCGACGCCGGGGTTCGAATCGAAAGTCCGCGCCGTTTTCGAATTCGTCGAGCCTTGCGGAGTCCCCGACAGCTGGTCCGTGCCAATTGGCTGCGGCGTGACTTTGCCGTCGGATGAAGCGACGCGCCAAACGGTATTGCCGGCATCATCGGCAACAAGCAGCGCTCCTGTCCCATCGATCCCCACTCCGACCGGCCGCCCTTTTGCCTGATCACCCTGAATGAAGCCTGTGATGACGTCCTGCGCCTTGCCTGATGGCCTGCCATTCTGGAACGGTACGAAGACAACTTTGTAGCCATTGAAGCTATTCCGGTTCCAGCTGCCGTGCTCGCCGATGAAGGCGCCGTTGGCGTATGCGGCTGGCAGCGAGGACTTCATCGAGAAGGTTAGTCCGAGCGCGGCAACATGGCTGGACAGGGCGTAGTCCGGCGGGATTGCCTTTTCGATCATATCGGTTCGGGGTGGATGAACGCGAGCGTCGACGTGATTGCCGTAGTAGCTCCACGGCCAGCCGTAGAAGCCGCCGTCCTCCACAGAGGTCATATAGTCGGGAACGAGGTTCGGGCCGAGTTCGTCACGCTCATTGACGACAGTCCAGAGCGCACCCGTTTCGGGGTTGAAGGCGAGACCGTTCGGATTGCGCAGACCGGAGGCGAAAACGCGGGCGGCGCCGGTCTTCCGGTCGACCTGCCAGACCGCTGCACGGCCTTTTTCTGCTTCGAGCCCGTTCTCGACGATGTTGGAATTCGATCCGACCGAGACATAGAGCGTCTGGCCGTCGGGGCTGAGGGCCAGATCCTTTGTCCAATGATGATTGATCGGGCCGCCGGGAAGCGGCGTCAGGATTTTCGGCTGCGCGGTAATCTCGTTCCGGCCGAGTTCGTAAGGGTAGGCAAGGATGGCGCTCGTCGTGGCGACGTAAAGCGTGTTGTCTATCCAGGCAAGGCCAAAGGGGGAATCGAGCTTCTTCAGCAGGTCATGGCGTTCGTCGACGGTGCCGTCGCGATTGGTGTCACGCAGCAGGGTAATGATATTGCTCTCTTTCTGTTCACCGCTGCCGCCGTGGGCGATCGACATGATCCAGCCGCGGATGAGATCCTTCGGCCGCGAGGTCGGTTCGCCGGTCGGGCCGCGGGACTGGACGACGAGGACGTCGCCGTTTGGCAGGGTATGGACCGTGCGTGGATTGGCGAGGCCATTCGCATAGGCACTGATCTTCAAGCCGTCGGGAACGGCAGGCGTCTCTCTTTCCTTCCAGCCGACCACTTCCGCGACCTTGAGATCAGATATCAGGGAGGAAGATGGCTCAGGCAGAACCGGATTCGGGCCGATCTGCTGCGACAGATCGAATTCGGTGTCCTGCGCCGACGCGCCGAATCCGAGGAAAAGCGATAGAGCCGAGGTGCCGAGAATGAGGGACCTCATCATCATATCCTCCAGGCCAATCTGGCATATTTGCGGGCGGAAACAGCGGCTGCCACCAGGCAAAGCGCTGATGTAACGGCCGAGAGCGTCAGTCCATAAGGAACCACCGCAGTCCATCCGTCGCCGGCATGGACAAGGCTGTTCAGGAAGGCAAGGGCGAGGATGATCAGGTAGAGAAGCACAGACGGGAAAGCCGCCCGCAGCGGACGGGTGCGGGGCCGCGCAAGGTCAATCAAACCAGCCAGGATCGCAATCACGCCGAACACCAGGCCGGCACACAACAGCCAGGCGGAGAAGTTCTGCCACATGAGGTTGTTGCTCTGCCAGAAGGCGATATCGGTCGCGAGCGCAAGCGTGAAGCAGACGAAAGGAAACGGGACGAAGAGCGACTGTATCGGATAGGCGGTCGCGTCTCGATCGGTGGGGGAAAGTACAGCCATGGCATGCTCCGAGCGGCAAGAGCGCAGATATGCGATTCAACCATGGAGGCAGCGGATGGTTCCGTTACAGCGGCACCGGTCTTTCGATCGCCTCTTCGGCGGAAGCGTGGAATTGCGGCCGCCTTTCGCCTTGCACAACCGGAATGACAATGTGGGGGCACTACCCTCTGTCGGTCATTCCTGCGACAGACAGAGGAATGACGAAGGGGGTGGCGTTTCACCTGAAAGTGCGACGGTGCCAGATCGCCGGCGAACACGGGGGCGAAGCGCCGACCTTTATCGTTGCGCACTCACGACGAGCCAGCGGGTCGGCTTGCCGTCATATCCGCCACCATCGCTTTCCTCGACGGCGAGATTGCGCCAGCCGCCTGCCGTCAGAAGCGCCGACAGCCAATCGGCGGATGGATAGTTGTAATAGCGCCCGAAGCCATCATGCCCTTCGGCTTCTCCCGACTTGAAGCTTGCGTGAAGGATGCCGCCGGTTCTGAGCGCGCGGTGGATACGGGCGAAGATGTCGGGCAGGGTCGATCTCGGGACATGAAGGAGGCTCGCTTCGGCCCAGACGCCGTCGAACGCGGCCTCAGCGTTGAGATCCTCAAACAGCATGACACTGACCTTCCTGCCGATTCGCGCCTCGGCCTGTGCCGCGAGTTCGGGTGAGCCGTCGGTTGGCGTCACGTCGAAACCTTGAGCGAGCATGTAGGCGCTGTCCTGGCCGCCGCCGCAGCCAAGTTCGAGGATCGCGGCCCCCGGCGCAAGTCGGGCAAGGAAAGTGTCGAGCTTCTGTTTCGGCAGGCTGCGTGCGCGGTTGGCGTATATCTCTGCGTTATTGTCGTAGAAGGCGGAGGTGCTGTCATGGGGCATGGGGGGCTGCCGGTCCGGGTCGTCGGTTGGATTGGAGATGTCTTTCGGCAAGCCGGTCGGCGCCGATGATGTCGATGACGAGGATGCCGTCGGGTATTTCCCGGTAGAAGGCGACATGGCGCATATGGAGGAGGCGGCGCAGGCCGGTGCCGAGCGCGTCGCACTCGTCGCCCATGGAGGGCACGCGCGAAAGAAGTATGAAAATCCGGTCCCAGTCGAGAAGGTAGGCATCCGCCTGCGCCTCGCCGAAATGCAGATTGGCATATTCGTCGATGTCTGACAGTACGGCGTCGGCCGTTCGGGTCAGTCTATAGGTTGATGTCACGCAGCTTCACCTTCGTTTCCAACAGGATATCGGGAATGCGCCGGTCGCTGATACCGCTCTCCTCGGCCTGCCTCAGGATCTCGCGCAGTTCGTCGTCGTCGAGCTTACGATGGTCCTGGTCCTTCACGATCAGCTCCGCCATGAATGCGTCGGCGCTGTCGTATCTGCCGCTTGCGATACGGCGCGCGATGTAATCCGCCAGATTATCCGGAAGCGAGATCGTCATTTTCGCCATTGAATTCGCTGCCGTCCGTGCGTGCCGGTTCAGCTGTCCCTGATGCCCGTTACCATTCCCCACCCTGTGATAGAAGCGTTGCCCCCCGCAGTCGAGCGCTTGGGTCACACGATGGTCGGTCTTCTTATCGATGTGGACGGCACGTTCGAGATTCTTGAAACGTGTCGCAAGTCAGGATGTCGGCGTCGTGGCGCTCGCGATCGCGTAAATGATCGCATCGGCGGCGGCGAGTTTGAGAACTGCGGCCAGCCCGATGGCTTTGCGGGCGAGACCGAGAGCGGCGCCACCATGTCGGTGTTGGCGCCGCCGTTCGCGTGGAAGGTCTGAAGTTCAGGCCGGGATGAGGCGCGTCCAGCCGTGCTCATCGTTCGTTACGCCCTTCTGTAGACTGACGAGCTGCTGGCGCAGTTCGCTGGTCAGCTTGCCGGTCTGTCCGTCTCCGACCAGAAACTCGCCGCCGGCATGTCGAACCAGGCCGATCCCCGCCAGGACTGCGGCAGTGCCGCAAGCGAAGGCTTCGACGAGCCTGCCGCTGGCGGCATCCTCTTGCCATTCCGCGAAGGAGTAGGGACGCTGCTCCACGCGCAAGCCCCTTTCTTCTGCGAGCACGATGACGGAAGCCCGGGTGATGCCCGGCAGGATCGTACCGCCAAGGGGCGGGGTCACCATCGATCCATCGTTCATCACAAAGAAGACGTTCATGCCGCCGAGTTCTTCGACCCAGCGATGCTCCGCGGCGTCGAGGAAGACGACCTGATCGCAACCCCTCTTCGACGCCTCGGCTTGCGCCACGAGACTGGCTGCGTAGTTTCCGCCGCATTTTGCAGCGCCGGTGCCGCCGTTGGCTGCACGGGTGTATTCGGTTTCGACCCAAAGAGAGACGGCCTTCGCGCCGCCCTTGAAGTAGGCGCCGACCGGTGAGGCGATGATGCAGAAGACATATTCCTGAGCCGGACGAACGCCGAGAAACGCCTCGTTGGCGAACATGAAGGGGCGAAGGTAGAGGCTGGCGTCGCCGGACGGAATCCAGGCCTTGTCGACGCGGACCAGTGCTTCGACCGCCTTCAGGAAGAGTTCTTCGGGCACAGGAGGCATGGCCATGCGGGTCGCCGACTGCGCGAAGCGGCGTGCGTTCTCTTCAGGCCGAAAGAGCAGAATCCGGCCATCGTCTGCCTTGTAGGCTTTCATGCCCTCGAAGATTTCCTGAGCGTAGTGCAGCACGGCGCTTGCAGGATCGAGCTCCAAGGGCCGCCTGGGCGTAACCTTCGCATCGTGCCAGCCCTTGTCGGCCGTCCATCGTGCCAGGATCATGTGATCCGTGAAAATCTTGCCGAAGCCGGGTGCCTCCAGTGCCTGGATGCGGTCGGCGTCAGAGACGGGGGACTTGTGGAATTCGATTTTGATTTCAGGAGAGGCCGACGTTACGGTCATTGCTGGCACCTTGATAGTACATTGAATAGTGGGGCGACACTACCGCCGCCGAGCCGGTCTTGGAAAGGTCTGAAGCAGCGGTTTCGGCTTGATCAGAGGGATAATCGCTCGATGTGGCCGACGTCGAGCAGCAAATTCGGAATCGAGCGCCGTCGATCGTCGATAGCGTTACCATCAAGTGAATCCGCGACATCAGCGCGAATTTTGCACCAAGGCCTTGGAAATAAGATCTCCGACTTGTCACCATCACAAGAAAATAGGTCAGCATTGTTGACATAATTTCCGCCGCATGGTTTGTCGGCGATATAGAAAATACGAGGAAACCTCCATGCTGAACTGGGACACCATGTTTGCGTCGCGCTCGTCGCGCATGCGCGCATCCGAAATCCGCGAGCTCCTGAAGCTTCTCGACCAGCCCGACATCATTTCCTTTGCCGGCGGCATTCCGGATCCCGCGCTGTTTCCGGCCGAGGAATTCCAGCGGGCCTATGCCGATATTTTCTCGGGTGCGGCCGTCAACTCGGCGCTGCAATATTCGGTCAGCGAAGGCTATAAGCCGCTGCGCGAATGGCTGGTCGAGCAGATGGGTGCGCTCGGTATTCCCTGCGGACTCGACAATGTCTTCATTGTCTCGGGCTCGCAGCAGGGGCTCGATTATCTCGGCAAACTCTTCCTGTCGCCCAATGATACCGCGCTCGTGACCTGGCCGACCTATCTTGGCGCGCTGCAGGCCTTCAACGCCTATGAACCGGCCTATGACCAGCTGACGCCGAGCGGCAACCGGACGCCCGAGTCCTATCGCGTTGCCGCGGCCGCTGCCGGCGGCAAGGTGAAATTCGCCTATCTCTCCGCAGATTTCTCCAATCCGACCGGCGAAACCGTCGATCTCGATGGCCGCAAGAAAGTGCTGGCGCTTGCCGAAGAGCTCGATATCGCCGTCATCGAGGATGCGGCCTACCAGTCGCTGCGTTATGACGGCGAGCCGATCCCGCCGATCCTGGCGCTGGAGATCGCCGACAAGGGCCATATCAACGGTACACGCACGATCTATTGCGGCAGCTTCTCCAAGACGCTGGCGCCCGGCCTTCGCGTCGGCTTCATCGTTGCCAATGCGCCCGTCATCCGCAAGCTGGTGCTGATGAAGCAGGCGGCCGACCTGCATTCCTCGACGATCAACCAGATGGCGATATCGGATGTCGCCGTGCGCGGTTTCGACAAACAGGTCGCCAAGATCAAAGCGGTCTACAGCCATCGCCGCGACTGCATTCTGGCGGCGCTCGAGAAATACATGCCCAAGGGCACCAGCTGGACGAAGCCGGAAGGCGGCATGTTCATCTGGATCACGCTGCCGGAGGGCATGGACGGCGCCAAGCTGCTGGCGAAATCGCTCGAAACCGGCAAGGTCGCCTTCGTGCCCGGCAAAGCCTTCTTCGCCGACGGCTCCGGCGCCAACACATTCCGCGTCAGCTTCTCCTGCGCCAATGAGCAGATGATCGAGGATGGAATCGGCCGGTTGGGCAAGCTGATCTCGGATGAGATTGGCGGGTGACTGCTTGAGAGGCGCTCTGCCGTGCAGCCCCCTCATCCGACCCTTCGGGCCACCTTCTCCCCGCTGGGGAGAAGGGAGGGAGCAAGCCGCTCGCTCCTCTTTTCCATAGCGGGGATGAGCGCGAGACGGTGCCACAACCCCTTCTCCCCGGCGGGGAGAAGGTGGCGGCAGCCGGATGAGGGGGCTGCACGGCACGTCCTCTCATCCTCATTCCTGTGACGAGCACAGGAATGAGGATGAGAGGAGTACTTCCGCCATCCTCTCTCAGAGAGAGGGTAAGCGTTATCCTTCCATCACCACCGTCTTGGGAAATCAACCAAGCAGAACGCCAATCAAAAAATCGTGGTCCACCCCTCGTTCGCGGTCTCGCTCTTGCCGTAGCCGACGCGGTCGGCGACTGCTCCGTCGGTGTTGCGCAGGATGATGTCACCGCCGCGGTTGGCGAGCTGCGGGCCGCCGGCGGCAGCGTTGAGTGCTATGGTGCGTAGTTCGCCTGCGGCAAGCGTTCCCGACAGGGTCTGCATCCGGCCGTTTTCGTCCTCCAGCTTCCAGCCATCGAGCGAGACGGATATGTCGGAGCGGTTGATGATCGTCACCGTCTCATTCTCGATGCCGCCTTCGCCGTTCACCGGGTTGATCAGCGCCGCGATGATGCGCAGCGACGAGGCGACGACCGGCTGCGGCCGGCGGGTGCCTTCGCCACGGCCCTGGCCGCCGCGATCCTCGGCCACCGGATAGCCGGTCGCCGCATCAGTGTTCCAGTTCTGTGACTGGAAGCAAAGGAAGATCGCCGCCCATTCGTCGGTGTCGGTGAAATGGACTAGCAGCGCGCCGTCCTGGTTCGGCCCGTTGGTGGCCTTGAAGCCGCCATTGTCGCCCTGGTTCATGTGGATGTCATGGATGCCGTTGCCCGGCTCGAAGTGGAAATATTCGTCAGGCTTGTTGTTCTCAGGCCCCCAGGCCTCGCCGAAGGCATAGAAGTGGATATCGGGATCGGCAATGCCTTCCTCGACGATCGGCTCGATGAACTCGCGCAGATCGTTCTTCGGGCCGGAGAGCTGGAAGGGCGCGACATCCATATCCTCTCGCTCGACCAGCCCGCCGCGGACGTAATCGATCGCAAGCTCCGGGCGGTCCTTGCGAATGTCGGTCAGGCCCATCGGCAGGGCTTCGAGCGCCTCCGTCAGCGCCTGGTGCTTGAAATCGACGATATTGACGTAGAGCAGGTCGTGCGGCGACGTCTTCGAGCGGACATTGAGCGCGATGCGGTAGCTGACGCCTGCCGCCTCGATGCGGATTTCGATATGGGGATTGTTGTCGTCATCGAGGGCAAGCGCGCTCGCCATACCCTTCAGGACCTTGTAATTCTTCAGCATGAGAACCTCCCTGGCGGTGGCGGGATCTCATGCTGGCACTGATAAAGTGCATCTTTTGTGACGCGTATCCTCCGCCGTGCAATGCCTCGGGGCTATGGCTGGAGATGCGGGCCGAAAAGCTCGAGGTCGGCTTCGCCGAGCCTGTCGCTCGCCGTGTTCAACTGGTGCCAATAAGGGTAGAGCATCGCCGGCAGGCTGACGGCGTCGAGGCGCTTGCGTTCCTCCTCCGTCAGCTTCAGCTCGGCGGCGGCGATGTTGTCGCGGAACTGGGCTTCGGTGCGCCCACCGATGATGACCGAAGTGACCGCCTTGCGGCCGATCAGCCAGGCGAGGGCAATTTGCGCGGCTGAGACGCCCCGTTCCTCACCGATCGCGACCAGCGTCTCGACGATATTCCAGAGGCGGTTTTCATCGCGGATCGGCGGTTCGGTCCAGCCGGCGAACTGGCGTGTTCCCTCGGGTGCTGCCTGGTTGCGGCGATGCTTGCCGGAAAGCAGGCCGCCGGCAAGCGGGCTCCAGACGAGCACGCCGAGGCCCTGGTCGATTGCGATCGGCAGCAGCTCGTATTCGGCGTCGCGCGCCTCCAGCGTATAGTGGATCTGCTGGCTGACGAAGCGCTGGTAGCGGTGCTCTTTGGCGATGCCCAGCGCCTTCATGATGTGCCAGCCGGAATAGTTCGAGCAGCCGACATAACGCACCTTGCCCTGCCGGATCAGCGTGTCGAGTGCTTCCATCGTCTCTTCGAGCGGTGTCTGGCCGTCCCATTCATGCACCTGGTAGAGATCGATGACATCGGTCTTCAGGCGCTTCAGGCTCGCCTCGCATTCGCGGATCAGGTGGTAGCGCGACAGGCCGCGGTCGTTCGGGCCGTCGCCCATGCCGAAGCGGGCCTTGGTGGCGAGCAGCACGCCCTGTGGCCGCTTGCCGGCGAGCGCCTCGCCGATGATGTTTTCGCATTCGCCTGAGGAATAGACGTTGGCGGTGTCGATCAGATTGATGCCGGCATCGATGCAGATGTCGATCATCTTCTTCGCCTCGGAGACGCCGAGATCGCCGACCATCTTCGCCCAGCCGACGCCGCCGAAGGTCATCGTGCCCATGGTCAAAGTCGAAATCTTCAGGCCGGAACGGCCGAGCAGACGATATTCCATTGAAACTCCTCCTCGTCATCGAAATGCGATTGACGTAACGCATAGCGGGGGAATGGCAAGAGCAGGTTTATGCTTGGGTGAAAACCGCTCATGCCTGATGCTATCCGGTTAAAGACCCCGCCCCAAACCCCTCCCCACAAGGGGGAGGGGCTTAAACTGCCGCACCCGCAAAATCTTTGGTCTTTCGGGAGGAGCGATAGGGTGCCCCCAAGTTAGTGCCTCCCCCTTGTGGGGAGGGTCGCCGGACGCAGGGCCTCACGATGAAAGCCTTACGTTCCGTTGCTGCCGCGCGAGAATAGTTAACCGGTTGGCTTCGACGAAAGCCAGGAGATCCGATGTAGCAGGATTGACGACGCGGTGAGGGACGCCTCGCGTCAGCTCGCTTCCTTGTCCTTCTTGTGAATATTGTCGCGGAGCGAAGCGATCGTATCGCGAATCCTGCCGACGGTCTCGACGTCGAGACCGACAGCTTTGCCGATGCAATCGAACACGTGGGTGGCGCGACTCTTGAGGGCCTGCCCCTTCTGCGTCAGGCGCAGAAGCACCTGGCGCTCGTCGGCGGGATTGCGGTTGCGGGTGACGAGGCCGACATTTTCCAGCCGCTTCAAGAGCGGGGTGAGGGTGCTGGAATCAAGGAAAAGCGTTTCCCCGAGATCCTTCACCGTGCGGTCGTCGCGCGCCCACAAGGCGGTCATGACGAGGAATTGCGGATAGGTGAGATCCAACTCGTCGAGCAGGGGGCGGTAAAGCTGGTTGAAGGCATGGCCTGCCGAATAGATTGAAAAGCAAAGCATTTCATCGACTTTCGGCACGTCGGCGAGATCATTCGTTGGGGTGTCTTTCATCACACTCTCCTCTCACCTCAATATAATTTGTGCGCGATCTATTTGCAAGCTATTGACGCTCGGCGTGTTGTCCTCTATTTAGATATCGCACAAAGAAATCGCTTGCAAACAACATGTCGAAGGGAATGCAACTTGTGGCTCCCGGTTCGGCTCCCATTGAAACTCAACGACGAAAGGAAATGCCCCATGTTCAAGTTTGCTGCTGTGGCCGCCCTGGCGGGCGCTCTTCTTTCCGGTGCTGCCGTCGCTCAGCCGGCCAAACCGACCGTCGTCCTCGTTCACGGCGCCTTTGCCGATTCCTCCAGCTGGAACGGCGTCGTCGAGATCCTGCGTAAGGACGGCTTCTCGGTCGTTGCTGCCGCCAATCCGCTGCGCAGCGTATCGGGCGATGCCGCCTATGTGTCCGATGTCGTCGGCAGCATTGCCGGCCCCGTCGTCTTGGTCGGCCATTCCTATGGAGGGCAGGTGATCTCGACCGCCGCGAACGGCCATGACAACGTCAAGTCCCTGGTCTATGTCGCCGCCTTCGCGCCGGATGCCGGGGAATCGGTTGCCGATCTCGCCGGCAAGTTTCCCGGCGGCACGCTGAGCGGAGCGCTTGCGGCTCCGGTAAAACTCAGCGCAGGCGGCGTCGATCTCTCTATCGATCAAGCCAAGTTCCATGACCAGTTCGCCAGCGACGTGCCGGCCGAACAGGCTGCCCTGATGGCGGCGGCCCAGCGACCGGTCACGGAAGCAGCCCTGACCGAAAAATCCGGTGAGCCCGCCTGGAAGAAGCTGCCGTCATGGTTTGTCTATGGCACCGGCGACAAGAACATTCCGGCCGCAGCCCTTGGCTTCATGGCCGAGAGAGCAGGGTCGAAGCGGACCGTCGTGGTCGAGGGCGCGTCCCACGTCGTGATGGTTTCACAGCCCCAGAAGGTGGCGGAGCTCATCGAAGAGGCCGCGAAGTAACGTCTCTCGGAGAGGCGACGGCAATGCAGTGGTTTCAAGGCGTAGCGCAGCCGCTGCGCCTTGTCACATCTCTGTCAACGACCCCTAATAAGGGAGGGTGACGCAATTCCCGAGGACCCCTCCCATGAAGACGATCGTTTCCGCCGCAGCTCTTCTCGCCGCGAGCTTCCTTGCCATTCCGGCTTCGGCCGCAAACCTCGTTCTCTACACCAGCCAGCCGAACGAAGACGCGCAGGCGACGGTCGACGGCTTCATGGCCGCAAATCCCGATATCAAGGTCGACTGGGTGCGCGACGGCACGCCGAAGATCATCGCCAAGCTGCAGGCCGAGATCCAGGCCGGCAATCCGGTCGCCGACATCCTCCTCATCGCGGACATGGTGACGCTGGAGCGCCTCAAGGAAGACGGCAAGCTGCTGGCCTATAAGTCGCCGGAAGCCGCAGGGTACGAAGCCAGCCTCTATGACGCTGACGGCTACTATTATTCGACCAAGCTGATCACCACCGGCATCATGTACAACACCTCAGCCGCGATGAAGCCGACGAGCTGGAAGGACCTGACCAAGCCGGAAGCCAAGGGCCTCGTCACCATGCCGAGCCCGCTCACTTCGGGCGCCGCGCTCATCCACGCACAGACGCTGGCCGCCGTTCCCGGCCTCGGTTGGGACTTCTACAAGGCGCTTGCCGAAAACGGCGCGATCGCGGCCGGTGGCAACGGCGCCGTCCTGAAGTCGGTTGCTTCGGGCGAGAAGGCTTACGGCATGGTCGTCGATTACCTGCCGATGCGCGAGAAGACCAAGGGCGCGCCCGTCGAGTTCGTCTTCCCGAGCGAAGGCGTTTCGGCCGTGACCGAGCCGGTCGGCATTCTCGCCAGCACCAAGAATGCCGAGGCCGCTAAGAAGTTCGTCGATTACGTGCTCTCGGAAAAGGGCCAGGAAGGCTTCCTGAAGCTCGGGTACATCCCGGCCCGCAACGGCATGAAGCTGCCGGAAGGTTTCCCGGCGCGTGATGCCATCAAGGTCCTGCCGATCAAAGCTGCCGAAGCGCTCAAGAATACCGACCAGGATCTGAAGACCTTCTCGGGCATTTACGGCTCGAACTGATCCTTTCATGCAGGGATATGCAAGACCAGGAAACAGCCAGCCCACCTGGCTGTTTCCTTTTATCGTCAGCATCGTTCTTATCCTCAGCGCGCTGCCGCTCGCCCGTCTCGCCATGGTCGGGATAACGGCCTTCGCCAGCGGCGGTGTCGTCGATGTGCTGAGCGAGCCGTCGCTCTGGCAGGCCACCTGTTACACCCTCGTCACCGCGGTTTTGGGCACGATCATCTCGCTTGCCATCGGCTGCCTCTTCGCCTTCCTGCTGACGCTGACGGATCTTCCCGGCAAGGGGCCGCTCAGCTTTTTCTTCGTGCTGCCGATGATGATCCCGCCGCAGGTGACCGCGCTCGCCTGGGTGCAGATGTCGGGACCGTCGAGCCCGCTGTTGAAGGCGCTCTCGCTTGCGCCGCCGCTGGGCTCGCCGCAGCCGTTCTATTCCGTGGGCGGCATCGCCCTGCTCTATGGCGTGCAGCATGCGCCGCTTGTCTATCTCGCGCTCAGGGCAGGGCTGATGACGCTGCCGCGTGACGGCGTGGAGGCCGCACGGCTTTCTGGCGCCTCAAGTCTCAGGGTATTCCGCGATATCATCCTGCCGCTTTCTCTGCCCGGCATTACCGCCGGGGCGGCGATCTCCTTCGTTTCCTGCACCGGCAATTTCGGCATCCCCGCCATTCTCGGCATCCCCGCCTCGATCTACACGCTGCCGACGCTCATCTTCACCAAATTCTCAGCTTTCACCAGCCGCACCTTCGGAGATGTCGCCGTGCTCTCTGGCATCATTGCGATGATCTCGGTCGCAGGGCTGATGATCCAGGACCGCGCGCTCAGAGGCCGGGACTATCGTGTCATCGGCCTGTCAGGGGCAAGTGCCGCTTTCCAGCTCGGCGCCTGGCGCTTCCTTGCTACGCCGCTTCTCTGGGCCATCCTGTTCTTCATGCTGGCCGCACCCTTCTTCGCGCTCGTCGCCGGCGCGCTGGTGCCGGCCTATGGCGTGCCGC
Organism: Rhizobium sp. TAL182; assembly: GCF_002117725.1. NCBI lineage: Bacteria > Pseudomonadati > Pseudomonadota > Alphaproteobacteria > Hyphomicrobiales > Rhizobiaceae > Rhizobium > Rhizobium sp. TAL182. Next base: position 2,968,929 of record NZ_CP021024.1, on the reverse strand, counting down.
TCACCTTCAAGACCATGTCGCTGCACGCTTTTCAGGAGATCCTGTTCCGGCAGGCGGTGACGCGCACGGCCTTTATCAATTCACTGTCGCTTGCCGGCGCTACGGCGCTTGGTCTCCTTGTCGTGACGGTGCTTGCGGCCTATGCGTTGACGCGACGGAGAGATACCGTTTCCCGCATCGTCGCTAGCCTAATCGAGATACCCTATTCGCTGCCGGGCATCGTCATGGCGGTGGCCTTCATCCTGGTTTTCGCCGCACCGATCCCGGTCCTCAACGTCTCGCTCTACGGCACGATCTGGATCATCCTGATCGCCTATTTCTCCTCCTTCTTCGCCGTCAGCCTGAAACCCCTCGTCAGCGCCTTCCATCAGCTCGATCCGGCGCTGGAGGAGGCGGCGCGGCTTTCCGGCGCCGGCTTCTTCCGCAGGCTTTGCGATATCGTCGTGCCGCTGATCTCGCCCGCCGCCGGCGCATCGGTCATCCTCGTCTTTCTCATCGCCTGTAACGAGCTGACGATCTCCGCACTGCTCTGGTCGGCCGGCACCCAGACGCTCGGGGTCGCCATCTACAATCTCGACGACAGCGGCAGTTCCGACCTTGCCTCTGCGCTCTCGGTGCTCGCCGTCCTGATGGTCGTCGTCATGATGCTGGTGCTCGAACTCCTGGCGAAGCGACTGCCGAAAGGAGTGGTCCCATGGCGCAACTGATCCTCAACCGGTTGGCCAAGGATTTCGGCACCGGACGCGCCGCCGTTAGCGACTTTTCGCTCGATGTTCGCGAGGGCGGTTTCCTGGCGCTGCTCGGGCCTTCCGGCTGCGGCAAGACGACGGTTCTGAGGATGATCGCCGGTTTCGAGACGCCCTCCGACGGCTCGATCCATCTCGGCGAGCGGCTGCTGGCGGATGCCGCCCAATCGCTGCCGCCCGAGAAGCGCAACATGGCGATGGTCTTCCAGTCCTATGCGCTCTGGCCGCATATGAGCGTTGCCGATAATGTCGGTTATCCCCTCAAGGTTCGCGGCATCTCGGGCGCGGCCTACCGGGCAAAGGTCAGCGAGGCGCTTTCCACCGTCCGGCTCGCCGACTATGCCGGGCGGCGGCCGGCCGATCTCTCGGGCGGCCAGCGCCAACGCGTGGCGCTCGCCCGCTGCCTGGTGACTTCGCCCGCCGTCGTGCTGCTCGACGAGCCGCTTGCCAATCTCGACCGGCACCTGAAGCAGGAGATGGAGGAAACCTTCCGCGAGTTCCATAAGCGCTCGGGTGCAACGATGATCTACGTCACCCACGACCAGAGCGAGGCGATGGCGCTCGCAACCGACGTCGCCGTCATGTCGGAAGGCCGGGCCTTGCTTCTGCGGTGATACGGTCGAAGCTCAACAATATAGGGTTGAAAGTTCCTGGTATCTTCTTTCGAATCGCCAACTGGTTGAATATTTTCCAGCTTCGAACTAGAGCAGATCCTGCGATCGATGAATCGATTGCGAAGTAACGGCGCAGGTCGAAGCTGATTCAAGATCCACTTTGGAGCTGCGGATGATGGCACGGTCTTGAGCGATGGCCTTCGATCGCGGGTGTTGAAACATAGGCTCCAGTGGCAGCGAGGCAACGCTGAGACTCAATTTCAATGTGAGCGGGGGATAAGATTGCGATATACGGGCATTATTCTGAGTATTGTAACGGCTCTAGCGTCGTGTGCTACTTCACCCTATGACACACCGGAGATACGTCGCGTCGGGTCAGCCGCGGGGGCATTGGGCAAGTGCTTGGAGCGGTCCACAAAATCGTATCTTGTTTCAAACAAAGATCCGGAAAAAGTCGCTTCAATGCTCGATAACTCATGCATGGCGGAACGAAAGGCCGAGGCGGATGCCAAGCTCGCGGCTGGTCTACCGGTGGATTATTTCGATTACGGAAAAGGGCGACACGAAGTCTCATTATGGTGGGTGCGATTTACAGTAGAGTCAGAACAAGCGGTTAAGATCCCCCCGAAGCATGGGCCATATTAAAGACTGCTGCACATGACATTGCTGCTACCCGCCACGGTGTGCGGACCGATGGCCGCGGTCGTTTTCAGGCCACGTCGGCTTATTCTCTGCCCGAGCACTGCCAGCGGATGATGCGGCAGCCGCCGGTCTGCCTGCTGCAGCTGCCGATCGCTTGGCGCTCGGCTTCGCGGCGGTCGTAACCCCAGCCGGAGCCCCCGCCGCCGCGATAGCCGACGGCGGCCACGCCGCAGCCGTTGCAGAACCAGATGGCGATTCGGCAGTCATTTGCGCTGTCGTCGCAATTGCGCCTCGCGACGGTTTCGGCGGCGCCTCTGTTGCCATAGGCATGGGACCAGCCGGTGGTGCCTGATGACGGCGAATAGGCGATGGCGCCATAGGTGTCGGCGAGCGCCGGGCCGGCGTCGGCAAGGAGCGCCAGAACTGCAAGTGATGCCAGAATTCGTTTCATGAAATGCCCCCGCGTGCGAATTGGCAATAGCCGTCCGCGGCAAACGATCAGAGGCCAGTGGGAGAATGTCAGCCATCCAAGTCGCAGTTGGTCGCTTTCGGCTTCAAAAGCCTCGGCTGTCCGCACTTTTCTTGGCCTCGCCATCTTTTCCTGCCGCTTCTGCTGGTTAAGGTAGCGCCTGCAACCGGACTCATTCCATGTCGCTTCGCCTCGCCACCTTCAACGTCGAAAACCTGCTGACCCGTTTCGATTTCACCGGCTTCCGCAACCAGCTGCGCCAGGACCGCGTCATCAAGCTTTTCGAGGTGAACAGCGAGGGCGTTTATCAGCAGCTCGAGCAGGCGCGGGTGATCGCCGCCACCGATGATACGAGGCAGATGACGGCGCTGGCGATCGCGGATGCCGACGCCGATATTCTCTGCCTGCAGGAAATCGACAACATGGCCGCTCTTCAGGCGTTCGAATACGGCTATCTCTTCCGCATGGTCGGAAACGGCTATCGGCAGAAATTCCTGGTTGAGGGCAATGACAGCCGCGGCATCGATGTCGCCGTCTTGATGCGCGAGGAAACGCGCGACGGCCAGAAGATCGAGCTCAAGGATATCAGAAGCCATGCGATGACGACCTATCGAGATTTCGATCTCTTCGACGAGGAACTGGCGCTTACCAACCGTATCGACGACAAGATCTTCAAGCGCGACTGCCTGGAGCTCGACCTCCTGATCGGCGGCAGGCCTTTCTCGCTCTATGTCGTGCATTTCAAGTCAATGGGCAATCCGCGCGATGGGCTGGACGGGCGGCAATCGACACTGCCGCTCCGTCGCGCCGAGGCGCGCGCCGTGCGTCGCATCATCGAGGACCGCTTCGGCGCCGGCCATACAGCTTCGAAGAGCTTTGCCATCAGCGGCGACATGAACGACTATCAGGAGCGCGTCGACGTCGTTGGGCGGCGTGGCGCCGGTTATCATTTCGAGCATCAGGTGGAGACCGAAAGCGCGCTCGACGTCTTCAGCCATGACAGCTTTGCTGAAAATGTCGTACGCCGTCGTCAGCCCCTCGACCGCTGGACGCTCTATCATGCGCGCGGGCCGCAGGAGCAGCACCTTTGCCAGCTCGATTATATCTGGCTTTCGCCCGCACTTGCCGCCCATAATGCCGGCCGCGCGCCTGAGATCATCCGCAGCGGCCAACCCTACCGCACCATCTTTCCGCCGGGGCAGGAGGTGGAGCGTTATCCCCGTACCGGCTGGGACCGGCCGAAGGCCTCCGACCATTGCCCCGTCGTCATGACACTGGATCTCCCCTGAAAGCGAACATGAAAACGAATTTGAGCAGAAGTTTTCCGAACACTGATTTTCCCGGTGATTTCGCCGGCTGGCCGCCGGAGAGCACGGTCTTCCCCATCGCCGGCGTTGATCTCCGCATCTTGCCCGGCACGCATCCTTTCGTCGCCGCCGAGGAAACGGCGATCCGCGAAAACTGGGTGAGGGAGATCGCCGCCAATCCGGCGCTCTTCGACGGGCGCCTGATCTTCCAGCAGCGGCTGTCGCTTGGCGAGGAGGGAATTTCAGGTGAGGGCTACGTCACGCCTTTTTCCGCCTTCATGTACTGGCGCCGTCAGCCGCAGCGCCAAGGCGGGCTGCACATCTTCGCCTATCCCGTGCTCGAAAGCTCCGACGGCGCGCTGGTGGCGATCCGCATGGGGGCGCACACCGCCAATCCCGGCCAGGTCTATTTCGCCGCCGGCTCGCTTGAACCGGAGGATATTTTCGACGGGCGCTGTGACATCGAGGCCAACATGCGCCGCGAGGTCCACGAGGAAACCGGCCTCGATCTTTCCGATTCGGTGGCGGGGCAGGGTCTCTTCGCCAGCCACGCCAGGCGTACGGTGACGTTGCTGAGGCTGTTCCGCTTCGACCTGACGGCCGACGAGATGGTCGAGCGGATCGAGGCCCACATGCTGGTCGCCGAAGACAAGGAGATCGCGGGTGCGGTGGCGATCCGTTCGGCTGACCGGAACGCGTATCCGTATAATATCGCCATGCTGCCGGTGATTGACTGGTATTTCGGAAAGAGGGGCGCATAGGGCGCGGCAATCGGAGGCCGACCTCGTCCTATTGTTTGGGGAAACCAGTGCGCCCAGCCAATCTCCCCACCTGTGGGGGAGATGCCCGGCAGGGCAGAGGGGGTGCCACACTCGTCAAGCGCTTCCGAGAAAAAATCGATTTTCATTAACGATCCCGTGCAAATTGCCGAGTGCCGACGTCTCGTGCCGGAGACGGGTTGTTCTTACCCGAGTTAGCGCCTTGCACTCGGTCGCATGGTCGGGCAGGTTGGCGGCGGGACGATCGATTCAAGGAGGCCGATGTGGCGCGAAGCTACAGCGTCTATGACGTGTTCACCGATCGAAAGCTTGCGGGTAATCCGCTGGCGGTGGTTTTCGACGGCGACAATCTCAGTGACGAGGCGATGCAGGCGATCACCCGGGAGATCAATCTCTCCGAAACGGTTTTCGTGCAGCCTTCGACCAATCCTGCCTACGCGGCGAAGCTCAGAATCTTCACGCCGGGCCGCGAACTGCCCTTTGCCGGTCATCCCACTGTCGGCACGGCGGTGGCGCTGGCCGAGCGGGCTCACGGCGCAGCGGCGCTCGATCTCGTTACGGTGCTCGAGGAAAATGTCGGGCCGGTGCGGTGCGCGGTGCGGCTGCGAGAAGGTGAGGCGAGTTTTGCCGAATTTGACCTGCCGCGAAAATCGCAGCAGGCGGTCATGCCGCTCGACAAGCTCGGTATTGCCGATGCGCTGTCGTTGAAGGTCACCGAAATCGGCTTCGAAAATCACGTCCCCTCGGTCTGGAGCGCCGGTGTCCCGTTTCTGCTCATTCCGGTGCACGATGTCGGCACGGCGCAACGGGTGGAATTCGATCCGCAGCTTTGGGAAAAGATCGTGCCCTTCGCCGATGGCGCGCTTGCCTCGGCCTATGTCTATTGCCGCGGCGGCGTGAACCACGTGGCAAAGTTCCATGCGCGCATGTTTGCCAGCGGTATGGGCATCGTCGAGGATCCGGCCACCGGCGCGGCGGCGGCCGCGCTCTCCGGCGCAATCCGCCATTTTGACCGGCTGACGGACGGGCACCACCCGATCATGATCGAGCAGGGCGTCGAGATGGGCCGTCCATCCTTCATCCACCTGCATATCGATGTCGAAGGCGGAACGATTTCCAACGCACGGATCGGCGGCCAAGCGGTGCGGCTGGCGAGTGGCACACTCGATCTTTGAGTTATGCGAGCGCCGCGCTCCGGCAGGTGGGACGCTCTATCATCTTGAATTGGCGCGTCATCCCTCTCGAAGATCGATTCCGATTTCCAGGATTGTGCGCCGCATTTCGGCGCTGCGGAAAAATCTTTGAGATTAACCAAAGAATTTTCGTTGATGCGCTGGACAAGCCTGCCGATCCTGTTTATACGCCCCGTCACACCGCGCAGCGAAGCGGGAACGGGTGATTAGCTCAGTTGGTAGAGCAGCTGACTCTTAATCAGCGGGTCGTAGGTTCGAGCCCTACATCACCCACCATAATTTCAAATAGTTAGCGGCATTTTCGGGACACCGGTTTCCAACAAATTGGAAACTGTTTCCAATTCACGTTCCGTTCCTGTTCCGGAATGCGGCCGGCTCGATCTCGCTCCATCGGGCCTCCATGAGCTTCATCGCGTCCTTGGCCAAACTCCTCAGAGCGACCTCCCGCCCGTAGTGCTGAACCATCTGCGCCGACATGTTGCAGATCGCCCCAACCTGGTTCTCGGTGCAGCCAACTTCCAGCAGATTGATGACTGCGTTCTTCCGCAAACCGTGGAAGACGATCCTCTCTTCGCGGAATCGCTTGAAAGGCGTTTCGTCCATCAGCTTCTGCCATTCAGTCCGGAAGCCGTCGGCGGTCTTATAATATTTTGTGCGCGATCCCGCATGAAGCATGACGCTGTCGTTCGACGGAACCCGTTCGATCCATTTCCGGTAAGCCGAATGGATCGGGATCCAGACCGTCTTCTTCGTCTTCTGCGCCTTGACAGCGATTGTCGTTTCCCCGGCCTTCGGCTTCACCATCGCAATGACATCGCCCTGGCGCTGGCCTGTGAAGAATGCCGACATGGCGATCATCTGCATGTGGAAAGGCGCGTGCTGGAACAGGATCTCGAAAGCCCAGTTCGGCCACGGGACCCAAGGCTCTCCGCCAGGGATTTTCTCGGTGTGCTCGACAGGATTGCTTGAGCAATATCCGCGAGGAATGCCCCATGCCATCAGGCGGGACAGAAAGGCGCGGAATTGATTGGCGGTCGCAGGAGTATCGCCGAGCTCATCGATCATCTGCTGGGCGTCTACGGTCGTCAGATCGGCCGGCAGCTCGTCGCCGACCAGTTCGATGATCATTCTCCCGGATGAAGTGTAGCCGCGGCGCGTGGAGGCGGACAGGCTCGACCAGAAAGGATTGGCGTCATCCTGGAACGTCTCGACCATCGACTTGAAATCTTTGACGCCTTCTCGCCCCCGCTTCAGCTGAGCCTCGAAAGCCTTTTCGGCGGCCGGCCAGAATTCCTTTTCCACGTGATCGGGGAGCCGTTTGCCGTCCAGCAGGAAGCCCTTATCGTCGCGCTCGAGCGCTTCGCAGATGGCGACACGGCTCTGGAAGTCACGTTCCAGGGGCGCCGGTAAGGGCAGCGACGGCCACGCTGCGGCGGTGTTTCGGAACTTCGTATAGAAGGTATAAACCGTCTCAGCGCCGTTCTTGCGGCGCTTTATGACGCGGTGGACATGCTTAGGCAGTTCGACCGTTCCGCTTTTCCCTGATCTTGTCACGGAATTTCGCTCCAATGCCTGAGGCGGTTTCGACGGCGCCGATGTTCATCGCGCGGTCCAAGTCGTCACGATACCAGAATTTCCGCCGGGTGGTGTCAACTACGCGCGGGTGTGGATATGTGGTGCCGACGCGCTCGAGGAAGTCCTCGACGTGCTTTTCCCCGCAATATCCGGCTGCCATGTCCGCCGTCATGCGCGGCGGCCAACTGCCGGCCGGGATGGTGGTCTGGCGACGGACTGTCATCGCTCCCCCCTATTGGCGTCGAGTGCATCACGAAGAGCCTTGAGACGGATCGCGCATGCGGCGGCTTCGATGTGCGAGCCTCGGGATTTATGGAACATCCGCCATGACTCGGTTTCGGCGATGAGCTTAAGGATGGCCGTCATCTCTTCTTCTCCGGCATTTTGAACAGGTCGACGCGCCCAGCTTCCGCAGCGTCGGCAAGAGCGCGCAATCCGGCCGGCGTCACGTGGGCAAAGCTGCCGTCCGGTTCGTCGGACTTCATTAGGCCGATCTCGCAAAGGCGGCGGCTGATGGGACAAGGAACGACGAGCGCGCTGGTGGTGCCGACCGATTTGAGCATCTGGAGTTGGCGGGCGCCGATCTTCATCTCTCCGCCTCGGACCCGGGCTTACCCTTCTGCTCTGGAATGAGGGCGGCCCTGAGATCATCGAAAGCCTTCTGCATCTTGGCGTCGTATTCCTGCCACGCCCAATCAGAGGCGAACCGTTCAGCGCCTGGAGCTTCCTTGCCGTCTTCGGTGTCCCAGCAATCTTTTTCTGGTTCGCCGTTGACAGAGGCAACGTAGGCTTCGGCGGCATTCGCTATTGCCCTAAGCCGCTCGATCTCACTCTTTGCTTCCAGCAACAGCGCATCGACTTCCTCTTGGCCACGGTCAAAGTACATGGCTTCTGACATGGAGAGGAGGCGGGTGGTGATGTCGGTCATGGGGTGGGATCCTCGATGGCGGGCCTCATAAACGGCGTCGGGAAGAAGATTGCGAAGACCTTCGCGCACAGCTTCGGAGGCAGCACGACGCGCCTCTCCCGCGCAACGATAGCGCTCCGACTGAATGGCGCTCCCGACTAGATCGATGATTACATCGCCTTCGCTCTCGCCTTGGCCCACGCGCGCGAAGAACTCGGAAGCGGCATGCTTTGCTTTTGTGGTGTCGGTTGACATTTCACTTCCCATCCGTGTGCTGGTTGATGATGGCGAGCGCTGCCTCGCGATTGCCGCTGACCTCGTAAAGCCTCTGGGCGAGCCGAAGAGGATCAATGCCGCGATCAAGCCACCACTGCTTTTCGTTGGTGGAGTGCTGGTCCCGGTGTTCATCGGGCGTCAACGGAAGCGTCCATGCGTCATCCGGCTTTTGAGACTTGCCGGTATGCTTCTTCCGGTACATCGGATCGCCATAGCGGATATGGCATGCCTCGCAGCCCATACGGCCCGACAGGACGCTAGGTAGGGTTCGGATGAAGGCAAGGTGCCGATCGTCAACGATGCGCTTCTGGGAGCGATCTGACGGGTCCAGCGAGAAGGCCGTTGGCGGCCGGCGGATCTGCGAGGCCATTACTTCGCCCTTTCCTTCAAAGCTTGATCACGCGCGACGTTCAGGCGGGTCATCGCCGCGTCACTGCCGCCGGCGTCTGAGTGGGCTGCCTTTGCCTTACGCCGATAGGCAGTCGTGATTTCCTCGAGCGTGGCCGAACGGCTGACATTGAGCACTTCCGACCAATGGCTTCCAGCCGGCGACGGGAGCGCCATGAAACCGGTGAATGTCGCGCGGACGAGCGCAAGCGTGCCATGACGAAGCTCAGTCCGCCTCGCTTCGATGATGTGATGGATCGCCTGCAGGTTTGCTTCGACCTTAGCGTATCGATCGACCGGGATGCACACGGTCATGCCGTCCCAGACAAACCAGACGGCCACGCCTGGATCTGACGGCTTGTCGGCGCCGAGCGTGACATTGCTGGAGATCACAACGTTCGCCAGAGGCTTGCCGCTGTCGGCAGCAAAGCGCTTCAGGCTGTCCTTGACGTTGTTGATCGCGCCGCCCAGTGTCGTCCGGAACTGACCGGCCTCCCGCAGCCTGGTGTAGCGCGGCATCGTCTCGGGCCACTGGAGAGGATAGGGGATCATGCCGCCCTCGCGATCTGGTCGATATTGCCGGCGTGGACGGTGAAGGTGTAGGCGACCACCCAAGGATCAGCGTCCCAGGAGCCGTTGCCGTTGATGCTGTCCCAAAGAGTGCCGTAGGAAGCGGACGGCGGATAAATCCCTCCGCTCTCTTTCCCATAGTGCCGCCATTTGCATTGCCCAACCGGGTCCCATCGAGGGTCGAACTCAATGCCTTCTGCGACAGCGTCGTCTTCGCTGATGTCCTGCAGTCGCTCCACGCGTACATCGGTGACGGTAAGCGTCAGCCGGGACGCCCAGCGGGGCATGTGGATCGACGGGCGCCACCGGCCCGGCTTCGACCGCTCCCAGCCGGCGGCGTAGACCGCTGCGTCGTGATCATCGTCCGGCCGCAAGGTCTGCTGGACGCCTTCGCTCATGCGATAAGCGGTGCGCGGCACGATGGCGTGGTTTTCCTTCACCCAAAGCCGGTCGCCCTTGTAGGCGAGCAGCCGAACCACATGCCAATCCTTCGAGACATCGTGGTCGCGGGTGAACCCGTACAACGGCGCATCGTACCAGCAATGGCGCACGACATCCGCCGGCGGCTGCGGTTTGATGATCCGCCGGGTTTGCCTCTTCGTGCCGGCGAGCAGGGCGCGCACCATCGGCGCGCTGAAAAGGATGGGGCGATCAGCCATTGGGGCTCTCCAGGTCTTCAACATTGCAGTCCAGAACCCCGGCAAGGAAAGATCTGGCCTCGATCAGCGTTCGCTTCTGGCTGGCGACAGCCTTGGCGCTGACGAGGATGGAAGAGACTTTCTCCCGCTCGTAGGGCAGCTTGTCCTTCCATTCGTCCGCACACTGTCTGAGGGCAGCTTCCCGCTCTTCGTCGTCTGAATAGCTCATGACGGTGAGCGAAAGCATTTCCCGAGCGCAGTCGATAAGACTTGAACCCGCCGGCGGCAGAGAAGGGGTGGTCTCGCCGCCGGCCGGGTCGTCTCCTGATGCTGGTCCGCCATCGGAAACCGATGCATCAGGAATGGGTGACGTCACGGAGGAGGGGGCGGACTCCGTGACGCCGGCAGATGAGGCGGGGGACAAGGCCGCATCTGCGTCCGGCGACGGGGAGGCGCCGGGGTTGGTTGTTTCGTGATTGTCCAGTATTTCGCCCGTCAGAGCGCTTTCGGTCTCAGAATGAACGAACGAACTGTCGAAGCCTTCTCGCTCGCCCTCGGGCTGCTGCGCGGCGTTCTGGCGCAATCGCTGCATGACGGACGGCTGCGGTGTGATATCGCGGGCGTTGTCGGGGCCATGGAACTGCTCGGCCTCCTCACGGTCATAGACGCCGAGGATGACTTCCGGCGTGTGCCGGCGCGCCCAGGAGCGGGCTGCGAAATATCCGAGCTGCTGCTGCGGGTCCGACTTCCAAAGGGGCGAGTTCTTGACCGTGATGCTGCCGATCGGCGGCGTCGTGTATTCAAGCTCGTCACCATCGATGATGCCGGTCACGGTGCATGTCATGTCGGCGCCGCTGCCTTCGTATCGATACTTCAGGCGCCCCTTGATGCCCGACCTCGTGTTGACGACTGCCGCGATAAGCTGCGCTTCATAGGCGATCGTGCCGTTAACCTGATAGGACTTGGAGGCGACGGCAAAAGGGTTCATCTGCCAGTCGAGCGCCTGCAGCGCGACGGCCATGCAGGCGCCGGCGTTGCCGCGAAGATGCTTCGGCAGCGCGATATCAGCCCGGCACATGACCTCGGCGAACTTGACGACTTCGGCCAGGTTCTGCGGGGCAATCTTGGCGCCGGTCGCGCCTGTGGACATGCCGACCGAATCCATAGGAAGGCGTTCGGTGCGTTCTGCAAGCTGGTTCATCGCTGATCTACCTTGTCCAGCGCCTTCTTGAGCGCGATGTTGAGTTCTCGGATTTCGGACAGACCCATCGGAGACCTGTCGCTTTCGCCTTCCTTGAGGGCGGCATTGAAGCCGCGCGCCCAGCAGGCGATGTCGGAGAGGCCGGACTGAGCCCATTCGGCCTGCGCTTTCGTCATGCGGATGGTGACGACCGGCTCGTCCGGTTCGCCGTAATCAACGTCCAAGATCATGCCGCGATCCCCAATTGGTTTTTGATGCGGGTCTTTGCCCACGCCGGCATTTCGGCATAGCCGACCATCTCGCGATCGAACCCGTCGAAGCCCGGCCAGACGCCTTCCTTGAGGCAGCGCTTGACCGTCTCGATCGCGACGCGCGCCTGGCGCTCGCCGAGGTCGATATCCTCGTCCTTTAACTGCATGACGCGGACGTCGTAGGGCGGGGCCTTCTCGACGAAGACGAAGGTGAAGCTCGAGAATGCGTCTGCGCCGAGAACCTGCCGGACGATCATCCGAAGCAAACCGGCCTGCACGTGATAGCCGTGATTGAAAATGGCCTTGGATAGGCTTTCGTCGTCGACCGACGCGGCGGTCTTGAGGTCGACGAAGTCGCCGCTGTCGTTCGGAACGACGTCGGGCCGGGCCTTCAGCCAGATATCGCCATCCTTGCAGAACACGCTTCGCTCGATGCGACCGTTCAGGATGCCGAGCCGGATTGCCTCTTTCCGTTCGAGAGCATTGGCGATGTGGCGGATGTGGCCGATCTCGGTTTCGGTGATGACGACCCTGCCTGCTTCGGCCTGATCTGCGAGCCACGCCTTGCACCAGTTCGATTGGCCGCTCCAGGGCTTGTCTCCGCCCTTGCCGTCGGGGTAGGTGGCCGGGCGCAGCGAATAGCGTTCCTTGAAGCCGTGCTCGCCCAACAGGAGCATGTGGGCAGCCTTGCCGAACTCCAGCGATGAAGAACTGTCGTCTTCGAACCGGTCGGAGTTGTAGGGCGAGTAGGCCCAGTATTCGGACGGCCGGCGCAGCACGGCGCGAAGTCCCGAGCTCGATATCGAGAAGCCGTCGAAGAGATCAATGTTGCTGTGATAGTCCTCGATCGGCACGCACGAATAGACGCCGCGGCGAATGATGGGCTTGCCGTTCCACTTTTGCTCCGATTTCAGGCCGGCGAGCAGGCCGCCCTCGACGGAGCCGAGAGACTGCCATGCATCCTGGTCGATGATCTTATCCATGGCTGACGTTCTCCTGGTTTGCGAGATACTGCAGGCGAAGACCTTCGTTGCAGCTCGGGATTGATACGAAGACGAAGAGGGCGCCGATGATCACCAGCATGTGGTAGCCGACGAGGGCGTAGAATTGCCGGTCGCGCGACGCCTGGGCCTCGGCGGTCCGGCGGTTGATTTCGGCGAGGCGGGCTTGGATGTCGGTCACCGGTCAGCCCTCCCCAAGCAGCCACGCATCATCGGTATGCTGACCGGACGCGAGAGCTATGGAGGCTTCGATGGCGCGATCGGCGAATGACGGCTCGTCATCCTCCCGAAGGTCGATCGCGGACACAGCGCGGTAGATGCTGACACGGTGGCCGACGTGCTTGGCCCTTATGTGCGTCCTGACAGCTTCATCGTTGGCGAAGAACTTCTTGCACTTCCCGCACAGGAAATTCATCTGGGTGTTTACCTTGCCCATGTCGGTTTCTCGTCTTCCTCAGGCGTAAAGCTGATCGCTGTCGGTGATGTTCATGGCCACCCGAGCCATGGCCGCGAGCTTCGCGCCGCAGCGGACGTTGAATGCGATGTAATCCCGGAGGCAGATCGCATGCCGCCCTTCGCGGCGCTCTTTGCCGGCGGCGTATTCAGCCGCTGCATCTTCCTGGAGCAGGCAAATCTTGATGAGGTCACGCATAGAGCTGATCCTCATCGGTGATGCCCATGATCTTCCGGGCATAGCGATAATGCTCGGCGACCGATGTCGTCGCGCCGCGCATCCACGAAGGACCGCGGACCGAATGCTCTGGACGCTGCAGGAAGAGGAAGCCGTGAGCACCCATGCGCTGCGCTTCGATCGCCATGTATGCGTCGCAGTCAGTGAGCGTGCGGGCTGCGCTCCAGCGGGCGTCGCGCCTGCTCTGCTCGGTACCGATCTGGCGAATGTGCTGCACGGCGATCTCCCTCAGTTCCAGCAGAAGATCGGCCTTGGCTTCTTCGTCCCGCTTTCGATGAGGTTCAATGTAAAGTCTAACTATACACAACGCAAGAGGTGCTGAGAAAAAAGTTTAGTAAGACTGGACAATGAAAATCTGCAGGCGTATCTCTGTCGTCAGTGATGGGCGACCGGGTGCAACTCCCGAGCTGACGAAGCCCACGGCGCGGGAAGCGAAAGTCCTTAAGTGCGCTGTCAGAAAATCAGGACGAGGGCGAAGCGAACGGCCCCTCTGGCACGTGTCCCATCCCGGCTCCGGCCTTCAGGAAGACATGGCTGCAGCTCCCCCGCCTCATGGATTTGGTTCCATGGGGTAGGGGGAAGCTATGGCCGGAACCCTCCCTCACCAGCCTTCAAAACGAAGGAAGAGTAGATATGAAAGGGATCAGTCACTGAAGAGAAGATTTATCTCTCAGTAGGCTTTTGACATTGATGCAATTGTGAGTTTCATTGGTCTCAGTATTTCTGGGGTGGGGACTTCAATGAACAAGCTGCTCATCTGCTGCGTGACCGCAGTCGTTCTGTCGGGCTGCGCGGATTACATGAACAATCGCGATACGATCACATTCGGGGCGGGGAACGCGATGGAGGCGAACAAGGCGATCCACATCGCCCAGCCGTTCAATCCCCAAACTCAGAACACGAGGATCTATGCCGATGGCCGGCGCATAGGCAGGGTCATGAGGGATTATAACGGCGGCGGGCCAGCCCAGGGCGGCCAGCAGCCATATTCCGGAAACTGCCCCACCGAAGGCGACATTGCTGCCGACGGCTCAAGATGCGGCGGCAGAGCAGCGTCAGTGCAATAAGGCGCTATTCGTCCGCGCACTGCGCCTTGATCATGTCCGCCCGGGCTGCGCGGAATTTTTGATATTGCTCGTCCATGAGCTGCGAGCAGGCGGTTACGACCTCCTGGCGCGTCGCCCCTGCAGAGCCGATCGGGTGGAGCTCTGCCCCCTTTTTCGCTTGGGCGTCCAGGTCGCCGGCCTTGGCGATCGCGTCTGCAGGCTTGAAGCCGGAATCGCGCAGCAGCATTTCGATGTTGACCGTGTTGCTTTGAGCCAGGCCGTCGCCGATGTAGGGCGCACATGCCCAGGCATAACCCTGATGGGCGACGATGGCTTCGAGCGCCTGGTTAAAGCTGGCATCGGCCGCGGTTTTATCGAACTGGCATTCCTCGGCCGCCGCCGGCCACGCGAGGCATACCGCCAATCCTATGGCGCCCGCAAAACGAACATGCTGTCGCATACAACCCTCCCCAGCGATCGACGAGGGAAGCGTATCAATTTCCGCAGAATTTGAAAGGGATGCGTGTGTTTCGGAACGGGGCGCCGATCACCGATGATTAATCTTCTTCCTCGAAGAGTTTCATCAGCGACGTGGCCCGGTCGACGATCTCGCGAAGGGCTGTGACCGGCTCGATTTCGATAGTTTCCGGGAAGGTGGATTCCAGGCGCGACAGTATCTCCGCATTCATGGAGCGCTTATTTCTCCGGGCGGACTCCTGCATTTTCCGCTTCAGGTCGGGTGTTATTCTGAGTTTGAATTCGGGGCGCCCAGCAAAATTGGTAGTAATAGTTGTGTAAGAAAGGTCTTAAGGACCTAAGCCGAAGTAGGTAGTTGGGCGCTGCCTTCTTCATTGAACACGGCGCAGCGCGCGCCGTCTTCCTCGCAACGGCTTTACCGCAAAGATGGGCTGACGCATCCGATGCGTTTACGGGGGGTTGTAATTAACCAAAATGCCAGAAACTACGAAATCTCTGCAGGCATCATCGTTCATGCGTTTCCACGGTACCGATCCGATCCTTACAGCAATTGAAGATCTGCGAGCCGGGATGGCTGACTACAATGCCAATGCGCCTGTTGATGATGACACAGCGGCCGACGCCTATGCAGAAAAAACCTACCGCCCAGCCCGCCGTTCGCTTGCTGCATGGGACGGCCCGGCCCTGACATTCGCAGGGGCGTTCGCTGCTCTGAAGATGGCAAAGGATGCGGACGAGAGCGACGATTCCGAGATCGTCACGGTGATGCTCAACGCCGCGATCGGGTATTTCGAAACCCAATTCTGAAGGTGATGCGCGCCTGGCGAGATCAGCGCGCCGATTACTTCGAAGTCTTCCGCCGCCGCTCGATCGGCGACCACTTGGCGATCACGATATCGGTGATCGTGATCTCGGTGTCTTCGTCGCCGTCCAGCTCGATGTCGGTCTGCCAGTCCGGGTCGAAGCTTTCCGGCCGCAGGAGCACCCGCCCATTCTCCCAGATGAGGGTCTTCGCCGTGTATTCGGCCAGGCCGTGCTGCAGCCGGCGCACGATGACCAAATCCCCATGCTCCGGCTGGATCCCGCCTGCGTGGAGTTCCACGGCATGGAGATATTCGCCGTTGGCGGCGATCTTGTTGATGCTGTTCCCGGAGACGCGATAGAGCCGCTGCCCATAGCCCGGATAGTCCGGGTGCGTGGCGACCGGCTCATAGGTGCGCTCGAAGCGAACGCTTCCCTCTTTCCACATGCCGGCGGCAACCTCGCCCACGACCTCGAGGCCGATGCGGGGCGCTGATGGAGCGTCGGCGTCTCCGGTCCCATTGACCAGCCAGTGAAGCGGTTTCTTCGTCGCCTCGGCGATCGCCACCAGCGTCGTATGGCGCGGCCGGACTTCGCCGGATTCCCATTGCGCAACGGCGCCGCGGGTTTTCCCGACGGCGTTGGCCAGTTGCTCCTGGGTCATCTTGGCTTCTGACCGGGCTGCAAAGATTCGTTGGTTTAGTTCCATGGCGAGAACATAGCCGTCTGCCTGTACAAAATCTTCGATAGTCTCACTTGACGCGCCGTTAGTTAAACTGTACATCTTGGTCATTCTCGCTAGTCAGGGAGTGCCGAAGTGCAGAAGCTGCAAGGAATGGACGCCGTTCGAGACAGGATGCCACTGGCGCGCCTGGCCCGCGAGATCGGCATCACGCGCGGCGCTGTCGCCCAGTGGGACAAAGTTCCGGCCGAGCGCATCGGCGACGTCAGCCGCGTTACCGGCATCCCCTTTGAGGTCCTACGCCCTGACCTGTTCAAGGCAGCGTCGGAGACCGCGGCATGAGCACTCTCCAGGACATGGCCGTCATCCCTGCCGCCATCATCGGTGCGCTCTTCGTCGCGTACCTCCTCAAAGACATTTACCTGAGGTAACCCCATGCCGCTCATGTTCCTGCTTTGGCCGGTCTTTTTGTCGATGCCGTTCATCGCTTGGCAGGTCACTGTCGACGAAGCGCTCGCAGAAAGGGGCGCGGCATGACCTGGTCCTTCAACATCGACGAAGCCCCTCGCGGTAAGACCGTGATGGTCGTCCGCACCGTCAAGGGCGAAGAGAAGTCTTTTGACGAGAAGGTCATCGCGCCGGTCTGGCTGGCGACGCAGTGCGGCCGTGTCATCAAGTCCTATTGGCTTGAGCAGACGAAATTCAGCCCCGCTCGCTGGGCAGGGCTTGCCGTCAACGAGGTTCCTGTCGCCTGGCAGGATTTCATCGTGCCGGAACATCCGAATTCGCCGGGTTCGGCGTCCACGGGTGCAGTGACTGGATGGGTCGATCCGCCGAGCACGCAAACGGGTAGCAGCGACCTCCAAGACGCGACATTGGCCGAGACAAACGGTGGAACACGCGTGGCAGCCGGAGAGACGGCAACTCATTTCACCCTCGATGACGTCGGAAGCGGCGCATGACCAGTTCCATCGACGCGGCTCGCCAGACCCTGAGCAAGACCGATCGCTTCGTGACGTTCCACCGTTGCTCGGCATGCGATCGGGTCCTTTCCATCCCTGAGTTCATCGAGCGCCACTGCGAGGCGTGCAAGGGCTACACCAAGCCCGTCGCTGTGAAGGAGAGGGTATCGTGACCGACATCTCCTCCGTGGCTCGCGAGCTTATCGACGGCGATCCGGCGCTTGCTGCAGAAGTCCATCGCATCATGAGCGAGAAGAAGGCCGTAGCCAGCGGCTTGACCGTGAGGCAGGCCCAGGCCCTCGAGTTCATCAGAGCCTACCAGAGCGACAATGCCGGCGCGTCTCCGACTATCAACGAGATCACTGTGCACTTGGGCCTCGCATCCCGATCTGGCACTCACCGGATTCTGACGGACCTCAAGCGCCGCGAGAAGATCAGTTGGTATCCGCGCGCGCCGCGATCCATTTCCATTTTGGAGCGCGCACCATGAGCGACTTCATCAGCGGGTTTCTCTACTGCGCCGGCGCCGCCGTCACCCTTGCGGCCCTGATCTTCTTTGGCCGCCGCTACAGCCGGTCGCCGCGGGTCGACGATCTCGACTACGACAACGGCACGCCCGACTGCTGGGTTGAGGAGGACAAGTGGTGACCGCGCTCCTCGCCTTTCTGATTTACGCCGCCGCCGTCTTCGCGGTTTGCTTTCTGATTAAGCGCTCGGCCGTTCCGGCTGATGCCGACGGCAATCCTGTCAGCGCTGAGATAATTCCGTTCCCCCAGAAAGGGGAGATTTTCACACACAAGTTCCAAGGCGCGTCGGGTTCCAAGCTTAGCGCCCGGGTTTCCTACCAGCAGTCATTCGGCACAACCAAGTAGGACGATCGGATGAAGTTTCATTGGATTCTGAACAGCTTCGGCGCCCACGCCTGCCAGCTTCGGCGCCTTGCTGCTCTTGTTCAGAGTACGCGTTTCGGGAGGTCTGAGTAGCGTCCTGGGTCCGTCAGTTCCTCCTGATCTATGAATAAAAATATCAGGAGAGCCGAGCATGAACAGGGAAATCTCAGACCGAATTTTGTCAACCATCAACCACCAGGGAAAGTCGAAAGCGATGTTAGTTTCAGTCGATGCGTTCGGCCCCAAGGAAGCCGATCACTTCGCAAGGAAGATGATCGAGGCCGAGAGCCGGGGCTCTGGCGACCAGATGAACGCAATGGAGAGGGTGGCAAGTCGTTGCGGTCTCACCGCGCGCCAGCTCCGCAGGTTTCTTCAAGGTGAAATCAAAAGCCCAGGCTGGGGCCTGGTCAACGGCATCCTCGCCGGATGGATCTCCCTTTGGGATGAGAAAATCCGCGTGATGCAGGCTGAGGTGAAGGACGTCAGAGCGAGGTGCAAGGGTGATAGTTGCGAGGATCTTATGGCTGAAGTTGCGGCTCTGGAAACTGACATTGAAGCTCTGGCTACGAGAGTCAGGCAAGCAAAAGGAAGGTGACGGTAATGGCAGCGGCAAGTGAAGGCACGAAGGCGATCAACGACAAACGGCAGAAGCTGTTCGCTTACTATTTCCGCAACGAGCTCGCGGCCGAAACCGAGCGGCGGGAAGCGACTGCGAAGAAATCGGCCAATCGAAAGGTTGCCAAGGCGGCGGATCCTACCTTCACCGGGCAGAAGTTCGACCATTACCTGAAGGCTCATTTCGGCGAGGACGATCAGAAGCCGGTCGACCGGCTGAAATCTGATCGTGAAAACCTCGAATGGCTCGGCCTCATCCCGTCCACGAAGGGCGATCTCCTCGCCAAGGTCGACCGCGTCGACAAGGAAGGCATGATCCGCGCCAAGGGATACAAGGCTGGCCTCCTCGGTCTCGATCGCGTCTCCGGTTATGATGCCGGAAGCGTCGACGACAAGATGTTCCTGGAATCCTATGACGCCGGCAAGAAGGAATACGAAACCGACTTGCCGGACATCCTCAAGCAGATCCAGGCGGAAACGACGCGCGAAGAACCGCCAGCGAGCGGCTTCGACCCGTTCTCAGTCGTGAAGCACTGAACCTCCAGGCGGCTCGGCACCTCCCAGCCTTGAGCCGCCCAACTCTCCGGTCGCGAATGACCGGAAATTTCTTTCTCTCCCATGAGGCGCGCATGACGATCATCTGGGGCTTCGACCCGTCAAAATCGACTGGCTGGGCAATCTTCGATCCGGATCAGCAGAAGCAGGACCGGAACTTCTCCCACGTCAGATGCGGCGTGTTCCAGATGCCCGACAAGGCCGACCACTATTACACCGGAGACCAGATCGGCCTGAAGGTTGCGGCGCTCATCCGCGAGCACGGCAAGCCCGATTGGGTGGTGCTCGAGGAGCAGTCGCTCGCCAAGATCGGCAATACCAGCGCCGACGCTATGCTCTATCCATGGATCGCGACAACCGCGATCGTCTCGACCATCGCGAATTTCGGCATTCCCTATGGCACGCTCCCGCCCGGCACATGGCGCAAGAGCTTCTACGGCCAGAACTTCAAGCCGGCGCTCGATAACAAGGGCAAGAAGGATTGGAAGTCGGCGGCCGTTTCCGAATGCGAGCGCATCGGCATCAAGCTCCCTACGCAGAAGACGCTTGCCCATAACGCCGCCGAGGCGTGCGCTCTGGCGATCTGCTGGGGCGTGCGGGACATGAAGGTTCACGCCGGCCGGTACCAGGAGCCGCTCATGGCGCTGCGCAAGCAGCGGAACGAGAGGGCCTTAGCATGATCGGGCTCCGCAACTCAGTGAACGACGGTGATCACCGGAATTCCAGCTTCGTCGGCGGCACGGATAAGCGCGTACCGCGCGTCCTCAGCAGGAAGGTCCCCGTGGATCGCATCCCGGCAAGCCTTCACCGCTGTAAGATACTCTTCCCCGTCGTCGAGCGGCCAGCAAGCCGTGAGCATCTGGGCCGCCTCCCAAAGGCTCGCGACAAGCTTGTATTTTTCCGGCCCGTTCACAACGAGCATCAGCGGGCTGAATTCTCCAGGTGTGTGCCACTTCATGACATCAGGCCTCTCCACGGTGAACATATTAGTAACCGTGCAAGAACTGTTCCGGGCGAGGGGACCATTGCCCAGCGGCGCACCGATCCTCATCGATCAGATGAGGTGGCCGCATGATGCCAATGAAGACACAACGTCGATCAAGGTCTGAGGATGCCCGCTTCCCGGGCCGCGCGAATGAAGGCGAGCTTGGCTGTCGCGCTGTCAACCTTCCCGTCGATCGCGCCGAGACAGGCTCGTCGAGCAGCGGAAAAGGACTTACCTCCTTTTGTGGGCCACGAGCTCATGAGGTACGCTACAGCATCGCGCGAGTTGCCGACGCTTCGGAAATGATCGGGATCGATCATCAACTCTATTGGCTTGTCCCACAGATCGCTGCTCATCTTGTCTCCTCCGGCGTGCTGACCGCAGAAGAAATACGCAGCCGCCTCACGCGTTCCGTAAATTCCAGGTATGGGACCAAGGTCGGGGGTGCATCTGCGACCAAAGGCCCAGGTGCGAGCAGCCGCAGCATCACCTCTGCTATGGCTGATGAGAGAGGCCGCGATCGCAGCCTCTCCACTTACGCGAGCCGTTCAGGCAGAAACGCGACCACCGCCGGTCGGGGTCTTGATCATCCACGGCTGAACCGCCGGCTGCTTCATCAAGATGCCCTTCTTATTCCCGAACGCGCGGATGGCGTCGCGAGCTACCTCAAGCGGCTTATGTCCATCATGGGCCATGTAGCAGGTTTTGAGGGTTGCCTCGTGGATGAGGTCTCGGTCGCGCTCAGGCCAATCTTCGAGAAAATCAATGGCGTCCGCCAGAGAGAATATCTCCCGAACCAAGCCTTCCCGTTCCTTCAGATAAACGGGGCGGTTAAAGTTAGAGTTCATTGCTACCTCACTGAAAACGTTGGTGATCAACAAGGATGGCGCCGGAATCCAGCGCCGGCGGACAATCTATTTTCTCGGTTTTTTTGTTTCAAGAGTCGGCCTCGCTTAACCGGGCAACTTTTTTCAGTTCCTGGAGCGGTTATATGAACGCTCTCTCTCGAAAACTCATGGATCGCATTACCGAGGACGATGTTTTCGAAGCCGAGAAGACGGTTCTCGCATGCATCCTCGTTTCCAATGAACTGCTGCCGGAATGCGGCCTCGAGTGGTCGGATTTCGTCGAAGGCCTTCATCAGATCGTCTTTTCCAAGATCTGCGAGCTCGCCGCCGGCCATCAGTCGGCGATTCCGGTAACGCTCAAGCCGTTCCTTCCCCGCGTTATCGACAAGCTGCCCTTCACCCCGTTCGAATATGTCGAGAACCTTTTCCTGATCGGCGCCAGCCCGGCCCGCAAGGCACAGTTCGAACCTTCACTGCAGATCATAAAGGGTCAGGTCATGGCCCGGCAGATCGCGCAGGAAGCCAAATACATGACGGACTTCGCGAACGAGGGGCATGGCCTCCTGACGATCGGCGACGAGATCGAGCAGCTGGAAAACCGGCTGAAGGAGCTCCGGGCCAGGTTCACCGAGACGAAGTCCGTCTCATCGCCCGGCGCATCATATCTTTCCGCCTTCCAGGCGTCCGCCAAGCGCGACCGATTGATCGGCGTCCCGATCGCGCTGCCGGAGATCGCCCGGGTTCTGTCGGAGCCGGTGTTCGAAGCCGGAAACCTCTATGGGCTGCTGTCATCGTCGGGCGAGGGGAAATCTTCCCTCACGATGCAGCTCATCTATCACGCTGTGCGCGAGGGCCACCCGGTCCTGTTCCTCTCCTACGACCAATCCGCAGCGCAGTGCGTCCGTCAGATGATCTCTCAGGTTCACCAGATCAGCGGCCGGCAGCAGCGGGAGCCGATGAGGCTAATGTCCCAGGCAGAGCAAGATCGCTGCGTCTCGTTCGCCAATTGGATCAATGGCCAGCCGTTCGAAATCATCCGTTGCCAGCGGGAAGGCGTCGACCGCCTGACGGCATACGCCCGGCGCTTCATCAAGAAGATGTCCAACGGCAAAACGCCATTCATCGTGCTCGACCACATCGGCAAGGTGAAGCCGAAGAACGACAAGCTCTCGGCTGACCGGATCTCCGGTGACGTGACCGTCGAATTCAAAGCCCTTGCGGACGAGGTCGCCGCATCGGTGCTCATCCTCAACCAGAGGAACGGGGAGAGCGGCAAGCGACAGAATCCCCGGCCGATCGCCAAAGACCTTTACGGCGGCGAGAACGCTCGAGCCGACTATGACGCGGTGATCACCCTCTACCGGCCGGAAAAATACAAGAAGGAGATGGAGAAGGTCGCGGCCACTCCACAGGACTGGAAGGTGATCAACACCGTCTTCGGGTCCGAAATCGAAGGCATCGCCGAGATCGCGGCGATCAAGGTCCGGTGGGGCGATCCCACCATCGTCGAGCGCGTCAATTTCGATGCTGCTTTCACCCGCTACGTCTCCATCGTTCCAGAGCGTGAAAAGGAATTGTTTTAATGGCGCGCAAGATGCTCGTTGCTGATCTCCTCTGCGGTGCCGGCGGCTCGTCGACCGGCGCGCAGCGCGCGCTTTCCGAGCTTGGCCTCGAAATGGAGCTGGTCTGCGTCAACCACTGGCCGACGGCGATCGAGACGCACCAGAAGAACCACCCGGAGGCCCGGCACTTCGTCCAGGACATCTCCACGGTTCGCCCGCACATCCTGGTGCCGGAAGGCTATCTCGATCTCCTCATGGCATCGCCAACCTGCACGCATCATTCGGTCGCGCGCGGCGGAAAGCCGACCAGCGACCAGCAGCGAAGCGATCCGTGGCACATCATCACCTGGCTGACCGAGCTGCGGGTGAAGCGGATCATCATCGAGAACGTCTGGGAGTTCGTCGGCTGGGGCCCGGTCAATATGAAGACGGGCCGGCCGATCGCTTCGAGGAAGGGTGAATACTTCCACGCCTGGACCGAGACGCTGCGGCGCCTCGGGTTCGAACTGGAATGGCGCAAGCTGAACGCAGCCGACTACGGCGACGCGACTACTCGTCAGCGCTTCATCCTCATGGGCCGGTCCGACGGTCGCAAGATCCATTGGCCGATGCCGACGCACAAGAAGCGGGATGAGGTGAATGCCGACCTGTTCTCTGCGGCAAAGCCTTGGCGGCCTGCGCGCGAGATCATTGACTGGAAGATAAAGGGCCGGTCGATCTTCAATCGCAAGAAGCCGCTCGCTCCGAAGACGCTGGCGCGCATCTATGCCGGCGCCGTCAAATTCGGCTGGCCAGAGCCGTATCTCGTCATTCTTCGCAACCACATGGCCGCCCAGGGCGTCGACCAGCCTTTGCCGACCATCGCCGCCAACGGAATGCATATTGGGATCGCCGAGCCGGTGATTGTATCGCCCAGACATGGCAAGGAAGGGGCAGGGCCGCGCCCTCGGGGCGTCGAGCAGCCATTGCCCACGATCACCGCCGGCGGCAGCCAGATGGCCATTGCCGAGCCCGTCATCGTCAACATGAAGAAGGCGACATCGCCAGGCAGCGCCGCCGCGCCGTTGCCGACCATGACGTCGGCTGCAAGCCATATCGCTGTGGCAGAGCCGATCATCATGAACGGGCGTAAGGGCAACAAGGCCGAAGGAGTTTCGGAAGGCCTCATCCCGACGCTCGACACGAAGGGTGGCGTCTGGCTGGCGGAGGCGATGGTTCTATCACAGCACAATAGCGGCGCGGCGCGATCGGCTGATGACCCTCTTCCGACCATAACAACCGGCGGAGCGGCGAACAACGAACGGCCGGGCTGCGCTCGGCCAATGCTGATCGAGCCGTTCGTCCTCTCGCAAGCTTCCGGCGGATCACCGCGTGGCGTGTCCGACCCGATCCCCACGGCGCCCACCGGCGGCGCGCACGCGCTCATTTCTCCCTACTACGGATCCGGCTCTGGCGAGACCTGCAACAGCGTCGACGAGACCTTGCCGACGATCACCAGCAAGGGCCGATTTGGAATGGTGGTTCCTATCACCCATTCCGACGGCAGCAATCGCGCGCGCAATGTCGACAGCGATCCGCTTCCAACCCTGACGACGGCGAACCGGGGGGAACTAGCCTTCATCGCCGCTCAATTCGGTGAGCGGGCAGGGCAGTCACCTCGGGTACATGACATTGAGCAGCCGGCGCCGGCAATCACGGCCACGGGGCATGTGAACCTGGTCGAGCCCGGGCCTGAGTTCGACATCCTCTTTCGCATGCTCGAGCCGCACGAACTAGCGGCAGCAATGGGCTTCAACACCGAAGAAGCGACCTACGAGTTCGCCGGCACCAAGACCGAGCAGATCAAGCAGATCGGCAATGCTGTGTCGGTGGCGAAAATGAAAGCGTGCGTCGGCGCCATCATGGCGGACGCAGCCCCGAAGCCGAAAGCAAAGCCAGAAGCTGAGTATCTGGAGGCAGCAGAATGAACCGCTTTAGCGCCTACTCCCAACCAGTTCCCGGCGGCTTCCGCTGCATGATGCGCTTTGCTCGGGATGCAAAACCGAAGCCGCTGATGGCAGAGGGCGATCGGCCGCAGGTATTCCCCGACGAGCTCGCCGCCACCAAGGCCGCGCTTCACCATGTCCTCGCATACCTCAACGGCAACCTGGTCTGCTCCGGTGAGATCGCCGGCGGCAGCGTGAAGGAGGCGAAGTTTGCCGCTGCCGATCGGAAGTTGTTCCGCGGGGGCGGGAAAACAGTCGAGGTTGAGACCAAGGGAGCGGCGGCATGATCACCACCGTCAGACAATACTCCTCCGCAGCAGAGAACATCCGGCAGGCGCATATCATCAGGCAGCGGCTGTTGAGGCCGCCAGTGCGGAAGAAGCCGGCTCCATCGTCTGTCGCCACGGCGGTCAAGAGAACTCCTCGATGGCTTCCTATGTGGCAATGGGGCGATATGCAGTTCGACGCCCACATGGCCGAGTGGCGGAAGCGTAATATGCACCCAACCAAAGATTACATGCGCCGGCGCTGCAAAGAACTCGGCATCACTATGAAGGATCTGTGTGGCCCGCGTCGGACACATCCACTCGTCGACCACCGACAGCTCATCATGTGGGAGCTTAAGACGATCGTTAAGCCTGACATCAGTTACCCTGAACTTGGCAGGTTGTTCGGGCGGGATCACACGACATGCCTCTATGCTGTCCGAGCGATCGCAGGACTGAAGGCGAGGGGGCTGCTTCCATGACGGACCTATTCTGGACAGAAGAACGCATCGCCAAGGCGGAGAAGCTTTGGAATGAAGGGCTGTCGGCAAGAGCCATAGCCGAGATCGTCGGGTCGAAGAAGAACACCGTCATCAACATGGCGTTTCGGCACCGGGAGAGGTTCCCGGCAAGGCAGGCGTCTCGTCACCCAATGGGATACGCCGACGCCGCGCCGCACAAGCGGGCCTTTCATCCCGATCGCGTAACGCGGGTCACCTTCTCAGGCGCTTCGGTGACCATGCCGCGTGTCCCGACCATAGACGGGCCGGCGCCGATCATGCTGCAGATTCCAGTTGGGGAGGAGATCACTCAATGACGGCGTCCCAGAGCATCCACATCACCCCTCGCGAAAAAGAAGTTCTGCAGCTCATCTGCGACGGCAAGACGGCAGGAGAGATCGGGATCGTCCTTGACCGCTCTCCTCATACCATAAATAGCCACAAGCTCGCGCTCATGCGGAAGCTCGACATCTACAAGGACACGGCGCTGGTCGCGTTCGCCTTCCGGAACGGGCTGGTGACATGATCGATCTCTTCGGCAACGGCCCGATCTATGACGCCGAATTCCACGGCAAGAATCGGCTTACCCTGAGCCGACGGTGGAACGATGGCCCGCGCGCCTGCGTGATCGGCTGCAACCCGTCCACCGCTGACGCCATGAAAGACGACCCGACGTCCATCTGGTGGAATAAATGGTTCTATACGGCCGGCTTCGGCGGCTACGACGCGGTGAACCTCTATCCCTTCTGCACGTCGAGCCCAGCCGAGTGCCGGCGCATCGTAGCGACGATCGAAGGTGGCGCATGGGATGTGCGCGACGATTTGCACTTCGTGAACCTTCCGCACGTCATTGAAAAAGCAAAGGCAGCAGCGCAGGTCTTCGTCTGCTGGGGCGCGATCGCCTGGGATGCTCTTTGGATTGATCATGTCGTCGAGGAGATCCAATCCGGCGACGCGCCTTACCCTGATCTCTGGTGCTGGGGAAAGACCGATAGCGGAGCGCCGAAGCACCCCATGGCCCGTGGAAAGCACCGCATCCCGGCCGATCAAAAAGCTATCCTGTGGAGGGCGGCATGACAGACGAAGAGATCGCCGACCAGATCGACTCCGCCCGAGACAGGTGGGAACGGGCAGCGCGCTTCGTCCACGGCAGCAAGACCGCAATGCCGGCCGACAGGAAAGAGCTGCACGCCAGGCTGATGCAGCTGGACGACCTCGTGGGGAAATACGATCACTGCGGCCTGGCAGTCATCCAGGCGGCCGTCGACCGGGCGCACAAAAGCATGATGCGGGGTGGCGTATGAACGGATCCGCGGCCAATCGCTGTGACATTTATCGCGTGGCTCGCCAATGCGGCGTGAAGCTCTTCGACGGTCATTTGCACAGCCCGACGAGCCGCAAGCCGTTCGAATGCTACTGCAAGCCGACGGTGCGCGAGATCGGCGCCGATCATGGCGAGGATCACCTGAAGCTCGTTTTCATGCTGATGACCGGCAACAAGGCGAATGCGGCCGAGCTCTATGCCGACATGCTGAAAGCGGTCTCCTCTCTGCTGGCGCGCAACCCGGCGCTGCTTCGCTCGCCCTCTCTTGTCGACGACTTCAATTCGATCGACCTCGGCAGCCTCCGGCGCAAGGCCAAGGCGATGAACTGCGGAATCCCGACAACTCATGTTCTCCGCGTGTTGATCGGCATCAAATTTTTCCAGCCCCTGCAGGGCGACCTTC
Source organism: Rhizobium sp. TAL182 (assembly GCF_002117725.1). Classification (NCBI taxonomy): domain Bacteria; kingdom Pseudomonadati; phylum Pseudomonadota; class Alphaproteobacteria; order Hyphomicrobiales; family Rhizobiaceae; genus Rhizobium; species Rhizobium sp. TAL182. The sequence continues at coordinate 2,941,781 of NZ_CP021024.1, read as the reverse complement.
TGGACATGATTGGAGAAGCGGCATGAACTATGAGGCATGGACATGGAAAGCTGTCGAGACGCGGATCATCGAGATGGCCGATACGCTCCGGTTAGTGCCGGCATACCGCGGCCCGAAACAATACGGGAGCGCCATGCCGGAGGTCGTCAGGCGCTATGACGAGGCGTATGGCTTCGATGCATCGCGCTACGGAGAGAGCGCGTCGGCGGCAGATCTGGCGCGAATGGAGGAAGTCTTCGGCTGGATCAACTCGATGCTTGACGAAACCGCCCGGAAGCTTGTGTATGCCTGGTCGTGGATTAAGGTGAGGAAAGGGATGAAAATATCTGCTTTCGCGGCCGAAAACGACATGAACGACCGAATGTTGCGGCGGCAAATCCAACTTCATTGTCAAACTATTGCGAACAATCTCAACCGTGTTGTGCTTGTTCGGTTGAACAGTGAGGATTGCGGCTTGTCCGAAAATGAGGGAGAAAGCGATCAATCCGATGTAACGTCGAAGAAATGCGAGCGAAGCGCTCCGCACTGGATGGCATCGGATGCAAGGCCGATACTGGATCTCGAAAGTCCAGAGTTGGCCGCCCTCAATAAACGCCTCGAGGAAGCCAACCGCCGGCGCGAACGTGAAGCGCGACGACGGGCAAAGCTCCAGTTAGAGGCAGCATAGATCACGCAGGCAGGGCAAACGGTAAGCCGTGCGGCTCATAACCGCGAAATATCCGGTTCAACTCCGGAGCCTGCAACCAATATCCCGTCTCCATGCGGGCAATCATGGAGTGGAGCGCTCCGCAGGTATGGGAAGTGCGGGAGGCTTTCGCCGCAAACCGCTACCCATCCAGCGCTTTAGTCCTTCTTGACTTGCTCGGCCAGCTCGTTCGCCTTCTCTCGCGAATTGCCTGCTTCCTTGATGATCTTGCGGGCCTGGTCCTCAGTGAGGCCGTGCTTACGCTTGAAGTAGTTGAGTTCGTAGGACTGCCCGGCGGCAACGCGGCTGCGATCGCGTCCAACGTTCTTCTTGTCGTCTGCCATGGATACCTCCCGGTTTCGTGGCGAACCGAACTGCAAACGCCTGAAGAATGTTCCAAGTTCCGTCTGTCGGAGTAGAGCAGCTCGGTAGCTCGCCAGCCTCATAAGCTGGAGGCCGGAGGTTCGAATCCTCCCTCCGCAATCATCACAGCCCGCCGGTTCGCCACGGCGGGCTTTTCCTTAGAGGCGACGCACGTTATCCACGAACCCTTTCGTGATGACCGAGCACTTGGTGACTTTGCCCAGGTGGGTAATTGCGATGTTGCCATTGATGAACGGCAGCTTGATATCCTTTTGCGATCCGTCGATCTGTATCGGGGTCATCTCGGATGGTGACGTCATCCCGTAAATCAGGACGCTGCCGTTTGGCGGCTCAATATCGACGTCAACGATCACCGCGCGCAGAATGTCGCCGGTAGGGACCGGAAGTTCGAACTGGCCGTTTACCTTGATCTGTTCAGTCATCGATTAGCTCCCAGCTGTTGATGAATTGTCACCTACCAGCAGGCCACATCTGATTGAGTCTTGGAAGTGGTCGCGCAACCTGAAATCGCTAAAATCGCGCGAGCGACGAATGCTTTTTTCACATTGTTCGACTTCTCCACAGGAGGTTCGCCATGATCCGTGCGCTCGCAGTCCTCGTCATCCTCACCCTCGGCGCTCTTGTCCTTATCTCGTTCCTTTCGATGGCTCAGGCCAAACAGGAACAGGTGAAGCCGGAAGGCCCGCTGCCGACGGCTGAAAAGCAGATCCCGGCACCGCCGAAGTGCCGACAGCCGATGCGGATCGACTTCTGGGTCATGGGCGAAAACGGAAAGCTCAAGCTCGCCGGATACCGGATCATCGAAGGGAAATGCTGATGGCGAAGACCACAGCCGCAGAGGCCAAGCGCAAGCTCGATGCCGTCACCAAAACCAAGCCGACCACAGAAAAGCAATGGGGCAAGGTCATCAAGACCGCCGAGGCCGTGCTGAAGTCGGCCGGCGTCAAGTTCTAAACCAGTCTACGGGGCACTCCTTAGAACGCGCCCGCCCGCGTTTCAATGGCCTTGCTCGCGGCTCGGAACCAAGCCGGCCCCGGTTATTCATTCGACGGCTGAAGCAAGGCAAGGCGAACCTTTCGAGGATGTGATGCCAGTCCTGAAGAATGCACGGCATGAGAAGTTCGCCCAGGCGCTCGCCAAGGGCATGACGGCCGACGAGGCGTATGTCGGGGCAGGGTTCAAGCCGAACCGCGGCAATGCTTCCACGCTTAAAGCAAATCAAAACATTTCTAAGCGCGTCGAAGAGATCACATCCAGAGTGGCCGAGAAAGCCGAATGGAGCGCCGCTGACAGGCTCGCGGCATTGAAGATGATCTTCGATGCCTCCGCCAAGGATGATCGCCGTACGGCCATCGCTGCAATCGCAGAGGCCAACAAGATGCAGGGCAGTTATGCCCCTGTGAAGCGCGAGCACTCCGGTCCGAATGGTGGACCGATCGAATACGCCAACCTGACTGAAGAGGAAATCGATGCTCGCATTGCAGCCCTCGCAGCTGGTGCTGGCGAAGATGAGCCTGGGGCAGAAGCGTGAGTATCTCGCTCTCTTCGAAGCGAAACGGAAGAAGCAGGCAGAGCGCGAGCAGCGGGAACGGGTCGAGGCCGAGGCCGGCGGCTGGCAGGCAGAGAAAGAGCGCTGCGCCCGCGATATCGTCTACTGGTTCAATAAGTGGGTCTGGACCTACGACCCTCGCCTGGTAGGCAAGCCAGGCGGCGCCTACGTTCAATTCAAGCTCTGGCCAAAGCAGCGCGAGGTCGTGTTGTGGCTGCTCGAGCGGGTGAATGCCGCCGAAGAAGGGCTGATCGAAAAGAGCCGTGACACCGGCGCCACCTATCTGACCGCTGGTGTGGCGCTGCATCAATGGCTGTTCAATCCTGGCTTCAAAGCGACGTTCGGCTCCCGCAAGGTCGATTACGTCGACAAGAAGGACAACCCGGACAGCATCTTCGCCAAGATCCGGATCATGATGCGCCGGCTGCCGCCGGAGATGATGCCGGATGGCTTCAACTGGTCGCAGCACGACAATTACATGCGCATCTCCAACCCGGAGACCGGCTCGGTCATCTCGGGCGAGGGTGGGGAGGACATGGGCCGCGGTGGTCGATCCTCGATGTATGTCGTCGACGAGGCGGCATTCGTCCCGAACGCCGAGACGGTCGAGAAGGCGCTGTCGGGCAACACCGATTGCGTGATCTGGGTCTCGTCGGTCAACGGGATGGGCAATCTCTTCGCCCGCAAGCGCCACTCGATCATGAAGCCGCACCAGATCATGCGGCTGCACTGGCGCGACGATCCGCGCAAGACCGAGGAATGGGCCGCCAACAAGGAAGCCAGCTTCTCCGACCCGACGACGTGGGCGAGCGAGTACGATATCGACTACAGCGCCTCGGTGGAGGGCATTTGCATCCCCGCCATATGGGTGGAGAGCGCCAAGCGGCTGAAGGCTCTGGAGCCTCGCCTGAAGGCGTCCGCCGTCGCTGTTGTCGGGCTCGACGTCGGCGCCGGCAAGGCGAAGTCGGTGGCGATTGCTCGGCGCGGTCCTGTCGTCGACCCTCCGAAGTCCCGCCGGGATCCGGACACGACCGAAACGGCGCATTGGGGATTGGCTATTGCCTCCGAGGCGGCCGCGTCCACCCTGAACTTCGATGCGCCTGGCGTTGGTGCCGGCGTCTCGTCGACGCTGATGAAGAACCCGAAAACGGGATTGCGAGTGGTGCCGGTCAACACCGGCTTGCCGCCAACGCAACGCAAATGGCCGGACGGTCGGACATCGGAAGAGATGTTCGGCAACCTGAAGGCCGAGGTCTGGTGGCTTGCCCGTACGGCCCTGCAGCGGACGCACGAGCACGTGCTGTTCCTCGAAGGCAAGGGTGGCAAAGAGCACCCTGTCGACGAGCTCATGGCGCTGCCGTCCGGCGACAAGGAAAGCGATCAGCTCTGCCTGGAATTGTCCCTCGTCAAATGGGGGCGCAATGACCGAGGCAAGATCGTCATCGAGAAGAAGGAAGAGTTGAAGCGGCGCGGGATCAACAGCCCGGACTATGCGGATTCTCTCATGCTGACCAACGTCGACCCGCCCCGAAAACACGTCACGACATCGGAAGAACTGCGGATATGAGCAACACCGTCGCCAAGCCGACAGACATCTATCAGGATGCCGAGCAGAAGCGCGCGTTGCCGCGGGCTCTGATGGGCGGCACCGATGCCATGCGCAAGGCCGGCAAGACCTATCTGCCGCAGGAGAACGCCGAGAGCGAGGGCGCCTATAACGACCGGGTGAACCGCACCTTCCTGTTCAACGGCTATCGCAAAACCGTCAGGGACATGTCCGGCAAGGTTTTCACCAAGCCGGTGCAGATGGGCGAGGATGTCCCGGCCAAGCTGAAGACCTATGCCGAGAACATCGACCTGACCGGGCAGGGGCTCAACAACTTCGCCTATGCGGTCTTCGAAGCCGGGATGAATGACGGGATCTCCTATATCCTCGTCGAGATGCCGCCGGCGCAGGAAGGCGCCACCCGCAAGGATGATATCGACAGCGGCCGCCGGCCCTATCTGGTGCTGATCGAGGCCTGTTCGCTGATCGGCTTCAAGTCGAAGGTGATCGCCGGTCACCACGTCCTGACCCAGGTTCGCATCCTGGAGACGGCGGTGGAAGACGACCCTGATGACGAGTTCGGGCAGATCGAGGTTCAACAGGTCCGCGTCTTCGATCGGGACGAGCTCGGTGTCATGTTCCGCGTCTATCGCCAGCAGAAGGTCGACGGCAAGGAAGAGTGGGTCCTGACCGAGTCCGGCATGACCAGCCTCAAGGACATCACCCTCGTTCCGTTCTACGCCAACCGCACCGGCTTCATGATGGGCGAGCCGCCGCTGTCCGATCTCGCCTATCTCAACCTGGCGCACTGGCAGTCATCGAGCGACCAGCGCAACATCCTGCATGTCGCCCGCGTCCCGATGCTGTTCGCCAAGGGCTTTGGCGAAGAGGACAGGCTCGTCGTCGGTGCGAACAGCTTCACCCGGACGACGTCTGAAAACGCCGACATGAAGTATGTCGAGCATTCCGGGAAGGCGATCGAGGCCGGCAGCAACGATCTCGATGATCTCGAATTCCAGATGCAGACCCAGGGCCTCGAGCTGCTGACCCCGAAGCCTGGATCGCAGACGGCAACCGGGGAGGCGATCGACCAGGCGAAGATGAATTCGCCGCTCGCGATGATGGCCGACAACCTCAAGGATGCGCTCGAGCAGGCCTTCGGCTACATGGCCGAATATGAGGGGCTGGGCAAGGACAAGGGCGGCTCGATCACCGTCAACACCGACTTCGGCATCACCCTTCGCGATGCGACCGACCTGACGACGCTGCTCGCCGCGGTCAATGCCGGCCAGATCAGCCGCGAGACCTTCATCAAGGAGCTGATCCGCCGCGGTGTGCTGATGGGCGACATCGATCCCGAGGAAGAGGCCGAGCGTATTGAAGGCGACGCGGAATCGCTCGGCCTGATCAAGCCGCCGGCAGAGGACGACAATGCCGACGGCGAATGAGGAAGCCCTCGACGCCTCGGTTCGCCATCAGATCGGGCTGCTGCGCTATACCTCGTCGGTGGTCAAGAAGGTCGTCGGGCTGCTGAACCGCGTCGACGATCGGCTCGTCAACGAACTGGTGAAGCGCGGCATCGGCGATCAGGGCTTCACCCAGCGCCGGCTGGAGCTGCTGCTGGATTCGGTCCGGTCGATCATCGCCGAAGCCTATGGACGGGCGACGTCGTCGCTGAGCGACGAACTGAAGGCGCTGTCGTCCTATGAGCGGGATTTTCAGATCAATCTGCTCGGCAAGGCGCTGCCGGTGCGTCTGGATCTGATCAAGCCGACGAGCGCCCAGCTTTACGCGGCGGTGATGGCGCGTCCGTTCGATGGCCGGCTGCTGAAGGACTGGTATGCCGATCTGGAGGCCGGCGCCTACCGCCGTCTGCGCGACACGATCCGCATGGGCTATGTCGAAGGGCGGACGACGGATCAGATCGTCAGGGACATCAGGGGCACGCGGGCGCAACAGTATCGCGACGGCATCCTCGAGGTGTCGCGGCGCGGGGCGGAGGCCACGGTCCGGACGGCGGTCAATCATACCGCGACGATCGCCCGCAATGAGACCTACAAGGAGAATGCGAGCGTCATCAAGGGCGTCCGCTGGGTGTCCACCCTGGACGCGCGCACCAGCGCTGTCTGCCGCGGCCGTGATGGCAAGGTCTATCCACTCGACAGCGGTCCTCGGCCGCCGGCGCATCTCAACTGCCGATCGTCCACTGCGCCGGTGCTGATGTCGTGGAAGGAATTGGGCATCAACCTTAAGGAGGCGCCGGAAGGCACGCGCGCTTCGATGGACGGCCAGGTCGCGGCCTCGGTCACCTATTCCGAATGGCTCAGGCGCCAGCCGAAAGAGGTGCAGGACGACATCCTCGGGCCGACCAAGGCCAAGCTGTTCCGGGCCGGCGGTCTGGAGCTCGATCGGTTCATCGACACCAAGGGGCAGGAATACACGCTCGACCAGCTGCGCCAGCGGGAGGGCGATGCATGGGAGAAGGCATTCGGCGGCAAGCTTAAGACTGAAGCAAAGCCGGCTCCAACGCCGAAGAAGACCGCAATCGAGGGGCGCAACGAGTTCGAGCGCATCTATGCCGCCAAGCTCGGCAAGGATCTCGACGAGCGCTATGTTAAGGCCTTCGAAAAGACCACGCCGGTCAAGCTGAACGACACCGACACCGGCGGCTTCTACCGGTTCGACGATCATTCGATGTCGATCCCGGCTGACTGGCGGACGGCTGAGAACAGCGCGAAGTGGGTCGGGACCTTCGCCCATGAATACGGGCATGCGATCGATGCCGACGGGCGGACGATCCGAACGTTGCGTTCCGCCGCTATGGCCGATGCCATCGCCGAAGACCGGCGCGCGCTGATGGCGTGGCAGGTGAGGGCATCAGACGTGCCGGCGAAGGCAACCGAGCATCTGCGCGACTTGATGGGCGGCAATGATGACGCCGTTTCCGAGTTCGCCAGGCTGATGACGACCGGCGACTTCGATCGGGCGATGGACACGATCAAGCGCGAGCTGCTGCGCCGGCACCAGGAGATTGGCTACAGGGTTACCGACGACCTTCTGCTCGACATGTACGCTCTCGGCAACATGAGGGACTTTCTCGGATCGGTTACCGATCTCGGTCGCGGCTACGGTCACAGCAAGCTATATTACAGCAAGTTCCCGTCATATCGCGACGATGGCAGGGGCGGCCAGGTGACTGCGGCGCACGCGGCGGAAGCCTTCGCCAATGCCTTCATGGCAAATGTTCTGGAAAAGCACGCCCTCTGGGCATATATGATTGAGCAGATGGGTCCGCGGACGGCAAGAGCCTTCCGCGCCATAATTGATGAGGTGGCAAATGGCTGATCCTTCAGCCGAGGTCGAAGCCGCTCGTCGGCGTTACAACGAGCTCTATCCGGATCGTCCAATCAAGCAGATCGGCGACACGACGGAAGTCTATTTCCATCTGGTGATGCTTCGCGGCTCCTGGGAGAACGGGACGCCGCTGTCTGATCGGCAAATCAAGGCGGTGGAGATGACCACCCCGCCTGGAGCCTTCTCCTGACGATGGCTGACGAACCCCAACGCTTTCGGGTTATTCCTGGTGGACCTGCCGGCGACGGTGAGGCGAAGCCGAAGGCGTATCGGGCAAGGAAACGGGGCGAGCCGGAAGTGCTCACCTGCAGCGAATGCGAAAAGGACACGGGCGTCGCCACGGCGCTCAGCTTTGAAATGAAGCAGGGCCGGATGATCCGGGACGGGGTGCCGTTCGGTGGGTCGAAGGTCATCTATTGCGGGCATTGCCTCGCACGCGGGAAGCTGACCCGCCTCATCTGATTTAAGGAACATCGTTGATGCAATCTTGCGTGCTCCGCTCAGGCGGCAGCTACACGTCCGAGCACGTCGCAAGCGCCAAGGATGGGGCGCGTGCGAACCTCGGCGGCTACCACCGCGACGTGGTGATGGTATGCCAGTGAAGACTTGCATCGTCCTGGGCGGCGCCCAATGTGTCTGGGATGATCTGGAACAGGCGAAGGAGTTCGGTCCCTTTGACGCGACCATCGCCATCAACGACATGCTGGCGCATTACTCGGGCGAGATCGATTTCGCTGTCTCGCTTCATCCCGAGAAATATTCCGAGTGGATGGCCGGGCGGGACGCCAAAGGCTACCAGCGCCCGAAAGTGTTCGTAGCCCATGACGGCAACACCCAGATGGGACGCAACGGCGCTTTCCCGGTCGACATCGTCATCGATTACCGGTGGCCCGGCATGAGCTCATCCGGATCCTCCGGCCTCTTCGCGGTCAAGGTGGCGATGGAGCAGGGCTTTGATCGCATCGTCCTCTGTGGCGTGCCGATGGACGGCGCACAATCGCATTTCTTCGACCGGACACCGTGGAGCGAGGTCAACGCGTTCACGGAAGCCTGGTCGATCGCAAACCCGATCATCCGCGACGTGACGCGCTCGATGAGCGGGCAGACGAAAGAATGGCTGGGCTATCCGACGTTGGATTGGCTCAAGCCGTAATCCCGACCAACCTCTAACCCGACCCGACCGCCCGGTGTGAAGCCGCGGCGGTTTTTTCATGGGCGCGATGCCCAGCAACCAGCGAGAGGCTGAACCACATGCCGTTGAAATTCTCTGTCGACTCCCTCGATGACGTCTCCGAAGCGCACCGCGATCTCTACGCCGAGAAGGATGGCAAGTTCGTCCTGTCGGTCGACGGGCTCGAAGATAACTCCGGCCTGAAGAAGGCGCTGGAGACCGAGCGCGAAACCCGCAAGAAATACGAGAAGGACATCAAGGCCTGGCAGCGCACCGGCAAGTCCCCGGAGGAGATTTCCGAGCTGATCGCCGGCGCCGAGGAGGCGGAACGGCAGAAGCACGAGAAGGAAGGCAACTTCGACGCCCTCCTGAAGCAGCATCAGACCAAATGGGAAAAGGAAAAGGCCGACCTGGCGTCCGAGCTCGAGGCGGCACGCGCGTCCGAACGCAGCGCCATCATCAACACCTCGCTCATGGCTGCTCTGACCAAGGCAGGGGCAACGGAAGAAGGCATCGATCTTCTGCCGGATCGCCTCTCCAACCGCATTAAGTTCGATCGCGACGGCGACAAGCGCGTCATCAACATCGTGGCCGCGGACGGCGTGACGCCGCTCGCCGGCTCTTCCAAGGACGGTACGGCGACCTTCGACGATCTCGCTAAGGAAGCCCTCGAGAAATACCCGTCGCTCTTCAAGGGTAGCGGGGCAGGCGGAAGCGGGAAGCTTCCTGACAGCAAGGGCGGGAGATCCGCCATTACCAAGAAGTCCGATTTCAAGTCCGAGAAGGAACGCGGCGCGTTCGTTCGCGAGCACGGCCTCGACAAGTACAAGGCCCTCCCGGACTGATCGGAAGACATCCCCAATCCCGCTTCTTCTGAAAGGAAACAACCATGGCTACGGGCCTCGCTTCTGACTTCAAGGTCTACCAGGAATACATGAAGACCCGCGCGACCGAGACGCTTGTCCAGCAGGGCAATCTCTTCAACGCGGCTTCGAACGGCGCCATCGTGCTCACCACGACGGAAAAGGCCGGCGACTACGAGTATGAGTCATTCTTCAAGAGCATCTCGGGGCTCATCAGCCGTCGTGACACCACGTCGACCTCCGATGCAACCGCCCTGAAGATGACGCAGGACGAATTCATCCGCGTCAAGCTGAACCGTAAGATCGGCCCTGTCGACCAGACCCGCGACAGCTTCCGCAAGATCTTCGCCCGCTACGACGAAGAAGAGTTCTCCGGCATCCTCGGTGAGCAGATCGCAGTTGCGCAGCAGCTCGATATGCTGAACGCTGGCCTGCTTGCAGCTCGCGCTGCGCTGGTCAACGTCTCGTCCGGCGCTCTCATGCACACGATCGCATCTAGCGGCACCGTGACGACCACCGGCCTCGTCGACGGCCTGTCGAAGTTTGGTGACCGCGCCGAGCGCGTCGTCTGCTGGGTAATGCACTCCAAGGTCTACTTCGACCTCGTCAAGCAGCAGATCACGGCAAACATCGACGGCCTCTCGAACTTCAACGTCCAGACCGGCACGCCTGTCACGCTGAACCGCCCGGTAATCGTCACCGACTCCGATAACCTGAAGGTCACCTCGGGTTCGCCGGCCGTCACCGATTACTACACCCTCGGTCTCACCGCCAACGCCATCCTCGGCGAAGTCACGGAGACCAACGACGTGGTCATTGACGACGTCACCGGTAAGGAAAATCTGATCACCCGTCTGCAGGGCGAGTTTGCCTACAACGCGGGTCTCAAGGGCTTCAAGTGGGACACCTCCAACGGCGGCGCCAACCCGAACGACACCGCCCTCGGCACTGGTACCAACTGGGACAAGGCGGTCACCGCCGACAAGGACCTGGCTGGTATCGTCGTCAAGAGCCGCTGATCGATCTGAGGGGCGGGGCTTCGGTCCCGCCTCTCGCCCTTGAACGGAGACCCCGACAATGACCGAGAAACCGATCGCATATGAGCCTCATCCGGTATCGCCGGAGCGCAAGGCCGAACTGGTCGCCGCCGGCTTTAAGATCGTCGACGCCGTCTATGCGCCGAAGAGCGAGACTGTCGCTCTGCGCGAAGATGGGCCGACAGTTGAGGAGTATGTGGCTGCCGGCTACCTGGCTGCGAACTACCCGCCCAGCGGCTATGCCTCGCGCAGCACGCCGGACGAGATTGCGGCCGCGATCGCTGCTCAGGCTGGCGCCAACGGCGGCGGTACGGACACCGGCATCGATCTAAGCGACGAACAGCTGCACGCAGCCATCAAGGCCGCGGCCGGCAAAGCGCCGCATCCGAAGACCGGCCGCGATAAGCTGCTCGCTCAATACAACGCTCTGAAGGCTGCGGAGTAAAACAATGGCTCTCGATCGGGTCGTCTGGATTGATCGCGGCTGGCAGCCGGTGGCGATCGGCTTCTGCCCGAGCGAGACGGCCTGGAACCACGAGATGAAGCGCGTCAACGGGACTGCTTCTTGGCCGGACATCCCGAACGCCGGCGGCCATACCCAATGGCTTCGCAACGACACGACCGGCGAGGCAATCATCCTCGTCTGCATCCATTCCGAGGCGGAGCGGGACGCGCTGGAGGTGATCCTGACGATCCTCCATGAGGCGGTGCACGTCTGGCAATTCCTCTGCGACCATATCGGCGAGAAGAAGCCTGGCATCGAGATGGAAGCCTACGGCATCGAAAATATCACCCGGTCTCTGATCGAGGCGTACACATCAACGCAGGGGAAGGGCAGGACATGGCTCTAGACGCTACGGTAGGCGGCGCGAATGCCGACAGCTACGCCACGCTCGCCGAGTTCAAGGCCTATGCGGACTCCGTCGGCTTCACCTACACGTCGGTCTATGCCGACCCGGTGATCGAGATCGCCATGCGCAAGGCGACGCAGTATCTCGATCGCGCCTATCGCGGCAAATGGAAGGGCTTCCGCTCCGATCGCAACCAGGCTCTCGCATGGCCCCGCACATCAAGCCAGGACTTGCCGGTCAACTTCCTGACGCCGTCCTTCACCACCGGCGTCATCGACGAGGACGGTTATGAGATCCCGTCGAACACCATTCCGAAGCAGGTCAAGGAAGCCGAATACGAGGCGACTATTCTCGACCTCGGCGGGACCGATTTGCTGCCGACCTATGCCCGCGGCAACGCCATTGCCCGCAAGCGGGTGAAGGCCGGGCCGGTCGAGACCGAGACCGAGTATATGGCCAGCGCTTCGCCGCGCGACCGCTTCCTGACGATCGAGGGCCTGCTCTACGGCCTCACCAACAGCCAGCCGGGCGCGACGTCGGGCTCCGGCACGCTGATCAGGGCCTGACCCATGAGCACGACCGTTGCAGCCATCGCCGCGGAAGCCTTCACAGCGGTCGCTGCAGAGGTTTCGGGCGTCGTGCAGTCCTGCACCCTCACCAAGGTCACGCAGGGCGCCTACAACCCCACCACGGGGCAATACAGCGAGACAATGACGACAGCCACCGGCCGGGCGGTGATCGCGACCGGCGGCACTGTCGAAGGCGGCATCGCCAGCACGATCAAGGACATGTTCCCGACCTATGTCGCGGGACCGGCTGATGTCGTGATGTTCCTGATCGAGCTTTCGGCCGCGCCGAAGGAAAACGACAAGATCACGGTCGGCGGCGTCGCCCGGACCATCAAGGCGGCCGGCGATATTGTCGGTGCCGGGGCACTCTATGTGGTGATTGCAACATGAGCAATGTTATCAGCCTGAACGGACTTACGCCCTCCAAATGCGGTGAGCCGCAGGCGGGGCTTATCCAGGTTCTGGAAGAGCTGGTCGAGATGGCGAAGGCCGGCCAGCTGCAGAGCTTCGTCGGAACCGGGTTCGCCTCGGATGGCGGCCGGGTCTCCGCATGGGGCGGCCATCACGAGAACGTCTATGAAATGCTCGGCGCGCTCACCTGGCTGCAGCATGAATATGTCGACCGCACCACGACGGAAGACGACTGAGGATGGCCCAGAACGCCTTTCAGTTCGCTCTCAGCCTCGAACGGCTGGCGAATGAGCTGACGGACGAGGCGATGCAACTGGTGACGCAGAAGCTCGCCCTGCAGGCGCTGAGCGGCGTCGTGCTGAAATCGCCCGTCGATACCGGCCGGTTCCGCGGCAACTGGAACGTCTCGATCGACACGGCCGACAGATCCGTCTCCGACGCCACCGACAAGGGCGGCTCGGGAACCATCGCCAAGGGCTCCGCGGTCATCAATACCGTTCCGCCCTATCGAGTGATCTGGCTGTCGAACAATCTGCCCTATGCGCGGCGTCTCGAAACCGGCTGGTCGAAGCAGGCGCCGGCGGGCGTCGTGGCGCTCACCCTCGCTGAACTGGAAAGCCAACTGCGATGAGCTACGAAACCGAGCGCCAGGCCATCGAAGGCCGGTTCAAGACGGCTTGGGACGCCGCCAATGCGTCGATGAAGGTCGGCTATGACGGCCAGAAGTTCGAATTCGTGCGGGATACCAATTCCGTCCGGCTGACCATCCTCGACGGCGAAGCGGAGCAGATCAGCTTCGGCAGCCCGGGCAGCAACCTGGTCCGCCATGTCGGCGTCATCATGATCCAGATAGCGATTCCGGGCGGGGCAGGGACGGCAACCATCCGGCCGATCGCCGACGCGGCCATGACCGTCTTCCGCAATGTGACCTTCGGCGGGGTCCGCTGCCGCATCCCGTATCTGATGAGCCGGGAGGAAGAGCCGCCGTTCCTCATCTGGACCATCGCATGCCCCTTCGAGCGTGACGAGCATAACGCGTAGCAGCACTGCCCGGTTGACGGGCTTTTCTTTGGTGAAAGGAACCCATCATGAGCATTGCAGATACCTCGGGCACCCGCCTTGCCTTCGTCACGGAATCGACCGAAGGCACGACGCCATCCTCTCCGTCGTTCCAGAACCTCCGCTTTACCGGCGAGTCCATCGTCGGCGAGAAGCAGACAGTCACCTCCAATGAAATCCGCCCCGATGGCAACGTCCCTGACGTCACCAAGGTTGGGCAGATGGTCTCCGGCGGCTTCGACTTCGAGCTGACCTATGGCACCTTCGACGCTCTGCTCGAAAGCGCGCTGCTCGGCACGTGGGCCTCCAACGTCCTGAAGAACGGCCGCGACCGGCACGCCTTCACCTTCGAAAAGACCTTCGAGACCGGCGCCACCGACGTCTACCGCCGCTACAAGGGCTGCCTGATCAACACGACGACGCTGAACTTCCAGGCCAAGCAGATCGTCACCGGCAACATGACGCTGATGGGCCGGGGCTTCTCGGCTGGTGCGGCCGCGCTCTCCGGCGCCACCTATGCGGCTGCGAACACCAAGGCGGTGATGAACTGCTCGTCGGACTTCGCATCGCTGTCGATCGGCGGCGTCTCCCCGGCGCTGACGGTCCGGTCGATCCGGCTCAACCTCAACAACAATCTGCGGGCCCAGGACAAGATCGCTTCCGATCAGTTGGCCGGCGTCGGTCTCGGCCAGCATGTCGTCACCGGCTCGATCGAAGCCTATCTCGAGAACAAGGCGGTGCTCGACCTGCTCGACAATCACACGGCCTCGGCGCTGTCCTTCACGGTCGGCTCGGTGACGGGTGAGAAATACACGATCAGCCTGCCGAAGCTCTACATGACCTCGGGTGATGCCGCGACGCCCGGCAACAACCAGGACGTCATGGTCAACATGGACTTCCAGGCGATCTATTCGACGGCCGGCTCGCCCGCCGACAACTGCTCGATCAAGATTACCCGCGCGGTCTCCTGATGAACGTCCGCGTCATCCCTTCCTACGACTTCGACGGCTACCCGGACGGGATCAACAAGCGATCCTTTCAGGCGGGCGTCGAAGCTTCCGTCCCCGATCACTTCGCCGAATTGCTGATCGCCAAAAAGGCGGCGGTCAGAGCCAAGAAGCAGAAATCCCCCGACAGCGAATAGCGTGCACGCTCGGCCGTGGCAGGTGTCGGGCTTGCCACGGCCACCCATCCCGACAAAAGGACTCCCGATATGCAGATTGATGGATTCGTACCGGTCGACCGCGCCATCGCGCTCGAGGAAGGCGTCACCTTCCATTATGCCACGCCCTATGGCGATGTGACGATCATCTCGAAGATTGCCGGCGACGACAACGAAGAGTTTACCCAGGCCTTCACCAAGCTCTCGCAGCGGCATCAGCGCGAGGCGAAGCTCGGCCAGATCGATCCCGCCAAGCAGTTTTCCGATATCATCCGGCTCTACGCTTCGACCGTGGTGCTGCGCTGGTCGACGACCGCGAAATCCGGCGGCAAGGCGATCGAGACCACCGACGACAATTTCGTGGCGATGATGGAAACCACCGCCTTCCGCCGCGTCTTCGCCCTGTTCCAGGAAGATTGCGGCGACCTCGCCAACTTCCGCAAGGCTCAGGAAGACGAAGCCGCAAAAAACTGATCGAGGCCCTGCTCTGGCATCTCGAGTGGGGCGATCAGCTGGAATTCCTTGAGGACATCGAGAGGGACACCGGCAAGCGTCCGGCAGCGCTTAACCGGCGGGTGATGCCGGAGCAGGGCAATGCTCTCTTCTGGAAGGCATTCCAGGTCCTTTCCAAGACCCGCCGGCCATCCTTCGGCGGTCTCTCCGACATCGTGCTTTCCGACATCCAAGCTTATGCCGATCTGATCGGGCTGAAAGACTTCGATCTGAGGTCTCAGCTCTGCCGGGTCATCATCGACATGGACGCGGCCTTCCTCGAATGGGTCCGCGCCCGCAAGCCGCAGAAACCAAAGGTCTGACGCAATGGAACAAGGCGTATCGCTCTATATCGATCCGTCCGGCGCGCAGACCGGCGGCCGCGTGGTCAAGCGCGAGTTTCAGGAGATCGGCCAGGCCGCCGTCACCGCACAGCAGCGCATCGACGAGATGGCCCAGGTAACACGGCGGGCGGCGAAGTCGGCGCAGGATTCGTTCCAGGTGATGGCCCAGGCTCAGGACGCGCTGAGGGCGAAGTACAATCCGACCTTTGCCGTCCTTCAGCGCTACAAGCAGACGCAGGACGAGATCCGGCAAGCGCATCGGCTCGGAGCCATTTCCGCCAACGAGATGAGCGCGGCCATGTCGAGGGAGCGTCAGGCGGCGCTCTCCACCATCCAGGCGATCAAGGGGCATACCGGTGCGATCGTGGCCGACAATGCCGCGGTGCGCATGGCATCCTTCCAGCGCCGCAACCTGATCTTCCAGCTGAACGACGTCGCCGTGTCACTGGCATCGGGCATGAACCCGCTGATGGTCATGGCCCAGCAGGGCTCGCAGATCGGCCAGATCTACATGGGGCAGGGCGGTGTGGTCACCGCATTGCGCGAAACGGCTGAGATGGCCGGCAGCGCCGCATTGCGCTTCGGCAAATGGGGTATGCTGCTGGCGCCAATCGCCTTGGGCCTTGCCGATATCAGGGAGCAGGCAAGGAACGCGCTTCACGAAACGGTGTCGTGGGGCGAAGTCGCGACCGCGACCTTCCAGACGATCCGCGACGGGCTGCGGTCCGCCCTCGGTCCGGCCGTATCGACGCTGATGGCTCCGCTGTTCTACGCCTTCGATAAGCTCTCGTCCGCGGCCGTCGATATCGCCGAAAAGGTGATCAACGCCTTCCGGGCGGCCGGCTACGATATCGCCATGATCTTCGACCAGTTGCCGAACATCGTTGGCGCGGCGTTCACCGGCGCGGTCAATATCGCAATCGAGAAGCTGAACACGCTCGTCAAGGTCTCCTCGGATTCGGTCGACTCCATCATCGCGGCCTTCAACAAGATCCCCGGCCTCAATATCCCGAGCATCGGCGCATCCGACCAGACGATCGCGCCGCTCTCAAATCCCTATTTGGATGCGTTGAGCAAGGTCGTCGAGCAGCGGAATAAAAAGATCGAGGAGATCATGTCGGACACGCCGATCCGCGATCTCGGCAGTTCGATCGTCGATCGCATCGGCGCCAACCGGGCGCGCTCCCGGTTCGACGATCTTGCCAACCTCGATTTCGGCTCATCCATCCAGGGCGCGAACAGCCTTAGCACCGCCGTCGGTAGCGTTGCCACCGCCGGAAAACAGGCGTCCAGCACCATCATCGACATGAACCAGCAACTGAAGGACTCCCGCCGATCGACGCTAGCGACCTTCGAGCAGTCCGGCAGCCAGCTGCGCAATATGAAGACGGAGCTGAAGCAGGCACAGGAGACGCTGGCCGCCGCCGCAAAGACGCCCGTCAAAGACGTGTTCGGATGGGACGTCGGTAGTAATGCTGCCGGCGCGATCGCCGCTGCGGCGTCCTCGATCCAGAAGGTCTTCGGTGCCCTTAATGAAGGCCGCATCACCGCGCAGACTGCGCATGAGAGCCTCGAACTGATCCGAGCAAGCCTGCATCAGCTGGGCGGCGACACCGCTTCCGTCGATCTGTTCATCGACAAGATGATCAAGGGCAACCTGCACGTTGGGGAGCTGGAGTCGAGCGTCAAGTCGCTGTCCGCCTCGATCGCCGGCATCCCGAACCGGACGATCTCGATCGGCATCCAGCAATATACCGTTCCCACGGCCGGCGGCGGCACCAAGGGCGTCAACGTCTATGGCGGCGTCGCTGATTTCTCCTACCAGTCCTATGACGTCGGCGGCGGCAAGACCGTCGGCGTGTCCGGCGGCAATGGCAATTACAGCACCTATGGCGGCGGCGGTCTCGTTGATCCATACGACCAGGCCATGATGGACCTGACGCTCGGTTATGGCGGCGCCCGTGCTGCAGGCGGCCCGACCGATGCCGGCAAGACCTACCTCGTCGGCGAAAAAGGGCCGGAACTGCTCACCATGGGCGGCGCCGGCAACGTCACCAATGCGGACTCGACGGCGTCGATCCTGTCCGGCGGTCGCGACACGCTCTCGCTGATCGAGGACCACGTCTACAACACCCTGCAGGAACTCAGGATCCACACCAACTATTTCGAGACCTATGAGAGCGACTTCACGGAAATGGTCGCCTGCCTGAAGGCGGTCGAATCCGGCATCACGTCGGTGGCGGTGGCGGCGCGCTCGACCGCCAGCGTCTCTTACGGCTCTTCCGGCGGCGGTTCGTCCCGTGGAGGCGGCGGCTTCGGCTCGGGCTCCGGGTCGCAGGGGTCGGGCGGCTCGCCGAACTACAACTCGATCTATACCGGAATTGGCATCACCTACACCAATGGCACGGGTGCCATCGGCTATGGCACCTACAACATCAGCCCGAGCGTGATCGGTACCCAGAGGAACCCCGGCCTACATGGCTTCGCCACCGGCGGCCAGATCATGCCGGGGGAAGACCAGAAGGTCGAGTTCTTCAAGAAGAACACCGAGCGGGTGATCGTCGTCGACGACAACAAGGTGTTGGATGGCCGGAGCGGAGCCGAAGGCGGTCAAGGCAAGTCCGAGCGGCCGATCAATCTCCACGTCAACTTCAATGGCGGCGCTGCCCTGGATCAACGGTCGCGCCAGGCGCAGGCCGATGAGTTCCGCCGCGTCGTGCAGCAGGTCGTGAGGTCGTAAATGGTCGATCATCCCAACGCCATCCTCTCGGACAAGCTGGCGGTCGGCTATACCTCGGGTCCGGAGTTCCTGACGGCGATCACGTCGGTATCGGGCGGCTTCGAGCGCCGGAACGCCCGCAGGGCCAATCCGCGCTGGCGGTTCGACTTCTCGATCGCCGAGCTCGACGACGACCAGATCCGCCAAATGCTGGATTTCTACATGGGGAGGCGCGGTCCACTCTATTCCTGGCTGCTCAAGGATCCGTGGAATCACCAGCTGGTCGACGAGATGATCCTGACGGCAGCCGGCGGCGAGACCACGGCGCAGATCATCAAGCGCTATGACATCGGCGGCAATCCTTATTCGCGGACCATCCGTTACATCGCCTCCGGCACACTTAAGGTGTTCGTCGACGGCTCGGAAGATACCGGCGCCACGCAGACGAACGGGTTGATCACCCTGTCCGGCGCGCTGTCGGCGGGGGAGGTGGTGACGGTCGGCTCGGAAGCAAGCCCGACCGAATATTACTTCCCGGTCCGGTTCCGCAACGACTTCGCCGGCCTGCAGATGTCGTCGCAATCGGCCAATTACGGCTCCATCCAGAGCTTCGACGCGCAAGAGGTGCTGGAATGAGGTCTGCCTCCGCGGCGCTAAAGAACGCCGCAGCATCGACGGTGACGACGCTCGGCTGGCTATGCCGTGTCACAACCATCGACGGGGCCGACGTGTTCCTCAACAACTTCGGCAAGAACGTCACGGTCGACGGCCACCTCTATCTCGGGAAGCCGGGGTTCGACATCGGCAATATCCGGGTGACGGACGGGAGAGACCCGCCGTCGGTCGAACTGGTGCTGCCGATCGACGACGGAACGCCGATCCTCTTCAACTCCGCGGCGCGGCGCAAGCTCGACCAGGCGCGCATCCGCCTCTACATCATCGACCATTCCTCGCTGGAAAATATCGAGATCGGCTTCCAGTGGTATGTCGGGCAGGTGATCGCGACCGACAGCCGCAAGGCGACACTCGACGTCAGGGCGGCCGAGCGGGCGCAGCGCGAGCTGATGCTGAAGGTCTATAAGCCCGGATGCCAGTGGAACCTCGGGGAAGTCGGCTGCGGCGTCAATGTCGCCGGCTCGTGGCAGGACAGCGTTGCGGTTGCCGCCTATACCGATGCCTTCACCTTCACGATCACAGGGGCACGACCAGCCGCCACCGACGACTTCTACGCCAACGGGGCAATCAAATTCACTTCCGGCGAGAACGAGGGCTTTTCCTATGCCGTCCGGCGATGGGTGGACGCCACCAACACGGTGAAACTCTGGGAGCCGCTGCGCGCGCCTGTGGCGGCATCTGACACGGCTTTGATCCATGCCGGCTGCGACAAGTCGACCGGCGCCAATGGCTGCGGCCGGTTTTCCAATATCGCTCGGCGGTTTGCCTTCGAGGACCTGCCGACCGGCGATCTGACCTTCAATGTCGTGCAGGTCGTACCGGTGCAGGCACCGCAGCAAGATGATGACGACTCCGGCGGCGGCTGGGTCTTGGGCTATTAACAGAGGCATCTGATGGCGGGTTGGGGTCAAGAACTTCGGTACGGCGTTGCCTTTGGCAACTTCAACACGTCGACCGAGCCTGTCGTCACGACGACCGAGACCAGCACCGAGACGACCATCGGCCTGCCGTCGCCGCTGGGCGACAAGATCCCGCAGGGGATCGGCACCTTTCCGGTAAGTGGTCAGCTCATCGTCGATCCCGATCTGCTGGGAAGCGTCTCGCAGAGCGACACCGCCACCCGTGTCAATCTCGTGCTCGGCTTCTGCGAGACCTCGCTCGGCGGCACGGTCCAGCTGATCAACCTGAAGGCCAACGATGCGTACATCTATCGCACCGAGGCCCCGACGCGAAGCTTCCCCGGCACCATCCGCTTCTATGGCGGCAACCAGTCGGCACTCGATCCGCTGCTCAGCTCCCATCTGTCGCATCCGACCTATTGGCCGAAGCTCTCCTATGCGGTGCTCGAAGGCTTCGACATCGCCCCTTATGGCAACCAGCTTCCATCCTTCACGGCGGAACTGGCGACCGTCGCAACAGTCAGCACGCTATCCCACGAAGAGGCGACGCTGACCTTCGGCGCGACCTTCGACGGCAGCGGCGCGCATGAGCACGCCATCGATAAGGTGCGGAACCACTATTACACTTCGGATTTTAACAATGCGACGGGAGACGTCTATGTCGTCACCTTCGACATCGCGACCAATACCGAGGTCTGCCGCGCCAAGCTGATCCACTCGACGACGATCTATTACACCGGCTATTGGGTATCGCTCGACGGCTCGGACTATATCGTCGGCGCCCTGACCGAGACCAGCCTCGGTCTCTACCGCATGGCCCTGATCAACACCGTCACGGGGCAGGTCGTTACCCTACTCGCCAACCTTGAGGAGTCGGGGACGACATTCGAGCCCTATCCCATGGCGGCGCAGCTGATCGCGAGTGATGTGGCGACCAAATACATCGTCTATTCCGATGCGCTCGGCACGATCGACAACGGCAACGCCCGGATGATGGTGACGATCGCCGACATCACCGCCGGCACGCTCACCAACATCGCGCATCAGTTCTCCAATCCTGTCGCCGCTGCCGGTTCGGGAGAAACATCGTCGCTCGCGCTCGGGCCGGTCATCGGCGGCCAGGCGATCATATTCTTCGTCGTCGCTGACGTCGGCGGCGGAGAGGACAACGTCGTCTGGAAAGCGCAATTCTCCCAGGCTGCAGTAGTCTCTGCATCGACCGTCTTCACCGGCACTGACTGCCGCGGCGTGGCCTATGATTTCTCGGACGGCAGGATCGTCTTCTATGAGGCCGACGGCACGCTGACCAAGGTGTCCTCTACGGGAGGCACGGTCTATTCAGTTGCCACCGGCATTACCCTGCTTCGGATCAACTACCGCGTCTACGAGACTGGGGGCCAGTTCCAGTTCAAGACTCGCCAAGGGTATGCCGCTGGTCGTGTCTTCGGCGGCGATGGTGAAATCTATCTAATCGACCTGTCGGACGGCTCCGCCTCTCTGGTCATAGACGAAGACGATTATGTCGATCGCGGCTACGACTATTACGATCAGACCATGGGCTATTTCGTAACCGAATATTCGGTAGCCACCGACCCCGGCATGACCCGCTGGACGCTGCCGCAGGCGACGATCCCGACCTCCGACCTGCAGAACATCTACACCAAGCTGGCGGAGTATCGCGGCAAGTTCTCGTCATCGGACCTGATCTTCGACGGCTTCACCGGCGGCGAATGCTATGGCGTCGTCTATTCCTCGGACACGACGCTCGACAATGCCGAGCAGGACGCCAACAACATCTTCGACGTGAAGATCGTCCCGTCCGACGGCAAGCGTAAATATGTCAAGGCGAAGCGCGACGGCTCGTTTGCTCTGGACGATACGATCGATGCGGACGCCATCGTCGAGCAGGCGGATTTCAACGTCCAGAAGACGATGGATTCCGACGAGCAGTCGCTCGCCGGCGCGCGCATCTCCTACATCGACAGGAACGCCAATTTCGAGCGTACCGATCAGGAGTACCGGCGGCCGGTCGGGATCTATTCGGTCACCCGCTCGGATCGGGTCGAGGACGTGTCGACCAACTTCGTGCTGTCGTCGGAACAGGCGATGCAGGCGGTCACCACGAAGGTCTACCGCTCCAATTTCGGGCTGGACATCTATTCCTTCACGCTGGCGCCGGAGAAGTTCTATCTCGAGCCCGCCGACATCGTGCAGTTCGATTTCGAAGGCTTCACGATCATCGGACAGATCAACGAAGCCAATCTGTCGGGCGAGCTGTTCACACAGGAACTGACCGTCACCCAGTATGTTCAGGCGATCGATGCCAGTTTTGCCGGCATCGACATCAACCTGCCTGATCTGGCGGACCCATCAAGGCTGACACGGTTCCTGTATCTCGACGCGCCGCTGCTGAGCCTCGGCGATGACCTCGGCGGCGCGGCGGTGCGCCAGTATGCGATGATGTCCGGCTACGGCTACACCGCGTTTCAAGGGGCGACGCTTTACCGCTCGTTCGATGGACAGAGCTACAGCGTGGTGACCTCCCGCTATGGAGTCACGCCCGTCATTGGCGTCCTGAAGGCCCTGACGGGTTCGCCTGACGCCACCATCGAAGCGATCGACCATACGAGCGTGCTCCAAGTCGCGATCCTGTCGGGCGATACGGACGATCTGGCGACGATCACCGAGGCCCAGATGCTGGCCGGCGGCAACAAGGCGCTGATCGGTAAGGCGGGGCGGTGGATCCTGATCCACTTCCAGACGGTTTCCGTCACCGACAAGATCGCCACGATATCGAACATCGTCTGGTCGTCGCCGTTCTATCAAGCGTTCCTTGATTCCCTTGCGGCGGGTGATTATTTCGTCCTGCTCCAGACCGGTCATCATGTCAGGTTCTCGGGCGACGTGACGAAGCTCGGCGACGAGATTTTCTACAAGGCCGCGACCGACGCCTTTCCGATCACATCGGTGCCGACGGAATCGCACACCCTCATCGGTCGGGCGGAAATGCCTTTCCCGCCGCTCCACCTGAATGCGGTCATCGATGGCTCGGATATCGATCTGTCCTGGGACTGGCGTTCCCGCCTTTATGCCGGTTCCATCCTGCCGGGATCGGACAATAGCCCCCTCGGCGAAGCGACGCTGGCGTTCGAAATCGACATCATGGACGGCTCGACGGTCAAGCGGACGCTGACGGCAACCACCAACAGCAAGACCTATCTCGATGCCGACATCACAACCGACTTCGGCTCGATGCCGGACGAGCTGACGTTCCGCGTCTATCAGATCAGCGCGCTCGTGGGTCGCGGCTATGTCGCCGAAAAGACCATCAGCTTCGGTGGGGCAGGGTCGGTGGGCGCGGCTTCGGGCGCGGGTGCGGCGGCGGCCGTAGGCCAGGCGGGCATCGCAGCCGTTGGCGCGGCTTCGGGTGTTGGCGCGGCTACCGGCGTCAGCGCAGCCGCTTCTGCATCGGTCGGGGCCTCCAGTGGCGCGGCGTCCGCGGCTGCAGTTGGCGCAAGCGTCGCTGATGCCGTCGCCGCGGCATCGGGCGCCTCCACCACTGAAGCTGTGGCTGGGCTTCCCGGCGATGGCTCTGGTGACGCAACAGGCTCCAGCACGGCACAGGCTGTCGGGGCGTCCGCCGCCGCGGCAACAGCAAGCGCCGTCGGCGCGGGAGCTGCATCGGGTGTCGGCGCATCTGCAGCGGCAGCTGTTGGTTCAGCCGCCGGCACAAGCACTGCGGCGGCTGTTGCTGACTCTGATCCATACTTCTCCAGCGTTGTGCTGCTTTGCGGCTTCAACGGCGCCGACGGCGCGACAAGCTCGACAGACGAGAGCAACGCTGCGCATTCCCTGACGTTCGTTGGGAATGCGCAGCTTGACACGGCGCAGTTCAAATTCGGATCGGCCTCGTTGTTGCTTGACGGCACAGGTGACCGTGTTGAATCTCCGGATTCACTGGACTGGCAGCTAGGTTCGACCAACAGTTCGCCGTGGACCATTGAATGCTGGGTTCGGTGGAATGTTCTAGACTCATCTAACCGAGGCATCATGGGTCAAGCCGGTAGTGCTGGCTGGACCCTGACAGGGACCGCGTCCGGTGGTCAGATATCCATGGCCGGTTCGAACTTCACGACGGTCACCACAACCGGAACGGCAATGACAACCGGGGTCTGGTACCATGTCGCCGTCGATCATGATGCAACCGGAAAAATCCGCGTCTACATCGACGGCGTTATGCGAGGCAGCGCAACACCCGCGAACTCAGCCATTGTTAATGACGGAACGGCGTTGGCTCTCGGAGCCCAAACAGCCGGCGGCATCGTCGACATGAACGGCTGGCTCGACGAGGTCCGCATCACCAAGGGCGTCGCTCGCTATGCCTCAGATTCCGGCTTCACACCGCCAACGGCAGCATTCCCCCGCTCATAACTCCAGGAGACCACCATGTCTAAGGGCAATACCTTCGAAAACGATCTGCTGAAGCTGATCTTCAATGCTACAGCGATCGCAAATATCGCCGACAATGCCGGATCGTCGCCGCTTACCAACCTCTATGTGTCGCTGCACACGGCGGATCCGGGCGAGGCCGGCGACCAGACGACCAGCGAGGCGACTTACACCTCCTATGCTCGCGTCGCCGTCGCCCGCACCTCCGGCGGCTTCACGGTGACCGGCAATTCGGTGTCGCCGGCCGCTGACATCGTCTTCCCGGCCGCGACGGCTGGCACCAACACCATCACCCATTTCGCTATCGGTACGGCGTTGTCGGGCGCGGGCAAACTCCTGTATTCCGGCACCGTCACGCCGAACATCTCGGTATCCAGCGGCGTCACGCCTCGCCTGACGACCGCATCGACCGTCACCGAAGACTGATCGTCCAGGTCGAACCGCCCGAGGCTATCCACCTCTCGGAATAGGAACATCCCATGAAGCTGATCCCGAACGCCTGGCGCGTCCTCACGCGCTCGGCCTCGATGTGGTGCGTCTATCTGAGCCTCCTGTCGGAATACGCGCCGTACATCATCCCATACCTTGATGGCGTCATCCCGCGCTGGCTTTCCGTCGCCTTCCTCCTGGCGGCGCCCCTGATGCGCGTCAAAGACCAAGGAAACCTCCATGCCGATAAATAAGATCGTCTCGACGAAGCGCGGCAAGGCGGCGATCGCTGCTGCGCTCATCGCTGCTGCAGCAGGCGGATGGCAGAGCGCGAAGGACACATCGCCGACGGTTCACCCGCCGGCCGTCATCCTCGCCAAAAAGGCGCTGATTGAAACATGGGAAGGCGTAGTGCTGACGTCGCATTGGGACCCCTTCGCGAAGATCTATGACATCTGCTACGGCAAGACCCGGATCAACGGAAAGCCGGTCAAGGCCGGCTTGTCGTTCTCCCCTGCCGAGTGCGAGGCCATGCTCGAGGACGATCTCTTCGCCGAATATTATCAACCGCTCGTCAAGAAGGTGCCTGCCTACACGTCGTTCCCGGTCAGCGTCCAGGCCTCGCAGCTTTCCGGCGCCTACAATTTCGGTGTCGGCGGCATGGTCAATTCGACCGCAATGGAACTCGCCCGCCAAGGGAGATTCCGGGAAGCCTGCGAAGCCCAGACCAAATGGAACCGGGCAGGGGGGCAAGTGGTGAACGGCCTCGTGAAGCGCCGCGAGATGGGCGACGCCCAGCGCATCGGCGAAGCCGAGCTCTGCGTCTCTGGGCTTTGACATGTGGTCAATCCTCGTCTGGCTTGCCGGGTCCAAGATCGGACGCCTCGTCCTGGGAGTGGCCATCATCGGTTTTTTCTTTGTCGGGTTCCGGATCTGGCTCGCTGCGCACGACGCATCCGTGGCAAGGCAAGCAACCGCTGAGATGGTCACTAAGTTCGAGCGCGACGCCATTGCCTCGCAGCTTGCCACAGAGCGGCGATTGCACGCGGAAGCCAACAGAGCTGCGGCCGAGGCGACAGCGCGCGCAGCGGCCACGCAGAAGGCGAATGACGCAGCTAATGCCGAGGTGGAGCGCCTGCTGGCGGAAGCCGCGAAGAACGGCAAGCTGTCGCGGCCAACCGAGGAGGATCGGCTTTGGCTCGATCAGCACTGATACTGATGCTTGCTTTGCTGGCCGGCTGTCAGAGGCTCGACGAGCGTGCCTCCGTTGCTGCCGCTGTCGAAGGGCAGGCGAGGGCGTCGGTGCCGTTCCCTGACCTTCCTGAGGCTTGTGTGGCGAAGATGGGCCGTGTTCGACCTGGTGATGAGCCATGGGTGATCGTCCAGAAGCGCTGGCAGATCCTGGCCGAGAACAGAGACCGCCAGGCCGACGATTGCGCTGGATGGGGCCGCGATATGCAGACGCGCTACGGCTCGCGCTGAAGCCAGACACGACACATTGGGGGTGGGGATTTGACGCCAACGGATGATGGTTCAATGCACCGCGAAATCGGAATGCTGACAGCGAAGGTCGACATCATCCTGGAAGGGGTCCGTCGATCGGAAGAAAAAGCCGATGCCAGCCGCGCGTCCATGCATCGCCGTATGGACGAGATCGTCGACCGCGTGAGCAAGGTGGAGCTCAGTTCCGCCGCGGTTCAGGACGACGTCAGGGATATGAAGCCGGTGACCGACGCCGTGAAAATGTGGAGGCAACGCGGCATCGGGGCGCTCGCCATCGTCGGGATAGGGGCCTCGGCTCTCACCTTTATCATCACCAAGTTCGGGGCTGCGGCGATCGCCTGGTTGACAAGCCGGTAAGCAAAAAAAATGCCCCGCCGAGACGGGGCAGTTCTGATCTGGGAAAGTAGAAATCGCACGGGACCTACTCGAACAATTCAAAGGATCCTTTGCAGGGGCCACCCGTGCGATCCCGTCGTTCTAACGAAAAGCGATAGGCCCGGTTCCGGTACGATTTCGTACGCTTGAGCTAGTCGCACCAGTCGTTTCGCTGCCAAGGCGGCACGAAAAACCTCAATAAAATGAATTTGCCATATCACACGTTCGATTTCCGCCAGCCGGCCGCCCAGGCTTCGGCTTCCGAGCAGAACCAACGTTCGCCATACTGGCGACTGATCTTCGTCTGTGCGTAGTATCGCTGCCCAGGCACGTGGAAGATACGCTCGCCTGTTTCGATGCTGATATTGCCCTTGATCTTGCACGATTGTCCGGCGCCGCCAGAAGCGCTCCATGAGGCCAGCATGTCGCTCGCGGTCCAGCCGCCGGCCGCACCAAATACGACCGCGCCAATGACCAAACCCGGGGCCTTGAACAGCACCGATCTCCTCTGCGGAACGCGATAATCGCGACGCATGCCCCCATCTCCGCCCTTTCGCGCGAAGATTGTAACCATATCGGGGCAAATCGAATATCTATCCAAAAGGCTTATGTCGACTTCAGGTCTTGCTGCCCACGAGCGCGGGTGCGGTTGACGATGATTTGTCCAGCACTACTGTTCATGGGAGGTTCATTGAGGAGTGGCCTCAATGGAGCCCTTCCGCCGTCGTCGCCGTAACTCGGGCGGAAGAGAAGACTGATACGTCAACATCATCGACCGAGGCCAATCACATGTCGCACAAATTGCTTCTCTCTGCTGCCGGCTCGTTGCTTGCCGCTTTCGTCATATCGTCGCCGGCACACGCGCTGACGATGAAGGAATGCAGCACGAAATATCAGGCGGCCAAAGCTGACGGCTCCGCCAAAGACATGAAGTGGAACGATTTCCGCGCCAAGTTCTGTGGCGCGGAGGCTGCTGCCGCCGACAAGGAAGACGAGGCAGACATCGCAAAAACAACCGAAAAAGAGCCTGCAAAGCCGACAACCGCGGCGCCGAAGAGCGTTAAGTTCCCGAAGGCGATCGACAAGAAATATTCGAGCGAGACGCCGGCCAAGGGCCGTCTTCATACTTGCGTCGACGCTTACCATGCCGCGAAGGATGCCGGTACGCTTGGCGATCTGAAGTGGATCCAGAAGGGCGGCGGCTATTGGAGCCTTTGCAATACGAGCATCAAATCCGCTGGCTGAACGAAGCCACGCACTTTTGAAAGAAGGAGGGCCGCTCTGCAGGCGGCCTTTCCAGTTTAAGCCATCACTCCGGGCGTGGCCGCTTCAACTGCACCAATCGTTGCGGTGTCGCGGACTCCATGTCCTGGCGAATCCTTCGTTGAGCAGCTTCTTCCCGATCTCTTCCCCGTTCGTTCGATAGATGTTGATGAGCGGCCGGTGCGATGGCGTCTTGTCCACCGCGCCGCTCCATTCGATCCTCAATCCCTTTTCAGCCAGAAGTTCCTTCAGCCTTCCCTTGGCGATCAGCGCCAGCTTCCGTTCCTTCAAGCACTTCGCGTGCGATCCGATCTCCGGCGTGTCTATGCCCGAGACGAACGGAACTCCTTCCCCCAGCAGCCGCATATTCTGCCCGTCGCATTTCACAGTGTCGCCGTCGACCGCCGTCAATGAGGCGCAGAGGATCAATCGAGCAATCATCTCGATGAGCTCCGGCTCCTGAGTTCGTTCCATATGGTCGCCGCCCGCCAGGCCTCTTGCTCACGTTGCGTGGCAGGGTTGCGGAAAAACGGCGCCGTTTCGACGGTGATTGTCTCCCCGCACTTCCGGCATGATATAACCGAGATGGGTCCGTAGGACGCTAACGGCTGGCGTCCGCAGCGGCAGCGGTCAAGGCACGGGACTGTGTCATCAATCATTTCGCTCGGCCGCCTCAAGCTTTCTTCTCAGCGCCTGTTCCT
Source organism: Rhizobium sp. TAL182 (assembly GCF_002117725.1). NCBI lineage: Bacteria > Pseudomonadati > Pseudomonadota > Alphaproteobacteria > Hyphomicrobiales > Rhizobiaceae > Rhizobium > Rhizobium sp. TAL182. Next base: position 2,913,291 of record NZ_CP021024.1, on the reverse strand, counting down.
GCTCATAGCTTTTGTACGGGAAATGCTCCCAGCACCACCAGCGGACGGGGATCGCCTTGGATGGGCTGTGACCGAAGCCGCCCCACTTCTTGCAGCCGACCTCCTTGCAATAGTGCTCAAAGTGCACAGTCGAGCCGGGCGCGGTTGAATGGTTTGTGATGCTCATTTGCTCAAACTAAAGTGAGTTGCGGGTCAGCTACGGTCAATGGTTCCGCGGCCGGCAGCAGGATGATCTTGTCATCTGCCAGCGGCCGCTGCAGCCGGCTTGCCTCTTCCCAGGGCGCAGTGAGCCACGTCTCGATTTCTTCTTGGCCGCCGAGGATGACAGGCATCGCCTTTTGATGGATCGGCGCAACGACTGCATTTGGCTCCGTGGTGAGGAAGCCGAAAAGATCGGTCGTGATCAGCCCTTCCTTGATCTTCCGCACGGACGTCCACTGCGGCACCCAAAGCCCCGCGAAGAACATCAGAGTCTCATCAGGCGCGCCAAACCACGCATTCGGCGTCCTGCCGCCATCCGGCTTGTTCGCCGGGTCGGGCTCGGCAAAGCGTGTGAACGGCACCACGCACCTGTTCTCGACGCCAAGCCAGCGCTTCCAATGCTTGCTGCTGACGTTGCGAACGTTGGTCGTCCCACCGTCCGGCTCCATCTTCAGCAGCTCGTCGAAATCGATCGACTTCCCCTTCTTACGCAATCCGTCAGCGCGTTTGGTCGCTGCATCGAATAGAGCCTTCGAAGAGCTCGGCAGTCCCCAGCGAACGTTGGCGAGTTCCCGCCCGGCGGGCGTGTTGCGAACAATCGGTGCCACTCTGTCGGGCCAGATCTCTTGCTGCGGCTCCATGTTGCCGGTGCTGTCGATCATCGCCCGCGTGATCGCTCGGATGGCCTGCTGGTTGCTCATCATCCGGTATAAATTGCACACATCACCCTCCCTTGGCGTCCACACGCCTTTTCTGCTCACTTCGTCCGTATCGATGAATTGACCGTTCCAACGGTCCCTGAATTGCGTCGCAGCTTCGCGACTTCCGAAGCAGAAAACAAGATACTGATCCCATTCGACCGAAGCGGAATAGGACTTGGAAAACCGGTCCATAGCCAGCGCAGAATTGATTATCTCGCGTCGCTGGCGGAATTGGTGAGCAGACTCGCCGGAATTATAGTTCCCCCAATAGATGATCACGTGATGGGGCAGGTGGGAGTTCAAGCGCCAGCGGGCGAGGGGATTATCTCGGCGATCGGCCATCTTATAATACCCCATCTTCCCATATCGGCTTCTTGACGTTCGTGATCCTGACCAGACGCCGCACCTCGAGCTTGCCGTATTCGGAGCCCCAGAGTTGAACCACTTTGAGCACCATATAGTCTGCCCGATCGCAGCGCTGGCAATGGAACCGGCTTGGCAGTCGATCGAGGCTGACATTCGCCGTCAGCTTCAACAGATCCCGGGGGAAATAACGGTAGGTGGTCCTGCAGAATTGGCAGGTGACTTCCAGCAGCTGGCCGGCCTCGTCCGCATCGCTCAGCCTCCAGCCGCGCAGCTTTTTTGAATAGTTCATTTCCGGCATTGTCAGTCTCGGTCATAGGTCGGCCGCCAGCCGCGCGTCATTCCTCGCCCCATTGCGCTTCGGTCAGCGCCAATTGCCGACGGAGGTGGCGAACATCGTCCAGCAATGTTGCTATTGCCGCCCGCATATCGCCGCGGTGATAGGCGATCACCGCTTCACGCTCGTCCTGTTCCACGGCTTCGCCGATCGGCTGCTCGCGCATATCCGTGCTCCATAATCAAGTTTTCAGATTGGCGGCCGCCTCGCCGATGTTCTTATTATGTTCACGGGCGCGATGGAGTCAATAATCCTCGATTTCTTTTTTGAGGGCGGCTGATGTCGTGGCAGAATGGACTGCGGACCTCCGCGCCCCTCAGCGAAGCTGACGAGTCACCTGACGCTGCTCACCAAAATTAACCGGGCTGATGATCTCGGGGCCGGTATTCTTCAAGTTGTCGATGCCCACGCCGATCGGCCACATGGTCATAAGCTCGGCCTCGTATGGCTTCATCAGGTCGGATGGATTTGGATCAGGAGATAGCCAGCGCGCATAATCGTTCCGACGGAGAATAACTGGCATTCGTTCACCGAGCGTCTTCATCATCTCATTCGGCGCGCAGGTAATGACGGCGAAGGTACGGATATCGATGCCAGCTGGGTGGCGCCAGACCTCCCAAATACCGGCAATAGCAAACAGAACGTCCGTCTTCATCGCGATGGCATAGGGTTGTTTTTCTCGGCTGTGGGTGAATGATTTCCACCCGAAGAATCCGTTGACTGGGATCAAGCAGCGGCGAGACCGGTAGGCAGGCCCGGCGAGTTTGTGTGAGGCAATCTTTTCGCAGCGGACATCAACCAATGGGAGACGCCGGTCGCTGGGCATTCTAGATGCCGACACCAGCCCCCACTTTGCTATTGCAAAGACCGGGGCAACGATACCGGTTTCCGGCGCTGCTTCTTGGATGATGATCGGATAAACTTGGCTTGGTGAGCCGTTGTATCGAGGGATGCGGTCAACCAAGCCGTCAAGCTCGCCTTGCCCGGCGAAAGGGAAACTACGCGCGAGGTCGTGAAGCGATTCTTTGATATAAACGCGACTACACATTCCGTATTCCATGGGGGGAGACTACTTATTTAGATATAACCCTCCCTCAGCAGGTCAAGGCAGCCGAACTGTTTTCCCCGCCGGTACTTACGGAGCGTCAATACTCAATCTGGGTCAATTGCCTTTTGAGAATTGGCTGATCAACTGGCGGTATGACAAAGCCGCCTCGCAAGCCTTCCAAGCCGTTGCTCGGTGAAGCCGAGGCGCCGATCCGCAGCCGGCCACGTAAGAAGCGTGATCCGGCCCAGCATCAACTTACTCTCGACCCTATGCCGGCACGCATTGATCCGTGCTTGGCGCTCCTCAAGCCGCGGCCGCCGAAGGGGCGGCAATGGGCGTTTGAGGTGAAATGGGACGGTTACCGCCTGGCTGTCCACATTGAGCCCAAGGGCGTCCGCATCCTGACGCGGGGCGGGCACGACTGGACGGCCCGCTTCCCCGCGATCCTGGCGGCCGCAAAGCGCCTTCCTGTCTCGACGGCGATATTGGATGGCGAGGCGGTCGTGTTCGATGATCTCGGCAGGTCTGATTTCGGCAAACTTCAGCAGTCGCTCGGCGGCAAGGGCGGCAAGCGGATATCGTGGGAATCGGTCTGTATGGTCTTCGATCTGCTCTATCTCGATGGTCATGACCTTACCGAGACGGAGTTCACCGCGCGGCGCCATCTCCTCGAGGGGCTGGTGCCGACCGGCGGCGAAGAAGCCATCCGGCTATCCGAGGAGATCGAGGCGGACGGGGATACGCTCCTGCGCATCGCCTGCGAGCATGGTCTTGAAGGCATCATCGCAAAGGATCGGAACAGCACCTATCGCGGCGGCAGGTACGGCGACTGGCTGAAGATCAAATGCATCCAGAGCGACGGCTTCGCGATCGTCGGTTATCAGCGCTCCAACGCGGCGTTCGGGAACATCGGCGCGCTCCTGCTGGCTGCTCGGAAGGGTGATGAGCTGGTTTACGTCGGATCGGTCGGGACGGGGTTCAAGGCAGACGAGGCGTTGAAGCTTCGCGCGACGATGGACAAGATCAAGGCGACCAAACCGGCCGTCAAATATTCCGGTGGGCGCAAGAACCTGATCTGGATAAAGCCGAAGCTGGTTGCCGAGATCGAATATCGGTCGTGGACGCATGACGGCAAGCTGCGCCACCCCTCGTATAAGGGCTTGAGGGAGGAGCAGGACAACGCTGGGGTTTACGAGTTGGAATAACCCCGCAATCCATGGTCCGCAACTGAACTCAGCTCTAGAAGGCAGGTAGGTGGCTCCTCTCCATCCGTCGAGGTTGCGCACCGGGGGGGGGAAGTGTCAGCACAAGTTGATTCTTGCGCAGCAGGGCTACTAACGATTAATCTGTTTCGGCTACAAGCTTCGCAAAAACTCGCCTTCGATGAGAAACTCTAGATGCTTACGCATTGGTCCCTAAATAATTTCAAAGCTTTCAAAGAGCTGCCGCCGTTGAATCTTTCCATGGTCAACGTACTAGCGGGCGCCAACAGCAGTGGGAAGAGCACTCTTATACAAAGTATCCTTGTATTGAAGCAAACTCTTCAATACGGCCCGGAGGACAGAGCTATTTCTCTCAACGGCCCGATCCTTCGCATGGGATCTTTCAGGGACGTGAAAAACCACGAGGCAGCCCGCGATGACTTCGCGATCAACTTCAATATTGAGATAAAGAACCACGAACTATCGTATCAGGGAAGACCTCATTGGTCCAGATCGAGCAACTATGGGCTGCAAATGGGCGGTCCTGGGTGGGAGGCTATATCGCTCTCTCTTCAATATGGCCTTCCAGAAACGGATGATTTCCGGGAGGCCCATGTCCAAGAAAGGAATCTTAGTCCGGATCTCATTAGCACGTCATTGCGGTTGCTAGGAAAACACGACGAAGAACAAGTATTTCTATATTGCGATTTTCTCAGAGGAGGCACCTCTAGTCGCTTCCCCTACGAAATCGACACAGACCCCGACACTGAACGTGAATTGATCGACAGCAAACCGGAGGGCACGATTGAGGGTGGCTACGTTTCCTACTTTCTTCCTGAGTTTGCTGTCGTCAAATTCAACCAGACTGAAGTAGAGATAGATGCTTTAATCGATGCGCTTTTCCGGCAAACTTCGCTTCTAGCCACCCATCGTGTCTCTTCGGAGGAAACGCTCTCCCCTAAGATCGTCTCTGCCATCAATGAATGGCTTATCGCTCACGGAGCTGAGCCTTTTACTGGCGGTGCTGAGCCGGTTCAGTTGTCTGACGCTCAAGAAAAACTGTCACGTTTTATCAGGAGGCCTGCGGGCCTTCTCGCATCGCTTCGTGATCTCGACCAGTCAGACCCCAATCTCGCGGACATTACACGGTTGAAGGCGGCCGTTAAGGATATCGCGTCGTCGGAACGAAAGCCAGAATTCCAGTATATGGGAGGAAGATCCCAAGGTATCGACTATGCTGGAAGTTATATAACCGACTTTTTCAAGTTTGGCATCAGGTACCTTGGGCCACTAAGAGATAGTCCACGGCCGGTGTACCAACCCGAGGCGCTCGAGAGTACTACAGATGTGGGATATCGCGGTGAACACACGGCGGCTGTTTTTGAGATTAATAAGCGAAACCACGTTGCGTACCACAGTCCGCCAGATGGGAAGAGTGAAACGGACTACGTTGCCTTGTCAGTCGAGCGGCTAGATATCCTCGAAGTTGCCGCCGCCTCGTGGTTAGAGTATCTCGGCGTCGCGACCTCGGTGGAGACTATGGACGCGGGGGTATTCGGTAACCGCATGCGTGTGTCTGTGGGAGATGAAGTCAGGCTTCACGATCTCACAAATGTCGGCGTAGGTGTTAGTCAAGTGCTCCCAATCGTGGTGATGGCGCTGCTAGCTCCTCGAGGTAGTTTGCTTGTTTTTGAACAGCCGGAGTTACATCTGCACCCAAAGGTCCAGGCGCGTTTGGCAGATTTTTTCTTGGCGCTAGCTTTAGACGGAAAGCAGACCATTCTAGAAACCCACAGTGAATACCTAGTTGATCGACTGAGGTTGCGTATCGCGACCGCTCCGAGCGACAACGTCAGACCTCTTGTGAATATACTCTTCTCCGAAAAAAAAGGCAGTGTCAGCGGGCTAACTCCTGTCGAGATAAGCGAGTTTGGTGCCATTTTGAACTGGCCAAAAGACTTTTTTGAGCAGTCACAACAGGATGTCGGTAGGATTATTCAAGCGGCCGCCCGAAAGCGCAAGAGCAAAATCAGAAACGACTAATGCTTCACATATATGTCGACACGGCTCTACTGGCTGTCCCCAACTACGGATATGGAATCTCTGGTGTCTCTCAAGAGATAATCGATCGCATGACGCATTTCTCGGTTCTCACGCTGGAAGATGTTCCACTGAAGATCGTTGTATCGGACGACGCGGAGGATGTTCTTGGCGTCGACTATCCGAGCATAGAGAGCATTGAGGAATTCCTCAACGCCGAAGGGCTCGCCCACATCTATTCCGTAAATGATCTTTACAAGCAGTATCTGATCCTCTTGGATCGTGCCGCGCGCCCTCACGAGTTGAATACATTTGAGGTCTATGATTTTTCGTACTTCTCGTCCGTGCCTCCGCTGCCTCCAGGTCTTGGTCCGGCTAGATTGGCCACGGAAACTCAGAGAGTTTTCGTTTCAGTTGGGGCTAAAAATGAATCGGGTAGCACTTGGTACGTCGGTTCATCAATGAATGCCGGCGGTGTTCGGGTTTATGACGTCACCTCGATTGTTGATGCGGCCTCGCACAATCCAGCGCCTGTGTATGGCCCTTTGCCCTTTCAATTCACCAGTCAGGTAAAGATCTTGGAGAATATCGTTGACCTAGTAGATATCTCTGTTGCTGAAGAACTTTGGCGGAATGCAAGCTCGGCAGAAGATATTCATTTTGCAGTGTCTCTGGGGGCATTCGCGTTAAAAAAGTCTATCGATCAAGGTGCTGCCATTGCCGATCTCAGACAGTTCACCATCGGTAGTGATTTCTTTGATTCGCTTTGCGGGCACGGTTGTGCTGGGACGCAGCACTACTCCTCAACGACTTTCGAGCTGTGTGCGCAGATTGTCGCCGACATCGGCATCGCTGACATCCGCGTTATGGGCAGACCGGTCCAGACCAGGCGAGTACGCGACCACGCCGGGGCATGCCGGACGCATATAAATGGCGGTGGTGTCGGTCTTCGTCTGATGCATTGGGACTGTGGACCACATATTGAATTCGCAAACGTAGGCGCGAAACATGAGCTCTATATAGCCCCCGGCGTCTCTGGCGAAGAAACTTTGATTAATTTGGGGGATGTGCTTTAGCCGCTAATTGGTAGCGGCATAAATATCCTCCAGGCGGAGCGAGAGTCGGATGGATCAATGTGATTAATCCCCACGAACGGTTTCCAATTCACTTTATGTTCCCGTGTTTTTACGGCGGCGGGAGGCGGCCACTGGAAACCACGTTCCTTGTTTTTCAGGCGATGCAGGGTACCCTTGATTACTCTTAATCAGCGGGTCGTAGGTTCGAGCCCTACATCACCCACCAAATCTCTTGATAAGATTGATTGAATTGCGTCAGCGCATGGTCTCGTTTCGAGGCCAGCGGGCAAGTCTCGGCATGACTGGCTGCGTCGACCTGCGCATCCTATCTCACCCTCGTTAACGGGAGTGGTCCATGAGAACCGTCATATTCGTCGTGGCTTTATCCTTGCCGCTGCCGGCCTTTGCCGCCAGCGCAATGGAGGTCAGAGCGGGGGACCACAGCTGCAGCGAGCTTGCGCAGATCATCCGACAGAACGAGAAGGTCTTTGTCCGTGTCGGCCTCGGCGGCCGCAGCTTCCGCTACCCGCCGGCGCAATGCGGCATGGGCGACAAGCGCAGTACCGCAAGCGTTCGCGATGCCGAAGGGAGGGCTTGCGTTCTGGACTATGCCTGCGTGTTCGACCCGGCGTCGCCCTATAATTTTCCCTGAAATCAGAATTCGTTTTCAGTTGCGTGGGATATCATCCGAAACCGCTCTCGTTTTTTTGCCGCCATCACGCTCTCGCATCCAGGAGTTCCCATGAAAAGCGTCCTTTTGGCCTTCGCCCTGTTGTTTCCGTCCGCAGCCCTTGCCGTCGAGGCGGTAGAGGTCAATGCCAGGGATCACAGCTGCAAGGAGCTTGCGCAAATCATCCGTAAGGACAAAGCCGTTTTCGTGCGTATGGGCATCGGCGGTCGCAGCTTCCGTTATCCGCCGGCCCGATGCAATCTGGGTGACAAGTACGACACTGCAACGGTGAGGGATGGGGACGGGAAGATGTGCGTTCTCGACTATGAGTGCGTGTACGATCCGCAGTCCTTCTACAACAGGATTCCCAATTAATATCGGGCTGCAGGTTACGCTTCACGCGGGGACCGTGAAATCGCTCGGTCTTCCCCAAGAAAAAAGGCCGGGCGAAACTCGCACCGACCTTCCTCGATCTGTCTCAATGACGGCTGCCAGTACATCCGTGGTCAGCCGTCAGAGACAAATTTAATAATCTCTAAATAAGTGCCGATTGCGGTTATTCAAGGGCTGGCCGCAGAAAAGAAGCTGGTGCCGGCCGCGTGACCCTGAGGCTGGGGTCGCCCCAGGATCATACGCTATTCGATGCATAGATCCTCCTTGGCGTGTCCTGCCGGATACGCCAAGGAGGCATCTAGCGCGGCTTCTTACGACCGGAGCGGTTACTGCTGGGCAGGAGCGGCCGGCGGGGTGGCCGGTGCAGGTGCGGGAGCAGGCGTTGCGCTGTTGTCGGTCGGAGCGATCGGTTTAGCCGGGGCCGGCTCGGACTGCGTCGTGGAGGCTGTCGTATCCGGCGAAGTGCCGGGAGATGTGCTGCTCCACTGCGAATAGGCGAATGCAGCAACAGCGATCACGGCCAATGCAGCAACCCAAACAACCCACGTATTGCTGCTGCGCGCCGTCGGCGTCGTGCGCAGGTCCAGGTTCGGGTTCAGCGGGCGGTTCGGATCGTTGGCATTATTGGGGTCGTACGTCATGGTACTTTCTCCTCTTTCGGTGAGGAAGAAATGGATGAGTGGGACTTTTGTTCCATTCTGGGGGCGAAGCGTTTGTATTGGCGGGGTTTTCGGGCTGGAGCGGCTTCTTGAGCGGCAGGCGAAAGGCAATTGCGGGGGGGTGAAGCCTGAGGAGATCGCTGGCTGTCATACGCACGGCACAGCCGCCGTATAGACGGACATAACCGCAGCGTAAGTCTCGTCCTTGACAGGACGGGGTGTCTTTGCCAATGCTTTCGGTCTGGGGTTGCGATCACCCCACGAGGCGACATGCCGAAGAATCGCGTCCGGTAAAACCGATCAACGGAGGGACGCGTCATGCCGTCATTTCTCGAAATATCTCCCGATAAGCTCAGCCGCCTCATCGGAACTCCCGGGGCGCCCTGCATCATCGACGTCCGCACGGACGAGGATTTCGCGCTCGATCCACGCCTGGTGCCGGGCTCGATCCGGCGCGATCACGCCGAGGTTGCGTCCTGGGCCGATAGCATCGATGCCGATGCCGTCGTCGTGGTCTGCCACAGGGGAGCCAAGCTCAGCCATGGTGTCGCCGCCTATCTCAGGCATGCGGGAATTGAGGCGGAAAGCCTCCAAGGCGGCTTCGAAGCCTGGGCCGCGGCCGGACCAGCGGTGCCCGAGGCGAAGCTGCCGCGCCGTGACGCGCAGGGGCGCACCGTCTGGGTGACCAGGGCGCGGCCGAAAATCGACCGCATCGCCTGTCCCTGGCTGATCCGGCGCTTCATCGATCCGAATGCCGTCTTCCTGTTCGTGCCGGCCCCTGAGGTTGTCGCTGTCGGCGAGCGCTTCGAGGCTGCGACCTTCGACATCGAGGACGTGTTTTGGAGTCATCGCGGCGAGCTCTGCACCTTCGACGTGATGGTCGAGGAGTTCGGGTTGGCATCCGAACCGCTCTTGCGCCTGGCGCAGATCGTCAGGGCGGCGGATACAGCCAGGCTCGATCTCGCGCCCGAGGCGTCCGGTCTGCTTGCTGTCTCGCTCGGCCTCTCCAGAATGTATTCCGACGATCTGGAGCAGCTCGAGGCCGGAATGCTTCTCTACGATGCCTTCTTCCGCTGGTGCCGCGATGCGACCGAAGAGACCCACAACTGGCCCGCACCGAAAAAGAGGGCATGAGATGATCGACATGACGGAGAATGCGCCCGCCGGACAGGCGGGCAACAAGGACGCGGGCGAGGGGCATCACCACGGCGTTTCGTTCGGGGAGGCCTTCCGGGTGTGGCTGCGCGTCGCCGCCTTGAGCTTCGGCGGCCCGGCCGGCCAGATCGCGGTCATGCACCGGATCATCGTCGACGAGAAGCGATGGATCGGCGAGCACCGCTTTCTGCATGCCTTGAATTATTGCATGCTGCTCCCCGGGCCCGAGGCGCAGCAGCTCGCCGTCTATATCGGCTGGCTGATGCACCGCACATTCGGCGGTCTCGTCGCCGGCGTGCTCTTCGTGCTGCCGGGCTTCCTGTCGATCCTCGGCCTCAGCTATATCTACGCGGCCTATGGTAGCATCGGCATCGTCGCTGGCCTGTTCTTCGGCCTGAAGGCGGCCGTCCTTGCCGTCGTCGTGCAGGCCGTCATCCGCATCGGCAGCCGGGCGCTGAGAAACCGCGTCATGCTTGCCGTCGCGGCCGCCGCCTTCATCGCCATCTTCTTCTTCCACGTTCCGTTCCCGCTGATTGTGCTGGCCGCGGGAATCATCGGCTTCTTCGGCGGCCGGCTCGGCCTCGACGCCTTCAAGGCGGGCGGCGGCCACAAGGCCGCAAGCGGCGCGGTGCTGTCGGATGCCGAATCGGCGCTGGGCGAGCGTATTCCGGCGCATGCGCGCGCCAACCTCGCCTGGTCGCTGCGCATATCGGCTATACTGCTTGCCCTTTGGTTGGTGCCGGTCGCCGTCCTTTACACGTTCTTCGGACCAGGTGACGTCTTCAGCCAGATCGGCCTCTTCTTCAGCAAGATGGCGGTCGTCACCTTCGGCGGCGCCTATGCCGCGCTCGCCTACGTCGCGCAGCAGGCCGTGCAGCATTTCGGCTGGCTGAAACCCGGCGAGATGCTGGACGGTCTCGGAATGGCCGAGACCACGCCGGGGCCGCTGATCATGGTGCTCCAGTTCGTCGGCTTCATGGCCGCCTTTCGCAATCCCGGCTCGCTCGATCCGATGCTTGCCGCCACCTTTGCCGCGATCCTGACGACATGGGTAACCTTCGTGCCCTGTTTCCTCTGGATATTCCTCGGTGCGCCCTTCATCGAAAAGCTGCGCGGCAATGTGGCGCTTGCCGGGGCAATGTCAGCGATCACGGCGGCGGTGGTCGGGGTCATTCTCAACCTCGCCATCTGGTTCGGGCTGCACACGCTGTTTGCCGAAGTCGCGCAGGTCAGTTTCGGAAACCTGCGGCTCGATATTCCCGAGCTGCAATCTGCCGTACCGGCGGCAATCGTGCTCTCCGCCACCGCCGCCATCGCACTCTTCCGCTTCAAGACCTCAGTTATCACGACGCTCTTCGGCTGTGCGATCGCAGGCATGCTCTGGACGCTGGCGATGAATTGATCAAGCCTCTGCTCCTCCGGCGGGAATGCGGGTCGCGAGCATCTTGTCGATGCGCATGCCGTCCATGTCGAGCACCTCGAAGCGCCAGTCTTCGAAGAGGAAGGTTTCGCCGGCTTCCGGGATATGCTGAAGCTGATGCAGTGCGAAGCCCGCCAGCGTATGGAAATCAGCGTCGGGGCGATCCTTGAGGCCCAGCCGTTCGAAGGCGTCAAAGGCCGGCATCATTGCGTCGATCAGCAGCGAACCGTCTTCCCGCACGACGATGTCGGGCTCCTCGTCGGCGCCCGGCAGATCGCCGGCGATGGCTTCGAGCAGGTCTGTCTGGGTGACGATGCCCTCGAGACTGCCATATTCGTCGACGACGATGGCAAGGCGCACGGGCGACGCCTTGAAGCTGTCGATCACGCGCACGACCTTGCTACCCTCGTGCAGCACCAGGGGCTGCTTGATCACCTCCAACGGCCTGATCTTGCCGCCGTCGAGGACCTGATCGAGAAGATCCTTCTTCAGCACCATGCCGATCGGTTCGTCGATCGAGCCGCGGGCGACCAGCAACTGCTCATGGCTGCACTCTCGGATCGTTTTCAGAACCTCCGCCTCGCTGTCGTCGGCATCGAACCATTCGATGTCGAGACGCGGGGTCATGATGTCGGAGATCGGCCGGTCGCCGATGTTGAATACCCGCTCGACGAGCTGCTGCTGCACCTGGTTCAGAAGACCTGCCTCCTGGCTCTCGGCGACCAGCAACTTCAACTCCTGCGGCGAGTGGAACGAGGATTCTCCGGTTCCGGCGCGAAGGCCGACCGCCCGCAGCACGAGGTTGCCCATACCGTTCAAGGTGAAGATCGCCGGCTTGAACAATAGCAGGAAGAGGCCGAGGGGACGCACGACCGCAAGCGAGGTGGCCTCGCTGCGCTGCAGCGCCAGGCTTTTAGGCGCGAGCTCGCCGAGAACGATGTGCAGCGCCGTGATGATGACGAAAGCGATGACGATGGCGACGGTATGGGCGCCGGTCGTTACCCATGGCTCAGGCAGCCAGGAGAGCAACGGTTCGATCAGATGGGCGAGTGCCGGCTCGCCAACCCAGCCCAGAGCCAATGACGAGATGGTGATGCCGAGCTGGGTGGCGGCGAGATTGGCGTCGAGATTGTCGATGGCGCGCTGGAGAGCGGAGGCATTCATGTGACCGGCCGCGACAAGTTCGGCAACACGGCTGCGCCTCATCGAAACCAGTGCGAATTCGGCGGCGACGAAGAAACCATTGGCAGCGACGAGAAAGAACACGGCTAGTATCCCGACAAAGTCGAAGAGCCCGCCCGCGGATTCGGACATATTTTGCTTACCCCTGAATTGATGCGAGTCCGAAACTACACGCTCGCACAGAGCTGGCAAGGCGCGGCCGCCATTCTTGCGATGCCGCGGCGCTTATCGCTTCGGCGCTTCGAAAAGCTCGATAGGGTTTCCGGCCGGGTCTTCCAGCAGGATCTGCTTGCCGCCGATGCCCTGGACTATGTCGTTGCGAAAATGCGCGCCCGCCTGGCGCAGCTTGGTGACTTCGGCTTCGAGGTCGGCGACTTCGATCTGGATGCGGTTCCATCCGCCGGGCTCCGGCTTTCGTCCGTCGGGCATTGCCTGGGAGGCGCCGCCCGGTCCGGTCGTGCCGCTGACGAGCAGCCGAAAACCGTCCCTTGTCAGAATGGCGAAGCTCGGGGCCGGGTGAAGCGCGACCGAAAAGCCGAGATGCCGCGTGTAGAATTCCAATGCGGCGTCGACGTCGTCAACAATATAACGCATACTGATGCCGGGCATGATTTCCTCCATCATCTCTTAAGTGGAGCGATCCCGCGCGGCGGTCCAACGGCGCCAGGCGCTCGATCGAAGGCGCGAAGCAACGCTCCGTTATTTGAATCTGCGCCCAATTCCGCAGAAAATCGAATCCGATCTTCCAGACTATGCGTCGATTGCGTCCTGTCGGGAACAACGGCTGTTTACCGGGATATATAAGATTAAACTGAAATATTAATTTCACCCCGCAGGCATCGGAATCCATTACCAAAGTTTAATTTAAGTTTCAGTTTCGGTTCATCTTTTCGGGCCTAGTTTGCTCCTGTGCCCAACATGAGGAACCCCACATGAAAAAGCTCTTCGCACCCCTTCTTTCCGCTTCCTTCCTTCTCTCGCCGATCATCGCCTACCAAGCCAGCGCGGATGATTTGCGTCGCCCGCCTGTCGTCGTCCAGAAGAAGGTGATCGTCAAGAAGACCGTCGTGCGGCCGCATTGGAAGAAGGGATATCGTGTCAACGCCCGCGAACGTCGCCAGTTTCGCGACGTCAACGACTACCGCCGCTACCGCCTGGCGCCCCCGCCCCGCGGCTATCGCTGGGTCCGCGCCGACAACGATTTCCTGCTGATCGGCGTTACCAGCGGGGTGATCTCCAGTATTGTCGTCGGACGCTGATTGGCGCGGCTTCGGCCGCCTTTTCGGCGCAACGGCACTATCTGTTCCGCGATGACCCTGAGCAATCCCCTGGCTTTTCGCGGCGTCTCATCGACAACGTCATGCGTCAACGGATGCAGCCCCTCGATCGGCGGCAATGGATCGCATTCCTCGCAGACGCAGCGATAGCGTTTGATCGCTGTCGCCTTCATGCCGCCTGCCGGCTCCAGCTGGTGAAGGGGTCGGGCAGGTTGCGCCAGTGTTCGGGTGTGAAGGCATCGCTTTGCACCAGACAGGCGTCGAGTTCGCTCCTGATCCAAGCCTCGTCCATCGGGTCGGCGCCGATGAAGACGATTTCCTGGCGGCGGTCGCCCCAGACGGGGTCGAGATAGGGGCCGATGGCACGGAGGAAGCCGGGTTCCTCCGGCCATTGTTCGCGCGGCACGGAAGCCCACCACAGGCCCATCATGGAGGTGCGGACGATCGCGCCCGCCTGGCTGACCTCGCCGACATGGTGCGGCCGCGTCGCCAGCCAGAAGAAGCCTTTGGCGCGCACCACGCCCGGCCATGTCCTGTCGAGAAAGGCCTGCAATTTTGCCGGATGGAAGGGCCGCTTCTCGCGATAGACGAAGGAGCGAATGCCGTATTCTTCGGTCTCCGGCACGTGATCCCTGAAGCCGTGCAGTTCCTTGTACCAGAGCGGATGGGTCTCGGCCCTCCCGATGTCGAAACGGCCGGTGCCGAGCACCTCCTTCAGCGCAACCTTACCGAAATCCGCCTCGATCAGTTTGGCATCCGGATTGAGGCCGACGATGATCTTGCGCGCGGCGTCGCGGGCTTCTTCGCTTGCCGTGCCGATCTTGTTCAGCACCACGACATCGGCAAATTCGATCTGTTCGACCAGCAGGTCGACGATCGTCCTGTTGTCGCCGTCGCCTGCGGTTTCGCCGCGGTCGGCGAGAAAATCGGCCGAGGCGTAATTGGCGAGCAGATTGGCGGCGTCGACCACGGTCACCATCGTGTCCAGCCTTGCGACGTCGGAAAGGCTCCGACCATTCTCGTCGCGGAATTCGAAGGTGGTGGCGACGGGCAGGGGCTCGGCGATGCCTGTGGATTCGATCAGCAGGTAATCGAAGCGGCCCTGATCGGCGAGATCGCGCACCGCCTTCAACAGGTCGTCGCGCAGCGTGCAGCAGATGCAGCCATTGGTCATCTCGACCAACTCTTCCTCGGTGTGCGAGAGATTGGCGCCGCCATCGCGCACCAGTGCGGCGTCGATGTTGACCTCGCTCATATCGTTGACGATGACGGCGACGCACAGGCCCTCGCGATTGGCGAGCACATGGTTGAGCAGCGTCGTCTTGCCGGCGCCGAGAAAGCCGGAGAGCACCGTGACCGGAAGTCTGTTGTCCATGGGAGCCTCATTGATGTTAATGTTATATCATTACATAATTGATGCCGAAAAAAGGCGGAACGGGGTCATCCGCCTCTTTCCGCCTCAGCTCTTTCCAGGGCGTCGCATGAAGATCATGCGCTGGAAAGGCAGCCCTTCATGCTATCGGCAATGCCGCGCATGAGGGTGAAGTAGAGATCGGGGCCGGCCTTGAGCGTCGCCGCTTCCGGGTCGAGCACGCCTGATTTGGCGCTCGTGCCCTCGATGACGACCTTGACGAGGCGCGGCTCGAATTGCGGCTCGGCAAAGACGCAGGTTGCGCCGAGTTCGCCGACCTTGCGGTGGATTTCCGAGACGCGCTCGGCGCCGGGAATGGTTTCCGGGCTGACGGTGATCGAACCGGCGACGCGGATGCCGTAGCGGTGCTCGAAATACTGGTAGGCGTCGTGGAAGACGACGAAGGGCTTGTCCTTGATGGGCGCGACGGTGTTAGCGATCTCCTTGTCCAGCGCCGTCAGCTTGTCATCAAGCGCCTTAGAATTGGCCTGATAGGTCAGCGCATTGGCGGGATCGGCGGCGACCAGCGTGGTAGTGATGACAGTGGCCATCGCCTTCGCATTCATGGGATCAAGCCAGAGATGCGTATCGAAGGCGCCATGGCCGTGTTCATGTTCTTCGTGATCCTCATCATGCGCGTGGCCATCGTCATGTCCGGGCTCAGCCGCATGATCGTGACCATGGTCATCTCCGGAGGCATTTTCATGGTCCCCGTCGTCATGTGGCTCGAAGGCGCCGCCTTCGCGGAAGGGCAGCTTGGTCAGGCCTGGCGCATTGTCGAGTTCGACGACGCTGGCGTTCGAGCCCAAAGCTTCGAGCGGCTTTTCGAGAAAAGCCTCCAGGTTCGGGCCGACCCAAAAGATGACCTTGGCCTCCTGTAGCGACCGCGCGTTCGAAGGCTTCATGCTGTAGGTGTGCGGAGAGGAGGCGCCATCGACGATCAGCTCCGGCTCGCCCACGCCCTCCATAATTGCCGCAACCAGCGAATGGATCGGCTTGATCGAGGTGACGACGACGGGCGCATCGGCTGCCTGCATCGTGCCGGCAAAGAGCAAGGCGGGCATCGCAAGGGCCGGGATGGCGAGCGTAGCCGGAATTCTGAGGGCCAGGCTGTGCAGGGTAGGCCCCAAGGCGCGTTTCATCATATGCTCCGCTTGAATTGTAAGTGTTATGTTATTACATCAATTGCGTTATGCTATAACGTGTGCAATAGCAGGATGCAACAGCGCTTTCGGAAAATTTGATGCTCTCTCCCGCAAATACCAAGGGCGAACGGCTGGTTTCGCTCGAAGATGTCGGCGTTCTGCGCGGCGGCCGCTGGCTGGTGCGCGGCGTCGAATTTTCCGTTTCGCGCGGCGAGATCGTCACGCTGATCGGTCCGAACGGCTCGGGCAAATCGACGAGCGCCAAGGCGGCGATCGGCGTGCTGAAGCCCGACGAGGGAAGGGTCGAGCGTCTCTCCGGCCTCAAGGTCGGCTATGTCCCGCAGAAGCTTTCGATCGACTGGACGCTGCCGCTGACGGTGCGCCGGCTGATGACGCTGACCGGGCCGCTGCCGGAGCGCGATATGCAGGCGGCGCTCGAAGCCGCCGGCATTGCCCATATGATCGGCGCCGAGGTGCAGCATCTTTCCGGCGGAGAGTTCCAGCGGGCGCTGATGGCCCGGGCAATTGCTCGCAAGCCTGACCTGCTGGTGCTTGACGAGCCGGTGCAGGGAGTGGATTTCTCGGGCGAGATCGCGCTTTACGATCTGATCAAATCGATCCGCAATGCCAGCGGTTGTGGCATCCTGCTCATCTCGCACGATCTCCATGTCGTCATGGCCGAGACCGATACGGTGATCTGCCTCAACGGCCATGTCTGCTGCCGCGGCACGCCCGAGGCCGTCAGCCGCAGCCCGGAATATGTACGCCTGTTCGGCAGCCGGGCGGCCCAGACGCTCGCCGTCTACAGCCATCACCACGATCATACGCACCTGCCGGATGGGCGCGTGCTGCATGCGGACGGCTCCGTGACGGATCATTGCCATCCCGAAGATGGACATCACCCGCATGAGCACGCTCATGATTCCCATGAGCATGCACATGGCCAAGATCATGGGCATGCGCACGCTCATGACGATCATCATGGGCACGATCATGCTCATGAACACGCCCATTCCCGCAGCGGGGAGGGCCGCCATGCTTGACGATTTCTTCGTGCGCGCCATCCTTGCCGGCATCGGGCTGGCGCTGACGACCGGGCCGCTCGGCTGCTTCATCATCTGGCGGCGCATGGCTTATTTCGGCGATACGATCGCCCATTCGGCGCTGCTCGGCGTCGCATTGTCGCTGCTGTTCGAACTCAACTTGACGCTGGCGGTCTTCGCCGTCGCCGCGCTCGTCTCGGTGCTGCTGCTCTTCCTGCAGAAGCGCCAGGCGCTGTCGGCCGATGCGCTGCTCGGCATCCTCTCGCATGCGACGCTCGCGATCGGCCTCGTCATGGTCGCCTTCATGAGCTGGGTCAGGATTGATCTCATCGCATTCCTGTTCGGCGATATCCTGGCCGTGTCCACCACCGATATTGCGCTGATCTGGGGCGGCGGGCTGTTCGTGCTGGCGGCGATCGCCTGGCTGTGGCGCCCCCTCTTGGCTGCCACCGTCAATGCCGAGCTTGCCGAGGCCGAGGGGCTGAGACCCGAGCGGGCGCGGCTGTTCTTCATGCTGCTGATGGCCGTCGTCATTGCCATTGCCATGAAGATCGTCGGCATCATGCTGATCACTTCGCTGCTGATCATTCCGGCGGCGGCCGCACGGCGCTTCTCGGTCACGCCGGAAATCATGGCTGTGCTCGCCTCGCTGATCGGAGCGGCCGCCGTCGTCGGCGGGCTGTTCGGCTCGCTGACCTACGACACGCCGTCCGGCCCCTCAATCGTCGTCGCGGCGCTGATCCTCTTCATTCTCAGCCTGCTTCCCGTCAGGCGCCGCGCGCTTGCGCAAGGACAAGGCTCATGACAACACCGCAACTCACCAAGAACCAGTCGCTGGTCTTCGAGGTGCTTGAGAAGGCCGAGGGGCCGCTCAGCGCCTATACCATCCTCGACAAGCTGCGCGACCATGGTTTTCGCGCGCCGCTGCAGGTCTACCGGGCGCTGGAGAAACTGCTCGAATATGGCGTCGTGCACCGGCTCGAAAGCATCAATTCCTTCGTCGCCTGCGCCCATCCGGGCGACAATTGCCACAGCCACGGCATCGTCGCCTTTGCCATCTGCGAAAGCTGCGGCCAGGTGATGGAATTCCATGACCACGAGGTCGACCACCGGCTGATGAGCTGGGTGCGTGGGCAGAAGTTCAAGCCGGAGAAGACCACGATCGAGATCCGCGGGTTGTGCGAGGCCTGCGCGGCGTAAGACGGGAAACCGTTCCGTTGCCAACGATAGGGCGATCAAAAAGATAAGGCCGGCAAACCGGCCCTCCACTTGTTGACCACCTTTTTCCGTCCGAGTCATCCTCGCGCTAGCTTTCGCTAGCTTCGAGGATCTGCCTCGTGTCGACCGTACGGAGATGCTCGCGACAAGCGCGAGCATCAGGAAAAAAGGGTTCGCCCGCTCTGCCGGCCAGCCGAGTGGCGCGGGCAAACCGCCTCAATCGTTCCGATCAGTTTTTGCCGGAACCGCCCTTGCCGGCGCCGTCATTGCCGCTGCTGCCCGCGCCGTCGTTGCTGCCCTTGCCGGCACCATCATTGCCGCTGCTGCCCGCACCGTCGTTGCCGCCCTTGCCGGCGCCGTCATGGCCGCTGCTGCCCGCGCCGTCGTTGCTGCCCTTACCGGCACCATCATTGCCGCTGCTGCCCGCGCCGTCGTTGCCGCTCTTGCCGACACTGTCATTGCCGCTGCTGCCCGCGCCGTCGTTGCCGCTCTTGCCGGCATCGCCATTGCCGCTGCTGCTCGCGCCGTCGTTGCCGCTCTTGTCGGCATCGCCGTTGCCGCCGCTGCTCGCGCCGTCGTTGCCGCCCTTGCCGGCATCGCCATTGCCGCTGCTGCCCGTGCCGTCGTTGCCGCCCTTGCCATGGCCGTGATCTTCCTCGCCCTTGCCGCCCTTGTCGCCCTTGTCGCCCTTGTCGCCCTTGTCGCCCTTGTCGCCCTTGCCGCCCTTGTCGCCCTTGTCGCCCTTGCCGCCCTTGTCGCCCTTGTCGCCCTTGTCGCCCTTGTCGCCCTTGTCGCCCTTGTCGCCCTTGTCGCCCTTGCCGCCCTTGCCGCCCTTGCCGCCCTTGTCGCCCTTGCCGCCCTTGTCGCCCTTGTCGCCCTTGCCGCCCTTGTCGCCCTTGCCGCCCTTGCCGCCCTTGTCGCCCTTGTCGCCCTTGTCGCCCTTGTCACCCTTGCCGCCGCTGCCGCCCTGGTCACCGCTGCCGCCCTGGTCACCGCTGCCGCCCTGGTCACCGCTGCCGCCCTGGTCACCGCTGCCGCCCTGGTCGCCGCTGCCGCCCTGGTCGCCGCTGCCGCCTTGATCGCCGCTGCCGCCTTGATCGCCGCTGCCGCCCTGGTCACCGCCGCCGCCCTGGTCGCCGCTGCCGCCTTGATCGCCGCTGCCGCCCTGGTCGCCGCTGCCGCCCTGGTCGCCGCCGCCGCCCTGGTCACCGTTGCCGCCTTGATCGCCGCCGCCGCCCTGGTCACCGCTGCCGCCTTGATCGCCGCTGCCGCCCTGGTCGCCGCTGCCGCCCTGATCACCGCTGCCGCCATTTTGGCCGACGTCTTTGCTGTCCCCGTCATCGCCACCGTTGCCATTGCTGGCGTGCGAGCTGGCGCTGGATGTCTTCTTGCCACCCGCGTCGTGACTGCTGCGATCCTTATCGTTCGGACCAAACTTGCTGTCGGTCTGTATTGCCCGCGTGGGCATGCACAGCCTGTATTCGAGGGTGCCGCGGACTGCGGCCTTGCAATTAACAACTGTGGGGGCTGCCGTTGCCAAGCTGCTGCTTGCCAGAAGGGACGCCACAGCGAGGCTGAATTTTGCTGCTCTGCCGATCATTTCACTCGTCTCCCAAGGTTAATTAACCGTTAATTGGAAGAACGTTTATACTAACAAGGGATTAATATGAAGAATAAACAATGGTTAATCTGTTCCAATCATCAAATACAGTTAAATTCACAAGTATAAAATTTTAATAAATTTTTATACTGGCTGTGTTATTCTCCCGTGACGAACAGAGGGAATCGGCCATGAAGCGTCTCCTTTCTCTTGCGGTATTTTTGGTGATTGTTCCGCATTTTCAGGCAGTTGCGGGATCGTCGCTGCCCGTGACGCGAAGCATCGGCGCACCGGTGGGATTCGCTGCGGCCTGCGCCAAGTACAAGTGGCTGTGCGGCAGGACGGTGGCGCAACAGTTGGACGAGCAGGCGGGAATAGCGCTTCTTCAAAAGGTCAATCGTGCCGTAAACGGACGTATCGTTTCAGCGGAAGATCGCTCGTCATCCGGAAATGGGGATGTCTGGTCACTGCCAGTTGCCGGCCGTGGCGACTGCGAGGATTATGCGCTGCAGAAGATGAAGGACTTGATCGAGGCGGGTTTTCCATCGAACAGGCTGGCGCTTTCCGTGGTGATCGGACCGCATGATCAGAACCACGTCGTTCTGATTGCCCGCACGGCCGGCGGCGATTATGTGCTCGACAATCTGACCAGCGTCGTGAAGCCCTGGCGCACGACGGGTTACACGTTTCTGGCCACCCAGGATTTCCAGTCGCGCACCGGCTGGCGCGTGACGCTTGCCGGTCCCCGCGCCGGCGAGTTCTCCTGAGCTGAAAGCCGCAGCGCGGCGCGCTCGTTGCCGCTGCCGAATGCTTCAGCCGCGCAAGGAATTCGTCTGTGACCAAAACCGAACTTGCCGATCTCTACCGAGGCTACATCGCCTGCCTGAATCGGCAGGACTGGCCCGATCTCGGCCAGTTCGTCGACGAGGATGCGGTCCATAATGGCCGACGGCTTGGGCTTGCGGGCTACGTCGCCATGCTGGTGCGGGATTTCGATCTGATTCCCGATCTTTCTTTCAATGTGCGGATGCTTCTTATAGATCCGCCTTACGTTGCCTGCCGGCTTGGCTTCGACTGTTCGCCGAAAGGAAAATTTCTCGGGCTCGATGTGAACGGCAGGCGCCTTTCCTTCACCGAAAACGTGATCTACGAATTTCGCGGCGGAAAAATCATCGAGGTCTGGTCGGTCATCGACAAGGCGGCGATCGAGGCTCAGCTTGTGGACGGGCTGTGACACGGCGGAGCGGGACTTCGTCAGAGGATGGCGACGCGCTCGCCGAAAGGCGTATCCTTGTCGAAATGCGGGTGCCGATCCGCTCGCTTTCACCGGACAGGAGCGGCTGTTCCGCTGCTTCCCCGGCCTCTTCTCCTTCGCCCGATCGCGCATGCCCATGCCGCTTTCCATGCTGCTCCTCGTCGACGAGCAGATCCGGATGCGGAATGAGAGTGCCCGCACCATTCGTCTCCGCAGTCCCTTCGATGCCTGCTGATCGGCCGAGATCTGCGACTGGCGGGCGGCAACCCAGGCATTGTCTGGTTCCGAGCCGATCGAGGTGCTGATGCCGACCTTGGTGGGCTCGGACGCAGCTGTGGAGGAGATGCTGCCGATCCAGGATTTCAAATATTGGGCGTCAGCGGGAAAACGCAAGGCGGCATGGCTGCCCTCTGGAAAAGGCGGAATCAGGTGCAAAGGCGGGAAATTCGACGATGGATTGCATGGCCGGCAAGCTGCCTGGCGCATGCAAGATGTAAGAATCAGAAACACTTTGTGACTAAGCTACTACAAAAGCTGCACTTTTCGGCTTGCGAGGCAAGTAGAGATGACGGATATTGCTCTCATGTTGAGGACGCTCTCATGATCCGAATGATAGAAGACCCTGCCGAACTGGCTGGCGAAGACATCACTGGCAAATATATTCTCCGGAAGCTGAACTATCATTGGTTCGCTTACGGCAAGGCGGCCATCGTGACCGCCTGTAAAGGCACGATCCTCCATCTCGATCGGGAGGAAACGGTCTATTCCGAGCGCTGGGGCCGTCGCGCCTATACAGGGACCGGTAAGCGTTATCCCGGCGGCATCTGTCCCATTTCGGCGGTCGCCTGTGTTTGCGATACCCCCGATGACGTCAATGCCGTCATTCAGCTGGATGTCGAAGCGCAGGACGAGTTCTATCAGCTGATCGCCAAGACCGAAGCCAGGGTCCGAGCGCTTGCCGCTTCGTCGGGAGAGAACCAGTTTCTGGAAGCGGCCGAATAGGCGTTTTTCAACAATATCCAACACTGCCGCAACGGCAGTCTCCGGCCACGCAACTGCGGAAACAATGACGTCTGTTATCGGAGGCGGTTTCATTTGCCGCTTTGCCACGGGTTGTTGCGCGCGTTTCACTTCCTAAATCAGGCGTAGGACTGTCGGATTTTTGCCGCCGCTGCAGACAGCAGAAGGCGCTTGCCCGGTGGAGCGGAAAACGGTCATGACGCAGGAACACAGCCAGCTGCGTCGCTCGTTTGCGGCGGCGCCGTCGCTCGGATCGCTCGCGATAACCGTCGCGGTGATGGTTGCCGCACTGTTCTGGCCCGCCGGCACGTTCGCCTGGCCGCGCGGCTGGATCTTTCTCGGCCTCTTCCTGGCGCTGACAGCAATCGCGCTCGTCTGGATCTCGCGGACGAATTCGGAGTTGTTCGCGGCGCGCAGCCGATATCAGAAGGGAACCAAGCGCTGGGATGCCGTGGTCGCGACGCTGACGATCATTCTCTTTGCTGCCATTCTTCCGATCGGCGCGTTCGACGACGGCCGTTTCCACTGGGCGCCGCAACCCTGGTGGGTCGTTGTCCTCGGTTATCTCGTGATGGGCGCGGGCTATCTCGGCCTCACCTGGGCACAATCGCTCAACCGGCATTTCGAGCCGACGGTGCGCATCCAGACCGACCGCGACCACAAGGTGATCGACGGTGGGCCCTATGCCGTGATCCGCCACCCCGGCTATGCAACCGCCATTTTGCTTGCCGCCGGAACGGCGCTGTCACTCGGGTTGCTCTATGCGTTGATCCCCGTCGGGCTGCTCGTCGTCGTGCTCTTTGGCCGGACGCTGGGAGAGGAGGCGGAGTTGCGCAAAGGGCTTAAAGGATATGCGGAGTATATGGAACGGGTGCGCTGGCGCTGGATTCCGGGTGTTTGGTAAGCGATTGGAAGCGCCTGTCACCCGCCTCGGCCTTCGAAGCTCCGGCCCTTAGTCTGCGCATCCTAGGATGAGGGTTGTATGCCGTGTGGCTGGGCCGAGGTTGCCAGCCGGCGCTTCGAAGGACGAGGGCGCCACGGCCACCGCCAATCACCCAATCGCCCTGAGATCCCGCGCAAACCGCTGCCAATTCGCTACATAATTTTCCGCCGAACGGCGGATACCCTCGACAGCCTTCTCATCCAACACCCGCACCACACGGGCCGGCGTGCCGACGATCAGGGAATTGTCGGGGAATTCCTTGCCCTCCGTCACCAGCGCACTGGCGCCGACGAGGCAGTTGTTGCCGATCCTGGCGCCGTTAAGAATGGTCGCGCCCATGCCGATCAGCACGTTGTCGCCGAGCGTGCAGCCGTGGAGGATGGCGCGGTGGCCGATGGTGCAGCCCTTGCCCGTCGTCAGCGGAAAGCCCATGTCGGTATGGGCCATGACGCCTTCCTGGATGTTGGTGCCGGCGCCGATCGTGATCCTCTCATTGTCGCCGCGCAGCACCGATCCGAACCAGATGCCGACATTCTCGCCGAGCTCGATATCGCCGATCACATGCGCATCCGGCGCGATCCAGTGAAGGCCGGCGGGCGGCAGTTTCGGCGTCAGGCCGCCAAGCGCGTAGACGGGCATGGACCTCTCCTCAGACGATGTCGACCGACAGCTTTGCGACGCCGTCGATGCCGCAGGTGATCCGGTCCCCTCTGGCAACCGCGCCGACGCCGGCCGGCGTGCCGGTCATGATCACGTCTCCGGCCGCCAGCACGAAGAGCTTCGACAGTTCGGCGATGATCTCCGGCACCTTCCAGATCATCTGGTTGAGGTCGCCGTCCTGCACGCGCCTGCCGTTCTGCTCCAGCCAGATCCGGCCGTCGGCGGGATGGCCGAGACGGCTTGCCGGAACGATCGCCGAGACAGGGGCGGAATGTTCGAAGGCTTTGGCGAGCTCCCAGGGGCGGCCGAGCTTCTTGGCCTCGCCCTGCAGGTCGCGGCGGGTGAAATCGATGCCGACGGCATAGCCGTAGACGCAGTCAAGTGCATTCTCGGCCTGGATGTTCGCGCCGCCCGATTTCAGCGCCAGCACGCATTCCACCTCGTAATGCACGTCGTTCGACAGCGGCGGATAGGGAAAGGCATTGCCGGGCGGCAGCAGATTATCGGCGTTCTTCTGGAAGAAGAAGGGCGGTTCGCGGCTGGGATCATGACCCATCTCGATCGCATGGTCGGCATAATTGCGCCCGACGCAATAGACGCGGCGCACCGGGAAACGCTCGTCGCTGCCTTCGACCGGCAGCAAAACCGATGCGGGACGCGGAATGACGGTGGCGGGATGGGGCATGGCGGGCCTTCCTGTTCAACGAGTCTTTGGGCGCATCTTAGACGGAAAACAGTGCGGCGGGGAAGCGTGCTTGGCGGATTGACGCTGTTGCCGGCGGGCGATAACTTGCGTCCATGAGCAGGATTTTCGCAGTCTCCACGATGTCTACGACCACCGTTTGGCGGTGGGTGGCAGACGCGTGAACTGAATTCCGTTCATTGCAGAAGACACCAACCCGCCGGAAACGAGCGGGTTTTTTGTTGCCGCTCGTCTCCCGCATTCGAGGACGAGAACGTGGACGATATCCAGAAACAGATTCTTGCCGAGCGGGCGCGCGCCGCCGCCTGCCGCTCTCTCGCCAGCCGCTATGCCGGGGCCGCCTTCGCCTATGTTTCCGGATCCATCATGCGCGGCGAGGGGGCTGCCTTTTCGGACATTGATCTCGTCGTCGTGTTTTCGTCGCTCGGCAGAGCCTGGCGGGAATCCTTCACTGAAAACGGTTTTCCGGTCGAAGCCTTCGTCCATGATCCGCAGACGCTGGCGCATTATCTCCATCAAGACGCGGAGAGCGGCTGTCCTGTCATGGTCAATATGGTTGCGACAGGCAGCATTATCGGACCCGATGTCGAGCGTGGGCGCCTCATCCAGGCGAAGGCGGCGGGCGTTCTTGCCGCGGGGCCGAAGCCTCTCGATGGCCCGAGCTACGATATGCTGCGCTATCAAGTCACTGATCTCGCCGACGACCTGCGCGGCGACCGACCGCCTGAAGAAATCGCTGCCATCGCGGCGGCTCTCTACCAGAAGGTCGCCGATATGATGTTGCTTGGGCGCGGCGCATGGACCGGCCGCGGCAAGTGGGCGCCGCGGCTCATGATGAAGCTCGATGCGGAACTGGCCGCGGAATTCGATGCCGCGTTCAGGCTGGCGGTGCAGGGTGACGGCGCCTGGCTCCTGGCTCTCGCCGATCGGGAACTTGCCCTGCATGGCGGGCGCTTCTTCGACGGCTTCAAGCAGGAGGCTCCGGTGGAGGCGCGGCGGCTGGAATAGGTGCGAGTGGTCGATAGAGCCTCACCCTGATGTGCCCCGTGAGGGGCCTCGAAGGGCAAGGCGGGTGCGCCGGCATCGGATGTAGGCAAGGAGCAGCGGTGGAGCGCGTCCTTCGAGGCTCCGGCCTTTGGCCTGCGGGCCCAGGATGAGGGATGTTGGAGGATGCCGCGTTCCAACGAGAGGGGAGGAGCATGGGCGAGAACGTCGCTCCAAACTCCCTTGCCTGTCACAGGAATCCAGCCGCGGGCGAGTGCGCTGTCGCCACCACTCGCTGCCTGCCGTATCCTAACCAAGCCCACCTTGCTCCGCGCAAATCCTGTCAATCAGCCCATCGAGTTCATCCCTCGGCGGCCGGCCCTTAGCAAGGCGCTGCCTGAGGTGCATGATCGAGTCTGCCAGGATTTCATCCAGGCTCTCGGCGCAGGCGAAATCGCCCGCCACGCGCTTGACCTTGGAATTATCGAAAATGGCCGTCCAGGCCTTGTCGCCGAGGAGCGGGCCGATCCATTCCGGATTGTACTTGATCAGCGTGTCCGTCGGCACGTGGACGATCTTGGCTTCCACGCCCAGCAATCTTGCGATGGTCTTCTGGATATCGTTCCAGAGGTGCGCACGATCGGAGGTGATGTGAAAAATCTCTTTTAGCGCCGCCTCTTTGCCGAAAAGGCCGACGAAAGGCACGGCGAAATCGACCGAGCGGGTGAGCGTCCAGGGCGTGTGGCCGTCGCCTGCCACGATGATGGGGTCGCCGTCCAGCATGCGTCTTGCCATGATATCGCTGTCGCCCATCATGATCGGCAGGCCGGTGCGGACGGTGTGGCTGGGGCGGACGATCGTCCAGGCGAGGTTATCGGACTTCTTGAGCAGTTCCTCGCATGCGATCTTGGCCTGGCTGTATGGCCAGTAGGGATTGATCGCCGGCGTCTCCTCGGTGATCACGTAGTGGCGCGGGGGTTTTTCGTAGACCGAAGCCGAGGAGATGAAGATGTACTGGCCGCAATTGCCCGAGAAGATCTCGATATCACGCGCGACCTGATCCGGCGTGAAGGCGATGAACTGGCAGACGACATCATAATTGGTCCTGGCGAGATCGGCGTAAGCGCTCGACCCCAATTCGCCGACGATCGAGGTGACACCGGCGGGCAGGGCGGCGTCTCTCAAGCCGCGATTGTAGACGCTGACATCGTGGCCTGCGGCAACGGCGCGTTCGACGCAAGGATAGGAAATTTGGCCGGTGCCGCCAATGAAGAGAACTTTCAAAGCCATGGGAGTGACCTCGGAGGCTGGGCGCGGGACTGTGATTGCCCTTCATAGCGCGAAAGAATGTCATCGTCTTCCGCAAATCTCTTGCATCGCCGAGATCATGAGTGCGTCGTGCCCGGCTTCCAGCGGCGGCAAGCCTACCGCCGCAAGAGCCGGATAGTGCCTATGCGTGCGCCCTGCGATAGGCCGCGACGGCAAGCCAGATCGAGGAGAGCAGGAAGTAGAATGCGCCGAAACCCGCATAAGGCACGATATCGAGGATCGTCGGCGGGGCCGTGCCGAGCGATCGGCCGATCATGAAGCCGCCGGCCAGGGCGGATTGCGCGCCACTCAGGATCATCACCCATTGGGCGCCTTCAGTGCGCCAGCGCCTCACACCAGTATAGAGCTGCAATAGGCCTGAGAGGATCGCCCAGGCCCCGAAAACGGCGAGGACGGCATGGGTGCTCTTACCAAGCGCAATACTGACGGCGAGCGCGGTGACCGTGCTGACCACGACATTCAGCGTCTGCGACGAATTGGTCCGCAGGCCGCCATTGACCCGGGCGTCGAGCAGATTGGCGAGCGCATCCCACAGGGGATAGATCACCAGCAGAAAGGCCGCCACGCCAGGCTGGCCGGCAAAGACAATGGCGGCGGCAATCCAGAGGACCGAGAATGCGGCGCGGAAGAAATAGTAGGATCGCAACCAGTCGGACTGGTTCGAAGATTCGGTTTGCATGAGCAGGCTCCGTTTTTGTCTACCTACTAGTAGGAAGGCTGCAAAGTGGAGTCAATGCGGATTCCGTACACCTTGTTGTGAAGGGAAACGGAGCACTAGGTGCTTGACAATCTCCCTACCAGAAGGTAGGCGACTGCATGAAATCAATGGCTTCGACATCGGATAAGATCCTCGATATTGCCCAGTCGCTCATCGTGGCGGGCGGCTATAACGGCTTCAGCTATGCTGACATTGCGGATGCGATCGGCATTCGTAAGGCGAGCATCCACCATCATTTTCCGACAAAGGCCGAGCTGGTCTCTGTGCTGGTGGATCGTTACACCAGGCAGGCGGCGGCGGGCTTGCAGTCGCTGCGCGAGCAGGCGGCAAGCCCTGCCGATCAGCTGCAGTTCTACATCGACTATTGGCGTTCCTGCATCGAGAACGCCGCGCAGCCCTTCTGCGTCTGCGCCATGCTTGCCGGCGAAATGCAGATGCTGCCCGACGAGGTGGCATCACGCGTGCGCGCCCACTTCCGAAATCTGGCGGCATGGCTGACCTCGGTGCTGGAGGCCGGCGTCGAGCAGGGGCTGTTCCGGCTGGACAGGCCGGAACAGCAGGCCCAGATGCTGATGGCTTCCGTCCATGGGGCGATGCTATCGGCGCGGGCTCTCGGCGACCCCGGATTGTTCATCGCGGTGGTTGGACCTGAGGTCGCGAAGTTGCGGGTCGTTACTCCTTAAGGCGCCGCCGTCAAGGGGGCATGCGACTAGAACGAGGCCGGGATCGGAGTGATCGAATGGGAACAAAAATGGCTGCGTTTGTCTTTTCTTGCTCAGTCTCATGGGCGGTTCGCGCAATAGCAGAAACTGTTCAATTGCAGGTCGCGCGGAGAAGTGATTGCGCGGTCAAGCCAAGAGAATCGAATCCGGCTGACCCTTACTTCCGACGGCTCCCGAAATTTGTCCGAATTTACCGCGCGTCATGTCAGCAAGGACATAGATGTGTTGATTGACCATAATGTTGTTTCATCGCCGCACCTAAATGACCCGCTTCTGTTTTCTGGACGGCAGCTTCAGATCGAAATCCCAGCAAAAACATCGGGTGCCGAAAACACGCTGGCCATCAAAAAGCTGGTTTCCGGAAAGGCGATCCTTGAGCTCCGGTCTGGTGGCTCCGAATAGATAGCCGTCCCCCCGCGACCTGCCAATGCTAACGAGGACGGATTTGAAGCGATTTGTAGGACGCCATCATTACCGTTAGATCGAATAAGCGCTGCTCATCCATCTAGCCGCCCGCCGGTGGAATTAGTCCCCGACTTACTCCCCACCATCGCTAACCAGTGCATCCTGCACGATCGCGTAATAGGCGGCAAGCTCGGGGATATCGCCGGCCAGTTTTTCGAAGATGACATCCGATGGTGCAAGCGTCCCGGCATATTTTGCGTCGATGAAGGCCTGATGAGCCGCCAGCGCTTTGGCGTCCGCTTTGTGCACGACGGTGAAGACGGGCGAGGGGACCGTGCGGCCCTTGACGATGATGCGGTCGAGTTCGACGATGATGTAAGTATCGGCGACCAGCCTTGCGGTTTCCTCGCCGAGTAGCAGCGCCACGCCGTAATTCTTCGAGGCGCCTTCGAGGCGGGAGGCGAGGTTGACGCTGTCGCCGAGGCAGGAATAGTCGAAGCGGCGGGTCGAGCCCATGTTGCCGACGATGCATTCGCCGGTGTTGATGCCGACGCCCATCTTCAGGACGTGCGGCTTGCTGCCGAGTGCGGCCGCTTCCCGCTCCAGCTGGCCATTCAGCCTCGATATGGCCGCCTGCATGGCGAGCGAGGCCCGCACGGCGTGAAGCGCATGGTCGGGATCGTCGAGCGGCGCGTTCCAGAAGGCCATGATGCAGTCGCCCATATATTTGTCGATCGTGCCGCCGTGATCCATCACCACATCGGAGAGCGGTGTCAGCAGCCGGTTGATCAGGCCGGTCAGCTGTTCCGGATCGTCCTTCAGCGTCTCGGCGATGGTGGTGAAGCCGCGTACGTCTGAGAACAGCACCGAGAGCGTGCGCCGCTCGCCCCCCAGCTTCAGCTGCGTGGGATCGCTCGACAGGCGCTTGACCAGATCGGGCGAGATATATTGGGCGAAGGCGCGGGTGATCTGGCGCTTGTTGCGGCGCTCCTCGGCAAAATCGAAAGCGGCCTGGCCGAAGACGACGGAGATATAGGCGACCGTAGGCCCAAGCGGCGAGACGAAGACATGGGCCAGCCGGATACAGGCGGCACTGACGGCCGCGAAGGCGAGGAGGGCGGCCGCACTGTTCACGACCGTCAACCATCCCGTCGAGCGCCAGACGGTGGCGGCGGCAAGCAGCACCGATATCAGAATGCAGGCGGCAACCGTCGGCAGCCGGGCCTCGGCGATCGACAGGCCGCGCCGGATATTGTCGTAGATCGTCGCCTGGATCTCGACGCCGGAGACGAGCTTGCCGGTGTGAACGGTATAGGGGGTCGCGAAGGCGTCGACGCCGCCCTTATCGATAGCAGGCGCATTCTGCAGGCTGAGGCCGACGAGCACGACCCGATCCTTGAAATAATCGGGAGGCAGCAGGTTCTTCGGGTCGAGCGCCTGATAATAGGAGACGGTGGGATAGCTGCGGGCCGGGCCGAAGGATTGGATAAGCCGACCAGCCGGCAGGGCTTCGGGCGCCACTCCCGAGGCCTTTGCAAGCATGGCGGCAAAGCCATCCTCGTAGCCCGGAATGCGGCGGAAGATGCCGTCGCCGCTGAGATCGATCGAGGCGATGCCGGTGACGGCGCCTGCGTCGGTCAGCTGCGGCAGGGGTGTGGCGCGGATCAGTTGCGAGGCCTGTGGCGTCTCGATCAGCGTCTCGTCGCCAGCCAGCACGACATCGGGTCCGACGGCCCTGGTGATCGCGGCGTCATTATCCGGGTTCGAGGGCTCGGCCATGATGATGTCGAGGCCGATGACGCGGGCGCCCGCGGCGCGCAACTGGCTGATGAGATCGGCATGCAGGCCGCGCGGCCAGGGCCATTGCGCATTGATATCGGCAAGCGACGGTTCGTCGATCGCGACGATGACGGGTCCGCCAGGTGGCGGACGGGGATCGTCGACGGTCGAGAGATAATCGAAACTTCTGAGCTCCAGCAGCGACCAGGCGGGCAGGCGCGACAGCAGCGAGATGGCGATCAGCGTGGTGAGCGACAGCACCAGCAGCCTCAGATGACGGCCTCTGATCTGCCTGGCCTGCCGATGCTTGTCCCGCACCCGCATCAGAAGCGGACTTTGAGCGTGCCCTTGAAGGCGCGGCCCCAGCCGGGCACGCCGGGCGTGACCTCGAAATCCTCGTCGAGCAGGTTATAGGCGGCCGCTTCCAGCTCGATGCGCTTGTCGAACGGTTCCCAGACCAGGTGGGCGTCGAGGCTCCAGTAATCGTCGAGCTTGGTGCCGAACCGATCGCCGTCGCGCTCGCCGATATAGTTCGCGGCAACCGTCGCCTTGACCTTGGCCTCATTCACCCAGGTCAGGGCAATCTGCCCGGAATTCTGCGGTATGAAGGGAAGAGGGCCGCCATAGATCGGTTCGAGCGGATCCCTGTTCTCCGAATCCATATAGGCATAGGTGGCTGAAAGACCGAAACCGTTGCCGAGCGCGACGTTGGCAGTGACGGAAGCGCGATCGATGCTGCCGCGCGAAATCGGCAGGCTGGTATCGGAGGGAAGCGAGATCAGCGGAAAATCGACCGAGAAATCGTGCAGTTCCTGATGCTGGTATTCGACCGACGTGAAGAAGCGGTCGGTCCATTCGGCATCCCATTGCAGGGCGACCGTATCCGTATAGCCCTGCGGATCGGCGGAAAACTGATTGGCCTGCAGGCCGAGGATGCCGATCGGGGCAAGCGTCGGAATTCCAGTATCAAAGCTTTGACGCATGAAGGCGGCCCGCAGCCAGTGGTTTTGAACCGGCGCCCAGGCGAGGCCGAAGCGCGGCTCCAGCCGGGTGATATCGGTGCCGTCGCCCTCGAGGTGCGTGGCGAACAAGGCGTATTCGCCCTTGAGATCCGGCGTGATCTCATGCAGCACATCGGCGTAGGCGCGGCCGATATCGATGGTGCTCTCGGTGTGATCGGGAGGCGCTGTCACGCCCAGGAGCGTCTTATCGACCGTGCTGTTGATATCCATCCAGCCGCCCTCGATGCCGTAGCGGAATGTCAAAGGTCCGGCGCCTATGGAATGGCTCAGAGCGCCGATATAGGTTTTGGATTCGGTCTCCTGAGTGACATCGGTGAAGGGAATGATGAAGGGAACCCCTGCACGGATAAACAGCGGATCCAGGTCGACATCAAGCGCGTCGCTCGTCTTCGACTTGCTTCCGGAATAAAGCAGCGCTCCATTCACCACGTTTTCATATGCAAACGTGTGGCTCCAGCCGAGGCCGGCATATGTGCCTTCGCGTGCCGTTTCCTCTGTTGTGTAGAGAGGCAGCGGCAAAGGAACACCGAACAGGAGTTCCATGAACCCGGTGTTTGAGGATAGTGCGCTCAGCGCTCCATCATTCTTGGCATGGTTGACGAAGGCTACCACGCGATCATCAGGCGTGACCGTCGCGGTTAGATAACCGTCGGCGCTCAGCAACTTGTTATCGGTTTGAACGTTGCCGAAATCCCGATAGTCGCGATCGAGCGCCAACTCTTGCCAAGTCATATCGGCGCGGAAGCTTATTGGAATGGTTTCGTTCGAATAGCCTTGGATCTCGGCTTCGGCGATGCGGCGGGTGTGGCCGTCGACACTGTTGATGCCGCCGCCGAGCGAGCCTTCGATGAAGGGCACATCGAAAAGCGTTACCGAACGCGAACGGCCGGACAGCATGTGCGGAGAGAGCAGCAGGCCCTGAATGAAGGATGAATAGGTCGACGTGTTGATGCTATATTGGCTGACGCTGTCGTCGCTGAAGCTCGTCGCGTTGACGAAAGGAAAGATGCTGCCCTTGATCGACTGGTCGATATAACCGGTGCCTTTGAAAGGATCGAAGACGGCATCGCCATAAAAGCGGCCCCAGGCATCCAGTCCCTGCAGGCGGAAGGCGTCGTTCAGGGTCGAGCCGGCGCTCGCATTGGCGCCGAGGGCACTGTAATCGCCGCCGCGGGCGCGCGAGCGGCGCAGATATTCCTGCGCATTCCGGATCGCGCCATCGGCATCGTAGTCGTCGATATCGACGGCCGTGCGGAAGGCGGAGATATCGGGGTCGTTCTTGTCGATCCGGTCGGCATTGTCGACCGCTTGGTTGAAGGGAATGCGATCGCCCTTTTCCAGATGGGCGATGGCGAGTCCCAGCTGAGCGGATGAAAGGCCGGGATTTGCGGTCGCGGCGGCCAGCAGATCGTCGAGCGCTTTGTCGGTCTCGCCGTTCTGGATGTAGTAGCGGCCGCGCGCAAGCAGGGCGAGGTCGAAGGAGGGGTCGACGGCAAGGGCGGTGTCGATCTCGCGCTTGGCTTCCTTCATCCTGGATTGGTCGAGATAGAGGATGGCGAGATTGGCGTGTGCGACCGGATCCTCGGGATCGAGCTCGATCGCCTTCTTGTAGGCTGCCTCGGCTTCGCGATCGGCGCCGCGGTCAGACTGGAGCAAACCGAGATCGTTCCAATTCATCGACGAGCCCGGCATGTCGGCAAGCGATTGGTTGAGATCGGCAAGCGCCCCTTGGATGTCGCTTTCATAACCTTGGCGATAGCGCGCCCGCGCCTGCAGGCCGTCGGGATCATGAGGATCGATCGAAAGCGATCGATCGACCGCTTCCTTCATCTGAACGCGGTCGTCGATGAGCTGGGCCAACAGCGCGCGCCGCGCCGGCAATGTCGGATCATTGGGATATTGCTTTTCGGCCTGTTTCAGCACCTCGATGGCGGCGGGGATATCTTGCAGGAAACCGGCAGTATAGGCCTTGGCGATAGCGCCGTTCGGGCCGATGGCTGCATCGGCCGGCGGATTTTCCACCCGTTGCGGATCGGCGAGCGAGCGCGAATAATAGCCGCCATAGGCTGCAACGGCGCGGCGTTGCGGATCGAGATGCGGCAGCGCTTTCTCGAAAAGCTTGGCGGCCTCGGCATAACGCATCTGCTCACCAGCGATCAGGGCTTCGAGCAGCTCGCCGCGGGCGCGCTGGGCGGCCGAAAGCGGCAGGGCGCGGGCGCGGGCGAGGGAAGCCAGCGCATCCTTGGCGCTGTCGAACGTCAGCTGTACTTCGGCAAGCGTCAGCCAGTCTGCAGCGCTGCGGTTTTGCGCCGGCACGGCGGCGATGCGCCCACGCTCGCTGCGCATGGTCGCCGTCGGCAGCGGCGAGGCAGGCATCATGGTAAAGCCGCTGCGGAGGGTGAGATAGAAGAGCATCTGTTCGCGATCGTCGGGATTGACGCTGACGATCTTGCGCGGCGCCTGACCGATGGTGGCGACCGCCCCTTCGCCCTGGTTCACCTCGACGCTGCCCTGCGGGTTGGAGAGCGCCACCCGGCCTTCGAGCACGATCATCGAGGTCTGGTCGCCCTTGACGGTCATCGTCCAGTCGGTGCCGCGGATGGCGGCTGCGGCGGCCGGTGTTTCCACAGTCAGGGCCTGGCCGCCGCGCTGGGCGCGGGCCCAGATCGTGCCGGCCTGAAGCTCGAGCACGGTGTCGCCGCTCGCGGCCATCTTCTTGACCTGCAGCGACGAATTGCGGCCGAGGCGGACCTGGGTGTGATCGGAAAAGACGATGGCGAGCTGGCCGTTGGCGTTAGTGCGCAGTACGTCTCCAGTCAGGAGATCCTGGTTGATGTCGACGACGCGCCAGTCCGACACGTCGATGAATCGCACTTCCTCGCCGGTCTTTCGGGCAATGACCGAGCCGGCGATCGGCGTGGCGCGCGGCACGGGATCGGCCATCGCCGGCAGCCCGAAACCGGGTACGACAAACGCAAGCGCCAGCCCGATGCGACAGATGTTATTGGAGTAACCCCGCATGATCTCGACCCCATCCCCGCTTTCCCCTTTGTCGGTGTAGAGTGAAAAAGTCAAGCGTGTTGCACACGTGTTCTTGCTTTCGTTTCAAAGTGTAATATCAGGGGAACACTTTAGGGGATGGAGTATTCAGGTGAGCGAATTCGAGAGTGCTACGGAGGTTATGCTGAGCAGGCCGTCGAGCGGGGACGTCAGTGCCGAGTATTTCGACCACATCAAGAAAATCAACGACATATTTTATGATCAGGTCAAGATATCCGACCAAAAGGCTGCCTACATCTTTACTTTCATGCTCGCCTTTTTAGTGAGTTCCAGCGAGGTGAGGGCGGTTTTCAGCCTGGCACGTTATACGGGCGGTACGCCGGGAAGTATGCTTTTCTCCGGCCTGCTTGCCGCAGCCTCGGTCTTCTCCATTCTCTCAGCTATTCTGGTTGTGCTGCCGCGTCATTTAGGCACCTCGACCTCGCTCTTCTGGGGCGCCTGGCCGAAGCACCGCGACCTGTTTTTCGATGCCGCCGTGCGGCGAGACGAGCGCTATCTTTTCGACCAATATCTAGAAAATGCCAACACCCTCTCGACGATCGCGCGCAGCAAATATCGCTGTGTAACTTTCGCCTTTCGCGGGTTGATGGTCAGCGTCGTTGCCTATGTGCTGTTGTTGGCGGCAGGGTGAGGTTGCGCTGCCACTCTCCGACGTAGCCATGGGGACGGGGCCGCGCTGAGGCGCCCCCCGTCCCTCGTCAATCCACAACCTCGAGAACGAGCTCGATCTCGATCGGCATGCCGAGTGGCAGGCTGGCAACGCCAAGGACCACCCGGCCGGACAGTTTGTCTACACCGAAGACCTGGAGCAGCAGTTCGGATGCGCCGTCGGCGACCTTGGGGTGGTCGCGGAAGTCGCCTTCCGTCGCGATGTAGACGCCGAGCTTGACGACCTTCGCCACCTTGTCCAACGAACCGAGATAGTCCCTGACGGCCGCAAGCCCGCTGAGGGTCGCCGTCTCGGCAGCCTTGCGGCCCTCATTCACCGTCAGCGCCCCGCCGACGCGGCCGATATAGCGGGGCTCATGGCCGACAACCGGCAACATCCCGCTGAAGAAGACGAGGTTGCCGGAATTCGTCGCCTCAACATAGGCGCCGAAGGGTGTGGGCGGCGGCGGCAGGACGATGCCGAGCTTTTGCAGCCGCTGTTCCGCGCCGGCTGCCGGCGCTTTCGTTCCGGTCACCATTTGCCCAGATGTGCGCCGCCGTCGACGTGCAGCACCTCCCCGGTGACACGCGGAGCCTCGGTCAGGAAGACCACCGCATCGACGATTTCGGCGACGTCGGAAATGCCTGACATCGGCGAGAGCGTCTTCAGGAACTCCTTCGGATTATCCTTATGCAAGGGCGTGTCGACGACGCCCGGAGCGACCGTGTTGACGCGGATTCCATCGCTCGCATATTCCATCGCCAGGTTCTTGGAGATCGCATCGATGCCGCCCTTGGTCATCATCGAAACCGAGGCGGAGAAGCCGGCGATCGGATGGTCGATCAGCGGGGTGGTAATGCTGACGATGCTGCCGCCTGTCTTCTGGGCCAGCATCTGCCTGATGACAAGCTGAGTGAGGTGGATGAAGCCTTCGAGATTGGTAGAGGAGAGCTTACGGAAATCCGTCATCGTGTAATCGATGAAGGGCTTGGTGAGGAAAATGCCGGCATTGTTGACAAGGGCGTCAATCGAGCCAAAGCGGTCGATCGCCGCCTTGGCCACACGCGCCGCGGTTTCGGGATCGCCGATGTCGCCGTCGACCACTGCCAGCCTGTCGGAAGCGTTGAGAGCATCCGAAGCGCTGACTTGGCGCGAGGTGGCGACAACGTTGTAGCCGCGCTCGACGAAGGCGTTGACGAGGCCTGCTCCGATACCTTGGGAGGCGCCCGTAACGATGACAGTTTTATGTGTAGTCATGTTGAACTCCATTGATCTGGTTCGGGCAACGCGGGCCTTGCGAAGGCGAGGTCGCCCGAGATGGGGCCGCCGCGATCGCGACGCCATCAGCTGTTGCTTGTTTTCGCAGAGTGAATATGACGAAAACCCGATTGCGCGATTAGATGGAAATATCTGGATTCTCTTTTGCATTGATGCAAAAGTGGGGCATGGCGGACCTTAATGACATCGCTGTCTTCGTGAAGGTGGCGCAGTACGGCAGCTTCAGCCGTGCGGCCCATTCGCTCGGCATGCCTGTTTCAACCGTCAGCCGTAAAGTGACCTCGCTCGAGGAACAGCTCGGCGTAACCCTGATGCAGCGTACGACCCGCAAACTCAGCCTTACCGCGCAGGGGCGGGCTTATTACGACAGGTGCAGCGAGCCGCTGTCCCACCTCCTCGATGCTGAGCAGGCGCTGAGCGAAACGCAGAGAAAGCCGGAAGGCCTCTTGAAGATCTCGGTGCCAGTCATCTTCGGGCAGGAGGTCTTCTATGAGTTCATATCCGCCTTCCTGAAGACCTATCCCGATATCCAGGTTGATCTCTTCGTCACCAATCTATTCCTCGACCTGATTGCGGAGAATATCGATGTCGGAATCCGTTTCGGCGACCTGAAGGATTCGTCCATGATCGCGCAGCGGCTCGGCAAGAGCGTGCGCTATCTGGTCGCGGCCCCGGAATATCTGAAGGGCAGGGCGATTCCCGCCAAACCGGAAGACCTGACGGAGCATCGCTGCGTACTCCTGAACGGCCGCAACGGCGAAGCGGAATGGCATCTCGTCAGCGGCCGCAAATCGCTGGACCTGCGTGTGTCGGGGCCGGTCTCGAGCCGGGACTTCGATGCGGTCAGCGCCTTCACTTATCGCGGCCACGGTATCGGTCTCCTGCCTTCGACCTATTGCGACGAGCAGATTCGAAGAGGCGAACTCATCCGCCTTCTTCCGGAGTGGTCGTCGCCGGAAATTTTCGTGCATGCCGTCTATCCTACCCGCCGCTTCCTGCCCTTGCGCCTGCAGGTCTTCCTCGAAGCGCTTAAGGCATGGAACACCCCGCTGTGGCTGCCATTGCATTGAGAGTTTTGGAATCGGTGCCGTTGAGACGCGACGCATTTTCATCACCGAAAATTGAAGCCCAGCGCCTCACCGTGCATCCTGCCCCGGCCAAGCTGTGGTAAAGTCTGTCGGCTTGGGGTGGCGCGGGGATTTGCCGATGCTGACAACGCTTGCGGTGCTCATGGGTGTTTCAGGAGTCGTGCCGGCCGCTGAAACCGTGCCAGCTGAGGTCGATGTGACGCTGGTGCTTGCCGTCGACACCTCGCGGTCAATGGATTTCGAGGAGATTGGCATTCAGCGCGATGGATATGTCGAGGCGCTCAAGCACAAGGAATTCATCGATGCGGTCAAGGGCGGGCTCACCGGCCGCATCGCCATCAGCTACTTCGAATGGGCGGGCTATGTCGTCCAGGACTCGATGATCGACTGGCAGGTCATCGAGACGGAGGCGGATGCGATCGCCTTTGCAGGCAAGCTCGACGCCCGGCCGATTGCCACGCAACGGCGCACCTCGATCTCCACCGCCATCGATCAGGGCGCCAGCATGATCGCCACCGGTCCCTTTCGCGGCAGGCGCGAGGTGATCGACGTTTCCGGCGACGGCCCTAACAATTCCGGCGATCCCGTCATACCCGCGCGCGACAAGGCGGTGGCGTCAGGCATGATCATCAACGGCCTGACCATCATGCTGCGTCCTTCCGATGCCCCCGGCGGGCTCGACAAATATTACGCCGATTGCGTGATCGGCGGCCCCGGCAGCTTCGTGCTGCCGGTCCACAAGATCGAGGATTTCGCCATCGCGGTGCGCCGCAAGCTGGTGCTCGAGATCAGCGGCATTTCTCCGTCGCCTGGGGTGGAGAGGATCGCTGCGGACGCGCCGACGACGGATTGTCTGATCGGCGAGAAGCAGTGGCGGGATATATTCGATCGGTGAGGCGTGGCTGCGGCGCGACTTGGGATGAGAGGACACCGTGTCGCACCCCCCTCTGTCCTGCCGGACATCTCCCCCACAAGGAGTGAGATCGGCTGGGCGTAACGGCTTCCCCAAACAACTAAAGCGTCGTGATTGTCGCTGCCGGCTGGGAGGGAGCGACGGTCAGGCCACTTGCCAATCTCCACCCTTGTGGGGGAGATGTCCGGCAGGACAGAGGGGGCACACGGCACGCTTAAAAGGAAAGAAGCCCACCATGAGGGGTTTGAAGGCGAGCCGGGTGCTCCCAACGTCTGCCGCCGCCACCTACAACGGCAATTGCCTGCCGGCCTGTTCGCTGACCATGTATTCGGCGTACCAGTCCGGCCAGTTCTCATCATACTTGCCGCCGTTGCGTTTCTCGTGTTCGCCGTGGGCCTGGGCGGCGCGGCGGAGTGCCGCCGCAAGGTCGCTCGATGTCGAGAAGGCCGTCTCATCGGCGTCGATGCGGCCGGGGAGGCGGGTGGTGACTTCCTGGAACAGCCAGCCATTGCCGTCGGGATCCTTGAACGAGGCAAAGGAACGGTAGCTGCGGTGCTCGGGGTCGTGGCCGGCGATGCGCAGGCGCCCGAAGAGATAGGGCTCGTCCTTGCCGGCATAGACGCCCGATGCGTCGTGGAAGACCTCGCTCACCTCGACGCCGCGGGCGATGAGATCGCGCCGCGCGGCCTCGATGTCGGAGACGATGAGGTAGAGCCCTTGCGCGGAGCCGGGGGCGGCGGCCGTGACGTTCCTGCCGAAGATGATGGCGCAGCCGGAGCCCGGCGGGGTGAACTGGATCACCCGAAAATCGGCATCATTGGCAAAGTCGGCGTCGAGCCTCCAGCCCAGGCCGTCATAGAAACGTTTGGCGCGGTCGACGTCGGAAACGGGGATGACGACCACTTCGAGCTTGGTGTCGACCGGTCGTGTTCTCGTGGATTCGGTGGGGGGGTCACTGCGCACTGCATTGCTCATCTTCAGCTCCTCAGGGTTTGGACGCATTAAGAATGGCGATACATGTCGGGGTCGAGTGGACCACAGCGCGTTCGGGGCGTCGAATCAATTATTCTATCGGAGCAGAAGAGACGGCGGGCCGATCCCGCCGCCTGTCGCGCGGCTGCTAAAGCGCGTCGCGATCTTTCAGATTCGCTCTTTGCGCTTTAGGTTTTTGTTTTCACGCATGTTGCCGCAAACCGCTGCACACTTTTGCGCGACCTGCTTCAGGCCGCAAGAGCGGCACGTGTCTTGCCGATCATCAGGGCGGCGCGTGCCGCCTCGCGGCCCTTCTCGACGAAATGGGCGCGGTAGATCTGCGTGTGATGCTCGGTTTCCTGATAGTGGTGCGGCGTCAGCGAAACGGATAGCACCGGCACGCCCGTATCCATGCCTGCACGCATCAGGCCATCGACGACGGCTTGGGCGACGAATTCGTGGCGGTAGATCCCGCCGTCGACGACGAAGGCGGCGGCGATGACGGCGGCATAACGTCCGGTCGCGGCAAGATCGCGCGACAGCAGCGGCATTTCGAAAGCGCCGGGGACGTCGAATACGTCGATCTGTTCGGCGGGAACAAGCTGTTGGAAGCCTTCAAGCGCACGGTCGACGATATCGGCGTGCCAGCCGGCTTTGACGAAGGCATAACGGGTGGGTGTCATAGTAATCTCCTTTGGCGTACAGACACGTCACCCAAGGCGATCACGAGCATCCGCCGCCAGCCTGGAGGGCAGCAGCAGCGCACGTTCTCTTTCATCCGGACTATGACCGTCGGCTCAGGCATCTCACCTGATCTGCTGACCCTTCCGAGGAAGGCGCTCGCGGGCTCGCAATCGAAACTGCATACCGCCGGTAGGGACTTTCACCCCGCCCTGAGAACGGCGCGGACAATAGGGGCAAGGCGGCGGGCTGGCAATAGGTAAGATGGTTTCCGGATGGGTGCGGGTTGTAACCCAAGCGAGCCTCATTCTGAGGTGCCCGCAGGTTGCCGCGCCGAGGCCGGTGAGGGTCTCACGCTAAGCGCGCGTTACAGGATGCCCGCCCTTGCTAGGCGTATCTTCACGCCTACATGCTTCGCTGAGGACACTCACGTCAAAACAGCAGGATGTGTCGTTCCCCCGAACCGGGGCAGCAACCATGGGAGAGAGACATGCCAGAATCTTTCGTCGTGCGCCGTGAGGCGCATCTTGCGGCGCCGCCGGCGGCGGTGTTTGCGCTGATGACCGATCCGGAGAAGATCCTGCGCTGGATGGGGACGGAAGCCGAGGTCGAGCCGGAGCCCGGCGGGCTCTATCTCGTCAACGTCACCGGCGCCCGCTTTGCGCGCGGCTCGTTTCGCGAGGTGGTGCCGGTGCATCGGCTTGCCTACAGCTTCGGCTGGGACGGCAGCGAGGTGGTGCCGCCGGGATCGAGTCTGGTCGAGATCGACCTGATCGAGCAGGGAGGCGGGACGCTTTTGCGGCTCACCCATAGCGGCCTGCCGAGTGCGGAGCAATGCGCTGGCCATGAGGAAGGCTGGGCGCATTACCTCGGACGGCTCACCGAGGTCGCCGCCGGGCGGAACCCTGGCCCAGATCCATTTTACGGCAGGAGATGAACGGTTTTCGACAGGCGGCGGGATGTTCCTCAAGCGCTTGACGCTGCGGGAAGAACGATCCGCCGCGGTCAAGAAAGTGCTGCTTTTTCGTCGGTAAACATGAACGTGCAGTTCATCTCCAGTTCAATTTGGTGGTCCTAAGGTGATTGCGGCTGGATGAAATGGAGTTTTCGATGAAGGCACTTTCTATCGCGGCTGCCTTGCTCGCTGGCAGCCTCTCGATCGGCACAGCTCAGGCGATGCCGATCGGGGCAATCAAGGTTGAGAGCACTGTCACAAAGGTCGACTACGCCTGTGGTCGCGGCTGGCACCTGACCCGCTGGGGCGAATGCCGGCGCAACTGGCGCCGCCCGCCGCCTGTAGCTTTCTATGGCGGTCCGCCCCGCTGGGGCTGGGAGCGGCGTCATCGCGATTGGGATGGCCCGCGTTGGCGCTATGAGCGGCGCTGGGACCGCGAACGCCGCTGGCGGGATGACTACTAAAAGCCTTGGACAGAAGCGGACGAACGAGGGCCGGTGCGATGTTTCGCCCGGCCTTTATCTGTTGAAATAACGACCGCGCTCAGATGCGGCTGACGAGCCAGTGCTTTCCGTCAATCAGCTCTTCGAGCTCGGCCGGATCCTTGACGCCGAACTCGAACCATTCGATGAGTTCCTTCGCCTTCCGCTTGCTTTCCTCGGCCGTAAACTCGATCCCATAGCGCGCACACCACCGCCGAAGGATCGACGTCAATAGCGTCATGTCATTCCCGTCAAGCGGGTCTTTCGGCCAGTATGTCGTGCCCATCGCAACCCCTCAATCGCTGATGACAAGCTGGCACATAATCGAATCAATGTCGCGCAATTTAAACGTGTTTATTCGGTTGTTTTCCACCGTGGCGAATGGTTTTCCACAGAGTTGTCGGGCGGTGGGGTTGACAGGGTTGAGGAGGGACTCGGCGAGAGCAAGTGCCGATAGGAAATCCTCCGGACACCAGAGGTGTCCTCGGTTTGCCGACAAAATCTCCTCCGTCATGCTCGGCCTTGTGCCGAGTATCTGACCAGGGCGATTGTTTGGACGACAACCGTTTATTTTCATACGCATAATTGGATCATCTCAGATCCTCGGCACAAGGCCGAGCATGACGGAGGAGATTTTGGTTGCCAACAGGCGGAGACCGGAGACCTCCTCAGAGGCCGCAGGAGTGTCCGTGGGCTGATGTCCCGGGGTTGCCCACGTCCTGTTGCAATGCCAATGTTAACCCATGGATCTGCCTTCCTCTCTTGCCTGGCTGATTGACGAGGCTGCGGCTTCGCCCGGTCCCGAACGGTTTCTGGCCGAGCTCGGGCGCCGGCTGCTGGCCGATGGTCTGGCGCTTTCCGGCGGCGCGCTGACACTTTCGGTGCCGCATCCGATCATCGCGCGGCGTACCTGGCTGTGGCGGGCCGAAACCGGAGCCGTCATCGAGGCGCTGGGTTTTGCCGCCGCACCTCAAAGCGATGCCGGGCGCGAATGGCTGGCCGGGCTCGGGCCGGTTTGGGAGGAGAGGGTTGGAGCTTCTCAGGACGGCGCCATGCTTGGCTGGGCGGGCATCGCCAAGGGGGAAGGGGCGGACGAATTTGCTCCTGATGAAGCCGCGCGGCTGCAGGAGGTCGCGCGTTTTGCCGTCGCGCCGCTCGCAGCCCTTGCGGCACGGGAGGCGCGGGCAGCACTGCTGGAAGCCTATCTCGGTCGGCGCAGTGCGGCTCGGGTTCAGTCGGGTGCGCTTGCCCGTGGCACCGGTGAAACCATTCGCGCCGCTCTTCTCTGCGCCGATTTGCGGGATTTCACCGCGCTTTCTCAGGTGACGGAGCCGCAGGCGATGATTTCAGCGCTCGATGCTTATTTCGACCGCGTTGCCGGCGCCGTGCACGCCTTCGGTGGCGAGGTGCTGAAATTCATCGGCGACGGCGTGCTGGCGATCTTTCCCGTCACCGCCGCTTCCGGCAACGAGGCCGGAGCTGATCGGGAGGCCTGCGAGGCGGCGCTTCGGGCTGTCGCCGCCTGCCGCGCCGGCATGGTCCATCTCGACCAGA
This sequence comes from Rhizobium sp. TAL182, assembly GCF_002117725.1. Classification (NCBI taxonomy): domain Bacteria; kingdom Pseudomonadati; phylum Pseudomonadota; class Alphaproteobacteria; order Hyphomicrobiales; family Rhizobiaceae; genus Rhizobium; species Rhizobium sp. TAL182. The sequence goes on along the minus strand of NZ_CP021024.1, from coordinate 2,869,978 downwards.
TGCGCCGGGCGCAGGGGCTGGCGCAGCTGCCCTTCGGTGCGGCGCTGCATTTCGGCGAAATCCTCTGGGGCAATATCGGCGCCGCCGACCGGCTAGATTTCACTGCCATCGGCCCGGCGGTCAATCTGGTCAGCCGGCTGGAAGGGCTCTGCAAGCCGCTCGGCCACAGCGTGCTGATCTCAGGCGCGGTGGCTGCGAATACCGAGGCCGCGCTGACGCGGCTCGGCGAGCACACCCTGCGCGGCATCGCCGAGCCCTGTGCCGTCTTCACTTTGGCCGAGGATTGAGCCCCGAGATGGCGCTGCCCGAATGCGCCCGCCATGCCATGTTTGGCGCTCACAAGAATCATGATTGTTAATCACTCGTATGGCGCGTGATCATTCCAGCCACTGCCGAAGATCGTTTTCAAATATTCCTTAGGAAGAGAGTTTGCAAAGAAACTTTTGCAAAGATATGTTTGCGATCATATGATGGGATCATGAAAGAGCAGAACTCCGAACCTGCCGCAGATGCTGTTGCCTCGCGCATAGTCAGCCGTGTCGTGCCCGAACCGACCGCACTGAAGGCGCTGGCCCACCCCGTCCGGCTGCGCATGCTCGGCATGCTGAGGATCGACGGCCCCGCCACGGCGACGCAGCTCGCCGTCCGGCTCGGCCTGAACAGCGGCGTGACGAGCTATCATCTGCGCCAGCTCGCCCAATATGGTTTCATCGAGGAAGCGCCGCATGCCTCGCGACGCGACCGCTGGTGGCGCGCCAGCCACGAGCTGACCTCGGTCCCCCCGAGCGAAGCCGAAGGCGAGGCGCTCGATCTCGACATGGCCTTCAACCAGGCGGCCCTCTCGCTGCAGGTCGGCCAGATGCAGCAGGCGCTGGAGGAATATGCCGAGCTGCCGGCGGAATGGCGCAAGGCGACGGCGGCCGACGACATCATCATCCCGATGACGGCGGACCAGGCCGAGGCCCTGACGAAACGGCTGAGCGATATCATCCTGGAAGCCATGCGGGCCGCCCCACCACTGGGGGAGGCGGCGTCCCGGAATCCTGACATGGTTCCTTTCTATGTCATGCTGCACGCTTTCCCCTATCCGGGCCGCCTGCCGCACCGCGAGCGGGAGGACGAGCCGTGAGAAAAGGCAAGCCTTTCCGAGCACTTGCCGCCGCAGAGACGCTTTCGCTTTCCGGCAGCCGGCTATCGACCATCGCCATTCCCTGGCTGGTGCTGAGCGCTACAGGCAGCCCCGTGCTGACCGGTCTGACGGCGATGATGGAGATGCTGCCTTATGTGCTCGCCAAGGCGCTCGGCGGGCCGCTGATCGACCGCATCGGCGCCAAGCGCATCGCCATCATCTGCGACACTGCTTCCGTTATTGTGGTCGGGCTGGTGCCGATTGTCGATCTCTTCGGCATGCTGACCGTGCCGGTGCTGCTGCCCGTTGTTTTTGTCATGGGGGTGCTGCGAGGCCCCTCCGATGCCGCCAAGCAAGCGATGGTTCCCGATATCGCTGCGCTGGCGGCCGTGCCGCTCGAACGGGTGACCGGCGTCTCCAGCGCCATCGAACGGCTAGCCTCGACGGTGGGCGCTGCCGGCGCCGGCGCATTGATCGGGCTGATAGGCCCGGGGCAGGCGCTCCTCGTCAACGCCGCCACCTTCGCCGCCGCAGCGCTGGTCGTCGCGACCGGCATACCCGGCATGCGGCGCGCTCCGGAGTTGCCCGCCGCGCTGGACGCTCGGCGGGGCAGGGTGCCTTCCTATGTCGACGATCTCCGGGAAGGCTGGCGCTTTCTGCGCAGCGACGCCGTGCTCGTCAGCATTGTCACCATGGTGGCGATCACCAATCTGCTCGATCAGGCCTATCACGCCGTGCTGCTGCCCGTCTGGACGAAGAACGCCGGTCATGGGCCGGAGCTGCTCGGAGCGATGTTCGCCGCCTTCTCCGGCTCGTCCATCGCGGGCGCGGCGATCGCCGCTGTCATCGGCGAGCGCATGCCGCGTCTGATCGTCTATACCGTGGCCTTCCTCCTGACCGGATTTCCGCGCTTTCTGGTGCTCGCGGTCGATGCGGCGCTCGGCTCCGTCTTTGCGACGCTCGCAATCGCGGGCTTTGCCTCGGGTTTCCTCAACCCCATTCTGTCGGCGGTGATCTTCGAGCGTATCCCCAAGCCGCTAACCGGGCGCGTCACCGCGATGAATACCGCCCTCTGTTTTGCCCTCATCCCCTTCGGGGGCCTCGTCGGCGGCGCGCTGATCAGCACGATCGGGCTTGGTTCAGCGGTGCTCCTCTGCGGGCTCGCTTATCTCGCCGCGACTCTCGCTCCGCTGGCGCTCAAGAGCTTCCGTGGTTTTGACAAGGCCATGGCATGAGTCCCCCGCGCAGGCTCTAGCCTTATCCGATTTCCTCGATCATCAGATCGATAAAGCAGCGCACCCGCGGCTCCAATACGCCTTTGTCGGGATAGAGCGCCACGATCTTCGTGTCGTCGGTTTCGAGGTCGGGCAGGACCTGCCGGAGACGGCCGGCGGTCAAATCGGCGGCGGCAACGAAGTCCGGAAGAAGGGCGATTCCGAGGCCGGCCAGGGCGGCGTCGCGAACGGCTTCACCGCTGTCGAGCCTCAGGCGGCTGCGCCCCTGGGCCTTGATCCAGCCGCCGCCGCTGCGAAAGCGCCAACCCTGCCTTTGGCCGCGGCTGGTGAAGAACAGGCAGTCATGGGCGGCGAGATCCGCTATATCGCGGGGCATGCCGCGTTCGGTGAGGTAGGAGGGCGAGGCGCAGAGTAGCGCCTTGTCACTGGCGATCACGCGCGTGATCAACCGGCTGTCGGCCGCCGACGGCGTCGCGCCAATCGCGATCGCCAGATCGAAGCCATCCTCGAGAAGCTCGGCCGGGCGATCGGTGAGGCTCACTTCGACCTGCACGTCGGGCCAGGTGCGAAGATATTTCTCGAGCAAAGGGAGCACGACAAGCGATCCGAAGACATTGGGAGCGGCGAGCCTGAGCACGCCTCGCGGCACACCGCTTTGCCCCCCAATGCTCGCTTCCGCCTCGTCGACCGATGCCAGGATCTGCAGCCCGTGGTCATAGAACACTCGTCCTTCATCGGTCAGGCTCAGTGTCCTCGTGGTCCGGTTGAGCAGGCGCGCGCCGAGCCGCTCTTCCAGACGGGTGACGGCCTTTCCCGCTGCCGAACGGGAGAGGCCCATCGCCTGGCCGCCGGCGATAAAGCTTCCGGCATCGACGACGGCCATGAAGATCAGGATATCGTTCAGGTTCGTGCGCGGCATGAAGGCAACTCGAGCGATTCAACTGCAGCCTTAACTCGGTCGCGATTTGACCGATTCAAGGCTCGCACCATCAACGTCGGCCGCGCCAGTTAGGTCCCGGGCGCATCGAAATGATGGTGGTCGGCGACAGCTGCCGTTTCGAGTCACCACTGCCCAAATCGAATGCTCGCGCCAACAAGCCTCGCCGTCAGCGCCAGCCGAGCGCCGGAGCGACGTGAGTGAGGATCGCTTCGATGACGTGGGCGTTGTAGGCGACGCCGAGCTGGTTGGGCACGGTGAGCAGTAGCGTATCGGCCTCGGCAATCGCCTCGTCTTCCGCAAGCTGCTTGATGAGCACGTCAGGTTCGGCGGCGTAGCTGCGGCCGAAGATCGCCCGGGTCTTCTCGTCGATGAAGCCGATCTTGTCGCCCTCGTCGTTGCCGTAACCGAAATAGGCGCGGTCACGTTCGTCGACCAGCGCGAAGATGCTGCGGCTGACCGAGACGCGCGGCCGACGCGTGTGGCCGGCTTCCTTCCAGGCGTCGCGATAGGCGCGGATCTGGTCGGCCTGCTGGACGTGGAACGGCTCGCCGGTCTCGTCGTCCTTCAGCGTCGAGCTCTGCAGGTTCATGCCGAGCTTGGCTGCCCAGACGGCGGTGGCGTTGGAGCTCGCCCCCCACCAGATGCGCTCGCGCAGGCCCTCCGAATGCGGCTCGAGACGCAGCAGGCCGGGCGGATTCGGAAACATCGGCCGCGGGTTCGGTTTGGCGAAGCCTTCGCCGCGCAGCACTTCGAGGAAAACTTCGGCATGATGCCTGGCCATCTCGGCCTCGCTCTGACCTTCCGGCGGCGCATAGCCGAAATGACGCCAGCCGTCGATCACCTGTTCAGGCGAGCCGCGGCTGATGCCGAGTTGCAGCCGCCCTCCGGCGATGAGATCGGCAGCACCGGCATCCTCGGCCATATAGAGCGGGTTCTCGTAACGCATGTCGATGACCGCCGTGCCGATCTCGATACGGCTGGTCTTGGCGCCGACGGCGGCAAGCAGCGGGAAGGGCGCGGCGAGCTGCCGGGCGAAATGGTGCACGCGGAAATAAGCCCCATCGGCGCCAAGCTCCTCGGCCGCCACGGCAAGGTCGATTGACTGCAGCAGTGCGTCGCCCGCCGAACGCGTCTGCGATTGAGGCGAGGGCGTCCAGTGCCCGAACGAGAGAAAACCGATCTTCTTCATGCCGCGCCTTTATCCATTGCATCTCATGATGGATCGGTCATCGCATAGTTTCGGTGCGCAAGACAATCACAACCGGAATGGAATGGCGCGCTTGGCCGGCGACGCTTGCTGAAGCGGCACGCGAGGCAACGCTCGTAAATGGCGGGAAATGAGTCGCATTTCCCGGGCCGGCGCGCCGGATACGCAAGGAGCGATCGTCATTCGGGAACTCCGCTTTCACGGAAGCGGCGGCCTATAGCGCCAGCAAGTTCGGCCTGCGCGGCTTCTCCGAAGCACTGCGGGCGGAGGTGGCCGACAAGCCGCGCATTCACGTATGCGACGTCTATCCCGCCCTTGTCGATACGCCGGGCCTCAGGCATGGCGCCAATTATGTCGGCCGCCAGGTCACCGCGCCGCCGCCGGTTCTCGATGCGTGCCGCGTCGCTGAGGCGATCGTCGGCGTCGCCAGGTCGCCGCGCGCCACCACCACGGTCGGCGTGGTCACCACTGCGACGCGGCTTGCCCATCTGCTGGTGCCCCATCTTGCCGCCAGGGCTCTCGGCCGGCTGATGGCCGCCTATTTCAAGCGGGCGCCGCGCGCCGCCGAAAGCGACGGCAATCTCTACTGGCCCTCCACCGACGCCGCCCGGATCGATGGCGGGCTCCGATCGCGGCACAGGTATTCGGCGCCGCTCCTCCTCGGTCTCATCGCGGTTGCTGTGCTGGCGATCGGCGCCGCTGCGCCGAGGACGTACCCGCGCCGGCGGCTGGCGCTGGGCAGCCGGCACCGGTTTTGGTAGGCGGGTTGGATGGTGCAGATGCTGGAGGTTTGTATGGCATGCCGTGTGGCACGCCCTCTCCTCCGTTCGTGTGACGAGCACAGGCGAGCGGGTGAACTATCAGCATCGCTTCATGCCCCCACTGACAAGGCGCAGCCACGGAGCCAGGTGGAAGCCGGTCATCAGCAGGTACATCGGCACCATTCCGGTCAGCGGGAAGTTATCGGGCGTGGTGGTGCAGATCACGTCGGCGCTGCCGGTTGCGGCCGTCAGCAGCGCCATGATCGCGAAGGTCGGGGCGGCGGCGAGAGACAGAAAATCAGCGGCGAGAGCGGGTTTGGCCAGCTCGCCGGCGGGTTCGTCAGCGGCGGCGGCGAGCGACAGCCAGTTGTCTGTGTCGAGGGAGGGGTTGGCGTCAGCCCGTTTCGGGACGTGAGCGAAGAGTGCCATGACAGTCACTCCTTGCCGTAGCGGTCGTGGTGGCGCCACCAGATGCCGATTTCGTTGCGGCCCTTCGGCGCGCGGTCGAGCCATTGATACATGCCCCAGAGCCCGTCGAGCCCGCGCGCATAGCTGGAATAGCTGTGGTAGACGTCGCCATCGATGAGTTCGAAGGCGCTGACGCCGGGGCGGTCGCGGGCGTAGGTGGGAACGTCGGTGCCGGTCATCGAAGCGATCTGGACGATGGGTTCGTCGCTGCCGCGCGACTGCCATTCCGGCACAGCCTTGCCCGCCGGCGGTTCCGAGGCGGGCGGTTCGCGACGGTAGTTGTATTCGATCTCGCCGAGACGCTGCTGCTCCGGGCTGAACCAGACGCTGAAATCGGCGTTGAAATCGCTGCCGGCCGAGGAAGCCCAGGGAAAGCTCCAGTCCATGCGCCGCTTGAAGGCCTCAAGCTTTGCGAGCGGCGCGCGCGAGACGGCCCAGAAGGCGACGTCGTGATTTTCCAGGTGGATGAAGAAGCCGTTGAAGCCGTCGGCGATCGAGGAGCAGGAGGGGCATCCGGCGCTGTAATCCGGCCCGAACATGAAATGATAGATCAGGAGCTGCGAACGCCCGCCGAACAGATCCTTCAGCGAAGCACCGCCGCCTTCGGTATCGAAGCGGTAGTCCTTGTCGATCCTCACACGCGGCAACTGCTGGCGTTTGGCCGCCAGCGCATCGCTTTGCCGCGTCAGTTCCTTTTCCTCCTCGAGCAGATCGAGTCTCGCCGCCAGCCATTGCTCGCGGGTTGCGTTCAGCATTGCCGTCATGGGTCTTCTCCTTTGCCTGTCTCTCGTCGTAGCATCCGGCTCGGTTGCCTGCCGTTGAGCGGAGATTACGGCCGAAGGGACAAACGCCGGGAGTGACAAGTGTGACGGGATTTGAATGGACTCGCTGATTACGGCTGCTGCGCAGGCGCTGGCATCGGGCGATATGCTCGGCGCGCTGAAACGGGTGGCGCTGCGCGACGATGCGCCGGCGTTGGCGCTACGAGGCATCGCCATGGCACAGCTCGGTGACCTCATTCGCGCCAAGGCGCTGCTGAAGAGTGCCGTGCGTGCTTTCGGACCGCGGGAGGCGGTGGCTCGCGCCCGCTGTGTCGTCGCCGAGGCAGAGATCGCGCTCGTCTCGCGCGATCTCACCTGGCCGCCGAAGACGCTGGAGGCGGCGCGCAAGGTTCTGGAAGCGCATGGCGACCGGGTCAACGCCGCCCATGCCGGCAATATCGCCATTCGCCGGCTGGTGCTGATCGGCCGCCTCGACGAAGCCGAGCAGGCGCTGGCCGCGCTCGACCCGACGCCGCTGCCGCCGACCTTGCGGGCCGCCCATGAGCTTGTTGCGGTTGAGATCGCCGTTCGGCGCCTGCGCACGCATGCGGCCCGCGCAGCACTCGAACGGGCACAGCTTGCGGCCGAGCGGGCGAATATGCCCGTGTTGACGGCGGAGGTCGAAGCCGCTGGACATGTGCTCGATCTGCCGGCGGCGCGGTTGGTTTCTCGTGGGCATGACCAGCCGCTGCTGCTTGCCGAGGTGGAGGCGCTCTTTTCCGGCGGCACGCTCGTCGTCGATGCCTGCCGCCATGTCGTGCGCACGGCGAGAGCGGTGGTGCCGCTCGCGAGCCGGCCGGTGCTTTTCGCGCTCGCTCGTGCGCTTGCCGAAGCCTGGCCGGCGGATGTGTCGCGGGGCGCGCTGATCGCACGCGCCTTCCGCGGCAAGCATGCCGATGAATCGCATCGCGCCCGGCTGCGTGTCGAGATCGGTCGGCTGCGCGCGGAATTGGCCGGCCTGGCGGAAGTCTCGGCTACCAAGCGCGGTTTTGCCCTTTCTCCTGCCGGCGCTTCTGAGGTTGCAGTGCTTGCCCCGCTCGTCGAAGGGCCGCATGCGGCGGTGCTTGCCTTCCTCGCCGATGGGGAAGCGTGGTCGAGTTCGGCGCTGGCAATCGCTCTCGGCGCCAGTCCGCGCACCGTGCAGCGAGCGCTGGATGCGCTCGCCGGCGAGGAGAAGGTGCAAGCGATCGGACGCGGGCGGGCACGCCGCTGGATGAGCCCGCCGCTCTCCTCTTTCCCGACGATCTTGTTACTCCCGGGACCGCTGCCGAGCGACTAGTATGGGTCAACCGACATGGAGGAAGACATGAAGACATCGGCTGCGACCATTCTGCGTGAATATGGACCCTTTCCAGGCGCGGAGCGCGTTCATGGCGTCACCTTCGACGGCCGGCATGTCTGGTTCGCCTCAGGCGACAGGCTGAATGCGCTCGACCCCGACAGCGGCGAGGTGGTGCGGTCGATCGAGGTCGCCTCCCACGCCGGCACGGCTTTCGACGGCGAATTCCTCTATCAGATCGCCGAGGACGTCATTCACAAGATCGACCCGAAGACCGGCCAGATTCTTTCCACCATCCCGGCCCCAGGCAATGGCGGCGATTCCGGCCTTGCCTGGGCCGAGGGCACGCTCTGGGTCGGCCAGCATCGCGGCCGCAGAATCCATCAGATCGATCCCGAAACCGGCAAGATCCTGCGCACCATCGAATCCAACCGCGTCGTGACAGGCGTCACCTGGGTCGACGGCCAGCTCTGGCACGGCACCTGGGAGGGCGACGACAGCGACGTCAGACGCATCGATCCGAAGACGGGCGAGGTGCTTGAACGGCTCGACATGCCGGACGGCGCCGGCGTCTCCGGGCTCGAATCCGACGGCGCCGGCTGCTTCTTCTGTGGCGGAGGCAACAGCGGCAAGATCCGCGCCGTGCGCCGGCCGTGAGCGCTGCGCCGCCGGGGTGGGGGGCTGCTCCTTACAAGAAGCCGGCGTCAGCGCACCCGCCTCGCCCTTCGCGGAGCCTCAGCAACCGTGTTGTTGGGGTTCGCTCCATGGGGTTCGTCTTTTGATAATCGTGTTGATCATGACGATGAATTTCCGCATGGCAGCGACGAGGGCGACCTTGGGTGGTTTGCCGGCATCGCGCAGTCTTTTGTGGAAGGCCTTGATGGCCGGGCTGCAACGGATGGCCGAGAGCGTTGCCATGTAGAGAGCGCATCGGACGGTGGCGCGGCCGCCGGCGATGTGGCGCTGGCCACGCCAGGTGCCGCTGTCGTGGGCGACCGGGGCGACGCCGACGAGGGCTGCGAGCTTCTTGTCGTCGATGGCGCCGAGTTCGGGCAGTTCGGCGATGAGCACGGCGGCGCCGACCTCGCCGATGCCTGGCACGGTCAGCAGCAGGTCGCGGCGTGCGGCCATGTCGGGCTCGGCCTCGATGGCAAGCGCGATGGCGGCATCGACGCGGGCGAGCTGGCTCTTGAGGGCGGCGAGGGTCTCGCCAATCAGCGCGGCGACGGCTTGCGGGGCATGTTCGAGGCGGTTCTTCTCGGCGACCGCCATGTCGATGAGCTGCCGGCGGCGGGCGACGAGGGCAGCAAGCGCGATGCGGCCGTCGTCGATATGGGGGATCTGTGCCGGCCGCATCGCTCTGGCGAAGTGGAGAATGACGCGGGCGTCGACCTGATCGGTCTTGGCCAGCCGCCCGCTGGCCCTGGCGAAATCGCGCACTTGGCGGGGATTGACGACGGCGACGGCAATGCCGGCGGCCATCAGCGTCCTGACGAGCGCCATCTCATAACCGCCGGTGGCTTCGACGACGACCAGCTCGGCGCCGGCTATCGCCGTCGCCAGAGCGGCCCGGCCCGGCACATCATTGTCGAAACGGACAACGCGTTTGCCTTCGACAGCCACATCGAAATGGGCCTTCGAGACATCAATGCCGACCATGAAAGCTTGCGGGACATGCATGACTGCTCCTCCTTGCAACGCGGGCTCAAGGCCCAATCAACCGTTCGAGCGAAGACATGGCGACGGAGATGCTTGCTGAGGCACGAGTTCAAAACTCTGGGATGACACGCATCTCCGTCGCACAGCCGCATTATACAGCAGCGGGAACGTACAAGGATGAGGCTCTCTTGGAAGCCGGCGTGGCCCTCCTTGGCGGTTGCGGTGAGATATTCTCCGATGCCCCGCTGTTGTGGCGCGGCAACTCCAACGCTCCCTCATGTTGAGGTGCGCAGCCCGTAGGGCGGAGCCTCGAAGCACGCCCTCAACACTGCTTCTTGCATCCCTCGACCGCAAGCACACCCGCCTCGTCCTTCGAGGCCCCGCCTCCGGATGAGGCTCTCTTGGGTGCCGGCGGCTCCGGCCACGCAAATACCTGCCGATAGCAATTCACCGTCCGTCAACTTTTGCGTGTCAATTTCGAGGGAAGGGGCGCCATCAAAAGGTTGCGAGTATTGAAGGTCAGGCTCACATCGCATATCACGCTGATCCTGGTGGAGCCAGGGCACGCACGATCATGATCGGCAACAGACCGGCGATAACTCGCGCCACGGTTAGTGGGAAATTGGTGGAAATCGCCATTGCCGATAGCGGCATCGGCATGGATACGGATGATCTGCCGAAACTGTTTCAACCTTATTATCGCGCCCGCAGCGCGACGGGGATTGCCGGAACCGGCCTTGGCCTGAACGTCGTCAAGCAGGTCGTCGAACCGCACGGCGGCACCGTCGAGGTGACGAGTGAGCTTGGCAAGGGCACAACATTTACCATCTTTCTGCCAATAGAGTTTCTATTGTCGGATCAACAAATCGCAGCTTAAGGAAAGAGCGTATGGTTACAGTCCTGTGCGTAGAAGACGAAGTCGATATCCGAAATCTCCTCGTCGAAGAGTTGAACGAAGCCGGCTACAGGACGCTCGAGGCCTCGAACGGCGCAGAGGGCCTGGAAATGATCCTGTCGAAATGGCCTGATATCGTCATCAGCGATATTTCCATGCCTGTTATGGATGGGCACCAGCTTCTGGCGGAAATCCAGATCAATCACCCGGAGCTCTCCAACATTCCCTTCATCATGCTGACGGCGCTGACAGACCGGGAAAACACGCTCGCCGGTCTGCGCGCCGGTGCTGCGGATTATCTCACGAAGCCACTCGACTTCGACCTGCTGCTCGCCAAGCTGGAGGGCTGTGTGACGCGGCTGGAGAACGATAAGGCGCTTAATAGGTCGTTTTGATTGGGGTGGTAGAAGACCCCGCCCCAACCCCTCCCCACAAGGGTCCACAAGGGGGAGGGGCTTAACTTGCCGCACCGGCGCTTCCCACTTCGTCGTTCATCCGCGAAAAGGCTGATATTTGCTGCGCGGGCGCCGCAAATCCCCCTGGTGGGGAGGGGTTGGGGAGGGGTCTTCCGGCTTCGGAGCGTAAGCGAAGTGCATGATTGGGTGTGCGATGAGGCCCTCGATCTAATCCTACCTCCCCAACACATCCCCCAACACCGCAAACACTCTCGCATCCAACGTCTGCGACACATTGAACCGCATGAAACTCGTCGCCGATTGCGACAGGCTGAACGCATTGCCCGGCGCCAGCACGATCCGCTTTTCCAACGCCGCCCGCGCCACATCAGCCGCGTCGATACCATCAGGCAGGCGGCACCAGAGGAACATGCCGGCCTGGGGCTCCAGCCACGGTTTTATCCCGAAGCCCTTCAGGCGGGCCGAGACCTCGGTCATGGCGCGCGCCAGCCGCTGCCTGAGTATTTCCATGTGTTTGCGATAGCCGCCGTCGCTCAAGACGTTGAGCACCAGCTCGGCCGTCATCCGGCCGCCGCCGAAGGAGGTGGCGATCTTGAGGTCGGTGAGGCCCTCGATCCATTCGGGCCTGGCGGCGACGAAGCCACAGCGGGCGGAGGCCGAAAGCGTCTTCGAAAAACTGCCGATATGGATGACGCGCTCGAGCCCGTCGAAGGCGGCAAGGCGAGGTGCGGCCGTGTATTCGAAATCAGCGAAGATATCGTCCTCGATGATGGTAAGATCGAACTGGTCGGCGAGCTTCAGCACCCGGTGGGCCGTCACGGGAGAAAGCGTCGCGCCCGTCGGATTATGGATGGCGGAGTTGGTGATGTAGAGCCGCGGCCGATGTTCGGCGAGCGTCTGCGCGAAGAGTTCGAGATCGGGACCGGAGGATGTGTAGGGCACGCTGACGATCTTCGCCCGGTGGGCGCGCAACAATGCATGAAAGTTGAAGTAGCAGGGGTCATCGACCAACACCCTATCGCCGGGTTCGAGCAGGAAACGGCAGAGCAGGTCGATCGCCTGCGTGCCGGACTCGGCGAGCAGGACCTGATCCGGCGAGGCCTCGATGCCGCGCTCGCCCATGCGTCGCGAAATCAGCTGGCGCAGCGGCGGCAGGCCAAGCGGCGAGCCATAATCGGCAAGGGCCGACCCCTCGGCGCGGGCGAGCGTTCGGAGCGCCCGGCGCATGCCCTCGCCGGGCAGCCAGGAGGGTGGCAGCCAGCCGCAACCGGGCTTCAGATCGGCTTCATCCGCCTCCAGCGATTGCCGCGAAATCCAGAAAGGATCGACGGCGCGGTCGAGCTTCGGCCCAGCCTCGGCCAGTGCGAAGGGGGCCGCCTGGTTGGCGACATAGAAGCCGGAACCCGGCCGTGAAAGGATCGCACCCTCGGCGACCAGGCGCTCATAGGCGTCGACGACGGTCGAGGTCGAGAGCTTCATGCTGGCCGCGAGCCCGCGCACCGAGGGCAGCCTTGCCCCCGGTGTCAGGCTGCGCCCGGCGATGCGCTGCCGGATCGTCGCCATCACCATTTCAACGCGGGTGCGCCCCGCTATCCCATCGTTCATCCGTACTGCCCTTTGGACCATAACAGTTTTGCGAAATCGTATCAGAGCGTCACTGTCGTGGCTATCGGTATTGGCGGATAAGGCTGGACGGCCCGTTCTTGCGAATTCGATTCAGCTAACGCGCCTCAGGTTATTGTTATGCATGCCGTTTTCTCAAGGCCGCAGGGCGTCGACGGCGTACATCTCGGAAGGAGTGCATGATGGAGCGAATGACGACAGCGTGGGTCAATGGTTTGATCGGTGTGGTGATCTTCAGCGGTTCGCTGCCGGCGACGCGCGTGGCGGTGGCGCAGTTCGATCCGGTCTTCCTGACCGTTACGCGGGCGGCGATCGCTGGGCTGCTGGCTCTCGGCCTGCTGATCGTCTTTCGTGAAAAGCGGCCGGCCGGGCGCGATATCCTCTCGCTCGCCGTTGTCGCGCTCGGCGTCGTGGTCGGCTTTCCGCTGCTGACCGCGCTGGCGCTGCAGCATGTCACATCAGCCCATTCGATCGTCTTCGTCGGTTTGCTGCCGCTTGCAACGGCCACCTTCGGCGTCATCCGCGGCGGCGAGCGGCCGAAGCCGGCCTTCTGGCTGTTCTCGGTTCTCGGCAGTACGCTGGTGGCGGGCTTTGCCTTGATGCAAGGCCTGACGGCCTCGCCGGTCGGCGACCTGCTGATGCTTGGGGCAATCCTCGCCTGCGGTCTCGGTTATGCCGAGGGCGGCCGATTGTCGCGCACGCTCGGCGGCTGGCAGGTGATATCCTGGGCGCTGGTCTTGTCGCTGCCGATCATGATCGCGGTCGCGTACGTTTACCGGCCGGCGAGTTTCGCCGGCATCGAAACGCCGGCGCTCATCGGCCTTGCCTATGTCTCGCTGTTCTCGATGCTGATCGGCTTCATCTTCTGGTATCGCGGCCTCTCGCAGGGCGGGATCGCCGCCGTCGGCCAGTTGCAGCTGCTGCAGCCCTTCTTCGGCCTGGCGCTCGCCGCCACCCTGCTGCACGAGCCGGTGACGTGGGCCATGCTTGGCGTGACGGTCGCGGTTATTCTCTGCGTGATGGGCGCGCGAAAGTTTGCGAAGTAGCGGCTGACTTCGGGCCACAAAACTGCCCCTCAATCGTCAGCAAATGGCCCTGTTATCGCCGCACTGAGCCCTTTTCAGGCTTCATCGTTGCGACCTCGCCAGCCTTTCGAGCGGCTGAGCGATCGACCGAGGCGGTCTTGCTGCCGTCCAAAATCACCGGAAAAGGAATGAAAATGATCACTCGTTACACATCCCTCGCAACGATGACCGCCGCGGTGTTCAGCCTGCTTGCTCTCAGCCCGGCATCCGCGACCGAGCTTGCCCAGGCGCAACAGCAGCCGCCCGCACAGGGCCAGGCGCCGATGCAAGGACAGGGTGGTACCGGTGCGGCTGCCCCTGTCAGTGATCAGAAACTCGAGGCCTTTGCCGTTGCCTATGTGCAGGTCGATAAGGTCAGGCAGGAATATTCGGCCAAGATCGACGCGACGAAGGACGAAGCCGCCAAGCAAAAGTTGCAGGAGGAGGCCAAGAAGCAGATGGTCGATACCGTCAAAGCCTCCAACGCTATCTCTGTCGAGGAGTACTCGTCTATCCTGACGGCGGCGCAGAGCGACCCGGCTCTGGCCAAGAAGGTCCTGGACAAGATCGGCACACCGCCGCCGGCGCAGTCGCAGCAATAGACAGCGCACTCCTGCATCATCCTCAAGTCGGACGAGGGGCGGGCGGGCTAGAAATCCCCGCGGCGAGCGCTGCCTGCGCCCGCCGCAATTCTGACGCGGCCTCACTTGGCGGGCACGACCAGTGCCTCGCCCTTGCGCACGATATAGGTCGCCAACTCCGAAGCCTTGCCGCTGCCGACGTTCTTTGCCGAGTGCACCACGCCGGAGGGGATGAATAGGGACTGGCCGGCCTTGAGCGTCACCGGCTCCCTGCCGTCGAGCCGATATTCAAGAGTCCCCTCGAGAACGTAAGCGATCTCTTCGCCCGGATGCGCGTGTCTCGGCGCAAGAACGCCGGGGGCGAAATCGACCCGCACCTGGACGGCCTCGTGGCCGGGTACGTCGATATCGCTCCTGACGAGATCGGTGCGCTGCAGCGGTTGCTCCGCATGCGCTGCAGTGCCGAGAGCAAGGGCGAGCGCCATAGCCTGGATCATTTTCATCGTGTCATCCTTCCTGAATTGGCGGCCAATTAGCCGCATCGCCATTTCAGTCGATGATTGAACCAGGTATGTGTCGGGAAACCCTCATTTTTGTAAGCGCGTGTATCTGCCCGCCTGAGATTGCCTGCGAGAACGAGGCTTGGCTTACGCGAACCGCATCGCTGATCTCGCACGCGCCTTCGCTGCGACCTCCTCGCGATCGCGAGGCGGTTGAGACGTCTCCAGTGAGTCGAGCAGTTCGCGGGCGCAAGCCGCGATCGAACTGACCGCGCGTTCGAAGGCAGCCTCATTGCGCTTCGACGGCTTGGTCGTTCCGCTGAACTTGCGCACGAACTGGAGCGCGGCATCATGAATCTCTTCGTCCGTTGCAGGCGGATCGAAGTTGAACAGTGGTTTTATGTTTCGGCACATGGCTTGCTCGCGTGATGTTCTCTTTGGGAAAGTGGCCTCGCATGAAAGGTAGTCGCGTGAGCGCGAATTGCAACGAGGCCTGGGAGATGGCCGGGAGAGAGGTGGTCAGGGGGCTAGCCTTTTTCGTCGTGCCGTGTGCCCCCCCTCTGCCCTGCCGGGCATCTCCCCCACAGGTGGGGAGATCGGCTGGGCGCAATGGCTTCCCAAGCAAAGACCGTATAGCTGCTGCGCTGCGGCGGTGAGGGAACGATGGTCCAACCTCTTGCCGGTCTTCCTCCTTGTGGGGGAGATGCCCGGCAGGGCGGAGGGGGGTATGCCGCACCGCTCCCCGGCAAGAGAGATCCCGTCGCTCTCACCCTCAAGCCGCCGACGTCGAACCTCTCACGCCGAGTGTCGCAATATCCGTCACCCCGCCCGACGATTCAAAGTCGAAGATCTTCTGGGTCACCAGCGCCGCCGCTCCCCGCGCCCAGGAATTGTCTTCCCAGTCGGGGAGTAGCGGTGGTGCGGCGCGGAAGGTGCGGGCGGCGAGGGCTTCGCGGAGGGGGGTAAGGAACGGATCGCCAAGCGAGACGGCTTCGCCGCCGGCGACGATGACTTCGGGATCGGTGATGTTGACGAGGTTGGCGAGCGCCGTGCCGATGCCGCGGCCGGATTCGGCGACGAGGGCGGTGGCGGTCGTGTCGCCTGATGAAAGCGCTTCGCGGAGTTCGGGGAGGCCGAGTTCGTCACCGCGGCCGGTCGCCTCACGCCAGCGGCGTAGCATCGAGAGTTCGGAGTGATAGGCCATCAGGCAGCCGCGCTTGCCGCATTCGCAGAGGCGGCCGTTCTCTTCGAACAGCGTGTGGCCGAATTTGCCGGCGGCACCGTTTGCGCCGCGATAGAGCTTGCCGTCGATGACCAGCGCACAGCTGATGCCGACGCCGACGGCGAGCACGGCCATGTTACGGTGCTGGCGGCCGAGGCCGAAGAGCTGCTGGGCGATGGCATAGGCGTTCGTATCGTCCTCCAGCCAGACCGGCACGTGGACGCGGCTTGCCACCAGCGCGGCCAGCGGAACGTTGTCCCATTGGAAGCGATGGCTGCGTACGCAGGCGGTCTGTTCGTGGTTGATGACGCCGGGCATGGAGATGCCGATGCCGGCGAGTTTCGCTTTCGGCCGACCGGAGAGCTTTACCAGTTCGGGGACCGTGTCCGCCAAAAGGTCTGCGACATAATCCGGATCATGGCCCTCGAGGCCCACACGCATGGCGGCGACGGGATTGGTGGCGAGATCGGTCGCCACGCATTCCACCGAATCCACCATCAGCTTGAAGCCGAGGGCGAGCGAATGCTCGTAATTGATCTCGACCGGGATCGGCCGGCGGCCGGCGGGGCCGGGCACTGCCTTGCCCTCGGTGACGATGCCTTCTTCCAAGAGATCCGCGACGACGAAGGTAACCGCGGCGGGGCTCAGGCCGATCACGGTCGCGATATCGGCGCGGCTCCTCGGTCCTTCGCGGCGGAGAAGGTTGAGGATGAGGCGTCGGTTCATGGCTCTCGCCGTGGTCTGGTCGCCTTTCAGCTTCACGATGCATTCCTTAATTTTGTAAATTAATTATTGCGGGGTTGCACAATCTATGCATAAGTTCGGCCGCCGATCAACAGAGCCAGCGGGATTGTACGTTGGAGGTCAGGGCACCGGGTCGGCGCGTTGAATGCCTGATCGAGCGCGTTCCAAGGAGGAGGCGGCTCGGGCCAGGCGGTGTTGATCGATCAACCGGGAGGAATTCAATGGTATTCTTAAAGCATTTTCCCTCAACCACCCGCAGAAGCTTCCTGAAAGGGGCGGGGGTGGTTTCGGCGGCGGCGGTCACGGGCAGCTTTCCGATGCCTGCGATCGCACAGGCGCAGGAAGTCACCGTCATCTCATCCGAGAATAACGGCGCCGCACTCGATGCGCTGAAGTCGATCGCGGCGGGCTTCGGCAAGGAAGCCGGCGTCAATGTCGTCATCAACAATATGGACCACGAGGCGCACAAGACGGCGATCCGCAATTATCTCGTCGCCGGCGCGCCCGACATCTGCTTCTGGTTTTCGGGAAACCGCATGCGCGCCTTCGTCAAGCGCGGCCTGTTCGACGATATTTCCGATCTCTTCGAGAAGGAGAAATACAAGGACGTGCTGGGCGCGACCGCCGGCGCCGTCACCGATGACGGCAAACAATATGGGTTGCCCACGGGCGGCACGCTCTGGGGCATGTTCTACCGCAAGGATGTGTTCGATCAATACGGCCTGACGGTGCCGAAGACCGCCGAGGACTTCATGGCCTATGGCGACAAGTGCAAGGCGGCCGGCATCACCCCGGTTGCGATCGGCACCAAGGAATTGTGGCCGGCGGCCGGCTGGTTCGATCAGATGAATCTGCGCATCAATGGGCTGGACAGGCACATGGCGCTGATGAACGGCGAGATGAGCTATCTCGATCCGGCGCTGACGCCGGTCTTCGACCAGTGGGAAGCGATGATATCGAAAGGCTTTTTCACGCCGAACCATACCTCTTTCGGCTGGCAGGAGGCCGCAGCACTTCTGGCCCAGAAGAAGGCCGGCATGATGAACCTCGGCGCCTTCCTGCGCTCCGCCTTCACCGAGGCGGATCTGCCGCAGCTCGCCTACGCGACCTTTCCCGTGCTCGATCCCAAGATCGGCCATTTCGAGGAGTTCTCGGTCAATTCGGTTCATATCCCCGCCAAGGCGAAGAACAAGCAGGGCGCGCGCGATTTCCTCGCCTATTTCTACAAGCCGGAGAACCTGGCGGCCTATCTAGAACCGGGCGGCAATGTGCCGCCGCGCCACGACCTGCCGCCGAGTAAGGATCCGCTCGTCAATATCGCTGTCGAGACGATGAAGACGGTGCAGGGCACCTCGCAATATTACGACCGCGACAGCGACCCGGACATGGCCCAGGCCGGCCTGGTCGGCTTCCAGGAGTTCATGGCTAAACCCGACCGGCGTGAGGCCATCCTTACGCGGCTCGAGGGGACGCGGAAGCGGATTTATAAGATCTGAAGGGTGGCTGATCGCTCCCGGCTTGTCGACGGCCGTGCCCTTCACTCGACGTCATCCTCAGCCTTGTGCCGAGGATCTGCTGCCCAATTGAACGGGGGCAGATGCTCGGGACAAGCCCGAGCATGACGGCAGGAGAGCGAGACGGCTTTATCAACAGCTTTGGGGCATCAGCCCGCTCCCAAGATAATTTGAGGCTCCAGAGATGCAGACATTATGGCGCCGCCAGCGTTGGTGGCTTACCCCGACTTTGCTCATCGCGCCTGCGATCGCGCTGTTCTTCACTGTCATCCTGTTGTCGGCGGTGCGCAGCGTCTGGATCAGCTTTCACGAGTGGGATGGTTTCGGGCCGATGGTGTGGATCGGGCTCGGCAATTACATCGAGCTCTATAGCGATCCGCAATTCTACGTGTCGTTGAAGAACAATCTGATCTGGCTCGTCATGTTCATGGCGGCACCGCCGATCGGGCTCGCCATCGCGCTCTTGGTCAACCAGAAAATCGCAGGCATGCGCATCCTGAAATCACTGTTCTTCATTCCGCTGGTGCTGGCCTCGGTGACGGTGGGCGTCGTCTTCACCTGGGTCTATACGCCGGAGTTCGGCCTCCTGGCGCTAATCTTCAGGGCCTTCGGGGCGGTTGCGCCGGCCGTGCTTTCCGACGAACATTTCGTCACTTTCGCGATCGTCATCGCAGCCCTCTGGCCGCAGATCACCTTCTGCATGGTGCTCTATCTCGCCGGCCTCAACAATCTGAGCGAAGAGCTGATCGGGGCAGGGCGCGTCGATGGGGCGAGGGGCTGGAACATGCTGCGCCACATCGTGCTGCCGCAGCTGACGCAGGTCACCTTCATCGCCATTGCCGTCACCGTCGTCGGTGCGCTGCGCTCCTTCGACATGATCTCGGTGATGACGGCGGGCGGGCCGTTCGGCTCTTCCTCGGTGCTTGCCTACCAGATGTACGAGCAGTCGATCTTCTCCTACCGCTTCGGCTACGGCGCGGCGATCGCCTCGGTGCTCTTCGTGATCATGGCCTTCTTCATCGCCTGGTATCTCACCCACATCATCCGCAGCGAAGAGAGGGGAGGCTGATGTATCCTCGTCCCATTCCGGAAAGCGCCACCTGGCAGCGCCGGTTCTATGTGTCTGCCGTCGTCCTCGTGCTCATCCTCTGGCTCTGCCCGCTCTTTGCGATCATCCTCACGTCCTTCCGCTCGACGGCGGACGTGATGGGCGGCAATCTCTGGGGCTGGCCGACCGAGATCGGCCTCATCGACAATTACCGGGCCGTCTTCACCGACACGCCGATGGCGCGCTATTTCCTCAACAGCCTGATCATCACCATCCCTTCCGTGATCGGCGTGCTGATGCTGTCGACGCTCGCGGGCTTTGTGCTGTCGCGCTACCGCTTTCCCGGCAACATTCTGATCTTCGCGCTCTTCGTCGGCGGCAATTTCCTGCCGCACCAGATCATGATGATCCCGGTGCGCGACCTGATGGTGCGACTCGACCTGATCGATACCACCGTGGCGCTGATCATCTTCCACGTCGCCTTCCAGACGGGGTTCGCGACACTCTTCATGCGCAATTTCATCGCCGCATTGCCGGATGAGCTGTTCCAGGCGGCCCGCGCCGAGGGCGCCTCGCCGTTCCAGACGCTAATCCATGTAGTGATCCCGCTGGTGCGGCCGGCGCTCGCCGCCCTTGCCATCCTGATCTTCACCTTCGTCTGGAACGATTATTTCTGGGCCGTGGTGCTGACCGTCAGCGACAGCGTCAAGCCCGTGACGGCAGGCCTTGCCAATCTGCGTGGCGAGTGGGTCTCGGCCTGGAACCTGGTTTCAGCAGGCACGATCGTGGTCGCGGTGCCGCCCGTCGTGATGTTCTTCCTGATGCAGCGGCATTTCATCGCCGGCCTCACCATGGGCGCGGTGAAGGGATGAGCCGGTGTCTTCCGTTTCAACAAGAGAGGGCCAGGACATGACCAGCCTCGAACTTCGTGAGATCAACAAGAATTACGGCGCCTATCACGCGCTGCGCGGCATCGATCTTTCCGTGACGCAGGGCGAGTTCATCGTCATGGTCGGGCCATCGGGCTGCGGCAAGTCCACGCTCTTGAAGAGCATCGCCGGCCTGGAGACCATCTCCTCCGGCCAAATCGTGATCAACGGCCGCGATGTGACGCGGCAGGAGCCGGGCGATCGCGGCATTGCCATGGTCTTCCAGTCCTACGCGCTCTATCCGCATATGACGGTGGCGGAGAACATGGGCTTTGGCCTGCGCATGGCCAAGCGCCCGAAGGCCGAGATCGATGCGGCCGTTGCCCGCGCCGCCAAGATCCTCCGGATCAGCGACCAGCTCGACAAGCGCCCGAAGCAGCTTTCCGGCGGCCAGCGCCAGCGCGTGGCGATCGGCCGGGCGATCACCCGCTCGCCGGAGGTTTTCCTGTTCGACGAGCCGCTGTCGAACCTCGATGCGGCGCTCAGAACCCAGATGCGCGTCGAACTCAGCAGCCTGCATGCCGAGCTCGGCGCCACCATGGTCTATGTCACGCACGACCAGGTGGAGGCGATGACTATGGCAAGCCGCATCGTCGTGTTGAACAAGGGCATCATCGAGCAGGTCGGCTCGCCACTGGAGCTTTATCGCAACCCCGACAATCCCTTCGTCGCCGGCTTTCTCGGCGCGCCCAGAATGAATTTCCTCGGCGTCACCATCGACGCCGTCTCCGGCCGCAGCGTGATGGTTTCCGCGCCCGGCCTTGCACCGCTGACGGTGGAGCTCTCGCAGCCGACGTCGCTTGTGCAGGGCTCCAGCCTGACGCTCGGCGTGCGGCCGGAGGCGATCTCGGTGGTGGCCGAGGGCAGCGAGGAAGGGGCCATCCATGGCGAGGTCCGCCTCGTCGAGCATCTCGGCCGCGAGACCATTCTCTATGTCGATGCCGGCAATCTCCGCACCATCGCATCGGAAAGCGGCACCGGCAACATCACCGCGCAGCTCTCTTACGTCGCGCCCTTCGCCGCCGGGCAGAAGGTGGCGCTGAAGCTCGATGCGAACGAGCTCTATCTCTTCACCACCGATGGCGGCCGCACGCTCAGCGCCCGCAAGCCCATCCTCGACAAATAATCAGGAAAGAACCGCCCGTGTCCGACAAGACCCTCTCCGCATGGAACACCGTCCAGACCGACCGCTTCCTCGTCGGTGTGCCGCATTATCCCGAGCATGTCGACGAAAGTTATTGGGAGCGCGATGCCGAGCGCATGGCGAAAGCCGGCTTCAATGTCGTGCGCATGGCCGAATTCGCCTGGCACATTCTGGAGCCGAAGCTCGGCACCTATGATTTCGATCTCTTCGACCGCGCCATATCAATCCTCGGGCGCCACGGCATCGATACGATCATGTGCACGCCGACGGCCACGCCGCCGCGCTGGCTGACGGCGGCACAGCCTGAAATTTTAAGGGTCGACGGCAAGGGCCGACCGATGAGCCACGGCTCGCGCCAGCATTGCGATACGGCAAGCCCTGTCTTTCGCGAGCACAGCAAGCGCATCACCCGGGCGATGGCCGAGCACTATCGCGACAATCCCCATGTCGTCGGCTGGCAGACCGATAACGAGCTGAACACCAGCATGCCGGAGAGCTTTTCCCAAGCGACGCTCAGCGAATTCCAGGCCTTCCTCGCCGATAAATACCGCGAGATATCAAAGCTCAACGCCGCCTGGGGTGGCGATTTCTGGGCGACGGCCTATGACAGCTTCGATCAGGTGGTGCTGCCGATCGAATTCGGCCCGACCTTCCCGAGCCCCGGCCATCTGCAGGATTACCACCGCTTCCTCGCCTTCTCGACGGCGCGCTTCCAGCACGACCAGGTGGAGATTTTGCGCGCGGTGAAGCCTTCCTGGTTCGTCTTCCACAATCTCGGCGGCTTGCGGGACATCGATTTCCGCGGCCAGTTCAGCAAGGATCTCAATTTCGTCGGCTACGACATCTATCCGATGCTCTATGACGAGTTCATGCGGCTCGGCAACCACGCCAAGGTGCAGGCGCTGCACCTCGATATCTGCCGCGGTTTTTCCGGCAATTACATCGTGCCCGAACAGCAATCGGGCTTCGGCAGCCAGCCGGGCTTCTGCACGCTGACGCCGGAGCCGGGCGAACTGCGCCGCATGGCGCTCTCCTCGGTCGCCCACGGCGCCGACGGCCTGATGTTCTTCCGCTGGCGGCCCGCCCATTTCGGCGCCGAGATCTATTGGATGGGCATCATCGACCATGACGATATCGGCCGCCACCGCTATGAGGAGGCCACGCGCTTCGCGACCGAGATGACGGCGCTGCAGCCGAAGATCCTCGGCACCTATGTGCGCATGGATGTCGGCATCGCCGGCTCCGATTTCGACAATCAGGAAGCCCACAAGACCTATCCGATCGGCCTGCCGAGCCCGCAGGACGATGCGATCCTGCTGCATCAGCATTGCTACGATCGCGGTATTGCCTGCGGCTTCATCCACCCCGAGGATGATCTTTCCAAGCTGAAGCTCTTCTATGTGCCGCATTGGGTGATGTGGAAGGACGAATGGACGGCGAGGCTCGAAGCCTTCGCCGCATCAGGCGGTACTGTCGTCATCGGCGCGCGCACCGGCACCCGCACGCAAGACAACCACGTCATCCGCGAGACGGCTCCCGGCACCGCGCTTTCCAAGCTGACCGGCGTGCGCGTCGAAGATTTCGGCCGCCTCGCCGCCCCCGGCGCCAACGGCCTCTTCGACGTGATGGAGCGCTCCGGCGGCCTCGTCATCCCGCCGAACAAACCGGCCGAAAGCAATCGCCGCGTCCGCCGCTTCAAGATCGGCAACCGCGAAATGGCCGCCGGCCATTTCTACGAAAACCTCACCATCGCCCCCGATGTCGAAGTCATCGCCGCCTGGTCCAACCGCTACGCCGAAGGCCAGCCCATGGCGACCTCCCGCAAGGTCGGCAGGGGGCAGGTGGTCTATCTCGGCACCTATCTCACGCCGGAGCTGACCGAGGCGCTGACGGAACGGCTGTTTGCGCCAGCCGGCATCGAGCCGCTGGTCGGCGGGTTGCCGGAGGGTGTGGAGGTGACGATGAGGATGAACGAAGAGCGGCGGCTGCTGTTCGTGCAGAATTATATGGATCAGGCTGTGACGGTGGGTGGTGTGCCAGCCGGGCGGGATCTGCTGGATGGGGAAAAGAGGGTGATGGGGAGGCTGGAGCTTGGGGGGTATGGATGTGCGATTGTTGAGTTGGAGGGGTGAGAGGCGGCACACAGAACGTTGACGATGTGGTAGCCCTTCCCGCCGTCGTTGCACCCGCCTCGTCCTTGAGACCCTGCGGGGCGTCACTTCTCCTCCCTTCTTCTGTCCCTCAGGGCTGATGTGACAGGAATCCAGCCACCGCGCGTCGGCACCACTCACCTGGGGTGGAAGCGAGTCTCCCGCGCCCAAGCACTTGGGCGCTCTGGATCCCCATGACGAGCACTGGGATGAGCGACTATCTGGGTTGTCAAGTTGCATATTCGAATTCTCTTCGAGCGCCGGCCCCGCTCCTGATTTCAGAGTGGCCTCCCCACTGCGTTCCATGTCATAAACACGGGTCTCTCCCTCCTGCAGGGTGACGAAACTGTCCTTATCTACCCCCTCTTTCTCCAAGGCTTCCCGCAGGCTCGCCCGAGCCTGCTCAAAGGGTTCGGCCGCGAGCTGAAAAGTACCGAAGTGCATGCCGATGCTCAGTTTTGCGCCCAAGTCCTTGTGCGCGACGACTGCTTCGGCAGGGTCCATATGGACCGGTTTCATGAACCAGCGCGGCGCATAAGCGCCGATTCCAAGAAGCGCGATGTCCGGAGCGCCAAGGCGATTTCCGATCCCGGCAAAGTGCGTCGAATAGCCTCCATCGCCGCCGAAATAGACGCTGCGTCTAGCAACCAGACCAAATATCTGCAGATGGAGCAGGCGACATTCGAGGTGCTGTGCGAAATCTGGCCGCAGGCGGAGCGACGCCGGGCGCTGCGCGTGGTGGCGATGGTGTCTGTCGGCGCGTTGCGCCTTGCGATCGACCGCTGGGCGGAAGAGCAGGGACAAAAGTCCCTTTCTGACTATGTGAGAGAGGCCTTCGCCGATCTGAAAGCTGAGTTGGCCAATGCATAATGGCCGATAAGAAGGCTTGGACCGCTGGAAAATTGGCAAAAAAATAGAGCATTTCCGGACGCAGACAGAAACGGAAATGCTCTCAGTTCGGTGCGAAGCTTACCAGAGTCGGCTTCGCACCTCTCACATCTCGCCATGTGGCTATTCGTCTGGCGCCGCCGACGCGGCGTTTTCCAGCGAGGTGCGGATCTGATCAATCTTGCCGTCGGCATCGCCAACCCCGAGAATAGTCTTGGCTTCATCCAGGACCGTCGGGCTGACCTGACCGGTTTTCGTTGCGGAAGCCAACGCGTCCTCCAGCGCCTGATCGCCCAGCAGGGGATCGTCGGCCGCAGGCTCGATACCGTTGTCAATTTCATACTGGGCATAAGCCACGGCATAGGCCGATATGGCAGCCATGCGCGGGTCCGATGTATGCATCAACGCCCTGTAATTTCGTTTCAAGGAATTCAGGCCCGCAAGTTGCGCCGACAGGTTCTTCTCCTTGGTGCTGGTCGTTGCGGTGTCTGACTTGCCCGATTTGGACTTGCCCGGTGCCTCGGACGATTTGCCTCTCACGGCTGACGAGTTGGAATTGCCGTGGTTTGAACCGCTGTTGTGGCCGCCACCGTTTCCGTGGCCACCGCCGTTACCGCCGCCGTTGCCACCACCATTGCCGCCGCCGTTCCCGCCGTCCTTTGCCAGTGCGCTCATGTCGAGCCCCGCAATCGTTGCCGGGCTTGCTGCAAGCGTCAGCGAAAGCACGGCCAGGGACGCTAAAGTTGTTATCCGCATCGTTTCCTCCAATGAGACCAGATGCCGTGCAACTGCACGACGAGATCTGACTTGGAGGATAGATTGCTATCGCGCTCTGCACATCGGACGGAGGTCTGGCGAAGGGCCCCGGCTATGGTCCCAGAAGAAGCATCCGGGATTCGACCTGCGGGCGGCCATGGTCGAAGCTCGCGAAGGCGCCAGAACCGGTTCAGGGAAGACTATCGCGAGCTTTCCAGGTGGCTCTCGCCACGCAGAAGGTTCAGCCAGGCCTGAGACACTTTCTCTCCGGCTGTGCCCCCGAAGTGGCAATCGTCGTAGCGGTCGTCTCCATCGAGTAACGCGTCAGAATTGACGCCTTCTCGGATACCGTGGCCACTTCTTGATAGGGCCAGTTGCGCCCGTACGATCGCATTGTCGGGAATGTGCTCCTTGAAGCCACCGTTGCTCGGTTCCAGGCATTTCGATGCGATCGAGATGTAAACGGGTGCTTCGACGCCGTGCTGACGCAATGTGTCGACCATCGACATGAAATGTTTTTGATAGGCTTCCCCGGTGGTGCCGTGAACGAGGTCTGCCTCTCCTTGCACCCAGAGGACGCTCGTTATCCGATAACCGGAATCGTGAAGCTGTTTCATTGTATCGACAAGCATAGAATTGAGGTCACCGCCTGTCGCCCATCGTGCGACCTCTGATCCGCCGTATGCGAGAGGTGCGAGGACGACGCTGTCGTTTTGTCCCGACGCGATCAATTTGTTCCCAAGAAGCGTCCAGTACTCTCCCTTGGTATTGGTCGAGCCAAGAAGCGGCGACGCCGCGATGAAGCACCGTTTGTCAAAGGCGTTTACAACGCGAGCGCCATAATCCGATCGGTGCCGTTGTCCACCGTAGTTGGCCGCGTTCGATTGGCCAAGAATGAGTAGGACAGCAGTTCGATCAGTTTGAGTCGGGCAGGTCACAGCGGTTTTTGATTCATCGGCAATGAGTCGTTCCTTATCGTCGAAAGTATAACGGCTTGGAGCTGCCGTCTGCTCTCCGGTTACCATTTTCTTCGCCGCGGAAAGTTGCGGCCAAGGAAAGATCTCATGTCTCGCGCTCGTGCCGCCGAGAAGGTACATGGCAATCAGAGCTGCCAGGCCGACTGCTACTGTTTTACGCATGTTGTTACCTTTAAACATCATTCGGACTATTCGAAGCTAGTCCAGCCACGAAAGTTCCTTTACACCTGCCACATCTGCTTGCTCGGGCATGCTCTTTGCAAAAAGAGTTCTTCGCGAAATCCGAGCCCGATCGTCGACTAGTCGCGTGGCGTCGCCAAAAACCTGCTCTAAACTATAGATCGGACCAGTGATTACAATCATCCGGATGGGTGAGAAATCGTGCTCCGCAGCATCAGCTTCATGGAGAAAATTCCCGTTGCTCGTCCACTGATAGACGATCACAGATTGTGACCCGAGGACAACGTGGGAGCAGAGCACCCGCTATTCGTCGCGGCCAACTGGTGGGGTCGACGCGGGAGGGTCGATCTGGTGGGGCATCACCGCGGTCGTTGGCATTATTGCGCGCGACTGCATCTCCCGCGGGTCAGCCCGAGAGAGGAATGAAGAAGGAGAGTTGTTTGCCGCAAATCACGCCAGGCGCAAATCGAGCAGCGGGTGCAGCTTCTTCAGATTCGGGAGGGATTTTGCCTGCCACGGATGTTGATTGGTGCCTTTGACGATGAGCAGGAGGTCGCCCATCTTTCTGGCTTCGATTGTCAGCTTCGCCAGGAGGTTGATGCCCGACGAATTCAGGAATTCAAGGCCCGTCAGGTTGAACGTCACCTGTTTGTGCCCCTCATGGAGCAGGCCTGTTATCAGTGAATAGATCGGCGCATAGGCGTCCGGGCCTGCCAGGCGGAAGACGCCATCAAAATACACCTCGTTTTTTTCCGCCCACACGCGGAAGTTTTCGTCGCTGATTTCCATTCTTCGCTCACAGATTGGAGGAGGGGGGCATCGCCACAGCTGCAGTCGTCGTCAGTATGATATGCTCGTCCTTATTCTCTTCGAATGTCCATGCCATTCTCGCATCGTAATCGCTCAAAAGGGTGAGCAGGCCCAAACCGGAACCGCTTTCCGGCGATATGGCGTTGATTTCGATTTGCTCAAGAAGAAGTAGACCGGGTTCCTTCGATTGAAGGCGATGCAGGAGCTGCTGAAAGCGAGACGCTGTCGCGCTGTCGATGGCATTCTTCACCCTGATAAGAAAGCTTCCATCGATTATGCCGGCTTCGATGAGGATCTCGCCAGGCCGTCGGAATTTGACCGCATTTTCGATCAGCTCGTTGCTGAGGTATCCAATATCATGATGCGCCTGCAGGTAATCTTTCCTCGACCGGGAGTAGGGCAACGCCATGATCTCCGCTATGAAGTCCGAAGTCATTCCCGAATGCTTCCATCTAAGCTGAAGCGGCCCATCGCTTAATGTCAGGCGAGCACCGGAATCCAGGCTGATGTCCGCCAGAGATTCGATGCCGTATATTGTGGACGCCATGTCTCACCTATGCCGTAATGCGAGAAGCGTGATGTCGTCATAGATCTTCTGCGATCCGACGAAGAGCATCAGCGTCGCGACAATTTCAGAAACGACTTTCTCGGCACTCTGACCTTTCAAGCGAAGTGCTTCGCTGCAGAGACGTTCGATGCCGAACAGCTCTCCCGCATCGTTTGCGGCTTCTGTCACGCCGTCCGTATGCAGGAGTATGAGGTCGCCCTTCTCGAAGGCGATTTCACGGGTCTTGATAAAGGCGGAAATATCGGCTTCCAATCCGATCGGTATGCCGAGATCCATGGTGTCGATGCGTTGGATCTCGCCGTTCGACCGCACGATGACAACTTCCTCGTGCTGTCCCGACAAGATCATCTCCTTGCCGTCATAGTCGAGAAAGGCCAGGGTGAGATGTTTGTCGATCCTGGTCCTGACTATGTTTTTGAACAGGGCACTGTTTAGATTCGCCAGAAATTTGACGGCGTCGGTGTTCCCCGCTTCCTGAAGGGCGCGAGCGACAGACTGGACCATCAGCATCAACACGCCGCTTTCGAGCCCGTGGCCGGTGACGTCGCCGATGCCGATCTTCAACCGCTTTCCGTTCTTCAAGACGTCGTAATAATCGCCGCCGACTTCTTCCGCAGGTCGCATATAGGCGGCGATCTCGATGTCCTGAAATTCCTCGAGCTCCTGTTGCAGCGGCAAAACCATGAGCTGGATTCTCTCGGCGACGGCGAGCTCCGTTCCCAGACGACGATTTTCTCGCTCGAGCTGCGCATTCAGCGTCGAAATCTCTTCCTTCTGATCTTCGATCTGGGCGGTTCGTTCGTCGACGAGTTGCTCGAGATTTTCAGTATGATAGCTGATCTGTTCGGCCATCCGGTTGAAGGCCTCACCGGCCGCGCCGACCTCATCCTTGCTTGTTATCGCCACCCTGACCGAATAGTCCTGCGCCTGAATCCGCTTGGCGGCCCCCGCAAGTGCGCTGATCCCGCTCGTTATACGTTTCGAAGCCGCAAACACCGCGATCGTCACGATCAGCAGCGACATCAAGATCGCCAGGATCTGATAGATCACGATCCGGTTGGTGGCCTCGGAAATCTTCGCCTGGGCGGCATAGAGGGAGGCGTCGATTTCCCGTTCCGGCACCACCACGCCCAGCAACATAGCCTCTTGCCGAACCGGGCCGCTGGACCAGAGATTGGTCGCGGGCAGTTTCTTGACGATGACGATATAGGGGACCTCGTTGCCGTCCCGCTGCAGCAGCAGATGTTGAATGCCCTGTTCCCGGTCAAGCGCCAGTTTCGCTATCGCAGGCTGGCCGCTTCCTTTCAAGGAACGCTCCAGCCCGGTCACGCCTGTTCCGCTCGCGCCGCTTGCGGAACGCAGACCGAGCGTTTTTTCCCCGGTGCTGTTGATCGCGACCACGTTTCCGTCGGACATTGCCAGGAATCCGAAGCCGGATTGGGCCACCTTGACGTTTTCGACCGTCTGGGCGAGCTGGTCGAGCGTGATGTCGGCGCCGGCCGTTCCGGCGACGTCCTTCCGGTCGGCGGTCCAGAGTGGATGAAAGAAACTGACGATCAGCTTGCCGGTGATGGCATCGGTATAAGGAGCCGTCTGTGTGATATCGTCTGCGACCGGTCGCGTCTTCGTGTTCCTGGCCCAGCCCTGCCAGGACTCATACAGACCAGGAAAAAAGAAGTTCCAGAAATCAGCTTCGTTGTGCCCGGGATAAAGGCGGTCGAAGGTCTGAGCCTGGTCGGTGTAGGGTGCCGTTCTGAAGATCGGTCGTTCCCTCGGTCCGATGTAATACATCTGCAGCTTTGAAGCGCCGTGCTGCAGCAGGCTCGGCGCAACGAGATCGAGAACCGCGCTTGTCTCTATATCGCGCCTGATGTCGGGTTTCGGCTGATGGTCCTCACCGAGCAGGTAACCCCAGACGCTGACGACCGAAGCGGAGCCGGGCGCGTTCTGAGACCACTTCCCTTTCTCGTCGTAAGACAGACTGATGCTGCCAGGCGACGTGCGGGCGATCGCCGCGCCGACATCGGAATTGCGGGCGGGGTTGTCGATCTGCGCCTGCAGCACGCCTGCCAAAGTGTCGACGTCGTTGTGAACCTGGCGCAGGAGCAGGTTCACCTGGGCTGCGGTCGAATCGGCGTAGGTGCGTATATATTCCTGGCTGGCGGCTTCGAGGCCCTGGCCGACTTCGAGCGTTGCGTCACGCGACAGCCTCTGAACATTCCAAAGCGCCAGGCCACCGCTGACCAGCAAGTCGAAGAGAACGGCTCCACCGACGACCAGGATGAATTTCGCCCGAAATGAGCTCAGTCCCACCGGTCCTTTCGATGATCCCCCGTCCATTACAGCGGCTTTCGACCAGAGGCTGCCCAGATCGGCCAGCCTGCGTAACCCTTAGGGTGAAGAGCGGCAAAGACGTGATCCTTGAATCCTTGCCGGAATCTGCGAATGAAATCCGGCGAGTCGCCGCGGCGGACGGCCATCTCGCCTGCATAGACATTTTCCCAGGCTTCGATGATGTCTGCAAAGTCCTGGGGATCGCCGTCAAGATTCGTCACCATAAAGCAGTCGACCTTGATGTCGTCGAATCCGGCATTGAGCAGCAGATGGCGGCTTTTCGGTCCCATCTCGACATCCATGTCGAAGTGCCTGAATAATTTCGCCACCTCCTCGTAAGTCCATCTTATCGATTCCGAGTGTGGCTCGCCAAGGCAATGCGAATTCTTTTCGTTCGTGATGTAGACACGACCACCGGGCTTGCAGATGCGATAAAGCTCCCGCAGGAGCATTTCGGGCCGGTCGAAAATCTGTAGCGAGTGCCGGCAGGTCACGAACTCGAATTGATTGTCTCGAAGCAGCATCTGAGACGCATCGCCATAAGTGTACTCGATGCCTTCCAGGCCGAACTCGGTGGCGACCTTGCGGGCATAGTCGAGACTGCGTACGGAGTGGTCCAGTGCGACAAGGCGCGTCGGGTTGAATTCGCGTTGTACCAGAGCTGCGAAATCACCAATGCCGCAACAGATATCGGCCATGATCAGGCCGTTGCGCAGACCATGGCGTGGCAAGAGTTCGCGTTCGTGCCTCCATGTCATTTTCGTCTGCGTGCGCAGAATGGGAATGAAGCTCTCGTCCTCGACAAAGCTTTGCCCCGGATAAAAGGCGGAATCGTAGACCTCGACGGAGAGGTTGGGTTGCGCTGCCGCCAGCATTTCGAACAGCGAGGCAGACCATGCCATCACGCTCGACGTAATGATCTTGATCTGCCGGTCGGGCCTTGTTCGGCAGCCTGCCGCGATGACATCGGCCAGGGCGGTGAAGGCCGTCATATTGATGTGCGTCAGGCGTTTGACATTGAGATAAACAACACCGCTGTATCTTTCCAAACCTTGCCGTACCAGCTCAAGGGCATCGGCAATCTCGGCGGCGCTTTCCGGCCGCATCTTGCCGGACAGCACGAGCTCCTGATTTGTCGGATCAGACCGCACGGTGAAGGACAGGGGAAGAAGGCTCATTGGAAGTCCTCGGCCGAGGGGAAATCCGCAATGATTTCGATCCCATCCGCGTCGTCTTTCTCGACGCGGATCACGGCGCCGAAAATTGCTGCCAAATTGTCGAGCAAAGCAGTCCTGTCCGACTTTGCGACCAAGTGGCCGGACCCGCTGTCGAAGGGCTGTATTTTCCCTGATGATCTTGGCTTCGCATGCTTGCGGCCAATTTCTTCCTCGTAAGGAAATGCAATTCTCAGCCGATTGAATGTCGCGCTGCGATAGAGGCTGAAGCTTATCCTTCCCCTCCTGTCCGTCGCGCGGAAGGCAAATTCAATGAGCTCGTTTGCCGCGACCGAAAGAAAGTTGGAGTAGCGAGCGGGATCGCTGTGACCCTGGCCGAGAATGTCGGAGAGATATTCGGTGATCTCGTCGCAAAACTGCCATTGAGATTTGAACACCGCGACATTCATCTCAAGCGATACCATCGGCGAAAATGCCGGATCGTCGAAGCGTGATGCTTCCTCTTCCAATACACCCTCCAATCGTCCGTCTGGAGCGTCAGATTTGCATTTTTATCCAAAAACCGCGCGAAAGTCGTGCGCGTCCTACGGCCGAGCTTGGCTTTGGGATGTTTCCGCCCGGCTTATGAATTCGTCAATTGCCTCCACGGGAAGCGGTCTGCTGACCAAATAGCCCTGAAGCCTGTCGCAACCCACGCCGCGCAACCATTCCGCCTGACCAGAGGTTTCGACCCCCTCTGCTGTCACTTGCATGTCGAGGTCATGTGCAAGGTTCACGATGCAGCGGACAATTGCCTGGCTTTTCAGATCGGTCTCGAGATCGGTGATAAAATATTTGTCGATTTTGATCGTGTCGAAAGGGAATGTCTTCAGATAGCTCAGGGAAGAATATTCCATACCGAAATCATCAAGCGAAATTCGTATACCCAGCAGGTTAAGGGTGTTGAGCGTATCGATGTTGTTGACGGTCCGCTCGAGCAGCACGCTTTCCGTTATTTCGAGCTCCAGACGATCGGGCGGAAGTCCGACCAGGTCCAGCGTCTGGGAAATCCGGTCGGTGAGGCCGCTTGTCAAGAATTCGGCCACGGACAGATTGACGGCGACTATGTAGTTCTCCGGCAACTTCATGGCCTCACGACATGCCTGCTCCAAAACCCAAGCGCCTATATCAGGCATCATCCCGTCCGCCTCTGCCATCGGAATAAATACCGCCGGGGGAATTTTTCCAAGCAGGGGGTGGCGCCATCTCAGCAACGCTTCGAAGCCGACAATGCAGTCGCCCTCGGCAATGGGCTGGTATTCGACATAGAATTGCTGTTGGGCGAGCGCCATGCGCAGGCTGCGGCGCAGCAGTTCCCGTTGCTCCAGCAATTCAAGCATTGTCACGTCGAAGGCCTTTGCCCGACCGCGTCCTTCTTTCTTGGCAGTGTAGAGCGCGAGATCAGAAGCCTTCATAAGCTGGTCCGGACTTGTTCCGTCCCGTGGAGCACTGGATATGCCGATGCTGGTACCGACAAAGACCGCGATGCCATTTATCAGGAAAGGTTTTTTGAACGCAGCAACCAGATCTTCCGCCAAGCGGTGCGCCTTGGCCGCGCCCACGGATATCACCGTGAATTCGTCACCTGCCAACCGATAGGCTCTGTCATTGCTGGAAAGGCAGGATTGAATACGCCTTGCAGCCGACTGAAGAAGTTTGTCGCCAGCCGCATGCCCCAGCGTGTCATTTACTGGCTTGAAATCGTCCAGGTCGAGTTGCATCAATGCTAGAGTTTCGCCCGATCCGGCGGTCTCCTGCAACAACCCAGTCAGGTCCTCGCTGAACTGGCGCCGGTTCGGCAGTCCGGTCAGCGGATCGTGGGTGGCGAGATGTAAAAGCGTGGCGCGCTCGTCGTCAACCTGCTCCTCGGATCGGACCACGGCAAACAGATCACCGATCCGATAGATCGTCAGGTCATGTGATCCGCCGAGTGCGCCTGTTATTCGCAAAGGCTGGGCGCTGTCATCCAGTGAACGGAAAGCGAGCATGATTGCCGATTTGTCCAGCTCCGGGAAATGCTCCCAAAAAGACGCGGCTGGTTTGACAGAAGCGGGCAGCGCATTGCCAAGCAAATTTTCAACGGGGTTGAAATCGCGATCAAAGAACAAAAGCCGGTCGATTAGGCCCGAAGTTATCGCCTCCGTTTTTTCGAGGGCCAAGCGGGCAGCAGGAATTTTCCCCATGTCGGAGGCTCTCCCCAGTTGGATGTCATACCAGATATTATAGCAACTTAACTGCCGCACAACTTGTGCACGTCAAGAAATACATTAGGCATTTCTGATTAACAATCCCCAACATCTGCCAATGCGCGTGCGGCTGTGGATGCGAGCGCACTGGTCTGACGAAATGGCTGCCGCCATCAAAAGTTCGTGCGCTGCGGCTCAGGCAATGGCAGCCCACAGTTCGCGCACCATCTGGCGCAGCGCGAGAGCTTCGGCCCATCTGTCCGTCGAGTCGTTACCGTCTCTGCCGGTGATCGCATAGGGTTTAGGCCCCAATTCGCAGGTAAAGACCAGCTCGGCGTTATCGGCTGCGCGTGATCGCCAATGGCGAAAGCCGTAGTCCCACCACTGCAGGAAGAGATCGACCCAGGGCCGGTGGTGCGGAAAGGAGATTTCGATCTGCACCTGCTCGCGGGAAGCGACACGGCCGTGAAAAGCATGGGCATTCTGCAGGATGCGCCTGACATGCGCGTGATTTTCTTCATCAACCGGAAAGGCGAATTCGCGACCCACCAGGAAATGCGACAGATCGGCCAGCAACGGCAAATCGGGACGTCGATCGAGCAGATCGAGCGTAAAGAACAGGTCCGTCGTCATCCTGTCGCGATGGGTTTCGATGAATACCGGAATACCCGTATCTTCGGCGAGCCGCATCCAGCCATCGAGAATCGGCAGGCAATCCTCGATACGGCGGAGGCGGATATCGGGCTGCAGGTTGATGTGGCTGACCGGAAAGGTCGCAGCAAGTTCCAGCGGCAGACGCAAATCCTCGACGCAGCGGGGGAAGCAGACCGCTTCGATCTTCAAGCCCGTGCCCCGGATGGCTTCGTGCCGAATGACATCCGCACGGTTGGTGTAGTGCGCGCTGATGCCATCAAAGCCCGCATCGGAAATCATCGCGACGTTTTCATCGAGTGTGGGCTCGAACCCGTCCGTGTGCCGGCGCTCCATGGCCCAGAGCGACTGAAAGACCAGCAGCTTCTGCGTCATGCGGCCCGCGCGCTTTTCAGAAGGGTCTTGAGGTTTAATCCCGGGTCGGAGAGTTCCGCAGCCGCGGGGCTGATGCCTGCTGCGATCAGGATCTCAGCAAGCTTGATATCCTTGGCCAGGCCGTTGCCGATGCCGAGGCCTGCGGCGGCCACGAGGCGGCCTTCGTCGAGATAGAATTCAAGCTCGCCCGCCACCGTCGCACGTGGGACCGTCTGATGCCCGGGCTGCGGCAGCCCCGCCACCTGAAGGCCAAGATCATACTGGTCCGACCAGAACCACGGAATGGCGGTAAAAGTCTCGGCGGCGCCGGCCATGTTCCGCGCTGCCGTTTCGGCCTGCGCCCTGGCGTTGCGCCAGCTTTCATAGCGGACATGCCCTCCGCCTGGTTGGGCGACCGCCGCGCAATCGCCTGCCGCGTAAATCTTCGGCGCGCTGCTGCGAAGATGCCGGTCCGTCAGAATTCCATTGCCTGTTGCCAGCCCCGCCGCTTCCGCCAGGGCAGTCTCGGGCAGGACCCCGATGGCGCTGACGATGAGATCGGCGGGGACCACGCTGCCGTCGCTGAGGGTGACGCCGTCATTGCCGATTGCCGCAACGCCGCGATCGAGGTGGAAACGCACACCTTCGGCAGCGTGTCGGGCATGCAGCTTTTCGGCAAAGCGGGCGGGAACGGCGCGGCCTAAAGGTTTCGGCGCGGCTTCGATGACGCTGACCGATACATCCATTCCGCGAAGCACTGCTGCGAGCTCCATCCCGATCAGTCCCGCCCCGATGATCGCGACGCTGTGGCCCGGGACGACATTGGAAAAGATCGCTTCGGCATCGGCATGGGTCCGGAAGTCGAGCGCGCGCTCTCCGCCGGGGCAGGCAAGCCGCCTTGGCCGCGCGCCAGTCGCCAGAAGCAGCTTTTCATAACGCAATAGCCGACCGTCGCTTAACGTCACGGTCGCGGTGGCCGCATCCAGCTTGGCGGCGGACAACCCCTTGAGATAGGTGATGCCCGCTGCATCAAGCGCATCTGCCGCACAGATCAGCTTCATCTGCACCGCACGGTCGACGGCTTTCGACAGAGGCGGCCTTTCGTAGGGCAAATGCGGTTCGGCTCCGACCAGCGTAACGGATCCGTGATAGCCTGCTTCGCGCAGTGCGAAGGCCGCCCGGGTTCCGGACTCGCCCGCACCGATGATGACGATACCGTCCATGGCGTACTCCATAAAGAGAGCGGCCGGCGCTCGTGAGGAGGAGATGCCGGCCGGGGGATCAGTTCTTCTTGGCGTATTCGGTCATGTTCTTGGGCGTGACCAGTTCGAAGGGCACCCATACTTCCTTGTCGACGCTGTTGCCGTGGGCAAGCGCGACGGCTGCGTCGACGGCGCTTGCCGCCTGCTGTTTGGCGTTCTGGAAGACGGTCACGTCAAGATCGCCCGCCGCCATCGCCGCCAGTGCGTCCTGCGTCGCGTCGATGCCGACGACGATGACGTCGTCCATCGACACGTCGGATGCCTTGAGCGCCTGAATGGCGCCCAGCGCCATCTCATCATTGTTGGCGAAGATCACGTCGATCGGACGACCTGCCGTGAGCCAGTTCGTGGTCAGATCCATGGCGTTCGTGCGCGTCCAGGCGGCGGTCTGCTCGTCGGCGATGGTCACGCCCTTGCAATCGCCTGCCGAAAGCGTCGCCTTGACGGACGAGGTCCGGTCGCGCGAGGCCTGATGCGCGAGATCGCCCATCAGAATGTAAGCCTGGGCGTCGCTGGCCTTGCCCTCTTTCTTCAGCAGATCGCAGGCGGCTTCGGCGCCGAGCCTTCCGGAATCCGTTTCTTTCGAACCGACATAGGCCTGCTTTTCGGGCAGTCTGTCGATATTTTCCGGTTCGAGATTGAGGTAGACGAGCGGAATGCCCGCCTTTCGGGCGGCCTCGCTGATGCCGGTGGCGGCCGATGTATCGGTCAGCGTCATGATGATCGCGTCCACTCCCGATGCGATGAAGTTATCGACCTGGCTGCGCTGTTTGGAGACGTCGGTCTGCGCATCCTCGATCTGAAGGCTGACGGCGTTCAGCTTGGAGGCTCGTGCCTGCAGCCCTTCGCGCAGCAGCGTCTGGAAATTGTTGTCGAAACTCTGCATCGAAACGCCGATCGTCTCGGCCGAGGCAGCAGTCGTCGTCAGGGCGGCCAGGATGGCCGCCACACAGATTGATTTCATGTTTTCCTCCCAAGGGGCGCCGGGCCGCCCGATCCATTCCGGAGGCTGTTCAGGCCTGCCTGTGTTGCGGGCTCAGATCAGAGCCACGCGAACCTCTCCATCGATCACCTCTGTCGGATAGGTTTTCAGATTCTCGCAGGCGGGCAGCCTCAAGGCTTCCCCGGTGCGATAATCGAAGGCGCCGGAATGCTTCGGACATTCGACCTCGAAATCCATGACCAGTCCGTCGGCGAGATGGATCGCCTCGTGGGTGCAGAGGCCGGCCGTGCAATAGACGCTGTCGTCGGGGCCGCGATAGATGGCGTAGGTGCGGCTGCCGTGATCGAAACGGATGGCGCCTTCCTGCTCGATGTCGTCGAGCTTGCAAGCAGTAATCCAGCTCATTCGGCTGCTCCCGTGACTTCCATGCGCGCTTTGCGGGCGGCGAGTTTTTCCTTGCGCCGGCG
The DNA here is from genome assembly GCF_002117725.1 of Rhizobium sp. TAL182. NCBI lineage: Bacteria > Pseudomonadati > Pseudomonadota > Alphaproteobacteria > Hyphomicrobiales > Rhizobiaceae > Rhizobium > Rhizobium sp. TAL182. Next base: position 2,833,059 of record NZ_CP021024.1, on the reverse strand, counting down.
GTAGCGCGCCTGCATCTGCGCCTCGCCTTCGGCCGAGCCGTCGTGCCAGGTGCCGAACCACTTATCGAGCGGGATCAGGGCGTCGCCGTAGTTCACCTCGAAATATTTGTGGTGGAGGTAATGCGCATAGGCGTGGCTATCGATGAGCTTGTCCCCGCCGATTTCGACCTTGTCGAAGCCCACATGGCCGGGAATGGCGCCGAAGCCGGCATAATGCAGCTGGTAGAGCATGATGACCGGATTGGACGGCAGGATCAGGTGGTAGAACGCCGTGCCGAGATAGAGCAGGTGCTCGACCGGATGCATCGACAGCGACGACCAGGGCGAGGGATTGACCGAGTTGTGGTGGACCGAGTGTACCCACTTATAGAGGAAGGGCGTATGGATGAGCCTATGGATGCAGAAGAAGTGGAACTCGTGAATGATCGGCACGACGAGCGCAACGAGGGCAAGTGTCCAGGGGTGCTCCGCGAAGCTCAACCAGGGGGCGTAACCGTTGGCGTAGGCCCAGAGCATTGCAGCTTCGATCGCCGTCCAGATCGTCACCCCCGACAGGAAGGTGCGCAGCATGTTGTCGACGTTCTGGCGCTCGAACCAGAAGGCCTTGTTCTTTTGCTCGGACGGAAATTTTCCGTTGTATTTGAAACGATTTTCCTGCCGCTTCAGCACATAGAGATGCACTTCGAAAGCGCCGTAGAACAGCAAAACGCAGATCGCGTTCACGGCATAGAGCCAGGCGATCCAGCCGATGCCGAGCGTGCGCATTGTTTCCACCGGCGGAATGACCCAGGCCCAGTAAGCGACGGCGCAGGCGGCAAAAATCGTGTTCCAGGGAAAGAAGTAATGCGGCAGCCATTTCAGGATCGCCATCAGCCGCAGCGGGAACGCAAACAGCGGGGCGGTTTCGGCCGGCTGGTTCGGCGCCCAGTCGCCGCGCTTGTTGCGCGTGCCGAATTTCAGATCGTCCATTGCTCTCTCCTTCGGGCGGACGGAGCCGTCGGCCCGCATATGCATCTTGATCGGAGGAGAGCGCATTCGCGCCGAGATGTCGCAGCTGTCGACGCATCGGCTCTCCTCTCCGCCTTGAAAGTAGCAGGAGACCGCCGCCGTGCCGAAGCCATTCTTGATCAAATTAGATCAAAGCGCTTCCTTGGTAATTGTTATGAAGCGGATGGGCGCCCGATCCGGCTCGATATCGGTCAAACCGATCCGGCGCAGGATCAGATCGAGCGATCGCCTGGCCTGCGCCTCGGGTGCCTGGTCGAGAACCACATCCATGATGCCGTCCTGCAAGGCGCTGCGCGTATAGTCGGTGAGCTCGTGCCCGACGAAGAAGATGCCGCGTTCGCGCGCATGCCGCCGCAGCACATCGATCAGCGCGGAATTGCCGCCGCCGGCATTGTAGAGGCCTGCAAGGTCAGGATACATCCGTAATGCTGAGGACAGGAGTTCAGCGCCGAGATACTCTTCGTCGAGACCGAATCCCAGGCACTGGAAGCTGGTGGCGCCGGGGTGCTCAAGAAAATAGTCCGAAAAACCGCGGATGCGATCGCGGTGCACCTGATAGATCGGATGACAGATCGCAAAGACGGGACCGGTCCAGCGTGCCATTCGGCTGGTGAAGAGCGCTGCCGTCCGGCCGGCGGCATAATTGTCGATGCCGACGAATTCGCCTGTATGTTCCGAGGCGCGAGTGACGACATGGACTACCGGCAAGCCTTGGGCGCTGACCTTCTCGACGGCCGCGCCGATCACCGGGTTGCTGGGCACCGCCAGGATCAGGCTTGCGCGCCGCAGGCCGGCCGACAAGATGCGGCGCGCGATTTCTTCCGGCTTCATCTCCTCGGTAAAGCTGCGATGCACGATGACCAGCGGGTCGAGGGTTGCCGCGATTCTCTCGAACGCTGCGGAGAGCCTCTGATAGAAGGTCGTTTCAGGACGCACCATCAGCACCTCTATCCGCAGCAGGCCGCGATGGGTGTCCGGAAGCTTGCGGGGATAATCCAGAGAGCGGGCGGCAATAATCACCTTTTCGACCAGCTCCGGGCGCACGCCGCCGCGCCCGTTCAGGACCCGTTCGACCGTGGCAGTCCCGACGCCGGCCTGGCGGGCGATATCCCGGTAATTCGGCTTGCTCACTTTTCAGATCCCTGGAATAGCCAACGCGATATCATCGATCCTATGGGCAATCCGTCCTTCTTCATACAGCCGAGCCCCAAAACTCACAGAGCTGGCAGGAGCGGGTTAAGCGGCACCTGCTGCTGGCGCAAGGAAAGCTTGTATCGCGGGTGCAGTCGATCTATGATTTCTCCCCATTCAGCATGAGATTGCAGGCAGTATTCACCGTTAAACCGGGCGCGGGAGACTTTGTCCTCCGGCCGGCCGAAGGAGCTGGGCAATGAAAATTCTCATGGTTCTCACATCGCATGACCAGCTGGGAAACACCGGCAGGAAAACGGGATTCTGGCTCGAGGAGCTCGCCGCCCCTTATTTCGTCTTCCGTGACGCCGGCGCCGAGATCGTGCTCGCTTCGCCGAAAGGAGGTCAGCCTCCGCTCGATCCGAAGAGCAACGAGCCGGCGTTTCAGACGGAAGACACACGCCGATTCGAACGCGACCCGGTGGCCACGGCTGCGCTCGCAAACACGTTGAGGCTGTCTGACGTCGACCAGGCCGATTACGACACCGTGTTCTTTCCCGGCGGGCATGGTCCGCTCTGGGACCTGACGAACGACCACAACGCCCACACCTTGATCGAGGAGACGCTTGCCGCGGGAAAACCGCTGGCGCTCGTCTGCCACGCGCCGGGGATTCTGACCAAGGTCAAGGCGCCGGACGGCGGGCCGATCGCAAAGGGTCGGACGGTGACCGGATTCACCAACTCCGAAGAGGCCGCCGTGCAGCTCGTCGAGGTCGTGCCCTATCTGCTCGAAGACGTGCTGAGAGAGCAGGGGGCGAAGTTTTCGGCGACGGAAGACTGGGCCGTACACGTCGTCCAGGACGATCAGCTGATCACTGGGCAGAACCCGGCCTCGTCGAAGCAGGCCGCCCGCCTGCTGCTCAACGCGTTGGGCGAGCAGGCCGCGGCCTGAGTCCAATGGCAACGCCTGCCGACATTCCTACACCAGATGAAAGGCGCCAGGCATGAGCAGGAAATATACCGGGAAATGCGCCTGCGGTGCGGTGCAGTTCGCCTTGGATACCGATCCGACCTTTGTCGCCGACTGCCATTGTCTGGATTGCAAGAAGGCCTCGGGCGGCGAGGCCGCCACCTTCTTCGCCGTGCCGCAGGATGATTTCACGCTGATGGCCGGCACGCCGAAAGCGTTTCATTACATTGCCGATTCCGGCAAGGGGCTTGACCGCAACTTCTGCCCCGATTGCGGCGCAAGGCTGTTCAGCAGCAACCTCGAAAGTTTCCCTGGCCTTGTCTTTGTTACACTCGGCAGCCTCGACCGGCCCGAGTTGATACAGCCGGGGATCGAGATGTTCACCAAACGGCGGTTGGCCTGGGCAACGCCGCTCCATCTTCCGCAGTTCGAGGGCATGCCGAGCTGACACACGCATACCCCGAGTGATTTTTCTTGAAGAAAAGATCGATCCCGTGTCGGATCGGTGAGGATTTGTCCGTCCTTAGCTCGTTCATTCCGTCCATTAAAGGATCACGACCATGCCAAGCACCATACGACTGCACCGCGTTTTCGCCACCAGCCCGGAGAAGGTCTATCGGGCCTTCATCGAGGCCGATGCGCTCGCCAAATGGCTTCCGCCGAACGGCTTCCTCTGCACTGTGCATCACCTGGAGCCGGCCGTCGGCGGCACCTTCAGAATGTCCTTCCGCAACTTCACCACGGGCAACAGCCACGCCTTTGGCGGCGAATTTCGTGAACTCGTCCCGGGCGAACGCGTTCGTTACACGGACAAGTTCGACGACCCGAACCTGCCGGGCGAAATGGAAGTCACAGTGACGCTCAAGAAAGTCTCGGTCGGCACTGAGGTGGATATCACCCAGGCCGGCGTGCCCGATCTCATCCCGCCCGAAGCCTGCTATCTCGGCTGGCAGGAGTCGCTACGCAATCTGGCTCGGGTCGTCGAGCCTGACATCAACGAATGATGCAATTGCGCCAGACTTGACGAGCGCCGCCGCACAGCCGCTCGTCACCTCTCCGCCCGTCATTCCGCAAATATTCGATGGAACGGGGGGCGGAGGCGGGACTTGCAGGAGCTGGGGGCGTGCTCGGCCGCAATCGGCCCAATTCTAAGCGTAATCCGCGCTTTGCCTGATCGAGCCGATCGTCTCGCGTGCGGGAAGCAGCGAAGACAGCCAAAGGGAATAGGTCAGGGTCATGCCCGTCGACCACAGGATCATCGGCAGTGTCATCATCTCGGAGATCAGTTTGGCGAGTTCCGGCGGATCGATCTCCCAGGAGAACAACACGACCGCCGCCTCCGGCTGGCCGCTCTCCAGGCTTGTTTTCTGCATGTCCTCGAGCACGGACGCAGTGACGGCTTGTTCGGCTGCTGACGGGTTCTGAACTGGAAGGATGGCGGTTTTAGCATTATTTTCGGCTTCGCCGGACATTTGGAGCTCCTTGTTTGGCTTCGTTGTAGAAAGCCGATCCGGGACAAGAAGTTTCATGACATGTCGATGAAATGATCGGCATGGATTCAGCCGGTGCTGACCTGATCGAGGAAAGCGGAAACGCTCTGACGTTTGAGCCTGCGCTTCGCCAACGCGCTCGCGCGCCGTCGCACCCCATTGCCCGTCAGGACGAGGTCTACCACTTCAGCCTCGGCGATCGCCGTCACGCGTGCCGCGCTGACAAGAGGCCTCTCTCGCAGTGAACTCGGGGAGAAATTAACCGTCGCAAGAAAATCGCCTTTCATTTCACAGTATATATGTTAACACTTTATTAGGAGTGGGGAGTATTCCGGTTCTTGTTTAAGAAAAATGGTGTTTGCCTCGACAATACCGAGGTGACCGCGCGTTCATGCGTGCCGTGTTGGCCTGAATAGTCTTGAATCAGTTCCCGGTTACTTGTTTTGTGTTATGGGGGTTTTTTAATGGCTACGCAAAGCACCGGTGGCAGCACGACTTCTTTCACCAATACGCCACAGGCGAAGGATGACTCTTACATCTGGACGGAAGATCAGCTGCTCAGTCTCCAGCTCTACAATGCGGCCACCAAAACCATAACCCTTGACGTGATGTCGAACGATCTTGGTGGGAATGCCAAATCCCTCTTCTCGGTCGAAGACGGAGACGGCAATCCAATTACCACTGACTATGAGCTTCTTGCGAAAGACGTCGGAGCGAATGGGGCATCTGCCTGGGAGACGACTCTGCTCGGCAATTGGGTCAGGATCAACAATGGAAAGATTGAATACCGTATTAGCGATGGAAGCGGCATCGCGGGCTCGGGCGCGGATATCAACACGCTGTCTGCCGGTGAGATCCTCAAAGATAGTTTCGTCTACGCGATACGGCTCGGCAATGGCACGTTGAGCGAGGCAAATGTCTCGATCTCGCTCACCGGCGCCAACGATGCGGCTTCGATCGTCGTCGATGCGACGGTCACCGACGACCGGGCGACGGTCGAGGCGGGGGCGGCCGGCAGCGGCGATCCGAGTGCCTCCGGCAAGCTGACGGTCAGCGATGTCGACGACGGCGAGGCGGTGTTTGCCGCCCCGGCCTCGCTCGACGGCCTCTATGGCAGCTTCAGCTTCAATGCCGCCAGCGGCAGCTGGACCTATACGCTCGACAACAGCCGGGCGGCGACGCAGGCGCTCAACCAGGGCGACGCGGTCAGCGACACGCTGAGCGTCAGCTCGCTCGACGGCACCGCCAGCCACAATATCGTCGTCGCCATCACCGGCGCCAACGATGCGGCTTCGATCGTCGTCGATGCGACGGTCAGCGACGACCGGGCGACGGTCGAGGCGGGGGCGGCCGGCAGCGGCGATCCGAGTGCCTCCGGCAAGCTGACGGTCAGCGATGTCGACGACGGCGAGGCGGTGTTTGCCGCCCCGGCCTCGCTCAACGGCATCTATGGCAGCTTCACCTTCAATGCCGCCAGCGGCAGCTGGACCTATACGCTCGACAACAGCCGGGCGGCGACGCAGGCGCTCAACCAGGGCGACGCGGTCAGCGACACGCTGAGCGTCAGCTCGCTCGACGGCACCGCCAGCCACAATATCGTCGTCGCCATCACCGGCGCCAACGATGCGGCTGCGATCGTCGTCGATGCGACGGTCAGCGACGACCGGGCGACGGTCGAGGCGGGGGCGGCCGGCAGCGGCGATCCGAGTGCCTCCGGCAAGCTGACGGTCAGCGATGTCGACGACGGCGAGGCGGTGTTTGCCGCCCCGGCCTCGCTCAACGGCATCTATGGCAGCTTCAGCTTCGATGCCGCCAGCGGCAGCTGGACCTATACGCTCGACAACAGCCGGGCGGCGACGCAGGCGCTCAACCAGGGCGACGCGGTCAGCGACACGCTGAGCGTCAGCTCGCTCGACGGCACCGCCAGCCACAATATCGTCGTCGCCATCACCGGCGCCAACGATGCGGCTTCGATCGTCGTCGATGCGACGGTCACCGACGACCGGGCGACGGTCGAGGCGGGGGCGGCCGGCAGCGGCGATCCGAGTGCCTCCGGCAAGCTGACGGTCAGCGATGTCGACGACGGCGAGGCGGTGTTTGCCGCCCCGGCCTCACTCAACGGCCTCTATGGCAGCTTCAGCTTCGATGCCGCCAGCGGCAGCTGGACCTATACGCTCGACAACAGCCGGGCGGCGACGCAGGCGCTCAACCAGGGCGACGCGGTCAGCGACACGCTGAGCGTCAGCTCGCTCGACGGCACCGCCAGCCACAATATCGTCGTCGCCATCACCGGCGCAGATGATGGACCAGCTCGGCAGGCACCGACTGACATCAAGCTGACGCCTGTCGTCCCGGCGGACAGCGTCAACTTCAATAGTTTTGAGTTCAGTGGTCTGCTGACGGCGACTGATCCCGACACGGGTGGATTCAGCTTCAGCATTGCTTCGCAGTCGAACCCTGGCTTGTTTTCAATAACCGGCAATACGCTTAGTTCGGATGCGCTATCGACGAACGGTACATTTTCAGTGACGGTAACGGCAACGCAGACCGGAGATCCTATAGGACCGGCCTTCGAAAAGACCGAGACGTTCACGATTATCACCGGTGGCAATGGCAACTCAGTGGACAATCCGACCGGTGGAACGGGCGACGATGTGCTCTACGGCGGTGGCGGTAACGATATGATGTTCGGGCTGGGAGGTGATGACACTCTTTTCGGCCAAGACGGCAACGACACCCTAAACGGCGGTGTTGGCAACAACACCCTGACCGGGGGCGTGGGAAATGACACCTTCTTTTTCCAAAAGTTTGCCACCACCACGAACCATATGACTGACTTCAATGCTGGGACGAATAGCACAACCGTGGATAAGTTCCAGTTGGACGTCGGAGGCGGCACGTTCGAGTTCGCCGTCGGCAACAACAATACAAGCGTGGACAATGTGAAGGTAGGAAACAACGGCACGATCAATGTTGCCGGAACGGAGATTGGCGTCAAAACGGACGTGAGCGTCACGAACGCAACCGTCCAGAGCACCATCAACGGTTACAGCAACATAACCACAGGGGCGTTGTTCGTATTCCACAATACGGATCTCGGCCATGTGGCGGTCTACTACGATCAGAACCCAAGTTCAGCCGGCGGCGCGGTGCTGGTCGCTGAATTCGACAACATCACGACCCTTGGCGGGCTTGCCAATTTCAACTCGGGCGACTTCTTGTTTGGCTGAGGCGGTCTGTGCTCACGACCAGCATTCTCTACCCGCCCTTCATTCCGCAAATATTCCGTGGAACGGGGGCGGAGAGGCGGAGCTTGCAGGGGCTAGGGGCGTGGCCGTAGTCAGCTGAAGTTGCTAAGCGTAATCCGCGCTTTGCCTGATCGAGCCGATCGTCTCGCGTGCGGGAAGCAGCGAAGACAGCCAAAGGGAATAGGTCAGGGTCATGCCCGTCGACCACAGGACTATCGGCAGTGTCATCGCCTCGGAGATCAGTTTGGCGAGTTCCGGCGGATCGATCTCCCAGGAGAACAACACGGCCGCCGCCTCCGGCTGGCCGCTCTCCAGGCTTGCTTTCTGCATGTCCTCGAGCACGGACGCAGTGGCGGCTTGTTCGGCTGCTGACGGGTTCAGAACTGGAACGATGGCGGTTTTATCATTATCGGCTTCGCCGGACATTTGGAGCTCCTTGTTTGGCTTCGTTGTAGAAAGCCGATCCGGGACAAGAAGTTTCATGACATGTCGATGAAATGATCGGCTCTAAAGTCTGATCCCCCGCTTGGCCAGCGCTTGGCGCGCCGCCGTCGCCCCCCAGTCCTCGTCAGGGTCGCGGCCTTCGATCTCAGCTTCGGCGACCGGTGTCGCGCGGATCAGCGGCACAGAGCCGAAGGGCAAGCCGTCGATGCGGCTGGGGTCGCAGCTCAGGATGATGCGGGTCAGCGGCGCATAATCCTCCGTCAGCCGGCAGAAGAGGATGGCGCCGTGTTTTTCAACGTCACGGGCAACGCGGTGGCCGTCAGCGACGAGATCGCCGAGATTGATCAAGAGATTTGCCCAGTTTGCCGTTCCGGTCGAATCCAGCGTCGCAGGATCGAATTCCATGAAGAGCTCGCATTCGACGCCATTTTCAGGCTCGGAAATGCCTGCCCAGGCAGTGGAGAGGCCGTCGGTAGCGAGGATGAGCTTTTCCGGCGCATCGACGGCAAGGATGCGGCGGTGCGGGCCGAACCATTTCGTCTGGTTATGGACGTTGGCCGTTTCGCGCTTGGCAGCGAAGCCCTCCCGCACGCCGCCGCGGGTCTGCCAGAAGGCGCGCCGCGTGGCCGCGGCCGCCTCATAGACCGGGTCGTCGGGCCCGCGCGGAACGATCGATTGATCATAGGTAGTGTCGATGGTGATCTCGCCGCGCATGAAGGGAAGCTTCGCCTTCTTCCAGCGGATCACCACCTTGTTGAAGCGGTGCGATGCGGCCGCATCGAGCTTCTCGATCACATCCTCGATAATATCAAGCGGCTTGGTCGATTCCTCGCTGACAAGGGTTCCTCCGGCATCGCGATAGCCGCCCGTGCGTGAGGAATGCCCGGCCTGCATGGTGGTGGCGATCCACTCGCCGCTGACGGCGCCCGCCGGCGCCGCCTTGCCGAGAACCGGAGTGAGCTCCCGGATCGCTTCGTCAATCGAATAGGATGCCACGTCGCCCCTCCGCTTTAGTCCCGCTATGGTCGGCTAGCCGTCCGCGAAAGTTAGGGCAGGGGCGTTTCCGTTCAAGGTAGCCCGGCAAGGTGCTCTCCGCCCCTTCGGGCTGGGCGTCTCCTCATGGTCGTTGCGATACGCTGTTGCTTTTGGCGAAGATTAAACAGGGACGGAGGAAGGGGCGAGCCGCGGAGGTGCCCCATAGCGCGCCCTTTCGCAATTATCCCATCACCGCAAACGCGATAGGAAAGGCGTCCCGCCTCAATTACGCCCATCGTTCGGCCTTGCCTTGGCGCTGTCGTTGGTGGTGTCAGACGCTGTTTTTCCGTCTGGTTGCTGGCCGAAATAGGTGCCGCCGAGGTGGCCGCCGGCGCTGGTGTTCCTGACCTGCTGTTCGGCGCGTTTTTGAAGTTCACGAACGTTGGTCTTGCTCATGTTCGGCTCCTCTTTTTAAGGTTTACGACCTTTCACCAACCGATGGGAGCCGACACGGTTCCATATTTTCGGGGAACCCTTCGTCCGGCTGTCGGTTCCTCAGACATGAGATTCCTTGCCGTCATCATCACGGGCTTAGCGGTCTTGGCGCCTGCCGCCCACCTTCTCTCGCTCCCAAACAAGATCGGCATGGGAAGGCGGATTATTTTATCGCTCAGCGGGCCTATGCCGGATGGTGGATCGTCGGCCTCATGCTGCCGCTCGCTTTTCTCGCGAATATCGGCAACGCCGCGGCCCTCAGAGCCGATGGAGCGGCCATGGTGCTGTCGATCGCTGCCGCCGTGCTGATCGTGGTCAACCTCCTCATCTTTATGATCTTCACCCGGATCTTTATGATCTTCACCCGGCCGGCCAATGCGGCGACGAAGAACTGGACCGTGCAGCCGGAACATTGGGAGAGCCTGCGCCGCCAGTGGGAGTATTCGCATGCCGCCAATGCCGCGGTCACCTTCCTCGCGTTCTGTTGCGCCACGCTCGCCTCGATCCGGTGATACCGGAACACTTCGCCATGTTTCCGGTTTTCCCTACTCAACAAGGAGAAACGAAGATGGGCATGACGACACCCAAGGATGGCGCCCCCGGCACGACCGACCAGTCCCCCCGCTGGGAAGGACCGAAGGGCAATAGGCCGCGCGGTTATCTCAAAGCCAAGGACGACCCAGACAAAAACCGCGACGCCAATGGCGAAAACAATCGCGATCCCGAAATGAACGACATTTCCGACGCGATGAAGCAGAAAGGCGAATGACATGGCCAATCCCGAAAAAGACGCAGCCGGCCAGTTCGCCAAATCCCGGGCCCACCGCAAAGCCAGCGGTGTGGCGAGCGCCAAGCCGACCGTGATCACCGGTTCCGAGGACGCCACGGTGAACAAGCACCCGCCCGGCAAGAAGAAGCCCGAGAAGGACTGGGACATCAACTACGATCCCGCCGATATGAATGAGGGGCGGATGCGCTGAGGCGCCCGGCTCGTCCTTCGAGGCCCCTGCGGGGTACGCTCAGGATGAGGCTCACTTGGACGGCGCGGCGCCCGCCAATGCCGCCTCATTTGACGTGGTGTCCGCAGCGCCTCCTACCGGTGCGGCCTTCTCCACGGCTCCCTATCCTGAGGTGCGTAGGCGGAAGGCCGGAGCCTCGAAGGACGCGGCTCCAACATTGCTTCTTGCATCCATCCACCGCCAGCCCACCCGCCCATCCATCGGGGCCTCTTCGGGTCACTTCAGGATGAAGCTCTCGTGAGCGTTGGCGCGATATCTCTCCCCCTCAGGCTGAAGCTACCCACCGAAGTAGGCCGGGTGGTCGATATCGGCAAGCAGGCCGGGCTCCGTCGGCTGCCAGCCGAGGAGGGCGCGGGTATGAGCGCTGGAGGTCGGCACGTCGAAGCCGGCAAACATTGCGAACCAGCGGAAATGCTCCGCCGCCTCTTCCCGCGACAGCGAGACGGCCGGCACGCTGAGCCGCCGGCCGATGAGTTCGGCAATCTCCCGGAACCGTACGCCCTCTTCTGCGACCGCCAGGAAGGGACCGCCCACGGCGCCGCGCTCCAGCGCCAGGCGGTAGACGCGGGCGGCATCGCGCCGGTGCACGGCCGGCCAGCGGTTGCCCCCGTCGCCTACATAGGCGGAGACGCCTTTCTGCCGGGCCGTCTCGATGAGGATCGGCACGAAGCCGTGATCGCCATGGCCGTGCACGGATGGCGGCAGCCGGACGGTGGAGGCGCGCACGCCGCGGGCCACAAGCGACACCGCAGTGATTTCGGAGGCGCGGGGATAGGTGTGCGTCGTCGGCATCGGCGGGTCCTTCTCCGTGCCGATGCGGCCCGGCGCATGGCCGAGTCCCGCAGTGACCAGTAGCGGTCGGTTGGAGCCGCGGAGGGCTTCGCCGAGCGCCTCGATGGCGCGCCGGTCGGCGGCGCAATTCTCGGCGAAATTCGAGAAATCATGGTTGAATGCCGTGTGGATGACGCCGTCAGCCTCGGCTGCACCGCGCTTCAAACCCTCCAGGTCGTCGAGTGTGCCGCGCTGAACCTCGGCGCCGGCGGCCGCCAGTTCCGCCGCTCCCTTGTCCGAGCGGGCGAGGCCGAGAACCTGATGGCCGGCGGCGATCAACTCCTTGACGACGGCCGAGCCGACCCAGCCGGTGGCTCCTGTGACGAATACACGCATGTCGATATCTCCTGATTTGACGGGAGACAGATATCGAGCAGGCTGATATCATGGTAAAGTAGTGATCTTATCATGGTATAATGGCTAACAGGATGAGCGAATTCGTCACCTCCGAGAATCGGCTGGGCGCCTACCTCAAGGACCGCCGCGCCAAGCTCGATCCCGCTGCCCTCGGCTTTGCCGGCGAGCGCCGCCGCACGCCGGGGCTTCGCCGCGAGGAGGTGGCGAGCCGCGCCAATATCAGCCCGACCTGGTACACTTGGCTGGAGCAGGGTCGCGGCGGCGCGCCGTCCGCCGACGTGCTCGACCGGATCTCGCGGGCGCTGATGCTGACCGATATCGAGCGCGAACACCTCTTCCTCATCAGTCTCGGCCGCCTGCCGGAGGTGCGCTATCGCAAAGAGGAAGGCGTTACGCCGCGCCTGCAGGGCGTGCTCGACGCGCTCGATCCGTGCCCGGCGCTCATCCGCACCGCGATCTGGGACGTCGTCGCCTGGAACCGGGCGGCGACCGTGCTGCTCACCGATTACGGCGCGCTGCCGCCGAAAGAGCGCAACGTGCTGCGCTTCATTTTCCTCGATCCGCGTGTGCGCGCCGCCCAATATGACTGGGAAAGCGTAGCCCGCTTCGTCGTCGCCGCCTTCCGGGTGGATGCGGCGCGCGCCGGTGCCGCCGCCGAGGTGGAGCCGCTGGTCAACGAACTCTGCCGCAAGAGCCCGGAATTCCTGGCCATGTGGCGCGACAACGACGTGCGGACCCACGGCGAGGGCGCCAAGCACATCAAGCACCCAGTGCTCGGGCTGCTCTCTTTCGAATATTCGGCCTTTCAGGTGGACGGTCGGCCGGATTTGAGCATGGTGGTGTATAATCCGGCGACGGCGGAGGATGCGGCGAGGATCAGGAGTTTGCTGGGGTGACGGGTTATCCGCGTTATTTACCAGCCAGCTAAATTGGTTCACCGCTATCGGGAATTTTTCACCTATTAGCCGCCTTGGGCATGCTCTTCGTGCCATTGGCCTTCACAGGCCGAGTACCGACGTTGCCCCGCCCATTCCCACTGGCAGGGCAACGTTTATCCGGCAGCCCCGCCATGAGCGAGCCGTGGTAACAGCGACCGTATTACTGCAGCGTGCGCGTCTGAATCGGTTCGGCGGGCGCGTGAGAAGGGGACGCGGATAGAGCGTTTCCTTCCAGGCCGGTTGCCACCACCGAGACGCGGAATTTGCCGTCGAGGCTGCGGTCGAAAATCGCGCCGACGACGATATCGGCGTCGTCCTGCACTTCGTCGCGAATGCGGCTTGCCGCTTCGTCCACTTCGAACAGGGTCATATCCGAGCCGCCGGAGATCGAGATCAGCACGCCTTTGGCGCCCTTCATCGAGATATCATCCAGAAGCGGGTTTGCGATTGCCGCTTCCGCCGCCTTCATCGCCCGGCTTTCGCCGGCGGCTTCACCGGTGCCCATCATGGCGCGGCCCATGCCCTGCATGACCGACTTCACGTCGGCGAAATCAAGATTGATCAGACCTTCCTTGACGATGAGATCGGTGATGCAGCCGACGCCGGCAAAGAGCACGCGGTCGGCCGTCATGAAGGCATCGGCGAAGGTGGTTTTCGCATCGGCGATGCGGAAGAGATTCTGATTGGGAATGACGATAACGGTATCGGCAGCCTGACGAAGCGCCTCGATGCCAGCCTCCGCCGTCCGCATGCGGCGATTTCCTTCGAACGTAAACGGCTTGGTGACGACGCCAACGGTCAGGATGCCGGCCGACCGTGCGGCACGTGCGATAACAGGGGCTGCGCCCGTGCCCGTTCCTCCGCCCATGCCGGCGGTGACGAAACACATGTGTGATCCTGCCAGGTGATCCATGATCTCGTCGAGCGATTCTTCTGCCGCCGCATGTCCGATTTCCGGCAGGGAACCGGCGCCGAGGCCCTCCGTCACATTGGCGCCGAGCTGGATGCGGCGCGATGCCTTGGAGGTGGCAAGAACCTGGGCATCGGTGTTGGCGGCGACGAATTCGACGCCTGCCAGTTTTTCCGCGATCATATTGTTGATCGCATTGCCGCCGCCGCCGCCGACGCCCACCACGGTGATTTGCGGCCGCAGCCCGGTAATGCCGCTCTTGGCGTCCGTCATCGTCTTCTCCTTCGATATCTCGTTTCCGCACGCCCTCGTCGCGGACAGCGAATCGGCGTTGAGCATAGTCGCGCAACAAGGCAGAGGCGAGGCGAAAGAAGCGCTGGCACCCTGAGCGGCACGAAGTTCTGGTCAGCTCTGCGTCGGCAAATTCGAAGCGGTGGGCAAGCGCATGGCGCTTCCTCTCGCAGCACGGCGTCAAACGTAGCCGCGCTGCTGATTTCGATCACAAGCGCCTACGGGGCGTGAACTAAAGCCGCGCCGCGGTGTTTAAGGCATGCGTCTTCTCTGAAAGGAACATCCCATGCAAAGACTCTTGCTATCCGGTCTTGCCCTTGCAGCATCGGCCACCACCGTCTTCGCCCAACAACCGCTCGCCCCACCCGCCGGCGAGCCACCCGCAGCGAACGAGCCTGCATCGCCACCCCCGCCTGCGCCTGATGATGAGAGGATGATGCGTCACGGGCCGGATGAGCAGTCCCGAGACCGCCCCGACTACCGGTGGCACGGCTCGAGAGGCGACATGGGCTTCCGTGGTTACCGCGATCATCGCCTGCCGCCGCTGTCCAAGGCGGCCCGTTTTCAGATCGAGGATGGAAATACCCGGATCGACCTGAAATGCGCTGAGGACGAACCGACGAAGGTTTGCGCCGATCTGTTGCTCCAGGTGATGGATCGCCTGCAGGGCCGGGATTGACTTCACGCAGCCGCGCTTGGCAAACGCGTTATGACCCATCCCTGCCCGCGTTCTTTTGAGAGGCGCGGGCCTCGCCAAAGCGCCGGCACTGTCCACGATCATTGCGACGCCAGTCCGATTTCGCTCAGGACTTCGACGGGCGGAAATCTCACGCAGTCTGCGGCATCGAGAGTCACCCGGAATTTCATCCGGTTCCGATTCGCCCAGTTGATCGCCGCCTGCGATTTTGCCTTCGGGATTTTGGTGGCGATCGTGCAATGCGGCACCCAATTGCGCGGCCGATAGTGCTCGTGACAGTGGACGGGATCGATTTCCCAGTGAAGCGCCGCATGCAGCTGGAAGAGCCGCTCGTCGTGGTTCGGCCGCGCCCATAAGACCAGGAATTCGTTCTCAAAGTAACCGATGCCTGAAAAACTTAACGTTACGGCAGGGGGGATGCGGAAAACACGCTCGGCTGCCTCTGCCAACCGGTCGACCGCAATCTCCTGATAAACGGCGAGGGTGATATGAGGCGGGTAGTTCAAAGCCCGCATCGAAGCCGTCTCTTCGAATGTTGCGGCTTCATCCCAGAGCTTGAAAACCGGCGAGGCGGTGTCGTTCAGACATTTGAGGCTGATCGCGTAAGGCATTAGCGCATATCCGGTCCCTTCCCGCAGACCATAAACCGACGGAACATTCGATGTCGAGCGGCAGCAAGGACTGATTGCGGCCGGTTCGCATTGCCATCGGGAGATGCGCGTGAGAGGCTCGAAGGGAGAGCATCAATCATGACAGGAACGGAATGGGAGAGATGAGATGATCGATCACATCACCATCGCTGTGAGTGACCTCGAGAAGAGCAAGGCATTCTACGAAAGCGCTCTCGAGCCCCTTGGCTATCGCCGATCCTTCGGTAAGGAGGGCGTGTTCTGGGCCTTCGATGTCGGCGGCAGCCTGTTCGAGATCCAGCGCACCGACGACAAGCCGCCGCTCACGCGTCTGCACGTCGCTTTCCGGGTGCGAGACAGGACGGAGGTCGCGGCCTTTTATCAGGCGGCCCTTCTGGCCGGAGCGCGGGATAACGGCGCGCCCGGTCCGAGACCGGAATACGCCGGAAACTATTATGCCTGCTTCGTCCTCGATCCCGATGGATACAATATCGAGGCAATGATCAACGAACCACGGGCGTAAGGACGTCAGCCTCATCAGATGTCGCCGTAGGGGTAGGTAGATATATCGAGTTCAAAAATGCCGTCGTTTCTTGGCTGGCGGGGAGCGGATTGCGAAGACGCCGTTCGGCGCGAGAATCGTCATCCATGCCACGGCCGTCGAGACCGGTGGCGCATTCGGCCTGTGGGAAACCTTCACGCCGCCGGGAGGTTACGCGCATGACGATCTGCTCGACGGCGTCGTCATCGTCGGCGCCAGTGCCATGCATGCGGAGATCAAGCAAGGGGCGGCGACGCTGTCGTTTTGAAGGGCCGGGCGAGCGCGAGAGCAGGCGCCTCTATTCTTGCGCTCGGCAATATACTTGTGAGATTGTACCGCTATACGTGCGATACTGCGTGATCAGGGCGGCGCGGAGGCTTCGATGATGCCCGTGAGGGTCAATGAGCGGCTATCGGTGGCGGGGCAGCCCGATCCAGCCGATTTTGCCGATTTCGCCAAGGAGGGCTTCGCCGCCGTCATCAACGCCAGGCCCGACGGCGAGGAGGCGGGCCAGCCAGGCAATGCTGCAGAAAAGATTTCCGCTGCCGCTGCCGGACTTTCCTACAGTTTCGTGCCGGTGAACGGCAATGAGATTACCGAGGCCGATATCCGCGCCTTTCAGGCGGCCATGGCTGAGGCGAAGGGACCGGTCTTCGCCCATTGCAAGAGCGGCACGAGGGCATTGACGCTCTATGCGCTGGGCGAGGTGCTCGACGGGCGGATGAAGCCGGCGGATGTCCAGACCTTCGGCGAAGGCCTCGGCTTCGATCTTGCCGGCGCACGCCGCTGGCTCGAAAAAGCGGCAAGCCGGCGGCTTCAGGTGAGGGCCTTTTTCGAGCCCCGCACCTGCAGCGTGCAATATGTCGTTTCAGATCCGGTGACGAAACGCTGTGCCATCATCGATCCGGTGCTCGATTTCGACGAGATGTCGGGCGCGACGGGAACGGTGAACGCCGATGCCATCCTTGCTTACATCGAGAGCGAACGGATGACGGTCGAGTGGATCCTCGACACGCATCCGCATGCCGATCACTTCTCCGCCGCCCATTATCTCAACGAAAGGACTGGCGCGCCGACGGCGATCGGCGTCCATGTCACCGATGTGCAGAGGCTTTGGAAGGAGATCTATAACTGGCCGGCGCTCGCGACCGACGGCTCGCAGTGGGACCGGCTGTTTGCCGACGGCGACACGTTTGAAATCGGCGGTCTTACTGCCCGTGTGATGTTTTCGCCCGGCCATACGCTGGCATCGGTGACCTATGTGGTCGGCGACGCCGCCTTCGTGCACGATACGATGTTCACGCCGGATTCGGGGACTGCGCGCGCGGATTTTCCGGGCGGCAGTGCGGCCGCCCTCTGGCACTCGATCCAGGCGATCCTGTCGCTGCCCGAGGAGACCCGCCTCTTTTCCGGCCATGATTATCAGCCGGGCGGTCGTCACCCGCGCTGGGAAAGCACGGTCGCAGCCCAAAAGCGCGCCAATCCGCATATTTCAGGCATGGACGAGGCCGGCTTCGTGGCGTTGCGTCAAGCGCGCGACCGTACGCTGCCCAAGCCGAAGCTGATGCTGCATGCGCTGCAGGTCAACATCCGCGGCGGCCGGCTGCCGGAACCAGAGGAGAACGGCCGCCGGTATTTGAAGATCCCGCTGGATGCCTTATGACGGAGGCGGCGAGGTGGCGACGGCCGTCATGAACTCGTTGGCCTTTTTCCCGGACTGGCTTATGATTTCCCGGAATGTATGCGTCCGGTCGAACGGAGTTTAGACATGCTCGAACGAAATCAGCTTCCTTTGCGTCCGGCAGCTCCCGGTTTCGCCGTCGCCTGGGTCACGGTCATTGCTGGCGCCAGCGTCGCTCTCAGCCTGTTTTTTGCCTGCGTCACGCCTTTCGTTGCCCTGGCGGCAGTCTCGGCGGTCGTTCTTCCCCGGAAGATGGCGATAATGGCGGTGCTGCTCGCCTGGCTTGCCAACCAGACGGTCGGATATCTCATACTCGACTATCCCCAGACCTTCGACAGCTTTGCCTGGGGGCTGACGATCGGTATCGCCGCATTTGCATCGCTTGTGGCATCACTCGGCGCGGTTCGCCGTAAGGACAGCCTTGCCGCCACCATGGCCGGCGCCTTTATTACCGGGTTCGTTGCGTATGAAGCCGTGCTCTTTGCAGCGACGGTAGTGCTTCCGTCCGGCGATGGCGCGTTTTCGGCAGCCGTCGTCGCCGAGGTCCTTTTGATCAATTCTCTCGCCGTGATCGGGCTGATCTGCCTGCACATCGGCGCAGCGGCGGGCCGCGCGCTCGTTGCAGCAGAGCCGGGACCGGCGCTGCCTTAGGCCTTTGCTCCACACATATCGTTTCAAAGCTGCCCGGTCACCTTCCGACACTATGCAGAATGCGCGAAGGCGGGTTGAGATAGCGGCCGGCAACGGCTATCTCGTTCAGACCCGCAAGCGGATTCTCCGCCAAACCACAAGGCGCATAGCTTCGATGAGCCCCGATTTCCTCGTTACCCATTCCGGTGGTTTCCATGCCGACGAGCTGCTGTCGAGCGTCATTCTGACGCGGCTTTTCCCGCAGGCGCGTCTGATCCGCAGCCGGGCGCCGGAATGGATCACACCAGCCCCGGACCGGATCATCTATGATGTCGGAGGAGCCTATGATCCTGCCGCCGGCATATTCGATCATCATCAGCGCGGCGCGCCGCTGCGCGACGATGGCCAGCCCTACAGCTCGTTCGGCCTGATCTGGAAACATTATGGCCGCGAATATCTCGCAGCTGCCGGTCTTCCCGATCATCATGTCGAGGCCCTGCACACGGCTTTCGACACCGGTTTCGTGCTGCCGATCGACCTGACCGACAATGGCGCGCTCAGCCCCTCGGGGCCTTTGGCTGGCCTGACGCTGCCGGCGCTGCTCGAGACCCTGAAACCGGTATTCGATGCGGAGGAACCCGAGGCTGACGATCGTGCCTTCCATGCGGCGCTGGCCATTGCCCGCAGTTTCATCGATGCCGGGATCGCCCAGAGGGCCGCAAAACTGCGGGCCGAGGCGATCGTGTATCGGGCGATCCAGGCTGCTGGGCAGGGGCGCATTCTGGAATTGCCGCGAGGGATGCCCTTCCGTCCCGCGATCGTCAAGGCCGGCGCCGATCACCTGCTGTTCGTCGTCCACCCGCGCGAAAAGGATTGGTGCGTGACCGGCATTCGCCGTGGCGACGACGGGTTCGAGCTCCGGGCCGATCTGCCGGCAGCCTGGGCCGGCCTTACCAATAGTGAGTTGGAGGCGGTCTGCGGCGTCGAGGGCGCGAGCTTCTGCCATAACGGCCGCTTCATCGCTGCCGCCAAAACCCGCGACGCGGCGCTTGCCATGGCCGAATTGGCGGTGCAAGAGGCGCTTTCGATCGGAGTATAAGTTGGATGGCGCGGCGC
Organism: Rhizobium sp. TAL182; assembly: GCF_002117725.1. Taxonomy (NCBI): domain Bacteria; kingdom Pseudomonadati; phylum Pseudomonadota; class Alphaproteobacteria; order Hyphomicrobiales; family Rhizobiaceae; genus Rhizobium; species Rhizobium sp. TAL182. The sequence continues at coordinate 2,813,658 of NZ_CP021024.1, read as the reverse complement.
CATTCTCCAGCAGATCACCGTATGCCGGCCGGGTTTCGGATCCGGTATTGGTGTCGGGGCCGCAGGCTATCGGTTTGCGCCCAGGTGGCAGCAATCGTGGAAGCGATTGACTTGCATCCGCAAAGGACTAACTTTAATCCATGGCAACCACCACCACCGCGCGAATGATGGCCGAGGGTGAGAGTGGCTGGCGACCTTGAGGAGGATGGGGTTTGCCGTGGATTACCGTGTTATTCTGCTGATCGCCGCATCCGTCATTGCCCTTTTCCCTTTCGACGCTGGAGCGCAGGAGGGGGATGCGACGGCCGGCGCCATCGTTTTCAAGAAATGTGCCACCTGTCATGTCGCCGAGTCCGATACGAACAAGGTGGGGCCGTCACTGAACAAGCTGTTCGGCCGAAAGGCCGGAACGCATCCTGATTTTGCTTATTCTGCGGCGATGAAGGCGGCCGGCGAGGGTGGTCTCGTCTGGGACGAGGCGACGTTGCGCGACTATCTGCACAATCCGAAAGCCAAGGTGAAGGGCACCAAGATGGCCTTCGCAGGAGTGAAGGATGACCAGGAGATCACCAATCTCATCGCCTATCTCAAACAATATTCCCAATGACAGGCAATACTCCAAATGACGGCTTGCCGGCAGCGGCGCATGCCTAAATCGCCGTAATTGCCGACATTTTCTATTTGTGCGATAATAAACTCGACGCGTTTGGAGTGCGGTTTCACGGTCGGTCGGTCCAGGAGGGGCGGAAATGGCTGTTGTGCTGGTTCTCGTCTTGGTTGTCGTTGGCTCCGTGCTGTTCCATGTGCTGAGCCCATGGTGGTGGACGCCGATCGCGTCCAACTGGAGCTATATCGACAACACGCTCGTCATCACCTTCTGGATCACCGGCATCGTCTTCGTGGCAGTGGTTTCCTTCATGGCCTATTGCGTCTTCCGCTTCCGCCACAGACCGGGCAATCGAGCGCATTATGAACCTGAAAATCGCAGGCTGGAATTGCTTCTGGCCTCGGGAACGGCGGTTGGCGTTGCGGCAATGCTGGCGCCCGGCCTGATCGTCTGGAACCAGTTCATCACAGTACCCGCCGATGCCGCATCGGTCGAAGTAGTCAGTCAGCAGTGGCTGTGGAGCTTCCGCCTGCCGGGTGCGGACGGAAAGCTCGGCCGTGCCGAGACGCGTGACGTCACTTCCGACAATCCGCTGGGCCTCGACAAAAATGATGCAAACGGCCTCGATGACATCATCGTCGAAGGCGGCGAGCTTCATCTGCCGATCGGCAAGCCCGTGCACATATTGCTGCGCTCCGTCGATGTGCTCCATGATTTCTACGTGCCGGAGTTCCGCGCGAAGATGGATATGATCCCAGGCATGGTCACCTATTTCTGGCTGACACCGACGCGCACGGGCACGTTCGAGATCCTCTGTGCGGAACTTTGCGGCGTCGGTCATCCGCAGATGCGCGGCACCGTTATTGTCGACAGCGACGCGGACTATCAGACCTGGCTCGGGCAGCAGCAGACATTCACCCAGCTGACGGCGTCATCGGGAGAGCCGCCGCCGGCGAACTGAACTGGCCGGAAGACGGCCGGAGGCCGCAGGGCCGGTTTAACCAACCGGCGGGTATAGGAGGAGATATCATGGTCGAGATTCCGTCTGGCAGCGCAGGTGTCATCCCGACCGCCGAAGTCGAGGATGTCGAGCTTTATCATCCGCACAGCTGGTGGACCAAATATGTGTTCAGCCAGGACGCCAAGATCATTGCCGTCCAATATTCGCTGACCGCCATCTCGATCGGCCTGGTGGCGCTGGTGCTCTCCTGGCTAATGCGCATTCAGCTCGCCTTTCCCGGCTATTTCGCCTTCATCGATGCCGATCACTATTATCAGTTTATCACCATGCACGGCATGATCATGGTGATCTATCTGCTCACCGCGCTCTTCCTCGGCGGCTTCGGCAATTACCTCATTCCGCTGATGGTCGGCGCCCGCGACATGGTGTTTCCCTATGCAAACATGCTGAGCTACTGGATCTATCTGCTTGCGGTGCTGATCCTCGTCGCCGGCTTTTTCGCGCCCGGCGGCCCGACAGGGGCCGGCTGGACGCTTTATCCGCCGCAATCCGTTTTGTCAGGCACACCAGGCGGCAAGGACTGGGGTATCCTGCTGATGCTCACCTCGCTTATCGTCTTCATCATCGGCTTCACCATGGGCGGCCTGAACTATGTGGTGACAGTGCTGCAGGGCCGCGCCCGCGGCATGACGCTGATGCGGATGCCGCTCACCGTCTGGGGCATCTTCACCGCGACCGTCATGGCACTCTTGGCCTTTCCGGCCCTTTTCGTCGCCTGTGTCATGATGCTGCTCGACCGCGTGCTCGGCACCAGCTTTTTCATGCCCGCGATCGTCGAGATGGGCACGCAGCTGCAGCATGGTGGCGGCAGCCCGATCCTGTTCCAGCATCTGTTCTGGTTCTTCGGGCATCCGGAGGTCTATATCGTCGCGCTGCCGGCCTTCGGCATCGTCTCGGATCTGATCAGCACGCACGCGCGTAAGAACATCTTCGGCTACCGGATGATGGTCTGGGCGATCGTCATCATCGGGGGCTTGAGTTTCGTCGTCTGGGCGCACCACATGTATGTCAGCGGCATGCACCCGGCCTTCGGCTTCTTCTTCGCCACCACGACGCTGATCATCGCCATCCCGACGGCCATCAAAGTCTACAACTGGGTGCTGACGCTGTGGCGCGGCGATATCCATCTGACGCTGCCGATGCTCTTTGCGCTCGCCTTCATCGTCACCTTCGTCAATGGCGGCCTAACCGGCCTCTTCCTCGGCAATGTCGTCGTCGACGTGCCGCTGTCGGATACGATGTTCGTCGTCGCGCATTTTCACATGGTCATGGGGGTTGCGCCGATCCTTGTTATCTTCGGGGCGATCTATCACTGGTATCCGAAGGTGACGGGACGCCTGCTGGACGAGACACTCGGCCATATCCACTTCTGGATCACCTTCCTCGGCACCTATGCGATCTTCTTTCCGATGCATTATCTCGGTCTGCTCGGTGTGCCGCGCCGGTACTTCGAGATGGGAGAAACGGCCTTCGTGCCACCGTCGGCCCACACGCTGAATATCTTCATCACCGTCATGGCGCTCGTGGTCGGGGCCGGGCAGATGGTCTTCCTGTTCAATCTGGTCTGGAGCCTTTTCCGGGGCAGGGAGGCAGGCGGCAATCCTTGGCGGGCGACGACGCTCGAATGGCAGACGCCGCAGACGCCGCCCCCACACGGTAACTGGGGCAGGGATCTGCCCGTCGTCTACCGCTGGGCCTATGATTATAGCGTGCCCGGCGCGGCCGAAGATTTCATTCCGCAGAATGTGCCGGCAAGCGACGGCGTGACGCGAGAGGTCCCGGCATGAGCGTCGTGCTGATCTTCCTCGCCGCCATCGCCGCCATCATGATCTGGTGGCTGGCCGGGCAGCGGCTGACCTCGAAGCCCTGGCTGGAAACCGGCTCGGTGCAGCTGCCGGACCATCATGGTGTAGACCGGGCGCCCGTGCCTGCGGTGAAAATCGGCCTCTTCGTGTTTCTCGGCGTCGTCGGCGCCGTCTTCAGCCTTGCCGTCAGCGCCTATTTCATGCGCGCGGCATCGGCGGACTGGTGGGGGATGCCGGTTCCGCGGCTGCTCTGGGTGAACACCGCGGCACTGGCCTTGAGCAGCGCCGCGCTGCAATGGGCCAAACGTGAAGCACAGCATGGTCGTATGGAAAGCCTGCGGCCGGCGCTTGCGACAGGACTTGCTCTTGCCGTCTTCTTTCTCGCCGGGCAGATCCAGGCATGGCGGGAACTGACGGCGGCCGGCTACGTACTGGCCGACAATCCCGCCAACAGCTTCTTCTATATGCTCACCGGCCTGCACGGGCTGCATATTTTGGGCGGGCTTGCCGTCCTCGCGCATACGACGGTCAAGGCGTTCGCAGCCGATGTCGCGCCGGAGAGACTGCGGCTCAGCGTCGACCTTTCGGCCATCTATTCGCATTTCATGCTCGCCGTCTGGCTTTTGCTCTTCGCGCTCTTTGCCGGCTGGGCGAATGATTTCGTCGATCTCTGCCGCACGTTGATAAGCTAGGGGATTTGCAGATGGCACACTCTGTCCAGACACACGGCGAGGCAGACCTCAGGCCCGCGGGCCTTCGCGGAGTCGCGGCCGATTTCAGCTCGGACCAGCGCGCCTTCAAGACCGCCTCCTGGGGCAAGGCGATGATGTGGATTTTTCTGCTCAGCGACACCTTCGTCTTCGGCTGTTTCCTGATCGCCTATATGACTGCCCGCATGTCGACGCCCGTCGCCTGGCCCAATCCGAGCGAGGTCTTCGCGCTGCATATCGGCGGCCAGGATGTGCCGCTGATCCTGATCGCGATCATGACCTTCGTGCTGATCTCCAGCAGCGGCACCATGGCGATGGCGGTCAATTTCGGCTATCGGCGTGACCGCCGGGTGACCGCGATACTGATGCTGCTGACGGCACTTCTTGGCGCAACCTTCGTCAGCATGCAGGCTTTCGAATGGACGAAGCTGATCACCGAAGGCGTGCGCCCCTGGGAGAACCCGTGGGGGGCAGCCCAGTTCGGATCGACCTTCTTCATGATCACCGGCTTCCACGGCACCCACGTCACGATCGGCGTCATCTTCCTGCTCATCATCGCCCGAAAGGTCTGGCGGGGCGATTTCGACGTGGAACGGCGCGGTTTTTTTACCAGCCGGAAAGGCCGCTACGAAGCCGTCGAGATCATGGGCCTCTACTGGCACTTCGTCGACCTGGTCTGGGTCTTCATCTTCGCGTTTTTCTATCTGTGGTGAGGTCGTCATGAGCGAGACAACGGCGCATGCCCAAACCCAAACGGTGCATGCACAAGCACACACTGGACAGCAGCATCCGATCCGGCTCTATCTCTTCGTCTGGGGCTTGCTCTTCGTGCTCAGCGCCTTTTCCTACCTTGTCGATTATTTCGGCATTCAGGGTTATCTCAGATGGACGCTGATCCTTCTGTTCATGATGCTGAAGGCCGGGCTGATCGTCGCGGTCTTCATGCATATGGCCTGGGAGCGGCTGGCACTCGTCTACGCCATCCTGATGCCGCCGGTGCTGGTGCTGGTCTTCGTGGCACTGATGGTATCGGAATCGCAATATACGATCGTTACGCGGCTCGCCTTTTTCGGAGCAGCCCCTTAAATATTCATCGGGGGGCCGAGCGCGACGCCTGAGATGACTGCCGCAGGCCCAGTCTGAACTCCTCTGAACTTTCTTATCGAGCGGGCCAACACCTCGACGGGAGACGCCTTATGGCTGAGATCTTGCTGTTTCATCACGCACAAGGGTTGACCCCTGGAGTGCGTGCCTTCGCAGACGACATCAGGGCGGCGGGCCACATCGTTCACACGCCCGATCTGTTTGACGGACGCACGTTCGATCGCATCGAGGAGGGTCTCGCCTATGTCGGCGAGATCGGATTCGACGCCATCAGGGAACACGGCGTCCGGCTCGCCGACGAACTGCCTCCCGAACTGGTCTATGCCGGCTTCTCATTTGGGGTGCTGCCAGCGCAGAAGCTGGCACAGACGCGGCCTGGAGCCTGCGGGGCTCTGCTTTTCCATTCCTGCCTGCCGATCAGCGGCGAGTGGGCCTTCGGACCCTGGCCGGAGGGCGTCCCGGTCCAGATCCACGGCATGGACAACGATCCGATCTTCGTCGGCGAGGGTGACATCGATGCCGCTCGCGAGATTGTAGCGAAGGTCGCGGACGCGGAGCTTTTCCTCTATCCCGGCGACCAGCACTACTTCGCAGACAGATCGCTTCCGGCATATGACGCGGATGCGACCGCGCTGCTCACTGCCCGCGTGCTTGCGTTTCTGGAGCGCGTCTGATCCGGCGTTCATGGCTCGCTCGAACCCCGCGGCCGCCAATCCAAAAATTCCCACATAAAATATGTCCTAAAACATGATGGAGGTCGCGCCGGGCGGTGGACTCGGTGATGATGGCGCCGTTCGTCATTCCGATCTTGGAGTCCCATGATCTTCATTCCGCTTCCCTTCGTCGTCGCTCTCCTGCTGCTCATCCTCTTCGCCACTGTTCTCAGGCGCGATGAGGAGGTGGCGCCGAACCTGCCTTTTCTGGCACTGATCCTGGTTTCGGCGCTGCAATCCGCGCTTTCCGGCCTGCGTTGGGGCTATGGCGTGCAGGGGGTGGGGCTGGTTGCGCCCGTGATTGCAGCAGTGGTGCCGCCGCTTGCCTATGCCGGGGTTTCCAGGCTGGTGAGGACGAGCCGGCGGTCGCTTGCTGCGCGGCTCGGGCTGCATGCCGTGCCCGCTATCCTCATCCTGCTGCTGGTAACCTTCTGGCGGGACGCGATCGACGTGGCGCTGGTGCTCGTCTTCGTCGGCTACGCCGTGACGATCCTGCTATTGATGCGCCCGGGGGCGGACGCGTTGCGGCTCGCGCCCTTCGAAGGCGCCGTGCCGGCCTATCGGGCAATCATCTTCACGGCAGCCGCGCTTTGTCTCTCGGCCGCTGTCGATACTTTCGTCTTCCTCGATTTCATCTCGGCGCATAGCGAGCGGGCGCTGGCGCTGATCAGCGTGGGAAATCTCGCCGCCCTCGTTATCCTCGGCATTGCTGCGGCAGCCGCCAGCCGCAGCCGGGTGCCGCCGGAAATAACAGAGGTGGCGCCGAGGTCTGATACCAGCGAGGACAAGGAGACGATCGCGATGGTCGACGCGCTGATGGAGGCAAAAAAGCTCTATCGCGACGCCAATCTCAATCTCGACCGGCTCGCCCGCAAGGCCGGAATCCCCGCCCGCCAGATCTCGGCGGCGATCAACCGGACGATGGACAAGAACGTCTCGCAATATGTCAACGACTACAGGATCGGCGAGGCCTGCCGCCTGCTTTCCGCCACCGAAAAATCGGTAACCGAGGTGATGTTCGAGGTCGGCTTCCAGACGAAGTCGAATTTCAATCGGGAGTTCCGGCGCGTGACCGATATGACGCCGGTGACTTGGCGGCAGAGGAAGAGGTGAGGTGCGGGGCCACCCGGCCTTGCTCTTCTGTAGGACTCGCCATCGATTGTTGTGGCGGGCGTGCCGTGGGACACCCCCCTCTGCCCTACCGGGCATCTCCCCCACAAGGGGAAATTGGCTGGGCGAGATAGCTTCCTCAAACAACTAAAGCCCCAAAAATAACGAAAGCATTGTAATTGTCGATGCCGTTTGAGAGGGACCGATGGTCAAGCTCTTGCCGATCTCCACCCTTGTGGGGGAGATGCCCGGCAGGGCAGAGGGGGGTGCCACACGGCAATACAGTTGTTGGGTGAGGCGCGCATGCGCAGTCACGGCCGCCAATAGTGCGGCCACCACGTACTCAATCGCGATCGAGGCATGCCTGAAACATGTTCCAGGTCGCGGTTTTTTCGCCGGCGGCCATTCTGTCGGCATGAACACGACATCGGAACATGAACGACACCTTGCCGCCAGGCTCAGATCGCTGTCGGTCGAGCCCACGGTCTTCGAGATTGAGCCGCCGGAGCGGAGAGCCCGGCGGCGGGGAGTATCGGCGATACTGGCCCTTGCGGGGGTGGTGTCGCTGGCGGTGGCTCTTCTTTATCGGCCGGATGCGCTGGAGCGGATCGCTACCCTTGCAAAGTTTATGGGCGGTGACGCAGTTCTATCGGCTGGTGGAGCGGCGTTGCCAATCACGGCTTTGCCTGAGAACGCGGCGATTGACGACGCCACGCCAACTCCGGGCATCGTCGCACCGAACCGGGGTACGCCAAGCCGCGAGATCACGGGCTCCGGTTATGTCGTGGCGCCCGACATCGCCACCGTTTTTTCCAAATATGAGGGGCGGATCGTCGCCATCGAGGTGGAGGCGGGCGATCCGGTCGTGGCAGGCCAAGTGCTCGTTCGGCTTGATGATGCCGGTGGACGTTTCGCGCTCCGAGGCGCTTATATAGCGGGGCGGGCGGCGGAGCTGGCGCTGGAGGCTGGGAATATTGCGCTCGTCCAGGCGCGGTCCTCGCTGGATCGTGCAGAGCGGCTGGCTGGGCGCGACGCTATGTCGGCCGAGGCGCTGGAGGCGGCGCGCACCGCCTTCGATACGGCCGGGAATGCCGCGGCACAGGCAAGGCAGGATCTCGAAAAAGCGAAGCTCGATATCGACAGGGCGCGCGAGCAGATGGAGGCGCTGACCGTGCGGGCGCCAATTTCCGGCACCGTGACGCGGCTTGATGCGCATGTCGGCGACACCGTGCTGTCTCGCGCGGATAGCGTGCGGGAGAACGAAAGCCTGCTTGCCATCACCGATACCGCAAGTCTGGTCATCGATGCCGATGTGGCCGAAGCCAATATGGCGCTGCTGCGTCCGGGTCTCAAAGGAGAGGCGGTGCTCGACGGATTCCCCGATAAACCATTCACGGTCGAAGTGGCGAAAATTGCGCCGGTCATTTCCAAGGAGAAGGGCACGGTGACATTGCGCCTGTCGCCCTCTTCGCCGCCACCGGGCATGCGGCCTGCAATGGCGGCGCGCATTCGGCTGGTGGTGGGCGAGGAGGCTCATCACCCGGCCTCGTCCCTCAAGGCTCCGGCCGCTGGCCTGCATATCTCAGGATGAGGGCTGATCGGATCGCGCCGATGGCTGCCCCTCACCCTAACCCTCTCCCCGTTCTGACGGGGAGAGGGGACGTGCCTCGCGTAGTGTGAATTGGGCACGGAGAGGTCACGGCATGTCCCCTTCTCGCCGCTCGCGGGGGGAAGGTGGCGGCAGCCGGATGAGGGGCGCTGCGGGCCGCACCTTTCTCCAGCCTCATCCCGAGGTGCTCGCAGGCCTCGAAGGACGGGGCTGGCCACGGGGGTTCGGCGGATGCAGATGCCTACGTGGGTGAAAAGAACTGTGCCGGGCGCGGCAGGTCTCTTCTCCATTTTTGGCGCCGCGACTCCGATGAATAAACAACCAAGGAGCAGAACCATGACCGACACCGCAGAACCCTATATCGCCCTTGCTGGCGTCAGGAAGTCCTTCAGGACCGGAGCGGAGACAATTCCGATCTTTTCCGGGCTCGATCTCTCCATTCCGCGCGGCGATTTCGTTGCTGTCATGGGACCCTCTGGCTCCGGGAAATCGACATTGCTCAACATGCTCGGTGGTATCGACAGCCCGGATGACGGTGAAATCAGAGTCGGCCGCAGCCGTCTCGAGCAGATGGGCGAAGGAGCAAGGGCGGTCTGGCGGGCACATGCCATGGGCATCGTCTTCCAGTTTTACAATCTGTTGCCGCCGCTGAATGCGGCGGAGAATATCGAGTTGCCGCTGCTGTTGAAGCCGCTCGGCCGCAAGGAGCGGCGGGCTCGCGTCGATACGGTCATGGATCTCGTCGGACTTGCGGGCCGCCAGCGGCAGTTTCCGTCGAGCATGTCGGGCGGGCAGCAGCAGCGCGTCGGCATTGCCCGCGCCATCGTCACCGATCCCGATCTTATTCTTTGCGACGAGCCGACCGGCGATCTCGATCGCAAATCGGCCGATGATATCCTGGAGATACTGAGCTTTCTCAATCGCGAGCTTCAGAAGACCATCATCATGGTCACGCATGATCCCGAGGCCGCTTCCTTTGCCCGGCGCACGCTGCGTCTCAACAAGGGTGAATTCGTCAGCGAGGAAAGGGCGGGCCGATGACCTTCTTCCAGCTCATGCGGCGCAATATCTGGCGCAAGCGGCTGCGCGCCATTTTGCTGATGTTTTCAGTCGGCATCGCCTTCCTGATCTACGGGCTCGCGGCGAGCTTCGTCAGCGGCAGCCAAGGCGCGGCCGGCGCCAGGGACAATCTGCTCGGCGTCTTCAACAAATCGAGCCGCGGGCTGCCGCTGCCGCTTGCTTATCTCAACCGGATCGCGGCCGACGGCGATGTCGCCGCAGTCGCCTATACCGCACGTATGCGGGGCTTCGTCGAGGTCCAAAAGAATGTGGTTGCCGTCAGTGCCGTCGATCCACAGGCGATCGCCGCGGCCAACGGCGACGAGCTCAAACTGACGCCGAAGTTGATCGCGGCATTGGAAGAGGCCGGTGATCGGGTGCTGGTCGGCAGGGCACTGGCGGAAGCCGAGGGCTGGTCGATCGGCCAGCGCATCGGTTTTACCGGGCAGCTTGCCAGGGCTGACGGCAGCCGCAATTGGAGCTTCACGATCGCGGGTATTTTTGAGGGGGCGGATGCCAGCACCGATACGTATTTCATGCTCACCCGCTACGACGCCCTCAATGCGGCTCGTGCGCGCGACAAGGATACGGTTGACGCTTTCGTGGTACGTCCGCGCCCGGGCGTGTCACCAAGTGTGCTGGCAGCGCGGATCGATGCTCTATTCGCCAATTCGGCGGCGCAGACGAGGACGCAGTCGGAAAAGCAGTTCCTTGAAGCGTTTCTCCGGCAATTCGCTGATATCAGCCTGATCGTGAGCCTCGTCGTGGGAGCGGCCTTCGTCACCATCCTCATGATCGCGGTCAACACTATGCTCTTTGCGGTGAGGGAGCGGCGTTTCGAGATCGGCGTCTTGAAGGTACTCGGCTTTTCCAGTCCGCGGATTCTCGCGCTCATTCTTGGCGAGACACTGTTTATCTTTCTTGTCGGCGGCGCAGGCGGACTTGTGCTCGCCAAGCTTGCGACTTTTTCCATCGGACCGGAGTTCGGCCTCGTCTTCGGCACGAGCGTGCTTGCGAAATCTCTCGCCATTATAGCGGGGCTCGGCCTGCTGACCGGACTGCTGCCTGCGGTGATCGCCGTGCGCCTGCCCATCGTCAACGCCTTCAGAGCGAGATAACCCAATGTCATCAACACTCAAGCAGACCTTTCTCATGATCAGAGTAAACCTTGGCAGCCTGCCGCGGCGGCTCTGGATCTCGTTGTCGATGGTACTGTCGGTCGCCCTCGTCGTGGCGGTGCTCTCAGGTTTCCTGGCGATGGCGCGCGGCTTCGAGGCCGCGCTCGCCGGCGCCGGCTCGCCTGCTATTGCCGTTATTCTCGGCGGCGGCACCAACCAGGAGACTGGTTCGGAGGTGCCGGCCGAGGCAATCCGCAGCCTTGCGGCCATGAGCGGCGATGGCGGGATTGCGCGCGATGGCGCGGGCGGGCCGGCATTGTCGCGTGAAACCGTCGTTCCCGTCGATGTCAGGCAAGGGGAAGGCGTCGAGCAGACGTTGTCGCTCAGAGGCATGGATCCGGCAGGCCCCGGCTTGCGTGAACGCGCGCGGCTTTCGCGTGGGCGGCTGTTTTCGCAAGGCGCGCGCGAGATCGTCGTCGGCGCCCGCATCGCCGACACCTTTCCCGGCTTTGCGGTCGGCGAGACGATCCGGTTCGGCGCACTCGACTGGAGGATCGTCGGGCATTTCACTTCGGGCGGCAGCGCCTTTGAATCCGAGATCTGGGCGGATCTGGAGGTGGTGCAATCGGCTTTCGACCGACAGGGGCAAGTGCAGAGCCTGCGTGTGCGGCTCGACGGCGGAGGCAATCCCGCAAGAGCACTGGCGGCATTGCGTGATCGCCTTTCGGGCTTGCCCGGCGCGCCGCTCGTAATCGTTTCCGAGGCTGATCTCTACGCCGGCCAGGCCGAGCGCACCGAAAGCCTGATCCGCCTGTTCGGCTGGCCGATCGCGCTGCTGATGGCGATTGGTGCGGCGGCGGGCGCCTTGAATACGATGATGAGTTCGGTTTCCGACCGCAGCGTCGAAATCGCGACGCTGCGCCTCCTCGGCTTTGCCCGCCTGCCGGCCTTCGCCGCTACCTGGGTGGAGGCGGTGCTCCTGTCGGTGGCCGGCACCGGCCTCGGTGTCTTCGCCTCCAAGCTCGCTTTCGACGGTTGGCAGGCAAGCACCATGGGCGCCAACAATACCAGGATGGCCTTTCAGCTCGACGTCACTCCGGACGTGGTCTTCACCGCCGGCCTGCTGGGCCTTGCCATTGGCATACTCGGCGGCGCCCTGCCGGCGATTGCCGCCGCGCGGCTGCCGCTGACTTCGGCTTTGCAGGCGAGGGGGAAATGGCGCTGAGATGATCACCCGCCCCATGATTCGAGACGGCCCCTCGGGTCTTCTCACCATGTGGCTGATCGGCATGCGTGGCGCTGTAGCTTGAGCGCAAGCGAGAGCAGAATCACTGCGGTGCAGCCTGAAGGAGAGATATCTGCCGCCCCGCCGTTCTCCGATTTATTCGCCTTCAAGTCGCTGGTTTTTCGATTCTAGTTGCAGCTTTTCAGCGCGTTATCGGACCCGGCGCCATTGCCTGTGGAGTAAAGCCCGTAAACCGGTCCGCTGCCGCATTGATAACATCTTCTCGCCTTCTTGCCGTGGACGGTTGCCCCCGCCGCAGGCGATCGGCCGATCCCGGCCGGTCTCAGTGGTGACATAGCGATCCGACGAACAGGGCAACATTGGCGATATGACAATCTACTATGTGAACTCAGCGACTGGCTCCGACCGCAACGATGGGACGAACCAGAACTCGGCTTTTGCGACTTTGTCCAAAGTGGAATCCCTAGCACTGAAACCAGGCGACAGTGTGCTGCTCGCCAAGGGGAGCGTGTTCAACGAACAATTCGATATCAAATATTCGGGCAGCGAGAGCGCGCCGATCAAGATCGGCAGTTACGGGACGGGGGCGGCACCCGTCATCCATAGTGGCGGTGATGGCATTCATAGCCTTTATGCGTCGAACATTGTTATCGAGAACCTCAAGATAACAAATAGCGGTGGTTCTGCCATCTCTGGCGGCAGTGTTTCGAACTGGACGGTTCGCCATGTGGAAGTCGACAAGGCGGGATTGTCGCGCGAAGTAGGTTCCGTGAATTTCCGCAATAGCAAGGACATCACGATCGAGAACAGCAAGATCTCGGCCGGGAAGGGCGACGGCTTCTGGATCGAAAAGGTCGAGGGCGTCAAACTTCTCAACAATACCGTGACGAACAGCCACGGCGCCAGGGCCGATGCCGTCCAGGTGAACGACAGCAGCGACATCGTGATCCGGGGCAATCATCTCGACCAGACGCATGCCGATAGCCCTAAAGGCGTCATTGTGCTCATCAGGCCGGTGAACGCGGTGGTCGAGGACAATACTCTGAGCGGCGGCGGCTTCGGCATCAGCGCGCAAGCGGGCAAGAACGTCGCCATCCACGACAATGACATATCGGGATTTCACGGTTACGACTGGTCCTTCGCCATCGGTCTCGGTGATCAGGGCAACACGCGGGATTATGATATATCGGGAAATCACATTCATGACGGCGCATGGGGCGTGGTCATTACCGATCCTGCCGACAGCCCCAGCTATGTCCGCGCGAATATCAAAGTCCACGACAATGTCTTCGACGGCCTCACGCAGGCGGCGCTGAAGGTCGACAGGCCGGCGTCCGGCTCCTTTTACAACAATTCGGTCGAGAGCGGCGTAGAGGCGACCAGCATATCGCCGGCTATCGCCGACGCACGCACCTTTTCCATCAGCAACAACCACACGGTCACCAATGTCGAGACGGCGCTGGCGAGTTCTGATGCCAAGGCTGCCACAATGACGGATGCGAACGTGGATCCGGCGGTCGTCGCCGTCCACGACAATTTGAAGATCATCACCGATACCGGCGATGCGCACCACGGTAATCTCCTCAAGAACGACAGCTCGGACAACGGGACCCTGGCGCTCCGCCGCTTCGGTGACGAAAGCGTCGGCAAGCACGGTCTAACGCTGACCGGCGAATACGGCGTCATCCACGTGGACCGGGAAGGCAATTATGCCTATACACTTGATGAGACGAAGCTCCCCGATCATGGCGGACACGTGAGCGAATCCTTCAGCTACGGGATCAATGACGGGACCTCGCATCACAGCGACGGGGATACGCTGACCGTCTTCGTCCATCTCGATGGCTTGCTGAGCTGAGTTAGGTGGCGGGCTGATCGCCCGCCCTCGTCCTTCGACGCTTCGCGCCCGACCTTAAGGTGCCCATAAGCCTCGAAGGACGAGGGCGGCGGTTCGAATGAGGGTTGACCGTACGCGTAACCTCGCCCCGACCCTCCGTGACAGCATGGCACGTTACCGTTCATTCACCTTTTAGTCGCTGTTCTCTAGATTATTTTCTCGAAGGTTGTATTCTCGCAGGCGCAGCCTCCGCAAGGCGCCTCTCTGGAGCAAGGCAGGCCAATGCCTGTCGACGCCGTAACGGCAATCGAAGGTCGTGTTTGATATGGCCTTCAGTCCCTACCGCATCCGATCCACTCGTTGCAGCCGAGCCAGACGGTTGCGCGACAATGCGAGAACAAGGCGATATGACAATCTATTATGTGAATTCAGCGACGGGCTCCAACGCCAATGCCGGAACCAGCGAGGACACGCCTTTTGCATCATTCTGGGCGGTGGAAAACCTAAAGCTACAGCCGGGCGACAGCGTGCTGCTCGCGGCCGGCACCGTATATAACGACCAGCTCGACCTGAAATATTCCGGCACCGTCGATGCCCCGATCACCATCGGCAGCTACGGGGTCGGCGACGCGCCTGTCATTCATAGCCCCAATGATGCAATTCATAGTCTCTATACGTCGAACATCGTCATCGAAAATATCAAGATCTCGGATACCGGCGGCGCAGCCATCTATGGTGGTTATGTCTCAAATTGGACCGTTCGTAATGTCGAGGTCGATCATACCGGATTGTCCAAATCCGGTTCCATCACCTTCCGGACCGGCTCCAACATCACCATTGAAAACAGTACGATCAACGACGTCAACGGCGACGGCATCTGGATTGAGAAGATCAACGGCGTCACTCTCCTCAACAACACCGTCACCAACGCCCACGGCACTGCGGCGGATGCCGTCCAGCTAAACGACAGCAGCAACATCGTCATCACCGGCAATTATCTCGATCAGACGGGTGCGGTGACGCCGAAGGGAGTACTGACGCTCATCCGGCCTGTGGACGCGGTGATCGAGGGGAACACCATCCTCGGCGGCGGCTTCGGGATCAGCGCGCAAGCCGGCACGGATATTGCCATCCATGACAACGATATATCCGGCTATGGCGGCTACAGCTGGTCTTACGCCATCGGTCTCGGCGACACGGGCGATACACGCAACTACGATATATCAGGCAACTATATCCATGACGGCGTCTGGGGCGTGTCGGTCAGCTCCGCCGGCACGACGACCTATGTTCGCGAGGGCATCGATATCTACGGCAACCTCTTCGATGACCTGACCCAGGCGGCATTGAAGGTCGATCGGCCGGCATCCGGATCCTTCCATGACAATTTCATCGCGAGCGATGTCACGCCATACAGCATCTCCCCCTCGATCATCGCTGCAGGCACCTTTCCCGTCAGCGATAACACGATCATCGAAGAAGGTCCTACCACGCTTGCAAGCGCCGACAGTCTCGCCGCCGCCGATGCGAGCATCAGCCTCGTATCGGACACCGGGCTCACATCCCACAACGACCTGAAACTTGCTGCCGACAAGATTGCAGCGGATAAGGTCGGCGCCCGCCACGACAATCCCATCTGGGAAAACGGTGTATCGGATGAAACGCTGCTGCTCCGTCACTTCGGCAGGGCGGCTGCCGAAAAGCACGGGTTGACACTTGGCAACGGCGATCACGGCGTCACCATCGAAGCCGCTGATCTTGCCGGCCCGGAGAACGGCAGCGAAATTTCACACCATGAGATCACGCCTCAGCCGTTGCATCATTCAGAAGCTGACCCGCTGATCGTCTCTATGCTTCAACACGGCGTGCTGCACTGAGGATAGCCGGGCGCATCGCCGCTGCGGCGAGAAGCCGTGGCGGCATCAGAGGTCGTCGAGCAGCGTTCGGGGAAAGGGCTCTCCTGTCGCTCGCCGCCATCGGCTCAGGAAGAGAGGCCGATCGTAATCGTGGCGGAAAGCACGCCGCCATCAAATTTTTCAAAATCGAAGATGTGATCGGTGGCGTCCTGCGGAATGAGGCCGTCGTCGTCGTTGCGCGTATCGCGGCGGGGGCGTCCACGATAGTCGGGATGCTCACCATAGATGATGTCGCTCAGGGCATCATCGAAATAGACCTGGCTGACGAGAAGCTCCTTGCCGTCCACGAGGATGCGGCAATGAACATGCGGCGTGCGGCCACTATACCATCCGGGATAGGCGGTCAGAAACCTTGCCTGCCCGGCCTTGTCAGTCAGCTGGCGGCCGCGAAAGGCGAGCCCGCTTATCGCCTTGGCATCACCAAGTGTACACATCTTCGCAGCCTCTCGGCCGGAATAGATGCCACGGTGATCGGTATGCCAGATTTCGATGTCGGCATTTTCAACCGGCCGGCAATCAGCTGCATGGACGATACGCAGGGCCAGCCGCAACGGCAGTCCGGCTTCTCCTTCCGAGATGTCCTGGCGGGCCGGGACGTCGTTGACATGGCAGGGACCAAGGGTCTGGGCGATGGTCACGACGCAATTCGGGCGAGTGCGGAACAGCGGCGCGGGCAGCTTTTCCAAGGCGACAGACTTGGTGCCGCCGCTCAGAAAATCAGTGCCCTTCCAGTCGAATGTCCTGGCTGCCGCCATGACATGCCGCCGCGGCCAGTTTGCCGTCGCAACAACCGACGATGCGGCAATCGCGGCGCCGCCAAGTACAAGAGTCCGCCTCTTCATATGTCCTCCTTTGTCTCAAGATCTGGCGTGTAAGGGGGATAGGCCGGGACTGCCAGTTAAATCCCGGCAATGATCGACGGTGACGAGGCTGTCGGCGCGAAGCAGGGCGAGGCCATCAGACTTTATATGGCAACCTGTTCGCCAAGCTCGACGACGCGGTTTGACGGCAGGTTGAAGTAATCGGAGGGATCGATGGCAAAGCCCTCCAGCGCCATGAATATGCGTTCCTGCCAGCCGGGCAGGCCGGTGTTCGGCGTCCTGACGAGGTTGCGGCGACCGAGATAGAAGGACGTTTTCATGATCTCGAACTTGAAGCCTCCCTCCCGGCAGAGAGCCAGCGCCCTGGTGACGTCGGGATCGTCCATGAAGCCGAAAGTGATGTCGAGACGCACGAAACGCGGCGAGAGCTGGCTTATCTTGATGCGCCTGTTGTCGGGAACATAGGGTTCGTCCTCGGTCCAGACAGTCAGGATGACGTTCTGTTCGTGGAGCACGTGATTGTGCTTGAGATTGTGGAGCAGAACGTTCGGCGTCCGGTCCGGCACGCTTGTTAGAAAAACCGCCGTTCCCGGAACGGTAACCGGTGAATGGTCCGACTTCCGCTCGATCGACCGAATGAAGGAATCGAGCGGAATCTCGTTGTTGGCCCGCAGTCTCTTGAGGTAGGTCTGCCCGCGGGTCCATGTCCACATCAAAATCATAATCGCCAGCGCCAGGGCGACCGGAACCCAGCCGCCGTCGTGGATTTTCAGCAGGTTGGCCGCGAGGAAGACGACTTCGATGATGAAGAGCGGCAAAAGCACTGCAGATGCAAGCATGAAGGAGTATCCCCAAGCGGCGCGAAGGAACTGGAAGGCCAGCATGGTTGTGATCACCATGGCTCCAGTCACCGAGATGCCGTAGGCCGTTGCCAGTGACTCGGAGTCGCCAAAGGAAAAGATCAGCACCAGCACGCCGGTCAGCAGGAGGAGATTGACACTCGGCACGTAAATCTGGCCGGTATTGGTCTCCGAGGTGAACTTGATCCGTAGCCGTGGCAGAAAGCCGAGGTGAACCGCCTGGCGGGCCAAGGAAAACGCGCCAGTGATCACGGCTTGGCTGGCGATGATGGTTGCGAGCGTCGCCAGAAGAACCACTGGCAGCAAGGCCCAATCGGGATACATCAGAAAGAACGGATCGGCGATCGCTGCGGGTTGGCTGAGAACGAGCGCGCCTTGCCCGAGGTAATTCAGCAGCAATGCCGGAAAAACGAGCACGAACCATGCCGTCTGGATCGGGCGTCGCCCGAAATGGCCGAGATCGGCATAAAGCGCTTCGGCGCCCGTGACTGTCAGAAAGACCGCGCCGAGGACGATGAGCCCAACGGTGCCGGCATGAGCGAGGAACGAGAGCGCGTTGATAGGATTGATTGCGGCCAGAATCCTCCAATCGTCGCCGATATGGATCACGCCACCTGCCGCCATGGCAAGGAACCACAAGACCGTTATCGGCCCGAAAAACATCGAAACAGCGGCGGTCCCCCGTGACTGGGCGGCAAACAGAACGATCATGATCGCCGCCGACAGAGGCGGAACGTATTCGGCGAAAGCTGGGGTAATCAGCTTCAAGCCCTCGAGAGCGGACATCACCGACAGGGCAGGCGTGATCATCGCGTCGCCGATGAAAAGTGCCGATCCGATCAGGCCGGCGAAGAACAGCACGGGCACGTTTCGCCCCATCTTTTTCATCAGGAGGGCGAGAAGCGAGAGTGTACCGCCTTCACCGTCATTGTCCGCCCTGAGAAGGAACAGCACATATTTGAAGGTCACGATGATCGTCAGCGTCCAGATCATCAGCGAAATAAGACCAATTATCTCGAATTCGTGGACGCCATCGGCCGTGAACGGTCTGAGCGCCTCGCGAAAGGCGTAAAGCGGGCTGGTGCCGATATCACCATAGACGACGCCGACGGCGCCGACGACCAATCCGACAAAGCCGGTCCGGCTGGCGACATCACCGGTCTTATCTGCACGTGCTGAAGTCATGTTTCCCCGCTCACGTCGCTTGCTTACAGACGGAAACATATGCCGCATTGAAGAAGGGCAAGTAAATTTGTACCGGTGCAAACTTTTCGCGACGAAGCGAGCATGGAGGCCGGTCCGGCATGGCTGCCGCAAGACGGTCAGAATGAATCGTTTTCGGTCCCGAAAATTATGTAGTAGGCATCCGAAATCAGTATCAGGCCGGGGCCAAGCGAGATGGAACCCACTCAATTGTTCGAGCTGGTCATTGCGATGTTGCTCGCAATCATCGCGCTGCACTACGCTGCCCACAGGCTGGGATTGCCGCCGTCCGTGGCGCTGCTGGCCGGCGGCGCTCTGCTGGCCTTCGTGCCCGGGCTGCCGGCGATTACTGTCGATCCCGGGCTGGTGCTCGTTATCTTCTTGCCGCCGCTCTTGATGGACGGAGCCTGGGCCATTGCTCTCGTGCGGCTGCGGCGCCATATGATCGGCATCGCCTCGCTGGCCGTCGGAGCGGTGTTCTTCACCTGTGCCGTCGTCGCCGTCGTGACCCATCTTCTCTTTCCGTCACTTCCCTGGGCCGCCTGTGCAGCACTTGGCGCGATCGTTTCACCGCCTGATGCGGTGTCGGCTCGTGCCGTGCTGGAGCGCGTCAAGCTGCCGCGACGGCTGCAGATACTGCTGGAAGGCGAGAGTTTGCTGAACGATGCGAGCGGGCTGGTTCTCTTTCGCTTTGCCGTCGCCGCCGCCGCAACGGGAAGTTTTAGCGCGGTGGAGGCGGCTGCCAGCTTCCTTGTGCTGGCGCTCGGCGGCGCGGTCGTCGGCGTCGTTGTCGGAACGGCGTGGGTGAAATTCGTCCGGCGCCTGGGCGACGAATATCTCATCATCGCCGCCACCGTGCTGCTCGCCTGGATTTCCTATCTGCTCGGCGAACTGCTGCACGTTTCCGGCGTCATCGCCACCGTTACTACGGGTCTGATCGCCTCCTGGCACCAGCACACTGTATTCTCGGCCGCAACGCGCATGCGAGGCACGTCGTTCTGGACTGTGATGATCTTCCTGATGGAAGCTTCTGTATTCACATTGATTGGGCTGTCGCTGCGCGATGTCGTTGAGCGCGGCGGCGGTTTCGCCACAGTGATCGCCACCATGGGACTGCCGATGCTGGCAATCCTCGTGACGCTCGTGATCGCCCGCTTTGCGTGGGTCTTCGCCTCAGATGTCGTCATCCGCGCGCCGCTGGGGTTCAAACGCGCCAAGCCGCTGGGCGCCGGCGGCGCCACCGTCCTCAGCTGGGCCGGCGTGCGCGGTGTGGTGACGCTCGCCCTGGCGCTCAGCCTGCCGGAAGAATTCCCCGGCCGCGACTTCATCCTCGCAACATCTTTTTCCGTCATTGTCGGAACCGTGCTCGTCCAGGGAACGAGTTTGGGGCGGATTATTGCCTGGGCACGACTGGTGGAGCCGGAGACGGAGAGAGCGCGTCTCACAATGAGTCAGGCCGAAGCCGCCATGGCGCAGGCGCAGCTTGGAACCATTCAAAACCTGGCATACGACCTCGAGGGAAATCTTATCCACCCACAATTGCTCGAACGGTACCAGCGCCGTGCCACGGCGATCGTGGATTACGCCGCCAGAACGGAACATTATATCCCGGTGCTCCATGCTCATTTCGATGTCGTTCTCGAGGCGGTTGCAACCGGACGCCGGGAACTCATTCGGCTCCATCGCGCCGGTGATATAGATGACGAGACGCTGCAGGAGCTGGAACGGGATCTCGATCTCGAGGAGCTGAGTGCAATTTCAGCCAAAGCCTGAGTTTCGCGGCCTGGCCAGATTGAAGGCAGCCGGTCTGCAATAGTTTTTGCGCAGATCCAAGTATTCCACGCGGTCCTGAAATATAAATCGCCTCTCGGCTAATAGCCTTGCCTGTGCCTCTTTGTGAGGTGTCGGTGGGTGGCTCGCCGTGAGTATCCTCATTGCGCGGGTATCTCGTTGCTCCAGGACCGAACTTTCCATCGTCCGGCTTCGCCAATGGAGCGTTTGAATGCTGCCAGATTCCCTGTTTTCATGGCGATTCTGCAGGCTACGTAAAGTTTTGTTTCTGTAAATTCTGAAAAAATACGCGGTCAAATTGCTTCTAATTGCTGCCATGATTCAAATATACGTTCCGGCCGCGATTTTTTCTTCGCCACATTTCGGATGTTCCAAATTATTCAAACAATGGTGAGAAACAATGAAAATTATTCTCGTCATAGCCCTCACGGTTTTTGCCGTGCCGTGTGAGGCCGACATGCTCGTCACGGCTTCGAAATATAATCGCATGCACGAACGCTCCATTTCGTTTCTCGGTATCAATCCCCGCAGAACGTCGTGGTGCGGAGCCTTCCTCGCCTTCGTCGCCAAACGATCGTCCCGCCAGCCGCCGCCCAATCCCAATATGGCAGTTTCCTGGAAAAGCTTTGGCAAGCCCGTCTTCTTCCGCTCGGCAAGGCGGGGAGATGTCGTTGTCATTCGAAGCGGCAGGCGCTTCCACGTCAGCCTGTTCGACCACTTCGACCAACGACGCCAGTACGTTTATCTCTTCGGCGGCAACCAATCCAACCGCGTCCAGCTGTCACGTTACCGCACCAGCTCGGTCGTTGCCGTTCGACGATGAAGCGGGAAATCTCACCTTTCCGCTGATTCAGTAAATCCAATAGCTCATGGTGGCGATCGAGGCCCCTACGGGGCGCCCCAGGATGACGCCGGAGAGAGGACGACGACGGTCAATCAACCCCGTCCAACGCACATATCACGCCGTCGACGGGAATGCCTGCCAGCCTTTCGCGCCTGATGTCGAACCGCCAGGCCTTGACCACATTCTCGGATCGATAGGAGCCATCCGGTTGCTCCACCATCCTGCCGAGCGCAAAGATGGCGACGTCGGGAAACCGGCTGGACGAGCAATAGGCCGGCTGCAGAAGCTCGTGGCGGGGCGACGGTTTTGAGATCGTTATCTGGTCGAGCACGGTCCAGACGGGGAGGTTTCCGTTCATTCCGGTCTGGCGCCGAAGCACCAGCGACAGCTTTGCACCGCATTTGATCTCCGCTGCCGCATAAGCCGGGCCTTTGGCTATTGCCGACAGAGCAGTCCCGCTGACCTCCACGCAGCCCTTCGCCGGAAGAGGCGTGGATTCGCCACGTGCCTCGCTGGCATGGGAGGCGGCCGGGATCAGAGCGAGAAGAGCGGCAATCGCGGGGAGATGTCGAGACATGGGAGACCGTTGAGAACAGCGAGTGAGGGGGTGCTGGTTTCATATCCGCAATCCAGAAGAGAGGACGGTACCTTTGCTCGGAGATGAGTCAATAGCCGATCCGCTACCGCGTGTGGAACTTCGCCGGCGCCGGCGGTGGCCGACCTCGTCCTTCGAGGCCCCTCAGGCCAGAGGCCGGAACCTCGAAGGACCGGGGCGGGGGCGGGTGGCTGGGCACCTGGCAGCATCGCGCCATACACAATGAATTGGCCGGCCCGACACAATGCCAGTCAGCGCAGGCGTCAGCCGCGGCTGACACTCCGGAAGGCAGCGATGATGCTGTCAGCGGCCAGCCGGGCTTCGTCTGCGGTCGTCTGGAAATTGGTGACGGAGAGGCGCAGGACGTCGCGGCCGCGCCATTTGGCGCCGCCGGCGAAGAGGGTGGCGTCGTCGCGGATTTTTGCGATGGTCTTGCGGGTGATCGCGTCGCTTTCATCTTCCGGGCGGTCGGCGGCGAAGCGGAGGATGAGCTGGTTCAGCGTGATCTCGTTTAAGATAGTGATACCTGGTTCGCGCTGGAGATGCTCGCCCAGCAGGCGGGCCGACGCGCAACATTGGTCGATGAGGGCGGCGATGCCATCGCGGCCGAGATGTTTCAGCATTGCCCAGGTGGCGAAGCCGCGGGCGCGCCGGGAAAGCTCCGGCACGTAATGGGAAGGATCGCGCTCGCCCTCGGCTGCGAGCGGCAGGTAACTTGCGGCGATCGTCATGGCGCGGCGGTGGGCAAGCTCGTTGCGCACGATTGCATAGCCGCAGTCATAGGGCGTTTGCAGCCATTTATGACCATCCGTCGCCCAGCTGTCGGCCGCCGCGACACCGCGGCTGAGGTGGCTGAATTTCTTTGATGCCTGTGCCCAGAGGCCGAAGGCGCCGTCGACATGCACCCAGGCGCCTTTTTCCCGAAGGGCCGGGATCAAGCGGATGAAATCGTCGAAGCCGCCGGTATTGATCTGCCCGGCCTGGAGGATGGCGATGCAGGGGCCGCTGACCGGGGCAAGCGCGTCGCCGAGTGCGGCCGGATCGATCCGGCCCATTGGATCGGTCGGAAGGCGCAGCACGCGGTCATGACCGAGGCCGAGGAATTGCAGTGCGGAGAAGACCGTCGTGTGGGCGTCGTCGCCGATCAGCACGGTGATCTCGGGCGCGCCGAACAGGCCTTTGGCATCCGCATCCCAGCCTGCCTTGCGCAGCACCTCGCCGCGGGCGGCGGCAAGGCAGGTGAAATTGGCGACTGTGGCTCCCGTGACGAAGCCCACAGAGCTTTCGGCTGGCAGCTGCAGGATGTCAAGAAGCCATCTGGCCGCGATGGTTTCGACGGCAGCCGCGGCCGGGGCGGCGACGTGGTTTCCGGCATTCTGGCCCCAGGCGCTGGTCAGGAAATCGGCCGCGACGCCGACCGGATGAGAGCCGCCGATGACCCAGCCGAAGAAGCGCGGGCCCGTGGTGAAATGCAGACCGGGCTCGGCGTCCGCGGCAAGCTGCCTGATGACATCGGCCATATCGGCGCCGGCCGCCGGCAACGGCTCATCGAAGGTGGCGAGCGAGGCGGCGTAGTCGTGCCGGGGGACATGGCGGGCCGGCGCGCTCTCGCGAAATCCGGCCGCAAGCCGGGCGGCTTCCTGAAACAAAGATGCGATTGCCGACATGCGGGGTCCCCCTGCGCCGAGCGCCCGCCGGTCACCGGGGACCGCCTCCAGGCAAGCTTGCCGGCCCGGCAAGTCTAGCCGATATCGCCGTCGCTGTCTTGGTTCGCGAAAAATCGATCCCAGGCGGGTATAGCTTCGGCTGAAGCATTGCGGCGCGGAGCCAAAGCCCTACAGCATATCCCCCAGGCTCCAGTGGTTGTTCCAGCGGGCGTCGATTTCGTCGGCGACGTTCTGGAAGCGGATGTCGGTGGAGAGGCGCAGGCGCCCGGCGCGGTCCTCGTTGTTGGTGGCGGCGTGGATCATGTAGGGGGAGTGCAGCACGACGTCGCCGACCTCGTAATCGGCGGCGAGCCAGCGGGCGTCGAAGCGCTCGGCCATATCGGGAAGATCCTTGGAGATCCAGCCGCCTTCGGCCATGTGATTGTTATAGGCGCTGATCCGGTCTTCCGGCGAGAGAGTGCCGCTGTTCGCCTGGAATTCCGCCTCCATCCTGCGGCCGAGCGCATGCGAGCCTTCGAGATAGACGAGGCCGCCCATTTCGGCCGGGATGTCGCCGATCGGGATCCAGGCGGTGACGAGGCGACTGGTGCCGCCGCGAAGATAGACGAGATCGTAATGGGCGGGCGTGGCCACCGCCGTGCCGGGTTGGACATAACGCATCAGCTTGCGTTTATGGAGATAGGAGATGCCCTGGACAAAGACGTCCATGAAGCGGACGAGTCGCGGTTGGGCGCAGAAGCCTTCATAGGCGGCGGAGCGGACGATCGACATTAGGCGGCGGTTGGCGAGATTCCAGTCGAAGCCTTCGGCGGCCGCGATGCCGAGTGCGAAATCATGGCCGAGCGCCAGCAGGCCGGTTTCGGCGAGGTGGGTGAAGACCCAACGGCGGAAGTCGATCACTTCGGCGCGCGGCAGGAGGCCTTTCAGCCAGACATAACCATCCTCCTCATAGCGGCGGCGAATGGCCTCGATACCGATACCGGGATCGGTCGGCGCGAGCGGGCCGAGCCTTTCAGCGGGGATTGTTTTGCCATGGGCGGCGAGGGGCGTTTGCGTCACTCCCATCCCGGCGGCATTCACAGCAATTGACATTTCATTCATTCCTGCTTTGACTTTTCCTGCCTCCAGCTTGCTTGTTACGTGAGCCAATCGCCATGGAGGAAAGTTGCAGCTGGATTTTTCGCTCATGAGAGAAGCTGACGCCATCTATCGATCTCCCCTCGCTGCGGCAGGCGGGCTTGCCGTGATCGGCAGCGGCAGGCAGCATGCGCGCCATGCGGTGAAGGACAGGAAGCTGCCGAGTTTTGCGGCCGTGCTGGTGGAGCGCGGGCAGGGCTTTCTCGAAACAACCGTCGGCGGGCGCCAGCGCGTGGAAGGGCCGGCGCTCTTCTGGCTGTTTCCGAACCGTCTCCATTCCTATGGGCCCGACGACACCGGATGGGACGAGCGCTGGGCGCTGTTCGAAGGCTCGTTCACACGGGATTTCCTGCGGATGCGGCTGATTGGCGAGCGCCATCCACTCGTGAGGTTACGCCAGATCGAGGAGGTGGTGCGGCTCTTCGCGCGGCTGCATGCCGATCTCGTCGACGACAGCCATCTCGGGCAGGCCTCGGCGGCATTGGCGCTCCATGGCATTGTCATCGCCACCGCGCGGCAGGCGAGCGCTGCTGCAGGTCGCGAAGGCGAGGACGCGACCGGCGATCTCGTCGAGTCGCTGCGGGGCAGGGCGCTGCAGCCGCTCGACCTTGCCTCGTTTGCCGCGGAGCACGGCATATCGCCGGCGACGCTGCGGCGGAAATTCATCGCTGAAACGGGCATGCCGCCCAAGGACTTCCAGCTTCGGGCGCGTATAGACCATGCCAAGCAGCTGCTCGCCACGTCAGACGAGAAGATCGAAACCGTCGCAGCCATGGTCGGCATCGAAGACCCGTTCTATTTTTCTCGCGTCTTTCGTGAGCGCGAGGGCTGCAGCCCCCGTGAATTCCGGATGCGATATAAGCGAGGTTGAGCTGTTGGTTTATCGCTCGCCGTCTTTGTCGCGATATTGAATAAATCAAGCACTGCGGGAGGAATTAAGCGATTTTCTCCAGTAGATGTTGATTTTATGCAGCCTGCTCTCGAAAATGTTCAAAGATCGTCTAAAATCTATTGCCTTCTTTTGAAGTATCTATCAATAATGTCGGCAATATCATTCGCGCTGCTATCAAGGCAGCTCTGTCGATCAGCGAGGGATATGCACTGAAATATTTCATTCTCTATGCGCTCGTGTGCTCGGTAGTCGGGATAATTCTTCTCGTCGTCTTCTATCAGATTGCACCGGTTCAGATGGAGAGGCCTGGCGATCAGACGGCCTTCGAACCGGATGATCTGATTGTGCGGTCGACCCGCGAACCGAGGACAGATCAGCCCGCTATGCGTCCTCCCAGCCAATGGGATCTGCGGCTTGGCAATCAGCCGGAGGCGCAGCCCGATCAATCAGGCGTGCGCAAAGGCGGCCGGGTGGGAACGCCGGCGCAGTAGGTGGAGTTGGCACTGCCCTTTGTTTAACAGCGTACCGCGCGCCTCTTCCTTTGAGGCGGCTGCGGGTACTACTTCTGCTCCCTCACCAATTCCTATGTCTTCAGGGCTGAGGGAGTTTGGAGCAGTGTTCGCGCCCAGGCCTCCCACTTGTCGGGCGCGATATCCTCCAACGCCTGCCACTCCAAGGGAGCGGCATCCTCCAACCTCCCTCATGCTGAGGCGCACAGCACCCGGAGGGCGGAGCCTCGAAGCACGCGGCCCAACGCCGCTTCTTGCATTCATCACCCGCCGACAGACCCGCCTCGTCCTTCGAGGCGATCCTGCGGATCGCACCTCATAATGAGGCTCTCTTGAGTCTTGGCGGGGCCGCGGTAGGGCCAGGCGGCAATCGAACTCGCGCTTCCGGGTTGCATCCACTGCAGCCGGCTGCGATGACATATCTCCGATAGTCCGGGAGGTGGAGATGGATGCAGACGGCGTGACGATCAAGCTCATAGGCGCAGACGAGGTGGAGGCTTTCCGGCATATCCGTCTGGAAGCGCTTCGTGCCGAGCCGTCCTCCTTTGCAAGCCGCTACGAAGACTGGGAAATTCTGTCTCTGCAGGAGTGGCGCGATCGGCTGAACGAGCCGGTTTTCATCGCCTTTCAGAAGGGCGAACCCGTCGGCATCATGGGCCTGTTTCGGCAGCGATCGAGCAAGATGGCCCACCGGGCCACGGTCGTCATGGTCTATATCAGAGCCAAGCTGCGCGGAACCGGCCTTGCCGTCGAACTGCTGGAGGCGATTTCCGATCACGCGCGCCATATCGGCATCCGTCAATTGGAACTCTTCGTCAGCGCCGAAAATTCGGCGGCGATACGGTTCTACCAGCGGCAAGGTTTTGCCGAGATCGGCCGTATCCCCGGCGGCGTGCTGGAGGATGGCCGGGAGATCGACGATGTCATGATGGCGCGGCGGCTGGTGGGTTAGGCCGTCGCGGCGCGGCGGGCCATCCGGCCTCTTGACCTCAAGCGGGATTGGGGTTGCAGGATGCCGCCTGAATCGGAGGTTGCCGTGATGAAAATCCTGATGGACAAGCATCTTGATGATAGCGGGTTGATGGCGGTCGCGATCGATGCGCTGGAGACCGCCTTCCATGCCAGGGCCGCCAACCGGTTGATCTCGCCGCCGAGGCATCATGTGTCGTTTGCTGACCGAGGCGATCTCGTTTTTACCGTTGGCGGTATCCTGGGCGAGAAACCGCTTGCGGGCTTTCGCGTCTACGACACATTCGATGGGCCCGAGCATGCGCAGATCGTCGCCGTATGGTCGGCCGACGACGCCAAGCTCAAAGGCATCGTTCTCGGATCGCGCCTCGGGAGCCTCAGGACCGGTGCGATCGGAGGTCTCGCGATCCGGCATCTCGGTGCGCCAGACGCCAAGATCGTCGGCATCGTCGGCAGCGGCGCGCAGGCGCGAATCGCGCCCGCGTTTACAGCCGTGACGAGAAAAATCGTGTTGCCTTTGCAAGCGAGATGCAACTCGCACTGGGGCTCGAGGTTGAGCCCGTCGACAGCGTCTCGAAAGCCGTTGAAGACGCCGACATCGTCATCTGCGCAACGACAAGCCAAACGCCCGTCCTCCACGCCGGCGATTTAAAGGCCGGCGCGCACGTCAACACTGTCGGCCCGAAAACGCTTCACGGGTACGAACTCGGCCTGGATGTCGCCGACGCCGCGGCCGTGATCGCGACGGATTCTCTCGAACAGGCGCGCGCATACCCATCGCCCTTTTTCTTGGCGGGCTCCGGCAGCGATGGCCGTCTGGTTGACCTCGCCGAGATCATTGCCGGGAAAGCGGCGGGGCGAGGATCGCCCGAAGAGATAACACTGTTCTGTTCCGTGGGCCTCGCCGGAACCGAAGTTGCCGTCGCGGCGGCGATCCTCGATAGGCTGGATGCGTCGGTGTAGACCTTGATTCAAGGAGGTGGTTCAAGCCTCCGTTCATTCTCTATTCGCGCTTTCAGCCGTCAGGCCCAGCACATCCCGCATGCTGTATTCGCCGGGTGCGCGCCCTGCGATCCAGCGGGCGGCGGCAAGCGCGCCGCGGGCGAACATGCCGCGATCGAGAGCCGAATGCGACAGCGTCACGACTTCGTCGGCGGCGGCGAACAGGACGCTGTGTTCTCCGACGAGCCCGCCGGCGCGCAGGACGGCGAAGCCGATCTCGCCGGTCGGCCGCTCGCCGGTGACGCCGTCACGCCCGCGCCGCTCGACAGATGCCAGGGAAACGCCGCGCCCCTCGGCGGCCGCTTCGCCGAGCATCAGCGCCGTACCGGACGGGGCATCGATCTTTCTGTTGTGGTGGGCTTCGAGGATTTCGATATCCCAGCCATGCGCGGGAAGAGCGCGCGCCGCCTGGGCGACGAGGCCGACCAGGATGTTGACGCCAATGGAGAAGTTGCCGGAGCGCAGGATCGGAATCGTTCGGGCGGCGGCGGCGATCCTTTGGATCTCATCCGGCTCGAAACCGGTCGCTCCGATCACCAGGGCCGGCCCGCCTGCAGAGGCGCAGAGGCCGGCGAGTTCGGCAGCGGCATTTCCCGTCGTGAAATCCAGGATCACGTCGGCGGCTGCGATTGCTGCCCCACGGTCGATCAGCCCGTCACCGGCGGAGCCGGGACGGCCGATGCCGCCGATGACCGCAAAAGCCGGATCGGCCGCGAGCAGCGGCAGTATGGTGCGACCCATGCGGCCGTTCGCGCCGGCGACGGCTATTTTGACAGGTGAGGTCACGTGTTTTCCTTGGCTGGCATATTTCCGGTAGAGCGGCCGCTTGCATCCGGGGTTCGCGCCGGAACGGCATTCTGCACCTACCGCACTTGCGCTCCCGGCGTAAAGCAGGGGATTTGTTGCGACCGTGCCTGTGAACGCCTGGCCTTACCAGTTGCCGGGATCGGCGGTGTGATCGATGCTGGCGAATTCATCAGCCTTGTTCCGGTCGAGGTTTATCTCCGTGGTCACCTTCGTCTCGTCGGTGACCGAGTAGCGGTCAGGGACGGGTCCCTTCGAAAGTTCCTGGTACAGGAGCAAGGCTGCCTCCTCGGCTGTATCCGCCTCGATTTCGCGGGTGAGGGTAACGGTGAACTTGTGCATGGCTTCGGCCCTTTCAATCGGCGCGCAGACGATGCGCAGATTGCACAGTCTGACACGCTTTTTGCGATGCGAACACCGCAAGCGTGCCGGGTGTGCGTGGATCAAACCGAAGAGCCTTTGCCGAAATAACCTACATGAGCTGGAGAAAGGCGATCTCCCTCTTATTTGAGTGGGAATTGCAAACCAAGAGGACCGCGCAATGGCAAAGAACACGATCTGCCTATGGTACAACAAAGACGCTGAGGATGCCGCCCGCTTTTATGCCGCGACCTTTCCCGACAGCGCTGTGGGTGCTGTCACGCGTGCGCCGGGAGATTATCCTGAAGGTAAACAGGAAGACGTTCTGGTTGTTGAATTCACCGTCGCGGGTATCCCTTGCATCGGTCTGAACGGCGGCCCTGCAATCAAACACAGTGAAGCCTTCTCGTTTCAGATCGCTACGGAGGATCAGGAAGAAACCGATCGCTACTGGAACGCCATCGTCGGGAATGGCGGCCAGGAAAGCGAGTGTGGCTGGTGCAAGGACAAATGGGGTTTGTCCTGGCAGATCACTCCGCGCGTCCTCTCAGAAGCACTCTCGGCGGGTGGTGATCAGGCAAAGCGTGCTTTTGACGCGATGATGACGATGAGAAAGATCGATGTCGCGGCGATCGAGGCGGCTCGGCGCGGTTGAGGCGCCATTGCCCGCCCGAGGCCGACAGGTGCCAGCCTGTCAGAACCAGAGATCGCGTACGCATCGCCCGTCGGAGGGAAGGTCTTTGAATGTGTCCAGCCCGTCGAAGTGATCGATGGGAAGATCGGCGACGAGTTCCGGAGGTGCAAGCCGCATGTTGACCGCCATGCGGCGGCGGCCATCCTTTTGCAGGCGCAGACCGCGCCAGCTCAAGACGCAAGCGCAGGATGGGCAGAACAAAATTTCGAGGGATGACGTCTCGCTGCCGGAGCGGGTGTAGGAGGCGGTCTGGCCGGTGAGCGCAATACGCTCTCCTTCGTAATCATAGGCCCAGAGCGTGCCGTAGCGTCGGCAGAGGGTACAGTTGCACGCGGTGATCGATCCAGGATCGCCTTGGAGCGTCCAGCTCGCCTTGCCGCAATGACATGAGCCTGTCAGCATGAGCGTGAGTTCACTTGCTGCTCTCCTTCAAGCACCGCATCGTGCCTTAATCGCGCGGTGACCGCAATTGCCGCTTGCCTATTGATCCGGTCGGCCCGTGACGATGTCAGATGCAATCCTTTCGAAATCCGCATCATGCTGCCTGCAGGCCGCCGCCGTCCAAGGGGCCTGTGGCCTGCTTCTTCATTTCAAAGGCCGTGTGACGGGACCGCGGAGCGCGATGAACGCGGGATGCCTCGCGTCCTATTCCACAAGGCCGAAGATCGGGCCATAGCCGCCGTGCCAGGAGCGGTCGTTGCGGCCCATTGCCGGATAGAAGAGTCCGACCCCGCGTCCACCATCGAGAAACAACGCGTCGGGACATTTCAGCCGGTCGCGGAAGAGTCGTGCGAAATCGTGGAAATTGACGCTGTCTTCGCTGATCGCGAAGCGAACTGCGCCGCTTGTGCAGATGCCGACACCGCTTCGGCGGGTTCGGTCTGTCGAGCCGAAGATGAAGATCGGGTTCAGCTTTCCAGCGACGACGAGCATTGGGCCGGACTGCGTGGCGAACCGCACCTTAGGGGCGCGCTTCAGAAATTCGTCGGTCGGAAGTATGCCGGCGCCTGCTTCATCAAGAAAGAACACGCCGTTCGGCCTCTTATAAAAATTCGGAACCTGACCGGCAGAGCCTCCGGCCCCTGCCGTGTTGAGAGGTTTCAATTCCCCGCCGTTCTCGACATACAGTCCCATTGGCGAAAAGTCGGCCCGGTACATTCCGGCGTTGACGGCAAAGGCCAGCGTTTTCCCCTCGGAGCGAAGGGCTTCGGCGAGGTTTGAAAAAGCGCGGTATGGTTCGCCATCGGCATCTTTCCAGAACAGGCGCAGATCGGCTTTTCCTGCTTCCAGCGTGCAAACGACGTATGTCGCCTGTTCGAAAGTTTCCTGTTCGCATGGCTCTGCATGCGCCTGAGGCAGGAATGTCATCATTGCCGCCAGCATCATGGCCGCAGCGAGCACGCCTTGTTTGAGATAGGTCAGTGGTGTCAGAATAGTCATGACGAGATCTAATTTCCTATCGTGCGGCCGCAGCGCCGGTTTTTCATCGCCATCGGCGGCGCCAAGAATAGGAATTTTTACCGGCACAGCAATGACTGTCAGCCGCGATTGGTATTCCAAGATTTTTCGTGAGACGTCGACGCCTGCCTCCTTCTTCTACAGGAAGGAAATGATAGCATCTGGCTCCGCTTCCTCCGCTGGCAGAAGAGTTGGATCAGGCAGATGAGGGGGAAGGAGCCTCAGCGGCAAACGCCGCCGCCATCAGAACCCAGACACCCCGGCAAAGCTGGGAACATTCAACCCTACCAGGCGGTACGGGCGGTGCCGAGTGCCGTTGTATGAGAGGATGAGACGTGGGCGACATGTACCTTGAGCGATACGACGCAGTTTCCCGGACAGCTAAGTTTGTGCATCGTCAAGTGCTTCAGCAACGCCTCGGCGTCGCGCTTCTCGGTCAGCGGAAATGTCACAGTCATGCGGGTTCCTCCAACGAACATACTGAGCACCTGCGGAAATTAATGGTTAAATTCTCTCGCGCCGCAACAAGAAAATTTGAATGATAAAATTAAAATCGATTAGCTTTTTCGTAGCTTTTTAAAATCGTTTGAAATTAGCTTCCTCGGTTTTTCCCATGGATTGGGCAGTGGTTCGGCCGCGAGCGAGATCCGCATAGTGCGCTCCAACAAGCACTTGAAGCGTTGGGAGCAATGCCCTCGATGAAGGCATTGGCAGATGCTGAGAGATGGCGCTGCTGAGTTAAGATCAGCCGCTCACCGTATATTGCGGACCGCCCAACTTTTGAGCCGCAATCCATTGAGCCTGATGAAGCCTTCGGCATCATGATGATCATAGGCGATGGAGCTTTCCTCGAAGCTGACGAGGTCTGAGGAATAGAGTGAGGAGGGCGACGTGCGAGAGATGACCGAGGCGCTTCCCTTATAGAGCCTCATCGCCACTTCGCCGCTCACGAAGACCTGGCTTCGGTCGATCAGGGCCTGCAGCATCTCCCGCTCGGGCGCGAACCAGAAGCCGTTGTAGATCATCTCGGCGTAGCGTGGCATGATCTCGTCCTTCAGGTGCGCGGCGGCGCGATCGAGCGTGATCGATTCAATTCCGCGATGCGCGGCAAGCAGGATCGCTCCTCCCGGTGTCTCGTATAGGCCCCTCGACTTCATGCCGATAAATCGGTTTTCAACCAGATCGAGCCGCCCGATGCCATGCCGGCCGCCCAATTCATTGAGTTCAGTCAGCAAGGCTGCCGGTGTCATTGCCTTGCCGTTGACGGCAACAGGGTCCCCGCTCTCGAAGCCGACGGTGACGATCTCAGGGGCATCGGGAGCGTCGACAGGATCGATCGTGCGCCGATAGATATGATCGGGTGCGACCTCCGCTGGATTTTCAAGAATTTTGCCTTCCGTCGAAGTGTGCAGCAGGTTGGCGTCGATCGAGAACGGTGCCTCGCCACGCTTGTCGCTCGGGACAGGGATCCGATGCTTCTCGGCATATTCCAGCAGCTGCGTGCGGGAGCGGATGTTCCATTGACGCCACGGAGCAATGATCTTGATTGACGGATCGAGCGCATTGACGGCCAGTTCGAAGCGGACCTGATCATTGCCCTTGCCTGTCGCGCCGTGGGCAACGGCGTCCGCGCCGATCTCCTTGGCTATGGCGACCAGATGCTTGGCAATCAGCGGCCGGGCGATGGAGCTGCCGAGGAGATACTGACCCTCGTAGAGTGTGTTAGCCCGCAGCATCGGAAAGAGAAAGTCGCGGACGAATTCCTCACGTAGATCAACGATGCGGACATCCTTGACCCCGAACATTGCCGCCTTCGCCCGCGCCGGCTCGAGTTCTTCGCCCTGACCGAGATCGGCGGTGAAGGTCACGACCTCGCATTCGTAAGCCTCCTGCAACCATTTGAGGATGATTGAGGTATCCAGCCCGCCCGAATAAGCGAGCACGATTTTTTCTATTTTTCTTGCCATCAGCTTCTCCATATCGATTGGGTGGAACGATAGGCCAAGTTGTGCGCAATGAGCTTGCGAAACATTCCGGAAACTGTGAAAGATTGGCATATTGTGGCGCAGTGGCGCATCTGATGGGATATAAAATGCCAGTTCATCTGGACGCGATCGACCGCCATATTCTCCGCGTCCTTCAGCGCGACGGGCGCATTTCGAATGTCGAGCTGGCACGGGAGGTGGGGCTTTCGCCCTCGCCCTGCCTGCGCCGTGTTCGGTTGCTGGAAGAGGCAGGGATCATCGATCGCTATGTCGCTGTGCTGGATCCCGCAAAGGTCGGGGCGGGGCTGACGGTTTTTGCCCGTGTGTGGTTCAAGACCCAGGATGCCGAGGTCACGCTGCGGTTTGCCGAAGCCGTGAGGCGGTTTCCGGAGGTGATGGAATGCTACCTGACGGCGGGGGAGTGCGATGCCGTGCTTCGGATCGTCACTGCCGATCTGCACAGCTACTGGCGTTTTCAGGCCGACCACCTGACGCGCATTCCGAGCGTCCTCAACGTCAAGACCGATGTGCCGATGGAAACGCTGAAACGGAGCTTCGAGCTGCCGTTGCGATAAGTGTCGCTGTCGCTGGCGGCTGATGTCGAGCACCTGAGTTGCTGAGGTGGGGTGGCCGCCCTCGTCCGGCGATGACATGATCGGAGCTGCGGCTGCCGCTTTCCATCCCGATAGAAGAAGTGCCGCAGCGCCACTCTCGATGCTATCCTCGGCCTGCGTGGAGGATCTGCTGCACCGGTTGCAGATGCTCGGCACAAGGCCGAGCATGACGACGACAGGGTGGCGATTACGCCTTCAGCGCCGCGGCGTAATCAGCGGCGTAGGTCTTCAGCGAGCGCGGGGCCTTGCCGGTCAGCGTCTCGACGTCGCCGGTCACGATGGCTGTCCAGTTCTGGCGGACGGGATAGAAGATTGAAGCGAGAAAGCTCGCATAGCCGGCCGGCACGCCGGCCCCCGTCAGCATTTCGATAAAGGACTCGTCGGAGACGGCGTTATAGGTGACGGGCTTGCCGATCGCTTCGGAGAGGATGGCGGCGGCTTCGGCATAGGAGAGCGCTTCCGGGCCGGTCAGGTTGAAGGCCTTGCCGTCGAAAGACGAGGAGGTGAGCACCGCCACGCCGCTTGCCGCGATGTCTCGGGCGTCGATGAAGCTCGATTTGCCTTCGGCGGCGGGAAGCGCAATCTGGCCGTGGTCGATGCCTGGTTTCCAGAAGGTGTGGAAGTTGTCGGAAAACCAGTTCGGGCGAAGGATGACATAGGGCGTGCCGGATTTTTCCAGCGCAATCTCGACCTGGCGATAGGGAATGGAGTCGTCGGCATCGACGCCGATGACACTTTGGAGCACGACCTTCACCTTCCGGGCTGCGGCCGCTTCGATCACCGGCAGCAGCAGGCCCTTGGAGTCGACATAGCCGGAGGCGAGCAACACATAGGCACGGTCGACGCCCTCGAGGGCCGGGCCGAAAGTTCCAGGCCTGGCATAGTCGAAGGCGACGCCCTCGGCGGCGGCTACCGGCTTGCCGGCGCGAGAGGCGGCCTTGACGGCTTCGCCCTTCGCCAAAAGCCGATCGACCACATGTCGGCCGACGGTGCCCGTCGCGCCGAGAACCAGAATTTTGCTGCTCATATCACTCTCCGTGGTTTCTGTTGGAAACTATCTTTCCATAGGATACATACAGAGAAAACGGGATCGGAAAAGAGAGCACTTTTTTCTCACCTGGTTTCCTGCGGGAAACCCGGGGCGGGAAGGGGAGGATGGAATGACGACGACAGAGCAGAGCTACAATGTTTATGAGGATCGCTGCCCGACGCGGCTGGTGCTGGACTGCCTGGCGGACAAATGGGCGCTGCTGATCCTCGACCGGCTGCAAGGCGGGCCGGTGCGTTTCAATCACATCCGGCGCGATATCAAGGGCATATCGCAGAAGGTTCTGTCGCTGACACTGAGAAGGCTCGAGCGCAATGGCCTGATCTCGCGCACGATCTTTCCGACCGTGCCGGTAACCGTCGAATATGCGCTGACGCCGCTCGGGCGCACGCTGACGGATACGGTTTCGGCACTCAGCCATTGGGCAGAGCAGAACATGGACGCAATTTTTGCGGCGCAGCGTGCGTATGATGAAAGGGACGCCGGTTGATGATGCCGGCGCTTCGACGTAAGCAACATCTGCTGTCCCGCGCTTACGCAGTCCTCATCCTGCGCAGGCGTGCTGCGCACCACCGCCATGCGGGCGCAACGGCGTAGCCGACGGCCGGGATGGCCGCAAGCCCGAGGAGGATGCCGACGAGACCTGAGCCAGCAGCTTGGACCAGCCAGGAAACCACGCCGCCGACGGCCGGCATTGCATGCGCGGCGCCTTCTCCGGCATCGTGGAGCAGATGGCTCAGCCAGGCAAAGCCAAAGCTTTCGGCGCCGTGCACAATGATGCCGCCGCCGACCCAGATCATCGCCGCCGTCCCGATCAGACCCAGCACCTGGAGAAGATAGGGCATGCCCTGCACAAGGCCGCGTCCGAGCATGCGCGGGAAGGCCCCTGTCCGCGAGCGGGAAGAGCGCTGGGCAAGCCAGAGGCCGAAGTCGTCCGCCTTCACGATCAACGCGACGACGCCGTAAACGGCGGCGGTGATCATCGTGCCGACCAGGGCGAGAACCAGCGCCTGCATCGCCAGCCCCGACTCGGACAGGGAGCCCAGCGTGATCGCCATGATCTCGGCCGACAGAATGAAGTCGGTCCTGACGGCGCTTGCGACCTTTTCGTCCTCAAAGGTTTTGGGATCGATGCTGATCGTCTCGAGCTCCGCCTCGTGGGCATGGGCGGCATGCGGCACGACCAGCTCGTAGACCTTTTCGGCGCCTTCGTAGCAAAGGTAGAGCCCACCGAGCATCAGCAGCGGCGTCACTGCCTGCGGCAGGAGAAGGCTGAGGGCGAGTGCTGCCGGCAGGAGGAACAGAAGTTTGTTCTTGAGGGAGCCGACGGCGATCTTCCCGATGATCGGCAGTTCGCGCGCCGCCGACAGGCCGGTCACATAACGCGGCGTGACGGCAGCGTCGTCGATCACGACGCCGGCGGCTTTGGCGCCGGCTCTGCCCGCCTGAGCGACGACATCGTCCAGGGAAGCAGCGGCCGCCTTTGCAAGCGCTGCGACATCATCAAGTAGGGCAATCAGGCCGACACTCACAAGCAAACCTCTCATTCAGGGATATGGACAGCGAAAATAGTCAATCGGCCGGCAGCTGGAAAGAGGCGCTGCCACGGATGGTTGCGGCGCCCGATCCGGGCTGGCGCTCGAATGCGCTCACTCGATCTGAATATGGATGTGGTCGTCGTGGCGGGCAGCCCGGCAACCCTGGAAGCGGACATCGGCGTCGGTGGCCAAGGCAGTGAAGGATGCGCCGTGTGGCCCCCTCATCTGCCTGCCGGCATCTTCTCGCCGCTGGGGAGAAGAGAGGCAACCGCACGGCGTCGTTCCCACAGTTGAGGGCGAACGACGGTAGGAGTGAGTGCCTGAGCGCAAGAGAAGTGCAGACTTCGCTGCGGAGCGCCCGCTCAGGCGAACAGGCGGAGGAGGAGAGGCGCGAGCGGCGCGGTGGTCAGTGTCGTCATTGGAGGGCTCCTTGGAATGATGAGGTTCTTGCGCTGCGTCAAAAATACGAATAATCCCTCGCATTTTCTAATCGCATTGCGGAGCACTGCTATGAGCGACCGGCCAAGTACACGGATTTCTTCACGAAAGCAGCCGAAGCAGGGACACGCTTAATTGACGACAGGTCGAGAACAAGACTGCTGAGCGTCATGGTCCGCTGACACAGTCCGGATGTCGCAGATAGCGAATGCCGAGATAAGCGATGTCGAGCGGGAAAAGCTTCTGAAAACCCCAGCGTCGCCTTTCCGGGCTAATCCGTAAGACTTCTGCTCGGCCAGGCTCCGATTGATCCGCACGGACGAGCGTCTGCTATAATTGCGGCGATCCCCGGTCGCAGGGCCCGGCCGAACTTTGCGAGGCGTCAGATGACTGACGTTCAGGAACGGCTCCTTGAGAGCAAGATGACCGAGATCCGGCAGGTCCGATCCTGGAGCCCGCGGGGCATCGCCAAATTCGAAAACCTGATCCGCAGCGGTGACGATCTGTCCCTCTACCGCATCAACCCGCTGGCCTTCGCGCACGACGGCGCCATTTCGGAGGCGGAAAGCATCGATCTCTTTCTCCATGCGACGCGCAGCGGTTTGTTCGAGATGCGCTGGGACGTCGTGTGTCCCCAATCCGGAATGGTGCTCGACAGTTTCGGCGCCTTGAGGACGCTGAAGACTCACTATGTCTGCGGCCTGTGCGACGTCTCCGGCGAAACCGATCTCGACGATTTCATCGAGGTCACCTTCACAGTGTCGCCGCAGCTGCGCCGGCTGTCTTTTCATGATCCCGGCTCGCTCTCGATCGAGGATTTTCACTGGAAGGCACGGTTTCTCAGCGATGCGCGACTGCCCGGTCAGCAGGTCCGCTTTCTCGACGTCCTGAAAGGGCTGGTGCGCGGCCTTTCCTTCCTGGCACCGGGTTCGGTCACGACGATCAGGGCTGAACTCGGCCCGGGTGCGCTCGCCGGCATCAATGTCGAGACCCAGGCGAGCTTTGCGCTGCCGGTGGCAGGCGAGCCCGCTACGGCGCCGGCACTCCTCAGGATCGGGTATGACGGTCGGCATTTTTGCCCTTCGTCCTCAGCCGTTCGGCCCGGCCCGGTCATCGTCGAAGTCGAGAACTCGGCTGCCGTGCGTGGCTCGCTGCTTCTCATCAACTGGCCGCCCGAGATTCTGGCGCAGGCCATCAAGCCCGTTCTCGATTTCGATCCTTACATGTCGGGCGGAATGCTGCTTGCGCGCCAGACATTTCGGCGGCTGTTTCGCTCCGAATGCGTTGATGAAAGGGAGGGCCTCGGCATTCGCCAGGTGACGCTTCTTTTCACCGATCTCAAGGGGTCGACCGCGATGTACCAGCGGCTCGGCGATCTCAATGCCTATGCACTGGTGCGTGAACACTTCGCCTTGCTCGGCGCCACCGTACAGGAGCATTCGGGCGCAATCGTCAAGACGATCGGCGACGCGGTGATGGCTGCCTTCTCCCGCCCGAGCGACGCCATCTCGGCTGCTCTGCACATGCTCGAGGAAATCGAACGCTTCAACGGGGAGCATGGCGACCCCAGCATTATTCTGAAGATCGGCGCCCATTGCGGCCCGTCGATCGCCGTGACCTTGAACGACAACCTCGATTATTTCGGGCAGACCGTCAATGTCGCGGCACGGGTGCAATCATTGGCCGAGGCCGGCGAGATCTGTCTATCCGAAGCCCTGTTTTCGGCGCCTGACGTCAGGCGGCTGCTCTCCGGCCACAGGCTGGTCGCTTTCGAGGCTCCGCTTCGGGGCGTCGAGGGGATGGCATGCGTCTACCGGGTGATGCCGGGATAATCTCAGGTCCTTGATTTAT
Source organism: Rhizobium sp. TAL182 (assembly GCF_002117725.1). Taxonomy (NCBI): domain Bacteria; kingdom Pseudomonadati; phylum Pseudomonadota; class Alphaproteobacteria; order Hyphomicrobiales; family Rhizobiaceae; genus Rhizobium; species Rhizobium sp. TAL182. The sequence goes on along the minus strand of NZ_CP021024.1, from coordinate 2,774,723 downwards.
GCATGTCTTCATCCCGCGCCGCGGCACGTTCTTGGGAACTTGCATTCCACCATTTGCAACGGGCAACGCTGCCCAAAAGGAGGAGAATACAATGTTGAAACGCACAGCTGCAGCCATCGTTGTCGCCGCCGCATCCGCACTGCCTGTCCTTGCACAGGATGCGATGATGAAATGCGACGAGGCGTCGATGATGAAAATGCAGTCCGACATGGACGCCATGACCGATCCGGCCATGAAGGAAAAGAAGGAAATGGCGTCCAAGGAAATGATGATGGCTAAGGATTCCATGACGGCCAACAAGATGGACGACTGCAAGATGCACATGGAAAACGCCATGAAAAGCATGGGCAAAATGTGACGCTGTTGACGCTGGGCGAGATGACCTTGGACAGCCGCATCGTCCAGGCGTCGGGACGAATGTGTTTCCGACACCGCTCACGCTGGAGAGATCGCCGACTGAACCAATAGCTCGGTTATTTCGCCAGCACGAGATGGGTGGCTTTTTCGCTGGCGACATGCTCGGTGACGCGGAAGCCCAGCGCGGGAAGATCGATGCCTGCAAACATCGCTTCGCCCTTACCGAGCACGACGGGCGAAACGGCGAAATGCAGCTCGTCGATCAGACCCGCCTGCAGATATTGGCGGACGGTCGCCACTCCGCCGCCGATCTTCACATCCTTATCGCCGGCCGCCGCCTTCGCCTGGTCGAGCGCCTGATGAATGCCGCCGGTGACGAAGTGGAAGGTGGTGCCGCCCTCCATGACGAGCGGTTCGCGTGGATAATGGGTGAGGATATAGGTCGGCGCGTGGTAAGGCGGGTTCGGACCCCACCAGCCTTTCCAGGCATCGTCGGGCCATTCGCCGCGGATCGGGCCGAACATGTTGCGCCCGAGAATGAAGGCGCCGAAATTGGCCATGGCGCGGGATGCATAATCCTCGTCGATGCCTGTGGAACCGTCGTCCTTACCCATCATCGCGCGGAAGGTGCGCGTGTGGAAGAACCACTGAAACATTTCCGGCCCGCGCTTTCCGAGCGGATCATTCAAGCTTTGCTCCGGCCCGGCGCCGAAACCATCCACGGAAACGGAAAACCCTGCGACGCGCACCTTGGACATGCTTTCCTCCATCTGATTGCTGATTGAAACTAGTTGTTATCTCGCACAAGTGATCCTATAATGCAACTGGTTTTCATAGGAGATGCTTCGTGGATTTAGAATTGCGGTCCGGCTGTCCGATCAACCTGACGATGGAGGTGCTGGGCGACCGATGGAGTCTGATTATCATCCGCGACATCATGTTCGGCAACCGCCGGCATTTCCGCGATCTGCTCACTCATTCGGAGGAGGGGATCGCCTCCAATATCCTGGCGGCCCGGCTGAAGCGGCTGCTCTCGCTTGGCTTCATCAGCAAGCGTGACGATCCGAGCCATAGCCAGAAAGCAATCTACAGTCTGACGGAACCGGCAATCCAGCTCGTTCCCCTCTTCGCCATGATCGGCGCCTGGGGCAGGCGTCACCTGCCGGTGAGCGAGGATCTCAGCATTCGCGCCGAGTTGCTGGAAGAGGGCGGACAGCCGCTCTGGGACGAGTTCATGGAGGATCTCCGGCAGATCCACATCGTCGATCCGGTCGGCGGGGCGAACGGGACGGTGACTTCGCCGGTGCTGGCGCGGCTGACGGCGGCGTTTCTGGAGGTGCGGGAGAGAATGGCGGCCGGCGCATGACGTAGGAAAAGGATAATTGAAAGATCTACCGTGTGGCCACCTCATCCGACCCTTCGGGCTACCTTCTCCCCGCGGGGAGAAGGGGAATCGTGGCAGCGCCTCGCCCCTTCGACATTTCGGTTGAAAGGGGAGTCGTGCGGCTTGGTCCCTTCTCCCCAGCGGGGAGAAGATGCCGGCAGGCAGATGAGGGGGCCACACGGTGGGACGCTTTTTTCACTTTCTACGAAAAATATCCGGTCGTGCTTATTGGTCACCAGCGGATCTACCTCACGAACAATATAACCAGCGGCCCCGCCAGCAGGCTGGCGAGGATGAAGGCGGAGAGGAAGTAAGTCTCGAGGACACGGAGGATGGATTTGAAGCGGATCATGCTGACGTCCTGGATTGGGATGCCCGATCCTCGGCTGCAACAATTGCGGCAGCATGACCGGTTGCCTTTCAAGTTCCGCAATGTTGCTGCAACCCTTGCGGCCGAAACTTGGGCGCAAGGAATGGTGGGCGATGCGGATTCTGTTGATCGAGGACGAGAGGGAGCTGGCCGGGGCGCTGTCGGCGGCGCTCGGCAAGCATGGGATCGTGACGGATCACACAATGCATCTCGGCGATGCCGTCGAGCTGACGCGGCAGAACCACTATGATGCGATCCTGCTCGACCGGCGCCTGCCTGATGGCGAGGGGCTGCGGTTCATTCCGGAGCTCAGGCGAACGGGGAGGGATACGCCGATCATCGTGCTGACGGCGCTGAACGAGCCGAAGCAGCGGGTGGAAGGGCTCGATCTCGGTGCCGACGACTATCTCGGCAAGCCGTTTCTGGTCGAAGAGCTGATGGCGCGGCTCAGGGCCGTGCTGCGCCGGCAGCCGAACCTTTCCGAACTCAAGATCACGGCCGGGCGGATGGTGATCGATCCCTTACATCTCAGCGTTACCGTCGGCGATACGCCGCTCGATCTGCCCCGGCGCGAGCTTCTGGTGCTCGCCGCCCTCGCCAAGCGCAAGGAGAAGACCGTGCTGCGCTCGACGCTGGAGGCGGCGGTCTACAATTATGAGGAAGAAATCCAGTCGAATGCGCTCGATGCGCATATATCGCGGCTGCGAAAGCGGCTAACCGATGCCGGGGCCGAGGTTTCGATCCACAATATCCGCGGCGTCGGCTATCTCATGAGGGAAGAATGATTGGCGGGGGGAGCAAGTCCAATCCTTCGCTCTGGTGGCGGCTCAGCTGGCAGCTCAGCCTCGTCTTCGCGGGCGTGGTGACGGCCGTCACCATCGGGCTCTGCTTCTATGGTGCGACGATCCTCTCGCCGAATGTCGCGCTGGAGGACCATATCACATCAGTGCTGGCGCCGGCCGTTTCACTCGATGCCGAAGGGCGACTCGAAGTCAAAGATACGCCGGAGCTCGACGCGCTGAAACGAGAATATGACGGGCTCTGGTATGTCGCGGCCACGACGAACGGCTCCTTCGTATCCTATGGGACAATTCCCGCAGCCTATAGCGAACTTGCGCGTCTGACCTATCTGTTCGAAGGGGCCGACATCAGAGGGGCGGCCGGCACGGACGAGATCGCCTCGGTCGAGAGCGCGGAGACCCCGGTCGGCGAACTCCGGGTGCTGTTCGGCGGCGTCGCCGACAAAGGCTGGCCGGTTCTTACCCTGATGGGCGCGGTTTATCCGATCTACGTGCCGCTGTTTGCCGTCGCCTTGCCCGCGGTTTTTCTGGCGGTTCCCAGGATCATCAGGCGCGGGCTTGCCAGCGTCAGCGAAGTTGCCCGCAAGGCATCGGAAATCGAACCGCGCCGCTACGATGCGCGCCTGCCGCTGGAAGGCATTCCGAGGGAGGTCGCGCCGCTGGTGATCGCCTTCAACGAGGCGCTCGACCGGTTGGAAAACGAGCACCGCAAGCGGCAGCACTTCCTGATCGATGCGGCGCATGAACTGAGGACGCCGATTGCCATCATGCAGACGCGGATCGATGGAACGGCCGAGGGGCAGGAGCGCCGGCGATTGCTCGACGACGTCGCGCGTCTGGCCGAGACGGCCGAACAGCTGCTCGATTTCGAGCGCAACGACCAGGCGACCGATCTCCATGAGACCGTCGATCTGGTCGAAATCGCCCGGACCGTGGTGGCCGATCTTGCGCCGCTCGCGATCGGCGCCGGTTACCAGATCACGTTTCAGAGCGAGGTCGAAAGCTTGAAACGCAAGGGCAGTCCTTCGGCCCTGCCGCGGGCGGTAAGCAACCTCCTGCGCAACGCCATCGATCATGGCGGCGGCGGCGGCATGATCACTGTCTCTGTGTCGGCAGCCGGCGGCGGGCGGATCAGCGTCGCAGACGAGGGGCCGGGCATTGCGGCCGAGCACCGGGAGCTGGTGTTCGAGCCCTTCTACCGCGTCACCCCGAAAAGTAAGGGGGCAGGGCTCGGCCTCAGCCTCGTTAAGCAGATCGTCCTGAACCACGGCGGCGAGGTCCGCATCGAGCGCAGGGCTGCCGGGGCCGAGGTGGCGATCCAACTGGGATAGGTCGAATTGTTCCGGCAGTCTGCGTTGCCGCGAGTAATGTAATGCTGCGGCAATTCTTCGCCACCACCTTCGCCTGATATCAACGGCGACGGAGGCCAAGCGGAGTGCGCAGCAATCGATTTACTTCATTTCTTTCAAAACGGGTGTCGAGGGCCTTTTCGCTAGTCCTGCCGCTCGCGCTTGCCGTGGCTGCTGCCGGCTGCAGCTCGGTTCCGCTCAAGGAGGGCGGGACGCTGACGTCCTACTCTCATCTCGGGCCGGCCAAGGGCAAACTCTCGAAATCGCGCGTCTATGTCGATGGTCTCAGCCTCGCTCCGATAAAGACGGTCGCGATCGAACCGACGAGCTTCGCCTTCAGCGCCGCGACTCGCATCAAGTCGCCTGAAGACCGGGCGATGGTCTCCAATGCGCTCGACCGGGCACTCTGCATTTCCCTCACGGACCGGTATCAGATGGTGGCGTCAGGCGAGCCCGCGGATCTGACGATCCGCTCCGTCGTCACCGACATCGTGCCAACCAACAAGACAATGGCAGGGGTTTCCACTGTCGTAACCGTAGGCACCGGCTTGGCGCTGCCGGTCGGCGTGCCGCGCCTGCCGGTCGGGCTCGGCGGGCTGGCTGTGGAGGCCGAGGCGGTCGACAAGTCGGGCGCGCAGCGCGCGGCGATGGTCTGGGCGCGGGGCGCGAATTCGCTGCAGAACAACCCGCGCGTTTCCGAGGTGGGCGATGCCTACGCCCTTGCCGGGAAATTCAGCAGCGAATTTTCCCGTATGCTGATTGCAGGCAGGGAGCCGAAGGGATTGGACCTCCGGGTTCCCTCGCGCCAGCGGATGAAATCCTGGCTCGGGGGAAAACCGAAATACGTCGCCTGCGACGCCTTCGGCCGCGAACCTGGGCTGGTCGGGATGGTGGCCGCCAAATATGGCGCGCCGCCGCAATGGACCGAGAAGAAGCCGAAGCCGGCGACTGCCTTTTGATCGAGTGCTCAGCCCACCCCGAGCTGGGCTGATCGGACGGACGGAGAAGGGCGACGGCCTTGCTCCGTCCGTCTCTAGCGCTCGGATGTGTTTTCAGGCGCCGGTCCGGGATGTAGCCAGAAATAGAGTTTGGTTCGCTTAGGCCTGTCGGAAGGGTGCGGACCGCGCATGAAGAATTGCCCGCCGTTGCGCTCGATCACACGCCGCGAGGCGTCGTTGTCCTCGTCACAGAGAACGACGAGGCGGGTGAGGCCTTGTTTTGCCGCCACATCGAGCAGGAGGCCGAGCGCTGCGGTGGCGCGGCCGCTGCGCTGCTTCCACGGCACGACCGAATATCCGACATGGCCCGAGACTTCGGGCGGCAGCTGCTCTGTGCCCTGAAGAAAGCGGAGGTTGATGCTGCCGCAGAATTCGCCATCCCAGATCCAGAAGAGAAGAACCGTCAGCGGCGACCCGGACACGGTGCGCTGTCTGTCGCCCGGACTAAGATCGTCGAGAAATTTCAATTTGTCCTGGCGCAGCCGCTGGAGTTCTCCGCCGATATAGGCTTGGTCGCCGGCACGGCGCGGGTCGGGAGACCAACCGGCCGCAAGCGCTGCTTCGAAGCCCAACAGGTTTTCCAAATCCGGCGCAAGCAGGGTCACGCAGCCGGAGGGTGTTGCGGCGTCTCCTGAGGTCATAGGTCACCTTGCAAATGCAGCCGCTCGGAAGGTTCGATCCTGGCTAGACAAGCATGACTGAGAGCCGCTGGGAAGGGCTTGCGCGACAGCACAAAGCCCCGCGCGGTGACGCGGGGCTTACTGCAGCGCCACAGGCTGGATTACCGGCACTGACGGCGCGGGCCGTAGTTCGGCTGATAGGTATTGTCCCAGGCGCGGTACGACCGATAGCGGGCGTAGCAATACTCGGCGTGCGAGCTGTATCCGCGCGAGCTGTAGGCGGCGCGAGGCTGCGAGGCGATGATGCCGCCGATGATGGCACCGGCCGCCAAGCCGCCGATAATGGCGCCGGTATTGTCGTGGTGACGCCGCCATCTGCGATCGTAGCGGCGGTCCCAGCCATAGCGGTCGTCCCGATAGTAGTCGCGATCGCGGTAGTAGTGGCGATCGCGGTAGTAGTGGCGCCTCGGGTACCACCTCCGACCATTATCGAACTGGCCTGGGCAGTTCGTGAAGTTGTTGCAGCCGACCGCGATGATCCGGGCATCGCTGCCGTCAGGCGTTGGCTGCACCGCCTGTTGTACCGGACTGGGCACGAAGGCTGGGCCTGCCGTAGCCGGCGTCCCGGAGAATGCCGTCGCTATCGATAGGGCAATGATGGCGAATCTGTTCATGTCACTCACCTCGAGTCACGGAAGTATGGAGGGATAACGCGGACCGAGAAAATAAGTTTCTCTTGGGGTCAGGACCCGACTATGTGCGCATTCGCTAACGCAATGAACTGCGCGGCCGAATCATTGCGATCGGCGGTTCTCCTGCGCTACACCTCTCTGAAAGCGCGCAAGGGACGCTATCGACGACCGGAATCTGGAGGAAGTTCAAATTGCAAGTAGATCTTAAACTGGTTCTTATGGAGCTGCTGCTTCAATGCCTGACATGTAACGCGTCACCTTAATGTCAGAAAGACGACCATGCAGCTCTCCAGAATCATCGGCCTTCTCTGTCTATCCACCAGTCTTGCGCTTGCGCCCCTCAACATCGTCTTTACCGATACATCGCCCGCCTTCGCAAAAGGTGGTGGCGGTGGCGGCAACGGCGGTGGCGGTGGTGGTCACGGGGGTGGCGGTGGTGATCACGGCGGTGGCGGGGGTGGCAACGGCGGTGGCAGTGGCGGCGGCAGCCATAGCAGCGGCGGCGGAAAGGGAAGCTCCAGCTCAGGCGGGAAGACGGAGAACGGCCATGGCTCGAACAAGTCCAGCGGCAAGACGGGCCAGGCGAATACGACCAAGCAGAGCGTGACCACGAAGGGCGGCGCCAAGAAGACGACCTCCGTCAAGGCGCCCGCGGAAAAGTCGGCCAAGAAACCCGCAGCACAGCTTGCCGGTCTCAATTCCTTGAAACGCAATTTCCATGCCCTCATGAAGACGGCGGATCCGCGTATGGCTGCAATTGCGGCGTACGCTACCGCTTACGCTCAATATGAGCTGGCCAACGGGGTTGCCCCGCCGGCGGACGATCCTGTTCTCGGCGACGCCGCTCTGAGGGCAGCACTGGCTTCGGCGACCAAGACGGGCACGCTCACCCCCGAAGCTTTGGCCTGGGCCAAGGACACGCTCGGCATCGGCACGGCTGTCGGCACGATCGACCAGATGAGAGACGCGTTGGCGGCTGCGGCGCCGGTCGCGGAAGAACCGGTGACGGAGACCCCGACGACGGAGACTCCGGCAACCGAGACTCCGGCTGGCGAAACCGCCGAGGGCAGCGAGACGACAGATCCTAGCGCGACCGCGGAAACGCCGGAAGCCGAGACGGGCAGCACGGAAGAAGTATCGGGAACGACCGAGTCGGCGCCGGCTGTCGATTCAACAGAAACCTCGGCCACAGCAACGAGTCCCGAGGCGACCGGCCTCTAAATCACCGAAAATGGCTAGCGTATCGGCTCGAAATCGGAATAGATTTTCGAGCCGATACATAATTAGATTCAGAGCGTTAGCGCACCCTTTGTGCGTCTGAAACGAGGATCACGGGCAGAGGTGTCGCGGGGAAACTGACACGCGCCGTCAGACCCGCTTCCCGCCGGCAAGCAGTCGAAGCTGGTCTTCATCATGCACCCCCTGCCGATAAAGCTCGATGATCAGGGCTCCGAGACGATCGGCTTCCCCGCCTGCTCTATCAATATTAAGCCCGCTACACAGGGCTTCATGTACACGCCTGCAAATATCGAGATCTGCGGAGGCGAGTGGTTCGTCACGCGTGCTGAAAAGCTTGTCTGACATCGCAATCAGCCCTTTTGGGATGCCGTGAATCGCTATTGTGCAAAAAAGATAATTTCGCAGCCTTTGCTTCGCAAGATGGGCGAACGTCCGAAATCAGAACAATATGGGAGCCGCGGCAAGACGCGGCGCCGGGGTGGAGCTGAAATCAACCGGCGCCTCGATCGGACTGAATAGGCGGGCAGAAGATCTCTATTTGGCCGCGGGATCCTTACTGCCCAGCTGCGACAGGCGCAGCTCTTTCAGGCGTTTGGTCTTTTCCCGGCGAGCCCGCTGCTCCGCCTCGATGGTTTCCTTTGCGGCTCGCTCGGTATTTTCGAAACGATCCTGCCGGTAAGCCTTTGATGAGGGTTCACGTTCTCTTTTCATGGCCGCTAAACGCAAATCGACGAAAACGGTTTCATGATAAAACCGTTTTGCCAAAAAGCGGCGCGGCCGCCGGGCGCCTCGCCGGCGCCCGACGACACGTCGGATCAGCCTTTGATAAAGGCGAGGATGTCGGGATTTATGATATCGGCATGGGTCGTGCACATGCCGTGCGGGAATTTCTCATAGACCTTCAGCGTCGCATTCTGCAGGAGCTTGGACGAAAGCAGCGCGGAGTCGGCGATCGGCACGATCTGGTCGTCGTCGCCATGCATGACGAGGGTCGGCACGGTGATGATCTTCAGGTCTTCGGTGAAGTCGGTTTCCGAGAAGGCCTTGATGCCGTCGTAATGCGCCTTGGCGCCGCCGATCATGCCCTGGCGCCACCAATTGTTGATGACCGGTTCCGACACTTTCGCCCCCGGCCGGTTGAAGCTGTAGAACGGGCCGGCGGGAAGGTCATGATAGAATTGGGTGCGGTTGGCCGCAAGTTGCCTGCGCAGATCGTCGAAGACTTCGATCGGCAGGCCGCCGGGATTGGCATCGGTTTTCACCATAATCGGCGGTACGGCGCCTATTATGACGAGCCTGGCGACCCGGCCCTGCGGCTGGCCGTGGCGGGCGACATAGTGGGTCGCTTCGCCGCCGCCGGTGGAATGGCCGACATGGACGGTATTCCTGAGATCGAGATGCTCGACGACGGCTGCGGCATCGGCCGCGTAATGATCCATGTCGTGGCCGTCGGCCACCTGGGTGGAGCGGCCGTGGCCACGCCGATCATGGGCGACGACGCGGTAACCCTTGTCGAGGAAGAACAGCATCTGCGCGTCCCAGTCGTCGGAGCACAGCGGCCAGCCGTGATGGAACATGATCGGCTGGGCGCTCTTCGGTCCCCAGTCCTTGTAGAAAATCTCGACGCCGTCCTTCGTTGTGACTGTGCTCATCTCATGGCTCCTTGTGGGTTGGATTGGCTAAACAGGCTGCTGCAGGCGGGATCGGCAGCGCCACGAGCGCCGTGACGCCAATAGGAGAGTCGCGCCTGGGGATGGAATCGACAATATGATGATGTGCTTATTGAATGCCTCGTTCTACTCTATTGATATGACAGAAGTTTGCATGGTCAGTTTCCAGGACGCGCAGTGCCCTGTTAACCGGTGGCGGCGACGCAATGGGGCGGTCCTTGCCCGACTGCTTCGCGCTACGACATTCCTTGATCACGGTAGCTCGGCAGCGCAGTGAAGGCGGCCGAACTAACGGGCAATGTCCGCAATGAGCCACTTTATTCCCGTTCGTGCAATCTATACGTTCGGGTAGGTGTATTTCGCCTTGGATTATGTTGCGCCGGATGCAGCGCCTGGCGCTCACTTGAACGGGGATCGACGCCCAACCATCTAATTCCTCACAACAACGTCATGGCGACGATCGCATCCGCGATTGCTTTGCCGGCGGCGGGACGGCCGTCTGCCGCCTGAGGATCAGAACATGGGTTACATGGATAAGGATATGGCGCCCCAGAAAGACGGGGCGCTGGTCGATGCCTATTCGCAGTCGATCGCAGCAGCAATCGACACGGTCGGCCCGGCGGTCAGCCGGATCGAGCGGGTGGGAGGCCGGCAGGGGCACGGGTCGGGATTCGCTGTCTCGCCTGACGGCCTGATCATTACCAACAGCCATGTCGTCGACGACGCCAAAGTGGTTCGCATCACGACGCCTGATGGATTCGTCACCGAAGGTCGGGTGCTCGGCCGGGATATCGATACCGATATCGCTCTTATTCGCGCCAATGCCAGCACCGGCGCCTGGGCGAGGCTCGGGGATTCCCAGCGCCTGCGCAGGGGCCATATCGCGATCGCGATCGGAAATCCGCTGGGCTTCGAATGGACCGTCACTGCCGGTATCGTCTCGGCGCTGGGCCGGTCGATGCGGGCGGCCAGCGGCCGGCTGATGGAGGATGTCATCCAGACCGATGCCGCGCTCAATCCGGGTAATTCCGGCGGGCCGCTGGTTTCTTCCGGCGGCGAGGTTATCGGCGTCAACACCGCCGTCATCCAGGGCGCACAGAGCATCGCCTTTGCCGTTGCATCGAACACCGCCAATTTCGTGGTGTCGGAGATTCTTCGCTATGGTCAGGTCAGGCGCGCCTTCATCGGCATAGCAGGCGACACGATCGTGCTGCCGCTACGGGTCGCACTTGCTGCCGGTACGGTTCAAACGACATCCGTCCGCGTCCGCAGGGTCGAACCGGAGGGGCCGGCGGCAAAGGGCGGGCTGCAGGAGGGCGATTACATCCTCGCCATCGACGGCAGCCCGGTCGGCGGCGTCGACGATATCGTCAGACTGATGGATGGCAGCAGGATCGGCAAAGAGACGGAGATTCTGGTGTTTTCGGTGGCCGGCCGGATCGAGAAGAAGATATTGCTGCCGATGCCGCGGTTATGATGACTGTTGCCCGACAGCCGCGACTTACCGAATGAGCGCGCGACCGCGACCGGCTCGTTGAGAAGGCCCGCTCCAGGCGCCGGCCATCACTTGCCGGTGGAAACACAGACAACGTTCCGTTACGTCAGGCGCTGACCGCCGCCGGCTCCGTCCCGGAGAAATCCACTGCGGCGAAGGCTGCCGCCAGCACCTCCGGTCCGGCACCGTTTTTTACCGCGTCGGTGGAGAGGATTTGACGATAGCGACGCGCCCCGGGCAGGCCGGTGAAGAGGCCGACCATGTGCCGGGCAACCTGTTGCAGCCGGCCGCCGCCGGCGATATGGCGCTCGGCATAGGCCATCATCCGGTCGCACAGCGCCTGCCAGTCGGGCTCGGCCGCCGGCGCGCCGAAGAAGCGCCGGTCGACGTCGGCGAGGATCGCCGCGTTCTGGTAAGCGGCCCGGCCGAGCATGACGCCGTCGACATGGGCGAGGTGCTGGGCGGCCTCGTCGAGCGTGCGGATGCCGCCGTTGATGCCGATGAACACATCGGGCCAGCGCTGTTTCATCCGGTAGACGATCTCGTAGTCGAGCGGCGGAATCTCGCGATTCTCCTTCGGGCTCAAGCCCTTCAGCCAGGCCTTGCGGGCATGGATCCAGATCGCATCGGCGCCGGCATCGAGAACGCGGGTGATGAGTTCCGGCAACGCCTCTTCCGGCTCCTGCTCGTCGACGCCGATCCGGCATTTCACCGTCACGGGCGCGGTCGCGACCGCCTTCATCGCCGCGACGCATTCGGCCACCGTCTCCGGCGTCAGCATCAGGCAGGCGCCGAAGGTGCCCGATTGCACGCGGTCGGAGGGGCAGCCGACATTGAGGTTGATCTCGTCGTAGCCATAGGGTTCGGCGATTTTCACCGCCTCGGCGAGTTTGACCGGATCCGATCCGCCAAGCTGCAGCGCCAGCGGATGTTCCGCGGCGTCGTGGCCGAGCAACCGCTCGCGCGGGCCATGGATGATGGCGTCGGCCACCACCATCTCGGTATAGAGCAGCGCCTGCCGGCTGATCTGGCGGTGGAAATAACGGCAATGCCGATCCGTCCAGTCGATCATCGGGGCCACCGCAAATATCGGCCTCTTCTCAGTCATCGACGGTCCATTGTTCCTTGTAGCCACGGCGCCTCAATGTTGGCGCCCTGCATCGCCGCTCCGGCGAGATCATCATTAAGGGCGCATATAACACCTGGCCTTGCGATCGACAAATCCAAGCGTGGCAAACAAAAACGGCGCCCCTTTCAGAGCGCCGTTCCTGCCGCCGAAGCGATAATCTAGCTTACGAAGCCGAGATGTTGACAGCCTTCGGGCCCTTGCCCATGCGGTCCGGCTCGGTGTCGAAGGTGACCTGCTGGCCTTCGCGCAGCGACTGGATGCCAGAAGCCTGCAGCGCGGAGATGTGGACGAAAACGTCCTTTGCGCCGCCGTCCGGCGTGATGAAACCAAAACCCTTGTCCTGGTTGAAGAATTTTACGATGCCTTTGGTGGCCATTGGGATAGTCCTTTTCCCTTAGTCTGTGTTTATCCGCGCCCCCGAGAGGAAGCGGACGGCTTTAGCTTTCGTCCCGATTGGGGTTGGGGACGAAGGGTCAGTCGGAGAAGTCACGTACGGGGAAAGAACGTCTACGCAGGCGGGTATTCCCGCGCCCCTTCCGTAACGGAAGAGATACCACATCAGTCCAGTCACCGGCATGCAAATGCCCGAGTAGGTGGATTGGTGCCATCATTTCGGTCAAAATGCAAGCGCCATTATTGTGGCATGACCTTTATAACGACAGGAAATGCCGAAGATTCAGTTACTTGACGAAAAGTTAGCAGATACTTGCGCCGATGTGCCATATCGGGATTCCGTGCCGAAACGGGATGAGCGGTGCTTCGGTGGCCGGGCATGGATTTTGCGGAGCGGCAGGCCACATCAATCAGCCCTCATGGTGAAGAGGATCGCAGAGCCTGCCTCCGGTGTTCCTGGCGCCGTCTTTGTTCCGCCTCATCCCGAGGTGCGTAGCCCGCAGGGCGAAGCCGCGAAGGACAGAGGCGGCCACCGGCGCCATTGCCTTCGATTCTGCATAGGGCTTGTGGAATGCAGTTAAGGCGTTCGCGCGCCCGCCCTCGTGGTTCGAGACGGACTCTTGGGCCTCCTCACCATGAGGGCGCTCTTTAGCGCCTGCGGTTTTACTGCGCATCCCCCAGCAGTGCACTGAGGCTCCAGGGATTATCGCCCTGCTGATTAGCGATGTCGTCGACCTTCCAGCCGCCATGCTCGCGCACGAGGGTGTAGAAAAGCGTCACCTCCTTGCCGTTGTCGAACTGCACTTCCACCTCGGCCTTGTCGTCCAACAGGATCGGTTGCCCGATCCTGACGTTGCTCGCCTCGCCGTCCTGGCCTGCAATGACTGGATCGAAATCGACCGCGCCGACATCACCCTCGGGCGTGTTGTCGAGATCGGCCTGGAGAAGCTTGTTCAGATGGTCGGAAAAGAAGATCGAATAGGGCGAGGGCGCCTCGGCATCGCTCCTGTCGGTGTCGTAGCTGTAAAGCGCCTTGAGCAGCGCCTTCGGCGTCTTGTAGGTCTCCGCCAAGGCGGGCAGGGCCGCGAACGCCGAAATGGCGAGGGCGAGGATAACGGTGGGTAGACGCATGTAGGCTCTCCTCCGATGGGCGGAGAATCATAGCCGAAACGAGCATCGAGGTGGAGCGGCATTTTCTGAGATGCCTCGACGTGGCTGCGCCCTCTGCATCTCCTGCTGGTGGCGGCAGGCAAACGCCTTAGATTGCCGCTGTGGGGCTCGCAAGGCTGCGAGCCCCACCGGCGTTGAAAGCCGATCATGACGCATATCGGCGTCTGGCAGAAATCCAGTCGTGATTAGATCAAAGCATCGTGCAGCAGGCTCGACGGCTCAAAAATGTCCTTCACGCCGAGGGTGAAGTCGTGGCTGGTGATGTTGCCGGCCGCGTCATAGGCTTGGGCGGTGAAGGTCAGGCTGTGGGTGCTTTCGAAGTCGATCGCAGCCTTCGTTTGGATCTTGTTGCCGACGAGCTTGAAGATGCCGTCGGCATCATCCATCAGCCGCCACTTCACCGTGCCGCCTTCCGGATCGACGGCTGAGAGAAGGCCGACCGAGGTGCCGATTGCGACATTCTCGGAGATCGAACTGCGCGAGAACGAGAGCTTGATCGGCGCCTGGTTGACCGGGGCTTCGTTGACATCGAGCACGTTGATCGTGATCTCCTTTGCGACCGTGACCTTACCGTCGGAGACGGCGACCTTGATCGTGTGCGACTTGGCCGTCTCGTAGTCGAATGCCTTGGAGCTGACGATGCGGTTGCCCTTCAGCCGGAAGTGATCGTCGGCGCCGTCGAGCAACGTGTAGGTGAGGGTGTCGCCGTCGGCATCCTTGGCGCTGAGCAGACCAACCGTGGTCCAGATCGGTGTATCCTCGGAGAGGGCGGTTTTCGAGAGCTGAATATTGGTCGGCGCGGCGTTGCTTTTGGGCGTGAAGCTTTCCGTGGCGAAATCGTAGATGCCATCGGCAAAGCGGGCGAATTCGACGTCTGTCAGCGTATCCGTCCCTTCGGCAGCGCTCGTCAGGATGTGATCGCCATTGTTCACCGCGAAGGAATAATTGGCGAAATTGCCTGAGAAGAGCGCGAAAGAACTGTTGGTTTCAACGGACGACAACCTCTCGGGGATTTATGCCAATCACAAATGAAGTTTTCAATGAAAAATTGTGATTTTTTCTTGATTTTTTAACGAAAAAGTAAGGCTGAAATACTGCGGAAGGACTTCGAATTTGCAAACCAAAAGTCGTATGTAGTCTTTTAATTCATAAGCGTCCTGTGCGGAGATAAGCTCGCGGTGCAAGCGTGAAAAATTGTCTTCGCCTGACGCGCTATGGCATTGCGCGTCGGCGCCCTGACTATCGGCGTCGCTTTCCCGCCTGACGACGGGCTTGCGCCTGCGGACGGCTTCCGGTGAAATCTCTCATGCGAGCTTGATGAGGCCCGCCGCAGTCGGGATAAATCCGCAGGCGCGGTAGAAGCCGGTCAGCTGCGGTTCGAAATCGACATGCAGCCATTCAGCGCCGCGCTCACGGGCGATGCTCGTAGCCTGCCTGACCATACGCGTCGCGATGCCCTGCCGCCGCATATCGGGATGGACCGACGTATCGAGGAGGAAGGCATGAAGGCCGCCATCCCAGGCGACATTGACGAACCCGACGAGCTTGCCGTCGTTATAGGCGCCGATATGGGCGAGACTGCGGGAGAGGATTTCGGCGAAATCCCGGCTGTGCTGGCTGCCCCAAGCGGCAGAAAAGAGGGCGTTCAGTTCGTCGGCGGCGGGGAAGGGGTCGGTGCGCAGTTCCAGCATGGGTGGTTTTCTCCGTTCGAGCCGGCCGAGAGCAGAAGCTAGGGCCGGGAGGTTGCGGATCAATCACGGTGGATTGGTTCGAAGCTGCAGCACATGTTACACATATGAGGCGCGGGCATTCCCGCAGGGGCGCAACTGAGGCGTCGTTGACACCCTGTCACCCCGGAACATAATGAGAACATCTGACATTCCACCGGCAGAGAGGGTTCCATGTGCGGACGCATATTCGTCAAGACCTCGCTTGAGGAGCTGATCTGCAATTTCCCATTTGCTGTCAGGGGCGGGGATATTGACGGGCTGGGAAATCGCTTTCCCCGATGGAACGGCGCGCCGTCGCTGAATTACCCCATCATCATCAGGGACGTCGTGCGCGAGCCTGATGTAACGGGCCCCATCTTCGCGTCGGCACGCTGGGGTCTGCTGCCCTCCTGGGCCAAATCAGGCGGCCGGCCGCCGCCGGTCAATGTCCGCTGCGAGAGCATCGCTTCCAATGGCATGTTTCGCGCGGCATATGGTTCGCGCCGGTGCCTGGTGCCGATCAACGGCTTCTTTGAGTGGAAGGACATTCATGGCACGGGCAAGAACAAGCAGCCCTATGCGATCGCGATGAAGGACGGCTCCGCCTTCGCGCTCGCCGGCATCTGGGAAAGCTGGAAAGATGAGAACGGCATTTCGACCCGCAACTTCGCCATCGTCACCTGCGAGCCGAACGAGATGATGGCTGAGATCCATGACCGCATGCCTGTTATCCTGCATAGCGAGGATTATGAACGCTGGCTGTCGCCGGAGCCGGATCCGAACGATCTGATGAGGCCTTTCCCGGCCGAGTTGATGACGATGTGGAAGATCGGCCGGGGCGTCGGCTCGCCCAGGAATGACGGCCCTGAGATCATCGAAGAAGTCGAGGACGATCCGGAGCCGACGCTGCTCTAGGGCAAGTCAGGCAAGGCGGTGGCGGTCTTGCCTCCGGAATCGCTGTGATTCACCGGCTCGGGCGGGAGCCATTCACGAAACCATGCGGCAAACACATCCTCACGAGGAGAGGACGACGCATGCCAGACGATGCCGGAACGCTGTTACGGTCGTTCCTCAACAATGCCCTTCGCAGGCAGACGCAGCGCCGGATCCGGGATTTCGGCGGCTATCAGATCGGCAAGCGCCGAAAGCCTGATGTCATCAATGCGATCGCAGACGAGGTGGCGGAATTCCTCTGCACCTATCTCGACATCACGGCGAACGGCCGACCGGCGACCAGGGAAGGCGTGGTCTTCGCCATCGCCCAGGCACTGGGCAATGTGCCCGATGAGCTCGCCTACAGGCTGACATCCCGCGATGACGATGCGTGGAGAACGGTCTGTGAGTCCGTCGCCGTTTTCCTGGAAGCCTGCATGGAATTCGACCAGAAGCCCTATGACGGGTCGCTGACGGCGCGATCGAACTATAACGGTTGGAAGGACTGGGAGGTGATAGTCAGCGGCGAGAAGCCGAAGGGCAAATGGCGCCACGCCTGGAAGGAAAAGCCTGGCGACGATTTCATCGGCTTTGACGGCGAAACCTGCATGGGGCGGATCTTCAAGATCGATCTCAGCGGCTCCGACGAGCGCTGGTACTGGCTGATATCAGCCGACGGCAGCCCGCGCCGCGGCTGGCCGGCGGCCGGGTATGAGGTGAGCGCGCGAAGTGCGGCCTGTCGGGTGGAGCGGATTTATTTTGCGCTGGTGAAGGGGGAGGCGAGGATTGGTGGTGGGTAAGGTGGCTAGGCCAGTTTGATGAGGCCGGACTCGGTGCGCCGGAAGCCGCAGGCGCGATAGAAGGAAGTCAGGTGCGGCTCGAAATCGACATGCAGCCATTCGGCGCCGCGCTCGCGGGCTCCGCGTGGCCTCCCTGATCAGCCGCGTCGCGATGCCCCGGTGGCGCATGTCGGGTGAACGCAGGTGTCGAGAATGAAGGCATGAATGCCGCCATCCCGGGCGACATTGACGAAGCCGCGTGAGCGAATGAAGCATTGAAGCTTTCGAGCAGCGAGGAGATTGAATTAAAAGCGTGAACAGCTCAGATATCGCTTGAACAATTTAATAATACTCGACTAGGTTGCGTTGAATTATGGGGGTGTGGTCAATGCAAATAGAAGCGGCTGATGCGAGCTTTCTCAAGACGCAAATCGAATTCGGCGACGTAATTTTGATACTGGGGGCCGGAGCTTCGGCTGGAAGCCGCAACGCGAAGGGCGGCAATGTTAAAGTCGGTAAGCAGCTAGCCGAAGTATTGGCACGCCGTGCATCTCTTCCTTATGATGGCGAAAGCCTTAAAGATGTATTGGATGCGGTAAGGGGGGAATACCTAAGTGATCAGCAAATTTTAAGTATATATTCGGAGGAATACAGTCGAACTGTTCCGTCCTTAAGAGGCTGTTTAATTACACGTGGAAACGGGTGTATACATTTAATATTGATGATACTTTGCAAAATATTAATAGCCGGTCTGCTCAAATACGGCGTTTTTACAATGGTATGGTTGATTCGGCGTCTGAGTTTGAGGCAGATAGATTTTTGCATGTCGTACATCTCCATGGCGATATATTAAAGAAAGAGCATGGATTTATCTTTACTGAAGAAGAATATTCTAGAGCTTTAATAGGGGGTAAGCATCATTGGTATCAACGAGCTGGAAGTGATTATATATCTGCATGCCCTGTTTTTGTAGGCACTACACTATCAGAACCCATATTCAAGGCCGAAATCGAGAGAGCTAAGCGTGACGGAAAATTTGTAGCCGGACGCGGTTTTGTTATAACTCCCGAGGATCTCTCTGAGATTCAGCTGAAAAGCCTTCGTGCGAAAGGTTTGGTTCATATCAATGGGAGATTAGAAGATTTTGTGACCTGGCTAGCTTCGCAGTTTCCAGATGGGCTGAAATCAGTTGATATTTTGGAGAAGACCGCTGGCTATTCGGAGGCTGTTTTATCGACGCTCTCACACGACGATATCGCGACGGCTCATTTTTTAAGACCGATAAACGCGGTTGATACATTTAATCGTGTTAAAGGCCTATCGTCGGCCGACATTGCGCAAAAGGCGCGACAATTTCTTCAAGGTTTTAGCCCGGATTGGACTATCGCAGCCTCTGACATTCCAGTGAAGCTAGAAGGATTCTCTGATATCGAGAAAGAGTTGTCTGGCTGTGCTTCTCGGGCAGATCGAATGTTTACGGTCCTGGGACCGGCAGGCAGTGGCAAAACTACCGCAACCATGATGGCACTAGTTCAATTTGGTCTTAAAAATCCGAATACACCAATCTACGAATTGAGTAAGGATGCCGTTTCAACGACCAAGGCATTTAAGCTTCTGAATCGCCTTCATGATGGGCTGGTGATTGTATATGTCGGCGACTTATTCCTTTATGGTGATGGCTTCCGGGAGTCTATATTATCGCTGGATGCGGGGAGGATACTGGTCGTTTCGTCGTCTAGGCAAAGTGAGTGGTCCGACCATCTCGGGAGGTACTATTCGGATCTGTGTATAACTTCCGATTTCCAAAAATTTAGCCGCAATGATTTTGATCCTCTGATTGAGAAAATCCTGCAGTATGTTCCTGCTCCCCGTTTCCGAAAGATGGAGAGGGCGGATCAATATCGGGAATTGACGAGATCTAGAAGCCAGCTTCTAATTGCGTTGAGAGAAGCAACCGACTCCAAAAATTTCAATGAAATCATCGCCGATGAATATCGCAGTCTTCCCGATACTGACACAAAAAAACTTCTTCTTATTATCGGCATCTCTACGCTTGCACGGGTAGGCGTAAGTCTGGAATTAGCGCTCGAAGCTTATCAAAATTTAGCGCCGAAGCGGGAGTTTCAAAGAGCATTGGAGGCTCTCGAAGGAATTATTGCTCGATCGGAGTCTGGGCGTTTTTTGGCGCGGCACGATCTTTACATGCGACACATATTTGATGATTTGGTGTCTTTCGACGAGATGCAGGAGGTGACTAAGGCGATATTAAAGACATATGTAAAATATAGAATGCCCATAATAAAAAGCGTTTCTCGACAGGACTCCTATCTTTTCAAGTTCATACTAAATAAGGATTTTGTTTCCGAAATATCGTCCGGTACTGGGGGCAGGGGTACGGAAATATACTCAGATTTCGAAGTGGAATTCCAACTTGATGGCCATTTTTGGCTTCAGTACGGCTTATATCTCGCCGGCATCAATCGACTGGATCCTGCCATTGGGATGCTTCAGAATTCAATCCGAGCTTTTTCTGGAAATCCATTTGCGATTCATGCGCTTGCGGACCTTCAATTAAGATTGGCGCAGCAGAGGCCATATTATGATTCAACTACAAAAGATCTTATAAAGACTGCTGTAAAGACACTGAATCTGATGGATGCGCAGCCAACACTTACTATTGATGAATACCCAATAGTGACATTGTCAAAAGGGCACATTGGTGCATTGGTGAAGCATCGGCGCCAGGATGAAGCGAAAATACTTGCTAAAGAATATTTTGAGAGGCTGAAGTTGAAAGCTCGCCACACAAATAGCTCGGCAATTGAGAGTATGCAGAATCGGTTGATAAGATTCGTTACGCTCGAAGAATGGTCCTCTGATGCGCCACGACGAGACAGGCGTTCAGCAGGGCGGTTGGAGCGGCAATAGAGTAATTTTGCGAGCAGCCCGCTGAGCTACCGCCCCGGCCGCCCAGTCTTCCCCTTCGTCCGCCCCTTGCGCTTCTGCTCGCCCGCATCCTCATAGCTCCCGGCGCCTACGCGGCCGCGCACCACCGGCCGCACGTCGTCGTCGCGTTCCGGCTGGCCTTCCAGCAGTGGCGAGAAGCGCTTCGTGCTCTTTGAGGCGTCGGGCTTCTCCGGCACGCGGCCGATCACCGGTTTTTCGGTGCGGCCGACCGTCATCTCGTCGAGGTCGTTCTTGCGGAAGAGGCTCTTGCCGGCGGGGGTGGTGGGGTCGTGGCCCATTTCGTCGAGGGTCGGCTTGGCGAAGTAGGAGGGTGTGGCCCCCTCATCCGCCCTTCGGGCACCTTCTCCCCGCTGGGGAGAAGGGGATTTGCCGCGGGCCTTTCCTTCCATCGCCTTCGACTCTTCGCGCGCCATCGGATCGTCCATCGCCGCAAGTTCCACGGCCTTGAGGCGTTTGATTTCGTCGCGGAGGCGGGCGGCTTTTTCGAAGTCGAGGTCGGCGGCGGCGTCGCGCATGCTTTTTTCGAGCGCGTTGAGATGGGCCTGCAGGTTGTTGCCGACGAGGTTGCCGCCGTCGGCGAAGCCTTTACCGGAGACGCCCGAGATGTCGGCGCGGACGTGGTCGCGCTCGTAGACGGAGTCGAGGATGTCGGAGATCTTGGCTTTGACCGATTCCGGGGTGATGCCGTTTTCGAGGTTATAGGCCATCTGCTTTTCGCGGCGGCGGGCGGTTTCGTCCATGGCGCGCTGCATGGAGCCGGTGACGTTGTCGGCATAGAGGATGACCTTGCCGTCGACGTTACGGGCGGCTCGGCCGATCGTCTGGATCAGCGAGGTCTCGGAGCGCAGGAAGCCTTCCTTGTCGGCGTCGAGGATGGCGACGAAGCCGCATTCGGGAATGTCGAGGCCCTCGCGCAGCAGGTTGATGCCGACGAGCACGTCGAAAGCGCCGAGGCGCAGGTCGCGGATGATTTCGATACGCTCCAGCGTGTCGATGTCGGAGTGCATGTAGCGCACGCGCACGCCCTGCTCATGCAGATATTCGGTCAGGTCCTCGGCCATGCGCTTGGTCAGCACGGTGCAGAGGGTGCGGTAGCCCTTGGCCGCGGTCTCGCGAATCTCGCCGAGCACGTCGTCGACCTGGGTGCGGGCGGAGCGGACTTCGACCGGCGGGTCGATCAGGCCGGTGGGGCGGATCACCTGTTCGGCGAAGACGCCGCCCGACTGTTCCATCTCCCAGCTGCCTGGTGTGGCCGAGACGGCGATCGTGTCGGGGCGCATGGCGTCCCATTCCTCGAAGCGCAGCGGCCGGTTGTCCATGCAGGAGGGCAGGCGGAAGCCGTATTCGGCCAGCGTCGCCTTGCGGCGGAAGTCGCCGCGATACATGCCGCCGATCTGCGGCACGGTGACATGGCTCTCGTCGATGAAGACGATGGCGTTGTCGGGGATATATTCGAACAGCGTCGGCGGCGGATCGCCGGGGTCGCGGCCGGTGAGGTAGCGCGAATAGTTCTCGATGCCCTGGCAGGAGCCGGTGGCTTCCAGCATCTCGATATCGTAGCGGGTGCGCTGCTCCAGGCGCTGAGCCTCCAGGAGGCGGCCGGCCTTCTCCAGTTCGGCAAGGCGCAGCCGCAGCTCCTCCTTGATCGCCTTGATGGCGCCGTTCAGCGTCGGGCGCGGGGTGACATAGTGCGAATTGGCGTAGATCTTCACCGATTTCAGATCGCCGGTCTTCTGGCCAGTCAGCGGATCGAACTCGGTGATGGCGTCGATCTCGTCGCCGAACATGCTTATGCGCCAGGCCGCGTCTTCCAAGTGGGCGGGGAAGATCTCAATGGTGTCACCGCGAACGCGGAAGGAGCCGCGGGTGAAATCCATGTCGCGGCGCTTATATTGCTGGGCGACGAGATCGGCCAGCAGCTGGCGCTGGTCCAGACGGTCGCCGACATTCATCTGGAAGGTCATGGCCGTATAGGTCTCGACCGAGCCGATACCATAGATACAGGAGACCGAGGCGACGATGATGCAATCGTCGCGTTCGAGCAGCGAGCGCGTCGCCGAGTGGCGCATGCGGTCGATCTGCTCGTTGATCGAACTTTCCTTCTCGATATAGGTGTCGGAGCGCGGCACATAGGCTTCCGGCTGGTAGTAATCGTAGTAGGAAACGAAATATTCCACCGCATTGTCGGGGAAGAAATTCTTGAACTCGGAATAGAGCTGGGCGGCCAGGGTCTTGTTCGGCGCCAGGATGACGGCCGGGCGCTGCGTTTCCTCGATCACCTTGGCCATGGTGAAGGTCTTGCCGGAGCCGGTGACGCCGAGCAGCACCTGGCTGCGGTCGCCATTCTGCAGGCCCTCGACGAGATCGCGGATCGCCGTCGGCTGGTCGCCGGCCGGCTTGTACTCCGAGTCCATGCGGATGGTGATGCCGCCTTCGGATTTGTCCGGGCGGGCAGGGCGGTGCGGCGTCCAGATCTTGCCGTTCTTGTGCAGCGGGTTGCCGCTCTCGATCAGCTTCGATAGCGCCTCCACGGTGGCGGTGACTCCGCCGGGCGAGATGCTGCCGGCATCCTCGAGCGAAATGTCGAGACCCGCCACCGGGTTCAGGCCGGCGGCGGCGCGCGTCTTCGGGTCGGAGGAACCGCCGATCGAGACGCCGCGCGCGGTCTTGCTCACCGTCGCCTTCTTGTTGACGCTGACGGCTTCCGAATGCTTGCGTGCTTCGTTCTCCACCTTCTTGCGGTGCTTGCCCGCTTTCGAGGCAATCTCGCGCTGGCTCTCGACGCCGGAGGCTTCTGCATCGGCCTCCAGCTGCTTCACCCAATCGGCGACGGAGCCGGAGAGGGGGGCGCCTTCAAAGGACGATTGCGGGGCTTCCTCGAAACCATTCGAGGTCGGAGATTTTTTCGGAGCTTTGGCCATGGCGCGAATATGGAGAGAGTCAGCGCGAAAGGGAAGAGGGAAAGAGTACAAAAGGGAAACGAATGAATCGTTCGGATTGGTGAATAATGGTGAGTGCTGAGAGCTCGCATCAGCTCTTGAGCGAGTAAAGAAAAAGTCTGTGGTTGAAGGACGCGTTGCCTCCCGCAAGGCAGGCGGCAATGTTACAGCTATTGCGGGAATTTGGGGACTATTCATGAAAAAGATCATCATCGCATGCGCGGCGACGGCGGCACTCTCCGGCTGCGCCAAACGTCCTGACGCCATCGTGCAGGTCGATATTCCAATGGCGGCTTATACGAACCTCAGCTGCGAAGCTCTCGCTGCCGAACTCAAGAAGGAGCGGGCCAAGCTGGACGACTTATCGAAGCAGCAGATCAGCGCGGCGAACGGCGACGCTTTTGGTGTCTTCCTCGTTGGCGTCCCGATTGGCAGCGTTGCCGGAGGCGACAAGGAAGGCGAAATTGCCGCCTCAAAAGGCAAGGTTTCCGCTATGCAGTCCGCCGGCATGAGCAAGGGTTGCAAGCTGCCGGGTTAATGGCACGGCGCGCAGGCCGCCAGGGCGAGCGCACCCGCCTCGCCCTTCGAGGCTCCAGCCTTCGGCTTCCGGACCTCAGGATGCGGCTCTCTTCGCGCTCCCACCCGACCCCGCAGTGGAACCGTGATCGGCTTTCCGCAGTTACTTTGCAGTCCATTCAGCTTCGGGTGCGACTGCCATTAGCGACCATTCCGCCTTTTGGAAAAAACCGATTTCGATCGATCTTGATACCGGCGAACGGCTGGTTCTCCGGTCACCGCAGGACGCGCTTTACGCACTGGTCTCCGACTGGCCGGTCAATGGCGGCGTCCATCAGCAGAGGGCGATCGATTTTTGCCGTGCCTGGCTTGCCGGGCGGATGCCGGCGGAGACGGTGCGACAGGCTTTTATTCTCGCGGCGCTGGAAGCTGGCGTGGCGATCGCCGACGATGAGAATGGGACCGCAAGCTCCATTTCGAACCCTCCGGTATAAGTCGAGTGACTCAGCCATATCCACGGTTACGCAGTCACATTCGCAGGGTGAATAAGTTTTATTTTCGTGTATTGCAAATATTGTTCCCGCTGTGTTTGTAGGAATGAGCGGCGTTTATTACGCTCCGATTCTGGGAGATCCAACTGAATGATAATAAAAGTCCTTGCTTGCGCTGCCCTGCTGATGCTGGCCGGCTGCAACGCCCCTGTGTCGCAATCCGTTGCAGATTCCCAGCGGCCTCCTTCGAATGACGTCCGGCAGAACTTCATCAACATCGTATTCAAGAGAAGTTATAGACACGAAGCGGGTGAGGTCGTCTGGGCGCGCATTTCGAGCGTTGTGCTGCTTGATCCCGAAAAGAAGATCTATGCTTACTGTGTACGCGTGGTGCCCAAGCGCAGCTGGGGAGACTGGGCCTATCTCGGCGTCTCCTTCACGGATGGCCAAATCCTAGGCGCGACGGCGAATGATAATCGCTGCAAAGACAAGCGGCTGCGTTACTACCCGTTTCCTGAGATGAACGGCATGAAGACCTGACGCAAGCGCGAAGGCTCGGGCCGCGTCGCCGCTCCAGGCTTTGGCGAGCGGCGGCGCGGCTTCCCAACCTTCCTCATGCGGCGGTGCGCGGCCCGCAGGGCGGAGCCTCGAAGTACGGGCTGTGAGTTGCCGTTTGCAGCCACAGCCTTTTGGAAAAGGCCGATCTATCGACCTCGATACGGGAGATTCAACTGAATGAAGGTCAAATTCCTTGCTGGCGCTGCCCTGCTGGCACTTGGCGGCGGCCAAACCGCGGTGGCGCAATCCGTCGCAGACTCCCAGCGGCCGCCTTCCAGCGCAGTCCGACACGAGTACGTTGACGCTCTGCGGGGAACCATTAAACCGGGGAACTTCGTGAAGGCCGAGATTTCCAGCCTCGTTCTGCTTGATCCGGAAAAGCAGATCTATGCTTATTGCACGCGCACCACGGAGCGGAGCAACTCAAACTGGTCTTATATCGGCCTTACCTTGAAAAACAACATGATTGTGGACCTGTCAAAAAATGCCCCTCGCTGCCATGACAAGCGGCTGCGTTACTATGATTTTCCTGAATTACGGAACATGAAGTACTGAGGCAGAGGCGGGCTTTTGCCAACCTCGCCGGTCCCTTCCGGATGCCGTCAGAAGTGGGCCGCGCACCCCGCAGTCCGCGTAACGACGATGATCGGTGCCTCGGACCCGCTCAAGCCGCGAGGACCATCCTGACACCTTGCTCAAGCAAAAACGGCTTCCCTGGAATCATCCACTGTCGACGCCCTGCAGTACCATACGAGGACGACAATCGATCCAATGGGAACTAATAGTCCAAGAAGCTGCCACCATCCGCTTCGGTTGACGTCGTGAAGGCGTCGGGCGGCCACGGCGATCCACGGAAGAAACGTGGCCAGCGACCAGATCCGGTTCAAGGTTTCGCTCCGATCTACGACAAGCAAAGCGATGGCGACGAGAGAGACGAAGAGTGCCGAATACCAGAATTCCGATCGGCTCGCTCTGCCGCTGAAGTTCACATAGTTCTTGAAATAGCTTCCAATCGCCTGGCCGAAACCCATGGCCTGCGGCCGGTCGCCGAAGCGGTTCGGCCCAACCAGCGGTTTTCTGAAGACGAAGAACAATGGCACGCCGAACAGGATCAAGACGATCAACCAGTGATACAGAGAAAAACTGCCCATGAGAAACGCCTGCTATTAAAATAGGTTAGAGATAAGCGATGCTTGTTTCCGGAGGATTAGCCGGCCGGTAATCGACTCTGTTTCGCAATCACAGCGTGAGAAACTGCGGCTGCCATGTTGGCGGCGCGATGATGCTTTGGGTAGGCGGCAATCGCCGTCGTTCAGTGCTTGATCAGCACGCTCGCCCGCACCGGCTGTTCGATGCCCTTCAGCGCAAGCACGCGGGTTTCGGCGCCTGCCGTGCGGTCGGGAGCTTTCGATGCCGTTTCCGCCGAGATCAGGATCTCGCCGGCCGCTGCCTGGGATTCAAGTCTCGCGGCCTGATTGACGACGCCGCCGATGGCGGTGAAGTCGCTGCGGAAGCTGGAGAATTCGCCGATCTGCACCTCGCCGGAATGGATGCCGACGCCGACACCGATGGAGCGGCCGGGCAGGGCGTCGGGCGCCAGGCTATTCAGCGCGGCGGCGCAGTTTCGCTGGATCGCCTGCGCCGCCAGGATCGCCGCGGCGGCGTGATCCTTGCTGATGATCGGAAAATTGAAGATCGCCATCAGGCCGTCGCCCATCTGCTTGTTGACGATGCCGTCATGCGCCCAGATCGCCTGGGCGCAGCGATCCTGGAACAGGCTGACGATTTCGCTCAAGCGCACCGCCTCGATACGCTCGGAAAGATCGGTAAAGCCCCTGATGTCGGCGAACAGGATGGTGGCATCGACGGTGATCTGGCGCTGCTTCTTCACATATTGGAACGAGCGCTCGCAGATGGTGCAGATATCGGGATTCATCTTGCTGCGGGTGATGCCGAAGGCGCGGAAGGGAAGCGCGAGCGGGCCGCCGATCGGGATCGGCATATGCATCTGATCCCAGCAGCCGCGGCAGATCCTGGCGCTGCCATGCCTTGCCTGCTCCGTGAAGGTGGATTCTGTCGTCATGTCACGCGATCCAATGGCCGTGGTGAAGCTTCCGTCAACATGTGGCTTTTGGCAACTGTTGTGTTGGTTGAGGAGGTTTCATCGACCGCGGGCGGAGCCGTTGCGTTGGCCTGCGGACCAACTGCGCTGGCCTACGGACCAACTGCGCTGGCCTACGGACCAACTGCGCTGGCCTACGGACCAACTGCGCTGGCCTACGGACCAACTGCGTTGGCCTACGGACCAACTGCGTTGGCCTACGGACCAACTGCGTTGGCCGTGGGATAACAGACACAGTTGTTACTCCCACTGTTCGATGCCCGATGCGAAACTATCTCCGACCAATCGCGATGCACCGGCTTTCGGACAGGAGGCGCGGGAACTCGCCCTAAAGAGGAGATTGAAGCGATGACTGCAACAGCCGGGAATGGAAAGGGCGGGCAGGCCATGCAGGGGCCGCCCGTCGTGTCGCAGGCGGCCTGGGAGGCGGCTCACAGGCAACTTCTCGTGAAGGAAAAGGCGCATACGCGTGCCCGTGACGCGCTTGCCGCCGAGCGGCGGCGCATGCCATGGATGGCCGTCGAAAAGCAATATGCTTTCGAAGCGCCGAAAGGCAGGATCAGCCTGCTCGACCTGTTCGAAGGCCGGCACCAGCTCATCGTCTACCGCGCTTTTTACGAGCCCGGCGTCTTCGGCTGGCCCGAGCATGCCTGCCGCGGCTGCTCGATGGTTGCCGATCAGGTCGCCCATGTCGCCCATCTCAACGCCCGTGACACGACGCTGGTCTTCGCCTCGCGCGCGCCGCAGGCCGACATAGCGCGGCTGAAGGAACGGATGGGCTGGACGATGCCGTGGGTGACGATCACCGACGACTTCGACAAGGATTTCGGCGTCGACGAATGGCACGGCACCAATGTCTTCTACCGCGACGGCGAGCGCATCTTCCGCACCTATTTCGTCAATAACCGCGGCGACGAGCAGATGGGCGGCACCTGGAATTATCTCGACATCACGCCGCTCGGACGCCAGGAAGTCTGGGAGGATTCGCCTGCGGGCTATCCGCAGACCCCGACCTACAAATGGTGGAACTGGCACGACAGTTACGTTGCCGACGCCGAGCCCGACAAGAAATGGGTCGAGGTCTCCGATGCCGGTGAAGCGGCGTTCCGGGAGGAAAGCGCCAAGGGGAAATCCTGAGCCGCGTTCAGGATCAGCTCTCATTCTTGTACGGTCGACACGGACGGTGAGGAGGGAATCACCCGTATTCACTCCGTGCGGCAATTGCCGCTTTCCCGATGCCGGAACGATGCTGCCATCGGCTGGTTCCTCGACAAGGGCCAGTGATAGGGCGGGCGATCGCTTTGGCGTTGAGCGCCGCATCTTGGAAAACTTATGAAAAAAACTCCCGTCCGTTATCGTACCGGGACGGGCGCGGCTGGAACTTTGTCGTGCGCGCTGTGTTTGAGGTCGGCTCACAGGAGAAGACGATGCCGTCCTTCACGCAACCGCACTCGGCCCCGCGCAATTTCCAGTTCCCCGGTGAACAGCGGCAGGGCGACCCGACGATGGGGACGATCAATGCCGAGCTTGCCGACAAAGGCTTTCTAGTCACCAGCACCGACGAACTCATCACCTGGGCGCGCACCGGCTCGCTGATGTGGATGACCTTCGGTCTTGCCTGCTGCGCCATCGAGATGATGCAGATGTCCATGCCGCGCTACGATGTCGAGCGCTTCGGCGTCGCCCCGCGCGGAAGCCCGAGGCAGTCGGACCTGATGATCGTGGCAGGTACGCTGTGCAACAAGATGGCGCCTGCGCTGCGCAAGGTTTATGACCAGATGCCGGAACCGCGCTACGTCATCTCCATGGGCTCCTGCGCCAATGGGGGCGGCTATTACCATTATTCTTATTCCGTCGTGCGCGGCTGCGACCGAGTGGTGCCGGTCGACATCTATGTTCCCGGCTGCCCGCCGACGGCCGAAGCGTTGCTCTACGGCATTCTACTCCTGCAGCGGAAGATCCGGCGCAACGGCAGCATCGAGCGGTAGCTGCCGATGCCCTTACCGAATTGCTTACCATTTTTCGCACGTCCCTCCTTTGCGGGGGAAACTTTCGAGCGGGAGTTGCGTTTGGACGGTGACCGGGGATGTGTCCACCGGCGAGCCTGGAGGAGGGATCCATGAAAGTCATGATCGTTGAAGACGAGGGCCTCATCGCCCTGGAGCTCGAACGTATCGCGCAGGATGCCGGACACCAGACCGTCGGACCGGTTTCGACCGTTGAGCAGGCCCTCGCCTATGCTCCGAAAAGCGACGTCGCGCTCGTCGATCTTAGTCTCGCGGACGGGGTCAGCGGCGCGCAGCTTGCCCGCCGGCTGATCGACCGCTACGGCATCGATGTCATCTTCGTCACCGGCAGTCCGGAGAATGTCGGAAATGGCATGGAAGGTGCACTCGACATCATCCCCAAACCCTTCACCGACGACAGGATCGCCAGCGCGCTCTCGCGGGCACAGGCTTTGCGCAGGGACTTCGATGGCAGCAATGCCGTCCTCTGACCGCCCGGCTGTCGAAGAGATCGAGGCGTCTGGCAACAATGTCAACCTCGAGGTCGCCTGATGAAGCATGCGCTCATTGCCGTTCTATCGGCGCTGACAGCCTGTGCCAGCGCGGCCGGCGAACCGCAGGCGGTTCCCGGTAGTCTCACCTATGGCGGAAAGGTGATTCATTCGCCGTATCGCGCGGGAACGGTTGTCAAGAACACCTTTCTCGGCCAGTTCGGCTACCGCGTCTTCGAGACCTATGTCGTTCAGCCGGACGGCACTCTCAAGCTGACGTCGCAGAGCACCGGACCGGATTTTCTTTGGCAGTGACGGGAGGCATACGGATCTATGGCAATATGACCGCCAGGTCATCGTTCGCGCCATTCCCCGCGTTCAGCCGCGTGGCGGCGAGGTCGATGAAGGCCTTGACCAAAGGCGACAGGTGCTGACTGCTGGGGTAGACGACATGCAGGCCGCCGGTCGGCGTCGTGTAATCATCAAGGACGCGGCGCAGTCGGCCGTCCGCGATGCAGGCCTCGGCGAGGCCATGCGGCAGTTGCGCGATACCGTAGCCGGCAATTGCAGCGGCCATGACCGCCTGCATCTCGTTGGCGGCGAACCGTCCCGATACCGTGACTGTTTCCCGGATGTCCGCGCTCTCCAGCACCCAGGGCACATTGGCCGCCGACGGACCGGCGATGACGCAGTCGTGGCCGGTGAGGTCCGCCGGCCGACCGGGCGTGCCGCAGCGGGCGAGATAGTCCGGGCTGGCGCAGAGAATCCTGTAGGTCGAGCCGAGCTTGCGGGCGATCAGCGTCGAATCTTCCAAAATGCCGGTGCGGAAGGCGAGGTCTATGCCGTTCTCGATAAGATTGAGCCTGTCGTCGGTCAGGCGCAGTTCGACCTTGGTCTTCGGGTAGGCCGCGAGGAAGTCGACGATCGCAGCGGCGAGGAAATGGCCGCCGAAGCCGACGGGCGCGGAGATGCGGATCGTGCCGGCTGGCTCGGCCCGCGCCTCGGCCAGCCGAAGGTTCGCCTGCTCGAGGGTGCGAAGCGCCTCACTGCTCTCCTCGTAATAGAGGCGTCCCGCATCCGTCAGCCTGAGGCTGCGGGTGGTCCGCTGCAGGAGCCGCACGCCGACCTCGCGCTCAAGCGCGGCGATACGGCGGCTGACCGTCGTCTTCGGCATGGCGAGCAGGCGGGCGGCGGCGGTGAAGCTG
This sequence comes from Rhizobium sp. TAL182, assembly GCF_002117725.1. Taxonomy (NCBI): domain Bacteria; kingdom Pseudomonadati; phylum Pseudomonadota; class Alphaproteobacteria; order Hyphomicrobiales; family Rhizobiaceae; genus Rhizobium; species Rhizobium sp. TAL182. The sequence goes on along the minus strand of NZ_CP021024.1, from coordinate 2,744,341 downwards.
CCGGCCTCGACGACACGGGCGAAGACGACGATGTCGTTGAGATCGAGCATTGTATTCACCAGTGGCACGATGTTTCTCAATCTTAGGCCATTATGGTTCAATGCGGCAAGTCTTACCTCTGGCTCATCGCCAAACGACAAGGAGCAGAGACATGAGCAAGCCAAGAAGCGTGTTGGTAACGGGCGCGACCGGACAGCAGGGCGGCGCGGTCGCCCGCGCATTGCTGGCGCGGGGCCACCGCGTCAGGGCGATCTGCCGTAGACCGGAGAGCGACAGCGCCAGGCGCCTGGCCGCGGCGGGAGTCGAAGTCGTCGCCGGTGATCTCGACGATGCCGGGTCGGTGACGCAGGCTGCGAGCGGTGTCGACACGATGTTCCTGATGGGCAATAGCTACGAGGCCGGGACGGATGCGGAAACCCGCCAGGGCATCACCGCCGCGAATGAGGCGAAGGCTGCCGGTATAGGGCACCTGATTTATTCCTCCGTCGCCGACGCCGACAGAAAGACCGGCATTCCGCATTTCGACAGCAAGTTTCTGGTCGAGCAGCATATTGCCGGGCTCGGCATTCCCTATACGATCAGCGCGCCCGTCGCCTTCATGGAAAACACCGTGGCGGCGTGGGCTATCGACGGGCTGCGCCAGGGCGTCTACGCCGCAGCCCTGCCGCCCGGGCGCGTGTTGCAGCAGATCTGCCTTGCCGATATCGGCGCCTTCGTTGCGGCCCTGACCGAACGGCGCGAACAGGTGTTCGGCAGGCGTTTCGACATTGCCGGTGACGAATTGTCCGGCGAGGAGCAGGTGAAAGTCCTGTCGGAAGTGCTCGGCCGTCCGATCGGCTATCAGGAATTGTCGATTGCCGCGATGCGGCAGCAGAGCGAGGATGCGGCGCTGATGTATGAATGGTTCGACCGCACCGGCTACGACGCCGACATTCTCTCCCTTCGCCGCGATTTTCCTGACGTTGGCTGGCACCGTTACGCCGATTGGGCAGGCGGGTTTGATTGGAGCGTTCTGCACAAGGCTGGCGGCTGACGCGTTCCGCGGCGGTTGACGGGCGGCAGATCCTTGGCGCAGGGCCGAGGATGAGGGAGAAGGAGATCCGGCGGACCGACAGCGATTATCCGCTTGCGGCCGCCGGCGGCACGTTCATAATCAGCCACGGTCCTTTGGGGGAGGAGGCTTCAATGCCGTCGAGTTTTCATGTCGAAAGTGCGGATGGTTATGAGCGGCTGATGGGCCGGTGGAGCCGGAAGCTGGCGCCGATGCTCATCGATTTTGCCGGGCTGGCGGATGGCGATCGCGTGCTCGACGTCGGCTGCGGCACCGGCAGCCTGGCGTTCACGCTTGCGCAAACGCCCGGCCTGCGGGAGATCGCCGCCATCGATTATTCTCCTGTCTTCGTCGAGGCGGCGAAACGGGCCAATACCGATCCACGCATATCGTTCCAACAGGCGGATGCTTGCTCCTTGCCTTTCGAGGACGGCCGTTTCGACAGGGCGATTTCGCTGCTGATGCTGCATTTCGTGCCGGAGGCGGGCAAGGCGGTGGCCGAGATGGCTCGCGTCGTCCGCCCCGGCGGCGTGGTCGCCGCCGCCGTCTGGGACCATTACGGCGGTATGTCAAACATGCGGATGCTGTGGGATACTGCCGTCATGCTCGACGAGGACGCGCTGCCGCTGCGCCGCCGATATTGTTTTCAGCCGATGATGCGGCCGGGGGAAATGAAACAGACCTTCATCGCGCAGGGCCTTTCCGATGTCGAGGAAACCTCGCTCCTGGTGCGGATGGACTATCTTTCCTTCGACGATTATTGGCAGCCGATCGCAGCCGGCGAAGGGCCGCTCGGCAGGTATGTTGCGGGACTCGAGCCGGACAAGAAAAAGGCCGTCGACGCCGCCATTCGGGCCGCCTATGAGGCCGGCGAGCCGGATGGGCCGCGATCGTTCGCTTCGGTGGCGTGGGCGTGCCGGGGCAGGGTAGCTTGAGACGGTCGGCCGGATGCGCCTGTTGCGATGAAGAGGCGGTGCGGCGGCGAAAAGATGCAAGGAGCAACGTTGAGGCGCGTGCTTCGAGGCTCCGCCCTTTTCGGGCTGCGCACCTCAGCATGAGGAAAGCTGGAGGATGTCGCCAAGGCCAGAGAGAGCCTCATCGCGAGGGGCGTTGGCGGGAGCCGCGTTTGAAAGCGCTTGCTGAATGAAAGACCGGGGCCGTCGGCGGGTTGAAACTGAAGCCGCCTACGACAATAAATCGGAGCATCCTTCATCTTCCGCGCATGAAACCTGAGCCTTTTCAGTAGATTACAAATCGTCCATGTCGTGATATCGCCGCATTTCCTGCAGATTCCCGTCGCAATCGGCTGTCAGCCTGTCACCATCAAGTGATCAGGAGGTGATCGGGCATGAGCCTCTCTTTCCCGACGATGGCGGCGATCCGGTTCGGTTATGGTTTCCGGCCGGGCGAGGTGGCGCCGCAAAGCAAGGACGAGCTGATCGGGCAGTTATCCAAAGGCGCGGCGGCAACGCCGGATTTTCCGCTCGGCGGCCCCGACATGCGTCACCGGGCGATCCTCAGCCTGCAGGACCAGCTGAAGCAGATCCGGGAAGATGCCAAGACGGTCACTGACGATCCGACGCGGCGCGAGATGCGTAAGGCTGTGCAGCGCCAGGCGCAGCAGCAGTTTCAGCACGATGCGAACCTGCGGCTGATGCAGGCGGTGCTGTCGCCCCACGGCTTTTACGAGCGGCTTTCGACCTTCTGGACCGATCATTTCTCCACCAGCGCCAACAAGAGCCTGCCGATGCGCCTTATCGTGCCGCTCTACGAAGCCGAGGCAATCCGGCCGTTCATTTCGGGCAGGTTCGGCGATCTCCTGCGCAGCGCCACCGCTCATCCCGCCATGCTGATCTACCTCGACCAGGCGGATTCGCTGGGGCCGGATTCGGCCGGCGGCGTCAAGCGCAACAAGGGGCTGAACGAAAATCTCGGACGCGAGCTCCTGGAACTGCACACGCTCGGGGCCGGCAGCGGCTATACCCAGGCGGATGTTACCGCCGCGGCCATGGTGCTGACGGGACTCACTATCGACCGCAAGGAGATGGATATCGCCTTTCGGCCGAACATTTCGGAGCCCGGCGAGCATCAGGTGCTCGGCGTCAGTTATGGCGGGCGCCGGCGCTCGCGCGAGGATTATCTCGACATGCTCGACGACCTCTCGGTCCATCCGAAGACGGCGGCGCATATCAGCCGCAAGCTCGCGGTGCATTTCGTCTCCGACCAACCAGACGAGGGGATGGTCTCTGATATGGCGGCCGCGTGGAAGAAGACGGATGGCGACCTCACCGCCGTCTACACCGCCATGCTCGACCATCCGGCCGCCTGGCAGAACGAGGGCGCCAAGGCGCGCCAGCCGTTCGATTTTGTTGTTGCCGGTCTGAGGGCGCTGAATGCGGGGCCGGTCAACGGCGTCGTCGGCAGCTTCCTGGCAGCCAATCAGCAGGGAACGGACGAGGGCGATATGGCTGCTAATACGCCTGGCATGGCGGGAGCGCCAGTGACGACGGATCCCGCCGGAGAGGCGAGGGACAAGCGGCTCAAGGCCTTTCGGGCGGCGCGGGCATTGGGGCAGGGGGCGCTGAAGCGCATGGGCCAGCCGATCTGGCTGCCGCCGAGCCCTGCCGGTTTCGAGGAAGGCTTTTCCGCCTGGATCACCGGCAGCCAGCTCGCCGAGCGTCTGGCCTGGGCAAGGCGGGCCGCGGCGCAGTTCGGCCGCGACGAGGATCCGCGCGCGTTCCTGAGATCGACGCTTGCCGATGCCGCGCGCGACGAGACGATCCGCGTGGTGTCGCAGGCGCCGAACAAGGTCAGCGGTTTGACGCTGGTGCTGGCATCGCCGGAATTCAACCGCCGATAGGAGGCTCCCAATGAACCGGATCTTGCTTTCCCGCCGCGGCTTTCTGACCTCGGCCTGCTGTCTTGCCGCCGCCCCCGCCTTCACGCCGGTCACCTTCGCGGCGATGCCGGGCGATAATCGTTTCGTTACCATTGTGCTGCGCGGCGCGATGGACGGGCTCGACCTGGTGCAGCCTTACGGCGACGCCGGTTTTGCCGCGCTCAGGCCGACCCTGGCGCTGACGCCGGACAGCGGACTTCTCGATCTCGACGGGCATTTCGGCCTCAATCCCGCCGCCGCCGACCTGATGCCGCTCTGGAAGAGCCGAGAGCTCGCCTTCGTCCATGCTGTGTCGACGCCCTATCGCGACCAGCGCAGCCATTTCGACGGGCAGGACATGCTTGAATCCGGCGGCGAACATGTCGCCGAGGAAAAGACTGGCTGGCTGAACCGGGCGCTCGCTGTCATCCCCCGCTCGGATGCGCGCAAGGCGATCGACGTCCACACGTCGACGGAGCTGATCCTCTCCGGGCCGAACAATGTCGACGTCTGGGCATCGGATTCCAATCTGGCGCCGGCGCGTGACGAGATGCAGTTCCTGGCGCGGCTCTATGCCGGTGATCCGCCCTTCGCCCAGGCACTTGCCGAGGCGACGCGCGCCGACGGCGCTGCGATGATGATCGAGCCGGACGGCGAGCGCGGCGAGAAGATCGGCGACGTCGCGGCGCTCGCGGCCAACATGCTGAAGGGCGATTACCGCATCGCCAGCTTCTCGATCACCGGGTGGGACACCCATATCGGCCAGGCCGGCCAATTCAAGCGACCGGCAGGGGATCTCGCTCAGGCGATCAACACGCTGAAGACGACGCTCGGGCCCGAGATCTGGGCAAAGACGGTGGTGCTTGCCATGACGGAATTCGGCCGCACCGTTCGCCAGAACGGCTCCGCCGGCACCGACCACGGCACCGGCGGCTGCGCTGTCCTTGCCGGCGGCGCGATCAACGGCGGCCGCATCCTCGGCCGCTGGCCGGGGATCGGCGATGGCCAGCTGCTCGACGACCGCGATCTGATGCCGACGGCCGACGTGCGCGAGGTGGCGGCGGCGATGCTCTACCGGCAGTTCGATGTCGGTGTGGACGATCTGACGGGGAAGATATTTCCCGGGCTGGGCTTTGATAAGGGATCACAGTTTTTGAAGGTGTGAGAGGGGCGGGACGGCACGACGACCAGCCCTCATGGTGAGGAGCCCGAAGGGCCGTCTCGAACCACGGGGGCGGGTGGCTTGGCGTCACGCCAGCATCCGGACTCGGCGAAGCGGAGGCCAGCCCCGTCCTTCGAGGCCCCTGCGGGGGCACCTCCAGGATGAGGCTGGAGAGAGGGCGCGACCTTCCAGCAAGGTTTGAGAATTTGCCGCTGCCCGGCCCCTCGCTTTCGCTCAGGGCGTTCGGCCCTGCAATCGATTCACCGGATCGATCGCTCCCGCTTCGCGGGACCGGGCCTCACTCCAACACATCATAAAGCCTGAAGATGAAGCTCACCTGGTAGAGCAGGTTGGCGATGACGAAGATTGTGTGGAAGCGGCGGTTCGCGGTCCAGGCGGCGAGGGCGCAGAGCAGGATGTAGACGATGTTACGGGCGGGATATTCCCAGCCGAGCGAGAGGATGCGCTCCGGACCTTTGATCGCCGTGTCGAGGATATCGACGGCGTAGATCAGGCCGAGGACGCCGAAGAACCATTTACGCCGCGAAATGAAATATTCCTCGTAGCCGCCATATTCATCGAGGCTCGCCGGGAAGAGCAGGGCGCAGAGCAGGAAGAACAGGCTGCAGAAGCAGACGAGGAAGAGATAGATGCCGAAGCCGATGACGGGCACGGCCTGCAGGCGATATTCCCACCACCAGATATGGATGATGAAGAGGAACAAGGACAGCGCCCAGCCGAGATGGACGACATAGACCCGCGCCTTGGCCGGGTGTTGGACGATACCGGCCACGCCGGTCAACAGCCTGGCGAGCGAAAGGCTGATGACCATGCCCATCACCACCTTGATATGAAGGAAGACCTCCGGCGAGCTGACCGTTTCCATGGTGTCGATCCCGGCCTGTCACTCCTCGGGGACTTGCTTGGGCTTGCCCTCTTCGTCGAGTGCCACCATGATGAAGGTGGCGGCGGTGACCTTTTCCATCTTGGCATAACGCGAGCGGTGCGCCCAGGCTTCGACGATCAGCGTAATCGATGTGCGCCCGACGCGGTCGATATCGGTATAGACCGAAAGCGTATCGCCGATCTTGACCGGCAGCTCGAAGGCCATTTCCTTGACGGCGGCGGTGACGACGCGGCCTTTGGCGCGCTCGGCGGCACGAATACCGGAGGCAAGGTCCATCTGCGCCATGACCCAGCCGCCGAAAATATCGCCGGCCGGATTGGCATCGCCCGGCATGGCGAGCGTGCGCAGCGTCAGTTCGCCTCGCGGCTTGGCGGCATCGGTCATGGAAGTTTCCTTCAGGCTGGGTGTTACGATTCTGCAGCCACGTTAGGCGAACTCGTTGCGTGGACCAATCCCTTTCGGTGCCAGCGAAGGCGGCGGTGCAAATATCGCGGCCGTCATCGAGCTGAAATCTCATTCGATTTCAGCGGGTTGAATTTTACAACCGCCACTTCACCTTACGTTATTTAACCGCATTCTAATAAAACTTTACGCTCCAGTAATTCCGGTGGTTCACAATGAAAGCGGTCTCATATCCAAGAATCGCCGGGAACCCTCATGCGTAACGTCAAGATTTCCACCCGTCTTTACTGCCTCGTCGGCTTCACGCTTGCCGTGCTCGCGGCGACGATGGTCTTCTTTCTGAACTATTCCTATTCCGAGCTGGAAGCGGAGCGGAAGGCCGGGCTGGAGAAGATGGAGGCGACAGCTCTCGGCATCTTCGACAAATATTACAAGATGGAACAGGCTGGTACGATGACCCGTGAGCAGGCGCAGGCGGCCGCCAAGGACGTGATCGGCGCCATGCGCTACGGCGCCGACGGCTATTTCTGGATCAATGACATGCGCCCCGCTATGGTGATGCATCCGATCAAGCCGCAACTGAACGGCACCGATATCTCCCAGATGAAGGACCCGACCGGCAAGTTCCTGTTCGTCGAGTTCGTCAACAAGGTGAAGAAGGACGGCAAGGGCTTCGTTGATTATTACTGGCCGAAGCCGGGCGCCGACGAGCCGGTGCTGAAATATTCCTATGTCGCCGGTTTCGAGCCTTGGGGCTGGATCGTCGGCACCGGCGTCTATGCCGATGACCTGGCGGCGCTCTATCGCCAGAATGCGATCTGGGCTGCAGCGCTCTGCCTGCTTGGCGCGGCCGCCACCATCGCGATCGCCTATGCCATCGTCCGCAGTGTGACGGCGCCGATTGCCCGACTGAAGACGGCGATGAATGCGATTGCCGCCGAGGAAGCATCGGTCGAGATCGCCGGCGCTGACCGTCGCGACGAGATCGGCCAGATGGCCAAGGCGCTGCTGGTTCTGCGCGACTCTGTCGACGAGCGTAGCGCATTGCGCGGACGCGAAGACGAAAGGCAGCGCCAGATCGAGGACGAGCGCCGTGGCAACGAGGCGAGCCTGCGCTCGGCTTCCGAGCGGCAGAGCCGCGCGATGCAGGCGCTCGGTGTCGGCCTGGAGAAGCTTGCAAGCGGCGATCTGACGGTTTCGATCGGCGATATCGGTGACGACTACGCGAAACTGCGCAGCGACTTCAACGCGGCCGTCGATGCGCTGAACGGCGTCATCCATGCGATCGCCGAATCGAGCCGCGTCGTCAACGACAGCGCGTCCGACATCAGCGAGGCGACCGGTAATCTGTCGAGGCGCACGGAGCAGCAGGCGGCCGCACTCGAAGAAACGGCCGCAGCGCTCGACGAAATCACCGCGACGGTCAAGACCGCATCCGAGCGGGCGAACGAGGCGCGCGAGATGGTGGCCGAAACCAAAGCAAGCGCCGGCCGCTCCGGCGACATCGTCCGCAACGCCGTAACCGCGATGGGCCGGATCGAGGAATCCTCGAGCCGCATCAACCAGATCATCTCTGTTATCGATGAGATTGCCTTCCAGACGAATCTTCTGGCGCTGAACGCCGGCGTCGAGGCTGCGCGGGCCGGCGAGGCGGGCCGCGGCTTCGCCGTCGTCGCCCAGGAAGTGCGCGAACTTGCGCAGCGTTCCGCCAATGCGGCCAAGGAGATCAAGGAACTGATCAGCCGGTCGGCTGCGGAAGTCGAGGGCGGGGTTGCGCTGGTGCGCTCGACGGGTGACGCGCTGCTGGAGATCGAAGCGCTAGTCAACCAGGTGAACGACCATGTCGCCTCGATCGCGACGGCGGCGCGCGAGCAGTCGACGGGGCTCAACGAGATCAACAGCTCCGTCAATCACATGGACCAGATGACGCAGCAGAACGCGGCGATGGTCGAGGAGACGACGGCGGCCAGCCGCACGCTTGCCGACGAAAGTACGCAGCTGAAGACGCTGCTTGCGAATTTCCGCCTGCGCGAGGCGGGGCGTCCGACCGAAACCCGATACACACGGGCAGCATGAAAAACAGCAAAGATCAAAGGCCGGGCGACCGGCCTTTTTCAATTCCCACCGCCTTCAGATTGTGCCGGTAAGTTTTCATTCACCGTTTTTAATTAAAATTGGACCGAGTTTTTTCGGTCACTCTGCGGCCGGCCCATGGAAGCGATAAGAGTATGGCGTTTGTTTCCTTTCCGCGGCGAGCCTTCCTGCCCGTGCTGCTCTCGGCGGCGCTGACCACCTGTTCGATCAGCGATGGGCTGGTGCCGCCGGCCAATGTCGACAATGGCACCCGGGTCAGTTCGATTTCACCGTCTCGCGGTGCCGCGCGTATGGCGCGTGCGGAGCGCCTTGCGCCGGCGGAAACTCAGGCCTCTTATCCTGTTTCCGGCGGGCCTGTTGGCAGCAGTCAGGGCTCGGTCGATTATCTCGATACGCCGAACCTTGCCGGCGCCGGGCACACGGCACAGGCGCCGCAGACGCTGGCCGCGCCGGAATCCCATGGCCGCAAGCTGCCGATGATCGACAGCGACGAGGCGCTGGCGGCAGGCCAGCCGAACGGCAACTGGGGCGGCACGCAGAACCTTGCTGTCCCGTCCGGCGGTGTGAACATGGATGAAGAGCTCGGGGCCGAACCGGTCGTCGGGCTGGCGCAGGAACAGCAGCAGCAGATCGCCGAGGGCAACGCCAGCGAACCTGTCGTCGACGGCATCGGCACCGACAGTCCGGCTCAGATCAATCAGCCAGTGCGCCAGTCCGCACCCCGGGCAATGCCGCAGCCGGCAGCCCAGGCCGAGATGAGCCGAGCTCCCGCCTGGAATGACGGCCGCCCTGTCTTGGAGCCGACCCGCGTTCCCGAAGAGGACGAGAGCGAAGAAGTCGCGATGCTCCGGCCGAACAATCCGATGATGAGCGAGCCCGCAGCACCGGTCGACCCGAGCGTCATGCCGGCTTCCGAGCTCGCCTGCCGGCGCGAACTGAAGCGTATGGGCGTGCTCTTCGACGAGAAGCCGCCGATCTCGCAAGGGCCGGCCTGCCAGGTCCCTTATCCGGTCTCGCTAAAGGGCCTTTCCGGCAATATCGGCGTGCAGCCGGCGGTGACGCTGAATTGCCAGGTGACGCTCGCCTTCGCCAAGTGGGTGAAGAACGAGTTGGCGCCGTCGGCCCGCTTTCGCTACTGGAGCGGCATCAAGACGATCCAGCCGCTCGGCGGCTATTCCTGCCGGCGCATGAACAACAGCCGGCAGAGATATAATCCGATGTCGGAACACGCCCGCGGGAATGCTATCGACGTCGGCAAGTTCGTGCTGAAGAACGGCCACGCGATCGACGTGCGCAAGAAAGGCCTGTTCTCCTATCGCGAGGGCCGGCTCTTGAAGGCGGTACGCACCGATAGCTGCCGCTATTTCAACACGGTGCTCGGGCCGGGCAGCAACCCGGAACACTGGAACCACTTCCACTTCGATCTGCGCTCCCGCAAGAGCGGCAAGGTCTATTGCGACTGAACTTGTGGCATTGTCGGAGAGAGGCGCAGTCACGCTGCATGACGTCCGCCGGCAGAAAAGGGTTCATCCCCGCCGCCGGGCGCGCTATAGAACGGCGAGGCGGATTGCCGTTTGAGAGTTTGATCCATGAGCTATGAATTTCATGTCGGCCAGAAGGTGGTCTGCATCAACGACACCTTCAAGCATGTCAGCATCGACCAGCTGATCCGTAAGGGCGAGATCTATACGATCCGCTGGGTGGGCGAATATACCCACTATGTCGACGGCACGTTCATCGGGGTGAAGCTCGCGGAAATCCATCGCGGCAATGATGACGGGCCGGAAGGCTACGGCGCCGCCGACATGCCCTATCGCGCGACGCGCTTCCGGCCGCTGGTGAAGGACAAGATCGCATCGCTGCGCAAGCTTCTGGCGCCGACGCCCGATGCGCCGGTCGAACCGAAGGAAAAGACCAGGAAAAAAGAGAAGGTCTGAGCGCCGCTCCGGCGCTGCAGCGGCCGACAGCCCACAAATCCGTCAGGTTTCGAACGGTGATCTCCGGTTCTGCTGGTTGACATCCATTGACGAACATGTTTGTTACGAACATGTTCGTAAATGGAGATAGGTCAATGGCGCGACAGCCCGGGAGCCGGCGCGAGAGGCCGAGCAAGCCGGCTTTGAGCCGCGATGGGATCGTTGAAGCAGCGTTGCACCTGTTCCATCAGGAAGGACTGGCGAAGGTCACGATGCGGCGTGTGGCCGCCGTGCTCGATACCGGGCCTGCGTCGCTTTACGTTTATATCAGCGACACCGAGGATCTTCACGCCGAGATCCTCGATGCGCTGCTTGCGGGCGTTGCCGTGCCTTCTTCGTCAGCGGATTGGCGCGGCCGGCTGAAAGGCACGCTTCGCAGCTATATGGCGGTGCTTTTCGAGCATCCGGAACTGGCGCGGATGGCAATGTCGACCATGCCGAGCGGAGCGAACTACCTCGCACTTGTCGAGACGATTCTGGCGCTCCTGAACGAGGGTGGCGTGCCGGACGCCGATGCGGCATGGGCGGTCGATCTGCTGCTGCTCTACGCCACGGCGCAGGCCGCCGAAAAGGCCGCCTGGAAGGCATCGTCACGCTCGCCATCGGAGTTCTCCTCGCTGACGGTGGCGATCGAAGTGGCCGATGCCGAGGCGCTGCCCAATATCACGCGGCTCAGCGGCGATCTGCTTTCAGGCGGCGGCGACCGGCTGGATTGGGGATTCGATGTGCTGATCAATGGCGTTCTTGCGACACGACGTGCGGAGACGAAAGCATGATCAACATTCTCGGCGCCGGCCTCGGCGGCCTTGTACTCGCCCGCATCCTGCATATCCACGGAATGGATGTGCGCATCTTCGAAAGCGACGCCTCCCCCTCCGCGCGGCATCAGGGCGGCATGCTCGATATGCATGTGGAGACCGGCCAGATGGCGCTCGAGGCGGCCGGCCTCTACGAGAAGTTTCGCAAGATCGTCCTAGAGGAAGGCGATGCCTTTCGCGTTCTCGACAAGGCGGGCAGGGTGCATCTCGCGGAAGCCGGCAACGATCTGCGTCCCGAAGTCGAGCGCGGCCAATTGCGGGCCATGCTGATCGCATCGCTGCCGGAAGGGATCATCCGGTGGGGGCATCGCGCCACTGCTGTCGCTGCCGCGGCGGATGGCGCCTATATCGTCAGCTTCGCGAACGGGCTATCGGTCCGGACGGACGTGCTGATCGGCGCCGACGGCGCCTGGTCGAAGGTGCGGCCGCTGCTGACCGATAGCGAGCCGGTCTATACCGGCCTGTCTTTTGCGGAAGCGCGTTTGACGGAGGTCTCCGCCCGGTTTCCGGAGCAGGCCGAGATCGTCGGGACGGGGACGATGATGGCGCTTTCCGAACGCAAGGGCATTCTGGCTCACCGCGAGCCGGGCGATATGATCTGCAGCTACGCTGCCTTCGAGGCGCCGGCCGAGTGGTCGGCCGAAGTCATGTCGAAGGCCGGAGGCCTGCTCGGAGACGTGCTGGCGCGGTTCGATGACTGGGACCGGTCGCTCGTCGATCTCATCGCCGGGAGCGAGGCGCCTTTGGTTGCAAGGCCGCTCTTTGCCTTGCCCGTCGGCCTTCGCTGGGGTCGCAGGGCCGGTGTCACCCTGATCGGCGATGCCGCGCATCTGATGTCTCCTTTCGCCGGTGAGGGCGCCAATCTCGCCATGCGCGACGGCGCGGACCTGGCCCAGGCGATCCTCGCTCATGACGATATCGAGGCGGCGCTCGCCAGCTACGAAACCGCCATGTTTCCCCGCAGCGAAAGCGCTGCTCAGGAATCAACCGCGGGTCTTGCTCTCTGCTTCAACGACCAGGCGCCGCATCCTCTCGTCGATTTCTTCCTCGGCATACGTTCGGGGGTGGAGGCGGTTGCTACGTGATAGGCAATCTCCGGGAATTCTTCACGCTCACCGCCGGCACTGTTCTCGGCGATCTCGGCCGGACGCGTTCCTGAAAGACGGCGATCCGATCAGGCCGTTTTCCTGCTGAGGAACAGCCCGGTCTCCTTGCTGACATCGAGCGCGCCGCTGCCTTGCCTGAAGGCATCGGCGATCGCCCTGCGAAAACCGCTGAGCTGAGGCTCGCCGGCGCCTTCGCCGGGCGGATAAGAGGTCAGGGCCAGGAAGACATCCTCGGGTTCGGTGATCCGCATGCTTGCCGGATACTGCGACATGGCGACGTTTCCGAATCGCGTCCGCATCATTTGCTCGGCGGCGTCATATCCAAAGGCTACGGCTGCCGGATCGGTCGGCGCGCTGCCGAAGACGGTCGTCAGGCGATAGATCTCGCGCATATTGCCGATGCCGTTGGTGGTGACCGCGAGAAAGCCGCCCGGTTTCAGCACCCTCGCCATCTCCGCGATGCCGGCGGCGGGGTCGGGCAGGTGATAGAGCATATGCATGGCGATCACGAGGTCGAAGGCGCCGTCTTCGAAGGGAAGTGTGGCGGCATCGGCTCGGCAGCCTCGAACGGAACCGAAGGGCAGTGCGCCGCAGCGCGCCACTGCCTCGTCGACCATGCCTGGCGAAAGGTCGGCGAGCGTCAGCTGCAGATTCTCCGGCAGCAGACCCGCCGTTGCCGCCCAGAACCATGCCGGCCCGCAGCCGACGTCGAGAACGCGATCTGCCGGTTTCAAAGGCAGTTGCGCGGCAACCCATGGAAACCAGCCCGTTTCGGCGATGGTATATTCGGTATGGAGCCTGGCGCGGGCGGCGAGCTTGCGGCTGTCGCCATATTGTCCCGCATTGCCTTCGGTTATGGAGGACATCTCAACTCTCCGTCTTCCTCGTGACCCCCGAGCCTCGAGGCAAGCCTATAGGCGGCCTCCTTCCCGGACAAGACGTGAATGCGCAACCGGTCCAGCCTGCCTGCGCGGCTGGCCCAATCTTCCGGCAAGATAAATCGTATCCGATTAAATCGGAATGGTGTTGACATCGGATTCGGTTCGACGTATTAACGCGCATCCGATTTAATCGGATACGTTAAAAATCATCAGACCGAAAGGGTACGACAATGACTGAGAAGCTTCTTTTCGCCGGCAAGACCCACATCGCCGGTGGTCGCAACGGCTATGCACGCAGCAGCGACGGTACGCTCGACATCAAGCTGCCGCAGCCGCATCCGGCGGCCGAAAACCTGTTCGGGGCCGCCTGGTCGGCCTGCTATATCGGTGCCATCGAGCTCGCCGCCGCACAGCGGAAGATCACCTTGCCGGCCGGTCCCGAGGTCGATGCCGAAATTACGCTCAACGGCGATAACGGCTCCTACTTCCTGCGTGCACGGCTCAATGTCAGCCTTGCTGACATCGACCGTGAGATTGCACAGGAACTGATCGAGGCGGCCCATGACATCTGCCCTTACTCCAAGGCGGTCCACGGCAATATCGACGTCGAAACCAAGCTTATCTGAACAAGAAGGGCCGGCCTCGCGCCGTCACTTTCAAGCGGGGGTCTGCCGATCGGCGGCAGACCCGCTTCTGAGCCAGCAGCCAGACCTGCCGATCCGGAGAACATGCCATGAGCAACAGCCACGCGGAGCCGCGCCGGGCCTATGACGAGTTTTCGCTTGTCCTCGATCCCGATGTCTACGAGCCTTTGCCTGACGATTGGCTGATCGGCATCACCGATGTCGTCAGCTCAACCGCGGCGATCCGATCGGGACGCTATGAAGACGTCAATTATGCCGGCGCATCGATCATCGCCGCCCTCGGCAACGCCCGGGGTTCGTTCAATTTTCCCTTTGTGTTTCGCGGAGACGGAGCAGCCTTCGCCTTGCCGGCGAACGGCATCATGGCGGCGACCTCGGCATTGCGTGACGTCGCGGGCTTCGCCAAAGCCGAGCTTCATCTCGACCTGCGTGTCGGGCTCGTCACCGTTGGCGAAATCCGTGCCAACGGGCGCGACGTCAGGATCGCGCGCTACGCCGCTTCCGAGAGCGCGACCTATGCGATGTTTGCCGGAGGCGGGCTCAAATGGGCGGAGCGGCAGATCAAGAATGGCCGCTTTCTGGTGAAGCCCGGCCGTTATGCGATGCGGCCTGACCTGACGGGCTTGAGCTGCGACTCGGCGCCATTTCCGAGCCAGCGCGGCGAGATCCTGTCGTTGTTGGTCGAGCCGCGCGACCACACGCGCCCGGAGATCTTTGCGGCGCTGGCAAGACGTGTGCTCGCGGTTTTCGATGCCGCGCCGCGCCGGTCCCATCCGCTTTCCGGAAGGACGGTTATGGCAAGAGAGAAGCAAGTCAGCGCGAAACGCTGGTCGGAGGTCGCCTCCAATTCGGATTTCCGCAAGTTCGACGACGGCCTGCGCCTGACGCTGGACTGCGCGCCGGACCAGATCGACAGCGTCGAAGCCATGCTCGTTGCAGCGCGGGCGCGCGGCGAGATCGATTTCGGGCTGCACCGCCAATCGCATGCGCTGATGACCTGCCTCGTGCCGTCGGGCCAGCCGGATTCGCACCTGCATTTCCTCGACGGAATGGGTGGCGGGTATGCCAAGGCGGCCGAGATGATGGAGGAAGACGCGCTTGCGGAGGGAAGGCAGCGCGCTCTGTAGGGGCGCGCCACTTCTTTTCCGTCATCATGCCTGCCGGTTCGTTTGCGGTCTGAGCAGGTTTAAGAGCATTTCACCAAGCTGAGGCGGCGCCAGTTCGGTTTCGCGTTCTACCTCCGCGGCAGTAAACCATCTGAGCGCCGTGTGTTCATCGCCGATAAGTCGCGGAGAGTCCTGCCATCGGTCGACGCGATAGACATGGAAGGTGGCGGATGCCCCGGGCGGGCTTTCCGAAGCGAACTCTCCGGCCAACAGCCAGTGCTGCGGCGTCACGCCGATTTCCTCCAGCAATTCCCGGCGCAGTGTGGTTTCGGCATCTTCGCCGTCTTCGACGTGACCGCCCGGCAGGCTCCACCGATCCGGGTGCATCCTGCGCTCCGAACTTCGCCTGGCGAGAAGAACGCTCCCATTCCCGATCAATGCACCGATTGCGATCTCGGGCATGTCACTAGGCGAAGACATGTGCCGCGATCATGATTTTTGCAGCTCCGCCTGCGCCCGTAGCAGGTTGTCGCGCAGCCGCGTCACTGATTTCTGCACGACGGGGAAATCGTCGCCAAGGCCGGTGGCGTCGATCAGGGCTGAGCCGGGATTGGTTTCGAGAAGATCGCGCCCCGCTGGCGTCAGGCTGACACGCACCTGGCGTTCATCGGCGGGATCGCGGTGGCGGGTGATAAAGCCGGCCGACTCCAGCTTCTTCAGAATGGGCGTCAGCGTGTTGGATTCGAGGAACAGCTTTTCTCCCAGCATGCTAACCGTCTGGTTGTCCTCCTCGCAGAGGGCCACCATGGCAATATACTGCGTATAGGTCAGGCCGAGCGCGTCGAGGATCGGCTTGTAGGCGCGGCCGAAGGCGAGATTGGCCGAATAGACCGCGAAGCACAGGAAGGTCGACAGCTTCCTGCTGCCGGCCTCGTTGAAGGCGGGCGCAGCCGTGTCGGGCTTTTCTGCGGTTTTAGACGTGATCATGGCTCTATCCTGTCCGGGGTTTTAATAACTATATATATCGCATCCGATTAAATCGCAACGGTGCAAGTGGTGTTTCGAAAAGGCCGGTGCCGTCGGCCCAGGCTTAGGCGAATTTCTCCGTCGCAGCGGTGAAGCCGCCGGAGGAGCCGGATGGTTCGACGCATTCTGGGATGAGCGGTATTGAAGGGCGCTGACGGTCGATCCGCAGCCGGTGCTTTCCCGCAGCGAGCTCAGCCATGCCGACTGGCACGTGCTCGACCTCGTCTATCTCTCGACCGGCGCGTTTCGCATCGGCGGCTGGCTGCCGCTGCCGCGGAGGGCAGGTGCGGTGCGGCCTCGGCGCCGCTTTCCATCTGATATTTCTGGATTGCGGTTACGGCCAACGCAGTGCCGCCGTCGCCACCGGCGCGTCCCAGAGAGCGATTTCCTCGTCGGTCAGCAAAGCAAGGGTGACAGACAGCCCCTGCATGTCGAGCGAGGTGACGTAGGTTCCAACAAGCGAGCGCTCGATCGGAATGCCTCTTTCCTCGATGAAACGGCGGGCGCTGTTATAGGCGAGGTAGAGTTCGGCGGGCGGCGTGCCGCCGAGGCCGTTGACGAACAGCAGGGCTCGCATGCCCGGCGCTGCCGCGATGTCATCGGCGATGGTTTCGCAGAGATGTCCGATGATGGCGTCGGCGGCGGCGAAGGGCTGCCTGACATGGCCGGGCTCGCCGTGGATGCCGACGCCCATTTCCATTTCGCCGGGTCCGAGCGCAAATGTCTTGCGTTCGGTCTGCGGCACTGTCACGCCGTTCAGGGCCACACCCATCGAGCGGTAGCGTCTGTTCAATCCCTCGCCAAGCTGCTTCAATTCGGCAAGCGACATTCCGCGTTCGGCCGCGGCACCTATGAGCTTTTCGACGATCAGCGTTCCGGCGACGCCGCGCCGGCCGCGGCCTTCGCCTGTTCTCGACGTCTCGATATCGTCGCTGACGACGACCATGTCGAGGCTGTGGCGGTCGCCGGCCATCTCGATCGCCATTTCGAAATTCATCAGGTCGCCATCGTAATTCTTGACCACGAGCAGGCAGCCGGCGCCGGTGTCCGCCTCCTCAATGGCGGCAATGATCTGGCTCGGTGTCGGCGAGGTGAAGATATGGCCGACACAGGCGGCATCCAGCATTCCCTGGCCGATGAAGCCGATATGCATCGGTTCATGGCCGGCGCCGCCGCCTGAGATGAGCGCCACCTTGCCCAACGTGAGGTGGCGGCGGCGGATGCATTTGCGCTCGGCCCCGAACACCACGAAGGCCTCATGGGCGCGCACGAAGCCTTCGACGCTTTCGGCGACCATGGTTTCCGCAGTGTTCATGAACTTCTTCATCAAGCCCCTCCCAGAGCCAAGCATTACGCCACGTCAGTTCACTGCTCACTCGCTTCTGAAATCGCGACGATCTTCTGCACAAGATCGGAGATCGCCTCTTCGAGCAGGCGGTTTTTGCGATCGTCACCGAAGTCAGGCACCATCAGCGACAGGTGCCGCAATTTCTCAGAATGGCCGAGATCCGGCAGCTTGCCGGGATGGGCAGCCTGATAGGCTTCGAGAAAGCGCTCCTCTTCAGCGGCGCTGAAATGGCAGACACGGACGATGGTTGCCAGATGGCGCGCCGGCAGCGGGGTCGCATATGTCGGACTGGTGATCTGGGTAACGAAGCTGCGATGTTTGCCAAGCGCCGTCGCCAGGCGCTGGCGCGTGCCCGATGGCCTGTTGTCGATGATCTGCGCCAGAATGGACTTGTAGACGATAATGGCGTCTTCGGTGTCTTCGCGCGCCATTCTATTCTCCGGCTGCCTTTGTGCCATCGGCATTGAGACCGATGATTGCCGAGCTGATCGCGGGACGCCGGGCCGGCGCCACGGAAAAATGCCGGAGGCCAACGGCGAGCAGCCCGGAGAGATAGCGGGGATCGCCGGCCATATCGCCGCAGATGCTAACGGGCTTGCCGGCGGCAAGCTTCACCGCCTGGGCAATAAGCCGGAGCACGGCGGGTGCGGCCTTGCCGGCATCGACGTTGATGTCGTCGCGGGCGGATGCGGCAAGATACTGTGTGAGATCGTTGGTTCCGAACGAGAAGAACGCCGCCGACCCGAAGGTGTCGAGCATCAATGCGGCCGATGGTACCTCAACCATCATGCCGATCGGCGGCATCCGGTGTGGCAGCGAACGGCGGCCGAGCCTTTCGGCTTCTTCCCGGAATATCTCGCGCATCCTGTCGATTTCCTCGGGAAAAGTCACCATCGGCAGCATCACCGAGAGCTTGCCGTAGACGGCGGCGCGCAGCAGGGCGCGGGCCTGCACACGGGCAATTTCCGGCCGGGCAAGCAGCAGCCGGATGCCGCGCAGGCCCGGTTCGAGAATCAGCATGTCTTCGAGGCCGGTGAGCGGCTTATCGCCGCCGATGTCGAGCATTCTTATGATCACTGGCTTTTCCCCCGCCTGTTCCAGCACACGGCGATAGATCGCCACTTGCCTTTCCTCGTTGGCGGCATCGGCGAGCGAAGTGACCGAAAATTCCGAGCGCATCAGGCCGACGCCCGCTGTTGCCGGATCGAGCGCGTCGATCTCGGCGGGATCGTTGATGTTGATGGAGATGAGGATCGGCACGCTGTCCGCCGTGCGGAGCTCGCCGCTTACGGTTTGCGTGTCGACGGCAGGCACTTGAGTGGGTGCCGGCGGCGGGATCAGCATGCCGCCCGCCTGCAGAATGACCGCACCGGCGTCGCCATCCACACTGACAGGATCGCCGTCTGCGGCTGAAAAGCGCCCGGTGGCGACAACCATCGGCACGGATTTCGCCCGTGCGAGCAGGGCGACATGGCCGGCGGTGCTGCCCGCAAACAGCGCGATGCCGCCGCCTTTCGACCAGTCGTGGGCGAGAAAGCGACTTGGCTCCATGTCCTTGCCGACGAAGACCGAGCCGGCCGGGAAATCGGCAACCGGGGTGCCGGCGAGCGCGCCGAGCACACGGTTCTTGATGTCGAGAATATCGACGGCACGCGCCCGCATCTGTTCCTCGTCGGCCGCTTCGAGTTCGCTGATATAGGCGTCGAGCGTGGCGACCCAGGCGAAGACCACGTTCTGGTCCTTTTCCATACGCGCGCCGGTCGCTTCCGCGATCGTTGGATCTCGCAGCACCTCGATCTGAAAATCGATGATATCGCGGCTTTCGGCATCGGCGCCCTCGGCAAGGCGCTCGAGTTCGCCGATCGAGATATCGATCGCCTTTTCCAGCGCGCCGAATCCGCCGGCGATTTGAGGCGGGAGATCGGCGTCCGGCCGCTCGGCGGCGGAAGGAGCTTTCGGCTCCTCCGCGAGAAAGGCCGGGCCGGATGCGACGCCCGGGGATGCGCTCTTTGCTTTCAGCCTAAGCGGTTCGGCCATGTTTCTTTTCCTCATCGAAATTGCGCTCGATGAGTTCCTTCAGCGCACGGATCGCCTCTTCGGCGAGAATGCCGTCGGCGCGGATCCGGAGGACAGACCCTTTGCGGATTCTCGCATTCATGATCTTGATGATGCTCTTGCCGTTCAGCCAAACGTCGCTGCCGTTGACTGCGACCTCGATCGAACAAGGGAAGGACTTGGCAAGCCGCGTGAAGGTGACGGAGGGGCGGGCATGCAGCCCGACGCCGTGCTTGACTTCCACCTCCGTCTGGCAGTTCACATGCAATGGACCAGGCTCCTGTTTTTCAATACGCAATCCGTTCGTCATCAGGGGGACAGTTCCTCGGCTGTAGCGACGACCTTGGCCAGTGACGCGCCCCCCGACGCTTCGGCAGCAGCGATGACGGCGCCTTCGACCAAAGGCGCGTTGCAAATGGAGACGAGCGCCGAACGGGGAAGCCCCAGCATTTCGATCGCCATCTCGCTGTTGGTTTCGGCGCCGCCGAGATCGACGAAGACGGCGACGCCGGCATCGGACCAGGCGGCTTCGATCGCCCTCAGGATGCCGCCAGCATCGGTACCGAGTTCGCCGTGGACATTGCCGCCCGACCAAGCGAGCGGCACGCAGTCGCCGACCATCTGGCGCACCATGTCGGCTATGCCGCGTGCCACCAGCGGCGAGTGGGAAACGATCACGATACCCACGTTTGCGGTCTTAGCAGTCATGTCGGTCCTTGCATTCATTGGGGCCGCTGCTCCCCGAGATAGCGGCAGATCGCAGTGGTCAGCAACGCGCAGCTCCACGCGCCGGGATCGACGTGGCCGATCGAACGGTCGCCGAGATAAGCCGCACGCCCGCGCATTGCCTTCATCGCGGCGGTCCTATTGGCGGAACGTTCGGCCTTGCGGGCGATGTCACCGAGTGGTGATCGCTTCGCCAGTGCCGCATGTACGGGATAGAGTACGTCGAGTAGGGTCTTGTCGCCCGTATGGGCGCGTCCGCGCCTTGCCACCGCGTCGATCGCGTGTTTCAGCACCTGCGGAAAATCGGCCGCTTCCTCACTTTTGCGAAGCTCGCGGCCGATCTCCATCAGCAACGTGCCGTAAAGCGGGCCGGCCGCACCGCCGACATTCATCACCAGCGCCAGGCCGATCTTTTCCACCGCGTCGGGGAAGGGCAGGTTGGACAGGCTCTCGCCCTCGGCGCTCACCGCCTCGCAGCCGCGCCGCATATTGGTTCCGTGATCGCCATCGCCGATGGCGCGATCGAGCGCGCAAAGGTGATCGGTATTCTCCGCGATCGTCGCGCGGCACACCTCGATCAATCCTGCCACCAGCATCGGTTCCGCCAGCACTGCCGTCCTCCCTGTCGCCACATCTCCCGCGCGGCTCTCAAACTTTACGCCGCTCAGGCCAGGCTTGCCACCACGCCGAACGCGCCAGCAACGGCGACCGCACCGGGATCGGCAACCCCCGCCAGATCCCTTTCTCCGACATAGGAGGCGCGTCCGGCTCTCGCCTTCGTCATCGTCTTCGTCGACTCCGCACCCGCTGCGGCTGCCTTTGCGGCTGCGCCGACATCGCCGGATGCGAGCGCCTGCAGGGCAGGTGAGAGCGCATCGACCATCGTCCGGTCGCCGACTGAGGCTCCACCATAGAACGTCATCCTGTCGAGCCCGGCAAGAAGGGCTGCCGATATATCGGCCTTGTCGGCCATCGCCTTTGCCGCCGCTGTGAAGAAGATCGACAGCAGCACGCCGCTCGATCCGCCCATGCTGGTACGGAGAATATCGCCAAGCGAGGCGAGCGTTGCCGCCGGCCGGTCGAGCGGCAGCATGTCCAGGCGCGCAAGCACGCTGCGGGCGCCCGTCGCCACCGTCGAGCCGGTATCGCCGTCGCCGACGCGGCCGTCCAGCCTATTGAGTTCGCTTTCCTGCGAAATCAGATGCTCACAGAGCGCCGTGATCAGGCGACGGTTGCGGCTGTTCTCCCCGGCCACTGCCGCGCCGTTCAATCCGGCTGATGTTTTCGGCGCGGCGATGATCTGGATCTCGTGGAGCTCGACGGCCGGCACCCAGGCATGCGGTTCGACCGTAGCCGTCAGCGCCGCTTCACGCGCGGCATCCAGCCGGATCAGCGACAGCGAGAAACCGTTCATGTTGAGCGCAGTCATCATCGGCGCTGGGCCGATGATCAGCCGGATGCGGCGGCCAAGCGATGAGGACAGCACGGCATTGGCGATGACGGTCATTTCGAGCGGCGGCACGGCGCCGAGATTGTTGATGAGGAGGGCGTGACTTGCCCCCTCGCGCAGCGCAGGCGACAGGCGCGCCACCATGGTGGCGACGATATCGGCGACTGGCTGCATGGCGATACGCTCAAGGCCGGGCTCGCCATGGATGCCGAGGCCGAGTTCGCCTTCATCAGCGCCGAGACGGTCCTCATGCGCCTGGCCGGGCACGCTGCAGGTGGAGAGAGACATGCCGAGCGAGACGATATCGCCAGCCGCACTTCTGGCCTGGGCTGTGACCGTTGTCAGGTCCTCGCCCCTTTCGGCGTGATAGCCAACGATCTTATGGACGAACAGCGTGCCGGCGACGCCGCGCGGCTGGTTGATGCCGGGGATGGCGATGTCGTCGGCGACGATGACCATCTCGACGTCAAAGCCTTCGGCGCGCGCCTTTTCGGCGGCGAGGCCGAAATTCAGGCGGTCGCCGGTGTAGTTCTTGACGATCAGCAGGGCGCCCTTAGGGCCCGTCACGGCGCGAATCGCCGTCAGCACGGCATCGACACTCGGGGACGCAAAGATTTCGCCGGAGACGGCTGCCGTCAGCATGCCCTTGCCGACGAAGCCAGCATGCGAAGGCTCATGGCCGGCGCCGCCGCCGGAGATGATCGCCACCTTCGACTTGTCCCAGTCCGCGCGCAGGATCACCTTGATGTCGGGAAAGCTGTCGAGGCGGGCGAGACGACCGTTGCCGCTCGTCAAAAGCAGACCGTCCAGAGCTTCGGTAACGATGGTTTCCCTGCGGTTGAAAAAGTGTTTCATCGATTGAGACCCGTCTGTTTGTTTTTCATGCCGTCGTCATGTGTGTTTGCCGGTCAGGATAGGCGCTGTCCAGCCGCATCGAAATAAAGCGGATCGCGCAGCGTCAGGCTGATCCGGTCGCCCGGCGCGATCGCCAGATATGGATCTGCAAGTGTGACGAGCTTGTGATTGCCAGCTCTAATATGGAGATGGTTTTGGTCGCCGAGATGCTCGATCCAGTCGATCTCGGCATTGGTGTCCTTGCCGACAATGATATCGAGATGTTCGGTGCGGGCGCCGACTGTTTTTGTACCAGCCGGCGGCTGACCGCCGGGAAGCAGGTCCGCCGGCAGAAGGTTGATATGCGGCTGGCCGAGGCGGGCGGCGACATGCAGGTTGGCGGGATTGCTGTAGATTTCGCGCGGCGTTCCGACCTGCATCAGCCGGCCCTCGGCAACGATGCCGATACGGTCGGCCATGGTCATGGCTTCCACCTGGTCGTGGGTGACATAGAGCAGCGTCGAGCCCAACTCCTTCTGGATGCGCTTCAGCTCCAGGCGGAGTTCGGCGCGCAGCTTGGCGTCGAGCGAAGACAGGGGCTCGTCCATCAGATAGATCGCCGGCCGGCGCACCAGTGCCCGGCCGATCGCGACACGCTGCATCTCGCCGCCGGAAAGCCTGGTCGAGCGGTTGGCGAGTTTATGGTCGATCCGGACCATGCGCGCGACCTCGCGCACGCGGCGGTCGATCATCTCGGCGCTCAGCTTGCGCACAGGCGCCTTCAGCGGGAAGGCGAGGTTGTCGTAGACCGTCATGTGCGGATAGAGCGAATATTGCTGGAAGACGAAGGCGACATCGCGTTCGGCGGGCGCCTCAGTGGCGACATTGCGGCCACCGATTTCGATGCGGCCGCTGTCCGGCTTTTCCAAGCCGGCGATCAGCCGCAGCGTCGTGGTCTTGCCGGCGCCTGTGGGACCGAGCAGCACGACGAATTCGCCGTCGCGGATCGACATATCGAGATCGGCCAAAGCTTGAGTATCGCCGAAGCGCTTGGCGAGGTTCCTAAGGACGACGTCAGCCATGCCGGGTCTCCTGATAAAGCTGCGATGGCACCGCGCGGCCCGACGTGCAGTCGAAGAGCGTGAGTTTTACCGGGTTGAATTCCAAGCCGACGGTCTCGCCGATCCGGAAGGTGCGATTGGCGGGAACGCGGGCCTTTATAAGGCTGCCCCGAGTTTCGACAGCCACGACCTGATTGGTGCCGAGATATTCGCTGCCGTAGACGGCGCCGCGAAGGGGCGACGCATCGCTGAAGCGGATATGCTCCGGCCGCACGCCGAGCGCCAGCTCGCTCTCGGCCATGTCCTGATGGATCTCGGGAACAGCGACATCGACTCCATCGATCACGATGGACGTGTCGCCGCTTTTCAGGCCCGAGGTGAAGCGCATGAAGTTCATCGGCGGCGAGCCGATGAAATCGGCGACATACATGGTCGCGGGCTTGGCATAGATCTCCTGCGGCGTGCCGAACTGCTCGATGACGCCATGGTTCATGACGGCGATCTTGTCGGCCATCGCCATTGCCTCGTGCTGGTCATGAGTGACGTAGACGGTGGTGGCATGGATGCGGTTGTGCAGTTCGCGCAGCTCGTGGACCATGACCTCGCGGAACTCGGCGTCGAGCGTGCCGAGCGGCTCGTCCATCAGGAAGCATTTCGGGCGCCGGACGATGGCGCGGCCGAGCGCCACACGCTGCCGGTCGCCGCCGGCAAGGCCGGAGACTGAGCGGTTGAGAATATGATCGATCTGTAGGAGCCGCGCGGTCTCTTCGACGCGCTGACGGATTTCGGCCTTGGGCATGCCCTGTGACAGCAAGGGGAAGCCGATATTCTTGCGCACATTCATATGCGGGTAGAGCGCAAAGAGCTGGAAGACGAAGGCTATGTCGCGGGCGCTGGCGCGGTTGAAGGTGACGTCCTCCCCGTCGAGATAGATCTTGCCGCTCGAGGGCAGCTCGAGGCCGGCGATCATGCGAAGCGTCGTCGTCTTGCCGCAGCCTGATGGACCGAGCAGCGCCAGGAACTCGCCGTCATGGACGGTGAAGCTCGAATCCTGAACGGCAACGAAGCTGCCGAATTCCTTGCGGAGATTTTCAATCCGGATGTCCGCCATGGTTCACTCCGCGAATTTCGAAACGATGATGAACATGACGGTGCCTGCAAGCAGGGTGACCAGCGAATAGGTGTAGAGCACCAGCAGGAAGGGCTGGAACAGCATCAGGAAGCCGAGGCCGATCAGCACGGTGGCGATGGCCTCCATCGGGCCGCGCCGCAGGAAGAACGGCCGTTTCGGACGGGCAGGGGTGCGTGTTTGGATCAGATGGTTCATTTGCGGACGGCTCCGAAGGTGATGCCGCGCAGCAGCTGCTTGCGCAGAAGGATGGTGAAGACGAGGATCGGGATCAGGAAGATCGTCGTACCGGCGGCAACGGCCGGCCAGTCCTGCCCGCCCTCACCGATGATCGTCGGGATGAAGGGCGGTGCGGTCTGGGCGTCGCCTGAGGTCAGCAGGGCGGCAAACGCATATTCGTTCCAGGCGAAGATCAGGCAAAAGATCGCGGTGGCGGCGATGCCGGTCGTTGCCTGCGGCAGCACGACCTTGCGGAAGGCCTGCAGCCGCGTATAGCCGTCGATCATCGCCGCTTCCTCATATTCGCGCGGGATCTCGTCGATGAAGCCCTTGAGCAGCCAGACGGCGAGCGAGACGTTGACCGCGGTGTAGAGCAGGATCATGCCGAGCGCCGTGTCCGACAGGCCGAGCTCGCGATACATGAGGTAGATCGGGATGGCGACGGCGATCGGGGGCATCATGCGCGTCGACAGGATGAAGAACAGCAGGTCGTCGGCGAGTGGCACCTTGAAGCGGGAAAAGCCATAGGCGGCGAGCGTGCCGAGGAAGACCGCGAGGAAGGTGGAGCCGAAGGCGATGACAAGCGAATTGACGAAGCGCGGCACGAAATTCGACGGGCCTGCTATCACCATGTTCCGCTTGCGCGTCACCTCATCGCAAGTGCCGACCGGCGCCGGCAGCGAGGCGATATAATCCGGCGTCTGCCGGGTGCGCGTCGTGAACAGGTTGCAATAGCCCTCGAGCGACGGGGTAAAGACGATCTTGGGTGGATAGCTGATCGAATCCGGCGGCGACTTGATGCTGGTCAGGAAGATCCAGACGAGCGGGATGAGGGTGATCAGCGCGTACAGTACGACGATGGTGCCGGCGATGCGCTTGTTGGACAGGCTCGGTTCAACGACCGAATGGGCGGAGTTAGCGGCACTCATCGTTGCTTCACCTTGTTCAATGCCTTGACGTAAATGTTGGCGAGGCCGAACACCGCGACGAAGAGGATGATGGCGAAGGCCGAGGCCCGGCCGGTCGCCCAGCTTTCGAACGCGGCGCGCTTAAGCGTGATCGAGGCGACTTCGGTGACCGAGCCTGGCCCGCCGCCGGTGAGCAGTGTCACCATGTCGAACATCTTGAAATTCTCGATGCCGCGGAAGAGCACGGCGAGCATGATGAAGGGCAGGGCCATCGGGACGGTGATCGACCAGAACTGGCGCCCCGGCGAAGCGCGGTCGACCTCGGCCGCCTCGTAGATATAGTCAGGGATCGAGCGCAGGCCGGCGAGGCAGATCAGCATCACATAGGGCGTCCACATCCAGGTGTCGACGATGATGATCGCCCAGGGCGCCAAAGAGACATTGCCGAGCATCTGGATATCGGAAGTCGGAATGCCTGAGACCAGCGACACGGCATAGGCGAAGAGCCCGATCTGTGGCTCGTAGAGAAAGCGCCAGAAATTGCCGACCACAGCGGGCGACAGCATCATCGGGATTAGGATGATTGTCGTCCAGAAGGCATGGCCGCGAAACTTGCGGTCGATCAGGTAGGCGAGCGTGAAGCCGATCACCGTCTGCAGCAGGATCGTCCAGAAGACGAAATGTGCGGTGGTCTGCATCGCCTGCCAGATGTCGGGATCGTTGAGGACGCGCTCGTAATTCCCGAGGCCGACGCCCTGCACCGGCGCATTCGGCCGATTGGCGCGGTAATTGGTGAAGGAGAGATAGAGCGCCCATAGCAGCGGGAAGATGTTGATCGCCAGCAGCAATGTGATGGCCGGCGCAATGAACAGCCAGGCGATTGCCCTGTCGGAGAGGCCGCGGACGCGCCGGGCGACCGAGACCGGCGTTGCCCTTGCTGTCGCATCGGCCGCCTTCTCGACAATGGAGGAATGGGAAATTGTCAATTCTTCACCCAGTCTATTGCGATTTGGAAGATCTGGCGGCCCGGCTCGTCTGCCGATCCGGGCCGCCATCCTGGTGAGGATGGCGCGCGGAGGGATTCCGCCTGTCCCGTCGTCCGACACTAGATCTTGCCGTCGTCCTTGAACACGTCGCTCCAGTCCTTCACCAGGCCGTCGAGCGCTTCCTTGGCGGTACCGTTGCCCGCGACCACGTAGTTGTGGACGCGCTTCTGCATGGCCTGCAGCAGCGAAGCATAGCTCGGCTCGGCCCAGAAATCCTTGACGATCGCCATCGAGTCCAGGAAGGCCTGGGCATAGGGCTGGCTCTTGGCAAAATCCGGCGCGTTAACGAC
Source organism: Rhizobium sp. TAL182 (assembly GCF_002117725.1). Classification (NCBI taxonomy): domain Bacteria; kingdom Pseudomonadati; phylum Pseudomonadota; class Alphaproteobacteria; order Hyphomicrobiales; family Rhizobiaceae; genus Rhizobium; species Rhizobium sp. TAL182. The sequence continues at coordinate 2,717,224 of NZ_CP021024.1, read as the reverse complement.
GGAGTTCAGGCAGGAAAACCCGCCGAGCTCCCACCATTTGGCCTGCACATCGGGCTGTGCGAACCACTTGATGTATTGCAGGGCGGCGTCGCGCTTCTCGGAGTAGGAAACCACCGAGATGCCCTGGCCGCCGAGCTGGGCGAAATGCGCCTTTTCAGCCGGATTGGGGAAGAAGCCGATCCTGTCGCCGCCAACCTTCTCGTCCTTGTAGAGGCCAGGCCAGGTGAAGGCGAAGTTCATCTGCATGGCGACCTGTCCGGATTTGAAGGCGTCGGCGGATTCGACCATGTAGACGTTGGAGCTGCCGGGCGGGGTGCAGCAATCATAGAGCGACTTGTAGAATTCGAGGCCCTTGACCGCGTCGGCCGAGTTGACGAAGCCCTCCATGTCATAAGGCTTCTTCGGATTGTCGTACTGGAAGCCCCAGTCGTAGAGGACGTTGGTCACGCCCATGGTGATGCCTTCGGAGCCGCGCTCGGTATAGATCGAGGCGCCATAGACGGTCTTGCCGTCGATCTGGCGCTTCTGGAAGAACTCGGCGATATGCTTCAGCTCGTCATAGGTCTTCGGGGCCGCGAGATCGTGGCCGTATTTCGCCTTGAATTCCTTCTGCAGTTCCGGCTTCTCGAACCAGTCCTTGCGATAGGTCCAGCCGACGACATCGCCCATGGCCGGCAGCGCCCAGTAGTTCGGCGTGTTCTTCGGCCATTCCGAGTAGCCGACGACCGTCGCCGGCACGAAGTCATCCATCTTGATGCCTTCCTTGTCGAAGAAGTCGTTGAGCTTGACGTAGTGGCCGTTCTCGGCCGAGCCGCCGATCCACTGGCTGTCGCCAATAATGAGGTCGCAGAGCTTGCCATGGGAATTCAGCTCGTTGAGGAAGCGGTCGGCATAACTCGTCCAGGGAACGAATTCGAACTTCATCTGCGTGCCAGTCTTGGCGGTGAAATCCTTCGATAGCTCGACCAGCGCATTCGCGGGGTCCCAGGCGGCCCAACACAGCGTCAGTTCATCGGCTTTGGCGAGATTGGGCAATGCCGACGACGTGACAAGCGCCGTGGCCAGCCCCAAAAGGGCTTTCGATGTTTTCTGCATAAGTTCCTCCCAGAACCAAGGCCGGCTCCCGCCAGCGTCGCACGTTCACCCATTTCAGAGAATGCTCACATGAACTCCTCACTCATCATGTTTAGCAATATGTTTAGTGATATCTATTTTTATAAACATTGCAAGTGACAATCGTTGCTGCAGTGCACAGGTAGTTCACCTATCTCCAGGAGCGGTCTTTCGGGTGATCTGGGGAAATTTCATTCGCAAGCGTACCGATACGGCGAAATCTGGCCTCGCTGCGGGAGAGCTCGCGGGATATGGACCTCAACGCCGCTCCTGTTTTCCCGGAACGGTTCAAACTTGGCCTCGCTTCGGTGGGGCCTTTTTCTTGAGTGGACGGGCCGCATCGGGAATATTCCGTCGCAGTGCGAGATTTAGCCTTTCCGGACTGACGCAACGGGCGTATTCAGCCAGTGCGCGGTTTGTACGCGCCTCCCGCGGCGGACCTCCGATCAGCTTCCTTTCCGTTCCCTGTCGCGACACCCGGAATTTCCATTGGCAGATCGATGACCACGGCAGAGACGAGCGAGCAGGGGCAAGAGGTGGCGGGCGGCCGCCAGGCGAAGATCGTGGCGCTGGTCGTTGCCGTTTCCTTCTTCATGCAGATCCTCGACGGCACGATCGTCGCCACCTCGCTGCCGCAGATGGCGGCGAGCTTCAGCGTGCAGCCGGTGTCGATGAGCATTGGCATCACCGTTTATATGCTGACGATGGCCGCCTTCATTCCGCTGTCGGGCTGGCTCGGCGACCGGTTCGGGGCGCGGCGTGTCTTCCTGACGTCGATCGGCGTCTTCACGGTCGCGTCGTTGTTCTGCGGGCTCTCCGGCAGCCTCACGGAATTCGTGCTGTGGCGTGCGCTGCAGGGGGCGGGCAGCGCATTGATGACTCCGGTCGGGCGCATCATCGTGCTGAAGAACGCCCGCAAGTCCGAACTCGTCCAGGCGATTGCGCTCATCACCTGGCCGGCGCTGACGGCCCCCGTGGTCGGCCCTGTGCTCGGCGGTTTCATCACCACCTATGCCAGCTGGCATTGGAACTTCCTGATCAACATTCCGATCGGCATCATCGGCATGGGGCTGGTGCTGCGTTTTGTGCCCGAACGGCGCGAGGCTGATCCCGGTCGGCTGGATATTCGCGGCTTTATCCTGAGCGCGGCCGGATTGACCCTGCTGCTCGCGGCCTTGGAGCTTTCAGCCAAATGGGAGGGCGGGCTTTGGCCGGTCATCTCAATGCTCGCGGCCGGCATCGTCCTATCGGTCATGGCGACGCGGCATTTCCTTGCCGTCGACAATCCGCTGCTGGATCTTTCGGCTTTCCGCGTCCAGACATTTTCGATGTCGACGCTCTCGGCGGGCACGGCTTGCCGAACGGCCATCAACGCGACGCCTTTCCTTCTGCCTCTCTTGTTCCAGCTCGGCTTCGGGCTGAGCTCGATTGCCGCAGGCACCTATCTGCTCGTCTATTTTCTCGGCAATTTCAGCATGAAGGCGGTGACGACGCCGCTCTTACGCTTCTTCGGCTTCCGTACCGTTCTCGGGCTCAACGGGCTGATTGCAGCCCTTTCGATCGTTGCCTGCGGTTTCCTGACGCCTGACACGCCGCCGTTTTTCATCCATGCGCTGCTCTTTCTCGCCGGCCTGTCGCGATCGATGGAGTTCACGGCGCTGAACACGCTCGCCTTTGCCGATATCGGCCCGGCGCAGCGAAGCTCAGCCTCGACGCTGTCGAGCATGTTGCAGCAGATGTCCATGCTGCTCGGCGTTGCGGTGGCCGCCGCCGCGCTCAACATTTCCTCGGCTCTCAGAGGCGCCGACAATCCCGTTCTGGCCGACTTCCGATGGGCCTTCGTCGTGGTCGGAGCGATCGGCATCGTCTCGTCGCTGCGCTTCCTGCAATTGCCGAAGGAGGCGGGCGCCGAAGTCTCCGGCCATCGGAAATTCCAGAAGAGCTAGCGTCGCCTGCGACAAGAGCGAGGGATGAGCGATGTTTACCTCAGGCGGGCAATGCAATACGACAGTGCCCATGCTGACGACTCGGACCTTGCGGCCGTCGTTGCTTAGAGAGAACGCCGGGAGACGGAATGAGCAATTCTAGCGGCGATGCGGATGCCTTGATCCACATCCTCTATATCGACGACGACGAGGGGCTCGCTCTCCTGATGCAGAAGAACCTTGCGCGGCGCGGCTTTTCGGTCGAGTGGGCGCAGAATGGTTCTGCCGGCCTTGCGCGGATCGCCGAGGGCGGCATCGACGCCGTCGTGCTCGATCATCTCCTGAGCGGCGAGACTGGACTCGATATTCTGCCCTGCATCACGTCCGTGCCGGATCATCCGCCGGTCATTTATGCAACGGGGTCGGACGACACCAGCATCGCGGTCGCGGCGCTAAAGGCGGGTGCCGATGACTACATGCTGAAGGGAATTTCGGCCGATTATTTCGACCTGCTCGCCGCCGCTCTCGAACAGGCGCTGGAGCGGGCGCGCTTCCGCCGCGAGACGGCGCAGGCGCAGGAGGTGATCCGTCAGCAGCGCGATCATGCCGAGTTGCTGCTGGCCGAAGTCAATCACCGCATCGCCAACAGCCTCGGCCTTGTCGGCGCGCTGATCCGCATGCAATCTTCCATGACCAAGGACCAGGTGGCGATCGACGCGCTGCACGAAACGCAGATGCGTATCAACGCGATCGCGAGCGTGCATCGCCGGCTCTACACCAACCGGCAGATCGGTTCGGTGCAGGTCGATGAATATCTGAACAGTCTGCTAACCGAGCTTGAAGCTTCGATGCGCGACGACAAGCGGCCGCACCGTATCGTGCTGACCGCAAAGCCGGTCAATCTGGCGACCGACAAGGTGATCACGCTCGGGCTGATCGTCAGCGAGCTCGTCACCAATGCTTTCAAATATGCCTATCCCGACAGCGTCTCGGGCGAGATCCGCGTTTTTGTCGACCAGACGGACGGGCAATTGCGCGTCATCGTCGAGGATGATGGAGCGGGGTTTGATCCAGAGGGCGCGGCCAGGGGGACGGGGCTCGGCACACGGATTTTGACGGCGATGGCCGCGAGCTTGAAGTCGGATTTCGCTTATGATCCCGGGCATGACGGGACGAGGGCGATGCTGGTATTTTCGTTGCATGAGGAGAAATAGGTAGAGGCGAGGACATCATGAAGGGAGTGGCCCCCTCATCCGGCTGCCGCCATCGACCGGGGTCGAGCCACGGTCTCGACCCGTCCTTCGGACCCCCGCTGGGGAGAAGGGATTCGCGGCAATGTCTCGATCCCCTCTTCTCCCCGGCGGGGAGAAGGTGCCCGTAGGGCGGATGAGGAGGCCACACGGCACACCTTGTCCTATTTCTACAAGAGCTTGCCGGCATAACATCATCAAACCTAACGCTACGGGAGGAAGGCATGACGGCGATCCGCACACCCCGGGAGGTCTACGATTTCTGGTTCGTTCGATGCGGCCGCGAGCTATGGTTTCGTCCGCCGCCGGAACTTGATGCCGAGATCCGGGATGTTTTCCGCGATACGCATCTGGCGCTTGCCGCAGGCGTCGGCGATGAATGGCGGGCCGATCCGGTGAGCCGGCTGGCGGCCGTCATCGTGCTCGATCAGTTTCCCCGCAACATCTATCGCGGCTCGGGGCTTGCCGTTGCTACCGACGGGCTGGCGCTTCGCGAAGCGAAGCTTGCGCTTGCGGCCGGCGCCGACCAGGCGGTGGAACATGCTTGCCGAACCTTCTTCTACCTGCCGTTCGAACATGCCGAGAACCTCGACGAGCAGGACCGTTCGGTGGCCCTGTTCACCGCGCTCGGCGACGAGGAATATCTCGATTATGCGATCCGACACCGTGAGATAATCGCCGCCTACGGGCGCTTTCCTCACCGCAATGCCATGCTCGGGCGGGAATCGACGGCAGCAGAACTCGACTATCTCTCCAAGCCCGGCGCGGGGTTCTGAGCTGTTTGGACGAACGTGCGCTGCATGGACAAGCTCGGTGCAGGGCGCTTTAGGCATCTCCCGCCTTTCTGTCGCCTTTCTTTGCGATGAAAAGCGAGCATTCAATTTCGATGACAACCTTTCCGGAGGCCTTTTTGCGGCTGAGATCCATCCTGCTTCGCACCATTTTTCTTGTGACGCTGGCGCTCGCCGGTGCGCATTTCGAGAGCGCAGCAGCCTTCGCGCAGGAACCGCAGCCGCAGGCAGCAGCAGAGGCGCCGCTTGTCGATACGCCTTCGGCCCAGGCGGCGAAGGAGATCGAGAAGGCGAAGGTCCAGCTTGGCTCGCTTCAGGACAGCGTCAAGGAGAACGCCGATAATGACGATGCGCTGGTCGGGCTTGCGACCAAGGCCGATGAGCTCAGCCGCGCCGTCATCACCATATCGGTCAACCTGAGACCGCGTTTCGACCAGATCAAGAACCGGCTGACCGAGATCGGCGAGCCGCCGAAGGATGGGCAGCCGCCCGAGGCGCAGATCGTCACCGACGAGCGTAACGCGCTTGCCGCCGAGCGCGCGCAGATCAATGCGGTGACCGGTGACGCCGAAAACCTGTCGATCGCCGTGACGAAGCTCATGAACGAGATCATCGAGATGCGGCGGCAGCTTTTCGCCGATACGCTTTTCAGGCGCACGGAAATCTCCGTCTCGGTGCTTGACGATGCCGCGAGCGCCTTCGTGCACGAGATCAGCGAATTCTCACAGGCTTTGGCGAGCTGGGCCTCATTCGTCTGGAAGTTTAAGCGATTCCCACTGTTCGCCGCGATCTTCCTGTCGCTCGCCTCAGCACTCATCCTGCTTTCCGGCAGCTACCGGCTGTTCGGCTCCTATTTGCGCCGCGATGAGGCGGTCGAGAACCCCTCCTATATCGGCAGGTTGTCGATCGCCTTCTGGTCGACGCTGATCCGAACGCTGGCGCTGGCGGTCCTGCTTGTTACCTCCTTTTTCTTCCTTAACAGTTTCAATGTTTTGCGGCCGGATATTGCGCCTGTTATCGGCGCGCTGTTCGGCACGATCGGTCTCGTCTATTTCGTCGGCCGCTTCGTCAACGCCATTTTCGCGCCGAGCGAACCGCACTGGCGGCTGGTGAAGCTTTCCAATCTCGGCGCCCGCTCGATCGGCTACTGTCTCTCGGCGATGGCTGTCGTCAACGGGCTCGACTATCTCTTCGGCACGGTCAGCGAGGCGATGGGCTCACCGCTGGTGCTGACCGTCGTTCGGAGCCTGATCGCTGCCCTGATCATCGGCATCATCCTGATCGCCGTCTCCTTCAGCAAGCCGATGCTGGCGAGAAGCGGCGATCCCGACGCGCCTGGCAGACATTGGCCGCGGGGCATGGCAATCATCCTGCGTGTCGTCGGTGCCGCTTTGATCGTTACGGCGCTTGCCGGCTACGTCGGACTTGCCCGCTTTGTCGCTACGCAGCTCATCATCACCGGCGCGGTCGTCGCCACCATGTATGTCGGCCTGCTCTCGGGCAAGGCGATCTCGCGGCAGGAGAGCTTCGGCGATACCTTCTTCGCCCGCTTCCTGGCGCGGCGCTTCAACCTCGGGCCGGTGGCGATAGACCAGGTCGGCCTGCTCGTTGGCCTTGCCATGTATGCGGTGGCGCTGCTCGTCGGCATTCCGTTGATCCTGCTGCTCTGGGGCTTCCATGTACAGGATCTGCAGCTTATCGCCTTCCGGCTGTTCACCGAGGTCAAGCTCGGCGGCATCAGCATCTCGCTGCTCGGAATCTGCACCGGCATCCTGCTCTTCGCCGGCGTCTATCTGCTGACGCGCTGGCTGCAGCGCTGGCTCGACGGCAATGTCATGGCGCGAAGCCATGTCGATCTCGGCGTGCGAAACTCGGTCAAGACAGGCATTGGCTATCTCGGCGTCGGCATTGCCGCGATCATCGGCGTCTCCGCCGCCGGCATCGATCTGTCGAGCTTCGCGCTTGTCGCATCGGCGCTTTCGGTCGGTATTGGTTTCGGCCTGCAGAACATCGTCTCCAACTTCGTGTCAGGCCTGATCCTGCTGGTCGAGCGGCCGTTCAAGGTCGGCGATCACGTCGTCTCCGGCACGGCCGAAGGTATCGTCAAGCGGATCTCGGTGCGCGCTACCGAGATCGAGACTTTCCGCAAGCAGGCGATCATCGTGCCGAATTCGGAACTGATCAACGGCCTCGTCGGCAACTGGACGCATCGCAACAAGATCGGTCGCTCGGAAATCCCGGTTTCCGTCAGCTACGACGCCGATCCGCAACAGGTGATGGATATTCTCTTGGAGTTGACGGCGAAGATACCGCTCGTCATGCGCAATCCCGAGCCGCATGTCGAATTCCTGCGCTTCGGCCCCTATTCGCTCGATTTCGAGCTTCGCTTCTTCCTCGCCGACATGGGCGACGGTCTGACGGTGCGCAACAATTTGAGGATCGAGATCCTCAAGCGCTTCAAGGCGGAAGGCATAGAAATCCCGCTGCCACAGAGCGACCTTACCATCCATCGGGAGGCTGCCCTCGTCCTTCCCAATGCGGTTAAGGAGCATGATGACGGCCATGAGAATTCCAAGGATAGACCGGTGGAGGAAGAAGAACGGCCGGTGCGCCAGCTGCGCGGGCGGGCAGCGGAGAGCTGAACAGCGTATTCAGCCATCATTCACAGGTCTATGTGCATGATCCCTTCCATCGGGATCGCTGCCGAGGGCAGCACCGATCTTTCGAGGGGAGGGCGCGTCAGCGCCGCCGCACATGATGGCAAGATTTGTCGCCTTTTTGCTTGTCCCGCTGCTTGCTGCGCCGGCGGTCAACGCCGCATCCATCACCAACACCGATCCCGCAGCCGTGGTGCTCGTCATCACCGAGGGCGGACAGCGCGTCGAAGTCGTGGTCGATGCCGGCGCTTCCGAAAGCCTCTGCTCCTCCGGCTGCTTCATGACGACACCCGACGGCGACCGGATCGGGCTCGATGGCGGCGAGACGATCGACATCGTCAAAGGCTCGGCGGTCGTCAAGTAAGGCTGCGGCCCCACGGAGCTACGGCTCTCCGGGCGCCAGCGCCGTTTGCGCCGGCGCCGACGTCCGCATCAGCGGCCGGATGGCGAGGAATGCCGCCACGGATGCGGCGCCGAACGCGGCGGTGATCGACAGCGACCAGGACACGCCGATATTGCCCATCAGGAAGGCCAGCGCGAAAGGCGCCGTCGAAGAGACGGCGAGGCGCGCCGACATCACTTTCCCCTGCCGCTGACCATAGCCCTCGCTTCCGAAGAGCGCCAAGGGCAGCGTTCCCTGCACGATGCTGCTGAGGCCGGAGCCCAGGCCGAAGATCACGGCGAAGACCACTGCACCGGCAACGGATGGCGCCGTGAGGAGGAGAATGACAAGGGCCACCGGCAGGAGCACGGCGGAGATGACAGCGAGCGTGAGCTGCGGCAGGCCGCCGCCGAAGACCATGTTGACGAAGCGGCTCAGCACCTGCGACGGGCCGAAAAGCGTGCCGACTATCACGGCCATGGCGCCGAGCCCGAGTGCCAACATGACGGGCACCATATGGACCAGAAGCGCCGCATTGACGAAGCTTTGCAGCGCAAAGCCGGTGACCATCAGGATGAAGGCCGGCCTGCGTGCCGCAGTGGGGAGGCCGGCTTCGATTCGCTTCGCCGTGCCGCTCTTCTCGCCCATGCCGGCGGTGCCGGCGCCGCGGGCCAGCCAGGCGTGAATGGGAAGGCAGACGAGGAGATTGAGCGCGGCAAAGAGGAGGTAGACGTTCTGCCACGAGAGATGAGCGTGCAGGGCGGTGGTGATCGGCCAGAAGATCGTCGAGGCGAAACCGCCGATCAGCGTGAGATAGGTGATGCTGCGCTGGGCCGCGCGCGGCCGGATCTGAACGAGAAGGGCGAAGGCCGCGCCATACTGCACCAGGTTCGACGTCGTCTCGACGGCGATCAGGGCAGCGACGAAAGCGGCCTTGCCGGGAGCGAAGGCGCAGCCGGCAAGCGCGACCGCCGCAATGGCCGAGCCAACGGTCATGACCCGCCCCGCGCCGAAACGATCGATCCACATACCCATGGCGGGTGCTGCCAGGCCGCCGATCAGCAGTGCCGCCGACAGCGCGCCGAAGATCCATTGCGCCGACCAATCGAGCCCGCGCGCCATGTCGGGCGCGAGGATGCTGAAGCTGTAGTAGAGGGTGCCGTAGCCGATGATCTGCGTCAGACCGAGCGCGAGGATGGCGGCAACCGACGACCGCTCGGAACCGGCGGGCGTCATATGGATTTGACGCCAACGCGTCGTTCGAGCTTATCGGCCTCTTCCCCGCGTTCGCTGTAGCGGTCGGTAAGATAGGCCGAGGCGTCGCGTGTCAGCCATGTGAATTTCACCAGCTCCTCGCAGACGTCTACGACGCGGTCGTAAAAGGATGACGGCTTCATGCGTCCGTCGCTGTCGAACTCCTGGAAAGCCTTTGCCACCGACGACTGGTTGGGAATGGTGATCATCCGCATCCATCGGCCGAGGATGCGCATCTGGTTCACGGCATTGAACGACTGCGACCCGCCGGATACCTGCATGACGGCAAGCGTCTTGCCCTGCGTCGGCCGCACCGAGCCTACCGACAGCGGTATCCAGTCGATCTGCGCCTTCATGATCCCCGTCATCGCGCCGTGCCGCTCCGGGCTGACCCAGACCTGGCCTTCCGACCAGGCTGACAGCTCGCGCAATTCCTGCACCTTCGGATGGGCGACCGGCGCTCCATCGGGAAGGGGAAGGCCTTCGGGATCGAAGATCCGCACCTCACAGCCGAAATGCTCGAGCAGCCGTGATGCCTCATGTGCCAGCAGACGGCTGTAGGATACGGCCCTGAGCGAGCCGTAAAGGATGAGAATGCGCGGCATGTGCATCGAGAAGGGCGGCCGCAAGGCCGCCAGATCCGGCTGGTGAAGATGGGCCGGCGAAGTGGCTGGAAGGTCAGACAATGCGCTTGCCTTCGGCATCGAGCACCTTCTCGCCGTCTTCCTTGGTGAAGGCGCCCTTGTGCGTCTCCGGCAGGATTTCCAGGACCAGCTCGGACGGGCGCGACAGCCGCGTGCCGAACGGTGTGACGACGAAGGGCCGGTTGATCAGGATCGGCTGGGCGAGCATGGCGTCGAGCAACTGGTCGTTGCTCAGAGCGGGATTGCCGAGGCCGAGTTCGGCGTAGGGCGTGTCCTTCTCGCGCAAGGCCTGGCGCACGGTCAGGCCGGCATCGGCGATCATCTTGACCAGTTCCGCACGCGACGGCGGGGTGTTGACGTATTCGATGATCTCAGGCTCGATGCCGGCATTGCGGATCATCGCCAGCGTGTTGCGCGAGGTGCCGCAAGCGGGATTGTGATAGATAGTGACGTTCATAATTTTGCCTCGGAGGATAGGGTTGAGGATGTCTCGGTTGGCTGCAGCAGCCAGTTGAAGAGGAGCAGGGCTGCGACCGCACCTGATATTTCAGCAAGCCAGAAACCCGGAAGGTCGACCGGACGAATGCCGGAGAAAGTGTCGGTCAGGGAGCGGGCGAAAGCCACGGCCGGATTAGCGAACGAGGTCGATGCGGTGAACCAATAGGCGGCGGTGATATAGAGCCCGACCAGCCAAGGGACGGCCTTTTGTTCGAAGCGGATGCCGGCGAGAATGACCGCGACGAGGCCGAAGGTCGCGATACCCTCGGAAAACCATTGCGCGCCGCCGGTGCGGATCTTGCTCGACAGGTCCAGGAGCGGCAGGTTGAACATCAGATGGGCGCAGATCGTTCCGGCTACGCCACCGGCAAACTGCGCCAGCACATAGAAACCGAGATCGCGTTTGGGCAGTGAACCCGACATTGCGAAGATCAACGAGACGGCCGGGTTGAAATGGGCGCCGGAAAGCGGCCCCAGCACGGTGATCAGCACGACCAGGATTGCGCCGGTCGCGAGTGTATTGCCGAGCAGGGCAAGCCCGACATCCCCGGTGAGCGATGCCGCCATGATGCCCGAACCGACCACGGTTGCGACCAGCATGGCGGTGCCGAGGGTCTCTGCGACCAGTCGGCGCGATAGATCGTAGGAAGCCATCAGCCGGCACCTGCCGGTTTTGCGGTCGTGCCTTCCATCGCGCCGATCTGGCGCAGGTGCTGCTCCAGGGCCAGTTTGTCGATCGAGGATAAAGGCAGGCTTAGGAAGGCCATAATCCTGTTTTTCAGAAAACGGGCGGCCTGTGCGAACGCACGGCCTTTCTCGACCTCGCTGCCCTCGACGGCGGCCGGATCCTCGACGCCCCAGTGGGCGGTCATCGGGTGACCGATCCAGACCGGGCAGGCTTCGCCATGGGCGGTATCGCAGACGGTGAAGATGAAATCCATCTCCGGCGCGTCGGGCTTGGCGAACTCGTCCCAGCTCTTCGAGCGAAAGCCGGTTGCGGGATAACCGAGCGCCTGCAACTCCTTCAGCGCCAGAGGATTGACCTCGCCCTTTGGCTGGCTGCCGGCGGAGTAGGCCTTGAACCGGCCCTTGCCCTCGGTCTCGAGGATCGATTCCGCCAGGATCGAGCGCGAAGAATTGGCGGTGCAGAGGAAGAGAACATTGTAAACGCGGTCCGTGGTCATTGCAGTTCCTCCTTGGTTGCAGGTGCACAGCATGCGGCAACGGCGGCGGCGGGGGCGCAGATCTCGGCATTCCCGCCGCAGCAATCCTCCATCAGGAAACGGATCAGGCCGCCGAGCGCTTCGTAATTAGCCGTGTAGATGATCGAGCGGGATTCTCGCTGCTGAGTGATTAGCCCAGCTCGTTCCAGCTCCTTCAGATGAAAAGAGACGTTAGAAGGGGAAACCTCCGCCTTGTCGGCAATGGAGCCTGCCGCCATTCCGTCAGGACCCGAGACGACAAGCATGCGGATGATGTGAAGGCGCGTTTCCTGCGATAGTGCGCCGAATGCGGCGAGGGCTTGACGTTGATCCATATTTCAATAATCCTTGAATCGTTGAAACGAGGATTAGCGCAGATGAATGCGATCGACAACAATAAAATTCAGGCGGAGGAGATCAGCCTCGGCCTGCTGTTTGATGCGCTCTCCGGCGACAAGGACGCGCCATTGGTTTTCCACTATGACGGCCGGCCGGTGAAGCCGGGCTATCATATCACCGAGGTCAAGGCGGGCCAATTCTCGGCGCTTGATTGCGGCGCCAATCCGGAAGCATGGACGGAGATATTCATCCAGCTCTGGGACATCGAGGAGGGCGAGCGCACGCATATGGCGGCCGGAAAATTCCATGCGATCGTCCGCAAGGTGACGGAGCATGTGCAGCTCGACGGTTCGGCCAAACTTACCTTCGAAGTGAGCGACGGCGTGCGGCCGATGCAGCTTTATTGTGCCGCGGCGCCGGTTCTGCGCGCCGGCGCAGTGCATGTCGAGCTGTCGCCACGGCCGGCAAGCTGTAAGCCGCGCGATCGCTGGCTGGCGGAAGAAAGCAAGAAAGCGGCAGCTTGCTGCGGACCGGCGGCGGCAAGGAGCGGTTGCTGCGCGTAGAATGCATGAGGCTACGTGAGTGCTATGTGAAGATCATTGACTGACCGCCGGTCGTGTAGATGGAACATCGCCGAGCTAATGTCGGCGCCGTCCGCTTCACCGTCTGATGCGTGCGGAATTGCTGCACAAGATCGAGGCGCATTTCCGGCGCTCGCTGAGTTTGCCGTCAGTGTCTGATTAATGCCTGCGTATCCCCACCATCTGAACACCCGCATCGCCCGCAGCGTGACGGCAACCAGTTTGGACCTCGTTTAGCGACGCTCGGCGGGCCTAAATCGCCGCCCATCGAATTCAACTAAGACGACGCCACGGAAGGGAAGCCCAGCCACCACCAACTTGGAGGTTAGGCCACTGTTACAAACTGCCAATTTTCGCTGATCATCAAAATCGCAAGACACTTCGGTTTGACCAGGAACCCGATACCTAAACTTTTCACCCTTGAATGAAATTGTCGCGCCATCATCTGAGAATACCGGCGGCATTCTGGCGCAACCAGAGAGCAGTCCCGCTGCCAAGACCGTCAGCACGCTAAGAAGGCCTCGGGTTCTGACAACAGCATAGGCTATTGATCTGGTTTCCAGCATCGGACGTCTCATGTGGTATTCGTCAACGACGCATAACATGAATGTCTGGAAATTACTCTAGTGCGACAAACGCGGAGAGATCGAATGATCTGGACACCCGCTACCAGGCGTCAACATGATAGAAGCAGCATGCGCTACGTTCATCCAGGCTGCAATGATCAAGCTCATGACACGAAGGCTGGTCCGCTATCTCGCTTTCTCAATCAGACTCTTAATCATATCCGCAAAGAAATCGCAGGCGCACCATTCGCCGCGTGTTCATTTCGCAGCGGCAGATGCTGATTAATAATTATTCAAATCAATTGATGTATCGAATTGGCTCGGGGACAGAATTTACATCAAAGGTTTGCTTATGGCGTTTCTAGGTATTTCGGGGATGCAATATTCCGGGGAAATGTTTGCCGGTGCGCGGATTATTGTCGCGGAAGATTCGAACGTATTCACCTCCATGATCAGCAAACGCCTGAAGGAGCTGTTCGACATCGATGTCGAGATCTGCCGGAGCTTCGAGGATCTGCAGTTTTCCTACGACAAGTCTTCCGACCCGATCACGCTGGCGATCTCGAACATCAACCTGCCCGGCGCCGAAAACGGCGAGGCGCTGGAATATCTGGTCGATCTCTCCATACCGACCATCGTCTTTACCGGCACCTTCCACGAAGGCATGCGCGACAAGCTGATCGCCAAGGACATCGTCGACTATATCCTCAAGGACAATATTTTCGCCGTCGACCTTCTGGCGGAGTCGATCTGCCGGTTCCTGACCAATCATCGCCATCACGTGCTGATCGTCGACGACAGCGCGACGGCGCGCGCGCTGCTGTCGAGCCGGCTGAAGCGCTATAATTTCCGAGTGAGCACCGCCGAAAACGGCGCCAAGGCGCTGGAGACCCTGAAGGTCAATCGCGATATCGGTCTGATGATTACCGATTACAATATGCCCGATATCGACGGATTTGAACTGACGCGGCGCATCCGGGCCCATATCGGCTCGCACGAATTGCGTATCATCGGTGTTTCCTCGTCCTCGAACCGGCTGCTTTCGGCGCGGTTTCTGAAGGCCGGCGGCAACGATTTCATGCTGCGTCCCTTCATCGACGAGGAGTTCTACTGCCGCGTCAACCAGAATCTCGACACGCTGCTGCAGATCCAGTCCATGCGCAAGGAGCGGGCGGTTGCCTGACGGCTCTTCCGGGATCTTGATCGCGAGGAAGCCGGGGGCGATCGGCGCTGCCGGGCGCTGGATTTTTGCAATTACAGGTAATATGAATATTTGTCCCCTTCACGCGGATGAGCCTCTCGGTTATCGTCCGCCGCGCCGGGGGGAGGGCCGAGTCGAGCCCGTAAGGCGCAGGGGGGAATAGCGGCTGTGGCTTTTCAGGCGGATTTTCAGCGGGATGGGCTCGGGCTGCGTTCCGGCGGGCTCAAGATACTTCTGGTTGAAGATTCCCGAATGTTTTCCGCCGTGCTTTGCCATCGGTTCCAGACGGAACTTGGCCTTGCCGTCAAATCCTGCTCGTCGCTGAAAGCGCTTCGCAGGGAACTTGCCGAAGACGGTCACGGCTACACCATGGCAGTCGTCGATCTCAACCTGCCGGATTCGCCCTATGGCGAGGCGCTCGACTGCACGATCGAGCACGATATTCCAGCAATCGTCTTCACCGCCACGTTCGATCTCAATACGCGCAACAAGATCATGGAGCGCAATGTCATCGATTACGTGCTGAAGGACAATGAGTTCGCGCTCGACAATCTGGTCGCCACCGTCCGCCGTGCGATCTCCAACCGCAAGACGCGGGTGCTCGTCGTCGATGATGTCGTCTCGGTACGCCAGGTTCTCGTCGATCTCCTGAAGGCACAGCAATATCTGGTCGTCGAGGCAAGCTCGGGGCTCGAGGCGCTGGCGGCGCTCGAAGCCTATAGCGATATCGAACTCGTCGTCACCGATCATCACATGCCCGATATGAGCGGTTACGAGCTGACACGGCGCATCCGCCATCGCTTCGGTTCGGACCGGTTGCGCGTCATCGGCGTCTCCTCCTCCAACGATCGTATGCTGTCCGCGAGTTTCCTCAAAGCCGGCGCCAGCGATTTCGTCTATCGGCCCTTCGTCGCCGAGGAGCTGCAATGCCGCATCGCCAACAATGCGGAAACACTGGCGCAGATGCGCCAGTTGAGGGCCGCTGCAGCCTGCGACTATCTCACCGGCCTCTATAACCGCCGCTATTTCTACGACAACGGCCCGAAGCTGGTGAACGAGTGCTTGCGGTTGAAAGTGCCGAGCTCGGTCGCCATTCTCGATATTGACCACTTCAAGCGGCTGAACGACACATACGGCCACGAGATCGGCGACAAGGTGTTGAAGGCGGTTGCAAACAGGCTGTTCACGATCTTCGAGGGCAGTGACAACCTGCTCTCCCGCCTCGGCGGCGAGGAGTTCGCTATCCTCTTCCCGCAGATGGATTCGGCCGCCGCCACCAAGCTCTGCGACGAGATCCGCTCGGATATTTCGCGGCTGAAGGTAACGGCCGACGACGAGGAACTCGGCGTCACCATCTCGATCGGGATTGCCGAAATCGGCAGTTACGAAACCTTCGAGAATTATCTCAACGCCGCCGACCAGTTTCTCTATATGGCCAAACACCGCGGCCGTAACCAGGTCTATTCCGACGCCAGGATGACGGAGGAGGTGGCGCAGTAGGGCTGCTTTCAGCCTCTCGCCACCGCCGTCCGGTTTGCGCCAATGGCCGCCCCTCACACTAACCCTCTCCCCGTTTACACGGGGCGAGGGGACATGCCAAATGCAGCGTTGAGGTTGAGGAAGCCGGTGCGGCATATCCCCTTCGCCCCGCAAGCGGGGGGCCGAAGGACGGGTCGAGACCAGTGGCTCGACCCCGGTCGGTGCCGGCAGGCGGATGCAAGGGGCCGGCACGGCCCTTAGCATCATTCGGCGACCTTCCGATGCCTCAAGCCGCAACCGCCTGTCTTGCCGTCGCCATGGTCATCTTGCGCTCGGCGCGTTCCTGCTGCGGCGAGCGATGGTAGAGTTCGCGATAACACTTGGAGAAATGCGAGGCCGAGACGAAGCCGCAGGCGACGGCGACCTCGACGACGGGCATCGAGGACTGAACCAGCAGGTGGCGCGCGCGGTCAAGGCGAATTTCCAGATAGTAGCGGGCCGGCGAACGGCCCATCTCCTGGCGGAACAGCCGTTCGATCTGGCGGCGGGAGAGGCCGGCGCCATCGGCGATCTCGATCAGCGACAGCGGCTCGGCGAGATTGCCTTCCATCAGCTCGATGATCGACAGGACCTTGGCGTTCTGCACGCCAAGACGAGCGCGCAGCGGCAGGCGTTGGCGGTCGTGCGGATTGCGCACGCGGTCAGTCAGGTGCTGTTCGCAGATGCGGTTGACGAGGCTTTCGCCGAAATCCTCGCCGATCAGGTTCAGCATCATATCGAGCGAGGCGGTGCCGCCAGCGCAGGTATAGAGGTTGCCGTCAACCTCGTAGAGATCGGCATAGACCTCCGCCTGCGGGAAGGCTTCGGAAAAGCCGGGCAGGTTCTCCCAGTGAATGGCGCAGCGCTTGCCGTTCAGAAGACCGGCCTGCGCAAGCACATGCGCGCCCGTACAGAGGCTGCCGACGGCGACGCCGCGATTGTAGCATTCACGCAGCCAGGCATTGACGGATTTGTTGTTGAACTCCTCGATATCGATGCCGGAACAGACGAGCACCATGCCGGGACGGTTTTCGCCGCCGAGATGGCGGCGTTCCTCGGCGAGCGAGGAGTTTGCCTCGATGCCGATGCCGCAGGAGGAATAGACCTTCTCTCCGTCGACCGAGGCAAGCCGCCAGGTATAGGCCTGATAGCCGAGCATGCGGTTGGCGATGCGCAAGGTGTCCACCGCTGCCGAAAAGGGCAGCATGGTGAATTGCGGTACCATAAAGAAGACCAGTGAGCGCTTCTTGATCTGCATCCTGTTCATAGCGAAATCCATGCTCGAGGGGCGATGACATATTCGTTGCGCGGAATGCGTCGCGCCGATGTCCTAAAAGCGACAGTGGCATGGAAAAATGCGGCCGAGAAGAGCAAATATGCGACATTGACCGGAATTTGACCGGTCATATCGCCGGTTGGGGCAGAAAACAGGCTTATAGGCGGCTGAAATTCGGGACTGAAGACGGCTGGAAACGGCACGGCGAGCACGAAAAAGGCGGCGTTGCGCGAGGCAGACGCCGCCCTCATCTCAGGAGGAATGTCGCATTCATTACATGGTCCGGTGTTTGCTGTCGTCGGTGCTCGGCCAGCCGATATCCTTGCGGACGTCAAACGGCATGGCTTCAATTTCACGGGCGGTCCGCCAGCGCGTCCAAGCAAGCACGAGCTTATGGGCGTAGTGGCCCAGATCGAAGCGGCCTTCGCCGGAGGTGCCACCACCCCGATAGGTGAGCGTGGTCATTATCCAGTTCCTTTCCTGGGTCAGGGGCATGGTCGTCGATGGGAGGCTCGTCCATGTCCATGCTGCTAATATGGGCTTCGCGGACCCATCATTCAAACGAATAGAGTTTATGGATAACATCAACGATATTGAATGATCTCGGGCCTTCCGACAACGGCCTCATGGCTCCCACCTGTCGGAAATAGAGGACAGCTGGCGATCCAACCAAGCGGTATGCGCCATACTGCAGGTTCATAAGATGATCGATTGGTGGCGTGGCTACTTCGCAACGACGCT
This sequence comes from Rhizobium sp. TAL182, assembly GCF_002117725.1. NCBI lineage: Bacteria > Pseudomonadati > Pseudomonadota > Alphaproteobacteria > Hyphomicrobiales > Rhizobiaceae > Rhizobium > Rhizobium sp. TAL182. The sequence continues at coordinate 2,699,286 of NZ_CP021024.1, read as the reverse complement.
CGGCATCGACAAGGAAAAGATCCACCTGATGTCGCCGTTCGTCGGCGGCGGGTGGCGCAAGCTTTTCTTGCGGGCCGACGCTGTTCTCGCTGCTTTCGGTGCCAAGGCCGTCAGTTGATTCACGGTCATGACGTAGCCCGCGTCGAGGTGGAAATCGGCGAGTCGGCTGTCATAGACGTCGACACCGTCGAGGAGTTGCACGCCGCGGGAGGGGGTCTTCCGGTTCGATAACGGATCGCTAGGACACCGTCGTCTTGGGGTAGGGCAGCTGAAATGTGAATCGTTAATCGCATATCCGTGTCAATTTCATTGTTTCAGACCTCATCTGTTTAGTATCGACCGTCACAATGTGGCCTGTGGCCAGATGGCTTGGAACCAACTCCGCTCCCACTCCGTTGCCGCTTGGTAACTGCCAATGATGCAAAGGAGGAAACGATGATTTCCGCAGATCAGATCCGTGAACATATGGAAGTGCGGGCTGCCGATGGCGCTCACGTCGGAACGGTGGATCAGCTTGACGGGCCGACCCGCATCAAGCTGACGAAAACCGACTCGGAGGACGGCAAACATCATCTGATTCCGCTCGATTGGGTCGATCACGTCGACGCCCATGTTCACCTGTCGAAGAGTGCCCGGGATGTCCGCAGCCAGTGGGCCACCATCAATTAAGGAGTGAGAGGCTGCGGCTCAGGCTGCGGCCTCGTCCTGCAAGGGGGCCCCCATTCCTCGTCCGGACGAGAGGAGATCGAAATGCCAGCCAAATCCAAAGCCCAGCAGAAGGCGGCAGGTGCCGCACTTTCAGCCAAACGCGGAGAGACGCCCAAGAAGGAACTCAGAGGCGCTTCGAAGCAGATGGAAGAATCCATGAGCGAAAAACAGCTTGAGGAATTCGCGTCGACCAAGACCAAGGGCAAACCCGAGCATGTCTCGAAATGATCGTTCAAGAGCCCACGAGACCTATGTCGAGGTCGAAAGCATGGAAAATCCCGCGACATGATAGGCCTCTGAAAGGGCGTCGAAAATCGCGCGGGCGGAGCCGTCACGGTCCTTGGCCATCCAGCGCAGTTCGAACGTGACACCAGGGCGGCCCTCGCTGGTCTGCCCAAAAGAAACGAACTGGGCAGTGCAACCCAGCGGTCCAAGCACCTCAGACAGTTCCGGCAACTCGGCTTCGGTGCCGTGAATGACGAGTGTTGCCTTCTGTTCGCAACGCAGCCATAGATCCAGCTGCTTCATCGGCGACAAGACGATGAAGGCGACGGCGGTCGCCACCGTCCCCGTCAGGATCTGGCCGCCGCCGAAGCAGAGACCGACGACGGTCATGAACCACATAGTCGCGGCCGTGGTGACGCCGGTCATCGTGTCGCCACGTCTCAGAATCGCGCCGCCGCCGATGAAGCCGACGCCCGTCAGCACGCCGAGGGGAAAGCGCAGCACGTCCATCTGCGTGAAATAACTAAAGGTCTTTCCGTAGGTCGATAGAAGGAGGTTTGCCTGGATCATCGCCAGGCAGGCGGCAAGAGCCACCAGGATCGTGGTCCTGAATCCCGCCGGGTGACCGCCGCGCTCGCGGTCGAGGCCGATGAGACCGCCCGCGACCACCGTCAGTACGATCCGTAAGGCGATCTCCCACCAGCTTGGCGTCAGCGGCATCGCATCTGTCAGGAATGAAGGCATGATCTGATCCTGACTGTGTTGCCGCTCTTTCGCTGCCGGCCGAGCATTCGTTCCTCCTGCGCTACAGTGCATCCGGATGAGATAAACGCAATGTCGGCCCGGACGTTCCGGAGCCTCGGGCTGCAGACTTTTGCAACAGGGCAAGATTGGCGGTTTGTAGGCGGTCGGTGTATGTATGGTTTCGGACTGGGACAATCCCCACTGACCATAAGAGCTCTTAGCGTCTAAAACGGAGTCATTGATTGGCCGTTGCCTTCACCAAGGAAGAGAGTTTCGAAACCGCTTCGGAAACCCTGTTGCCGGACCGGCCAATTTCGCCGCATCCCAACCTCGTCACGGAAGCGGGATTGAGGGCTCTCGAACTGCAGTTTCAGCAGGCGCGCGCGGCCTATGATGCGACGAGCACCATCGAAGACGTAAACGAACGGCGGCGCCAGGCTGCCAATCCTTTACGTGATCTCCGATACTTATCGGCCAGACTTCGCACGGCGCAGCTCATGCCTGACCCACCGTCAGCCGACGTGGTTGCCTTTGGTAATACGGTCACTTTCAGCCGCGACGACGGCCGCGTGCAGACTTATCGGCTCGTCGGAGAAGACGAAGCAGATCCCAAGGCGGGATCGATTTCCTACGTCTCTCCCGTGGCGCGGCTGCTGATGGGCAAGGCTGTCGGCGATGTGGTGGAGACAGGCGGCCAGGAGCTGGAGGTTATCGCCATTTCCTAGAGAAGATCGTCAAAATTTGCCGAGTTCGGAACGCTGAGATTACTATCATGAAAATCGTACCGGATGGTACTTTATTTATCGGATGTTTACTGGCCCTGGGCTAGAGGGTGACATTCCGTCACCGAAGGTCATGTTCATGGTCAGCCCAATTTCCAGTTCTGCATCCACCATCTTGAGTTCAGCCGCTTCGACCTCGTCTTCCGGTTCATCTGATCAGCTTGCCTCTCTTGAGGCGCAACTTGCCGAAAAGCAGGCAGCCCTATCGCAGACGCAAGACGAGCAGGAAAAGGCGACGATCGAAAAATCGATCGAGACATTGGAAGCCAAGATTGCCAAGCTCGAATCCAGCGAGAGCAGCCAAACTCAGTCGTCTGCCGCATCAAAGCCCGTCGGCGAAGCTCCGAAAGAGCTTTCGGGCGAAAGCCAGCGTATCGGCACCAAGAATTTTGACGAGACCAGCGGGTTCGGCTGCCGCACGGCCTATGTGTGATCGCTCAACCGACTAAATCCCTCTGCCGGGGCGGAGCCCGGAGAAGAGGCATGCCTGACGGCAATTAAAGACGGCGCTTCGCCACGGCGACGACTTCGCGCGTCAGCTCCGCTAGGCGGTCGGCGGCGAGGCGGTTTATCTGCCAGTAGAGCGGGACGTCCAGTGGCGTGTCGGCAACAAGTTCGACGAGCCGCCCCGATGCGAGATGAGCGCGGGTGAGCTGGGTCGGGTTCATTCCCCATCCCATGCCGGAAAGAGTGGCTTCGACGAAGCTTTGCGGCGAGGGCAGCCAATGTGTGGGGTAGTCCAGATCTTGGCCAAAGGTTTGCCTTACCCAACTGCTCTGAAGCCTGTCCTTTTGATTGAAGGTCAGGGCCGGAGCGTTGCGGATCGCCTCCGATGTCACGCCGTCCGGGAAGTGGCGGGCGACAAAACCGGGTGTCGCGGTGGCATTGTAACGGAGAGTTCCAAGGGCGAAGCGCCGGCATCCCCGGATCGGCTTCTCCAGACTGGTGACGGCTGCGATCACCCGTCCGCGCTGCAGCCATTCGGCGGTGTGATCCTGGTCGTCGACGGCGACATTCAACAGATAGGACGAGGTTTTGGAGAAATTCGACATGGCCTCCACGAACCATGTGCCGAGGCTGTCGGCGTTGGTCGCGATCTGAAGCGTGACCCTTTGGCGTGGCTCGTCTGGATCGACGAGAGCCGGCAACTGCCCGAAAAGCTCGGCCTCCAGCATGCCGACATTCTCGACGTGACGACAGAGCCATTCTCCTTTTTCGGTCGCCGTACAGGGGGTGCCTCTGGCGATCAGGATGACGCCGAGGCGTTCTTCGAGCTGCTTCACCCGTTGCGAGACCGCCGAAGGCGTCACGTTCAACACGGTCGCCGCCCTTTCGAAGCTGCCGGTCTGGACGACGGTTGCAACGGCGCGAAGTGCGGGATAGTCGAGCATGGATTAATATCGCTTAATCAGGATGAGAGAGATTAATTAGACTAATCTAACTTGAGGCGATACCGCAACTCCATCGAAGTTGAGAGCGGTTGCCGAAACGATGAATTTTTCGATTTATGTCACGGGCCTGATGATGGGCCTCAGCCTGATCGTCGCAATCGGCGCGCAGAACGCCTTCATCCTTCGCCAGGGCCTACGCAATGAACATGTTTTCGCCGTCTGCCTCACCTGCGCCTTATCCGACGCCGTACTGATCATGCTCGGTGTGACCAGCCTCCAGCAGATCGCCGGATTGCTTCCCTGGCTCAATCCGGTCATGCGCTACGGGGGAGCCGCGTTTCTGGCCTGGTACGGAGCCAAGAGCCTTTATTCCGCCTTACGGTCGTCCGCTGTGCTCACAGCGGCGGAAGCCGAAACGACAAGCTTTTCCCGGACGCTTGCGACCTGCCTCGCACTGACCTGGCTCAATCCGCATGTCTATCTCGACACGGTCGTGCTGCTCGGCACGATATCGACGCGCTATCCAGGACAGCAGGCTTCCTTTGCGGCAGGCGCCGTGACCGGCTCCTTCCTGTTCTTCTTTGCGCTCGGATATGGCGCAACATGGCTGCGGCCGATCTTCTCCAGGCCGGCCTCCTGGCGGATGCTCGAGACGCTCGTCGCTGCGACGATGTGGTTTATAGCCTTCAAGCTAATAGGCAGGATGTAAGCCGATGGCCGTGAGGCCATCGGCCTGGCCCTGTGTCGCCGAGTTCCAACGGCAATGCCGTCAGAAGACCTGATTGCCCTGATCCGAGCCAAAGATCCGCATTATGCACGCGATTCCACGATCCTCAGAACCCGCTTCGGTCGAGCTGCCGCGTTGAGGAGCGGCAACTCCATTTCACGCTGGCAATCAGCCAGCAGGTGCGACGGAAATCGCTTCAACTCCCGCAGCGCATGTTCGTGGTTCGCATCCCTGCGCCGTCTCGACTTGAATGCGGAAACGGCCTGTAGGATATTCCAGCTGCTTGATTGCGCCATGTCCAGTCTCCTTCGCTGCATCAGTTCCGATACGCATGACTATGGGGAGTGATTGACATTCAATCAAACAAAATGATATGGGGTTAAAGATCAGAAAAATTGAAAGATGCGACGATGAGCCTTCCCTTTCGCCGTCCCATTCCTTTGCTTGACAACGATGTGCTGCGCACCTTCGTCGCCATTGCCGAGACGGGCAATTTTTCCACCGCTGCCGAAGCGGTATTCCGCACGCCTTCGGCGGTTTCCATGCAGATCAAGAAGCTCGAGGAGCAGCTCGGCGCAACGCTGTTTTTACGCGATGCCCGCTCGGTGACGCTGACGCGCCATGGCGAAATGCTGCTTTCCTACGCTCGCAACATTCTGGCGCTGTCGAACGAGGCGGTGTCGCGCTTCATCATGCCGGAATTGACCGGTGTCGTCAGGCTCGGCGCACCGGAGGATATCGGCGAGCGGCTGCTGCCGAGAATCCTCAAGAGTTTTGCCGAAAGTTATCCCGGCATCATGGTCGACGTGACGATCGACATGAGCGTCGGGCTGAAGAAGCGCATGGAGGAGCAGCGGCTCGACCTGGCGCTGATCAACTGCGCGACTCGGCCGTTTCCGACCGGTGGCGAAGTGGTGTTCCGCGAGCGGCTGGTCTGGGCCGGCGCAAGGTGCGGCTCGGCGCATCGGCGCGATCCCCTGCCGATTTCGATCTGGGAGGATGGCTGCATCTGGCGGCAGGAGGCGCTTGCCCAGCTCGAACGCAACAAACGGCCTTATCGCGTCGCCTATCTCAGCGGCCATACGATGGCGCAACGCGCCGCCGTGCTCTCCGATCTCGCCATCGCGCCGCTGCCGCTCTCCTATGTCAGCGAGGACATGACCATCCTCGGCCTGCAGGAAGGACTGCCGGAGCTCGGCTCCTTCGATATCCGCCTGCTGACTGCCTCGCAAATGTCGGGACCGATCGAGACGGTAGCCGACAGCATCCGCAGTGCTTTTGCCGAAAGAGCGAAGGCCGTCGCCGCTTGAGGACGTCCTTCTCCCGCTGAACCTTTTGTTCCCTTGTGCGTTATCGGCGCGGATGGCATGAGTGCCGTTCGGGGTTGATTTCAAACAAGGATATTCGAAATGACGACAACGGCCAAAATTGCCGCAGCCTTCATGGTTCTTCTTGCTCTTTCCTCCTGCGGCAACACAATCCGCGGCATGGGAAAAGACACGGCGAACGCCGTCAACGCCACCCAGGATGCCGGCCGCTCGGTCGACCGGGCTGCGAGGAAGTAATCGGCCGGCCGCTTTGCCGGATTGAACAGGCTATCCGAGGCCGGATCAAGGCACCGCAGGATATGCCTTTTCGAGACCGCCGGATCGGCTCAGACCGGTCCGGAAGGCTTGGTAGGCGGGATGCTGGCTCGATCGGGCGGTTTCCGTCAGCCGTATCTGCAGGCGATGCGGCGCCTGGGTCCCGAGCCACAGTCCAAGATTTTCGAGCTTCAGCGAGTTCAGGAAGCGCGATTCCGCGGCATGATCGAGATGGCGTCGCAGGCCGTCGAGCAGGTTGTCGTCCTGGGCGGCGTTTTCCATGAGCAAGGCCAGATATGACTTGTCCGCTTCCGACAGCGCGGCGAGCTTTTCCGCAACGGTATCGCGGTCGGGGAAGGGAACGTTGCCTGTCATTCGAATCGTCCGGTCGTTGGTGTCATCTGCCGTTATAAGCTCGCTTTGACTTTTTCGGCTACATCGGCCGGCACCCATTTCATCCATAGGTTCTCGTAATTGCGCAGAAAATAGATAGCGGCATTCTCGTTGCTTTCGCGATTTTCATCCTGCCAGGCGAGCACCTGGTTGATCGTCTCATTGTCCCATTTTCGGGTCCTGAGATAGGTCGTGACAGGTCCGGCGCGGCTGGCGAAGGACCTGGTCATCAGCGTGAAGGCGCGCGAGACCGGATAGGAATTGAGCTCAGGCCTGATACAGCCGACAACCGCAGTGCAGCGGTCCCATTCGGCCTTGTTGTGACTGACGCCGAAGCTCAGCCGCGTCATGTCGTATTTGCCGAGGATAGCGGTCGGCGCCCAGTAATAACCGAGCCAGCCGATCTTGTTGTCGAAAGCACGGGCGATCGAGGCGTCGAGCCGCTGGGGACTGCCGGTCTCGACGAGTTCGAAGCCTTTTTTGTCGGCGGCGAGGGCCTTGAAGAGGTTGGTGGTCGATACCTGGCAGCTCCAGTCGGCGGGACAGTTGTAAACCGCGCCTTTCGACGGATCATCCTCGGCTGGAAAGAGCTCGGGGTGCTTCAGCGCGTCCTCGACCGAGCGAATATCGGGATTGGCGTCGGCAATGAATTTCGGGATAAACCAACCCTCGACCGCGCCATCGGCGAGTATCTCGGCGCCCTGCACCAGCCGGCCGGTGTTGATGGCCTGATCGAGCAGCGCCCTGACGGAATTGATCCAGTATTCCGAAGCGATATCGGGGGTGCCTTTCTCATTCATCGAGGCGAAGGTCGGAAGGGTGTCACCGTCGACGATGGTGACGGAGCAGCCATAGCCCTTTTCTAGGATGATCTTGTCGAAGTTTGCGGCAATGCCGGCCGAGGCCCATTTCATCTCGGCGATCGAAGCTTTGCCGCATTCGGCGGCTTCGGCCGGCGCGGTCGCGCTAAAAAGAGCCGCGGCAAAGACGGCAGAAATCAAAAGCGTCTTCATCGTCTTCCCCGAATTGTTCTTAGGCAACGTGCTGCCGGGATTCACCTGGCGGCGATGCCGCAACTGGTTTTTCCCGTTCACGGGCGCCGTCCTACCGGCTCCGGCAACTCGTCGCAGACCAAATTTGGCAATGGCGTATTTTTTTGAAGCCTACGCGTTCGCTCGCAGAAATCAACCGTCTTCCGCTCGTGGTTGCGGTACTAAATTATTGAATTCGAAGAATATAGTTCGTAGCTGAAATTTCCCCGGATCGAAAATGGACGCTGTTTGCGAACGCCGGCGCAATGGTGGCGGAAATTCCGCCGGGCAGATCAAAAAAAGTCGAAATTAACATTTGCGTAAGCCTTCAATAACTCTCCGGTAAGAATGTGCCGTTATCTGTTGGGGCGTGGCGGCAATGACCGCTGCTTCTCCGGTTCAGGTAGTGCGTACCGGAGAAAGCGAGCTTCGCCGCGTAGGGGCGAAGACGCCTGAGTTTTCGGCAAACCGCGCAGAGCCAAGGCCATGCGCGGTTTTCGCGCTTTAACGAGAATATCCGAAGTCTTGACCCGGGATCGGCGGCCATTGTAGGCCTCCGGCTAGTGCATCGGCCCGAAAATCCGAACCGATTTTCGGACGCGCGATGCCCTGAGGAAAGGCGGCCGCCATGGCAAGAGCGATCATGCTGCAGGGAACCGGCTCGGATGTCGGCAAGACGGTGTTGGTGGCTGGTCTCTGCCGGCTGGCGGCCAATGCCGGGCTGACCGTGCGGCCGTTCAAGCCGCAGAATATGTCGAACAACGCGGCGGTCGCCGACGACGGCGGCGAGATCGGCCGGGCGCAATGGCTGCAGTCGCTCGCCGCCCGAACGCCGTCCTCGGTTCATATGAACCCGGTGCTGCTCAAGCCGCAATCGGAAAGCGGCAGCCAGATCATCGTGCAGGGCAGGGTGTTCGGACAGGCGAAGGGGCGGGATTATCAGCGGCTGAAGCCGCAACTGCTCGGCGCCGTACTCGAAAGCTTCGAAAAGGTGTCTGCCGGCGCTGACCTCATCATCGTCGAGGGTGCCGGCTCGCCGGCAGAAATCAATCTCAGGGCCGGCGACATCGCCAATATGGGCTTTGCGACGAAAGCGGGCGTGCCCGTCGTGCTCGTCGGCGATATCGACCGGGGCGGCGTCATCGCCTCGCTGGTCGGCACGAAGGCGATCCTCGACGAGGGCGATCGAGCGATGATCGCGGGCTATCTCATCAACAAATTTCGCGGCGACATCTCGCTGTTCGACGACGGTATCCGCGCCATCGAAGGCTTCACCGGCTGGCCCTGCTTCGGCGTCGTGCCGTGGCTGCCGGCTGCCGCGCGTCTGCCGGCCGAAGATTCGGTCGTGCTCGAGCGGCTGGCGAGGGGCGGTGCCGGGGCGCTGAAGATCGCCGTGCCGGTGCTGCCGCGCATCGCCAATTTCGACGACCTCGATCCGCTGAGGGCGGAGGCGGATGTCGAGCTGGTCTTCGTGCGCTCAGGCGAGCGGCTGCCTGCCGATGCGAGCCTCGTCATTCTTCCAGGGTCGAAATCGACGATAGCGGACCTCGCCGATTTCAGAGTTCAAGGCTGGGACCGCGATCTTGCGGCACATGTCCGGCGCGGCGGGCGGGTGATCGGCATCTGCGGCGGCTATCAAATGCTCGGTCGCATGGTGCATGACCCGCGCGGCATCGAGGGCGGCACGAACGAGACGCCGGGGCTCGGGCTTCTCGACGTCGAAACCGAGATGGCGCCTGAGAAGACCGTGCGCAACAGCCATGCCCGCTCGACCGAATATGACGCGCCGCTTTCCGGCTACCAGATCCATCTCGGCATCACCCGCGGCCCGGATTGTGTCAGGCCTTCCGCGATCGTCGACGGCGCGCCCGATGGAGCGGTTTCGGCGGATGGGCGGATCATGGGCACCTATCTACACGGGCTCTTCGGGAGCGATGCCTATCGCGCCCGGCTGCTGGAAAGCTTCGGGCTTTCCGGCGGACAGGGGAACTACCGTGAGAGCGTGGAGCGGGCGCTTGATGAGGTTGCCGGGGAACTGGAGCGCTGCCTGGATGCGCGGTGGCTGGGTGTATTGCTGGAGGTCGGGAGAATTTGCTGAGCGCAAGGGCAGTGAAGAGTGTGCCGTATGGCCCCCTCATCCGACCCTTCGGGCCACCTTCTCCCCGCTGGGCGAAGAGGGGAGCAAGCCGCCGACCATCGTTTTCCTACCGTAATGGTCTCAAACGGGAGCGAGGCGCTGCCCCGAGTCCCTTCTCCCCGGCGGGGAGAAGATGCCGGCAGGCAGATGAGGGGGCCACACGGCGCATACCTATCTGTATTCTCTATCACACAATTCGCGCGGGAGTAGTATCGCAATGCGAAGCAGGCTAATAAGTAGTGTGTGCGGCTAGGCCCTTTCGGCGCCTGTCCTGTTGTTCCCGGCACCGGCCTCGATGGTGACGCCCATTCCAGGTTTCCCATCCTCATGCGGAGGTTTCCAAAATTAAAGATCATATCCAGTGGGTTATAGAGCAGGGAATCACCAGCGAGCATATCGGCGATCTCGTCGCCGGCCTGTGTGAACGGCTGATCGCGGACGGGTTTCCGATCTGGCGCGCAAGCATCCGCATGCCGTCCCTACATCCGATGTATCGCGGCATCGCGGCCAATTTCATGCGGGGCGGTGAGACTGTTCTCGAGAATGCGGAGCACGGCAGCGAGACCGAGCGCAACTTTGAGAAGACGCCGATATTCTATCTTCTGAACCGCGGTGAGAAGACGGGGCGGTGGAACCTGGCGAAAGGCGAGGGTCTCCACTATGGCGAGCTCTACGAATTTGCGCTTGCCGGTGGCACGGACCATGTGGTCAATCTTTTCGAGTTCCCGAAGGAGGTCGCGCTGCGCGGGCTCGGTTTCTCTCTAACGAGCGATTCTCCGGGCGGATTTTCAGATGATCAGCTGGCGATCATCGATGAACTGTTCCCAGCGCTGGGGCTTGCCGCTTACCGTGTCGCGGTTTCCAAGACCGCGACCGATATCCTCGCCGTCTATACCGGCGCCAGGACGAGCGCGCGCATCCTTGCCGGTGAAACCCGCAGGGGAATGGGCGGCTCCATCGATGCCGCCATCCTGCTTGCCGACCTCCGCAACTTCACGGCGCTGACCGAGGCCTATCAGCCGGGGGAGATCGTCGGCCTTCTCAACGAGCACTTCGAACTGATCGACCGGCACGTCGAGGAGAATTCCGGCGAGATCCTCAAGTTCATGGGCGATAGCGTGCTGGCAATCTTTCCGACGGACACCGAGGATCCGCAAATGGCTTGCAAAGCCGCATTGGCTTCGGCGCAGAACCTGCTGAGGGCAAACGAGGAGCTCAATCGCGAACGGACGCTGAATGGTGGCCCCGATATCGGGATTGATGTCGTCTTGCATCTCGGCGAGGTTTTTTACGGAAATGTCGGTGCCCAAGGCCGGCTGGACTTCACCGTGATCGGCAGGGCCGTCAACGAGGCTTCGCGGCTTGAAAAGCTATGCGGAGCGCTTGAGCAGCCGCTGCTGCTGTCGGAGAGCTTCGCAGCGACCTGCGCCGTGCCCTGCGACTATCTCGGGTCTTTCGAGCTGCGTGGCGTTTCCAAGAGAGTCGACGTCTTCAGGCTTGCCGGCGCCGCTTCTTAAGGCTCGCTCAAATCTCGCCCGACACCTCGCGGCGGCGGCGGTCGAGTTCTTCGCTGTAGCGGCGCAGCGTGTGGCTTTCGCTGAGTTGTCCCACCACCTTGCGCTCGATCAGATTGTTGACGACGGCGAGCGCTTCGCTTTCGCTCTTGTCGAAGATCGCCGCCGCCTGCTTGGCATTCATCTGCGGCTGCAGGAAATCATTGCGGTAGCGGACGAAATCGGCAAGCATCTGGCTCTCGTCCTGGGCGTCGGTCGGGTTGGCGTAGATCTCAGGCACCAGCACGAGACCGGCATATTTGTCGTTCTCCTCGACGAGAATGACGCGTTGGGTTGAGCCGATCGGGAAGGTCTTCTTGAACTCCTCCAGCGAAGTATCAGCCCTTGCCGTTTTCACGTCGGCGCGCATCAGCTTGTTCACCGTCAGATTGCGGATCCAGCCAACGTCGTGGGCGCTGCGGATGCTTTCGCCGCGCAGGTGGAAGCGCCATGTGGCAAAGGAGTAGCCGAAGGTCGAGCGCACGACGAGCGAGGAGGTGATGACGGCGGCAAGAACCAGTGCCGTGATCGGAAAATCACCGGTGATTTCGAGCGCCAGGAAGGTCATCGTCAGCGGCCCGCCAATGACGGCGACCGACAGGGAACTCATCCCGACCACGGCATAAATGACTGGCGTCAATGTCGCATCGGCGAAATAGGGAGCGCAATAAGCAAAGAGCTTGCCGAGCAGGGCGCCCATGAACAGCGAGGCGAAAAACAGCCCGCCCCTGAAACCGGAGCCGATCGAGATCGCCGAGGCAAGGGATTTCAGGAGGAAGAGACCGATCAGCGCCGGGATCGCCACGTCGCGGGACAAGTTGAGATGCAGCGCGCCGTGGCCGGCCGACAGAACCTGGGGGGAGATCATGGCGAGAAGCCCGACGATGATGCCGCCGAGCGCCGGGCGAAAGGGCGGGGCGATCGAGCTCTTGCGCGCCACCTCCTCGATGAAGGCTACGCCCTGCATGAGGAGAATGCCAACGCCGGCGCAGAAGACGCCGAGCAGCAGCGCCGGGATATAATCGGCCGGCACGACCGAGCCGAAGCTGCCGATATCGATGGTGAAATCGCCCTCGGCAAGCAACCTTGCGATGAGGGTTGAAACGAGGGCGGAGACGACGACCGGGGTCAACGACACGATGGTATAGGTGCCGATGATCAGCTCGAAGGCGTAGAAGGCGCCCGTCAGCGGCGCGTTGAAGGCGGCGGCGATGGCGCCGGCCGCGCCGCAACCGACGAGGATGCGCAGGTCCGAGCGGCGCAGCTGCAGCTTGAGGCCGAATTTGGAGGCGATGCCCGCGGCGAGCTGGGTATAGCCGGCCTCCAGGCCGACGGAGGCGCCGAAGCCGTTGGAGATCAGGTTCTGTACGGCAACGATGATGCTATCGGTCAGGGAGAGGCGGCCGCCATGCAGTGCGTTCGCCTCGATCGGGTCGACCATTGGTTTCTTGCGCCGTTTGGCGAGGACCAGGAGCAGTAGGCCGAGCAGGGCGCCACCGATGACGGGGGCGGTGAGCAGCAGCATCTTGTCCTCGATGGCAGACGCGCTCAGCCTGTCGCTGTCGGCGATGCCGAAAACAAGCTGGTGCAGCTGGTTGGAGACATAGCTCATGCCGGTCACGGCAAGGCCCGAAGCGATGCCGACGATGGCGCCTGTCAGCGACAGGCCAACTTCGCTGCGGCGCGTCAGCGCACGCAGCCGCCCCGGATCGAAGAAAACACGCAGCGTTCGCAGGCGCCGCCGATCCAATTTCATAAGCATGGCTAGACAACTAGGCGAGGAGAGGCCGGGTCAAGAGCGGAGGTGCGGTTGCCTTGCAATGCAATTGCGGCGAAAACCCGACCGGCGGGTCAAATATTTATTACGTAAGCATCTGATAAAAGACGATATTTCCGGTAGAGTCAGTGGTGTTGGTTGGCCTTTCGCGCAGCGTTGCGGGAAGGTGTTTGCGAAGGTCGGTTGACTTCACCCGCCGGCTTGCCTAACCATCCGAGGAATAACGGATGGTTCCGGATCGGCATTTCGCCTTCCGGATGAAAAGGGAATGTGACGGGGCGGACCCACATCGGGCGCCTTCATCACAGCCGACCCCGCGACTGTAGAGCGGTCAGGGTCTTCCATCCGGCATCGAAACCTTTCGGCTGGCGGGCTGCAATCGTGCAGGCGGGTGGGATGGGCGACATGCCGGAAAAGCCACTGGAAATGCACGGTGATCAACCGGGGTCGGACGCCTCTATCTCTACGAATCGTCCACCTTTTCACCGAGGCAGCCGGGAAGGCGAGGCAGATCCGCTGGCACGATCAGGGGCGACCGGGCTTCCGGTTCGCCCCTGATCGCCGCCGATAACCGCGAGCCAGAAGACCTACCTTCCGTGCCGGGCGAAAAGCCCAACCCTGGGCAAGAGACCCGCTGCCAGCACGGAGGTTGTTTTGGCTGAGCGAACGAATTCAGTGCCGCCTGCGGTGGTGCGATACAGTGGCCGCGGTGCGGTGATTTCGGCCGCTTATGTCGAGTATGCGGGTGTCACAGCCTCGACGGCTAACGGCCACATCTTCTCTCCGAAGGCCGCTTCAGTATGACCACCACCCTCATCCTCGGCGGCGCACGCTCCGGCAAATCCCGTTTTGCCGAAAATCTCGTTATGGCAAGCGGCCTCGAGCGCCACTACCTCGCCACCGGCCGTGCCTGGGACGAGGAGATGCGGACGCGTATTGCCCAGCACAAGGCCGATCGCGGCCCCTCCTGGACGACGCATGAGGAGCCCCTCGATCTCGTCGAGAAGCTTACCGCCATCGACGGCGAGAGGCGCATTGTGCTGATCGACTGCCTGACGCTCTGGGTGACCAATCTGATAATGGAGGAGCGAGATATCCCAGCGGAGTTTACGGCGCTCGCCGATTTCCTGCCTAGCACCAGGGCGCGGATCGTCGTTGTTTCCAACGAGGTTGGCCTCGGCATCGTGCCTGACAATCGAATGGCGCGCGATTTTCGCGATCATGCCGGACGGCTGCACCAAATAATCGCGGCGAAGGCCGACGAAGTCTATTTCATCGCGGCCGGTCTGCCGTTGAAAATGAAGGGTTGAAGTTCCATGAACCAGCAGAAAATCCCCGCAACCGTCATCACCGGCTTCCTCGGCGCCGGCAAGACGACGATGATCCGCAACCTGCTCACCAATGCCGGCGGCAAAAAGATTGCGCTTATCATCAACGAGTTCGGCGATCTCGGTGTCGATGGCGAGGTGCTGAAGGGCTGCGGCGCGGAGAATTGCAGCGAGGACGATATCATCGAACTCACCAATGGCTGCATCTGCTGCACCGTCGCCGACGATTTCATCCCAACGATGACGAAGCTTCTGGAGCGCGAACAGCGGCCCGACCATATCGTCATCGAAACCTCCGGCCTCGCCCTGCCGCAGCCGCTGGTCGCCGCCTTCAACTGGCCTGATATCCGCACCCAGGTGACCGTCGACGGCGTCATTACGGTGGTCGACAGCGCGGCCGTTGCTGCCGGTCGTTTCGCCGACGACCATGATGCGGTCGAGGCGGCGCGTAGCGAAGACGACTCGCTCGATCATGAGAGCCCGATCGAGGAGCTGTTCGAAGACCAGCTCACATGCGCCGATCTCATCGTGCTCAACAAGACCGACCTGATCGATGGCGATGGCCTGGGCCGCGTGAAGAGCGAAGTTGCCTCCCGCGTCGCCCGCAAGCCGGTCATGATCGAGGCCAGGAATGGCGGGGTGCCGGCCGGCGTGTTGCTCGGCCTCGGCATCGGCACGGAAGACGATATCGCCAACCGCAAGTCCCATCACGAGCTGGAGCACGAGGAAGGGACGCCGCACGACCACGACGAATTCGACAGCTTCGTTGTCGAACTCGGCGCCGTTTCCGATCCGACAGGCTTTGTCGAGAAGCTGAAGGGCATCATCGCTGAGCATGACGTGCTGCGCCTCAAGGGCTTCATCGACGTTTCGAACAAGCCAATGCGCCTGCAGTTGCAGGCCGTCGGCAGCCGCATCGACCAGTATTTCGACCGCGCCTGGGCAGCGGGCGAGGCGCGCCGCACGCGCCTTGTCGTCATCGGCTTGCACGAAATGAACCAGGACGCGGTGCGCAAGGCGATCGAAGCGCTCATTCAGGGATAATCGATGCATCTGCTTCTGGCCCAGCAGGGAACGATCAGCGACGGCGAGGAGGCGATCGACCTCGGCCAGTCGCCGGGCGATATCCTGTTCCTGTCGGCTGCCGACACCGAGCTTGCCGCGATCGCGGCCGCCTATCGCGAGTGTGAGGGGATGTCGCATTCGCTGAGGCTCGCGAACCTGATGAACCTCAAGCATCCGATGTCGGTCGATACCTATGTCGAGCGAACGGCCCGGCACGCCAAGCTGATCGTCGTGCGTGCGCTCGGCGGCGCCAGCTATTTCCATTATACGCTGGAGGCGCTGCACGCCGTTGCCGCCCGCAACGGGGCACTGATTGCGGTATTGCCTGGCGATGCCAAGCCGGATGCCGGGCTGGTTCCTTTCTCCAATGTTGACCTCGACGATCTCAACGCGCTCTGGGCCTATCTGATCGAAGGCGGCGACGCCAATGCGCGGGATTTTCTCACTTATGCATCGGCGATGCTGTCAGGGGCGGAGAAGCCGGCGCCGGCCGCGCCTTTGATGAAGGCTGGCATCTGGTGGCCGGGGCGGGGGCTGGTTGGAACTGAGGAGTGGAAGAGGCTGGTTTCTGGCACTTCTGCGGAAACACCCCCCTCTGCCCTGCCGGAGACCTCCCCCACAGGGGGGGAGATCGGCAAGGAGCGAGACCGTCGCCCTACATCAGTTGTTTGGAGAAGCCCCGTCGGCGACTCGATCTCCCCCCTTGTGGGGGAGATGCCCGGCAGGGCAGAGGGGGGTACCGCACGCGCGGACGAAGATAAGGGCGAACATTCGACGGAAAAGGTGGATACCGAACTTACGATCCGCTCTATCGTCGCCATCGCGTTCTACCGCGCCCTCGTCCAAAGTGGAGAAACCCGACCCATCGAAGCCCTGATCGAGGCGTTGCAAGCACAGGGCCTGCACCCGCTGCCGGTCTTCGCCTATAGCCTCAAAGACCCCGTCTCCAAAGGAATCCTCGAATCCATCTTCGCCGACCTCAAGCCCCATGTCGTCATCAACACCACAGGCTTTGCCGTCTCCGCCCCTGGTGCCGATCGCGAGCCGACCGTGCTTGAGGTCAATGACGCCATCGTGCTGCAGGCAATCCTGTCGGCCTCGTCGCGGGACGCCTGGGAGGCTTCGTCTCAAGGTCTGTCGGCGCGCGACCTCGGCATGAATGTGGCGCTGCCCGAAGTCGACGGGCGCGTATTGGCGCGGGCGGTGTCCTTCAAGACGGCGGCGCGTTACGACACGGCTGTCGAGGCGAACATCGTCGCCAGCCTGCCCGATGCCGGTCGAGTGCGCTACACGGCGGAGCTCGCCGCCAACTGGGCGCGGCTGCGCGGGACGCCCGCCAATAGGAGGCGCATCGCCCTCGTTATGGCGAATTATCCGAACCGCGACGGCCGGCTCGGCAACGGCGTCGGGCTCGACACGCCGGCCGGCAGCATCGAGGTGCTTCGGGCGATGGCGGGTGCGAATTATCCGGTCGCCGATGTTCCGGCCGACGGCGACGCGCTGATCCGCCATCTGATGGAGGGGCCTACCAATTCCGGGCATGACGGCCGGGTCATCCGCGAGGCTCTTTCGCTCAGTCGCTACAAAAACTTCCTGGAATCTCTTCCCAAAAAGATTCAGGATGAGGTGAGGGCGCGCTGGGGTGAGCCGGAGAACGACCCCTATTTTCGCGACGGCGTCTTCGCCCTGCCTTTCGCCCGCTTCGGCAGCGTCCTGGTCGGCATCCAGCCGCCGCGCGGCTACAATATCGATCCGAAGGAGAGCTATCATTCGCCGGCTCTCGTGCCGCCGCATGGCTATATTGCCTTTTATGCTTTCCTGCGGCGCGAATTTGGCGCCGACGCCGTTATCCACATGGGCAAGCACGGCAATCTCGAATGGCTGCCGGGCAAGGCGCTGGCGCTGTCGGAGACGTGTTATCCGGAAGCGATCCTCGGGCCGTTGCCGCATCTCTACCCCTTCATCGTCAATGATCCGGGCGAGGGCACGCAGGCCAAGCGCCGCACCGCCGCCGTCATCATCGACCACCTGACGCCGCCGTTGACGCGGGCCGAAAGCTACGGGCCGCTCAAGGATCTGGAGGCGCTAGTCGACGAATATTACCAGGCCGCTGGCGGCGACCCTCGCCGTATCCGGCTGCTCAGCCGCCAGATCCTCGATCTCGTCACCGATATCGGGCTGGATCGGGATGCGGGGATTGCGAAAGGCGAGAGCGAAGGTGAGGCGCTGAAGAAGCTTGATGCCTATCTCTGCGATCTGAAGGAGATGCAGATCCGTGATGGGCTGCACGTGTTCGGCGTGTCGCCGGAGGGGCGGCTGCTGACGGACTTGACCGTGGCGCTGGCGCGGGTGCCGCGCGGGCTCGGCGAGGGTGGGGATGCGAGTCTGCAGCGGGCGATTGCTGGGGATGCTGTGAGAAACCCCTTCCCAACCCCTCCCCACAAGGGGGAGGGACTTACCGCTGCGCCCGCGACAATCTCTGCGCTCAAAGATGATGTGGAGGCGGTGCGTCCAGCAAGCCCCTCCCACCTGTGGGGAGGGGTTGGGGAGGGGTCTGTCTTCGACCCACTCGACTGCGACATGGCTGCCCCTTGGGTCGGGCCACGCCCGGCTGTCCTCGCAGATATCCTCGACGCCCCATGGCGCAGCAACGGTGACACCGTCGAGCGCATTGAACTGCTCGCCGCCAAGCTCGTTTCCGGTGAAATGGGGTGCCCACCCCTCTGGTCCCAAACCAGATCGGTGCTCTCCGAGATTGAAACTCATCTCAAACCCTCCATCCTCGCCTGCGGCCGCGCCGAGATCGATGGGCTGCTCAAAGGCCTCGACGGTCGCTTCGTCGCCCCCGGACCCTCCGGCGCCCCGACTCGCGGCCGACCCGACGTGCTGCCGACAGGCCGCAATTTCTATTCGGTCGACAGCCGCGCCGTGCCGACGCCGGCCGCCTACGAACTGGGCAAGAAGTCGGCCGAACTACTGGTGCGCCGCTATGTTCAGGATCACGGCGAGTGGCCGGTCTCTTTCGGGCTGACGGCCTGGGGCACGTCGAACATGCGCACCGGCGGTGACGATCTCGCTCAGGCGCTAGCGCTGATCGGCGTCAAGCCGCTCTGGGACATGAGTTCGCGCCGCGTCACCGGCTATGAGATCATATCGCAAGCAGTGCTCGGGCGGCCGCGCGTCGATGTGACGCTCCGGATTTCCGGCTTCTTCCGCGACGCCTTTCCCGAACAGATCGCCCTGTTCGACAAGGCGATCCGGGCAGTCGGCGCGCTGGAAGAGGATGCGGCTGACAATCCGATTGCCGGGCGTATGCGCGGCGAGACGGCGCGGCTCGCTGCGGCTGGGCTCGATGAGAAGACGGCGGCGAAGCGGGCGGGCTATCGCATCTTCGGCTCGAAGCCTGGCGCCTACGGCGCGGGCCTGCAGGCACTGATCGATGAAAAGGGCTGGGAGCGGCGTGCCGATCTTGCCGAGGCCTATCTCGTCTGGGGAAGTTATGTCTATGGCGCCGGCGAGGAAGGCAGGGCCGAACGCGGCCTGTTCGAGGAGCGGCTGCGCTCGGTGCAGGCCGTCATTCAGAACCAGGACAATCGCGAGCATGACCTGCTCGACAGTGACGACTACTACCAGTTCGAGGGCGGCATGGCGGCGGCGGCCGAGCAGCTCGCCGGTACACGCCCCGCCATCTATCATAACGATCATTCCAGGCCCGAACGACCTTTGATCCGCTCGCTCGAGGAGGAAATCGGCCGCGTCGTGCGCGGGCGCGCGGTCAATCCGAAATGGATATCGGGCGTCATGCGCCATGGCTACAAGGGTGCGGCCGAGATCGCCGCCACCGTCGATTATCTCTTCGCCTTCGCGGCGACGACGGGCGCGGTCGGCGCGCATCATTTCGAGGCGGTCTATCGGGCCTTCGTCGCTGATCCGGGCGTGCGTGGCTTCATGATCGAGAAGAACCCGGCGGCATTCGATGAGATGAGAGAGCGACTGCGCGAGGCGATCGATCGCGGGCTCTGGACGCCGCGCAGCAATTCGGCCCGGTTCGACCTGGCCGCTACGAAACTGAATGAGGTGCACTGATGAGCGACGAGATCCCAGAAAACGAATCGGCCAAGGATGATGCGCGCCACGCCGAGAAGATGGCGAAGAAGAAGGCTGCGCGCGACAAGATCATGGCGACCAAGACGGACGGCAAGGGCCTGATCATCGTCCACACCGGCAAGGGCAAGGGCAAATCGTCGGCTGCCTTCGGCATGATCTTCCGTCACATCGCCCACGGCAAGCCGTCGGCCGTCGTGCAGTTCATCAAGGGCGCGATGTGGACCGGCGAGCGTGATCTGATCGAAAAATATTTTTCCGATCTCTGCCAGTTCCACACCATGGGCGAGGGCTTCACCTGGGAAACGCAGGACCGGGCCCGCGACATCGCCGCCGCCTCGGCGGCCTGGGAAAAGGCCAAGGAACTGATCCGCGACGAACGCAATTCCATGGTGCTGCTCGACGAGATCAACATTGCGCTCCGCTACGATTATCTCGATGTCAACGACGTCGTCGCCTTCCTGAAGAATGAGAAGCCCGCCATGACTCATGTCGTGCTGACAGGGCGCAACGCCAAGGAAGAGCTGATCGAGATCGCCGATCTGGTGACGGAGATGGAACTCGTCAAACATCCCTTCCGCTCCGGCATCAAAGGGCAGCCGGGTGTGGAGTTCTAATTGCGGCTAAACGCCGAGCCAGAGCCGCAGCGGATTTGCGGGATCGGCGAGCAGCTTAACCGCCAAGGCGACGCAGACGATCACGAGCAGCGGCTTGATCAGCTTTGCGCCGATGCGCATTGCAAGCCGTGAGCCCACTTGTGCGCCGAGGAATTGGCAGACGCCCATCAGCAGGCCGATTTTCCAGAGGATCGCGCCAAAGCTTGCAAAGACGATCAGTGCGCCGAAATTCGAACCGAAATTCAAAAGTTTGGTGTGGGCCGTCGCCTTCAGCACGCCGAAGCCGGCGAGGGTGACGAAGGCGAGCATGAAGAAAGAGCCGGTGCCAGGGCCGAAGACGCCGTCGTAGAAGCCGATGGCCGGCACAAGCGTCAAGCCGAAGGCGAAGGGCGTGATGAGACGGTGTCTGTCGAGGTCGTTGAGATTAGGCTTGACGGCAAAGAAGATCGCGATTGCCAGCAGCAGCACAGGCATGATCGCTTGAAGCACCTGTCCTGGTACGATCGTCGCAAGGGCGGCGCCGAGTGCCCCGCCCATGAGCGCCATCAGCGCCATCGGCAGCTGTTCGGAAAGCTCCACATGGCCCTTGCGGGCGTAGGCGAGCGTCGCGGAAGCGGCACCGAAGATCGATTGCACCTTGTTGGTTCCGAGCGTCTGCAGCGGCGGGATGCCGGCGATCAACATGGCGGGAACGGTGATGAGACCGCCGCCGCCGGCAATGGCATCGACGAAACCGGCAAAGAAGGCAGCCGCGCAGAGCAGCAGAAGCAGATGGAGGGCAATGTCAGGCAAGATGCTATTCCAAAAAGGCTTTCAGCCGGTCTTGTTGCATTTCCCTCTCCAAGCTGCAATGGCTGCAAGGACACAGCAAGGGCACATTCGGCTGCTTCCATGAGCGACATTTCTTTCACTCCGGCACGGCGCCATGTGCTCGGTCTTGGCTGCGAGCGCGGGACGCAGCCTGCGGAGGTGTTGGCGCTCGCCGTCGAGGCGCTCAAGGCCGCCGGTATCGTCGCGGATGAACTCGCCGCCATTGCTTCTATCGATAGCCGCCGGCAGGAGGCGGCAATCCTTGCAGTTGCCAGGCATCTTGCCGTGCCGGCCCTATTTTTCGACGCTCCGCGGCTGGAGCGGGAAACGCCGCGGCTTAGAAATCCCTCGGCCGTCGTCTTTGCTCGCGTCGGCTGCCATGGCGTTGCGGAATCGGCAGCACTTGCGGCGATCGGTGATAATGCCGAACTGGTGCTTGGCAAAATCAAATCGGCGCAAGCGACGGCGGCGGTCGCCCGCGGCGGGTTGCAGAAAGCCTGATGGTCGTTATGGTGGCGGCAATTCGCGGCGCCAACCGGCAGCCTCGCGATTCACATTTAGAGGACATATCATGCACAAGGTCATTTACGACACTGACCCGGGCGTTGACGACGCCATGGCGCTTCTCTTCCTGCATCGCCATCCAGGAATCGATCTGATCGGGATCACCACGGTCTTTGGCAATGCATCGGTCGAGACGACGACGCGCAATGCGCTCTTCCTCAAGCGCGAATGGAATATTCCCGCGCCCGTCGCCAAGGGCGCCAGCGTCACCATCGATGCCTCACGAGCGGAGCGGGAATGGCCTTCCATGGTGCATGGCGACAACGGTCTCGGCGATATCGATGTGCCGGCAGCGATCGACCTGCCGCTCGATCCGCGCCCGGCGCACCGCTTCATCATCGACACCGTGCGTGCCAATCCTGGCGAGGTGCGCTTGGTCGCGGTCGGGCGAATGACCAATCTGGCGCGGGCGTTGAAGGAAGACCCGGAGATCGCGACCCTGGTCAAGGACGTCGTCATCATGGGCGGCAATTTCTATGTGCCCGGCAATGTCTCGCCGGTCGCCGAGGCCAATATTCACGGCGATCCCGAGGCCGCCGACATCGTCATGACCGCGCCCTGGAAAGTCGCAGTCATCGGCCTCGACGTCACCTCGATCACCACGATGAGCCGCAGTTATCTCGGCAGGATGGCGGCCGAGGGGGATGGCGCCGTGAAATTGCTCGATGCACTCTCGCAGTCTTACATCGACTTCTACAAGCATGCGGTCGAGGACGGAATGATGGTGCATGACAGCTGCGCCGCAGTCTACGTCGTGGCGCCGGAACTGTTCTCGTCGATATCGGGCGCGGTGCGTGTCGTCTGCGGCGGCATCGCCGACGGACAGACGATCGTCAAGCCGGATGGCCGCCGCTTCCCGCCCGGCGATTGGGATGATCGGCCGAGCCAGATCGTCACCACAGGGATCGAGTCGGAAAAGGTCCTGAAACTGATCCGCGATACGCTGCTTCGCGGCTGAGCGCCTTGAAGGCCGATTGCATTGTGTTTCGCCGCAGCAGGCGCCGACTTTGGCAACAATCTGTGCCATGGTCGGTCGCTAAGGGTACTATCATGGTGTATTCATATTGCTGCGGAGCTTTCCTGCGATCTCGAATCCGGCTGTTCGCAAAGTGATTCATCGTCATCTCAGCAACTTCAAGCAAGGTGGTGTGGGCGGCGTTGACCTTGGCTCTTGCTGGGCCTAGATCAACAAAATGTTGAATAGCATAGTCTCCCATTTGCCGGCGTTGGAGCCGGGCACCGTCTGGCTCGTCGGGGCCGGTCCGGGTGATCCGGGCCTGCTGACGCTCTTGGCCGCCAGGGGGCTCGCCGAGGCCGATGTGATCGTCCATGACGCGCTGGTCAATGAGGACTGTCTGAGGCTCGCGCACCCCGGCGCCGAACTCGAATATGCCGGCAAACGCGGCGGCAAACCCTCGGCTAAGCAGCGGGATATTTCGTTGCGCCTGGTGGAACTGGCGCGCGCCGGAAAGCGGGTGCTTCGGCTGAAGGGGGGCGATCCTTTCGTCTTCGGGCGCGGTGGCGAGGAGGCGCTGACGCTGGTCGAGCACAATATCCCGTTCCGCATCGTGCCGGGGATCACCGCCGGTATCGGCGGGCTTGCCTATGCAGGCATTCCCGTGACGCATCGCGAGATCAATCATGCGGTGACGTTTCTCACCGGCCATGATTCCTCCGGCATCGTGCCCGACAGGATCGACTGGGAAGCGATCGGCAAGGGTTCGCCCGTGATCGTCATGTACATGGCGATGAAGCATATCGCTCAGATCAGCGCCAACCTCATTGCGGCTGGCCGCTCGCCATCCGAGCCCGTGGCTTTCGTCTGCAATGCGGCGACCGGCGCGCAGCAGGTGCTGGAGACGACGCTTGGGCAGGCGACCGAGGCTGTCGCCGCCTCCGGGCTCGAGCCGCCGGCGGTGGTCGTCGTCGGCGAGGTGGTGCGGCTCCGAGTCTCGCTCGATTGGCTCGGCGCTCTCGCCGGACGACGCCTGCAGCCCGATCCGTTCCGCCAGTCCGGCCAGGTGCTGGCATGAGCGGCCTCCTGATCGCAGCTCCTTCTTCCGGTGCCGGCAAGACGACGGTGACGCTCGGCCTGCTCAGAGCCTTGCGTCGGCGCGGCATCGCGATCGCGCCCGGCAAGGCCGGCCCCGACTATATCGATCCCGCCTTCCATGCCGCCGCGAGCGGCACGCTGTGCCTGAATTTCGATCCCTGGGCGATGCGGCCGGAGCTGATCTCGGCCAATGCGACGCTGCACCGCTCCGGCGACCGCATTCTCGTCGTCG
Organism: Rhizobium sp. TAL182; assembly: GCF_002117725.1. Lineage (NCBI taxonomy): Bacteria > Pseudomonadati > Pseudomonadota > Alphaproteobacteria > Hyphomicrobiales > Rhizobiaceae > Rhizobium > Rhizobium sp. TAL182. Next base: position 2,675,462 of record NZ_CP021024.1, on the reverse strand, counting down.
AGGCGATGATGGGACTGTTCGATGGGGCGGCCGACGGCAAAGGGACGGCAGCGGATCTGGCCGCCCAGCTCGGCCTTTCCGTGGTGTTGGTCGTCGACGCCTCACGCATGTCGCAATCGGTCGCGCCGCTGGTGGCCGGATTTGCCGGTTTCCGCGCCGATGTCCGCGTTGCGGGCGTCATCCTCAACAAGGTCGGCAGCGAACGGCACGAGGCGATGCTGCGTCAGGCGCTCGAGGCGATCCGCATGCCCGTGATCGCCGTGATCGGCAGCGACAAGGCGCTTGCCCTGCCGGATCGCCATCTCGGGCTTGTTCAGGCCGGTGAACATGCGAGCCTTGAAGGTTTCATCGAGCATGCGGCGGATGCCGTCTCCGAGGAATGCAATTTCGAGTTTCTGCTGCGCATTGCCAGGCAGGGCCTCAACCGGCCGTCGGCCGCCAATATCGATCGTCTGCCGCCGCTCGGCAGTCGCATTGCGGTGGCCCGCGATATCGCCTTTGCCTTTTCCTATGAGCACATGCTGCTTGGCTGGCGGCGGCGGGGGGCTGCGATTTCCTTCTTCTCGCCGCTCGCCAACGAGGTGCCGGCTGCCGATGCCGATGCGATCTATCTGCCCGGGGGGTATCCCGAACTGCATGCCGTAAAGCTCTCCCAGGCGCGGAATTTCCGCGCCGCCCTCCTCGATGCGGCGGCGCGCGGCATCCGGATCTATGGCGAGTGCGGCGGCTACATGGTGCTCGGCGAAGGGCTGATCGACGCAGAGGGCAAGCGTCACGAGATGCTTGGTCTGCTGCCCGTCGTCACCAGCTATGCCGCGCGCAAACGCCATCTCGGTTATCGCCACGTCATGCCGCTCGATCATGCGATCTTTCAGCGGGCGATGACGGCGCATGAATTCCACTATTCCACCCTCATTTCCGAAGGCGAGGGCGAGCGGCTGTTTCAGGTGCGGGATGCGCTCGGAACCGATCTCGGCCCGGCGGGGCTCCGGCGCGGGCAGGTGGCGGGTTCCTACATGCATCTGATCGATCTCGCCGGGATCTCCGCATGAGCGCGCTGATCGTCCACGGTGGCGGAGTTACTGCCGCTGCTGCCGCCTTTGGCGGCAGGCCGGAAGACTGGCTCGACCTTTCCACCGGGATCAATCCATGCCCGGCGGCCCTGCCGGAAATCCCGACAAGGGCCTGGCACCGCCTCCCGGACAGCCATCTGGTCGATGAGGCAAGGCGGACGGCGCGCGATTACTACGGGAGCGGCGAGATCCTGCCGCTGCCGGTGCCCGGCACGCAATCGGTGATCCAGCTTCTGCCGCGGTTGCTGACAATGGGTGAGGGCGCCAAGGTCGCCGTCGTGGCGCCGACCTATGGCGAGTATGCGCGCGCTTTTATTTCGGCCGGTTTTGCCGTCGATATCGTCGATCATGTCGCGGCGATCGGAACCGAGCATGGGCTTGCCGTCGTCGTCAATCCGAACAATCCCGATGGGCTGGCATGGCCTGTGGAAACGCTGATTGGCGTGCATGACAGGATGAAGGCGGTCAACGGACTTCTGGTTGTCGACGAAGCCTTCGGCGATGCCGATCCGGCGTTCAGTCTCGCGGGCCACGCGCAGAGGCTTTCCAATCTGGTGATCTTCCGCTCCTTCGGCAAGTTTTTCGGGCTCGCCGGTCTGCGGCTCGGCTTTGCGATTGCGCCTGACGATATTCTCAAGCGTTTCGAGGAGTGGCTCGGACCCTGGGCGGTTTCCGGACCGGCCCTTTCGATAGCGGGCTCGCTGCTGCGTTCGGACGTTTCCCCCATCCGCCGGCGCATCGATGAACGCCGCGCCGGGCTTCATGCGGTGCTGACCGGGCTCGGGCTGCAGATTACAGGGGGAACGGCGTTGTTTACCCTTGTCGACGATGCCAGGGCGAGCGACATTTACACGCATCTCTGCCGCCATCATATTCTCGTCCGCAAGTTCGACTATGCGCCCGCTTGGCTCCGTTTCGGGCTGACGCCCGATCCGGCGGCGGACCGGCGGCTTGGCGAAGTCCTTCAGAGATTTGAGCGATGACGATCGATCTAAACCTTCTCGTGCTGCTTCTGGCGCTGCTGCTCGACCGAATACTCGGCGATCCGCAATGGCTCTGGTCACGCGTGCCGCATCCCGTTGCGATTTTCGGAGCGGTGATCTCCTATGCCGACCAGCAGCTCAATCCTTCAAGCCTCACGGGGCATCAACGGCGGATGAACGGCGTTGCCGCCATCCTGGCGCTGCTGTTGCTGGCTGTGGCGGCAGGCTTCGTGTTCAACCGGTTTTTCGCGCTGTTCGGCCTCGGCGGCATCCTGCTGGAGACCGGGCTGGTGGCGATCTTTCTGGCGCAGAAGAGCCTTGCCGACCACGTCGCTGCCGTTGCCGTCGCCCTGCGTGAGGAGGGGCTTGCCGGTGGGCGGGCCGCCGTCGCCCGCATTGTCGGGCGCGATCCCGAGACGCTGGATGAGCCGGCCGTCTGCCGCGCGGCGATCGAAAGCCTTGCCGAGAACTTCTCCGATGGCGTCGTCGCGCCGGCGATTTGGTATGCTATCTTCGGCCTGCCAGGGCTTTTTGCCTACAAGATGCTGAACACGGCGGATTCGATGATCGGCCATAGATCGGAAAAATACATCGATTTCGGCTGGGCGGCCGCCCGGCTCGACGATGTCGCCAACTGGCCGGCCGCGCGCCTTTCCATCCTGCTGATTGCTGCCGGCGCCTGGATCCGGCGCGGCACCAGCGCCTGCCGCGAGGCGATCCGGGTGGCGATGCGCGACGGCGGTCTGCACCGTTCGCCGAATTCCGGCCGGCCGGAAGCGGCAATGGCTGGCGCGCTGAATGTCCAGCTCGCAGGACCGCGCATCTATGGCGGCGTGCTCGTTACCGAACCGATGATCAACAATCCCGGGCGCGATGTCGCGACATCCGGCGACATCGAAGACGGAGTCTCCGTGTATCAGGCGAGCTGCATGGTGCTTGCCGGCGTGACGTTCGGATTGTTTTTGTGCTTTCTGTGAGGGACTTGCGGCACAGCTCACGCCCCAGTGGACAGTCCTGCCGTAAAGCTTTATGCGAAACGCCTCATATCCATCAGACCGGAAGCAGAACGATGACAGTTCAGGTTGAACTACCGTGCCCGAAGTGCAAAAGCACCAAGATGAAATTCGAGCGTCCGGAGATCCGGGAGACGGACATCATAAGCTGCGCGGCCTGCGGCCATAATCTCGGCACCATGGCCTCCATCCGCGAAAGGATGAACAAGGCCTATCAGCAGCTCAAGCAAAGGCCGGCGGCGCGCAAGCTTCAGTGAGACAGAGCGGCCGTCCTGCGGCGCTTAAACCCGTCATTGCCCTGTTAGAATTGTGATTACCATTCGGGTTAAAGCTATATAATCAAGTATCGTCGTAGTCTCTCTGTCGTGAGGGCGCAATCAAATGCGCGGGTGCGAAGAGGGGTTATCATGAAGACGATTTTTGCCGCCGCGGCGGCAAGCTTATTGCTGCAGTTTTCTCCGGTTGCGGCTGAAGCAGCAACGCTGGTCGCCAATATCAGTATCGGAAAACAGACGATGACCGTCACCGAGGACGGCTTCGTCAAATATCGCTGGAAGGTTTCGACCGCGCGCAATGGTTATGTCACGCCCACCGGCTCCTGGAGCGCCAAATGGCTGTCGCGCGATCACCGTTCGCGCAAATACGACAACGCGCCGATGCCGTATGCTGTGTTTTTCAACGGCGGTTACGCCGTTCACGCCACTTTCGATCTGAAGCGACTCGGCACACCGGCCTCGCATGGCTGCGTTCGCCTGCATCCTGACAATGCGGCCGAGTTCTTCTCACTGGCGCGGCAGGCGGGTCTTGCCAATACCCGCGTTGTCATCACGCGCTGATCCCCGATCAGCGCGTGAATCCGAATTCGACGTGTGATCGCGTTAGGCGCTGATCCTTTCCAGCTCATCCAGATCGGGAACGACGATATGTCTGGAGTTCTCAATCAGGATGACACCCCGCTTGCGCAGCCTTGTCATTTGCCGGCTGACGGTTTCGATCGTCAGCCCGAGAAAATCGGCGATCTCGGCGCGCGATAACGGCAAATCGAAGGCCGTGCTGACGGCGGCTTGCGGCTCGGCATGGGTTGCGATGAGGTGGAGCAGGCTTGCAACCTTCTCCTCCGCCGTGCGGCGGCCGAGCGTCAGCATCCAGTCGCGCGCGGCGTCCAGCTCGTTGAGCGCCTGATCGTGCAGCCTGCGCTGCAGCTCCGGCGTCTCCGCGATCATGCTGTCGAGCAGGTTGCGCGGGAAGACACAAATTTCGGCCTCGGTTGCCGCCTCCGCCGATAGTGTGCTTTCGCGGACGAAGGGCCTGCCGACGAAATCGGGAGCGAACTGCAGGCCGACGATCTGCTGGCGTCCGTCCGGCATCATCTTGCAGAGCTTCACCACGCCGCGCATGATGTTCGAATAAAACGAACTTTCCGATCCTTGCGCAACGATCTCCGAGCCGGCCTCGATCTTGCGGCGCAGGGAGTGTCGGTTGAGCTCCTTCAACTGAGCGTTCGAGAGGGCGCCGCAGACGACGCCGTGCCGCGCCTGACAGGAACGACATGCGACGGGCGTGCCTGTCTCGAAAATCTCGCTGCTGGCAAGGTCCATCGTCGTGATCCTTCAAAAAGCCGGACATGCTGGAACGCAATCGCAATTCCTTCCAGCGCAGCTTGATGATTATCAAATGCCAGCGCGCATAATTTGATTCAGATCAAAGACCGGTGCGGATGTTGGACAGCCGCATCCTGTTTTCGGCGCCTGTACTCGCCGGCGTTCCATTGCTGTTTAGGCAACACCTTATTGTCAATTTGCCGTAACGCCCGGACGAAAGCATTGGCTTTTGAAAAGGATTTGCCTATGAGGGGGTTTAAATCGTCATTTCATGAGGTACAGCGCGTGACCGCTACATTCGATAAAGTTGCCGACATTATTGCAGAAACCAGCGAGATCGATCGCGCCACGATCACGCCGGAGAGCCATACGATCGACGACCTCGGTATCGACAGCCTCGATTTTCTCGACATCGTCTTTGCGATCGACAAGGAATTCGGCATCAAGATTCCGCTCGAAAAGTGGACGCAGGAGGTCAACGAAGGCAAGGTTTCTACGGAAGAATATTTCGTGCTGAAGAACCTCTGCGCCAAGATCGACGAGCTTAAAGCGGCCAAGGCCTGAGCGACACACCAGTCTTTTTTGAACGCCCTGCCGCCCTGACTATGGCGGCTGGGCGGTTTCGTTCCTAACTAGGCGTCACCGGTGGGCGGATCTTGCCCGTCGGGCCGGAGGATCCGAATGCTGCTGGAATATTTCCAGATGATTGACCGCGTCGAAGCGGTGGACCTGAAGAAGGGCACGCTTGCGGCGCGATCCGTCGTGCCGGCCAAAAGCCCCGTCTTCGAGGGCCATTTTCCCGGCATGCCGCTCGTTCCCGGCGTGTTGCTGATAGAGACCATGGCGCAGGCCTCCGGCATGCTGGTGCTTGCCGCAACCGATTTCGCCGCCATGCCCTTCCTGATGTCGGTCGACGGCGCCAAGATGCGCACCTTCGTCGAGCCGGAGGCCGTGCTCGACATCGAGGCGGTGCTGGAGCACGACGGTTCGGGCTTCGCGGTCACTAAGGCCAAGATCACCAGCGGCGGCAAGAAGGTCTGCGACGCGCAGCTGAAACTGCGCACCATGCCCTTCAGCGAGGTTCCGCTCGGCGATATCGTGAAAAAACGCGCCGGCGAGGTCGGGCTTCTCGAGGCGATCGCAGCGCAGGGAGTGATTGGATGAGCAAGGCCGCAAACGACGTCGTCATTTCTGGCGTCGGCATCGTCACCTGTCAGGGCGTCGGCAAGGATGCGCATATCGCGCTGCTTTCGGCCGAAAGGGCACCGAAGGCGATCGTCGAGACCGAAAAATTCAAGCCCTATCCGGTGCATCCGCTGCCGGAGATCGACTGGTCGCAGCAGATCGCCAAGCGTGGCGACCAGCGCCAGATGGAAAACTGGCAGCGCATCGGCGTGTTCGCAGCGGGGCTCGCGCTCGACGATGCCGGCTTCAAGGACAATATCGAGGCCTGCGGCACGATGGACATGATCGTGGCGGCCGGCGGCGGCGAACGCGACATCAACGTCGATACGCTGATCGTCGACGAGGGCCTGAAGCGCAACGACCGCGAGCTGCTGCTGAACGAGAAGCTGACGACGGAACTCCGGCCGACGCTCTTCCTGGCGCAGCTTTCCAACCTGCTCGCCGGCAACATTTCCATCGTTCACAAGGTCACCGGCTCGTCGCGCACCTTCATGGGCGAGGAAGCCTCAGGCGTTTCCGCCGTCGAGACGGCGTTCTGGCGGATTCGCTCCGGCGAATCCACCCATGCGCTTGTCGGCGGCGCCTTTGCTGCCGAGCGCCCCGACATGATCCTGCTGACCGAGGCGATAGGCGCGCATACGCGCGGCGAGTGGGCGCCGCTCTGGTCGCGCTCCGGCCTCGAGGGCGGCGGCATGATCACCGGTTCGGCCGGTGCCTTCCTGGTGCTGGAATCGCGCAAGCATGCGGAAGAGCGCGGCGCGCATATCTATGCGACGATCAGCGCCGTCGAAGGCGATCGCGGCAATCGCAGCGCCGGCAATTTCGAGGTGCGCATGGAGCGCCTGCTAAAGCCTGCCGCCGAGCTGCCGGCGGAGAGCACAGCGATCTTCTCCGGCTCGACCGGCATGCATGAGATCGCAGCCCGCGAAAAGGCGGTGCTGGAGCATCAGCTTCCCGGCGCTGCCATCCGCGGCTTCGGCGGTGTGTCCGGTCACACGATCGAGGCGCAGTTCCCGCTGGGGCTGGCGCTCGCAGCCCTTGCCATCGATGCCAATGCCAAGGTCCCGCCGTTCGATGCCGCCCATGAAGCGCCAATGAAGGCAGGCACGAAGGCTGCTGTCGTCACGACAGTCGGTCACCAGCGCGGCGAGGGCGTCGCCGTTCTTTCTGCTGAGGCGTGAGGAGACAGATATGACGGATTCTGCTTACAAGGATCATCTCGGCCGGCCGATCGTCGCAGTGACCGGCATGGGTATCATCACCTCGCTCGGCCAGGGCCTGAAGGACAATTGGGCAGCCCTTTCCTCCGGCACCTCGGGCATCCACGCAATCAACCGTTTTCCCACAGAAGGCCTGTCCACACGGATCGCCGGCACCGTCGATTTTATCGACATTCCGGTGCCGAACGCCGTCGAGCGCTCCTATGCCTTCGCGCGCGAGACGACCATCGAGGCATTGGCCGACGCCGGTCTCTCAGGCGATTTCAACGGCCCGCTGTTCCTTGCCGCGCCGCCGATCGAGCCCGAATGGAGCGCCCGTTTCGAACTTGCCGACCGTTCGCCGGCGGCCGACCATCCGGGTGACGCCTACGAGCGCTTCTTGACGGCGCTGCGCCAACGGCCGGACCCGGCGTTCCACGAAGCGGCCCTGTTCGGCGCGATTTCCGAGCGCCTCGCAGACCGGTTCGGCACGCGCGGCCTTCCCGTGACCTTGTCGACGGCCTGCGCCTCCGGCGTCACTGCGATCCAGCTCGGCATCGAAGCGATCCGCCAGGGTCGCACCGACCGCGCGCTGACCGTTGCGACGGACGGATCGCTGAGCGCCGAAGCGCTCATCCGCTTCTCGCTGCTGTCTGCCCTTTCGACGCAGAACGATCCGCCGACCAAGGCCTCCAAGCCGTTCAGCAAGGACCGCGACGGCTTCGTCATCGCGGAGGGTGCCGCGACGCTGGTGCTGGAATCGCTGGAATCGGCGGTTGCCCGCGGGGCCAAGGTGCTCGGCATCATGAAGGGCGCTGGCGACAAGGCCGACAGCTTCCACCGCACCCGGTCGTCGCCCGACGGCGGCCCGGCCATCGCGACGATCCGCGCGGCCCTTGCTGATGCTGGCATCGACGAGAGCGGCATCGGCTATATCAACGCGCATGGCACCTCGACTCCTGAAAACGACAAGATGGAATATGGCTCGATGTCCGCCGTCTTCGGCGAGAAGCTCGTCGGCATTCCGGTGTCGTCCAACAAGTCGATGATCGGCCATACGCTGACGGCTGCAGGCGCGGTCGAGGCGGTGTTCTCGCTGCAGACGATGCTGACGGGTACGCTGCCGCCGACGATCAACTACAATAATCCGGATCCGTCCATCGTGCTCGATGTCGTGCCGAACAAGAAGCGGGAAGCCCGGGTTTCGGCCGTGCTTTCCAACTCCTTCGGCTTCGGCGGGCAGAATGCCAGCCTTGTCATGGCGCTCGAACCGGCTTAGAGACCCTCCTTGATTTTGGGACGAAGTGGTTTTTGACGTCATCCTCGGGCTTGTCCCGAGGATCTACTTGCGTCACTCAATGACCGCTGGCAGATGCTCGGGACAAGCCCGAGCGTGACGACGATCCACGTAGAAGAAAGAACTATATATTATGCGCGCGCTGCAACTGATCGATGACCGCAAGCTTGAGATCACCGACCTGTCGGAACCGGATGCACCGGCAGCCGGCGAGGTGACGCTGCGCGTCAAGGCCGTGGCGCTCAACCATATCGACGTCTGGGGCTGGCGCGGCATGGCGTTTGCCAAGCGCAAGATGCCGCTCGTCATCGGCGCGGAAGCCTCCGGCGTCGTCGAGGCGATCGGGCCCGGTGTCGCCAACGTGCTGCCGGGTCAGTTGGTCTCGATCTATGGCGCGCGCACCTGCGGGCTCTGCCGCCCCTGCCGGGAAGGCCGCGATAATCTCTGCGAACACGTTTCCGGCGTGCACGGCTTTCATCTCGACGGCTTTGCGCAAGAGAAGGTCAACCTTCCCGCGCGCCTGCTCGTTCCGGCTCCTCCCGGAGTCGATGCGATCGGTGCGGCGCTCGCGCCCGTCACCTTCGGCACGGTCGAGCATATGCTGTTCGACAATGCCAAGCTCGAGCCCGGTGAAACGATCCTCGTCCATGCCGGCGGCTCCGGCATCGGCACGGCGGCAATCCAGCTTGCCAAGAAGATCGGCTGCACCGTCATCACCACCGTCGGCTCCGACGACAAGATCGAGAAGGCCAAGGCGCTCGGCGCCGATCACGTCATCAACTACCGCACCGACCGCTTTGAGGGCGTGGTGCGCAAGCTCACCAAGAAGAAGGGCGTCGACGTCGTTTTCGAACATGTCGGGAAGGATACCTGGGCGGGTTCGATGCTCTGCATGAAGCGCGGCGGGCGCCTTGTCACCTGCGGCTCGACCTCCGGTGTTTCGACCGAAATGAACCTGATGATGCTGTTCCAGCAGCAATTGAAACTGCTCGGCTCCTTCGGCTGCCGCATGGAGAATATGGCTGATGCCATGCAGAAGATGGGCCGCGGGCTCGTCCATCCCGTCATCGACACCGAAGTCGGCTTCGACGATATCGACCGGGCGCTGGAGCGGATGGAATCGCGCCAGATCTTCGGCAAGATCATCCTGAAGATGGATTGACCTGACGTGAAGCTGATCATCACCCGGATCGTCCTGGCGCTCAGGAATTTCCAGCAATGGCTGGTGGCGCAGGCGATGTTCGGCTTCCTAAACCTGCTGAAGCTGTTTCCGGCCGACGGCGCGATCCGCTTTGCCGACAGGGTGATGCGCCGCCTCGGCCGGCGGACCCGCCGCCACAAGCTGATGCTGACCAATCTGCGCAACGCCTTTCCCGAGAAGAGCGAGGCCGAGATCGAGAAGATCGCGCTCGCCAGCTGGGGCAATATGGGAAGGCTCGCGGCCGAATATGTCTTCCTCGACCAGCTGTTCGACTATGATCCCGAAAAATCGGAACCGGGCAGGGTGGAGGTCTCGGGCATTCCGATCTTCCTCGACCTGCGCGACAATCCGCGCCCCTTTATCGTGTTCACCGGCCACACCGCCAATTTTGAGCTGCTGCCGGTGGCGGGTGCTGCCTTCGGACTGACGGTGACCGTGCTCTTCCGGCCGCCGAATAACCCTTACGTCGCCAAGAAGGTGTTCGACTTCCGCAGCGCCCGCATGGGCAAGCTGGTACCGTCTCATGCCGGTTCCTCCTTCGCGCTGGCGCGTCAGCTGGAAGCCGGCCAGGGCGTGGGCGTGCTCGTCGACCAAAAATTCGGCAAGGGGCTGAAGGGCACCTTCTTCGGGCGTGAGGTGAAGACCAATCCGTTGCTGCCGAAGCTGGTGCGCCAGTTCGATTGCGAGGTCTATCCGGCGCGCTGCATTCGCCTGCCGGGAAACCGCTACCGCCTGGAAATCGAGCCGCGGCTGGAGATGCCGCGCGACGAAAGAGGCAATCTCGACCTGCCGGCAGCGGCCCAGCTGCTCAACGACAAGGTCGAGAGCTGGGTACGGGAATATCCGGAACAGTGGCTCTGGTATCACGACCGCTGGCAGATCAAGAAGACGCTCGCTTAGAGCCTTTCCTGGTTAGATTGAAGCATTCTGTTGGCTCAAACGGAGTCGGATGTCGCCAATCGCCTCTGCCCTGACGAAAACCTGCTCCGGCAGAATGCTTCAATCTAACTAGGAAAGGCTCTAAGAAGGTCCACCCCCCATTTATCAGCGGTGAAAAGCGGCAGGTGCTCTCGGATTGAAACCGAGTACACTTCATGTTACCCGTCACTACCAGGGCGCGAGTAAAATCTACCGGAAGGCGGCATTTTCGCACGTGCACCATCCCGGTTATTGGACACGCCGCTTGGGACAATGGGAGTGAGAGGCGTCTTGCTGGATCTATTTCGAGCCTTTTCCTTGCGTTACGCGCAAATAGAGGAAGCCATACGCCTCGGCGACGATCAGCGCGTCATGTCGCTCGATCGGCATGTCGAGCCACTGGTCGAGGCGATCCTGGCATGCAAGGCCGCCAATCTGCTGGAAGTGTATATGCAACTGCAGTTCGTCAGCCATCTCATCGCCCGGGATGCGGACGACAGCGCCAGCGTCCGAGAACACACGACGGTGCTTTCCTACCTGCTCGATCGCTATTTCGGCACGCATGGGCCGGATTGGCGGGTGCCTTCGCCGCAGGATGTGCGAATCGAGCCGCCCGCAGCCTACGTGCCCGACACCGACAACGGCCAGTTTCTCAATGCGGCGATTCTCGAAAGCCTGCCGGATCGGGTAGCGGTGCTGACCAGGGACTATCGCTATCTCTATTCCAATGCGGCCAACAGCGCTCATCTGGACAGAAAGCCGATGGATCTCATCGGCCACCATATTTCCGAATTCATCGGCGAAGAACGCTTTGCCGGATGCGCCAGGCATAAACTGGACGCCTGCTTTGCCGGCGAGCAGATCGACTACACCTATGAGCGGGCGACCGGCGAGGGCGCATCACGGCAGGTGCGCTGTCGCATGTCGCCGCTGCGTGATGCCGGCGGTACGGTGATCGGTGCTCTGATCGTGATGGATCGGTGATCCAGCTTATGCAGTCGCCCAGACGGCGAGCTCATAACCGTCGCGGTCGAGGAAATGGAAGCGGCGGCCGCCGGGAAAATCGGTGATCGGCCGGCAGATCGTGCCGCCGGCCCTTTCCACCGACGTCAACACCTCCTCCAGATCATTGGCGTAGACGACGACAAGCGGTCCTCCTGGCCGCACGGGTCCGAAATCGGTAAAGCCGCCCTTCAAACGACCATCGTCGAATTCGCAGTAGTTCGGCCCGTAATCGGTGAAACGCCAACCGAAGGCCGAGCCATAAAAGGCTTTGGCGGCAGCGATGTCGGCGACGTTGAACTCGACATAATCGATGCGGCGGTCGTGGTTTTCTGACTTATCGGCCATCTATCTCTCCATCAGGGCTTTCAGCATGGCGAGGTCCTTCTCGACATGGGCGGCATCGGCGGAAAACTGCGCGTCGGTCATGCCGGGCAGGCGCAGCAGCGTAAACATGATCTCGCAACCATCGCCGTTCGGCACGATGCGCAATGCATTATAGACCCGAAGACCGGATTCGATCGTCACCGTATGGTCGATCACGCCGAATTCATTGGCGGGCACGAAGCTGACTTTGATGGTGCCGAGAGGGCCATGGGCGATCCAATCGGCGCCATTGGGCTCGAGACCGGTCGCAAGGCCGGAGGCCCAGAGCGGCATGTTCTCCGGCTTGCCGGCGAAGTCGTAGACGTCGCGCCAGTCACGCTCGATCGATTGGTGGATGATTCTTGCGGGCATAGTCGACATGGCTTGCAGGTCCTTGATCTTGGTCGAGCGAGAATAACAGCCCAATCCGCGGCGTCTTGAACAAAACGGTCAGTCCGGCATTTCCCGTGCGTTGAGTTGATCGAGAATGACGCCAGGCGTCAGGCATGAAAGTTCGCCGACCTCGCGCGTCATGTGGGCTTGATCGGCAAAGCCCGCTTCCAGCGCAAGATGGGCCAGCGGCATCGCGTGCGATCTGCGACAGAGGTCGAGGAAACGCTGGAATCGGCGGATGCGTTCCAGCGTCTTGGCGCCGTAGCCGAAATGCTGGTGGCAGCGGCGGCGCAGCTGTCTTTCGCTGATGTCGAGCCGGTGGCGCAGCCTGGATGCCGGGCAGCCGCTGTCGGCGGCGGCAAAGATCACCGCGGCGTCCGCGGCGGGCTCCTCCTCCTCGCGCGCGGCCTCTTCGAGCAGTCGGGCGAACAACGTCATCGCGTCCGCAGCGGCGGGACAATCTTGCAGCCGCGCCTCAAAATCGGCCGTGTCCTTCCAGCCGATATCGCTAAGCCGCACCGAGCAGCCGACCAGCACCGAGAGCGGCGTTTTCAGCCAGGGTGCGGCGGCGCCCGGTGCAAACCGCGCACCAATGACGGTCGTGCCCGGCCGGATGAGGGGAAAGGCCGCCGTCCTGTCAGGCCCGGCAACGACCAGCCGACCGCCGATCCAAAGCAGATCGCAGTAGCCGTCCGGGACGATCGCCACCGTTGCCGGCCGTCCATCGTGAAGCGAATGCGACCAGAGCCGGCTGAAATGGCGCCGCAGCGCCGGCGGCGGCGCATATTCGCGATAGCGGCCGGCGCGGGCCGCCAGGAGAATTCCACAGTTTCGTTTTTCCGTTGCCACGCGACATCTCCCGAACGGCCTATGATACCATGAGATAGGACATTACAGATGCGCCAAGGGCAGGTCACACCATATCGCTGCCTGCCGATCAGATGGCAGCTTGTCGGACAAGCCGGCATTGGAAGCTTCATTTCATTGGCTTTTGCTAACCGATTAGACCCTTGGCAGACTTGCCGTTTGAGCAAGACAGTGCCACAACACCGGTCCAAATGACACATCGGAGGTTTGTCGTGGAAAAGGCAGAAATCGGACTGATCGGCCTTGCGGTCATGGGCTCCAACCTGGCGCTCAACATCGCGGAGAAAGGCAATAAAATCGCGGTCTTCAACCGCACGCCTGAGAAAACCGATGAATTCTACGAAAGCGCTGGCGATCTGAAGAAGCAGATCATTCCCTGCAAGACCATCGAAGAGTTCGTCGATGCGATCCGGCCGCCGCGTCCGATCATCATCATGATCAAGGCCGGTGAGGCCGTCGACCAGCAGATGGAGGCGCTGCGCCCGCATCTCTCCAAGGGCGACATCATGATCGATGCCGGCAACGCCAATTTCCGCGACACCGTCGCCCGCTTCGACCGCCTCAAGAATACCGATCTCACCTTCATCGGCATGGGTGTTTCCGGCGGCGAAGAGGGTGCGCGCCACGGACCGTCGATCATGGTCGGCGGCACCGAAGAATCCTGGAAGCGCGTCGAGAAGGTACTGACCTCGATTGCCGCCCGCTACAATGACGAGCCCTGCGTCGCCTGGCTCGGCAATGACGGCGCCGGCCATTTCGTCAAGACTATCCATAACGGCATCGAATATGCCGACATGCAGATGATCGGCGAAATCTACGGCATCCTGCGCGACGGCCTCGGGAAGAGCGCCTCCGACATCTCCGGCATCTTCGGCGAGTGGAACAAGGGCCGGCTGAACTCCTACCTGATCGAGATCTCCGAAAAGGTGCTTGCGGCGACCGATCCGGTTTCCGGCGGCCCGATGGTCGACATGATCCTCGACAAGGCAGGCCAGAAGGGCACCGGCAAATGGTCGGCCATCGAAGCGCAGAACATGGGCATTCCGGCAACGGCGATCGAAGCCGCGGTCGCCGCCCGCAGCCTTTCCTCGATGAAATCGCAGCGCGAAGCCGCCGAAAAGATTTTCGGCACGCAGGCCGTATCCTTCCCGATCGCCTACGGTCCCGAACTCAACAAGGATCTGGAACTGGCGCTGTTTGCCGCCAAGATCGGCGCCTATGCGCAGGGCTTCGCCGTGATGGCGGAAGCTTCCAAGGAGTTCAACTGGTCGCTGCCGATGCCTGTTATCGCGAAGATCTGGCGCGCCGGCTGCATCATCCGCTCGCAGTTCCTCGACGAGATCACCAAGGCTTTCACCGATGCGCCCGATGCGGCGAACCTCATCGTCACGCCGGCCTTCTCGTCCATGGTCAAGGAATCGATCCCGGCGCTTCGCCGCGTCGTGATCGCCGCTCTCGCCGCCGGTCTGCCGGTGCCGGCGCTGACCTCGGCGCTCACCTATTTCGACGCCTACCGCCAGGGCAGGGGAACGGCCAACCTGATCCAGGCCCAGCGCGACTTCTTCGGCGCCCACGGCTTCGACCGCCTCGATGGCAAGGATTTCCACCACGGCCCCTGGGGCAGCGGTGCCGCGACCTTCTGAGATTTGCCAAAATGATTGAGGAAAAGCCCGGCCGTCGCGCCGGGCTTTTCAATGATGGCTACGCTGTCGGTTTGATGTTCTGGTTCAGACAGAACATATTCATCGGGTCGTATTTGTTTTTGAGTTCAACAAGCCGCTGATAATTTGGCCCGTAGGCTGCCTTGATCCGCTCCTGGCCTTCTTCGCCGAGATTGTTGACATAGACGGCGCCGGTCGAGTGCGGCCTGATCGCCGCCCAGGCCTCGCGAACCCAGCTGATGTTCTCCTGGTCCTTGGCAGGGTCGTCCCATATGGCAATTGGAAAGCAGTCGAATTCGGCGTTCCTGCACGCATAGGCCGCCTCTGACACCGGGATGCGAGAGATCGCACCGCCGACCTGCTGGAAAACGAGCAGCGCGTTCTCATTCGGCGCCCTCCGGTAGACATCCAACAAAACGTCGATCGCATCCTCGGTCAATTCGCGCATGAACTGCGCTTTCCAGGAATAACGGCGCCCTGTCCTGAAAACGGCGTCTCCGGCTGACTGTACCTGCAGGTACGGGACTCTAGCGAGGCGCACGTCCCCCGCAGTGCCTTCGGCATAGTCGAGCAGCGGCGCCAGTATCTGCTCCGCTTTGCCGGACGGGCCGGAATAAAAAATCGCGATGCTGAACAGACGTTCGCCTGCCGATGTAACGAAAGCTGCATCGAGGCTGAGCTGATCCGGCGCCGCTGTCGCGAAGCTATCATAGAATCTCAGCGCTTCGCGCGCACGGGGTTCCGGAAAAGTAACCGCCCCGGCAAGGACCTCTGTCCCAATCTCGTGAAGCCGATACTCGAATCTGGTGACGACGCCGAAATTGCCGCCGCCGCCCCGCAGTCCCCAGAAAAGATCGGGATTTTCGCTCGCGCTCGCCTGCAGGACACGGCCGTCCGCCGTGACGATTTCCGCCGACAACAGATTGTCGCAGGCCAACCCGTAACGACGACCGAGCTTGCCGAAGCCGCCTCCAAGGGTCAGCCCGGCAATACCGGTATCGCCATTGACGCCCATGGTTGTCGCCAAACCGAAGGCCTGCGTCGCGCTGTCGAATTCCGCCAGCGTCAGGCCTGCTTCCACGGCAGCGACGCGCCTGGTGTCGTCAACCAGCCTGCTCTTCATTCGAGACAGGTCGATGACCAGTCCGCCTTCGCACACAGAATTGCCGGCAACATTGTGCCCGCCGCTGCGCACCGACAGCGGCACATTATTTTCTCGCGCGAGGGATATGGCTGCAACAACGTCATCGACCCCGGTGCAATAGGCGATTGCAGCAGGGCGCTTGTCGACGAGGCCGTTCCATACGCGCCGGGCTTGTTCGAAGCCGGGATCGCCCGGCAGCACAAGCTCTCCACGAAGCAGGCGACCAAGGCCGGCCAAATTTTGAGGTAGACCGCTGGTGGTTGCAACGGGCGTCATGGCATCGACCGCATTTCATTGCTCCCCTGTCGACCGGCTACAGCCTCTCATGAAGTCACCAGCCTCGCAACTCGAAGAAAACAGTTGATTGCCGGGGACGTCTCAATCCTTACATGTTGATCGGTCAGGATGGGGTTCAGCGAGCGATGAGGATGTCGAAATGGCTGATGCAAAGCGGGAGCATTGGGACGAGGTCTACCGCACGAAAGCCGCAGACTGCGTCAGCTGGTATCAGCCGACACCGGAGCCCTCGCTGCGCGCGCTTGACGAACTGCAGCTGCCGGTCAAGGCCTCGTTGATCGATGTCGGCGGCGGCGCCTCGAGCCTTGTCGATCGTCTCGTCGAGCGCGGGTGGTCCGATCTGACCGTTCTCGATATCGCCGCATCGGGACTCGGTGTCGCGAAGGCGCGGTTGCGGGATGAAGCCATCAAGGTTGTCTGGGTGGTGGCCGATGTCACCGAATGGAGACCGGATCGCCAATACGACGTATGGCACGACCGCGCCGTTTTTCACTTCCTCACCGAGGCGGAACAGCGGCTTGCCTACCACCAAGCGCTCGAAGCCGGCACAGTGCCGGGCAGCGCGGTGATCATCGCGACCTTCGCGCCGGACGGGCCGGAACGATGCAGCGGCTTGCCGGTCCGGCGTTATGACGCGGCAGCGCTGGCGGCGGAGTTCTCGCCCGCCTTCATACTGGAGCGCGACTGGCGCGAGGAGCATGCGACGCCCGGCGGCGGCCGGCAGTCTTTCCAATGGTGTGTTCTTCACAGGCGCTGAGATGCGGGCGAGAAGCAGCTAATTCGCTTCCCGAGACAGGCGGTCGAGCACGAAATCGGCCCGATCGGCGACCGGCCTCTTCGGCAGTATGATGACCTCGTAGCCGAGCGTCGGATAGATCGCGGCCAGCCGGTCATATTCGGCGACAGCCTCGTCGAAGCCATGGCGCCGCTCAGGATCGCTCACGTAGATCTCCGCCCATGGCGGCGTGAGAAAAACGCGTCTGTCGTAAGGGTAGGCGGCGCTCAACCTTTCCAGGATCGGTTCTCCGGTCAGGTGCTGAAGCGCTGCCGCGGCGTCGATCAACCCACGATCGAAGAACGTCCAGCCCGGCTGCCGTGCGACGGCCGCGTGGTCGGCAATCGCCATTTCGATCGCACGACGGGCGAAGGCCGCCATGTCGACCCAAGGCAAGGCAGCGCCATCGCCATCGAGCTCCTGCTTGACGATCCGCCGGCCGGGCTCTTCGACGATCCTGTGACCGCGGCGGCCAAGCTCCGCAAGCAGCGTCGATTTTCCGCCGCCGGAACATCCGGAAATCAGAATCGACCTGTTCATGATCTAGCCTGCCCTGCGGGCGCGCGCCATGCCGTGGCCCACCAGACGGTCGATGATCTCGGCATAGCTTACGCCGCTTGCCGCCATCGCCTTGGAATACATACTGATATCGGTAAAGCCGGGAATGGTGTTGAGCTCGTTGATGACGAAGCGCATGTCCGATGTCAGGAAGAAATCGACGCGCGCCATGCCGTCGCAGCCGACGGCTCGGAAAGCCCTTGCGGCCATGTCGCGCATGGCGGCCTCGATCTCCGCCGGCAGGTCGGCCGGCACTTTCAAGGCAGCGCCGTTCTCATCGATATATTTGGCGTTGTAATTGTAGAAGCCGTGGCTTTCGGCCGGCACGATCTCGCCCGGGCGGGAGACGAAGAGCTTGCCGTCGGTATCCTCCAGCACGCTGAATTCAATCTCGCGTCCGGCGACGAATTCCTCGGCAAGCAGGATGCGGTCATGGCGGAAGGCCTGCTCGAGCGCTGCGGCGAATTCCTGGCTGGCATGGACCTTGGCGACGCCGACCGACGATCCCTGCCGTGCCGGCTTGATGAAGAGCGGCAGGCCGAGTTCGCCTTCGAGCGCTGAGAGTGGAGGGGCAGCACCCTCGTGGATCGTCACGGCGCGGGCGACCGGCAGGCCCGCCGCCCGCAGCAGGCGCTTGGCGATATCCTTGTCGAGGGCCGTGGCCGAACCGAGGATGCCGCAGCCGGCGAGCGGCACGCGCGCCACTTCAGCTGCGCCCTGCACCGATCCGTCCTCACCATGCGGGCCGTGCAGCACAGGAAACAGGATGTCGATCCTTGGCAATTCATGTGGCGCGCCGTGGGCTGACATCGCCAGCATACGCCCGCGGCCGCCCGGCACGAGGCAGATTTCCGTGCCTGACGAGGGTGTCGCCAGCCGGCCGTCCTCGAAGCTGCTCAGCAGCCATTGTCCCTCGCGGGTGACGAAGACAGGAAGGGCGTCATATTTCTCGGGCTCCAGGGCAGCCATGACGTTGGTCGCCGAGAGGATGGAAACTTCGTGCTCGGCCGAACGGCCGCCGAAGAGCACGGCAATGCGCAGCCTGTTGGGGGAAGGGGTCATGAAAGCCTCCGAAGCGATAGGATGCGGAAAGATCAGGCTTCGACCGATATGCCGCGATTGGCAAAGAAACGATCGAAGACGGCAAGCGGCAGCGTGACATCCGCTTGGCTTGCCGCGTCATGGCCGGACGGATTGTGGAAGCGGATCGTCTCCTGCGAAGCTGATGTCACCAGCACGAGATGTCCGCCCTTTGCCGGCGGCTCGCGCTCCGGCCAGCGGATGGCCGAATGCACCGAGGCGATGAAGAAGCGGCGTTTCGACAGAAGTTCCGGGATGGCCGACGTCTCGACGTTGGTCATCGTCTCGGCGCCGAGCCCGAAACGCTCGCTCACAAAGCGGACGAAGGGAGCGTAGATCAGCCCCTTGATCGAAGCGTCGATCTCGTTGATGACATAACCGCCATATCTAGTGCAGGCGCGGGCAAGCTCGAGAGTCGGATGGATTTCGCCGCGCGCGGCGAGAATCATCTTCAAGCAAGCCATGCCGCAGACATTCACCGCCCAGCGCGCATATTCCTCAATGGTCGCGGCTCCCGATTGGCGCCAGAGCGGATCGCTGAGCAGCGCCTGCGACCCCTCGGCAAGCACCGGCAACGTCATGCCGGGCGTTTCCCATTGGCTGAAATAAGGCACGCTGCTCTGCTGCATCCTGTCGACATCCCCGCGGTTCGTTTCGTGAGATGGCGGCCAATCTTGGCTTTTTTCAAGCCGATGCCCACTTGCGAATCCGACGGTAGGGCGCGTTTTTCTTCGACGCAACTTAAAATAATGAGAGCCTCATCCTTGTACGTTGCCGTTGCTGTATAGTGGGGTTGCGCGACGGGGATGCGTGTCATCCCTGGGTTTTGAACTCGTGCCTCAGCGAGCATCTCCGTCGCCATGTCTTCGCTCGAATGGTTGATTGGGCCTTGAGCCCGCGTTGCAAGGAGGAGCACCCATGCGTCTCCCGCAAGCTTTCATGGTCGGCATCGATGTCTCGAAAGCCCATTTCGACGTGGCCGTCGAGGGCAAAAGCGCCGTTGGCCGCTTTGACAACGACGCGCCGGGCCGGACCGCGCTGGCGACGGCGATAGCCGGCGCCGAGCTGGTCGTCGTCGAAGCCACCGGCGGTTATGAGATGGCGCTCGTCAGGACGCTGATGGCCGCCGGCATTGCCGTCGCCGTCGTCAATCCCCGCCAAGTGCGCGATTTCGCCAGGGCCAGCGGGCGGCTGGCCAAGACCGATCAGGTCGACGCCCGCGTCATTCTCCACTTCGCCAGAGCGATGCGGCCGGCACAGATCCCCCATATCGACGACGGCCGCATCGCGCTTGCTGCCCTCGTCGCCCGCCGCCGGCAGCTCATCGACATGGCGGTCGCCGAGAAGAACCGCCTCGAACATGCCCCGCAAGCCGTCGCCGCGCTGATTGGCGAGACCCTCGCCGCCCTCAAGAGCCAGCTCGCCCGCGTCGATGCCGCCATCGCGCTTGCCATCGAGGCCGAGCCCGACATGGCCGCACGCCGCGACCTGCTGCTGACCGTGCCAGGCATCGGCGAGGTCGGCGCCGCCGTGCTCATCGCCGAACTGCCCGAACTCGGCGCCATCGACGACAAGAAGCTCGCAGCCCTCGTCGGCGTCGCCCCGGTCGCCCACGACAGCGGCACCTGGCGTGGCCAGCGCCACATCGCCGGCGGCCGCGCCACCGTCCGATGCGCTCTCTACATGGCAACGCTCTCGGCCATCCGTTGCAGCCCGGCCATCAAGGCCTTCCACAAAAGACTGCGCGATGCCGGCAAACCACCCAAGGTCGCCCTCGTCGCTGCCATGCGGAAATTCATCGTCATGATCAACACGATTATCAAAAGACGAACCCCATGGAGCGAACCCCAACAACACGGTTGCTGATGCGCCCCGTAGGGGTCTCGAAGGACGGGGCGGGTGCTCGGCATGGCGGGAAATTGATGGAAGGAGGAGCGCTGCGGCGTGCCCTTCGAGGCTCCGCCCTGCGGGCTGCGCGTCTCCAGGATGAGGGATGTTGGAGAATGCCGCGCTCACGGGGCGTTATATCGTATATGTTTTCGATGTTGGCATTGTTTTGCTAGTTGTCATCCCGCTCCGCGATCACCCTACCTGTCACCCTCCGGCCAGATCGGCTGACTGATGCTCTGCAGCAGTTCCGGTTCGACGCCGTCGATGCGGGCGATGACGGCTTTGGCCATTTCGCGGCCGGCTTGGCGCACATCCTCCTGGGCGGTGATGATCTCGGGACGGATCCAGTTCAGGATCGGCACCGACTGCTTGGACACCATGTCGAGATCGCGCCCCAGCGCCTTGCCGGCGGCCTCGATGCCGGCATTGACGGCGATCGCCGCACTGCCGGCCGAACAGACGATGCCGTCAGGGGCGTTCGCCGAGCGCATCATCACCTCGACGACGTCGCGGATATCGGCAAGCGGCGCGTCGGTGTTGATGCGCAGGGGCACTTCCTCGGCGCCGTAATCGTGCAGGCCGGTCTGAAAGCCGATCCGAATATGGGCGTAATAGGTGAGCTTGCTCGGCGGCTGCAGCAGGGCGATGCGCCGCCGACCTCGTTTGACGAGGCGTTCCACCGCCTGATGGGCGAAGGCCTCGTTGTCGAAATCGTGGAAGGGGTGGACGAGACCTGCATCGGTGCGCCCGTGCGTTGCGAAGGGCATGCCGCGTTCCGACAGGAGCCGTACGCGCGGGTCGTCCGGCTCGATACGCGAGATGATGACGCCGTCGGCCGAGCCAGTCTCGAGGATATAGCGCACCGGCAGCATCGGGTCCTTGCTGTGGGAATGCGGTGTCACGACGATATGATAAGGAGTGCCGGACAGAACTTCCGATATGCCGAAGACCATCTGGCTCGAGAAGCCCATGATCTCTTCATCGATGCTGAGGACGAGGGCGATGACGTTGGTCTTGCCGGTGCGCAGGCGTACGCCCGCCCGGTTCGGCTGGTAACCGAGCTGGCGGGCGACCATGCGCACCCGCTCCTTGGTTTCGGCACCGATATCCGGCGCGTCCTTCAGCGCACGCGATACCGTCGTCACACCGAGGCCGGTCATGAAGGCGATCGTCTTCAATGTCGGGCGCTCGCGCGTCACCGCCGTCGATGTCGCCTGTCCGAAATTTCCCTTGTTTTCCATCCCTGTAGGCCGCCTTGCGCGAATTGGTTTCGCTTATAGAGGCTTTTTCAGGCGCCGTAAGCCCGCCGCCTGCCAAAATCGCGCCTCCCTGAGGAATTCAATCTGTAACGATACAGTAGAAAAGTCGAGTGGTTTTTCTTGTGTGCGTCGCAATATGATTCGCATAGGTTGAATTGGTGATTCTTGCAGAATTTTTCTGCAGCTGCGAAAAAGGTAGTGCGGGGCTCGAAACTGAAATTTGAAAATTATTATTAGATTTCATTGTAATGGTCAGATGCAGTGCCTGCGGATAAGTGTGCCAGGCTGCCGACTTAGCGGGTGTGTGGAGGTCTTCCGAAACAGTCAGAAGTGGTAATCAGGATCTTTAAAGAAAAATTTACGGGCGGGCAGTTGCGCGGGGAAATCGATTGATCTAAGTTTTTCCGGCAACGTTTCAGTGAGGGAGGAGAACTCATGAAAATTCGTATGATGGCGGCCATGCTTGCCGCTTCTGCTGCGCTTCCGATCAGCGCCGGCGCCACCGATCTCGAAGTCACCCATTGGTGGACGTCTGGCGGCGAATCCGCTGCTGTCGCCGAGTTGGCAAAGGCATTCGACGCCACCGGCAACCACTGGGTCGACGGCGCTATCGCCGGTTCCGGCGGTACGGCGCGCCCGATCATGATCAGCCGCATCACCGGCGGCGACCCGATGGGCGCCACCCAGTTCAACCACGGCCGCCAGGCCGAGGAACTGGTTCAGGCTGGCCTGATGCGCGACCTGACCGATGTCGCGACCGCGGAGCATTGGAAGGACATTATTCGTCCGTCGAGCCTGCTCGACTCCTGCACGATCGACGGCAAGATCTACTGCGCTCCGGTGAACATCCATTCCTGGCAGTGGCTGTGGCTTTCGAACGCCGCCTTCAAGAAGGCCGGCGTCGAAGTTCCGAAGAACTGGGACGAATTCGTCGCTGCCGCTCCGGCTCTTGAAAAGGCCGGTATCATTCCGCTCGCTGTCGGCGGTCAGCCCTGGCAGGCGACAGGCGCCTTCGACGTGCTGATGGTCGCGGTCGCCGGCAAGGACGTCTTCAACAAGGTGTTCAAGGACAAGGATGCAGAGGTCGCCGCCGGACCCGAGATCGCCAAGGTCTTCAAGGCTGCCGACGACGCCCGCCGCATGTCCAAGGGCAGTAACGTCCAGGATTGGAACCAGGCGACCAACCTCGTCATCACGGGCAAGGCCGGCGGTCAGATCATGGGTGACTGGGCGCAGGGCGAATTCGCGCTCGCCGGTCAGAAGGCCGGCACCGACTACACCTGCCTGCCGGGTCTCGGCGTCAACGAAATCATCTCGACGGGCGGTGACGCCTTCTATTTCCCGCTGCTGAAGGATGAGGAAAAGTCCAAGGCGCAGGCCGTGCTCGCCAAAACCCTGCTGGATCCCAAGACCCAGGTTGCCTTCAACCTGAAGAAGGGCTCGCTGCCGGTTCGCGGCGACGTCGATCTTGCCGCCGCCAACGACTGCATGAAGAAGGGCCTCGACATCCTGGCCAAAGGCAATGTGATCGAAGGCACTGACCAGCTGCTTTCGGCCGACAGCCAGAAGCAGAAGGAAGACCTCTTCTCCGAATTCTTCGCCAACCCGTCGATGACGCCGGAAGACGCTCAGAAGCGTTTCGCCGGCATCATCGCTTCGGCCGACTGATCGGCAGGTTCGCTGCCCTTGCGATCCGGCTCCCCGGAGCCGGATCCTCCCGCAAGTTTCGACGGTCTTGCCGGCCCTTCCGGCGGACCCTGCGGGCAGGGGGTGAGAGACGGCCGTCACCGGCCGCAGCTGCGGTTTGAGGAGAAGTGTTCATGACGGGTCAAGCGCAAGCAGGCCGGCCAATCAAGCTACTGCGCAATCTGAATGCCAAGATTGCGTCCATTCCGATGATCCTGACAGCGCTGGTGATCTTTGTCGGCGGCACGTTCTGGACGGTCTTTTATTCCTTCACCAATTCCAAGCTCCTCCCGCGGTTGAGCTTCGTCGGCTTCGACCAGTATCACCGTCTCTGGGCGGCACCCCGCTGGGTTACTGCGATCGAAAATCTGGCGCTCTACGGCGTCCTCTCGCTGATCTTCAGCCTGGTCATCGGATTTGTGCTCGCCGCGCTCATGGATCAGAAGATCCGTTTCGAAAACACTTTTCGCACCATCTTTCTCTACCCCTTCGCGCTGTCCTTCATCGTGACGGGTCTCGTCTGGCAGTGGGTTCTGAACCCGGATTTCGGCGTCCAGTCGGTGGTGCGTTCGCTCGGCTGGACAAGCTTCACCTTCAATCCGCTCTACACGCCCGAAATCGTCATCTACGGGATTCTGATCGCGGCGCTTTGGCAGGGAACGGGCCTCGTCATGTGCCTGATGCTTGCCGGCCTGCGCGGCATCGACGAGGATATCTGGAAAGCGGCCCGCGTCGACGGCATCCCGATGTGGAAGACCTACCTGCTCGTCGTCATTCCGATGATGCGGCCCGTGTTCATCACGACGATCGTCATCATCGCCTCCGGCATCGTCAAGGTCTACGACCTCGTGGTGGCGCAGACTTCGGGCGGTCCCGGCATATCATCGGAAGTGCCGGCCAAATACGTCTACGATTACATGTTCCAGGCGCAGAATCTGGGTCAGGGCTTCGCCGCATCGACGATGATGCTGGTCACGGTCGCGATCATCATCGTTCCGTGGGCCTATCTGGAGTTCGGAGGAGGGCGCAAGCGTGGCTGATATCGAAACTCTCAACACCACGGCTGCCGGCCTCGACGCCGTCTCACAGAGGCTCGGCGACGGTCCGAGCGGTCCGAAGCCGCGCCCGACGCTGTCAGCGCGCAACATCATGCTCTACGGAACGCTGACGGTTGCAGCGCTCTATTATCTGCTGCCGCTCTATGTGATGGTCGTGACGTCACTGAAGGGCATGCCGGAAATCCGTCTCGGCAACATCTTCTCACCGCCGATGGAGATCACCTTCGAACCCTGGGTCAAGGCCTGGGCGGAGGCCTGCACGGGCCTGAACTGCGACGGCCTGTCGCGCGGTTTCTGGAATTCGGTGCGCATCACCGTGCCGTCGGTGATCATCTCGATCGCCATCGCCTCGGTGAACGGCTATGCGCTGGCAAACTGGCGGTTCAAAGGTTCCGAGCTGTTCTTCTCGATCCTCATCATCGGGGCCTTCATTCCCTATCAGGTGATGATCTATCCGATCGTCATCATCCTGCGCGAAATCGGCATCTACGGCACGCTGACCGGCCTTGTCATCGTGCACTCGATCTTCGGCATGCCGATCCTGACGCTGCTCTTCCGCAACTACTTCGTGTCGCTGCCGGAGGAACTGTTCAAGGCAGCGCGCGTCGACGGGGCAGGCTTCTGGCAGATCTTCCTGAAGATCATGCTGCCGATGTCGCTGCCGATCTTCGTCGTCGCCATGATCCTGCAGGTCACAGGCATCTGGAACGACTTCCTGTTCGGTGTCGTCTTCACCCGGCCGGATACCTATCCGATGACCGTGCAGCTCAACAACATCGTCAATTCCGTGCAGGGCGTGAAGGAATACAACGTCAACATGGCAGCGACGATCCTCACCGGCCTGGTGCCGCTGATCGTCTATTTCGTCTCCGGACGGCTTTTCGTTCGCGGCATCGCCGCAGGCGCAGTGAAGGGGTGATCACATGAACATGAATTCAACTGTCTCCAATTCGAGCGTCTCGATCAGGGATCTGTCGCTGAATTTCGGCGCAGTCAGTGTGCTGAAGGATCTCAATCTCGACATCAACGACGGCGAATTCCTGGTGCTGCTCGGATCGTCCGGCTGCGGCAAGTCGACCTTGCTGAATTGCATCGCCGGCCTGCTCGATGCTTCGGAAGGCCAGATCTTCATCAAGGGCAAGAACGTCACCTGGGAAGAGCCGAAGGATCGCGGCATCGGCATGGTCTTCCAGTCCTATGCGCTCTATCCTCAGATGACCGTGGAGAAGAACCTCTCCTTCGGCCTTCGCGTCGCCAAGGTGCCGCAGGCCGAGATCGACAAGCGCGTGGCGCGTGCGGCCGAGATCCTGCAGATCCAGCCGCTCCTGAAGCGCAAGCCGGCAGAGCTTTCCGGCGGTCAGCGCCAGCGCGTGGCGATCGGCCGGGCGCTGGTGCGCGATGTCGACGTCTTCCTGTTCGACGAACCGCTGTCCAACCTTGACGCCAAGCTGCGTTCAGAACTGCGTGTCGAAATCAAGCGCCTGCACCAGTCGCTGCAGAATACGATGATCTATGTGACGCACGACCAGATCGAGGCGCTGACGCTGGCTGATCGCATCGCCATCATGAAGAGCGGCATCATCCAGCAGCTCGACGATCCGACGACGATCTATAATCGGCCGCGCAATCTCTTCGTCGCCGGCTTCATCGGCTCGCCCTCGATGAATTTCCTGCGTGGCGAGCTGGTCAAATCAGGCGATGGCATCGCCTTTACCGCCAACGGTGTCATCTTCTCGCTGGCGGCTTACGACGCCAATGAAGTGCTGCAGCCCGGCCGCAAGGTGGTGCTCGGCGTTCGCCCCGAGCATATCAAGGTCAACGAAAACACCGGCGGCGAGGAACATGACGCGACCGTCGATATCGAGGAGCCGATGGGTGCCGACAATCTCCTGTGGCTGAAACATGCCGGCCACACGATGTCGGTCCGCGTCAACGGCGCGCGCCGCTTCAATGTCGGAGCCAAGGTGAAGCTGAGCTTCGACATGACGCTGGCTTCGGTGTTCGACGCCGAGAGCGAGCTGCGGCTTTAGCGGAGATTTGTGGATTGAGGCCGCTAGCCCCGGGCGAGTTTGACGAAAAGGCCAATCCCGCCCTCCGTCATCCTCGGGCTTGACCCGAGGATCCATGCCCGTTGCTGCTGGTGGATGCGGTCTAGATCCTCGGGTCAAGCCCGAGGATGACGGAGAGCGGAGTGGGCGGATGAGGACAAAACGACACGTCTCTGACGAACGAATAGGTGAAAGCCGCCGAACAGCGACATTTGCCCTTCCTTCAAGAACACAACCCTTTTCGAAATCGGAAATGAAATCGTGACGCAACAACCGTCTCCCTCCAGCATCGACCTTTCAGGTTCGTGGCAGCTGACTTCCGTCGACGGCGAGATCAAAAGCGTCATCGCACTGCCGGGCGACGTGCATACGGCGCTTCACCGGGCCGGTCTGATCCCGGATCCCTATTTCGGGCGCAACGAGCAGAAGGTGCAGTGGGTCGCCGAGCGTGAGTGGGCGGTCGAGCGCAGCTTTGCACTGCAGGAGGTCGACGGCGACTGGTATCTCGATGTCGATTATCTCGACACGGTCGCCAGCGTCTACGTCAACGGCTTCCTGGCGCTCGAAGCCGACAACAGCTTCCGCCGCTACCGGCCTGATGTCTCAAGCATGCTGAAATCCGGCGACAACGTCATCCGCATCGTGTTTGCCTCCAATCCCGCCGTTGGTGCCGAGCGGCAGAAGCAGCAGCCCTTTTACATTCCCTACAGCACCGGCAATTCGCCGATCCCCGACGGCAACATGCTGCGCAAGCCGCAATGCCATTTCGGCTGGGACTGGAATATCGCCATTGCACCCTTCGGCCTCTACGGCACGATCGCGCTGAAGAAGCTCGAAACGGCGCGCATCGAGCATGTCGTCACCCGCCAGACCCACAACAATGACGGCTCTGTCGATCTCACGGTGACGGCGAGCCTCTATGCCAAGCATGCCGGCATCGCCCAGGTCTATTTCGATCTCGACGGAGAGCGCGTGCGCCTCGATGTCGGCGTCAAGGGCGAGACTGATGTCAATTACCTCTTCCATATCGACAGGCCGCGCCTCTGGTGGCCGTCCGGCAGCGGTGAGCAGGCGCTTTACACGCTCTCCGTCGAGCTGTCCGATGAGGTGGTGACGAAGCAGATCGGTCTTCGTACCATCGAGCTGATCACCACGCCGGATGCATCAGGCAGCCGCTTTGCGTTCAAGGTCAACGGCAGAGAGGTCTTCTGCCGCGGCGCCAACTGGATTCCGGCCGACGCGCTCTATTCGCTCTCGTCGCCTGAAAAGACTGAGGATTTGCTGCAGTCGGCGAAAGCCGCCAATATGAACATGGTCCGCGTCTGGGGTGGCGGCTTCTATGAGCAGGATCATTTCTACGATCTCTGCGACCGGCTCGGCCTCTTGGTCTGGCAGGACTTCATGTTCGCCTGCAATCTCTATCCCTCGACAGAGGACTTTCTCGAGAATGTGGCGATCGAAGTCGATTACCAGGTCCGCCGGCTCTCCTCCCATCCCTCGATCGCGCTCTGGTGCGGCGACAACGAACTTGTCGGCGCGCTGACCTGGTTCGAGGAGTCGCGGAAGGACCGCGACCGTTATCTCGTCTCCTACGACCGGCTCAACCGAACGATCGAGCAGGCGGTGAAGAAGGCGTTGCCCGGCGCGCTCTGGTGGCCGTCGAGCCCGGCCTCCGGCTATCTCGATTTCGGCGATGCCTGGCATGCCGACGGCTCCGGCGACATGCATTACTGGTCGGTCTGGCACGAGAACAAGTCATTCGACAATTATCGTTCGGTGCGGCCGCGCTTCTGCTCGGAATTCGGCTTCCAGTCCTATACCTCGCTGCCCGTCATCAAGACCTATGCCGACGAGAAGGACATGAACGTCGCTTCCCCGGTCATGGAACTGCATCAGAAGAATGCCGGCGGCAACGAGCGCATCGCCGGCACGATGTTCCGTTATTTCCGCTTCCCCAAGGATTTCCCGAACTTCGTCTATCTCTCGCAGATCCAGCAGGGCCTGGCGATCAAGACGGCGGTGGAATACTGGCGGTCGCTGAAACCCCATTGCATGGGCACGATCTACTGGCAGCTCAACGACACCTGGCCGGTCGCTTCCTGGTCGAGCCTCGATTATGGCGGGCGCTGGAAGGCGATGCATTATCTCGTCAAGCGCTTCTTCCAACCGGTGGCAGTCGCGGCCATTCCTTCCGAGGACGGCAAGACGATCCGTTTCTCGCTGGTCAACGACACGCTTGCCGATGTCAGTGTCGATCTTTCAATTTCTGTTCTGACGATGAACGGCGAGCGGAAGCACCTGAAAGATGTGCAGGCGGTCTGCTCGCCGGATGCGGCGGTGACGGCTGCGACCATCGACGTCGCCGAAATCGGCGAGGGAACGCTGCTTGCCTGGCAATTCACAGCCTCGAACGGCATGGGCGGCGAGGGGCATTATGTCAACGGCACCTATAAGGCGCTGGAGCTCGAAGCCTCAGGGCTGACGGTCACCCATGAATATGTCGAGGCGAGTGGCGCCATCGACATCAACGTCACCGCGAAGGGACTTGCGCTCTTCGTGATGATCGAAAGCGAGACGGACGGCAAATATTCCGACAACGCCTTCGATCTCGCGGCCGGCGAAAGCCGCCGTATCACCTTCACCCCGGCACATCAGCTCGAACGCGGCAAGCTGCCGGACTTCCGGTTCTACGACCTGCATTCCTGCCAATCGGCGGATTGATCTTCCCAAGCATGGGCACGAGGCCCAAGGAGAACATGATGACGAAACTAAGCTACCAGCTCTATAGCGCGCGCAACTTCCAGCCCTATTCGGCGATTTTCGAGAAGCTCGGCAAGGCAGGTTATGCCGAAGTCGAAGGCTTCGGCGGCATCTACGCCGATCTCGATGATGCCGGCCTGAAAGGCCTTCGCGCCGAGCTCGACAAGAATGGCCTGGTGATGGCGAGCGGACACTTCGGCCCCGATTTCCTGGAGAAGGAAGTTCAGAAGTCGCTCAATATTGCTAAGATTCTCGGCATGGACTCGATCTATGCGCCGCACCTGGCGGCCGAACAGCGCCCCTCGGATGCCGCTGGCTGGACGGCCTTCGGCAAGCGGCTGCAGGAGATGAGCAAGCCTTACAAAGAAGCCGGCTACGAATTCGGCTGGCACAACCATGATTTCGAGTTCGTCAAGCTGGCCGACGGCTCGCTGCCGATCGAGCGCATCTTCGAAGGCGCGCCCGACATTTCCTGGGAAGCCGATATCGCCTGGGTCATCCGCGGCGGCGCCGATCCCTTCGCCTGGATCGAGAAACTCGGCTCTCGCATCACTTCGGTCCACGTCAAGGATATCGCGCTGGCAGGCGAGGCGACGGACGAGGACGGCTGGGCCGATGTCGGCCATGGCAAGGTCGAGTGGGCCAAGCTGATTGCGGCGCTTCGCGGCACCAAGGCCAAGCACTTCGTCGTCGAACATGACAACCCCAAAGACATCGACCGCAACATCAGCCGTTCGATCGCATCCTTCAAGACTTATTGAGGCACATCATGACCAGGGAACTTGGCGTCGGCATCATCGGATGCGGCAACATCTCCACCACCTACTTCTCGCTCGCACCGCTCTTCAAGGGGCTGAAGGTGCTGGCCTGCGCCGATATCAACGTACCGGCCGCCGAGGCCCGCGCCAAGGAATATGGCGTGAAGGCACAGACGATCGACGCGCTGCTCGCCAATGACGAGATCGACGTCGTCGTCAATCTGACGATTCCGGATGCGCATTTTCCGGTGTCGAAGGCGATTCTCGAGGCCGGCAAACACGTCTATTCGGAAAAGCCGCTGGTGCTTTCGCTGGAGCAGGGCGAAGAGCTTCGCCGCATCGCCAAGGCGAGGAACCTCGCCGTCGGCTGCGCGCCCGACACCTTCCTCGGCGGCGCGCATCAGCTCGCCCGCAAGTTCATCGACGACGGCGGCATCGGCCGGGTCACTTCGGGCGCCTGCT
The DNA here is from genome assembly GCF_002117725.1 of Rhizobium sp. TAL182. NCBI lineage: Bacteria > Pseudomonadati > Pseudomonadota > Alphaproteobacteria > Hyphomicrobiales > Rhizobiaceae > Rhizobium > Rhizobium sp. TAL182. Next base: position 2,644,928 of record NZ_CP021024.1, on the reverse strand, counting down.
ATGTCATGAGCCCCGGCATGGAGATGTGGCATCCGAATCCGGATTTCTTCTTCCTGCCGGGCGGCGGTCCGATCCTCGATCTCGGCCCCTATTACATCGCCAATCTGATCAACCTGATCGGCCCTGTGAAGCGTGTCGGCGCCATGACCTCGATGGCATCGGCGACCCGGACGATCACCAGCCAGCCGCGCCATGGCGAGATCATCCCGGTTAAGACGCCGACGACGATCCAGGCGCTGCTCGAATTCGTCAGCGGCGCTACCGTGACGCTGTCGGCGAGCTGGGATGTGTGGTCGCACCGCCATGCCAATATGGAGCTCTACGGCACCGACGGCTCGCTTTACGTGCCGGACCCGAACTTCTTCGGCGGCACCGTCGAGGCCAGCGGCCGCGACAAGGACATCAAGCCGCTGGAAGACTGGGATCACCCCTTCGGCAAGATCAACCAGGAAAACCCGAACGGGGCGCGCGCCAACTACCGCACGGCCGGCCTTGCCGATATGGCGATGGCGCTGATCGAGGGACGCGACGCGCGCTGCTCGCTCGACCGCACGCTGCACGGCGTCGACGTTATGACCTCGATCCTGAAATCGGGCGAGGAGGGCCGCTTCATCGATCTGACGACGACCTGCACCCAGCCGGCCGCGCTTGGCATCGAAGAGGCGCTGGCGCTGTTGAGGTGATAACGTATCGCCTGAGGTCTGCTGATCGCCAAGTGCGCACTCCGAACGTCATCCTCGGCCTTGTGCCGAGGATCTGCAAACCAGGCGGCGAATGCTCGGCATCGATTGGTCGCGGGCACTCTTGAAGCCGTAGGAACTCGCGCGTTCGCTTGCCGTACCCAGCGCGCTTGTTCCAATAGTTATCGCGCGCTCGGGCTTGTCCCGAGGATCTATCGAGAGCACGGCAGATGCTCGGCACAAGGCCGAGCATGACGATCATAGAGATATTTTATCAAGGAGACATTCAGATGAGCTGGCAACCGGCCGCAGACCGTTATTCGAAGATGAAATATAACCGCACGGGCCGTTCCGGCCTGAAACTGCCGGCCGTCTCCCTCGGCCTCTGGCACAATTTCGGCGGTGACACGCCGCATGACCGCAAGATCGACATGTGCCGCACGGCCTTCGATCTCGGCATCACCCATTTCGATCTCGCCAACAATTACGGCCCGCCTCCCGGCAGCGCCGAGACCGCTTTCGGCGAAATTCTGCGCACGGAATTTTCCGGGCTTCGCGACGAGCTGATCATTTCCTCGAAAGCCGGCTACGATATGTGGCCGGGTCCCTATGGCGAGTGGGGCAGCCGCAAATACCTGATCGCCTCCTGCGATCAGAGCCTGAAGCGCATGGGTCTCGATTATGTCGACATTTTCTATTCCCACCGCTTCGATCCGGAGACGCCGCTCGAGGAAACCTGCGGCGCGCTCGACCATATCGTCCGCTCCGGCCGGGCGCTCTATGTCGGCATCTCCTCCTATAATTCGCAGCGCACCCGCGAAGCAGCCGCCATCCTCAAGGACCTCGGCACGCCCTGCCTGATCCATCAGCCGAGCTATTCAATGCTCAACCGCTGGGTCGAGGACGATAGGCTGCTCGATACGCTCGACGACGTCGGCATGGGTTCGATAGTGTTCTCGCCGCTCGCCCAGGGCATGCTGACGACGAAGTATCTTGGCGGTATTCCGGCCGACAGCCGGGCGGCGCAGAATCATTTCCTGAAGCGCGATTTCATCCGCCCTTCGATCATCGACAATATCAGGAAGCTCAACGATATCGCCGAACGGCGTGGCCAGACGCTGGCGCAGATGGCGATTTCCTGGGTGCTGCGCGGTGGGCGGGTGACCTCGGCGCTGATCGGCGCCAGCCGGTCCTCGCAGATCGTCGATTGCGTCAAGGCGCTGGATAATATCGAGTTTTCGGCTGAGGAGCTGAAGGAGATCGATGTGTATGCCCGTGAGGCTGATATCAATCTCTGGGCGAGGTCGGCCGAGCGGGATTAGGCAAGGCAACCGGAGGATGTGGCAGTAGTTGCCACACCCTCCTCATTCCTGTGCTTGTCACAGGAATCCAGCCACCGCGCGTGCGCGCGGTGAAAAGGGGTCTTTCCGGCCTAAAGACTTGGTCCGGCTGGATCTCTGTGACAAGCACAGAGATGAGGGTGGAGAGGCTAGCTAAACCGCACCTATCTGACGTACGTACCGCAATAATCTAGGAGGAGGCCGTTCATGATCCGCAATCCCATCCTGCCCGGGTTCAATCCCGATCCGTCGATCTGCCGCGTCGGCGACGATTATTACATCGCCACCTCCACCTTCGAATGGTATCCGGGTGTGCAGATCCATCATTCTCGCGATCTTGTAAACTGGACGCTGGTGCGCCGGCCGCTAGAGCGTGCCTCGCAGCTCGACATGCGCGGCAATCCCGATAGCTGCGGCATCTGGGCGCCGTGTCTTTCCTATGCCGATGGGCAGTTCTGGCTTGTTTATACCGACGTCAAGCGCTTCGACGGCAATTTCAAGGATGCGCATAATTACATCGTGACGTCTCCTTCCATCGAGGGCGAATGGTCCGAGCCGGTCTATGTCAATTCCTCCGGCTTCGATCCCTCGCTCTTCCACGACGACGATGGCCGCAAATGGTTCGTCAACATGCAGTGGAACCACCGAACCCAGAGCTTCGGCGGCTCGCCGAAATCGCCCGCCTTCGACGGCATCCTGCTGCAGGAATGGGATCCCGCGACCAAGGCGCTGAAGGGGCCGATCAAAAACATCTTCGCCGGCAGCCCGCTCGGCCTCGTCGAAGGACCGCATCTCTTCAAGAAGAACGGCTGGTATTATCTGACGACCGCCGAGGGCGGCACCGGCTACGACCACGCCGTCACCATGGCGCGCTCGCGCCGCATCGACGGGCCGTATGAGATGCATCCGAACATGCATCTGATCACCTCGAAGGATCATCCGGGCGCGGTGCTGCAGCGGGCCGGGCACGGTCAATATGTCGAGACACCGGAGGGGCAGGCCTATCACACTCATCTCTGCGGCCGGCCGCTGCCGCCGAAACGGCGATGCACGCTGGGGCGCGAAACGTCCCTGCAGAAATGCGTCTGGCGCGACGATGATTGGCTCTATCTGGAAAACGGCACCTCAGTGCCCGATGTCGATGTGTCGGCTCCCTTCAGCGCTGCGCCGGTGGAGAAGCCGATGCGCAGCGAGTACAGTTTCGATGGGCGCGCGCTACCGGCCGATTTCCAGTGGCTGCGCACGCCCGAACCCCAGCGCATCTTCAATCTGACGGACCGTCCCGGCCATCTCAGGCTGATCGGTCGCGAAAGCATCGGCTCCTGGTTCGAGCAGTCGCTGGTCGCGCGCCGGCAGGAGCATCATAGTTTCCGCGCCGAAACCGTGATCGAATTTTCGCCTGACACCTATCAGCAGGTCGCGGGGCTGACGCATTATTACAACCGCCACAAGTTCCACGCGATCGCCGTGACGCTGCACGAAACGCTCGGCCGCTGCGTGACCATCCTCTCCTGCAACGGCGACTACCCGAACGGCCGCCTCAGCTTTCCCGCCGAAAGCGGTGTCGCGATCCCGGCCGAGGGCCGTGTCCAGCTTGCCATGGAAATCCGCGAGAATGACCTTCAATTCTCCTGGCAGACGGAGGGTAAGGGCGCCTGGCAACGGATCGGCCCTGTCCTCGACGCCGGCGTGATTTCCGACGAGGGCGGGCGCGGGGAGCACGGCTCCTTCACCGGCGCCTTTGCCGGCGTGTTTGCCTTCGATACGTCTGGGCGAGGGAAGGCGGCGGATTTCGACTGGTTCAATTATGATGAATTGTGAGGGGTAGCACCTACTGCCTCCCAGCCGCCCTCGTCCTTCGAGGCTTCGGCCTTTGGCCTATGCACCTCAGGATAAAGGCTGGTCGTTGTGCCATTTGGCTGCGGACCAGATAGGCATGCTCGGTTGCGCCAAATCCGTTGTTGCCAAGCTCGCTGCTATGTCTTGCGACACGGCCGCGACCTCTGTCCGACCTCATTCTGGAGGTGGCCCGCAGGGCCTCGAAGGACGAGGTCGGCCGCTGCAACGACGCACGCACAAAAGAAAAGCCGGCGCAGAGGCCGGCTGAGACGAACGCGGCTGCACAGGGATACTGGCCGGTTCCAAACGCTTGGTGACTGAACAATAACTTTCATTACATGCCGAGACAGCGGAAAAGGGCGCAACGAGAACGCCGGTAAGACGGCTCCGCAAAGGAATGGGCGGCGGGGCGGATGCCGGTGCTTGCCTCGGCTCTCTTATCGAGCATGAATATCACCGGATGATGACATCCGGAGCCGACCGCTGCCTTTCTTTCAGGGAGAATTGGCGACGGCAATCGGAAGCCGGCTATCGCAGGCCCGTCACCAATGGGTGATCGGCTTGACGAAGGCGACGGTGTTGGCGAGGCGTGAATGCAGTGTTCATGTTCCCGAAGGATGTCAAAGCGTCACAGAGGGACTATATAGCGGGCCGAAATACTTCGAGCATCTGCAAGAGTCCTGCATGACCCCCATTATTTCCGTTCAGAACCTGACGAAGACTTATGCCAACGGGTTCGAGGCCCTGAAGGGCATCAACCTCGATGTCGAGAAGGGCGAGATCCTGGCGCTGCTCGGGCCGAACGGCGCCGGCAAGACGACCCTGATCTCGATCATCTGCGGCATCGCCAATCCGAGCGGCGGCCGCGTGCTGGTGGCCGGCAACGACGTCGTAAAGGATTTCCGCGCGACCCGCTCGATGATCGGCCTGGTGCCGCAGGAGCTGACGACCGACCAGTTCGAGACGGTGTTCAACACGGTGAGCTTTTCGCGCGGGCTGCATGGCAAGAAGGCCAATCCAGCGCATATCGAGAAGGTGCTGCGGGCGCTCTCGCTTTGGGACAAGAAGGACAATATGCTGCGTCAGCTCTCCGGCGGCATGAAACGACGGGTTCTGATCGCCAAGGCGCTTTCCCATGAGCCGGATATTCTTTTCCTTGACGAGCCGACCGCTGGCGTCGACGTGACGCTGCGCAAGGACATGTGGCACGTCGTCGAAGAACTCCGGGCTTCGGGCGTCACCATCATCCTGACGACCCATTATATCGAAGAGGCCGAGGAAATCGCCGACCGCGTCGGCGTCATCAATGGCGGCGAGCTGCTGCTCGTCGAGGAAAAGGCGGCGTTGATGGCCAAGCTCGGCCGCAAGCAGCTCATCCTCGATTTGGCGGAACCGCTGAGCCGGCTGCCAGACTGTTTTGCCGGCAATGGCCTCACCCTCGAAGCGGATGGAAGCCGCCTGACTTATGATTTCGACGCCGATAACGAGCAGGAAAGCATCGCGACGCTGCTGACCCGGCTCGGCGAGAACAATATCCATTTCAAGGATCTGTCGACGCGGCAGAGTTCGCTCGAAGATATCTTCGTGGCGCTGGTGGGAGCGAGCAAATGAACTTCGAAGCGGTCAAATCGATCTATTTCTTCGAAATGGCGCGCACGCGCCGCACGCTGCTGCAGAGCGTCATCTCGCCTGTCATCTCGACCTCGCTTTATTTCATCGTCTTCGGGGCGGCAGTCGGTTCGCGCATTCAGGAAGTGGAAGGCGTGTCCTACGGCGCTTTCATCACGCCGGGCCTCATCATGCTGACGCTGCTCGGCCAGTGCATCAGCAACGGCTCCTTCGGAATCTACTTCCCGAAATTCACCGGCACGATCTATGAAGTGCTGTCGGCGCCCGTGGCGATGACGGAGATACTGCTCGGTTATGTCGGGGCGGCGGCCACCAAGGGCCTGATCATCGGCGTCATCATTCTTTTAACCGCCAATCTCTTCGTCGACGTCAGGATCGAACATCCTTTCATGATGATCCTGTTCTTCCTGCTGACCGCGATCACTTTCAGCCTGTTCGGCTTCATGATCGGCATCTGGGCCGGCAATTTCGAGCAGCTGAACCTCATTCCCATGCTTGTCGTGCCGCCGCTGACCTTCCTCGGCGGCAGTTTCTATTCTGTCAGCATGCTGCCGCCCTTCTGGCAGGCGGTCAGCCACTTCAACCCGGTGCTCTACCTCGTCAGCGGCTTCCGCTGGAGTTTTTACGGGATCGCCGATGTCAACCCGGCGATCAGCCTGGCGATGATCACAGTGTTCCTGGCGATCTGCCTGGGAACCCTCGGCTGGATATTCAAGACCGGATACCGGTTGCGCAACTGACCGCTTGAACGTCGATGATCGGAGAAGCCGATAGTGCTATCGGCTTCTTCCGTTTTTCTTTTGCGTCCGATGGAGGCATCTGCTGTCTCATCCCAATGGAGAGGCGAGACAGCTGTTATGAGCATCGAAGGTCAGAAGGTGATAATTGTCGGCGGCAGTTCCGGTATGGGGCTGGCACTTGCCGGGCGTCTGCTCGACGAGGGGGCGTCGGTGACGATTGCCGGGCGCGGTCAGGAGAAGCTTGCGGCAGTTTGCCGTCATCTCGGCGACCACCCGAAACTCCGAACCCATGTCGTCGATATAGGCCGGGAGGAGGAGGTCGCGGCGCTGTTTCGGGAGTGCGGACCGGTCGATCATATCGTCAGCACGGCGGCGGAAATCGAAGGAGCCTATCAGCTGCTGTCGTCGCTCGAACTGGCGGCGGCAGAAAAGGTGGTCCAGAGCAAGTTCTACGGCCCGCTACTGCTGGCGAAATACGGCGCCTCCCGACTGCCGTCGTCTGGTTCGATCACCTACACCTCGGGTATTGCGGCCTATCGGCCGCTCGCGCGCGGATCGGTGGTCGCGGCCGTCAACGCGGCACTCGAAGGCCTCGTCAGGGCGCTTGCCGTCGAACTGGCGCCGATCCGCGTCAACGCGGTTTCGCCCGGCTGGGTGGACACGCCGATCTGGAGCTTCGTTGCCGGTGACGCCAAGCAGGCGAGGCTGGATGCGATGGCGCAGCGCCTGCCGGTGGGGCGGGTTGGGCAGCCCGAGGATATCGCCGATGCGATCCGTTTCCTGATCGGCAACGGCTTCACCACGGGCACTACCCTGCATGTCGAAGGCGGGCATCGGCTGGTCTGACCGGCGAAAGATTTTCGCTGGCCGATTGCAGAAGGAAAGCGATGTGCGACGGCTGGACGCGCCGGCGTCGCCACATCATCACCAGCGAGGCGACGGGCGGTTCGCCCGGCCATGGCAGTTCCACGATATTGCCGCGCGCCGGAGACGGCTCGATCGCAAGACGCGGGACGAGGCCATAGCCCGCGCCGGATGCGACGAGCTTGATGATCGTCGCGATGCTATCGGCTTGCGTGACGATGGGTGGTGCGGGCAGGCCCGCTTCGGCAAAGGCGATGTTAAAGAGGTGGCGATAGACGCAGCCGGTTTCGGTCGTGATGAAGGATGCGGTGCTCAGTGCTGCGAGGCTAGCAGGTGGCCTGGCTTGCGAATCGCGGCCGGCGATCAGGACCAACTGCTCGCTGGAAATGCGGCGCTTGGTGAAGCGCTGGTCCTGCTGGCCGCGATCGAAGGTGAATGCGACATCGATCGCGCCCTGCTGCAACTGCGCATGCAATTCCCCGCTGCCGCCGACTTTAAGTTTGACAGCGAGGCCGGGATTCTGCCTCGTGAAGACGGAGAGCAAGGGTGCCAGCTTTTGAGCGGCGATGGTTTCGAGCGTGCCCAATATAACAGATTGCTCGGTGTTGCCGGCGCAGGAGCGGACGGCGTCCTTCGCCTCGTCGTTCAGCGCCAGTATTTCTTCCGCATAGGCTTTCAGCGCATCGCCTGCCGGCGTGGGAACCACGCCCTGACGCGAGCGAAGGAAAAGTTCTGCACCGAGCTCTTCCTCCAGAGCCTGTATCTGGTCGCTGAGGCTTGATTGGGCAAGGCCGACCTCGACGGCGGCGCGCGTAAGGTTTCCGTGCCGGACAACAGCAAGGAATGTTTTCAGTTGTCGTGGAGTCATGTCAGGTTCCGGCATTGCGCAGGTGCAGAATATCAATAAAGAGGACCGGGCGGCAATGGAGCAGCGCTTGGCTAAGAGTGCCGCAATTTTAACACCAGAAATGACCAGTGTTGCTGTCATCGGTCGCGGGGGTAAGGGCATGATCACCAGTAGCGTGTTCACATACATCGCGATTGCCACGCTCCTCTGCTTGACCCCACAAGAATGCCGGTCGCAGCAGGCCGCAGCGCCCGTCAAAGTTACTTATGCCGTGGTCATGGGGCAAAACGAGCCAATCTCCGCTGAGGTAACATGCGTTCCGCATGTTGCTTGTGACCTTGTCGACTATGCCGATCCCGCGGTCCATCTCACGATTACGGTGTATTCGGCCTTGAAGGGGGGTGGTGAACTGAGCATCGATTGCTGGTCTGATCCCTGTTCCTTCATGAACTCGCGATCGCGCATCGATTTCTTCGGCCGGCGAGTTACGACCGATCTGTTTTTAGGCCAGCCTGACTTCGGTATCATGGTTCCGCTCGTTGCAAGGAAGAGACCGGTAATCGGCGAAGTCCTCATCTCCTTTTGATCGTCTTATCGTGCTCATTCCCCTCAGGCGCTGCTGACGAGCAGGGCGCCGGACAAAATGAGGAGGGTGCCAGCGGAGAGCTTGACCATGTTCAAATCAGAGGCCTCGCCGAGGAAGAGGGCGCCTATTGCCAGCGTCACCAGCACGTTGCAGCTCCAGATCGGGGCGAGTTTCGAGACCGGGACACCGTAAGCAAAGAGCGCGAAGCTGATGAGTCCGGTGCCGAGGGCGAAGCAGGCGCCGGCGGTTGCGGCAAAACCAAGTCCTTGGGCGGTCCAGGCGACAGGGCGCCAGATCAGCGCGGCGATCAGACCGGCGAGGGCGCAGGCGGCGCCGAAGGCGATGAGATAGACGGCAGAGCCGGTAGCGGCCGCAGCACTCTGCTTCTGGAAAATCGCGGTGATGCCCCAGAAAACGGCGGGCAGAATGCCGCCGATAAGGATCGGCCAGAGTGAATTCATGGCGAAACTCCTGTCGCACCCATGGGCAAAGCCTTCGACTGAAGCGAGGGCCGATCGGACATGCGGGGTGCCACCAGACTAGGAGTTTCTTTTTGCTCTTTGTGGTCTTGTTGTTTTGCCGTTGACGGTGCCAGATCCGCCTGGCGCCGTAAAGCTGCATCGCGCACGGCACGGTTCGTCGGCTTGCATTTTCTGCGAGCATTGAAACCGCACGTTGACGAGATGGAAATTTCTGTCTAGCTGTACCGTCATGAAGATCGCAATGGTTCTTGTCGTGGTGATAGCGCGCATGGGCAGGATGGTGTAACCATCCGGCGATCAGCCCCATGCGCGGTAAAACAAGCTCCTGACGGGGCTTTTTTTGTGCCCTGAATTTGCGATGCGCCTCGTCAGATTCCCACAATCTCCCTGACACACCGGACAAAGCCATGTCACGCGACAATTCTGCGCAGACTTCCGGCAACCGCCTGACCGAGAAGGCGGCTGCGACTTCGACTGCGGCGCCGCGGCGCACGATCCTTCTCCTGCTGACGGCGCTCTCGGTGTTGCCGGTCAACATATATCTGCCGGCGCTGCCAAATATCGCCGCGACTTTTCGGGCTGATTTCGCGCTCGTCAATCTCTCGGTTGCGGGTTATGCGATCATCAACGCCCTGACGGAAATTGTCGCCGGCGCGATGTCGGATCGTTATGGGCGCCGGCCGATCGCGCTGATCGCCGTTTCCATTTTCATCGTCGCGTCGATCGGCTGCGCGCTGGCGCCCAATATCGGCATCTTCCTGTTGTTTCGCGTGATGCAGGCGTCGATCGCCGCCTGCTTCTGCGTCGCACTCGTCGCCATCAAGGAGACGGCGGGCGAGCGCGGGGCCGCCAACAGGATCGGCTACGCCGCCATGGGATGGGCTATCGCGCCGATGCTCGGCCCGAGCGTCGGCGGCATTCTGGACGAAACGTTCGGATGGCGGGCGATCTTCGTCGCTCTTGCGCTGATAGGCGCGGCCATCCTCGCCATTTCCATGCGCGAGCTGAAGGAAACAGCCGGCCCAGCGTCGAGACTGAAAGGAGATTACTTTGCTTCCTACCGGCAGCTTCTCGGTTCGGCGCGGTTCTGGGCCTATACGCTGTGCATGGCCTGCTCGACCGGCACTCTCTATATCTTCCTCGGAGGCGCATCCTTGGCAGTCAGTTCTTCGCTCGGAGGATCGAGCGCGAAACTGGGCTTCTTAATGGGAATGGTTCCCGCGGGATTCATTCTGGGCAGTTATCTCGCTGCCCGATTGACGAGGAAATCGCTCAGCACCACGCTCGTCATTGCGCGTTTATCGACGTGCATGGGGCTGCTCTTGGGGCTGATCTTGTCGATCTCGGGCGTCACGCATGTCCTGGCATTTTTCGGACCCTGTATGTTCATCGGCATCGGCAATGGCTTGACCTTTCCGGCCGCCAATCTGGGCGTGATGTCGGTTCGCGCCCATCTCGCCGGCACCGCTGCAGGCCTTGCCGCCGCCATGTCGATCGCCGGCGCCGCGCTGATTGCTTCGATCGCCGGGTTGTTTCTCCGGGAGGCAGGCGCAGTGTCGACGCTGTTCGCGATGTTGCTGACATCGGCCTCACTTGCCTTGTCGGCAGCGTTTTTTGCAGCTTTTGTCGACCGGCGAGTTGCGGTCCGTATTCCCAATGGAGAGTCGGCCGAGAGCGGATCGAGGGCATGATTGTTCTGCCGGATCAATCCCGCATTCGCAATTCGTCCGTCTGCATTTGCAAGGAGCCCAGCGTTTCCAGGAAGCTCATGCCGAGCAGGCTCTGGTCAAGCCGGCCGTCCTCGGCGACGCTGGCTGCGACATTGTTGCGGACGATCGGACCGATCGCCACCTGGTCGAGCGTAATGGGGGCTGCGCGGCTGCGGCCGTTGGCGGTCATGACTGTCATCGAGTAGGTGAGGCCCGTGAGATCGATGCCGATGCGTTCAGCATCCTCGTGTGAGAGCGCGACCATGCTGGAGCCGGTGTCGACGAGCATCTCGACGGTCCGGCCATTCACATTGACGTCCGCTTCGAAATGGCCGTTCAACAGCTTGTGCAGGATGATTTCCGCGCCACCTTCGCTCGTCGTGACGACGACAGCGCGGCCAGGAATGAGACCGGCGAGTACCCGGTTGCCGACGCCGATCGCTTCCTGACGATAGAGATAGACGGTCACGAGCGCCAGGATGATGACCAGCCAGATCATCATCTGGCGCATGGTTTCACCGACGCTGCGCGCCCAAATCCCGGCCGATAGCATCAGTGCGATCGGCAGCAGGTAAACGAAGCGGCCGAACTCGTCACTTTGCAAGCCGAGAATGCGGCCGCTGTCGCTGTTGAGGATCAGCACGGCAAGACCGATGCCGATCACGACGAGAATGACGGTGAAACGGATCATGAAGGCCGCCCCGGCGGCTCGGCGAGGCTTGTTTTCATTCGGCTGGTCGCCGCGGCGGTTGCGATCCTCGCCGGCAGCTGCGCCATGATCCCGCGCCGTTCGGCATCGGTATAGTTCATCCAGCCACCGATTTCCTGAAGAGTGCGGCCGCAACCGGCGCAAAATCCGGTGGCTGGAACCATGGAGCAGACGTGAATGCAGGGTGTTTGCATGGCTGATATATCGGAGTTTCAAAGAGTGGTGGCAAGGGCGCAAAGGGTGGCGATTTCGCAAATCTGCTGCGTGGCGCCCAGCGTGTCGCCGGTGTGGCCGGCAAGCTTGCGACGGATGAGGGTCGTGAAGACAAATCCGGCAACGCCGGCGGCGAGGAGGCTGGCGACGAGCGGCCGCAGGCCGAATGCCGGCCAGATCAGAAGTGCTGCGAGCAGACCGGCCGAGACGAGCGCAAAATGCATCGCCGCCTCATTCGGCTGGCCGGTCGAGGCGGCCACGCCATCGGCCTTTGCGGCCGGCAGCCGTTGCCAATGCCAGGCGATGGCGCCACGGCTGAGTGCTGCGACGGCGGGAACGGCAAGGGCTGCGGCGAGCGGCGAGGATTGGCGGACAATGGCGGCGAGTGCGGCCGCACGGATCGCGAAGGAGAGGATCAGCGCTATCGCGCCATAGGTGCCGATCCGGCTGTCCTTCATGATGATGAGGCTCTGGTCGCGGTTTTTGCCGCCGCCGATGCCGTCGGCCGTGTCGGCCAAGCCGTCTTCGTGCAGTGCGCCAGTGGCAAGAGCCTGGACGGAAATTGCGATCAGGGCCGCCACCAGTGGATCGGCGCGCAGGCCTGAAAGAAGGAGGAGGGCGAGCGCCGGCACGAAGCCGATGATAAGACCGGCGAGGGGAAAGGCGCGCACCAGGCGGCCGAGCCTGCCGTCATAGCCTTCGAACAGCGCCGGCGGCATCGGAAGACGGCTCAAAAAGGCGACGGCGCGGGCGGTATCGACCGCATAGTCCTTGATCTTCATTCTGTTTCGTTCTGCCGGAGGGGCTGCGGCGCTTTTGATGTTGTTCGCTTCGTCCGCCGGCTTTAAGAGAGAGCCACCGCAAAGAAGCTGATTTGCTCGACGCAAACAAGTGGTTTGCGTGAAAACAAGAATAGCCGATTCATAGGAATACGCACCGATGAGCGTTTCAGGCCTGCCCTTCGACGATTTCCGTACCCTGCTCCGGGACCTGCCCGGACCGGATGCCCGCGCACTGGTGGCCGCACGCGAACGCGACTCGCAGCTGACCAAGCCGCCGGGCGCGCTCGGGCGGCTCGAGGAGATTGCCTTCTGGCTTGCCGCCTGGACGGGCCGCCAACCGGCCGTCAACCGGCCGCTGGTGGCGATCTTCGCCGGCAATCACGGTGTCACCAGACAGGGCATCACACCCTTTCCGCCCGCGGTGACGCAGCAGATGGTCGAGAATTTTGCAGCCGGTGGAGCTGCGATCAACCAAATCTGTGTCGCTTATGATCTCGGGCTGAAAGTCTTCGATCTGGCGCTCGATTACCCCACGGGCGACATTACCGAGGAAGCCGCGCTTTCCGAGCGCGACTGCGCCGCGACCATGGCCTTTGGCATGGAGGCGATCGCCGGCGGCACCGACCTGCTCTGCATCGGCGAGATGGGCATCGGCAACACGACGATTGCGGCGGCGATCAACTATGCGCTCTACGGCGGTTCGGCGCGCGACTGGGTCGGACCCGGCACCGGTTCGGAAGGCGAGATGCTCGAGCGCAAGATCGCGGCGGTGGAAAAGGCGGTGGAGCTGCATAGCGACCATCTCGACGATCCCCTGGAGATCATGCGGCGGCTTGGCGGCCGCGAGATCGCGGCGATGGCCGGCGCCATCCTTGCCGCCCGGATGGAGCGCATACCGGTGCTGATCGACGGCTATGTCGCGACTGCCGCGGCGGCGATCCTGAAAGCCGCCAATCCCTCCGCGCTCGATCATTGCCTGATCGGCCATGTCTCCAGCGAGCCCGGTCATCTGCGCGCGATCGAGATGCTCGGCAAGACGCCGCTTCTGGCGCTCGGCATGCGGCTTGGCGAAGGCACTGGTGCGGCGCTTGCCGCCGGCATCGTCAAGGCCGCCGCTGCCTGCCATTCCGGCATGGCGACGTTTGCCCAGGCAGGCGTGAGCAACAAGCATTAAAGCGCGTCGCGATCTTTCAGATTCGCTTGGCCCGCGCTTTAATTCCTTGTTTAACGCATGTCGTTATCGCAAAACCGCTGCACACTTTTGCGCGACATGCTCTGGGGGATCAATCTTGACGAAGCCCGCGGTGACGAAGCAGACCGGATTTCGACATTTCATCGCCGCGGCCAGCTATTCCTGGGCAGGTTTCCTGCGCGTGCTGAAAGAGGCGGCCTTCCGCCAGGAGCTCGGTTTCTTCCTCATTTCGCTGGCTGGGCTGGCGCTGGTGGGGGCCACTTTCGGTGAGATCGTCATCGCGGTGCTGCTGTTCCTCGGGCTGTTTTCGATGGAGGCGATGAATACCGCTGTCGAGGAAGTGATCGACCGGATTTCACCGGAGATTTCGATCGTCGGCAAACATGCCAAGGATCTCGGTTCCTTCGCGGTGACTTGTATGATCGCCGCCTGCTGCCTTTATCTCGGATTCGTGCTCGGCAAGCATCTGTTTTTCAGTTGAACTAAAGCGCGTCGCATGAAACCTGATTCGTGCGATGCGCTTTAGCTCCTTGTTTTTATGCATGTCGTTATCCGGGAACCGCCGCACACTTCCGGGCGACGTGCATTAGGCAAAACTCTTGCGCTTGCGCGCGACAGCCTGAGCCTCTTCGACGGCCGGCAGGCTCTGGAGCACGCGCTTGGCGGGCAGGATGGCGATGACCTCGGTGCCTTCACGCAGCTTCGATTTCAGCAGGAACTGTCCGTCATGCTTTGCAAGGATCGCCTGAACGATCGGCAGGCCGAGGCCGGTGCCTTGTTCGGCGCTCTTGATGGCGATCGAGCCCTGGCCGAAGGCCGAGAGGACGACGGGAATCTCTTCTTCCGGAATGCCGGGGCCGTTGTCCTTGATCGAGATGTACTGACCGCCACCGGCCGTCCAGCCGACCTTGACGTGGATTTCGCCGCCTTGCGGCGTGAACTTGACGGCATTGGAGAGAAGGTTGAGCACCACCTGGCGCATCGACTTCTCGTCCGCCCAGATGGCCGGCAGCTGCCGTTCGAACTGATCCGAAATGGCGATATTCTTGGCCCGGGCGCGCAGCTGCACCATGCCGATGCAATCCTCGGTGATATCGAGCAACGAGATCGCTTCCTCGCTCAGTTCGTATTTGCCGGCCTCGATGCGCGACAGGTCGAGGATTTCGTTGATGAGATCGAGCAGATGCTGGCCTGAGCGATGAATGTCGCCGGCATATTCTTTATAGGTCGGATTGGCGAGCGGTCCCATGACTTCGGCCGACATCACCTCGGAGAAGCCGAGGATGGCGTTGAGCGGCGTCCTGAGCTCGTGCGACATCGAGGCAAGGAAACGGGACTTGGCGAGGTTTGCCTCTTCGGCGCGGCGGCGCGCCTCGTCCGACATCGATTTCGCCACTTCCAGCTCGGCGATCAGGTCGTCCTTCTCCGACTGGTAGGAGAGGATTCTGAGGTTGGATTTGAACAGGCGGTCGCTGATATAGTTGAAGAAGACGAGGGTGGTGGTGAACAGCCCGGTCAGGCTGATTTCGAGGAGGTCGCGTGACAGGCCGCTCTTGGCGCCAAGCGCCAGGACCGCCGGCGCGAAGGCGACCAGCACGGCTGGCGTCAGCATGAAGTTCGACATCGCCGTGACGGAAAGCGCAATCAGCAATGTTGCGCCCTTATAGAGAATGAAGCTGGACGGCTCGCAGGTGTCGCACCCCTGCAGTGCGAAGACGGCCCAGCAGCAGCCGACCAGGAATTGGCCGGCGAGCAGCAGGCGGCGCCATTTGCGGGCGCTCTCGGAGGTGATCTCCTGTCGGCGCGCGCGCCGGGCGAGCAGGATGTTGCCGGTGTGACAGGTGAGCGTCAGCAGCGCCCAGAAGAGCAATTGGGTATCTTGAGTGAAATAGACGCCGAGGGCGGTAATGATGACGACGAAGAGCGGCATGATCGTAGCGCCCTGCATCATCGACGCTATATACATCTTGAGTACGTCACGGTCGAAGGCGGAATTGGACGCATGACCGGACTGAAGACGTTCGCGCGTCTGCCGCACGGCCTTGGAAACGGCCTTGTTGCGGTGGCTGCGCGACCTGTCGACGATAATCTTGTCGGTCGATGTGCTTACGCCGGTACTCATGTGCACGTTGAAACTTCATCCCAGGGTGGATAAGAGCTTAACCGGCAATTCTTAAGAAGATGTTTGCCATCTTTGCCAAGGATTTGTTTTTTAAGGAGGCGAAAGCGTGACACGGGGCCTGCGCCTGATTCGCGACGGCGTGACCGCTTTTGCCCTGCTTGTGCTGCTGGCGCTGATTGCCGCCAAGATCAACGATCGAGCAACAATCAAGCGTGCCGGCGGCTTTCATGCTGCCGATGGCGACAGTCTGACATTGGGCGGGGAGCGCTTCCGCCTCGAAGGCATTGACGCGCCCGAGTTTAATCAGAGCTGTGAACAGGCGGGAAAGGCCTGGGCTTGCGGGCGCGTGGCGCGGGAGGCGCTGCAGGAGATGGTGCTGGCATCGGGAACGCTTTGCCAAGGCGACCGGCGCGACCGCTACGACAGGCTGCTTGTCGTCTGTCGTAGCGCGACGGGCGGCGACATCAATGCCGGCATGGTACGCCGAGGCATGGCCGTCTCCTATGGTGGCTACGGCAAGGAGGAGGCCGAGGCGAGAGGGGCGAAAGCGGGGCTGTGGGCCGGGACTTTCGAGCCGCCGCGCGATGTGCGCGACCGTGCCCGTCACGAATCCGGTTACGGCGACGCGCTGCGCTTCGTCAGGCGGATCGTCGGATGGGAGTAAGGTGATGACGGATGAAGCCAAGCTGGAAACGCTGCGGCGGGAAATTGCCGGCTGTCGCATCTGTCGCGACGCTCCGGCAAGCGGACCTCAGCACCGGCTGCCGCACGAGCCGCGGCCGGTGGCGGTGATTTCGTCAAGCGCTCGCATCCTGATTGCGGGGCAGGCACCCGGCCTTCGGGTGCATGAGAGCGGTCTGCCGTTTGACGATGCCTCGGGCGACCGGCTGCGGTTATGGCTCGGCGTTGACAGAACAAGCTTTTACGACCGCAACCGATTCGCCATCGTGCCGATGGGCTTCTGCTTTCCTGGCTACGACGACAAGGGCGCGGACCTGCCGCCGCGCCGTGAATGCGCTCCGGTCTGGCGGCAAAGGGTGATCGCGGCAATGCCGCAGATCAAGCTGGTGCTGGTCATCGGCCAATATGCGCAGGCCTGGCATATGGCTGACGAGAGGCGAGGCAATATGACCGAGACGGTGCGGGCTTGGCGTGACAGCCTGCTGTCCGGCCGGTCGCCGACGGTGCTGCCGCTGCCGCATCCGAGCTGGCGCAACAGCGGCTGGCTGAAACGCAATTCCTGGTTCGAGCAAGAATTGCTTCCTGTGTTGCAGGAGCGGGTGAAAACACTGCTTTCCTGAAACAAAATTCTTTTCCTCGCGCGGAATCGGGTTATACAAAGAAAATAATTCGAAAGGACTGACGTGCGCATGGACCGCCTCGACCGAAAAATACTGCGTCTGCTGCAAGAAGATTCGACCCTTGCCGTTGCCGACCTCGCCAAGAAGGTGGGGCTGTCGACGACGCCGTGCTGGCGGCGCATTCAGAAAATGGAGGAAGATGGCGTCATCAAGCGTCGGGTCGCCATCCTCGATCCGGAGAAGGTTAACACCAAGGTCACGGTTTTCGTATCGATTCGCACGGCCACCCATTCGATCGAGTGGCTGCGCCGCTTTTCCGAGGTGGTCGCCGAATTCCCCGAAGTGGTCGAATTCTACCGGATGAGCGGTGATGTCGATTATCTCCTCCGAGTCGTCGTGCCCGATATCGCCGCCTACGATGCCTTTTATAAGCGGATGATCGCGAAGATCGAGATTCGCGACGTCTCCTCCGCCTTTGCGATGGAGCAGATCAAGTATTCGACGCAGTTGCCGCTGGACTATATGATTCTCGAGAACGCCAAATCCAACGAGGATTGAGTCCGAGCGTGCGATCTGCGGCCGCCTGGAATGGCGGTCGATAATCGAAATATCGAGGCACGGTCTGCTACCGCAGAGGGTATCCTCCCCAAGAAATGGGCTTCGAGCGGCATTCTCATCATCCGTGAGAATGTCCGCAATGAGGCCGCAAGCAGGGCCGAGAGAGGGTTCTGACTGCAGAAAAGTCTCATAAATAGCCGAAAAGCGCTCGAATCGCGGCGAAATCCTGAAGAAATACATAGCCTAGTAACGATTAAGAGGCTATGGTGCGTACAACCAGTGGGCATCATGTCATCATTTTGACGCATTGGTATCGAATTCAGGACACTATGTTCTAAGCCGTCACCTTGTATGTGTTCATTGGCCGGCGGTAGAGTTTTATGAGCTTCACCATTATGTCCGACGAAGATCGGACGGTGGGGATTTTGATGAAAGAATATAGCGTTTGCGGCTTGCGATGGAGGGTTTCCGTCGCCGGGCCGTTTGTGCGTTTTTCTGCTGTAACCAATTGAAATTGTTGTATAAAAATCACGCTTTCGAGGAAAGTGCCTCGATCGGACCCCTCCCGCGTATATCGAGAATTGCTTGATAATGCCCGGTATGGGATGACGGTTTGGCGGTTCGATCGATCCGCACGCCGAGATGGCTGTTCAAACTGGGCCGGCTTCAAATTGACTACCCGATGAGACGTCAGCCCCGATCGACAAAGGAATGGATTGGTAAATGAACATCAGAATGGTTTTGCTAGCATCAGCAGCAGCATTTGCTGCATCGACGCCGGTTCTTGCAGCTGACGCTATCGTTGCTGCTGAGCCGGAACCGGTTGAATATGTTCGCGTCTGCGACGCTTACGGCACCGGCTACTTCTACATCCCGGGCACCGAAACCTGCCTCAAGATCGAAGGCTACATCCGTTTCCAGGTTAACGTTGGCGATCGTCCGGGCAATTCGGCAACTACTCCCAACGACTCCGATTGGGATGCAGTCACCCGTGGCCAGGTTCAGTTCACGGCCAAGAGCGACACCGAGTATGGTCCGCTGACCGGCGTCATCGTCATGCAGTTCAATGCTGACAATGCCACCGACCAGGACGCCATTCTCGACTCCGCTTACCTCGACATCGCGGGCTTCCGCGCTGGTCTGTTCTACAGCTGGTGGGACGATGGCCTCTCCGGCGAAACCGACGACATCGGTTCTGTCGTAACGCTGCATAACTCCATCCGCTATCAGTATGAAAGCGGCGACTTCTACGCCGGCCTCAGCGTCGACGAATTGGAAGACGGCGTTTTCAAGGCCGACGAAGGCCCGAATAACGTGGGCGTTGCCTTCGGTCTTGGCGGCAAGGCTGGTGCATTCAGCTACCAGCTCACCGGTGGCTGGGACTTCGACAACGAAGACGGCGCTATCCGTGCAATGGGTACGGTTGACATCGGTCCCGGTACGCTCGGCCTCGCTGCCGTATACTCCTCCGGCCCGAACTCCTACTACTCTTCGGCTGAATGGGCCGTTGCTGCCGAATACGCCATCAAGGCAACCGACAAGCTGAAGATCACCCCGGCCGTTCAGTACTACGGCAACTACTTCGGTGGTGGCAAGGCTGTTCCGGACGACTTCGACGATCTCGGCGATGCTTGGAAGGTTGGCCTGACGGTTGATTACCAGATCGTCGACAACTTCTATGCCAAGGCTTCGGTTCAGTACCTCGATCCGGATGATGGCGACGACTCCACCTCGGGCTACTTCCGCCTGCAGCGTTCGTTCTAATCCACTTGGTGAGTGTCCCCGGTCTTCGGACCGGGGACACTTCAAATCAGTTTCTGATCCGAGTGACCTCCGATCAGCTACGGGGACGGGTCCGGTCTTCCCTGCCGGACCGTCCTTGCAGTGTTTTTGACACGCGCTGTTGTGGCTGTATTTTCGGAGCGCCATCCAGGTAAGCCGAACCGGCATGTTGTGTATCGCACGTCGGCATCCTGCAGGCCTTGATCGAGGCCATTCTTTTCTCAAGAGAGTTTTGGATTGACCGTTGGGCATTGGTTGGCTTTGCCGCGACGGGTCGCGTAAAGAAGATCCAATGCCGACAATGTGATTACAGCTTTGCTGGAGAGAGGATACAACCCTTTCGGGGCGGCATTCATTCCTACGCTCGGATAGCTTGTTCGCATGGACGATCTCAACGACTATTATTATTTTGCAGCCGTCGTCTCCAGCGGTGGTTTTGCTTCTGCCAGTCGCAATCTGAAAATACCGCGCTCAAAATTGAGCAGGCGGGTCAGCCGGCTCGAGGACGGGCTTGGTGCACGGCTGATAGAGCGTTCGACCCGTCACTTCCGGGTGACAGAGATCGGACAAGCTTTTTACGAAAGATGCCAGACCATCCTGCAGGAGGCCGACCGCGCCAAATCGATCGTCACCGAAGCCCAAGCAGACCCGCAGGGTGTGGTGCGGATGGGCTGCCCGCTTGGTCTGGTCGACATTTCCGTCGGCGGTATTCTGCCTGAATTCCTCGAACGCTACCCTAAGATCAAGCTGCAGATTATCGGCTCCGAGCGGCGTGCCGACCTCATCAACGAACGGATCGATCTTGAGGTGAGGGCGACCAACGAGCCGGAGACACAGACGAGCCTGACGATGCGCAAGCTCGACCGGGCGCGGCGAATCCTGGTCGCAAGTCCGTCGCTCATCGAACGTATCGGCGGTTTAAATTGCGTCGACGAGCTCGCCGATCTTCCGACGCTGGCGATGACCCCGTGGGTGTCGTTCCATAGCTGGGAACTCATCGGTCCGAATGACGACAGACGGGTAATCCGGCATCAGCCGAGGCTGACCTGCCGCAGCATGACCGCCATTCTCGATGCAGCCCGCGCCGGCCTCGGCTTCGGGCTTCTGCTCGAAAGTGCGTGTGAGGCGGATCTGCGGGCCGGGAGGCTCGTGCGGGTGCTGCCGCAATGGCAGTCGGAGGAAAGCCAGTTTTATATCGTCTTCACGACCGCCAAGGGCATGCCGCCGGCGGTCAGAGTGCTGATCGATTTTCTGGTGGAAAAATCCAGGCATCATTGACGGCCAGGCGAAAGCCTCGGCCCTACAGGGATGCTTTACCAAAGATCTGGCCGTCGATCTAATCCTGGGGCTTCAGCCGGACATGGGGTAGCGCCCTCAGACGACCATGTCTTAGGTAGGCGGGAAAAAGCTCGAGCGGCGGCCTGTCATCGTTCAAGTCGGGCAGCTGGCACCGAAGCTGGCGGTTACTGCGGCACGGACAACCATGCGGTACGGACAATCAATGGAACGATCCGCCTCGACCAATGTTGAATCTTGGGTGGAGTCCCTGATGATGCGAATGCTGATGATCGTCATAATCGGAGCAATGATTGCTTCAATACTCGGTATCCTGGCGATCAAACCATTTGATCGCGGCAGCGACGCGCCACCACCGGTGATTCAACAACCGGAGCCGAATAGTAGTTCAACCTCGGCTGAGGTGCCGAGGTCTCGGTAAAACAGAAGCAAACCAAGCTCGTTCCAATTGGCGCTCGATCCATAACAACGGAGCTGCGTAAAGCGTCCTGATGTGCCAATTGCAGAACTCTCGCGCCAAAGGCAATGGAGCGAGAGTTGAGAGTTGATGAGCAGATACCGCCGAACCCGTGGACAGTGTGGCGCGACGCGGACCGTCAGTGAGCCGTCTGTGAATGTGCACCGCCGCGTTGCGAAATGCCGGTTAGTGCTTTGCCTGTTTCCATGGTCTCGCCCTTCATGGCGAGATCGCCAAGCGAGATGATGCCGACCAGCCGCTTGCTTCGGTTCAGCACCGGCAAGCGCCGCACTTGAAGATCCCCCATGTTGTGAAGGACGTCTTCGACATCTTCGTCATCGAAGCAGTATTTGACATCGGTACTCATCACGTCGCGGACTTTTGCGTCGGGACCTTTGCCCTCTGCCACGCCACGAATGGCAATGTCGCGATCGGTGATCATGCCGACCAGTCGGTCATTCTCGCCCACCGGGAGAACGCCGGCATCGAGACGTCCCATCATTAAGGCGACATCTCGCAATGTGTGCTCCGGATCGGTGATCTGCACGTCTGTGGTCATGCAATTGCTAACTTTCATGATAACCTCCCTGGTACTGCCCGCGCCTCTCGCACGGGATAAAAAGAGTGAACGCGCACCATTCGGAAACGTTCCTGCCAAGACCCGGTCGTCTGATTGCATGCCGGAGTGCTGTCGTTGAAATCGACTCGACGCGAACCGTGAAAATTGTGTGGGAGTCTATCTCTTCTTTCTCCTCGCTTATGTTCGGCGGTGCGACGTGTGATCTGCTGAATAACATTTCGATGCCGGTGTTGATGTCGCACTGAACGCAGCCTTGCGACTGGCCATCTGCTCGATGAATTCTTTGAGCATGTTCTCGCGCGCTACGGAGGTTGGTGACATCGATTCCGATCCAAGCAGCGCTTCTGGATTCGGAACCTTCAGTGTGGGAGTGGGTTCTTGTCGGTGAAGCCAGAGGAATTGGCTATGCCTAGAAAAGTTGCTGCCTCCGCCAAACGGATCGACCCGAAAGAGAAGCCTATCCACCGTTCCGACGACCAGGTGGCGCCCGCAGACCCCGACGATCGCCAACATCCGCCACGAGATACAAGAGAGACGCCGGCACCGAACCCAAACGACAAAGGGCTCCCGAATAGGCCGCCGGAATAAGTCAGAGACCGAAGTCGGTCTCAAGGCGCGCGATCGGTAAGAGCGTCGGCTCCCTCCTGCTCGGCGCAATGCGCACAACAATAAATGATATCGCCCTGCTCGACGCCATGCCCGATGATTCGGACGCCGCAATGCGGGCAGGCGGGAGCGAGTTTCTGAATAGCGCATTCGAAGCTATCGAATGTGTAGATTTCATTCCCCAAATTTACTTGGAAGGCCTTGTCATAATCGTTCCCGCACTGGTCGCATTTGGCCATAGCTGAATCCTCCTGCTTACCAACCTCGCGCGCAGCGATAGGTTCCATTTTAGGCACCGGCTCAAGCCTAGTGCCCGACCATGTGGGCGACTTCCAGCTTTTCGAGGCCAGGCTTTCCGCGAAATTGTTACGACGTATGAGCTCTAAGGTTGCGCGTCAGGGCTGCGCCGGGAAGATGCTCTGCAGTACTTGCCAATATTCGTCAAGGCGCTAGCGCGAAGTTCGCGACCGTCTTTTATGCAGTGCAGACACTCGAGCTCATCGCGGATACTACGAACATCACGAAGCTTGCCCTAACATGCGCAACAGCCTCAAGATGAAGGGCTGCATCGCGCTATTTTAGCCGCGCCATAAGTTTTTCGCCGCTCAGCTCCCTGACCGCGTCCCTGCCGATCCAGCGCGCGGTTTTATCCGGACTTTCGGCTAAAAGCTTCGCCAGCCCGAGCGCCGGCCCATGGCAGGTGCGATTGCGCTTGCCGATGCTGCGCAATGCCCAATTGACCGCCTTGCGAACGAAGTTTCGGGAATCGCCGGAATGCTCCTCGATCAGCGGCAGCCAGGAGAGGATGGCCGTACCGGTCTCGCCCTTTCGATGGACGGCGGCGCCGGCGATCATGGCAAAAGCGGCGCGACGGATAAATTCGCGCTCGTCGGCAGCGAATTCCGGAATGAGCTCGGCCAGGCCCGCCTCGACGAAGAGATCGGCGGCGCAGTCAACGATCTCCCAGGAATTGAAATCATTGGCCCAGCTTCTGGCCTCTTCCGCCGTCAGCCGCTTCGGCTCAGCTGTGCAGAGAGCAAGCAGGCGGGCTTCGCGAATATCGCTTTGCCAGAGCTGCATTGCCCTGATGTGATCCCTCTTCGCCAATCTGGCGACAGCCCTGATGTCGGGATTGGAAATGCCGAGGGCGCGGTCGGTAACGATGCCGAATCGCGCCATTCCGGCGGCATTCTCCTCCGAGCGCAGTGTTTTGAGATGCGCGATCAGCTCAGCCGGATCGGAGGAGGGACCGATCATTTCTCAAGCCGGGCGAGCAGCGAAGATGTGTCCCAACGATTGCCGCCCATTGCCTGCACATCGGCATAGAATTGGTCCACGAGGGCGGTGACCGGCAGCTTGGCGCCGTTGCTGCGGGCTTCGGCGAGCACGATGCCAAGATCTTTGCGCATCCAGTCGACTGCGAAGCCGAAATCGTATTTGCCAGCATTCATGGTCTTGTGGCGGTTTTCCATCTGCCAGGAGCCCGCTGCACCCTTGGAAATCACCTCGATGACTTTTTCGATATCCAATCCGGCGCGCTTGCCAAAATGCAGTGCTTCGGAAAGCCCCTGGACAAGGCCAGCGATGCAGATCTGGTTGACCATCTTGGTAAGCTGTCCGGAACCGGCCGGCCCCATGAGGCCGACCATGCGCGCATAGGCGTCGATCACCGGCCGGGCTCTTTCGAAGACGGTCTCATCGCCGCCGCACATGACAGTCAGCACTCCGTTTTCGGCGCCAGCCTGGCCGCCGGAGACCGGAGCGTCGATGAAATCCACACCTTTTTCCTTTGCCGCGGCATAAAGCTCGCGGGCGACCTCGGCGCTGGCGGTGGTATTATCGATCAGCACCGAACCCGGCTTCATGCCGTGCAGAGCGCCGTTCTCGCCTGAGATCACCGAGCGGAGATCGTCGTCATTGCCGACGCAGACGAAGACGAAATCGGCGCCGGCGGCAGCCTCGGCAGGGGTGGGGGCGGATTTGCCGGAGAATTTCTCGGCCCAGGCAGCGGCTTTCTCGGCCGTGCGATTGTAGACGGTGACATCGTGGCCGCCCTTCGTCTTCAAATGACCGGCCATGGGGAAGCCCATGACGCCGAGACCGATGAACGCGACTTTTGCCATATGTCCTATCCTTATCCTGAGTGAGAGGCCTTGAGGATTAACCGAAACGGCGCAAGCAGAAAAGCCGTGAAGACGGACTTCCTTCCGGTTGGCGCATATGAGGCTGGTCGCCATTCGGCCGAGCCCTAGATGGGAACGAGGATAATGTTTCCGGGGGTGACATGAACGAAATTCCAACGATCGAGCCGCGCCGCAAAGGCCGCAGCGGCACGCAGGCGATGCTTATTCCGTCGCGGCAGATGATCGAAGAGCAGATTCGGTTGGCGCCTGAAGGTGTTCTCACCGAGACCGGCGTCCTGCGCCGCCGTCTCGCTGCCCAATACGGAGCGGATGCCTGCTGCCCGGTGACAGTGCAGCGGCATTTGCGTGCGATCGCCGAACTATCCTTCGGCGCGATGGAGAAGGGCGAACCGGTTTCGGTGGTGACGCCATATTGGCGCATGGTGGATCCGGCGAGCTTGCTTGCGAAACGTCTTGCCGGCGGTCCCGCCTTCATTCGCGAGCGATTGGCCGCCGAATACCGAGAGAGATAGCGAGGCAGGCGAGAGGAGGTGACCTTCGGCATCCGCCTGCATTTCATTGTGCGGCAAATCGACGAAGAAGCCTGGGAGGCGGCCGAGCGGCTGATCCGCCATCTCGATGACGATACGATCCGCGAGGCGCAGGAATGCTTCGTCCACCAATCCGATTCGGTCGGACAGAAGCGCATGGCCGCTCTTCACGGCGGCCGCCGCGACTCCTGAGTTCAAACAAGATGCAGAGCATGTATCGCCGGAAGCCGTCTGCGGCTTTCGGCGTTTTTCTGATTGCCCCTGAGGCTGGCGGGTCGCAATTATGCATAGCCAATGGGCTATTATAGATGTGTCGTGGTCTTTTCGATAGTTGTATCCGCTGGCGAGTGGGCTATTGGTTTTCCCAATCGGTTTGCCGCCTTCTGGCTTGACATACGTATACCTCGATGGCTATAGGTTTACTCATAGCTTTATAGGTATGGGTCTTCGATGTCGAACGTTCAGGACGTCCTCTTCAGGACGCTTGCGGATCCCACCCGGCGCGCGCTTTTCGAGCGGCTGTGCCGGGAGGGGGAGAAGACGGTAGGGGCGTTGACGGCGCAGGCCGGGGTCTCACAGCCGGTCGTTTCGAAACATCTCGGGCTGCTGAAGCAAGCCGGCCTGGTGCGCGACCGTCATGAGGGGCGGCAGACGCATTATAGCGCGCAGCTCGGCGCGCTTGCGCCGCTCGTCGACTGGACGAGCGAGATGGCCGGCTTCTGGCAAAGCCGCTTCAATGCCCTCGAAGATTTGTTGAAGAGGATGGATCAATGACAGATATATCGACCGAAACACGTTCCGTCGTCATCGAGCGGGAGATGCCTTTTCCGGCGGAAAAGATCTGGCGGGCGCTGACCCAGCCGCACCTGATCCAGGAGTGGTTGATGAAAAGCGATTTCAAGGCGGTCGTCGACCATCGCTTCAACTTCAACGCCGATTGGGGCGCGGTGGAATGCCGAGTTCTGGAAGTCGAGCCACACAAGGCCCTTGCTTACAGCTGGGGCGCCTATGGCCTCGAAACCGTCGTGACCTGGACCCTCACGCCGACGGGCGCGGGTACGCATCTGCGCATGGAGCAGTCAGGTTTCCGGGCGGATCAGCGGCAGGCCTATGGCGGCGCCAGGAGCGGGTGGCCGCAGTTCTTCGACAGACTGGAACAGGTGTTGGCGCGGGTTGACTGATCCGTCGCCGAGCGGGCGGCCCGTCGGGCTCACTTCGAGGAGGCTTCATTGAACTGGAACAACTGGTTTCGGCAGGTCCACCGTTGGCTGTCCATTGCCTTTACGCTGGCCGTCATCGTCAATATCATCGCCATGGTGCAGGAGAAGTCGGCGGTCTGGATTGGGCTCTTAGGGTTGCTGCCGCTCGGCCTGCTTCTCGTTACCGGTCTCATCTTGTTTGTGCTGCCCTATGCCACGAAACGGCGCGGCGTCGGAGGCATCGGCGGATAGGAGGAAATCTATGGCGGGCAGAACGTCGAAAGACGCGGAGAAGGTCACGAAAAACACCGCCGCCAAACCGGCGGGGGCGACACCGAAGCTTCTGTCGGGCGGCAACCCGCAAATTCCCAAGGGTTATGGCGATGCGCCCGTGCAAGCCTACATCGCCGCCATGCCGGACTGGAAAAGTGAGATCGGGCGTCGCCTCGATGCGCTGATCTCCAGAACCGTGCCGGGCGTCTGCAAGGCGGTCAAATGGAACTCGCCCTTTTACGGCGTGGAAGGGCAGGGTTGGTTCCTCGGAATCCATTGCTACGCCAGCTATGTCAAGGTGGCTTTCTTCAAGGGCGCGTCGCTGCATCCGCTGCCGCCAGGCGAGTCTAAGCAGAAAGAGGTGCGCTATCTCGACATCCGCGAAGACGATCCCTTCGACGAGGCGCAGATTGCCTCCTGGGTGGAGCAGGCGAGCCGGTTGCCCGGCGAACGGATGTGAGATTTTTGATGCGCGGCGACGGGAGAACGACAAATATGAAGAAGATGACGGCAACCATGAAGACGACCGATTCCGAAGAAGGAAGCGGGCAAGCCTCTCCCTCTCAATTGATCGATGCGAGGATTGAGGAGCTCAAGGATTGGCGCGGCGACATGCTCGCGCGGGTCCGCGCGCTCATCAAGCAAGCCGAACCCGAGGTGGTCGAGGAATGGAAGTGGCGAGGGGTTCCGGTGTGGGAGCGCGCCGGCATCATCTGCACCGGTGAGACCTATAAGAACGTGGTCAAGCTTACCTTCGCCAAAGGAGCGTCGCTTGAGGATCCGAACAGCCTTTTCAACTCCAGCCTCGACGGCAACACCCGGCGTGCCATCGACTTTCATGAAGGCGACGAGATCAACGAGGAGGCGTTGAAGGCGCTTATTCGAGCCGCGGCAGCGCTGAATACGTCGGTGCGGGCGGCCGGTTCGCGGAAGAAATCAAGCAGCGTGTGACAGGTCATCGGGCCGCGTTAGTGAATCGGGCTCGTCTCGCGTTCGAGAAAGAGTTCGAGATTGTCGAGGCCGATCTCGGTGCCCTGAAGGCGGGCGCCGTTGTCGGCGTAACCGTCGAGGAAAACCACTTGCTCGGTGAAGACCATTCTGGTGCCGCTGGGTTCGACGTCGAAGGCGACGGTGACGAGCGAGGCTGAGATGCGGATTTGCCCGAGCTTCATCTCATAGGCATAGATGATGCGGGTATCCGGCACGATATCGATGTAGTGGGCGTCATAGGCGTGCAGAAGCCCATCGGTGTCGGCGGTATAGTTCCTCTCTGTACCGCCCGGCCTGAAATCGAGCGCATATTCCAGCGGCACCCATTCGCCGTGGCAGGCAAACCATTGCCGCTTGGACTCCGGGGTCGACCAGGCGCGGAAGACCCGGGCGACGGGCGCCGTCAGGCGGCGCTCGATGACGAAGGTGGTATGTTCGGCAGAGCGTGTCGTCATTCGGGGAGGGTCTCCGGCTCATCGGCGAGAAATTGATCCAGCTTGTCGAAGGCAGCGGTCCAGCGGGTCTTTCGCTGTTCCACCCAGCGCTCGACAGCGGCAAGCGCATCCTGCTGCAGGCGGTAGGTTCGCACCCGGCCGGATTTTTCGGATAGCACGAGGCCGCTCTCCTCCAGCACCTGCAGATGTTTCATCACCGTCGGCAGGGCGACGGCGAGCGGTGCGGCCAGTTCGGTGACCGAAGCGGGGCCGCGGCCGAGGCGGTCGATCATGCCGCGGCGACTGCGATCGGAAAGGGCGTGAAACATGCGGTCGAGATCCGCCTGGCTTTCGATCATTCCGCCGCATCCCGAAAGCGGGCGGGCAGCCTGTCCTGATAGGGATAGAACTTGAAATAAGGGCGGGCCTCTTCCAGCGCCCTGGCGAAGGACGGGCGCGCCAGCAAACGATCGTAATAGGCGCCAAGTTTCGGCTGCTCCTGTGAAAACGGGACCAGCGTCTCGGCATAGAAGAGGGCGGGGGCTGCGGCGCAATCGGCCATGGTGAAGGCCTCGCCTGTTATCCAAGGACTTTCGCCCAGCTGCTTTTCGATCATCGCATAGGCAGTAGTGAGCGTCGCTTTGCAGGCGGCCATCTCTATTTCGTCTGCCGTGCCCTCGGGGCGCCGGCGATGGCTGACGAGCGTCTGCATCGGCACCTGGACATATTGGTCGAAGAAGCGGTCCCAGAGGCGGACCTGCAGCGCCCGATCGATCTCCAGCGGCAGCAGGCGCACGGGGCCGGGGTAATAATGGTCGAGATATTCGATGATGATCGTGGTTTCGGGAATGGTGCTGTCTCGCGCCTCGTCCCTCAGTAGCGGCATCTTGCCGATCGGCCAGAAGCGGAAGAGATCGGCACGCGAAGCCTCGTCGGACAGATCGACGAGGCGATTTTCGAAGGGCGTCGCGTTTTCATAAAGCGCGATCAGCACCTTGTGGCAGAAGGAGGCGAGCGGATGCCCATAGAGCACGAGCGACATGCGGCGACCTTTCTTATCCGGTAGAAAACTTTACCGAAAGACTAAGTATCAGGTCGAAACAGAATGCGCAACAAATAGTTCGCCAATTGTGAAACTATTCACTCAACCGATATACCGCGCGATCACCAGGTGACCCGGTGTCGGCTGACCGTCTTCCATGCGGACGTTGATGTCCGATACCTCGACGAGTTCGAAACCGGTCGCCGTCAGACGTTCCCTGACATAGGCATCGGCATGGGCGAAGCGCTGATGCGGCCCAACCATATAGGCGCGGCCGGCAAGCGTCTCCTCTGGCAGGGTTTCGGAGGAGAAGATGAACAGGCCGCCCGGCGTCAGGTTTTCGGCGGCGCCGAAGAAGAGCGGCTCGAGCGCGCCGAGATAGGGCAGCACGTCTGTGGCGGTGATGAGGTCGAAAGCGTCCTCGTCATTGTCGTCGAGGAAATCCTCGACCTCGGCGACGAAGAGCGTCTCGTAAAGATCTTTTTCGTGGGCGATCTCGACCATCTTCTCCGATATGTCGATGCCGGTCATGTCCTCGCACAGGTCGCGTAGCGCGCCGCCGGTGAGACCGGTACCGCAGCCGAGATCGAGCAGCCGCTTGAATGGCCCGAGCTTCAATGCCTGCAGGCGCTGGCGCACCAGCATCGGCACGTGATAGCCGAGTTGCTCGACGAGCACGTCCTCGAAGACCTCGGCATGCTGATCGAACAGGGTCTCGACATAGGCGTCGGGCGCCTTGACCGGGGTTTCGCCGCGGCCCATCGCGGCGATGCGCACGGCGGCTCCGCCGTGGTCCTCGGGATCGATCGCCAAAACGTGCTCATAGGCCGCCACGGCCGCATCGACATCACCGGATTTCTCCAGCGCAAGCGCGCGGTTATAGGCCTCGGCAAGGGCTTCTTCGTCGATCTTCTTTGCCATCGCGGTTCATGTCCTTCTGTCTTCAGTCATGGCTCTAAGGCGGCTTTCGATGTTTTGCAATGGCGCGGCAACAGGCGCAGAATGGCAAAAAAGAACACGACGGGAGGAATGCCATGAAAGCGGAGCAAGACAGGCTGCTGACGGCAAGGGAAGAAGAGGGTGAGCGCCCCTTGCTGCTGCCTACGACGCCGGGCGAGATCACCAATACGCTCAGCCATTATTACCGCGGCGAACTCGGGCGGATGACGAGCTGGCGCGACCGCATCGACCGGACGTCCAACTGGGCGATTACCGTGGTGGCGGCGCTGCTCTCGGTGTCGCTGTCAACGCCGACTTCGCATCATGGCGTGCTGCTGTTCGGTATGATGCTGGTGACGCTGCTGCTGATAATCGAGGCGCGGCGCTACCGCTTCTTTGATATCTACCGCGCCCGAATCCGGCAGATCGAGCGCTGCTATTTCGCGCAGATCATGGCGCCGAACGCTTCGGCCGGCAGCGAATGGGCTGGGGTGATCGCCAACAGCCTGCGTCATCCACGCTTCCTGCTCAGTTATGGGGAAGCAATGCATCGGCGGCTGAAACGCAATTACGGCTCGATGTATTTTATTCTGCTGCTTGCCTGGTGCCTGAAGATTTCGACGCCGAAACTGCAAACAGAGGGTGTACCGGCGCTACAGGCGCAGTCGTGGACCTATGTCATAGACAATGCCGTGCTCGGGCCGGTTCCCGGCCTTGCGGTCATCGCAGCAGTCGCCGTCTTCTATCTCGGCATGCTCTATTTCGCGCTGCGTCCGGATCGCAACGAGGGCGAATTCGGCCATGGCGAGGCGCATGTCTGATCAGTGCAGGATGAACTCACCCTTCAGCGCCCGCCACTCGGTTGCCGAAATCAGCTTGCGGTGGACGTAGCGCACCGAATGTAACGGCCCATCGAGTTTCTCCTGCCAAAATTTCAGGAAACCGCGCATCTCAGGAAAATCGGGGGCGAGGTC
Source organism: Rhizobium sp. TAL182 (assembly GCF_002117725.1). Taxonomy (NCBI): domain Bacteria; kingdom Pseudomonadati; phylum Pseudomonadota; class Alphaproteobacteria; order Hyphomicrobiales; family Rhizobiaceae; genus Rhizobium; species Rhizobium sp. TAL182. The sequence goes on along the minus strand of NZ_CP021024.1, from coordinate 2,614,089 downwards.
ATAATCCTGCCAGACGTAAGTCTGCAGGATCGTCGGGTGATCCGGCAGGTGGTAGAGGATCTGCGCGGTTGTCAGACCGTAACCCTGCAGTTGCTTTTCCAGGTCCTTGTGCATCGTATTCAGCTTCTTCTCGTTCCCACTCAGCGCTTTATTAGCGCTACATGAAATGGAAGCATGCGAGTGGTTAACGCAAGCTTAACAGATGCGTTGCGAAGGAAGTATTCTTTTTATTTTCAATGGCTTGGCAGCATGATGATACGAGTGCTGCCAAGCTGCTTTAGCAATTCGTCATCCCAAAACCGCAATACACTTTGGCCATCAAGCTCAACGCTTGAGATGCCGCGTCAGTCGACGCTCGATCCAGGCCCAGAGATGGCGCAGCGCCTCGACGATGGTGAGGTAGAAGATCGCTGCCCAAAGATAGGTCTGGTAGTCGAAGGTGCGGGAGAAGGCGTAGCGGGTTTCGCCCATCAGATCGAGCACGGTGATGATGGCGACGACCGCCGAGCCTTTGATCAAAAGGATGATCTCGTTGCCGTAGGGGCGAAGCGCCACGATGAAGGCCTGCGGCAGGATGATCTTGCGGAAGGCGATGCTCTTGTGGATGCCGAGGGCGGCCGCTGCTTCGCGCTGTCCGTGCGGTACGCTTTCGATTGCGCCGCGTAGAATTTCCGCCTGATAGGCCGCCGTATTGATCGTCATGGCAAAGAGGCCGCAATACCAGGCTTCGCGGAAAAACCACCAGATGCCGACGGCTTCCAGCTGTGGGCGGAAGACGCCGAGGCCGTAATAGACCAGGAACAACTGCGCCAGCAGCGGCGTGCCGCGGAAGAAATATATATAACCATAGGCGAACCAGTTAAGCGCCCGGTTCTTCGACAGCCGCGCCATGGCGAGCGGCAGGGACAGGATGGCGCCGCAAACGACGGAGATTGCAACCAGGCTGAGCGTCACCTCGAGACCGTGCAGATAACGCGGTCCGTAGCGGGTGAATTTGTCCGGATCCCAGCCATTGATGACGGTGAAGATCAGCAGCGCGGCGAACAGCGCCCAGACCGCAACGAAGACGTAGCCGCACAGGCGTGCCGCCGTAACCGGCTTTGCCACCTCGCGGGGTGCGGGCTGCGGCGGGATCAATGTCTCAGCATAGCTCATCGGCGGACCTCCGAACGTTTGGCCCAGCGGTCGACATAGACAAGCAGGAAGGAGGAGAGGATGGCGAGCACCAGATAGAGACAGCAGGCGATGCCATAGAAGAAGAACGGCTCCTTGGTCACCCGCACGGCGACGCTCGTCTGGCGCAGGATGTCGGCAAGGCTGATGATCGAGACGTAGGAGGTGTCCTTCAGGAGCACCATCCAGAGGTTCGTCAGACCGGGAAGGGCGATGCGAACTAGCTGCGGCAGGATGACGAGCCGCAGCGTGCGGCCGCGATGCAGGCCGAGCGCTTCTCCCGCCTCATATTGGCCCTTGGGAATGGCGCGGAAGGCCGAAAGCAACACTTCCGAGCAGTAGGCGGAGAAGACGACCGACAGAGCGATCACGCCGGCCAGGAAGGCGTTGATCTCGACAGGCGGCCCGACATAGCCGGCAAGCTCCAGGAGAGATTGGATGAGCATCTGCATGCCGTAATAGATGATGAAGAGCGTCAGAAGCTCCGGCAGACCGCGGAAGATCGTCGTGTAGATGCCGGCCGCCAGCCGCAGTGACCTTTCTTCCGACTGCTGGCCGAGAGCCACGAGGAAACCCATGACAAGGCCGATCGGCAGGGTAACGATCGCCACCGATACTGTGACCTGCAGACCAAGGGCGATTTCGTCGCCCCAGCCGGTATCGCCACAAGCAAGAATCGTCGACTGACCTAACCAGGTGAAGATGCCGACGGGTCCGCAAAGCGGATCGAAAATGTGCACAATCCAGCTCCAGAAGGAGCCGAGCGCGGAAAACAATCCGCCCATGCGAGAATTCCCCTCACGGCTTTTGCCGTTTTGATCTTGCCACCTTTGTCAAACAAAAATGGCGGAAGAGCAAGCCTTCCGCCATTCGCTTGATCGGCCAGATACCGAATTTCTTATTCGCCGTAAACGTCGAAATCGAAGTACTTGTCCTGGATCTTCTTGTACTCACCGCTGGCGCGGATCGCAGCGATCGCGGTGTTGAGCTTTTCCTTCAGCGGATCGCCCTTGCGGATGGCGATACCGGCGCCGTTGCCGTTGATTTCCTTGTCGACCGGCAGGGTCGTCAGGATCTTGCAGCAGGCGCCGGCGTCGGACTTGACCCATTCAGAGAGAACGACAACGTCGTCGATGACCGCATCGACACGGCCGCTGGAAACGTCGAGCTTGTATTCGTCGGCGGTCGGATAGAGCTTCAGCTCGGTGTCGGCCAGGTGCTTCTCGGCGTAGTTGGCATGCGTCGTGGAAGTCTGTGCGCCGATCACCTTGCCCTTCAGCCCGGCAACGTCAGTGATCTTCGAATCCTTCGGTACGGCGATGGCCGGAGGGGTGTTGTAGTACTTGTTGGAGAAGTCGACGAGCTTCAGGCGCTCCGGCGTGATCGACATGGAGGAGACGATCATGTCGAACTTCTTGGCGTTCAGAGCCGGGATGATGCCATCCCAATCGGTGCTGACGAAGGAGCATTCGGCCTTCATCTCGGCACAGAGCGCCTTGGCGATATCGATGTCGAAGCCCTGGATGGTGCCGCTGGCATCGACGAATTCGAAGGGCGGATAGGTCGAATCGGTGCCGATCACGTATTTCTCGCCATCGGCCATGGCCGAACCGGCAAAGAGCGACATTGCCGCGATCGAGGCTGCCGCGAAGATACGGGTAGAGATATGCATGAGGATCCTCTCAGTTGGTAGCCGTCGCGCTTTTTTCTCTTGGGCTGACGGCTGCTGTTCAACGGTGACAGGCACCGCCTTGCGGCGATAATCAGACTTTTTTTCATGGAAATGCAACAGAAATTCCCGCTCGGTTTGCGGTGCAAACAACAGGCGAGATGAACGGCGGCAGACTGCAACATTCACCTGAGGTTAATCCCCAGCTTCCTAGAACCGGAACAAATCGGCGGTTTGGCGCTTAGCCATTTCGCCGTTTCGCCTCAATGCGACGCTAGGGGCGGAAGCAGGGCCTGTCGGCCTTCAGGAAGCTCAAACAGGATCGAGGAAACCCGATGGGCAAAAAATCAAGGTTATTCGCAAGCGCGGCTTTTCCGCTGCTTTCTCTCTCGCTGGCTCTGCAGCCGGTATCGGCAATGGCGGCCGCACGCGGCGCTACGACCGAGGCTGCGGCCGTGCGGCAGATCGAACAGGGCAGCTTCGAAGTGGCGCAGGACGCGCCCTCCGAAGAGGAGCTCTTGAAGAAGAAGCGCAAGCAGAAGCAGGAAGCCCCGGCCGAACAAGCGCCGGCCGCCGAGCAGCCGAAGGAGGCGCCTGCCGAGAAGCCGAAGGCCGAGCGCAAGGAGGCGCCTGCGCCGGAACCCAAGGCAGAGCCGGAACCGCCGAAGGCCGAAGCGCCTAAGGAGGAGCCGGCGCCCAAGGCTGAGAGCAAGCCGGAGCGGAAAGCCAAGCAGGCAGCCCAGCCGGAGGCCGAGCCGCAGCAGGAAGAACAGCAGCCGGTAACGCAGGAAAAGCCGAAAAAGCCGAAGAAGCAGCAGACTGAGCAGGCCGAGCCAGAGGCTCAGCCGGCGCCTGAACAGCAGCCGGCCGCAAAGCAAGCCCAGCCAGAAACGGAACAGGCCCAGCCCGAGGTCAAGCCGGAAGGTGGCAAGAAGGGTCAGGACAAGGCCCAGAGCCGAGATAAGGGCAAGGCTAAGACCGAGACCGCCGCTCCCGAGGCGGTGACGCCCACCGAGGAACAGGCCAAACCCGCAGTCGAGCCGGAGGCAAAACCCGCTGCCGAAGCGCCAGCCAAGAAGCCGAAGAAAGGCGAGGCTGCAGCACCGGCGGTGAAGCCAGCCGAAGACAAGGCGGCCGCTCCTGAAGCTGCGCCCGCCGAAGTGCCGACGGAGGGCACAGCTGCAAAGCCTGCCGCCAAACAGCCCGCCGGTGAGCAACCCGTCGCCAAACAGCCCGCCGGCGAACAGCCCGCTGCGCCCGCCACCGACACGGCCCAGCCGCTGCCGGATGCCAGCGGCGGACAGCAGGTGGAGCAGGCTCTTCCTGCGCCGGAAAAGGTTTCTCCTGAGGAACTGGAGCGCCGGAAAAAGATCGCCGCAGATCCGGCCAAGAGCAACGAGACCGTCGTGCTGCCGGTCGAGAACGGTGCCGCCGTGCTTGACAGCGACAAGGATGCCGATCGCAGCAAGGGGCGGGAAAGCCGCCGTGACCGCGACAAGCTTCGGGCCGAAAGCCAGGAGGTGAAGGTGCCGACCTCGGATGCGGATGCGCAGGCTCCTGCCGCCGCTGCGGCGCCGGCGATCAAGCTCGAGGCGGTCACCAGCGAGAAGGGCACGAGGCTTGACACCCGGCCACAATTTGCCCGTCCCGAGGGAGCGCGCATCGACGATCAAACGGACGATAACCGGGTGATCATCCAGTACAACAATCAGGTGATCGTGCGTAGCGACGACGACAGAAGGTTCCTGCGCGACGGCGAACGGCCGATCTATGAAGAGCTCCCGGACAATCGCTACCGCGAGATCATCACCCGGCCGGAAGGCTATCGGATCGTCACCATCCGCAACCGCTACGGCGACATCATCCAGCGGTCGCGCGTCGATGCCCGCGGGCGCGAATACGTGCTCTACTACTCACCTGATCTCTACGAGGATCCTAATCGCGGCTATTTCGATGACCCGGGCGCTGATCTGCCGCCGATGCGGCTGCGCGTCCCGCTTAACGACTATATCATCGACACCAGCAGCGATCCTGACCGGGACTATTACGAATTCCTCAGCGAGCCGCCCGTCGAGCAGGTGGAACGTGTCTATTCACTGGACGAGGTGAGATATTCCGCCCGTATTCGCGATAAGGTGCGCCGTATCGACCTCGATACGATCACCTTCGCGACCGGCAGCGCCGAGATCCCGATGACCCAGGCACGCACGTTGCGCAAGGTCGCCGACGCGATCAGCCAGGTGCTGAAGAAAGATCCGAGCGAGACCTTCCTGATCGAGGGCCATACGGATGCTGTCGGTTCTGACCAGAGCAACCTGGTTCTCTCTGACCAGCGGGCGGAATCGGTCGCCAATGTGCTCTCCGACGTCTATGGCATTCCGCCGGAAAACATGGCGACACAGGGCTACGGCGAACGTTACTTGAAGGTCAATACGTCAGGCCCCGAACAGGAAAACCGCCGCGTCACCATCCGCCGCGTCACTCCGCTGGTGCGTCCCGTCGCCGCCAACCGGTAGCTGCTTCCGCCCCTCCCTGGCGTCAGGGAGGGGCACTGACCTCCTCCGGCCGGGAGAAGGGGGAGTCGCCTTGTCTTACCCGTCTCTATCGGCCGGCTTTTGCAGCCGCCTTTTCGATGACGTCGGCGACTTTTTCCGGCTGGGATGCGAAGACGGCGTGGCTGCCCTTGATCTCGGTCACGTCGCTGCCGGCCCGTTTGGCCATGTCACGCTCCAGCTCGGGATTGATGGAGCGATCCTCCGTGGCGACGATCGACCAGCTCGGCTTCGTCCGCCATGCCGGCTCTCCGATCTTGGCCGAAAAGGCCTGCTTGGCGGCGAAGACCTGCGATCTTGCCAGGAAATCAGCTTCGGTTTTCGGCAGGTCGGCCGCGAAAGCCGCTGCAAAGGCGCCGGGATCGAGGTAAAGATATTTGCCGTCCTTCGTTTCCTTGATGTCCATACTGCCGGCCGGCTTCGAGCTGGCGAGGCTCAGCAGGCTTTCCCCCTTGTCGGGCTGGAAGGCGGCGACGTAGACGAGGGCCGCAACGCCTGGATTGTTGCCGGCTTCGGTGATGACCATGCCGCCATAGCTGTGGCCGACGAGCAGCGTCGGTCCTTCCTGGAGGTCGAGAATCCGCTTCGTCGCCGCTACGTCGTCGTCGAGCGAGGTGAGAGGCTCCTGGACGATGGTGACGTTGAAGCCGCGCTTTTCGAGGATCTCGGTCGCTTTGCGCCAGCCCGAGCCATCGGCCAGGGCGCCGTGGACGATCACGATGTTCTTGACCGCGGCGGCCTCGGCCGCAAAGGCGATTCCGGCGGTGGCAAAGGCAAGGCTTGCGATGAAAGTCAGATGCTTGTTCATGGGGTCACTCCTTGTAGTTGATGTTGAAGGTCGGGATGCGAAATGGTTCTGGGTTCAGCCGAAGGTGAAGGCGTAGGCCTGGATGCCCGGATCGAGGAAGCGGATTTCGAAGGTACGGGCGGCGACGGTGCCGGACTGGCGAACGAGTTGGTAAAGCCTCGTTGCGGTGACCGTGCCGTTGCCATCGGCATCGATATCCGAGCCATGATCGGCTCCAGGCGCCTTTCCATCGATTTGCACCTGGAAGCGGATCGGTTTGGCGTCGGCGCCGGGCCCGAGAACGAGATGCAGATCGCGGGCGCTGAAACGATAGGCGATGCCGCCGCCCGCCTGGTCGAGCGTTGCCTGATCCTTACCGATGGTCCAGGTGCCGGACAGGCCCCATGCGTTGATGCCGGGCTCGGCGATCGAATAGTTCTGCGAAGTATCGGCCTGCAGCCCTTCAGGCGAGACGAAATTTTCGGCCTGTGCGTAGCCTAGGTAGGTCTCGCCGGAGCCGATATCGGCGAGGTCGGGACCTGCTTCCACGCCCTTGGCATTAGGCACGACCGGTGCCGTTTCCGCCATCTGGCTGCCGGCTTCGCGCAGCAGATCCTGGATGGCTTTTTCGGTTCTGCCGTAATTGCCTTCGCCGAAATGGTGATAGCGGATCTGACCTTTGGAATCGATCAGATAGGCGGCAGGCCAGTAGCTGTTCTCGAAGGCGCGCCAGATTTTGTAGTCATTGTCGATCGCAACCGGATAGCCGATCCGAAAGTCGTCGACAGCCTTCTTGACGTTGTCGATCTTCCTCTCAAAGGCAAATTCCGGGGCGTGCACGCCGATGACGACGAGGCCCTGATCCGCATATTTTTCCGCCCAGGCCCTGACATAGGGAATGGTGCGAATGCAGTTGATGCAGGAATAGGTCCAGAAGTCGACGAGCACCACCTTGCCCCGCAGCTGCTCCTTGGTCAGGGGCTTCGAGTTCAGCCATTCGACCGCGCCGTCGAACGAAGGCGCATAAGCTTCGACCGGCAGATCACTGCGGAGAGGCTTCTTTCCATCGGCCGCTGGAATGGTCGTGTCGCTGCTCGCCGCCCCAGAGGGCGTGCCGCCGACCGACTTGGCATGCAGCCTGTCCAGCACGGCCTGTTCCAGCGAGGCGGTGCTGGCATAGGAAAGGCGCGCCAGCAAGCTGGTGTCGAGACCGAACGCGATCACTGCCACACCCACCAACACCGCAGCGCCGACCGCCTGGCGAATTCGATCACCAAAGCCGAGGGAGCGTTTCATCGCGGCGAAGATTTTATCGCCGACACGAAGGGCGACGGCAAGCGAAGTCGCAGCACCGGCTGCATAGGCGATCAAGAGCGCGGTTGTCTGCAGGTTGGCGCCCTGCAATGCCGCGCCGGTCAGCACGAGGCCGAGAATTGGTCCGGCGCAGGGCGCCCAGAGCAGGCCGGTGGCGACGCCGAGGATGAGCGCGCTCCTGACCGTCGGCGCAGTGCGTCCGCCGCCGCTGGCGTTCAGAAGATTGTTGCCGAAATCGACGATCGGGCGGGCAAGCGTACTTGCAAAGCGCTGAGACAGCAGGCTCACTCCAAACAGCGCGAGCAGGACGATCGCGGCGAGACGGCCATATTCATTGGCACGGATCGCCCAGCCGCCGCCGACCGCGGCGAGCGTGGCGACCAACGCGAAAGTGGCGGCCATGCCCGCCAGCATCGGCAGCGTGCTCTTGACGAAAGGCTGGCCGGCTCGGGCGAAGACGAAGGGGAGGATAGGGAGGATGCAAGGGCTGAGAATGGTCAGCACGCCTCCGAGATAGGCAATGATCAGAAGTGTCATCATCGTTTCCTTTGAACCGATTGATCGGGCTCTGGACGGCGATGGGCCTGAACCAGCAACGGCCGGGAGATAGCCGGGCGGAGGTATCTCCGATGTGTCTGGTTTGACGGGAAAATGTACCGAACTATTGCGCTGAGCGCGGGCGATACAAAAGAATACAAACTGCCTTCTCCGCGGAGGCGGCGGCGAAAACTGCGATAGCCCGCCGGATGCCCTGCCGAGGTGGCGCGTTTGTATCAGAATGTATCTCGGCAGGCGGAGGTTACACTCGCATTCAAAAACCGCAGCCTGTGACATATGGGCGATACAAGCCGAACGTCATCTGAGCGCCATGATCCATTCGACAGGAGAGACCGATGTCAGAGCAAATCAATCATCACCGCCGCCGTTTTTTCGGCATGACGGCAATCGCGCTTGCAGCCGTCGAATTCGGCGTGGCCGGCGCGGCCGCAGCCCAACAGCCGCAGTCTTCCAGCGCAGCGCTGCCTGACGTAAAGGCCGGGACCAATACGTCGTTTGAAGCGCTGAAGCAGGTCAAGACCGATGTGCTCGATATCGGTTATGCCGAGGCCGGAAAGGCCGATGCTCCGGTCGTGCTGCTGCTACACGGCTGGCCATATGACATCTATAGCTTTGTCGACGTCGCGCCGCTGCTTGCCTCCGCCGGCTACAGAGTGATCGTGCCTTATCTGCGTGGTTACGGCACGACCCGCTTCCTCGATGACAGGACACCGCGCAACGGCCAGCCTTCGGCGCTTGCCGCCGATATGATCGCCCTGCTCGATGCGCTCAAGATCGAAAAGGCTGTCGTTGCCGGTTACGACTGGGGCGGGCGGACCGCCAACATCATGGCTGCGCTGTGGCCCGAGCGCTGCAAGGCGATGGTCTCTGTCAGCGGTTACCTGATCGGCAGCCAGGAGGCCAACAAGAAGCCGCTGCCGCCCAAGGCTGAGCTTGCCTGGTGGTATCAGTTCTACTTTGCCACCGAACGCGGCCGCCTGGGCTATCAGAGCAACACGCACGATTTTGCAAAGCTCATCTGGCAGACGGCATCGCCGAAGTGGAATTTCGACGATGCGACTTTCGACAGATCCGCTGCCGCCTTCGACAATCCCGACCATGTCGAGATCGTCATCCACAATTACCGCTGGCGCCTGGGGCTTGTCGAAGGCGAGGCGAAGTATGATGCCTATGAGAAGAAGCTTGCCGCCTTGCCGATGATCTCGGTGCCGACGATCACGATGGAAGGCGATGCAAACGGTGCGCCGCATCCCGAGCCTTCGGCCTATGCCGGAAAATTTTCCGGCAGATACGAGCATCGCACGATCGGCGGCGGTATCGGCCACAACCTGCCGCAGGAGGCGCCGCAGGCCTTCGCCCAGGCGGTCATCGACGTCGATCGCTTCTGATCGGCAGCAGAGGCTCGTTGCTCGAACGGGCGGAATATGCGTAGGTCGCGTCTGGCGCTTCGACATGGTGAACGAGGCGGTGGGCGCGGCCGCAATCGTTGAGGAATGGGCAATATGGATCATGTCGACCACATCCTGATCGTCGACGACGATCGTGAAATCCGCGAGCTGGTCTCGGGCTATCTGCAGAAGAATGGCCTCAGGACGAGCGTTGCGGCCGACGGGCGCCAGATGCGCAGCTTTCTGGAAGCCAATGCCGTCGACCTGATCGTGCTCGACATCATGATGCCGGGCGACGATGGGTTGGTGCTCTGCCGGGAACTGCGGGCCGGCCGGCACAAGGCAATCCCGATCCTGATGCTGACGGCCCGCACCGACGAGATGGACCGGATTCTCGGGCTGGAGATGGGCGCCGACGACTATCTTGCCAAGCCCTTTGCCGCGCGCGAGCTTCTTGCCCGCGTCAAGGCGGTGCTGCGACGCACGCGCATGCTGCCGCCCAACCTGCAGATCAGCGAGGCGGGGCAATTGCTGACCTTTGGCGACTGGCGGCTCGATACGGTCGCCCGTCATCTTTTCGATAAGGACGGGACCGCGATTGCTCTGAGCGGCGCCGAATACCGCCTGCTTCGTGTCTTCATCGACCACCCGCAGCGCGTGCTCAATCGCGACCAGCTTCTGAGCCTGACGCAGGGCCGTGACGCCGAACTCTTCGACCGCTCGATCGATCTTCTCGTCAGCCGCCTGCGGCAGCGTCTCGGGGACGATGCGCGCGAGCCGACCTATATCAAGACGGTGCGCAGCGAAGGTTATGTCTTCTCTGTTCCGGTCGAAATTTCGGAGCCGCGCCGATGAGCGCGAGCATGTCTATCCTGTCGGGCCTGATGTGGCCGAGAACGCTGCGATCGCGGATCTTTCTCATCCTGCTGATCGGCCTGGCTTTCGCCTATGGGCTTTCCTTCAGCGTTCTCTACATGGAGCGCTACATGTCGGCCAAGGCGGTGATGCTGGGCACGCTGGAGAATGACGTCGCAACATCGATTGCGGTCCTCGACCGCCTTCCGGCAAGCGAGCGCGGCGACCTCCTGGACTGGCTGAGCCGCGGCAACTACCGTTTCGAACTTGGACCTGGCCTACGCGGTGTGCCCGACAGCTCCAGCAAGGCGCGGGAGATTGCAGGAAAGATAGAGGCGGCCGCTGGGCATCGCTTTCCAATCCGCGTCGAACGGATTCCGGGTGAGGTGAACCGGCTGCAGGCGCATCTGACGCTGAGTGACGGCACTCCTCTGACGATCGATGTCACGCCGAGAGGCGTCATGCCGATCGCCGCATGGCTGCCCTATGTCTTCGCAATCCAGATGGCGCTGCTCGTTCTCTGCACCTGGTTTGCAGTCCGCCAGGCGATCCGGCCGCTGGGCGAGCTCGCCGCCGCCGCCGATGCGCTCGATCCCAACAAGGACGGTCAGGCTTTGAGTGAGGCCGGGCCGAGCGAGGTGGCGCATGCGGCAAGAGCATTCAATGCGATGCGGGAGAGGATCGCCCACTATCTCGAGGAACGGGTCCAGATATTGGCGGCGATCTCGCATGATCTTCAGACGCCGATCACCCGCATGCGGCTGCGCGCCGAGATGGCGGAGGAGTCACCCGAGAAGGACAAGCTGGTGTATGATCTCTCCGAGATCCAGCGCCTCGTCCAGGACGGCATCGCCTATGCGCGCAGCGCCCACGGCAGCGGGGAAAAGAACGCTCGCATCGACCTCGCATCGTTCATCGACAGCATAGCCTACGACTATCAGGACACTGGAAAGGCCGTGACCGTCGTCGGGCTGGTTGAAGGCGCCGCCTTCACCAGGCCGCACGCCCTTCGCCGCATCCTGTCGAATTTCATCGACAATGCCTTGAAGTTTGCCGGCGCCGCCGAGATCAGCGTCGAGCGCGGCGCCGACAATTCCGTCGTCATGAGCGTCATGGATCGCGGACCCGGCATTCCGGATGATATGCTCGAAGCCGCAATGCAGCCCTTCTTCCGGCTCGAGCAATCCCGTAACCGGGAGACGGGCGGCACAGGTCTCGGGCTGGCAATCGCCCAGCAGCTGACGGCGAAGATCGGCGGATCTCTGAGGCTCTACAATCGCTCGGGTGGCGGACTGGTGGCTGAAGTCACCATTCGGTGACGTCAAAATGTCGGAATGTTTTGTACGGGAAAATGTCATGGACGCCGGATGCTACCTTTTGTGACATTTCGGCCGTTTCCGGAAACATGCCGGATATATCGATCCGTCAAACCACACTCCGTCAACCCGGTCGCGTCGGCGGCCAGTCGCATGAAGCGACGCAACAAGGAGTGTTTCCATGATCAAGATCGACAAGGTTCTTTATACCGGCAGGACCCGCACAACCGGCGGGCGCGACGGCGCCTCGCAGAGCGATGACGGAGAGCTGGACATCAGGCTCTCGCCTCCCGGCAGCGCCCGCCCCGGCACCAATCCCGAACAGCTTTTCGCAGCCGGTTGGTCGGCCTGCTTCATCGGCGCGATCGGCATTGCCGCCGGCAAGTTGAAGGTCAAGGTGCCGGCAGAGACCGCCGTGAATGCAGAGGTCGATCTCGGCACGGCCGATGGCGACTATTTCCTGCAGGCCCGTCTCAAGGTCAGCCTGCCTGGCATCGAAGCGGATGTCGCAAAGGCGTTGATCGATGAGGCGCACCGGACATGCCCCTATTCGAAGGCGACACGCGGCAATATCCAGGTCGAATTGAGCGTTGCCTGACTGGCAGGAGCCGAAAGCAAAAGGGGCGAGGCCGGTCGTGGCGTCGCCGACGGAGGATTAAATGAGATTGATGATCATCTGCGCCTTGGGGGCGGCAGTGTTTGCCGCGCCTTGCATCTACGACATTCGCTCGCAGGAGCCTTCGCCGCTTGCAGGCCTCGTAAAAGCGGCATCGCCAACTTCTGCGGCGCAAGGGCGGCCATTCATCCGAGACCATCAGGGAGAAAGACAATGAAGCTCTATCAAAACGAAATCTCCTCGGCGACGTCGCGCGTCAGGATCGCGCTGGCCCTGAAGGGGCTGACGGCCGAGGCCTTGCCGGTCACCATTCTTGGCGAGGAGGCCGAGAGCCGGCAGGCCGAATATCGCAAGATCAATCCGCAGGGGCTGGTGCCGGCCTTGCTGACGGATAGCGGCGTGCTTATCACCCAATCACTGGCGATTATCGAGTATCTCGACGAAATCAAGCCTGAGCCGCCGCTGTTGCCTCAAACGGCGGAGGGCAGGGCGCTGGCCCGCTCGATCGCGCTGGCGATCGCAGCCGAGATCCATGCGCTGCTGCCGCCGCGGATCGGGCTACATCTCAAGACCACCTTCAATGCCGATGCCGATGCGGTCGCCGCGTGGAGCCGTCACTGGGTCGACGAGGGAATGGCGGCTGTGGAGACGATGATTGCCGGCCGCCGGCAAGGCGCCTTCGCAGTCGGCGACCGGCCAAGCATTGCCGATATCTTCCTTTTTCCGCAAGCGATCAGCGCTCGGCGCATGGGCTTCGATCTCGCCCGGTGGCCGAATATCGCGGGGATTGTGGCCAAGCTGGAGGGGGTACGGGCTTTCCAGGAGAACGCCCCGGCGCCGCGACGGTGATGCGGTCAATGAAGAAGCGGCCGTCAACGAAGGCGGCCGTTTCTCTTCTCAGCGGTTGACCCTTGCCTGCAGATGCGCGGGATACCGGTCGCCTTCCACCTTGATCTTGGCGAGCGCGCTTTCGATATTGGCAAGATCCTCAGCCGTCAATTCGACCTCGGCGGCCCCGATGTTTTCTTCCAGGCGATGCAGCTTGGTGGTGCCGGGGATCGGTACGATCCAAGGTTTTTGCGCCAGCAGCCAGGCTAGAGCGACCTGGGCCGAGGTGGCCTTCTTGTGCGCGGCGATTTCCGCGAGGAGATCGACGAGCGCCTGGTTGGCTTTGCGCGCCTCGGTCGAAAAGCGCGGCACGATGTTGCGGAAGTCCTTGCTGTCGAAGGTGGTCGCTTCGTTGATTGCACCGGTAAGGAAACCCTTACCGAGCGGGCTGAACGGGACGAAGCCGATGCCGAGCTCTTCGAGTACCGGCAGGATATCCTGCTCGGGCTCGCGCCACCACAGCGAATATTCGCTCTGCAGCGCCGTCACCGGCTGGACGGCATGGGCGCGGCGGATCGTCTGCACGCCGGCCTCCGAGAGGCCGAAATGCTTCACCTTGCCTTCTGAAATCAGTGCCTTGACCGTGGCTGCAACATCTTCGATCGGAACATCGGGATCGACGCGATGTTGGTAGAACAGATCGATGACGTCAGTCTTCAAGCGCTTCAGCGCCTGATCGGCAACCGCGCGGATTTGCTCCGGCCGGCTGTTCATGCCGCTCTGGCCGCCGTTTGCATCGAAGTTGAAGCCGAATTTGGTGGCGACCACCACCTCGCTGCGGAAGGGAGCGAGCGCCTCTCCCAAAAGCTCTTCGTTCTTATAAGGTCCATAGGCCTCGGCGGTGTCGAAGAAGGTTACGCCGCGTTCGAACGCCTCTCGGATCAGCGCGATCGCTTCGCGCGTGTCGGTCGCAGGACCGTAGCCGTAGCTCAGTCCCATGCAGCCGAGACCGATGGCCGAGACCTCAAGCCCGCTCTTTCCCAGTTCACGAGTCTGCATAGTCGTTTCCTTTCTAAGCCTGATATTGGGCGTCGGTGACAGGTTCCATCCAGTCGACGACCTTGCCGTCGAGGTGTTCCTGGACGGCGATATGGGTCATCGCCGTCGTCGGTGCTGCGCCATGCCAGTGGCGCTCCCCCGGCGCGAAGCGGATGACGTCGCCGGGGCGGATTTCCTCGATGGGGCCGCCTTCGCGTTGGACGCGTCCGTAGCCCGATGTGACGACCAGCGTCTGGCCGAGCGGATGCGTGTGCCAGACGGTGCGCGCGCCAGGCTCGAAAGTAACGCTGGCGCCGGCGGCGCGGGCGGGCTCGATCGCCGCAAACAAAGGATCGATGCGCACGTTGCCCGTAAACCACTCGACAGGTCCCTTGGCCGAAGGCTGCGAGCCATTTCGCTTGATATCCATCTTTTTCTTCCTTCCCTTATCGGAATGACGCCGTCCGGCGAACTTGCGGTGACAGGATAGTTAGCGCGTGTGCTTGGTTTCGATTAGATGGTATAAACGACAAGGACCCATGAGGGATTTTCATAAATGTCGCGCCCTGCCGTCAACGACCTTATCGCTTTCCTCGCCGTTGCCCGGGCGCAAAGCTTCACCAAGGCCGCGGGCAAGCTGGGTGTTTCACAATCAGCGCTCAGCCACACCATTCGCGGCCTTGAGGAGCGGCTGGGTCTGAGATTGCTGACACGGACGACGCGCAGCGTCTCGCCGACGGAGGCCGGCGAACGCCTGCTCGTCTCCATCGGGCCGCGGTTGGATGAGATCGAAAGCGAGCTGGCCGCATTGAGCGATTTTCGGGAAAAGCCGGCGGGCACGATCCGCATCAATGCGGGCGAACACGCAGCCGATTTCGTCCTATGGCCAGTCCTGGAAAAGCTCCTGCCGAATTATCCCGACATTAATGTCGAGATCATCGTCGATTATGGCCTGACGGACATCGTTGCGGAACGTTACGATGCCGGCGTGCGGCTGGGGGAACAGGTGGCGAAAGATATGATTGCCGTCCGCATCGGCCCCGACATGCGCATGGCTGTGGTCGGCACGCCCGCCTATTTCGCCCACAGGCCGAAGCCGCTGACGCCGCAGGATCTGACCGATCATAATTGCATCAATCTGCGCCTCCCGACCTATGGCGGCGTTTATGCGTGGGAGTTCGAGAAGGACGGACGTGAGCTCAAGGTTCGAGTCGACGGGCAACTGGTCTTCAATAATATAGCGCTCCGGCTGAGCGCGGTTTCGGCGGGGATGGGACTTGCCTTTCTACCGGAGGACCTGGTCGAGGCGCCGCTGGCCGAGGGCCGGCTGGTGCGCGTCCTCGAGGACTGGTGTCCGCCGTTTCCGGGCTACCATCTCTACTATCCGAGCCGCCGGCATACCTCCCCGGCATTTGCTCTTGTCATCGATGCGCTTCGCTATAGAGGATAGATCTCGTCGCCGGCCGGATTCGAGACCCTCTATCGGATCTCCTCAAGCCCGACGGTCGCTGCGATGAAATCGGCGATGGCGCCTGTGTCGTCGAGATCGAAGACGGGCAGGAACGTGTCCATGACGGCGTGATCGGCGGCGATCGCGCAGATATGAGGATCGCTCGGCGCCAGCGGCTCGCGATTGGCGGCTTCCAGGCGGCGGGCCTCGATCTTCGGGATCGGTTCGCGCTTGTAGCCTTCGATCAGGACGAGATCGCAGGGGGCGAGACGGGCGAGGATTTCTTCGAATGCAGGTTCTGGCGCGCCGCGCAGTTCGTGCATGATGGCGTAGCGGGTGCCGGAGACGATGGTGACCTCGTGGGCGCCGGCCTGGCGGTGGCGGTAGCTGTCGGCTCCGACCTTGTCGATGTCGAAATCATGATGCGCATGCTTGATCGTCGAGATCCGGTAGCCGCGGCGGGTGAATTCCGTCACCAGCCGGACGGCGAGCCCTGTTTTGCCCGAGTTCTTCCAGCCGGCGATGCCGAAGATTTTCGGTGCGGTCATGTGCGCAGGGCCTCCAGCCAGCGTTGCGCCTCGATGAGATCATCCGGCGTGTTGATGTTGAAGAAGGGGTCGAGCAGGCTGGCACGGGTCGGATGCAGTGGAAACGCCACTTCCGTAACGTCATGCCGCAACAGGAAGTCGCGCACGCGGCGTTTCTCGTCGGTAGCGATCCAGGCTTCCAGATCGGCCGCCAGTGTCACCGGCCAGAGACCGAAGACAGGATGACTGCGGCCCTCGGAGGCGGCAATGGCGATCTGCGGCGGGCGCTCCAGGGCTGCGGCCAGGCGGGCGACGAGATCGATGGGAAAGAACGGGCAATCCACAGAGACGGTGACGACGTGGGTAATCGCCGGAAGGCCGGCGCCGTAGACCATGGCCGCGTGGATGCCGGCCATCGGCCCGGCCTTGCCAGGAATGTGGTCGGGAATAGCAGGCACGTCCTCGGCGACTGCGTCGGCATTGACGGCAACGGAGCTGACCTGCTGCGAGAGACGGAGCAGTACATGGCGGAGCAGGCTGTCGGTTCCGAGCATCACCTCCGCCTTGTCGCGCCCCATGCGTTGCGAGCGGCCGCCGGCCAGCACGACGCCTGCTATTACGGATCTGTCGAGCGGGAATTCAGTCATCATCCTGCCTCAAACCGGTGAGCGCGGCGCCGATTCCTGCGCGATCGGGGGCACGCGGCGCTTGGCTTCACGATAGAACGTATAGAGGCCGGAAGCGATGACGATTGCGGCACCCAGGAGCGTCCAGCTGTCGGGCACTTCGGCGAAGAAGAAAAAGCCGAGCAGCGAGGAGAAGATCAGGCTGGTATAGCGGAAGGGCGCGACGAAGGAAATTTCCCCGGTGCGCATGGCGAGGATGACCGATTGATAGCCGACGAGCACCAGCACCGAGGCGAGCAGGAGATGTCCAAGGGAAGTCGCGCTGACCGGCTGCCAGCCGCCGAGCACGGGGATGAGAAGCGCGCCGAAGAAGGAGATGGAGGTCGCGGTGATGACGGTGATCATCAACGACGGAATCTCCGGATCGATCGAGCGGGTGGCGAGATCGCGGCCGGCCGTCGTCAGCACCGCGGCGACGCAGAGGAGAGCGGCGGGGGTGAAGCCTTCGGGGCCGGGGCGGATGATGATCATGACACCGAGGAGGCCGACGAGGATCGCCGACCAGCGCCGCCAGCCGACGGGCTCGTTGAAGAAGAGCGCGGCGCCAAAGGTGACGATCAGCGGCAGCGATTGCAGGATCGCCGAGGCATTGGCGATCGGCATCATGCCGAGTGCGGTGATATAGGTGACGGCGGAAAACATCTCGCAGATGATGCGCAGGATAATGATCGGCTGCAGCACGACGCGCCAGGAGCGCAGAGCGCCCATTTTCCTGGCGATGAGATAGACGAGCAGGCTGGTGAAGAGGCCCCGCAGGAACATGATCTCGCCGGCATTCATAGAGGCGACCACCGATTTGGAGAGGGCATCGCTCGCCGAAAAGCCGGCCATCGCCATGCTCATATAGATGGCGCCCTCAGTATTGCGTGACCGCGGCATGAAGAGATTCCCTTTACCTGTGCGCCCCTTCTTAGTCGGGAAGATACGTGAAGGGAATCGAATGAATGTCACACCCAGGATAAATCGATGATGTGACGCACAATGGTGCTGACGTGACGGCAGGCGCCTCTGCGGAAACCGCGGCAACTTACCGTTTTATCTGACGAATCCGGTATTTCGGATATGAACACCGAGGGCACTGATCCGGCCAAAACCATCTGTCATCGGCGGATTTTGTTTTTGCGCGCGGGAAACGGGTGGCTGCACCGTCAGATGTTTGAGATCTGGGATGTCTCAACAGCTGAGGAGAAACGGATATGACACTTCTTAATGGTAAAACCGCGATCGTCACCGGTGCAAGCTCGGGCATCGGCTGCGCGGCGGCGAAGGTTTTTGCACGGCAAGGCGCGAAGCTGGTGATCAACGGTCGGCGGCAGGATGCACTCGATGCCGTCGTCGCCGAAATCGAAGCAGAAGGCGGAGAGGCTGTCGCCGTTGCCGGCGATGTCAGGGACGAGGCGCTGCAGGCAAGACTGGCCGAAACGGCGGTCTCCCGTTTCGGCAAACTCGATATCGCCTTCAACAATGCCGGCGGTCTCGGCGAGATGGGGCCGGTTGCCGGATTGTCGCTGGAGGGTTGGCGCGAGAC
This sequence comes from Rhizobium sp. TAL182, assembly GCF_002117725.1. Taxonomy (NCBI): domain Bacteria; kingdom Pseudomonadati; phylum Pseudomonadota; class Alphaproteobacteria; order Hyphomicrobiales; family Rhizobiaceae; genus Rhizobium; species Rhizobium sp. TAL182. The sequence continues at coordinate 2,595,804 of NZ_CP021024.1, read as the reverse complement.
GATCGAGACCAATCTCACCGCCGCCTTCCTCGGCGCCAAACACCAGTCGGCGGCAATGGGAGAGGGCGGCGGTTCGCTGATCTTCACCTCCACCTTCGTCGGCTACACCGCCGGCATGCCCGGCATGGGGGCCTATGCGGCGAGCAAGGCCGGCTTGATCGGTCTCGTGCAGGTGCTGGCCGCCGAGCTCGCGTTGCGCAACATCCGCGTCAACGCCCTTCTGCCCGGCGGCACCGATACGCCCGCCAGCATCACCAACGCGCCCGACGCGACGGCGGAAGTGCTTGCCTTCGTCGAGGGATTGCATGCGCTGAAGCGCATGGCTCGGCCGGAAGAGATCGCCAATGCGGCGTTGTTTCTGGCGTCGGATCTATCGAGTTTCGTGACGGGGACGGCGATGCTGGCGGATGGTGGGGTTTCGATTAGCCGGACGTAGGATGGGTGAGGGGCCAGCGTATCTCGGAGGTAGAGCCACCCGCCCCCGTCCTTCGAGGCTCCGGCCTTTGGCCTCCACACCTCCAGGACGAGGGCTAATCGTGGATGTCGCGGACTGTGACCTCTCTCCAGCATCATCCTTGCTGAGGTGCCCCGCAAGGGGAAAGGACGGGGCTGGCCACCATTGCGCCTGCGCTTGCGGAGGGCTCAGGACATGATCAACCCGCCATCGACATTGATCGTCTGGCCGGTGATGTAAGCGGCGTCGTCGCTGGCGAGGAAGGTGACCAGACCGGCGACGTCCTCGCCGGAGCCGGCGCGTTTCATCGGGATGCCTTCGACCCATTCCTTCATCAGTTCGCCGGGGGCATAGTTGCCGAGCAATTTGCCCCAGGCCTGGTCGTTATAGGCCCACATGTCGGTCTCGATGATGCCGGGGCAGAATGCGTTGACGGTGATGTTTTCGGTGGCGACTTCCTTGGCCAGGCTCTGGGTGATGCCGACGACGCCCATTTTCGAGGCGGCGTAATGCGGCGTGTAGATGAAGCCGTCGCGTGCCTGGCCGGAGGCGGTGTTGATGATGCGGCCGCCGCGCTTGTGCTTGCGCATTCTTGCAATGGCCTCCTGGGCGCAGAGGAAGACGCCCTTGGTGTTGACGGCCATGACCTTGTCCCACTCGTTCTCCGTCAAGTTCTCTACGCGGGCGATGGTGATGACGCCGGCATTCTGGATCGAGACGTCGACCGTGCCGAATTCCTTTTCGGCCGCATCGTAGAGCGCGGTGACGCTCGCCTTGTCGGTGACATCGCCGATGAAGGAGAGCGCCTTGCCGCCTTCGGCCCTGATCCCTTCGGCAACGCCGTGGACCAGGTCTTCATTCGCCGAGACGACGAGATTGGCGCCCTCACGCGCAAAGCGCCTGGCGATCGCAGCGCCGATGCCGCGGCTGCCCCCGGTGATGACGACAGTCTTTTGATCAAAGCGTTTCATGCTCTTTCCTCGTATCCTGACATAAACAGCAAATCTCGGCGCAACCGCCCGTTCGATCGGCGCGAAGGGCGGGCAGACGACGATATCGCACGCCGTCATGCCCGTTACCCTCCGGCGCCTCGGTCTCAGCCAGGGAGGAGGCGAGACCGTTCATTTTCCAGTGGCCCGGCAATGAGCCTTCTTAGGCATCACCAGCAGCAGAAACCGCCATCGACGAGAAGATCGACGCCGGTCACGAAACTTGCCGCATTCGACAGCAGGAACACCGCCGGCCCTACCATCTCGTCGACCGTCGCCATGCGCTGCATCGGCGTCTGCTCTTCGAAGAGCTTGGTCTGGTGGACCATCTCCGCACGGGTGTTCATCGGCGTTGCCGTATATCCGGGGGAAATGGTGTTGACACGAATGCCACGGCCGACCCATTCCATCGCCAGTGACTTCGACATGTGGATGACGCCCGCCTTGGAGGCGTTGTAATGCGCCTGGCTCAGCCCGCGGTTGACGATCACACCGGACATGGAGGCGATGTTGACGATGGAGCCGCGTCCATTCTTCAGCATGGCGCGGGCCTCGGCCTGGCTGGACAGAAATATGCCCTTGAGGTTGATATCCATCAGCGTCTGATATTGATCCTCCTCCATCTCCTCTGCCGGATTGGCGTTGGCGATGCCCGCTGCATTGACCGCAAGCGTCAGTGCACCGAGATCGGCTTCGGTGCGTGCGACGGCATCTGCAAGGGAAGATTTGTTCGTGACGTCAGCCGCGATCTCGATCGAGCGGCGGCCGGCGGCGCGTATATGTTCGGCTGTCGTTGCCAGTCCGTCGTCGGTCCGGCGGTCGAGCAGGGCCACGTCGGCGCCGCATTGCGCGAGGCCGATGGCAATGCGCTGCCCGATGCCGCTCCCGGCGCCGGTAACGATGGCAACCTGGCCGCTGAGATCGAAAAGCTTCGGGGCATTCAGAGTGATGTCGGACACCGCTCTTCCTTTCTCTGTTGTTTTGTTTTCACGCAATTCCTGACGCAAAACCGCTGCACACTTTTGCTAGAATTGCTTTAGATGGTAGCCAGTTCCATGACCGAAACGTCATTGGCCTGGTCACGATCGAGGATCCCCGCCTGCTTGCCTTGCGCAAGCACGAGAATGCGATTGGAGACGCCGAGAACTTCCTCGAGGTCCGAGCTTACGACAATGACCGCCACGCCCTGTTTGGCAAGATTGACGATGATGTCGTAGATGCCGGCGCGGGCGCCGACGTCGATGCCTCTCGTCGGTTCGTCGAGCACGACAACCTTGGGATCGCGCATGAGCCACTTGGCGATCACGACCTTCTGCTGGTTGCCGCCGGATAGGTCCGAGGCGTACTGCTCGGCACGGCCCTTGACACCGAACTTCGCCACCGCCTTTTCCGCAAAGGAGCGCTTGATGCGCGGCGTGATCCAGCCACGGCCCAGCTTGTCGAGATTAGCGTAGACAATGTTCTCGCTGATCCGGTGCCCGACGATCAGGCCCTGTTCCTTGCGGTCTTCCGGAACCATCACGATCCCCTTGGCGATCGCGTCCGCCGGGTCGTGCAGCCTGAGTTCCTCGCCTTCCAGCTTGATCGAACCGGCGCTGATCGGATCTGCTCCCGAAATCGCACGCACCAGTTCGGTGCGCCCGGCGCCGACCAATCCGGCGATGCCGAGAATTTCGCCGGCCCGCACCTCGAAGGTAACGTCGCGGAACGCGTTGTCCGGCGAGCTCAGGCCGGACACCTGAAGTACCGGGCGGTCTGTTGGAACGGGCAGGGTGGGGAACAAGCGGTCGAGCGGGCGTCCGACCATACTCTCGACAATCGTTCTCACCGGGGTCGCGCTGTCCGAGAATTCCTGCACCCGCTCGCCGTCGCGAAGAACGACGATGCGGTCGGTGATTTTCTTGATCTCTTCCATGCGGTGGGAAATGTAGACGATGCCGACGCCTTCCGAGCGAAGCTTGCGGACCTGTTCGAAGAGAGCCTCGGTCTCGGCACCGCCAAGGGCGGCTGTCGGTTCATCGAGGATCAGCAGCTTTGCGTTGAGCGCCAGCGCCTTGGCGATCTCGATAAGTTGCTGATTTGCCGTGGAGAGGCCGGCGACCGTTCGCGTTGCAGGTATGTGAAGGTTCAAGCGAGCGAGCTGGTCCTGGGCTCGGCGAACCATCTGGGCACGGTCGATGGCGCCGTTCTTCATCGGCCAGCGTCCGATGAAGACGTTTTCGGCGATCGAGAGCTGCGGCAGAAGCTGCAGCTCCTGGTGGATCAGGACAACGCCCTTGTCGATCGCTTCCCTCGGGGTGGCCGGGGCGTAAGGTTGCCCCAGCCATGTCATCGATCCTTCGGAGGGCGTGCGGGATCCGGCAATGATGCCTGACAGCGTCGACTTGCCCGCTCCGTTTTCACCGAGAAGTGCAACCACTTCGCCCGGATAGACGTCCAGGCTGACATTCTTCAGAACCTGGAGCGGCCCATACCACTTGGATATGCCCCTCAGGGAAAGAACGGGATCAGTCATGGCACACCTCCTCAAGACCTCGGCTTCATCAGGGATGGTTGGCGATGAAGCCTGCAACGTTTTCCTTGGTGGTCAGCGTGGCATCCATGAGCTGGATCGGCGGTACTTTCTCTCCGGCAACAAGCTTGGCGGCATTTTCAACCGCGTCGCGGCCCATCTTCTGCGTCTGCTGGGTAGCCGTAACGTCGAAGACGCCCTTGCTGAGAGCTTCGAGCGCTGCGGTGTCGCCGTCGAAGCCCCCGACCACGATTTTCCCGGAAGGTTTCGCGACCTTGATTGCCTGGGCGGCGCCGAGTGCAAGAGCGTCAGCCTGAGCGAATACGATCGAGACGTCGGGGTTGGCCTGAAGCATGTTCTGCATGATCTGGAAGCCTTCATCCTGGCTCCAAATGTTGGAGTACTGCTCAGCGACGACCTTTACATCCGGGGAGGCCTTGAGAGATTGAGCGCAGCCCTTCGAGCGATCCACTTCCGGCGTCGTGCCCTTCTGGCCGTGGATGATGACCATCTTCCCCTTGCCGCCGGCTTCCTTCAGGATGTAGTCGCAGACAGCCTTGGCGGAGGCGACGGAATCCGTTGCAAGGAACGTATCGCCCGGCGCTCCTTCCGCATTGCGGTCAACGTTTACGACCGGGATGCCGGCGTTCTTCGCGAGCTTGACCGGAACGCTCGCCGCGGCCGCACCGGCCGGAATATAGATCAGCGCGTCGATTTTCTGGGTCAGAAGATCTTGGATCTGGTTGACCTGCGTCGGCCCGTCGCCCTTGGCGTCGACCGTAATGACTTCGATGCCGCGCTTCTTGGCTTCGGCCTCGACCGATTGCTTGATCTGGTTGAAGAAGTTTGCCTGAAGGTTGGCAACGGCGAGGCCCAGCTTCTTCAGTTCCGCCGCGTGTACGGGACCGAGCATAAGACCGAGCAGTGCGGCAGACGCGAGCATGGTGCGCGCTATTTTCATTGTATTTCCTCCGTTGTTTAATGGAACCCTCGGGTATGTCCTCCCCCTCGGGGTATAGATCCGTCCCGATTTTCCGGGGCGGAATTCCAGGTCCGCCAGTGCGGCGGATCCCGCTCGTCAGGCGCGACGCCGACGAATGGTCTCTGCGCCGACCGCAAGCACGATGACGATGCCGATGATCACCTGCTGAAGGAACGGCGAGACGTTGAGAAGGTTGAGACCGTTGCGCAGCACACCGATGATCAGAACGCCGATCAACGTTCCGCCGATGCCGCCGGCGCCGCCGGAGAGCGAGGTGCCGCCGATGACGACCGCAGCGATGGTGTCCAGTTCATAACCGAGACCACTGGACGGCTGGACGGAATCCAGCCGGGCGGCGAGCACGACGCCGGCAAGGCCTGCAAGGCCGGCACTCATGACATAGACGCCGATCGTCACGAGCGGGACGTTGATGCCGGCGAGGCGTGCGACTTCGGAATTTCCGCCCACCGCATAGAGCATGCGGCCTTCGGAGCGGAAGTGCAGGAAAAGCCAGGCCGCCAGAACCACCGCCAGCATCAGAAAGACCGTGGCGGTCATGACGCCGAAATGGCGATCGATCGCCAGCATCATGAACCAGTCGGGGAAGCCGACGATCTGCTGGCCGTCGGTGATCATGTTTGCAACGCCGCGGGCAGCCGACATCATTGCCAGAGTGGCGATAAAGGCCGGAACCCTGAACTGCGTCACCAGCAGTCCGACAATCAGGCCCGATACCGCCGAGGCGATCAGCGCAAAGGCGATCCCGACGGGAAGCGGCAGGCCGGCGACGTTGGCTGTCCAGCCCATGACCATCATCGCCAAAGCGAGTGCCGAGCCGACGGAGAGATCGATGCCGCCGATCAGAATGACGAACGTCATTCCGACCGCCATGATGCCGAGAACAGTGATCTGGTCGAGGATGTTGAGCCCGTTTCGAACAGAAAGAAACGTGTCTGTGCTGACGCTCAGAAAGACGCACAGCACGAGCAATCCGACGAGCGGGCCGGTCGCTCCCTTGAGCTTGCTCAACCACGCACCGGACGAAAGCCTGTGTTCATTGATATCGAGCGCCACCATTACTCCTCCCTCTGCGTAGGCCTGTATCCGATATTGGTTCAGGAGCGAATAATTATTCACTGCTGCTGGAAAATTCATTAACAACTTGCTTTCAAGCTGTCAACTAGATTTCGTTGACCGGATGTTTGTGATGCTGAGTACAAGGGGGTTGACTAATCCGCTTCTTATGCAAAAATATTGATTAGTGAATATTTATGCACACGAGGAATCGATGGATACGACAGAACTTGAGCGCATCGCCCGCGAGATCCGATTGCGCGATCTTCAGGCGGTCTTTGAAGCGGGCGCCGGCCATATTGGCGGGGAAATGTCGGTCATTGACATTTTGACGGCGCTCTATTTTCGTGTGCTGAATGTCTGGCCGGATCAGCCCAAGCATCCCGACCGCGACAGGTTCGTTCTTTCAAAGGGACATACGGCCTGCGCCCTGTATGTGACTCTCGCAAAACGCGGCTTCATTCCGGAGGAGGAGATTTCCACGTTCCTGCAGCCGCATTCGCGGCTGAACGGGCATCCGAATTGCAATAAGGTTCCGGGCGTCGAGACGAATACCGGGCCGCTCGGCCATGGTCTCCCGGTCGCAGTCGGAATGGCGAAAGCCGCCAAGCTCTCGGGCGCGAAATTTCACACCTACGTCGTCACCGGCGACGGTGAGATGCAGGAGGGCTCCAACTGGGAAGCGATCATGGCGGCAGCCCAATTCAAGCTCGACAACTTGACGCTGGTCATCGATCACAACAGGTTTCAGCAGGGCGCGGCGCTCGCCGAAACCAATGATCTCGCGCCGCTTCGTCCGAAGCTTGAAGCCTTCGATTGGGAAGTCACCGAGATCAACGGCAACACTATGAGTGAGATCGTTCCTGCTCTCGAATACCGGGGAACAAGACCGCATTGCATCGTCGCCCACACCAACAAGGGCCATGGGATCTCGTTCATGCAGGACCGGGTCGACTGGCACCATAAGGTGCCGAGCAAAGAGCAATACGAAATCGCATTGGCAGAATTGTCGGAGGCACTGTAATGAACGCGCCAATCAACCCACCCAAGCTCCACGATTGCCGCGACGCATTCGCCACCACGCTTGAGCGGCTGGCAACTGAAAACGAGAAGATCGTTGCTGTCTGCAACGACTCGGTCGGTTCTTCCAAGCTCGGCGGCTTCAAGTCGAAATTTCCCGAACGCCTCGTCAATGTCGGAATTGCAGAGCAGAACATGGTGGGCGTCGGAGCAGGCCTCGCCAACGGCGGACGTCTTCCATTCGTCTGCGCTGCCGCTCCGTTTCTGACGGGGCGGTCGCTGGAGCAGATCAAGGCCGACATTTCCTACTCGAATGCCAACGTCAAGCTGGTCGGCATCTCCTCCGGCATGGCCTATGGCGAACTCGGTCCGACCCATCACTCGATCGAAGACTTCGCCTGGACACGGGTCTTGCCCAATCTTCCGGTTATTGCGCCTTGCGACCGCATCGAAACCGCCGCTGCGGTTGCGTGGGCCGCGACTTATGACGGGCCCTGTTTCCTGCGCCTGTCACGGGTCGGCGTGCCCGACCTGCTTCCGGAAGGCCATAAATTCGAACTTGGCAAGGCAAATCTCCTTCGCCAGGGTTCCGACATCACCCTCATCGCCAACGGTACTTTGACGCATCGCATTCTGAAGGCTGCCGAAATCCTCGCTGAGCGCGGCGTCAGTGCCAGGGTGCTCAACCTTGCGACGGTTCGTCCCATCGATGAGGAGGCGATCATCGCCGCAGCCAGGGAAACCGGAGCGATCGTCACAGCCGAAGAGCATTCGATCTTTGGCGGGCTCGGCTCGGCGGTCGCCGAAGTGGTGGTCGACAATGCCCCGGTGCCGATGAAACGTCTCGGCGTTCCCGGCGTCTATGCCCCCACAGGTTCGGCAGAGTTCCTGCTCGACGAATTCGGGATGGCGCCGTCCGCAATCGCCGACGCCGCGCAGGCCCTGATCAAGCGGAAGTAACTGGGATCAAGACTGGCCGAACGCTTTTGCGGTTTCGGCCGTCGCCTGATCCGGGGAGGATAGAATGCGGGCAATTCTGGCAATCGACCAGGGCACGACCAATTCAAAGGCAGTTCTCGTTTCCGAAAAGGGAGAAATCGTCGGCAGAGGATCGGCGCCTGTCGGCATCTCCTATCCGAAGCCGGGCTGGGTCGAACAAGCCCCGCGCCGGCTCTACGCCTCGGTCTGCGAAGCGGTTGATGCCTGCCTGAAGGCCGGCTCCGATGTTGTTATCGAGGCCGTGGCCATTTCCAACCAGCGCGAATCGGTCACCGCCTGGGACGCCGAAACGGGAGAGGCGCTTGGGCCGGTGGTCAGCTGGCAGTGCCGCCGAACGGCGCAGGATTGCGAACGTCTGATTGCCGAAGGCCGTCTTGACCGGGTGCAGGCGCTCACCGGCCTGCCATTGGACCCGATGTTTCCGGGTTCGAAATTCCGCTGGCTGCTCGACCGTATTCCGGCCGGGCGATCGGTGCGGCTCGGCACGATCGACAGCTGGCTCGTCCACTGCCTGACGGGTGGGCGCCGGCACGCCTGCGACGCCTCGAATGCCGGCAGGAGCCAGTTGTTCGATCTCAGGGAGCAGAGATGGAGCGAGGAACTCGGCGAGATCTTCGGCGTGGATATCGCGCTGCTGCCCGAGGTGCTCGACAGCTCCGCCGATTTCGGCAGAACGCAAGGATTGCCGGGGGTGCCGGATGGCACTCCGATCATGGCCGCGATCGGTGACAGCCACGCCGCCCTGTTCGGCCATGGGGCATTCAAGCCGAGCGACGGCAAGGTGACCTTCGGGACCGGCTCTTCGGTCATGACGACGCTTTCGCAATTCATTCCTCCACGCAACGGCGTCACGACCACAGTCGCATGGCGTATTGGGGGAAAGCCGACTTTCGCGTTCGAAGGCAATATTCTCGTTTGCGCCGCCAGTCTTCCCTGGATGGCCGATATTCTCGGCCTTGCGGATGTGGCGGCCCTCGTCGAGCTTGCGGCGAGCGCCGAGCCGGGCGGACCCGGCTTCGTGCCGGCATTCGTGGGGCTGGGGGCGCCTTACTGGAATGCCGATGCCCGCGCCCTGTTCTCCCAGATCAACTTTAATACGACACGTGCGCAAATGGCCCGGTCGGTGACCGATTCCATCGCTTTCCAGGTGCATGACGTGATCGCGGCCATGCGGACGCAGAGCGGCGGCGAACTCGGCGCGCTCTATGTGGATGGCGGACCGAGCCAGAACCGCTTCCTGATGCAGTGTGTCTCGAATCTTATCGAACATCCCGTGATCCAATGCGAAGCACCCGAGGCATCGGCTTTGGGCGCTGCCTATCTGGCGGGGCTGTCACTCGGCTTGTGGAGCGATCTCGAAATTGTCGCGGCGTTGCCGCGAAACACGCAAACCATCGAGCCGCAACCCGTGGATCGTGGGGTGCTTCTCGATACCTGGAATGATGCGCTCGCCCGCTCGACGTCCCGCGAAACAAAGGCTAAAGGTGAATAAAAATTCAATCTGGGATTAGCGATGACTCGCCTCAACGAACTCCGCCTCATTTCAAGGGTCGCCCAGATGTACCACATAGAGGGACGGCGGCAGGCGGAGATCGCAGAGCACCTTCGCCTGTCGCAGGCGACAGTGTCGCGCATGCTGAAGCGTGCCGAAGCTGAAGATATCGTGAGAACCAGCGTGATCCCGCCCGTCGGTACCTATAGCGAGCTCGAGGGCGCGCTTCGCGAAAAATACGGTCTGCCGGAGGCGATCGTCGTCGAGTGCACGGAAGACCGGGACGGCGCCATCATGGCCCGTATCGGCGAGGCGGCGGCACATCTCCTGGAGGTGACGCTTGCGCCGGGGGAGATCATCGGCGTTTCGAGCTGGAGCCAGACCATCTTCAAGATGGTCGAGAACATTCACCCGCAGAAGAGCGCTCAGGCGAAGTATGTCGTCCAGACCCTTGGCGGCATGGGCGATCCTTCCGTGCAGACGCATGCGACGCAGCTGACCACGCGGCTTGCACGGCTGACCGGGGCCGAGCCGAAACTGCTTCCCGTGCAGGGCGTGACGACGTCAAGGGAAGCAAAGCTTCTGATGCAGGCCGACCCGTTCGTCCGTGAGACGATGGACCTCTTCGGCAGCATAACGCTTGCAATCGTCGGCATCGGCGCCGTTGAACCGTCCGAACTTCTCGCACGCTCCGGCAATATCTTTTCCTCCCGCGAACTCTCCGATCTCGCGGAAGCAGGCGCCGTCGGCGATATCTCGCTTCGCTTCTTCGATAAGAACGGCAAACCGGTCAAGACTCCGCTGGACGACCGGGTCATAGGCTTGCCGCTCGAGGATCTGGAGCGGGTGGACCGGGTGATTGCCCTTGCCGGTGGGGCCAAGAAGACCGACGCGATTGCCGGCGCGCTCCGCGTCGGGGTGATCGATATGCTTGTGACCGACAAGTTTACCGCGCAGCGATTGATCGACTGACGGGCAGGGTGGAGTGCCCGCCTCGTCCTTCGAGGCTTCGCCCGATGGGCTACGAGGCCCTCTTGGCGTGACGGCATGCCCATCCACTCTCATCCTGAAATAGGCATCCTCGTCGCATAACCCACTATACAGCAACGGCAACGTTCAAGGATGGGCTCTCTCGGGTATTGACGCCCTCCGGACAGGCTCCCCTGGGTCAATGCGCCGTCCCATCGACGATCACATGATCGTGGTCCAGCGAGCATCTCTCCACCCGGGCTTCGACTCTGTAGATTTCCCGCAGCATTTCGGCGGTAACGACATCTCTTGGCGCTCCGCAGGCGCGCATGCGGCCGTTGGCGATGACCAGCACCTTGTCGGCGAAGCGCAGGGCCTGGTTGAGGTCGTGGATGGCAATCAGGACGAGCATGCCTTTGGCGCGGGCCCTGCGGCGCATGAAGTCGAGGACTTCGACCTGGCGGTGGAGGTCGAGGGCGCTTGTGGGTTCATCCATCAGCATGATTTCAGGTTCGCGCACGAGCGCCTGGGCGATCGAGACGAGCTGGCGCTGGCCGCCGGAGAGCGCGCCGAGATCGCGGAAGGCGAGCGCGGTGATATCGAGCGCTGCCATGATCTCGTCGATGAAGCGCAGGTCGCCATCGCCGACGGCCCAGGACTGGCCCTGCTTGCGGGCAAGCAGGATGGATTCGTAGACGGTCAGCACCGCATTTGCCGACGTATCCTGCGGCATGTAGCTGATGGCGTTTTTCGCCGTCGAGCCTTCGACGACGACATGACCGGGCCCCTTGAGCAGGCCGGTGATGCGCTTGAAGAGCGTCGACTTGCCGGCGGCGTTCGGGCCGATCACCGCCACGACCTCGCCTGACCTCATCACCGGCGTCGTTACGTCTTCGACGAAGAGCTTGCGGCCGTGAAAGGCGCCGACCGACTGCAACTGAAGCGCTACCATGACCGCCTCCTGTTCGAGAGGATGAGCGAGAAGAAGAAGGGCACGCCGACCAGCGCCGTGATGATGCCGATCGGGAAGACGACGCCTGGGATGATCGACTTCGAGACGATCGAGGTCAGCGACAGCAGCAGGGCGCCCGAAAGGATCGAACCCGGCAGGAAGAAGCGCTGATCCTCGCCGAGGATCATGCGCGCGATATGCGGGCCGACGAGGCCGACAAAGCCGATCGTGCCGACGAAGCTCACCGGCACCGCGGCAAGCAGCGAGACGACGAGCATGGTTTCCAGGCGGATGCGGCGGACATTGACGCCGAAGCTTGCCGCCTTGTCCTCGCCGAGGCGGATGGCGGTCAGCGCCCAGGCGTTGCGGGCAAAGAGCGGCAACGCTGCCAGCAGGACGGCGAGCGTCACCCAGATCTTCGGCCAGGTGGCCTTGGTGAGACTACCCATCGTCCAGAAGACGACGGCCGACAGCGCCTGTTCGGAGGCGAGATATTGCAGGAAGGCGAGGGCGGCATTGAAGGTGAAGACCAGCGCGATGCCGAGCAGCACCACCGTCTGCACCGAAACGCCGCGGGCCTGCGAGACGAAATGGATGAAGAGGGTGGCGATCAGCGCCATGATGAAGGCATTGACCGGCACCAGCAAGCCGGCTGCGACAGGCAGAAGCGGAACGGTGGTGACGATCGCAAGCGCCGCGCCGAAGCTTGCCGCCGCCGAAATGCCTAAGGTGAAGGGGCTAGCGAGCGGATTGGCGAGGATCGTCTGCATCTGCGCGCCGGCGACGGAGAGCGAGGCGCCGACGACGATCGCCATCACAGCGACCGGCATGCGGATGTCCCAGACGACGGCGCGGATCTGATCGGAAACGGAGGCGGGGTCAAGGAGGGCGGAGACGACCTCGCCGAGACTATAACGGGCCGGCCCCCAGGCGAGATCGACGGCGAAAGACAGACAAAGTGCTGCTGTCATGGCGAAAAGGATCAGCAGCTTGCGCCGGGCGAGGGCGCGGTAGCGCTCCCGCCCGGCTTCGGCTTCGATCGATATGGCGGCGATCTCGGCCATCGCGGATTACTTGCCCGCCTTGGCGTCGACCCAGTAACCCGGCTGATAGGCGACCGGCAGGAACTTCTCGTGGAACTCCTTGAAGGTGGCATCCGGGTCGAGATCGGCGAAGAGGTTCGGGTGGAACCATTTGGCGAGCTGCTGGACGGCGACGAACTGATAGGGGCTGGTATAGAACTGGTGCCAGATCGCATGGACATTGCCGCCGGCCACTGCCTTGGAGCCGGTGAAGGCCGGGTTTTCCATCAGCGTGTTGAGCGCCTTGCGGCTATCGCCGAGGGTGGCTGCGGCATTCGGGCCGACATTGACGAAATCCTTGGCATCCTTGGTCTGGCTCCAGTTGGAACCGGTGACGACGATGACCTCCGGATTGGAAGCGACGACCTGTTCGGCATTGATGGAGCCGGTGTAACCCGGCAGGAAATCGGAGCCGAGATTGTGGCCGCCGGCCAAATCGACCATCAGGCCGAAATTATCGGGACCGAAGGTGCCGCAGCATTCGACCAGGCCTGCGGCGCGATACATGAAGACATTGGGCTTCGGCGGATTGGCCGCCTTCAGCCTGTCGGTGACGCGCGCCATCTGCTCCTTCCAGAAGCTGGCGACGGCCTCGGCGCGGTCCTCATGGCCGAAGAGCTTGCCGAGAATCTTCAAGCTCGGCTCGGTGTTGGCGAGAATATGTTCGCGAAAATCGATGTAGACGATCTTGACGCCGATGCCGGAGAGCATGTCTTCGAGCTTCACCTCGTCGGCGGCCGTCTTGTTGCCGATCGGCAGCAGCAGCACGTCCGGGTGCAGCTTGACGACCGTTTCGGTCTGCAGCGTGCCGTCGGTCAAGTTGCCGAGGAAGGGCAGGTCCTTGCCTTTGGGAAACTTCTCGACATAGGCATTGAAGCCGTCTTTGTCGGTGGTCCAGAGATCGTTGCGCCAGCCGACGATCTTGGCGAAGGGGTCTTCCTTCTCGATCGGCGCGACGGCATAGAGCATGCGGCCTTCCCCAAGGATCACACGCTCGACCGGCTTGTCGAAGCTCACTTCGCGGCCGGCCACATCCTTGACGGTGAAGGATTGGGCGAGCGCCGACAGCGGCATCAGGCTCGCAATCGCAGCAGCGGAGACTGCGAGCATTTTCACGAAATTCATCTGGAAATTCCCCCGAGGTCTGAATAATGTCCGCAGGCATAAGAAATATGACTTTGTGAATCAAGTTATATGTTTTAGAGCATTTCCAAACTGATGCCATGCCGGGGTGCCTGCGATGAATTCAATGAACACGAACTACTCCATCCGCGATGAAATCCGCGATTTCTGGTCGGAAAGGGCCGCGACCTTCGACCAGAGCGTCGGCCATGAAATTTTTTCGGAGGCCGAACGGAAAGGCTGGCAGCGGCTGATCCGAAAGCATCTCGGCGAGGGGCAGGGGCGTGCGGCGCTCGATCTCGCCTGCGGCACGGCCGTCATCTCGCATCTGATGAACGATGCCGGCTTCAAGGTGACGGGGCTCGACTGGTCGGACGCGATGCTGGCGCAGGCGCGCGCCAAGGCGAAGAAGCGCGGCACCGATATCCGCTTCGTTTCCGGCGACGCCGAGAATACCATGGAGCCGCGGGACAGCTACGACGCCATCACCAACCGCCATCTCGTCTGGACGCTGGTGGACCCGGCTTCGGCTTTCAAGGAATGGTTTTCAGTGCTGAAGCCGGGCGGCAAGGTGCTGATCCTCGACGGCAATATGGGCAAGGAGACGTGGGTCAAGGGCCTGCAGAAGCTCTGGACGAAAATTACGGGCAAGCCGCCGACGAGCCACATGTCAGCTGAAATGATGGCGCGCCATCAGAACATCCGCTCCCGCGTGCACTTCGCCAAGGAGATGCCGGCCGAAGCAGTGGTCGATCTTCTCAGCAAGGCCGGCTTTACGGATATCGTGGTCGATCGCAAGCTCGCGGATATCCACTGGGCGCAGGCGCGCAAGATGCCGTTCCTGCGGGGGCTGGAGCGCATGGTGCAGGAGCGGTTTGCGATTTGCGCGCGTAAGCCTGGGTGATGGGTTGGAGCAACACCGGGTGGCTAGGCGCTGACCGTCGTGCCGTGAGGCTCTCGCAGGTGTTGCTGGACACTTCTGGATACTAGTGGAGTTTGGCGCACCCTGGCCCTTCGGTTGGGCTCAGGCGTTGGCCCTGGGATCATCACTGGATCGAGCGCTCCCCGCTTTGCGCAGACCGGGGCTCACCCGCCGGTGACGCTCATATGCCGCGCCACGGCCGGCCTGTTATGGGTGCGGTCGATGATGAAGTCGTGGCCTTTCGGCTTGCGGGTGATGGCCTCGTCGATGGCGGCGTGGAGGAGGGCGTCGTCTTCGGTGGCGCGGAGTGCGGCGCGGAGATCGGCGGCGTCGTTCTGGCCGAGGCACATATAGAGCGTGCCGGTGCAGGTGAGGCGCACACGGTTGCAGCTCTCGCAGAAATTATGGGTCATCGGCGTGATGAAGCCGAGGCGGCCGCCGGTCTCGGTAATCCTGACGTAACGCGCCGGGCCGCCGGTCTGGTAATCTATGTCGGTTAGCGTGAACTGACGTTCGAGATCGGCGCGCAGCTCGGAGAGCGGCAGATATTGATCGGTGCGGTCCTCTTCGATCTCGCCCATCGGCATGGTTTCGATGACGGTGAGGTCCATGCCGCGGCCGTGGGCAAAGCGCAGGAGATCGGGCATCTCGGCATCGTTGAAATTCTTCAGCGCCACGGCGTTGAGCTTGATCTTGATGCCGGTCTTCTGCGCCGCGTCGATGCCTTCCATGACCTTAGCGAAATCGCCCCAGCGGGTGACCTTGCGGAACTTGTCGGGATCGAGCGTATCGAGCGAGACATTGATGCGGCGTACGCCGCAATCATAAAGCTCGGCGGCATGGCGGGAAAGCTGCGAGCCGTTGGTCGTCAGCGTCAGCTCATCGAGGCCGGCGCCGATCTTTTCGCCGAGCTTGCGCACCAGATACATGATGTTCTTGCGCACCAGCGGCTCGCCGCCGGTCAACCTGATCTTCCTCACGCCCTTGGCGATGAAGGCGGAACAGAGCCGGTCCAGCTCTTCGAGCGTCAAGAGATCCTTCTTCGGCAGGAAGGTCATATTCTCGGCCATGCAATAGGTGCAGCGGAAATCGCAGCGGTCGGTAACGGAGACGCGCAGATAGGTGACCGCCCGGCCGAAAGGGTCGATCATCGGATGTGCATCTGCCGCGAGCGGCGATGCGTTACCTATCGTTCCCACTCTCGTATTCACCAATTCCTCCGCGGCGGGATTGTAGCAGTGCAAGCCGGACACCAGCCCGTTTTCAAGCGACATCTTTCTATTTGTGCATATGTGATTGCCCCGTCAAGGGAAACGGATTTCGCACACGCTAATTTGCGCTTGCCTCGAAAAAGCCGAACGCCTACTTCTCCAGGGGAAAGAGGGTGATTGAGATGAGCGATATCTGGCCGAGCGAACTTCGCGTTTCGAAAGACCGGCAGCGGCTGGTGGTGACCTTCAATGACGGCCAGAGCTTCGACCTGTCGGCCGAGCTGCTGCGAGTGCTCTCGCCCTCGGCCGAGGTGCAGGGCCACGGGCCTGGACAGAAGGTGACGGTATCAGGCAAACGCAATGTCGCGATTATCTCGATGACGCCAACCGGCAATTACGCCGTGCGGATCGGTTTCGACGACATGCACGACACCGGCATCTACACCTGGACTTATCTGCGCGAACTCGGCGAACGGGGGGCGGAGCTGTTTTCGGCCTATGAGGACGAGCTCCGGGAAAAGGGCATGAACCGCGACACGTCGGAAAAGCCACGCTGAATTTCAATCCATGGCCATCGGGGGACACATGGCGAAAGCGAATAGCAAGAACTGGCTGCGCGCCAAGGGAAGTGCGGCCGGCAGCAAGGTGACCTTCCTCGAACTGTTCTTCGACTTGGTCTTCGTCTTTTCGATCTCGCAGCTTTCGCATGCGCTTGCCGCCCATTATACGCCGCTGGGTGCTGCCGAAGCGGCGCTGATGACCTTCGCCGTCTGGTGGGTGTGGATCTTCACCGCCTGGGTGACGAACTGGCTCGATCCCGAGAAAATGCCGGTGCGCGGCATGCTGGTGGTGCTGATGATGCTCGGGCTGCTGCTGTCGGCCTCCATTCCCGAAGCCTTCGGCGACAAGGGGCTGCTGTTTGTCGGCGCCTACGTGGCGATGCAGGTCGGGCGCTCGCTGTTTACGACCTATGCGATGACGCGCGTCGACCGGGCCAATACGCTGAATTTCGTGCGCATCACAAGTTGGCTTGCGGTCGCCGCCGTCTTCTGGATCGCCGGCGGGCTCATGGAGCATGAAGCCCGGCTGATTGCCTGGGTGATCGCACTTGTCATCGAATATGCCGGGCCAGCCGCAGGCTTTGCAGTGCCCGGGCTCGGCCGTTCGGTCCCAAGCGATTGGGACGTGTCCGGCGCGCACATGGCCGAGCGCTGCGCGCTCTTCGTTATCATCTGCCTCGGTGAAGCGATTCTCGTTTCCGGCCGTACGTTTTCCGAATTGCCGATCTCAGGCCTGACGAGCATCGTCTTCGTTACCGGCTTCGTCGGCACGGTCGCCATGTGGTGGCTCTATTTCCACTTCGGCCACGGGCGCGCCGCCCATCGCATCGAACATGAGGAGACGCCGGGTGCCCTGGCGCGGCAGGCCTTCACCTATGGGCATATCCCGATCCTGGCCGGCATCATCGTGCATGCGGTGGCGGTTGAATTCATGTTCTCGCATCCGCACGAGACGGGCGATGTCGGCATCGCCGCGGCGGTGCTCGGCGGCTCCGGCCTATTCCTCGTCGGCAATCTGTGGTTCAAGGGCGCGACCAGCGGCCAGATGCCGCTGTCGCATCTTGCCGGCCTCGTGCTGGTGATCCTGCTGGCCTTCGCAGCCCCCTTCATCGAGGTCTACCTGCTCGGCATTCTGGCGACGCTGGTGCTGATCATCGTCGCTGCCTGGGAATACCGCTCGCTGAGCGGCACATCGGCGGCGCCGTCGCTGCATTGATCAATCGTCGTCGCGCAGATCTTTCAGCAGTACGGCGATGATGCGCTCCATCGAGGTGGCGGTCGCCATGCATTGCTCGATCGGCTCCTCCGAGAGCGTACGTTCGATGAGGTCGGTCTGGATCGCCATCGCTGCCTCGGTTACTTTGCGGCCTTCTCCGGTGAGATAAAGGCGTAGCACCCGCTTGTCACGCTCGTCGCCGCGCCGCTCGATCAGACCCCGTTGCTCCATCTGCGGCAGCAGCATGCTCATATTGGAGCGGCCGACGAGGAGCTTGCGCGCCAGTTCCTGCTGCGAGATGGCCTCGAAACGGTAGAGATTGACGAGGATATCGAGATGCGGCGGCTTGATGTCGAGATCGGCAAGCGAGCGCGCCAGGGACTGTTGCATGAGCTGGCAGGCACGAGCCACCGCGATCCAGCTGCGAAAACGCGGATGATCCCAGGGTAGGGATTGATTTTTGTTCATCGTTGTACTTTATTGTTCAGTGTTGAACAGTCTTTTGGATTCCCACTATGGCAAATTTCGCGCTTGAGGTCACCCGCCTCGGATTTCGGCTTCTGCAGGTAATTTCGCAGCGGCTGGCGGGCAGGGTTGCATTCCGGCTGTTCTGCCGCACACCATCGCCGCGGCCGAAGGGCGAGAAAGCGAAGGCGGCGCATGCGGCGGGCGCGGCACGGCTTGCTGGCGCCGAGCGCTTCGTCCTCAGGCTTGCCGGCGGCGCCAAAGCACATGCCTACCGGTTGAACGGCGGGGCGCTCGGTCAGCGCAAGCGCTATCTCGTCACACATGGCTGGGGCTCGAGCGCCGTCTACATGGCCGATCTCGTTTCGATGCTGGCGGCGACGGGTGCCGAGGTGATAGCGCTCGATTTTCCCGGCCACGGGTGCGCGGGCGGACGCTTCCTGCATATGGGGCTCGCGGTCGAGGCGATCGCGGCGGCAGGCGAGCGGTTCGGTGCATTCGATGCGGCGATCGGCCATTCCTTCGGGGGCGCGGCGCTGATGGTTTCGGCGGCGGGTCTGATCCCGGATGCGGTGCCCGTTACCGGCGAGCGACTGGTCCTGATCGGCTCGCCGAGCGAGATGGCCTGGCTCTTTACCGATTTCGGCCGGATGGTCGGCCTTCGCCCCGTTGCCCAGGCCGCGCTGGAGATTGAGGTACATCGTGTCACTGGACGGAGACTCGAGGATTTCGACGCGAGCAATACGGCGGGCTCGATCGGCCGGCCGGTTCTGGTGATCCATGCCGAGGACGACAAGGAGGTGTCAGCGGACCATGCCCGGCGTTACGGCGCGGCGGGAAATAGAGTGCGGCTGTTCTGGGCAAACGGATTCGGTCACCGGCGCATCATCGGCGCGGCTCCCGTGCTTGGCGCGATCGCAGCCTTTCTCGCAGACGGCGCAGGCGAGGAAGCCGGCGAAAGCATCAAAAAAGATGCGGAGATCATTCCATTTTTTGACCTTCCGGCGAGGCGCGCGGCATTGTAGCGTCCACCGCAATATCCAGCCGCTGCGGAACGCCTCATGAAAATCATCGACAGCATCGAAGAGCTCAATACGATCTATGGCGCCGGCCTGTCGCAGGCCTCTGTCGACAAGGTGACCAAGCGGCTGACGCCGCTCTATCGCGAGATGATCGAGATCTCGCCCTTTGCCGCGCTTGCGACCGTCGGGCCGGAAGGGCTCGATTGTTCGCCGCGCGGCGATCTCGGCGGCGTGGTGCGCGTCGTCGACGACGAGACGCTGCATCTGCCGGACTGGCGCGGCAACAACCGCGTCGATTCGCTCTCCAACATCGTGCGCGACCCCAGGCTTGCGCTGATGTTCCTGATCCCCGGCTCGAATACGACGATGCGCATCAACGGCCGCGGCGTCGTCTCCGACGACGAGGCGCTGCTTTCTAGCTTCGAGATGGACGGCAAACATCCCCGCACCGTCATCGTCATTTCGATCGACGAGGTCTATTTCCAGTGTGCGCGTGCGGTGATGCGAGCCGAACTCTGGAATGCCGAGCACTTTGCCGATCTCGCGGCGCTGCCGACGCCGGGCCAGATGCTGAAGGCCGCGGTCGGTGATTTCGATCAGGAAACCTACGACCGGGAATGGCCGGGACGGGCGGCGAAGACGATGTGGTAAGGGGATGCCGAGAGGCCGTGATGGCGAGAGGTGGCCACGCACCTCTCCTCCCTCATTCCTGTGACGAGCAGAGGAATGAGGGAAGAAGCGGCCACCTCCCGCTCCTGATATCGAAAAAGTAATAGCCGTGGAGTGAACCGGACAACAGCTGATGCCGCCACCTGATGGCGACAGCGTGCTTATCATGAGGGTTCCGCGTCAGGCCTTGTATATCAGCCAGCTCTTGCTGAAGTCCTTCTGCATGCCGTCCTGATAAAGGACGATGCAGTTGCGGCCAGCGTTCTTGGCGCCGTAAAGGGCGATGTCGGTCTTGCTGTAGAGTTCGCCGGCATCCTCCGCATTCGAGGCCATGCAGATGCCGATCGAAACGGTGATCGGGCCGTAATTCACCCGGGTGCGGGAATTCTTGAACGGCGTGGTTTCGAGCGTGCGGCGGATGCGTTCGGCGATCGCCGTCACTTCCTCGGCTGTGTTGCCCTCGATGATCAGGGCAAATTCCTCGCCGCCGGCACGGGCGACGAAGACGTCTCGCCGAACATTGCTGCGGATGACGGAGGCGACAGTGGCGAGGATCTTGTCGCCGACGGGATGGCCGTAGGTGTCGTTTATCTTCTTGAAGTTGTCGATGTCGGCGAGCAGCAGGGCCGTCACCGGCCGCATGCCGGGATTGTTGAAGACCGCTGCCAAGCGGTCGTCGAAAGCGCGGCGGTTAGAAAGGCGCGTCAGCGAATCGGTGTTGGCGATGCGCTTGTATTCGTCGAGTTCCTTGCGGACCTGGTCCATCTCCTGCGAACGCTGGACGACGTCCTCGACGGTGCGTTCGCCATGCGCCATGGTGTCGCCAGTCGCCTGGCTCAAAAGTTCGATGGCGCTTTCGATCAGTTCGACGCTGGCATTGCTTTTGGAGGTAATGCGCTTATGGGTCTCGCCGAGCAGCCTTGTATAGCTTTCGAGTGAACTTTGCTCCTGCCTCAAAATCCGCAGCAGACCGTCGAGTTCGCCTGATATGCGCGAATGGGCATCGTCGAAGACGCGTGCGGGGCTGCCGGTGAAATACTGAGCGCCCAGCGCATCGAGTTCGGCCTGTGTAGCTTGGCTGCCAAGGGCTGCGAGTTCGCGGGTGAGGGCGGGATTGGAGCCGATATAGGCCTCGTAGAAGAGTTCGTAATTGCGCGGTATCGGCGCAACGCCCATCGAGCGCATGGCATAGGTGATCTGACCCGCGACGTCGGGAACCTGCACCTTGGGCGCGACAGCCGTATTCATCCGGCGAACTCCTCATATATTCAAAGGCAATATTTTAGTTGTTAGCTTAAATTTCTTGGGAAAAGATTAAAGCGACATATACCAAAGATTACATATGAAAACTCAGAAGTGGGGCAATACATCGACCATGCCTATGATTTTCCGTAGAAAAATGTATCTTCTGTCGAGTAGTCCTACCCGCTTTGCGGGAATGGTGTTTAAAAAAACTTACAGTTCTTTTTCTCGCTGGAGATCGTATTCATCTTGTCGACATCAGGTTTTGGTCGTCTCCTATTTCAGCGTGAATGTTTCGGAAAGATAATTTCCAGCATTAAACCCGACTGCTGCCAGAAAACCACGGCGTAAGCTCATGGAAAGGCCCCGCGCCATTTCTTTCGCCGTCGTCGTTTTCACCATCCTCGCAGGCGGCGCCTTGCTGCTGGAGCACACCGGCTTTTTTGCCGGCGCATTCCGGACGGAGATTCTGGCGAGGGTGGATGATGGGGACATGGTAAGCGCTGCAGATATTCAGTAATGGTGCAGGTATCGGAAGGGGGTGCCGTGCGGCCCCCTCATCTGCCCGCCGGCATCTTCTCCCCGCTGGGGAGAAGGGACTCGTGGCAGCGCCTCACTCCCATTGAGACCTTTACGATAGGAAACGATGGTCGGCGGCTTGCACCCTCTTCTCCCCCTGCGGCCCCCTGCGGGGAGAAGGTGGCCGGATGAGGGGGCTGCACGGCACGCCCAGTCACCCCAGATTCAACTCCTGGAAGAAATCATTGCCCTTGTCGTCGATGACGATGAAGGCGGGGAAGTCTTCGACCTCGATCTTCCAGACCGCTTCCATGCCGAGCTCGGGATATTCGAGTACTTCGACCTTGCGGATGCAGTCCTGGGCGAGACGGGCGGCGGGGCCGCCGATCGAGCCGAGATAGAAGCCGCCATGTTTCTTGCAGGCCTCGCGCACGGCGCGCGAGCGGTTGCCCTTGGCAAGCATTACCATCGAGCCGCCGAAGGACTGGAACTGGTCGACATAACTGTCCATGCGGCCAGCCGTCGTCGGGCCGAAGGAGCCGGAGGCATAGCCGGCCGGCGTTTTGGCGGGGCCGGCATAGTAGACCGGATGATTTTTCAGGTAATCGGGCATACCCTCGCCCTTTTCCAGCCGTTCGCGGATCTTGGCATGAGCGAGGTCGCGAGCGACGATGATGGTGCCGGTCAGTGAAAGGCGCGTTTTGACGGGATGCCGGGAGAGTTCGGCGAGCACTTCGGCCATCGGCTTGTTGAGATCGATATGCACGGTCGATTCCGACAGTTTCGCCTCGTCGATCTCGGGCATGTATCTCGACGGATCGGTTTCGAGCTGCTCTACGAAAATGCCGTCGCGGGTGATCTTGCCCTTGGCCTGGCGGTCGGCGGAACAGGAGACGCCCAGGCCGATCGGCAGCGAGGCGCCGTGGCGGGGCAGGCGGATGACTCGCACGTCATGACAGAAATACTTGCCGCCGAACTGAGCGCCGACGCCCATCTGCTGCGTCAGCTTGTGGATTTCCTTTTCCATTTCGATGTCGCGGAAGGCATGGCCGCTCTCGGAGCCTTCGGTCGGCAGCTCGTCGAGGTAACGGGTAGAGGCAAGTTTGACCGTTTTCAGGTTCATCTCCGCCGAGGTGCCGCCGATGACGATCGCCAGATGGTAGGGAGGACAGGCTGCCGTCCCCAACGTCAGGATCTTCTCCTTAAGGAAGTGGATCATCCGGTCATGCGTCAGGAGCGAGGGCGTACCCTGGTAGAGGAAGGTCTTGTTGGCTGAACCGCCGCCCTTGGCGACGAAGAGGAAGTCGTAAGAGTCGGTGCCTTCCTCATAGATATCGATCTGTGCCGGCAGATTGTTCTTTGTATTCTTCTCCTCGAACATTTTTATGGGCGCAAGCTGCGAGTAGCGCAGGTTCTTCTTCTCATAGGCGTCGAGAACGCCTTTGGAGAGTGCTGCCGT
This sequence comes from Rhizobium sp. TAL182, assembly GCF_002117725.1. Classification (NCBI taxonomy): domain Bacteria; kingdom Pseudomonadati; phylum Pseudomonadota; class Alphaproteobacteria; order Hyphomicrobiales; family Rhizobiaceae; genus Rhizobium; species Rhizobium sp. TAL182. The sequence goes on along the minus strand of NZ_CP021024.1, from coordinate 2,572,872 downwards.
ATCCTCACCCTCGGTCCAGACCCGGCGGCCCTTTTTGCCCATGATGATCGCCGTGCCGGTGTCCTGGCACATGGGGAGCACGCCGCCGGCGGCGATATTGGCGTTCTTCAGCAGATCGTAGGCGACGAAACGATCGTTGTCGGTCGCTTCAGGGTCGTCGAGGATGGCGGCAAGCTGCTTCAGATGGCCGGGGCGCAGCAGGTGATTGATGTCGGCAAAGGCGGTTTCGGCAAGCAGCCGGATACCCTCGGGATCGACCGTCAGGATTTGCTGGCCCTTGAAACTGTCGACCGAGACGTAGTCGCTGCTGATCTTGCGGTAAGGGGTGGCATCCTCGCCAAGGGGGAAGAGATCGTCAGCCATCCAAGTGACCTTTCTGCTGGGCGTGCGTCGCTAAAATTGGAACCGGTCTAAATCTGCTGCGAAGCAAATGCAATTGGGAACGGTGGAGTCTGGAGCTGGGGCTATGTCGTGCCACATTTGCAACCCGCTTGGCACACGCAATAAGAGAGAAGAAATCGACATTTGTCGCGAAACGGCCGACTTCAGGTTGCCTTCAACTCGAGCCCAGTTCATATTCCCGGCAGCGTTAACCTGCCGGGGCTTCCAATGACAAATGCAAAGCCAACTGCTGTCGACGACCTTCTCGTTTTTTTCGAACATGACTGGATCAGGGGCGATCTGCTGCGCCTTGCCAGCGATCCCGAAGGAGCGGACATGTATGTTCGCTTCGTCAATGGCGTCCGCATCGACGCCAAACATGGGCCTGACCACGAAACGATCATTCAGGGCGAGTACGGAATCTTCAAAGTGAAACCTGATGGTCACTTCACATATGAGCTGGATTATACGCTCGACGTGGTGAAAAATTTGGGGAAGTACGATCAGCTCATCGAAAAGCTGAGTTACAAGATGTCCGACGGCTGGGGAGGCACGGATCTCGGCGTGCTGACGCTGGCGATCGACGGCGTCAACGAAGGCGAAAAATATCACGAAGTCCTGGATTTCGATGATATGGGCGTCTTATCGAGGGCGGATAATTTCTCTCTTCCCAATTACCGGGGCTTTGCGCTCTCGGTGAACGGCAGCCACGACGTGACGCTTCTGAACGGCATCGTCTATGATAGCATCCCGGGCGTCGACGCCATTACCGAAGACGGTTTCAGCGATACCGTTCTATCCCCCGGTTCTGCCCCCGTAAGCTTGAAACTGCTCGATGGCGGGGAGTTCACCTTTCAGAGCGTCTCGATCGCCGAATTGTCGGCATCGCCCTTTCACCTGACGCTCACAGCCCTGAACGACGGCCAGATCGTCTATCAGCAGGAGCTCGAGGTCGCCGGCCCCAGTCTCGAGGTCGATATCGAGGACATCGAAGAAATCCGGTTCGACTTCATGGGCAATTCTGTCGTGATGGACAATTTTTCGTTGTTGGTTTGACATTGCTCCCTTGTCTGCCAGGCAGACGAAGATCGCCCCTCACCCTAACCCTCTCCCGCAAAGACGGGGCGAGGGGACGTGCCCTGCGAGAGGTTGGCGAGGGACGGGGAGGTTGCGGCTATCTCCCTTCGCCCCGCAAGCGGACGCAAGCGGGGAGAAGGTGCCGGCAGGCGGATCAGGGGCTGCGTATCGCGGCCCTTTTACTTCGGCCCGATCATCGTTTCCGGGCGCACGATCGCGTCATATTCTTCCGATGTCACCAGGCCGCTGGCAAGCGCCTCTTCCTTCAGCGTTGTACCGTTCTTGTGAGCCGTCTTGGCGATCTTGGCGGCGGCGTCGTAGCCGATCTTGGGGGCGAGGGCGGTGACCAGCATCAGTGAGCGTTCGAGGCCGGCTTTGATGTTGTCCTCGCGCGCCTCGATGCCGACGACGCAATTGTCGGTGAAGGAAACGGCGGCGTCGGCCAGCAACTGCACCGACTGCAGGAAGTTGTATGCCATCATCGGATTGTAGACGTTGAGCTCGAAATGGCCCTGGCTATCGGCGAAAGTCAGCGCGGCGTGGTTGCCGAAGATGTGGATGCAAACCTGCGTCAGCGCTTCGCATTGGGTGGGGTTGACCTTGCCGGGCATGATCGAGGAGCCGGGTTCATTCTCCGGCAGCGCCAGTTCGCCGAGACCGGCGCGGGGGCCGGAGCCGAGCAGGCGTATGTCGTTGGCAATCTTGAAGAGAGCGGCAGCCGCCGCATTGATGGCGCCATGCGAAAAGACCATGCTGTCATGCGAGGCAAGCGCCTCGAACTTGTTCGGCGCGGTGACGAAGGGCATGCCTGTGATATCGGCGATCTCGTCCGCGACCTTCTCCGCAAAACCGACCGGTGCGTTGAGGCCTGTGCCGACGGCGGTGCCGCCCTGGGCGAGTTCGCAGAGGCCGGGCAGGGTCATCTCGATGCGTTTGATGGCGGAGCCAAGCTGGGCGGCATAGCCGGAAAATTCCTGGCCAAGCGTCAACGGCGTCGCGTCCTGGGTATGGGTACGGCCGATCTTGATGATGTGGCTGAATTCGGTGACCTTCATGTCCAGGGCGGCATGCAGGTGCTTCAGCGACGGCAGCAGGTGATGGGCGATCCGTTCGGCGCAGGCAATGTGCATGGCCGTCGGATAGGTGTCGTTCGACGACTGGCTCATATTGACGTGATCGTTCGGGTGGACCGGCTTCTTGGAACCCATGACGCCGCCGAGCATTTCTATGGCACGATTGGAGATCACCTCGTTGGCATTCATGTTGGACTGCGTGCCGGAACCGGTCTGCCAGACGACCAGTGGAAAGTGCTCGTCGAGCTTGCCGTCGATTACTTCCTGGGCGGCGTCGACGATCGCCTTGCCCAGCGCCGGATCGAGCTGGCCGAGTGACATGTTGGCGCGGGCGGCCGCCTGTTTGACGATGCCGAGCGCGCGGACGATCGACAGCGGCTGCTTTTCCCAGCCGATCTTGAAATTGCCGAGCGAACGCTGCGCCTGGGCGCCCCAATATCGGTCGGCGGCGACGTCGATGGGGCCAAAAGTATCGGTTTCGATGCGGGTTGCGGTCATGAGCCTTGCCTTCCTATCACATGCTGTTTTCTGGCATCTTCGAAAGATGTGGTCTTATAGGTTGGAAACCAGGGCAAGAAAACCGGATGCGGTGCGAAATATTGATGATCACAGTCATGTTTGTGCCTGCCAGGCGGCGTGCTTTTTCGGCCACGTTGGAAATTTTATGCATCGGCAGGTTTTTGCCGTACTGGCCCGGCGGCGAAAATTCGGTAAAAAATTAACTAATAATTTCATAATTTTGTGTGAACTGCTGTGCGGCGCCGCGCAGGATTCCTCTCACATGAAATTAGTCCGCCGGCGCTGGCGGCGAAGGCCGGTTTCTGATCAATGAGGCCCTACGCTGCTTGAGTTTCGCGGGATTTGAGCTGAGAACAGCATGACATCGGGACTGGAATATATATGACGTTCGTTTTGAAAAGCGCGGTATCCGCATTGGCAGTTTCTTGCGGCCTGGCAATGATGGCCGCTCCCGCGCATGCCTATACGCTGATGGATATGCTGCGCGGCGACAGGCAGCGGACTCAGAGCACCATTTTCATGGATCAGATGCCGCCCGGGCGTGTGGCGCCGCGTGGCGGCGAAGGCGGATCGCTTGGCGGGCTTGACCCGGAGGCGCCGCTGCCGAAGGTCAGCGGTCCGCGTTATTATACCTACAAGACCGAAGCCCTGCAGTTCGTCGATACCAGCAAGTTCGCCGATCCCATCGTCACGGGTGCGGTTGCCGAGGTTTCGCCTGGGAGCGATTCCGAACCGGTGGTGCAGCGCCGCTTCCTGGCGCAGGCCAAGGTTCGCGCCAATGCCGACGTCGCCAAGGCGCTGGAAACCTATTACAGCGATAGCCGCAATCCGCTCGTCTGGGTCGACGGCAACCGGATCAACGAGCGCGCCCAGTCGGCAATGGCGGCGCTGGCCGATGCGGCTTCCGTGGGCCTCGACCCTGCCGATTACGCCGTGCAGGCGCCGGCGGTCGATCCGGCCAATCCCGATCCTGCCGCGCGCGACCGAGCGCTGACGCAGTTCGAGCTGGAACTTTCGGCCAAGGTGCTTGCCTTCGTGCAGGACACGGTCCGCGGCCGCATCGATCCGAACAAGATTTCCGGCTATCACGATTTCCAGCGCAAGGTCGTCAATCTGGCACCGGTGCTGAAGCTTGCGCGCATGAGCCCGAATGCCGGCGCCTATATCGCCAGCCGTTCGCCCGATAGCCCGCAGTTCGAGGCGCTGAAGGCGGAGCTTGCCAAGCTTCGCGCCGCCGATAGCAATGAGGAGCAGATCGTCATTTCGCTCCAAGGGCTGCTCAAACCCGGCGACAGTTCGTCCGAGATCGCCAATATCGTCAAGGCGCTGCAGAAGAACGGGTCCGAGACGCTGAAGACCGATCATGCGGCGACGTTTGCAGCCTATGTGGGCGGCAGCGACTATTCGCCCGACATCGTCTCGCTGGTGGAGGACTTCCAGAAGGAGCACGGTCTGAAGCCCGATGGTGTCATCGGCCAGGCGACCGTGCGCGCCATGACCGGCGGTGACACCAATGCCTCGAAGATCGACAAGCTCGTTGTCGCCATGGAACAGGTGCGCTGGCTGCCGGAAGACCTGGGTTCCCGCTACGTCATGATCAATCAGCCGGCCTACATGGCCTACTACCATAATGACGGTAAGGAACAGCTGTCGATGCGCGTGGTGGTCGGCGGCAAGAACAACCAGACCTATTTCTTCAACGACGAGATCGAGACGGTGGAGTTCAACCCGTTCTGGGGCGTGCCACAGTCGATCATCATCAACGAAATGCTGCCGAAGCTGCGGTCGGACCCGAACTACCTCGATCAGCTCGGTTATGAGGTTGAGGTGAATGGCCATGCCGTCGCCTCGTCCAGCGTCGACTGGTACGGCTCGACCGCAAATGTTTCGGTGCGCCAGCCGCCAAGCAGCGATAACGCCCTCGGCGAACTGAAGATCCTGTTCCCGAACAGCCACGCGATCTACATGCACGATACGCCCTCGAAGAGCTTCTTCAAGCGCGACATGCGGGCGCTCAGCCACGGTTGCGTGCGCCTTGCCAATCCGCGCGCGATGGCAGCCGCCGTGCTCGGCACGACGGCCGACGATGTCGCCAGGCAGATCGCGAGCGGCCAGAATCATGCGGTGAAGGTGCCGCAGAAGATCCCGGTCTACGTCTCCTATTTCACCGCCTGGCCGAACAAGGATGGCGTGGTGGAGTATTTCGATGACGTCTACGGCCGTGACGCCTATGTCGACAAGGCTTTCGATGCGACGACCAAGGCGCGTGGGGCGCAGATCTGACGCCTGATTTGTGGTGATTTTGACGGGCGGTCTTTGGGCCGCCCGTTTTGTTTTTGGGTGGCGGTGCTTCAGATAGGATGTGCCGTGTGGTATCCCCCTCTGTCCTGCCGGACATCTCCCCCACAAGGAGGGAGATTGGCTGGGAGCACCGGTTTCCCCAAGCAATCGGCGCCGCAAGCTGCGCAACGTTAGTGATGCGCGAAGGTTAGGCTTCTGGCCAATCTCCCCCTTGTGGGGAGATGGTCGGCAGACCAGAGGGGGGTGCCTCACCGAATGCCGCCAGAGGACAAGAGCCAGCCTCGTCTCTAAACGGCAACTTTGGCCGCAGAACCCTTCAGCAAACCTTCCACCAATTCCGGCGTCAGTTCATCGTAATGGGTGATGATGACATCCGGATCGAGGCTTGAGACCGGAACATCCGAGTAGCCGAAAGGCACTGCAATCGACGGCACGGCGGCGTTCCTGGCCACTGCGATATCGTTGATGCTGTCGCCGATCATCACGGTTCGGGAAATATCGCCGCCGGCGCGCTCGATGGTGCCGGTGAGGTGGCGAGCGTCGGGCTTGCGGTATTGGAAGGTGTCGCCGCCGGTGACGGCTTCGAAATAGTTGACGAGTTCGAGCTTGTCGAGCAGACCGAGCGCGAGGCTCTCCATCTTGTTGGTGCAGACGGCGAGGCGGTAGCCAGCGGATTTCAGGCGGTTCATCGCAGCGACCAGACCGGGATAGGGTTCCGTATGGCCGGGCATGCTGCCGGCATAATGGGCGACGAAGCGTTCCACCAGCAGCGGCAGGCCATCTTCCGCGAGCGAATGGCCGCGCAGCCGACAGGCGCGCTCGATCATCACCCGCGCCCCCTGGCCGACGAGATGGGTGAGGTCGTCATAACTGACCGGTTCGAGGCCGAGCGCTGCGATCGTATGGTTCAGGCTTTCGACGAGATCGGCATGGGTGTCGAGAAGGGTACCGTCGAGATCGAAGACGACGAGCGGGGCGGGGGCAGGGGTCAAGGGGTTTGCCTCTTTGTGCGATGGGCGTCTTGCGAGCGGCGTCGATGGAACGCGTCATTTCCGGGAATGATGATATTTTTCCTGAGGTAGGCGATCGCGGGGCGGAAAGCAACGGCCTGAGGATTAGCGGGAAGCCGCAGGCGTTTGTTTCGGCTTTTCATTTTCCGTGATGATTTTGACTTTCGTTTGCCAGGCGAGCCGTGTAAACAGCACATCCAACGTAATAATTCGGAGCTGGCGGCGCATGGATGCGCGCGAAATGAAGATCAAGGCCGCCGAGGCCGCGCTCGCCCATGTCGAAAGCGGGATGCGTCTCGGCATCGGAACTGGGAGTACAGCGGAAGAATTCGTCCGCCTGCTGGCGGAGAAGGTCGCAGGCGGCTTCCAGGTCGAAGGTGTTCCGACGTCCGAGCGAACGGCGCGGCTATGTGTCGAGCTCGGTGTTCCGCTGAAGTCGCTTGACGAGCTGCCGGCGCTCGATCTGACGGTCGACGGCGCCGACGAGGTCGATCCGGCGCTCAGGCTGATCAAGGGCGGCGGCGGCGCGCTGCTGCGCGAAAAGATCGTCGCTGCCGCGTCGCAGAGGATGATCGTCATCGCCGACGAGAGCAAGCTGGTCGAAACACTCGGCGCCTTCGCGCTGCCGATCGAGGTCAATCCGTTCGGTCTCGTCTCGACGCGGATCGCCATCGAAAAGGTTGCCGCCCGGCTCGGCCTTTCCGGCGAACTCAACCTGCGCCAGTCCGGTGACGGAGAGTTTACCACGGACGGCGGCCATCACATCATCGATGCATCTTTTGGCCGCATTCCTGATGCAGAGGCGCTTTCGAGCGAGCTGAATTCCATACCCGGCGTCGTTGAACACGGGCTCTTTATCAATATGGCGGCACTTGCGATCATCGCCGGTCCTGCGGGTGCGCGCACACTGCAGGCAAACAGATAACAGGAGCATACACTCATGATGAACATTGCAGGTCTTGGCCGTCTCGCCGCTGCGACCCTCGTTCTTTCCGGGCTTGCCTTCGGCTCCGCCGTCAAGGCGCAGGAGGTCTCCGAGGAGCAGCTCAAGGCGTCTCGTGCCGCGATCGACGCGATCGGCGCCACTGCCCAGTTCGACAATATCCTGCCTGGCCTCGCCGAGCGCCTGAAGGCCGGCCTGATCCAGGATTCGCCGAACTATCAGGACATCATTTCATCGACGGTCGACGCGCAGGCACTGAAGCTGGCGCCGCGCCGCGGGGATCTCGAAAAGGAGGCGGCGCTCACCTATGCCAAGGCTTTCACGGTCGACGAGCTGAAGGCGATTGCGGATTTCTATAATTCCGACGTCGGCAAGAAGCTGCTGCGCGATGGTCCGGTCGCCTCCCGCGAAACGGCCAAGGCTGCCGACATCTGGGCGCAAGGCATTTCGCGAGACTTGGAAAAGCAGAGCAATGCCGAACTGTCCAAGGTCATCAAGGCGCCGCCGCCGGCAACCGACAGCCCAGTGGCTCCGGCACCCGCTCCGGCGCCGGCCCCGGCTGCCCAGAAGTAAGGGCTGCCTCCGCAGATTTGCAAAAGCCCGGCATCGTCCGGGCTTTTTTGCTATGATGGACCCGGCAAATAGCGGCTAGGTTTTGGTGAGGCGATATGTCCGATCATGACGAGGCGGTGCGAGTGCGGATATCGGGCAGAGTCCAAGGTGTCGGTTTTCGCATGTGGACACGCGATGAGGCGCTGCGGCTCGGCGTAACGGGTTGGGTGCGCAACGAAGCGGACGGATCTGTCTCCGCCTTGATCGCTGGAGCGGACAACGCGATTTCGACAATGATCGAGCGTTTGAGGCGCGGACCTGCAGGGGCATCGGTCTCAAGCGTCGAGACGGAAGCGGCTCAGCTTGATAATATGCCGAGGGATTTCCGCATTACCGGCTGAGAGCGGCAAATCCCCGAGAGAGAAAATACGTCAAGGGTGATCAGCCCCAGTCCTTCGAACTCTTGGCCAACTGCCATACGCCAGTCTCATCCGGCTCTACGCGCTTGTTACCGCGGTAGAAGATCGGCAGCCCTGTTTTCTTGTCCATGGCAAAGCGGCTGGGCGTGAATTTCTCGCCCTCGTGGCCCTGGATGGCGAGGTTGAGCGCTTCCTTGAACTTGCCGGCCCTGCACAGGTTGGCGAAGAGAGTTTGATCCATCTTTTGCTCCGGCATCCTTTCAGTCTCGTGCATTGCCTGCCAGCCTCTGCCGACGCGGTCAACCGTAAACGCTGACCGAGGCAACTTCCGATCAAGATTCGGCAATGGAGTACGGGAAGACGCAGGAGCAGGGCTTTTGTTTTCATGATGATCGCCCCTATATCAGGAACGTCCTTCCTGCGATTCCCCTTCCGGAGCTTCTCATGTCTTCCTATGATTACGACCTTTTCGTCATCGGCGGTGGTTCCGGAGGTGTGCGCGCTGCGCGCGTCGCCGCCTCGCTCGGCAAGAAGGTGGCGATCGCGGAGGAATATCGCTATGGCGGGACATGCGTCATCCGCGGTTGCGTGCCGAAGAAACTCTTCGTCTATGCTTCGCAGTTCCACGAGCACTTCGAGGATGCAGCGGGTTTCGGCTGGACGGTCGGCCAAAGCAGCTTCGACTGGAAGAAGCTGGTGGCCGCCAAGGATGCGGAGATCGCGCGGCTGGAAGGCCTCTACAAGAAGGGGCTCGCCGGCGCCAATGCCGAGATCCTGGAAACGCGCGCCGAGCTCGTCGATGCCCATACGGTGCGGCTCGTGAAAACAGGGCAGACGGTGACGGCCAAGACGATCGTGATCGCGACCGGCGGACGCCCGAACCCGCATGTCGCGCTTCCCGGTCACGAGCTTTGCATTTCCTCCAACGACGCCTTTCATCTCGACGAACTGCCGAAATCGATCGTGATCGCAGGCGGCGGTTACATCGCCGTCGAATTCGCCAATATCTTCCATGGCCTCGGCGTAGCGACGACGCTGATCTATCGCGGCGCCGAAATCCTGTCTCGCTTCGACGAGGATCTGAGGCGGGGCCTGCACGAGGCAATGGTCGCCAAGGGCATCCGCATCCTCTGCCATGACACGCTGCAGCAGGTTTCGAACGCCGAGGACGGGCTCGTGCTGGAGACGCTGAACAGCGGCACGTTGCAGGCCGATGTCGTCATGCTGGCGCTCGGGCGCGATCCGAATACGGAAGGTCTCGGCCTCGAGGCAGCCGGCGTCGCCATGGACGAGCGCGGCGCCATCATCGTCGACGATTATTCCCGTACCAATATCGAAAATATCTATGCTCTCGGCGATGTCACCAATCGGGTACAGCTGACGCCGGTGGCGATTCACGAGGCGATGTGCTTCATCGAGACCGAGTACAAGAACAATCCGACCCGGCCGGACTATGAACTGATCCCCACCGCCGTCTTCTCACAGCCCGAGATCGGCACCGTCGGCCTGTCGGAAGAGGAGGCGGGCAAGCGGCACAGTGAGCTCGAAGTATACCGCGCCCAGTTTCGACCGCTGAAAGCGACGCTTTCCGGCCGGTCCGAGCGGATGATCATGAAACTGATCGTCGATTCTGCGAGCCGCAAGGTGGTCGGGGCTCATATTCTCGGGCACGATGCCGGCGAGATGGCGCAGCTGCTCGGCGTCACGCTCAAGGCCGGCTGCACCAAGGATGATTTCGATCGGACGATGGCGCTGCACCCGACCGCGGCCGAAGAGCTCGTCACCATGTATGCGCCGAGCTACCGTATCCGTGATGCGCAGCGCCTCTGAGCCCTGTCAACTGGTGATGCGCGGCGCGCGGATGACTTTGAGGAAAAGTGCTTTCATCGCGTCGGCAATGCCGTCGGTCGGCGTGACTTCGAAATAAAGGCCGGGTGAGGCGCAGGCCTGCATTTTCGTCGGTATCTCGCTCTGGAAGGGCTTGATCCAGGTGTTGTACCAGTTGTTGCTGGGCAGCGGCAGGTAAGTCGTATAGAGCACGGCGATCTTGACGCCGCGGTCCTTCAGCGGCTTGCAGAAACTCGTGTCGATCGGCTCCTGGCAGCGACCGCCGGTCGTCTTTTTGGTACATGTCGAGGGCTTGTAGCTGTCGCCGACGCCGTCGGCGACGAAAAACAGGATTTTTTCAGGGCTGATATTCGAGGTTCCGTCGCCCGCAGGGTCTATGATCGTGTTGATCTGCGTCATCGCGCTGTCGAAGCTCGTGAGCTGGTCACTGTTGTAATTCTGGTAAGGAATTGTCATCAGGTCGACCGCGTCGGTATAATTCTTGACCTTTGTCAGGTCGGAGGTAAGGCCGGAAATCGTCGTCAGCTTCGCGTCCTCGGCCTTGGTGCCGAAAGTGTAGACACCCATCCGAAACTGATCGCTGCTGACGCGCTCGGCCTTGGCCGTATCGGTCAGCGCCTGAGTTGCCTGGCGAACCACGTCGATACGCATGGTTACGCCGAGGCTCTTGGCTATGGTGTAGTTGTTGGTGCTCTGGTCCATCTGGTGACAGGCAAAAGCGCAGCCGGTCTTGGCTTGCAGCTTCGAAACGTCGGTTGCGGTCGCGCCGACGCCCATGGAAGGCGTGTTGTCGAGGAGGATGTAGAAATCCATGAAGGCGGCAGTCTGGTATTCGGCTGTCGCCGTGCCGGAGATGGTGATCGAATCCCGGCCAAAAATGCGCATGAAGGTCGTCGGCACGGTCGCGGTGAAGGAAACCTGCGAGTTCAGCTTATTGGCGGTCTTGGTGACGTCGATGCCGAGATCGATATGAATGTCGGTCAGCTCACCCGACGTCTGGGACATGAAGATGTTACGAGCGTCGGTTTTGCCAAGCGAGACCGTGCCGTTGCCGCTCATTGTCATTGCGGCGGCGACTGCGCCCGATTTTTCGGCGATCGAACCGACGGCCGCAGCATCGGCGGCGGCGTAGAGCTGCGTTCTCAGGCTCAGTGCGTGGGCCACATCCACCGCCATGCCGGCCGCACCCACGAGCGGCACCATCAGCAATGCCGTCATGATGCCGAAATTACCCGAGCGGTCCAATATGAAGCCGGGCGAAAGGATCGCCATGACATGTCCCCGATGTTGAAACTCCTTCAGCTTCTACATGCAAAGTCTGAAATATGGGGAAATCGACATGGTATATGCTGGTTTAAAGCTTCCGGTGATTGGCCTTTGCAAGCTTGATCTAAAGGTCTATAAGCCGCCGAATATTAAGACAGGGCATCCGAGGAATGGATGTGAGTGAGGTTAGTGAAATGGCAGAGAACTGGACCCCGAGCAGCTGGCGGCAGAAACCGATACTGCAGGTTCCCGAATATCCCGACGCAGCTGCTTTGGCGGCGACGGAGGCCCAGCTCGCCAGCTATCCGCCGCTCGTCTTCGCAGGCGAAGCGCGCCGCCTGAAGAAGCATCTCGCCAATGTGGCCGAAGGCAACGGTTTCCTGCTGCAGGGCGGCGACTGCGCCGAGAGCTTCGCCGAACACGGCGCTGACAATATCCGTGATTTCTTCCGCGCCTTCCTGCAGATGGCTGTGGTGCTGACCTTCGGCGCGCAGCTGCCGGTCGTCAAGGTCGGCCGCATCGCCGGCCAGTTCGCAAAGCCGCGCTCGTCGAACGTCGAGAAGCAAGGCGACGTGACACTGCCCGCCTATCGCGGCGACATCATCAACGGCATCGAATTCACCGAGGAGTCGCGCATTCCGAACCCGGAACGCCAAGCCATGGCCTATCGCCAGTCGGCCGCGACGCTGAACCTTCTGCGTGCCTTCGCGATGGGCGGTTACGCCAATCTCGAAAACGTGCATCAGTGGATGCTCGGCTTCGTCAAGGACAGCCCGCAGGGCGAGCGTTACCGCAAGCTTGCCGACCGCATCAGCGAAACCATGGATTTCATGAAGGCGATCGGCATCACCTCGGAAAACCATCCGAGCCTGCGCGAGACCGATTTCTTCACCAGCCATGAAGCGCTGCTGCTCGGCTATGAGGAGGCACTGACCCGCATCGATTCCACCTCCGGCGACTGGTATGCCACGTCAGGCCACATGATCTGGATCGGCGACCGCACGCGCCAGGCCGACCATGCGCATGTCGAATATTGCCGCGGCATCAAGAACCCGATCGGCCTGAAATGCGGCCCATCGCTACAGGCCGACGATCTGCTGCAACTGATCGACATCCTGAATCCGGGCAATGAAGCTGGCCGCCTGACGCTGATCTGCCGCTTCGGTCATGAAAAAGTCGCCGAAAATCTGCCGCGTCTCATTCGCGCTGTCGAGCGTGAGGGCCGCAAGGTCGTCTGGTCCTGCGATCCCATGCACGGCAACACGATCACGCTCAACAACTACAAGACCCGTCCCTTCGAACGGATTTTGTCGGAAGTCGAAAGCTTCTTCCAGATCCACCGCGCCGAAGGCACGCATCCCGGCGGCATCCATGTCGAAATGACCGGCAAGGACGTGACAGAATGCACCGGCGGTGCTCGCGCAGTCACCGCCGACGACCTGCAGGACCGCTATCACACGCACTGCGATCCGCGCCTCAACTCCGACCAGGCGCTCGAGCTCGCCTTCCTGCTTGCCGAGCGCATGAAGGGCGGCCGCGACGAGAAGCGCATGGTCGCCAACGGCTGAGGACAGGCCGAAACGGATGACAAAAACCCGGCGTGACGCCGGGTTTTTTATTGCTTTTCAGATACTCGCCTGAACGCTGTGCAGGTTGGCGTAGACGCCGCCTTGCGCCATGAGCGCGTCATGTGTTCCCTGTTCAACGATGCCATCGCCCGTCAGGACCAGGATGCGGTCGGCATGGCGGACCGTCGAGAGGCGGTGGGCGATGACCAGGGTGGTGCGGCCGTTCGCCAAGCTCAGGAGCGCCTGCTGCACCGCCCGTTCGCTCTCATTGTCGAGCGCGCTGGTCGCCTCGTCGAAGATCAGGATTTCCGGATCTTTCAGGAAGGCGCGGGCGATGGTGATGCGCTGGCGCTGGCCGCCGGAGAGCTTGACGCCGCGCTGGCCGATGTCGGTGTCATAGCCATTGGGCAGGCCCATGATGAAATCATGCGCATTGGCGGCGCGGGCCGCCGCTTCGAGCTCGGCATCGGTCGCGTCCGGCCTGCCGTAGCGCAGGTTTTCCGCAACAGTGCCGGCAAAGAGATAGACATCCTGCTGCACCACCCCGACATGGCGCCGCAGTGACGCCAGCGTGATGTCGCGGATATCGCTTCCGTCGATGCGAATTGCGCCCGCCTCAACATCGTAGAAGCGTGGTATCAGCGCGCAAAGCGTGCTCTTGCCCACTCCCGAAGGGCCGACCAGGGCGACAAACTCTCCGGGGGCGATGGTGAGGGAAAGCCGCTCCAGCACCCTCGGACCATCGGCTTCGTAGCCGAAGGCGACGTCGGAAAAGCTGATCTCGCCTCTCGGCGCCGGCATCGGACGCGCATTCGGCCGATCGGTGATATCGGGATCGATCTCGAGGATTTCCATGGCCCTGATGAAGCCGGTATATCCCTCCTGCCAGAGGCGCACGAAATTCGCGAGCCGCTGCACGGGATCGACCAGCACGCCGACGCAGAGCAGGAAGGTCAGCATATCCGGGACGGTCAGGTCTGCCGTCAGGATGCGCAGGCCTCCTGCGATGATCACCAATATGGTGACGAGCTGGGCGAAGGTTTCGGTGCCGACGGAAAACCAAGCCTCGCTGCGGTAGCCCTCGGCGCGGCTTTGCAGGAAACGCTGGTTCTGCGCAGCGAAACGCTGCCTTTCCAGCGCCTCGTTGGCGAAGGACTGGACGACACGGATGCCCGCGAGCGCATCCTCGACGCGCTCGTTGACGGCGGCGATCTGCCGCTTGCTGGCTTCGAGCGCATGGTTCATGCGCCGGTTGAAATAGAGTGCATAGGCCACCGCCACCGGGGTGAGCAGCAGAATGAGGGTCGCCAGCAATGGGTCGATGAAGAACAGGACCAGCATGGCGCCGCCATATTTCAGAACGGCGATGGCGAGATCCTCGGGGCCGTGGTGAAACAGCTCGCCCAGCCAGAGGGAATCGTTGGTGATGCGGCTCATCAATTGCCCGGTGCGCTGGCGATCATAGAAGCTGAAGGACAGCTTCTGGCAATGCTCGAAGAGTTCCTGCCGCACCGTCGCTTCGATGCGGGCGCCCATGACATGGCCGCGATAATCGACGAAGAAAATCGCCGCTATCTGGACAGCGAGAACGGCCAGCATCACACCGCCCATGGCAAGGATCTGCGCGAAGGCCTCGGGGGCATCAGGCAGAGCCAGAAGCCGGCTCGTGACGATGTTGGCGCAGAGGGGCAATGCCACGGCGGTGCCGGCCACGAGTATGGCGCAAAGCAGATCCGCCAGCAGCAAAGGCAGATGCGGGCGGTAATAGGAGATGAACTTGCGCATGCGCGACCAGCGCTGCTCGCGTTCAGTGGCGCTCGAATAGTCGCGGAAGAAGTTCAGAAAGAGGTTATGGCGTCGCGAGCTTTTCCTCGCGCGAGAGAATGGCGTGTGCATGAAGCAGAATGTCCTTGTGGGCGATGTTTCCTTTCTGTCTGGACAGGGTCGCTCTCATGTCAGTCTCCCGGCGGTTGAATAAATTGAGCCTTTAGTATCACCGAGAATAACGTCCGGTTCAACGCGGTGACGAGAGGAGATCGGCGGGTGTTGTCAACGGGCAACATCCGAGGGCCGCCGCCACCCGTGAACGCTTCAAGATTTCTGATCATTCGTTCAGGGGAATGGATTTGACGACGAGGTCTCGTGGCCGCAAGTTTCTCCAGGAGCGAGGGGAGAGCGATCATGAGCGAATACCATACAGGCGGTTGTCTTTGCGGCGCCGTGCGATTTTCAATTCGGGCAAAGCCAGGGCCTGTCGTCGGTTGCCACTGTTCCCAATGCCGCCGGCAGACGGGACTCTATTATGCCGCGGTCAACGTGCCGCGCGTGGCGCTTTCGGTGGAGAATCCCGGCGCCGTCCGCTGGTATCGGTCAAGCGGTGAGGCGCAACGCGGCTTCTGCGCCAATTGCGGCTCCGCGCTGTTTTGGCAGGGGGATGAAGCGGTGGAGGTTTCGGTCCTGGCAGGCGCTTTCGACGAACCGAGCGACCTAGCCTTCAGCCATCACATTTATTGCATCGACAAGGGGGATTTCTACGAGATATCAGATGGTCTGCCGCAATATGACAGGTATCCGCCCCGTTGATTTGAGGATGCCCCGCGTCAGGTCTTGGCTGCGAGCGCGGCGTTGAGACGAGCGACGTCTTCGCGCAGCGCCGTCAGCTCGGTCAGGACGCGCATATCGATCTTCTGGTGCAGGGAGAGCACTTCGAGTTCGGCTTTGAGATTGACTTCGTAATCCTTGGCTGCCTCGAAGCGGTCGCGCTCAGCCTGACGATTCTGCGACATCATGATGATCGGCGCCTGGATGGCGGCGAGCATCGACAAGATCAGGTTCAGGAAGACGAACGGATAGGGATCGAAAGCGCCACTCGCCAAAACGATGGTGTTGATTATCGTCCAGACGACGAGGAAGGCCAGGAAGCCGAGGATGAAGGACCATGAGCCGCCGACACGGGCGATGCTGTCGGCGATGCGTTCTCCAAAAGAGGCCTCGGCAGAAAAGGCGGCGTTGACATCGGTCGAGATGATCTTGCGCTCGTGCGCTTTCGCCAGCACGCGCTTTTCCGTGTCGCCGAGTTCGTCGGCCGGTTTGTCGAAATGATGGTGCACGAAGTTCGAAAAATTATTCATGGCCTGTTTCCGATGACCGTTAACGATGCTGCCGCTTTCGTGCGTCAGTATTCCGCTCCGCCGGTAAATTGCAATGCATCGGTGCCGTAAGCCTCCAGCGCGCCTGTTCA
Source organism: Rhizobium sp. TAL182 (assembly GCF_002117725.1). NCBI lineage: Bacteria > Pseudomonadati > Pseudomonadota > Alphaproteobacteria > Hyphomicrobiales > Rhizobiaceae > Rhizobium > Rhizobium sp. TAL182. The sequence goes on along the minus strand of NZ_CP021024.1, from coordinate 2,556,674 downwards.
CGAAAAATTCGTGAGCTCGGTGCAACGCTTTGGTCGCGAACGTGTTGCGGTAACGGGAGCCGCAGGCTAAACAAATGACATGACACAGGAAAACGCTCTCTCCGATATCTTCCGCATTGCTATCGGCCAGCTCAATCCCACGGTCGGTGATGTCGCCGGCAATCTTGCCAAGGCACGTGAAGCACGCGCTGATGCAGGCCGAGAGGGCGCGCATCTGCTCGTGTTGACCGAGCTTTTCATCTCCGGCTATCCGCCGGAGGACCTGGTGCTGAAGCCGGCCTTCATCCGCGCCTGCTGGAAGGCGGTGGAAAGCCTTGCGGCGGACACCGCCGATGGTGGGCCGGGCGTCGTCATCGGATTCCCCAGGCAGGACGAGAGGGGGCGTTATAATTCCGTCGCCGTGCTTGACGGCGGCAAGGTCGTCGCGGTGCGCGACAAGGTCGATCTACCGAATTACGGCGAGTTCGACGAGAAGCGGGTTTTCGTGCAGGGGGCCATGCCGGGGCCGGTGAATTTCCGCGGCGTGCGGCTCGGCATTCCAATCTGCGAAGATATCTGGGGTGATCTCGGCGTTTGCGAGACGCTGGCCGAAAGCGGGGCGGAGATCCTGCTGTCGCCGAACGGGTCCCCCTATTATCGCGGCAAGGTCGATATCCGTCGCCAGGTGGTACTGAAGCAGGTGATCGAGACCGGCCTGCCGCTGATCTATGCCGCCCAACTCGGAGGGCAGGACGAGCTCGTGTTCGACGGGGCGAGCTTCGCCTTCAACGCCGACAAATCGCTCGCCTTCCAGATGAGCCAGTTCGAGACAGCGCTTGCAGTGACGACATGGAAACGTGGGGAAGCCGGCTGGCACTGCGCCGAAGGGCCGATGGCGCCTATCCCCGAGGGTGAGGAGGCCGATTATCGCGCCTGCCTGCTCGGCTTCCGCGACTACGTCAATAAAAATGGCTTCAAAACCGTCGTTCTCGGCCTTTCCGGCGGCATCGACTCGGCGATCTGCACAGCGATCGCGGTCGATGCTCTCGGAGAGGAGCGGGTGCGAACGGTGATGCTGCCCTATCGTTACACCTCGGAAGATTCACTGAAGGATGCAGCCGACTGCGCCAAGGCGCTCGGCTGCCGCTATGACATCGTACCGATCGAGCAGCCGGTGACCGGCTTCAGCAGCGCGCTGTCCAACCTCTTCGAGGGTACGGAGAGCGGAATCACCGAGGAGAACTTGCAGAGCCGCGCGCGCGGCGTCATCCTGATGGCGATCTCCAACAAGTTCGGCGCGATGGTGGTGACGACGGGCAACAAGTCGGAAATGTCGGTCGGCTACGCCACGCTGTATGGCGACATGAACGGCGGCTTCAATCCGATCAAGGACCTCTACAAGATGCAGGTCTATGCGCTAGCCCGCTGGCGCAACGAGAATGTGCCGCCGGGCGCGCTAGGCCCGTCGGGTGAAGTGATTCCGCAGAATATCATCGACAAGGCACCATCGGCCGAGCTGCGTCCCGATCAAAAGGATCAGGATTCGCTGCCGCCTTATCCCGTTCTCGACGATATTCTCGAGTGCCTGGTGGAGAAGGAAATGGCTGTTGAGGAGATCGTCGCGCGCGGCCATGACGTAGCGACCGTTCACCGGGTCGAGCATCTGCTCTATCTCGCCGAATATAAGCGCCGGCAATCGGCGCCGGGCGTGAAGATTACCAAGAAGAATTTCGGCCGCGACCGGCGCTATCCGATTACCAATCGATTCCGGGATCGCTGACCCAATCGACATGTCAGGGAGGCAATATGCGCAGCTCGGTCGAGATCTACAATGTCGGGACGGGCAGGGCTCGCGAGGTCTGGCAAACGGACAGGCTGGTGGAAGCGCCGAACTTCTCGCCTGATGGTTCCTACCTGCTGCTCAACGGCGACGGGCTGCTCTTCCGGCTGCCGCTCGATGGCGGCGAGGTGGTCAGGGTCGATACGGGCTTTGCCGTCAATTGCAACAATGATCACGGCATTTCACCTGATGGCACCGAAATCGTCATCTCGGACAAGACCGAATTCGGCAAGTCGGCCATTTATATCCTGCCGATCGAAGGCGGCACGCCGCGGCTCGTCACTGAAAACCACCCCTCCTACTGGCATGGTTGGTCGCCGGACGGGCGTCAGCTCGCTTATTGCGGCATCCGCGACGATCTCTTTGACATCTATACCATTTCCGTTGACGGCGGCGCCGAGACGCGGCTGACGCATGGCGAAGGCCGCAACGATGGACCGGATTATTCGGCCGACGGACAATGGATCTACTTCAATTCCAGCCGCACCGGGCTGATGCAGATCTGGCGTATCCACCCCGACGGCACGGGCCTCGAGCAGGTGACCTCGGACAATCAGGGCAATTGGTTCGCCCATCCGTCACCGAAAAATGACAAGGTGCTGATCCTGTCCTATGACCCCTCGGTTTTCGATCATCCGCGCGATCTCGACGTGCGGCTGCGGCTGATGGACATGGATGGCGGCAACCTGAAAACGCTGTTCGAACTTTTCGGTGGGCAGGGCACGATCAATGTGCCCTGCTGGTCTCCTGATGGCGAAGAATTCGCTTATGTGCGCTATTTCCCGGCTGATTAAGCCGCTGCCGCCTTGCGCCGCGCGCCAGCGGCTTTCGCCAGGTCTTCCAATACCGTCACCGACATGTTCCAGTCGATGCAGCCATCGGTGATAGACTGGCCGTAGACCAGCGGCTTGCCGGGAACGAGATCCTGGCGGCCGGCGACGAGGTTGCTTTCCACCATCATGCCCTTGATATGATAGTTTCCGGCGGCGATCTGCGAGGCCACGGAATGGACGACGAGCGGCTGGTTCATCGGGTCTTTGCCGCTGTTGGCATGGCTGGCGTCGATGAGGATGCGCGGGGCGACGCCGAGTTTAAGGCATTCCGCTGTGACGGCTTCGACATCGGCCGCCTCGTAATTCGGCCGCTTGCCGCCGCGCAGAATGATGTGGCAGTCCTCATTGCCCTTTGTCGAGGCGATTGCCGCCTGTCCGTCCTTGGTGACGGCCGGGAAGTGATGCGGCTGCGATGCGGCCAGGATGGCGTCGAGCGCGACACGGACGCCGCCGTCGGTGCCGTTCTTGAAGCCGATCGGGCAGGAGAGGCCGGAGGCGAGCTGGCGATGGATCTGGCTTTCGGTCGTACGCGCGCCGATCGCACCCCAGCTGACAAGGTCGGCAATGTATTGCGGCGTGATCGTCTCGAGGAATTCAACGCCAGCGGGCAGGCCCATTGCGTTGATGTCGAGCAGCAGGCGCCTGGCAATGCGAAGCCCTTCCTCGATGCGGTAGCTGCCGTCGAGATGCGGGTCGTTCATCAGACCCTTCCAGCCGACCGTGGTGCGGGGCTTTTCGAAATAGACGCGCATGACTACTTCGAGATCGCTGGAGAGGCGCTGCCGCTGTTCCGCTAAGCGCTCGGCATATTCGAGTGCTGCAGCAGGATCGTGGATGGAGCAGGGGCCGATGACGACGATCAGGCGGTCGTCTTCTCCCTCGAGGATCTGATGGATCGCATGACGGTTGCTGGTCACCGTCTCGCTGACGGCAACGGTTCGGGGGATTTCCGCGATGATATCTGCGGGTTTGGTCAGCGGGGTGATTTCGAGGATACGCAGATCATCAATGGTATCGGGCACGGTGTGGCTCCTGTTTTGTCATACCGTGCGGAAACAAAAAAAGCCGCCAGGTAGACTAGCGGCTGTTCGGGTGGTCGTCGCGTCGAATTCAGTTACGCACGGGCCCGCATCCGCTGGGAGCAGCGGTACCAATAAAATCGCGAGGCGTAGACAGAAGTGATCGACATGCGGCGTATTTAGCGTGGCGGCCTTCCGTTGTCACGCAGAATCTGCGGCCTGAAAGAGGGCTTGGGCGTGCAGCAGTCTCCAATGCGTTTGCGAGCGTGGTCGTGACCAGCCGCCGCCTGTTCACCGGCACGTCAGGCGGAAAAATCGCTGTTTGCCTAACGGCCTCATCGGGCTCGGCTGCCTCCGCTTGCCCGCGAAGCGCTTTCCTGAAATAGATACCTCGTCAGGTGCCCGCTTTCACGCGGGAGAATCGGGAATCCGGTGCAAGACCGGAACGTGCCCAACGCTGTAAGGCCGACGCCCGCCGCTTCATCATGCCACTGGCTTTTGCCGGGAAGGCTGCGGCAGACGGATGACGCCAAGTCAGAAGACCGGCCTGGCAAGATAGACCCAACCCGCGCGGACGGCGGGCGGTTGCGTTGTTGGGGATTTGACGATGCGACCCTTTGTTGAGGATGCCCTGTCGGAGGCATCCGGTTTTTCTCCGGCCGAACGCGAGGCCGTGTATCACGCGATCCTGACCCGACGCGACGTGCGCAGCCAGTTCCTGCCCGATCCGTTGCCGGACGATGTCGTGGCGCGGCTTCTGATGGCCGCCCATCACGCTCCCTCCGTCGGCTTCATGCAGCCGTGGAACTTCATCCTGGTGAAAAGCGAATCCGTGCGCGCGCGTGTCCGGGACGCTTTTGCAAAGGCCAACGAAGAGGCGGCACTGATGTTCGACGGCGAACGGCGGCAGGCGTACCGCTCCCTGAAGCTCGAAGGCATCGTGGAGGCGTCGCTCGGCATATGCGTGACCTGCGATCCCACCCGCGGCGGCAGCGTGGTGCTGGGACGGACGCACAATCCGCGGATGGATTCCTATTCGACCGTTTGCGCAATCCAGAATCTCTGGCTTGCGGCCCGCGCCGAAGGGGTCGGCATCGGCTGGGTCAGCATCTTTCGTGAAGGCGACCTGAAAACAATTCTCGGCATACCCGAGCATATCGAGGTGGTCGCGTGGCTCTGTGCCGGCTTTGTCGACCGGCTTTATGATGAACCGGAACTCTCGGTCAAAGGTTGGCGGCAGCGGCTACCGCTCGAGGAACTCGTGTTCCATGATGGATGGGGACGCAACGACCCTTAGCGATTACTGCTGTTGTGGTTGCGGGCCCGGCGTTGCCGGATTGGCAAGGTCGATCGAGCCCTGGTCGCCGGCAAGGAATTGCGGGCCGACCTGACGGACCTTGTTCTGCGTGGGGTCGTAGGGACGTTCGGGAACGGATGGCTGCGGCGGGGCTGATGCTGCCGCGGTATCTTTCGCCGGCGGATTGGTGCGGACCGTCGTGATCGAGCCCTGCTGCGGCGGTTCGCTCAGGGCCTGCTTGCCGCGCATCTCCTCGTAATAGGCGGTGAGATTGCAGGCGCAGGAATTTTTTTCGCCAGGCGCGCGGTTCTTGTAGGCAAAGGCGTTCTTCATGGCGCTATAGGGCGCACCCGTTGCGGCCGAAATCATGTTCGAGGCTTCGGTGCTGGTCACGTCGCGATAAAAGAGCTCGGTCTCGATGCCGGGGCACATCTTGGCGCAGGTCTGGGCATCGCGGCCGAAATCGACCGAGGTGGTGTTCGAACTGATCGGGAAGAAGCCGCCGTCGCAGCTGCGAACGCAGATGGTACTGACCGGCGAAAACATTTCGGTCCTCGGCAGGCCGTAACGCGGATCGGCCTCTTCACCGCCGCCGAGCGGGATGAATGTGTCGGTGCGCATCGCCTGTTCCTCGACGCTTGGGGCGGGCTCGCTGGCGCTGCGCTCTGTCGGGGTATAGAAATTTTCGCTGTTGCAGCCATTGCGTTCGAGTGCCGCCGTCAATTCTCGGCGCGCGTCGTCATCGCCGGCCTGGCTGCGCAGCTCGTTGCGGCGGTCCTGGAGATAGCGGATATTATCGATCATCCGGGCCTCGGCGTCAGAAAGCTCGGCGCAAAAATCGGCATTCTCACCGCCGATCACGACCATGCTGCCTGAGGTGCAGCCATAGCTGCGCAGATCGTTGCGGACTTTGCGCAATTCGAGGTTTTGCTCGGCGATTGCGCTGGCGTATTGGCGGGCTTCCGGACCGTTATTGTTGCCGATCGATCGTGGTAGGTCGGCAAGGCGACCGCGCAAGTCGTTGCAAATAGCGCTGCTCTGTGCGGCGGCCGGCGATGCCAGCGCAAGCACAAGAGCAAGAGACAGGTTTCGGCGTTTCACGGCGTTGTCCGGGAATGAGAAAGTGTCGATCGGTCAAAGGTGGCGTCCATCCGCCGTACCTTGTCTCTTAACGTGTTTCTCTTAATAAGCTTGGATCAATTCCTAGCGCATTTTCGAGATTTTATCCAGAAGACGCAGATAATCTTCCGTCAGGTAAGTCGGCGCAGCATTGCACCCGGAGGCGGACACTGCAGCCGTCAACAGCAGTTCCCTTCTTCACACGAATTGTTATTCTCGGCGCTCGTTCCTGTGGGGAATTGGCTTTCACTGAGGATGAAGCAATGCGCTACATGCTGATGCTGCATGCGGACGAAACTGCCGGGAACTCCATAGCGCCCGAGGACATGGCGCGTTTCATGGGGCAGATGTATGCCTATCAACAAGCGCTGGAGAAGGCGGCTGCGTTCGTCTCGAGCAATGCGCTCGTCAGCTCCTCTGAGGCCAATCTCGTTCGTGTTCAAGGAAACGAGGTCAGCGTTCTGGACGGCCCTTATGCCGATGTTCGCGAACAGTTCGGTGGGTACTTTATCATCGACGTCGCCGATATGGACGAGGCCAACAAATGGGCGGCACGCTGCCCTGCCGCGACCTGGGGAACCGTTGAGGTTCGTCGCATCAGGGACGCGTCGGAATATGCGGAATGACGGTTTCTGGTTCCAGCGTTGCCCGAGGTGTAGCAGAGCGGGTGGCGCGCGAGAGCTACGGCCGACTCGTCGCTTATCTTGGCGGGCGGTTGGGTGATATCGCGTCCGCCGAGGATGCGCTCGCGACGGCTTTCCTCACGGCTCTCGAAAAATGGCCTGTCGATGGCGTGCCCGACAACCCCGATGCCTGGCTGTTGACCATCGCCCGCAGGCGCAAGCTCGATGACTGGCGCAGGCACAAAGTGAAGGCGAAGAGCGCCGATCATCTTGCTCTCATTACCGAGGAACTCTCGACCGCGGCGGAAATGGACGAGGAGATTGCGGACAGGCGACTGGCGCTCATGTTTGCCTGCGCACATCCTGGCATCGATGTCTCGGCGCGAACGCCGCTGATCCTCCAGACCGTGCTGGGCCTGACCGCTGCAGATATCGGCGCACGGTTTCTCGTCTCTCCTGGGGCCATGGGGCAGAGGCTTGTAAGAGCCAAAGCGAGGATCAGAGATGAGAAAATTCCGTTCCTTGTGCCGGAGAAGGAGGAACTGTCGCACCGCTTGCCGCCGGTACTCGCCTCCATCTATGCCGCCTATACCAGCGGGTGGATGGACATCGACGGGGCGGAAGCGCTCGGACAAGAGGCAATCTGGCTTGCAAGCGTGGTCGTATCCCTGCTTCCGCAAGAGCCGGAACCGAAAGGTCTTCTCGCGCTGATGCGTTATGCAGAGGCGCGGCGATTATCCCGCAGGGGGCCCGATGGCGCATTCGTACCGCTGGACAGCCAGGATGTCGGACTTTGGGATCGCAAGCAATTGCGCCTCGCCGAAGGACTCCTCAGAGAAGCAAATGCAAACGGTCCGACCGGCCGCTACCAGATCGAGGCGGCCATCCAATCTGCTCATGTCGCGCGCCGTTTGAGCGGTATCTCAAACTGGCAGGCCGTCGTTTCTCTCTATGACGTGCTGGGCAGGATTGCCCCGTCGCCTGTCGTGACACTCAATCGGTGCGTGGCCCTCATGCGGATAGGGCAGGTAGACGCGGCTTTTGATGACATATATGCGCTTGCCCGCGATCCACGAATGGCCGACTACCTGCCGTATTGGACGGCCCGCGCGCAGATTTGCGCCGATCTAGGCAGGCATGTCGAGGCGGCGGAAGCTTTCACGATCGCTATCGGATTGTGTTGGTCGGAGGCAGAACGACGCCACCTCGAAGAACAGCGCTCAAAAGTTTTGTGTTGATGCGAGCTTTTTTGCGCGGCCTGTCGAAATCGACCACTCCTTCACGACATCCGTTTGTCCAACCAAGGAGTACGACATGACCACCACTTCAATAACTGTCCAGAGCATCTTCGCCTCCGCCGCCGTTTCCAACTTTGACGAGGCGCTCATCTGGTATGAGAAGCTCATGGGACGTCCCGCAGATAGCAAACCGATACCGGGCATGGCTCAGTGGCGTAATATGGGCGGAGCCGGCCTGCAGGTCTGGAAGGATGACGAACGCGCCGGCAACGGGATCATAACGATCGTCGTCCCCGAGCTCGAGGTTGAGCTCGAAAGGCTTTCGCGTCAGCGCTTGCAACTCGCCAACAAAATCGAAGGCGACTTTGGGCGCGTGGCTCAGATATTCGACGGTGAGGGCAACCGGATCAACCTGGCCGAGCCTCCCAAACGATCTGCGAACAACTGACGTCGCCGTCTCCAGACCGTTCAGCCTTTGGCTCAGAGCAATGCCTGCTTTGGGCCAAGGCCAGAAGCGGCTGCCAGACCATCGGCGTCGCTGACATCAATAGTTGACACAACGGAAGGTACAATTCCAATGTCCGCTTCGGGCAATGGGCTTAGCGAAGGCGAAAATGGCAGTCATTTCCAACGAGCTATGCTCCCCCGCAATGACAGCCGGGGTGCCGGAAGCTCAACACGGGCTCCACGTCTTCGTGGACGGTTGTTATGACCCCTGTTCCGGGCACGGAGGCTGGGCCTTTGTCGTCTATCGCGAGGCGGCGGAAATCGCGTCCAGCTTCGGCGGTGTGCGTGATTCCGCCAATAATTCGATGGAATTGACCGCCGTCTTGCAGGCAGTCATGTGGATCAATAGCGAAGCAACGGGCGAAGCCGCGACCATCTGGTCGGATTCGATCTATGCCGTCAAAGGCTGCAACGACAGGCGGCACATTTGGAAGAATAACGGCTGGAAGAAAAGCGGTCCGAATGGGAACGCCCGAAGCCGGACCATCGCCAATGCGGAACTCTGGAAAGCGGTCGATCTTCAACTATCACAGAATGCCCTGGTAACCATTGCCTGGTGCAAGGGCCATTCCGGCATAGCCGGCAACGAACGCGCGGATGAGCTTGCTGATGGAGGGCGGCTGTCGGCAAGGGGCACGTGATCCGGGATATGAACGGGCTGCTGATGCTTGGGACATCCCTATGGCTGTCTGGTTCGGGCCCAGCGACTGCCCCTTACCCTGATCCTTGCCGGGGTCGAGCCACTGGTCTCGACCCATCCTGCGGCCCCCGCAAACGGGGCGACGGACGTGCCCTGGGAACGGAGAGGGTTCGGCATGGTTCCTTCGTCCGTTTAGGTCCAGCATCAGCTGACGGCGTCATTGGAGCCAATCAAGCTTGAAGAATGTGCCTGCGCGTCAGCTTCGTTCATGCGGGCGCGACGACTGATCCTTCTTCTTGGCCAAGGTGTTTCTCCTGGCAAGCTCGGAGACCCCGGATGCGATCATTGGGCGAAGGTCCCGCCGATATGATTGAAGGCATGCAGCACGGCTGCTTTGGAAGGCGTGACTGCGGCATCTCGTGGAAACTTCGAGTGATCGAGGGCCAATCGGCGTTGAGATCGGGGATCATGTGGAGCCCCGGATGACGAGCTTGCCGGGCAGGGAAACGGTCTCCGCATCGACGCGTCCCGTTATCATCCCGACGATCAGTTCGACCATCTGGTGTCGCGGCTGCTCGTATGTGGTGAGGCTATAGGCGGAGGATCCGCCGAGTTCGTAGTTGTCGAAGCCGACTATCGCCATGTCTTCCGGCACTCTCAGGCCGTACTTCCCTCGCATTTCATCCATTGCCCCGATCGCAAGAATGTCGTTCTCGCACATCAGGACATCGACGCGGTCGGCCGCGTTCGTATTGTTCAGATACTGGCGAACCGCCTCTGCTCCCGCCTGCGCGCTGTATCTTTCCGCTGACAGCACCGCGATGTCGCGCACGCCCTTTTCCTCCCAGAAATCGGCAAAATGCTGCCGGCGCCGGAGCGCGGTCGAAAGCACGGTTGCCCCGGTCATGAAGCCCGGCCGCCGATAGCCGCGTTCATGCAGGTGATCCACGATGTCCTTGAGCGCCCGTTCGGCATCGCAAACCACTGCCGGGACCCCATCGATCTGGCTGTCGCGCGCCAAAACGAACATGGGCGGCATGCCGCGTCCGAGCTGATGATCCGTCAACGTTTCATCGCGAAACGCCGTACCGAACAGGATGATGGCATCCACCTGTCGTTGGTCGGCATGGAGCAGGGCATGAACATGGTCGAAATGATTGTTGATATTGATGAGCATGACGACCAATCCGGCCGCCTGCAGCCGTTCGGTGAGCGTCTCCAGAAATGGTAGCTTTTGCGGGTTGGCAAAGTCGTCGACGAAGACGGCAACCTGGTGCGTTGCGTTAGTGGCAAGACTGCGGGCAAGAAGGTTCGGCGTATAGTTGAGTGCCGCCGCTGTTTCCAAGACCTTACGTTTGCTTTCCTCAGTTATCGACGCGCCGGGTGTGAAGGCTCGGATAACAGTCCATTTCGAAACACCGGCCGCTTCCGCCACCTGCTTTGCAGTCGCCCGCTTGCGCATTACGCCTCCCGAAGAAAATGGAACAAAAATTCCATTTTCCGATTCTGGTGAAATGATTGCTTGATTTTAATTCATTCGCGAATATCATGCACCTGTTTGCACCCGGTAGCAAAGATTTTGCACCCGGTAGCAATCGTTTTAGCCGCACGTTGGAGTGGGCGGTGTGGAGGAGGACAACATGAAGTCTATTTTGAAAAGGCTTGCCTATAGCGTCGTTGTGGTCGGGATCGCGGCCTCGTGGTCCGTCGGCGCGAACGCACAGGAACAGCCGAGCATTATCGCCGTTACGCACGGCCAGGCTTCCGATCCGTTCTGGTCGATCGTCAAGAACGGCATGATGCAGGCGGGCAAGGACAGCAATGTGAAGGTGGACTACCGCGCGCCGGAGACCTTCGACATGGTGGCGATGGCGCAGCTCATCGAGGCTGCGGTGAACCAGAACCCGGCCGGCATCATTGTCTCCAATCCTGATCCGGATGCGCTTGGCCCGGCAATCGAGAAAGCGGTCGCCGCCGGCATTCCCGTCATCTCGATGAACTCCGGCATCTCCGCCGCCGAAAAGCTCGGCATCAAGCTGCATGTTGGCCAGGACGAGCTGCCAGCGGGCATCAAAGTCGGAGCAAAGCTGAAATCGCTCGGGCTCAAGCATGTCCTCTGCGTCAACCAGGAGGTTGGCAATGCGGCGCTCGACCAGCGTTGCGCCGGCACTGAGAAGGGATTCGAAGGCGGTAAGGTAACCGTTCTGCCGACCACCGCCGATCCTGCCGAGATCGAATCCAAGATTCAGGCGGCACTCACCTCCGATCCCTCGGTCGATGTCGTGCTCGGCCTTTCCGCTCCGCTCGTCGGCGAGCGTGCCGTCGCCGTCGTCGACAAGATGGGCGCTGCCGATAAGGTGAAAGTTGCTTCCTATGACCTCTCGGCCGGCTTCCTCAAGGCGGTCGCCGACGGCAAGGCCTTGTTCGCGGTGGATCAGCAGCCCTACCTGCAAGGGTACCTGCCGGTGACATTCCTCGCGCTCAACGCCCGCTATGGCACGATCCCGGCAGGGAACGTCGCCTCCGGTCCGAGCTTCGTCGAGAAGGACACAGCCGCGCAGGTCATCGAGAAATCCTCCCAGGGTATCCGCTAAGCGGAACCCACGGCAGCCCCTATGACCCGGGGCTGCCATCATCACTGCAGGCCGGTACACGCGTGACGACACTGTCCGCCCGACGACCGGTCCGTACGGACAACGATAATCTCAGAGGAAACAACCATGACGCTGGCGAACGAGCAGAACGGGACTGCGACCCGATCCGATGAGCGCCTGAAAAAGGTTTCGACCGTGACCGCGCTGCTGCGGCGGCCCGAACTTGGCGCGGTCGCCGGTCTGGTACTTGTAACCATTTTCTTCTTCTTCACCGCCAACCCGGCGATGTTCACGCTGGCAGGGGTGATCAATTTCATGGCTCCGGCCGCCCAGCTTGGAATCCTTGCCATTGGCGCGGCCTTACTGATGATCGGAGGGGAATTCGACCTTTCGATCGGATCGATGGTGGCTTTTGCCGGCCTCGTCTTCGGCACCGCCCTTGTCGTGCTGCACCTTCCTTTGAGCGTCGCAATCCTTATCGCATTGGGTTTTGCCGTGGTGATCGGCGTGACCAACGCCCAGATTACGATGCGTACCGGACTTCCGTCGTTCATCGTCACGCTTGCCTTTCTCTTCATTCTTCGCGGCTTGACCCTTGTCGGTCTGAAGTGGGCGAGCGGCGGCGCCACCCAGTTGCGCGGAATGAAGGAGGCCGCGGCGGGCAGTCCGCTCGCGCCGATCTTCTCGGGCGATGCCTTCACCGGGCTTTTCACCTGGCTCGGCAGCCGCGGCATCATAGAGACCTTCCCGAACGGGCTTCCGAAAGTGGCGGGCATACCGGTCGAGATCCTGTGGTTCATTGCAATCGCGCTCGTTGCGACCTGGGTGCTTCTAAGAACACGTTTCGGCAATTGGATTTTCGCCGCCGGCGGCGATCCGCGGGCCGCCCGGAAGTCGGGCGTTCCGGTGGCCCGCGTGAAAACCACGCTTTTTATCATAACGGCGCTCTGCGCGACGCTGGTTGCTATCCTCACCGTGCTGGATGCCGGCTCCACCGATGCTCGCCGCGGCTTTCAGAAGGAGTTCGAGGCGATCATCGCTGCGGTCATCGGCGGATGCCTGCTGACCGGCGGTTACGGCTCGGCGATCGGCGCCTTCTTCGGTTCCATTGTTTTCGGCATGGTTTTGATCGGCCTGACCTACACCTCGATCGACCAGGATTGGTATCTCGTGTTCCTCGGTGGAATGCTGCTGATTGCGGTCATCTTCAACAACGTCATTCGTAAACGCGTCACGGGAGAACGCTGATGAGCACGTCTCAGACGCCACTCGTCGAGGTCAGAAACCTCGTCAAACATTTCGGATCGGTCATCGCCCTCAACGGCGTCTCCATGAGCGTGAACGCAAACGAAGTGCTTTGTCTGCTCGGCGATAATGGCGCCGGCAAGTCCACCCTCATCAATACGCTGGCCGGCGTGCATAAGCCAACCTCCGGTGATTTTCTGATTGAAGGCCAGCCCCGGCTGTTTTCCGGTCCGCGAGAAGCTCTCGATGCCGGAATTGCGACCGTCTATCAGGACCTTGCGATGATCCCCTTGATGTCGGTGACGCGAAATTTCTTCATGGGACGGGAGCCGTTGAAGGGATTTGGTCCGTTCAAGAGAATGGATATGGAGCTGGCCGACAACGTAACGCGCGATGAGATGCATCGGATCGGTATCGACGTGCGTGACCCCCAGCAGGCGGTCGGCACGCTCTCCGGCGGCGAACGCCAGTGTGTGGCGATCGCACGTGCGGTCTATTTCGGCGCCAAGGTTCTGATCCTCGACGAGCCAACTTCCGCACTCGGCGTCGCACAGACATCGATGGTTCTCAAATATGTCAGCCAGGTACGCAGCAGGGGGCTCGGTGTGATCTTCATCACCCACAACGTCCGCCATGCATATGCGGTCGGTGATCGCTTCACCGTGCTCAATCGGGGCAAGACGCTCGGCACCTATGCGAAAAGCGAGATCGGCATCGAAGCGCTGCAGAATTTGATGGCCGGCGGCAAAGAACTGCAGTCGCTGTCGGAGGAACTCGGCGGAACCATCTGAGCGCCCCCTCCGGACGCACTTCATTCGGTGCGGCGCCCCGGTGCCGCGCCACCAAAACTCATACCCGAAACACAGGGAAACATCTGCATGACGACTGCCAGGAACTCTTCCTTCCCGCTAGCAGCCTGCGCTGAAATGCTGTGGCGCGACAAACCGATCGAGTGGCGCGCGTCGCGCCTCAAGGAAATGGGCTTCGGTGTCGGTCTCTGGAACTGGCCGGAGCACGACCTGAACAAGCTCAAGGCGACCGGTGCGACCTTCACGATCATGAATGGATATCTGACCGGTCGGTTGACAGACGACGACGGCGCTGACGAACTTCTGAGGACGGCGCGAGAAACGGCGCAGGTCGGAAAGCGGCTCGGCGTTCAACGGCTCAATCTGCATGGCACGGGGCTCGGAGATCGAGGACTGCCGGTTCAGCCGGTCGAAGTCGTTACGGGGGCAATGTGGCTGAAGGCACGCGATACGCTCTGTCGCATCGTCGACATGGCCGAAGAAGAGGGCGTCACGTTTACGCTCGAAAACCTCAATCTGCCGGTGGACCATCCCGGCGTGCCGTTCGGCCGCGCCGAGGACACGCTAGCGCTGGTTTCGAGCGTCGATCATCCCCGGCTGCGGCTTAACCTCGACCTCTACCATGCTCAGATCGGCGAAGGAAACTTGATCGAGCTTTGCCGAAAATGCCTGCCCTGGATCGGCGAGATTCAGGTCGCCGACGTACCAGGCCGATGCGAACCGGGAACGGGCGAGGTGAACTGGAACGGCATCGCCAAGGCACTGAGCGCCATGGGTTATTCCGGCCCGGTGGGCATGGAGGCCTGGGCCGCCGACGATGCGGACGCCGCGCTCGAAGCCTTCCGCGCTGTATTCACTCTCTGATCAATCACAATCACACTGGACCCATTAGATGCCCAAGACCAATGCCATCAATGTCGGCCTCATCGGTGCCGGCCGCATCGGCTCCTTTCATGGCGAAACCATTGCCCGCCGCCTGGTCGATGCAGAGCTCGTTGCCATCGCAGACCCTGCGCCGGGCGCTGCCAGCAGGCTGGCAGAGACGCTCGACGTCGACACAGCCTACAGCGATGTCGCCGAGCTTTTGTCGCATCCCGGTCTCGATGCGGTGATCATCGCGACACCGGCACGATTCCACACGAATGTTTTGGTGCAGGCTGCCGAAGCAGGCAAGGCTATCTTCTGTGAAAAACCAATGGCATTGACGCTCGAGGATGCTGATCGCGCGATCGCCGCGGCACGCGCCGCCGAGGTTCCGCTTCAGGTAGGCTTCAATCGGCGCTGGGATCAGTCCTTCGCGGAAGGACGCGCCGCGATCGATGCCGGCAAGGTCGGCGCGCCGCAGCTTGTCCGCTCGCTCACGCGCGATCCCGGTCCCTTCGGCACCGATCCCGACCGCATCCCGCCATGGACCATCTTTTACGAAACGCTCATCCACGACTTCGACACCTTGCTCTGGCTCAATCCGGGGGCAAAACCAGTCGAGGTTTTTGCCGTCGCGGACGCGCTCATTCGCCCGGACGCCAAGGAGAAAGGCTTCCTCGATACGGCCGTCGTGACCATTCGTTTCGACAACGGCTCCATCGCGGTTGCCGAAGCCAATTTCTCGGCGCTTTATGGCTACGATATCCGTGGTGAGGTGTTTGGCTCCGCCGGCATGGTGACGATGGGCGACGTCAGGCGTTCCAGCATGACCCTGTTCGATCAAAGCGGTGTATCCAGCGATACCTGGCGGCGCGATACCGACCATTTCATCCATGGCTATACGGCGCAGCTCGCCTCGTTCGTACAATCCGTTCGCAACGGCAAACTAACCCAAGGACCGACCGGAAGCGATGCGCGCAACGCGCTGGCGATTGCGCTCGCCAGTATCGAGTCGGCTTCCCGGAAACAGCCGGTCACCATCGCCTGAGCACGTCGATGCGCCGCTTCCGCGGCGCATCTCATTCCCAAGCGGAGCACGTCAATGGATCTGAACAGCACGCTGAAGAGGCCAAGCGACATCGGTGAACTGAAGAGCATGATCGTCGCCGCCGGTCTGCGGCTTCCTGAGCAGCAGGAGCGGGTCGCACGGATCGCTCTCGCCCGGCCCGTAATGATCGCCTTCGGAACCATGAGCTCCGTCGCCGTCGAGTGTCACGTTTCTCCCTCGACGGTTGCGCGTGTCGCCACCTCCCTCGGCTTCGACAGCTTTAAGGAGTTCCAGGCGTGCTTCCGCCAGCACTTGCGGAACATCTCGGCGAGTGCTGGTTATCCGTAATCTCTTGGTCGCAAAGCAGGCTTATGCCGGCTGCGATGCCTCGACGACGGCGAGTGCGGCCATGTTGACGACGCCGCGAGAGGTGACCGAGGGTGCGAGGATGTGGGCCGGCATGGCGGCGCCGAGCAGGATCGGGCCGACATGCAGGCCGTCGGTCATCGACTTCACAACGCCGAGCGTGATGTTGGCGGCATCGAGGTTCGGAAAGACGAGGAGGTTCGCCTCGTCATGCAGCGTGGTGTGCGGCATGACGCGCTTGCGTAGCGCTTCGGTGATGGCGCTTTCGCCGTGCATTTCGCCATCGACTTCGAGATCGGGCGCAGCGTCGCGTACAAGCTGTAGCGCGTTGCGCATCTTTGTCGCGCTTTCGGACTCGCGCGAGCCGAAGTTGGAATGCGAGACGAGGGCAGCGCGCGGCGTGATGCCGAAGCGGCGGATTTCCTCGGCCGCCATGACAGTCGCCTCGGCGATCTCTTCGGCGCTCGGATTGAAAGTGACGTAGGTGTCGGTGAAGAAGGTGGCGCCACGCTGCGAGATCATCAGGCTCAGCGCCGAGAAATCGCGGACATCCTTGCGTTTGCCGATGATCTGACGCACGTCGCGCAGGTGCTTTTCATAACGGCCTTCGAGGCCGCAGATCAGCGCATCGGCCTCGCCGCGCCTCAGCGCCAGCGCGCCGATGACGGTCGTATTGGTGCGCACGATGGTGCGGGCGGCTTCCGGGATGACGCCGCGGCGGCCGACGAGCGAGAAATAGAGATCGACATATTCGCGGAAACGCGGATCGTCTTCCGGATTGATGACCTCGAAATCCTGCAACGGCCGGATGCGCAGCCCGTAGCGTTTGAGGCGCGTCTCGATGACCTGCGGGCGGCCGATCAGGATCGGTTTGGCCAAGCCTTCCTCGAGCAGCACCTGGGCGGCGCGCAACACGCGCTCATCTTCACCTTCGGAGAAGATGACGCGCTTGCGCTCGGCGGTCTTTGCCGCCGTGAAGATCGGCTTCATGACGAAGCCGGAACGGAAGACGAAACGGTTCAGCTGATCGAGATAGGCGTCGAAATCCTGGATCGGGCGGCGCGCGACGCCGCTCCGTTCGGCGGCCTTGGCGACGGCAGGGGCGATGCGCAGGATGAGGCGCGGATCGAAGGGGGAAGGGATCAGATAGTCGGGGCCGAAGACCGGGGTCTCGCCGGAATAGGCGCGGGCAGCGACGTCGGAGGGTTCTTCGCGGGCAAGCGCTGCGATAGCGCGCACGGCCGCCATCTTCATTTCCTCATTAATCGTCTCGGCGCCGCAATCGAGCGCGCCGCGGAAGATGTAGGGGAAGCAGAGGACGTTGTTGACCTGGTTGGCAAAATCCGAGCGGCCGGTGCAGATCATTGCATCCGGGCGGGCGGCGCGGGCGAGATCCGGCATGATCTCCGGCGTCGGATTGGCAAGCGCCATGATCAGCGGCTTGTCCGCCATCTGCGCCAGCAGCTCCGGTTTCAGGACGCCGGCGGCCGAGAGACCGAGGAAGACATCGGCGCCGCCGATATTTTCGGCGAGCGTGCGCGTGTCGCTCTTCTGGGCATAGACGGACTTCCACTCGTCCATCAGCTCGGTGCGGCCTTCATAGACGAGGCCCTCGATATCGTGGACCCAGATGTTTTCGCGTTTAGCGCCGAGCGTCACCAGCAGATTGAGGCAGGCAAGGGCGGCAGCACCCGCGCCGGAGGCGACGATCTTGACGTTGTCGATGGCCTTGCCGGCGAGTTCCAGACCGTTCAGGATCGCGGCGGCGACGATGATCGCCGTGCCGTGCTGGTCGTCGTGGAAGACGGGGATTTTCATCTTCTCGCGCAGGCGCCGCTCGACCTCGAAACATTCCGGCGCCTTGATGTCCTCGAGGTTGATGCCGCCGAAGGTCGGCTCCAGCGAGGAAACGGTCGAGACCATCTGATCGACGCTTGCGGCGTCGATCTCGATGTCGAAGACGTCGATGCCGGCGAATTTCTTGAAGAGCACGGCCTTGCCCTCCATGACCGGCTTCGAAGCCAGCGGCCCGATATTGCCGAGACCGAGCACGGCGGTGCCGTTGGAAATGACGGCGACGAGATTGGCGCGCGAGGTATATTCGGCCGCCATCTCCGGATTGTCGCGGATGGCAAGGCAGGGGGCGGCAACACCAGGCGAATAGGCGAGCGCCAGGTCGCGCTGATTGCCGAGCGGCTTGGTCGCCTGGATCTCCAGCTTGCCGGGGCGGGGATAGCGATGGAAGAAGAGCGCCTGCTCGTCGAGATCGCCGCCCGGCAGGTTCTTGTCCGTCTTGGATTTATCCTGGTGATCCATTGCCGCCTCCGTGCACGTCTTTTTCTGGAGTTCCCTCCATACATCAATCAGATACGGGCGACAGTATGGAAATGAGGGATGGTAGAAGTTTTCGTCGAGAGCGAGTGCCGTGTACTGCGGGTAGGCCTGACGTACCGTCATCGCCGGTACTAATCCTTTTGGAAAACTTGTTTGACGCCCTCTGCGAGCGCAAGATGCCGGCCGCGACGGTGCGGGGCGCCGGTCGCATGGAGGAAATCATGGACAATTTGAACCTCACGACCCTGCAACGGGGTCAGACGATGGTCAATGACGTGGCCATGGATGCGTTTGCCGCAGGTTTTCGCGGCAGTCTCCTGACCAGCAAAGACATGAATTACGGCGAGGCGCGGGCGATCTGGAATGCGATGATCGATCGCCGGCCGGGTCTGATTGCGCGCTGCGCAGGGGCGGCTGATGTGGTGCGCGCGGTGCGCTTTGCACGTGACAACAATCTGCTCGTTTCGGTGCGCGGCGGCGGGCACGGCATTGCCGGCAATGCGGTCTGCGAAGGTGGTGTCGTTATCGACCTATCGCCGATGAAGTCCGTGCGGGTCGATCCCGAGATACGCCGCGCCAGGATCGAGCCCGGCGCCACGCTCGGCGATGTCGACAAGGAAACGCTGGCCTTCGGACTGGTGCTGCCAACCGGTATCAATTCCACGACCGGCATAGCCGGCCTGACGCTCGGCGGCGGTTTCGGCTGGCTCACCCGGAAATTCGGTCTGACGCTCGACAATCTGATTTCCGTCGATGTGGTGACGGCCGATGGCGAACTGGTGAAGGCGAGCGAGACGGAGCGGCCGGACCTGTTTTGGGCGCTGCGCGGCGGCGGCGGCAATTTCGGTGTCGTGACCTCATTCGAATTCCAGCTCAACCCACTCCATCCCGAAGTTTTCGCAGGACTGGTGGTGCATCCCTTCGCCGATGCGGAAAAAGTTCTCAGGGAGTATCGGGAGGCGCTGGAAACAGCACCCGACGAGCTGACCTGCTGGGTGGTGATGCGCCAGGCGCCGCCGCTGCCGTTCCTTCCGGCTGAGTGGCATGGAAAGGAGATCGTGGTGCTCGCCATGTGCTATTGCGGGGACATGGCAGCGGGCGAAAAGGCGGCGGCTGGATTGCGCGGGATCGGAAAGCCGATCGCCGACATCGTCGGCCCAATGCCGTTCATCGGCTGGCAGCAGGCATTCGACCCGCTTCTAACGCCAGGCGCCCGTAACTATTGGAAGAGCCAGGATTTCGCCTCCCTTTCCGACGCGGCGATCGAAGTTCTCATCGATGCGGTGCGGAAGCTGCCGGGGCCGGAATGCGAAATATTCATCGGCCATGTTGGCGGCGCCGCCGGTCGCGTGCCGACCGAAGCCACGGCATTTCCACAGCGCAGTTCGCATTTCGTCATGAATGTCCATGCACGCTGGCGGGAAACCGAGATGGACGGAAACTGCGTTGGCTGGGCGCGCGAACTTTTCGAGGCAACCAAGCCGCATGCTGTGGGTACTGCCTACATCAACTTCATGCCGGAGGACGAGACCGACCGGGTCGAAATGGCTTACGGGGCCAATTATGCGCGCCTTTCGGAAATCAAGCTGCGCTACGATCCCAACAACCTGTTCCGGATGAATCAGAACGTGAAGCCGATGGCGGCGGTGCGAGCTGCGTGAAGAGCGTAGAAAACCCCGCCCCAACCCCTCCCCACAAAGGGGGAGGGGTTAGCATGCCGCACCGTCCTTCTTTAACTCACCGTTTCATCCGCGGAGAGGCCGGGGTTTATCACCGTTGATGCCGCTCGTTAGTCCCTCCCCCTTGTGGGGAGGGGTTGGGGAGGGGTCTATCCGCCGCGCTTCGGCGTCATCGTCACATCGGCGCCGTATGCATCGCGCAGTCTGTCCTCCTGTCCCGGCTGCCGGTCGGCGGCTTGGTGCAGCAGTGTGGTGTCGTAGCCTTGCAGACGCGTTCCCTCGATCAGCGTGACGTCGGAATTCCCAGGATTGTCGGAGCGCTCGAACCAATCGACGGAGTGCTGCAGGAAATTCATTTCGACCGCCCGGTTGGTGACGCCATGGCCGACGATCGCGACATTTTGGTTGCCGCTTTCGGCCTCGCGCATGACGGTCTGGAGGAAGAGACGCACCCGCTGCGCCACATCTGCCCGGCTTTCGCCGTCCGGCGGCCGCGCATAGAACTTGCCGCTATTATTGCGCAGCCTCGCCCATTTTTCGAATTCTTCGGGGAATTTCTGTTTCTGCTCGGTATGGTCGTATATTTCGGTGAAGAGGCCGAAATCCTGCTCGCGCAGGAGATAATCTTCCCTGACATCGCCGACGAAGTTTTCCGGCAGCGCTTCGAGCAGCGCATCCTTGCTCTGGCGCGTGCGCAGAAACGGCGAATACCAGATATGCAGCTTCTGAAATCCCTGGCTCGGCAACCCGCTCAGGTACGAGGCGATGACAGCGCCTGCCTCCGCCGCCTGGCGATAGCCCCATTCCGTCAGCGGCACGTTATGATCGCCGAACTGGCGGTAGGCCTGCTCGTTGATATTGCCGAGGGATTCGCCATGGCGAACGAGAAAGAGACGCATCGGCCATCCCGCTTTTTCGGATATGAAATCGTCGTCATCATGAACGCGCTCGATCGGCAGGGCAACATCGCCGGCCGAAAGAGGGGCGAGCGTCCCGTGGCCGCTTTCCCCCCAATCCGCTTGGCCCGTCGAACTTGTTCACGTCGGTTTCAAAATCGACGAGCGAGAGGGCGTCTTCCGGGCTATCAGCGGCCCTGGAAGATCTTGATGAGCTTTGGCGTAAACCGGTGAGCCTTGATGTCGAGCAGATCCTGATACGTGGCGCGACCGGAGGTCGCGGCCGTCAGATATCGCTGGCAGGCGACCCTCGGAGCGTCCTTGTCGGAGGCGTTTGTCACGATCCCTGCGGTGCGACGCGCATTTGCATCGAAATCCTTTGCGCACACTTTGACGAACTCATTTCTCGCTCTCGCGCTGCCCTGCAGCAGCGTGACTGTCGCATCATAGTCCTGCTGCGTCGGTGCGCAGCCTGCAAGCAGTGCAATAGAAATCATTATTGTCGCGGTGTGGGCGCGCATCATCAATCCCCCAGGTTACGCCTTGATCGGCAGCTGCTGTTAATTTGATTCTCGGTATACGGGAAAGATCCGGAACATCGCGGCGAGAAATTATGATGATCGGATTTCCGATGTCGGTATTGCGAGCTTCGCCACCGACGAGATCGGCGTTTACCATCCGGACGGAATGGGTGGGGTCTGAAGGGCTTTTCCCCAGCTTGTCATCTTCCTGAAACACGAGTCTGGTTTTGGAAGGCTAGATGAAAGATGGGGCATGAGCGGCAGCTCGTGATAGACATGATGGAACCCAGACATTTCCGCACGCTCTTCATTTCCGATGTCCATCTCGGCTCGAAGGCCGCGAAGGCTGATTTCCTGCTGGATTTCCTGCGCTACCACGAGGCGGACACGATCGTGCTCGTCGGCGACATCGTCGACGGCTGGCGCCTGAAGCGCAGCTGGTATTGGCCGCAGGTCTGCAACGACGTCGTTCAGAAGCTGCTGCGCAAGGCGCGCAAGGGCACGCGCGTCGTCTACGTCCCGGGCAATCACGACGAATTTCTGCGCGACTTCCCGGGCATGCATTTCGGCGGCATCGAGGTCGTCGAGCGTATGATGCATGACGGCGCGGACGGCAAGAAATACCTGATCCTGCACGGCGACGAGTTCGACGTCGTCGTCCGCAACGCCCGCCTGCTCGCCTATCTCGGCGACTGGGCCTATGATACGGCGATTCGGATCAATATCCTGCTCGCGGCCGTACGCCGCCGCCTCGGTATGCCCTATTGGTCGTTCTCCGCCTGGGCGAAGCTGCAGGTCAAGCATGCGGTCAATTTCATCGGCGAGTTCGAGCGCGTCGTGGCCGAAGAGGCCCGCAAGAGCGGCGCCGACGGCGTGATCTGCGGCCACATCCACCACGCCATCATCCAGGACATGGACGGCATTCGCTACATCAACACGGGTGACTGGGTGGAAAGCTGCACGGCGGTTGCCGAACATGCCGACGGCACCTTCGAACTGATCACCTGGCGGGCGCTTGCCACCGCCGTACCGGCGCTTACCGCCGTCGAGCGTCCCGAAGAGGCGGAACTCGCCCCGCAGGCGGCTTGATTTTGGCGCCGTCGCAGTCGCGGCGGCTCTCCAGCAATTTAGCCGTTACCGCGAGGTGACAGGCCCAATTTATTTCTTAAAACGTTTCCGGACGGCTATTTCTCGCAATAGTCGCTTTCCGGGTGGTGTGTTAGGACAACGTCCAGTTTCCTTCAGGTCCACCCATGATTCCCGCTCAACATTCCTCGGGTGAGGGAGCGCCGCAGCGCTTCCGGCTGCTCAGCGCGCTGTCCTATTGCGCGCCGCTGCTCGTCAACGGCGTCGTGCTGCCGTTCTTCCCCGTTTGGCTGGAAACCCACAGTTTCAGCGACCATGAAATCGGCATCATCCTTGCCATACCAATGGTGGTTCGTGTTCTGGTGGCGCCTGTCGTCGCCATGATCGCCGACCGCCTGAAGGAGCGCGCCGACGTGTTGCTGTGGTCGGGCGGCCTGTCGCTGCTGACCGCAATCGCACTTTATTGGACGACGAGCTTCTGGCCGGTGACGATCGTCTTCGCGCTGCAGGGCGCCACCTTCGCGCCTTATCTGCCGGTCGTCGAATCGATCGTCATTTCGGGTGTGCGCCGCTGGGGGCTCGACTATGGATCGATGCGGGTGTGGGGGTCGATCGCCTTCATCATCTCGACGCTCCTCGGCGGTCAGCTGATCGGCCGGTGGGGCGGCGGCATGGTGCTCGTTGTGATGGTGTTCGGCTTCACGATGACCGTGGTGATGGCGATCTTCTGTCCGCGGATCGGACCGACGCGGCGGCGCGGCCAGCCGATCGATCTTCCGGCCGCCACCGGGCGCGGTCTGAGCGAGCCGCATTTGCTGCTGCTTCTGATCGGCGTCGCCATCCAGCAGTCGAGCCATGCGGTGCTTAATGCTTTTTCCTCGATCTATTGGCATCAGCTCGGCTTTTCCGGCACGCAAGTCGGCCTGCTCTGGAGCGCCGGCGTTGCCTCGGAGGTGACGGTATTCTTTCTGTCGAAGCGTCTCAATCGGCGCTTCAGCGCTTGGACGCTTATCCGCTTCGGCTGCGCCGTCAGCGTCTGCCGCTGGATCCTGTTTCCCATGAACGCCGGTTTTGCCGGCTTCTTCCTGCTGCAATGTTTCCACGGCTTCACCTATGCCTTCGTGCACACCGGCGTGCAGCGGCGGATCATGGCGACGGTGCAGGAAACGCAGGAGGCCTCGGCGCAGGGCGCCTATTTCTTTTATGTCGGCATGGCGATGGGGTTGATGACCATCGCTTCGGGCTATCTTTACGCCTGGCTCGGCCTCGTCAGCTATTACGTCATGGCGCTCGTCGCGCTTTCCGGCCTCGGACTCGTCATCTCAGCCTATTATCTTCAGCCCCAGAGGGCGCTTTCCGGTGGAAAGACCAGGGAAGCGGCGTAGCGCAGGCCGGGCTCGCGGTCGCGGGCAAGCAGCAGCGGTCCGTCGAGATCGACGAAATCGGCATTCTGCGCAAGCAGCACGGCCGGCGCCATGGCCAGCGAGGTGCCGACCATGCAGCCGATCATGATCGAAAAACCGAGTCTCCCGGCTTCGGCCTTCATCGCCAAGGCCTCGGTCAGGCCGCCTGTTTTGTCGAGCTTGATGTTGATCGCATCGTAACGGTCGGCAAGGCTTGCGAGGTCTCCGGTGTGATGCACACTCTCGTCGGCGCAGACCAGCAGCGGGCGGCGGATTTCGGCAAGCAGCGCATCGCGGCCCGCCGGCAGCGGTTGCTCGACGAGGGCAACGCCCGCCTCTGCGGCGATCTGCAGATGACGTTCCAGCACCGCCTCCGGCCAGCCCTCATTGGCGTCGAGAATGATGGCGGCGTCGGGTGCGGCCGCGCGGACGGCGCGGATGCGGCTTTCATCGTCGCCGGTTCCGACCTTCACCTTGAGCAGAGTGCGACCGGCATGTTCGCGTGCGTGCGCGGCCATCACTTCCGGCTCACCGAGCGAGATGGTGTAGGCTGTCGTGAGCGGTTTGAGGGCGGTGAGGCCGAGGCGGGCAGCGACCGTTTGGCCCGTCCGTTTTGCTTCGAGATCCCAGAGAGCGCAATCAACGGCGTTGCGTGCCGCACCCGGCGGCATCGCCGACAAGAGATCGTCGCGCGAAATGCCGGATTCGACCAGCGGGCGCGCTGCCTCGATCTGTGCGAAGACGCTCTCCATGGTCTCGCCGTAGCGGCGGTAGGGCACACATTCGCCGTGCCCTTGCGCGCCTTCTTCTGTGACTGTGCAGGTAATGACCTCGGCCTCGGTCTTTGCGCCGCGCGAGATGGTGAAGGTCCCGGCAATCGGAAAGGAATTCATCTGGATATCGAGGGTGCGCGGCATTATTGCTATCCTGCGAGCATGGAAATTGGACGTTGCTTCTGTATATTGACGCGCCGGCGGCGACGATCCGCTTCGCGAGTCGGCAATGTCGCCGTAAGCCTTGAAAGACACAAGTATCTTGAACGCCGGGAATCGCAACGCCGCCTCGCTGCAAGTGGACGACCGGTCAGATGGTTCGGGGCAGCATGTTCGTCTCAGCGGCAACTGGCGCAGCGCCTATGTGCATCTTGTGCTGCGCGACTTCGAAAAGCTTCAGCGAGAGAAGACCGGCAATCTGACGCTCGATCTCTCCGATGTATCAGACATCGATACCGCCGGTATCTGGCTTCTGTGCCGGCTAAAGAAGGAGGCGGAGGCGGCCGGACGCACGGTGCGCTTCGTCGGCACAAATCCGCATATCGACGAAATGCTGGAGATGTTTTCCGAGGAACCGGCCAAACCGGAGCCTGAACAGAAGGAAAAGGTCTCGATTGCCGCGCGTATCTTGGCGCCGGTCGGCAAGATGACCTACGACATCTGGGACAATCTCGCCGCCTCGATGTATATCCTCGGCTCGGCGGTGCGCGGGGCGCAGATGAAGCTCGGCCGCGGCAGCGGCGTTTCGCCAGCCTCGATCGTCAACCAGATCGATCACATGGGCGTGCGCGCCGTTCCGATCATCCTGCTGATGTCGTTTCTGATCGGTGCGATCATCGCCCAGCAGGGCGCCTTCCAGCTGCGGTATTTCGGGGCGGAGGTGTTCGTCGTCGATCTCGTCGGCATTCTGCAATTGCGCGAAATCGGCGTGCTGCTGACCTCGATCATGATTGCCGGCCGCTCCGGCAGCGCGATCACCGCCGAAATCGGCTCGATGAAGATGCGCGAGGAGATCGACGCGCTGAAAGTGATGGGGCTGAACCCGATCGGCGTGCTGATCTTCCCGCGGCTAGTGGCGCTGACCATTGCCTTGCCGCTTCTGACGGTGCTGGCGAACTTCGCGTCGCTCGCCGGTGCGGCGGTTGTCGCCTGGGGCTATTCCGGCATCACCTTCGCCAATTTCCTGTCGCGGCTGCATGAGGCGATTACGCTGTCGACCGTGCTGTCGGGCATGATCAAGGCGCCGTTCATGGCGCTCGTCATCGGTATCGTCGCCGCCGTCGAAGGGCTGAAGGTCGGCGGCAGTGCGGAATCGCTCGGCCAGCACGTGACGGCCTCGGTGGTGAAGGCGATTTTCGTCGTCATCCTGATGGACGGGCTTTTTGCGATGTTCTATGCAGCGATCGACTTCTAGCATGGCGGGCAGCGTGGACGAGCAACCGATCGAAAACGAAGGACAGGGCAGGGATGTCGTGCTTTCGGCGCGCGACGTCACCGTCGCCTTCGGCTCCAAGGTGGTGCTCGACAAACTGAACCTCGATATCTATCGCGGTGAGATCCTCGGCTTCGTCGGTGCGTCGGGCACCGGCAAATCGGTGCTGATGCGCACGGTGCTGAGGCTGCTGCCGCGCCGGTCCGGCACGATCAAGATCCTCGGCCAGGATTTCGACGAGCTCAACGAGCCGCAGCGCAACGCGCTCGACATGCGGCTCGGCGTGCTCTTCCAGCAGGGCGCATTGTTTTCATCGCTGACCGTCAAGGAAAACATCCAAGTGCCGATGCGCGAATATCTCGATCTGCCGCACTCGCTGATGGATGAGCTGGCGCATCTGAAGATCCGCATGGTGGGGCTGGCGGCCGATGCCGCCGACAAATATCCGTCCGAGCTTTCGGGCGGCATGATCAAGCGTGCCGCGCTTGCCCGCGCCCTGGCGCTCGATCCCGAGCTCGTCTTTCTGGACGAACCGACTTCAGGTCTCGATCCGATCGGGGCGGCCGAGTTCGACGAACTCATCGCCAATCTGCGCGATAGTCTCGGACTGACCGTCTATATGGTGACGCACGATCTCGACAGCCTGTTTTCGGTTTGTGACCGTATTGCCGTGCTCGGAAAGAAGCGGGTAATGGTGGAAGGCACGATCGACGACATGCTGGCCTATGACGATCCGTGGGTGCAGGCCTATTTTAGAGGTAAGCGAGCACGGTCGATCGTGCCGCAGGACAATGGCGCGCGGCACGATAATGGCAGCGGCGGGAAGTGATCGGATAGATGGAAACCAAAGCCAATTATACGATTGTCGGTTTTTTCACGGTGCTGGTGATCGCGGCCGCCTTCGGCTTCGTTTACTGGATGGCCGAATATGGCCGCGGCGGCCCGATGACGGAGCTGATCGTGCGTATTCCCGGCTCGGCCAACGGGCTCAGCGTCGGCTCGCCGGTGCGCTTCAACGGTATCCAGGTGGGCTCGGTGCAGACGCTGTCGATCGATGCCGACGATCCGCAATATTCGCTCGCCTTCACCCAGGTGCGCACGGACGCACCGATTTATCCCTCCACCAAGGCCGCGCTGGAAATTCAGGGCCTGACGGGGGCCGCCTATATCGAACTCTCGGGTGGCCGTAAGGGTGAGGAGAGTATCCTTAAACATGCGATCGAAAACGGCAAACGCGCCGTTATCGTCGCCGACCAGTCGAGCGTCACCAATCTTCTGGCGACCGCCGACAAGATTCTTGATCGCGCCAATGACGCGGTCGGCGAACTTCAGGGTTTCATCGAAGATTCGCGTGCTCCGCTGACCCAGACGTTCAAGAATGCCGAAACCTTCTCGGATGCGCTGGCCAAGAATTCCGATAATATCGACGCCTTCCTGCAGAGCGTCGGTGAGCTCTCCAACACGGTGAAGGCGGTTTCCGGGCGTGTCGATTCGACGCTTCAGGCCGTGGAATCGCTGGTCAGGGCCGTCGACGCGCAGAAGGTCGATAATATCGTCTCCAATGCCGAGAAGATCACCGCCAATGTCGCCGATGCCTCGGGCGATCTCAAGGGCGCGATCCAGAAGTTCGACGAGACCGCCACCACCTTCAACGATTTCGGCAAGCAGGCGCAGGCAACGCTCGACCGCGTCGACACGCTCGTCGCCCAGATCGACCCGGCGAAGATCAAGGGTTCGGTCGACGATATCTCGCAAGCCACAAAGGATGCGCGTGCGGCCGTCGCCTCGATCCGCGACGTCGCCAACACCGTTTCGTTGCGCCAGAAAGATATCGACCAGACGATCCAGGACGTGTCGCAGCTTGCCAACAAGCTGAATTCGGCCTCGACACGCGTCGACGGCATTCTCATCAAGGTCGATGCGCTGCTTGGAACCGACAACACGCAATCGCTGTTCGCCGAGGCGCGCGGTACGCTGGAATCCTTCAAGAAGGTGGCCGACAATCTGAACTCGCGAATCGGTCCGATCGCCGATAATCTTCAGAAGTTCTCGAGCGGCGGCTTGCGCGACGTGCAGACTCTCATCAACGACATGCGCGGAACCGTGAGCAATCTCAACGATACGATCAGCAACTTCGACCGCAATCCGCAACGCCTGATCTTCGGCGGGGACACGGTCAAACAGTACGACGGCCGGACGCGGCGTTAACAGGGAAAGTCAGGGGTAGCCCAGTATGGTCGCATCGCATCTGTTGTCGCGCCGTTCGTGGATCAGGGGAACGGCGATCGCGCTGCCGCTGACTGCGTTGATCCTGTCGGGGTGTGGCACTTCAGCCAAGAACGATACCTATGATCTCTCTGCGGCCGTCGATGGCGATGGGCCTGCTGCCAAATCCCGCCAGATCCTGATCGCCGGCCCGACGGCACTCAGATCGCTCGATAGCGAGCAGATCGTCATCCGCGTCTCCTCGTCGGAAATCCAGTACCTGTCCCGGGCGCAGTGGGGCGACAAGCTGCCGCGCATCGTGCAATCGAAACTGGTCGAGGCCTTCGAGAATTCCGGCAAGCTCGGCGGGGTCGGCATGCCGGGGCAGGGGCTGGCGATCGACTACCAGATCGTCACCGATATCCGCGCATTCGAGATCGACGCTTCGAATGGCAACCAGGCGGTAGTCGAAATCTCCGCCAAGATTCTGAACGACCGAAACGGCTCGGTGCGCGCCCAGAAGGTGTTCCGCGCCATGACGCCGGCCGGCGGCGACAATATCGGCTTCGTCAAGAGTCTCGACCGCGCCTTTTCGACGGTGGTTTCGGAGATCGTCAGCTGGACGCTGCGCTCAATCTGACATGGACGTTTGTTAAACGCTGCGCCGACGTCAAAAATTGCTGATTGCGGAAAATATTGGCCCCATCAGGTTGGAGCGGCCACCCTATTTAAATTTCTTCATGAATTTGTGAGCTTGACTTGCCGGCTACTTCGTCGGCTGCGCATCCGTCATCGTCGCTGCAGGCTGGCTGCCTGGGATGGTGGAGGCGGTGGCGGTTGGTGATGACGGCAGGGTGCTGTCGAGGAGGCTCGCCATCTTGTCGTCGCGCAGGCTTGCAGTCTTTTCACCCATGACGACGCCGACGACGCGGCGGCCATCCTTCAGCGCCGAGGTCACGACATTGTAGCCGGATGCATCGGTATAGCCCGTCTTGATGCCATCGACGCCGTCATAACGATACATCAGATTGTTATGGCCGCGCAGTTTCATGCCGCGGAACTGAAAGCCGCGCATCGAGAAGAGCTTGAACTCCTCGGGAAAGTCCCGCATCAACGAAAGGCCGAGCGTAGCCATGTCGCGTGCCGTGGTAACCTGCTCCGGATCGGGAAGGCCCGACGGGTTCTTGAAGACCGTGTCCTTCATCCCCAGCTGGCGCGCCTTGTCGGTCATCGTTCTGGCGAAAGCCGGTTCGGAGCCGCCGAGCTGTTCAGCGATCGCCACGGCGGAATCGTTGGCAGACAGCACGACGATGCTTTCGACCGCTTCACGCAGCGTTACCTTGCGGCCGGCGCCGACGGCAAGCTTGAAGGGTTCCTTGCTCTCGGCATTTTCCGACATGGTGAGCTTCTGATCCCAGGTGAGGCGTCCATCGTGCAGCGCCTCGAAAGCGAGATAAAGCGTCATCATCTTGGTCAGCGACGCGGGATAGTTGAGATCATCCTGGTTGGAGGCTTCAAGGACCTGACCGGATTGCGCATCAATGACGAAGCTTGCCTGACCGGCCTTAGCCGGAATGAAAGCGCCCATCAGCAGGGTGGACGAGAGCGCGATGGCAAGGAGCCGGGATGTCGTCGTGGTCATCGGTATTGCTGTCTCTTTCGTTGCACGGCCGAGGCGCCGTTGGCTTTAAACGCAAGCGGATCGAAAAAGTTTGTGACGGAATGAAGGAAGGTGGGCAATAAAAAAGGCCTATCCACAGATGATACCTTTTGTCTCGGCCCCTGCGGTTTTGACAATCGCGCGCATGGCACGTAGAAATTTGTCATGAGCATGAAGCGCGCGCCTTTCTCCCACCATGACCGCACCTGCCCGCAGGTCGCGATCGCGCGCGCCATTGGCGGACGAGGTCTCCGCGTCCTGCTGTGACGTCCGGGCGCTGCATGCGTCCGGCGCGCCGCCGGACGTAAAGCCCTTCACCACGTCAACAGGGTTGCCCGGGAGACAGGCAGCATGCTCAATATTTATCATGTCAATTCGCTCGTCCATTGGGAGGAGCGCGAGATCAATCTGCGCGATCATATGATCGGCTTTTTCTCCCAAGAGGTCCGCAGCTTTCTCAGATCGGTCAATCCAGCCTGGGATATGCGAAGGGTCGAGGCGCCGGCGCTGACGCCGCGGTCGCTGGTTTCAAGTGCCTATTCGAATGCCGACATCTGGGTCCAGGAACAGCTCGCGGCCGGCGATACTGCGCTGGTGCTGAGGCCGGAGACCACGCCTTCGACCTATGTCTACATGCAGCATATTCTTGGAAACCATTCAAAGACGCGGTTGCCTCTGTGTGTCTGGCAGGCCGGCAGGTCCTACCGCCGCGAGCAGGAGCAGCCGACGAAACACATGCGGCTGAAGGAATTCTGGCAGCTCGAATTTCAATGCGCCTTCACCGCCGACAGCGGCAACGACTATCACGCGGCGTGCCTTGAGCCGGTGCGCCGCATGATCGCCTCGCTGATCCATCTGCCGACGCGGGTCGTGCCCTCCGACCGGCTGCCGGCCTATTCAGAGGTGACGATGGATGTCGAGGTCGATAATGGCGACAAGTGGATGGAGGTTTGCTCGATCTCGCGGCGTACCGACTTTCCATACCGTTACCGGTCGCAGCCCCGGAAGGCAGCGGCCGTCGATCACAACGTCCTCGTGCTCGAAATCGCCATCGGCCTCGACCGTTGCGTGTACAACTGGGGCATGGCGGCCGAGGCGTGAGGGACGGAAAACCGGGACCGCATGGCGATCCCGGTTTTAGCTGCAGTTGTTCGGAAGATATAAGCGGTTGTTGCCGGAGCCTTATGAAAAGGCAATGTCGGCGGCAGGGCGGACATCCACAATCGCCTTGCCCGCATCGAAACCATCAAGCGTTTCGTTGTGGTGGGCGACAATCGCGGAGAATTTAAGGGTCGCCGTGTCGCCAGTTGTATGGCCGTCGGCAACCAAGGTCACGTCATAGCCGAGCGAAACGGCCCGCCTGACGGTCGTGTCGACGCAGAATTGCGACATGCAGCCGCCGACGATGAGGTGGGTAACTGATCGCTCTTGCAAGCGGTCGGCAAGATCGGTCCCGAAGAAGGAGTCGGCGCTTTTCTTGCGCACGATGACCTCACCTGTTTGCGGCGCAATCTCCCCGCGCAGCGCCCATCCTGACGTGCCCACGGCCAATCGGTGACCGCTGTCGCCATCATGCTGCACCAGCACGACCGGTACGCCGGCCTGACGCGCCTTTTCCTTGAGCAACGCCAATCGAGCGACGGTCTCATCAAGTGCGGAATCGACCTCGGGCTGGCGCTCCGGCGTGGCCTTTCCGGAGAGAATTGCGTTCTGTACGTCGATAATAAGAAGGGCCTTGGTCATTTCTTCGCGGTTCCGGGCTGGGCAGCAGATCATATCCCCATCATCAGGGAAAGCCGCCTGACACATGTTCAGGCGGCTTCAGCTCCACGATATCGGCCAGACTCTATCTCAGCCTGCCCGCTGCATGGGCGAGCATGGTGTAAACCTTGCCCGTATCCGAGGTCAGATAGGACTGTGTGACTGTCTGGTTCGGGTCGGTTCGGGCGACGTCGGCGAGTAGCTTTTCGAAATCGCCGATATAGCGGTCGACGGCGGTGCGAAATTCCGGTTCGCGGTCGTATTTGCGCTTGATCTCGTCGAAGGTCTGCTGGCCCTTCAGCGTGTAGAGCCGGCGGGTGAAGACGTCGCGCTCGCCGCGCTGGTAGCGGCGCCAGAGATCGACCGACGCATCGTGATCGATGGCGCGGGCGATATCGACGGAGAGCGAATTCAGCGATTCCACGACATGGCGCGGATTGCGGCTGTCGTTGCTGCGTGCGGCCGGTGCGGCGGTTTCCGTCGGGCGCGCGGGAGCACGGGCCGGCGCCACGTCCGCGGCGTCTTCGCGGGATGCGCCTCGCAAAAGATCGCTGATCCAGCCACCGCTTTCCCGCGCCGGTTCCTGGCGGCCCAATTCCTGGCGAGCGGGGGCTGGCTGCTGGGCGGCCCGCTGAGGAGCGGCGGCCGGAGCGGATGGCGCAATCGTTCCGCGCAGACCGGTGGCTTCGATCGGCGGAGGCGCTGCCGGCTGCGGCGGCTGGGCTGCGATCGGCGGGGTCGGGCGCGGAGCCGGCTGCGCCTGGGCAAGCGAGCGGGCGGCGGGCTCTGAGATTTCGAGCTGCTGGCTGGAGCGGCCGACAAGCTGCGAGATATCCTGCAGGGCCTTGATCTGTTCGGCGACGGCGCGGCGCATGGCCGAGGCGCTTTCCTTGGCTTCCTCCGGCAGGTCGAAGGCGCCGCGCTTCAGTTCGGCGCGGGTGGCGTCGAGTTCGCTGCGGATGTCGGCAGCGGAGCGGCGGATGTCCTCGGTGGCGCCGGAAAAGCGGCCGACGGCATCCTCGATCGCCTCACGCAGCGATTCCCGCATATGCTGGGCGGCGCCGTCGGAGGCGCGGCCGGCTTCGCCGAGCATGCGCTCGACTTCCGACAGCGAGGCGGTGAGGCCGCCGCGAATACGATTGGAGAGATCATCGGAACGGCGCTCGACATTGGCGAAGGTGCTGTCGATCGTCGTATTGGCCTCGTCGCCGGCGCGGGTGATCGCCTCGCGCATGGTTTCGGCCGCTTCCTGGGCGCGCTTCTCGGTTTCCGTCAGAACGCGACCGATATCGGCAAAGGAGGACTGAACGCCCTGGCGCAGGTTGCCGGTGACCTGGTTGGAGCGCTGCTCGGCCCGCTCGAACACGGTCTCGATCATGCCGCCGAGCCCGCGCATGGTCTTTTCGATCTCGTCGGAGCGTTGGACCAGGCTGACGGAGAGGGCTTGCAGCGCGCCTTCACGCTCTTCGAGCGTCGAGGCGAGGTTGGACTGGGCGGCACCCAGAAGCTGCGAGGCCTGGGTCAGAACCTTGGAGTGTTCGTCGAAGCGGCCGATGATGCTGCCGACCTGGGCCAGAGTCTGGCCAGAGATGTCGGAGAGGCGGTCGACCTTGCCTTCGAGAAGCCTAGTCGAGGCGCTGACCATTTCGGCAGCCTTGGTGGCGGAGTCGGCAAAGCGGGTCGTGGTTTCGCCGAGACGCCCGTCGACGCTCGTCAGCTGCTCGGCGGCGCGGTTCATCATCATTGCCATTGCCGCGCTGCTTTCCGACATGCGCTGAACCAGGCCGTTGACGTTGCCGACCAGGCTGTTCTCGATGGCGCTGACGGCGTTGGCAACATTCTCGGTGCGGGCGGCCACGGCGCTGGCGAGCGCTTCGTTCTCGGCACGCAGGCGATCGGCGCTGAGATTGGCTGCGGCGGTGATGCGGGCAGCGGCCTGCTCGCCGGCATCGGTGTAGCGATCGATGATCGGGCGGGCCGTTTCATCGAGTATGCGGGTCAATTCGACAGAGCGGCCTGATAGCATCGAGTTGAGGTCGCGGGTGCGTTCCTCAAGCGTCGAGCGGATCGAGTTGCCACGCGCTTCGAGCGCCCGGTCGACATCGGAGAGGGAGGTATCGATCTCGCGGACACGCTCCTCGAGATTGGAGCGGATGGCGCTGCTGCGCGCTTCGAGCGCCCGCTCGACATCCGCCATGGTGGCGGAAATCTCGCTGCCGGCCCCCGACAGCGTCGTGCGGATGGCATTGCCGCGCGCCTCGAGAGACTGGCCGGCGTCCGACAGGGCCCTAGAAATGGCATTGACCTGCGTGCCGACAACGGTCTCAGCCTCGGCGACCTTGTTGACGATGGCATTGCCGGCTTCCGAGAAGGTCTGGGCGACGGCAGCGGCCTGGGTTGCCAGGCGGTTCTGAGCTTCGGCAACCCGCGTGACGATCTGCGACGAGCGCTCATCCATGGTGCGGGTGAATTCGTCGCTTTTTGCATTGAGATCCTCGGCGAACTGCTGGCCGGTCTTGCCGAGCAGTTCCGTGGTTCTCGTCGCTTCGCCTTCCATTCCCTGGGCTGCTTCGGCCACCGCGCTGCGTAGCGTCGAGGCGAGGCCGGCGGCCTTGCCCTCGATGGTGCGGTTGACGGCGTCGAGGCCGACGGTCAGCGCGCGATCCATGGTGGAGAGGCGTTCCTCGATGCGTTCGTTGCCGCGGTCCAAGGTTTCGCCGAGACTTGCCGTGCGGCCCTCGATGGCGCCTGCAAGCGTGGTCGTGCGGCTGTCCAGCGTCTCGGCCAGATTGGCGGTGCGGCTGTCGATTGCCTGTGTAAGATTGGCGGCGCTGCCTTCGAGCGTCGCCGAGATGCGCCGGGTGGCGTCGTCACCGAGCGCGCCGAGCCGGGAAATGCCGTCGGTAAGCACGCCGGAGAGCTGGCTGTTGGCGGCCTCGACCTTTTCGGCAACGCCGCCGACGCCGTCACGGATGCGGGTCTCGATCGCCGTAAGGCCGGCTTCCATACGAGAACCGGTTTCTTCAAGACGTCCCGCAAGGTTCTCGACCGACTGATCGAGATGGGCCGAAAGGTTCTGGGCGGAGCTCGAAATCGTGTTCGCCGCCTCCTGGAAGCGGCCGGCGATCTGGCCGGCGCCGGCGCGCATGCGATCTTCCAGTGTCTGGGCACCGGCATCGATCGCCTGGCGGATCGAGGCTTCACGATCTTCAAGCGACATTTCGAGCATGCTGACGCTTGTCGCCACCGAAGTGCCGATGCTGGTCGCCTGTTCGGTCAGCGTATCGCTGATCTGCGCATGCGCCTGGCTCAGCGACAGCTCGATGGCATTGCCGCGATCCTCAAGCGTCGTGCGGATGCGCTCGTGGGCAGAAGCGAGCCCGCCTTCGATGCGCGCCGCGGCTTCCTCGGCCAAGCTCCCGAGCCGCGCATGGGCATCGCTGAGGCGGCCTTCGATGCGCCCGCTCAAGCCGCCGACGAGATCCTCGAAGCGGGCACCGCCCGCATCGAGAACGCCCGAAAGCGCCGCGCTGTGCTCGGCGAGGGCGGATTCAAGCCGCCGCTGATTGTCGGCGTAGGCGTTGTGGATGGCGTCTGTCTTGTCGGCAAAGGCGCCGGCGACGCGGGCCTCTGCACTGGTGACGGCCTCCATGATTGCATTGCTGCGGGCTTCGAGGGCGCTGTCGAAGCGGCTCTGGTTGTCATCGAGCGAAATGGCGAGCGCCATGGTCTTTTCATCGAGCGTATCGGTGAGCCGGTCATGGCTTGCCGTTACGGCACCGACGAGCGCGGCGGCGCGGTGTCCCAGGGCTTCCTCGAGGCGGACCTGCCCTTCGTTCAGCGAGGCGGCCAGGGCGCTGGCCTTCTGGTCGAGCACGCCGTTCAGGCGTTCATGTGTGCCGGAGACCGCATTGGTGATCGCATCGGCGCCTGATGTCAGCGTCTCCTCGAGGCGGCTCTGGCTTTCGTTCAGCGAAATGGCAAGGGCCATCGCCCGATCGTCGAGCGTCTCGGACAGGCGGTCATGGGTGGCGGAAACCGCACTGAGGAAGGATTCCGAGCGGCTCTCCAGCGTGTCCTGCAGGCGGCTCTGACCTTCGCTCAAGGAGGCGGTCAGCGCCGATGCCTTCTCATCAAGGGTTTCGGCGATACGCTCATGCGTACCGGAGACGGCCTTGAGGAAAGCTTCGGAGCGGGCTTCCAGCGTGTCTTCGATCCGCGTCTGGTTCTCGTTGAGAGAGATTGCGAGCGCCATCGCCTTCTCGTCCAGCGTTTCCGACAGGCGGTCATGCGTGCCGGAAACGGCATTCAGCAGCGCCGACGACCGGGTCTGCAGCGTGTCCTCGATGCGGGCCTGGCCTTCGCTCAGCGAGATGGCAAGCGCCATCGCCTTTTCATCGAGCGTCTCGGAGAGACGGTCATGAGTGCCGGATACGGCATTCAGTAGGGCCGCGGAGCGGGTTTCGAGGGTATTTTCGATGCGTGCCTGGGTCTCATTTAGCGAGTTGGCAAAAGCTGCCGCCTTATCTTGCAGCGTCTCGGCAAACCGGTCATGGGTGCCGGAGACGGCGTTCAGCAGGCCTGCAGAACCATTTTCCAGCGTTTCCTCGATCCGGGCCTGGCTCTCGTTCAAGGAAATGGCAAGCGCCATCACCTTTTCATCAAGGGTTTCGGCAAGCCGGTCGCTCGTGCCGGACACGCTGTTCAACAATGCTTCGGCGCGGGTTCCGAGCGCGTCCTCGATGCGGGCATGGCGCTCGTCCAACGAGGTCGTCAGGGCCGCTGCCTTGGTATCCAGCGTTTCCGACAGCCGATCATGTGTGCCCGAGACGGCGTTGAGGAAGGCTGCGGAACGGGTCTCCAGCGTGTCTTCGATGCGGCTCTGGCTTTCGTTCAACGAGATGGCGAGCGCCATTGCCTTTTCGTCGAGCGTCTCGGAGAGGCGGTCATGAGTGCCGGAAACGGCGTTGATGATGGCGTCGGAGCGGGTCGTCAGCGCTTCCTCGAAGCGGCCGTGATGGGTGGTCAGCGCATCGATCAGCGCGCCGCCGCGCTCCGCCATGACGCTGTCGATACGCTCATGGGCTGTGCCAACCGCGTCCCGGATTTCTGCTGCGCGCGCTGTCAATACGCTGGTCAGTTCCTCGGCGCGGCCGCCGAAAGCCGTCGTGACCTGCTCGGTGCCGGCGGCAACGGCGGCGGTCAAATCGGTGGTGGTTGTGCGCAGCGTATCGCGGAACTCGGCCGAGCGGGCCTGAAGATTGTTCTGCAGGTCGGAGGTGCCGGATGCAAGCGCCAGCGCGATGTCCGACGTGGCGCTCTGCAGCGCCGAGGTCAGCTCGCCGGTGCGGCTGGTGAGTGCGGTGGTGATTTCTTCGGTGCGGCTGCTGAGCGTGCTCTCCAGCACTTCATGACCGGTTGCGAGCGCCGCCGCGAGCGTCAGCGACTGGTCGGTCATCGAGGAGCCGAGCCGGTCGATGCTGGAGCTCAAAATGCCTTCGATCGAATCCGACCCGCCGGTCAGCGTTTCGTTGATGCGGGCAAGGCTCTCCATCAACTTGGTGTCGAGCGAGCCGGTGCGCTTGTCGAAAGCGCTGGTGAATTCGGCGACCCGCTCGTCGAAGGCGGTCGACAGCTGGGCGACGGTCGTCTGCAGCCGCTCTTCGAAGAAGCCGGAGCGCAGGTCGAGATCCATGACGGCGTCGTCGGCGGTGCTCTGCAGGCTCTGGCGGAAGCTTGCGCCCTTCTCATCGAGCGCGCTGTTCAGCTTCGAGAGCACATCGTCGAGCGTCCCGCCGATGGTGCGTTCGCCCGATGTCAGGCTCTCGTTGATCTCGCGGGTGCGGGCGATCAGGATCTCGTTCAGCTGATGCGTGCGCTCGTTCAGCGCCGCGTTCAGCTTCTCGGTGCTGCTGTCCATGGTCGAGGCGCGCGTCTCGAACTGGCTTAGCAGTTTTTCGCCGTGTTCGTTGAGGTTGACGGAGAGCGCCTCGAGGCGGTTGTCGAATTCGGTGGCGAGCGCAAAACCGGAGGCGTTGAGGGTCTGGAGCAGGCTGTCGGTCTTGGCGGCAAGCAGGCTGCCCATGGACTGCAGGGCGCTGTCCGATTTTTCCAGGATGGTCGCCGCCCGCGTGTCGATCAGCGAGGCGAAGGCTTCGCCCGATGTGGCGAGCCGCACGGCGATCTCTTCGGTCGCCAGCGACAGTTCTTCCTTCAGCTGGTCGTGGACGCTGCCGATCGAGGTGCGGATGCGGTCGGCATGGTTGACGATCGCCTCCCGCTCCGAACCGAGTTCATGGACAAGACCGCGCACGCGCAACTCGTTGTCCGCATAGGAGCGTTCGAGAGCGTTGACTTCGGAATGGACCAGCGTTTCCAGCTCGGAAGCGCGCGCGATGGTGCGCTCGATGCCTTCGTTCATGGCCGAGACTTCGCGGCGCACCGCCTGGCCAACGGTCATGATGCGTTCGGAGGCGATGGTTTCCGGCTCCGCCAGGCGCAATGCCACCTCTGCCATCGAGCGGGCGGCGTTGCGCATGTCCTGGGCGCGGGAGATCATGATGGCGAAAGCATAGAACATCATCACCGGAATGATGATGCCGACCAGGCCGGCAATGACGCCGGGCAGGGCGACGAGATCGGCGATCGAGCGGATCTGCCAGATCTGCGGCGCATATAGCAGCGACATCAGGCCGAGGCCCGCCATGACCCAAAGCACGGAAAACAGGGTAGCGGTGCGCATGGCCGAGCGGCTGGAAGCGCCGTCGAAAGATTTCAGGATCGAGGCGGGCGTATTGCGGCTGGCATCATTGGCGGGCGCGAAGGACGAAGCCCTGGAAGCCTGCTCGGCCCCGGCGCCGCGGCGGCTGCGGCGCTGCGCTTCTTCCTGGGCTTGCTGATTGCGCGCATTCGATGGATCAGACACATTACCCTCCGGCGCCTGGGGCGCGTCGCCGCGGCGAGACGGCACGTTATCCTTGCCGAAGTCGATCTGGAGCGCCTCGTCCAACGCCTTGAACGCCTTGTCCTCGATCGACTCGTTATATTTGTTATTCGCCATTCGGTTACGCCTCGTTACTGTCGGCCGGCCCGGCAGCACATCCCCGGCTTCCACCTTGTCCGGGAACAACTTTGCCGTAACGGCCCTCCATCCCAACCGCGGACGGATAAGCATGTCATTTCAGAGTAGATAGCCGCTTTTTCAAACGGAAGGTATCAAAACACTACCATTATCCACTCACTCGGCAAAGGCGCGTACCATAAACCCGCTCCACCAGTATCGTAGTGACACATCTGGGCTCTGCACACAATTAATGAAGGCTTGAGATTCATGGCTCGTTAACCTGTTGTTAACATCTTTGAATCCGAGGCCCTGCTTAAAAACCAATAATTTAGGGATATTTAACGGATGTTAACC
This sequence comes from Rhizobium sp. TAL182, assembly GCF_002117725.1. Classification (NCBI taxonomy): domain Bacteria; kingdom Pseudomonadati; phylum Pseudomonadota; class Alphaproteobacteria; order Hyphomicrobiales; family Rhizobiaceae; genus Rhizobium; species Rhizobium sp. TAL182. Next base: position 2,517,486 of record NZ_CP021024.1, on the reverse strand, counting down.
ATATGGTGAGATTTCCGCGCCCGATGTGCCGGAATTTAACGCGATGGCCACCCTTCTGACGCAGAACTGTAGCAAGTGCGGACGATCTGAGACGGGAGAAATGGCAAATGGCGGCCCAGCTGGCAGCATTGAAGATCGTATTCGAGGCGCCTGATAATGCAAAGGGGTCGTGCCCCTCGAAGGTCCGGCCGATCGATCTCGTCCATCTCGCAAAGCAGACGATGGGCGACAAGTCTCTGGAAATCGAAGTCCTTCAAATGTTTGCGCGCCAGGCGCGGGCGTGCCTCCAGGACATGGCGAGCGGTGAGACCGTGCGTGTCGGCGCGGCCGCGCACCGGCTGAAGGGCGCGGCGAGCTCGGTCGGCGCATTCCGCGTGTCGCAGACGGCTGAGGTCGTAGAGGAGACCGGCGGCGATGCCAGCGCAATGGCGGCGCTCGGCGCTGCCGTCCTCGATGCCGAGAACTTCATTCTCAAGCTCTGCCGCGGCTGACCTCCAAGTCTTCTTTCGTTGATTGAACGAGGCCCGTTGTTTCATTGCGGAACCACGGGTCTTTTTGCGACGTTCCGGATGACGCTTTGAAGACGGCGGGCGAAGGCCCGATCTGCGAGGTTATGGCGGATTTCCGAATGTTGACTGACGCGTCGAATTGTCGGAAGAAACTTCGCCCACCCATTTGAAGACCGGAAATAGTCCTGATGCCCAAACTTACCATCGTCGCCTTCGACGGCACGCGCTTCGACCTCGACGTCGACCAAGGCTCTACCGTTATGGAGAATGCCGTGCGCAATTCGGTGCCCGGCATCGAGGCCGAATGCGGCGGCGCCTGCGCCTGCGCCACCTGTCACGTCTATGTCGACGAGGAATGGACGGAGAAGGTCGGCCAGCCGGAAGCGATGGAAGAGGATATGCTCGACTTCGCCTTCGACGTGCGCCCGACCTCGCGGCTCTCCTGCCAGATCCGGATGAAGGCCGCTTATGACGGGCTCGTCGTGCACGTGCCTGAACGCCAGGCCTGAGGCGCCCCGCGTTTCGCGCCAGCGCACCGGCCCGAAAATCGGAACCGATTTTCGGAGTTGAATAACCGACACCATCACCACAAAAAAGACGCCTCGCGCGCTGGTGCGAGCGAGGCGAGGCGGGCGCATTACCAACGGATGAGGGAGGAACATCCGCGGCTTCGGAACGCGCCAGGAGAACCCAGCGAGGAAAGTCCAGACGCCGTAGCTGAACTTTCGAATGTGTTCATATTAACGCGTTACGGTTGAGTCGGCCAGGATGAAAAATGACCATTAAAACGCTGGGGAAGGGGTAAGTTTCGCACAAGTTTCGTTGCGCAGCTAAGTTTTTCCGCTCGTCACCAGTTCGAAAAAGCCTTATTTTCCGCCGGCTCGACCGTTGATTCGATTTCTCAGCAATCTCAGCATGCGCTTCTGGAAGTTGACCGCCTCAACCCGGTCGAATCGCGCCTGCAGCCGATCGTGCTCCTCTATGCCGCGAGTTGATTCGTTGGAGACGAGCTCCTGCATGGCCTCGCAGCTGCGCTGCTGCGGCAATGCGCGGATGGCGCGCTCCATGGCGCGGGCCTGATCTCTGGCGATCTCGGCGTGACGCTCCTCGTGGCGCTTGATGTCACTCGACAGTGCGTCCCATATCATCGACAGCTCCTTACTGGCGCCTCTGCGGCTATTCCAGCGCGGCAGGATGATCTGGGTGTGAACGGTGACCTTGACATTGCCGACGCGGCATCTGCCATTATCCTGGATATAGGTGGCCTCGCCGCCGAAGCGAATCTTGGTGGCCCCGGGATGGCGTGCCGACGAACCGCTCGCCGTCGGGCCGCGCCGGCCGAGTTCCCGGTCTAGCTCATCGGCGGTTTTGCCGCGGATGTCGAAATAGGAATAACTTTTCGATGCGATCACTTCAGCTGCCGCTGGACTGCTGAGAGAAAGAGCAATGGAAAAGGCGACAGGAAGGCACATATAACGCATTGCAAGCGGCATTCTGAAGGCAACCCATGTTGAAATCGGCAGGAGCTTGGGGCATAGCCACCATAAGCGCAATATCGGATGGCGGCTTTTTTCGTCATCAATAGGACAAGTCTGGTGACAGGGCTCGAAGGCAGTTTCTGGCGTGTCGGCCATGGCCGGGAAATCGAACTCGGCCGTCGGTCGGCGATCATGGCGATCGTCAATGTGACGCCGGACTCCTTCTCCGACGGCGGACGTTTTGAAACCGTCGATGCCGCCGTCGAACACGCATTGCAGGCGGTCAGCGACGGTGCTGCGATCGTCGACATCGGTGGCGAATCGACCCGGCCGGGTGCGGCGTCGGTCAGCCCTTCGGAAGAGCAGGCGCGGGTGTTGCCGGTCATCGAGGCGCTGCGCGGTCGCAACGAGGCGCTGATCTCGATCGATACCTATCGCGCCGAGACGGCGCGGCTGGCCGTCGACGCCGGCGCCCATATTGTCAACGACGTCTTCGGACTGCAGAAAGATGCAGGTATCGCGGATCTGGCCGCGGCCACGGGGGCGGGGCTCTGCATCATGCATACCGGGCGCGACAGGGCCAAACTTGCCGATGTGATCGCCGACCAGGCGCATTTCCTCGAACGGTCGCTGGCGATCGCCGCCGCGGCCGGAGTCAACAGCGACCGGATCGTGCTCGATCCGGGTTTCGGCTTCGCCAAGGAGACGGCGGAGGAGAACCTGGAGCTGATGGCGCGGTTTTCCGAACTGTCGCGCTTCGGCCTGCCGCTGCTTGCCGGCACCTCACGCAAACGCTTCCTCGGCGCGGTCACAGGGCGCGAGGCGCCGGAGAGGGATGCGGCGACGGCCGCATCAAGCGCGCTGCTCAGGCTTCAAGGGGCTGCGGTTTTCCGGGTGCACAATGTCGCAATCAACAGGGATGCGCTTGCTATCGCCGATGCTATGCTCAATGCGCGCCAGGAATTCGAGAGGAAGCGGCCGACATGACGACCTACACGATCACGCTGCAGAACTGCGCCTTCTTCGCGCGCCACGGCGTGCATGACGAGGAGGAATTCCTCGGCCAGCGCTTCTTCGTCGATGCCGAGCTCGATGTCGTCGCGGGCGAGGCGCTGGAAAGCGATTCGATCAACGACACCGTCAATTACGGCATTGCCTTCACGGTGATCGAGGAGATCGTCACCGGCAAGCGACGCTATCTCATCGAAGCCCTGGCGCTCGATATCGCCAAGGGCCTCTGTCAGACGTTCCCGCAGGTGCGGCGGGCGAAGATCACGGTGCGCAAGCCGAATGCGCCGGTGCCCGGCGTGCTCGATTTCGTGCAGGTGAGTGTTGAACATTTTGCCTGAGGCTGCATCGCAATCAGCCACACTCGGCCTCGGCGGCAATATCGGCGATCCGGTAAAGGCGATGGCCGCGGCGCTACAGAGACTGGACGGGCGCGACGACTGTCGTGTCACCGCCGTGTCGCGGCTCTATCGCACGCCGCCGTGGGGCAAAACCGACCAATCGTTCTTCTTCAATGCCTGCGCCGCCGTCGAAACCCGGCTCCCTCCAGAGGCGCTGCTCGACGTCTGCCTGTCGATCGAGCGCGAGATGAAACGCGAGCGTGTCGAACGCTGGGGGCCGCGCACGCTCGATATTGACGTGCTGACCTATGGCGACGTCGTCCAGCAGGCGCCGCGGCTGGAGTTGCCGCATCCCCGTATGACCGATCGCGGTTTCGTCCTGATGCCGCTTGCCGATATCGCCCCAGGCCTTCTCGTCAGGGGCCGGCCGGTAAGCGACTGGCTGCTCGATGTTGACGTGACCGGCATCGAGGTCGCCGATGACAGCGGCGACTGGTGGCGGAACGCCTAAGGCCCTAAAATGCGAAACGGCGGGAAACCCGCCGCTTCAGGAAAACCCGTCATGCAGTCCGTCTACTGGATGGAGCCGACCGCCATTTCGTCGACCTGACGAGTCAATGTCAGGCCGATAACCGGGATCATCTGGCTTTCGACCTTGACCGACACGGTGACGTTCATCGTCTTGTCGTCACGCACGCGAGCGATCATCGCGCCATTCAGCTTGGCGCGGTTGATGCCGACCACGACGGTATCCTCGGTTACGGCGCCGGAGACGACGTCAAGACCCTTGCCGGCGGCGCCGTCGAGGAACTTGCCCGTGTAGGTGGAGCCCGACTGCGAGATGACGGCGCTCATCGGCTGCTTGAAGACGCCGACGCGGCAGGTTCCATCGAGCTTGATGCCAGCAGTGCCGTCGCCGGTGGGTTCACCGGTCAGATTGCAGGTGAATTTCGTCCCCTTGTATTTGCCGGCGACGATCTCGCCGGGGCCCTTCCAGGAGCCGGTGACGGATTCGAAAAAGGCCTTGTCGCGGGTTGCGGCAGTGGCTGCCGGAGCGACGTCTGCGACAGGAGACAATGCCGCGGCGGCGAGGCCGCATAAGAAGAGAAACTGGCGCGAATACATGGATTTTCCTTGGCAAACACCACTCACGAACTGGTGCCAAGTTTTGCCGAAAAATGGTTAATCCTTCCTTTCGATTGTGCCGAATGCGAGGGACCTGGATTTCTGTCGCGCCTCGCGGATTTTAGGATCCGGCGGCTACAGTGTTGAATCTGCTTAACTTCGCCAACTTCACCTAGGGGAAGGTGAGAGCTGCGGAATCGCCTCGTCAGTTAAGGATTGTTGCCGCGCGGCGACATTGAAGGTGTGAGATCGCCGATAAAATCGCCGATTCCCGGTCGCTTCACCGCACGAAAGGCAAGCGGGCGACAGAGATCCATCGCCGCGATTCCGATGCGAGCAGTCATCAGACCGTTGATCACGCCCTCGCCGAGTCGGGCCGATAGCTTCGAGGCAAGTCCATGGCCGAGCACCTGCTGGACGAGACTGTCGCCGACGGCGATTGAGCCGGTGACGGCGAGGTGGGCCAGCACGTCACGCAGGAGGCGGAACATGCCGAGCGTGCCGGGGCGGCCGCCATAGAGCTCGGCCATGGCGCGGATAAGGCGCACGGATTCGTAGAGCACGTAAAGCAGATCGACGATCGCGCGCGGGCTGACGGCGGTGACGATCGAGACGCGCTTGGAGGCGTTGACGATGAGCGACCGCGCTTTGCGGTCGAGTGGGGCCAGCAGCTCGCGTTCGGCCAAGACGATCAGATGCGGGGGGTCAATGACCTCACCCTCGGTCGCCTTCAGCGTCGCGCGACCCTTCGATGTCTCGGGATTGGCCGCAAGAAGCGTGGTGAGTCGCGCAACGACGGCGCGCGCTTTCGCCGGCCGTGTTTCGAGGATCGCCGCCTCTGCTTCCGCCTTGATCGCCTGAACAGCGGCAAGGCGCATCATGCCCGCGGTCTCGCGGATGACGAGGGCAAGCACGGCGAGGACGCCGATCGCCAGCACGCCAAGAGCTGCATAACCCAGCCAGTCGGCGCGGGTGAAGAGATCGCGGATCAGGCGGTCGGTCCAGAGGCCGATGCCGAGCGATAGCAGGATCCCGAAGGCGCCTAGCGCAATCTTGCCAAAAGAGGTGCGCCGCTTGCGCGGTGTTGCCACCGGCACTGCGCTCGCATCCCTGTCAGGATTGATGAAGGGATCCTCGTCGTCGGGCGTCAAGATGATCTCGTCCGAGAAGCTTTCCGGTTTGCGCCGGCCTTGCTGTTTCCGACCATTGTCGCGCGGCACGGCAGCCTCATCCTCATAGGCGAAGGCGGCGGGTGGGCGGTGCGGCAAATCGGAGGGGGGCTTACTCATGCGAGACGGTCTCCGAACAGGAACTGCATGGCGCGGTCAAGGCGGATATGCGGCACCGACAGCTTGATGCCGCCGCCGGTCTCCTCGAGATGCGGCGGACGGAACCTGACGACGTTGACCTCGGGCAGGGTATCGGCGGTCTCGCCCGAGGCGATGCGATTGAACAGGCTTTCCGGATCCTGCGGCAGGTCTCCGGGGAAGATTGCGGTCTTTCTCTGGCCGTCGAATCGCTCGCCGGCAATGGTTTCGCCCTCCATTGGCGTGCCGACGATGACAGGCAATTCATGGCCGTCGCGCTTGACCGATGCCTCGCGCGTGGCGCGCACGGAAGCGAGCGCCATCACGTCGATGCCGGCTCCGGCCATGCCGATGCGGGCGATGGCGCGATCGACGAGGCGGCGGGTCAGCGCATCGAGCCGATCATGGCTCTCATGATGGAGATGGTCGGCCTTGGTTGCGGCGACCAGCACACGGTCGATGCGGCGCCCCAGCAGCGACGAGAGCAGCGAATTGGTGCCTGGGCGGAAGCAGGCAAGCACGTCGGTCAGCGCGCGCTCCAGATCCTGGACGGCTTCGGGGCCGCGGTTCATCGCCTGCAGTGCGTCGACCAGCACGATCTGCCGGTCGAGCCGGGCGAAATGCTCGCGGAAGAAAGGTTTGACGACGACCGATTTATAGGACTCGTAACGCCGCTCCATCATCGTCCAGAGTGAGCCGCGATCGGGACGCGCGCCCGGCGGCAGGACGAGCGGGGCGAAGGTCAGCGCCGGCGAGCCGTCGAGATCGCCGGGCAGAAGCAGGCGCCCGGGCGGCAAGGTGGAGAGCGAGCGTTCGTCGGCCTTGCAGGCCTTGAGGTAATCGGCAAAGGCGGTGGCAAGCTCGCGGGCTGCCATCTCGTCGGCGCCGGCATTTATATCGGCGGCACGGGTCAGCGCCAACCATTCCCGCGACAGTTCGGAGCGCACGCCATTTTGCGCAAGCGCGATCGTTTGCTCGCTGAAGGTGCGGTAATCCTTGCCGAGCAACGGCAGGTCGAGCAGCCATTCGCCTGGATAATCGACGATATCGATCGACAGCCGGCCGGGCGAGAACAGGCGATTCCAGCCGCTGGCGCTCTGATAATCGAGCGTGATGCGCAGTTCGGAAATGGCGCGAGTGGAATCCGGCCAGACGCGGTCCTTCACCAGCGCCCGGATATGATCCTCATATTGGAAACGGGGCACGGCGTCATCCGGCTGAGGCTCCAGCCGCACGGCTGAAACGCGGCCCGACTGCACCGGCTCGAACAGCGGCAGTCGGCCGCCATGCAGGAGATTGTGGACAAGCGAGGAGATGAAGACCGTCTTTCCGGAACGGGAGAGGCCGGTGACGCCGAGCCGTACGGTCGGATTGACGAGGCCGCTTGCCCTGTCGGCGAGATTGTCAAACGCGATGCGGGCGTCGTCGGCGAGGGATGTCAGGCGTGGCGGCAAGGCGCAATTCCGGTTGATGACTGCCGGCAATATAGGAAGACTGTGCTGCTCGCAAAAGAAGCGGAGCGAAAGACTTCAGACGACGAGGAAATCGATAAGGCGCCAGCCGCTGGCGGAAGCGTCGAAATCGATAACGGCGAGACCTGCCGTCGGAAAGCCGGCGGGAAGTGCGTTCACCATGGCCTCGTGGCCGATCAGCGCCTCAAGCGCCTGCTCGATCGTCGGGTTGTGGCCGACCAGCATGACGGCGGCATTATCCTGCGCGTCGACGATTTCGACATAGGTATCGACGGTGGCATTGTAGAGCGCATCGACGTAACTCACGTCCAGTGCTACACCCATCGCCCGATGGACGGCATCGGCGGTATCGCGGCAGCGCAGCGCCGTCGAACTGATCAGAAGATCGGGACGGTAGCCCTTATCGGCGGCTTTGTCGGCGATAACCTCGGCATCGCCGTAACCTTTTTCGTTGAGCGGCCGGTCGAAATCGCGCTGTCCGGGTTCGGCCCAGGCGGCCTCGGCATGACGCAGGAGATAGATGCGATTGGGCGGAGGCAGCGGTACGGTCATGGGCAAATCCAGGATCGGCGGGTCTTTTCAGTAGCGGTTGCGATCATCCGCCGTCAACCGCCAGCCATGCCGCAACGGCCCAAAACGTGGCCGACAACACGGCGTTTTGAAGACCGAACGAAAATTGCGAACGCGAATAATCATGAGAAAATAGTCCGTTAGCCGAAAATTGTAACAGATTTAAAAATCTGTTTAGCTGTCGTATTTGGCTTGAATCGCGGCTAGCGCTTGGGATATACACCCCGCCAGATGAGATGTTCTTCAGGAGAATCGCGTTGAGTGAGAAGATCGATCTTAGCAATTACGTTCCCTCGGAAGAGGAAGAATTCATGAACGTAAACCAGCGTGCCTACTTCAGGGCAAAGCTGGTCGCCTGGAAAAACGATATCCTTAGAGAAGCGCGCGAAACACTCGACCATCTGGCCGAGGAAAGCGCAAACCATCCCGATCTCGCCGACAGGGCGTCGTCGGAAACCGACAGGGCGATCGAACTTCGCGCCCGCGACCGGCAGAGAAAATCGATCTCCAAGATCGACGCGGCGCTGCAGCGCATCGAAGACGGCACTTACGGCTATTGCGAGGAAACTGGCGAACCGATCGGTCTCAAGCGTCTCGACGCCCGTCCGATCGCGACGCTGTCGATCGAGGCGCAGGAACGCCACGAACGTCGCGAAAAGGTCTACCGCGACGAATGACCTTTCCCATGCAGAGATGAGACACATTCAGCGCCGCGATCCGATCGCGGCGCTTTTTGTTGAGCCATCTCCGGCGTGTCGAAGAGGCGGTTACGGGAAAGCGTCGGTCGCCAGAGCTTTCCAGAATGGCTCCCGCGCCGCCTGCGTGGCGAGATCGATTGTGACGAGGGTGCCATTCATGATCCGCCGCCGCATGATGTCGGCCCGCTCGGGTTCCGTTCGACAGAGGCCCCGATCGTGAAGAGCCTGCAGGCGGGAGCGTGACATCTTCAACTCGCCGGCCAGCAACCGGTCCAGGCGTAGGCTTGTTGGAAACGGGGCCGTTAGTTCGATTTCCAGGCTCGTCCAGCCTTCGGTCTCGTGCCGAATTTCCTTGGCGATCTCGAATTCGGCGAACTCGTCCACGCGCTGTGACTTGCGCCGCAGCGCATCAAGATTGAAGGTTTCCGCCCGAATCCAGTCCGGGTCGTTGGACTGCAGCGCGTCGAGAATCATCGGATCGACGTCTCGGATATTTCGGCGTTCGAAGATTGGTCGGTTCCACGTCCTGTCGCAGATCAGGCATTTGTAGATCAGCCAGGCGTCGAGCTTGCGACCGTTGGCATTGACCCGGATCTTGCCGCTGGATCGGAAAGCTCTGAGGCCCCCGCATCCGCCGCAGGCGATCCATGGCTGGGGCGCCGTCTTGGGAGTGATGGTCCATCGGACCCGAAGTGTCTTGCACATATCGTCTTGGTCTTCCATTCGGAAGTCCACCAAGATGGTGCATGAGAAAACCCTTGCGGGCGCGGTATGGCGATGTCTTGGGCGGCTGAAGAGCTGAGACAGCGGAGCTGCACATGGCACATTGTAACAATGCCAAACCGGTCTCTCGCCACCACCCGATGAACATATTCGCATGCCGCCAGCGCGTCGCTTGCGACAATACGGGTGAAACTGGGGTGAGACCGGTATTTACTTAGGCAAAGTCTACCTCGAATGCGCCAACGCTCTTCAGCCTGATCGATAGCAAATGATCAGTGAGATAGGGAGTCCCCGGGGCATCGGCGACGTGAAAGCCGCAGCATTGCGGCATTTATGCAACTTCATGACGAAGGCTGAGCGACGGCAACCGGATGTAAGCGCTGTCTTACTTGTCGCGATTGACACTCATTTCGCCGAAGATGCGGGCAACTTCTTTCTGCAGGTCGGTGTCGGCACCAGTGATGGGGGCAAGCTCGGGATCGCGGCGCGGCAGGTTGGCTGGCTGCGGTGCGGCCTGGCGAGGGGCCTGGTTTGCCGGGGCCGGCACGATGCGCTCGGCGGTCAGATTGTTCGACATTTCCTCTTCCAGCACCCGTTGGAAATCACGGCGGATCGCCGCTGCCGATTGCGCAGCCGCGTCGTCCTCGGCCGTAGCGGCTGCGGCGCGGGGCGCCGGCATGTCCGGGGCAGAGACCTCGGGCTCGATGCGCTGCTGCGGCAGCACGCGCTGGCGGGCGGCATCCAGGATTTCGGCGGCGCTTGCGGTATCGCGGAACGATGCCGGTTGCACACCGGCGGGAGCAGAGGGACGCTCCGGCGCGCGCGCCTGGGGCGGGACAGCTCGTAGGGGTTGGTCGCGTTCGGCCGATAGAGGTGTCGTCGCGGGTTCTGGCGGAAGAGGGCTGGTGGCCACCGGCGGCGGCATGGTGGGTGGTGCCGGCGGCTCGGGACGCGGCCGCGGCTCCGCGGCGGCAGGCGCAGTGAAGGAGGGCTCGGCGGCGGGGGTGACCGGCGCACGGGCGGCGGAAACAGGCGGTGTTTCCGGCCGCGGGACTGCAATCGGCCGGTCGGCGGCAGACTCCGGGCGTGAGAGGCTTTCCGGCTGTTCGGCCGGCTCCGGGAGGATGCGGCTTTCGATGACGATATCGGTCGGCCCGCCGATCATGATAAGATGCTCGACATCATCGCGGCGCACGAGCACCAGCCGGCGGCGGGCATCGACGGCTGCCGCATCCAGCACCTGCAGGCGGGGCTGACGGTTGCGGCCGCCGCGCACGAAGGGAGACGGAGCGCGGCCTCGCATCAGCCAGAGTGCCAGAATGAGCAGGAGGAGCGCCAAGCCGACGCCACCGGCCGCAAGCAGGAAACGGCTGCCATAGGCTGCGACAAGATCATCGAACATAGTCACTCACTCCATTTCACATTCGGCACATATTGACGACTTTTCCGTTCCTTAGGCAAGGGCAGCCGGTCCTGTCCAGCCATGCACGAAGGCGATTTCGTGTTATGCCGAATTGCAGCTGCCGGCTTGGCGCGAGCACTTGCCGCGGGCATCAGGCGCAGATGGCGCTCTTGCCTGTGAATTCAAGCGATCTTGCCGGCGACCGGTGTTTTTGCCGGCGTGGCAAATTGCTAAGAAGGAAAGAGCGCCTGATTCCCGCTTCTTGTTCGTGCTACGAGGTGGGAGGGGCTTATGCGAGGAATATATGACGAAACCGCGTCAGGTCGACGACTATAACGCACCGCTTGTGGATCGTGGGGGGCGTTCTGGCACGGTTTTGCGCATTCTTCTTCTGGCGCTCGTGCTGATCGCGGCCGCCGGGGCTTTTGTCGTCTTCAAGCGATCGCTCGACAACGAGATGGTGCTCGGCGGTCTCGGCGTTCTCGCCATGGTCGGCATCTTCTTCCTGGTATCTTCCGTTATCGGCTTCATCGAAGTGATGCCGCAGCGCCAGTCCGACAGCCTGGCGCGCACCTTCCTCAACAGCCACCCGGACGGCACGCTGATCACCGACGATAGGGGCCGGATCATCTATGCCAACGCCGCCTATGGCGCGCTGACCGGCGCGCGCAAGGCAACAGAAGTGCAGACGCTGGAAACGCTGCTGTCGCGGCACCGTGAATCCAACGAGGCGCTCTACCGGCTGGTCAATGGTCTGCGCGAGGGCAAGGAGGGTCGGGAGGAATTCCGCCTGCTGCGCGCCGTCGGGCCCGGCAGCAACAGCTCGGGCGCGCATTGGTACCGGCTGAAGGTGCGGCTGCTGCAGCCGGAGGATGATGGCGGCAAGCCGCTGCAGATCTGGCAAATCACCGACATCACCGCCGAACGCGACGATCAGGAGCGCTTCTTCAAGGAGCTGCAGAATGCGATCGACTATCTCGACCACGCGCCGGCCGGCTTCTTCTCCGCCGGCAGGAAGGGCGAGATCTTCTACCTGAATGCGACGCTTGCGGAGTGGCTGGGTCTCGACCTGACCAAGTTCCTGCCGGGCTCGATGTCGATCGGCGACTTGGTGGCGGGCGAGGGGCTGGCGCTGATCCAGTCGGTGCAGGCCGAGCCCGGCCTAAAAAAAACCGTGACGCTGGATCTCGATCTGCGCAAGACCAACGGCCAGAGTCTGCCGGTGCAGATCCTCCACAGCGTCACCTCGATGCGCGACGGCGCGCCGGGCGAAAGCCGGACGATCGTGCTGGCGCGCGGAAAGAGCAGCGAGAGCGGCCAGTCCGCTTCGGCTGCGGCCATGCGCTTCACCCGCTTCTTCAACAATACGCCGATGGCGATCGCCTCGGTCGACGGCGACGGACGCATCCTGCGCACCAACGCGCCGTTCCTGAAGCTGTTCTCCGGCATCGTCTCGCGCGACGACCTGGAAAAGGCGCCGTATCTCGAAACGATCGTGCAGGAGAGCGACCGGCCGCAACTGGCCGCGGCGCTGACGGCCGCCAAGGACCGGCAGGGTGACATCCCGCCACTCGATACCCGCACGCCGACCGACGAGGCGCGCTATTTCCGCTTTTATGTCAACGCCGTCATCGATCAGAGCGACGAAGCGCCAGAAGAGGCGGCGATCGTCTATGCGGTCGAGGTGACCGAGCAGAAGGCGCTGGAAGCGCAGATGGCGCAGACGCAGAAGATGAACGCTGTCGGAACGCTCGCCGGCGGTATTGCGCATGACTTCAACAACGTCTTGACGGCGATCCTGCTTTCTTCCGATCATCTGCTGCTGCAGGCGCGTCCTTCCGATGCAAGCTTCGCCGATCTGATGGAGATCAAACGCAACGCCAACCGCGCCGCGGTGCTGGTGCGCCAGCTGCTCGCCTTCTCGCGCAAGCAGACGATGCGGCCCTCGGTGCTGAACCTCACCGATGTCGTCGGCGACCTGCGCATGCTGGTCGACCGGCTGCTCTCGGGCACCAATGTCAAGCTCGATGTGCAATATGGCCGCGATCTCTGGCCCGTCAAAACGGACCTTTCGCAATTCGAGCAGGTGCTGATCAATCTCTGCGTCAATGCGCGCGACGCCATGCCCGACGGCGGAACGCTGACGTTGCGCACCCGCAATCTGACCGCTGCCGACGTCGCGGCCTTCAACTATTCTTACATGCCGGCCGAGGACATGGTGCTGGTCGAAGTCGCCGATACCGGTACAGGCATCGCGCCCGAGATCATGGACAAGATTTTCGAGCCCTTCTTCACCACCAAGGATGTCGGCAAGGGCACCGGGCTCGGTCTCGCCATGGTCTACGGTATCGTCAAACAGTCTGGCGGCTACATCCAGCCGGAATCCGAAGTCGGCAAAGGCACGACCTTCCGGGTCTTCCTACCGCGCCACATCCCCGAGCCGGCGATTGCCGCGGAGGCGGGTTCGATCGACAACGCGATCAATGAAGTCCCAGCCGCCCCCGCGGTGGCCGCGCAGCAGCCGGAGGACCTGACCGGCTCGGCCGTCGTCCTTCTCGTCGAAGACGAGGAAGCGGTGCGCCGCGGCGGCAAGCGCATGCTGGAAACGCGCGGCTACACCGTGCATGAGGCGGGCTCGGGCGTCGAGGCTCTGAGCATCATGGAGGAGCTTGAGGGCAAGGTCGACATCGTCGTTTCCGATGTCGTGATGCCCGAAATGGACGGCCCGACGCTGCTGCGGGAGCTGCGTAAGAACTACCCCGATCTGAAATTCATCTTCGTCTCCGGCTATGCCGAGGATGCCTTCGCCCGCAATCTGCCGCCGGATGCGAAATTCGGATTTTTGCCGAAGCCTTTCTCGCTGAAGCAATTGGCTGTTGTGGTGAAAGAGACGCTGGACGGGTGAGGGAAGTGAGTGTTGGAGGGCACGCTGTGCCGTGCCGCACCCCCCTCGGCCCTGCCGGGCATCTCCCCCACACGGAGGGAGATCGGCTGGGCGCAGCGGCTTCCCCAACCAAGTATCCATTGCAGCTTGGCGAAACGTTGATGTGAACCGAAGATTTCGCAGCTTGTAATCTCCCCACCTGTGGGGGAGATGCCCGGCAGGGCAGAGGGGGGCTGGAACGGCACCACCTATCTGGGCAAGGCGGTTCCGGCCAGCCCCGTAGGCCTCACTCCCCCAGCGCCACGGCAATCTCTGCCGCCAGCCGCGCATTGTTTTCAACAAGCGCAATATTCGTCTTGAGACTCTGGCCGTCCGTCAGGTCGAAGATGGTCGAGAGCAGATAGGGCGTCACCGCCTTGCCGGTCACTTCGTCGCGTTCGGCACTGTCCAAGGCCCGCTCGATGTAGATCTCCATCTCTTCACGCGCGATCTCGTCGGCTTCCGGCACCGGATTGGCGACGAGCATGCCGCCGTCGATACCGAGCTGCTCGCGCACCGTCTGGAAATTGGCGATGGCCGCTGGGCTGTTCAGCGACAGCGGACTGCGGATGCCTGAGGAGCGCGACCAGAAGGCGGGGAATTCTTCGCTCTCATAGGTGACCACAGGCACGCCGCGGGTCTCCAGCACTTCGAGAGTCTTCGGAATGTCGAGGATCGCCTTGGCGCCGGCGCAGACGACGATAACGCCGGTGCGCGCTAGCTCCTCGAGATCGGCTGATATATCGAAGCTTTCCTCGGCGCCGCGATGCACGCCGCCGATGCCGCCTGTGGCAAAGACACGAATGCCGGCGCGGGCCGCCGCGATCATCGTCGCCGCGACCGTGGTGGCGCCGGTGCGGCGCTCGGCGATCGCGAAGGCAAGATCCGCGCGCGACACCTTCATCACCTCGGTTGCCTTGGCAAGCTGCTCCAGTTGCGCGGCTTCAAGGCCGATATGCAGCGTGCCGTGGATGACCGCGATCGTCGCCGGCACCGCGCCCTGTTCGCGAATGATCGTCTCGACGCTGCGCGCCATTTCGATATTACCGGGATAGGGCATGCCATGGGTGATGATGGTCGATTCCAGCGCCACCAGCGGTGCGCCGCGCTGCTTGGCGCTGGCGACCTCCTTCGAATAGGCGATCGGCAGAAGAGGGGAGATTGGCTTGGTCATGATCTTGTCCTGTGATCGGCAGAGCATGATAGCGAAAAGCGTGGCGGCTCTCGAACGGCATCATGCTCAACTCTTTAATTCAGTCGCTTCAATGTAGAATTCTGACCTCGGGAACAAGGGCAAGCGCCTCATTCAAGAGGTCCGGCGTCAGATTTTCGTTGACGGCGTGCCGCGACTGCACCGTGAGCGCTGCCGCCGCCGCGCCGTGGCGAATGGCCTCTTCAAGCGGCAGGCCTGATATCAAGGCGGCGAGCGTGCCGGCGGCAAGGGAATCGCCGGCGCCCGTGACATCGGCGACGGTATCGGCGATTGGCGGCTGCAGCGCCACGGCGCGGTCTTTGCAAATCGCAACGAGCTCGCGCCGGCCGCGGGTGACGACGGCGTTTCTGATGCCGATCTCGTTCAGGAGCGGCAGCCAGCCGCCCGAATCCTCCGGCTGCACGCCTGTAACGGCAGCGGCTTCGGCCTCGTTCAGGAACAGATAGTCGATATCTCCAATGCAGGGTTTCAGCCGGACCACCTTGGCCGGCGAGATGGCGATGGCCGCGACGGGTTTGGCCAGGAAGTTCGCCTTGGCGACAATCGCCGCGATCGTCTCTTCCGGCAGATTGGCGTCGACGAGAATGAAATCATGGGCGGCGAAGGCCTCGCGCACCCAGCGGATGGACAGGCGCCGCGGCACGAAGAACCGATAGAGATCCATGTCGGCAAGGGCGATCACGAGGTCGCCGTTGTTCTCGATGATCGCTGTGTAGCTCGGTGTCTTGCGGTCGAGGAAGACGAACGGGCGGTCGTCAATGCCGGCGAAATCGGCAGCTTCGCCGACCATTTCGCCGAAGGGATCGCCGCCGCGCGGCGAGATCATCGTCACGTGAAAGCCCAGTCTTGCAAGGTTGCGCGCCGCATTGAAACCGCCGCCGCCCGGCTCCTCGAACCAGGTGCCGGGATTGCTGGCGCCTGGCGCCGTTTCGCCGGAGATGCGGCCACGCCTGTCGACATGGGCACCGCCGAGAACGAGAATCTTTTTCATCAACTCACCCGCTCTCATAACCCGCGAAGGGCGAATCGAAGCGTTCCGCCTGGCTGCGACAAAGCCGGCTTATATGGTCTAAGCCGTTGCTTTGCATCGATTAAACAAAAGTAGAACACGGACCGTTTTGCCTTTCTCTTTCAAATGTTTGTACGCCTATTGCGGGAATGGAACAAATCGGGTACAAACTCGACATTGCTTGAGCGGCTTCAATAACCTAAAGGTGGATCGGATGTCTCAGAATTCATTGCGGCTGGTAGAGGACAAATCGGTGGACAAAAGCAAGGCGCTTGAAGCGGCACTCTCACAGATAGAGCGGTCGTTCGGCAAGGGCTCGATCATGAAACTCGGTTCCAACGAGAACGTTGTCGAGATCGAGACGGTTTCGACGGGCTCGCTTGGCCTCGATATCGCGCTTGGCATTGGCGGCCTGCCGAAGGGCCGTATCATTGAAATCTATGGGCCGGAAAGCTCGGGCAAAACAACGCTTGCGCTGCAGACCATTGCGGAATCGCAGAAGAAGGGCGGCATCTGCGCCTTCGTCGATGCCGAACACGCGCTCGATCCGGTCTATGCCCGCAAGCTTGGCGTCGATCTGCAGAACCTTCTGATCTCGCAGCCAGACACCGGCGAGCAGGCGCTCGAAATCACCGACACGCTGGTGCGCTCCGGCGCCGTCGACGTTCTCGTCGTCGACTCGGTCGCCGCCCTGACGCCGCGGGCCGAAATCGAAGGCGAGATGGGCGACAGTCTGCCGGGCATGCAAGCCCGCCTGATGAGCCAGGCGCTGCGCAAGCTGACCGCTTCGATCTCCAAGTCGAACTGCATGGTGATCTTCATCAACCAGATCCGCATGAAGATCGGCGTCATGTTCGGTTCGCCTGAGACAACGACGGGCGGCAATGCGCTGAAATTCTATGCCTCCGTGCGCCTCGACATTCGCCGCATCGGCTCGGTCAAGGAGCGCGAAGAGGTGGTCGGCAACCAGACCCGCGTCAAAGTCGTCAAGAACAAGATGGCGCCTCCCTTCAAGCAGGTCGAGTTCGACATCATGTATGGCGAAGGCGTGTCGAAGACGGGCGAACTCGTCGATCTCGGCGTCAAGGCCGGTATCGTCGAGAAGTCAGGCGCCTGGTTCTCCTATAACAGCCAGCGTCTCGGCCAGGGCCGCGAAAACGCCAAGACCTTTCTGCGCGACAATCCGGATCTCGCCCGCGAAATCGAGCTGGCGCTGCGCCAGAATGCCGGTCTGATCGCCGACCGGTTCCTGCAGAATGGCGGTCCGGATGCCGATGACGGCGATGCCGCCGTGGAAATGTAATTTTCGCGCTTGAACTTGATCTGATATTTCAGCCGGCTGCATTCCCTCATCAGAATACCGCCGGTTTTGTTTGTCTGCTGGACAGTGGCGGAGGCGAACGTTAAAAGCCGATGGATTTGTATTTACCGGCCTCGGGCCGCATTGAAGGGCATAGAATGAGCGGCGTGAACGATATCCGGTCGACCTTCCTCGACTATTTCAAGAAGAACGGCCACGAGATCGTTCCGTCCAGTCCGCTCGTGCCGCGCAACGACCCGACGCTGATGTTCACCAATGCCGGCATGGTGCAGTTCAAGAACGTCTTCACCGGCCTTGAGAAACGTCCTTATGCGACGGCGACAACCTCGCAGAAGTGCGTGCGCGCCGGCGGCAAACATAACGACCTCGACAATGTCGGCTATACCGCGCGTCACCTGACCTTCTTCGAAATGCTCGGCAATTTCTCCTTTGGCGATTATTTCAAGGAGAATGCGATCGAGCTTGCCTGGAAGCTGGTGACCGAAGGGTTCGGCCTGCCGAAGCATCGTCTGCTGGTGACCGTCTATTCCGAAGACGAGGAAGCCGCGGCTTTGTGGAAGAAGATCGCCGGTTTCTCCGACGACAAGATCATCCGCATCCCGACCTCCGACAATTTCTGGCAGATGGGCGATACCGGCCCCTGCGGCCCGTGCTCGGAAATCTTCATCGACCAGGGCGAGAATGTCTGGGGCGGCCCTCCCGGTTCGCCCGAGGAAGACGGCGACCGTTTCCTGGAATTCTGGAACCTGGTTTTCATGCAGTTCGAGCAGACCGAGCCGGGTGTTCGCAATCCGCTGCCGCGTCCGTCGATCGACACCGGCATGGGTCTGGAGCGCATGGCCTGCATCCTCCAGGGCGTTCAGAGCGTCTTCGATACCGATCTTTTCCGCACGCTGACCGGCACCATCGAGGATACGATAGGAGTCAAGGCGGAAGGCAGCGCCAGCCACCGCGTCATCGCCGACCATCTGCGCTCCTCGGCCTTCCTGATTGCCGACGGCGTGCTGCCGTCGAATGAGGGCCGTGGCTATGTGCTGCGCCGTATCATGCGTCGTGCCATGCGCCATGCCCAGCTTCTCGGCGCCAAGGAGCCGCTGATGTACAAGCTGCTGCCAACGCTGGTGCAGGAGATGGGCCGCGCCTATCCGGAACTCGTGCGCGCCGAGGCGCTGATCTCGGAGACGCTGAAGCTAGAAGAAGGCCGCTTTCGCAAGACGCTGGAGCGTGGCCTGTCGCTGCTCTCGGATGCGACCGCTGATCTCGACAAGGGCGACATGCTGGATGGCGAGACCGCCTT
The DNA here is from genome assembly GCF_002117725.1 of Rhizobium sp. TAL182. Lineage (NCBI taxonomy): Bacteria > Pseudomonadati > Pseudomonadota > Alphaproteobacteria > Hyphomicrobiales > Rhizobiaceae > Rhizobium > Rhizobium sp. TAL182. The sequence continues at coordinate 2,499,090 of NZ_CP021024.1, read as the reverse complement.
CAAGCTTTACGACACCTACGGCTTCCCGCTCGACCTGACGCAAGACGCCCTGCGCGCTCGCGAGATCGGCGTCGACATTGCTGGCTTCACCGATGCCATGGAGCGCCAGAAGGCCGAAGCCCGCTCGCACTGGGCCGGCTCCGGCGAGAAGGCAACCGAAACCGTCTGGTTCGAGCTTAAGGAAAAGCATGGCGCAACCGAGTTCCTCGGTTACGACACAGAGAGTGCTGAAGGCGTGGTGCAGGCGATCGTCAAAGACAGCGCCGTGGCGGAAGAAGCCAAGGCCGGCGACAAGGTGCAGATCGTCGTCAACCAGACGCCGTTCTACGGAGAATCCGGTGGTCAGATGGGTGATACCGGCGTCATCTCCTCCGACCACGGCAAGATCGAGATATCGGACACGCAGAAGAAGGGCGAGGGCCTCTTCGTGCATTCCGGCACTGTCGTCGAAGGTGCATTCAAGACCGGCGATGCTGTCGTTCTGACTGTCGACCACGCCCGCCGTTCGCGCCTGCGCGCCAACCATTCGGCAACCCACCTGCTGCACGAGGCGCTGCGCGAAGTACTCGGTACGCACGTTGCCCAGAAGGGCTCGCTGGTTGCGCCCGAGCGCCTGCGTTTCGACGTTTCGCATCCCAAGCCGATGTCGGCCGAGGAGTTGAAGGTCGTCGAGCACATGGCAAACGAGATCGTGCTGCAGAATGCGCCCGTCACGACCCGCCTGATGAGCGTTGATGACGCGATCGCCGAAGGCGCGATGGCGCTCTTCGGCGAGAAATACGGCGATGAGGTGCGCGTCGTTTCGATGGGCACGGGTCTGCACGGCGCGAAGACCGACAAACCTTACTCGGTCGAGCTCTGCGGTGGTACGCATGTGTCGGCGACCGGCCAGATCGGCCTGGTTCGTGTCCTCGGCGAAAGTGCAGTCGGCGCCGGCGTCCGCCGAATTGAAGCCGTGACCGGTGAAACGGCGCGTGAATACCTTGCCGAGCAGGACGAACGCGTGAAGATGCTCGCGGCGTCGCTCAAGGTGCAGCCGTCGGAAGTCTTGTCGCGCGTCGAAGCGCTGATCGATGAACGACGCAAGCTCGAGAAAGAATTGGCCGATGCCAAACGTAAACTCGCCATGGGCGGCGGGCAGGGCGGCTCGGGCGATGCCGTGCGCGAGGTTGCCGGCGTCAAGTTCCTCGGCAAGTCGATATCGGGCGTCGATCCCAAAGACCTCAAGGGGCTTGCCGACGATGGCAAGACCAGCATCGGCTCCGGCGTCGTCACGCTGATCGGTGTGTCCGATGACGGTAAGGCAAGCGCCGTCGTCGCGGTGACGCCGGATCTCATCGAGCGCTACAGCGCTGTCGATCTCGTCCGCATCGCCTCTGCCGCCCTCGGCGGCAAAGGAGGCGGCGGCCGTCCCGACATGGCCCAGGCCGGCGGCCCCGATGGATCGAAGGCAGATGAAGCGATCGAGGCAGTGGCCGTAGCACTCGCCGGGTGAGCTGCCGGTTCATTCCTAAGTTTCGAAAAGGCGGAAGCTCGGCTTCCGCCTTTGTTTGCTGACAGGCTTGTTCTTCATTCGTGGTTCCCCCAGCGCTCCTCGTTCCTGTCACAGGAATCCAGCGCGCCCGCATCCTTGGGCGCGGGAGACTCTCTTCAATGTCGCATAGGTTCATTCACCGCGCAGAGGCGCGGTGGCTAGATTTCTGTGAAGGGCACAGGAATTGTGACGAGAGGCGCGGCGGAGCCGGCATATCAAAGTAGACAATGGTTCGTTGCCGGCTTCGCAATACTTCCGCGTTTCCTGTCGTCCAACACTCGTCAGAGGAGTTGCGAACCTAAACCCCGCCATTTCTCGCCCCTCGCCATATCCATAAATTCAACCTGCCCGCGAACACCGAACGCCACCGAGAGGGCAATCGGTTCTGCCGAAAGCGGTTTCTTTATCTCGCACCCAATGAAGAAGCTGACGTTTGGAATTGGATCGATTTCTGACTCTTCGATTCTGAAGCAAGTCGCAAAACGCAATCGGTCGACTTCTCCGGATTCCGTAAGGTATTTTTTTAATATATCCATCGCCTGCTCTTCCGGGCTCTTATGTGACTGGAGAGTTTCTCCATAAATATAGATAAGCAGTATAAAAAATATAGATGACACTAATGTCCCGACAAATAGAGTCTTACCAAGCGGAAACTTCATTGTATACCTGTGGATTCGACTGATTTGCGATAGCGTGCATTTTCTCAGGGTTCTGATTTAATCCTCAAGTCACTTGCTCAGAGCGACCAACATTATGAATATCAACCATTCCCTGCGAAAGCTGCCAGTTGGGTAGGGAAAGTCAACCTAGCGATCAGCAATTTCCTAGCCCTCGCTTAGCGGGTGATGGCGTAGCGTTGGCGCTCCGGAGCGCCCGCAAGTCCGCAGGATTTATCAAATCGGGCTATGCTTTGTTGCAGCCGATCGATTTGCATGAGGTTTGACATGAATGGCGAAACGGCATGGGCACTCTATGAAAGCCGTCTGAGACGGGTTTCTGCCTATATTCACGACCACCTCGACGAGGAGCTGGATATGGAGCGCCTGGCTGAGATCGCCTGCCTGTCGAGCTATCACTGGCACAGGATCTACCGGGCGATTTATGGCGAGACGCTGGCGGCCACCGTCAAGCGGCTGAGGCTGCATCGCGCGGCGGGCGAGATCGTCGGCACGGAGCTTGCCGTCAGTGAGATTGCGAAACGATCAGGCTATCCCAATCTCCAATCCTTCAATCGCATTTTCAAGTCGGTCTACGGCATGCCGCCGGCCCGCTATCGAAAAGAGGGAAGCCACACAGCCTTTAAACCCTCACCTAACGGAAAGACCCAAATCATGTTCGACGTTACCATACGTGAGATCGCACCAACCGAGCTGATCGGCGTCGCCCATACCGGCTCTTATATGCAGATCGGCAAAGCCTTCGAGACATTGTTCGGTACACTTTACGCCCGCGGCCTCGCCAGGCCCGACATGAGGATAATCGGCGTCTATCTCGACGATCCCGATATCGTGCCGCCCGAACAGTTGCGCTCGATCGCCTGTGTAACCGGCTCCGCCGACGTTCCGGCCGAAGCGCCGTTCGAGAGACGCAGGATCGACGGCGGCACCTATGCCGTGCTGCGTCACAAAGGTCCCTATGCCGACATGCACAAGGCTTATCAGTGGCTTTATGCGGAATGGCTGCCCAAATCAGGACGGCAGTTGAAGGACAGCGTTATGTTCGAGGAATATCTCAACAACCCACGCGACGTGCCGCCAACCGAGCTGCCGACAGAAATCCACATGCCGCTTGCCTGAGCTCGCGCGAGGACGCGGCGGAGTTGCCGCGTCGTCGATCGTGCCTGAACGCTCAGGCGGCCTGCATCGTCTTGCCGGCCTCGTCGTCCAGTGCATTGGCGCGCTTATAGGCGTCACGCTCGCTGACGCGGCCGAAGTAATCGACGAACGCCTGGCGTTTTTCGATGGAACCGAAGCCGAGGCCCCAGCCGATATGCGCGCCGACATAGACGTCGGCGGCGGTGAAGCGCTCGCCGGTAACATAAGTCGAGCCGGAAACGGCCATTTCGAGCGTGTTCATGACGTCGCCGAAACCGCCGCAGCCGGCCATGCGCAGGCGCTCCGTCGGAATTTCGAAACCGAGCGCCTTCATCGTCACCGCCGATTCCAGTGGACCGGCAGCAAAGAACATCCAGCGGTAATAGCTGGCGCGCTCCTCCGGTCTTGGGGCCAGACCCTTTTCCGGGAAGGTCTCGGCGAGGTAGGCGCAGATTGCCGCGCATTCGGTGACCACGGTGTTGCCGTGGCGGATTGCCGGCACCTTGCCCATCGGATTGACACGGAGATATTCCGGCGCCTTCATGCTTTCACCGAAGGTCAGGAGTTCGGTGCGGTAGGGCTGGCCGATCTCCTCCAGCATCCAGCGCGCGATGCGGCCGCGCGACATCGGGTTTGTGTAGAATACCAGTTCTTCGGCCATGACATTCCTCCTCCTGTTGTCGTGCTGGTCAGGCATTGCCGTCGCCCGGAATCAAAAGCGCGGTGGGGTCTTTGTGCAAGTCCGATCGTCAGAGAGCTTTGCGATACTGGATGAAGCCTGAGCGTTCGGCGATCCGGTCGTACAGCCGCCGCGCCGTTGCATTCGTTTCGTGCGTCATCCAGTAGAGCCGGCCTGCGCCGTTTGCGCGCGCAAGAGCGGCGACCGCATCGATCAGTGCGGCACCGGTGCCGAGGCAGCGCTGGCTATCGGCGACATAGAGATCCTGCAGATAGCAGGTCCATTGCGGCAGCCAGCAGGAGCGGTGAAAAATCGCATGCACGATGCCGACGAGGCGGCCGTCTTCATCAAAGGCGCCGAGCGCGTGCATCGGTTCGTCAGGATCGTGGAAGCGGGCCCAGGTGAGATCCGTGGTTTCGGCAGGGATGACCACCTCGTAGAAGCGCTGATACGCCTTCCATAGTGGCTCCCAAGCGGTACGATCAGAGGGGTCGAGCGGGCGCACGGACGCCGTCATCTGCGGTTCTCCCAAAATGAAAACGGCGGGGAAATCCCCGCCGTTTCAATGCTATCCCGAAACGGCTGGCTTACGCCATCGCCTTCTGCAGGTTCTGGTCGATCTTGTCGAGGAAAGCGGTGGTCGAGAGCCACGGCTGATCGGGGCCGATTAGAAGCGCCAGGTCCTTGGTCATGAAGCCGGATTCGACGGTGTCGACGCAGACCTTTTCCAGCGTCGAGGCGAACTTGGCGAGTTCGGCATTGTCGTCGAGCTTGGCGCGGTGAGCGAGGCCGCGGGTCCAGGCGAAGATCGATGCGATCGAGTTCGTCGAGGTTTCCTGGCCCTTCTGATGCTGGCGGTAGTGGCGGGTAACCGTGCCGTGGGCGGCTTCGGCTTCGACCGTCTTACCATCAGGCGTCAGCAGAACCGAGGTCATCAGGCCGAGCGAGCCGAAACCTTGGGCGACGGTATCGGACTGGACGTCGCCGTCGTAGTTCTTGCAGGCCCAGACGTACCCGCCGGACCACTTCAGGGCCGAGGCGACCATGTCGTCGATCAGACGGTGTTCGTAGGTGATGCCGGCTTCCTTGAACTGATCCTTGAATTCGGTCTCGTAGACTTCCTCGAAGATGTCCTTGAAGCGGCCGTCATAGGCCTTGAGGATGGTGTTCTTGGTCGACAGGTAAACCGGCCACTTGCGCATCAGTCCGTACATCATCGAGGCGCGGGCGAATTCGCGGATCGATTCATCGAGATTGTACATGGCCATGGCAACGCCGGCGCCCGGCGCGTTGAAGACTTCCTTCTCGATGACGGTGCCGTCTTCACCGACGAACTTGATCGTCAGCTTGCCCTTGCCGGGGAACTTGAAGTCGGTGGCGCGGTACTGGTCGCCGAAAGCGTGACGGCCGACGACGATCGGCTGCGTCCAGCCCGGGACAAGGCGCGGCACGTTGCGGCAAATGATCGGCTCGCGGAAGATGACGCCGCCGAGGATGTTGCGGATCGTGCCGTTCGGGCTCTTCCACATTTCCTTGAGGTTGAATTCCTTGACGCGGGCTTCATCCGGCGTGATCGTCGCGCACTTGATGCCGACGCCGTATTTCTTGATGGCGTTGGCGGCGTCGACCGTGACCTGGTCGTTGGTGGCGTCGCGATTTTCGACCGAGAGGTCGTAATAGTCGATGTCGAGGTCGAGATACGGATGGATCAGCTTATCCTTGATGAGCTGCCAGATGATGCGCGTCATTTCATCGCCGTCGAGATCGGCGACGGGATTGGCGACCTTGATCTTCTTCATGTATCTGCCTCGTTAAGCTTGGAAGGGGATATTGTCCCGGCTGGGTGTTTAATCCGGAGCGCTATAGCATTGTGAGCCGGGAACGCAAAGCTGCAACGGGCAGGGACATCACGTTTTTGCCGCCATTGCCAAGTGGCGGAAATTGGCTAACCTCCGCGGCATAAGCCCGCCCGAGTCCCGGACATTTTGCCATGAAGAAGATCGCCGTTCTGTTCGCCGGCCTTATTGCCGCCGTGTCTGTCGCACCTAGGCTTTTGCTTGCAGCCGATGCGACCGAGCCGGTCAAGGAAATCATGAAGGACACGCAGACAAACTGGGCGAGCGACGTCAGTGACTGGATCGATATTTTCGAGGAAAGCGTACTCGGCCGGCTCTACAGCAAGGACTTCGGCGACAAATACAAAGTAGCGGCCCAGAACCCGGCGGCCGACGAGGATGGCATTTCGCCCTTCGACTATGACGTGATCGTCAACGGCCAGGATGCCTGTCCGCTGCAGGACCTTTCCATCGAAAGCGGCCAGCCGGCAAACGGCACGACAGAGGTGACCGTGAAATTCAAGGCGGCGACCTGCATGGAAGGCGCCCCCAACAAGGATGACGTCACGACTGTGCGTTTCGAGGTGATTGAGGAGAACGGCAAATCCGTCATCGACGACATCGTGGTTCAGGGTGAAGAGGGGCAGGGGCCGACCTCGCTCAAGGAAACCATGATGCTGATCGCCAAGGGCCAGTAAGCGGGCGACATCCGATCGTATCGGGGGCGCGCGTCAGCGGTTTGATTTCCGCTCCCGCGGCGGTATCTATCGATGCTTCATGGCATGAGGGGCTCATGCATTTGTTTTCCCGCTTTCAGTTCCGCGACTGGCTGCTTGCCAATGATCCGGCGCTTTCGCGCCTGCGCATGGCCTCGCGGGTGACGCTGACCATTGTCCTCGTATTCCTGATCCTGCTTGCCATAGAGGCTTTCATCTTGCCGCTGCCGACGGCGGCCTTCGGCCTCGGCATCGTACTGTCGATCGAAGGTGGGGTGGCGGTGCGCGACAAGGGTAATGCGCGCCAGCTGGTGACGCGGCTGTTCGGCTGTGCCGTAAGCCTTGTTGTCGTCGCCATTGCCGCAGGGCTCGAGGATCAGCGCGTTCTCTCCGATCTCGTTTTTCTCGTCATCATCCTGCTCGCATCGGCAGGCCGGGTGTTCGGGCCGCGCGGCTTTGCGATCGGCATGTTCGCCTTCACCTCCTATTTCATGGGGGCCTATTTCCAGCCGCCGTTTGCCGAACTGCCTGAGGTGGCGATCGGGCCGGTCGTTTCCGTGCTTGTCGGCCATGTGGTAAGGGCGGTGCTTCTACCTGATGACTGGCGGCGCGATCTGCTGCGCTCGCTCGAAAGTGTCAGCGGGCGGATCAATCAGATCCTCTTCAAGCTCGCTGCCCTTGCCGCCAGTGGCGACATCGGCGATGCCGACCGGCAGGAACTGCGCCAGCTGGAAGACCGGCTGAAGGAAGTGGTGCTGATGGCCGAGACCTTCATCCCGCGCCCATCAGCGGGCGTCTTCGACGGCGCTTCCAATCCCGCTGCAGAGCTGGCGATCCGGCTCTTCGATGCGCATCTTGCCGCCGAAAGCGCTATCGTGCTGAGCTTCCAGAGCCCGCCGCCCTTTGCACTCGTTCACGCGGTGATCGAGGCCGATGCGGCAGAACTCGAAAGATATGAGGGAACGACCGAGGCCATCAAGGATCAGCCGCAGGGCGAAACCATACGGGCGTTACTCTGGCTGGGCGAAGCGCGGCGGCAACTGACCGAGGCGATCAACACGGGACGCGCTTCCGGTTTCTCCGGCATTGATGCGGCCAAGGAAACAGCGCAAGCTCAGGCGATCGATTTTTCGCTGGCCAATCCGCTGCTGCGTTCCGCGCTGCAGATCACGCTCGCCTCGGCGATCGCCATGGGCTTCGGTCTGCTCTTGTCGCGCGAGCGCTGGTTTTGGGCGGTGCTTGCCTCTTTCCTTGTCTTTACCAACACCAATTCGCGCGGCGACACAGCCATGAAAGCTTTATCGCGTTCGCTCGGCACGGTGTTCGGCATCGCCATGGGCCTCGTCCTGGCGACCTTGATTTCGGGCGAGCCTGATATCGCTATCCCGGTTATGGCCATATGCATCTTTCTCGCTTTCTACTTCCTGCAGGTTTCGTACGCGACGATGACCTTCTTCATTTCGATCGTGCTCTGTCTGGTCTACGGCATGACCGGCGTATTGACGCTTGATCTGCTCAAACTGCGCATCGGGGAGACCGTGATCGGCGCGGCGGCCGGAACGGCAGTTGCTTTCGTCGTTTTCCCGGCGCGCACGCGCGGCGCGCTCGATGCTGCGCTCGCCCGTTGGTTCCAGGCGCTGCGCGAGCTACTCGGCTCAATCGGCGAGGGCAAGGGCGGTTTCGAGTTGATCGCACTATCGCAGAAGATCGATGCCTGCTACCGCGACGTGACGGTGGCGGCCCGCCCGCTTGGCTCCTCCTGGTCGGTGGTGACGCGACCCGGCCAGATCCGCCGGACATTGGCGATCTTCCTTTCCTGCACCTATTGGGCGCGCGTCCTGGCGAGGAGCTACGAAGCACCGCCTGCCGGCAGTGATCAGAAGAGGCTGATCGCAGCGGATGTGGCACTGATCGATGACGCGGCGCCGCGCGGTGCGAGCTGTTTCTTTATCGAACGTAAGGCGTCGCGGACGACGGGAAGGCATTTGCCAGTGTCGCGAGAGGGCGCCCGGGTGGGGCTCGAGATGATCGGTTCGGCGCTGGAAAGGCTCTATCCGCAGGCCGACACCTTGCCGTTTGCGTCGGGCGAGGCTATTGCGCGCTCGAAACAGGGATAAGACCATGGCAGGCACGAACAGCGAGCGTCAACTTCTGGCCGAAGGGCCGGCCATCATTCTGGTCGAGCCGCAGATGGGCGAGAATATCGGTATGGTGGCGCGCGCCATGGCGAATTTCGGCCTGGCCGAACTGCGTCTCGTCAATCCGCGCGACGGTTGGCCGAACGAGAAAGCGCAGGCGACGGCCTCCAAGGCGGACCACGTGATCGAGGGCACCAAAGTCTATGACACGTTGGAGCAGGCAATTGCCGATCTCAATTTCGTTTACGCCACGACGGCGCGCAGCCGCGACAACTATAAGCCGGTGCGCTCCCCGGTCTTTGCCGCGCAAACGCTGCGCACAAGGTTTCGGGCGGGCGAAGCAACGGGCATTCTCTTCGGCCGCGAGCGTTGGGGGCTGACCAATGAGGAAGTGGCGCTGGCGGACGAGATCGTGACCTTTCCGGTCAATCCCGCCTTCGCCTCGCTGAATATTGCTCAGGCCGTGCTTCTGATGTCCTATGAATGGATGAAGTCCGGCATGGAAGATCTGGAAGCGGTGCCGTTCCAGGCGCTCGAGCAGCGGCCTTCCACCAAGGAGCAGCTCTTCGGCCTGTTCGACCAGCTGGAAGAAGCACTCGATTCACGCAACTATTTCCATCCGCCCTCGAAAAAGCCGAAAATGGTGGACAACCTTCGCGCAGTTCTCTCCCGCCGGGCCTTCACGGAACAGGAAATCAGCGTGCTGCGCGGCGTCATCTCCTCCCTCGATCGCTTTTCGCGAAACAGTCCGCGCAAAGGCGGTTTCACCAGATCCGGCAAGGAAGCGCCAACCGATGACAGCGCCGACCAATGAGCTGAAATCCGTCCTCGTCTTCGATTCAGGCATAGGCGGGCTGACCGTGCTGCGCGAGGCGCGCGTGCTGATGCCGGAGCGCGGCTTCGTCTATGTCGCCGACGATGCCGGATTCCCTTATGGTGGTTGGGAAGAGCAGGCGCTGAAGGAGCGCATCATCGGGCTCTTCGGCAAGCTGCTTCAGGATTACGATCCCGAAGTCTGCATCATCGCCTGCAACACCGCCTTCACGCTTGTCGGCGCCGACCTGCGCGCGGCCTTTCCCCAAATGACCTTCGTCGGCACCGTGCCGGCGATCAAGCCGGCGGCGGAGCGCACGCGTTCGGGCCTGGTCTCGGTGCTGGCGACGCCGGGTACCGTGAAACGTGCCTATACGCGCGATCTCATCCAGTCCTTTGCACAGCAATGCCACGTACGGCTTGTCGGCTCGGAAAACCTTGCGCGCATGGCCGAAGCCTATATTCGCGGCGACGCGGTTTCCGACGAGGCCGTGCTTGCCGAGATCGACCAGTGCTTCGTCGAGAAAGAAGGGCACAAGACCGATATCGTGGTGCTTGCCTGCACGCACTATCCGTTCATGGCCAATCTCTTCCGCCGTCTTGCGCCCTGGCCGGTCGACTGGCTCGATCCGGCCGAGGCAATCGCGCGGCGCGCCCGCACGCTGGTGCCGCTGGTTGCCGATGCTGTGCATCCGGATAATTTCGACTTTGCAGTCTTCACGTCTGGCAATCCCGATTTTGCCACGCGGCGGCTGATGCAGGGATTCGGCTTGAGGGCACGAGCGGAATTGTCCTGTGGGTTGGCGAAATCCGGTCCTGAAAAACTGCGCATTCTTTGATAGACGGGGCTTTGCCGTTTCGGAAGAATGGCGCTTCATTCATGTGAGTCTCTTCGCCGCGAGGATCAGCATTGCAGGTTGGCATCGATATGGGATTGGCGTCCGGCGCTCCGGCGACACTCGATATCGAGGAGTTGCTGGCGACGCGCCTGCTCGTGCAGGGCAATTCAGGCTCGGGCAAATCGCATCTCCTGCGCCGCCTGCTCGAGCAATCCGCGCAATGGGTGCAACAGGTCATCATCGATCCCGAGGGTGATTTCGTCACCCTTAGCGACAGGTTCGGTCATGTCGTCGTCGACGGCGAGCGCACCGAGGCGGAATTGGCGGGCATCGCCAACCGTATCCGCCAGCATCGCGTCTCCTGCGTGCTGACGCTCGAAGGCCTCGATATCGAGCAGCAGATGCGCGCCGCCGCCGCTTTCCTCAACGGCATGTTCGATGCCGATCGCGAATATTGGTATCCGGTCCTCGTCGTCGTCGACGAGGCGCAGATGTTTGCGCCCTCCGTCGGCGGAGACGTCTCAGAAGATGCACGCAAAATGTCCCTGGGAGCGATGACCAACCTGATGTGCCGCGGCCGCAAGCGCGGGCTTGCGGGGGTGATCGCAACGCAGCGGCTCGCCAAGCTCGCCAAGAACGTCGCGGCCGAAGCCTCGAACTTCCTGATGGGCCGCACCTTCCTCGATATCGATATGGCGCGCGCCGCCGATCTGCTCGGCATGGACCGGCGCCAGGCGGAGATGTTCCGCGATCTCAAGCGCGGCAATTTTGTTGCCCTTGGGCCGGCATTGTCGCGCCGGCCGCTGCCGATCCAGATCGGCGCGGTGGAGACCTCGGCGCGCTCCTCCAGCCCAAAGCTGATGCCGTTGCCGGATGCGCCGCAGGACGTCGAGGACCTGATCTTCACGCCCGACCCGGAAGAGTTCCAGCGCCCGCTCGTGCGCCGCGCGCCGCCGGTGCCGCGACCGACGACCGATATCCTGGCCGAACTCTCGCGCTCGACGCCGGCGGCATCCCCGGCGCCGGTCGAAGCGAGGGCGAGCCAGGCGGAGATCTCGCCCGAGGAGCGGGAGGAGCGCCTTGCCGGCGTGCTCGCCGAAATACTCGACGATCCCGCATCCGCCTTCCGGAGCGATTCCGTGCTTTACCAGGATTTCCTTGTCCGGCTGCGCATGCGCCGCGTGCCGGGGCCGCCGATCGCGCTGCCGGATTTCCGCCGGCGCGTGGCGATCTCGCGCTCCGGCGTCGATGCGGCAACAGCGGCGAGCGATGAGTGGGCGACGGCGCTGTTGCTGTCGGCAGGCGTCACCGATGACCTGCAGGGCGTCTTCCTGATGCTCGCCAAGGCGGCCGTCCGCGGCGAAGCGTGCCCGTCCGACGCGCGCATCGCCCGCGCCTACGGCACGCATTCGGCGCGGCGCGCCCGACGGCTGCTCGGTTATTTCGAGGAACAGGGCATCGTCGTCGTGCATACGGATTTCTCCGGCAAGCGCATCGTGGCGTTCCCCGACATGAATTGTCAGACGGCGCCTGGCGACGCAAACGCGCCGGATACGGGCGATCAGCCTTTGGCGGCGGAATAGCGGCGTTTCTGGCTTTGGCGCAGTTGACATTTTCATGACGGGCCTCTAAAGACCGCGCCAAGCACCGGGCAGTAATGTCCGGTGTTTCATTTGACATGTCCCGTGGATCGTTTCTGTTCGCGTAACCGAAACATCCTGTCAGGTCTCGGCAGAGGTCAGAGGAGGGCGTGTTTCCTTCGCGCGGTTTGGCAACAAGCCGCCATAAACCTTTGAAAGGAAATACGATGAGCAAGCGCGAATCGTCCAAGTACAAAATTGACCGCCGTATGGGCGAAAACATCTGGGGTCGTCCGAAGTCCCCGGTGAACCGCCGCGAATACGGCCCGGGCCAGCACGGCCAGCGCCGCAAGGGCAAGCTTTCGGACTTCGGTGTGCAGCTGCGCGCCAAGCAGAAGCTCAAGGGTTACTACGGTGACCTGCGCGAGAAGCAGTTCCGCGCCATCTTCGCAGAAGCTGCCCGCCGCAAGGGCGACACCTCGGAAAACCTGATCGGTCTGCTGGAATCCCGCCTCGACGCGATCGTCTATCGCGCCAAGTTCGTTCCGACGGTCTTTGCTGCCCGTCAGTTCGTCAACCATGGCCACGTGACCGTCAACGGCGTGCGCGTCAACATCGGTTCCTACCGCTGCAAGGCTGGCGACGTCATCGAAGTTCGCGAGAAGTCGAAGCAGCTGGTGACCGTTCTGGAGGCCGTCAGCCTCGCCGAGCGTGACGTCCCCGACTATATCGAAGTCGATCACAACAAGATGGTTGCTACCTTCGGCCGCGTCCCGACGCTCAGCGACGTTCCGTTCCCTGTTGTCATGGAACCGCATCTGGTCGTCGAATTCTATTCGCGTTAAGAAAACCCAGGCGTTTTCGCATATGGAAAAGCCGCTCTTTAGGGCGGCTTTTTTGTTATCCGGAGAGAGGCGATGGCGGATTTGCAGGCGACCCTCGATAGCATCTACAGCGATATCCTGCCGCGTATCGGCGAGGGCAAGGTCGCCGACTATATTCCCGAGCTTGCCAAGGTGGACCCGCGGCGGTTCGGCATGGCGATCGTCACCGTCGATGGCCAGGTCTTTCGTGTCGGCGATGCCGATATCGCCTTTTCGATCCAGAGCATATCCAAGGTCTTCACGCTGACCTTGGCGCTCGGCAAGGTCGGTGAGGGACTGTGGAAGCGCGTCGGGCGCGAGCCATCGGGATCGGCCTTCAATTCGATCGTGCAACTCGAACACGAGAGCGGCATTCCCCGCAATCCCTTCATCAATGCCGGCGCGATCGCCGTCACCGACGTCGTCATGGCGGGCCATGCGCCGCGCGAGGCGATTGGCGAGCTGCTGCGTTTCGTGCGGTATCTCGCCGACGACGAGTCGATCGCCATTGACGACAAGGTGGCGCGTTCCGAGACGCAGACGGGATACCGCAATGTTGCGCTTGCCAACTTCATGCGTGCCTATCGCAATCTCGACCATCCCGTTGACCACGTGCTCGGAGTCTATTTCCATCAATGCGCGCTCGCGATGAGCTGCGAGCAGCTGGCCCGGGCCGGGCTGTTCCTGGCGGCGCGCGGCAGCAATCCGATGACCGGTCATTCCGTGGTCTCGCCGAAGCGGGCGCGGCGCATCAATGCGCTGATGCTGACCTGCGGCCATTATGACGGCTCGGGCGACTTTGCCTATCATGTCGGTCTGCCCGGCAAGAGCGGCGTCGGCGGCGGCATCTTTGCGGTAGCGCCCGGCATTGCCTCGATCGCGGTCTGGTCGCCGGGGCTGAACAAGGTCGGCAATTCGCAGCTTGGCGCCGTGGCGCTTGAGATGCTTGCGGCCCGCACCGGCTGGTCGGTTTTCGGCGATTGAGGCTGTGTTGCCGGATGAGTTTCTGCTAAGCCAGGCAGACCTTCGATAGGACGGAGCAATGAATATCGCAGCCAACATCGCTGATGATCCGGAAATTGGCGAAATCGACGACGGCGCCGGTCCGGCGCTCTTTGCCGATGCGCCACGTTCGGTTTCCTTCAACAAGCTGCGCAAGCGCCTGCTCAGGCAAGTACGTCAGGCTTTCGATGACTTCGACATGCTGAAGGGGCAGAAGCGCTGGCTTGTCGGCCTTTCCGGCGGCAAGGATTCCTACGGCCTCTTGGCGCTGCTGCTTGATCTGAAATGGCGCGGGCTGCTGCCCGTCGAGATCGTCGCCTGCAATCTCGACCAGGGACAGCCCAACTTTCCAAAGCATGTGCTGCCGGACTATCTGACGAAGATCGGCGTCCGGCATCGGATCGAATATCGCGACACCTATTCGATCGTGAAGGAGAAGGTGCCGGAAGGCGCCACCTATTGCTCGCTCTGTTCGCGGCTGCGGCGCGGCAATCTCTACCGCATCGCGCGGGAGGAGGGCTGCGACGCACTGGTGCTCGGCCATCACCGTGAGGACATTCTCGAAACCTTCTTCATGAATTTCTTCCACGGCGGACGGCTTGCCTCGATGCCGGCAAAGCTTCTGAACGACGAGGGCGACCTGATGGTGCTTCGGCCGCTCGCCTATGCCGCCGAGGACGATCTTGCCAGGTTTGCCGTCGCCATGCAGTTCCCGATCATCCCCTGCGATCTCTGCGGCTCCCAGGACGGGCTGCAGCGCAATGCGATGAAGGACATGCTCGCCGATATCGAACGGCGCATGCCTGGACGCAAGGACACGATGCTGCGAGCGCTTTCGCACGTGAACCCGTCGCATCTGCTCGATCCGAAACTCTTCGACTTTTCCAGCCTTGGTGTCACCGATCCTTCATGAAAGGCCGGCTAAGCAGGCTGGCTCTTTGCATGAAGGACAGCAATTCGCATGACTATTTCAGATCAGGATATTCTCTTTCTCGGCGAATGCGTAAAGGAGGCGGCGCGTGCGGAGATCATGCCGCGTTTTCGCAACCTTGGCGACACGGATGTTTCGGAAAAAACCTCGGCAACCGATCTGGTGACGCAGGCGGATCTGCTTGCCGAACACCGGATCACCGCGGCCCTGAAGGCGCGCTTTCCCTCGGCACTCGTCGTCGGCGAGGAAGCCTACGACGCCGATAAATCGGTGGTGCCGGCGCTTGCCGATGCCGAGCTTGCCTTCGTCATCGATCCTGTCGACGGCACGTTCAATTTCGCCGCCGGGCTTCCCGTTTTCGGAACGATGCTTGCGGTTACCGTCAGCGGCGAAACCGTCGCCGGCATCATTCACGATCCCGCTCTCGGCGACACGGTGACGGCGATCAAGGGGGCGGGCGCCTTTCTGATGCGCCGGGATGGACAATCGAGCAGGCTGAGGGTGGCTGAGCCTGCCGCCTTGAACCAGATGGTCGGCGGCATGTCATGGGGCCATATGGAGGAGCCCGATCGCTCGCGCATCTGCGCCAACATGGCAAAGGCGCGGATGACCTTCGCTTTCAACTGCTCGGCCTATGAATATTGGATGGTCGCATCCGGCAAGATGCATTTCATTGGTCATGCGAAGCTGATGCCCTGGGATCACCTGGCCGGCGTGCTCGCGCACCAGGAGGCGGGCGGCCACACGGCGAAATTCGATGGCACACCCTATCGTCCGGGCGAGACGACCGGCGGCATCATTTCTGCGCCTGATAGGGAAAGCTGGCAGCTGATCCGGCGCGAGATTGTCGGCATCTGATATAAGGCCTCGGCCGAAGTGAGAGGATTTGATATGACAACAAGCGTTGACGTGGCCGTTCTTGCCGATCTCTTGCGCCGCGCGGCAAAGGCCGAGATCCTGCCGCGCTTCCGCCGGCTCGGCCGGGATGAAGTGCGCGCCAAGAGCGAAGCGACCGATCTTGTCACCGAGGCCGACGAGCAGGCCGAGCGGATGATCAAGGCGGAAGCGCAACAGCTCTGGCCGGACGCGCTGTTCCTCGGGGAAGAGTCGGTCGCGGCCGACCCGACGCTGCTTGGCAGGCTTGCCGATGCCGATCTCGCGATCGTAGTCGATCCGGTCGACGGAACGTTCAACTTCGCCGCCGGCATCCCGGCCTTCGGCGTCATGGCCTCGGTCATTTCAGGCGGCGAGACCATTGCCGGCATCATCTACGACCCGATGGGCGACGACTGGGTCATGGCAGAGAAGGGCGGTGGTGCCTGGCTGCGCAGACCGGATGGTGAGGCGCAACGACTGCGCGCAGCCGAGCCTGTCGCGCTCGCCCAGATGGTCGGCATGGCTTCCACCGGCTACCTGCCGGTCGAGAAGCGCGCCGAGGTCCTTGGCAATCTCGCCAAGGTGCGCTTCCTCACCAACTACCGCTGTGCTGCTCACGAATACCGTACCCTTGCCGGCGGGCACGTCCATTACCTGATGTACAACAAGCTGATGCCTTGGGACCATCTTGCCGGCACGCTGATCTCGCAGGAGGCCGGCGCCTATGCGGCCCGCTTCGACGGCTCGCCCTATTTACCGCAGCATCTCGATGGCGGACTGCTGATCGCGCCTGACAAGGCATCGTGGGATTCGCTGCGGCGTGAGGTCGTTACCATCTAAACCGATGCGACCGGCCATCGCAAAGCCGGTCGCAAATGACAATTTAGGCGTAGAACTTTTCCATCAGGAAGTTTTCCAGGCCTTGTCCGCGCTTCTCGACGGTTTGCCGGGTTATCACGCGAAATCCTTTGCGTTCAAAGAACGGACGAGCAGTTCTGCTTGCTTCCGTATATATTCGGCGAAATCCCAGCTTGAGAGCTTCTTCTTCGACGCTGCCCAGCAGGCAGGTTGCTACACCGACCCCTTGATAGCCAGGGTGCACGAACATCATGTCGAGGCACCCGTCGCTGGTGAGATCCGAAAAACCCACGGGGTTTCCGGCGATCTCTGCCATCCAGGCCGGCCTGCTTATCCTTCGTTCCGCCCATAGGGCGCGATCCTCCACCTTTGCCCAAGCTTCGATCTCAGCGGCGGAATAGTCTTTTGACGAGACTTCCCGGATGGAGCGTAGAAAAATCTCGATCGTGGCGTCCACGTCACCCGGTACATAAGGCCTGATCAGAATTCGCTCGTTCATCGAGAATGCCTTGAGTTGATCCGGTGCTCCTGCCTCAGAAGTGAGCCGCGCCCGGATCGAGTTGCGGATTGTCACCGGGATGGGTGAAGAGCTTGCCGTTCTCAGCCCACAGCGTGGCTGTGATCGTCACGAGACCGAACAGCGCGAATCCGCCGAAGAGCGGCTGCACCGTGCCGTTGAACATCTGGCCGACCAGACCACCGAGGATGGCGCCGAAGGTCGTCGAGACAAAGCCGGTGATGGCGGTCGCCGTGCCGGCGAGATTGCCCATCGGCTCGAGGCTGATGGCGGTGAAATTGGTGGCGATCACCGCAAACATCATCAGAACGATGGTGAAGATGCTGTAGGCGGTGGCGAAGTCCGGCTTGCCCGCCAAGGCGATGACGAAGCCGAGAGCCGACAGTGCCGTGAAGATCAGCAGCGCGGCGTGCGAGATGCGGCGCATGCCGAATTTGCGGACGAAGAAGCCGTTGGCGAAATTGGCGACGGCAATGCCGCCGGCGGTCGCCGCAAAGGCGATCGGCAGCCAGTCGCCAAGGCCATAGACTTCGCCGAAAACCTGCTGCACGGAAATCACATAGGCGCTGATGACGCCTGTAAACATGGTCAGACCGATCATGTAGCCGCAGGTGATGCGGTTGGTGAGCACGGTCTTGAAGCCGTCTGCGACAGAGCCGACCGACAGCGGCAGGCGTTCTGCCGGGGGCAGCGATTCCTTCAGCCGCAGAAGAGCCCAGACGAACAGGATGCTGGCGACTGCGCCGAGCAGGATGAAGATCCAGTGCCAGTTGGCATAGAGGATAATGAGCTGGCCGACAGAAGGGGCAACGATCGGCACGATCATGAAGACGATCATGACATAGGACATGACGCGGGCCATTTCGCGGCCACCGAAGCAGTCGCGGACGATGGCCATGGTGGTGATGCGCACGGCCGCGCCGCCCACGCCTTGAATGAAGCGCATGAGGAGCAGCATTTCGAGGCTGCCGGTTGCTGCAGCGGCAAACATCGCGACTACATAGCAGGCAAGGCCGCCAAGCAGGATGTTGCGGCGGCCGAAGGTGTCGGAAAGGCTGCCGAAGAATATCTGCGAGACGCCGAAGCCGAGGAAGAACACGCCGATGATAAGCTGGGCGTCGTTGGTGTTGGTGACGCCGAGGGAATGGCCGATATTAGGCAATGCCGGCAGCATGCTGTCGATTGCCATGGCAATGCTGGCGGTCATGATGGCGATGGTGACGACGAATTCGCCGAAGCCCATGCCGATGCGGCGGGAACCCTGGTTTTCCTGGTGCGGTTTATGCGGCGGCGTCATGCGGTGAAATCCTGGATGCGGAAGGGACCGGCCGCTCAAACGGCCGGATTGTGCTGATGGAAGAGGCGGCCCTTTTCGGCGATCAGCACGAAGATGAGCCCGATGATCGAGACGATGAAATAACCGGCGACCATCGGCAGCGCCGTGCCGTCGAAGGCCTGGCCGATGCCGGCGCCGATAAGGGCGCCGCCGACCGTGCTCATGAAGCCGAGAACGGAGGAGGCGGTACCGGCGACGTGTCCGAGCGGCTCCATGGCAAGCGAATTGAAGTTCGAGCCGATCCAGCCGAACTGGAACATGGCAAGGCCGAAGAAGGAGATGAACAGCGCAAACGGCATCGGCTCGGAGCTTGCCATCTGGACGATCAGCCAGATGGTGTTGATGGCGATGAAGCCGAGGAGCGAGCCGTGTGACAGGCGGCGCATGCCGAGTTTGCCGACAAAACGGGAATTGAAGAAGGACGACAATGACATGAAGATCGCCACGCCGGCAAAGGCGAACGGAAAATAGACGCCGAGGCCGTAGATGCCGACATAGATCTGCTGGGCGGAATTGATGAAGCCGAACAGCGCGCCGAAGATGAAGGTGCTGGCGATGGTGTAGCAGAGCGCCACGCGGTTGGTCAGCACCAGCTTGAAGGCGCCGAAGATCGAGCGGGCGGTGAAGGGGCGGACATTCTGCGGATGCAGGGTTTCCGGCAGGCGGACATAGGCCCAGACGCCGATCGCCGTTGCCATTGTGGCGATGAAGAGAAAGATCAGGTGCCAGTTGCCGAAGAACATGACGACCTGGCCGGTGCCGGGCGCAATCACCGGCACGATCATGAACACCATCATGATGAGCGACATGACCTCCGCCATCTGCCGGCCGCCATAGATGTCGCGGACGATGGAGATGGTGATGACGCGGGTGGCGGCCGAGCCGACGCCCTGGACGAAGCGCAGCACCAGCAGGTCGGCGAAGGAGGGAACGAAAACGATTCCGATGGCGGACGTGATATAGACGACGAGGCCGATCAACAGCGGCGTGCGGCGGCCGAAACGGTCGGAGAGCGGACCGTAGAACAGCTGGGCGCAGCCGAAACCGAGCAGATAAGAGGAGACGACGAACTGCCGGTGATTCTCGCTTTCGACGCCGAGGCTCGCGCCGATCTGCTGCAGCGCCGGAAGCATGATGTCGATGGCAAGCGAGTTGATGGCCATCAGGAAGGCGGCAAGCGCGATGAACTCACGCTTGCCCATGGGCAGGCGGCCCGCGGACACGGCTTGTGATGAATCTGTCACAATGAAATTCCCATAAACAGGCCAAGGCGCTGCTCACCGCAGCGCCTCGGACTCGAGAAACAGATTTGGAAACCGGGCGGACGTCCGGTGACCGGTCAGGCGGCGCCGCGAACGGTGACGCCGTTTTCCTGGAGATGCTGCTGCAGTTCACCGGCCTGGAACATTTCCCGGACGATGTCACAACCGCCGATGAATTCGCCCTTTACGTAGAGCTGCGGGATCGTCGGCCAGTTGGAATAATCCTTGATGCCCTGGCGGATTTCCGAATCGGCGAGCACATTGATGCCCTTGTAGTCGACGCCGATGTAATCGAGAATCTGCACGACCTGGCCGGAGAACCCGCACTGCGGAAACTGCGGCGTGCCCTTCATGAAGAGGACGACGTCGTTGCTCTTGATTTCGTTGTCGATGAATTCGTGAATGCCGCTCATGGGATCTGATCCTTTCAACAGGCGAGTTAAAGGCCCGCCGTTTCAATCGTTTCCCTTAGATAGCATGTGACAGCAGGAATTCCAGCCGCCCGAGCCAAAAAAAGACCATCTGGTCAGACCACTTTGCGATTGTTGCTGTCGCGTTACGGTGGGAAGTTTGCCTCGCGTCTCAGACGCGACGCTGACGGCTGCGGCCTGCGGCGGTGCGGAGCTTGCTGACCTGTTTGCGGGCGGGCTTGCGCTTGGCCGTAGCCGTCTTCCTGACAGCCGTCGTCGTCGCGCCGGGGCGCGCCTTGCGCCTCTTGCGTTTCGTCGAGACGCGACCTGTGGTTTTCTTCAGGATTTCCTTCAGCACGCTGTCGACGACACCCGATATCAATTCTTTTACAAGATCGGCCACAAAACCCCTCCGTTTGCGGTGAAAACGACGTGCCTGCTATTGAATTCCGGATGAGTTCGGTTAGCAAGACGGCTTCGAAATGATACCTGCTTTTTCGCGATATCGGCGGTCAGCAGGTGGTTTGCAGCAATATGCCGGCTATTTGCCCCGGCCGGAACAGCGGAATGACATTGATAAAGAAGCGGGTCGTCCTGCATTTCCCGGGCTTCGAGCCGCTCGACGGCCTTGCCCATAGGGCGCGGTACGAACGCTCTGCCAGACAGAGTGCTGCCGTCTGGGGCTACTCCGTCGAAATCGGCGTGCCGGAGGCGGGAAGCGATCCTCTCAGCTTCGAGGTCACGACGGGCAGCGCGGGAGCCCGCGAAACGGCGCCTGCGGCGGAGACCGGTTCCGCCGGCTGGCGGACGAAGAGCCGGATCCATATGGTTGATCACGACATGTTCGTGCGTCGGCTGCGCGGCCGCAACACACTGAGCCGGATCATTGCAGGCTTTCGGAGCTGCGCCGAGATCATGCTGGAAGGTGGCATGCGGGGATATTTCAGGCATGCGTGGCGTTTCGGCCTGTTCTTCCTCTTTCCGTTCCTGCTGACGGCGCTGGCGATCGCGCTGACGGCCGAGATCGTCTTCCTGCCCTATAGTCTCGGCTTCTCCGCCTGGCACGTGCTCTGGAGTGGGTCACTGGCGCTCTGCTTCTTCATCTTCGCCTTCCTGCCTTTTTCCGAGCGTTTCCATACGCTGCATCTTTTTGCCGATTGGGAAATGGCAGTGGCGCTCGGCCGTATGGATCGGGCCGACTTCAACGACTGGCTGGAAGAGCGGGCGACTGCGGTGCGCAAGGCGCTCGCCGAGGAGGCGGACGAGTACGTGATCTCCTCGCACAGCATGGGATCGAGCGTCGCCGCCCATGTCATCGGCATACTGCTTGAAAGGGAGCCGGGGATCTTCGCGGGCAAGCGAGTGGTATTCGCCACACTCGGCAGCGCCGTTCTGCAATGCGCCTTGCTGTCATCGGCAACAATGCTTCGCGCCCGCGTTGGCCTGATCGCCCGCTGTCCGGAGATCTCCTGGCTTGACGTGCAATGCCTGACGGATTCGATCAATTTCTACAAGGTGCCGGTCGTTGCCGTCTCCGGCCATGCAGATGCGCCGCCGGCAAAGATCCTTCTTATCCGCGTCAAGCAGATGCTGACGAGCGAACATTACCGGAAGATCCGCAAGGACCAACTGCGGGTCCATCGGCAATATGTGCTCGGCCCAGATCTCAAGGCGCCCTTTGATTTCACCCTGATGACGTCAGGACCGATGCCGGCCTCGGTCTTTGCCTCTCCGGAGCAGAATAAGCTGCCGGCTTGAAGGCTGGGCTCCAGCGGTGTTGGCTGGTTACGATATTGCCGTTCTGATCCCGCCAAGGCCAGCACGCGCCCAAGAGCCGAGGACGTTACTTTACGGCGCTCCAGCGCTTGCATTCAGACGGTGTACGAAATCCGCAAAGAAGGCTGAGGCATGAATGGCTCTTCGGTGCACGGCGATCGTCTGGGGAATTTCAGAGAACGCTCCCTCCACCAGCCTGAAGCCGGAAATTCGCTCCGAACTCTGAACGAGGAATTCGGTCAATCCCGCAGCCGCGTCGCATTGCGACCCGATAAGGAGATCGATGGCAGCTGCCGGGCTGTCCGTATGCGAGACAGTCGCCTTTTCAAGAATACGCTCGAGCTGCTTCGTATAGGCGGCGCTTCTTGCGGAGGCTATCCGCAGTCCTTCAGCATCGACGTCTCCGACCGTTCGAAGCGCTGAGTCCTCCGGCACCAAATAGGTCGCTCTGACGGAGATGTAGGGAGGTGAAAAGGAGAACCGGTCGGCTCTCGATGCATCCGAGGCAATAAAAGCAATGTCCCACTCGCCGCGGTCCGCAGCGGCGAGGATGTCGGCGGCCGAGCTGTACTGAATCAGCGAGAGGCCGCGATCCAGTTGCTCGGCAATTTTGTGACCGATCCGAGCGCTTGGACCGACCAAGGTGCCCGCCTGATCGTCCCACTGGACCAACGCTGTATTCGACATGTTGACGGCGGCCCGGATCACACCCGCGGGCGCTATCTCGGACAGAACTTTCTTCCGCGTCGACATCGGCGCGAACTCCCTAAGATGCAAACCGTGCTGCGAGCGCCTCCGATCCTCTCGCAAGGAGGGCGACGTCTACGCCAACGGCGGTGAACAACGTCCCGAGCGAAATGCAGCGGGCTGCAAACGTCTCGTCCGGCGTGAGGATGCCTGCCGGTTTTCCAAGAATTTTCAGGCGTCCGATCGCGTCTTCAATGGCCGCGACCACCTCGGGATGCCCCGGTTGGCCGGGATGACCGAAACTGGCCGCCAGGTCGGCGGGGCCAATGAACACGCCGTCGACGCCTTCGACCGCTGCGATGGCCTCTAGCTGACCGAGTGCCTCTCGGGTCTCGATCTGCAGAAGCAGGCAGATCTCCTGTTCGGCAATTCGCGCGTAGTTCGGCACGCGCCCGAAGCGGGTGGCGCGCGTTAGAGCGGAGACCCCGCGGACCCCGTGCGGCGGATACCGTATGGCGGCGACCGCCGCCTTCGCTTCCTCTTCGTTCTGAACATAGGGAACGAGGAGCGTTTGGACGCCGATATCCAGAAAGCGCTTGATCAACACGGGATCGTTAAATGCCGGGCGTACGACCGGGGAAACGTCGTAAGGCGCGACCGCCTGCAATTGCGGTAGGACGGTGAGGACGTCGCTCGGAGAGTGCTCTGTATCGAACAGCACCCAATCGAAGCCCGACGGCGCGACGATTTCTGCCGCGTAGCTTCCGGGAAGGCCGCACCAGAGACCGATCTGGCTTTTGCCGGCTCTCAGTTTCCGTTTGAAGTGA
This sequence comes from Rhizobium sp. TAL182, assembly GCF_002117725.1. Lineage (NCBI taxonomy): Bacteria > Pseudomonadati > Pseudomonadota > Alphaproteobacteria > Hyphomicrobiales > Rhizobiaceae > Rhizobium > Rhizobium sp. TAL182. The sequence continues at coordinate 2,475,797 of NZ_CP021024.1, read as the reverse complement.
TTGACGGGAAGTTCCATCGGCGCCTCACACAAACGAGACGCCGATGGAGCCGACCGGACCATAGTCGGCTTGGATGACATCGCCCTTGACGATGTCCACAGGGCGGGTGAACGAGCCGGCAAGCACGATCTGGCCCTTCTTCAAGCCGCCTCCGACGGAATGGAGCTTGTTCACGAGCCAGGCGATACCCGCGGCCGGATGCCCCATTATAGCGGCGGAAACACCTGATTCTTCGATGATGCCGTTTTTCGAAAGTGTCGCGCCGACCCAGCGGATGTCGATATCCATCGGCCGGATGATACGGCCGCCCACGACAATCGCTCCAAAGGCGGCGTTGTCGGCGATCGTGTCGGTGATCGCTCTGGGCACCTCGGTTCGGTAGTCGATAATCTCAAGCGCAGGAACGACGAATTCAGTCGCGCGCATGACATCATAGATCCGAGCGCTTGGTCCCTCGAGATCTTCGCCCATTACGAAGGCGAGTTCGACTTCGAGGCGAGGCTTGATGAAGAGATCCGCCCTGATCTGCGCTCCGTCGTTATAGAGGGCGTCGTCGAGAATCACGCCGTAGTCGGGCTCGGTCATTTTCGAGGCCATCTGCATCGCCCGCGACGTCAGTCCGATTTTATGACCCGCGATCCGCGCGCCCTTTGCAATCCGGGCCTGCGCCCAGAGTGCTTGGATCTCGTAAGCGTCTTCGAGTTCCAAATTCGGATATGTCCTGCTCGGCTGGACGATGGGCTTGCGTTCGGTTTCTGCCTTCAGCAGTGCGTCGGCTGCCGCCTGGCGTTCCTTTTGCGTAATCATGATTTGGCTCTGCTTGTTTCGTTATTTGATCGGGGGACGCGGCAGGATGGCCTCGCCTGGCTCCATGACGTAGGTGTAGTCGAGCGAGAACCACGGGCCAGTGACGTCCGCGTCGGACGGGTGCGGCTCATCATGACGGACAAAGTCGCCTGTCAAAGCCGCGGTGACGCCGAACTGCACATCGGAATCAATGTTCGGATCGCTCGGGTCGAAGACCTGGGAAATGAGGGTTTTGTATCCCTCTTTGAAGATCAGGGCGTGCAGATGCGCAGGTCGGTAAGGGTGGCGACCTTGCGCCTGGAGAAGCCGACCGGCGACTCCGTCGACAGGGATGGGATAGCCCACCATCTTGACCGTTCTAAACCAGAATCGACCCTCGTCGTCCGTAGTGAACTTGCCGCGCAGGTTCATTTCCGCCTGATCAGGATCCTGGTTCTCGTAAAGGCCGACAGGCGAGGCGTGCCATACGTCGATCTCGGCGCCTTGGATGGGCTTGCCTCCTCGATCAACCACCTTCGCGTGGACAAACAGGGGTGTTCCCGGCGTTTCCGACCGGATGATGGTTCCGCCGTTTTCCACCCGTGGAGAGTTGAGCCGCCAGAACGGCCCGAGTAGCGACTGTGAAGTCTCGGTCTGCCCGTTGTCGCCGTTGTTGAGCAGGCACACAAGGGACGAGACGCCAAGCGATCCGGCGATGAGCACGAATTCGTTGTGGCTGTCGGTCTGCAGCTGGCCAATTTCGTTGAGGATGGCGGTCGCTTCGCGAAACTCGACTTCCGACAGCCTGACTTCCCGCACGAATGCGTGGAGGTGCTTCACCATTGCAACGAGTATATCCCGCAACCGTGGATCTTCCGTGCGGTTCATCACGGCGAGGACGGCCGGCGTCAACTCGCTTTCCGTTCTTATTGCCATAAGGCTACCTCCCAATGAGGTTCGACTATCAAAATAATCGATTATTTGTCAAGCTGTCACTATGCGCTCAATGCTGGCTGCCAATGAAAGCATGGCCAGAAGGATGCCGTAAGCATTGGAAATGACGTGATTAAAAGGCTTCTGAAGGCGAGAGATGGGAAGCTCGACACTTTTCTAAGTTGACATAAATAATCGTTTATTATACCGATAATCGAAACTTGCGCTAGATTGCTGGAGGAAGAATGGACACGGCCGACGACAGCTCTCTTGGGCCGTTAACAGAAGATGTGCCGTCAACCGGCTTTCTCGACGATGGTAAGAACACCATCGGCAGCCAGCTCGCATCGCGCCTTCGGGAGGCGATCATCTCCGGTGAGCTGGAAGCGGGCAGCAAGATCAATCTCGACAAGGCGCGGAAGACTTTCAACGTCAGCCTGAGCCCGTTGCGGGAGGGCTTGGCCCGGCTCATTTCAGACGGCCTGGTCGAGTTTCAGGACAACAGAGGCTATCGCGTCGCCCCGATCTCGCTGGCTAATCTGGAAGAGGTCACGAGCCTGCGCGAGGAGCTCGAGGTTTTTGCGCTGCGTGAATCCATGCGTCTTGGCGACGTCGAATGGGAGGGCAACATTATGCGTGCGCTTCATCGTCTAAACCGCTCGGAGCGCGACGCTGCGCGTCCCGAAACGCTGGAGCAATGGGAGGCGCTTCACCGCGAATTCCACCTCACCTTGATCTCGGGCTGTGGCAAACCTCTGCTACTTCACTTCTGCAGTCTTCTGCTGAATCTCAACGACCGATATCGCCGCGTCTTCTTGATCCGTACGTCGGGGGACCGCAATGTAGGGCAGGAGCACAGCGAGATTGCCCAGGGAGCGGTCGCGCGTGATGTCGACTATGCCTGCGAGAAGCTCCGCCAGCACATCCATCGCACCGGCACCAATCTGCGCAACCATCTCGCGGCGAAGGGGATCGCGTGATGGCCGCCGTAACATCGAAATCGGCGCCACTGATTGGCGTCGCGCACTTCTCAGCGATATTGCTGTCTCCCATAGAATTTGCGAAGGCCGCTGCGTGCGCGGGATTTTCCAGGGTCGGGCTCAGACTGAATCCGGCGTTCCCTGGTGCGCCCTACTACGAGTTGCCTGTCGGTGGTTCGGCTGCGCGCGAGCTGAAAACCGTGCTTGCCGGTGAAGGCATCGAGGTTTTCGATATCGAGTTCTTCGTAATCGACCCCTCGTTCGACGCGTCGTCGGTGGAGGCGACAGTCGCTGCGGCTGCGAACATTGGAGCACGCCGGCTCAGTGTCTGCGGAGATGATCCTGATCAAGCCAGATTGGCATCGAACTTCTCGGATCTCTGCGGCCTTGCGGACCGCTACGGCTTGGCTGTCGATATCGAGAACATGGGTTGGCGGGTGATTAAAACCTTTCAGGACAGCGTCAATCTTGTGAAGGCGAGCGGTGCCCGCAATGCCGGCGCCCTCGTCGACGGAGTACATTTCTTCAGGAATGGCGGTACGCTCGCCTCGCTCCGAACCGAGATTGGCAGGGTAAGGCACGTTCAGTTGTGCGATGTCACTGGACCAGCGCCGGTGACACCAGAGGAGATGATCACTGAAGCTAGAGGCGGGCGGTTCGCACCGGGGGAGGGTGAATTGCCATTGAAGGAACTCGTTGCAGCGGTCGATAGCTCCGCGGCGATCTCGGTGGAAGTCCCACTCGCAGGGTCTGCCCCGCCTGAGACGCATTTGAAACATCTGTACGACAGGGCCGAAGAATTATTCGGGCCGGATCGCTGATCGGCGCCGGCAAGGCGTGAGCCGCGCCGGAGGGAGGAAGTCAACATATGGGCTATACGTTCGATTTTGGTGCGGTCTTCGACCGCGCCCCGGAATTGTTTTGGGGTTCGCTTGGGACGCTCGGTCTCGCGGTTGCCGGAATGATCCTTGCGCTCACGATCGGTATTCTCGGCGTCGCTGCAAGAACGTCCAAGAACAAACTTGTCCGAGCTCCGGTAATTGCCTTTATCGAGATCGTTCGAAACACACCGTTCCTGGTGCAGATATTCTTTATCTACTTCGCCCTTCCGCTTATGGGCATCCGTCTAAACCCTACAGCTACTGCCATCATCGCGCTGGGGATCAATGGCGGCGCCTATGCGATTGAGATCATTCGAGGCGGCGTGGAAAGCGTGAGCAAGGGGCAGGTCGAGGCAGGCTTTGCGTTGGGGTTGCATAAGGCCGATGTCTTCCGGCTGATCGTTTTGAAGCCGGCTCTGCGGGCGATCTATCCGTCCCTGACCAGCCAGTTCGTGATGCTGACCTTGACGACTTCGGTCTGCACTTCAATCGCCGCCTACGAGCTGACCTCGGCGGCGCAGCGGATCGAATCCGACACCTTCCGAAGCTTCGAGGTCTATTTCAGCGTGACCGCAATCTACCTGGTCATCTCGAGCCTGATGATGGGCATCTTCGCCCTTATCTCCCGTTCCTACTTCAACTACCCGACCCGATAGGAGGCGTTCATGGGTCCCATCGGCGAAAACGAGCTGTTCTTCCTCTTGCAGGGTCTGAAGTGGACTGTGCTGCTGGCCATCATCGGCTTCCTCGGCGGAGGCATATTCGGAATCCTGATCGCTCTGGTGCGCACGTCGCAGAACCGTGTCGCACGCTTCGTATCGTCGGGCTACATAGCGCTCTTCCAGGGCACGCCGCTCCTGATGCAGCTTTTCGTCGTCTACTACGGCGTCGCGCTTTTGGGCGTCGACGTCAATGCATGGATCGCTGTGGCCATAGCGTTCACCCTGCATGCGAGCGCTTTCCTGGGCGAGATCTGGCGCGGCTCGATTGAGGCCGTTCCGAAGGGACAGACCGAAGCCGCGAACGCGCTCGGGCTGCATTACGTCTCTCGATTGAAGGACATTGTCCTACCACAGGCGCTGAAGATTTCGATGCCTGCAACCATCGGATTTCTCGTTCAGCTCATCAAGGGCACATCGCTCGCAGCAATCGTCGGCTTCATCGAGCTGACCCGTGCCGGACAGATCATTTCGAACCAGACCTACCGCCCGCTGCTCGTCTTTGGGATCGTCGGAATAGTCTATTTCATCATTTGTTGGCCTCTCTCCCACATCGGGAGCGGCCTCGAAAAACGGATGGCAAAAGCTGCCCGCTAACCTTGCTTCGCTCGAAGCAAAGACCACAGAGGAGGAGAATGGAATGTATAGCAATCGCAGACAATTTCTTGGAATGGCCCTGGCTACGGCCGCCTTCGCCACGGTAGGCGCTGCTGCGGCTTCCGCGGCGACCGTCGAGGAGATCAAGGCCAAGGGCACGATCGTCGTCGGCATTCAGGGCGACAACGCGCCATGGGGCTTCGTCAACACGAGCGGCAAGCAGGACGGGTTCGATGCCGATGTCGCGACACTCTTCGCTAGGGAACTCGGAGTTAAGGTCGAGTTCCAGCCGCTCGCTGTCGCCAACCGCATTCCGGCCCTGACCACCGGCAAGGTCGACATCCTGTTCGCCACCATGGCCATGACGGAAGAGCGCGCCAAATCGATCCAGTACAGCAAGCCATACGCGGCGAACACGATCTCACTTTATGCGGCAAGGGCCGATACCGCAAAAACGCCTGCCGATGTAGCCGGCTGGGAAATCGGCGTGCCGAAGTCCAGCTCGCAGGACAAGGCTATTACCGACGCGATGGGATCAACGGCGACCGTCCGCCGTTTCGACGACGACGCCGCAACCATTCAGGCGCTGGTCTCCGGACAGGTCAAGGCCGTCGGAGGCAACATGTTCTACGGACAGCGGCTCGATGCCGCCAGCGCCGGCACCTACGAGCGCAAGATCGACTTTCTGACGACTTACAATGGCGTTGGAACGCGACTGGGCGAGAAGGACTGGAACGAGGCCGTCAATGCCTTTCTCGACAAGATCAAGGCTAATGGCGAACTTGCAGCCATCACCAAGAAGTGGATGAAGATCGATCTGCCGACGTTCCCGGAATCCATCCCCAACATTCCGTTCACCGTTAAGTAAAGCATACATGGAGGGCGCCGTGCTCAGTTCCGCTAATGATCAGTCGACATTGATATCTCTAAATCAGGTGGAGAAGTGGTACGGCTCCTTCCATGCGCTGAAAAACATCAGCCTGTCGGTTCGCAAAGGTGAGAAGATCGTCCTTTGCGGACCTTCGGGTTCCGGCAAGTCGACGTTGATCCGCTGCATCAACGCTCTCGAGCTGATCCAGGAAGGCAGGATCATCGTCGAGGGGCAGTTGCTCGACGGCACAAGTAAGGCGGTTGATGCCATTCGGCGTGAAGTCGGGATGGTGTTCCAGAACTTCAATTTGTTCCCGCACATGACCGTTCTGCAGAACTGCGCGCTTGCACCTATGAGGGTCCGCGGAACCAGCCGGGCCGACGCCGAGAGGCTGGCGAGAAAATACCTCGAACGAGTTCGAATCCTTGATCAGGCGGAGAAATATCCCGCGCAGCTCAGCGGAGGGCAGCAACAGCGTGTCGCCATTGCCCGGGCGCTCTGCATGGAACCCAAGGCGATGCTGTTCGACGAACCCACATCGGCGCTCGATCCGGAAATGGTCAAGGAAGTGCTGGACACGATGATCGGACTCGCACGCGACGGCATGACCATGATCTGCGTCACCCACGAAATGGGCTTCGCCCGTCAGGTTGCAGACAGGGTCATCTTCATGGCCTCCGGCGAGATCATAGAGGAGGCCGAGCCCGAGGTCTTCTTCAAGTCTCCGAAGCATGAGCGCACCAAGGCTTTCCTTGGCGAGATCCTCGCACATCACTGAGCCGATTGGGTTTTTGAGATGAACAATAACAAATTCCTCGTCGGTCTCATCGGAGCCGACATCCAGATGTCGAAGTCACCCGCCCTGCACGAAATCGAGGCGCGGCACCTGAAGCTGGATTACCATTATGAACTCGTCGATTTCGCCGAGCGCAGTTTACCCGCTTCTGCGCTGCCTGAATTGCTCGTAGAGCTCGAAGACCGCGGATTCGCGGGAAGCAACATCACGCACCCCTGCAAGCAGACGGTCATCGCTCATCTTACCAGCCTGTCGGAGGACGCCGAGATGCTCGGAGCGGTCAACACGGTTGTGCTTCGGGACGGAAAGCGGATCGGGCACAATACGGACTGGTATGGCTTCTACAAGAATTTCGAGCGCGGCATGCCCGGTGTCGCCAAAACGCATGCCGTCCTGCTCGGAGCCGGCGGCGCAGGGGTGGCGGTCGCGCACGCGGCAATTAAGCTCGGTATCGAGATGCTCTCGATCTTCGACCAGGACACAAATCGCGCCGCCGCGCTTGCCGATCAGCTCAACCGGCGCTTTTCAAGAACCTGCGCGCAGCCGGTCAGGGAAGTCGGTGCGGCGCTCGCTTCGGCCGATGGGCTGATTCACGCGACGCCGACGGGCATGCGAAGTCATCCGGGTCTCCCGATCGAACCGGAATGGCTTCACCCACGTCACTGGGTCGCCGATATCGTCTACATGCCGCTCGTGACGGAACTTTTGGCCCTGGCAGAGAAGAAGGGGTGCAGGACCTTGCCGGGCGGCGGCATGACCGTGTTCCAGGCCGCGGCTGCCTTTGAACTATTCACGTGTGTAAAACCGGATGCGGAACGCATGTCGCGTCACTTCGAAGAATTGTGCCGAGCTCCAGCCTGACCGGGAGGACATGCCTTGCCGCACATTATCATCGACTACAGCCGAGGTGCTGCCGAACGGGTAGCGATCGACGAATTGACCAGAGCGGTCCATCATCGAGTGCGCGACGGAGGCCTGGTGAAACCCACAGCCGTGCGGACGTTTGCCAGGGAGGCGACCTTCTCCTGCGTCGGCGACGAGCATCCGGACAATCACTTCATCCAGATAATCGTGCGCATGGCGCCTGGCCGGCCGGCAGAAACGAAGCGGCGGCTGTTGAAGGCGGTCCTCGAAGCCGCGTGCGATGTAGCGGCCCCCGCGCTGCAAGCGGGCCGGCTGGGGCTGCGGGCAGATCTTTACGAATCCGATCCGGACTTCGCATTCCAGCAAATAGCGTTCGCCTGAGCCTGGCAACGCCCTCACAAGGACAATTACAATGAGCTTGATCTACGTTCTCAATGGCCCAAACCTCAATTTGCTCGGCAAGCGTCAGCCTCACATCTATGGTCACGAGACGCTGGCCGACGTCGAAGCAGACTGCCGGAAACTGGCCTCGGAACTCGGCCACGAGATCCGTTTCCACCAGAGCAACCGTGAATATGAAATCATCGACTGGATCCACGAAGCGCGCGAAGACGGAGCCGGCATCGTCATCAATCCGGCCGCATTCACGCACACGTCGCTGGCAATTCTCGACGCCTTGAACACATTCGAAGGTCCCGTCATCGAGATCCATATCTCCAACGTGCATAAGCGTGAAAGCTTCCGTCATCATTCTTTCGTTTCCCACCGCGCCGATGGAGTCATCGCCGGTCTTGGTACGGAGGGCTATCAGCTCGGAATCCGCCGAGTCGCGACGATGCTCAAGGTGCCGAAGAAGGAGTGACAATGGCTCCCGCAGTCAGACTGGCGGTCCTCGGAGCGGGGCTTATCGGAAGGCGTCACATCAAACACGTGCTGGACGAACCGATGGCAGAGCTTATCGCTATCGTCGATCCGACCCCGGCTGGAGAGGCGATCGCAAGCGAGGTCGGCACCAAATGGTTTTCGAGCTTCGCTGAACTGGTCGCCGCGGGGCGCCCCGACGGCGTCATCATCGCGACGCCCAACCAGATCCATGTCAGAAACGGCTTTGAGGCCGTAGAGGCCGGCATCCCGGCCTTGATCGAGAAGCCAATCGCCGACGATATTGCCGCTGGCGAGAAGCTTGTTCAGATAGCCGAGGCCAAAGGCGTTCCGCTGCTGACCGGACATCATCGCCGACATAATCCGATGATGCAAAGGGCTAAACAGATTATCGAAAGCGGAGAGCTCGGGCGAATACTGGTCGTAAATGCCATGTTCTGGCTATTCAAACCGGAGGAATACTTCGACACTTCCTGGCGGCGCGAACGCGGCGCGGGACCAGTCTTTCTCAATCTGATCCACGACATCGACAACCTTCGTTACCTGTTTGGAGATATCGCTGCCGTCCAGGCATGCGAATCCAATGCAGTTCGCGGAAACGCCGTTGAGGAGACCGCAGTGATCCTCATCGAGTTCAAGAACGGAATTCTCGGCACTGCTTCCGTTTCGGATTGCGTCGTCGCCCCATGGAGTTGGGAAATGACGACCGGCGAAAATCCCGCCTATCCTAAAACTGGGGAGGCCTGCTACATGATCGGCGGCACCCGCGGGTCGCTGTCGGTGCCGTCACTCGAAATGTGGAGCAATCCCAGCAAGCGGAGTTGGACGGAACCATTCGAATGCAATCGCGCCGAAGTCGAGAATGAAGACCCGCTCATCTTGCAGATACGCCAGCTTTGCAGGGTCATCAGAGGCGAAGAAGCGCCGCTGGTCAGCGGACGTGAGGGACTAGAAACCTTGAAGGTTATCGATGCCGTGAAGCGATCCGCCGCAGCGGGCAAGCGTATCAGCCTGACCTAAATGGTTGCGCGCCAGCTCAAGGCGGTCGCAACTGTTTGACGTAGGGTGCATACGAGTTCGGGCACCTTTGTCATCCAGAACCGCTTTGCAGAGAACCAAAGACCCGGCAGGAAGGAATGCTTCCACCCGGGTCTTGTTTCATTTCAAAGCTTCAACCGGGCGAAGCCGGCATATCAATCCGGCGCGGAGGTCTGCAGAGCGAGAGCGTGCAATAGGCCACCCATATTGCCCTTCAGCGCCTCGTAGACCATCTGGTGCTGCTGCACGCGGCTCTTGCCGCGGAAGGCTTCGGCGACGACTTCGGCGGCGTAGTGATCGCCGTCGCCCGCCAGATCGCGGATCGTCACCTTGGCACCGGGAATCCCAGCCTTGATCATGTCTTCGATATCGCCGGGTTTCATGGCCATGATCGTTACTCCTTGCGCATCATTCCGCGGCAAGTTCGCCGCGGCCTTCCATGAAATCAGGGAACCACGATTCATGGGCATCGCGCAATTGCTGAATCGGCAGTGAAATAAGATCGCCGACATCAAGTGTATCGCCCCCGACCGTGCCGAGGCGACGGAAGGGAACGCCAGCGCCTTCCGCATTGACGCAGACGAAATCGGCGACATCGGCCGGCACAGTCAGCACGTAACGGGCCTGATCTTCGCCGAAGAGCAGCGCATGCGCAGCACCCTTGCCTTCGGCGAGATCGATCTGAATGCCCTTGTCCGAGGCCATGGCCATTTCGGCAAGGGCAACGGCCAGGCCGCCCGAGGAAATGTCGTGGCAGGCGGTCGCCTGGCCGTTGCGGATGACGGAGCGGACGAAATCGCCGTTGCGGCGCTCGGCGAAGAGATCGACTTCCGGCGCCGGACCCTCGCGGCTGAAAAGGACATCGCGGAGGTAAATGGACTGGCCGAGGTGGCTGCCGTCGACGCCGATCATGATCACCTTGTCGCCGACATTGGCGCTGCCGATGCGGACCATCTTGCGCCAGTCCGGCAGCAGGCCGACGCCTGCAATCGTCGGCGTCGGCAGGATGGCGACGCCATTGGTCTCGTTGTAGAGCGAGACGTTACCGGAGACGATCGGGAAATCGAGCGCGCGGCATGCTTCGCCGATGCCCTTCACTGCCTGAACGAACTGGCCCATGATTTCGGGCTTTTCGGGGTTGCCGAAGTTGAGATTGTCGGTGGCGGCAAGCGGCTCGGCGCCTGTCGCAGTGATGTTGCGCCAGCATTCAGCCACCGCCTGCTTGCCGCCCTCGAAGGGATCGGCCTCGACATAACGCGGCGTCACGTCGGAGGAGAAGGCAAGCGCCTTGCTCTTGTGGCCATCGACGCGCACGACGCCGGCGTCGCCACCGGGGAGCTGCAGAGAATTGCCCTGGATCAGTGTGTCATACTGTTCGTAGACCCAGCGGCGGCTCGACTGATTGGCGGAGCCGACGAGCTGGAGCAGCGCCTGGCCGTAATCCTTGGGGGCGGCGACGAGATTAGCGGGCAGGGGCGCCGGCTTGCCGGATTCACGCCAAGGGCGGTCATATTCAGGCGCCTGGTCGCCGAGATCCTTGATCGGCAGGTTGGCGACTTCTTCGCCCTGATGCATGACGCGGAAGCGCAGATCATCGGTCGTCCTGCCGACGATGGCGAAATCGAGGCCCCATTTGACGAAGATCGCCTTGGCCTGCTCTTCCTTTTCCGGCTGCAGCACCATGAGCATGCGCTCCTGGCTTTCCGACAGCATCATCTCATAGGCGGTCATCCGCTCTTCACGGACCGGTACCTTGTCGAGTTCCAGCAGAATGCCGAGATCGCCCTTGGCGCCCATTTCGACGGCCGAGCAGGTGAGCCCGGCCGCACCCATGTCCTGAATGGCGATTACGGCGCCGGTCTGCATCAGCTCGAGGCAGGCTTCGAGCAGGCATTTCTCGGTGAAGGGGTCGCCGACCTGAACGGTCGGGCGCTTTTCCTCGATCGATTCGTCGAATTCGGCCGATGCCATGGTCGCGCCGCCGACGCCGTCGCGGCCGGTCTTGGCGCCGAGATAGACGACCGGGAGGCCGACGCCCTTGGCTTCGGACAGGAAGATGGCGTTCGATTTCGCGATGCCGGCGGCAAAGGCGTTGACGAGGATATTGCCGTTATAACGCGCATCGAACTCGACTTCGCCACCGACCGTGGGAACGCCAAAGGAATTGCCGTAACCGCCGACGCCGGAGACGACGCCGGAGACGAGATGGCGGGTCTTCGGGTGATCCGGCTCACCGAAGCGCAGCGCGTTCATCGCGGCGATCGGCCGGGCGCCCATGGTGAAGACGTCGCGAAGGATGCCGCCGACGCCGGTCGCAGCACCCTGATACGGTTCGATGTAGGAGGGGTGATTGTGGCTCTCCATCTTGAAAACCACGCAATCGCCGTCATCGATATCGACGACGCCGGCATTCTCGCCGGGCCCCTGGATGACCCGCGGCCCCTTGGTCGGCAGCGTGCGCAGCCATTTCTTCGAGGACTTGTAGGAGCAGTGCTCGTTCCACATGGCCGAGAAGATGCCGAGCTCGGTGAAAGTCGGCTCGCGGCCGATCAGATCCAGAATGCGCTGGTACTCGTCCGGCTTCAAGCCGTGGTTTGCGATGAGTTCCGACGTGATCGGGATGGTGTTTGGAATGGTCATGAGCGGAAAGTCCCTGGCGCGTTTTGCGCTGTCTTTAGCTTATGTAGCGGCGGCGCGCGACAGAAAAAAACCACCGTCAACACAGTGAACTGATCCCCGAAGTTGGACACCCAACTTCGGGGTTCAGTTTACAGGGCGGGCAGGCTTTTGTTCTCGTGAAGGCGGCAATCGCTCAGAACTTGTAGCCGATCTGGATGCCGGCGCGCGTCATACCGTCGTTCGGGCCGTCGCAGAGATCGGCATGAGAGGAGTGGGCGATCTGGGCCATCACGTTCCAATTGCGAGTGAAACGGTAGCCGGCGCCGACATATTCGTGGAACAGAACGCGACAGCCGAGTTCCGGGCCGTCATCATTGTCGTCCAACTCGCCGGTATGGATGACGCCGCCGAATCCGGCTTCGGCAAAGAGCTTCTCGCTGAGATCGACCGTCCAGGTGAAGCCCGTGAAGAATTGCGTTGCTTCACCCGAGGTGCCGATCGAGGTGCCGAGATGGACGCGGGGATGCAACAGCTGTTGCTGCCAGCCGACGGCCTCCTCATATCCGAAAGGATCGAAGAGAGCGGTAATCTCCGGAAAAACGCCATCTTCCCCGGCACGACCCGATTGCACCGAGGCGGAGGCCCCGAAACGCAATTCATCGAATATCTGCTCGCCGGCATTGGCCGAACCCGCCATCGAAGTGACGGCTACGGCCGCCACGGATGCCAGCCCCAAGAAGCGTAACGCGATCTTTCCGAACTCGACCCTCATCTGCCGTCCTTTGATTCGCACCAAGCGGGAATAACAAAGAGGTAGCACGGGGGTCGGAGCGGTAAAGCGCTCTCGTCAGGCGTGTGCGTTTTTTCGGAATTATGGCGTGTATTTGCAACAGGTCATATTTCGCCGTCATAGGCGGAACCGCCATTTTCCAGCAGCCGGCGCAGGATCATCAGGCCTGCGGTCAATTCCTGGCCCGTTTTGGGTGAGGAGAAGCCGATGCGAATGCGGTAGTAGGTTTTCTCGCCGCGGGCCGCCTTAAACTCGTCTTCGTCATCGACCAGCACGCCGTCGCGAAAGGCGGCATTCTTGAAGGTGCCGGACATCCAGGGCTCCGGCAGTTTCAGCCAGAGGAAGGGCGCATGCGGGTGCGACGCGAAGTCGAAACCCTGCAGATGCTCGCGGGCGAGGTGGGCACGCCGGGAGAGTTCCCCGATAACTTCCTGGCGGATCTCGTGCGCCCGGCCGCTTTCGACCAGGCGGGCACAGGTCTCTGCCAGGATGAAAGGCAGGCCGCCGGTGACCATCCTGTGCGTTACCTTGATGCGCTGGGCAAAATGCGGCGGGCAGGCGACCCAGCCGCCGCGCACGCCGGCGGCGACCGATTTCGACAGGCCGTTGACCAGGAAGGTGCGGTCGGGCGCAAGCGCGGCGATGAGCGGCGTCTCATCGTCGGCCATGCCGCCGTAGAGGTCGTCCTCGATCAGCCAGACGCTGTGCTTTCTGGCAATTGCGGCAATTGCCGCGCGCCGCTCGTGGGGCATGATCGTCACTGTCGGATTATGCACGGTCGGCATCAGGAAGGCGATCTTCGGATGCTGCTGCTGGCAGAGCCGTTCGAAATCGTCGGGAATGACGCCGAATTCGTCGGAATCGACCGTCACCGTACGGCGGCCGAGAAGGCGGGCGCTGCGGCTGACCTGGGTATAGGTCAGATTTTCGAAGACGATCTTGTCGCCCGGCGCCGAGACAGCGGCAATAACGGCAACCGCCGCGGCATGGGCCCCGAGCGTCGGTACGATGTTTTCGACCTCCGGTGTCCAGCCGCTGCGGGCAAGCCAGCGGCGGCCTGCGTCGAACCAGTTCCGCGGAAAGCTACGGGAATAGGAGGAAATCTCGGTGAGATGCTGTTCGCCGATCTCGGCGAGGATGGCTGAGATGATCTTGCCCTGGCCGAGATCGGGGGCGGCTGTCGTATCGAAACGGATCTTGTCGGCGGGCGCGTCCTGAAAGCGAGTGCCGCCAAGCGAGACGGCCAGTGCATCGGTTTGTTCGCCGGGCGGCGTCTCGGCGCGGTTCAGCACGTAGGTGCCGCGGCCGACCTCGCCGGCAACCAGGCCGCGCTCGTGCACCAGCGCATAGGCGCGGCCGATCGTGCCGATCGTCACCCCGATATCATAGGCAAGATTACGCTGCGGCGGCAATTTGCTGCCGGCGGGCAGGGCGCCGCTCGCAATGGGATTCGATGCTGTCGGCAAGCCGGAGATAGACCGGCCCGGAGCCGCGGGAAAGATCAGGAAGCCAATTTGTCATGGTGACAATTGCTTATATTGTCACTGTGTGCCTGTCAAGATTAAGAGTCAATTCCACGGATGAGCCGAAAGGATTCCTGGAATGTCTGCATTGCCCGAAATCAATACGCCAATTGTGCCGATTGTCTCTTATGAGGACAGGCGCGTCATTCTTCCCAGCCCGCCTGCCGAGGCGACGATGCCTCTGGGACGGATCTGGGCCGCCATTCGTCTCTGGCATCAGAAGCGGGAGGGACGGCGCGCGCTCAGGGAGCTTACGGCGGCAGGGCTCAAGGATATCGGGGTATCGCAGTCCGAAGCCGCACGCGAAATCGGCAAGTCATTTTTCTGGGACTGATGCTGCGGGTGAGCGCGGCGATCAATTGCAGGCTCTATTGCCGCCGGACCAACGATTGACGTCGGCGGCGATGCGGCCGGCGACGGGGTCCGACATCATCGGACCAAAGGCCTGCAGACGGGCAGGGCTTCCCTCGGCCTGGACGACGAGCAGCGGCCGGCTTTCCGGGCTGGCCTTGTGGACGAGCAGGATGCGCGGCCGACCGGAGAAGGAATTGAGCTCCGGAGCGAGCTTATAGGCTGCAAAGGCCGGATCGCCCGATTTGAACCAGCAGGCATTGGCGCCGAGCGCTACGCGCTCCATCGTCGGCAACGCCGCCCGGTTTGGACCTGCTGCCGGTGCCGGTGATTGGCAGGCGGCGACAATGTTTGCCAGAGCAGTCAACAAGGCGGCGTTTGCGACGGAGAGGCGGGGACGCATTGATCTTGCTCCAGTGATCCGGATGAAGGTCTTCTCGGCTGCACGCCGTTGCCCGCGGTAGGCCCGCGGGCGGCATGGCTGAGGTGGGGGTCAGGCGGCGACGACGTCGAGCGCCGAGGCGAAGAGGCCCCGGCCATCCGAACCGCCATGGGCGGCCTCGATCAGGTTTTCGGGATGCGGCATCATGCCGAGCACATTGCTTTTTTCGTTCATCACGCCGGCAATGTCGTTGATCGAACCGTTCGGATTGGTGCCCTCGGCATAACGGAACAGCACCTGACCATTGCCCTCGATCTTCGCCAGCGTCGCTTCGTCGGCAAAATAATTGCCGTCGTGGTGGGCGACAGGGCAACGGATGACCTGCCCTTGCGCGTAGGCGCGGGTGAAATCCGTCTCGGCATTGACGACTTCGAGCTTGATCTCGCGGCAGACGAATTTCAGCGAGGCGTTACGCATCAGCGCGCCCGGCAGCAGGCCGGCTTCGACGAGGATCTGGAAGCCGTTGCAGACGCCGAGCACCTTCACGCCCTTCGCAGCCTTGTCGATGATCGCCTGCATGACCGGCATGCGGGCGGCGATCGCGCCGCAGCGCAGATAATCGCCATAGGAAAAGCCGCCGGGGATGACGATCAGGTCAACGTCGGGGATTTCCGTCTCCGTCTGCCAGATCGTCACCGGTTGGTGACCCGTGATCTTGGTGAGAGCGGCGATCATGTCGCGATCGCGGTTGAGGCCCGGAAGTTGAACGACGGCTGATTTCATAGAGTCCCCGCATTTCGCGAAAGATATTGGACTGGAACGCTCTCGGCGAGCCATACTCCATTGTCCGCGACAAAGAAAGAATGGCCTTCTGAAAACATGGCGGCTGCGTCGACACGCAGAATGATATAGTCGCCCTTGCGGCGCACGGCGACAATTTTCGCCGTATCGATGTCGGCCGATAGATGGACGTGGTGCCGCTCCATCTTCTTCAGGCCTTCGCGCTCGATCGACGGCCAGTTCGTGAGTGACGTGCCGTGAAAGAGAACTGCCGGCGGTTCAACCGGGGTCAATGCCAGGTCGACCTCGACACTGTGGCCCTGATTGGCGCGGATCCTGTTATCGACAAGCGTGAAGCGTTTCTTCGGACTGTTGTCGATCACCTCGAGGATATCGGCGCGGGAGACGCCGTATTTCGACGTCAGCACCTTTTCGAGATCATCGAACGATACCCAACCCTCGGCATCAAGCGTCAAGCCTGCGGCATCCGGCGCATGGCGCAAAACATAGCTCATGAATTTCGAGACTTCCGTCTCCAGCTTTGCCTTCAGCATGACGCTCAATCCATAAGACCCGTCGGATGACGAGCAGGTCTGCAATGGTCAGTCGATCGCGATCGCGTAATTCTCGATGACCGTGTTGGCGAGCAGTTTTTCGCACATCGCCTTGAGGTCTGCCTCGGCCACGGCCTTGTCGGCGCCTTCGAGCTCCAGGTCGAAGACCTTGCCTTGCCTTACATGGCCGACGCCCGAAAAGCCGAGGGCGCCGAGCGCGCCTTCGATGGCCTTGCCCTGCGGATCGAGAACGCCGTTTTTCAGCGTGACGGTGACACGAGCCTTGATCACTTTGTCTTTCCTGCCTTACTTGACGAGAACCGGGCCGGTGCCGCGCACAGGCTCGTTTTCATTGATGATGCCGAGACGGCGTGCGACTTCGGAATAGGCTTCGAGCAAGCCGCCGAGATCGCGGCGGAAGCGGTCCTTGTCCATCTTCTCGCGGGTTTCGATATCCCAGAGCCGGCAGCTGTCGGGCGAGATTTCGTCCGCGAGGATGATCCGCATCATGTCGCCTTCGAAGAGGCGGCCGCATTCGATCTTGAAATCGACAAGCTGGATGCCGACGCCGAGGAAGAGGCCGGTCATGAAATCGTTGACGCGGATGGCGAGCGCCATGATGTCGTCGAGCTCGGCCGGATTGGCCCAGCCGAAGGCGGTGATGTGCTCTTCGGAGACCATCGGATCGTCGAGGGCGTCGGACTTGTAATAGAACTCGATGATCGAGCGGGGCAACACGACGCCTTCCTCGATGCCGAGGCGCTTGGCGAGAGAACCGGCGGCGACATTGCGCACGACGATCTCCAGCGGGATCATCTCCACTTCCCTGATCAGCTGCTCGCGCATGTTGAGCCGGCGGATGAAATGGGTGGGGATGCCGATCTTGTTCAGATGGCTGAAGATATATTCGGAAATGCGGTTGTTGAGAACGCCCTTGCCGTCGATGACTTCGTGTTTCTTCTTGTTGAAGGCGGTGGCATCGTCCTTGAAGAACTGGATCAAAGTGCCCGGCTCCGGGCCCTCATACAGAATCTTTGCCTTGCCCTCGTAGATACGGCGGCGACGGTTCATCTTGGTCATTCTCTGTTGTTGGCGCTCTCGGGATAGCGCGAGTGGATCGATCTCGTGGCGTCCCCTTAAAGGAAAAGAGAGTGTTTCACAATCCGCCTGTCGCTCCTTCCCCGGTTTCCGGATTTCGTGGCCCGGTTCCCGGATTTCATGGCCCTGTTTCCGGATTTTACGGAATAGCGCCAAGAGAATCGAATGAATTCGCGTTACGAGTCTAGCGGCTTTTTCTCTACGGTGGAATGAAGGCGAAATGGCGGGCCGCTTATACAGGTTTTATTTGGCGGTTCTGCTTGGCGTCGCGCGGAGAAGATGCGTCTGCAAGCCGCGCGCGGCGGTCAGCCCGTGTCGCCAGCTTCCGACGCGAATGAAGGAGGGGATCTGCATGGCCGGCATCGGCCGGGCGAGCGCATAGCCCTGCAGCGTGTCGCAGCCGAGTTGCTCCAGAATGCGCACATGATCAGCCGTTTCGACGCCCTCGGCAATGACGAGAATATTGAGCGAGCGCCCGATATCGATGATCGAGCCGACGAGTTTACGCTGCTCGGCCGACTGCGGCAGCATGCGGATCAGCTCGCGATCAATCTTCAGCGTGTTCGGGCTCAGGCGCAGAAGGCTGACGATCGAGGCGTGGCCGGTGCCGAAGTCGTCGATGTGAATGTCGATGCCGAGCTTGCGGATCTTTTTCAAATTGGCCGCCACCACCTTGTCGCAATCATCGAGCGGGATCGATTCCAGCAGTTCGAAGGCGATCGCGCCGGGCTCGATCTTCAGGGCGCGGAGCTTCTTGCCAAGATCGGGATCGGTCAGCCGCCGGGCGGAAACGTTGACCGATACTTTCGGGATCGACAGGCCATCCTTGATCCAGGCACGGCGGTCCGCCAGCGCGCGCTCGAGGATCAAGGCGTCGATCGTCGAGACGACGTCGAGATCCTCGGCGATATCGAGAAAGCGGTCTGGCGTCAGCAGGCCGTGCACGGGATGTTGCCACCGTGCGAGCGTCTCGACGCCTGTGACATCGAGCGTGCGGGCGTCGAACTGTAATTGATAGAACGGCACGAATTCATTGCGCTCCAGGCCGATCAGGATTTCATCGGCGAGCTGCTTGGCAGAGACGATATCGTTGCGGGCCGATGCCGAGAAGAATTCGAAACGGTTTCGGCCGAGACCTTTGGCGCGATAGAGTGCGATGTCGGCGTCGAGCAGCGTCTGCTTGGCGTCGAGCTTGGCGCCGCCATTGACCGCGATGCCGATGCTGGCGCCGAAACGGCAGTCATGCCCCTCATATCTGACGGGTCGGCGCAATTCTCGGATCAGGCGTTCGGCCAGGCTGGCGATCTTCTTCGATCCAGCATCGACGGCGCAGAGGATGACAAATTCGTCACCGCCGATACGGGCGACGAAATCGGCCGCGCGGACGGAATGTCTGAGCACATTTGCGGTGTGCTGCAGCATGGCGTCGCCCGCCCGATGGCCGAGGGTATCGTTGATCTGCTTGAAGCGGTCGAGATCGATATGCAGAACCGCCAAAGCTAGGCCTTTAGCCCGGCATTGCGCCGCGCCGTCGTCGAGCATCTTGTCGAGATAGCGGCGGTTCGGCAGGCCGGTGAGGTAATCGTGCAGCGCCAGGTGTTCGATGCTTTCCTTGGCGGCTTCGAGTTCGCGGTTGCGGGCTTCCGCCAGTTCTTTGGCACGCTGCAGCTCGTTGCGAAGCGCGACCTCCTCGGTGACGTCCCAATTGGCGCCGATCAGCTTGCGCTGGCCGTTGCCGTCGACGAAGAAGGCCGAGCGGGCACGGATGATGCGTTCGACACCGTCGCCGCGGATGATGCGGTATTCCTGCTGAAAGTCGCTGCCGCTTTCGACGCTGCGGTCGGCCAGCCCGAGCACGCGTTCGCGGTCGTCCGGATGCAGGCTTTCGGCCCAGGCCTCGCCGCCGATCTTGCGCGCCGCACCCTGCAAGCCGTAAATGGCAATCAGGCGATCGTCCCATTCGACGCTGTCGTTTTCGATGTCGGCCTCGAAGACGCCGATGCGGGAAATTTCCAGCGCCAGGTCGAGCCGGCGTGACAGGCGCGACAGCGTCTCCTCGGCTTCCTTGCGGGCGGTGATATCGATATCCGTGCCGACGATGCGCGTCGGTACCCCGTTCTCATCCCATTCGACGCAGGCGCCACGGCAGTCGATCCAGACCCAGTGGCCGTCCCTGTGGCGTTCACGATATTGGAAGATCTGATAATCCGGATCGCCGGCATTCTGCCGCTCGATCGCATGAGCGACGAAGTCGCGGTCGTCGGGATGGACGAGTTGCAGCCAAGCCTCGTAGTCGCCGGCGACCTCCTCGTCCGGCGCCATTCCGCGGATGATTTTCCACGTCGGCGAATAATATTTCCGGTCGAGACGGTAATTGTGATCCCATACACCGAGGCCGGAACCAACAAGCGCATGGTTCCAGCGGCTCTCGCGCTCGGCCAGATCGGAATCGTCGGTCGACCCGTTACCGACGCCAGCCTCAGCCGCTGCGAGATCGCCATGCGGTTTGTCGGCCTCCGGGCGGGCTTTCTTCACGGGCATTCTCGCTGATTTCATCTCGGCGCAGTCTGGGGGCTTTCTATTAAGAAATGCTTAGAAAGCGGTCGCTGAAATGGCGAGGGTCGGGGGTTCCAAATCAGGCAGAGAGGCGGCTGAGGAATTGGGCGAAGACCATTGTTCCTTCGGGCCACGGGCCGTGCCCGGACTCAGCATTGATATGCCCCGCCTCGCCGGCATCGACGAGGAAGGAACCCCAGCTGCTGGCGATATCGTCGGCATGGTCGTAGCTGCCGAACGGATCGTTGCGGCTGGCGACGGTGATCGAAGGGAAGGGCAGCGGGTCGCGCGGATAGGGCCCGAAGGTCATCAGGTGCTTGGGGCGAATGTCGGGATTGGTGACTTCAGGCGGAGCGACAAGGAAAGCGCCTGCCACCCGTTTGCGGAAATGCGGGATGGCATGGATCGCCGAGGGCACGCCGAGCGAATGGGCGACGAGCACGACCGGGCGGGTCGAGGCGTTCACCTCTTCGGCGATGCGGGCAATCCAGTCCTCGCGGACCGGCTTCGTCCATTCGGCCTGTTCGACGCGCCGCGCTGTGCTGAGCTTCGCCTGCCAGCGGCTCTGCCAGTGGCCGGGGCCGGAATTGGTGTAGCCGGGGATGATGAGAATATCTGCGTCTGAGGCTTTCATAGTGCCGCCGATGTGAGAAGGCTTGACCAAGATGTCAAGAGGGGGCGGCAAGGGAGCGACACGGGCGCTGAAATTTGTTATGTTACTCCAGTGCCGGTTGCGGATTTCGTATCGGCTTACCCGCCGATGCATGTCCGCAGCCGACCAAGTCTCGGCTGAGGAGGAGAAAGCCATGGCGGCATTTCATGTCATGACGGGTGCCAGTGAAAACCTGGCGCGGCCCGTGGTCAATCGCATCGGCATCGCCGACGTCTTCGATGCGCTCAAGCGCGGGCTCGACGATTTCAGTGAGAAGCCTTCCCATTACGTGTTCCTGTGCCTGATGTATCCGATTGCCGGCGTCTTCCTGACGCTGTGGACCTCCGGCGCCAATCTTCTGCCAATGGTCTTCCCGCTGATGTCCGGTTTCGTGCTCATCGGCCCGATTGCGGCGATCGGTCTTTATGAGATCAGCCGCCGGCGCGAGGAAGGCCTCGATACGTCATGGACGCATGCGCTCGAGGTGCGCCATTCGCCGGCGCTGCCTTCGATCATCGCGGTCGGGCTGATGCTCTTTGGCCTGTTCGTCGTCTGGCTGGTGACGGCACAGACGCTGTACGCCAATCTTCTCGGCGAAGTGTTTCCGCGCACCATGACGGACTTCACCCGCCAGGTTTTCGGCACGGCGCAAGGCCTACAGCTGATCGTCTGGGGCAATCTCATCGGATTCGGTTTCGCGCTGGTCGTGCTGGCGATTTCAGTCATCACCTTCCCGCTGCTGCTCGATCGTGATATCGGGGCGGTCGCCGCCGTCGTGACCTCGATCCGTGCGACGGTCATCAATCCGGTGCCGGTGCTGCTCTGGGGCCTGATCGTCGCAGCGCTCCTCGTCGTCGGCACCATCCCGGTCTTTGCCGGACTCGCGCTCGTCATCCCGATCCTCGGCCACGCGACCTGGCATCTCTACCGCAAGCTGATTGCGCGGGAAGCTGTATAGCTTCGATCCTGCCCGCGGAAAACCTTGATACCGTGCGATCCCCGATTTTCGGGAACCTCGAACCTGCCTCGGAGTTTTTTGCGAGAGCATGATTGTAGCAACATCATGCTCCCGAGACTCCGAGGAGAGAGTTCAGAGGTGACGATGACGCATCTGTTTGCCCGCTTCGCAACCAAGACATCGGAATGGGCGGGTAAGCCCGTCATCTTCATCCTGGCGCTGTGCGTCGTCATTATCTGGGCCTTGCTCGGCCCCTTCTTCAACTATTCGGAAACCTGGCAGCTCATCATCAACACGGGTACGACCATCATCACCTTTCTGATGGTCTTCGTGCTGCAGAACGCCCAGACGCGCGACACCCGGGCAATCCAGGCCAAACTCAACGAAATCATTCTGACCAGCCATGCGGAGAACCGCTTCATCGGCATCGAAAATCTCGACGAGGAGGAGCTGAAACATCTCGACCAGCTGGTCGCCAAGGCTGCCAAGGGCAGGGGCGAGACGGAGGCTTGCAGTACTGCGGAGACCGCGGAAGCCGCTGCGCCGAAAAAGACCGATGCGCGTAAGCGATCGGCGAATGCTAAGGGCTCGAAGATGAAGCAACGACCGCTTGAGAAGAGCTGAATTCCGCAATATGCTTTATAACGCATGTCGGGTCTAAAGCTGTTTTGCAGGGGGAAATGCGCGATTCCTTTCTCAGAGAACCGCAGGTCGAATTGTTTTTTCAGGCCTATCTCATAGGGCTGCCATTGGGCCATTTGCCATTTTTCTTCAGTGATCTAGGCCTTGGTCTGCTGTTCGCGAAGTTTTTTCTTTCGCTGCCGATCGTTTTTTTATTGTTTGTTTTTTATCGCATTAAATATGCCGCAGTAAATTCACGGCCATTTTTGTGGGGATCCATCATCTTTATCGCAACGTTGGTGTTAATCGTTGCGTCGTTCTTTTTGATGCGCGGCGGGATAAATGATCTCACACGGAAGGACATGACAATATTGGAGATTATCCTGATTGTGTCCGCTCCTTCTCTCCTTGCGACATGCATCTACTTCCCGGTCATGATCAGGCTGCGGCTAAGACGGAGCGTCGGGTAGGCCGCACAGGAGACAACGGCGCCGGAAGGCGCCGCCATGACGTAGAAAAGAATCCTTATACAGCTCCAAACACCCGCCGGAAGATCGTATCGACGTGCTTGGTGTGATAGCCAAGGTCGAACTTCTCGCGAATATCCTCCTCGGATAGCGCAGCGCGGACCTCCGCATCCGCCAGCAGCTCTTCCAGAAAATCCTTGCCCTGTTCCCAGACCTTCATGGCGTTGCGCTGCACCAGGCGGTAGGCGTCCTCGCGGGAGGTGCCAGCCTGGGTCAGCGCCAGGAGGACGCGTTGGGAGTGGACGAGGCCGCGGAACTTGTTGAGGTTCTTCTCCATGTTCTCCGGGTAGACCAACAGCTTTTCGATGACGCCGGCCAGACGTGAGAGGGCGAAATCGAGGGTGACGGTAGCGTCGGGGCCGATCATGCGCTCGACCGAGGAGTGAGAGATATCGCGCTCGTGCCAGAGGGCTACGTTTTCCATGGCCGGCATGGCGTAGGAGCGGACCATGCGGGCGAGGCCGGTGAGGTTCTCGGTGAGAACCGGGTTGCGCTTGTGCGGCATGGCCGAGGAGCCCTTCTGGCCGGGCGAGAAATATTCTTCGGCTTCCAGAACCTCGGTGCGCTGCAGGTGGCGGATCTCGGTTGCGAGCCGCTCGATCGACGAGGCAACGACGCCGAGGGTGGCGAAATACATGGCGTGGCGGTCGCGCGGGATGACCTGGGTCGAGACCGGCTCGGCCTTCAGGCCGAGCGCCTCGGCGACATGTTCCTCGACGCGCGGATCGATATTGGCGAAGGTGCCGACGGCGCCGGAGATGGCGCAGGTCGCGACTTCCTCGCGGGCGGCGACGAGGCGCTGGCGGCAGCGCTCGAATTCTGCATAGGCGAGCGCCAGCTTGACGCCGAAGGTGGTAGGCTCGGCATGGATGCCGTGCGAGCGACCGATGGTGACGGTGTCCTTGTGTTCGAAGGCGCGGGTTTTCAGCGCTGCCAGCAGCCGGTCGAGATCGGCAATCAGAATATCGGTGGCGCGCACCAGCTGGACGTTGAAGCAGGTGTCGAGCACGTCTGACGAGGTCATGCCCTGGTGGACGAAGCGCGCATCCGGGCCGACGATCTCGGCGAGATGGGTCAGGAAGGCGATGACGTCATGCTTGGTGACAGCCTCGATCTCGTCGATCCGGGCGACGTCGAAGGTGGCCGCACCGCCCTTTTCCCAGATGGTCTTCGCTGCCGATTTCGGGATGACGCCGAGTTCGGACAGCGCGTCGCAGGCATGCGCCTCGATCTCGAACCAGATGCGGAACTTGGTTTCGGGAGACCAGATGGCGACCATTTCGGGCCGGGAATAACGCGGGATCATGGGCGGCTGCCTTCACTTCAAGAGGTTAAGCATCGATGTTTTGTTTTTGCGCAATTTCGGGCGCAAAACCGCTGAACACTTTTGCTGAAATTGCTTCAGCGCCCCTGTAGCAAAGACGGGCGGCAATCTCAACGCATGCGTTTGGCAAGATGATAGCTGCTGACGACAAGGCAGACGAGGCCAAGCGGCAGGAAAAGGCGAAGGCCGATCACCAGGAACTGGTAGACGGCGCTGATGCCGGTAAAGACGAACTGGAAGGCCCAGGCGACGCTGCCGAAGGGCGCGTGCCAGCGCGAATAGAAGATCCGGTATTCCATGGCGAAGAGAAAGGCGGTCATCAGGATCGTGGCTGCCGTCAGCGTCACGAAAAAGGCGGCGAACCGCGCTTCCGGCGGTCTGTTATAGGCAAAAAAGCGAGCGACCGGCAGGGCGAAGGGCCAGGAGAGCAGGCCGCCGAGAAAATAGAGTGCCGCCAGCTCGGCGAGCCGGCTCGTCTCGAGGCCGTTGCGGAGGTACAGGCCGAGCATCGCGGCGGCCAGCATCTGCACGCCCCAGAGCAGTGCGCCGGCAAAGAGATCGGAGGAGGGCGGCTTTGCCGCCCTTAGACGATCCGTCCTGGGGCGATCCATGCTCAGGGATGGACCGGGACGGCGATCCAGCGTCCGTTCCTCTCAGCATCGAAGGCGAGGACGAGTGCAATGTGAATTTGATTTCCGCCCTCCGGCTGGTAGACCACCGCGCCGCCGATCCTGAATTCGACCGAGCATGTGCGCTCGGCCGGAACAGCTGTTGCATGCCGCGCCGCCTGACGGTTCGGGACACCTTCCTTCTCGATCATCTGCAGGCTGAAGCCAAGGATCCGCTTGTCGACCGTTGCGCATTCCTTCGGCGTCGGCACCGGCATCTCGCCGAGTGAGAGCGTATAGGGCGTCTTCGGCGGTCCATCGATCGCAAGTGTGGTGTAGCGAAGCGTCTTCGAGGGCGAACCGAGCTCGGTTGGCGGGTTGAAGGCGGCAATCAGACCCGGATTTGTCAGAAGGTCGTACTTATCCATCTGACTGCGCGCCGCCGTCAGATTCTGGCGGCGGGCCTTGGAAAGATTGGCGTCCTTATCCGTCAGTTCGGTGCGGAAGGGGGTGCCTTCGAGATATTGGCCGCTGTCGGTATTGATGAAGTAGGTTTCGGAATAGGGGACGCTGCCGCTTTCCTTGATGCCGAATTCCTGAAATGCAAAGATCTTGCCGTCGGCGGAAAAACCGATTGGCTGGATGCTGGCAATGTCGCCGGCCAGCGACAAGCCGGGCAGGCCGGCCAATGCGGCGGCAAGCATGCCGCCAATGATCAGACACTTCTTCATGTTCGTGCCCCTTCGGCTGCCTGACGCAATTCGGCGACGGTCCTACGGTAGCTGTCGACCGTACCACCCTTGAAAATTGCCGAGCCGGCGACGAGCACGTTGCCGCCGGCTCGCGCGATATCAGGCGCCGTTTCCACGGTGACGCCGCCGTCGACCTCGAGTTCGATCGGCCGGTCACCGATCAGAGACTTTGCCGCGGCGATCTTGGCCGTCATTGCGGGAATGAATTTCTGTCCGCCGAAACCGGGATTGACCGACATGATGAGGATGAGGTCGACGTCGTCGAGCACGTTCTCGATGGCGCTCAGCGGCGTCGCCGGATTGATCGTCACGCCGACCTTCTTGCCGAGATTGCGGATGGTCTGCAGCGAGCGGTGCAGATGTGGCCCGGATTCGGTGTGGACGGTGATGCGGTCGCAGCCGGCCTTGGCGAAGGCTTCGAGATAATCATCGACCGGAGAGATCATCAAATGGCAGTCGAAAGTGGCTGAAGTGTAGGAACGCAGTGACTTGATGACATCGGGACCGAAGGAGATGTTCGGCACGAAATGCCCATCCATCACGTCGAGGTGGATCCAATCGGCGCCGGCGGCGGTGACGTCGCGCACCTCCTCGCCGAGCCTGGCGAAATCCGCCGCGAGGATCGAAGGGGCAATGCGAATGGGCAGCGTCATCAAGTCTTACTCCCGTATGGGCGCCACTTGCGCACGGCGCCGAAATTCAGGGCTGGCAGCCGCTCATTGCGTCGGCGCAGCAGGTGGAAAAAAGCCATTGCCCCGCCATTCGAGCAGGCGGTAGGGGTTTTGCGAAAGCTCATGCGCGCCGGTGAAGGCGACGGCGCCGATCGGTGTCTGGAACGTCGTGCCGACAAGTGTCTCCCGCAGCGGCTTGCCGGCGGCAGCGGCGGCTTCGGCCGCCCGGCCGGCAATCAGGGCCGCCGCCAGGGATGGCAGGACATAACCTTCAGGCTCGGTGCCCTTGGCGCGCAAAGCGCCGGCCGCCGGCGCGCCTTCCGATAAAAGCGCATATTCGGGCAGGGCGACGGCACGCACGCCGGGAGTGAGCGGCAGCGGCTGATCGGCGGCGCGCATGGCATCGCCGCCGAGGATCGACAGCGGAATGTTTTCCGCCTTGGCGTCGCGGGCCATGACGGCAACATCGTTGCGATCGCCGCCAACGAAGACCCTTGTGGCGCCGGCCCGTTTCAGGCGGCGCACCAGAGCGATCTGCTGCTCCTGTCCCGGCCGGTAGGTATCGGTGAAAACCGGCTTCAGGCCGTTCTGCTCCAGCGCATTGCGCACAGCTTCCGTCAGTTCGCGGCCATGAATGGTGCCGTCCTCGATCAGCGCGATCGGGTCGGCTGCCCAGTCCTTGAGGATCACCTCGATGATCTTTGCTGCCTCAGTGCCATCGGCCGGTGCCAAGCGGAAGAGCGGCCAGCCGTTTTTCAGCGCATCCTCCATCAGAATGCGCGAACGTGCCGAAACGGTGATCGCGGGAATATTGGCGTCCTTCAGCTTCGGCAGTGCGCCTTCCAGCGTCTCACTGCAGAGAAAACCGATTGCGATCTGAACCTTGGCATTGACGAGCGCATCGGCGACCGCCGCGCCGCTATTGTCCTCGCAGGTCTCGTTGACGGCGACGAGTGTATTACCGGACTGCTGGATCTCGAAACCGGCGCCGGCAGCGATCTGCGCGCCGAGGAGGCCGAGCGGCCCGCCCTGCGGGGCGACGACGCCGATCGTCACGCCGGCCGCATGGCCTTGCGCCGCCGTTCCGAGCAGCGTCAGAAAGGCTGCTATGCCACGCAGGTTGATCATGAAAGGCGAAGATCCCTAGCCATCGTCCATGCCCTTTTATCCGCAAGGCCGCAATCGTCAAAGAAAAACAAGCCGAACCCGACGCTTTTCACCGGTCCTATTGTAGAAAAGGTAACCGATGCTCGCCATATTGGCGCGATAGCAAGTCGAACTACGGTGTCGGACGTCATTTCAGTCGCGCAAAGGACACTGTAGCATTTTGAATTGCTGCATAGTTCTCCTAAATCGATCCCGATTTAAGGAACGACGCAGGCAGAAGAGCGCGCGGGAGAAGCACGTGTTGAACAGGCAGCATATCGACCCCGGCCTTTATCGCGATGCCATGAGCCGTTATGCCGGTCATGTGCAGCTCGTGACGACGGCGATGGAAGGTCTGCGCCGCGGCGTGACCATCACCGCCGCCTGCTCGGTCTCGGACAATCCGGCTTCGGTGCTGATCTGCCTCAACAACACCAATCCGAAGAACGAGATCTTTTTCCGAAGCGGCATCTTCGTGCTCAACACGCTCGGCGCCCACCACCAGGGCGTCGCCGACGCTTTCTCCGGGCGCACCGCGATTGCCAATGACGAGCGCTTCGCCAGCGGCCGGTTCGATACGCTCGTCACCGGCGCCCCCGTTCTTGCCGATGCGCTCGCGGCCTTCGATTGCCGGGTGACAGACATCAAGGAAATGCCGACGCACAATGTCATCTTCGGTGAGGTTGCCGCCGTCCGCTTCAGCGAGAAGCACCCGGCGCTCATCTATATGAATCGGGATTATCACACGCTGTAATGCGGCTGGCGGGGATGCGAGGAAACAGAGAATGGATAATGCCGGGATCGAGGAAATGTTTCAGGGGCTCGGCCCCGTCACGATCAAGCGCATGTTCGGCGGCAAGGGCATTTATCATCTCGGGCGCATCGTCGCCGTCGAAGTGCGCGACGAGATGCTGCTGAAGGCCGATGAGAAAAGCGCTCCGGAATTTGCCGCCGCCGGCGCCACGCAATGGGCCTATGAGGGCAAGAAGGGTAAACCGGTGAAAATGCCCTACTGGTCGATCCCCGAAGAGGCCTACGACGATCCCGATCTGATGGCGAAATGGGTAAGGCTTGCCTATGAGGCGGCGCTGCGCGCAGAGGATTAGAGCCTTTCCTGGTTAGATTGAAGCATTCTGCCGGAGCAGGTTTTCGTTAGGGCAGAGGCGATTGGCGATGGGCATACCCCCAAGTACGTCCGAGCCGATCGCCTTTGATCCTGGCGGAAGGATGCCCGGCCCACCGGCCGCACCGCTTCGCCGCGGCGAAGCGATCAGTGCGTCCGGCGCTTTTGAGTCTTGCAGATTTGCCTGGCAAATCTGCGGGAGGGTTGGCTGAAATGGGCCGGCTGATCGACCGGCCGGCTTGGCCGTAGAACCGGGCTACGACGCGCGCCGGCCGGTCGACCATCCGACTCCGTTTGAGCCAACAGAATGCTTCAATCTAACCAGGAAAGGCTCTAACCGCGTTCGGCAGTCGGCAAGGCTGCTATCGCCGCCCTGGTGAAGGCCGACAGCGGCGTGGGCAAATCCGTCAGGGCAAACCAGCCGAAATCGGAAAGCTTGTCCGGTTCTGTCAATTGCGGCTCGCCGCCAATGTCGTGGGCGAGATAAAGGATGGAGATCCAGTGCTGGCGGTCGGCATCGATGATCTGTTCGGTCACGCCGATCCGTTCGATCCGACCGATCTTGAGGCCGGTTTCTTCTTCGGCTTCGCGTCGCGCGGCTTCTTCAGCCGGTTCCATGTGATCGACCTTGCCGCCGACGATGTTCCAGTAGCCGGCTTCAGGCGGGCGCATGCGCTTATAGAGAAGGATCCTGCCTTGGCGCAGGATCACCAAACCGACGCCGAGGCCCGGGAAGTCGACGCCGGGCCTGCTCATTGGATGCTCAGACCTTGGCGCTGCCGGCGATCAGCATGAAGGCCGGGATGTCGTCGCCGAAGCCGACCGGGGTTGGGCCGTCGTCGTGATCGCGATGACGGCGGCGGTCGCGGCTGTCGTCGTTTGCCGGGTAAGGCCGATTGTTGCGCGCATTGTTTTGCGGCTTCTGCTCTGCTTTGCGCTCGTTCTTCACGACTTCGGCCTTTGCTGGTGCTGCTGCGATCACTTGGACGTCATTATCCTGTATGTCGTTATCAGATTTATGACTCGCAGCACTGTGCCTGCCGCGCCCGCGCCCGCGATCCTTGTCGCCACGTTCGCGTCCGTTGCGGCGCGGACGGTCGCTGTCCTTGCCTTCTTCCGCCGGTGGCAGCGAGTTCAGGTCGCCATTCAGCCATTCGACATTTTCGCCGATCAGCTTCTCGATCGCGTCGACGAATTTCGTGTCGCGCTTGGTGACGAGAGTGAAGGCGGCGCCGGAGCGGCCGGCGCGGCCGGTGCGGCCGATGCGGTGGACATAGTCCTCGGAGTGGATCGGCACGTCGAAATTGAAGACGTGGCTGACATCGGGAATGTCGAGACCGCGGGCAGCAACGTCGGAGGCCACCAGCAGCTGGAGGTTGCCGTCACGGAAGTTCTGCAGCATCGTCGTGCGGGAACGCTGGTCCATGTCGCCATGCAACGCACCGACGGAGAAGCCGTGGCGTTCGAGCGAACGGAAGAGATCGGCGACATCCTTCTTGCGGTTGCAGAAGATGATGGCGTTCTTGAGTTCGGTCTGGGCGCGGACGAGTTCACGCAGAACCGCGCGCTTCTCGTAATCCTTGCTGTGCGAGGCGACGAAGCGCTGCGTCACGGTCTTTGCGGCCGAAGCGGGCTTTGCCACTTCGATGCGCTCCGGATTCTGCAGGAATCGGTCGGCCAGCTTCTGAATTTCCGGCGGCATGGTGGCCGAGAAGAACAGCGTCTGGCGGGTGAAGGGAATGAGCTTGGCGATGCGCTCGATGTCGGGAATGAAGCCCATGTCGAGCATGCGGTCGGCTTCGTCGATGACGAGGATTTCGACGCCGCTCATCAAGAGCTTGCCACGCTCGAAATGGTCGAGCAGGCGACCGGGCGTGCAGATCAGCACGTCGGCGCCGCGCTCCAGCTTGCGATCCTGGTCCTCGAAGGAAACGCCGCCGATCAGCAGGGCGACGTTGAGGCGGTGGTTCTTACCGTATTTCTCGAAATTCTCGGCGACCTGGGCGGCGAGTTCGCGCGTCGGCTCCAGGATCAGCGTGCGGGGCATGCGGGCGCGGGCGCGGCCCTTTTCCAGAAGCGACAGCATCGGCAGGACAAAAGATGCCGTTTTGCCGGTGCCCGTCTGCGCGATGCCGCAAATGTCGCGACGCTCGAGCGCAAAGGGAATGGCCCCCGCCTGGATAGGTGTGGGGATCGTATAGCCCGCGTCCGTGACAGCGGATAGCACTTTTTGGCTCAAGCCAAGGTCAGCGAATGTCGTCAAAGGGAAAACAGTTTCCGTTCCGGTTCGGCCGAGCTCTGAACGAGTCGGCGGGATTGCATGCCGCAATGCAGCGCGACATAGCCCCGAATGGCCGGCAAGTCAAGAAATAGAGAGGCCGCACCCTGTGCAGAGTGAAGCTTTGGTTACCGGGTGGGTATTACTTGATATAGGTGGCGAGTTTAAGGCCGGCATTCATGAAATATACTGGATCGACCGCACGGCCGTTCTGGCGCACTTCATAGTGCAGATGCGTGCCCGTCGAGCGACCGGTGCTGCCGGCAAGGCCGATGACGTCGTTGCGGTCGACAGTATCGCCGGCCGTGACCAGGACCTGGGACATGTGGCCGTAACGCGTCGAGATGCCGTTGCCGTGATCGATCTCGACCATATTTCCGTAACCGCCTGTCCAGCCGGCTGATATCACCTTGCCGGGCGCCGTCGGCCGGATCTTTTCACCCGGCGAAAAGCGGAAGTCTATGCCGGAATGCAGCGCCAGGCGGCCGAGGAAAGGATCCCGGCGGTTGCCGAAGGGGCTGGTCATTTCCTTGCCGAGGGCGGGGTTGCGGAAGGGCAGGGATTCGGCGGTGCTGCGTACAGCTTCGAGCCGTGTCAGCGCGCCGTCGAGAGCGATCAGCGAATTGTTGAAATCGTCATTGCTCTCCGGCTCGACATAGGGACCGCCGACGGCGCTGTCATCCCAGTCCTGCTTGGCAGCGGTCTCGGGCATGGGGATCTTGAACCGGGTCAGCACGCTCTCGATGGCGTTGGCGGCGTTGCCGGCGTCGCTCGTCAGCTGCTCGACGCGGTTGCGCTGGTCCTGTTCGACATCCTTCAGCGACAGCGTCACCTTGGAGAAGATGCGGTCGGCGCGATCGCCGACCGTCTCGGTGGCCGGCACGTAGGCGAGGGTCGTATTGTCGGGAGTGGCGTCGGCCGGTGCGCCGCCTGCCAGCTGTTTCTCGATCGCCTCGATGCCGCTTTCGCCGAGCGAAGCGCGCTTGTCCTTGATGGCGGGGGCATAGGATTGCGCAGGCGAAGACGGCGCGCTGTCCTTATCCGTGAGCCCGGAGCTTTCGGCGCGGTCGAGCAGATTGTCGAGCTTGCCGTGGCGTGAGGTGAGCGCCATCTGCTGCTCCATCAGCTTGTCGACCTTGTCTTCCACCACCTGCTGATCGAGAAGCTGGCGGGAGGTGATGCGATCGACCTGGGCGCGAAGGGCGGCGATGCGGTCCTCATAGTCGTGCTGCATGCGGGCCTGGCGTGCCATGGTGGCGCCGATCAGGTCGTCGCGCAGCACGAGATAGGAGGTCGCCAGGAGATAGCCGATCGAGAAGACGCCGACGAAGCAGAAGGCAAGTGCTGCCATCCACGGCCGAACCGTCATGTGGCGGACCTTGTCACCGCTTGCCAGGATCAGAATATGTTCCTGCGCCCGCTTGCCGAATACCCGGTGCTGATGTCCGCCGTTCACGCAGGCTCTCCCGATTGATGCTCTACGCCTCTTTCGGAAATTAGACACGTTTATGGTTAATGAATGCTTTCGTCGTCGCCGTTTACGTTAGAAAATCAATCAGCTCAGGCATGGCTGATCGATGCCAGGGAGCGGTAGAAGGATGGCGTCAACCCGGCTTCGGCGCGGGCAAGATCGTTGAAAGGCGGCTTCAGCGGCCCGCGGAAATTAGCGCGCACCAGCTCCTGAAAGGCCTTTGCCGGATCGCGTTTCTCCCGCGCGCAGAGGAAGCGGAACCATTTGGCGCCGACGGCGACATGACCTTTCTCGTCGTTGTAAATGACATCGAGCACCGCCGCGCTTTCGAGATCGCCGGTCTCACGCATCTTTGCCTGCAGCGACGGAGTGACGTCGAGACCAC
Source organism: Rhizobium sp. TAL182 (assembly GCF_002117725.1). Lineage (NCBI taxonomy): Bacteria > Pseudomonadati > Pseudomonadota > Alphaproteobacteria > Hyphomicrobiales > Rhizobiaceae > Rhizobium > Rhizobium sp. TAL182. The sequence continues at coordinate 2,443,281 of NZ_CP021024.1, read as the reverse complement.
GGGCTTCGAGAATCAGCGGCACGACCGCCAGCCTTGCCGTCAGGTCGTTGCGCGTCGAATGGGCGGCCTGCCACAGCCCGTCATGGGCGGGAAGATCGCCGTAATCGGCACCGAGATCGTTCAGGCGGGCGCGCACCATGCGGAAATGCTTCGCCTCCTCGAAGGCGACCTGCATCCAGCCGTCGAAGAAGGAATTCGGCACCGGCTCGGTCGCGAATCGCGCGACGATATCGAGCGCGAGATCGACGGCGTTGAGCTCGATATGGGCAATGGCATGGAGGAGGGCGATCCGGCCTTTCAGCGTGTGCAGCGAGCGCTTTTCCACCTGGGTCGGCGGCGTCAGCACCGGTTTCTCGGGACGGCCGGGCCTCTCGGGCAGGGCTGCGTCGAGCGGCGAGCGCAGCGACACCCGGCGGGCGAACCAGCGGGTGGCGCTTTCCTGCGCAAGGGCGGTCTTGCGGTCGAGGTCGGCCGAGCGGATGGCGTCTATAGCGCCGCCGCGCAGCGAGTTTATCGCGAGATCACCGGTCACGCGGCCAGATTCCTGACGGCCTCGAGCACGGTCTCGGCATGGCCCTGTACCTTCACCTTCTGCCAGATCGTCGCGATCGTGCCGTCCTGGCGGATGAGGAAAGTCGTGCGCTCCACGCCCATGAAGTTGCGGCCGTACATGCTCTTTTCCTTCCAGACGCCATAGGCCTGCAGCGTCGTCTTATCCTCATCCGAGGCGAGCGCGACCGAAAGACGGTGCTTTCTGATGAATTTGTCATGGCAGGCGGCCGAATCGGGCGACATGCCGATAACGGCGGCACCTGCTGCTTCAAACTCCGGCGCCAGCGCAGTGAAAGCCAGCGATTCGGCGGTGCAGCCCGTCGTATCATCCTTGGGATAGAAGAAGATAACGAGCGGCCGGCCATGAAAATCGGATAGCGAGACACGGCCGCCGCCATCGCGGGGGAGGTTGAAGTCGGGGGCCAGGGCACCGATGCCGGGAACCGCCATTGGGAAAACCTTTCTTTTGCCGGGTTTGTGGATGACACTCTCTCTCCCCGAATTATATAGTGGACGGAAACCCGTCCAGCATGGCCGGGTTCAATTCTTCGATTTAAGGGAGAGCCCGAGGGCGCATGTCAGCCATCCGCGGCGAAAAGGTCACGTTTCGCAAGAAGGATATCGTTGCGCTGGACCGCTTGCCGTCCGCTCAGGCCGAGGATCCGATCATCGTTCATTGCCCGCCGCCGCGTTCGCCGATGCGACGGACGGCGAAGCTGACGTCGGTTTTTCTCGGACTGATTCTCCTTATCCTTGCTGTCATCGTCTTCACCGTCGAAAGCGGCATGTTCGACAAGCCGCTGTCGCAACAGGCGCAGGCGGCGCTAGATGGCGTGGCCGGGCCGCGCTACCGTGCCGAAGTCGGCTCCACCGTCATCCGTTTCACCTCCGACTTCCGGCTGGCGCTGGAAGCGCGCAACGTCAACATGATCGATCAGAAGAGCGGCCAGCACCTGTCGACGACGGGTTCGGTGCGCCTGGGTCTCGATCCGCTGCAGCTTTTCCGCGGCCGTATCGCCGTTGCGGACATCGAAGCGGAGGACATCGCACTCGACACCGCGCTTCTGCCCTCCGGCAACCCGGTCAAGCTCGACGATCTGCGCATTGACGCCATGCCGGCGGCGATGGAGACGATCTTCGAGCAACTCGACATGTTCGACAGCATCGTGACGCGCGGCTCGACGAATTCCGTGCGCATCTCCGGTATCGACATCAAGCTTGCCGATACGGCGAACGGTCCGCTGTCGCTTGTCGTCGACAATCTGGTGTTCGCTCATGGCGGACCATCCTCGCTGCAATTGAGAGGCGAGGTTGCGCTTAACGGCGAGGTGGCGGAACTCGACGTGCTGGCCGAGAAGGAAGACGGCCAGGTATCGAAGGTGGTGGCGACGCTCAAGCACGCGAACCTCACGCCGTTTACGCTGAAACGCAACGATCAGGGCGTGATACGGCAGGGGCTTAACACTTTTGCCGACCTGACGGTGTCGGCCACGAGGACGCGCGATGGCGTCGAACCGGCCCTCGCGGCGACGATCGACATCGATCCCGGTCTGATCTATGCCGATGGCGATCCGCAGGAGCTGTCGGGCGGGCAAATCAATCTGGCCTATGATTTCGTCAAGCAGACAGTCGAGATTGCTAAATCGAATCTCCGGTTCGGCGCGACCACGCTGCCGCTCAATGGCGCGCTGATCGATCTCGACAAACTCGACCCCAAAGCCGGCAAGGGCTTCGGCATCGATCTGCTCGTCAGCGGCGGCACCGCCGCCCCGAGCGGCTCCGGCGAACAGCCTGTTGCCTTCGACATCCAGGCGACCGGACGCTATATGGTCGCCGGCCGGGAATTCCTGTTCCCCAACATGACCGTCTCCAGCCCGCTCGGCGCGCTTTACGGGGCGTTGCACATCAGGCTCGGTGACAAATCACCGGAAATCAGCTTCGCCGGCCAGTCCAGAGAGCTGCAGACGACGGCGATCAAGCAGCTCTGGCCGTTCTGGATGGCGCCCAAGGTGCGCACCTGGGTGCATGGCAATCTCTTCGGCGGCACCGTCACCGATGCTTCGATTTCAGTCTTCATTCCCTTCGGCCGGCTTGACGAGGCAGCCGGCGGTAAAGGATTGAAGCTCGACGCCAATCAGATCCGCATCGGCTTCGATATTGCCGGCGCGCGGATGAACGTCGCCGGCGACATTCCGCCGGTCCGTGATACGGCGGCGCATTTCGATCTGACCGGTGCCGTTGCGACGATTTCGATCAAGAGCGGCATGTCCTATTTCCCCTCCGGTCGGTCCGTCGGCCTCGGGCAGGGGACGTTCGTCATACCGTCCGCCTACGACAAACCGCTGATGGCCGATATCGATCTTGCGGTATCGGGTGCTGCGGACGCCATAGGCGAACTCCTCACCTATAAGCCGGTCCGGGTGCTGCAGCGCGCCGGCTTTACGCCCGACGATTTCAAGGGACATATCGACGCGAACGTGAAGGCGCATTTCGGACTGCTCTCTTCGCAAAACCCGCCGCCGGCCGAGTGGAAGGCCGCCCTGAAGCTCGCTGACGTCGATCTTGCCAAACCGTTTTCCGGCCGCACGATCAGCAATGTCAGCGGCATGCTGAACGGCGATCCGAAGCAGATCACGCTCGACGCCAAAGGCGAAATCGACGGCATTCCCGCCAATATCGATCTGACCGAGCCGGTCGAGGCGTCGTCTGGCGTGCAGCGGCAGCGCGTAATCACGGCGACGCTCTCCGATGAGCAGCGCAGCAAGGTAATGCCCGGGCTTTCCGATATCGTCAGGGGCAACCTGAAGATGGTGCTGACGCGGATCGACGACGACCGGCAAAACGTTCAACTCGACCTCACCAAAACGATGCTCGACCTGCCCTGGATCGGCTGGTCGAAAGGCAGCGGCATTGCCGCCTCCGCCGAATTCGAGATGTCCGGCCCGCCCGAGAATGCCGAGATCAAGAATTTCCGGCTGAAGGGTGACGGCTTCGGCGCCAGCGGATCGCTTGTTGTCGGCAAGGCCGGCCTTATTTCGGCGGATTTCGACAGTGTCAGGCTCTCCTCGCTCGACGATTTCGCTCTGTCGGTCAAGCGCAGCAAGGGCAATTTCGACGTCTCCGTTTCCGGCGACAGCGCCGATGCGCGGCCGGTCATCGCCCGATTAAAATCGGGCTCGGAGGGCGGTGAGGACGGCGGCGAGGATAACACCGGAGTATCGGTGCGCGCCAAGCTGAAAAACGTCGTCGGCTTCAACGACGAGAAGATCGGCAATTTCCAGGCGCAGGTGTCGCTGCGCGGCGACAAGCTGCAGACGCTGAATTTTTCCGGCGTCACCGGCAGCGGCGAGGCCGTAGTCAGCCAGATGAAGGACGGAGGTGTCATCAATATCACCAGCGGCGATGCCGGTGCGGTATCGCGTTTTGCCGATCTCTATCAGCACATACAGGGCGGCCTGCTCAACTTGGCGATCCGGCTTTCGCCGCAGGGCGGATGGGACGGCTCGCTCGATGTGCGCCGCTTCTCGATCGTCAACGAACAGCGCCTGCATTCGATCGTCTCGACACCTGTCGGCAACGAGCAGCGAAGCCTCAACGAGGCGGTCAAACGCGACATCGACACCTCGTCGCAACGCTTCCAGCGCGGCTTTGCCCGCGTCATCTCGCGCAACGGCATGGTCGGTATCGAGAACGGCGTGCTGCGCGGCGACCAAATCGGCGCGACTTTCCAGGGCGTGGTGCGCGACCGCAAGGGCAATATGGATATGACGGGCACCTTCATGCCGGCCTACGGCCTTAATCGCCTCTTTGCCGAATTGCCGCTGATCGGCGTGATCCTCGGCAATGGCAGCGACCGCGGCCTGATCGGCATCACTTTCAAGCTCACCGGCAAGTTCGACCAGCCGAACCTGCAGATCAATCCGCTGTCGATCATCGCGCCTGGTGTTTTCCGGCAGATTTTCGAATTCCAGTGAGGGAAGCGAGACTTAGATTTCTTTCCGCCTGAGGAGATAGTCGAGGCCGCCGACCCGATACCAGCGGTAGCCATAGGCATCGAGCATGACCGTATGGCGCCCTTTGTCGTCGGCTTCACTACTTGCCCCATCGGCAATATCGATCAGCAATCGCCCGAGTTCACCAACATCAGGATCGAAGGTCACTTCCGTCGGGTGCGGATGCAGGTTGTGCAGGATCAGCACCGAATTGCCGCGCCAGTCATAACGCAGCGCCAGTACGCCGTCGTCACCTGTGTCGACCGCTGAGAAATCGCCCCAGCCGATCTCGGGAGCCTCCTTGCGCATCCGGATCATCCGCTCGGTCCAGTTCAAGAGCGAATTCGGATCGCGCCGCTGGACCGCGACATTGATATGCTCGAAGCCGTAGGGGCCGTCCTTGATAACAGGCGAAACGGGCTTTGCGCTTTTGGTGAAACCGCCTTCCGGTTCCGTCGACCATTGCATCGGGGTGCGCGCGCAGTTGCGCTCTGGCAGGCACAAATCATCGCCCATGCCGATTTCATCACCGTAGCGGATGACCGGCGTTCCGGGCAGCGAGAACAGCAGGCTGTAGGCCAGCTCGATCCTGCGACGGTCGCCGCCGAGCATGGGCGCCAGGCGCCGGCGAATGCCCCTGTCGTAAAGCTGCATGCCCTTCTCGGGTCCAAACGCGGCGAATACTGCGTCGCGCTGCTTATCCGTCAGGCGACCGAGATCGAGTTCATCGTGGTTGCGAAGAAACAGCCCCCATTGCGCGGTCGCCGGGCGCGGCTTCGTGGCCTCCATCGCCTTCTTCAGAGGTCGCGTGTCGGCTGTAGCGAGAGCATAAAACAGCGTCTGATTGACCTGGAAATTGAACATCATCTGCATGCGGTCGCCATCGTCGCCGAAATATTCGAAATTGTCCTTCGGCAGGATATTGGCCTCCGCCAGCACGATGGAATCTCCCATGCGCCATTGCAGGAATTCGCGAAATTTCCTCAGCATGTCGAACTGCTCGACCGGCTTGGTGACCTCGGCGCCCTTTGTGGCGATGATGAAGGGGGCGGCGTCCATCCGGAAGCCCGAGACGCCGAGCTGGATCCAGAAGCCCATGATCTTAAGGATCTCCGCCTGCACCTCGGGATTGGACGTGTTGAGATCGGGCTGGTGATCGTAGAAGCGGTGAAAATAATAGCCTTTAGCTTTTTCGTCATAGGTCCAGGTCGTCTTCTGGACGCCCGGGAAAACCATGCCCTGATCCGCGTTTGCGGGCTTTTTGTCTGACCAGACGTACCACTCGCGATAGCGTGAATGCGGGTCGCTCCTAGCGTCTTCGAACCAGGGATGATCCTTGGAGGTGTGATTGATCACCAGATCGATCAACACCCGGATGCCCCGCTGTTTGGCACCATGGGTGAACTCGACGAAATCGCCGAGCGAGCCGTAGCGTGGGTCGACATTATAGTAATCGGAGACGTCGTAGCCGTCGTCCCGACCGGGCGATGTCTGGAACGGCATGAGCCAGATCGCCGTCACGCCGAGGCCGGAGAGATAGTCGAGACGGCGCATCAGGCCCTGGAAATCGCCCACACCGTCGCCGTTCGCATCCATGAAGGTCTCGACGGACAGGCAGTAGATGACGGCGTTCTTATACCAGAGGTCGTTGATCATGCCGGCGCTCCAAATGCATCTGGTCGCAAATCCCGTCGGGGGGAAAAGGTTCCGGAAGGCGATATCGTGTCGCGGCCAGTTGGATAATTCCGACCTATGGCGACAGGCTGGTCATTGATGCTTTGCTTATTTTAGGGAATTCTGATGTAGTGTTGGTGCCAGCTGCGGCAGCGGCCGGCGCAATGTCGGAGGATGCCATGCAGTGCGCCCGGACAGTCTCTTTCCTATCGGCCACCGTGATGGCCGTGACAGTTGGCGAGGCCTCGAATTCTGCAGAAAAAGGCGGACGGCTGAAGCCGGTGAAGAGCACCCCCTCCGAGCATGTCCTCCTGGTTCCCCTCGACGCAAAGATGTCGCCGCCGATTTTCTCGATCGGCTGGTGGTCGCGCGTACGACCTGCTTCAGAGGTCAATCCGCCCGGACCTCTCCTTCGAGAGACGAAACAAGACGAAGCGGAATACCGATCGCGGGCCGACTGATCCGCGCCAAAAGAAAAGCCGGCGCGGTGGGCGCCGGCTTCAAGATACGTTCAGTTGAAGCCACCTAGAGCTTTTCCGGGTTAGATTGAAGCATTCTGTTGGCTCAAACGGAGTCGGATGGTCGACCGGCCGGCGCGCGTCGTAGCCCTGCTCTACGGCCAAGCCGGCCGGTCGATCAGCCGGCCCGTTTCAGCCAACCCGGAGGGCCGGGCATCTTTCCGCCAGGATCAGAGGCGATCGGCTCGGACGTACCGAGGGGTATGTCCGTCGCCAATCGCCTCTGCCCTGACGAAAACCTGCTCCGGCAGAATGCTTCAATCTAACCCGGAAAAGCTCTAGGCCGCGCGGCGGATCAGGATGTGCTTCTTCTTGCCGAGCGAGAGCTTGATGACGCCGTCGGCGGTAATTTCGCCGCTGCCGATCAGGCGGCGTTCGTCGCTGACAGCCTCGTCATTGATGCGCACTGCGCCGCCCTGGACGTGGCGACGGGCTTCGCCGTTGGAGCCGGCCAGGCCGGCGCGGACCATCAGCGACAGCAGGCCGATGCCGCCGTCGAGTTCGGTGGCCGGGATCTCGACCGAAGGCAGGTTTTCGGCGACGCGGCCTTCCTCGAAGGTAGTGCGGGCCGTTTCGGCGGATGCTTCGGCCGCCACGCGACCGTGGACGATCGCGGTCGCTTCGGTGGCGAGAATCTTCTTCGCCTCGTTGATTTCGGCGCCGCCGAGGGCCTCGAGCCTGGCGATCTCGGCCAGCGGCAGGCGGGTGAAGATCTTCAGGAAGCGGCCGACATCGGCATCCTCGGTGTTGCGCCAATACTGCCAGAAATCATAGGGGCTGAAGACGTCCTCGTTGAGCCATACGGCGCCGGAGGCGGACTTGCCCATCTTGGCGCCAGAGCTCGTCGTCAGGAGCGGCGTCGTCAGCGCATAAAGCTGCGGCGTTCCCATGCGATGGCCGAGATCGACGCCGTTGATGATGTTACCCCATTGATCCGAACCGCCCATCTGCAGGCGGCAGCCGTAGCGGCGGCTGAGTTCGACGAAGTCGTAGCCCTGCATGATCATGTAGTTGAATTCGAGGAAGGAGAGCGACTGCTCGCGGTCGAGGCGCAGCTTGACGCTGTCGAAGGAGAGCATGCGGTTGACCGAGAAATGCCGCCCGACATCCCGCAGGAATTCGACATAGTTGAGCTTCATCAGCCAATCGGCATTGTTGACCATGAAGGCGTCGGTCGGACCGTCACCGAAGCGCAGGATGCGCGAGAAGATCTTCTTGATGCCCTCGATGTTGGTGTTGATCGCCTCCGGCGTCAAAAGCTTGCGCTGCTCGTCACGGAAGGAGGGGTCGCCGATCATCGAGGTGCCGCCGCCCATTAGCGTGATCGGCCGGTGGCCGGTCTCCTGCAGCCAGTATAGCATGGTGGCAGAGATCAAATTACCGATATGCAGGCTCGTCGCCGTTGCGTCGTAGCCGACATAGGCCGTCACGACCTCCTTAGCGAACAGGTCGTCGAGGCCGCTTTCATCGGAAACCTGATGAATGAAGCCGCGCTCTTTCAGCGTGCGGAGGAAATCGGACTTGAACTCGGACATGGCTTTCGTCTCTTCGTGCCTGCGCAGCGCCCACGAGGCTTCACGCAACTTCGTTGTTGTTGATCTGTCGCGGCGCGTTTAGCACTGTTTTTACAAAAGTGCATCCGGGAATCGCATGGGAGGCAAGCCTCATGGATGTGGTCAGAACCGCAATCGGCCTGATGAGCGGCACGTCGATGGATGGAATCGATGTCGCGCTGATCAGGACCGACGGCCGCGGCTTCATCGAGCGCGGGCCGTTTCTCGGCATGCCATATGATGCAGAGTTTCGCGGACGGCTCAAACGGGCGCTGGAACTGGCACGGCCGCTCCGCGACAGGAACGAACGGCCGGGAGAACTTCGCGAGATCGAGCTCGAGCTGACCCAACGGCATGCAACTGCCGTTACGGCATTTCTCGAGCGTTTCGGGCTCGCTGCCAATGGCGTCGACATTCTCGGTTTCCATGGCCAGACGGTGCTTCACCGGCCGGACGAAGGACTGACGATCCAGATCGGCGACGGCCGGGAATTGGCGTGCCGGACGGGCGTATCAGTGGTCTACGACATGCGTGCCAACGACATGGTGCATGGCGGGCAGGGTGCACCGCTGGTGCCGGCCTATCACGCAGCACTGGCGGGAAAATTCCAGCAGGCGGGAGAGGCGGTATGCTTCGTCAATATAGGCGGCATCTCCAACCTCACCTATATCGGCGCTGACGGCCGGATCGCCGCCTTCGACAGCGGCCCTGGCAATACGCTGATCGACCAATGGATAGAGATGCAGACCGGCAGAACCTACGATCCCGGCGGCGAGATCGGCGGACGCGGCAAGGTGATCCCCGCTTTGGCGGAGCGGTATCTCGACAGCCCGTTCTTCCGCGGCAATGTTCGCCGCTCGCTCGATCGCGGCGATTTCGTGCCGCTTCGGCCTGATGAGGCGAGCCTCGAAGACGGTGCCCGGACGCTTGCGCATGTCGCCGCCGCATCGATCGTCAAATCCGCCGGATTTCTGCCCGAATGTCCCTCGGCCTATATCGTCTGCGGCGGCGGGCGGCTGAACGGCACCTTGATGGCCGAACTCTCGGCGATGGCCGAGGGATCGAGAGTGTTGAGCGCCGAGGCCGCGGGCTTCGACGGCGATGCGATGGAGGCCGAGGCCTGGGCCTATCTCGCCGTACGCTCGCTGGACGGGCTGCCGCTGACCTTTCCCGGCACGACGGGAGTTGCGGCTCCCGTCAGCGGCGGCGTGCTGGCAATGCCATGACAAGCGAAAGCCCGATATTGAAGACGCCGCGGCTGCGCTTTGTCATGTGGGACGAAGGCGACGCTGCCCTGTTGCAGCAACTGCATTCAACGCCGGCGACGACGCGCTACCTTCCGGGCAACGCTCCCTGGAGTCTCGATAAGGCCGAGACCCGGTTGCGCGGCTGGTTGGAGGAGCAGGCGCGCGACGGCACGACCAAATATAAGCTTCTTGCCGAGGACGGCGGCTTCGTTGGCCGCGCCGGCATTTCTCGGTTCGGGAGCGAAGAATTCGAACTCGGCTATTCTCTGCGCGAAGAGACGTGGGGAAAAGGCCTGGCGACGGAGGCGGCGAGCGCGCTGGCCGACTGGTTCTTCGCAAGGGAGTTCGCGTCGGGCTTCATCGCCTTCACGCATCCCGAAAACATTGCTTCGCAGCAGGTCCTCAGGAAGATCGGCATGCGCGAACGCGCGCCGATCTTGATCGATGGAGTGCTCGACACGGCATTCGAGCTGACTGCCGGCATGCGGTCGTGGAAGCCCAGCGCGTTGTGACGATGGCGGTGGGCAGACGCCGGGGTTATGTGGTCAGCGGATCCGCTTGGCCGCCGGCTCTGGCACCAGCTCGCCGTTGAGGCGACGGTCGAGATAATCCTCGCATTCGCTCATCAGCGTCTCCACCTGACCATTGAAGAAGTGATTGGCGTTGGCGACGGTGCGATGGGTGATGAGGATGCCTTTCTGGGTCTTCAGTTTTTCCACAAGGCCGTTGACATCCTTTTCCGGCGCCACCTTGTCGGCCTCGCCGTTGATGATCAGGCCGGATGAGGGGCAGGGCGCCAGGAAGGAGAAGTCGTAGGTATTCGGCTGCGGGGCGATCGACATGAAGCCCTCGATCTCCGGCCGGCGCATCAGAAGCTGCATGCCGATCCAGGCGCCGAAGGAATAGCCGGCGACCCAGCAGGTTTTGGAATCGGGATGCAGGCTCTGCACCCAGTCGAGCGCGGAGGCGGCGTCGGACAGTTCGCCGGCGCCGTGGTCGAATTCGCCCTGGCTGCGGCCGATGCCCCGGAAGTTGAAGCGCAGGGTCGTGAATCCGCGCTTCTGAAACATGTAGAAGAGCTGGTAGACGATCTGGTTGTTCATCGTGCCGCCGAACTGCGGATGCGGATGCAGGATGAGCGCGATGGGCGCGCTTTTTTCCTTGGAGGGCTGGTAGCGGCCTTCAAGACGGCCGGCTGGGCCGTTGAAAATAACTTCGGGCATTGGTACTCCGGGTTTTATTTCGCGTTCGCGCTGCGTTGGACGACAACATGACTTGACTAATGTTGTCAGCTTTTCTAAAACGCAGTTTAGAACAATTCGAAACTTGCATGGCGATCCACGCGTCGTGGAACGTGTCATAAGGCAAGCCCGGCGGAAATTTCAAGAAAAATGCACCGCGGCCGCTGAAGCAAGCTCGTCAAGCGCAGGACTGAAGATCATGGCGCCGCCACGCCTTTATCTCGACTGGAATGCCACAGCGCCGCTGCACCCCGCAGCACGCGAGGCGATCATGCGCGCCATCGACATATTCGGCAATCCGAACAGCGTGCATGGGGAGGGGCGTGCCGCCCGCGCCGCCATCGAAGGCGCACGGCGCAAGGTGGCCGCTCTTGCCGGCACCGATCCGGGCAACGTGATCTTCACCAGTGGCGCGACGGAAGCCGCCAATCTGGTGCTGACGCCGGATTTTCTTATGGGCCGCACGCCGCTTCAACTCGGGCACCTCTATTTTTCCGCCGTCGAGCACCTGGCTGTACGAGAGGGAGGTCGATTCCCGAAGGACCGCACGACCGAGATCCCGGTGACCGACGCCGGTATCGTCGATCTGCAAGCGCTGGCCGCATTGCTCGATGCCCATGACAAATCGACAGGTCTTCCGATGGTGGCGATCATGTTCGTCAACAACGAGACGGGCATCGTCCAGCCGGTCGAAGAAGCGGCCAAGATTGTGCGGGCGCACGGTGGTCTCTTTGTTGTCGACGCCGTGCAGGCCGCCGGTCGTCTGCCGATCGAAATCGAACGCATCGGCGCGGATTTCATCATCGTCTCCTCTCACAAGATCGGTGGACCGAAGGGGGCGGGTGCATTGATCGCGCGCGGCGAGGCGCTGATGCCGAAGGCGCTGATCCGCGGCGGCGGGCAGGAGAAAGGTCACCGCTCGGGAACGCAGAATTCGCTGGCGCTGATTGGCTTCGGAGCTGCAGCGGAAGCGGTGCTTCAGGATCTTGAGGAACGGAACGCTGCGATTGCTGCGCTGCGCGGCAGGCTGGAAGCCGGCATGCACGCCGCCGCGCCCGATGTCATCATCCACGGCGCCGGTGGTCCGAGAGTCGCCAACACGATTTTCTTCACGCTCCCTTGCCTGAAGGCGGAGACTGGGCAGATCGCTTTCGATCTTGAAGGCGTCGCCCTTTCGGCGGGCTCCGCCTGCTCATCCGGCAAGGTCGGCGAAAGCCATGTGCTGACGGCGATGGGGCGTGACGCCAAGCTGGGGGCATTGCGTATCTCGCTCGGCTTTTCCACAACGGAAGAGGATATCGATAGGGCGATTGCCGCCTTCGCGAAGATCGCCTGCCGGCGCAGGTCGGCGGGCGAGGCGGCCTGACCGCATCATAAACTTGCGGAAACGCAAATTTCTGCTTGCCAATCGGGCTGAAAAGTCCCTTTTGGCCTCTTACATCAGGGCAAAGAGATTTGCCCTTGCGCTACAAGCTGCCGGACCTTGTATCCGGCGAGATTGGAGAATGAAATGGCTGCCGTGCAGGAAACGATCGACCAGGTCCGCCTGATCGATGTGGACCAGTACAAATACGGTTTCGAGACCGTCATCGAAATGGATAAGGCGCCGAAGGGCCTGTCCGAGGATATCATTCGCTTCATTTCGGCCAAGAAGCAGGAGCCGGAGTGGATGCTGGAATGGCGTCTCGAGGCTTATCGGCGCTGGCTGACGCTGGAAGAGCCGACCTGGGCGCGCGTCAATTATCCGAAGATCGATTTCAACGACATCCACTATTACGCCGCGCCGAAGAGCGCGCCGGGTCCGAAGTCGCTCGACGAGGTCGATCCGGAGCTCTTGAAGGTCTATGAGAAGCTTGGCATCCCGCTGCGCGAGCAGGAAATCCTGGCCGGCGTCGAGAAGCCGAAGATCGCCGTCGACGCCGTTTTCGACAGCGTCTCGGTCGTCACCACCTTCAAGGCGGAGCTGAAGAAGGCCGGCGTGATCTTCATGTCGATCTCCGAAGCCATTCGCGAACATCCCGATCTGGTTCGCAAATATCTCGGCTCGGTCGTGCCGACCTCGGACAATTATTACGCGACGCTGAATTCGGCCGTTTTCACCGACGGCTCCTTCGTTTTCGTGCCGAAGGGCGTTCGCTGCCCGATGGAGCTTTCCACCTATTTCCGCATCAACGAGAAGGGCACCGGCCAGTTTGAGCGCACGCTGATCATCGCCGAAGAGGGCGCCTACGTCTCTTACCTCGAAGGCTGCACGGCGCCGCAGCGCGATGAAAACCAGCTGCATGCGGCCGTGGTCGAGCTCGTGGCGCTCGACGATGCCGAGATCAAGTATTCCACCGTCCAGAACTGGTATCCGGGCGACAAGGAAGGCAAGGGCGGCATCTACAACTTCGTCACCAAGCGCGGCGATTGCCGCGGTCACCGCTCGAAGATTTCCTGGACGCAGGTCGAAACCGGCTCGGCGATCACCTGGAAATATCCGTCCTGCATCCTGCGCGGCGACGACTCCAGAGGCGAATTCTATTCGATCGCCGTCTCCAACGGCCATCAGCAGATCGATAGCGGCACCAAGATGATCCATCTCGGCAAGAACACGTCGAGCCGCATCGTCTCCAAGGGCATCGCCGCCGGCGTTTCCAACAACACCTATCGCGGCCAGGTCTCTGCCCACCGCAAGGCGTCGAACGCGCGCAACTTCACCCAGTGCGATTCGCTCCTGATCGGCGACAAGTGCGGCGCCCATACCGTGCCCTACATCGAAGCCAAAAATTCGACGGCGCAGTTCGAGCATGAAGCGACGACCTCGAAGATCTCTGAGGATCAGCTGTTCTACTGCCTGCAGCGCGGCATCCCGACCGAAGCGGCGATCGCCCTGATCGTCAACGGCTTCGTCAAGGAAGTGCTGCAGGAGCTGCCGATGGAGTTCGCCGTCGAGGCGCAGAAGCTGATCAGCATCTCGCTGGAAGGGAGTGTTGGCTGATATGGACGAGACGGACAAGAAGCGCATTCTTGAACGTCTGGAGAATATGCGCGGAGAAATATTGGCGAAAATTCGCCCCCGCGAAATCAGATACGAGACAGAAAAGCCTCCGGAGCAGCCTTATGTGTTTCTCCAGCAGCGCATGGAAAAACCAGGAAAGATTATTCAGATTCTCGAATGGTTTTGGTTCGTAACGCTCATGGTTTTCCGTGTCATTCGTTTTTTGGCGCGATAGCGCCGAGCGCAACAGGTCGATGTCCTTAGAAATTACGCGAGGCTCTGGTGAGCTACGCAGAGAAAACGCAGGAACCAAAGATGCTTGAAATCAGAAACCTTCATGCCCGCATCGCCGAAGATGGCACCGAGATCATCCGTGGCCTGAACCTGACGGTGAAGGCCGGCGAAGTTGCGGCGATCATGGGGCCGAACGGCTCCGGCAAGTCGACACTCTCCTACGTGCTGTCCGGCCGCGAAGACTATGAAGTGACCGAGGGTGACATCCTTTATAACGGCGAGAGCATTCTCGAGCTCGATCCCTCCGAGCGCGCCGCCAAGGGCATTTTCCTCGCCTTCCAGTATCCGGTCGAAATCCCGGGTGTCGCCACGATGCAGTTCCTGAAGGTGGCGATGAACGAGCAGCGCAAGGCGCGCGGCGAAGACGAGCTGACGACGCCGGATTTCATGCGCCGCGTTAAGGACGCTGCGGCCAGGCTGCAGATCAATACCGAAATGCTGAAGCGGCCGCTCAATGTCGGCTTCTCCGGCGGCGAGAAGAAGCGCGCCGAGATCCTGCAGATGGCGCTGCTGGAGCCGAAGCTCTGCGTGCTCGACGAAACCGATTCCGGCCTTGACATCGACGCGCTGAAGATCGTTGCCGACGGCGTCAACGCGCTGCGTTCGCCTGATCGCGCCGTCGTCGTCATCACCCACTATCAGCGCCTGCTCGACTATATCGTGCCTGACACCGTCCACGTCCTTTACAAGGGCCAGGTGGTCAAGTCCGGCGACAAGACCCTGGCGCATGAGCTGGAAGCCAATGGTTACGCCGACATCATCGGCGCAGCAGCGGCCTGAGTTCGGGTGGAAAGGACAACGTCCATGAACATGCAGACGACGAGCCGTCTCACCGCGGCCGAAACGGCGCTGATCGAGGCCTTCAACCATCAGATCGGTGACCTGCCCGGCAATGGTGCAGTGACGGCGCTGCGTGACCGGCTTCTCGACGATCTCAAGAAAGCCGGCTTGCCGACGCGCCGAATAGAAGCCTGGCACTATACCGACCTCAAGAATCTGCTGCGCGCCGTACCGGCGCAAGTGGGTGATGCGGGCTCCAACGCGCTTGAGCCGGTCGTTGCCGGTTCCTCGGTGCTGGCGGTCATTCAGGGCCATGCCAATCAGAAGGCGGCCGTCGATGGTCTTGGCCTTTCGGCCTATTCCGAACGGCTGATCGACGGTTCCGCTGTCGAAAGGCTCGCTGCGTTGGGCAGCGACGATGCGGTCGGTCGGATCAACGGCAGCTTCGTGCGCGACGGCTATGTGGTCGACGTGCCTGATGAAACCGAACTTGAAAATCCGCTGGAAATCCAGTTCATCCATGCCGGCGGGCAGACGCATACGCGTCTTCCGGTTTCCTTCGGCGCCGGCGTCAAGGGAACTGTCATCGAGCGTCACCGTGCGGTGACGGGCGATGCCGCCTTCGTGTCCCACGTCAGTGACATCACCATCGGCGAGGGCACGGAGTTGACCTGGATCATCCTGCAGCAGCAGGGCGCCGACGACACGCATCTCGGTCAGATCCGCGTCGATCTTGGCGCTAACGCCAAGCTTCGCCTGTTCGTCATCAACGCCGGCGGAAAGCTGGTGCGCCAGGAACTGAATATCAAGGTGACGGGTGAGGGTGCCGATCTGACGCTGCGCGGCATCAACCTGCTCGGGGCCGAAAGCCATACCGATGTGACGATGGTGCTCGGCCACGACGTCCCGCATACCGGTTCGACCGAAGTGATTCGCAACGTCGTCTTCGACCGCGCCAAGGGTATCTTCCAGGGCATGATCCGGGTCGCGCCCGATGCGCAGAAGACCGACGCCAAGATGGCTTGCAACACGCTGCTGATGTCCGACGACGCCGAGTTTTCGGTCAAGCCGGAGCTCGAGATCTTTGCCGACGACGTGCAATGCGGCCACGGCGCCACGGTCACCGATATCGATGCCAATCATCTCTATTACATGATGGCGCGCGGCATTCCGGAGAACAAGGCGCGGGCGATGCTCGTCAACGCCTTCGTCGCCGAGATCGTCGAGGAACTGGAAGACGAGGCCTTGGTCGAGGCGCTGGAAGGCGTGATTTCGGCCTGGCTCGAAAAGCACGCCTGATCGGATAAATGCCATGTACAAGATAGTGCCGGCCACTGAGTACGACGTCGAAGCCATCCGCCGGGATTTTCCGATCCTGGCGGAGAAGGTGCATGGCAAGCCGCTGGTCTATCTCGACAATGGTGCGTCGGCGCAGAAACCGCAGGCAGTCATCGACGCGATCTCGCATGCCTACGCCCATGAATATGCCAATGTGCATCGCGGACTGCACTATCTCTCCAATGTCGCCACGGATGCCTATGAGGCAGCGCGCGAGAAGGTCCGTCGCTTCCTCAACGCGCCCTCGGTCAATGACATCGTCTTCACGAAAAATTCGACGGAAGCGATCAATACTGTCGCCTATGGCTGGGGCATGCCGAAGATCGGCGAAGGCGACGAGATCGTCCTGACAATCATGGAGCACCATTCCAACATCGTGCCCTGGCACTTCATCCGCGAGCGTCAGGGCGCCAAGCTGGTCTGGGTGCCGGTAGACGACGAAGGCGCCTTCCATATCGAGGATTTCGAGAAGAGCCTGACGGAGCGCACCAAACTCGTCGCCATCACCCATATGTCAAATGCGCTCGGCACGATCGTTCCGGTCAAGGAAGTCTGCCGCATCGCCCATGAGCGCGGCATCCCGGTCTTGATCGACGGCAGCCAGGGTGCCGTGCACCTGCCGGTCGATGTGCAGGATATCGATTGCGACTGGTACGTCATGACCGGCCACAAGCTCTACGGCCCATCCGGCATCGGCGTGCTCTACGGCAAGAAGGAACGGCTTGCCCAGATGCGCCCATTCCAGGGCGGCGGCGAGATGATCTTCGAGGTCGCCGAGGACGCGGTCACCTACAACGATCCGCCGCATCGCTTCGAAGCCGGCACGCCGCCGATCGTGCAGGCGATCGGGCTCGGTTATGCGCTCGACTATATGGAGAAGATCGGCCGCGAGGCGATCGCCCGGCATGAGGCCGATCTTGCAGCTTACGCAGCCGAGCGCCTCCGGTCGGTCAATTCGCTGCGGATGTTCGGGACGGCGCCCGGCAAGGGGAGCATTTTTTCCTTCGAGCTTGCCGGCCTCCACGCCCATGACGTCTCGATGGTGATCGACCGGCAGGGAATTGCCGTGCGGGCCGGCACGCATTGCGCCATGCCGCTCTTGAAACGCTTCGGCGTCACCTCCACATGCCGTGCATCGTTCGGCATGTACAATACCCGCGCCGAGGTCGATGCGCTGGCTGATGCGCTTGATTATGCGCGCAAGTTCTTTGCCTGAGGAGTGTCCGTGATGAGCCTGGACGAAAGCGAACAGAAGATCGACGTGCGCGAAGGCATCGTGCATTCCAGCATCCCGGCCGATGAACTGGCGCGGCTCAGTGATGACGTCATCGCCGCGCTGAAGACCGTCTACGACCCGGAAATTCCTGCCGACATCTTCGAACTCGGCCTGGTCTACAAGATCGACATCGAGGACGACCGGATGGTGAAGATCATGATGACGCTGACCGCGCCCGGCTGCCCGGTCGCCGGCGAGATGCCGGGCTGGGTGGAAAACGCCGTCGGCGCCGTCGAAGGCGTGTCCGGCGTCGAGGTCGAAATGACCTTCGATCCGCCGTGGACGCCGGATCGTATGTCGGAAGAGGCGCAGGTCGCGGTCGGCTGGTATTAAGCCGGCCGGTATTGATCCGTTTACCCCGGACGACTACATTTGAGTCACGAAGCACCGGATCTTGACCCCGGTTGCGGAAGGAGATGAAGCCGATGGGCTTTGCAGTGATGAGCATGACGGACGGGGCTGCCGCCCGCGTCAAGGCGATCGTCGAAAATTCCGGGCCGGAAGCCAAAGGCGTTCGTGTCGGTATCAAGAAGGGCGGCTGCGCCGGGATGGAATATACCATCGACCTGGTGACCGAGCCAAATGCCAAGGACGACCTGATCGAGCGCGACGGCGCCAAGGTCTGGGTCGAGCCATCGGCCGTGCTCTATCTGCTCGGCACCGAAATGGGCTTCGAGCAGACGACGCTGCGCTCCGGCTTCACCTTCACCAACCCCAACCAGACATCGGCCTGCGGCTGCGGCGAATCCGTCGAACTGAAGCCCGCCGATCTCGCCGCCCTTGCTGCACAGCGCCAAAACGAGCCGGCGCATTCCTGACATCGCTCACACACGCTGAAATTAGCCGCTATCCGTTCCTGATGAAGCCGGTTTGGCTCCGTTAAGATCGCGGCTTTCTATTTTATGGATGAGCAAAACGAGGCGCTGCACCACAGGCTGCGTCTTGTTCGGCGGTGCCTGTCGCGAAAAACGATGGCGATTGGGATCGGGTCTCGATTTGCATGAGAGAAACGACGCGGCAGTCCGAAGGATTTTTCTCGGCTAACCGAACACCCAGGTTGGTGGAAAATATGGGGTCCGGATTCCAGCGCTCGTAGCGCCCAGTGCCGAGGAGTACATCTCGCTCGGCAAGAAATGCCGTCCTCAGTTGGTTTTCTTCGTCTGCCGAGATCGGCTTTGCTCCCTGAGCGAGTTCGAGTTTGCACGCACGTCGCGATTTGCCATGATCGGGTGGATACTCGGTTTCGACGACAACGAATCGAGCTCCGGGAACCTCCCAGCGCTGTTCAGCCATTTTGTACCCATGCAGAAGTGGAAAGGGTACCCCAGGTGCGGTCACCGGGGCCGCCGTTCTAACGTCACGCCCAAGGTCGCGTAATCCTGTTGCATCAAAGTCTTTGCCCGTCTCCACGGCAATTCGACAGCGTGTGAACAGGTCACGCCAAACACCTTCGTTAGCGCCAGCACTGGTTATCAGGGCCAAATTCAGAAGAATTGATAAGGTGGTGCGGCGCAAGCGGAATTCTTTCCTGAGATGATGTGTAAGCGCGTAAAGGGCAATTCCGCTAACAGAGCGGCTGATTTCGCGACGGCCGGCGCAATCGGCAGATCGACATAGGTCCGATGCAAAGCAGATTTATAACAGCACGACGACTTTGAGAGTCGCACTCAGTCGCGCTTAATGCTCATCAGCATTTCCCACATGTCCGCGCCGGTCTCGAAGACCACTGCGTTCGCCTTGTTGGCCTGTTCGGCTTCGATGAGATCGGTTAGTTCGGTGGCCGGGTCGACATCCGACGCCGTCGGGCTGACTGTCGCCTGGACGCCGCCTGATGCAGCGGCGGTGAGGCTGGTGTTCAGCCTTGCGTAGTCAGGCGTGCTGCTATTTGCGACGTTGTTGGCGATCGCGCCGATCGGCATCGTCTGCGCCCGCATTCCCGAAAGAGCAGTGTTGGTTATCCCGGATATGCTCATCAGCCGTTTCCCAGAACTGGATGATCGTCTTTTACCTGCAAGCATTTAGGGAATGCTGAAGGCATTGCGTTAGCAAAGACCTAGCGGATACGCGTTCGGTCGTTTCGCCTGTTCCGGAGTGGCACGGCGGGCCGTCGCTATCGCGACGCCACCCAGTCGTGCCAGTCGCTTTCGCTGCCGTTGAAAACGTTGAGGTCGATCTTACCGTCGACGCCGTCGGAGAGGCCGGAGCCGGAATATTGCCAGAACAGCCACTTGCGGCCGGGATAGACCTTGGAGGGGTGGGCGGCGACCGAGCGCAGCCAGAAGGGATAGTCGAGCATCTGGCCCTTCAAATTGTCGCGGTAGAAGTCCGGCGCCGTGTAGATGATCGGGCGCTGGCCGTAATGACGCTCCAGCTTGTCCATGAAGACCTGCATCTTTTCCCGGACGCGGGCCGGGGAAATGCGCCGCTTGCAGCTCGATTCGCCGTTCCATTCGACGTCGATGACCGGCGGAAGCGCGTTGGCTTCCTTCGGAACGTTGCGGATGAACCAGTCGGCCTGTTCGCCGGCCGTCCGGCACCAGTAGAAGAAGTGATAGGCGCCGTGTTTCAGGCCGGCTTCCCTGGCGCGGCGCCAGTTCTTCTTGAACATCGGATCGAGGTGATCGCCGCCATCCGTCGCCTTGATGTAGACGAAGTTGGCCCCCTGCTGCCTGAGAGTTTCCCAATCGATCTCGCCCTGCCAGCGCGACACGTCGACGCCATGCACGGCAAGTTTTCTCGGTGACGTCCTGCCGAAGTTGATCGGCTTGGCGTCGCGGAAGCGGTGGCTATAAATCCGCGAGCGCGTCGGTGAATTCGAGCCTGGATCCGGGTCGATCCCCGGATTCGCGGGCATCAACATCGCAACCGGCCTTTCCGTCGGCATCGGCATGCCGACTGGTCTTTCCGCCGGCACCAGCGCCTGCGGTTCCGGAACCGGTCCCGTCCAGCTCAATGCTTCCTGCGGCGGGCTTGCCTGTGGGGCAGCTTCGCCAACGGCGGCGGCCGGTATCGGACCGCTCGGCTTCGCGATGGCGTTTGTGGTTTCCTTGGACGGTACAGGGGTGAGCACGTCTTCGGCGCCAGAGCTCGTGGAGCATCCCGACAGGATCACGGCGGCGAGGAGAATTGCTGATACAGCCGATGAACGCATAAGAACCTGCACGCAAGACCAAGATCGACGGTGACGTTTTCGGCAAGGAAAACTGCCCATTTTGAATTGCTAACAGAGACTTGCTAAGAAAGGTTAAATTTGAATCCAATGCCGCGAAAGGTACATTGGTTCATTGCGCCGGTTGCAACCTGCGCAAGGCGGCGTGTCAGCCCTCCCGAACGGCGCGGGAGGGCCTGTACAATTGCTGTTATTCCGCAGCCTCTGCGTAGCTTTCCACCGGCGGGCATGTGCAGATCAGGTTGCGGTCACCGTAGACATTGTCGACGCGGTTGACCGGGGACCAGTATTTGTCGACGCGGAAGGCGCCGGGCGGGAAGCAGGCCTGTTCCCGGCTGTAAGGCCGATCCCATTCGCCGACAAGGTCTTCCACCGTGTGCGGGGCGTTCTTCAGCGGGTTGTTGGCCTTGTCCATGCGGCCGTCCTCGATGGCACGGGCTTCCTCGCGGATCGCCAGCATCGCCTCGCAGAAGCGGTCGAGCTCGGCCTTGGTCTCGCTTTCCGTCGGCTCAATCATCAGCGTGCCGGCGACCGGCCAACTCATTGTCGGCGCATGGAAGCCGCAGTCGATCAGCCGTTTG
Source organism: Rhizobium sp. TAL182 (assembly GCF_002117725.1). Lineage (NCBI taxonomy): Bacteria > Pseudomonadati > Pseudomonadota > Alphaproteobacteria > Hyphomicrobiales > Rhizobiaceae > Rhizobium > Rhizobium sp. TAL182. Next base: position 2,422,086 of record NZ_CP021024.1, on the reverse strand, counting down.
GCGACGTCGTCGACGGTGACACCTGAACTGTCGACCAGCGGGCGGGTGTCGATGATGCATTCATGCGCGACGAGGCCGGTTTTCGATTTGTAGAGCACGTCATAAGCGCCCTTCAGCCGGGCGGCGATATAGTTGGCGTTGAGGATCGCCACCTTGGTCGCCTGGGTCAGACCTTCGCCACCCATCATCAGACAGTAGCTCCAGGAGATCGGCAGGATCGACGCCGAGCCGAAGGCTGCCGCCGAAACGGCACCCGGCCGGCCGTCGGTCTCCGGGTGGCCGGGCAGGTGCGGCGCCAGATGCGCCTTGACGCCGATCGGACCCATGCCGGGGCCGCCGCCGCCATGCGGGATGCAGAAGGTCTTGTGCAGGTTGAGGTGGGAAACGTCGGAGCCGATGTCACCGGGGCGGGACAGGCCGACCATGGCGTTCATGTTGGCGCCGTCGAGATAGACCTGGCCGCCGTGCTGATGCACCAGTTCGCAGATTTGCTTGACCGTCTCTTCGAACACGCCGTGCGTCGAGGGATAGGTGATCATGCAGCAGGAGAGATTGGCCGCGTGCTCCTCGGCCTTGGCGCGGAAATCCTCCATGTCGATGTCGCCGTTTTCGCGCACCTTGACGACGACAACCTTCATGCCGGCCATCTGCGCCGAGGCAGGGTTGGTGCCGTGCGCCGAAGTCGGGATCAGGCAGACGTCGCGATGGCCTTCACCATTGGCGATGTGGTAGTTGCGGATCGTCAGCAGGCCGGCATATTCGCCTTGCGCGCCGGAATTAGGCTGCATCGAGAAGGCGTCGTAGCCGGTGACGGCGCAGAGTTTTTCGGTGAGATCATCAAGCATCTCGCGGTAGCCGAGCGCCTGGTCTGCCGGCACGAAGGGATGGATATCGGAAAATTCCGGCCAGGTGATCGGCAGCATTTCCGCCGTGGCATTGAGCTTCATCGTGCAGGAGCCGAGCGGGATCATCGCACGGTCGAGCGCGAGGTCGCGATCGGACAGCCGGCGGATGTAGCGCGTCATTTCGCTTTCGGCCCGGTTCATGTGGAAGATCGGATGAGTGAGATACTCGCTGGTCCTGAGCAGGCCCTTCGGCAGGCGGTAGGACGGCTCGAAATCGGCGATCTTGAAATTGCCGCCGAAGGCGCGCCAGACGGCTTCGAGTGTCGCGGGGCGCGTGCGCTCATCAAGGCTCATGCCGATCTGGGTGTCGCCGACCTTGCGCAGATTGACGCCTTCGGCGACGGCGGCGCGCAGGATGAGGCCCTGCATGTGGCCGACATCGACGGTGATCGTATCGAAGAAGCTTTCCGGTTCGATCCTGTAGCCGAGCTTTTCCAGGCCCTTGGCCATCAGTACGGCTTTCTGGTGCACCTGCTGGGCGATCGCCTTGATGCCCTTCGGACCGTGGAAGACGGCGTACATCGAGGCCATGACGGCGAGCAGCACCTGGGCGGTGCAGATGTTCGATGTCGCCTTTTCGCGGCGGATATGCTGTTCGCGGGTCTGCAGCGACAAGCGGTAGGCGCGATTGCCGCGGGCATCGACGGACACACCCACGAGGCGGCCGGGCATGGAACGCTTAATGGCGTCCTTGACCGCCATATAGGCGGCATGCGGACCGCCGTAACCGACGGGAACGCCGAAGCGCTGCGAGGAGCCGATGGCGATATCGGCGCCCATTTCGCCAGGTGATTTCAGCAGCGTCAGCGCCAGAATGTCGGCTGCGACCACGGCGATTGCGCCGGTCTGGTGCAGGCGGGAGATCAGGCCGGTGAAGTCATGCACGTGACCATGCGTGCCAGGATACTGGAAGATCGCGCCGAAGACATCGACCGGATCGAGATCGGTGAAGGGATTGCCGACGATGACGCTCCAGCCCAGCGGCTCGGCGCGGGTGCGAATGAGGGCAATGGTCTGCGGATGGCAGTCGGCATCGACGAAGAAGGCCTTGGCCTTCGACTTGGAGACGCGCTCGGCCATCGCCATGCCTTCGGCGGCGGCAGTAGCCTCGTCGAGCAGCGAGGCATTGGCGACGTCGAGGCCGGTGAGGTCACAAATCATCGTCTGGTAGTTCAGGAGCGCTTCCAGGCGACCCTGGCTGATCTCCGGCTGGTAAGGCGTATAGGCCGTATACCAAGCAGGATTTTCCAGGATGTTGCGCTGAATGACAGGCGGCGTGATCGTGCCGTAGTAACCCTGGCCGATCAGCGAAACCAGCACCTTGTTCTTGTTGGCCGTCTCGCGCAGCTTGTCGAGCGCCTCACGCTCGGTCATCGGCGCGCCCCAGACGAGCGGCGCCTTCTGACGGATGGCGGACGGCAGCGTCGCGTCGATCAAGCCGTCGAGGCTGCTATAGCCGATCACCTTCAGCATGTCGGTCATTTCGGCCGGCGAGGGGCCGATGTGACGGCGATTGGCGAAATCGTAGGGCTGATAGTCGGTGAACTGGAATTCGGTCGGCGTCGTCATTACGCGGTGAGCTCCTTGTAGGCGGCCTCGTCGAGCAGGCCGTCGGCATCGGCGGGGTTCTTGAGCTTGAGCTTGAAGAACCAGCCGGCGCCTTGAGGATCGGAGTTGATGAGCGAGGGATCGGCAACGATCGCTTCGTTGACCGCGGTGATCTCGCCGTCGAGCGGACAATAGACCTCTGAGGCTGCCTTGACGGATTCGACGGTTGCCGCATCGTCGTTCTTCGCAAAGCTCTTGCCGACTTCGGGCAGTTCGACGAAGACGAGATCGCCGAGCTGTTCGACGGCGTAGGTGGTGATGCCGACGGTTGCGACATCGCCGTCGAGTTCGAGCCATTCATGTTCAGCGGTAAATTTCAGCATGGAAAAATCCTTTCGGAAAACAGGGTTTCAGCGTTTGTAGGTCGGCGTCACGAAGGGCAGGGCGGAGACAACGACGGGCAGGAACTTGCCGCGCACTTCGGCATAGACCTGGGTGCCTGCCGCCGCATGCGAGACCGGCAGATAGCCCATGGCGACGGGACCTTCGACGCTGGGGCCGAAGCCGCCCGAGGTGACTTCGCCGATTTCGGTCTTGCCCTCGGCATCGGCATAAAGCTTGGCATGGCCGCGCACCGGCGCCTTGCCCTCCGGCTTCAGGCCGACCCGCCGGCGGGCGGCGCCGTTTTCGAGTTCGGAGAGGATGCGGCCGGAGCCCGGAAAGCCGCCGGCGCGTGCGCCGCCGGCCCGCCGCGCCTTCTGCATCGCCCATTCGAGCGCTGCCTCGACCGGCGAGGTGGTGGTGTCGATGTCGTTGCCATAAAGGCAGAGGCCGGCTTCCAGTCGCAGGGAGTCACGGGCGCCGAGGCCGATCGCCTGGACGTCCGGATGTTCGAGCAACCGCATGGCGACATCTTCGGCCTTGTCAGCCGGGACCGAGATTTCGAAGCCGTCCTCGCCGCTATAGCCGGAGCGCGAGACAAGGCAGGAAACGTCATGCAGGCGGCAGTGGCGCACATCCATGAATTTCATCGCCGCGACGTCGGCCCAGAGTTCGGCGAGAACCTCGACCGCACGCGGTCCCTGCAGCGCGATCAGCGCGCGGTTCAAAAGGGTGATGTCACACTGGTCGCCGATATGGGCCTGCAGATGGGCGAGATCGGCCTCCTTGCAGGACGCGTTGACGACGACGAAAAGGTGGTCATCGAGATGGGTGATCATCAGATCGTCGAGAATGCCGCCGGTATCGTCGGTGAAGAAGCCGTAGCGCTGGCGGCCTTGCGGGAGCCCGAGAATATCGACAGGCACCAGGCTTTCGAGCGCCAGCGCCGCATCCTCGTAGCTGCCCGACTTCGCCTTCACGATGACCTGGCCCATGTGGGAGACGTCGAAGAGGCCAGCCTCGGCGCGGGTATGAAGATGTTCTTTCATGACGCCCGCGGGATATTGCACCGGCATGTCGTAACCCGCAAACGGCACCATGCGGGCGCCGAGCGAAAGATGCAGGGCATGCAGCGGGGTTTTCTTCAGGGCAGCAGTATCGTCCAAACGACGCCTCCGGGGTTTGCGCCTTTTGCTAAGGCGCGGGCTCAAATCTGAAGGCGCGGCTGCGCGCTTCTCTCCTGAGCCCCCTCTGTCCCTTTGCCTGAGATTGTTATCCCTTCGGCGAGCGTTTCGAGAACGCTTCTCTCCAGAGTTCCGTCTGCCCCCTTGCTGGTCCTTTGGCCTGAGAGTTTCCGGGGCGGTTGCTCCTTCGGCACCGGTGGCACAAGCACCGGATTCTCCCAACAGGGTTGGCCGCAATTATCCGGCGGGCGCAGCGCTTGGCAAGGCCAAATGTCGTGACCTGACAAATTTTTGTCGCCATAGTCAGGGGAGGGCGCGATCTGCGGCAAATCTGCTTTTGCATTCGGCTGGGAAAACCGCTATCGCGACATGCTGTTGAAGGGGATCTCATGCGGCGGACAGGACTGAAAGCGACGCTCTTCCTGCGCATGCTTTGCGCCTTGGGCCTGCTTTTGCTCGGATTCGCCCATCAAGCGCCGCAGGCTATCGCTTCCGATGGTTATGATGCCGCGGCCTACATGCTGCCGGATGGCACCTTTGCCTCGCTCTGCGTCACCGTGAAGGAGGCCGAAGGCAAGACTGTCGGTTTCAAGCCGAATTGCGAAGCCTGCCGGCTGTCTGCCTCGGTGATTCTGCCGACACCGGATGCGTGTTCGTGGCTCGAGCGCAAGCTCGCCTCGCTCGTCAATGCCCCGATCGAGGCCGCAGCCGTTGCCGGCGTCAGCGCCGTCAGCCGGGCAAATTCGCGTGCGCCTCCTTCCCTCATCTGATCTGCCTCCGCAACCTAAGACGCAGAATGCCGGTTCGCCCAAAAGAAGATCGCGGCCGGCGAGGAGATATCCGATGAAAACAATCAAGACTTTCGCGCTTGCCGCGCTTCTTTCCGCAACCGCCTTCGCCGGCGCCGAGGCGCATGTCAGCTTCCTCGACCGCGAGGTGCCGCTGGACACCACGATTCTCGCCACGCTGCAGGTGCCGCATGGCTGCGATGGCAAGGCGACCACGGAAGTGCGGGTGAAACTGCCGGAAGGTTTCGTCTTCGCCAAGCCGCAGCCAAAGGCTGGATGGGAGCTCGAAGTGATCAAGGGCGACTACCAGAAGACCTACGACAATCATGGCGACAAGGTGAAGGCAGGCGCCATCGAGATCCGCTGGAAGAACGGCAATCTTTCTGATGATTTCTACGATACCTTCGTCATTCAGGGGAAGGTTTCGGGCGTCGAAGCCGGCAGCTCGCTCGCCTTTCCGGTGACGCAGCTGTGCGGCGCTGCGGTCACGGCCTGGGATCAGGTAGCAACGGCCGGCGGCGATGCGCATGAGCTGAAAAGCCCGGCGCCGCTGCTGAAAGTGGTTGCCGGCGAAGATCATGGCCACGACCATGACGACATGGCTGGGATGAGCATGCCCGGCATGGACACGACCGGCAAAGCCGGCATGGACATGTCCGCCATGGCGGCTGGGGCGCAGGCCGGAGAAACGGTCAAGGCCGGCGACCTTGAAATCTCCGGCGCCTTCGCCAAGGCGATGCTGCCCGGCCAGCCGGTCGGCGGCGGCTTTTTCACGGTGAAGAATAACGGCAAGACGGATGATCGCCTGGTATCGGTGTCTTCCCCGATGGCCGGCGAGGTTCAGATTCACGAGATGGCGACGAAGGACAATGTCATGCGGATGCGCCAGCTGAAGGATGGCGTCGCCATTGCCGCGGGCGAGACCCTAAAGCTCGAGCCCGGCAACCTGCATCTGATGTTCCAGAAGGTGAAGACCCCGTTCAAGCAGGGCGATACGGTGCCGGTGACGCTGAGCTTCGAGAAAGCCGGCAAGATTGACTTGGTGTTGCAGGTACTTTCGGCGCAAGGCAAGTGAGTACAGGCCGGTTAAGACAGAAAAGCCCGCGGCGCGGGCTTTTCGCTGGAAAGGCGGTTTTCTCAGACGTCTTCGTAGGACTGCAGCGCCTGCTTGAGGCCGGCCTGCGGCTGGCGATTGCCCTTCTCCATCAGATCGAGCGCCACTTCGGTCGACTGGATGATGCTGGAGGGATCGTCGATTCCTTCGGTGCCTTCGGCCTTCAACTGCCGGTCGGCGAGACGGCGGGAGTCGCGGGCGGCGGTGCTCGTGGCGACGCGCTGCGGTATTCTCAGCGTTTCCAGGGCAATGGCGGCGGTGCTTGCCGAAATGGACAGGAGCTGGGTCATGCCGGCACAGTATCGACAGGATCTTGGCGCCGGCATAAGAAAGTCGCTGGCATTTTACTGAATTAAAAGAATTTCAGTCCGTCACGTTCGGATGCGCTCTCAAACTCGGATATCCCGCCCATGATCCAGGCTCTCCTCGTCGCCGTCGGCGGCGCCATCGGTTCCGTCCTCAGATATTTTGTCGGCCAATGGGCGCTGAGGCTCATGGGGCCGGCCTTTCCCTGGGGGACTCTCGCCGTCAATGTCGTCGGCTGTTTCGTCATCGGTGTCTTTGCCGAACTGGTCGCGCGGAAGTTCAACGCATCGATGGAACTGCGCCTGCTGCTGATCACCGGTTTTCTCGGCGGCTTCACCACCTTCTCGGCTTTCTCACTCGACGCCATCTCGCTCTTCGAACGCGGCGAGGCGGTCGCCGGCGGCATCTACATAGCAGCCAGCGTCGGTCTTTCGATGGCGGCAGTGTTCACGGGCCTCGCCATCATGCGCGCTTTGGTCTGATTCCGGTTTCCGTTTTGCATGAAAATGCTCTAAGGCTGCGGCAAGAACGCCGGCTTGGCCCGCGCTGCAATTTCCGAAAGACTATTCATGGCTGGCATAGAACATATCAAGGTTGAACTCGACGAGGCGGGCATGCGGCTCGATCGCTGGTTCAAGGTGCATTTTCCCGGGCTCGGCTTCGGTCCGCTGCAGAAGCTTCTGCGCTCCGGCCAAGTGCGTGTCGACGGCGGCCGTGTCAAATCGGATGCGCGCGTGCAGGCCGGCCAGATGGTGCGCGTGCCGCCGCTCGATGTCGATGCAAAGCTGAAATCCGGTCCGATCGCCGGCAAGGATCTCAAGCATTCCAGCGATTTCGAACTCCTGTCGCGCATGGTCCTGCATGAGGACGAAAAGGTGATCGTTCTCAATAAGCCGCCCGGGCTTGCGGTGCAGGGCGGCTCGGGCGTCGCCAGGCATATCGACCAGATGCTCGAAGCCTGGATCAGCCCCAAGGGTGAGAAGCCGCGGCTCGTCCACCGCCTCGATCGCGACACGTCAGGCGTTCTCGTCATCGCCCGCACCCGCGGCGCCGCCCAGAAACTGACGGCGGCCTTTCGCGAGCGCGATACCAAGAAAACCTACTGGTCACTGGTCAAGGGCGTGCCGCGCAAGCACGAGGACAAGATCTCGACCTGGCTCGTCAAGGAACCGACCGCCGATGGCGACCGGATGCGGATTGCCAAGCACGGCGAGGACGGGGCTGACCATGCCGTCTCCTACTACCGCGTCCTTGAGACGGCAGCCCAGCGTCTCGCATGGCTGGAAATGGAGCCCTATACCGGGCGCACGCATCAGCTTCGTGTTCATGCCTTGCACATCGGCCATCCGATCATCGGCGATCCCAAATATTTCGACGACGATCCGAACTGGGATTTTCCCGGCGGTATCCAGAAGCGGCTGCATCTACACGCCCGCCATATCGACATTCCGCATCCCTCGGGCGGCCGGTTGCGCGTCACCGCGCCTTTGCCGCCGCATATGGTGCAGAGCTGGAACCTGCTCGGCTTCGATGAAAATTCGGCCCCTATCCTGGACGATGAAGCATGAAACTTGCGCTGTTTGATTGCGACGGCACGTTGGTCGACAGTGCCGGGCTCATCCACGAAACCATGCGCCGCACTTTCGAGAAGTTCGGCAAGGCGGAGCCTCGATTTGACGACACCAAGGCCATTATCGGCCTGTCGCTGGATATCGCTATCGCGCGCATGCAGGGCAGGCCGCATGTCGAGCAGGAAGACATCGACATGACGGCGCATTATAAATCGCTGTTTACGATCGTGCGTAGGGATCTCGACCACAGAGAGCCGCTGTTTGCCGGCATCCGCGAGATGATCGACGCGATCAGCGGCCGCGAGGATCTGCTGATCGGGGCGGTGACCGGCAAATCCCGGCGCGGGCTGAAGCTGGTGATGGAGACGCACGGCTTCGACAAGCATTTTGTCGTTGCGCGCACCGCCGACGACTGCCCCTCCAAGCCGCATCCGGCCATGGTGACGGAATGTTGCGACGAAACCGGGATGAATGCCGCCGATACCATTGTCATTGGCGACGCGGTTTACGATATGCAGATGGCAAAGGCTGCCGGCGCCAAGGCGATCGGTGTTGCCTGGGGCTATGCCAGTGTGGATGAGTTGATCGCCAACGGCGCCGATGCGATCGCCTACCATCCGAACGAGATATTGCGCCATTTTTCCTGAGGTGAGCCCATGCGCGATCTGCTGAACGATCTTTCCGAGGGCCTGAGCCATCCCGATCCCATCCGCCGGGCCCAGATCCAGATGAAGAAGCCGCTGCCGAAGCGTTTCTACACCGACGTGGCGGTCGCCGAGGACGGGGGCAGTTTCGCGATCACGCTCGACGGCAAGTCGGTGCGCACGCCGGCACGGCAGGTTCTTGCCGTTCCCACAGAGGCGCTCGCACGGCTTGTCGCCGCCGAATGGCGGGAGCAGGGCGAGGAAATCGATCCGACCACCATGCCGGTGACCCGGCTGGTCAACACTGCGCTCGACGGCGTGGCTACCAATACGCAGGCGATCTTCGAAGATATTCTCCGCTTTTCCTCGAGCGACCTCATCTGCTACCGCGCCGACGGGCCGGAGCTGCTGGTCGAGCGCCAGAGGCAACGTTGGGACCCGATCATCGACTGGGCGGCCAGCGATCTCGGCGCCCGTTTCATTCTCGTCGAAGGGGTGATGCATCACGAACAGCCGCGTGAGGCGACCGCGGCCTTTGCCGTGACGCTGGCGCGGCATCAGAGTCCGATGGCGCTCGCCGCCCTCCATACGGTCACGACGCTGACCGGCTCGGCGATCCTGGCGGTTGCCTTGGCCGAGGGCCGGGTGACGGTGGAGGAGGCGTGGTCGCTTGCTCATCTCGACGAAGACTGGACGATCGAGCATTGGGGGCGCGACGAAGAAGCCGAGGAGCGAAGAGCCAAGCGCTTTGCCGAGTTCAAGGCGGCAGCTGATGTTTTTTTCGCCCTAAGCGCCTGAAACATATTGCCTTCTCAGACATTATGGCGAAATCTGCGACTCCAACGGGGTGGTGCGGGATTTTGCGATGGATTGGCTGAGGTCGTGTTTTTGCCGGACCGTGCTCGTCTGTATTGCGCTGACGGCCTGCGGCAGCCTCTCGGCCAACAAGCCGAAGGCGCCGCTCTATGATGTGCGCAGCGCCGTCGTTCTCTCCGGCCCGAACATCCCGGCCGAGCTGCTTGCCGGGATCAACGACCGCGTCAATGCCGCGATCAATGCAACGATGCGCGACACCGTGCTGCCGCGGGTGGTGCTGACAATTCGCGTGGTTTCGATTCAAAAGGGACTCGGTTTCCAAAAGGACCGCAACGTCGCCAAAATCAGCGTCGACGCGGCTTCGGTCGAGGATGGCTCGGTGATCGCCGTCAGCGCCTTCGACGTAACCAGTATCGCCGCCGATCCGAAACTTGCCGACGACATCATGGCCGAGGACGTCGCTGCACGGATTCGCTCGGTTTTCTCACTTAGCGGACGCAGCCGCTAGCGCATATCGACCGCGAGAGCGGCGAGGAGAGATCGCATGAAGGAAATTCTCGAAGAACTGGAACGCCGCCGCGGCATCGCCCGCCTCGGCGGCGGGAAGGAGCGCATCGATGCTCAGCACAAGCGCGGCAAGCTGACGGCGCGCGAGCGCATCGACCTCTTTCTCGACGAGGGCTCCTTCGAAGAGTTCGACATGTTCGTGGAGCACCGCTCCACCGATTTCGGCATGGATAAGAGCCGTATCGCTGGCGACGGCGTCGTCACCGGCTGGGGCACGGTCAACGGCCGCACGGTCTTCGTCTTCGCCAAGGACTTCACCGTCTTCGGTGGCTCGCTTTCGGAAGCGCATGCGGAAAAGATCATGAAGGTGCAGGACATGGCCCTGAAGAACCGCGCGCCGATCGTCGGCATCTACGATGCCGGCGGCGCCCGAATCCAGGAAGGTGTGGCGGCCCTCGGTGGCTACGCCGAAGTCTTCCAGCGCAACGTGCTGGCCTCCGGCGTCATCCCGCAGATCTCGGTGATCATGGGTCCCTGTGCCGGTGGTGACGTCTATTCGCCTGCCATGACCGATTTCATCTTCATGGTGCGCGATACCTCCTACATGTTCGTCACCGGCCCCGACGTGGTGAAAACTGTGACCAACGAGACAGTGACGGCTGAAGAGCTCGGCGGCGCCGTGGTGCATACGGTGCGCTCGTCGATTGCCGACGGCGCCTATGAGAATGATGTCGATACGCTGTTGCAGGTGCGCCGGCTGATCGATTTCCTGCCGCTTTCGAACACTTCGCCGTTGCCGGAGATCGAATGTTACCAGTCGGTGACCGAGACCGATGCGTCGCTCGACACCCTGGTGCCGGCGAGCGCCAACAAGCCCTACGATATCAAGGAACTCATCCGGAAGGTGGCGGACGAGGGGGATTTCTTCGAAATCCAGGAGAGCTTTGCCAAAAACATCGTCTGCGGCTTCGGCCGCGTCGAAGGCTCCACCGTCGGTTTCGTCGCCAACCAGCCGATGGTGCTTGCCGGCGTGCTCGACAGCGACGCCTCGCGCAAAGCGGCGCGCTTCGTGCGCTTCTGCGACTGCTTCAACATTCCGATCGTCACCTTCGTCGACGTGCCGGGATTTCTGCCGGGCACGGCGCAGGAATATGGCGGCCTGATCAAGCATGGCGCCAAGCTGCTCTTTGCTTATGCCGAGGCGACGGTGCCGAAGCTCACCGTCATCACCAGGAAAGCCTTTGGTGGCGCCTATGACGTGATGGCGTCAAAACATCTGCGGGGCGACCTGAACTATGCCTGGCCGACGGCGCAGATCGCCGTGATGGGCGCCAAGGGTGCGGTCGAGATCATCTTCCGCAAGGATATTGCCGATCCGGAGAAGATCGCCGCCCATACGAAAATGTACGAGGACAGGTTCCTCTCGCCCTTCGTCGCTGCAGAGCGCGGTTATATCGACGAGGTGATCATGCCGCATTCGACCCGGCGGCGGCTGGCGCGCGGACTGAAGATGCTGCGCAACAAGGATCTCGCCAATCCCTGGAAGAAACACGACAACATCCCGCTCTGACATTTGGCCGCGTGTTGCCTGCTGTCGAAAAAGTGAACGGCCGTCAGCGATCCGTGTGTTCAATCAGGGCCGGGGACGGGCTAACGCTCGGCTGCAATTTCTTTAATGGAGAGGTTTAATGTCAACTTTCGAGCGTCTTTCCGCCTATCGCCCCTATGGGCTGGCCGCTCTCAGAATCATCACCGCGCTGCTGTTTATCGAGCACGGCACCATGAAGCTTTTCGCCTTCCCGGCTGAACAGATGGCGGGCTCGCTGCCGCCGCTGATGCTTTTCGCGGCTCTTCTGGAGCTTGTCGGCGGGCTCCTTATTCTCATTGGCCTGCTGACGCGGCCCGTGGCCTTCCTGCTGGCCGGCGAAATGGCGGTCGCCTATTTCATGGCGCATGCGCCGAAAAGCTTCTTCCCGGCCCTCAACCAGGGCGACGCGGCAATTCTGTTCTGCTTCGTCTTCCTCTACCTGTTCTTCTCGGGTGCCGGCGCTTTCTCCGTCGACAACCGCAAGGCAGTTTGAGCGATTGCTGAGGGGCGTCGACGACGCCCCTCAAGCTTATTTCAAGCTGTCAGCTTGAGACCGGCGATGCTGCCGACGATCAGCATGATGCAGGCAAGGCGGGAGACGCTTGCCTGATCGCCGAGCAGCCAGATACCGAGGAGCACGGTGCCGACCGTGCCGATGCCGGTCCAGACCGCATAGGCGGTGCCGATCGGCAGGTGCTTCACTGCCAAGCCGAGCAGCACGACGCTCACCACCATGGAAATGACGGTCAGCGTCGTCGGCAGCGGCCGCGTGAAACCCTCGGTGTATTTAAGGCCGATCGCCCAGCCACATTCGAAAAGACCAGCGAGAAAAAGCAGAAACCAGGCCATACGCCTCTCCTTATTCAAGAGCGAGGCCGTCCCCGCGACGGTTGCATCCTTGGGATGCCGCAGTCGTCTGCGATGGAACCTATATGCGTGAGGAAGCGGCCGGCTTCAAGATAAGAATCTGCATGGCGGCCATGCCACCCGTTTCTTGCCGGCCCTATGACCTGCCACCGGCCTCACCGGAAAGGTTCTTGGCGCGGCGACAGAGGCGATCGAACGTCTCGAGAAAACGCGAGCGGTCCTTCGGGCTGAAGGCGGCATTATAACCTTTGCTTTCCCCAGTTTCCCGCAAATGCGCACCGAGATCGCGCATGGCGCTCGCCATGCCGATATTGGTCTCGTCGAAGACACGTCCGGTCGGACCACTGACGAAGGCGCCAGTCGCGACGCAGCGCACGGCGAGCGGCACGTCGGCAGTAACGACGACGTCGCCCGTGCCGGCGCGCTCGGCGATCCAGTTGTCGGCGGCATCGAAGGCGTTGGAAACGATGACGTTGTGGATCATCGGATCGCGGGACGGGCGCAGGCCGGAATTGGCGACGAAGGTGACCTCGAGGCCGTGGCGTTCGGCAACCTTCAGAACTTCCGGCTTCACCGGGCAGGCATCGGCGTCGACATAGATCATGGCGGTGTCCTCATACCGGCTGACTGGCCGGCTGTCTGACCATATCGATATGGGGAATGCCGTCTTCCAGATATTCCTGCGACGTCCCGACAAAACCGAAGGATTCGTAGAAGCGGCGCAGATGGGCCTGCGCCGACAAGGCGATCGGATTTGCCGGATAAAGCCGCTCACAGGCGGCGATTGATTCGCGCATCAATGCATCGCCCAGACGTTTGCCGCGATGGGCAGGCGAGACGACGACGCGGCCGATCTTTGACGGGTCCTGCGGCTCATGCGGTTTCAGGATCCGCACCGCCGCCAGGAGGTCACCGCCCTCCAACAGTCTGAGATGCAGGGCATCGATGTCCTTGCCGTCGAGTTCCGGATAGGGACAGTTCTGCTCGACGACGAAGACATCGACGCGCATTCGAAGGAGATCGTAGAGCTCCCGCGCGGGGAGCTCATCGAAATGCCTGAGATCGACTTGGTAGTTGGCTACCGCCATCAGTAGACCACCACGCCGCGGATGCTTTCGCCCTTGTGCATCAGCTCGAAGCCCTTATTGATGTCTTCGAGCGGCATGGTGTGGGTGATCATCGGGTCGATCTGGATCTTGCCCTGCATGTACCAGTCGACGATGTCAGGCACGTCGGTGCGGCCACGTGCGCCGCCGAAGGCGGTGCCCATCCAGTTGCGGCCGGTCACCAGCTGGAACGGCCGCGTCGAGATTTCCTGGCCGGCGCCGGCCACGCCGATGATGACCGATTTGCCCCAGCCGCGATGCGAAGCTTCCAGCGCCTGGCGCATCACCTTGGTGTTGCCGGTGCAGTCGAAGGTGTAGTCGGCGCCGCCGATCAGGTCGCCGCCCCGCTTGGTGATGTTGACCAGATAGGGCACGATGTCGTCGCCGACCTCCTTCGGGTTGACGAAATGCGTCATGCCGAACTTCTCGCCCCAGGCCTTGCGATCCGGGTTGATATCGACGCCGATGATCATGTCGGCGCCGGCAAGCCGCAGCCCCTGCAGCACGTTGAGGCCGATGCCGCCGAGCCCGAAGACGATCGCCGTCGAACCGATCTCGACCTTGGCGGTGTTGATCACCGCGCCGATGCCTGTGGTGACGCCGCAGCCGATGTAGCAGACCTTGTCGAAGGGCGCGTCGGGATTGATCTTGGCGAGCGCGATCTCCGGCAGCACCGTGTAATTGGCAAAGGTCGAGCAGCCCATATAGTGATGGATCTTGTCCTTGCCGATCGAGAAGCGCGAGGTGCCGTCCGGCATCACGCCCTGACCCTGGGTGGCGCGGATGGCGGTGCAGAGATTGGTCTTGCGCGACGTGCAGGAATAACATTCGCGGCATTCGGGCGTATAAAGCGGAATGACGTGGTCGCCCTTCTTGACCGAGGTCACACCCGGGCCGACATCGACGACGATGCCGGCGCCCTCATGGCCGAGGATGGCCGGAAACAGGCCTTCCGGATCGGCTCCCGACAGGGTGAAATCGTCGGTGTGGCAGATGCCGGTCGCCTTGACCTCCACCAGCACTTCGCCGGCCTTCGGCCCTTCCAGCTGCACGGTCATCACTTCAAGCGGTTTCCCGGCCTGAACGGCTACGGCGGCGCGAACGTCCATCTTTAGATCTCCCTGATTTTCTCTGTTTCTGATTGCCTGTATCCGGGCAAGCTTGGCATGGCCGGCGAGGCCGGCTCAAGCGAATTCCATGATCACCGCGTCGACGGCCAGGCTTTCGCCGGCCGCGGCATTGATCTTGGAGACAACGAGATCGCGCTCGGCGCGCAAGACGTTTTCCATCTTCATCGCCTCGACGATGGCAAGCGTCTCACCGGCCTTGACCTCCTGGCCCTCGGCGACCGCGATGGATACGACGAGGCCGGGCATCGGGCAGAGCAGGAGCCTGGAGGTATCCGGCGGCAGCTTCACCGGCATCAGCCTGTCGAGTTCCGCATGGCGCGGCGAAAAGACCTTGGCGGTCACCGACAGTCCCTGCCAGTCGACGCGCAGGCCGTTGAGGACGGGACGGATCTGCGCGGCAATATCCTGGTCGCCGACCCTGCCGCTCCAGACCGGATCACCCGGTCTCCAATCGGTGACAACGCTCCGGCTTTCGCCCTCGATCTCCATCTCCATATCGAAAGGAATGGTGACGAGGCCATCGAGCAATCTGACAGCGACGTAGTTCCCAGCTGTTTTGACCACCCAATGCTCCCGCAGCGTGGCCGATGCGGAGCGCAGGCGATCGGCGAAACGTTCGCGGCGGTTCGCTTCGATGAGCGAGGCAGACAGCGCGATTGCGGCAAGCGTGGCTTCCTCCTGCCGGTCCGGCTTCATCGGCGCGAAACCGTCAGGATATTCCTCGGCAATAAAGCCGGTCGACAGCCGGCCCTCGCGCCAGCGCGGATGTTTCATCAGCGCCGACAGGAAGGGAACATTGTGCTCGATGCCGTCGACGACGAAGCCGTCCAGCGCCTGGCCCATGGCCTCGATCGCTTCACTGCGCGTCGGCGCCCAGGTGCAGAGCTTGGCGATCATCGGATCGTAATACATCGAGATCTCGGCGCCCTCGAAAACGCCGGTATCGTTGCGAACGACAATGTTGCCGGTCCTACCTTCCGCCGGCGGGCGGTAGCGCGTTAGGCGGCCGATCGAAGGCAGGAAGTTGCGGTATGGATCTTCGGCATAAAGCCGGCTTTCGATCGCCCAGCCATTGAGCCGGATAGCCTCCTGGCTGAAGCTCAGCGGCTCTCCCGCGGCGATGCGGATCATCTGTTCGACGAGATCAATGCCGGTGACGAGTTCGGTCACGGGATGCTCGACCTGCAGGCGGGTGTTCATTTCGAGGAAGTAGAAATTGCGGTCGTGGTCGACGATGAATTCGACCGTGCCGGCGCTCTGGTAGTCGACGGCCTTCGCCAGCGCCACCGATTGTTCGCCCATGGCCTTGCGAGTTTTTTCATCGAGGAAAGGTGAGGGTGCCTCTTCCGCCACTTTCTGGTTCCGACGCTGGATCGAGCACTCCCGCTCGCCGAGATAGACGACGTTGCCATGCGCATCGGCCAGCACCTGGATCTCGATATGGCGCGGCTCAACGACGAATTTCTCGATGAAGACGCGGTCGTCGCCGAAGGAGCTCTTCGCCTCGGAGCGGGCGCGCTCGAAGCCGTCGCGCACCTCGGCCTCGTTCCAGGCAATGCGCATGCCCTTGCCGCCGCCGCCGGCAGACGCCTTGATCATGACCGGATAGCCAATCCCGCCGGCGATCGTTTCCGCATGCGCGGCATCCTCGATGACGCCGAGATGGCCCGGCACGGTGGAGACGCCGGCCGCAT
This sequence comes from Rhizobium sp. TAL182, assembly GCF_002117725.1. Taxonomy (NCBI): domain Bacteria; kingdom Pseudomonadati; phylum Pseudomonadota; class Alphaproteobacteria; order Hyphomicrobiales; family Rhizobiaceae; genus Rhizobium; species Rhizobium sp. TAL182. The sequence goes on along the minus strand of NZ_CP021024.1, from coordinate 2,405,937 downwards.
TGGCGAACTTCTTCGATTCGATCTTGTCGCCCATCGCCATGATGGCCTTCGGCTTCGGGCCGATGAAAACGATGCCCTGCTTTTCCAGCTCGGCGCAGAAAGAGGCGCGCTCGGAGAGAAATCCGTAACCGGGATGCACCGCCTCGGCGCCGGTCGCCTTGCAGGCGGCGATGATCTTTTCGGCAACCAGATAGCTTTCCGACGCTGCGGCGGGGCCGATATGGACGGCCTCGTCGGCCATTTCGACATGCAGCGCATCCCGATCCGCATCCGAATAGACCGCAACGGTCGAAATGCCCATGCGGCGCGCCGTCTTGATCACGCGGCAGGCGATCTCGCCGCGGTTCGCGATCAGGATTTTCTTGAACATCGAGACTCCACCCAGAAATGCGTTCCGGAGTTTTACGCATAAAACACAGGAACGCACAATCGGGCTTGGCGCCGGCACGCAGGAGACGTGGGATGACGTCGCGGAATGTCAGGCGACGGCGGCTTCCGCGACGGATTCCTCGTCGACGATGCGCAGCCAGCGGCTGCGCCGCGGTTCCGGTCGATCGCGCAGCGTGACGGCGGCCATGATCCCAGCCCAGTGAGGATGGTTGGCGCCCGGCAGCGTTGCCTGCTCGATCTGATGGAGGACACCATATTCAGCCGGCGATACGGCGATGACGCCGCCTGCGGCGATGCTTCTGAAGATGCGCATCGCAAAATCGACGTCCTGGCGTGTGATGTTCTTGCGGTCGACGGCGCGCGACAGCTTGTAGCCGCCGATGCCGTCGGTGATCGCCAGCCGAAGCTGGTCGAGGGCAAGCGCTCTCAATTCACCCGGCACATCGGCCGAAATCTCCATGACGTGGAGAATGAGCTCGAGCTCCAGCGCCGAGTTGACGACGCCGTCGGTCGTGAACATGCGCATGATCCAGGCAACGTTGATTTCATCAAGCGAGCCCTGTGGATAGGTGTAATGGACGATGAAACCGGCGATCTGCTCCACGAAGAAAGCGTTCCACTCGGCACATTTATCGGGACAGGAATTGTTGAGCGCCAACATTGCGACGACATCCTGAGACGTCCGGATCCCCTCGGGGAAAGCATGTTTGCGCAGCAGCACGATATCTTCGGCCGTCAGCCGATGCTTGCCGGCCACGACGCAGGCCGGAAAAGCGAGACGGAATTCGCTCATGTTTTAACTCCAGGCTTCATCATGAAGCCGGAAACCGTTTTAGCGGCTGCGAATTGACGATCCCTCAAGAAGAGGAGTTAACCCGCTGTTGCGGATATCAGGACGATTTTAGCGACTGTGCCTGCAGCCGCTCGCGCCAGATGATGAAGAGGCCGGATGCGACGATGATTAAAATGCCGATCCATTTGGAGAAATTCGGGAAATCATTGAACAGCGCATAGCCGAGCACGGTGGCCGAGATGATCTCGAAATATTGAAACGGGGCAAGCAGCGACAGCGGTGCAAGCCGGAAAGCCCGCACCACCAACATATGCGCATATCCTGAGATCGAGCCGAGGGCGACAAGCAGCGCAAGGCCGAGGCCGGAGGAGGGCAGGGAAATGGCGAAATCCCCATTGCCTGCGCTGCTGCCGACGAGAAGGGCGGCCGCCATGAAGATCGTTCCGCCGATGCCGGCCATGGTCTGCATGGTGAGGGGCGAGTCGGCCTCGCCGATGGCGCGATTGAGGAAAAGATAGAGCGAGAAGAGAAAGGCGCAGGCCACCGGCAGCAGCGCCTTCAAGCCGAAAATCTCGTAACTCGGCTGAATGACGATCATCGCGCCGCCGAAACCGACGACGATCGCCATCCAGCGCCGCCAGCCGACCTTCTCTCCGAGAAGCAGGGCCGACATGGCGGTCAGCATGAAGGGCTCGACGAAATAGATGGCAAAGACATCGGCAAGCGGCATGTATTTGACGGCGACGAAAAATAGCAGGCTCGCCGCCCCATGCAGCACGCCGCGCAGCAGATTCATCCACGGCCGCTTGGCGGAAAGCGCCTTGCGTCCAAAAATGACAAAGAGAATCGGCAGGGTGCAGGCGATCTGGAAGAAGAAGCGGTAGAAGGTGACCTGACCCGGCGACATCGATTCAAAGGTCGCCATGTATTTGGCGATGGCATCCATGATCGGCAGGATGAACATAGCGCCGGACATGATGGCCATGCCCTGCAGGGAATCTTGATGGGGCTTTGACATGGCTGCCGATTCTTGTGGGAACGGTGTCCATCAATCACGGGAAAGCCGGGCAAATCAAGCCCGTGAAACCGCTCAAGCAGTCAGAGATCATTCGCCGTTTCACCGAAAACCATCTCGAACGCGGCGCGCAGCCGGATGTCGACATCCGCTATCATGACGGGAAGGCCGAGATCGACGAGGCTGGTGACGCCGTAGGCCGATATCCCGCAGGGCACGATGCCGCTGAAATGATCGAGATCGGGATCGACGTTGAGCGACAGGCCGTGGAAGGTCACCCATTTGCGCAGCCGGATGCCGAGGGCGGCAATCTTGTCTTCAGCCATCGTGCCGTCCGGCAGCAACGGCTTTTCCGGGCGGCGGACCCAGACGCCGACGCGATCCTCGCGCCGCTCGCCGCGCACGTTCATCATGTCGAGCGTGCGGATGACGACCTCCTCGAGAGCGGCGACAAAGGCGCGTACGTCCTGGCGCCTGCGCTTCAGGTCGAGCATGACATAGGCGACGCGCTGACCGGGTCCGTGATAGGTATATTCACCGCCACGTCCTGTCGCAAAGACCGGAAAGCGATCCGGCTGGACGAGGTCGCCCGCATTGGCGCTGGTGCCGGCGGTATAGAGCGGCGGATGCTCGACGAGCCAGACAAGTTCGTCGCCGCCTTCTCCGATCGCCGCCACCTCGCGCTCCATCGTCTCCACCGCCGCCTCATAGGCAACGAGTCCATCGGCGATACGCCAGCGCACCGGCCGAGTACCGAGTTTCGGGAGCATAGAGAATTCGAGATCGGTGCGAAGCATGGCCATTCCTTGCCGCCTGTCCGAATGCCTGACGATATAGGGGCGGCAGGAGACCTATATGGACCCGTTTTCCGGCCAATTCAAATGCCGTGAAAGGTTTTCAAAAAAACTGTCATATCGCCCTTGTGCACCCCAAATGCTTTTGCTACATGCTGCCCCGCCGACGCAAATCGGCACCTACCACGATGCGGTCGTGGCGGAATTGGTAGACGCGCAGCGTTGAGGTCGCTGTGGGGCAACCCGTGGAAGTTCGAGTCTTCTCGACCGCACCATCCCTTTCAGGGAAACGCTCGCCGAGCGATAATTTCCGTATCCCTTGATCAGCCTGTGACCAGCCCGTGGCCATGATCGCTGCCGTCTGTTTTCTGGCAATGTTGCTCGGTTTCCTGCTGCAGATATCGGCAAAGCTGGTATTGCGGCGAAGCTTCGGCCTGGTGGCGGCAAGTCGCGGCGTGAAGATCGGCGGGCCCTACAGGTTGATCCGCCATCCGATGTACGCAGGTTATCTGCTGACGCATGTCGGCTTCTTCCTGGCCCATCCGAGCTCTTGGAATTTTGCCGTTAATTCCACGGCACTTGCGGCACAGTGTCTACTCCTTCTTGCGGAGGAGCGCCTGCTCAGGGAGGATCCTGTTTACGCGGCCTTCATGGCTAAAACCCGTTACCGGCTCGTTCCATTGGTGTTCTGAGGCCAGATAGCTCCCTGTTTAGAATGAAGGGGCCGATTTTCCGGCCCCTTATTTATTGGATCAATGCGTTGCGCGGCAGGCCTCGGTGCGCGAGGCGCCGCTGTCGGCACCTTTGGTATGGGAGCCGCTCGGGCCGACCATGCTGTGGCACGGGGGCAGGGGCTTGATGCTTGCGGTCGCGGTCTTGTCGATCGCGGGGGCTGCCATCGCCGTCGGCGCGAAACCGTCGCTGTCATTGGTATAGTCGCTGGAATAGGCCGGAGCTTTGTGGTTGTTGCTATAGTGCACCGGGGCAGGCTGCGCCATCTTAGAGGGCGCAAAGCCATCGCTGTCGTTGGTATAATCGTCGGAATAAGTCGGCTGGGCGAAGGCAGCGCCGGCAAGGCTGACGGCAAATAGGGATGCGGCGAGGGCAAATTTGATGCGCATGGTTCTTCTCCTCAATCTGTTGTTGCATTCAACAACATAAACCATCCCCGGCAGATAAGATTTCGCGCGCCAATTGCGGCGATATTGTGAACGGAAGCCGATCGCTTCAATGCCTTTTGTTCAAATGAAATCACGGTGTTGTCAACGAACGTGACGTTTCCGTTACGGCAGCCGCGTAGCAAAACAGACGGCAGGCTACCTGCTCCTGCTGCAATCGGAAATTGTTAACTTTTGGTAATGTCAGGAACCAATAGGAGGCAGTGTGCCCGCCTCCTGGCGATGGTCATCGTAATGCGCCTCTGGTCAGTCTTCGTTCGGGATATGCGCGTCGACCCCGGTCAGCTGGAGCCTGTTGCGCACGTGGTGGACGCCGTCGACCGATAGCGCGCCGAGCTCGACCTTGCGGGCAATGCCGATCGTCTCGACCGAGCCTTCGAGGGTGACGACGTGACCGTCCGCATGAACCTCGATACTGTTGATATCGACCTCGGGAATATTTTCGAGAGCGTCGTTCACCCGCGCCTCGAGCTCGTCGCTTTCATCGCGATCGATCATACCGGCGCGCAACGAATCCTTGAGGCGATTCTCGTTGCCGTCTTGGTCTGTGCCGTCGATTCGGAAACCTGTGTTGGGATCGCTGTCGAAATTTGCCGCGGTCTCGCCATAGGGACGGTTTGCGGGGTCGCTGGCGGCGGTGCCGTCGGCATAAGGCCAGCCGTCATCGAGATTGCGTTCTTCGAGGTCGCGATATTCTTCTTCACGGGAAAGCTCGGGGGCCTCGCGTGAAATCGGGGTCTTGTCACCGATCCTTGCCATTATAGTCGCTCCTAGTTTCTCTCGGGACAACGCCGACAGGGGCGAATGGTTCGGTGTGGCGGGCGATTTGTCAGCCTTGGGTTTTCTCCCATTTTTTGACGAGGCGTTCGCGTTTCAGCCGCGAAAGCCGCTGCAGCCAGAAGATGCCGTCGAGCTGGTCCACCTCGTGCTGGACGCAGATGGCGAGGAAACCTTCGGCGGCCTCCTCGTGCACGATGCCGCCGGCATCCTGATAGCGAAAGCGGATCGCCCGTGGACGTGTGACCTCTTCGGTCGCGCCGGGCATGGAGACGCTGCCCTCGGCATGGTTCATCGTCTCCTGCGACCTCCAGGTAATCTGCGGATTGACGTAGAGGCGCACACCGTCGGCTCGATCGAGCTCCAGCACCGTCACACGGCGGAAAACGCCGATATGGGCGGCGGTGATGCCGACGCCGGGGGCTGCGCGCATCGTCGCCAGCAGGTCGTCGGCGAGCGCGGCCAACGACGCGTCGAAGTCCGTCACCGGTTCGCAGACGGTCTTCAGGCCCGGATGCGGATAGCGCAGGATCGGACGGATGGGCATGAAGCGGGTTCCCCTCTCTTTGAGCGGCGGGGAAACTATCGCCGGCCGCAGACATTGTCATCACGAAGCACGGTTGGCGCTTTACGACAAGGATGCTTTGAGCTAGCAGGGGCCAAGAATTCCGACTGCGGGAGCCTCGCGCGGGATTCGCTTATCCGCTTGTTGACAATGTGTTTTCGGCCGACATTTGCGAATGCGGTGCGGCAGTCGTTGAAATTCGAACCAGGTGCGAGGGCGGCAGATGACGACGACCGATGGGGAAGACCGCATTCGCCGGCGCGATGACGAAGAAGCGGATATCTACGACGAGGACGGCAATGTCCGCGGCGATTTCCTGGCGCTCGTCGGCGCGGCGATCGCCGATCGCGACACGCTGTTCCTGCGCGGGAATGTCGCCCGCCTGCATGAATCCGAGATAGGCGACCTGCTCGAATCGATCCAGCCGGATCAGCGCCTGGCGCTGGTGCGGCTGCTCGGCGACGATTTCGACATGACGGCGCTGACCGAGGTCGACGAGGCAATTCGCCGCGAGATCGTCGACCAGATGCCGAACGAGCAGATCGCGGCCGCCATCGGCGAGCTCGACTCGGACGACGCCGTCTACATTCTCGAAGACCTCGACAAGGAGGACCGGGAAGAAATCCTCGCCCAGATGCCGTTTACCGAGCGGGTGCGGCTGCGCCGGGCGCTCGACTATCCGGAAAGCTCGGCCGGCCGCCGCATGCAGACCGAGTTCGTCGCCGTGCCGCCATTCTGGACGGTGGGCCAGACGATCGACTATATGCGCGACGAGGAGGATCTGCCCTATTCCTTCTCGCAGATATTCGTCATCGATCCGACCTTCAAGCTGCTCGGCGCCGTCGATCTCGATCAGATCCTGCGCACCAAGCGGCAGACGAAGATCGAGCAGATCATGCGGGAGACCAACCATCCGGTGCCCGCCGAGATGGACCAGGAGGAGGCCGCCCAGCTTTTCGAACAATACGATCTTCTGTCTGCTGCCGTCGTCGACGAGAACGGCCGGCTGGTCGGCGTGCTGACCATCGACGACGTCGTCGACGTCATTCACGAAGAGGCGGACGAGGACATCAAGCGCCTCGGCGGTGTCGGCGACGAAGAGCTGTCGGACAACGTGATCTCGACGGCGCGATCGCGGTTTCTCTGGCTTCTGATCAATCTCGGCACGGCGATGCTGTCGGCGAGCGTCATCGGCCTGTTCGACGCCTCGATCGAGAAAATGATCGCGCTTGCGGTGCTGATGCCGATTGTCGCTTCGATGGGCGGCAATGCCGGCACGCAGACGATGACGGTGACCGTGCGTGCGCTCGCCACCCGCGATCTCGACATCTACAATGCCGGCCGCATCATCCGCAGGGAGGCCGGCGTCGGCATTCTCAACGGCGCCGTCTTTGCGACGATCATGGGCGCGATCGCCGGCATCTGGTTTCACGACTATCAGCTCGGCGGGGTGATCGCGGCGGCGATGATCATCAATCTGATGGCGGCCGCGCTTGCCGGCATCCTGCTGCCGCTGCTGCTCGACAAGGTGGGCGCCGACCCGGCGATTGCCTCGTCGGTGTTCGTCACGACGGTAACCGACTGCACCGGCTTCTTCGCTTTTCTCGGTATCGCCACCTGGTGGTTCGGCATCTGACGGTTCGCCGAAATTGACTATTACGTAAAAGTCAATATTATTGCCGGTTCGATGACGGGGAACACATGCCGGTGAACAAATATTATAGCATAACGGAGCTGACGCGCGAATTCGGTGTCTCGACGCGCACGCTCCGCTTCTACGAAGACGAGGGACTGATCCATCCGGAGCGGCGAGGGCGCACGCGTCTCTTCCGGCCGGCGGACCGACGGCTCATCGGAGAAATCCTGCGCGGCCGGCGGATCGGCTTCACCATCGCGGAAATCCGCGAGATCATCCAGGTCTATAAGGAGCCGCCCGGCGAGCTCGGCCAACTGAAGCTTCTGATGAAGCGCGTCGACGAGAAGCGTGAGGACTTGCGCCAGAAGCGCAAGGACATAGACGACACGCTGACGGAACTCGACAATATCGAAGAGGCCTGCCTCGGCCGCCTCGCCGAAATCGGCGTCACCACCTGAGACTTGCCGCAGAATGGTTGCCGGTCCTTTATTGCGCCTCGGCGCTGCATTCGCCGGCGATCGTCTGGACCCGCTCATCGTTCTGCAGATCGATCTTGCCGGCCTGCAGCGGTATCAGCAGCGCCTGGGCCTGCAATCTGTCGAGCGTGCACTGGCAAAAGCTGCGGCAGAGGGCTTCGCCTTGCTGTATGACGCAGGCGGAGTTGCATTGCCTAAGGTAAGTTTCGACCGGATCCGGCTGCGGCGGTGGGACGACAAGGGAAAGACCGTAAGCGATCGCGATCAGCACCGGCTGATGAATGAGGTAGAAGGCAAGGCTGTGGCGGCCAAGCTTCGCCGGCCACCAGGAGCCTGTGCCGATGGCCGCGAGCCGATGCGGCAGCCTGGTTCTGATGGCAATCAAGGCGATGCTCAAGCCCACGAAGAACGGCGTAGCCCAAGGAAACAGCGGCACGTAATCGTTGGAGCGTTGCGGCGTTTCGGCAAGGCCGATCCAGGCGAGATATCTCGGATCGAAGAAGGATGAACGGAGCAGGCCCGGTGTGCCGAAATTATCGAGGATCCAGGCGGCAAGGAGCGCGACTGTGACGAGGAGCGTGAAAGCGATCGGCAATCTGACAAAAACGACGCCGATGAGCGTGAGCACCGCAATACAATGCAGGATGCCGAAATAGATCCAGGTGTCCGGCATTGCAACGCGGGTGGCGATTGAAATGACCGCGGCCGCCGCGGCAATCATGCCGAAACGTTTCCAGAAGGACGGCCAGCGAATCGTCGGCGTGCTGGAGAGCGCCAGGCTGATGCCGACGATGAAGAGAAAGGTCGTGGCGATCGCCCGGGCATAGATCTTCAGCCAGCCGGTCTCGGCCGTGCCCGGCGCCAGATAGGCCATGAACTCCATGTCCCAGGTGAAATGGTAGCTCGCCATGGCGATCAATGCGACGCCGCGCGCCGTATCCAATAGACCGATGCGCGGCGGTCTTGCCACCGCATCTGCCTGCATTGCCGGCATTGTCATCAAAGTCCCCCGGTCAAATCACTTCCGTCGTTCGACGGCGTGCCGTGGCGAATAGCAGAAAGGTGTGGATTTGATGGCGGGCCGGCATCCATGATCGCCAGCCGCGCCTGCGAGAAGAACTGCCGCCGTGTCAGCACGAAGATGACGGTCGCCGTCGTCAGCATGAAGACGTAGGGATTGATGAACCAGCCGAGATAGCCGATCGACAGGAAGATCGCCCTGAGGCCCTCGTTGAAATTGCTGCCCGCGATGACATTCATGCGGATGACGCGTTCGGCGGCCCGCTCCGCGGCGATGACGTCGCTCTCGGCTTCGCGCATCATCGGAATGGAGCCGAAAAGGATGGTGCAATAGTTGAACAGCCGATAGGACCAGCCGAACTTGAAGAAGGCATAACCGAACAGCGCCGCCAGACCGCCGACCTTCATCTCAAAGGCGGCATGGCCACCATGGAAGACGACGGGCAGGTCGGCAAAGACGGCGTCGACCTTTTCCGTCGCGCCGAGCAGGGCAAAGCAACTGCCGAGCGCAAAGATCGAGGTCGAGGCGAAAAAGGCGGTGCCGTTCTGCAGGCCGGACATGATCTGCGTGTCGATCATCTTCAGGTCGCGCCGCAGAGAATTATAGATCCACTCCCGCCGCCGTTCGGTCATCGCATGGGTCAGGCTGGTGCGGCCGAAGAAGGTGCGACCCTTCAGCAGCCAGGAGTAGCCCATCCAGACACAGGCAAAGAAAGCCAGAGCGATATAATCCGCCGTCGTCATCAATAATTCAGTCTCCGCATGATTGCGGCCACCTTACATATGCGCTGAGATGCTGCAATGACCGGTAAGCCGGGCTCACACGGATTTAGAGCGCTGCGCGTCCATAAGGGGACACTCACGGCGATATAGCTCTGAAAAGCGATTCCGATTTTCATGGCTCTGCGCTAGTGTGAAATGTCGCACCGACTCCAGGCGATGTCGGTTCGCCGCTTGGATCCGGCGCCGGCGGCGTTTAAATTTGCATTCCAGTGTTCAGAAGGCGCATCCATGTTTCTTTCGGTATTCGACGTGTTCAAGATCGGTGTCGGACCGTCGAGCTCGCACACGATGGGTCCGATGTCGGCCGCCAACCGATTTCTCGACCTGATCCTGTCGAATGAATGGCCGCGTCCGTCATCGGGCGCTCAGGTCATCGCGATCAAGGTCAGCCTGCATGGCTCGCTCGCCCATACAGGGATCGGCCATGGCACGGGCAGGGCTGTCATTCTCGGACTGATGGGCGAGGCGCCCGACAGTGTCGATCCCGACAGGATGGACGGCATCATCGATACCGTGGAGCGCACCGGCCGCATCACGCCTGCGGGCCATCCGGCCTACCAGTTCCAGCCGAAGACCGATCTGATCTTCGACAAGAAACAGCCGCTGCCAGGCCATGCCAACGGCATGATCTTTTCGGCGTTTGACAAGGACGGCCGGCTGCTCCTCAAGCGCATCTATTATTCGGTCGGCGGCGGCTTCGTCGTTACCGATACCGAGCTGGAACAGATGCGGGCGAAGAAGAATGCCACGGGCGGCGTGCGCGTGCCCTATCCCTTCTCGACCGCCAAGCAGATGCTGGAGATGGCGGAGCGCTCCGGGCTGTCGATCGCGCAGATGAAGCGGGCGAACGAGGAGAGCCAGCGCAGCCGAGAAGAGCTCGATCAGGGGCTCGACCGCATCTGGGAGGCAATGCGCTCCTGCATCGAGCGCGGCCTCAAGGTGGAGGGTGTCATGCCGGGCGGCCTCAACGTCAAGCGCCGCGCCCGCCGAATTCACGACAAGCTGCAGGAGGAGTGGCGCAGCAATCGCGTCAATCCGCTGCTCGCCAATGACTGGCTCAGCGTCTATGCGATGGCCGTCAACGAGGAGAATGCCGCCGGCGGGCGCGTCGTCACGGCGCCGACCAATGGCGCGGCCGGCGTCATTCCGGCAACGATCCGCTATTACGAGCACTTTCATGAAGACTGGGACCAGAACGGTATCCGCGATTACCTGCTAACGGCTGCGGCGATCGGCGGCATCATCAAGCACAATGCGTCGATCTCTGGCGCCGAGGTCGGCTGTCAGGGCGAGGTCGGCTCGGCCGCGGCGATGGCGGCTGCAGGCCTGGCAGCGGTGATGGGCGGCACGCCGGAGCAGATCGAAAATGCCGCCGAGATCGCGCTCGAACATCATCTCGGCATGACCTGCGATCCTGTCGCAGGCCTCGTGCAGGTTCCCTGTATCGAGCGCAATGCGCTTGGCGCCGTCAAGGCCGTCACGGCGGCATCGCTTGCCGTCAAGGGCGACGGTCAGCATTTCGTACCGCTTGACGCCTGCATCGAGACGATGCGCCAGACCGGCCATGACATGAGCGAGAAATACAAGGAAACCTCGACCGGCGGCCTCGCCGTCAATGTCGTCGAATGCTGAGCGTGCGAACTGATTCGCTAGAGCGGTTGAGCGCTTCACGCGAGCGCTGAACCGATCTAAGTTCTTGATTTTGCGTAACTATCGGCAAACGCTTGGCGCTTTGCCTGAGAAAACCGCTTCACACTTTTCCTGGAATTGCTTTAGACGCTTGACGCCTGCCGCCAAAAGGATTTCAACGGCGGAATGGCATTGCATCTCATCAAACTCTGTGTCGGCGCCGACTCGATCGAGGATCTGCGCGAATGGGTGGCGGAGCGCTCGCTGCGCGCTATTGCCGCCGGGCTCGAACCGCATTCGGTTCACACGACGCGCATGGTGCCCAAACGCATGGAGGAGCTTCTCGACGGCGGCTCGCTCTATTGGGTGATCAAGGGACAGGTGCAGGCGAGGCAGAGGTTGCTCGACATCAAAACGTTCACAGACGACGAAGGGATTTCACGCTGCCGTCTGATGCTCGGTCCCGAGGTGATCGAAACGGCGGTGCAGCCGAAGCGGCCGTTCCAGGGCTGGCGCTACTATACCCAGGACGACGTCCCAGCCGATCTTACGAGTCTGGGCGCCGGCATCGCCGAAATGCCGGCGGACCTGCGCCGCGAGCTGACCGAACTCGGCCTGCTCTAATCCTTATCGCCCGAAACATCGATTCCGGAAGACCGGATGTCAGCGCAGCCGCAGTTGCACCGGCGCACTGCCGCCCGGTGAAGTCACATGCAGATGAATGCGGGCTTCCGGCTGCGAATAGCGCCAGGCGCGGGCGCCATGGCAAAGCAGCAGATTGATGAGATCCCGGGTCTTGGCAGACTTCGCTCTCGGCCGTTGCAGACCGATTTCGGCAAGTCGCAGAGCCGCTTCGTGCAGCGGATGCAGGGATGAACGCCCTTTGGCCCCGCCGCGGCGGTCGCCTGGCATTCCCGGAACATTCTCATTGATCGCCATAGTTTTCCCCGTACGCATTACTGATCGAGTTCAAACCGATGGCCGGAAACGCAAACACCGATTCCGGCCGTTACGGATGCCGCCGGCATTGTCGCAGGCAGCACCGAATAACTCATTGTGCTGCGGCCCAGCACTTGATGCCGGCCTTCTTCAAGGCCTTGCAGGCATTGACCGCATCGCGCTGATCGTCAAAGCCACCAAAACGGGCGCGGTAGACCTGGTCGTTGCCAGCGCCGTAGGCGACGGCGAAGGGCTTTGCCGAGGCCAGCGCCTTGCCGCCCTTGCTCTTGGCGCTCTCCAGGAGGTCCATGGCCATCTGCCGGCTCGGCGAGACGCCGACCTGGACGACCCAGCCCGCAGGCGCAGCACTTGCCGGGGTGGCGTTGGTCGATGCGGTCGTGACGTGATCGACGGCGGCGTTATCCTGTGCAGCAGGTGCGGCGACCGGAGCCTGCTGCTTGAAGCTCGTGGTCCTGACCTTCGTCGGCGCCGGCATCGCCTGGGCGACCAGCGGATTGTCGGACTTCGGCGCCGATGTTTCGGTATAGGCGACTTCGGCCTCGGCCACCTGATAACGGGCATCCGGCAGCGGGCCCTTATGCGGCAGGCTGAGATCGGCGGCAGCGGCAGAAATCGGCGGCTGCGCCGCAGTGATCGTCTTTGCGACCTGTTCCGGGGCGACCTGCTGCCGAGCCTTCTGCGGCTGAACCGGAGCAGGCGTTTCGATCATTTCAGGGGCAGGGGCTGCCTGGGCCACCAGCGCCGAATTTCCGCCGCGGCTCGACGCCTTCGGCAGGTAGGCGGCGATCAGATTGCGCATCTGGGCATCGCGAGCCGACCCGGAAGTGCCGCCGAGCACGACGCTGACGATCGACTTCCCGTCGACCTGTACCGAACTCACAAGGTTGAAGCCGGCGGCGCGCGTATAACCGGTCTTGATGCCGTCGACGCCGCGCACGGAGCCGACCAGCCGGTTGTGGCTGCGGATCGTGCGAGTGCCGAACTTGAAGGCGCGGGTGGAGAAATAACCGTAATATTGCGGGAAATGCTGGCGAAGGGCGATGCCGAGGCGGGCCTGGTCGCGCGCCGTCGTCATCTGCGCCGTATTCGGCAGGCCGTTGGCGTTGCGATAGGTGGTGCGCGTCATGCCGAGCGCATGGGCCTTGGCGGTCATCATCTGGGCGAATCGGTCTTCGCTGCCGCCGAGCATCTCGCCAAGCGCGGTTGCCGCATCATTAGCCGACAAAGTGACGAGACCGAGGATGCCCTGTTCGACGGTGATGGTGCCGCCGGCACGCACGCCAAGCTTGGTCGGCGCCTGGGCGGCCGCGTGAGCGGAGAAGGGAACCGGCGTATCGAGGCGGATGCGACCCTGCTCCAAGGCCTCGAAAGTCATATAAAGGGTCATCATCTTGGTCAGAGAGGCGGGATATTGCAGCCGATCGGCATTCTCGCTGTAGAGAACGTTGCCGGTCTTGGCGTCGACGACGATGCCCGCATATTTCGGATTGGCCGCCTCCGCGTCGGCATTGACCGAATCAACCAGGACGACCGTGAGAGCCATCGAAAGGATCGCCAGGAGCTTTGCGAAAAAGCTGCCGGACCGGGACGATGATACGGAGGAGACTGACCTTGACACTATTCCACTCTTCGCTTTGCATTTCAGATATTGGGCAGGAACCGCACACCCCCCGCCGCACAGCTCGTCTTTTGAAATTACCGATTCAGCGTTACCAATCCGTTTATGATGAATCGTTTCATGCCTTCTCCGCCGGCATTTTAGGGACGTGTCACAGAACGGTTCACAAGACGCGGCTCCACAAAGAGTCTGATCGCGGCATCAATATGTTCCCAGTCGGCGAGATGGCTGCTGGAGAAGCGGTAGAGGACGCTGAGATCCTTGCCGACCTTGATGTCGCGCTGACAATCTCCACTTGCAGCCTTGTCCGGAGTTGAAGGCAATATGCAGCGCACGACGTAGTCCGGCCCGCCTTTGACCGGTGCCGTGAGCAGCACTTCTCCGCCATAACCGGCGTCGGCGCGAAGTCGATGGAGTGTCAATCCGTCCCGGAAAGGCTCGGCTCTTCCTTCGATCAGATGCGAATAGATCGGCTCCAGCCGGCCGGACATATCGCGTGACATGGTGCTCTGGGCGATCTGCAGGAAGATGAGGCCGGACGATTGGGCGACATCGTCGAATCGCAGATGGTTGTCCTTGCCGTAACCTTGCATGGAGGGCCAGGCGAGGTAGAGATCGACGCGCTCGGTGCCGCCGTCATGCCTCTGGCTCGGGAAGCGGATGGTATTTTCGGGGAATTTCACTGTGTCGCGGCCGATGGTCAGCGTGATTTCAGCCGTGCTGTCGGTATTGCCGGCAAGGGAGATGTGTCGGCCGAACGAACGGCCGGCGATGCTGATGGCGACGGTCAGGACCGCCAGGACTGATATCGCCACCATCGTGCGCAGGAGAAACCTCGTGGAAAGAAGCGGCTGCTCGTCGGGTGCGCTTTGGGCGGCTTGGCTCATGGCGGTTCTTCGCGTTTCGGTCCGCCGCAGGATGAACGTGAGCCGCCGGTGCCGATGATGAATCTCATCGACATGATCGAACCGGCACGGTTAATACTTCGCTAAGATTTCGGGGCGCAGTTGTGCCGGGATGGACCCCTTGTCCCAAAAAGGAGCGAGCCGCTCCCGGGACAGCGGGAACGGCTCTTGGGCACCGGTCGGGGACGGGATGCGGGGACTGACCGGGCCGAAACCTGTGCCGGCTTGGCCGGCGGTGGCCTACTTGACGCTACCGACCGCAACAGCGCGGCCGTCCTGAAGCTTCGACCAGCGGGCCGGATCGCTTGCGGACTGGCGCTTCAGATAGGTGTATTCGGTGTCCGACCACAGCAGCACCTTGTTGCGCATGTTGTCGAGAATGAAGTCGCCGTGATCGGTGCGGACCGTCAGCACCGCGTGGCCTTCGCCGTTCGGCTGCAGCACGACCGTAATCAGCGTGTCGGACGGCGAGAAGCCGTCCTCGATCAGCATCTTGCGCTTCAGCAGGGCATAATCCTCGCAATCGCCGACGGTGGTCGGATAGGCCCAGCGCTCTTCGACGCCGTAGATCTGTTCATCCGTCTCCGGCTGGATCGACGAATTGACGGTGTAATTGACCTTGAGGATTTCCTTCCAGCGATCCTCCGTGAGCACGGCCGGCCCGGCATCGCCGCCGGCATAGGTGCATTCCGCCGGATTGGCTTTGCAGAATTCATAGTGTCCGATCGGCGGGCTGGCATTGCCTGCCAGTGCCATGCTGGCGGGCGTTGCCTGTCCCGCGCCCGTCAGTGCCATCATAAGCGCACCGGCCAAAAGGCCGCCTTTCAGGATATTCGCAGCTGTCATTGCCGTCTCCCCTAAGTTGAGGTGACAATGACACGGACGTTTTTATCTCACGCAAAATTACGTAATAGAATTAAATGCTTAGTTGAATCAAATGCCGATAAAACTTGGCTCGAATACGAATAAAATTCGGCACGCATTTGTGTCGAAGTCGATTAAAATTGTAGTGGACGCGGCAAGGACTTCGCCGACGGAAAGCCTGCGCTGCCGTCGCGTCGTTAAGAGCTGTCGCTGAGCCGGAAAAATGCCTGCGGCGCTGCGGCGCGTGCTTGCGGTGGCGATGCCGGCGGAATCGGCCGGTTGGAACCTGCCGAAAGCAGAATATCGCTCGGATTCCGGGGGGGCGGCATTAAAATTATTTTTGAGGAAAATCGCGAAATCGATCGGTAGCGGCGACGATTGCCGCGCTCATATCGGGGTTTGCAGTGGAATGGGAAGCGCGCGGCAGGATTACGAGCTCGCTTTGCGGCCAGGCGCGGGCCAGTTCCCAGGCGGTGACGAGCGGCGCCTCGATGTCGAACCGTCCCTGCAGCAGGATGCCGGGAATGTCGGCAAGTCGCGCGGCGTTCTTCAAGAGCACGCCATCCTCCAGCCAGGCCCCGTTGACGAAGTAGTGGGTGATGATGCGGGCGCGCGTCAGCACATAAGCCGGATCGGCCCAGCGGCGCGGCAGTTCTTCCCCGGCGAGCAGGATCGAAGCTGATTCCCAATCATGCCAGTCTTGCGCCGCCTTGAGGCGCGTCTCAGGATCCGGATCGTTGAGGAGGCGGTGATAGGCGCTGGCCATGTCCTCATCCAGTCGTGACGCGCCGGATTGTATCCCTTGGCGGAAACGGTGCCATTCTTCCGGAAAGAGCGGCGCCATGCCGCGACAAAGCCAGTCGATTTCCGATCGCCGCGTGGTGGTCACGCCCGATATGATGATCGCTGTGACATGCTGCGGATGCGCTTCGGCATAGGCGAGCGCCAGCGTCGAGCCCCAGGAGTTGCCGAAAAGCAGCCATCTGTCGATGCCGAGAAAGAGCCGCAGCTTCTCTATATCGGCCACGAGATGCCAGGTCGTATTGAGGGAGAGATCGGTTTCGGGATCTGCAGCACTCGGCAGGCTCCGGCCGCAATTGCGCTGGTCGAAGAGGATGATCCGATAGGCGACTGCCGGCGCGCCGCGGTCGAACAGCCCGAGCCCGGCCCGCCGTGCAGGACGAGTGCCGGCCGCCCCCTCGGGTTGCCGCAGGCTTCCCAATAGATCAGGTTGCCGTCGCCCGTATCGAGCAGGCCGTGATCATAGGGTTCGATTTCCGGGTAGAGGGCTGGCATCGGTGCACCTGCGGTCGAGGCGGACCTTATCCATCATCTTCATAACGAAGGGAAGACGGACGACGGCCGGAAATTCCTCGACCCAAGATCCTGCCCAATTTCGCGCGGCCTGCTCCGCCCGACCTGTGTCGCAGCTTGTTCCACTCATAACTCTACATGACTTACTGGTTGGAACGACTTGCGACAGGATTTCGCACCGGCCTTCCAAAGCCGGATTTACCGCCGCTTGCAGATCGCTTGCCGTGAGGCTTGCGCTTTCAACACGACCCGACCCGGTGTGCTCCGGACCTGGCAAGCGCTTTCGGAGCAATCGGCCTCGAATTGATCCGCCGCAAGGCATCGTGATTTTTCAGGCTGTCAAAGGAATTCGCGCAGTGTCTCGCGGGACTGGATCGACAGGAATTCGATCGCCACACCTTCGACGAAGTGACGCACGACACGGCCGCGCATGTTACCGAGGCGCACCGCCGTTCCGATCGTGGGACGCATTTCGACGTCGATGGCGGCGCCTGACAGCGACAGGTCCATGATGCGGCAGGTATAGCGCGTGCCATCCTCGAGCGTGAGTTCGGTCTTCGTATCACGCGGCGTCAGACGGTCGTGGCGACGATCTTCCGGCAGGCCGAGCTCGTGCTTGTTGGCAAGCCAGGTGAGCTGGGCAGCGAGCTTCTCGCGCTTGCGCTCGGTGGCATTGATCGACATGGTGAAGCCGCGGCCGTCGAGGGTCTGGACGTAACCTTCGACGCGACCGAGATGGTCGATATAGGCGACGACGCGTTCGTTGGCGCGCGGCCGGCCGGAGCAGATGACGTACATGTCGCCGGGCGACATGTCGATCACCATGCATTCGAATTCCTCATAATTCGCAAGCATCAACCGGCCCTGCATATTGATCGGCACGCGCTGGAAAACGCCTTGTTCAGGGCGCGGCGCAGGTCGTTGCGTCTGAGCTGGCTGGAACGAGTGCATCAAAGGGCTTCTTCATAAAAACTGGAGAGATCAATCCTTACCTCCAATCCATTAACAGAAGGTTGTTTCGCCTTATTGTGACATAGCCGAAAACGAGTGCGCGCCTTGTGCTGAAACGAGACTTAACGCGCCTCGGCACTCAGCAGCTGTGACACCATGCGGCGCATGGCCTGGCCGAACCCGATGCCTTTTGCCGCGACGACCTCGTTGATCGAGCGCAGTTCGGCCGGCGTGGCGTTGCTGAATTTTTCGGGCAGCAGACGGCTGCGGTCGAGCGCCAGGAATTCCAGCGGCACGATCTCCAGCCAGCTCGCAGGCGCCTTCGGTGCGATCGCGCCGAGTAGTCGGTCGCAGGCGCCGTCCGACGAGCGCAGCGGCATCATGATGATCTCGAAGGAGGCCTGATGACCGACGGTGCTGTAGCCGGTGGTGTTGAACAGGGCCGGCATGGCATGGTCCATGACGCCCATCGCCGTGCGTTCGATATCCGCGTGCTGGCCATGCGCCCAAAGAGATGAAAAACGTTCACCGCGCAGGTCGCGCCCGAAGAAATCGCAGATGCGAGTGCCGGCGAGCCGGAAAACGATGTCTCCGCCGTCGCGCGTCTCGAGGATGAAGAGACTTTGCAGTAGATGGGGAACGGCAGAGGGTTCGACCTGTGATTTCAGCGGCGCATCGGCAGCGCCGCGGATACGGTTCCAATAGTCAAAAATTTCGATGGTCGTTTGCACACGCATTTCACACCAACCTGTCCCATTCCGGAGCATTTTCGGGCAGTCATTGCCCGTACAGCTTCTACCTTGCGGATTTCGTGCCAGATCCAGGCCGTTAAGGTTAAGAAAGGGTTTCGGTTGAGGCGCGGCGTCTATCGTGACAATGTCCAGCCATCGCTTCGACTTTCGGAGTTCAGCACGATCTGCCGATCCCGGGTCTTTCCAGGAATTCGGGTTACGCCGCCCGGCACTACGGGCGGCTTTTTTTTTGACAGGCGCTCCTGTATGGCTGAGGCCTCAACGAGGCGATAAAAATGAACGAGCAGACGGGCGAGCCAGACAAGGCGCCCGAACCTTCCGAGGCCCGGCCGCCGGCGCGGCCCCCGCGCGTACCGGTCTTCAACCTTCCGCCGGCGCTGCTCTTCAGCCTTTGTCTGCTCATCCTTATCTACGCGGTGCAGGCGCTCGTTCTCTCGGACGATGCGGTGGGCTGGCTGCTGTTTACCTTCGGTTTCGTCCCCGCTCGCTACGTGATTCCGTTGTCGCAGCAGGGGCTGGAACTGTTCTGGACGCCCGTTACCTATTCGCTGCTGCACGGCAGCACCCAGCATATCGTCTTCAACGCCTTCTGGCTGATGGCCTTCGGCGCGCCGGTCGTGCGCCGCATCGGGACGTTGCGGTTCCTGTTCTTCTGGATCTTGTCCGCCGTCGCTTCCGCCGCCCTGCACGCGATCCTCAACTGGGGAGACGTATCGCTGCTGATCGGCGCGTCGGGCGTTATTTCCGGGCTGATGGGCGCCGCCTGCCGATTCGCCTTTCCGGCCGATCGGCGACCGATGCCGGTGGCGCATCTCAACGCCCGGCTTTCCATCATCGACGCCCTGAAGAGCCGGACCGTTGTCATATTCATGCTTCTCTGGCTGGTCGGCAACGCGCTCATCGCCGTCGGCATTCCGCTCGTCGGCGACAGCGACCAGGAGATCGCCTGGGATGCGCATATCGGCGGCTTCGTCTTCGGCTTCCTTTTGTTTTCGCTGTTCGACCGGGCGCCACGGCCGCCTGCAGAACCGACGGGAGCGGCGAAGGATATGTTGCAATCCTGAGCGGGGCGGTGCACCATCGAACGATCCGCGATTGGGGGGAGAAACCGCCGCGGACGCCTGTGACAGATGTCACGGGCTCGACATAGGAGGTTCGAATGACCAGTTCAGTCAAAGCAATCCTCGACCTGAAGGGCAGGGACGTCATCACCGCCGGGCCGAACACCACCGTCGCCGAGGCGGCCGCCATTCTGAGCAAGAAGAAGATCGGCGCCATCGTGGTCGTCGGCATGGAAAACCGGATTTCCGGCATGTTCACCGAGCGCGATCTCGTGCATGCCATCGCCAAGCACGGCAAGGATAGCCTCGATCAGCCTCTCTCGCAGGTGATGACTTCAAAGGTCTACCGTTGCCACGAGGAGACGACTGTCAACGAGCTGATGGAACTGATGACCAGCCGCCGCTTTCGCCACGTTCCGGTGGAAAGCAACGGCAAGCTTGCCGGCATTATCTCGATCGGTGACGTGGTGAAGTCTCGGATCGCCGAAGTGGAGCGCGAGGCCGAGGATATCAAGGCCTATATTGCCGGCTGAGGGTTCGGCTGTTTGTTTAGACGTGCTCTCGTGCCCGTCGCGGCGTCGCTTCACGGGGAACTGGCGTAGACTTCCTGCATGCGCTTGATCTCGGGAAGCCTGGCTCTCGCTTCCTCGTAACCGCGTTCGATCGCCTCACCGGCGCGGTGAAATTCCGAGAGGCCGATATAGCTCAGGCGCGGCTGCAGCGAAATGTCGGGCGGATCGCCGGCAAGGCGGGCGCGGGCAATCCTGTCCTGGATGATGTTGAAAGCCTGCACCATCACGCCGGTCATGCCGAGGCGGGCATAGGGCGCCTCTTCCTGTTTCTGCAATTCCTGCTGCGAGAGGCTGGCATTGTGCCGGACCACGGCCGAGCGGCCGTAGAGATCGTAATTGAGATTGACGGCGACGACCAGCGGCTGCTCATAGGCACGGCAGACGGAGACGGGAACCGGGTTGACCAGCGCGCCGTCGACCAGGGTGCGATGATTGCTGCGGACCGGCTCGAAGATGCCGGGCAGGGCATAGGAGGCGCGCAGCGCCGTGATCAGCGAACCATTGGCTATCCAGACCTCGTGGCCGGTATTGACCTCGGCCGCGACCGCGACGAACGGCCGGTCCAGATCCTCGACGTTCAGGCCCTCGAGATGCTCCTGCATGCGCTTGGTCAGCCGCATGCCGCCGAACAACCCGCTGCCGCCGATCGTCAGATCGAGCAGACTGGCGATGCGGCGCATGGTCAGCGAGCGTGCGAAGCTTTCGAGTTCATCGAGTTTGCCGGCGAGATAGCAGCCGCCGACCAGCGCGCCGATCGATGTGCCGGCGATCATGCCGATCTCGATCCCGGCCTCGTCCAGAGCGCGCAAGACGCCGATATGGGCCCAGCCGCGGGCTGCGCCGCCGCCAAGAGCGAGCGCGATCTTGATTCTGTTGACAGGCGCGGGCGCAGGGATTGTCTCGAGTATCGTCGACATGCCGGAACCGGAACCTTCGCCTTCAGCGCTTTGACGGTGCAGACTCCAGTTCAGCATTGCGCTCTCCCCTCCAGCAGAACACGTATGTCACGATAGTGTGCCCGATCGGTTGCCAAATGGTATATAGAACCGGTTTCTGGCACAATAAGGGGCAAATGCCCGGGACGGTCAGTCTATTTTCCGTAGACGTCCTGCGGATCGAAATGACGCTCGTCGTCGACGATGTCCAGCATCGGTTTTCCCTGGCGCAGCGTCACCGTCCGATAGAAGCAGGAACGGCGGCCGGTGTGACAGGTGGCGTCATGGCCGGCGACCTCGACCTTCAGCCAGATGGCGTCCTGATCGCAATCGGTGCGAATTTCCTTCACCGTCTGAAGGTTGCCCGAGGTCTCGCCCTTTTTCCAGATCTTGCCACGCGACCGGCTGAAATAATGGGCTGTGCCCGTCTGGATGGTCAGCGCCAGGGCCTGGGCATTCATATGCGCCACCATCAGCAGTTCGCCATCGCCGGCGTCGGTGACGATCGCAGTGATCAGGCCGCGGTCATCGAAACGCGGCGTGAAATCGCCGGCGTCTTCCAACGCCGACTTGTCTTCGGATGGTTGATTGAAGATCAGTTGACTCATTGCGGCCCTCCTGAGGGAGCCAGTATCAGCGGCTCCGCACCATGCTCATGAAACGGGCCTGATCGGCCGGTTCGGTCTTGAACGTTCCGGTAAAGGTCGTGGTCAAGGTGGTCGAACCCTGCTTCTGAACGCCACGCATCGCCATGCACATATGTTCGGCCTCGATCAGTACGGCAACACCGCGCGGATTGAGCGTATCGTCGATGGCCCGCGCAATCTGGGCCGTCATGGTTTCCTGGGTCTGCAGGCGCCGGCCATAGATTTCCACGACTCGGGCAATCTTCGACAGCCCGAGCACGCGGCCATCAGGCATATAGGCGACGTGGGCCTTGCCGATGATCGGCACCATATGGTGTTCGCAATGCGAGTAGAACGGAATGTCCTTGACAAGGACCATGTCGTCGTAGCCTGCGACCTCTTCGAAGGTCCGGCCGAGCACGTCCTCCGGCGCCATATCGTAACCGGCGAACAGCTCGCGATAGGCCTTGGCGACACGGGCCGGGGTCTCGATGAGGCCTTCGCGTGTCGGATCGTCACCGGCCCAGCGCAGCAGAACGCGCACGGCTTCCTCGGCCTCCTGCTGGGAAGGGCGGTCCGAGTCCCGGTTCGGCTGCGGAAAGTTCTTTACGATGGCGTCCATGATCAATGGTCTCCTGGTCCGCACCGCGGACCCATCTGTCGGAATTGCCACTGGTCAGTCCCATGCGGGAATTCATGCACCTTTGGCAGGCTCCGGGGCTTTCAGGGCAAATTCAATGCCCGTCCGGCACGGTTTCCCAATCAAACTTACAAAAGGCCATTGCATTTTCATGGCCTTGGAACGACATACATATAGGAAGACGGCCATTATATGTAAGTATCCTCAGATGACACGGTGTGTTTTTTGTTTCAATAACAATAACAGCACCATTTAGGCCGATCCGCAGCGATTTTGGAGCGGAAATCCAGCATGGACGACATCTACAACAGCAAAATCCTCGAATTCGCCGGCAATATTCCGTTGACCGGGACGCTCGATGATGCCGATGCGACCGCCCAGGCGCACTCCAGGCTTTGCGGCTCCAAGGTACGGATCTGGCTGAAGATGGACGGCGATGTCGTGACAGATTTTTCCCATGACGTGAAGGCCTGCGCGCTCGGCCAGGCTTCGTCCTCGATCATGGCCCGCCATGTCGTCGGCGCGACATCTGGTGAATTGCGGCAGGCGCGGCTGGACATGCTCGCCATGTTGAAGGCGGACGGGGCAGGGCCGACGGGGCGGTTCGAAGATATGCGTTACCTCCTGCCCGTGCGGGACTATAAGGCCCGCCATGCTTCGACGATGCTGACCTTCGACGCGGTCGTCGATGCGATCGGGCAGATCGAGGCGAAACGGGCGGAAGTTGTCGAGGCGTAATCGAGATGTGCGAGTTCTGCGTCCGGCAGGCCGACGATGAGGACGATGGCGGCGCGGCCGCATCGAGCCCGCCGCACGCAAAGACTGCGCGCTACTCCCGCAATTACACCGGAGCATTCCGCAAGACTCCGGACCGCCTGCTCGGCATGGGGCTCCTCCGCCTCTATCAGCTGACGCTTTCCGGCTTTGTCGGCAATTCCTGCCGCCATATCCCGACCTGCTCGGAATATGGTTACGAGGCGATCGCCCGCCACGGATTATGGGCCGGCGGCTGGATGACGCTGTTTCGCGTCGGCCGCTGCGGTCCGGGCGGCACCAGCGGCCTCGACCAGGTGCCCGAGACACTTGGCAACGATTTTCGCTGGTGGACCCCATGGCGCTATCTCGCGCTTGGACGCAAGAGAGGGTGACCGCGGTGACGATGCCCGGCGAACATCATTGTGTTTCTGAGGTCAGGGCAGCGAGGATGCGTGAGGCGCAGTCACTGTTCGGTGACTACGATCGCGAGGAGGAGAGCGAGTTGCTATGAGCATGTTTGTCGCCCTCCTGCATAGCATCGTGCTCTCGCCCGACCGCCGGGTGATCATGGAAGACCTGCGCGCGCTTGCCAGAGAGCTCGGCTATCGCGAGCCGCGCACACTGGTTTCAACAGGCAATCTCGTTTTCGAAGCCGACGACATGCGGCCGCATGAAATCGAGGTCGCGCTGGAAGAAGGGTTCGAAGAGAAGTTCGGCAAACATGTCGACATTATCGTGCGCAGCGACTGCACCTGGATGGCGCTCTGCGGTACCAACCCCTTCAGGGACGGCAGCGGCGACCAGGTGATCGTCCGGGTGATGCGCCTGCCGGTCGACCCGCAGAAGGTGGAGGCATTGAAGCCGCTGATGACGGAAGGGCAACGCATTGCCATCGTCGGCGGCGACCTCTGGATCGATTTCGCCGGCAAACCGAGTCAATCGAAACTGCTTTCGGCGCTGACGACCAAGCGGCTCGGCGTCGGAACGATGCGCAATTGGAACACCGTTTGCGGTCTTGCGCAGATGATCATGTGAGCCGGCTGCTTCTTTACTCCCAGGTGAAATCTGAGTATCAGGCGGCAGCGCATCCAACAAAGGGAGGCGCTGTCGTTGCAACCACCCGCATTCGTTGGCGGGACTGGACAAGGAGAATTTCGATGTCCCAATCCGTTTCCCTGACATTTCCCGATGGTTCCGTGCGCAGCTTCCCGGCTGGCGCAACAGGCAAGGATGTCGCCGAATCCATTTCCAAGTCGCTCGCCAAGAGCGCCGTCGCCATTGCCCTCGATGGCGCCGTGCAGGATCTTTCCGATGCCGTCACCGACGGCAAGATCGAGATCGTCACCCGCAAGGACCCGCGCGCGCTGGAGCTCATCCGGCATGACGCCGCGCATGTGATGGCCGAAGCGGTGCAGGAGCTTTGGCCCGGCACGCAGGTGACGATCGGTCCCGTCATTGAGAACGGCTTCTATTACGATTTCGCCAAGAACGAGCCTTTCACGCCCGACGATCTGCCGAAGATCGAAAAGAAGATGAAGGAAATCATCGCCCGCAACGCGCCGTTCACAAAGCAGATTTGGTCGCGCGAAAAGGCCAAGGAAGTCTTTGCCGCCAAGGGCGAACAGTACAAGGTAGAACTCGTCGATGCGATCCCGGAAGGCCAGGATCTGAAGATCTATCATCAGGGCGACTGGTTCGATCTTTGCCGCGGTCCGCACATGGCCTCCACCGGCCAGGTCGGCACCGCCTTCAAACTGATGAAGGTTGCCGGCGCCTATTGGCGCGGCGACAGCAACAACGCCATGCTGTCTCGTATCTACGGCACGGCATGGGCTGACCAGGCCGATCTCGACAATTACCTGCATATGCTGGCCGAAGCCGAGAAGCGCGATCATCGCAAGCTCGGCCGGGAAATGGACCTCTTCCACTTCCAGGAGGAAGGCCCCGGTGTCGTCTTCTGGCACGGCAAGGGCTGGCGCATTTTCCAGACGCTCGTCGCTTATATGCGCCGTCGTCTCGCCGCCGACTATCAGGAAGTCAACGCGCCGCAGGTGCTCGACACGTCGCTCTGGGAAACCTCGGGTCACTGGGGCTGGTACCAGGAAAACATGTTCGCCGTGAAATCGGCGCATGCGATGACCCATCCCGACGACAAGGAAGCCGACAACCGCGTCTTTGCGTTGAAGCCGATGAACTGCCCCGGCCATGTGCAGATCTTCAAGCACGGCCTGAAGTCCTATCGCGAGCTGCCGATCCGGCTTGCTGAATTCGGCCTGGTGCATCGCTA
The DNA here is from genome assembly GCF_002117725.1 of Rhizobium sp. TAL182. Lineage (NCBI taxonomy): Bacteria > Pseudomonadati > Pseudomonadota > Alphaproteobacteria > Hyphomicrobiales > Rhizobiaceae > Rhizobium > Rhizobium sp. TAL182. Next base: position 2,380,640 of record NZ_CP021024.1, on the reverse strand, counting down.
CGAGCCGTCGGGCGCGCTGCATGGGCTGATGCGGGTGCGCGGCTTTACGCAGGACGACGCGCATATCTTCTGCACCGACGAGCAGATGGCGGCCGAATGCCTGAAGATCAACGATCTGATCCTCTCGGTCTATGAAGATTTCGGCTTCAAGGAAATTGTCGTCAAGCTTTCCACCCGGCCGGACAAACGTGTTGGTTCCGATGCGCTCTGGGATCGCGCCGAAGCCGTGATGACCGATGTGCTGAAGACGATCGAGGCGCAGTCCGAAGGCCGCATCAAGACCGGCATCCTGCCGGGCGAGGGTGCCTTCTACGGTCCGAAGTTCGAATATACGCTGAAGGACGCGATCGGCCGCGAATGGCAGTGCGGCACGACGCAGGTGGACTTCAACCTGCCGGAACGCTTCGGCGCCTTCTACATCGACAGCAACTCCGAAAAGACGCAGCCAGTGATGATCCACCGCGCCATCTGCGGCTCGATGGAGCGTTTCCTCGGCATCCTGATCGAGAACTTCGCCGGCCATATGCCGCTCTGGGTATCGCCGCTACAGGTGGTGGTCGCAACGATCACCTCGGAGGCTGATGCCTATGGGCTTGAAGTGGCCGAGGCGCTGCGCGAGGCCGGTCTCAACGTCGAAACCGACTTCCGCAACGAGAAGATCAACTACAAGATCCGCGAGCATTCCGTCACCAAGGTTCCTGTCATCATCGTCTGCGGCAGGAAGGAAGCCGAGGAGCGCACGGTCAACATCCGCCGCCTCGGCAGTCAGGACCAGGTTTCGATGGAGCTTGGGGCCGCCGTCGAGAGCCTCACGCTCGAGGCGACGCCGCCCGACGTCCGTCGCAAGGCCGAGGCAAAGAAAGCCAAGGCGGCCTGAAAATAGGGGGAATACGACAGCGCCGACTTCGGCGCTGTCGGAAATGTCTTTCGCGAGGGGCAGCCACTCGTGCGCCTCCCGTCTCCACTTTCAAATCTTCCTGCCAATGAATGAAATCCGCGCCTAGTCTGCGGCATCGGCCGATGCGTAGATCCAAAATGATAGCGTCGTTTGCGCGTCTGATCAGACGCGCGGCGCTACAGAACGCCGGCCGGTCGGCTTGATCGCTGGTACGCCGGAGAAGCGTGCCCGGCAGAATCAATCCAGGCTGGCGCCGTCGCCGCCGCCCTGCGGCACGAGCTGTTCGTAGGATGGCAGAGGCTCCTCTGGAGCCGGCTGGACACCCGGGGGCGGCGGCGTGCCGGCCGGCGCCTGCTGCACCGTGCGGGCCGCCGGGCTCTCGGGCTGTTGCGGTTGCTGGTCCTTCATCAGAACTTCGACGTCGGTATTCCGGCCGGCAACCACTGTAAAATCGCGCTGATAGATCTTGTCCTTGTTGCGGGCGACGGCCGAGTATTCGCCTTCGGCAAGGACCATGGTCGGGAAGGCGCTGACGCTTTCGCCGACGCTGTCGCCCGCTGCCGTCAGGATCGACCAGGCGGTGTCGGCGATCGCCTCGCCGCCGGCTTCGGAGACCAGCTTGAAGGTCATCTGGGCGGCGCGGTGCTGGATCGTTGCCTCTGTGAGCTTGCCGGCCTCGACCTGGATGTCCGCGCGAATGACGGCGTTGACGCTGCCATATTCGGAAACGATGTGATAGGTACCGGCATTGAGGCGCACGACAGTGTTCGGCGAGACATCGGCCACGACGAGGCCGCGCTCACCGTCGTCGCGCATTTCCGAGGAATAGATCGAGAAACTCAACTGGTCGGGGCGGATGCGGGCATCGGTGCCGGAGACGGCATTGAGCAGCAGGCCGCCGGCATCGAGGACCATCACCTGCTTGTCGACTTCTCCGTCAGCGGGCACGGTCAGCTTCTTTGTGACGCCGGCGCGGCCGAAGGAGACATTGACGAAATAATCGCCCGGAGCGAGTTGGAAGGCAGCGGGTCCGCCCTTGGCGCTGGCGATCAGCGGCAGCTTGCCGTCGGTGCCGGCGATCGGGCTGAAGACATACCAGGAAAGCCCATCCTCGACAGGCGTACCGTCGGCCGTCAGCTTGGCTTCCATTTCGATGTCGCGCAGCTTGGCTCCTTCGGGCGCGGTGCCGGGCGCAATGAAGGCGTTGAGCTTCGGCATCTTCGATGTCGAATCGAGCTGTTTGAAGTCCTTGAAGGCATCCTGCGCACCGGCGCCGATGGGCATCAATACCATCAGAGCGATGGCGAGGCCGATGCGTGCAAGAGGCGAAATGCCAAACATCTGTTTCGTGAACCGATTGACTTCTGAAATCGCAAAGGCCACTTCAAGACCAACGCGATGGCAAATTCAAGACCCACGCTTTGCAGCAGCATAAAAATGAAAGTTTCTCCCGCATGAAATCCGATATCAAGCTGATCGATTACCTCGCCGTGCGCCGTTCCATTCCCGCTTTCCAGATGTGCGAACCCGGCCCTGAAAAGGCCGAGATCGAGGAGATCCTGCGGCTTGCTTCGCGTGTTCCCGATCACGGCAAGATCGCTCCCTGGCGCTTCATCGTTTATCGCGGAGATGAGCGTGCGCGCCTTGGCGAGGAGCTTCTCAAGCTGGCGCTCGAGACAAAGCCGGAGCTTTCCGAAGAGATGATCCAGGTCGAGCGCACCCGCTTCACCCGCGCACCGGTCGTTGTCGCCGTCGTCAGCAAGGCGGGGCCGCATATCAAGATCCCGGAATGGGAGCAGCTGATGTCGGCGGGCGCGCTTTGCTTCAATGTCATTCTCGCCGCCAATGCCAGCGGCTATGTCGCCAACTGGCTGACGGAATGGTTCGCCTATGACGAGCGCGCCTATCCGCTGCTCGGCGTCGAGCCCGGCGAAAAGGTGGCGGGTTTCATCCATATCGGCTCGACGACATTCCCGGCGATCGAGCGGCCGCGGCCGGAGCTTGCCGATACCGTGACCTGGGTCGGTGGAGAGGACTGATGTTCTACACGACGGACGGCAACCGGCACGGACTCGCGCATGATCCCTTCAAGGCGATCGTATCGCCGCGGCCGATCGGTTGGATCGGCAGCAAGGGCCGGGACGGTTCGATCAATCTTGCGCCTTATTCCTTCTTCAACGCCGTCGCCGACCGGCCGAAGCTGGTGATGTTTTCTTCCGCCGGACGCAAGGACAGCCAGCGCAATGCGGCGGAAACCGGCGCCTTCACCTGCAATTTCGTCAGCCGCGATCTCGCCGAAAAGATGAACCTCTCCTCGGCGGCGCTGCCTTACGGCAACAGCGAATTCGATTTCGCCGGGCTGACGCCGAAACAGTCCGAACTGATCGACGCCCCCTATGTCGGCGAGGCTTACGCCGTGCTCGAATGCAGGGTCACCGAAATCATCGAGCCGAAGACGTTATCGGGCGCGCCGTCTGAAAACGTTCTCGTCTTCGGCGAGGTGGTCGGCATCCATATCGACGAGGCGATCGTCAGGGACGGCCGCTTGGACATGTCGATCGCCCGACCTGTGGCCCGCATGGGCTACATGGATTACAGCGAAGGCAGCGATGTTTTCGAGATGTTTCGGCCGCAGATACCAAAGGCGGAAGCCTGAGCAAAGGCTTAAGAAATATGGTGAACCAATCTTAAACCTTTTGTCGCTACGGTCACAGCATTGAATGAAACGCGAAGGAATCGCGTTCAAGTGCTGGGGCGTCGCGTGATCGTAGAAGCTTTCCTTCGTTGGATCGAAACGGCCAAGACCGGTGATCGGGCCCGGGCCGCGAACGCACTCGGTCGAGCCTATCTGCAATCCGAGATGAGCGGCGAGGAGCGGGCGGCAGCCGAGATGGCGATGACCTTTCTTCTCGATGACCCGTCGCCGCGTGTGCGGCTGGCGCTGGCCGAGGCGATCGCCTGGTCGCCCGACGCGCCGCGCAGCCTGATCCTTTCGCTTGCCGCGGACCAGCCCGAGGTTGCCTGCCACGCCGTTACCTGTTCGCCGCTTCTCAGCGACGCCGATCTTGTCGACCTCGCCGCACGCGGCAACGGCGCCACTCGCATGCTGATCGCGGCCAGAGGCCATGTCACCCGTCCGGTCTCGGCTGCACTCGCGGAGGTCGGCGATGAAGACGAAGTGCTCTGCCTGCTTGAAAACGACGGCGCGGCCATCTCCAGCCAGTCGTTGAAACGCATCGCTGAGCGGCTTGGCGATTGCTGCGATATTCGCAACCTGCTGCTCGACCGCAGCGATCTTCCGGCCGATGCCCGTCAGTTGCTCACCCAGCATGTCAGCAATGCGCTGGTCGGCCTGCCGCTGGCGCAGGCGGCGATCGGTCTGCAGCGGCTCCAGCGCATCAGCCGCGAGGCGACCGAGGCAGCCATCGTTTCGATCGCCGGGGATATCGCGCCGCGGGAGATACCGGATCTCGTCGAGCATCTGCGCCTCAACGGCCGGCTGACGCCCTCCTTGCTCATGCATGCGCTCTGCGTCGGCAGGCTGGACTTCTTCGCCGCTGCAATCGTCGATCTGACAGAGTGCAGCGAGCGCAGGGTGCGCTCGATCCTGGCAACCGGGCGCATGCATGCCGTGCGCGCGCTCTATGAATCCGCCGGCCTGTCGAGGGATATCAGCGTGATCTTCGTCGAGGCGACGCTTCTGTGGCGCGAGGCCGTTCGAAAGGCGCCGGGCAGCGTGCTCGGCACTGTCGGCGGCCGTCTTCTCGAAAAATTCCGCGATCACAGTGGCGCACATGGCGCGGTCGGAGAACTGCTCGACATGGTGGAAAAGCTTCATGTCGCCGAGCAGCGGCAATCGGCCCGTGTCTATGCGGCGCTTGCGGCGGCTTAATCGTTCAGTCTGGTTACAACCCAGGAATAGCTGGCGGATACGAAATGCACAGGTTTGGAAAGCGTCTCCTTGACGTCTCGGCCGGATGGCAGATGTGCGCGGACCTGGCCGGCGATGTTTTCAGCAAAGCCGGCGAGGCCTGTTGGTTCTTCGGGTGCCACGGGAGCGGTGTCGGCCGCGGCCGCAGGCAAGGGCGCCGGTTTCGGCGGTTCGGCGACGGCAAGCGCTTTCGGCGCCTCGCACACGGCGATCACAGAGGGATAGCTGACATTGGCATAGGCCTTTAGCCGGCGTTCGGCTTCGGCATCGCAAGCGGCGACGGTTTCCCAGCGCTTGTCGACGGTCGCGACATAGCTGCACTGGCTGACGGAATCGTCGCAACCGAGAATGGTCATTGCGATGAGCACCGCTTGCATATTCTGCCTCCTTGGCTATTGAACCTGAGATCGCCTTAGACGGCGCAATTCCAACCGAAACAAGGCGAAGGCATTAACTCTTCGTCATCTCGGCAAAAATTTGCGCCTCCCGCAAACACTGGAAACCATCATGTCCGTCACTATCGCCCAGGAGCCGCCGCGCCAGGACGGCGTCATCCGCCTTCTCGATCTTTCCGACGCCTATGCAGCGTCGCTCTATCCGGCGGAGAGCAACCACCTGGTCGACCTCTCCTTGCTGGAGAAACCTTCGGTAAGCTTCTTCGTCGCCCGCAATGAGGGGCCGATCGTCGGATGCTGCGCGCTGGTCGAGGCCGGCGACGGCACGGCGGAGATCAAGCGCATGTTCGTTGACCCGCAGGCGAGGGGATTGAGGATCGCGAGCGGGCTGATGAATGCGCTGGAGGCGATCGCGAGGGAAAAGCGGCTGACGGCGATCCGGCTCGAGACCGGCATCTATCAGCCGGAGGCGATCGCCCTCTACCGCAAATACGGATATCGGGAGATCGAGGCTTTCGGCACCTATCTGCCGGATCCGCTCAGCCTGTTCATGGAAAAGCGGCTGGGATAGGCTTCACGAAGGCAGTTCAGCCTTCGGCGACGCGCGGGATCGGCTTGGACGGCGGCGGTGCCTGTTCGTCGATGACGATCTGCGGCACCCTCTCGCTGCTCTCGGCGTTGCGGGCCTCATGGATCCATTCGCGCCAGATGGCGACGATCAGCGCCATCAGCACCGGGCCGATGAAGAGGCCGAGAAAACCCATCGTCTTGACGCCGCCGACAAGGCCGAAAAAGGTCGGCAGGAAGGGCAGCTTGATCGGGCCGCCGACGAGCTTCGGCCGCAGCGTCTTGTCGACGATGAAAAGCTCGACCGTGCCCCAGACGAAGAGGCCGACGCCGGCGACATGCGAGCCGCTCGCCAGGAGATAAATGGAAACCAGCGTGAAGGAGAGCGGCGCCCCGCCCGGTATCAGGGCCATCACCCCCGTGAGCACGCCGAGCGTTACCGGCGACGGCACGCCGGCGATCCAATAAGCCACACCGAGCACGATGCCTTCGCCGATGGCAATCAGCGTCATGCCCATGACGGTGGAGCTGATCGTTGCCGGCACGACGCGGGAAATGCGCTCCCAGCGGTTCGGCAAGATGCGCTCGCCCAGCATGTCGATCTGCTTGGAGAAGGAGAAGCCGTCGCGATAGACGAAGAACAGCGCGATCAGCATGAAGAGCAGCGTGAGGAGAAGATGGAAAGCGCCGCCGCCGGCTGCCAGCACGGCGCGATAGATGTTGCCGATATGAGCGCCGCTGATCGCCTGGATGAGTTCGCCGAGCGCGCCGGGACTGCCGACATATTTGGTCCAGAGATCATCGAGATAGGGGCCGGCAAACGGCAAGGCGACGATCCAATTCGGTGTAGAGGCGCCGGCGCGGTTGGCGTGGATCGCCCAGGCGAGCCAGGTGCGCACTTCGCCCGTCGTATAAGTGACCGCGAGCCCGATCGGGATGACCAGGAAGGTAAGGATCATGAGGATGGCGATGGTCGCGGCGACCGTCGTATTGCCGCCGACGCGGGCAAGCAGCTTGCGATAGAGCGGCCAGCTGGCAAAGCCGATGACGAGAGCTGCCAGCACCGGCACGAGGAAACCGTAGAAGAAATAGACCCCGGCGGCGGCGACCAGCACCAGCAGCCAGCGCGCCGCCGAGATGGAGGGAATCAGCGGCGTGCGCGTCGGCGCCGACGACCCCAGCCATCGCGGCTCATGATTGGTTTTCTGACGGTCGAACACACCCACGCGCGCCTCTTCTTATTCTTGTACTCTGGTTATGGGCCATGAACCCGGCGGTTTCAAGGTCCGCGCCGTGAAAGCTGATATAAAGCATCACTGTTCGGCCGTCAGACACGGCGTCTTACTGCCGCGGGCGGCTGAGAACCTTGAACGCGTAGAATTGCGTCTTCTGAGTGGTCGAGAAATTATTGTCGGAGCCGAGGATGAGGACGTCGGTACCGTCCTTGGCCTTGCCGATCGACATCGCCTCGATGTTATTGCCGAAGCCTTCGGCGTAGCTGCGCTCGATGGCGAGCAGGCGGTGATCGTCAAGGGCGAGTATTTCCGACATGCCGTTGTCGTTGCCACCGTCGGCCTTGATGGCGGCCTGCGGAATCGGCGAGACGGGATAGACATACTCAGCCTTCGGCTCGCCGGTTGCGCCGTCATAGCGGATGATGCGCGACAGGCTGCCCGTCATCAGCGACGGCTTCGGGCCATCTTGATAGAGGGCGGCTTCGACGCCGACGAAAACGTCGCCCGAGGGCGCGACCGCGAGATCTTCGAAAGCGAGGTTGTCGCGGATGCCGGTCGACTTGTCGACGGTCGGAGCAAAGCCCTCCGGCAGTTTGAACTCGCGCACGAACGAACCGTCCGGCGCTGTGACGCGGATGAAGGGTGGCAGCAGCACCTTGGCATCGCCTTCGCTGCCCCAGTAGAAGCCGTCCTTGCCGAGGCGGATCGATTCCGGGTCAACGGTCTTGGCGGCGAAGGGCTCACCGTTCTTGTCTTTCAGCGTCACATGCTTGACGACGGAAACGCCCTTGAGGCCCGACGCATCGACATCGATGTCGAGTTCATAGAAGCGGGCGGGCGCCTTGTCCGAACGGTCGTCGCTGATGGCGATAAAGTGGCCGGTAGCGGCATCGAAATCGAGGCCTGAGATGCCGCCGAACTCGACGCCGTTTTCCATTTGACCTGTGGGGATGACGAATTCACCGAGATAGGAGAGCGAAATGCCGGTGGCGCAATCGCCGAAGGGGCAGGCGCTTGTGAAAGTGGCGCCGATATCGGTGGCGCTGACGGGGACGGTGCTGGACAGGAGAACGAAAGCGGCAGTCGCGGCAAAACGCTTGGTCATGGCAAAATCCGGCAAGGGTTGAAAACGGCTCGAACCGGCGCAGGCGCTTCTCCCCGGGGAGGTCGCGCGCCGTCCGCTTCATGCGCCGGTTATTTGACGGAGTTGTTACGGTTCTTCGTCAGTTCCGTGAAATCGCAGATGCTAAAATGCGGCGCGCCGGGCGTATCTGTCAGATCGTTCGGCGCGCCTGAGAGGTGTTTAAATATCAAGGTTTTCGGCGAAGGCTGCACGCTCCTGGATGAAGCGGAAGCGGGCTTCGGGCTTGGTGCCCATCAGATCGTCGACCGCGCTGCGGGTGCCTTCGAAATCCACCTCGTCGATCAGCACCCGGAGCAGGGTGCGCTTGGCCGGATCCATGGTGGTTTCCTTGAGCTGGGCCGGCATCATCTCGCCAAGACCTTTGAAGCGGCTGATCTCCACCTTGGCCTTGCCCCTGAATTCCGTCTGCATCAGCTCGGCGCGATGATTGTCGTCGCGGGCATAGGCGGATTTCGCTCCTTGAGTAATCTTGTAGAGCGGCGGCACGGCGAGGAAGAGATGGCCGCCACGCACCAGTTCTGGCATTTCCTGATAGAAGAAGGTGATGAGCAGCGAGGCGATATGGGCGCCGTCGACATCGGCATCGGTCATGACGATGATGCGCTCATAGCGCAGATCTTCCTGCCGGTATTTCGAGCGCGTGCCGCAGCCGAGCGCCTGGATCAGATCGGCGAGCTGCTGGTTGGCGCCGAACTTCTCGCGGCCGGCGCTGGCGACGTTCAAGATCTTACCGCGCAGCGGAAGGATCGCCTGGTTGGCGCGGTTGCGCGCCTGCTTGGCTGAGCCACCTGCCGAATCGCCCTCGACGATGAAGAGTTCGGCGCCTTCGGCGGTGTTCTGCGAGCAGTCGGCAAGCTTGCCCGGCAGGCGCAGCTTGCGCACCGCCGTCTTGCGGTTGACTTCCTTTTCCTTGCGGCGGCGCAGCCGCTCCTCGGCGCGCTCGATCACCCAGTCGAGCAGTTTGGCCGCTTCGTTCGGGTTGTCAGCAAGATAGTGGTCGAAGGGGTCGCGCAGCGCGTTCTCGACGATGCGCTGGGCCTCGACCGTCGCAAGCTTGTCCTTGGTCTGGCCGACGAATTCCGGCTCGCGGATGAAGACCGACAACATGCCGACGGCCGAGATCATCACGTCGTCGGTGGTGATCTGGGCAGCGCGCTTGTTCTGGGTCAGCTCGGCATAGGCCTTCAGGCCCTTGGTCAGCGCGATGCGCAGGCCGGCCTCATGTGTGCCGCCTTCAGGCGTCGGGATGGTGTTGCAATAGGAATGCACCTGCGGGTCGCCGCCATACCAGGTGATCGCCCATTCCATCGAACCGTGACCGCTGGCCTTCTCCGTCTTGCCGGCGAAGATCTCGCGGGTGACGGTGAATTCCTTGCCCATCGTCGCCTGGAGATAGTCCTTGAGGCCGCCGGGGAAATGGAAGGTGGCCTTGTCCGGCACCTCCGACCCTTCGGGCAGTACGCCCGGCTCGCAGCTCCAGCGGATCTCGACGCCGCCGAAGAGGTAGGCCTTCGAGCGCGCCATGCGAAAGACGCGGGCGGCCTCGAACTTCATGTGGTCCCCAAATATCTGGGGGTCGGGATGGAAGCGCACCCGGGTGCCACGGCGATTGTGGACGTCGCCCAGTTCTTCGAGCCCACCTTGCGGCAGGCCGCGGGAAAAGCGCTGGCGGTAAAGCTTGCGGTTTCGCGCCACCTCGACCTCGAGGAAGTCGGAGAGCGCGTTGACCACCGACACGCCGACGCCGTGCAGGCCGCCCGATGTCTCGTAGGCCTTGCCGTCGAATTTACCGCCGGCATGCAGCTTGGTCATGATGACTTCGAGTGTCGACTTGCCCGGCACCTGCGGATGGTTCTCGACCGGAATGCCGCGGCCGTTGTCGGTGACGGTGAGATAGCCCTGCAGATCGAGATGCACCTCGATGAAATTGGCGTGTCCGGCAACCGCTTCGTCCATCGCGTTGTCGATGACCTCGGCGAAGAGGTGATGCAGCGCCTTTTCGTCGGTGCCGCCGATATACATGCCCGGGCGCATGCGCACCGGCTCGAGGCCTTCCAGGACCCGGATCGACGAGGCGCCATAGTCATCCGCGTTCGAGGCGACAGGCGCCGGGCGCGCCGGCGCCGAGGGCACGGCCGTCAAGGGAGCGGCCGCCGGCGGACGTTCGCTCGGCGCGGCAGGCTTCTGCGCCTCGTCGCGTTTTTCGGAGAGGGGCAGTCCGGAAAAAAGGTCGTTGCTGTCGTCCATGGAGCCGTTCAGATCTTCGTCCTGTCGTGGGTGTGGCTTGGGGCTTGCATCAGCCGCCGACCCAAAATCACCGCATTTCATGTCACGTTTGCGAATCAGGCAGATTCTGCCAGAAAGCACCGCGATACGCGACACCGCCGGATTGGCGGGCTTTGACACATGATTTGCGTTGCCGGGCGCGGAATGGCAAGCGGCGGCAGGCTTCAGGAAACCATCCGCATGCGAATGTCCACAAGTGATTACACCGTTATATCAGCAATTGCGGCGTTTTTGCTGTCCGCAGCCGTTCTTTCCGCCGGCGGGCCGGCGCGGGCGGCCGATGTCCTGCCAGCTTTCAAGGATGATCTGTTCTCGAAGCAGACCGTGCTGCAGACAAGCGACGACGGCGCCTTCGAGGTCATCGATTATGACGAAATGCGCGATATCAATGGCCGCGACCAGATCCCGGAGAAGCGGGCGCAGCAGAAATATGTGTCGCTCGGCATCCGCAAGACCCAAGCGGATGAAACCCTCTCGCTCGACGGCATCAGGCTCGATGTCACCAGGGTGGGACCAGCTCAGAACGCTGCCTTCACGGTGATTTTCATCCACGGCCGCGACGGCGACCGCCGGCTCGGGGCCAACGATTACAGCTTCGGCGGCAATTTCAACCGGCTGAAGAACCTCGTCGCCGGTAATGGCGGCGTCTATTATTCGCCGACAGTCAGGAGTTTCGACAGCAACGGCGTTGCCGCGATCGAAGGCCTCATCCGCCATGCCAGCGCGCAATCGCCCGGCCGGCCCGTGATCCTGTCCTGCGCCTCCATGGGCAGTCAGGTCTGCTGGGGCATCGCGCGTGACGAGGCCAGCGTCAAGCGGTTGAAGGGCATGTTGATCATGAGCGGCGTCACCGATCCGGATTTCACCAGAAGCGCCTTCTACAAGGCGAAGCTGCCGCTTTGGTTCGCGCATGGCAGCCGCGATCCGGTCTATGCCGCCGCCGACCAGCAGGCGCTGTTCGAGAGCCTGCTCAAGGCGAAATATCCGACGCGCTTCACGCTGTTTCAGACCGGTAATCACGGAACGCCGATCCGAATGGTCGACTGGCGCAGGGTCTTGAACTGGATTCTTGCGGCTTAACGGGCGTTTTCCGGCAGAAATATGCTCGGGATCGCAGAGATTCCCGTTACGTCAGGGGCATGATGCTTTTCTTTGGCGCAAGCTTTTGATATGCGGCCAGGGATATGAAGTTTGTGGAAGGCCGGCATGACACCTGACGTGCGCCCGCTGGTGGCGGGAAATTGGAAAATGAACGGCACGCGTGCCTCCCTGGATCAGATCAAAGCGATCGCCGAGGGTGTTCGCCCGCCGCTCGCCGACAAGGTCGAGGCGCTGATCTGCCCGCCGACGACGCTGCTCTACGTGGCAACCGCGCTCTGCACCGACAGTCCGCTGGCGATCGGAGCGCAGGACTGCCACCAGAAGCCGTCGGGCGCGCATACCGGCGACATTTCCGCCGAGATGATCGCCGATAGCTTCGGCACCTACGTGATTGTCGGCCATTCCGAGCGTCGCACCGACCATGCCGAGACGGATCATCTGGTCCGCGCTAAAGCGGAGGCGGCTTTCGCTGCCGAGCTCACTGCGATCATCTGCATTGGCGAGACGGCCGACGAACGCCGCGCCGGGCAGGAGCTCGACGTCATCAAGCGCCAGCTTTCCGCATCGGTTCCCGATGCCGCAACCGCCGAGAACACAGTCATCGCCTACGAGCCGATCTGGGCGATCGGTACCGGCGTGACGCCGACATCGGGCGATGTCGAGAAGGCGCATGCCTTCATGCGGGCGGAGCTCGTGTCCCGCTTCGGCGACGAGGGCCGCAAGATGCGGCTTCTCTACGGCGGCTCTGTCAAGCCCGCCAATGCCGGAGAACTGCTTGGCATCGCTAATGTCGACGGTGCGCTGATCGGTGGGGCGAGCTTGAAAGCCGCCGACTTCCTCGCCATCTACCGGGCCTATGAGGCGCTGCTCGCCTGACGCGTTGTTCATAGCTCGGTTTATTCCGGCGGAAGGGCTTGGAATAGGCGAGAGCCTCATGTAAAGAGCCGCCAGAATTCTTATTTATGTCCGTCTCCAGGCGGGCAGGACTGGACCCATGCAGACAGTATTGATTGTCATCCATCTCATGATCGTGCTCGCCCTCGTCGGCGTCGTGCTCATCCAGCGCTCGGAAGGCGGCGGCCTCGGCATCGGCGGCGGTTCGGGCTTCATGTCGGCCCGCGGCACGGCCAATGCGCTGACCCGCACGACCGCGATCCTTGCGACCTTGTTCTTCCTCACCTCGCTTGGCCTCGGCATACTGACGCGCTACGAGGGCCGTCCGAGCGACATCCTCAACCGCATCCCCGCGACGAGCGGCCAGGGCAACGGCATTCTCGATTCGCTCGGCGGCGGTGCACAGGCTCCGGCGAACCAGCCGGCCGGCAACGGTGTTCCAAGCAGCGGTGCGGCTGTGCCCGCACCACAGGCTCCGGCCGTGCAAGCTCCCGCAGCAGAGGCTCCGGCAGCCACGGCGCCTTCAACGACTGCTCCGGCAGCCACTGCCCCGGCAACGCCCGCAGCTCCGGCCGCGCCGGCGCCGGCTCAGCCTTCCGGCGTCCCGACGGGACAGTAAACCGGACTTCGACATAAACCGCCGGCAGGCCCTCGGGTCTGCCGGTTTTCTTTTGTGCAGATTCCCGCGCCACTCTCCGAAAATTCCGGAAAAGAATTTTTGGGGCTGGCGGAATCGTTTTTGAAAAGGTATCCGGTGAAGCCCATGGCGCGATACGTATTCATCACTGGCGGCGTGGTTTCCTCCCTCGGAAAAGGAATTGCGGCCGCGGCTCTCGGAGCGTTGCTGCAGGCCCGTGGATATAGGGTCCGGCTTCGCAAGCTTGATCCCTATCTGAACGTGGACCCGGGCACGATGAGCCCGACCCAGCACGGCGAGGTCTTCGTCACCGACGACGGCGCGGAAACCGATCTCGATCTCGGCCACTACGAGCGCTTTACGGGGCGTTCGGCGACCAAGACCGACAACATCACCACCGGCCGCATCTACAAGAACATCATCGACAAGGAACGCCGCGGCGACTATCTCGGCGCGACGGTGCAGGTCATCCCGCACGTCACCAACGAGATCAAGGATTTCGTCACCGAGGGCAATCAGGACTACGATTTCGTCATCTGCGAGATCGGCGGCACGGTCGGCGATATCGAAGCAATGCCTTTCATGGAGGCGATCCGCCAGCTCGGCAATGACCTGCCCCGCGGCACCGCCGTCTATGTCCATCTGACGCTGATGCCTTACATCCCGGCGGCCGGCGAGCTGAAGACCAAGCCAACGCAGCATTCGGTCAAGGAACTGCAGGCGCTTGGCATTCACCCCGATATCCTGCTTGTGCGCGCCGACCGCGAAATTCCGGAAGCCGAGCGCCGCAAGCTCTCGCTGTTCTGCAACGTGCGTCCGTCGGCCGTCATCCAGGCGCTCGATGTCGCCAATATCTATGACGTGCCGATGGCTTACCACAAGGAAGGCCTCGACGACGAAGTGCTCGCCGCCTTCGGGATCGAGCCGGCGCCGAAGCCGCGCCTTGACCAGTGGGAAGAGGTCTGCAATCGCATCCGCACACCGGAAGGCGAAGTGACGATCGCGATCGTCGGCAAATATACCGGCCTCAAGGATGCCTATAAATCGCTGATCGAGGCGCTGCATCATGGCGGTATCGCCAATCGCGTCAAGGTCAAGCTCGAGTGGATCGAGTCGGAGGTCTTCGAAAAGGAAGATCCGGCGCCCTATCTCGAAAAGGTGCATGGCATCCTGGTGCCCGGTGGCTTCGGCGAGCGCGGCTCCGAGGGCAAGATCCATGCGGCGCGCTTCGCCCGCGAGCGCAAGGTGCCTTATTTCGGCATCTGCTTCGGCATGCAAATGGCCGTCATCGAGGCGGCGCGCAATCTCGCCGATGTGCCGGACGCGTCGTCGACCGAGTTCGGCCCGGCGAAGGAGCCGGTGGTCGGTCTTATGACTGAATGGGTCAAGGGCAACGAACTGCAGAAGCGGACGGCAGCCGGCGATCTCGGTGGCACCATGCGTCTCGGCGCATACAAGGCGGCGCTGAAGAAGGGCACGAAGATCTCGGATATCTACGGCTCGACGGATATTTCCGAGCGTCATCGCCACCGCTACGAGGTCAATATCGACTACAAGGATCGGCTCGAGAGCTGCGGCCTCGTTTTCTCCGGCATGTCGCCGGATGGCGTGCTGCCGGAGACGATCGAATACCCCGATCATCCGTGGTTCATCGGCGTGCAATATCACCCGGAACTGAAGAGCCGGCCGCTCGACCCGCATCCGCTGTTTGCAAGCTTCATCGAAGCGGCGACCGAACAGAGCCGTCTCGTCTGACGCATGCGGCGCCAGATCGCGCGATTATGCGCGATCTGGCTAATCGGCCATTCCAATTTCAGGCAGCGGCTGGCAACGGCCCGATATAGACCGAACGAGGGCGGATCAGCCGGCCGTCGAGCGCCTGTTCGCGGGCATGCGCCAGCCATCCGACCGTGCGGCCGATCGCAAAGACGCCGGTGAAGGCCTGCCGCGGAAAGCCGAGCGCTTCGAGCAGTAGCGCGGTATAGAATTCGACATTGACGTCGAGCGGCCGGTTCGGCTTGCGCGCTTTCAGGATCGCCAATGCGGCGGCTTCCACCGCCTCGGCGAGTTCGCCGCGGGCGCTGTCGACCTGGCCTGACGCGATCAAAGGCTTCAGCGCGCCTTTAAGCGCATCGGCGCGCGGGTCGCGGACGCGGTAGATGCGGTGGCCGAAGCCCATCAGCCTTTCGCCGCGATCGAGTGCATCGGCAAGCCATGTGCCAGCATTATCAGGCGTTCCCACCGCATCCAGCATATCGAGGACCGGACCGGGCGCGCCGCCATGCAGCGGCCCCTTCAGCGCGCTCAACGCCGCCAGAACCGAAGAGGTGAGGCCGGCCTGCGTCGAGGCGATGACGCGCGATGCGAAGGTCGAGGCGTTGAGGCCATGGTCTGATATCGTCACGAGATAGGTGTCGAGCGCCGCCGTCTGCTCCTGGGTCGGCAATCGTCCGGTCAGCATGCGCAGGATATCGGCCGCGTGCGGCAGCGAGGCATCGGGCGCGATCGGCTTTTGACCGCGCTGCAGCCTGAGAATCGCCGGCAGGAAGACTGCCGGCGCTGCCAGCAGGGCGAGGGCGGTGTCGAAATCCTCACCGTCCGGCTGCCTGGCGATCAGCGCCCGCATCGCATCGACCGGCGGCAGGGCGAGCAAGGCGGCGTCGGCGGCCTGGACATGGAAAAAGGTCCTTGTTCGGGCTTCCGCCAGCCAGTTGCGCACCTGCGCTTCATCGAAGCTCCGTTCCATCAATCCGTCAAGCAGCAGGGCTGCCACGCCCTCATAAGTTCCGCCGGCGACCAGGTGATCCAGCGATACGCCGCGAATGATCAGTCGCCCCGCTTCGCCATCGACATCCGAAAGCTGCGTTTCGGCGGCAATGACATCTTCCAAGCCGTTCTGCATGATGTTTTCTCCTTTACCGCGAGGATGATCCGACCTAGTTTCATTGACGTCAATCTTGACGCAATTGATCAATGTGAGGCCGTGATGCCGTGGCTGACCGCCGAGGAGGCGTTGCAGACGCTGAAGACCAAACCGCAGACGCTCTACGCCAATGTCAGCCGAGGGCGCATCCGCGCGAAGCCCGATCCCGCCGATCCGCGCCGCAGCCTCTATCACGCTGGAGACGTGCGGCGGCTTGCCGATCGCCATGCCGGCCGCCGCAAGGCGGAAACGGTCGCGGCCGAGACGATCCGCTGGGGCGATCCCGTTCTCTCCTCGACAATCTCCACCGTTTCGAGCGGATGCCTTTTCTATCGCGGCCAGGACGCGGCCAATCTTGCCGAGACGGCGACGCTGGAGCAGACGGCGGCATTGCTTTGGAATGGAGTGGAGACGCCTGCCTTCTCGACCGCGACCGCGCATGGCCTTCCATCGCTTCAGGCCGCGTTCCTGGCGCTTGCCGGGCGGGTGACATCGGACCTGCCGTCGCTTGGCCGCTCGCCAGCGGCACTCCGGCGCGAGGCGCATGGGATTCTTGCAACGATCGCGGATGCGCTGGCGCCCGGCGCTTCGGAGCGGCCGCTGCATCTCAGGCTCGCGGCAAGCTGGCAGCGGCCGGAGGCCGGCGATTGCCTGCGTCGCGCGCTGGTGCTGCTTGCCGATCATGAACTCAACGCCTCGGCCTTTGCGGCACGAGTCACCGCGTCATCGGGTGCGGCGCTATCGGCCGCCGTGCTTTCCGGTCTGGCGACGCTGACGGGACCGCTGCATGGCGCCGCCTGGCAGAGCGTCGATGCGTTGATCGAGGCGGCTTGCGCCCTCGGCCCGGCGCAGGCGATCCGCCGCACCCTTGCACAGGGCAATCGCTTATCCGCCTTCGGTCACCCGCTCTATCCGGACGGCGATATCCGGGCGCTGGCGCTGCTTTCGCAATTTTCACTGCCGCCTGAGTTCGCCGAGGTCAGGGACAGGGGCGAGGGGATCGTCGGAGAAAAGGTCAATATCGATTTCGCACTTGCCGCGATGACGGCGGCCTTCGATCTGCCGAGAGAGGCGCCGATCGTCATTTTTTCGCTTGCACGCTGCACCGGCTGGCTTGCGCATGCGATGGAGCAGATTGAAAGCGGCGAATTGATCCGGCCACGGGCACGGTATACCGGACCGGTGCCCGATATGAAGAGCAGCACTTGAGGATGCGCGGCCTGCTATTTTCGCCTATGGAAATGTCCGAATTCGGCTATCATGCCTCGCATGGAAGAAGACGGTTGGCGGGTGCTTTCGCAGAAGCAGTTCCGCACGGTCACGGGGGCTTTCCATGAATATGACGTTTCTCAAGCTGTTTGCCGCCGCGCTCGTTGCCGGCCTCATTCCGCATGACGCGGCGCTCGCGCAACCTGCGGGCTGCGCGATCTCGCGCGATGCCGGCGCCCGCCAGACGCTCAGTTGCCCTGGTGGCGTCAAGGTGACGGCGGAGGCCGGCGCGTCTTTCCAACTCTCCGACCGCAACCGTGACGGCAGTCCCGATTCGGCCTCGGTGCGGCGCAAGGCCATTCTCGTCGATGTCGACGGCAGTCAGCATGCCGGTGGTTTCCAGGTGGTGACACCGCAGGCGATCGCTGCCGTGCGCGGCACACAATGGGCTGTCGACGTCGCAGGCGGCAAGACCTCGGTCTTCGTCGTCAGAGGCAGCGTGGCCGTCCGCCGGCCAGCCGGCGAGCCGGTGGTGCTGTCACCAGGCGAGGGCGTCGATGTTAGCAGCGGAACCGAGCCGCTGGTCGTGCGCCGCTGGCCCGCACCGCGTGTCGCCGCCCTTCTCGCCCGGCTCGGCCAATAAATGCCATGAATCATCGCCTGCTGACCGTGATCGCGCTACTGCTCGCCGGTCTTTGGGGCGCGACGCTCGGCTATCTCAATCTCAATGGCGGGATAGGCCTTCTCGATCGGATGGAGGCCTCGCTCGCCGACATTCGCAGCATCGTCGTCGGAGCGAAGGCGCCGCCTCCCGTCGTCTCGATCGTCGCGATCGACGACCGTACGGCGGCGGCCCACGGCTATCCCCTTGACCGGGCGACACTGGCGCGCCTCATCAATGCGATCAACGCTTTGAAGCCGAAGGCTCTGGCTCTCGACATCCTGCTCGTCGATCCGGGACCGGAGGAGGGCGATGCGGCGGTGACCGCTGCCCTTGGAGCGGGACCGAGCGTGATTGCTGCGGCGGCTACCTTTGCGCAGAGCCGGCAGCGGGTTACCGAGTTGGCGGACGATCCGCTTGCCGCCATCCCTGAGGCAGATCAGCTTCTCTTGCCGCTTCCCCGCTTTGCCGGCGCGGCCGCGGTCGGTGTCGTCAATGTCGCTACCGACCAGACCGGCACGCCGCGTTTCATTCCACTGATTTCGCGCGCCGCAGACCGGCTGGATCCGGCTTTTCCGCTGCGCGCCGCCTCGGTGGCGCTCGGTGTCGATCCCAGCATCGAACGCGATGCGATCATGCTCGGAGCATTGCGCATTCCGACGGATATCGGCCAGCGCCTGCCGGTGACCTTTTATGGCCGGCGCGGCAGCATCGCCACGTCAAGCGCCGCCGACGCGCTTGACGGCAAGTTGGCGGCGGACGCGATCACCGGCCGCATCGTCGTCATCGGCTCGACCGTCACCGGCGGCGGCGACGTCTTCCCGACGCCGTTCGATCCCGTCATGCCGGGCGTCGAGGTGATGTCGACCGCGATTACGCATCTCGTCACCGGCGACGGCATGGTGCGCGACCACAGGATCAGGCTGATCGATGCCGCCATCGCCGTCGGGCTGGCGATCATGCTGGTTTCGCTGACCGCCTGGCGGCGAAGTGCTGCGGGCTATGCCATCATCGTGCTGGCGCTGGTCGTCTGGGCAATGCTCAATCTGGCGGCGTTTGCGCATGGCTATTGGCTGAGTGCCGCCCTGCCGATCGCCGCAGCATTGCCGCCGGCGCTGATTTTCGGCGCAGCCGAGCTCTGGCTCGACCGTGGCCGCGCCCGCCATTTCGCCGAACAAAGCGCGCTGCTGCAGCGTATCGAGGCGCCCGGCCTTGGAGAATGGCTGGCGCGCCATCCGAATTTCCTTGCCGCCCCGGTTCGCCAGAACGCTGCCGTCGTCTTCATCGATCTCTCGGGCTTCACCGGCCTCAGCGAAACCCTCGGGCCGGTTAAGGTGAGCGAGGTGCTAAGCGGTTTCTTCGAAATCATCGATGAGGAGGCGCACGCCCACGGCGGCGCCATCACCAGCTTCATGGGCGACGGGGCGATGATCCTGTTTGGCCTGCCGGAGCCGACCAACGACGATGCCGCCCAGGCCATCGCCTGCGCGGTCAGGCTCTGCGAGCGCACCCGCGCCTGGCTTCGAACGCAGGGGAGCTTTGCCGGGAAAAAAATCGGCTTCAAGGTTGGCGCCCATTGCGGGCCGATCGTAGCCTCGCGGCTCGGCACCGGGGACAGGCAGCAGATCACGGCAGCGGGCGATACGGTGAACGTCGGGAGCCGCCTGATGGAGGTCGCCGCCCGCCATGGCGTCGAGCTGGCGCTCAGCGCCGAAATCGTCGGCGCCGCAGGCCCGGACAGCGTGCTCCTCAAATCAGGCCGGATCGAAGGGCCACTGGAAACGGAACTGCGCGGCCGGGCCAGCCACATCGACGCCTGGCTGTGGCGCAGCCGCACGCTTTGACAATCGCTGCGGGAGCGGCTAGGAACGGCGCAAATATCCCGCCGGCTGGCTCCGGCCATGGCGCATTTCGCGCCTGACAGCTCCGAAAGATCGAACTCATGACAGAATTCAACGGCGTCGTTCCGGCGATCGCCAAGGCGTTGCAGAAGCGCGGTTACGCCGAACTTACCCCGGTGCAGCAGGCGATGCTCGATCCGGCGCTTGCCGCTTCGGACGCGCTGGTCTCGGCCCAGACCGGGTCCGGCAAGACTGTCGCCTTCGGCCTGGCGCTGGCGCCGACACTGCTCGAAGGCAGCGAGCGCTTCGGTGCTGCCGGCGCCCCGCTTGCCCTCGTCATCGCGCCGACGCGGGAGCTTGCCCTGCAGGTAAAGCGTGAACTCGAATGGCTCTATGAGATGACCGGCGCGGTGATCGCCAGCTGCGTCGGCGGCATGGACATCCGGAGCGAGCGCCGGTCGCTTGAGCGCGGCGCCCATATCGTCGTCGGCACGCCCGGACGGCTCTGCGACCATATCCGCCGCCACGCACTCGACATGTCGGAGCTGAAGGCCGCGGTGCTCGACGAGGCCGACGAGATGCTCGACCTCGGCTTCCGCGAGGACCTGGAATTCATCCTCGATTCGGCGCCGGACGAGCGGCGGACGCTGATGTTTTCGGCGACCGTGCCGGCGGCAATCGCCAAGCTTGCCAAGAGCTATCAGCGCGACGCCGTGCGCATCAGCACCGCGGCCGAGGAAAAACAGCATGTCGATATCGAATATCGCGCGCTTGTCGTCGCCCCGAGCGACCGCGAGAACGCGATCATCAACGTGTTGCGTTATTACGAAGCGACCAACGCCATTGTCTTCTGCTCGACGCGCGCCGCCGTCAATCACCTGACCGCACGCTTCAACAACCGCAATTTCTCCGTGGTGGCGCTGTCCGGTGAGCTGACGCAGAACGAGCGCAGCCACGCGCTGCAGGCGATGCGAGACGGCCGCGCCCGCGTCTGCATCGCAACCGACGTCGCTGCCCGCGGCATCGATCTGCCGGGCCTTGATCTCGTCATCCACGCCGATCTGCCGACCAATCCGGAAACGCTGCTGCATCGCAGCGGCCGCACCGGCCGGGCCGGCCGCAAGGGCATCAGCGCCATGATCGTGCCGCTGAGTGCACGGCGCAAGGCCGAGCGTTTGCTGGAGAATGCCGGCATTTCGGCAGCCTGGGCGCGGCCGCCGTCGGCCGAGGAGGTGAACGAGCGCGACGACGAGCGGCTGCTCGCCGACCCGATCTTCCACGACGCGCCTCAGGAGGAAGAACAGAAGCTGGTGCAGCAGCTTCTCGCGAGCCACGGCGCCGACAAGCTCGCAGCCGCTTTCCTGCGTCTCTACCGCACCAATCATTCAGCGCCGGAAGATCTGATCGAGGTTACCGTTCAGGACGATCGCGGCCGTAAGCGCCGCGACAATGCCGCCCCTTTCGAGCCGGCGCAAAAGGGACCGCGCGAAGATTTCGGCCCCAGCGTTTGGTTCTCCGTCTCGGTCGGGCGCAAACAGAACGCCGAGCCGCGCTGGCTGATCCCGATGCTCTGCCGCAACGGCAACGTGACGAAGCGCGAGATCGGCGCGATCAAGATGCAGCCCGAGGAAACATATGTGGAGATCGCGGCAGCGAGCGCCGAGAGCTTCCTGAATGCGATCGGACCGAACAAGGCGCTCGAACGCGGCATCCGCGTGACGAGGCTTGCCGGCACGCCGGAGTTCAGCCGCGCACCGTCGCCGAAACCCTATGCCGGCAAGGCGTCCCGTGACGAACGGCCGGGCGAGGCATTCCGCGACGAGCGGCCGAAGAAAAAGTTCGGCAAGGGTTCGAGCGGCGGTTATGCCGCAGCCGACAATGGCGGCGGGGAACGGCGCGACGCCAAGCCCTGGAGCAAGAAGACGACCAAGCCCGGCTACGATGGCGCGAAATCCGACAAGCCCAGATATGAAAAGCCGAAATCTGAAGGCGGCAAGCATGAGGGCAAAGGCGGCGCTGGGCCGAAAGGCAAATTCTCGAAGAAGAAGTCCGGCTGATTTTTGATCGCCGCGTGACTTCTTGACCGACAGGATCAGACGACGATGAAACGCTCCGGAACGCCGCGTCCCGATCCGGCCGCCTTCATCACGGCCAATCTGCCGATCTCACCGGTCCCCTCAATCCCCGAGATCCTGCTCCACACCGCCGGGCCTGCGAGCGGGCTCTGGCGGCTTGCCGGCCGTCGAGAAGCCGACGCGCCTCCTTACTGGGCCTATCCCTGGGCCGGCGGCGTGGTGCTTGCCCGCCATCTGCTTGACCGGCCGGAAATCGTTGCCGGCCGACGCGTCCTCGATCTCGGCGCCGGCTCCGGGCTGGTCGCCATCGCAGCAGCGAAGGCCGGAGCAGCAATGGTAACAGCGGTCGATGTCGATGCCAATGCGATTGCAGCGATCGGTCTCAACGCGGCGATCAACGACGTGACCATCTCGGCAGTCGCCGCCGATATCCTCGATACGCCGCCGCCGGAAGCGACTGATCTCATTGGGGTCGGAGATCTTTTCTATGATCCCTCGCTTGCCCTGCGGGTGATGGCTTTCTTGCGGCTTTGCCGGGCAAGCCGCATCGAGGTGCTGGTCGGCGATCCCGAGCGGGCCTATTTGCCGGATCGAGAACTCAAACGAATTTTGACACAGGATGTTGCGGACTTCGGCGAGGCTGCCAGCGGTGGCGCGGTGCAAGCGGGCGTTTTTTCGCTCTCCTGATCGAGAAGGGGCGAGACTATACGAGAAGATCCGGCCGCAGCAGCATGACCGGGCAGGGCGCTCCGGCCGGCAGCTCCGGGGCATGCGGCGGGCGGATAATGAGGCAGTCGGCTTGCGCAAACACCTTCATCATCGAGGAATCCTGCTTGCCGAAGGGTTCGGCCAGCCAGTTTCTGGTCGTGGATTTCGCAAGCCTCGCCCTGATATAGTCCTGCCGGTGATCATTGGCGCGCAACGTGACGGCCGCCTCGACTACTGTCTCGCGTTGCACTGGGGGCAGGGAGGCGAGCTTGCGGATCAGGGGCTCGAGGAACAGCAGCGAACAGACGAGGCTCGAGACCGGATTGCCGGGCAGGCCGAGCACATGGGTTTGGCCGAAGCTGCCGACCATCAGCGGTTTGCCGGGGCGCATGGCGATGCGCCAGAAATCGAGCTGCATGCGGGCCTCGATCAAGGTGGCCTGCACCAGATCATGGTCGCCGACGGACGCGCCACCGAGCGTCACGATGACGTCGGCCTTCGCATCCCGTGCCTTGTCGACCGCCGCGATGATTTTCGTCTTGTCGTCCGGCACGATGCCGAGATCAATGACATCGGCGCCGGCTCTGCGGGCAAGGGCTGCGATACCGAACGTATTGGAGGCGATGATCTGCGAAGGGCCGGGTTGGCTTCCGGGCGGCAGCAACTCGTCGCCGGTTGCGAGGATGGCAATCAGCGGGCGCTTGAGAACCTCGATATCGGGCCGGTTCATGCCGGCGGCGACCGTCAGCCGGGAGAAATCGAGCACGGTGCCGGCAGGCAGCACCGCTTCGCCTTCGGCGAAATCTTGGCCGCGGGGGCGCACATGCTGGCTCTGCCGCACCGGGAACCTGGTTCTGATGCCGCCATCGATCTTTTCCGCATCCTCCTGCAGCAGGACGCTGTCGGCGCCTGGCGGAACAGGCGCGCCGGTGAAGATACGCACGGCCTCTCCCTGGCCGACGCTTCCTTCGAAGCCGTGGCCGGCGGATGACGTGCCGATGACCTTCAACACGGCGCCCGGCTCCGGCGCGTCTTCCCTGCGCAATGCGTAGCCGTCCATGGCCGAGGCATTGAAGGGCGGCTGGGTCAGGCGCGCCGTGAGATCAACCGCCAGAACGCGGCCTTCAGCCTCGGCAAGCGGCAGCGTGTCGGACGCCGCGACGGGCTTTGCGCGGGAGAGCAGGCGGTCCAAGGCGTCGGCGACCGGCAGAAGGTTCATCTTGCCTCCGGATGACGGAAGTCGCCTGACTTGCCGCCGGACTTTTCGAGCAGCCTGATGGCGCTAATCTCCATCGCCTTATCGGCGGCCTTGGCCATGTCATAGATCGTCAGGCAGGCGACCGAGACGGCGGTCAGCGCCTCCATCTCGACACCGGTCTTGCCGGTCAGCTTGGCGGTGGCGGTGACGCGCAGGCCGGGCAGGGCGGCATCTTCCTCAATCTCGACGGTGACCTTGGTCAGCATCAGCGGATGGCAGAGCGGGATGAGATCGGCGGTGCGTTTTGCCGCCATGATCCCGGCCAAGCGCGCCGTGCCGATGACATCGCCCTTCTTGGCATTGCCCTGACGGATGAGCGCAAGGGTCTCCGGCGCCATCTTCACATGACCCTCGGCGGTGGCAATGCGCACCGTCTCGGCTTTGTCGGAGACATCGACCATATGCGCCTCGCCGGAGGCATCGATATGGGTGAGGCCGGGCTTTGCGCCGCTCATGTCATTCGGCCGCGATGGCGGCTTCGCCAAAGAGCAGCGCGCGGGTGGCGGCGGCCACGTCGTCCTTGCGCATCAGGCTCTCGCCGACAAGGAAGGTATTGATGCCGACGGCCTGCAGGCGCTGGCAATCGGCATGGGTGAAGATGCCGCTTTCGCCGACGAGGAGCCGGCCCGCCGGAACCATGGAGGCAAGTGTCTCGCTGACCGTCAGGCTGACCTCGAAGGTCCGAAGGTTGCGGTTGTTGATGCCGATAAGCGGCGAGGAGAGTTTCAACGCCCGCTCCATTTCCGGCGCGTCGTGAACCTCGACCAGCACATCCATGCCGAGCGAAAAAGCTTCGTCCTGCAGACGCTCCGCATCGTCATCGCTCAGCGACGCCATGATCAGCAGAACGCAATCGGCACCCCAGGCGCGCGCCTCGTGGACCTGATAGGTCTCGAACATGAAATCCTTGCGCAGGGCGGGCAGGGCGCAGACGGCCCGCGCCGCTGTCAGAAATTCCGGCGCGCCCTGAAAACTCGGCGTGTCGGTCAGCACGGAAAGGCATGCCGCGCCACCGGCTTCATAGGCCTTTGCCAGCGCCGGCGGATCGAAATCCGGACGGATCAGCCCCTTGGACGGGCTTGCCTTTTTGATCTCGGCGATCAGACCGAAATGGCCAGCCTCCAGCTTGGAAACGAGCGCCTTGTAAAAGCCGCGCGGGGCGGACTGGCCGGCCTGCATCGCCTTCAAATCGGCAAGCGATACCGTCGCCTTGGCGGCGGCGATTTCCTCGCGCTTATAGCGTTCGATCTTCTTCAGGATATCGGTCATCGGCCAATCCTAATCGATATCGTTGGAAACGGCGACGAGTTTGTCGAGGGCGAGGGCCGTGGCGCCGCTATCCAGCGAATGCGCGGCCAGCGCCATGCCGTCGCGGATCGTTTCCGCCTTGCCTGCGATGACGAGCGAGGCGGCCGCGTTGGCGAGCGAGACGTCGCGATAGGCATTCCTGGCGCCGCCGAGCACTTCGCGAAGCGCTGCGGCATTGGCGACGCCGTCACCGCCCTTAATATTAGCGAGCATGCAGGGGCTGACGCCGAAATCGGCGGGCGACAGCTCGAAAGTACGGATCTTGCCGTCTTCGAGCGCGGCCACCTTGGTGATGCCGGTCGTGGTGATTTCGTCGAGGCCATCACCATGGACGACCCAGACGCATTCGGAACCGAGATCGCGCATGACTTCGGCAAGCGGCACCAGCCATTGCGGCGAGAAGACGCCGAGCAACTGGCGACGGACGCCGGCCGGATTGGAGAGCGGCCCGAGCAGGTTGAAGATGGTGCGTGTGCCGAGTTCGACCCGGGAGGGGCCGACATGGCGCATGGCGGAATGATGCAGCTGCGCGAACATGAAGCCAACCCCGGCTTCGGCGATGCAGCGCGTGATGACCTCGGGACCGACATCGATATTGACTCCGAGAGCCGCCAGATTGTCCGCAGCACCCGATTTCGAGCTCAGCGCCCGGTTGCCGTGTTTGGCGACGGGAACACCGGCGCCGGCGACGATCAGCGCTGCCAGCGTCGAAATATTATAGGTGCCGCTGGCGTCGCCGCCGGTGCCGACGATGTCGATCGCATCGGCCGGCGCCTCGACGGTCAGCATTTTCGACCGCATGGTGGTGACGGCACCGACGATCTCGTCGACGGTTTCGCCGCGCACGCGCAGCGCCATCAGGAAGCCACCGATCTGCGAGGGCGTTGCCTGGCCCGACATCAGGATGTCGAAGGCATCGCGGGCCTCGTCACGCGTCAGCGGCTCGCGGCTTGCGGCCTTGGCCAGGAACGGCTTCAGATCGGTCATAAAACCTCCTAGCGGGTCGTTGCCTGTTCGGCGAGCGTCTGGTTGATCGAAGCCCCATACTGCGTCTGCAGCAGGTTGACCATCTGGTCGAGGATATCATCGCCGGCGGCATTGGCCATGGCGGTGAGCTGGGCGTCGCGGTTGTTCAGCACGTCGCCGGTCGGCTGGCTGTTGACCTCGGTGACCTTCATCAGGATCTGCGTCGAGGGATCGGCACCGACCGCGCTCGCAACCGTATCGACCGGGCCGGAGAAGGCGGCCTTGACGGCGGCGCGTCCGAGAACCGGATCATCGGTGGAGCGGGTGATACCGCTCTTGCTTTCGACGGCAATGCCGAGCGGCGCTGCAATGTCCGCAAGGGCAGTGCCCTTTTGCGCCTCAGCCTTCAATTCCTCGGCCTTCTTGGCGAGTTCGGCCTTCTGCTGCTCTGCTGTCCAGTCCTCGACGGCTTTCTCGCGCACCTCCGCGATCGGGCGGTCCCGGTCCGGCGTGATTTCGCGGACGTTGAACCAGACATAGCCGTCATTGCCGATCGGAAGCGGCGAGGCATCGACGCCGACCTCGGTCTTGAAGGCTTCGCCGAGCAGCTGCTGCTTGGCGGGAAGATCCTTGACCTCTTTGCCGTCCTTGTCGGCGCCAGTCGCATCGACGGCGTCGACGGTCACCGCCTTGAGCTTCAGCTGACCGGCGATATCCTCGAGCGTGGAGCCGCCGGCACGCATATCCTCGATACGGTCATGAACGTTGATCACTTCCTGAGAAGCGTTGGAAAGCGCCAGCTGCTTGCGGATGTCTTCCTTCACCTCGTCGAAATTCTTGACCGTTTCCGGCTTGATGTTGGTGATGCGCAGGATGACCGGGCCGAACGAGCCGTCGACGACAGGCGTCGTGCCGCCATCCTTCGACACCGCAAAGGCGGCATCGGCGACGGCCTGGTCGGGAACCTTGTCCTTGGTGAACTCGCCGAGCAGCACGTCGCTTGCCGTCTTGCCCTGGTCGGTGACCAGCTGGTCGAAGCTGGTGCCGCCCTTCAGCGCCGTTTCGGCGGCGGTGGCGAGATCCTTGCTGGTGAAGGTCAGCTGTTCGATCGTCCGGCTTTCCGGCGTGCGATAGCTATCCTTGCCCTTTTCGAAAGCTTCGCGGATCTGGTCGTCGGTAACGGTCGCGGCATCGGCGATATCGGCCGGCTGCAGCTTGAGATAGATGAGCTTGCGGTATTCCGGTGCGCGGTAGCGCTGCTTGACGCCTTCGAACCAGCTCGCCAGCACGTCGTCGGCGGGGGCCTTGATCGGCTCGATATTGGCGTTGGTCAGCAAGAGGTAGTCGATGCTGCGGCTTTCATCGCCATAGAGCTTCAGTGCATCGATCAGCGTCTTCGGCGCGGTAAAGCCGTTGGAAACGGCATCGACGATCTGGCTGCGAACGGCGACCTTGCTGCGCTCCTTGATGTAATCGTCCTGGCGGATGCCGGCATTGCGCAGGCGCGAAACGAACAGCTCGCGATCGAACTGGCCATTGACAGCCTTGAAAGCCGGATCGTCGCCAATGAGCTGGGCGAGACGATCCTCGGACAGTCCGAGGTTCATATCTTCGGCGAGCTGGTCGAGTGAGGCGCCGGCAACAAGCTGCGACAGCACCTGCTGCTCGACTCCGAAGGCGCGGGCCTGCTCGGGCGTGAGGCGCATGCCGAACTGCTGGCCGATACTTGCCACCTGACGCTGATAGGCAAGGTGGAATTCGTTGACCCCTACCTTCTGATCACCGACGGTCACGACCGTGGTGCTGCTGCCGCCCGATATCAGCTCACGCGATATGCCCCAGATGCCGAAGGAGGCCACCAGGAGAAGCAGGAGCAGCTTGGCAACCCAGGTCTGAGCAGCTCTTCTCAGAAGATGGAACATGGAAACGCAAACCTCGCAGTATTTATTGACCCGCGCACGGGCAGACATTCGACGTTCCTTAAAACAAAGCCGACAGGAAATGAAGGGTTTGTCACGCGAAAAGCTGCGCATGGCCGCGAGGGCGACGCAAGGCGTTGATGGTGAACAAAAGATCGGCTCGCGGCGGAACCTTTCAGGCCGCCATTTCGTTGAAGCGGCATCCCATGAAACAGGAGCAGACCATGGCAGAAATGAAAACCGCTTCCGCCGAATCCACCGCTGCGCGCGTCAAGGCGGATATTGCAGCAGACGATCTGTCGGCGCAGGTTACAGCACTCCGTGAAGATCTCTCCAGATTGACGGACAGTGTGCGGGCGCTGGGGCAGGGGGCAAAGTCGGTGGTTACGGACGAAGCTTCGCTGATGACGGAACGGCTGCGCGACAAGGTTCGCGATGAACCGATCATGGCGCTCGCGGTAACGGCAGGCATAGCCTATCTTTTCGGCCTGCTGAGCCGCCGCTGAACATGGAATTCGGGACAGAAAAAGCCGGACGCAAGGCGCGCCCGGCTTCTAGTCATGTCAGCCAGTTATGCCCGGACAATCAGCGGCGGATGGCGCGGCCGATGAAGATCAGAATGCAGGCACCGATGAAGCCTGTGATCAGGTAACCAAGCCACCCCGCCAACGGCTGGATGTGCAACAGACCCAAAATCCAGTTGGCGACGATAGCGCCGACGATGCCGAGCAATATGTTCATGAGCACGCCCATATTGCTGCTCATGACCTTTTCTGCCAGCCATCCGGCGATGCCGCCGATGATGATGGCCGCAATCCAACCCACGCCTGCGTTTTCCATGGTGATCCCTCTTGGTGCAACGACTCGCAAGAATGCACGAAACCAAAGAAAGTTCCACTCCTGGAGGAACTTAAGCGCTCACGGATGCAGCAGGGTGACCGGCGTCTCGAGCAAGTAAGCGATGAGCTGGAACAGCAGGCCGGCAATGGCAAGAATTGCGAAGCCGAAAGGCATGATCAGGCTTTTGCTAAACATTCTTTCCTCTCCCATTTTAAGTAAAGCATAAGCCGAAGTGCGTGTTACGCAAGGTTATTACTAATAATTGGTTAAGTGCGATATTTAAGTAAAATGATAAATTTCAGGGGTGCAGTCGCGACAATCCCGGAGATATGAGGACTAAATACACGGATGACTGGCATCCACCTCACTTCCCGCCAACAATTCTACAATTCGGAGAGTTTTAACTGGAGTAATTCGTTTCTTGACGAACAGGGAGCGGCCGGATGCACCAATTCGGCGCAAGTGCTGAATTATGTTCGGCCGCCGGCGGATTGATTTTGGCTCGGACTGCGTCATTTTTCCGGGGGTTCGTTCAATCAGGGAAAACCTCGATGCCAAAAGCTGCAATCGCCATCGCCTGCTGCCTCTGCCTGCTTACGCTCTCCGGCTGCGGCAATACCGCATACGGGCTGAAGAAGGATGGACAGGAGGCGAGCCACGCAATGGATAATGCGACCCATCGGGTGCTTTCGGCCGGCGCCAAGAAGTAATGGCGACTGCCGGCGACACGCGGCAAATCTTGCAAAAAAAAAAGCCCGCCTGGGGTGAGGCGGGTTTAGCACAACAGAGAGAATGGACGGACGAAAACCGTCCCGACTGATACAGCATTTCCTTAAAGGCGTCGCCGTACGTCATTCGACGTAACCGCGACCGAAAGGTTCCGGCAGCGGCGTCAGAATCGGGTCAGAAGTTGCCCCAATTCTGAGCGCGGGCACGGGCGCGAATAATCCGGTATTCGCGACCGCCATAGAGCGAACCGATGGTCAGCAGAAGCGTCAGTACGTCCCAGATGATATGCATGTTATCCTCTTAGGTTGGACGGCTCTGCCGTCGATCGGTGAAGGTACAATAGCAATCTTTCGAACCTGCTTATATGACAAGAAATCGGGATGAGCCGGGAAAGGGGCAGGGCGCTTGCGGCGTCTGATAAGACGCGCGGCGCTGTAGGAGCAGCAACGTGAACAAATCAGCCGGCGTCAGCCCATGACGATTTTCTCCGTCCGACACATTACCTCCTATCGTTACCGCCGAGATGTCGATTTCGGCGAGCATCGCCTGATGTTCCGACCGCGCGACAGTTTCGACCAGCGGCTGATCGAGGCGTCGCTGACGACCTATCCGGAGCAAAGCCATGTGCGCTGGATCCACGATGTTTTCGGCAATTGCGTGGCGCTGGTCGATTTTTTGCGGCCGTCGGCGGAGCTTCGTTTCGAAACCTGGATCACGCTCGATCACACACCTCAACTCGCTCCCGATATCCGCATCGACGAGGCGGCGCTGTCCTATCCCTTCTCTTACGACAAGGACGAAGTCGCCGATCTCGCGCCGGCGATGCAGCGCCACTATCCCGATCCAGGCGATGAGGTCGGCCGCTGGGCGCGGCGGTTCGTGCGTGTGGGCCACCCGACTGAGACCGGGCACCTGCTGATGACGATGTGTTATGCCATTCGCGAAAGCTTCGTTTATGCGCGGCGCCAGGAACACGGGACGCAGTTGCCGATCGAAACCTTGCAGCTTCGCTCCGGCACCTGCCGGGATTTCGCACTTCTGATGATGGAGGCGGCCCGCACGCTCGGTCTGGCCGCCCGGTTCGTCAGCGGTTATGTCTATGTCCCCGACCGGGACGGCTCCACCGTGCTCGGCGGCGGCTCAACACATGCCTGGTGCCAGGTCTATCTTCCCGGTGCGGGCTGGGCTGAGTTCGATCCGACCAACGGCATCGTCGGCAATCGCGATCTCATCCGCGTGGCCGTTGCCCGCGACCCGCGCCAGGCAATTCCCCTGAGCGGCAGCTATGACGGCGATGGCTCGGATTTCGACAGCATGACGGTGCAGGTCAACGTGACCACGCGGCAGCCATGGATCAAAGAGGGGTAGCGGTCGATTGCCAGCCGGGGATGCCGGATCGGCGCCGAACGACAGCCACGGTCGGCGGAACCGGGCAGCCCGACCGACGTTCCATACTCACCTCCACCCATGTTGGGAGAGGGCGAGGAAACCGCAATGAAGATACGCGCCGGATTTCATCTTGGCTATGAATGCATCCAGCCGACGCCGATGCTGCTGGTCCTCAATGTTCATCCCTCCCGTCGCGCCGATCTTCTCAGCGAGCAGGTCCTGACATTCGACCGGCGGATCGAAGCGTGGGAATATACCGACGGCTTCGGCAATGCCTGCAGCCGGATCGTCGCTCCGCCGGGGCTGACGACGATTTCCACCGAGTTCGAGATCTATGACACCGGGCAGGCCGACATCGTTCCCGTCCAGGCGGTGCAGCACGCAATCAAGGATCTGCCCGACGAGGTGCTCGTCTTCCTGCTCGGCAGCCGTTACTGCGACACAGACAGGCTTTCGGATTTCGCCTGGGCGACCTTCTCATCAACGCCGCTCGGCTGGGCGCGCGTGCAGGCGATCTGCGATTTCGTGCATGACCACATCACCTTCGATTATCAGAAGGCCGACGTTCTCAGAACCGCACACGGCGGCTTCACCGATAAGAGCGGCGTCTGCCGCGACTTCGCCCATCTCGCCATCGCGCTTTGTCGATGCATGAATATTCCTGCCAGATACTGCACCGGTTATCTCGGCGATATCGGCGTTTCGGCCGATCCGAATCCAATGGATTTCAGTGCCTGGTTCGAGGTCTTTCTCGGCGGGCACTGGCATACGGTCGATGCCCGCCACAACACCCCGCGTATCGGCAGAATTCTGATGGCAACAGGGCGAGATGCCACCGACGTCGCGATGTCGACGGCTTTCGGCCCGGCGACGCTTTCCCGCTTCGAAGTGATCACCGAGGAAGTGCCGTAAGTTGCAGCCACGGACCCATAGGCCGCCGCAGGCAGATCCTATGCCTTCTTCAGGAACTCCGTTTTCAGGACTAGGCCTTTGACCTGCTTGGTGTTGCACTCGATCTCGCCGGGATTGTCGGTCAGACGAATGCCTTTGACCAAGGTCCCACGCTTCAGCGTCTCCGAGGTGCCCTTGACCTTGAGGTCTTTGATCAACGTCACGGAATCGCCGTCGTGAAGCTGAGCTCCGTTGCTGTCCTTTACAATAATGTCTTCGGCCATGATGTCCTCGCTTGATGATCCGAGAGGGGAAATCACGACAACAGGGGAGAGTCAATCACCAGCCCGTCCCGTCCGATTCTCGTTCTCCTGCCCCCGATCCGCGGCTGAACAGACCTCACGAACACAGCTGCGCAGCCAGCGATGCGCGGGATCGGCATCCATCCTCGGGTGCCAAAGCAAAGAAACCGTGAGCTCCGGCGTCGGAACGGGAAGGGGGAAACTGTGCATTCCCGACCGCAAGGCTGCGGTGTGCCGTTCAGGAACGCTGGCGACCAGGTCCGAGGCGCGGGCGAGCGCCAGCGCTGTGGAAAAGCCGCTGACGACGGTGGCGACCTGCCGTTCCAGCCCGAGCGCATTCAGAGCGTCATCGATCGCTCCTTTGTCGAACCCGCGCCGCGAGACGGCGATATGGCCGCCGGCCGCATAACGGGAGGGCGTGATCTCATCGCGGCAAAGCGGGTGGCCGGTGCGCACGACGCCGATAAAACGGTCGCGAAACAAGGCCTGCGCCCGCACCTCCGGTCCCATCGTCTCGCCGACGACACCGGTTTCCAGATCGACGCTTCCGTCACGCAACGGCGCGCTGTCCTTGTCCGGTTTCTGCATGAAGCGCAGCCGCACGCCAGGGGCTTGCTTGCCGAGGCGAGCGATGAGACCGGGGCCGAAGCTCTCGGCAAAACCTTCGCTGGCGCGCAGCGTGAATGTTCGGACGAGCTTGCCGAGATCAAGCGCTTCGCCAGGACGCAGAACCGCCCGAGCATCCTCGACGATGCGGCCGACCCGCTCGCGCAGCTCGAGCGCCCGGGGTGTCGGAACCAGGCCGCGGCCAGCGCGCACCAGCAGCGGATCGCCCGTGGCCTCGCGCAATCGCGCCAGCGCTCGGCTCATGGCCGACGGGCTGAGCCGCAGCCTCTCGGCCGCACGGGCGACGCTGCCTTCGGCGAGCAAGACATCAAGGGTGACAAGCAGGTTGAGGTCAGGAGTCGACATGCATGCGGTATAACACAGTTTCGCAGTGATGTGGCGCCAGACGCATGAATGAAGTGCAAATGCTGCGCGTTCCGCCATGCCAGTTGCGGGACTAGAGTTCGATGGCTCCCTTTCCAGGAGCGTGAACATGGAGGTCCTGTTGAACCCGATCATCGCAGAACAGGGCGAGGCAGTCGTCGAACGCCCCTATTCCGTCCGCTGGGCGCTCGCCAGCCTTTGCCTCTCGATGCTGCTGCCATCGCTCGGCACCAGCATCGCCAATATTGGTCTGCCGGCCCTGGCGCAGGCATTCGGCGGCTCCTTCCAGGAGGTGCAGTGGATCGTGCTGGCTTATCTTCTTGCCATCACCACCTTGATCGTCAGCGTCGGGCGACTTGGCGACATGACCGGCCGCAGACGGCTTCTGCTCATCGGCATCCTGCTCTTTACGCTGGCCTCCGTTCTCTGCGGGTTTGCGCCCGCGCTCTGGCTGATGATCGCCGCGCGGGCGCTGCAGGGTCTCGGCGCCGCCATCATGATGGCCCTCACCATGGCTTTTGTCGGCGAAACGGTGCCGAAGGCGAGGACGGGCAGCGCCATGGGGCTGCTCGCAACCATGTCGGCGATCGGCACCGCTCTCGGCCCGTCGCTCGGCGGGGTTCTGATTGCCGGGTTCGGCTGGCCGGCGATCTTTCTCATCAACGTGCCGCTCGGCATCGTTGCCTTCACTCTCGCCTATTGTTTTCTGCCTGCCGACGTCAACATGGGGAAGACGGAGCGCGCCGGTTTCGACATGGCAGGCACGTTGCTGCTTGCCCTGGCCCTTTCGGCCTATGCGCTGGCGATGACGACCGGGCGGGGCAGCTTTGGATTGCTGAATCTCTCCCTGCTGGCGGCTGCTTTTTTCGGGGCCGGCCTCTTCGTCTTCGCCGAGACGAAAGCCGCTTCACCGCTGATCCGGCTGGCGGTGTTCTGCAATCCGGTGCTGAGCGCAAGCCTGGTCATGAACGCGCTCATCTCGACGGTGATGATGGCGACGCTGGTGGTCGGCCCGTTTTATCTCTCCCGTGCACTCGCGCTCACCGAGGCCACCGTTGGCGCCGTCATGTCGATTGGCCCCGTCATCTCCATCCTTGCTGGAGTCCCGGCCGGCCGCCTCGTCGATCGTCTGGACACGCCATTCGTGATCGCCGCAGGCCTCGTCGCCATGGCGGCCGGCGCCATCGCTCTTGCCGTACTTCCCGGAATGGCCGGCTACATCGCCGCAATCGCCATCCTGACGCCAGGCTATCAGCTGTTCCAGGCGGCCAACAACACCGCCGTCATGGCGGATGTCGGTCCCGACCAGCGCGGCGTCATCTCGGGAGCGCTGAACCTGTCGCGCAATCTCGGCCTGATTACCGGCGCCTCCATCATGGGTGCGGTATTCGCGCGAGCGTCGGGAGCGTCGGGAGCGTCGGATGTCGCCGTGGCGGGCCCCGAGGCCATTCACTCGGGGATGCAGATCACCTTTGCTGTCGCAGCCATGTTGATTGCTGCGGCACTCGCCATCGCCGCCGTGACTTACCGCCGCGGCCGCTGAAGCAGAGCGCGGTCGAGACTGAGACCAAGGTCCGATCCGACCCGGACTTCATGCCGATACCAAACCCTCGGTCGCTGCAATAGGTTTTCGCGGTGGAACGAATTTGCGGAGTTTAGCGGTGACCAAAATCTTCGTTGTGGGGATGATACTGACGCCGGTTATTTTCTGGGGTTCCATCGGCGCGCTGATATATTCGATGTTGTCGTGAACGGATGTTTACTGACCGAGCTTGCTGATCAACTCGGGAGCTGAGCCCTTGTTCATCGGCTCGGAACAAGCCCGTCAAGCAGGAAGTCCAGGCCTTTCCTGAAAACGCCGTCCCAGTCATTGTCCAACAGCAGACGGGCACGCTCGATCGTCGGGTATTCTGCGCTGAGATGAGCAAGGCGCTGCTGCCCGGCGAACATGTCTTCGTCCGAAAGGTCGAAGTTCGCACGAGTGATGGTCGCGCCCATCACATAGTTCCAGAGGGACCATATCGCGCCGTTCAAATCCGCCTCCTCGACACCGGCTCTGGATAAGACCCTGCCCAGCAACTCCAGACGACCGAGGACGTTGGGGCCGAGCGCGCGGCGCGGCAGCAGCGATGCCGACCAGGGATGGCGCAGCATGCTGGCGCGCCAGTCTTCAAGCATATGAAAGAGTGCCTGACGCCAATCCGGCGATTCGATCATTTGCGACAGTCCGCGATATTCGAGCACCGAGTCGAGCGCGAGATCAAAAACCTCCTCTTTGTTGGCGACGTGCCAATAGAGGCTCATCGCGCCCGAGCCGAGGCGATCGGCCAGCCGACGCATCTTCAATCCCTCGACGCCTTCGGCGTCCAGCAGTTCAACCGCGGTCGCTACGATCCGTTCGAGCGAAAGAGGCGGTTCCTCTACGGAGGAGGCCGGGGCAGCTTTCCGGTGAGGCCGTTTATCCTGAGTGCCGTCGCGTTTGGCTGCCATGTGTCTTTCCTAAAAAGATCGGGACATCGATTTAAGCCGGCGCAGCGACGGATGTCGATCCTCGCAGTTGACTCGTACAATGTACGATGCGATAGAGTCGTACATTGTACGATTCACTCTGTTGCCGAAGAGTTAAAAGCGCAATCCAGCAGGCGGCGAGGATCGTTCCTCGCAGTCCTCACGGCCGAAAGAACATCATGTCACATGCAATCAAACATCTGCTTATCGGAGGGCTGATCATCATGACCACAGGAAATCCCAGCGCGACGACGGCGAATGAGGGTGACCTCAAGCTGACTATCGTCAATCCAAAAAACCTCTATGACCCCACGCCGAATGGCTACAGCACGGCAGTGATCGTCCCCCGCGGCGCACGGTTGGCCTACATCTCCGGACAGGGTGGCCAGGACAGCACGGGAGCCTTGTCGGCGGACTTCGCCGTCCAGGTGAAGCAGGCCTACGCGAATTTGCGCAGCGCCCTCGACGGCCTCGGCGCAAGGCCGGACCAGGTCGCCAAACTGACGATCTTCGTGGTTAATCACGATATGTCCAAGCTCGAGGTGCTGACCAGAAATGTCAAAGACATGTTCGGCGAGGCGCTGCCGGCGCAGACCCTCGTCCCCGTTCCCAAACTCGCAATTGATCCGATGCTCTTCGAGGTCGAAGCCGTCGTCGTGCTTGAATAGTGGCTGCGACTGATCCGGCCGCAGAAAACGGCGGCTCCGCCGTTTTCAGCCGCCGCGTGCATTCGGCATAATACCGCTTATCGCGACGGCTGAACTGTCGGCTGGTTGGGCGAGAAATTGCAAGTGGCGGAAGAGGTGGGATTCGAACCCACGGTACGGTTTCCCGCACGCCGGTTTTCAAGACCGGTTCCTTAAACCACTCGGACACTCTTCCAAGTATTTGGGAAGCTAGAAGAAAGTCCGTTTCGGTCTTTCCGGTGGATCGGTGGTTTCTGCCGATTTGCTGCCCATTCACTCACAGGCCGGCTTTTTAGCAGCTTTGATGGCAGCGTCAACTTGTTCTGCAGAGAAGCGGCTTTGACAGCCGCTTCAGTTTGTTGACAAAGTCTCCTCCGTCATGCTCGGCCTTGTGCCGAGCATCTGAGCACCGCAATTGCTTGACAGGAAAACGTTTATCTTCAGATGCTTAGTTGATGTGCGCAGATCCTCGGCACGAGGCCGAGGATGACGTCGCGGGTTTGCAATGGTTTGTCGGCAGCTGGAGCGGCTTTGACAGCCGCTTCTCTCTGCCGCCGTCAGACCAGGACGGTGAAGTTGTCGAATGCGAGCTGCGGAAAGCCGGTTGGCTCGACGTCGGGCTGAATATCGAAGCGGACAAAATCGACCGCTCCCAGGGCTGCCAACGAAATGTGCTGGCCGTCGGCAATGGTGTCACCATAGACCGTCAGCGACATCTCACTCACCTTGTTGCCACCGATATAACCCTCGAAGGTTACGAGGGCATCGACACCTTCATAGGCGGGGTCGAAATTGGTTGCGACATCGACGCCCTCTATCGTGAAGAGCTTGCCGTCAACGCGTTCGAAAAACGGATTGTAGGGATTGGTGACGACGTACTCGTTGCCGGCGGATTCGGCGACCGCCCAAAGGTTGCCATCGAGTTTGTCGCCAAATTTGAATCCTGCATAGCCGGAGGCAATGTCAGGCAGCCCGGGATATTCCGTGGGAGCATTCTCGAAATCGATGGAATACTGTCCTTGCGGAGGAGTGTGGACTCCGATGTTGAGACTGCCGACATCCGTGCCGCCTTTTCCATCCGAGATCTTGAATGAAAAATTCTCGCCGAAGATCCCGCCGGGCTCAAGCGCGCTCGGATCATTGACCGTGTAACTATAGCTGCCGTTGCTCCAAATCGTCAGCGTTCCGTGCTCACCCTCGATGGTAAGATATCCCGGCTCGCCCGCCTTATTAGGAATTCTCATCCCGTTGACGAACTGAACCTGAAGCAGATCGCCGTCGGAATCCGAGGCGTTGTCGAGAAGGTTTCCTTCGATGGCCTCCGCTGGTGCGTAGTCGTGGACCGACACGTCAGGCACTATTGGTTTGTGATTTGCCATGGCTCGTCTCCTAAAGATGAGCGTGAAAAGGACGCCGGGCGCGACCCGAACGCTGCAAATAAACTTTCTACTCCACTTTGAGTCAAGCAGTAAACTACACGCGCTAGGGGAGTGGCGGCCGATGCCATTGCCGTGAAGGACACGTAAACAAGAGAGCAAAAGCCGATCTACTACCTTGGGACAAAGGCTCCAGTTGCAGCCGGCGTCCGGAGAACAGCTGCTGCTGTCGTCGGTGTCTCGATCCGGTACTTCTCGGCCTCAGAAATCCAGCCAACGTTTACCATGTGCCCTGCATCGGCACGCCGATTTCGGCTCTCATTGCAACAGCGAGAGGGCAGGGCAACGGGCCTTGCGTTAGCAGTTTATAAACCATAATCATTAGAATTGTCGCTATCGCTGCGAAATCGTTCGTAAATTTGCCACGAACTCAGCAAGATTAAAGTCTCGTTAGGCGGGCGGGGATAAGGCGTTGTTGACCCAGGATGGGGCAGGGTTCCTTAACCATAACGATCTTTGAGCGGCGTGGGGCACATGAAACTGGAATACGGGGCGTCTTTCGCAACGGCAGGGCGGTGGCTGGCGATATCGGCGATGTGTGCGACGGTTGCAGCGTGCGGCACCACACAGGCCGTGCCGAAAAAGAGATCTCACGGCAAGGAATATTTCTCTGAATCCGAATATGGCGTGAAAGCCAGCCCGCGGGTCGCCACCGGCAACAACATCCCGAAGGGCGGCGGCCGCTACATGGTCGGCAATCCTTATGTGGTTAAGGGTAAATGGTATTATCCGAAGGAAGACTTCTCCTATAACAAGGTCGGCATCGCTTCCTGGTATGGTTCGGCCTTTCACGGGCGGCTGACGGCCAATGGCGAAGTCTACGACCAGATGCATCTTTCCGCCGCGCATCCGACCTTCCCGCTGCCGAGCTATGCTCGTGTCACCAACGTCGAGAACGGCTCGTCGATCATTGTGCGCGTCAACGATCGCGGTCCCTATCACGAAGGCCGCATCATCGACCTTTCCAACAAGACCGCCGACATGCTGGATCTGCAGCATAGCGGCACAGGCAAGGTGCGTGTGCAATATGTCGGCCGCGCCCGCATGGACGGCCATGACATGCCCTATCTGATGGCCTCTTACGTGCCGAAGGGCAGCCGCATCCCCGGCGTCAATCCGGAAGGGCAGATCGCTACCGGCGTGATGGTCGCTTCCAACAGCCGCAAGATCACCCGTGACCAGCTGCAGAGTGCCGAAGACTACGAGACGCAGCCGGCGAATGTGCCGGTGCCGATGTCGGCAACCTCCTATGCGGGTTCGACGCCGAGCGCACGCTACAACGCGGCGCCCGGCCTTGCGCCGGCCGCCCATGTTCTGGTGGCTCCCTCGGCTTCTGCCTCCAGTGCCGCGCCGGCCTTCGATCAGATGGTCGTGCTGCCGGAGATCGGTCCCATGCCTTATGAGCGGCCCTATGGCGGTTCGCAGGGCTCCCTCGCGCTCGGCTACCAGAACGAGGCGGTGAAGACGGTAACGGTCGATCTCGCTTTCGACGCGGTGATGGTGCGCAATGACGGGCTGACGCAGGCTTCCATCCTTGCCTCGGCCAAGCGCCAGCAGGCAAAATCGGCAGCGCGTTGAGCATGGCGATTGCATCGAATTTCGCCGCGCTCTAACTTTCTCAAAACGCCGTTGACCGATGGGAATTGCGATGCTGAGGCCTGTGCTTCGTCTGCTTGCATGCCTGATGCCGCTCGCCGCCGGCGCACACGCCGCCGACGGGGGCGCAGCCGGTTTCGCCACCAAGGCGGCGCAGGCCTATATGATCGAGGCCTCCACCGGCACGGTGCTTCTCGCCAAGAATGAGGATCAGAGCTTTTCGCCGGCTTCGCTCGCCAAGCTGATGACGATGGATCTGGTCTTCGAGGCAGTGACCAAGGGCCAGATCACGCTCGATACCGAATATCCCGTTTCCGAATATGCCTGGCGCACCGGCGGCGCGCCGTCGAGGACGGCGACAATGTTCGCCGCCCTCAAATCGCGCGTGCGCGTCGAGGATCTGATCAAGGGCGTCGCGATCCAGGGCGCCAATGACAGCTGCATCATCCTCGCCGAGGGGATGGCCGGTAGCGAGCAGCAATTCGCGCAGTCGATGACCCGCCGCGCCCGCGAACTCGGCATGGAGAAAGCGGTGTTCGGCAATTCCACCGGCCTTCCGGACGGCAAGAGCAAAGTGACGGCACGCGAGATGGTGACGCTTGCCACCACTCTCCAGCAATCCTATCCCAATCTCTATCCCTATTTCGCGCAGCTGGATTTCGAATGGAACAAGATCTTCCAGCGCAACCGCAATCCGCTGCTCGGGCTCGATCTCGGCGCCGACGGGCTTGCGACCGGCTTTGCCGATGGAGAAGGTTATTCGATCGTCGCGTCGGTCCAGCGCGACGGCCGGCGGCTGTTTCTGGCGCTTGCGGGCATCGCTTCCGACAAGGAGCGGACGGAGGAGGCCAAGCGCGTGCTCGAATGGGGGCTGACTGCCTTCGAGAGCCGTCAGATCTTCACCGAGCATGAAGTGATCGGCGCAGCCAGCGTCTATGGCGGCTCGGCGCGCACCGTCGATCTGGTCGCCAAGGCGCCGGTCAGTGTCTATATTCCGATCAGCAACCCCGACCGGCTTTCGGCGCGCATCGTCTATCACTGGCCGCTGACGGCGCCGGTGAAGCCGGATTATCAGGCCGGCACGCTCAGGATTTTCGCTGGAAGCCGGCTGCTCAGGGAAGTGCCGCTCTATACCGCGCAGGCGGTCGGGGAAGGCTCGCTCAGCAGCCGGGCGGTCGACGCAGTGCTGGAACTCGGCGAATCGCTGTTCTTCTCCTGGCTCTGGGACAAGTCCGCCCCCGGCTGAACGCCGGGATGAGGCTCTTGCGCACAGCGCTTCTTTTCCCGCGTGCTGTTGCCGCACAGTCATGCTCCAGACTTGAATGCCTGACCTTCTGATACAATTTGCGGGGAAGGTGATTATGTCGCCGCCGCGAAAGGTTTTCCTTCCCGATGTCTTCGGATAGATAGAAGAGGCGGGGCGCGCGGGCGTGCGGCGTCCGGAATGCGGGAAGTTGTCATTGTCATCCGGTACGGGACTATTCGTTACGTTTGAAGGCGGGGAAGGCGCTGGGAAATCCACGCAGATCCGCCGCCTCGCCGAGGCGTTGAAAGGCGAAGGGCATGACGTGCTGGTGACGCGGGAACCGGGCGGGTCGCCGGGCGCGGAAGCCGTGCGCCATGTGCTTCTGTCAG
Source organism: Rhizobium sp. TAL182 (assembly GCF_002117725.1). Classification (NCBI taxonomy): domain Bacteria; kingdom Pseudomonadati; phylum Pseudomonadota; class Alphaproteobacteria; order Hyphomicrobiales; family Rhizobiaceae; genus Rhizobium; species Rhizobium sp. TAL182. The sequence goes on along the minus strand of NZ_CP021024.1, from coordinate 2,339,682 downwards.
GCGCTGCCGAGGCCTTCGGCACGCGGATGGAGGCGATCCTCTTTGCGGCGGCGCGCAACGATCACGTCGAAGAGGTGATCCGGCCGGCCCTGACATCAGGCAAGATCGTGCTCTGCGACCGCTTCATGGATTCCTCGCGTGTCTACCAGGGCATCACCGGCAATCTCGAGCCCGATTTCATTGAGATGCTGCAGCGGGTCGCCATCAACGGCGTCATGCCGGATTGCACCTTGATACTGGATATTCCCGCAAAGGTCGGCCTGGAGCGGGCGCAGAAGCGCAGCGCTTCGGAAGGTCCCGATCGCTTCGAAAAGGAGCGGCTCGAAACGCACGAAAAACGGCGCGAAGCCTTTCTCGATATCGCCGCCCGCGAGCCGGAGCGCTGCCACGTGGTCGACGCCATGCGGACGGAAGAGGCGATCGCCGCCGAAATTCTGGCGATCGTCAAGCGGCTGATGTCGCCCGCAGACCGGGCTCGGATGCCGGAAGCCGCCCATTATGAGTGAAGTCCATTATGAGTGAAGATCGGCCGGGACTGCTGGACGGCGCCATCTGGCCCGCCGAAAATACCAGGCTGTTTGGCCATGAGGAGGCGGAATCCTTCCTTGCCCAGTCCTACCGATCCGGCAAGGGCCATCACGCCATTCTGATCGAAGGGCCGGAGGGCATCGGCAAGGCGACGCTCGCCTTCCGTTTCGCCAACCACGTGCTCTCGCATCCCGATCCCGACGCGGCGCCGGAAAAGATCGGTGATCCGGATCCCGCCTCGGCCGTCAGTCGGCAGATCGCCTCCGGCGCTTCGCATAATCTCCTGCATCTCGCCCGGCCGGTGGACGAAAAGACGGGCAGGGTGAAATCGGCGATCACCGTCGACGAGGTTCGCCGCGCCGGCAAGTTCTTCTCGCAGACCTCGGGCACCGGCAACTGGCGAATCGTCATTATCGACCCGGCCGACGACATGAACCGCAATGCGGCCAATGCCATTCTGAAGATCCTCGAGGAGCCGCCGAAGCGGGCGCTGTTCCTGGTGCTGTCGCATGCGCCGGGGCGGTTGCTGCCGACGATCCGCTCGCGCTGCCTGCCGCTGAAACTGGCGCCGCTTGCCGATGAGGCACTCGTTGCGGCCCTTGCCCATCTCGGCATAGTAGGCGAGGGCAGCGTGCTTTCGGCGGCCAAGGGCAGCGTCGGCGAAGCCTTGAAGCTCTTGAACTATGGCGGCAGCGAAATCATCGCCGGTTATGACGAGGTGCTTTCCGCCGAGGGACCAACCGCCCGCAAGGCGATGCACCGGCTGGCCGAGGCGCTCTCGGGCAAGGAAAGCGATACGATTTTCGATTTCTTCGTCAGTCACGTCGGCGACGACATCATGAGCCGCGCTCGCGCGGCGGCAGGCGAGGGGCAGATCGCCACGGCCGAACGGCTGGCGCGGCTCTACTCGGAGATTATCGAGCGGCTTACCGTTTCCGACGCCTATAATCTCGACCGCAAGCAGACGATCATCAGTATTCTCGCCGACATCAAGCAGCCCAGACTCTAGCCAAAGTTTCAGCCAAGGTTGGGGCGGATCAGCCGGCCAGCAGCTTCCATGCGACGAGCGCAAGGGTGATGGCCAGGACAATGCGAATGATGCGTTCATGCAGCTTCGGCGCCAGAAGGCTTCCCAGAATGATGCCGGGAATCGAGCCGACGAGCAAGGCAAAGAGCATCGCCCAATCGATCTCGCCGATCAGCCAATAGCCGGTGCCGCCGATCAGGGTCAGGGGTACGGCGTGGACGATGTCGGAGCCGACGATTTCGCGCACATCGAGCCTCGGATAGAGCACGAGCAGGATCGTCACCCCCAGCGCACCGGCGCCAACCGAGGTCAAGGTGACAAGCACGCCGAGACAGAATCCGAGAATGACGGTGAGGGCAAGGATGGTTGTCGGCCGCAGCGGGTTGCGTTCGCCGATGGCGCGGCGCGCCAATTGAAGGATTGGGCCGCGAAAGATCAGCATGATCGCGGTCATGACGAGAAGCCAACCGAGCGCTGACGTAATGGTGTTGGTCACGCCGATGCTCTTGCGATCGACGCCTGCCAACAGCCAGAGCATCAGCAAGGCGGCCGGGACGCTGCCTGCGGCGAGACCGCCGACGATCTTCCAGTTGATGCGCCCATGCACGCCGTGAACAGCGGTGCCCGCCGTCTTGGTGATCGCCGCATAGAGAAGATCGGTGCCGACGGCAGTTGCCGGATGGACGCCGAAGAGCAGCACCAGCAGGGGTGTCATCAGCGAACCGCCGCCAACGCCGGTAATGCCGACAAGGGCGCCTACAAACAGTCCCGAAATTGAATAGAGAGGCTCGAATGTCAAGCAAGCGCCTCCAACGGCGCCCGGCCACGGGGATTGTGGTAGGTGAAAACTGGCACTTCGTTCGGTCCCGCCTCTCTTTCTGACGACCGGTAAATTGCGTGCGAGACGGAGTCAAGCTCACGACCCCGTGTCCTGGAAATCATGGACGGCGGCGAAACTTGATGTTTCGCTTGACGGTGACATGCGCTAAGAGCGGCTGACCATTGATAGAATAAGCCGGACATTGGCCGCCATGACAGACAAGACACCCTTCTACATCACCACCGCGATTTCCTATCCCAACGGCAAGCCGCATATCGGCCACGCCTATGAGCTGATCGCGACGGATGCGATGGCGCGCTACCAGCGCCTGGATGGCAGGGATGTTTTCTTCCTGACGGGCACCGACGAACACGGCCAGAAGATGCAGCAGACAGCGCGCGCCGAGGGGATTACCGCGCAGGCGCTCGCCGACCGCAACTCCGGAGAATTCCAGGCGATGGCGAAGCTGCTCAACGCTTCGAACGATGATTTCATCCGCACCACGCAGGAGCGTCATCACGAGACGTCGCGGAATATCTGGAAACTGATGGCCGACAATGGCGACATCTACAAGGACAGCTATGCCGGCTGGTATTCTGTGCGCGACGAGGCCTATTATCAGGAAAATGAGACGGAGCAGCGCGCCGACGGCGTGCGCTACGGCCCGCAAGGCACGCCCGTCGAGTGGGTGGAAGAGGCAAGCTATTTCTTCAAGCTCTCCGAATACCAGGACAGGCTGCTTGCCCATTACGAGGCCAATCCCGATTTCATCGGTCCGGCCGAACGCCGCAACGAGGTGATCTCCTTCGTCAAGTCGGGCCTCAAGGACCTGTCGGTGTCGCGCACGACCTTCGACTGGGGCATCAAGGTGCCGAACGACCCGTCGCATGTCATGTATGTCTGGGTGGACGCGCTGACCAACTACATCACGGCGACGGGCTATATCGAGGACAAGAATGGTCCGAGGGCGAAGTACTGGCCGGCGGATGTGCACATCATCGGCAAGGACATCATCCGCTTCCACGCGGTCTATTGGCCGGCCTTCCTGATGTCGGCGAAGCTGCCGCTGCCGAAGCGCGTTTTCGCCCACGGCTTCCTGCTCAACAAGGGCGAGAAGATGTCGAAGTCGCTCGGCAATGTTGTCGATCCGGTCAATCTGGTGAACCATTTCGGACTCGACCAGGTGCGCTACTTCTTCCTGCGCGAAGTCTCCTTCGGTCAGGACGGCAGCTATAGCGAAGAAGCGATCGGCACGCGCATCAATTCCGACCTCGCCAACGGCATCGGCAATCTCGCCAGCAGGTCGCTGTCGATGATCGTCAAGAATTGCGACGGCAAGATCCCGGAATGCGGGCCGCTGACCGACGAGGACAAGGCGATGCTGGCCCAGGCTGACGCGCTGCATGCATCGACGCGCGAGGACATGGGCAAGCAGCTCATCCATCGCGCTCTCGCCTCGATCATTTCAGTCGTTTCGGAGGCCGATCGCTATTTCGCCGGCCAGGCGCCCTGGGCGCTGAAGAAGACGGATCCGGCGCGGATGGGCACGGTGCTGTACGTCACGGCCGAGGTGGTGCGGCAGATCGCCATCCTGTTGCAGCCCTTCATGCCGGAATCATCCGGCAAGCTGCTCGATCTCGTGGCCGCGCCTGCCGACAAGCGGGATTTTGCCGCGCTTGGCGAGGCTGGCCGTCTTGTTATCGGGACGGCGCTCGAAGCGCCGGCGCCGGTCTTCCCGCGCTATGTGGCTCCGGAGGCCTGAGGCCGTGCTGATCGATACCCATTGCCATCTCGATTTTGCCGACTTCGAGGCGGAGCGCGACGAGATCGTCACGCGCGCCCACCAAGCCGGCGTCAAACAGATGGTGACGATCTCGACGCGCGTGCGCAAGCTCGACGGGCTGCTCGCCATCACCGAGAAATATCCGTCGGTGTTCTGCTCCGTCGGCACTCATCCGAACAATGCCGGTGACGAGCTGGACATTCAAACCGAAGAGCTGGTGCGCCTGGCGAACGCGCATGAGAAAGTGGTGGCGATCGGCGAAGCCGGCCTCGATTATTTCTACGATACGCAGACACCTGAGGACCAGCAGACCGGCTTTCGCCGCCATATTGCCGCGGCTCGGGAAACGCAGCTTCCGCTCGTCATCCACAGCCGCAGCGCTGATGCCGATATGGCTGACATCCTGACCGAGGAAACGGGGAAGGGGGCCTTCCCTTTCATCCTGCATTGCTTCTCGGCAGGACCGGATCTGGCGCGGACCGGTGTCGAACTCGGCGGCTACATCTCTTTCTCGGGCATTCTGACCTTCCCGAAATCGGAAGAGCTGCGTGAGATCGCCAAGACCATCCCGCATGAACGGCTGCTGGTGGAAACGGACGCGCCCTATCTGGCGCCGAAGCGCTGGCGCGGCAAGCGCAATGAGCCGTCCTATGTCGTCAACACGGCCGAAGTGCTCGCCGAGACGATCGGCCTTTCCTATGCGGACGTCGCACGGATCACGACGGAGAACGCGTTGCGCCTGTTCTCGAAAATGCCAAGGATTTAGCAGGTGCTCTATCGGCGGCGCTTCACCATTCTCGGCTGTTCGTCGTCACCGGGCGTGCCGCGTATCACCGGCGACTGGGGCGCCTGCAATCCCGACAACCCAAAGAACCGGCGCACGCGCGCCTCGTTCATGGTGCAGCAATTCGCTCCTGATGGCGGTGTGACGACTGTCGTCATCGACACCGGGCCGGATTTTCGCGAGCAGATGATCAGGGCAGGGGCCGACCATGTCGATGCGGTGCTCTACAGCCATCCGCATGCCGACCATATTCATGGCATCGACGATCTGCGCGGCTATTTTCACAATACGCGCCGGCGCGTGCCGATCTACGCCGACCAATTTACGATGGACAGACTGCGTGAAGCCTTCGGCTATTGCCTGGAGACGCCGCCGGGCAGCAATTATCCGCCGATCGTGCTGCCTGTCGTCATTGAAAATCTTGACGAACCCGTCGAGATCCGCGGCCCCGGCGGCAAGATCGGCTTTTTCCCCCATATCCAGCAGCATGGTGATATCAATTCGCTCGGCTTCCGCATCGGTGATGTAGCCTATTGCAGCGATATCAGCGATTTCCCGCCCCAGACCGTCGAGAAACTGCAAAATCTCGACGTGCTAATCATCGACGCCCTGCAGTACACCTATCACCCAAGCCATCTGTCGCTGGAACAGTCGCTCGACTGGATCGGCAGGCTGAAGCCGAAACGGGCGATTCTCACCCACATGCATACGCCGCTGGATTACGACGCAGTGATGGCGCAGACGCCGGACCACGTGGTGCCGGCGTTTGATCAGATGAGCTTCGAGACGGAGTTTCGCGCCTAGCCCGGCGCTGCAGCGTGCTTTTACATCCAAAAAGACGCGCGGCGCAGAAGGATCGGGGACTGAGCCCCGATCCTGGCACAGGTCACTGCATATAGGGAAGAACCTCGACGGCGCCGCGATAGATCATGTCGAGCGAGACGTAGAGGATGATCAGCAGACCGATATAAGCGATCCAGCGATGGCGGCCGAGCAGCCGGGCGATCAGGTTCGCGGCAATACCCATCAGCGCGATTGACAGTGCGAGGCCGATGACCAAGACGCTCGGATGTTCGCGCGCAGCACCGGCAACGGCGAGCACGTTGTCGAGCGACATCGAAACGTCGGCAATGACGATCTGGGTTGCCGCCTGGAAGAAGGTCTTTTTCGGCGCGCCTTCGCCGCTTTCCGCTACGCGATCCTCGTTGTGGCCGTCGCGAAGCTCGCGCCACATCTTCCAGCAGACCCAGAGCAGCAGCAGGCCGCCGGCCAGCAGCAGGCCGACGATCGCCAACAGATAGACGGCGACACTGGCGAACAGAATACGCAGAACCGTTGCGGCAAGAATGCCGACGATGATCGCCTTGCGCCGTTGCGTGGCCTCGAGGCCGGCAGCGGCAAGACCGATAACCACAGCGTTGTCGCCGGCGAGAACAAGGTCGATAGCAATGACCTGCAGCAAAGCCGTCAGACCGGCTGCCGTGAAGATGTCCATATGAAATGTCCCCAATGCGTCGAAAGCCGTGCTAGCGTCTCGATGGTTTGACGTCAACCGCCGAAGGCGGCAACAGACGGTGCGATTCACTGCCTGGTGTATCTGAAAAAGGACAGGCGGCAACGTTATGGAACTGCCACGGAATGCGGCCGATCCGTCCCACTGCCGTGGAACATTCATCTCGGCTGCCGGTTCTTCAAGTCAGAAACCAGCGTCGGGTCGACGGCTGGAAGGAGACATCGAGAGGAGCGTTCCGTGAGCAACATTCACCACGATACCAACCCGGGTTCTTCAGGCCCGGTGGGCGGCGGCAGCCTTACCGCATTCTTCGACAGCCGGTCCGAAGCCGAATCTGCGATCTCCCGTCTCGAGGACGCCGGCGTGCCGGTCGCGAGAATAAGATTGATGCCGGGATATGAGGCGGATGGGAAGAATGCCGGCGTCGTCAGCGACGACCGCAGCGGCTTCTTCGACGCGCTGGCCGACTTCTTCTTCCCGGACGAAGACCGCGCGATGTACGCGGAAGGGCTGCGGCGAGGCGGCTTCCTCGTTCAGGTCAATGATATCGACGACGCGCTCTATGAGACCGTTCACGATATTCTGGACGACGAGGGCAGCATCGACATCGATGAGCGGGCGGATCTCTGGTTATCGGAAAGCGGCCGTCAAGGCGGGTCAAATACCGGTTTTGCCGGCTTGGCGCATGGCGGCAGAGCCGCGGACGACCTGGCTGTGTCCGAAAGCGCGTTCGAAACATCATCCGAGGATGAAACCCGACCGGTGGCGATGCGCGACACCACGCATGGAAGCGCCAAGGTGCGCGCCTATACCTATCCCGGAGGCGGCTCGCCATCGACCGATCCTGGCCGGCAAACGCAGACGCAATCGCAAAGCGGATCGAACCAGAATCAGGGATTCCGACGTGATCACTGATGTCCAGAGGCCTGGCATGAGAGCAGGCCTCGTTCGCTCTTGCTGATAATCGAGGAGACGTCCATGCAATCATCCATCAATCGCGACGGTTTCTTTCCGCCGGATCCCGATGAGCTGGTCGCAGAAGGTGAGCCGCCCTTTGCCGATGCCGCCAGCGCGACTGCGCGTGAGAAGGCCGACTACGATCTCGATATCCTTCGGCACGAAGTAAGGCTTTTGCGCGCCCGGATCGGCATTTTGCGCGAGGATGCGGAATTGGCGCTGAAAGCCCAGGCAAACCTGATGGATGCAAGCGCCCATGTCCAGCTCGGCAACTATCCTTGGGCAAAGCTCGCCTTGGCCACGGGCGCGGCTTTCATCGCCGCCAGAATCGTTCGCAGCCTTCCGTTCGGCGTTTTGCTGGCCGGATTTGCCGGCCACCTCTCTCAGACGAGACGGGTGCTGAAGGGCTGACCATCTGATACGCTCGGTCCTCCGACAACTCGGGGAGAGCCCGATGTGCGGCCCGTAGTCTGACTGCGGGCCGCACTTTCGCAGCTGTTGTCCCAGATTCATTTCTGACATTACCAACCGGCACTGTGCCGCAGGGAGCCTGCAGGCCGGGGGAGGCGCCCCGATGATGTGTCACCGAGACAAGGATCGGCAATGATCGCAGCTGGGGCAACGATCAGCTGCCTCGGCCAGGTTCGTCGATTGACGTTGATGGCGTGACGCTTCACAAAGTGCCAAGCCTCTACAGTAGAAGCGGCACCGTCTCGGGGACCACACATGCGCAGCAACGACGACCGCCATCCCTTGCGGAAAATATTCACAATCCTGACGGTCGTGTTTTCGACGCTGCAGCCAATCGGCATCAATCCTGCTTCCTCGGCCGAATCATCCGGGTCCTCGGCGCCGATCCGGGTCATTATCGAATTGCCGAACGACGATTCCGGTCGCGCTCTGGTCGATCGGATCGTTCCCGGCAGTCAGGAGCCCACGCCGCCAGCCGCCGTCTCACCAGAGCCAGCGTCGCCGTCGATCGCGACCTCACTGCAGGAGTTGCGCCAGCGCTTGCTCTCGCTCGTCAACGCAGTTCCGACCCTTCCGGGGCAGATCCAGGCGGCGATCCGACTCTTCCAGACAGACAATCGTATCGACCCTGTCGATCTGATCCTGGCGGTCACACTCTTCGTAGCAGGCGGATTTCTCGCGCAGCGCATCGCCTGGTGGTCGGGGCGAGGGCTTCTTCATTTTATACTGACCGCACCTGCCGACACGGTCCGGCAGCGGATCAAACTGCACGCCGGGCGGCTGTCGATGGGACTTCTCGCATTGATCGGCTACCTCATCGGAAGCCTCGGCGCCTTCATCCTGTTTCCGTGGCCCGCTGTGTTTCGCGATGTTGCGCTCATTCTGCTGTCAGCTGCGCTCATGGTGCGCCTCGGCGTGCTGGTGGGCCGCATCGTGATCGCGCCGGGCGCCCGCCTGCCGCATATGCGGCTTGTGACCCTTGTGACGTCGCTTGCGTGGTTCTGGTACTATTGGCTCCTTGCAACGGCCGCGCTGTTAGCAGCCGGCTGGGCCACGATCGAAGTGATGCGGACGATAAGGGCTCCGGCCATATTGATCGATCTTTTTACCGCGGCATGGCTCGCGGCCGTCTCGATCGCGCTGATCGCGATGATCTGGCTGCGGCAGTTCCGTTCCGACGGGCCGCCGGCGAACCGGCTGATCAGCGTCGGATTCAGCGCAGGCATCATTCTCTCGTGGCTGTTATGGGTGTCGGGACTGCGGGCTGCATTCTGGACGGTGATCGTCATTGCGCTGCTGCCGCTGACGGTATCGGTAGCGCGCGATATCACTCGGCGCATCATCATAAATTCGCAGGATGAGCGTGCCGTGGAGGATCCGGCCATCTTGGGATGGTCGGTCGTTATCATGCAGACGTTGCGCAACGGCCTTATCGTGGTTGCCGCGCTGCTCATCGCCCGCTCGTGGGATGTCAATCTCGGCGATCTTGCCGCAGCCGAAACGGTGACCACACGTCTGATCCGGGCGGGAATCCGGATCGTGATCGTATTGCTGGTGACCGACGTCATCTGGAAGCTCGTCAGCACTCTGATCGACACGCAGATGGAAGTGGCGTCGCGAAGCGTGAATGCAGGCCATCAGGAGGGGCCAGAGGCGCGCCGCCGTCAGCGGTTGAATACGCTTCTTCCCATTCTTCGCAACGTGCTGTTCCTCGCGATCGGCGCCGTCGGCTTCCTGATGATCCTGGATGCCGTCGGCATTCAGATCGGACCGCTGCTTGCGGGCGCCGGTGTCGTCGGCATAGCTGTCGGCTTCGGTGCGCAAACGCTCGTCAAGGACATTATCTCCGGGGTCTTTTATCTGTTCGACGATGCCTTCCGCATTGGAGAATATATCCAGGCGGCAAAATACAAAGGTACTGTCGAAGGATTTTCGCTGCGATCGATCCGCTTGCGACACCACCGCGGTCCTGTCACCATCGTTCCATTCGGCGAACTCGGCGCGGTGCAAAATCTGAGCCGCGACTGGGTCATCGACATCATCACGCTTACGCTGAACTATGACAGCGACCTCGAGGAGGTCCGCAAGACCATCAAGCGCATTGGCGTCGAGCTTCTGGACGATGCCGAGCTGGGGCCCAATATCATCGAGCCCTTGAAAATGCAGGGCATTGAGCAGATGGCGGATTATGGCGTGCAGATCAGGCTGAAATTCATGGCCAAACCGGGCGAACAGTTTGGCGTCCGCCGAAAGGCGCTTGCCATGCTGAAGAAGACCTTCGCCGAAAAAGGCATTCAGTTTGCAACACCGACGGTGCATGTCTCCGGCGGAACGGCCGATGCAGCGTCATCAGCCGCCGCGTCGGAGCTCCAGAGACCAACAAAACCCATCTTGCCGATTGAGGAGTGACAAACCGCAGGGTTTCCATGCCCCTTGTTTGAATGCCCGCGGGCGATGTGCGAGTAGAACTTGTCGAGCAATCGACCTAACGATTCAGCCAGATGATTGATTTCAGGTCACTCACCGAAGCAGATTTTCCGATGTTATGTGAGTGGCTAAATAGCCCTCATATGCGTGCTCACTACCAGAAGACGCCGATAACGATCGAGGAAGTTCAGAGGAAGTATTCTGAGCGCCTGAGCCCAAGCCATCCTACCCATTGCCATATAGCTTGTTATAATGGTGAGCCTTTCGGAAAATTGCAGTGCTATTTGCTTCGCGACTATCCCGAATTCGCGTCTGAGATGGGCGAGCACGACGGCGTAGCGGTCGACTTATTTATCGGAGATGTGCAGTTCATAGGGAGAGGCTTGGGGAAAGCTATGCTTCGCTCATATGTGCTGAACGTGGTTCCTTCGCTTTTTCCCCAAGACTGCAAATGTTTCATTTGTCACGCTAAAGAGAACAAAATAGCTATTCGGGGTTCGCTGTCCGCAGGGTTTCTGCCGTATCGAGACGTCATCGAGGGCGGAGTGGAAAGTCTGCTACTTTCATTCGACCGACCGAACTAGGCATGTCGGCCTTTTATCCGATAATCTCATTCAGCGATAAATCCTGCTGACCATTGCGGAGAGACGGTTTGTGGTCAAAAGCAAAGCGTCGGAAATCCGCTCTCGTGTTCCATAATCTACCTTATGCGATTTTGTGTTGTAGCCGCGGCACATTCTATCTCGAACTGCAACAAAGGCGCTAAGCTGCCTGCTTTCGGGAGCCATGGTTTGAGCCGTACCTTTTCGCATTTGAGCTTTGACGAACGCCGATCGATTTCCAGGATGTTGGATCAGAAGTTTAGCCAGTCTGAGATCGCCAGACGCCTCGGCCGGGACCGTGCGACCATCTCCCGGGAGATCAAACGCAACTACTGGCACGATCAGGAATTCCCCGATGCCGAGGGCTACTGGGCGATGACCGCCAACGACATGGCGCGCGAAAGGCGCCGGCGGATCGGCAAGCTCTTTCGTCGCGAGGATCTGCGGAACGAAGTGATCGGAAAGTTGGAATCCGGCTGGTCACCGGAACAGATTGCTGGACGACTGAAGATCGAACCAGCGGCCAAGGCAAGCGTCTGTCACGAGACGATCTACCGATATGTCTATTCACCAGAAGGACAAAGGCAGCAACTCGCGCGGCTTCTACCGGAACGGCGGAGAAAGCGCCGGCCGCGATATGCTCGCAAGCCGCAGAATCCAGTCTTTCCAGATGAGCGTTCGATCAAACATCGGCCGGAAGCCATCAACGATCGCAAGGAATTCGGTCACTGGGAAGCCGATCTCATGATCTTCGAAAGGGTTCAGGGCAATGCCAATGTGGCAACGATTGTCGAGCGGACGAGCCGGTTCACCATGCTGTTCAAGAACAACGACCGGCAGTCCAAGCCGATCATGGAGCGGCTCATCAACGTGCTCAGCCCCCTGCCCAGGCATGCCCGGCAAAGTTTGACGTTTGATCGCGGATTTGAATTCGTCTCCTGGCGGCGACTGAAGCAAGGAATGGGAACCGATGCATGGTTCTGCGATCCGTCTGCGCCCTGGCAAAAAGGCTCCGTCGAGAACATGAATCGGCGGATTCGGCGTTACCTGCCGAGGGATACTGCTGTCCTGTCAGTTCCTGATGAATTGATAGGATTACTGATCGATCGGTTGAACAGTACGCCCAGAAAATGCCTTGGTTTCCACACCCCAGCTGAAGTGTTCAGGCGTGAAGTGAACAAATGACGGCAAGCCGGGGCGGAGGACGGATTTTATGAATGATCCTGCGGTGATTGCGCGGCGAGAGAAAGCGTTATTAGGCAGCCAGCGGCAGGATAGAGATCGTCAATGCACGCCGATATCGCTTTGCGTATCCGACTCTAACTGCAGGCAAGCTGCCCAAAGTGGCGTCTTGTGGAAGGATCCATCCTGCAGAAGAGAGAGCCCCTCTCGTGCCTCATAGAGCAAGCCGAGCCAGCATAAGCGTTGGAAGACGCCATACCGAAGATCGGATTTCAACTCCCAGGCTTCTATGGTCATTTCGGTGTCCGACAGAGGCGCCAGGTCTGGATAGAGGACCTTCACAACTTCCATTGGCGTGCAACCTTCTCTGGCCTTGATATTGAGAAGATTGAGGAACATGCGCCACCAGCGTAAACGCGCTCGGACCTCCTCTTCCCGCTCGGTGGCGTGGACATACGAATAGAGATAATCCGTGGCGACCAGATCGAAGAAGGCTTGCGGGTTCACCAGAAACTCCCGGCCGCGTCTGGTTGGCAGCAGCACATCCTTTTTCCGGCGAAGAAGCTTCAGATGATGGGTCATGTCACGCACGACCCAAAGCGGCGGCATGTCGCTTTCATTGAGCACCTTGTTCATGCTGTAGAGGTCTTCGGCTGTGAAGCCCGGCCAGAGGAAGTGCACAGCGGCCCAATGCACGAACTTGCGGTTCATGGCGCCGGTCGCCGTCAATCCTATGCCACCCTCACCGTCAGCATAGGCAATCGAAAGAAGCATGCCACGAACAAGTGGTGACAGAGCGGCGACATCGACGTCCCCGTGCAGATTGATTTCCGGAAGCATCGTGCGGCTTTGATCCCTACCCCGTCCCATGCAGGTGCAAGCGAGTATCAACCGGCGACGGAACAATTGCTACTGAGAAAGCTAAAGCCAAAGGGGAGCGTCATCACCCGCCCCCGTTCCTCCCTTGCAACCCGGCCCAGCCGGTCGGATCGGGGGCTGATCTCCCTGCCCTGTAGCAGCCTTAAGCCCTTGTTGCATTTACATTAGAAGTCACACGCAAAGTTAAAGTGTCCTGTTTCTGCAAAGTTAGAATGTCACTCTCTTCCCGTTTTTGATGACGGTGGAGATTGCGGATGGGATTGATAGCGATGAGCGAGCGCGATCTGCAGCGGATCGAGATTTTGTCGAAGGTGGTCGACGGCCGCATGACGTTGGTGTCGGCGGCACATGTGCTTGATCTGAGCGAGCGCCAGGTGCGTCGGCTGCTGGATCGGATCCGCACTGACGGCGCGGCATCGATAAGGCACAAGGCGATCGGTCGGCCATCGAACAACCGGATCAGCGACGGCGTTCGCGATTATGCGATGACGTTGGTTGGCGAACGCTATGCGGATTTCGGTCCGACGCTGGCGGCCGAGAAGCTGGCCGAACGCGATGGATTGCGTGTGTCGCGCGAGACGTTGCGCAGCTGGATGGTGGAGGCTGGCCTGTGGCTATCTGCCAAGCAGCGGCGGACGTTTCATCAGCCGCGGCTGCGGCGCGAGGCCTGTGGCGAGCTGGTGCAGATCGACGGGTCGGAACACCGCTGGTTCGAGGATCGCGGGCCGCCGTGCTCGCTGCTGGTGTTTGTCGACGATGCGACTGGCAGATTGATGCAGTTGCGGTTTGTGCGCTCGGAAAGCGCCTTCAGCTATTTCGAGGCACTGGCGCTATACCTCAGGCGTCACGGCGCGCCTGTGGCCTTCTACTCCGACAAGCATTCGGTATTCCGGGTGGCGAAGAAGGACGCCAAGGGTGGCCAGGGGATGACCCAGTTCGGGCGGGCGCTTTGCGAGCTAAACATCGAGATTCTTTGCGCAAATTCGAGCCAGGCCAAAGGTCGCGTCGAGCGCATGAACCGGACGCTGCAGGATCGGCTGGTCAAGGAATTACGGCTGGCGGGGATCTGCGACATGGAGACTGGCAATGCATTTTTGCCTGGCTTCATGGAGCACTACAATGCGCGGTTTGCGATCATCCCTGCCCGGTCCGAGGATTTGCACCGGCCGCTGAATCTGGCCCCGAGTCGGTTAACTGAGATCCTTTGCAAGCGCGAGCAGCGTTACGTCGGGGCGCAGTTGACGTTTTCGTTTGAACGCAAGCGGATCATGCTGGAGGAGACCGAGGTGACGCGCGGTCTGGTGGGCCGCTATGTCGAGACCTATGCCTATGCTGACGGCCGCCTGGATGTGCGCTGGAAGGGACATTCCCTGCCCTACACGGTGTTCGACAAGGACCAGCGGGTGACGCATGCGGCAATTACCGAGAACAAGCGGCTCGGTGATGTTCTGGCCTATATCAAGGAGCGTCAGGACCAGCAGGAAAAGCCGGTCGTGAAGAGCAACAGCGACAAAAATGGCTATAAGCCGAGAGGTCGCAAGCCCGGAAGGCGCACGGACTACATGAATGATCCGGCGGTGATTGCGCGGCGAGAGAAAGCGCTGTTGAGGCAGCAGGCTGCCGAGTGAACCGTCGATCGGATAGTCTCAAAGCTAAAGCCGAAGGGGTGTCTCTCACCCGCCCCGATCTGCTCTTGCAACCGGTATCAGCCGCTCAGATCGGGGCTGATCGGTGTGCCGCGTAGCAACCTCGCGGACATTTCTACTTTGCACAACGGCGGACATTCCAACTTCCCCGCCACATGTGTAGGAGCTATTTAGTAATGCGACAGTTGGGCCAGTCAGAGATGCGACAGTCTCGCCTCCTCGCTTACCCGCCCGGCTCCACAAAGATGGACGCACCTGTGCGTGCCGACTGACGATATTCCCCACTGGATTGTCTTTCCTGCAACCAGATCGACGGTTTAGCGTTGCCTTAAAGAAACTGTGCAAGGATGCAAGCCTGTCATTCACACTGGCGACCTGATGAAGTTTCGAAGACATACAAAGGCAATTCGCAGCCTCGCGGGCTCCCTGATGAGCCATGCGAGCGCCTTCGCTCCGGCACTATTTGCGGCCATTATCGCAGCCATCGTCGTCTGGGTGGCAACGAACTGGCGGCTTGAGCGGTCGTTGGCCGACGAACGCTCGGTTGTTGCCGGCGAGCTTGCGACGATATCATCTCGACTTCAGACAAACCTCAACAGCAATGTGAAGCTGTTGCAAGGTTTGGCGGCGGGTATCGCGGTCGATCCGGCGATGGGCCAGAACAAATTTTCCAAACTTGCCGCGCAGATTCTGCAGCCTGATTCACAATTGCGAAGCTTCGCTGCAGCGCCCGACATGGTGGTCCAGTGGGTTTATCCGGAAACAGGAAACGAAAAAGCCATCGGACTCGACTACCGAAAAAATGAGAAGCAACGGGCCGCTGCGATGCTGGCGCGCAACACCCACAATATCGTTCTCACGGGCCCGGTGGAACTTGTCCAAGGCGGAACGGCTTTCGTTGTCAGGTGTCCGGTTTACGTCGACGACGGAAACAGCCAGATCTTTTGGGGTCTGCTTTCTGGAATCGTCGATATTCCGAGGCTATACCGGGATAGCGGCCTTAGTTCGACCGACCTTGAGATCGCCATCAGCACGACGCCGGAGCCGAATTCGCCCAAACAGGTCTTTCTCGGCAGCCTGGAAACTTTTGGGAAGAAGCCGGTCGTCGCCTCCGTCGATATGACTTACGGCCGATGGTCCCTCGCCGCACTTCCCAGGAATGGCTGGGGCCAGAATAACGGCATCGGCACTTTTGAGCTCTATGCCAGTCTGTTGGCCTTGTGCGTTGTTGCACCGATCATCTGGGTGGGCTTTCTGACCAAATCCCGCCAGAAGACCATCGAAAAACTTCGCCTTCACAAGAGCAAGCTCGTCCGAGCCCGACAGAGGCTGGAGCACCTGTCGCTGCATGACGCCCTCACCGGGTTACCCAATCGGCGGTTTGTCGACCAGATGATTTCGCAGCCGCCGAGGCCCGATCCGCAGGACCGTCTGATCCTCATCCATATCGACCTTGACCGGTTTAAAGAGATCAACGACACGAAGGGGCACGCCGGCGGCGACATGGTCCTGCAGACAACCGCTTCGCGGCTTGCCGATTTGACCGGCCCGAACGATGTCGCAGCGCGCATCGGCGGAGACGAGTTCGTTGTCGCCAGCTGGAGCACCAATCCCGAGCCTAAAGCAGCCGAATTGGCCAGACAGATTGTCGACGCGCTGCAGCAGACCATTTTTATCGATGGAGCTGGTTATGTGGTCGGCGCCAGCGTCGGTGTCGCCTGGGAGACTGAAAGCGCCCGCGACCGCGACCTCGGCCAGCTGCTTCTGAATGCCGATCTGGCGCTGTACGAGGCGAAGAAAGCCGGCCGCGGCCGCGCGGCCGTTTTTACCGAGGAGCTTCGCAGCGCGGCAATCCATGCAAAAGAACTGGCGGATGAATTCAATCAAGCGCTCGAACGCGATGAACTCGTTGCATTCTTCCAGCCGCAGTTCAATGCAAACACGCTTGATATCGCAGGTGTCGAGGCGCTTGCCCGCTGGGATCATCCGCGAAAAGGTCTGCTCGGCCCGAACGCGTTTCTGGATGCCGCGGAAAAACTGGGGCGCAGCGGCGACATGGACAGGCTGATCCTGCAAAAGGCGCTGTTCGAGCTGACGCGCTGGGACGGCTTGGGGATGCAAATTCCACGGGTCTCCGTCAATATTTCAGCGCGCCGGCTGGCGCAGGCAAATCTGCTCGCGGAGCTGTCCGCGCTTCCCGCAGCGAAGGGTCGCCTATGTTTCGAGCTGCTCGAGACAATCTCCTTCGACGAGCTTCAGCCTGCTCTCAACGAGGTCATTCCGGCAATCAAAGCGCTCGGCATTGAAATCGAGATCGACGATTTCGGCACGGAACATGCCAGTATCGTCAGCCTGCTTCGATTTGAACCGCGACGGCTCAAGATCGACCGAGAGATCATCAAGCCCATCATCGCCTCCCCCTCGCAACGCCGTCTGGTCTCCTCCATCATCGAAATCGGCCGGTCGCAGAACATCGACATCGTTGCCGAGGGCGTGGAGACAATGGAGCACGCGAAGATCCTGAAAGATCTCGGTTGCCATTTGCTCCAGGGTTACGCCCTGGCCCGACCCATGACCTCGGATCAGTTGATCGAATTTTGCCGGATGAAGGGCACGGGAACGGCAAAGGCAAGCCGATAGACTGCTCAAGCCGCCTCGGTGACGAGCTTCGTATTGAGGTAACTCTCCATTGCTTCAGAGCCGCCTTCCGAACCGTAGCCGGAGTCTTTTATGCCTCCGAAAGGCAATTCCGGCAGCGCCAGCCCATGATGATTGATCGACAGCATGCCGCTCTCGATATCGCGGGCAAGGGCTGCGCTGGTCTTTGCCGAAGTTGTATAGGCATAGGCCGCCAGGCCGTATGGCAGGCGGTTGGCTTCCGCGATGGCAGAATTGTAGTCCGAAAATGCACTCACTATCGCCAAGGGGCCGAATGGTTCTTCGCTGAGCACGCGGGCATGTTGTGGAACGTCGGTGAGAACCGTCGGCTGGAAGAAGTTGCCGAGATTGCCGATCCTTTTGCCGCCGGTCGCAATCTTCGCACCGTGCATCACCGCGTCGGCTGTCAGCGCCTCCATGGCCCCTACCCGCCTCGCGTTGGCAAGCGGTCCCATGGTCACGCCGTCGCTCAATCCATCGCCGACCTTAATCGCTTCGGTCGCCTTTACCAGGCCATCGAGGAATTTATCGAAGACGGGTTCCTGTATGAGAAACCGGGTCGGCGCCACGCAGATTTGCCCGGCATTTCGAAACTTCGCAGTGGCCAACAGTCTGACCGCAAGATCGATATCGGCGTCGTCGAACACGATCGCCGGCGCATGGCCTCCGAGTTCCATGGTCACCCGCTTCATGTGGGCGCCGGCCAGGGAGGCAAGCTGCTTGCCGACGACGGTCGATCCGGTGAAGGAAATTTTCCGGATAATCGGGTGCGGGATCAGGTGATTTGAAATATCGGCCGGCATCCCGAAAACGAGATTGAGAACGCCCGCCGGCAGACCCGCCTCGGCAAAGGCGCGAACCAGTTCAGCACAGCTTGCCGGAGTTTCCTCCGGCCCCTTCAATATGATCGAGCAGCCGGCCGCAAGGGCGGCCGAAACTTTGCGCACGGCCTGGTTCAGCGGAAAATTCCAGGGGCTGAAGGCCGCCACCGGGCCAATAGGCTCCTTGATCACCATCTGCCTGACATTGGCCGCTCGCGGTGGGATCAGCCGGCCGTAGGCACGGCGGGCTTCCTCGGCAAACCAGTCTATGATGTCGGCAGCCGCGGCTGCCTCTGCCTTGGACTCGGCGAGCGGTTTGCCTTGTTCCAATGTCATTATTCGAGAGATCGCCGCAGAGCGCTGCCGCAGGATCTCCGCCGCCGCATGCATCAGCTTTGCCCGCTCGAACGCACTTATGCGCCGCCACTGCTCAAACCCGGCGGCGGCGGCCGAAAGCGCTTCGTCGAGATCACCAGCGCCGGCATTGGAAACACGGCCGATGACGTCGCCCGAAGCCGGATTGACGACGGTCAGATCGTCGTTTGAACCCTGCCTCCAGCGGCCATTGATATAAAGTTGGGTATTCGGATATGCCGACATTCAGCTCTCCACCGCCTCTAGTAACCGAGCGCGCAACCATCTTTTCGATGATCGGAGGCGCCCAGCAGCGTGTTGTTTTGATCGTCTATCCAGATCGCCTGGGCGCCGCCGATCGCCCAATTCGGTGCGACGACCTTGAAGCCGCGAGCTTCAAGATCACGCCCGATCGAGGTTCGCAGAAGCGCTTCGGTTTCGATTGATGTGGTGCCGGGCAGCGGAAAGAGCCGAGGCAGATCAATCGCACTTTGTATGTCCAGATTGAAATCGAACAGCTTGGAGAGGAAGTGGGCATGGCCCATCGCCTGATAGTGCCCACCCATCACGCCGAAGGACAAAACGCTTTTACCATTGCGGGTGACCAGACCCGGGATAATCGTGTGCATGGGCCTCTTGCGCGGCCCCATCGCGTTCGGATGCCCCTGCTTCATACTGAAGCTCTGGCCGCGATTGTGGAACAAGACGCCGGAATTCGGTGCCATCACTCCGCTTCCGTAGGAATGGAAGATCGAGTTGATGAAGCTGGCGACATTTCGATCCTTGTCGACAACGGAAATGTAGACGGTGTCGGCATGCTCGACGCCGTCGATAACGGCCCCGGCATCGGCGATGGTGTTCAGGTCGATCCTGGCGGCAAGGCTGTCGGCGAGTTCATCGGACAACAGGAAGTCGACCGGAGCGTTTGAGGCGGCCATGTCGGCGACCCATCGATCACGAGCCGCATAAGCCAGCCGCGTGGCCTCGACTTCGATGTGCAGATTGTCCACACCAAGCGGGTCGCCTTTGCGTTCGAACCGCTCCAGGATCTTCAGGATCATCAGAGCGACAATGCCCTGCCCGTTCGGCGGACATTCATGCACCGTCCATCCGCGGTATCTCGCGCTGACCGGCTTCACATATTCGCCGGCAGCTGAGGCAAAATCCTCAACTGTATGGAGGCCGCCAAGGGAATTCAGCCGGGTCACCATGTCGGCTGCCACTGGACCGCGATAGAAGCCGTCACGGCCCGACGTTGCGATCGTTTCCAGCGTCTGCGCCAGTTCCGGCTGAGATTGAACCGATCCGACCGGCGGAGCCTGATCATCGATCAGGAAAAGGCGACGGGTCGATGGATCGCGCAGCAGCAAGTCACGTTGATTCGAAATGTCGGCGGCAACCCGTGGCGTGATCGCATAGCCGTCGCGCGCCAGTGCAATTGCCGGCGCAAGAATTTCCGACAGCGGCATCCTGCCGTGATCGGCAACGAGGCGGGTCCAGGCGTCCACCGCCCCAGGAACGGTCACCGCATGCGGCGATGACCGCTCGATCGAAGAGATGCCGTTTTCCCGAAACCAGGCAAAATGTGCCGCCGCCGGCGTGCGTCCCGAGCCGTTATAGGCAACGACATCATCATTTCCATTCGACGCCAGCAGCGCAAAGCAATCGCCGCCTATGCCGGTGGATCCAGCCTCCACGACACATTGGACGGCGCAGGCGCCGACGGCGGCGTCGATGGCCTTGCCGCCGGCTTTCAGGATCTCGATCGCGGTCAAAGTCGCCATCGGGTGTGATGTCGCGGCCATGCCATTGCGGCCGACGGCCATCGATCTTCCCGGCAATTCGAAATTTCGCATATCGTCGCTTCCTTCGCTCAATAGAGGCCGGTTGCCCTCGCCCATGTATAGGTATCATCCAATGCGCGCGTGGAGCGATCGAACAATTCGTGGATCTCAGCCTCGGTGATGATAAGCGGCGGGCAAAGCGAGAAGTTGTCGCCAAGGGCGCGCGTGATGACGCCATGGACCTGGGCCTGCTTGCCTGCGTGAATGGCAATGCCGTCCGTCGGCTTGAACGGCTCTTTCGTTTCCTTGTTGCGAACCAGTTCAAGGGTGCCGATGAGCCCACGACCGCGGGCGTTGCCGACGAGCGGATGGTCGCCAAGCTCGTTCAACCGCCGCTGGAACACCGGGGCGATGGTGCGGACGTGGCCAATGATGTCACGTTCCTCGTAGATTTTCAGGGTTTCCAGGGCTACGGCCGTCGCGACCGGATGGCCGCTATAGGTGAAACCATGTCCGAATGTTCCGATTTTCTCGCTCTCGGCAACGACAGCGGAATGGATCTTTTCATTGATCATCAGCGCGGAGATCGGCTGGTAAGCTGCCGAAAGCTGCTTTGCCATGACGATCATATCCGGCTTAATCCCGAAGCTTTCCGAACCGAACATCGTGCCGAGCCTGCCAAAGCCGCAGATGACTTCGTCGGCGATCAGCAGCACGTCGTATTTCTTGAGAATCGCCTGGATCTTCTCGTAATAGGTTGGCGGCGGAACGATGCAGCCGCCGGATGCCATCAATGGCTCGGCGAAGAATGCGCCGATGGTTTCCGGTCCCTCGGCGAGGATCATCTGCTCAAGCGAGTTGGCACATCGCGTCGCGAATTCTTCCTCCGTTTCACCCGGGCGGCCATAGCGATAAAACTCCGGGCAATCGGTATGCAGCACCCGATCAATCGGCAGATCGAAATCGCGGTGATTGTTCGGCAACCCGGTGAGGCTGGCCGAAGCAATGGTCACGCCGTGGTAAGCCCGCATGCGCGAGATAATCTTCTTCTTTTCCGGCATGCCGATGGCATTGTGATAGTACCAGACAAGCTTCATGGCCGTGTCGTTGGCCTCGGAACCCGAATTGGCGAAGAACACTTTCGACATGGGAACCGGTGAAAGCTGAATGAGCCGTTCGGAAAGCTCGACCGCCGTCTCATGCGTTTTGCCGCCGAAGCTGTGATAGAACGGCAATTCCTTCATCTGGCGAGTCGCGGCGTCTACCAGACGTTGTTCGCTGAAGCCCAGCGACGCGCAGAACAGCCCGCCAAGACCTTCGATGTATTTGTTGCCTTCGCTGTCGACGATATGGATCCCCTCGCCCCTGGTGATCACCAGCGGGCCGTCCTTCAGATGCTGCGAAGCGTTCGTATAGGGATGAAGAACAAACGCAGCGTCGCGGGATTCGACGGAGTTGAGAAGGATGGTCACAGAGGTTCTCCAAATGTGGGTCTATTTCATTGGCGACGCGCGGTAAAGCTGCGCCGGTCAGCCGGCGCGACCTACTCGGTGCGCCGGCTGCCAATTGCTGCCGTGGGAGCTTTGCCGCTTAATCAATCAAGGGATGTCTTGATCCATTTCTGAGCAAGTTTGTTGATCGTGCCGTCGGCTTCCGCCGCTTCGATGGCCGCGTCGAACATCGACTTCAACACCGTGTCGTCCTTGCGAAGACCTGCCGCGATCCCCTGTCCAGAGACCCCGCCTTTGAAGGTCGGGCCGGCGATCTTGTAGTCCTTGAAGTCGTCCTTGCCGAGCGTTGCGGTCAACGACGTTTTCTGCGCGACGACGGCGTCGATGCGACCGGCCTGGAGGTCGAGATCATGCTGCTCGACGGTCTTGTATTCTCTTGGATCGACAACGCCCTTGAAATAGGTGTCGAGAAAGACTGCGTTCGCCGTCGACACCTGGGCGCCCACGGCCTTGCCTTTGAGAGCGTCCCGAAGCGGCTGCAATTCCTGCTCGACCTTCGCCTTGTCCGCAGCGAGGTCGACCGTCGTCCCGGTCCCCGGCAGATCTGCAAGAGGACCGGTTTTCTCGACCATGAAAGCGGCCGCGGTCGGAGCATAGGGCTTGCTGAAGGAGATGACGGCAAGGCGCTTTTCGGTCACGATCATCGAGGCCATGATGGCGTCGAACTTCTTGGCATTGAGCGATGGAATGAGCCCATCCCAGTCCTGCGCGACGATGGTGCATTTCACCTTCATGCGCCCGCAAAGGTCGTTGGCGAGATCGATCTCGAACCCTGCCAGCTTGCCGTCGGGACCGGTAAAATTCCAGGGCTCGTATGCGCCCTCGGTCGCAATGGTGATTTCGGTTGGTTTCGTCTGCGCAGCGGCAGCGCCGGCCGAGATGACGCCGAGCAGAGCGGACGTCAGCAAAAACTTTGATACTTGCATGTTTTTATTCCCCTTTTTTGTGCGCCCTGCCCTTTTCCCAAGCAAGGCGGTTGCAGACTCCGCGACGTCCGTTTGCTAGGACGCGCGAACCTTGATTGCCTCGGCCGCAAGGCAGAGGAGTTCGAACAAAATCTGAGCGGCAATTTGCGCCGTATTCGACGTCGGGTCGTATTGCGGAGCGATCTCGACAACGTCGCCGCCGACAATGTTCAAGCCGATGAGACCGCGCAGAATGCCAAGCGCCTGCGCCGAGGTCAGGCCGCCGACTTCGGGGGTTCCCGTGCCTGGCGCAAATGCGGGATCGAGAGAATCGACGTCGAAGCTGACATAGGTCGGCCCCGCCCCGACGATCTCTCTCGCCTTGGCGATGACGGCGCTGATGCCGAGATCACCGACCTCTTCCGCATGAATGACGGTCATGCCGGACGCATACGAGAATTCCCATAGATATTCGGAATTGCCACGAATTCCGATCTGGATCGTCCGCCTGGGATCAAGCACACCGTCCAGAACCGCCTGGCGAAAGGGTCCGCCATGGTGGAATTTGCATCCTTCGAACGAACCGCCCGTATCGCAATGGGCGTCGATGTGGATCATCCCCACAGGCCGATCCCTGCCAACGGCCCTCAGGATGGGAAGGCCGACCGAGTGGTCGCCGCCGACGGCCAGCGGCACGACCCCCGCTTTTATCATGCCGCCGACAAATTCCTCGATATCGTCATGGGATGCCTGAAGATCGAAGCGGCTTTTGAACGGGACATCGCCGACATCGGCAACACGGGCATGGGCAGTCGGGACGGTCCGCAGGACATGATCATAAGGGCCAACGCGGTCGACGTTGCGTACGGCTCTTGGCCCGAACCGCGCGCCCGACCGGTTCGTCACCCCGAGATCCATCGGAATGCCGAAAAGCGCGATATCTATATCGGCAAAACTGGGCGCGGCGTCCGGACGATACGGGGCCTTCAGCAATGTCGGGACGCCGCAGTAAGGCGCCTGGCGACGATCGCCCTCGCCGAAGACCAGGTCGGCCACCTTGCGAAACTCCGGATCGAACATCTCACCGCCTGAAGCGTTCGAAAAGCGCTCCCGCAGTTCGTCCAGACTGAGAATCTCCGGCATCGGACCTCCAGATGTTGCGACCAGATCGCGGGCGACTTTTGAACGCCGGCGAAAAGACGATTGCTTGTTGTAGCCAACATTGTATACATAATCGTATTCCGCTTGATCGAGCAAGAGGGAAAAAGTTATGGTGTCGTTCACCGAGGGGCGAATGGACCAGAGACGGAAGGGGAATCGATTGGCATCGACCAAGACAGAACAGCGAGGATCGTTGCGTGAGAGCACCTATTCGCAATTGAAGGATCTGATCCTCACCGGCCAGCTTCGCCCCTCCGAGCGCCTGTCGGAAGTGACGCTCGCCAAGCGCTTCGGCGTCAGCCGAACACCGCTGCGCGAAGCGCTGATGAAGCTGGAAGAAGAAGGGCTTATCGTCGGTCAGCGGAACTTCGGCTATACGGTGACCGACCTCGACGTCACCAAGTTCTGCAATCTGCTGGTCGTTCGCGAAGCGCTCGACGTTTGCGCCGCGCAACTCGCCTGCGAGATAGCGAGCGAGGAAGACCTCGATCGGCTGCGTGACGTCATTGCCCAGATGGTGGAACTGAAGGATACGACGAACAAGACGCCCTCTGACGCGGCCCGCAACCTTGACCTTGGACTATACATCCATCGCGTCATCGTGGAATCGACCCGAAACGAGGCCCTCGTCAGGGTGACGGATCAAGTTTATCAGCAGCTTCGCCTGGCCCTGTGGCTCGAAGTTCTCTGGGTGGATCTGGAGCACACCGATCTCGACGAACACCGGGCGGTCGCAGACGCCATCTGCGCACGCGACCGGGAGGCGGCGGCCGCAGCAGCAAGAGCGCATGTGCAAAGCTCGCTCAAAAACATGTCGAAGCTCCAGCGCATCTGGGCGCATCGGCGCGCAGCCGACTGACGCGCAACCCGATCTTTTACCAAGGGGTCCCCGCATGGCACCTATCGACAGTTACCTGGCTCTCGTCGGCTTCGAGCAGACGGGTTGGGGTTGGCTACTACTGACTGCGGCCGCGATGACCATCGGTGTGTCCGTCTGCGGCTTCCTGACCGGAACGTTGATCGGGACGGTCATTACCTTCATGCAGCTGTCCCGCCACCTGACCATCCGGTGGCTTGCGGATTGCTACACGACCGTTCTGCGCGGCGTGCCCGACCTTCTGGTCATCTATCTTTTCTATTTCGGCGGCAGCGCATTCCTTGGATCCTTGGGCGGCCTGTTCGGCTATCAAGGGTTTATTGGAATGCCGGCATTTCTAACCGGAACCCTGGCGCTTGGCGTGGTTTCGGCGGCCTATCAGGCTGAGGTATTTCGCGGCGCCTTCAGGTCGGTTGCACGCGGCGAAATCGAAGCCGCCAGCGCCGTCGGCATGCGGCCATGGCCCAAATTCAGGCGCATCGTTGCCCCCCTCGTCCTGCGCTACGCTATTCCAGGCCTCGGAAACACCTGGCAGCTCGTCCTGAAGGAATCGGCATTGATCTCCGTCACGGGTCTCGTCGAACTGCTGCGCCAATCGCAGATCGCAGCCGGATCGACGCGCCGGCCGTTCGAGTTCTACCTGACGGCGGTCGTTCTTTATCTCGTCATCACCTGGCTTTCATCAATCCTGTTCAGACGCATGGAAGCGCGAACGATCCAGGGCACAAGGAGAGCGTTGTGATGGATCTGGGCTTTATGTGGGATACGTTTCTCACGCTTCTGACCGGTTTGCCGCTGACGCTTGAGCTTGCCGTCACGTCCGTCGTGGCAGGCAGCGCGCTGGCGCTGGCGATCTCGCTCCTGGCCGTGACCGGCGGTGAAATAGGCTGCACCATAACCCGCGCCTATGTCTTTGTCTTCAGAGGGTCGCCGCTCCTCGTCCAAATGTTCCTGATCTATTATGGCCTCGGCCAATTCAGACACGGCCTGCAGGACCTCGGCGTCTGGGGGTTCTTTCGCGAACCCTACTGGTGTGCGGTGCTCGCCCTCACTCTGAATACTGCCGCCTACTGCAGCGGAATTTTTCGCGGAGGACTGCTGGCCGTGTCCGCTCAGGAGATCGAGGCGGCTCGCGCTTGCGGCATGTCGGGCATTCTCTTGTTCAGACGGATCATCCTGCCGATCGCCATCAGGCATGCGCTGCCCGCTTACGGCAATGAGATCATCCTGATGATCAAAGCAACAGCGCTCGCGTCTGTCATCACGATCATGGAAGTCACCGGTCTGGCTGGAAAACTGATCGCCGACAGCTTCCGCGCTTTCGAGATCTTCATTGTCGCCGGCGCGATCTACCTCGCGATCATTTTCATCGTCACACGGATGCTCATGGCGGTCGATTTCTGGCTTTCGCCTCATATGCGTATGCGGCTGCAATCTTAAACGGGAGTGTGCATGTCTGACAGGGGAACAGTTTTGGTCAGCGACAACAAGGACAAAAGCGCTGCCGTTTCGGTCAAGGATCTCCGAAAATGCTTCGGCCCGCTGGAAGTACTGAAGGGAATTTCGCTTGAAGCGCATGAGGGGGACGTGATTTCCATCCTCGGCTCATCCGGCTCCGGCAAATCGACGATGCTGAGATGCCTCAATATGCTCGAAATCCCCGACAGCGGGGAAATTCGCATCGGCCGCGAGATGTACGCTCTAAAGAAATCGGGGCACAGAACGGTGCCGGCTGACCGCAGGCAAGTCGATCGGATGCGCGAACACATCGGCACGGTGTTTCAGAATTTCAATCTTTGGTCGCACATGACCATTCTTGAAAATGTGATCGAAGCACCGGTGCACGTGCAGAAGCGCAACCGCGCGGAATGTATCGCGGAGGCCGAAGCTCTGCTCGAACGGGTCGGCATCGCCGAAAAACGAAATTTCTATCCGGCGCATTTGTCTGGCGGGCAGCAGCAACGGGCTGCGATCGCCCGCGCTCTCGCGCAGCGGCCGAGGGTCATGCTGTTTGACGAACCGACCTCGGCGCTGGATCCCGAACTCGTCGGCGAAGTGCTGAAAGTGATGCGCTCGCTCGCTGAGGAAGGTCGAACCATGCTTGTTGTCACCCATGAAATGGCCTTCGCGCGAGACGTGTCGAGCAAAGTGGTTTTTCTTCACCGGGGCGTCGTCGAAGAGACAGGGGAGCCCACCGAGCTTTTCACCCATCCGAAATCGGAACGGTTCCGCCAGTTTCTGGCAGGGACGAGGTGACGTCGTTTGACCTCCGACGCGGATCTCAAGAAACTCAGGCGTTCAACGGCGATCGTTGTTCTGCCGCCTGTTTGACGCTTGCGGGCACGGGGCAACAGGTTCATGCTGCTCTTCTGTTGAGGCCCGTTGGTTCCGGCTGATATAGCCGTCGGATGCCGGGTTCGTGAGATGCCAGCGATGGACTGCGCCGGCTGCGGTTTCGATATTCAGAGCGGTTTTGCTTTCTGTCCGCGATGCGGCGCAAGGCAGCCTCTCTCTTGCGCCGCCTGCGGTTATGCGTGCCAGCCCGATTTTGCCTTCTGCCCCAAATGCGGCGCATCGATTTCAGGCAAAGCCTCGCCTGCGCCGAAGCCGATTATTGAGGTGGTGCCAACGAAATCCGACAGCGATGCCGACCGGCGGCCGGTGACGGTGCTCTTTGCCGATCTCTGCGGCTTCACCACGCTGAGCGAGCAGATCGACCCTGAAGTCATGCGGGCGCTGCAGAACGAATTGTTCGAAGAGATGACCCGGGCGGTGGAAGCCTATGGCGGCTTCGTCGACAAATTTGTCGGCGATGCGCTTCTGGCACTGTTCGGTGCGCCTGCCGCCCATGAGGACGATCCGGTGCGGGCGCTTGGCGCCGCACTTGATATGATCGACCGCGCCGCTACAGTCGGCAAACGCTGGCAATCGCGCGCCGGCGTGCCGCTGCGTCTGCATATAGGCATCAACAGCGGCCCTGTCGTCACCGGCGGTTTCGGCGCCGCCGGTGCGAAATCCTATTCCGTGACCGGCGACACGGTGAACACCGCGCAACGGCTGCAATCCATGGCTGGCGAAAACGATATTCTCGTCGGTCCGCTGACCTATCGCCTAACCCGCCACGCCTTTGCCTTCGACAGCCTCGGCGCGCAGGCATTGCGCGGCAAGAGTGGAAACGTGCTCGTGCATCGGCTGAGCGGGCTGCTGGAAGCGCCGCATACGGCACGCGGGCTCGAAAGTTTCGGCCTTCAGGCGCCGATGGTCGGACGGGACGCGGAATTGTCGCGCCTGCTGACCTGCCTCGATCTTGCCTGTGGCGGGGCCGCGCAGCTCGTCCGCCTGATCGGCGAAGCAGGCATCGGCAAATCGCGCCTGGCCAGCGAATTCGTCGGCGTCGCCGCCGATGCGGACCGTTTCCCCGGCCTTGCCATCCGCAAAGCCAGCTGCTCTCCCCTCGGCGAACAATCCTACGGCACGCTCGCCGCGGTCGTGCGGAGCGCTTACGGAATCGGCGAGCGCGACGATCCCGACAAGACACGGCAACTGCTGACAACAGGGTTCCGTGCCCTCGATCTCAGGCCTGATGACATCGAGGCGCTTTTGCCGCTCTTTCTGCATGTTCTCGGCCTCGGCGATCCTGATGGCGCGCTCCGGCACATCGAGCCGGAACAATTGCGGCGGCAAATCTTCTATGCGGTCCGCACCGTTTTCGAGCGCCGGCTGGCGCAAGGCCCTCTCCTTCTTGTCATCGAGGATCTCCACTGGGCGGATGCCGCCTCGCTGGAGGTGCTGCGCTTCATGATGGACCGACTGGAGCGCAGCCGGCTGATGCTGCTTGCGATCTATCGGCCGACGTCGCAGACGGACCCGCTGGACTCCAATCGCGTCAGCGTCACCGTCCAGCGTCTCGGTCCCCTCCTCGCTGCCGATGGGCAGAAGCTGCTTGCCGCCTTTTTTGGCGAGGGTCACGGCAAGTTGCCGGCGCCGATGCGCAAGCGCATCCTCGATCGCGCCGGCGGCAATCCGCTGTTCATCGAAGAAATCCTGCGCGGGCTGATCGACATGGGTACGCTGCACAATGACGGCCAGCGCTGGCATGTCGCGGCCGAAGACACGGATGTCGATATACCCGTCAATCTACAGGCCCTGTTGCTTGCCCGTGTCGACCGGCTGCCGCAGGAGATCAGGCGTCTGGCGCAGGAGGCGGCGGTCGTCGGCCCGAAGTTCGATACCGCCCTGCTCCGCACCGTCGCGACCGACCCGGCCGGCATCGATGCGGCGCTGGATTATCTCTGCGATGCCAATATCATCGAGGAATTGCGCGGGCCGGACGCCGAGATAGCGCCAGGCTACCGCTTCAGCCAGACGCTGATGCACGATGTCATCTACCACAATCTGCTGCTGCAACGGCGCATGGAGCTTCACCGACGGATCGGCCGGGCGCTGGAACGTCAATATGGCGTGGCGCCCGATCGGGCGGAGCATCTGGCTCAGCTCGGCCATCATTTCAGCCTGACCACCGAAAAGGCCAAGGGCGCCAGCTATCTTATGGCGGCGGGCGATATGGCGCGCAAGATTTACGCCAATGACGATGCCATGCGTCTCTACCGCCAGGCTCTTGCTGCCTTTGCCGACGAGCCGGAGGCGACGCCGGAGCAATCGGCACTGTTGGAGCGCCTTGGCGATCTCTGTGGTCCTGCCGGCCGGCGCGAGGCCGCCCTGAACCATTATCAGCGAGCACTTGCGAACCATCGCGCGAAAGATGATCGGATCGCCGTGGCGAGGATCTTGCGCAAGATCAGCCGCCTGCATCTCGATGCGGGGCGCCGCGATCAGGCGGAGGCCCATTGCGCCGAAGCCGAAGCGATGATCGCGCCGATCGATGCGCCGGTCGAACATGCCCATCTCCTGCAGGAACGCGGCCACCTCGCCTTCCGCACCGGCGACCAGGCTGCTGCTGCCGAATGGGCGACACAGGCGCTGCAATGCCTGCAAACGCTGCCGATCGATGGAACGACGGAGGCTGGACGGGAGGCAGCGCGGGCGATGGCAGAGGCACTGAACACCAAGGGTGCAGCGCTCGCGCGGCTCGGACGCCGCCGTGATGCCGTGCAGGAAGTGGAGCGCAGCCTTTCGGTCGCCGAAAAGGCCGATCTGCAAAGCGCCGCCTGCCGCGCCTATTCCAACCTCGGCGTTCTCTACACGATCGTCGATCCGGCCAACGCCATCAGGATCTGCCGGCGCGGGTTGGAGGTCGCCACCCGTATCGGCGATCTCGGCTTCCAGGCGCGTCTTCTCGCCAATCTCGCGGTCTCCTGCTGCACCTTCACCGATCGCTGCGGAGCCGAAGGCGTCCCGGCGGCCGAAAAGGCGGTGGAAATCGACCGGGCGCTCGATCAGCGCGACCATCTCTCCGTACCGCTGATCGTGCTCGGGCAGATACATCAATGTCATGGGCAGCCGAAGCTAGCTCGTAAGTATTACGAGGAAGCCCTTGAGGTTGCGAAGGAAATTGACGAGCCGCAACTGCTCTTTCCGTGTTATGATGGCTTGGCGACACTGAGCCTTGAACACGACGACATGGATGAAGCGGAACGGTATTTTGCGCTGGCGCAGGATGTGTGCATCCGCCACAAGCTCGACCCCGGCACATTCGTCGTCTTGCCGTTTCTCGACTGAAGGCTTCGTATCTCGCTCTGCATCAATTAGACCAAACGATTCAAGAACATAAAGGGAGGAACTAACAATGCAGGAGAACCACGCCGATAAACCATTACAGCCTGGGGATCGCGCGCCCAACGTCGTGCTGGATGCGATCACCCGCCATGGCAAGATCGCCATCGATGATTTTCGCGGCCAGAAGCCGGTGCTCGTCGGCTTGTTTCGCGGCCTGCACTGCCCCTTCTGCCGCCGGCAGATCGCCGCCATGGCCGAGCTCACCGATGCGTTGCAGGAGAAAGGCATCGACAGCCTGACAGTCGTCAATACGCCGATCGAGCGAGCGCGCCTCTATTTCCGCTACCACCCGCTTCCCAATTTGCTGGCGGCCTCCGACCCCGAACGGGTATCGCACAGAGCCTTCGGCCTGCCGAATATCGAGTTCACCGAATCCGAGAATGAATGGCCGCACAAGGTCAGCATGAGCACGATGTCCTCAATGCGGATCGACATGCCGGGCGAGCTGCCGGAGCCTATGGATGTGATGGCGGCGACCGAATATCTCGACAAGGCCGACGGTTACGAATTCACGGAGGATGACACGCGGATGATCGCCACCGGCCATGGCCAGCTTGTCGGCGAATTCCTGCTCGACCGCGATGGCGTCGTGCGCTGGTGTTTCACGGAAGTCGAGGAAGGTGGCCGCAACTTGTTCGGTGGTCCAGCGCCTCGGGATGTGATGTCTGCAGCGGCGAACATGGCTGTTTGACGCGACTTCCCTGGCGCTTGGGCGGGCCGGCCGCTTCAAGCCGGTAGGCCGGCCTTGCGGTAGACGTCCACGAAATGGCCAAGCGTCCGGGCGTCGCGAAACGGTTCGGTCGCAGCCCAGCGGCGGGTGGAAAAGCCTGGGTTGGCGACAAGGAAGAGCTCGGTTTCCGCCCGCGCCTCGTCGAGCCGTCCAAGCTGAGCCAGGCTTGCCGCCAGGAAACGACGGGAGCTCGTGCGATCGGTTTCGTCGCGACGCAGCGTCTCGACAGCGGCCTCATATTGTCCGGCTGCATATTGCGCCTGGCCGAGCGCCAGATAATACCAGCTTGCCGGAAAGGGATTCAGCCGGAACGCCTTGCGAGCATGTTCGAGGCCCTCGTCAATCCGCCCGGCCAGGACCGTGATGTCGGATAATGCGGCAAAGGTGTCGGCCTCGTTCGGGTCGAGTTCGATTGCCTTGGCGAATTGCGCATCCGCCTCGGCGAAATCGCGTGCATAGGCAAGCAGATAGGCGAGGACCCAACGGCAGCCGGCATCGTTGGGATCGATCACAACAGCCTTGCGCGCCAGCTGCAAAGCAACGTCGCGGTTCGATTCCGTCGGCCCGCCGCTATGGACCCATCCCATCCAGTGGTTCATGGCAAGCCAGCGATAGGCCTCGGCATAGTGGGGGTCGAGGGTGACAGCGCGCGTCAGCATCAAATGCGCTTCCTCAGCCGCCTGCGGGGAATCGTCCATGAGCTTGCGCGCCCGCACGCAAAGATCGTAGGCCTCGAGTTTCTTCGGCCGATTTCGCGGCGGCGGTGCGTGCAGCCGGCCGAGCAGCGCCTCGACGATCCTGCCCGTCACCTCGTCCTGAACCGCGAAGATGTCGTCGAGGCTGCGGTCGAAACGTTCCGCCCAGAGATGATCGCCACTGACGGCGTCGATCAGCTTGGCGTTGATACGAACGCGCCCGGCAGCACGTCTTGCACTGCCTTCAAGCAAGTAGCGCACGCCGAGCTCTTCAGCGATCCCTCGTACCTCGATCGCCTTGCCCTTATAGGCGAAGACCGAGTTGCGGGCGATGACGAACAGGCCGGGCATCCTGGAGAGGTCGGTGATTAGGTCTTCCGTCAGCCCGTCCGCGAAGGATTCCTGTTCGGGATCGGTGCCGATATTCAGGAAGGGCAGCACGGCGATCGACGGTTTATCAGGCAGCGGCAAGGTTTTTCGCTTCACGCCGCTCAGCCGATGCACGGCTCCCGTGAAACGGTAGCCGACGCGCGGAACCGTTGCAATCCATTCGCCGCCGCCGGTGGATGGGCCGAGCAGCTTGCGCAGCTGCGCGATCTGGACGGTAAGGTTGCCTTCCTCGACCGCCAGGCCGGGCCAGGCCGCGTCCATCAGATCGGTCTTCGCAAGGATTTCACCTGGTCGCCCGACGAGCGCTGCAAGCAGCTTCAGCCCGCGGTGGCTGACAGCAACGGGGTTGTCGTTCCGAAGCAGCATTCCCGCATCCGGATCAAGCACGAACGGACCAAAGGCAAAGCGCGATCCCTGCATAAGCGGACCTATAATCCGTTTGGGAGTTTTTGAGAACGTTTTGGCGAGGCTTAATTACGCCGCTTCCGCTGTCCCGCAGAATTGGTCGTCAGACCTGACCGACACGAGGATATCTGCATGGCCGAAGCAAGCACGACACCACAGCGCGAGGAGCGGATCCAGTGGACCGCAATGGCGGGTATCATCGCGACGGTGACCGTGTTCGCCGTGTCACAGGGGCTGACCTATCCGCTGCTGAGTTTCATTCTCGAGCGGCAGGGAATACCATCGGGCCTGATCGGCCTCTCGGCCGCGATGACGCCTCTGGGTTTCATCATCTCGGCGCCCCTCATTCCGGCGCTTTCGCGAGGCGTAGGCGGGGCGCGGCTGGCCATTCTCTGTTCGATCCTGGCTGCCTTTACCCTGGTCGCGATTGCCTGGACCCAGCAGGTCTGGGCCTGGATGCCGCTGCGTTTCCTGCTCGGCTTCTTTGCCAATCCGCTTTACGTGATCAGCGAAACCTGGCTGATCACGATCACGCCGGCACCACGCCGCGGCCGAATCCTCGGCCTCTATTCATCGATCGTTTCTGCAGGCTTCGCAGTCGGCCCGCTGTCGCTCGGCTTCGCCGGCACGGACGGATGGCCGCCATTCATCATCGGCGTCTCGGCCTTCCTTGCCTGTGGCCTGATCGTGCTTGCCGTTGCCCCTCGCCTTCCTGAGATGCCTGATGAAGGCGAGGCAACGTCGGTCGGTGGCTTCTTCGCCCTGGCGCCGCTGTTGCTGCTTGCGGTTTTCACCGCCGCCGCCTTCGAGCAGATCCAGCTATCGCTGTTCGCCATCTATGGAGCGGCGCTTGGCAGCGCAGAGGGACGCACGGCTTCGCTCATCACCTGTTTCGTCGCCGGCAATGCCGTGCTGCAGATCCCGCTCGGGCGGGCGGCCGAACGGTTCGGCGCGACGCGCACCATGATATTCTGTGTCCTGGTTTGCCTCACCGGCTGCCTGCTGCTGGCGGTTGCTTTCTCCACCTGGCTCATCTGGCCGCTCGTTTTCGCCTGGGGCGGCGTCTCATTCGGGCTCTATACCATGTCGCTGATCCAACTCGGCGAGCGTTTTACTGGACAAACCCTGATCGCCGGCAATGCCGCCTTCGCCTTCGCTTGGGGCATCGGCGGCATGGCGGGGTCACCCGCGGCTGGACTGGCGATGCAATTGATTGGGCACCAAGGGCTACCACTATCATTCGGCCTGCTCAGCTGCGCCTTGGGGGTGTTCCTGTTGGCTGAGAAACGATGAGGTTGATTTGCGGTTTCTTGCTGCCCCTGCAAACGAACCTTTTTCGCTGCCAGTGCTCCCCTGTCCCTGGACTCACCTATTGGCCAAATACATAACACGTTATATAATTCTGGACCAGATAGGAGGGTGGCATGGTCGAGGATGTGGTCCGAACACTGGGTTTTCTGTGTTTGGGCAGTCGGCTGCGACGCATCGGGGAAAGATTGCAGGCAGATACGCAGCAGGTCATCGACGAGGCCGGAGTGGGCATTCAGGCCGGCCAATATCCGTTCCTGGCGGCAATCGACCGGGCCGGACCGCTGACGGTCGGCGAGCTTTCGCAGGCGGTAGGTATCAGCCAGCCCGGCGTGACGCGGACCATAGGCCAGCTTCTCGAATTGGGCTTCGTCAATATGCAGCCGGCGACGGACGATCAGCGACGCAAACTGGTGTCGCTGAGCAACGAGGGCCGGAAACTCGTCGACCATTCGAAGACGACGATCTGGCCGCGCGTGGCGGCTGCCGTTGCGGATCTCTGCGGCGACCTCGATGGACCGATCCTCGAGCAACTTGCGGCAATCGAGGACGGGCTTGCGGCGGCGCCGCTCATACGCCGCGGCGCAAATAGGACGTCGCGCCTACCCTCGGACGCCAATGAGGAGGGATGTCAATGAACCATGTGCTCGACCGGCCGATCTGGAGCGCTCTGCAGACTGCGCATGCCGATTTCGCCGAAGGCGGACAGCACGCACAGCGATATCCGCCGTCCATCGTCCCCTTCGCGGCCTCCGCCGACGATACGCCGGAAAGCCTCGGCGCCCTGGAGAATCTGCCATCAGGCGAGGAAAGGATGTTTCTGGTCGAGGCCGGACCGATCGCCATTCCCCCAAGTCTTGTCGTGTTAATGGAGGCACCGGTCACCCAGATGGTGGCCGAGCGGCCTCACGAGAAAATTTCGGATCCCCGCATCCAGCCGCTGACAGAGGCTGACGCCGCCGATATGCTCGACTTGGCGACCTTGACCAAACCGGGTCCATTCACGTTGCGTGCGCAGAGCCTTGGCCGCTTCTGGGGGATCAGGCAAGAAGGTCGTCTCGTGGCGATGGCCGGTCAGCGCATGCGGCAGATCGGCTTTATCGAGCTCAGCGGGCTTTGCACCCATCCCGACTTCCAGGGGCGCGGCCTCGGCAGCCTGCTCTTCCGCTTCGTGGCCGGCGAAATAGCGTCCGGCGGCGACACCGCCTATCTGCATGCCTATGCGGGGAACACATCGGCCATTTCTCTCTATGCGGCCCACGGCTTCGTAGTTCGGTCGGAGATGAACATGTGCGTGGTCAAGCGTCCTACTTGAAAGGGTCGATTGAAAGAGCGTTTCCTACGGCTCAAGCACGTGTTCACTGGTCATAGCGCACCGCCGCTGGCAGCACTTCAAATTGCCAGTATTTTTCCGGGCTGAAACAGCTCGCGGCGAATTAGACCGCCCACGAATGGGGGCGGCCGGCGGCTGGGTCGACCAAGATCAGTGCCGCGGCGCGTTGGCGGGAATGGACGACACCGTCGCCGAAACGGGATCGCTGGCCGGAAAGCTATCCTCGAGGCCTTCGTTCAGCTCCTCTTCCAGCGTTTCACGATCATGGGTCGAACGTGCGCTCGGCTGGCCGACCAAACCCTTGCTGCCTTCGTCGAAGTTGCCGTTGCTCAAGGCGTCGTAACGGTTGATGCTGCCGTCGGCGTTGCGGACGGGAAAGGCAGTCAGTTGAACCATCATCACCTTGGCATGGTCGAGCGCCGTCGAGCCGTCGAGCTCGCCATGGGAATTATCGATTTTGACGGTAACCGATTCTCCTCCCTCGCCCAGGAATTCGACGATGAAAAAGTCGCCCGACTGTGTCACGCGTGCGTCGATCAATTGCATGGAAACCTCCTGTGTTCATGCCGGATCAACGGCGAGCAACATCAGGAGTTCCAGCGAGCATAGCATTTCGATCGGGTGCATGTTGCGCCGGGGGCGCACCAGCTCACTCTTGGTCGCCATTTGTGGTTAATTTATTAATAATTCGGCTTCTATAATCGGAACCACGCGGCCTTTCCGCGTGTTGATGCTGCGCCGTGGAGGAACCCCGATGATCCTGAAAATCTTTGCTCCTGAGATCGACGCCGATTGCCCTGCTACCGGCACCTATGCCGACGGGATCTTCGCCGAAAACCGTATCGACCTTTCCTCACGCCGTGACAGCCGCCGCCGCTCGCCACACGAGCGCGATTATGGGGCCGACAGGAAACCGGAAAACCTGCCGCTCGGCTTCGCCTGACCGCTCCCGCCTCCCATCAAAAGCCTGCGGAAGACCAGCACGCCTGACGCAGCCAATACGGCGTGCAGCGCTTCTGCCGTGGCTCTGATCTTGTCTCCGCGATTGCCGATGTCCAGCCGCTATATTGGCCGGCGTCAGTATTGAAGAGCTCCTGCCAAGACCATCCCCCACCCGTTCGCTGTGCAGCCAGTAGCCGTCATCGGAGAGAGCATCGTTCAATGATCCCACGACGAGAAACTCTTCGCCGTCGTTCCAGCGATGAAAGGCAATGACCCGATTTTCGTCGTGAACCAGGGGACGGGATATTGCGCGAACGCGCTTTTCCAGGCTCCTCTTGCCGGCATCACATTGCCGGCCACATTCTCCGTTGACGCCACTCGCAGCAACGGAGAAGCCCTTGCCCTGGATCGCCTATATCGCCCATTTCATTGCAGCCGCCTTTCTGACCAACGGCATCCCGCATTTCGTCAACGGTGTCAGCGGCCGGCGCTTCCGCACTCCATTTGCAATGCCCAGTTCGCCGACGGCGAATGTCGTCTGGGGCTG
Organism: Rhizobium sp. TAL182; assembly: GCF_002117725.1. Classification (NCBI taxonomy): domain Bacteria; kingdom Pseudomonadati; phylum Pseudomonadota; class Alphaproteobacteria; order Hyphomicrobiales; family Rhizobiaceae; genus Rhizobium; species Rhizobium sp. TAL182. The sequence continues at coordinate 2,302,906 of NZ_CP021024.1, read as the reverse complement.
GGCGAATTTCCTCATTGCCTTCCTGCTGTTTGCCAATGTCGGGCCACTCTATATCGGCACGCCGGGCGATACGATCTTCGTGGCGGCCGGCATGCTCCTCACCGGCATCCTGCTCGCCCGGATTTTCGGCGGCGATGCGAACTAGCGCAAATCTGTGGGAAAGCTGAGCTTGACGGTCGTTCCTTGCCCGGGAGAGGAACAGATGGATGCCTCTCCACCGCTCTGACGGACGAAGCCGTAAACCATGGCGAGGCCAAGCCCTGCCCCACCGTGTGTTCCTCTTGTGGTGAAATAGGGCTCGAAAGCTTTGTCTACGACCTCTGGGCTCATGCCTATGCCGCTGTCCGTTACCGAGATCAGCAATGTGTCTCCCTTTGCTGTTGCACCGATTACGATGACGCCTCCTATCGGCATCGCTGCCGAAGCGTTGAGACAGAGGTTCAGAACGGACTGCTCCAAGAGGGCCGCGTCGAGCGATACGACCGGCAGGCCGGCATCCAGTTCCAGCTTGATGTGGCACTTTGCGCCGACAGCGATCTCCAGGATATCGGCCATTCCGCGAAGGAGGCTGGCGACATCCACCGGGCTTGGATAGAACGGCTGTTGGCTGCCGATCGACAGCATGCTGCCGGCCAGCGACCGTCCTCTCTCGGCAGCCTTGCGAATCCGCGCAATGTTGCGTTTCTGCCGATCGTTGAAGCCGGTTTCACGTTCGAGAAGGCCGAGGCTGCCGGTGATGATGCCGATCATGTTGCCCACTTCGTGGCTCACCTGATGCGTCATGCGCATGATGCCGTCCAGTCGCTGAACCTTTGCCGCTTCCGCCTCCTGTCGATCCATCAGCGTGACGTCGCGTGCCAGAAGAACGATGCCGCCCTCCGGCTGTCGTGACATGGAGATCTCGATCACCCGCTGGTCACCAGTGCGATGGCGGACGACTGCACGTTCCAACAGAGTGCCGCGCTCCGGATCGGAGGGCAACAGGGTGGGATCGATCTCCGGCACCGGCTCGACAAACCGGCGCAGCGGCAATTTGCGCGCGGAACCCGAATGGCCGAACAGTTCGATGATCCGCCTGTTCATGGTGATCGGTCGCCCTATCCTGTCGAAAAGCGCAATCCCTTCGTTCATATTGCGAAAGGTTGAACGGATGGTGCGAGCGGCGGCTTCTGCCGTGCGTCTCAATCGAGACACACGATCCACGCTGTCCTTGAAGGCGCGGAAGGCGTCCAGCAGACGCACAAGCTCGGTTTCATTTCCACGGTAGGCTGGCGGACCCACTTCGTTTTCGCCCTTGGCAAGCGCATTCATGCCGTTCGACAGCGCCACGATGCCCCGTGACACACGCATGACCGACCGGATGGAGAATATTGCCATGACGAGCACGAGCAAGAAAGCCAAGGCCACGGTTACCAGCAGTCGGCTCAAGGCATCGGAGGTCGAAAGCAGATCGTCGTTCAGCTGGCGTGCAACCGCGTCACTTTGCGTCTCCGTTGCATGGGAGAGGTCGCGGGAGACGGCATGCAGCTTTGCGACCGCCGCCCGGATCGCGAACATGTTCAAGAGGTATCGTGTTTGAGCTTCGAATACACGCTCATACGGCTGGAGCTCGGCAGGCGAAATCCTCAAATCGGGCTCGGCTTTCCCCTGCGCGGTCATCGTATCCGCCACGTATCGTCTGCGAAGTTCACCGAGCTGGAAAAGACTGTCGGAGGTGGAAGCCGCTTGCACGATTCCATTCACTTGACGGCGCAGCTCGTGATCGACGATGCCTTTGCCGGTCGCCACCTCCCCCAGCGCCGCGGCAGCTTCAGCCTTGTGATTCTGTGCAGCGTCGGCGTCCCTGGAAAGCACAAGCGTCTGTGTCCTGATAAGATCGAGAAGCTCAACCATTCTCGGGCTCGCAAAGCCGCGGGCAGCCTGGTCTGCTCCGTGGGACGCGGCCGTCTTCAGCAGGCTGTCGACCTGCAGCACGACAGCGCGGCTCTCGCTCGCCACCCGGTATGGCGAGGTCGAGTTCATCAGGAAGGGCGCGCTCGACACCAGATCGGAGACTTGCCGGGAAACGAGCGAGGCCTTGGCGAGGCTCGTGAAGGCCTGCAGGCCGTAAGCTGCCATCTCGTCACGGGCGCGCTGCAGCCCGTAGATCGCGATCGCCGACAGGCTGAACACCAGGAAGCAGATGAAGGCGATCGCGAACGGCAATCGAAAGGCAATCGACGACAGAAAGGAGCGGCTGATCACGCGGACGGCTCGCCGTCGCCGGTGTGCAGGACATAGCCCTTTCCGCGTCGTGTCTTGATATGGCGCGGGAGGTCGGGATTGCGTTCGATTTTCCGCCGGAGTCGCAGAACCAGGACGTCGACGTTGCGGTCGATGTACCGATCGCTTTCCGAGCCAAGCCGATCGAGGATCTGCGCCCGGCTCACCGGCTGGTTGGGGGTCTGCGCAAGGATTTCAAGCAGGGCGAATTCGGCCGTCGTCAGCGTTTTGCTGCGGTCGGCGAGGCAGACGGCTTGGCGGCCCAACAGGTCGATGGCCCAATCGCCAAGCAGCAGAGAGGGACGTTCGTGCTCCCGCTCACTCTCCTTTTCCTGTTTCATTGAGGGCACGGTTCGCCGTAAGACAGCTTTGATGCGGGCCGTCAGTTCGATCGGTTCGAACGGCTTGACTACATAGTCATCCGCAGCAGTTTCCAGGCCGAGAACACGATCGGCGGCACTGCCGGCTGCCGTCACCATGACGATACCGATATTGGTCTCCGACCTCAGTTTTTGGGCGAAAGCCCGGCCGGATGTCCGCGGCAGGTTGTGGTCGACCAGCACCAGATGTATCTGCTCTCGCGCCAGGATATTGGTCGCCTCCTCGGCGGATCCCGCGCAGGTCGGAATCCACCCCTCGGCCTCGACGAGATCGGAGATAAGCTCCGCCATATCCGGATCGTCCTCGACGATCAGAATTCGAACCTTCTGATTCAGCACCGCTTGATCCTCCCGGCGCCATCATAGGCATGCCGCCGCCAATGTTCAAAGACACTCTGATGATGAGGTTTGTCACATTTGTAATGAATGTAACGGTGCTCCGCCCGGCGATGAAAAATCGGTAACCATTCTTCGATTGCGGTGACGCGAGGATCTGACATGCTGGCTGTGGAGATTGGAACGGGAGGTTCCAGGGGAGGCTTGCGTGAGGATATTCACCGCTCTTGCTGCGGGCATGGCTTTCTGGCTGTGCGGCGCAAGCCAAGGCATGAGCGAGGCACGATTGAACGTCCTGTGCGGCGTTGACGAAGCCTGGTGCATGACCATGGAAAAAGCGTTCGAAGCCCGCGCGGGTATCGATATCTCCATGGTTCGCAAGAGCACCGGCGACATACTCGATCAGATCCGTGCCGAAAAACCACATCCGACTGTGGATGTCTGGTGGGGTGGAACCGGTGATGCCCATCTGCAGGCTGCCTCAGAGGATCTGCTCGATCGATACCAGCCCGACCATGAACACGATATGCTGCCTTGGGCGCAGAACTTTTTTGCCATGTCCGGCTCACGGTCGGCCGCCATATATGCTGGGGCTTTGGGTTTTGCCTACAATTCCGATCTGCTCGGAGCGCTGAAGCTTCCGGCCCCGACCTGCTGGCAGGACCTGACGAAAGAGGTCTATCGCGGCCATATCCAGTCCGGCAATCCGAATTCCTCCGGAACGGCTTTCACAATGCTGGTCACACTCGTGCAGCTCCTCGGCGAAGAGGAGGCGTTCCGGTACATGGCTGCCCTCAACCGCAATATCGTCGAGTATACCAGGTCCGGCTCGGCGCCGGTAAAGGCTGCCGCCCGGGGTGAAGTCCTGATCGGCATCTCGTTCATGCATGACGCGGTAACCCTGAAGGAGGCAGGCGCGCCGCTGGTCATCGTCGCTCCTTGCGAAGGAACGGGCTACGAAATCGGTGCGGTCAGCATCGTCAAGGGTAGCCGCAATGCCAGAGCCGCCCAGGCATTCGTCGATTTCGCCCTCAGTCCCGAAGGCCAGGCGACAGGCGCTGCGGCCGGCCAGAACCAGGTTCCGTCGAACGCCAAAGCGGCTTTGCCGCCGGCCGCGCCCGACATCACCATGATCAAGATGGTGGATTATGACTTTGCAACATTCGGCCTGTCCGACGAGCGAAGTCGGCTGCTGACCCGCTTCGACACCGAGATCTCCCCGACCCAATAGGCCGGAATCCAACTTCCATCCGAAACTTGACAACACGGTGCGATCGACGCGCCGCGACGGGCAGCGCTTGTGCCGTTGACCCAACACCCTCTCAGACGCAAGCAACAGGAGGATACCCATGCGACTGACAGTTCTTTCCACGCTTCTCTTTGCCGGAACGGCGCTGGCTGCCGGTTCGGTCCAGGCCGCTGGCGAGCTCAACCTCATCTGCTCGGCCGATGTCGTCATCTGCGAGCAGATGCAGGGCGACTTCGAAAAGGCTCACGACATCAAGGTCAATATGGTGCGCCTGTCGTCGGGCGAGACCTATGCCAAGATACGCGCCGAGGCTCGCAACCCGAAGACCGACATCTGGTGGGCCGGCACGGGGGATCCGCATGTCCAGGCTGCATCGGAAAACCTGACGCTGGAATATAAGTCGCCGATGCTCGATCAGTTGCAGGATTGGGCCAAAAAGCAGGCGGAGAGCACCGGCTTCAAGACGGTCGGCGTCTATGCCGGTGCGCTCGGCTGGGGTTACAACACCGAGATCTTCAAGACCAAGGGTTACAAGGAGCCCCGCTGCTGGGCCGATCTCCTGGCGCCGGAATTGAAGGGCGAAATCCAGATCGCCAATCCGAACTCCTCGGGCACTGCCTATACGGCTCTCGCTTCTCTGGTACAGATCATGGGCGAAGACCAGGCTATCGACTATCTGAAAAAACTGAACGCCAACGTCTCGCAATACACCAAGTCCGGATCGGCTCCGGTCAAGGCGGCGGCGCGGGGCGAAACCGCCCTCGGTATCGTCTTCATGCATGACGCGGTCGCGCAGACCGCCGAAGGCTTTCCGGTCAAATCGGTCGCGCCATGCGAGGGCACCGGCTATGAAATCGGCTCCATGTCGATCATCAAAGGCGCCCGCAATCTCGACAACGCCAAGGTCTGGTACGACTGGGCGCTGCGGCCCGAAGTGCAATCGCGCATGAAGGATGCCAAGTCGTTCCAGCTGCCGTCGAACAAATCGGCGGAGGTGCCGAAGGAGGCGCCGAAGTTCGAGGACATCAAGCTGATCGACTACGACTTCAAGACCTATGGCGATCCGGCAAAGCGCAAGGCCCTGCTGGAGCGCTGGGACCGGGAAGTCGGCGCCATTGCCAACTGAAGATCGACGAGTGGCGCGACATCCCGGACGGATCCGGGGTGCCGCTCCATTCTCCCATTTCATCAACGTGAAATAAGCGAGGTATGCCATGAGACGTGGCAATCGCCGATTGGACATCGTCCTTGGCCTGGGGGCGGCTGCCCTGATCCTGGTCCCGTGGTATCGCATCGAGGGCGGCTTCTTCGGATTCAAGTGGCTGTCCGCCTTCCCGTTCTCCGCCGATACCGCGCCAGGGCTGCTGCAAATCCTGCAGCATGGAAGAACTTGGCTTGCCGGCGTGGTCCTGCTGTTTTTGCTCGGCTGTTTGGCGCGCCTGGTGCGCGATCCGATGCGGCGCGGAACCTTGCTCGCCTCACTCGGCGCCGTCGGCCTCGTCTTCCTGTCTCTGCAGGGATTGGCGATCGGCTTTTCCGGCTGGACCTGGGCAATCAGTGAAAACCTGTTCGGCATATTGTCCGAGGGGCAGCCGTCGATGGGTGCCGGCGCGGTCCTCTTGGCGCTCGTCTTCGTTCTCCTCTTTGCGTTCGGACTGGCCGAACGCGGGGTGATGAAGGGAGATGCCTTCATTGTCGGCTCGATTTGCATTCTCGCGTTTCTGGTCACCATCTTCGTTTTCTACCCGATCGGCAGCATGTTCATCGCTTCGGTGCAGGACTTCGATGGCTCCTTCAATCCGGATGGCCTTATACGCAACATTCAGGACCCCGGCATTTGGAGCCTCGGCTGCATAGCGGGCGAAGAACGTTGCGGCGTTGCCTGGCGCACGCTCCTTCTCGCCGTCATGACCGCTTCCGGCTCGACCCTGCTCGGCCTCGGCTTTGCGCTGGTGGCGACGCGCACGCGCTTTCCGTTCAAAAAGGGATTGCGCCTGCTGACGGTGCTGCCGATCATCACACCGCCCTTCGTCATCGGCCTGGCGCTGACGCTGCTGTTCGGCCGCGCCGGCGTTATCACCGAGGCCTTGTCCAGTCTGTTGGGTATCGAGCCAGGCCGCTGGCTCTATGGGCTCACCGGCATCTGGATCGCCCAGGTGCTCTCCTTTACGCCGATCGCCTTCCTCGTCCTCATCGGCGTCGTCGAAGGCGTCAGCCCGTCGATGGAGGAGGCATCGCAAACCCTGCGTGCCGGTCGCTGGCGCACGTTCTGGCGCGTCTCCCTGCCGCTGATGAAGCCGGGTCTCGCCAACGCTTTCCTGATCGGGTTCATCGAGAGCATGGCCGATTTCGGCAATCCGCTCGTGCTCGGCGGCACGCATGGCGTGCTTTCGACGGAAATCTTCTTTGCGGTCGTCGGATCGCAGAACGATCCGTCGCGCGCGGCCGTTCTTGCCATCGTGCTGCTCTGCTTCACGCTCTCGGCATTCCTCGCTCAGCGTCTCTGGCTATCCGGCAAGAGCTTTGCCACGGTCACCGGCAAGGGCGACAGCGGCGCTCACATCGCGTTGCCGCGCGGCCTTTCCATTGCCGTGCATGCGGTAGTCATTCCGTGGATGGTCTTTACCGTCGTCGTCTATGGAATGATCCTGGTCGGCGGCTTCGTGAAAACCTGGGGCCTCGACAACTCGCTGACGCTCGACCATTACGCTCGCGCCTTCTCGATCGGCTTCGACAATGGCGGGGTCGCGTGGACTGGCGTGGCGTGGAACTCCTTCTGGACGACGATGGAAATCGCGCTCGCCTCCGCGCCCTTGACCGCTGCGGTGGGCCTGCTCACGGCCTATATCATCGTACGGCAGAAATTCGTCGGGCGGAACGTCTTCGAATTCGCGCTGATGATGAGCTTCGCCATCCCCGGAACGGTCATCGGCGTCAGCTACATCATGGCTTTCAACCTGCCTCCGATCGAGATGACCGGCTCGGCGCTGATCCTCATCCTCTGCTTCGTCTTCCGCAACATGCCGGTCGGCGTACGAGGCGGGATCGCGGCGATGAGCCAGCTCGACAAGAGCCTGGACGAGGCGTCGCTGACTTTGCGTGCGGACAGTTTCCGCACGATCCGCAAGGTAATCCTGCCGCTGCTGCGGCCAGCCATCACCGCTGCCCTGGTCTACTCTTTCGTGCGCGCCATAACCTCGATCAGCGCCGTCATTTTCCTCGTCAGCGCGGAATACAACATGGCCACGTCCTATATCGTCGGCCTCGTCGAGAATGGCGAATACGGCGTGGCGATCGCCTATTCATCCATGCTGATCGTGGTCATGAGCATTGTCATCGCCGGCTTCCAGCTCGTCGTCGGCGAGCGCCGCCTACGCCGCGAAAATCGCGTCGCCGGCAGTTCAGCTCCCTCTGTTCCTCTCGGTCAGGAGAAAACCGCATGATCACCGTCAAACCCGGTTCCGTCACCTTCCAGAATGTCCGCAAGTCTTTCGGTGCATTCACGGCCATTCCGGACCTTTCCCTCTCCATCGAGCCAGGCACACTGGTGACCTTGCTCGGCCCGTCCGGCTGCGGCAAAACCACCACGCTGCGCATGCTGGCCGGGCTCGAGCATCCGACATCCGGGCGTATTCTGATCGGCGGTGCCGACGTTACCATGCTGCCTGCCAATGAGCGCGATGTCTCGATGGTGTTTCAGTCCTATGCCTTGTTTCCGCATATGACTTCGCTGGATAATGTCGCTTACGGCCTGCAGTCGTCGGGCCTCGGCAAGAAGGAAGCGCGGGAAAAGGCCGAGGAAGGATTGAATCTCGTCGGCCTTGCGGGCATGGGCCATCGCCTGCCGGCCGAGCTTTCCGGCGGCCAGCAGCAACGCGTCGCGGTTGCCCGCGCGCTGGTGCTCGAGCCGCAGGTGCTGCTGCTCGACGAACCGCTCTCCAACCTCGATGCACGCCTGCGCCGCCGGGTGCGCACGGAAATCCGCGAACTGCAGCAACGGCTCGGCTTCACCGCCGTTTACGTCACCCATGACCAGGATGAGGCTCTGGCGGTGTCAGACCGCATCATCGTCATGAAAGATGGCGAGATCGCCCAGTCCGGGACGCCGCGTGAGCTCTATGAAGCACCGGCATCGTCCTTCATCGCCGATTTCATGGGCGAGGCCAATGTCATCCCTTGCGAGGTGATCGGCGTTGAAGGTACTGAGGCGCTTATCCGCGTGGCCGGTGTGGACCATCGTTTGCCAAGCCGCAGCGCAAAGCCCGGCATGGCAAAACTTGCCGTCAGGCCCGGATCGATCACCATAGCGGCAGCCGACCAGCCGGGCCTGCCGGGACGCGTGCTCCATAGCGCCTATCTCGGCGGACATGTCGAATATGAGATCGAAACCGCTGTTGGAACGCTCTTTATCATCGACCATGCCGTCGAAAGAAACCTGGCGCCTGCGAGCGATGTCACACTCGGGTTCGAGAACCGTGGCATCGCGCTGATCAATGCCTGAAACATTTGGAATGCGAATAAAGGATAGCAATATGACTATGGATGACACCGACCTGGAGCGACGCTTCGCCCTGGCCAAATCCCTTGCTGCGGAAGCTGGTGCTTTGGCACTCGATTATTTCAATAAGCGCGAGACTCTTGTGATCGAGACAAAGCGCGATCTTCAGGATGTCGTGTCGATCGCGGATCGCAACGTCGAAACCTTCCTGCGCGAGCGGGTTGCGGCAGCAATTCCCGAGGACGGTTTCCTCGGCGAGGAGTTTGGCCATCAAGCGGGAAGTTCCGGCTACATCTGGGTGGTCGATCCAATCGACGGCACCGCGCCTTTCGTCAATGGCATGCCTACCTGGTGCGTTTCGGTCGCTGTCCTGCACCAAGGCGTCCCGGTCGTCGGCGTGATCCAGGTGCCTTGTGCGAACGAGCTTTATGCAGCAGCCCGTGGCCTTGGGGCGAGCTTGAACGGTGAGACGCTTTTGCTCGATCCCTCCCGCACAATACAGAATGCCCTGACGGGTATCGGCTGCAATACGCACGTCGCTCCGGACGTTGTCGGCGCCATCATAACAGCCTTGCTTGCCAGCGGCGGCACGTTCATTCGGAACGGCTCCGGAGCGCTTATGCTTGCCTATGTGGCTGCAGGGCGTCTTGTCGGTTACTATGAACCTCACATGCGGGCTTGGGACTGCATGGCGGGCTACTGCCTTGTGAAAGAAGCTGGGGGCGAGTACCTGCCCTTCCCTACCGAAGGGGAAGATTTGTTTAAGGGGCATCCTGTCCTTGCCAGCAACGGTACCGCTTATCCGGAGCTATTGGAGATTCACAATTCCCTCCGACGGCAATAAGACGGGAGAGACGCAGCGTGGCGGCGAGCGCCACGCCTGCCGAGGGCGAATGGTTGCCCATACAACTGGTTGTCATAATCTGGTCCCGAGCATACTCAGGCGAGTAGGAATAAAGCAAACCCAACAGCCCCAATCGCCATGAAGACTCCGAGAAAGCGCAGCAAACCTCGACCAGACAAGTCCCAGCCATTGCTGCGGCAGCTCGCCGCCGTTCCTGCGAAGCTGTTTTCCGGTGCATTCCGCCAACAATACGGCGCGATTTGCTTCCGCTACACCGATGACAGACCGGGAATCGAAATTCTGGTGATTACATCGCGCGAGAGTGCCCGTTGGGTCATTCCGAAAGGATGGCCTATGAAGGGGAAGAAGCCGTTTGAAGCGGCGGCAATCGAAGCCTGGGAGGAAGCAGGTGTGCGCGGAGCCGTGAGGAAGAAGCCGGTCGGCCGCTACACCTATCTGAAAGAACTCGACGATGGCGACATAGCCCCCTGCATCGTCGACTTGTTTCAAGTTGAAGTCATCGAGATCAACGATGACTTCAAGGAACAAGGACAGCGTATTCTCGAATGGGTCAGCCCCGATGAAGCGGCACGACGCGTTCGCGAGATCGAACTCAAGTCGCTGCTCGTCGAATTTGAAGTCCGCGGTCGCAAAAAGCGCGATCCTCGCTGACGGCAGTCAGCTTTCAACGCAAGGTAACTTGCATGATGATATTTACTGCTGTAGTGACTATCATCATGCAACGGACTAGCTTCAGTCAATTCAAATGCCCGGCGGCGCGCGCGCTCGACAGCGTCGGCGACTGGTGGAGCATTCTGATAGTGCGTGATGCCTTCCAGGGGCTGTCGCGCTTCGATGAATTCCAGAAAAGCCTCGGCGTGGCGCCGAACATCCTGACGCGGCGGCTCAAACACCTGACGGATCAGGGGCTGTTCGAACGACGGCTATACCAGCAGCGCCCTGCCCGCTACGAATATCGGCTGACCGAGAAGGGCCGTGATTTCTTTCCGGTGCTGATGACGCTGTTTTCCTGGGGAAGCCGGCACATGCCGGAGGAAGATCTCGCCTTTCTGCTCGGTGACGCCGCTTCGGGCAGAGAGCGCCAAACGGTGCTGGTCGACGCACGGACCGGCGAAGAAGTGACACCCAAAAACACCAGTCTGCTTCCAGGCCCCGCAGCCGATGACGAGGTGCGTGCGCGGATCGCCCGCATGCGCGCCTGGTATCTCGGCATCGACGCATAGAGAGGAAAATATCATGGATCGCATTGTTGTCACCGGCATGGGACTTGTCTCGCCACTTGGCACCGGCGTCGAACCCGCCTGGAAGCGCCTTGTAGGCGGCGCTTCAGGTCTGAGAGTACTGCACGAGGATGTCGTCGGCGAACTCTCGGCCAAGGTCGGCGGCATCGTTCCCGGCATCGCCGAGGATGTTGAGGCGGGCTTCGAGCCCGACCGCTACATCACACCCAAGGACCAGAAGAAGATGGACCGCTTCATCCATTTCGCCATGGCAGCGACGGAAGAAGCGGTTAAGCAGGCCGGCTGGATGCCAACCGACGAAGGTGAGCGCGAACGCACTGCAACGATCATCGCCTCCGGCGTCGGCGGCTTTCCGGCGATCGCCGAAGCGGTGCGGATCGGCGAGACGCGCGGCGTGCGGCGGCTCTCGCCCTTCACCGTGCCTTCCTTCCTCGTCAATCTCGCCGCCGGCCAGGTCAGCATCCGCTACGGCTTCAAGGGGCCCCTCGGCGCGCCCGTGACGGCCTGCGCGGCCAGTGTCCAGGCGATCGGCGATGCGGCGCGGCTGATCCGTTCCGGCGAGGCTGATGTGGTGATCTGCGGCGGCGCCGAGGCCTGTATCGACAAGGTGAGCCTTGGTGGCTTTGCCGCTGCGCGCGCCCTTTCCACCGGCTTCAACGAGACGCCGGAACTGGCCTCGCGCCCCTTCGACACGGCCCGTGACGGTTTCGTCATGGGCGAAGGCGCCGGCATCCTGGTGATCGAGACGCTGGAGCATGCGCTTGCCCGCGGCGCGACACCGCTTGCCGAACTCGTCGGCTACGGCACGGCGGCGGATGCCTACCACATGACCTCAGGCCCCGAAGATGGCGACGGCGCGCGCCGGGCGATCGAGGCAGCGCTCCGGCAGGCCAAGATCCCGGCGTCCGAGGTCAAACACCTGAACGCGCACGCCACCTCGACACCGGTCGGTGACAAAGGCGAGATCGCGGCGATCGGCACCGTCTTCGGGCGGGATGGCGGCATTGCCGTCAGCGCGACGAAATCGGCGACCGGCCATCTGCTCGGGGCCGCCGGCGGGCTGGAGGCGATCTTCACCATTTTGGCGCTGCGCGACCAGATCGCGCCGCCGACCCGCAACCTGGAAAAGGTCGATCCTGATGCCGACGGCATCGATATCGTCGGCAAGACGGCGCGCTCCGTGGCAATGGACTATGCGATCACCAACGGTTTCGGCTTCGGCGGGGTGAATGCCAGCGCCCTCTTCCGACGCTGGTCATAAGTCCGCTTTCCTTGCGCTGGAAATGGCCTACACTTCCTCTCTGTCGGGGATCATTCCCCGATAGAGCTGGAGACAAACCCATGCGCGCCTTCTTCGCAGTTGTCTTTCTGTGTGCCGCGTCCCTCCTCTCCACCGTCTCGGCCCGCGCCGAAGATCCGATCGACGCGACGCGGACGATGATCGAGGAACAGATCAAAGCCTTCCTCAAGGACGATGCCGAGACCGCCTATTCCTTCGCCGCTCCCGGCATCAAGGCGATGTACCCCGACAAAAACCTGTTCTTCGCCATGGTCAAGAAGAGCTACGAGCCGGTCTACCATCCCGGCAACTACGCCTTCGGCCGCAGCCGCTCGATCGACAACGGCGCGCTGATCTATCACGAGGTGCTGATTTCGGGCCGCGACGGCAAGGACTGGACGGCGATCTACCAGGTCACGCGCCAGCCCGACGGCAGCTACCGGATCAACGGCGTGCAGATCATGCCGGATGCGGACAGCAAGGGAATCTGATCAAACTGCCTTCGGCCGATCAAACGGGGTCGAGATCACCCCTCGACCATTCCTCCATCGTTTCCGCCATGAAATCGGCGAAGCGGCCCTCGGAGATCGCCTTGCGGATGCCCTGCATCAGTTCCTGGTAATAAGCGAGATTGTGCCAGGAGAGCAGCATGCCGCCGAGGGCTTCGTTGGCGCGGACGAGATGGTGGAGATAGGCGCGCGAATAATCGCGCGAGGCCGGGCAGTTCGACTGTTCGTCGAGCGGGCGCATATCCTCGGCATGGCGGGCATTGCGGATATTCACTTTGCCGCGGCGGGTGAAGGCCAGGCCATGGCGGCCGGAGCGGGTCGGCATGACGCAGTCGAACATATCGATGCCACGGGCGACGGATTTGAGGATATCGTCGGGCGTGCCGACGCCCATGAGGTAACGCGGCTTTTCAACGGGCAAGACCGGAAGCGTCTCTTTCAGCATATTCAGCATCACGTCCTGCGGCTCGCCGACCGCTAGACCGCCGACGGCGTAGCCCTTGAGATCGAGCTTGGTCAACGCCTCGGCCGAACGGATGCGCAGCGCCGGGATATCGCCGCCCTGGACGATGCCGAACATGGCCTTGCCAGGTTGCTCGCCGAAGGCCACCTTGCAGCGCTCGGCCCAGCGGAGCGACATTTCCATGGCGCGCTCGATCTCCTTCGGCTCGGCCGGCAGCGCCACGCATTCGTCGAGCTGCATCTGGATATCGGAGCCGAGCAGTCCCTGGATTTCGATGGAGCGCTCCGGCGACATGTGATGCAGGCTGCCGTCGACATGCGACTTGAAGGTGACGCCCTGCTCGTCGAGCTTGCGCAGGCCGGCGAGCGACATGACCTGGAAGCCGCCGGAATCGGTCAGGATCGGATGTTCCCAGCGGATGAGCTTGTGCAGGCCGCCAAGCCGGGCGACGCGCTCGGCGGTCGGGCGCAGCATCAGATGATAGGTGTTGCCGAGGATGATGTCGGCGCCGGTTTCGCGCACCTGGTCGAGATACATGGCCTTGACGGTTCCGACCGTGCCGACCGGCATGAAAGCCGGCGTGCGGATCGTGCCGCGCGGCATGGAAATCTCACCGAGACGGGCGCCGGCATCGCTCTTCTCGAGCGTGAATTGGAAGTTCTCTGTCATCTAGTCTTTCCGGAAAAGAAGGCTCGCGTCGCCGTAGGAGTAGAAGCGGTAGCCCGTGGAAATGGCGTGTTCATAGGCCGCGTGCATGGTTTCGAAGCCGGCGAAGGCCGAGACGAGCATGAACAGTGTCGAGCGCGGCAGGTGGAAATTGGTCATCAGCATGTCGACCGCCTTGAAGCGGTAACCGGGCGTGATGAAGATGCCCGTGGCCCCGGCCCAGGGCTTGATCTCTCCACTCTCCTCGGCGGCACTCTCGATCAGCCGCAACGAGGTGGTGCCGACACAGACGATGCGACCGCCTCTTTGCTTTACCGCGTTCAGCCGGGCAGCGGTTTCTGCGCTGACATAACCGCTTTCGAGATGCATCTTGTGGTCATCTGTATCATCGGTCTTGACGGGCAGAAAGGTGCCGGCGCCGACATGCAGCGTAACGAAATGACGTTCGATGCCGGCCCTGTCGAGTGCTTCGAACAGGCCAGGCGTGAAATGCAGGCCGGCGGTGGGGGCTGCAACGGCGCCCTCCTCGCGGGCATAGATCGTCTGGTAATCGACGCGGTCGCGATCATCATCGGGGCGCTTGGCGGCGATATAGGGCGGCAGGGGAATATGGCCGACGGCGGCGATCGCCTCGTCGAGCACCGGACCGGAAAGATCGAAGGCGAGCGTCACTTCGCCGGCTTCGCCCTTTTCCTCCACGGTCGCATCGAGCGAGCCGATCATGCAGCTTTCGCCGCTGTGGCCAAAGGCAATGCGGTCGCCTTCCTTTATGCGCTTGCCCGGTTTGGCGAAGGCCTTCCAGCGGCTGGGGCCGATGCGCATGTGCAGCGTTGCCGAGACCTGCTGCCCGCCGGCGCCGTCGCGATGGCGGATGCCCTCGAGCTGGGCGGGAATGACTTTCGTATCGTTGAAGACAAGCGCGTCGCCGGCGCGCAGGAACGACGGCAGATCGGAAACGCGATGATCCGAGAGGGTGCTTGCCGCATTTGCATTCACGACGAGCAGCCGCGCGCTGTCACGCGGCTCGGCGGGCCGCAAGGCGATGCGCTCCTCGGGCAGATCGAAATCGAAAAGGTCTACGCGCATAAGTGCACTTTCAGGCAAAGCGAAACCCGCCCCGCGCTTTCGCGCAAGGGCGGGTTTCAGCAGAAATCACAATCAGACGTCGGCGGCAACCCGCATGGAGACGATCGAGTCCGGATCGGAGACAGGCTCGCCGCGCTTGATCTTGTCGACATTGTCCATGCCTTCGATCACCTGACCCCAGACGGAATACTGCTTGTTCAGCCACGGTGCGTCGGTGAAGCATATGAAGAACTGCGAGTTGGCCGAGTTCGGGTTCTGCGAACGGGCCATCGAGCAAGTGCCGCGAACATGCGAGGTGGCGGAGAATTCCGCCTTCAGGTCCGGCTTGGCGGAGCCGCCCATGCCCGCGCGGCCGGGATTGAAGGTTTCAGAACCCTTCTTGCCATATTCGACATCACCCGTCTGGGCCATGAAATCCTGAATGACGCGATGGAAGACGACGCCGTCATAGGCCTTCTCGCGGGCGAGTTCCTTGATGCGGGCGACGTGCTCCGGGGCGACCTGCGGCAGAAGCTGAATGACAACCTTGCCCTTGGTGGTTTCCAGAATGATGGTGTTTTCGGGATCCTTGATCTCGGCCATTGTCTTCTCCTCTTGTTTCTCTCGTAATTTACTTCTTGCCCAGGGTGACCTTGATCATCCGGTCGGGATTTTTGACTTCCCCGTTCTGGCCTTCGCCGCGCTTGATCTTGTCGACATTCTCCATGCCGGAAACGACCTTGCCGACGACGGTGTACTGACCGTTCAGGAAGGAACCATCGGCGAACATGATGAAGAACTGCGAGTTGGCGGAATTCGGATCCTGCGAGCGGGCCATGCCGACGGTGCCGCGCACGAACGGTGTCTTGGAGAATTCAGCCGGGATGTCAGGCATGTCGGAGGAGCCGGTGCCGGCGAGGCTGGCATCGAAGCCCTTCTCCATGTTGCCGTATTTGACGTCGCCGGTCTGGGCCATGAAGCCGTCGATGACGCGGTGAAAGGCGACGTTGTCATATTCGCCCTTCTTGGCAAGCGCCTCGATCTGGGCGACATGTTTCGGCGCTACATCCGGCATCAGCTGGATCACCACCGGGCCGTTCTTCAGCTGAACGGTGAGATAATGATCGGCCGACTGGGCCAACGCATCCCCCGCGAAGGAGGCGAGATACAGCACGCCGGCAAATGCGAGATAGAAGAGTTTCATGTGAGCTCCGTTGCGGCGTTATCCGCCTAGGCTTTTGCGCTTGCTAGTTTGGGCGCTTGGATGTGAGGGCTTGCAGGACGGCGGCCGGGACGAAAGCGCTGACATCGCCGCCCATGGCGGCGATCTGGCGGACCAATGTGGCGGTAATGGGCCGCGACGCCGTGCCGGCCGGCAAAAAGATGGTCTGGATGTCGGGCGCCATCGTTCGGTTCATGCCGGCCATCTGCATTTCGTAGTCGAGATCCGTGCCATCGCGAAGGCCGCGAATCAGAAGGGTGGCGCCATGGGCGCGGGCGGCATCAACGACCAGATTGTCGAAGGCGACGACCGTGATGTCGCTGGTCTTGCCGGGCAAGGCTTCGGCCAGCGACAGGCGGATCAGCTCGGCTCTCTCTTCGAACGAAAAGAGCGGCGCCTTGCCGGGATGGATGCCGATCGCGACGATGACTTTTTCGGCGACGTTCAGCGCCTGGACCAGAACATCCACATGTCCGTTGGTGATCGGGTCGAAGGACCCAGGATAAAAAGCTGTCGTCATCTGGCCCGGCCATTCGTTTGACGCCTTTTGTCACGGATGCGGACTTGTCGCAAGTGATTTACCCGGCCGTGGCGCACGGCTGAACAGCGGATGAACATGCCATTCAAGGCCGTTTCAGACGGGATCTGTTTAACTCGGATCATCAACCCAGCCGATGCCATTCCGGCAGCCGGCGCTCCCCGAAAGACCGAAATCCATGCTGATCGTGCTCGTTGCACTCGCCACTGTTCTCTCCCTCGCCGCCGAGATAGCCTATGGCCACTTCGCCGATCGCTACGAGGTGAGCTGGGTGCGGCCGGAGCTTGCCGAACATGCGGCGATCGTGCGCGCCCAAAGGCCGCTGCGCGGAAATGAAGACCGACTGCGCTAGGAAAAACGAACTTCGAATCTGAACGCCAGATGAACGAGACATTCAAGGAGGCTTCAGATCCCCGTTGGTAAACACCCGCTCAACATCCGGCGGAACCATTTTTAAACGGATGCGTTCACTTAACCGACACAGAAATGCGTCAAAGCGCGGCAGGAAGGACCAAAAATGCCCGGCAAGATTACGATGATTAACGTGCTCTGGATGGTCATGGTCACGGGCATGCTCACCGCAACTGTCGCTCTTTACGATCAGAAGGTCGATACCTCCAAGGTTTATGGTCCCTATGCTTCGGCTCGCACGGCCGTACTGGGCCAGTACTGAGGAGCGAGTACGCAACTCCCCGGGAAAGGAATGCCTATGTTCACGATCTTGACAGTGCTCACCGCCCTCATCAGCGTCATGTTCATCGTGTCTGTGGCCTCGACGATATCAGCGCTGCGGCGCGAAGGCGAAGAGGTGAAGGCGCTGAACGAAAAGCATAGCGCGTTCTGACATTCCTCTCTTCCCCTCCCATGAGCGGCACCATTCGCCGCCTGGGCCTTTCAAAGCCGGATGCAAACAGCGTCCGGCTTTTTTCTTGGGCAGTGAGTGAGCCAACTGAATGCTTCAGCCTGCAAGCAAGGCCCTAACAGAAAAGGGCGGCTGGAAGCCGCCCCGTTCATTCGATCATTCTTCGGCAGCACCGCCCGGATCGCCATCGGCGACAGGCGTCTCATCGGCGCCTTCGACGGTCCCTTCCGTCTCATCCTCCTCCGGCTCGCTGATGCGCTCGACCGAAACGACCTTCTCGTCCTTGGCCGTGGAGAAGATGGTGACGCCCTTGGTGGCGCGGCTGGCGATGCGGATGCCGCCGACCGGTACGCGGATCAACTGGCCGCCATCGGAGACGAGCATGATCTGGTCGCCGTCATCGACTGGGAAGGCTGCAACGAGTTCGCCGATCTCGCCGGTCTTCGACGTGTCGGTGGCGCGGATGCCCTTGCCGCCACGGCCGGAGATGCGGAAGTCGTAGGAAGACGAACGCTTGCCGAAGCCCTTTTCGGAGACGGTGAGCACGAACTGCTCGCGTGCCTTCAGCTCTTCGTAGCGTTCGTCGGAGAGCTGTCCCTCCTCGGTGACTTCCTCGCCGACAAGCGCGATATCCTCTTCATCGACGCCCGTCGCGCGACGCTCGGCGGCGGAACGCTTGAGATAGGCGGCCCGTTCCCACGGCTCCGCATCGACATGGCCGACGATCGTCATCGAGATGATGCGGTCGCCCTCGCCGAGATTGATGCCGCGCACGCCGATCGAGTTGCGGCCGGCAAAGACGCGGACGTCGTCGACGGAGAAGCGGATGCACTGGCCGAGCGCCGTGGTCAGGAGAACGTCGTCCCGCTCGGTGCATGTCTCGACGGAGAGGATTTCGTCGCCCTCCTCCTCCAGCTTCATGGCGATCTTGCCGTTGCGGTTGACCTGGACGAAGTCCGACAGCTTGTTGCGGCGAACCGTACCGCGCGTTGTCGAGAACATGACGTCGAGATTGTCCCAGCTCGCCTCGTCCTCGGGCAAGGGCAGGATGGTGGTGATGCGTTCGCCGGGTTCGAGCGGCAGCATGTTGATCAGCGCTTTGCCGCGCGAGGTCGGCGTGCCGATCGGCAGACGCCAGACCTTCTCCTTATAGACGATGCCGCGGGAGGAGAAGAACAGGACCGGCGTATGGGTATTGACCACGAATAGCCGGCTAACGAAATCCTCATCGCGGGTCGTCATGCCGGAGCGGCCCTTACCGCCGCGGCGCTGGGCGCGGTAGGTGGTCAGCGGCACGCGCTTGATGTAACCGAGATGCGAGACGGTGACCACCATGTCTTCGCGGGCGATCAGATCCTCGTCGTCCATCTCCAGGCCGCCATCGACGATCTCGGTGCGGCGTGGCGTGCCGAACTCGTCGCGGACGGCGGAAAGCTCGTCCTTGACGATGGTCTGGATGCGGACACGCGAGGAAAGAATATCGAGATAATCCCGGATTTCCTCGCCTATCTTATTGAGCTCATCACCGATTTCGTCACGACCGAGTGCAGTCAGGCGGGCAAGGCGCAGCTCGAGAATAGCGCGCGCCTGCTCTTCCGATAGGTTGTAGGTGAGATCGTCGTTGATGCGGTGGCGCGGATCGTCGATCAGACGGATCAGGCTTTCGACATCTTCGGCCGGCCAGCGGCGCGTCATCAGCTCTTCGCGGGCCGACTGCGGATCCGGTGCCTGACGAATGACGCGAATGACTTCGTCGATATTGGCGACGGCGATGGCGAGACCAACCAAGACGTGGGCGCGCTCGCGCGCCTTGCGAAGCAGAAATTTCGTTCTCCGGCTAACGACTTCTTCGCGGAAGGAGACGAAGGCGCGCAGCATGTCGAGTAGCGTCAACTGCTCCGGCTTGCCGCCGTTCAGCGCCACCATATTGCAGCCGAAGGAGGTCTGCAGCGGCGTGTAGCGGTAAAGCTGATTGAGGATGACCTCGGCATTGGCATCGCGCTTCAATTCGATGACGACGCGATAGCCCTGGCGGTCGGATTCGTCGCGCAGATCGGAGATGCCCTCGATGCGCTTTTCACGCACCAACTCGGCCATCTTCTCGATCATCGTCGCCTTGTTCACCTGATAGGGAATTTCGGTGATGATGATCTGCTCGCGGTCGCCACGCATCGGCTCGATGGTGGCGACGCCGCGCATGATGACGGAGCCGCGGCCGGTCTCGTAGGCCGAGCGGATGCCGGCACGGCCGAGGATCTTGGCGCCGGTGGGGAAGTCAGGGCCGGGAATGATCTGCATCAGCTCCGGCAGCTCGATCGCCGGATCGTTGATCAGCGCAATGCAGCCGTCGATAACTTCCGACAGGTTGTGCGGCGGAATGTTGGTCGCCATGCCGACGGCGATACCGCCGGCGCCGTTGACGAGCAGGTTCGGGAATTTGGCGGGAACCACGACCGGCTCGGACAGCGTCCCGTCATAGTTGTCGCGGAAGTCGACGGTTTCCTTGTCGAGATCGTCGAGCAGCGAATGGGCAGCCTTTTCCAGGCGGCATTCGGTGTAACGTTCGGCCGCCGGCGGATCGCCGTCGACCGAGCCGAAATTGCCCTGACCGTCGATCAGCGGCAGGCGCAGCGACCAAGGCTGCGCCATGCGGGCGAGCGCGTCATAAATCGCGGCGTTGCCGTGCGGATGGTATTTACCCATCACATCGCCGGTGACACGGGCGCATTTGACGTATTTCTTGTTCCAGTCGATGCCGAGCTCGGACATGCCGTAGAGGATGCGCCGGTGCACGGGCTTCAGGCCGTCGCGCACGTCGGGCAGCGCGCGGCTGACGATGACGCTCATGGCGTAATCGAGATACGACCGCTGCATTTCCTCCATGATGGAGATGGGCTCGATGCCTGGCGGGAGCTTCCCGCCGCCGGGGGGTGTTTGCTCAGTCAAAACAGATCACGATCTCTTCTAGAATCACTTGAAGATTTATAGCGGAAAGCCTGTTCCCGCGCCAATTTCCGAGCGCGTTTTGAACAGGCTTTTGCGGCCGAAAAAGGGTAAAGCACGGGACTTGTGCGACCGGACCGGACAAATCCGCCGCGGGCCGCCGCGGCATATTTGCCAAATCCAAATCCCCGCTTCACAATCGCAGAAAATCACGCACCCATATGGGCTTTCGGAGAGACGATGGCAAGCGCCGACCAGTTGATCAACGCCTTCACGACGCTACTTGTCACCATCGATCCGCCGGGGCTGGCGCCGCTGTTCCTGGGGTTGACGACCGGCATGAGCAGGGCCCAGCGGACGCAGGTGGCGCTGCGCGGTTCGACCATCGCCTTCATCATACTGGCGGTCTTCGCCCTGTTCGGCGCCGGGGTGCTCGGCGTGCTCGGCATATCGATCGGCGCCTTCCGTATCGCCGGCGGACTGCTGCTCTTCTGGATCGCCTTCGAGATGGTGTTCGAGCGGCGCCAGGAGCGCAAGGAGAAGGCCTCGGAGGCTGCGGTCACCAAGGATCATATCGAGAATGTCGCCGTCTTTCCCCTCGCCTTGCCGCTGATCGCAGGCCCGGGCGCGATCTCGGCGACGATCCTGCTTGCCGGCACACTGCCGTCCTCGGTCGAAAAAGCGCAGCTGATCGCCGTCATCGCCGCCAACCTGCTGCTGACTTTCCTGATGCTACTGATCGCCGAAAGGCTCGACCGCTTCCTCGGCGTCACCGGCCGGGCGATCCTGACGCGGCTGCTCGGGGTCATCCTCGCCGCCCTTGCAGTGCAGTTCGTCGTCGACGGTGCGAAGGCGGCGCTCAATCTGATCAGCGCGACGCCGCATTGATCGGAAAATCAACGAGAGCATTGACGCCGTTTTCGAACATCCTGCTCCGAAGTACTACCACGCAGGTCCACCGGTCAGAACGGAAAATCAGAACACGGCGTATAGACTGAATGGGAGGATCAAATCGTCGCTTTCTACGAAAATATCTCGCTCCGAGTGCGGACTTGCTGGATAAATGTGTTCCGAACCCTTACCGATTTGGACACGTACCACACCCACAGGCCGGTGACGATAGTCGCAAATACGCTCGGGGCAACAATCTCGGCTGTCAGAAGTTGATTAACACCGATACCTAGGACGGTGGAAACGAAGGCAATATCGAGTACGAGGGCGACTGGGATAGCTATCCACTGATAGAAGAACAACTTCGGAAATATTCTGTCCTTTTTAAACATAAACCAGAGTACCACTACTTGAAGCGCCATAAGCGCAAAGTTCAAGGCGGCCTCGCCAATAAACACCAGTTGGCCTCCTCCGCCACCATCATATTCAGCATAATTTTCTATCGACTTCGCAACAGCTCCCAGTGTTTTAAGTAGTCCTACGACCTCTGCTATTGCTAAAAGCAGAAGCCACCCACCGAAACCCGACGGGCCGTTGACTGGGTCTGTTGTTCTCCTGGCTGATCTAACAGCAAAATAAATTGGCACTCCGAAAAATAGAAAAACAATCAACCAATGCCAAATAGAAAACGATCCCATCAGCAAATCCCCCGAAAGCCTGAAATCTCCACCTGCATAAGGCGGTTCCGCTCATCCCCGACACCAGTTCTGGCCGATCACCCGCCTTTATTCGCGGAGCATCTGGAACCAATCTCGCAAAAGACCACTTGGCGTCTCGCCGACCGAGCCCGAGCAAGGAAGTCGGACAATTTCAACCCGTTCTTCCAATGCTGATCCGCCGGGGTTCGCACAATTCTCTTTAGAACGGGATGTCGTCGTCGAGATCGCGCGAGAAGTTGCCGCCGCCGCCGCGGCTCGGCGATGATGAAGGAGCCGGGGCGCCGTAGTCATCGCCGTAATCATTGTTGCTGCTGCCGCCACGGCCACCGCCGAAGCCGGAGCTCGCGCCGCCGCCATCGCCGCGGCCGTCGAGCATCGTCAACGTCGAATTGAAGCCCTGCAGCACGACCTCCGTCGAGTAGCGGTCCTGGCCCTGCTGATCCTGCCACTTGCGGGTCTGCAGCTGGCCTTCGATATAGAGCTTGGCGCCCTTCTTCACATATTGCTCGACGACCTTGCAGAGGCCTTCGTTGAAGACGACGACAGTATGCCACTCGGTCTTTTCGCGGCGTTCGCCAGAATTGCGGTCGCGCCAGGTTTCCGAGGTCGCGATGCGGAGGTTGGCGATCGGCCGGCCATCCTGAGTGCGGCGGATTTCAGGGTCTGCACCCACGTTTCCAACCAGAATTACCTTGTTCACGCTACCAGCCATGCTTTTCACCCTGCCTGCCGCCCTGCCCGGCGGCGTTGATCGATCGGCGCACCTTAAACCATCGCGGACCGCCAATGCGCGTAAACGGTCGTTCATCCACATGTTTATCCATCAGAAAGCCGCATGCATTCATCAGGAATTTTGTTCTTTATTTGTTCTAGTTTATCCGTATGATCCTGTCAACAGAATCGAAAACCTTGAGCCATCCAGGATATTCAGCCTCGACTCGCCCGTCGGCATCACTAAATAAGGGCTGTTATCCAGAAAACCAAAGCAGAGACGATGAGCGAACTGAAGACGATCTCCATCCGCGGCGCGCGCGAGCACAATCTGAAGAGCATCGATCTCGATCTGCCGCGCAACAAGCTGATCGTCATGACCGGGCTTTCGGGATCCGGCAAATCCTCGCTCGCCTTCGACACCATCTATGCCGAGGGCCAGCGGCGCTATGTCGAAAGCCTGTCGGCCTATGCCCGGCAATTCCTGGAAATGATGCAGAAGCCCGATGTCGACCAGATCGACGGGCTGTCGCCTGCCATTTCGATCGAGCAGAAGACCACCTCGCGCAACCCGCGCTCGACGGTCGGCACGGTCACCGAGATCTACGATTACATGCGCCTGCTCTTTGCCCGCGTCGGCGTTCCCTATTCGCCGGCGACAGGCCTGCCGATCGAGAGCCAGACCGTCAGCCAGATGGTCGACCGCATCCTCGCTTTCGGCGAGGGTACTCGTCTCTATATTCTCGCGCCGCTCGTGCGCGGCCGCAAGGGCGAATACAAGAAGGAACTGGCGGAGCTGATGAAGAAGGGCTTCCAGCGCGTCAAGGTCGATGGCCAGTTCTACGAGATCGCCGAGGCGCCTGTTCTCGACAAGAAATACAAGCACGACATCGACGTGGTGGTCGACCGTATCGTCGTGCGCCCGGATGTCTCGGCACGCCTGGCCGACAGCCTTGAAACCTGCCTGAAGCTCGCCGACGGGCTGGCGATCGCCGAATTCGCCGACAAGCCGCTGCCGCCGGAAGAGACCTCGGCCGGCGGTTCGGCCAACAAGTCGCTGAACGAAACGCATGAGCGCGTGCTGTTTTCGGAGAAATTCGCCTGCCCGGTCTCGGGCTTCACCATCCCGGAAATCGAACCCAGGCTCTTCTCCTTCAACAATCCCTTCGGCGCCTGCCCGACCTGCGACGGTCTCGGCGCCCAGCAGAAGATCGACCCCGACCTGATCGTGCCCGAACCGGAGCGGACTTTGCGCGACGGAGCGATCGCGCCCTGGGCCAAGTCGACCTCGCCCTATTACAACCAGACGCTGGAAGCGCTCGGCAAACATTACGGCTTCAAGCTCGGCACCCGCTGGAACGACCTGTCCGACGAGGCCAAGGACGTCATTCTCAACGGCACCGACGACAAGATCGAGTTCCACTACGCCGACGGCGCCCGCTCCTATACGACGCACAAGAATTTCGAGGGCATCATCACCAATCTCGAACGCCGCTGGAAGGAGACCGATTCCGCCTGGGCGCGCGAGGATATCGAGCGCTTCATGTCGGCCGCCCCCTGCCCGGCCTGCAACGGCTTCCGCCTGAAGCCGGAAGCGCTGGCGGTGAAGATTGACAAGCTGCATATCGGCGAAGTCACCGGCATGTCGATCCGCATCGCGCGCGACTGGTTCGAGGCACTGCCGGCGACGTTCAACGCCAAGCAGAACGAAATCGCCGTCCGCATTCTCAAGGAAATCCGCGACCGCCTGCGCTTTTTGAACGATGTCGGCCTGGAATATCTGAGCCTGTCGCGCAATTCCGGCACGCTATCGGGTGGCGAGAGCCAGCGCATCCGGCTCGCCTCGCAGATTGGTTCGGGGCTGACGGGCGTGCTCTACGTGCTCGACGAGCCGTCGATCGGCCTGCATCAGCGCGATAACGCCCGGCTGCTCGACACGCTGAAGCACCTGCGTGACATCGGCAACACCGTCATCGTCGTCGAGCATGACGAGGATGCGATCCTGACGGCCGACGACGTGGTGGATATCGGTCCGGCCGCCGGCATCCATGGCGGTGAGGTTATCGCCCATGGCACGCCGCAGGACATTATGGACAATCCGAAGTCACTGACCGGCAAATATCTCTCCGGCGAACTCGGCGTTCCCGTTCCCGAAGAGCGCCGTAAGCCGAAGAAGGGCCGCGAAATTAAGGTGATCGGCGCACGCGGCAACAATCTGAAGAACGTCACCGCGTCGATCCCGCTCGGCGTCTTCACGGCGGTGACCGGGGTTTCCGGCGGCGGCAAATCCACCTTTCTGATCGAGACGCTCTATAAATCGGCGGCTCGCCGCGTTATGGGCGCGCGCGAAATTCCGGCCG
The DNA here is from genome assembly GCF_002117725.1 of Rhizobium sp. TAL182. Classification (NCBI taxonomy): domain Bacteria; kingdom Pseudomonadati; phylum Pseudomonadota; class Alphaproteobacteria; order Hyphomicrobiales; family Rhizobiaceae; genus Rhizobium; species Rhizobium sp. TAL182. The sequence continues at coordinate 2,277,847 of NZ_CP021024.1, read as the reverse complement.
ACCACGACCGCATCGACGGTTTCGAGCATATCGACAAGGTGATCGATATCGACCAGTCGCCGATCGGCCGCACGCCACGCTCGAATCCGGCGACCTATACCGGCGCCTTCACGCCGATCCGCGATTGGTTCGCCGGCCTGCCGGAAGCCAAGGCGCGCGGCTACCAGCCGGGCCGCTTTTCCTTCAACGTCAAGGGCGGACGCTGCGAAGCCTGCCAGGGCGACGGCGTCATCAAGATCGAGATGCACTTCCTGCCCGATGTCTACGTCACCTGCGACGTCTGCCACGGCAAGCGCTATAACCGCGAGACGCTCGACGTGACCTTCAAGCAGAAGTCGATCGCCGACGTGCTCGACATGACGGTGGAGGAGGGCGTCGATTTCTTTGCGGCAGTCCCCGCCGTGCGCGACAAGCTGCAATCGCTGAAGGATGTCGGCCTCGGTTACATCAAGGTCGGTCAGCAGGCCAATACGCTCTCGGGCGGCGAAGCGCAGCGCGTCAAGCTCGCCAAGGAACTGTCGAAACGTTCGACCGGACGCACGCTCTACATTCTCGACGAGCCGACGACCGGCCTACACTTCCACGACGTCGCCAAGCTCCTGGAAATGCTGCACGAGCTCGTCAACCAGGGCAATTCCGTCGTGGTGATCGAGCACAATCTCGAAGTCATCAAGACAGCGGACTGGGTGCTCGATTTCGGCCCCGAAGGCGGCGATGGCGGCGGCGAGATCGTCGCGACCGGCACACCAGAAGCGATCGTCAGGGAAAAGCGCTCCTATACCGGCCAGTTCCTGAAGGAGTTGCTGGAGCGGCGGCCGGCGAAGAAGGCGGTCGCGGCGGAATGACCATGAGGTTGGCGTCGCCCGACGATCTCCAAACGGAATATCGCGCTCTATAGTGTCTTCGGGTTCCGGAAAACGGGTCGCAGGCCGAACCCTTATCGGCCAGGATGGACGCTCATCGACATGACGAAAGAGATTCATGCGGCTTGACTGCCGCGAACTGGGAGGACGACATGACGAAATCCGGCACTATCCGCACCGGCGTCGGCGGCTGGACCTTCGAGCCCTGGCGGGGGCATTTCTTTCCCGCCGATCTGAAACAGAAGGACGAGCTGCATTATGCCAGCCGTCAGTTGAAGGTCATCGAGGTCAATGGCACCTATTACAGCACGCAAAAGCCTGCGGTCTTTGCGAAATGGGCAGCGGATGTGCCCGATGGCTTTATCTTTTCGCTGAAGGCAACGCGGTTCGTCACCAATCGGCGGGTGCTCGCGGAAGCCGGTGAATCGATGGAGCGCTTCCTCACATCCGGAATAAGCGAGCTCGGCGATCATCTCGGGCCGCTGCTCTGGCAATTCGCACCGACAAAGAAATTCGATCCGGACGATTTCGAAGCCTTCCTGAAGCTGCTGCCGGCAAAGCAGGACGGACTGGCGCTCCGTCACGTGGTGGAGGTGCGGCACGATTCCTTCAAGGTGCCGGAATTCGTTGCTCTGCTTGCTAGATATGGCGTGGCGCCGGTTTGTGCCGAACATTTCGAATATCCGATGATCGCCGATGTGACGGCAGATTTCGTCTATGCCCGACTGCAGAAGGGATCGGATGATATTCCGACCTGCTATCCCGACAAGGATCTGAAGGCCTGGGCAAAGCGGCTCGAGACCTGGGCCGAGGGCAAAGTTCCGGACGATCTGCCGCTGATCGACGGGGATCGTCAGGTGAAGGCTGAGCCGCGCGATGTCTTCGCCTTCATGATCCACGAGGGCAAGGTCAATGCGCCGCACGGGGCGATCGCGCTGCAGCAGTTGCTGGCAAAATAGGCGATTGAGACTTAGCCCGGGCTAAAGCGGCAACACCTCGGCTGCAAGCTCTTCCGCCGTCAGCCCCTTGCCGGCGCGCTGGCCAGCCTCTCCGTGCAGCCAGACGGCGGCGGCCGCAGCTTCAAAAGTCGCCAGGCCCTGGGCGAGCAATCCGCCGATGATGCCGGCAAGCACATCGCCGGAACCTGCCGTGGCAAGCCAGACAGGCGCATTGGTATTGATGAGCGCGCGCCCGTCCGGCGAGGCGATTACGGTATCGGCGCCCTTATAGACGATCGCGGAATTGGCGCGGCGGGCGGCCGCCACGGCCTTGTCTACCTTCCCCAGCGTTTCGTCGTCGCCAATATCCGGAAAGAGCCGCGAAAATTCACCCTCGTGCGGCGTCAGCACCAGACGCGGCTCGCCCTGGAAAAGGTCAAAAAGCTGTTGCGGATCGTCCTTGAACGAAGAGATGCCGTCGGCATCGAGCACGAGTCGGCGATCGGCAAGCGCGGTGACGAAGCCGCGGGCTCTCGCGCCGACACCGAAGCCGGGACCGAGGACGAATGTCTGCAGCCGCTTGTCGGACAGCCACTCTGCCAGATCCGCCTCGTCGTCGACTGCATGCAGCATGACGGCTGTGAGATGCGCGGCATTGGCGGCCATCGCTGCGCCGGGGGTGGCGATCGTTACCAGGCCGGCGCCGGCCTTCAGGCCGGAGACCGCCGACATGCGGGCAGCCCCGGTCTTGTCGGCCTCGCCTGAGAAAACGACCAGATGGCCGCGCTTGTATTTGTGGGTTTCCAGCTGCTCGGCCGGCAGCACGCCCTTCCAGGCGTCAGGTGTGTTCTCGGCGATGGCGCCGCCCGCCTCAGCCCGGATGATCCGGGCGGGAATGCCGATGTCGAAGACTTCCAACTCGCCGCAAAGCTCCCTGCCCGGCATCAGGAGATGGCCGGGCTTTCGGGTCATGAAGGTGATGGTATTGCGAGCCTGGAAGGCAGCACCCAGCACCTTGCCGGTGCGGCCATCGACGCCTGAGGGCAGATCGATGGCGAGCACCGCGATACCGGCCTCGGCGACACGCTTGGTCAAGGCAGCCACATCGGCCGGCACCGCGCGCCCGAGGCCTGCTCCGAACAGACCGTCGATGACGACGTCGCCGGCTTCCGGCCGATAGCGGCCGAGTTCTTGGCCCTGCAATGCGCAGCCAGCCCGAGCGCGGGCGGCATCGCCTTTCAGCTTTGCGGGATCGCCGAGATGAAAAAGTGCCACGGTCGCTCCGGCCTCCAGCAGATGCCTTGCCGCGACATAGGCGTCGCCCCCGTTGTTGCCGGGGCCGCAGAGCACGACGAAACGCAGCGCCCCGGGATGAAGCCTGAGCGCGGCAGCCGCGGCGGCGGCCCCTGCCCTTTCCATCAGGCCGAAGGAATCGATTCCGGAGGCAGCTGCGGCCGCATCGATGGCGCTCATTTCGGCAGGCGTCACCAGAAGCTCGGAGAGATGTTTGCTCATCAGCCTATTCAATTCAAAAAACGCACAAAAAACAACCGTCTGGAGAGAAGCGACAGAGATCTAAATTTGTGCATTTGCTTATATTTTAATCGCCTCGCAACTTGGTTTTGCAATCGAAGGAAAACCTGGCTTTTCCGGTTTTCGGCCGATTTTTCTCCGATAGCCGACGTTTTTCCACCCCTCTCGTCACCAAATCGACATTAAATTCCCCGCAGACGCGCCGGTTTCGACAAAATCGACGTTTTTTTTCGATAACACGGATTTCAAACTGGCACGATATCTGCATCATATCCGCGAGCGGGAACATCCCTGCCATAACAGGAGAAGCGGAGAGACATTTTCTCATGAAAAAGATCGAAGCGATCATTAAGCCCTTCAAGCTGGACGAAGTGAAGGAAGCCCTTCAGGAAGTCGGCCTGCAGGGTATCACAGTCACGGAAGCCAAGGGCTTCGGTCGTCAGAAGGGCCATACGGAACTCTACCGCGGTGCCGAATACGTCGTCGATTTCCTGCCGAAAGTGAAAGTCGAGGTGGTGCTGGCCGACGAAAACGCCGAGGCGGTCATCGACGCGATCCGCAAGGCGGCGCAAACCGGCCGCATCGGCGACGGAAAGATCTTCGTCTCCAATGTCGAAGAGGTTATCCGCATCCGCACCGGCGAGACCGGCATCGATGCCATCTGACCACTTTGCCTACCGCGCAAAGTCCGATACCGTCACCGCGCCCACCTATTGTCATTGCTAATTGGAGGAAGGTATTTAATGGCGACCGCAAGCGAAATTCTGAAGCAGATCCAGGAAAACGACGTGAAGTTCGTCGATCTGCGCTTCACCGATCCGAAGGGCAAGTTGCAGCATGTGACGATGGACGTTGCCGTCGTCGACGAAGACATGTTCGCCGACGGCGTGATGTTCGACGGCTCCTCGATCGGCGGCTGGAAGGCCATCAACGAGTCCGACATGGTGCTGATGCCCGATACCGAAACGGTGCATATGGATCCATTCTTCGCCCAGTCGACCATGGTCATCGTCTGCGACATTCTCGATCCGGTTTCCGGCGAGGCCTATAACCGCGATCCGCGCGGCACCGCCAAGAAGGCCGAAGCCTATCTCAAAGCCTCCGGGATCGGCGACACGATCTTCGTCGGCCCGGAAGCCGAATTCTTCGTCTTCGACGACGTCAAGTACAAGGCCGATCCCTACAATACCGGCTTCAAGCTCGATTCGACCGAATTGCCGTCGAACGACGACACCGATTATGAAACCGGCAACCTCGGCCATCGCCCGCGCGTCAAGGGCGGCTATTTCCCGGTTCCCCCGGTCGACAGCGCTCAGGACATGCGTTCGGAAATGCTGACGGTGCTCTCGGAAATGGGCGTCGTCGTCGAAAAGCATCACCATGAAGTCGCCGCCGCCCAGCACGAACTCGGCATCAAGTTCGACACGCTGGTGCGCAACGCCGACAAGATGCAGATCTACAAATATGTCGTGCACCAGGTGGCCAACGCCTACGGCAAGACGGCGACCTTCATGCCGAAACCGATCTTCGGCGACAACGGTTCGGGCATGCACGTGCACCAGTCGATCTGGAAGGGCGGCAAGCCGACGTTTGCCGGCGACGAATATGCCGGCCTCTCCGAGACCTGCCTCTACTACATCGGCGGCATCATCAAGCACGCCAAGGCAATCAATGCCTTCACCAATCCGTCGACGAACTCCTACAAGCGTCTCGTGCCGGGTTATGAAGCGCCGGTGCTACTCGCCTATTCGGCCCGCAACCGCTCGGCTTCCTGCCGCATTCCGTTCGGCTCCAACCCGAAGGCCAAGCGCGTCGAAGTCCGCTTCCCGGATCCGACCGCCAACCCCTACCTCGCCTTCGCCGCCATGCTGATGGCCGGCCTCGACGGCATCAAGAACAAGATCCATCCCGGCAAGGCCATGGACAAGGATCTCTACGATCTGCCGCCGAAGGAACTGAAGAAGATCCCGACCGTCTGCGGTTCGTTGCGCGAAGCGCTCGAAAGCCTCGACAAGGACCGCAAGTTCCTGACCGCCGGCGGCGTCTTCGACGACGACCAGATCGATGCCTTCATCGAGCTGAAAATGGCAGAGGTGATGCGTTTCGAAATGACGCCGCATCCTGTCGAATACGACATGTATTATTCGGCCTGATCGGCCGCCACGCGGAAAGTCCCGGTTCGCCGGGACCTTTACCTCCCCCGGTCATGAACGGCAGAAGGAGGATATGACGTTCATGTGACGCGCTGGTGCAAAATTCTTGATTTGCACCGCACCAATCACCAAATTTGGTGATGAAAGGAAGTCGTACCATGAAAGAAAGACTAGCAAAGTTCAGTATCGGCGAAGTGGTCCGGCACAAGGTTTTTCCGTTTCGCGGCGTCATCTTCGATGTCGATCCGGAATTCGCGAATACCGAGGAATGGTGGAACTCCATTCCCGCCGAAGTGCGCCCGAGCAAGGACCAGCCCTTCTACCATCTGCTCGCCGAAAACGACGAAAGCGAATATGTCGCCTATGTCTCCGAGCAGAACCTGGTGAATGACGAAAGCGGCACGCCGCTTCGCAACCCGCAGATCTACCAGATTTTCGATCAGGCTCCGTCCGGGCAGTTCAAACCCAAGATGAGCTTCGCCCACTAATAAGATCAGACACGCCGATCGATGAAACGAGGCCTCGCATCTCCCGGCGAGGCCTTTTTCTTGGCGAGAAACAAAAAACCCGGCACGAAGCCGGGTTTTTTGTTCAAGCCTGTCGACTAGATTACTGAGCCTTGGCAGCCTTCTGAGCGTCTTCCAGCTTCTTACGGGCTTCTTCAGCCTTCTTCTGCATGCCTTCCTGCAGGCTGCGCTGGCTTTCAGCGAGCTTGGATTCGGAAACCGGTTCGCCATCATAAGCGCCGGTGAAGCCTTCGAGCGAAATCTTGATCGGGTTCGGCGCGCGGCGGAAGTTGATCGAAGTGAAGATCACGTCGCTACCCTTCTTGAGGCTGGCGATCATCGCGTCGGTCAGCGGAATTTCAGCGGTGCACTTGTCCGGCAGGCAGACGGCATAATCGAGCTTCTGGCCCTTGCCGCCGTCGATCTGCATGCTGATGCCCGGAGGAATGAGGCGTGCCGTGGGAACGGAGACCTGCAGGAGCTTGCGGTTGATCTTGCCGGTGACCGAAATCAGGCCGACAGCCGTGACGAGCTGGCCGCCATTGGCGAGAATCAGGTTCTGGACGACGCAGATGTCGTTGTCTTCCTGCTTGCTGCAGGTCTTGTACCAGCCGAGCTTCGGCGCGCCAGCGGCCTGTGCCGGGGCATCGGCCGGAGCCTGCGCCGCCGCATCCTGTGCGAAGGAGGAGACCGGTGCCGAAGCGCCGAACACCACTGCCAGAACGGACAGTGCTGCCCGCATTTTCTTTTCAGACTTGAACATCATAACGAATTCCGTCTCCTGATATCCGTTCGGAGCAGCGACGTGCCGCCCCAACCATCGGGTCGTTCGGCAGTCCACCTCATGGAAAAATAAGGCAAATGCATGACCCCGAAACTTCGGGTTCACCTGTTACATCGCAGCGTTCAAGATATCCAGCTTTTCTTTGGCAATTTAAGAGTCAATTTCATCGACAGGCCAAAGAAATCGCGCCTGCGTGTTGGAATCAGTCGACCCCATGCTAATCTCGCGATGAATCATGCACTTATTTTTCGCGGATCAAGGATTGCCGAATGCTCCGGATCATCGTCCCTCTCGTCCTCTCCTTGCTGTGCGGCACCGTCGCCGCAGAGCCGCTGCACGGCATCGCGATGCATGGCGAGCCGGCCTTGCCGCCTGACTATAAGCACTTTCCCTACGTCAATCCCGACGTGAAAAAGGGCGGCAAGATCACCTATGGCGTCGTCGGCACTTTCGACAACCTCAACCCGTTCATCCTGAAGAGCATGCGCACGACGGCGCGCGGCATGTGGGATCCGGAATATGGGAACCTCGTCTACGAATCGCTGATGCAGCGCTCCCGGGACGAGCCTTTCACGCTTTACGGCCTGCTTGCCGAAACGGTCGAATGGGATGAGGACAGGAGCTTCATCCAGTTCAACCTCAATCCGAAAGCGAAGTGGTCCGACGGTCAGCCGGTGACGCCGGAGGACGTGATGTTCACCTTCGAACTGATGCGCGACAAGGGACGCGTGCCCTACTCCAACCGCATCAACGTCGTCGCCAAGATGGAGAAGGTCGGCGAGCACAGCGTACGCTTCACCTTCAACGACAAGGCAGACCGCGAGACGCCTCTGATTTTCGGTCTTTTTCCGGTGCTGCCGAAACACGCGGTCGACCCGGAAACCTTCGACCGCACGTCCCTGACGCCGCCGGTCGGTTCCGGTCCCTACAAGGTGAAGACGGTGAAGCCCGGCGAGAGCATCACCTATGAGCGCGATCCGACCTACTGGGGCAAGGACATTCCGGCCAAGGTTGGCACTGACAATTACGACCAGATCACCGTCCAGTATTTCCTGCAGGACACGACGCTGTTCGAAGCCTTCAAGAAGGGCGATGTCGACCTCTATCCCGACGGCAATCCCGGCCATTGGGCCAATGCCTATAACTTCCCGGCCGCCACCTCCGGGGCCGTGATCAAGGACGTGTTCACACCGAAACTGCCAAGCGGCATGCTCGGCTTCGTGTTCAACACGCGCCGGTCGATCTTTGCCGATCCGAAGGTGCGCGAAGGCCTGTCGCTGGTGTTCGATTTCGAATGGGCGAACAAGAATCTCTATTCCGGCGCCTACAAGCGGACGCAGAGTTTCTGGCAGAACTCGGAACTCTCAAGCTTCGGTGTTCCCGCGAATGCGGCCGAGCTTGCGCTGCTCGGGCCGATCAAGGACAAGATCGCGCCTGAAATTCTCGAGGGCATCTATAAGCTGCCGGTCACCGACGGTTCCGGACGAGACCGCAATGTGCTGAAGCAGGCCGTCGCGCTTCTGAAACAGGGCGGCTATGCGATTCAGGGTGGCAAGATGCTTGACGCCTCCGGCCGCCAGCTCGCTTTCGAGATCATGACGCAGAATGCCGACCAGGAGAAGCTTGCCGTCGCCTATCAGCGTTCGCTGCAGACGATCGGCATTGCGGCTTCGATTCGCACTGTCGATGATTCGCAGTATCAGAGCCGGACGAACAGCTTCGATTACGACATGATCATGAAGTCCTATACCTCGTCGCTATCACCTGGAAACGAACAGCTCGGCCGCTGGTCTTCGGCTGCGCGCACCCGCGAGGGGACCGATAGTTTTGCCGGCGCCAACGATCCCGATCTCGATACGCTGATCGACCATCTGCTGAGGGCACGCTCTGCGGAAGATTTCACCGCGGCGGTACGCTCCTACGACCGGCTGCTGCTATCCAGCCATTACGTCCTGCCGCTATATCATATGGACCAGCAGTGGGTTGCCCGCAGCAAGCGCATCGGCCATCCCGACGCGGTACCGCTTTACGGCTACCAGCTGCCGGTTTGGTGGGATACAAGCGCCCAATAGAAGCGGCCGAAAACTTCGGCCCTATGTCTCCCCCGGAGATACACAGAAGGAACATCATCATGGAGCGCATCACCATCGACGTAGTCTCGGATGTCGTCTGCCCCTGGTGCTATCTCGGCAAGGCGCGGCTGGAGCTTGCCATTGCGGAAGTGCAGGACGAGATCGGCGTCGACATCAACTGGCGGCCGTACCGGCTCAATCCCGACTATCCCAAGGAAGGTGTCGACCAGAAGAAGGCGCTGGCGGAGAAGCTCGGCGGCGAGGAGCGCGTGGCGCAGGCGCACAAGATGCTGACCGATTACGGTCGTGAGGTCGGCATCGCCTTCGATTTCGAAGCGATCAAGATCGGCCCGAACACGCTCGACGCCCACCGGCTGATCCACTGGGCGATGATCGAAGGCCGCGAGAAGCAGGACAAGGTCGTCACCGCCTTGTTCAAGGCGAATTTCGAGGAAGGCCGCAATGTCGGCGACCATGCGGTGCTGCTCGACATCGCCGAGAAGGCCGGCCTCGACCGTTCGGTCATCGCCTCGCTGCTTGCGTCCAATGCCGATAGCGATCTGATCGTCGCCGAAATCAAGGCCGCGCAGGAGATGGGCGTCAACGGCGTGCCGTTTTTCATCTTCGACCAGCAGTATGCCGTCAGCGGCGCTCAGACGCCTGACGTGCTGGCGAACGCGTTGCGCGACATCGCAAAGGCAAAGGCCGAGGCGCGATCGGGATTGAACTGAGTCAATCGATGCGAATCGAGATCGAACAGCCGCGACAAAGTTGGATCGAGGATTTCGCAGCGCTCAAGCGCGCCCTCATGGGCGCAGCACCCGCCGGAGCCTATCTGCATCATATCGGCTCGACGGCCATTCCCGGCCTTCCGGCCAAGGATATCATCGATCTCCAGCTTACGGTCAACGATCTGGCCGAGGTCGATGCCGACGCATTCGAACAGGCCGGTTTCGAGCGCCGGCCCATCACCATCGATCACTGCCCTCCGGGACTTGAACTGGCGGAAGGCGAACTGCGCAAGGCCTTCTATCGCAGCAAAGGACGCCCGGCCAATCTGCATATCCGGCAAAGAGGCCGTTTCAATCAGCGCTACTCCCTGCTCTGCCGAGACTTCCTGCGTGCCCATCCGACGGCGGCCAACGCCTATGCGCTGATCAAACAGCGGCTCGCCCAGCGTTTCCCCGAGGACGTCGATTTCTACTACGACATCAAGGACCCGGTATTCGACATCATCATGGACGGCGCCAATGAATGGGCAAAGCTGATTGGTTGGTCGGAGCCACCGGGCGACTGAAGCCGCGGCTTTAACTCAGCCCAGAACCGGAACGCAGCGCACTTCGGTCTTCACCGAATTGGCGATGAAACATTCGTCGTGGGCGCGATGATGCAGAGCTTCGAGTTCGCCCAGAGCGGGCTGCTTTTCACGGCTGAAGACGACGTGTGGCCTCAGCGTCACGACAGTCATGGCGAGACGGCCTTCGGCATTCTTCTCCATCACGCCCTCGGCGGCATCGGTGTAGCTGTCGACACAAAAGCCCTGTTTGGCGGCAAGAGAGAGGAACCAGAGCATGTGACAGCTCGAAAGCGAGGCAATGAAAGCTTCCTCCGGATCGACTGCGTCTTCGGCTGAATAAGGCAGCGGAACGACATGCGCGGATGAGGATGCCCTCACCTCGATACCGCCATCGAAGGTCCAGCGATGGGCGCGGCTGTAGCGGTTGTCGGTGAAGGTCTCGCCATGTCGTTCCCAGGCAATTGTCGCGCCATATGTCGCCATATCAGTCTCGCTCCGTTATTTCGCCATCTCGGCCAGTTGCGTCATGATCACGGCAGCACCCTGCAGGCGCTTTTCCGGTGTCGGCAGGTCGCGAGTCAGGAACAGGCTGTGATCGGGGCGGATCTTCGCCATCGTGCCCTGCTTGCCAATATAACCGACGAGGTTTGCCGGGTTGGGGAATTCCTTGTTGCGGAACTGCACGACCACGCCCTTCGGGCCGGCATCGAGCTTTTCGACATTGGCGGTGCGGCAGAGCGACTTAATGTAGACGATCTTCAGGAGATGCTGCACTTCGATCGGCATCGGCCCGAAGCGGTCGATCATCTCGGCGCCGAAGCCGTCGATCTCCTTGAGTTCGGTGAGTTCGCCGAGACGGCGGTAAAGTGCCATGCGCAGATGCAGGTCGGGCACGTAGTCTTCCGGGATCATCACCGTCGTTCCGACGGAGATCTGCGGCGACCAGCCGGTGTCGTGGATCTCGTCGACACCCTTGACCTCGGCGACTGCCTCTTCCAGCATCTGCTGATAGAGTTCGAAGCCGACTTCCTTGATGTGACCCGACTGCTCCTCGCCGAGTAAGTTGCCGGCGCCGCGGATGTCGAGGTCGTGGCTTGCGAGCTGAAAGCCGGCGCCGAGCGTATCGAGCGACTGCAGCACCTTCAGCCGTCGGTCGGCAGTCGCCGTCAGTACCTTGTTCACCGGCAGGGTGAAGAGCGCGAAAGCGCGCACCTTCGAGCGGCCGACGCGGCCGCGCAGCTGATAGAGCTGGGCAAGGCCGAACATGTCGGCGCGGTGGACGATCAGCGTGTTGGCTGTCGGCACATCGAGGCCGGATTCGACGATGGTGGTCGACAGCAGCACATCGTAGCGGCCTTCATAAAAGGCGTTCATGATGTCTTCCAGTTCGCCGGCCGGCATCTGGCCATGGGCGACGGCGACCTTCAGCTCCGGGACATCGGACTGCAGGAAGGCATTGATATCAGCGAGATCGGCAAGCCTTGGGCAGACGTAAAAACTCTGGCCGCCGCGATAGTGCTCGCGCATCAGCGTCTCGCGGATCACAAGGCTGTCGAAGGGCGAGATGAAGGTGCGCACCGCCATGCGGTCGACCGGCGGCGTGGTGATCAGCGACAGTTCGCGCACCCCGGTCATGGCAAGCTGCAAGGTGCGCGGGATGGGTGTCGCCGACAGCGTCAGCACGTGCACGTCGCTCTTCAGCTCCTTCAGCCGCTCCTTGTGCTTAACGCCGAAATGCTGCTCTTCGTCGATGACGAGCAGGCCGAGATTGGCGAATTTGATGCCGGCGCCGAGCAACGCATGCGTGCCGACGACGATATCGGTCTTGCCTTCGGCCACTTCCTTCTTGGTCAGCGCCAGATCCTTGGCGCCGACAAGACGGGAGGCCTGCTGGACACGCACCGGCAGGCCACGGAACCGCTCGGAAAAAGTCTTGAAATGCTGGCGGGCAAGCAAGGTCGTCGGCACGACGACGGCAACCTGGACGCCGTTCATCGCGGCGACGAAGGCGGCGCGCAGCGCCACCTCTGTCTTGCCGAAGCCGACGTCGCCGCAGACGAGACGATCCATCGGCCGGCCGGCGCCGAGATCGGAGCGCACCGCATCGATGGCGTTATCCTGGTCCTCGGTCTCGTCATAGGGGAAGCGGGCGGAAAACTCGTCGTAAAGCCCGTCCGGGGTCGTCAGAACAGGCGCGTGGCGCGTCAGGCGCTCGGCGGCGATGCGGATCAGCGCGTCCGCCATATCGAGCAGCCGCTTCTTGAGCTTGGCCTTGCGCATCTGCCAGGCGCCGCCGCCGAGCTTGTCGAGCTGGGCGTCGGTGCCCTCGCCGCCGTAGCGCGAGAGCAGATCGATGTTTTCGACCGGCAGGAAGAGTTTGGCCTCATCGGCATATTGCAGTTCGAGGCAGGCATGCGGGGCGCCTGCCGCCTCGATCGTCTTCAGGCCGATGAAGCGGCCGATGCCGTGTTCGGCATGGACGACGATCGAGCCTTCGTCGAGGCCCGCGACCTCGGCGATGAAATCGGCGGCACGCTTGCGGCGTTTGGAGCGGCGCACCATGCGGTCGCCGAGGATATCCTGCTCGCCGATGACGACGAGATCGCCGGCCTCGAAGCCGGATTCGAGATTGAGCACGGCGGCGGCCGCCTCGCCTTTGGCCAACGCGCCGAGATCTTTCAGCGCCTCGACCGGCTTCACCTTTTCCAGGCCATGCTCGTTCAGCACCTGCAGCAGGCGCTCCAGCGAACCTTCGGTCCAGGCGGTTACCAGCACCTTCGCCCCGCCGGCGCGCCGGTAGGCGATATGCTTGACGACGACGTCGAAGATATTGACGCGCTCGGCATCGCCGCCGCCTTCGGCATTCGAGCGAGCCCAGCGCTGGCCCTGGCGGGCTTCGATATTGATGACCCGCCTCGCCTCGCCCTCGATCTCGTTAAAGGGGCTCATGCGGATCGCGCCGAGCGCGTCGAGAGTCTTGGCGAAAAGCTTGCTGTCGAGATAGAGCTGGCCCGGCGTCACCGGCTTGTAGGGCGTGCCCTGCGCCATCTGGCCCTTGGCCGGCTGGCCGGAATTCAGGCGGGCGTCGAAATAATCGAGGACGAGCTTGGAGCGCTCCTCCGCCGCCTCACGGACCGTGTGGTCGGTGACAATACGGAAGCCGCTGAGATAATCGAAGACGGTATCGAGCTTCTCGTAGAAGAGCGGCAGCCAATGCTCCATGCCGGGATAACGGCGACCTTCGGAGACGGCGAGATAAAGCGCATCGTCACGCGTCGTCGCGCCGAAAGCCGAGAGGTAGTTCTTGCGGAAGCGGCTGATCGTATCCGGCGTCAGCGTCACCTCGCTCATCGGATTGAGATCGAGCGAGCGCACCTGGCCGGTGGTGCGCTGGCTCGCCGGATCGAAGCTGCGGATCGATTCCAGCGTGTCGCCGAAGAAATCGAGGCGGACCGGTTCTTCCGACCCCGGCACAAAGACATCGAGGATGCCGCCGCGCACGGCATATTCGCCGACCTCGCGTACGGTCGCGACGCGGTCGAAACCGTTGCGCTCCAGGCGCCCGGCGAGATCGTCCATGCGCAGCTGGTTGCCGGGACGGGCCGAAAAGCTCAGGCTTTCAATGACATCCTGCGGCGCGACCTTCTGCAGCATGGCATTGGCGGTGACGAGCACGATGGCCGCATGCGGCTTTTTGCGGTGGGCGATGAGGCCGCTCAGTGCTGCAAGCCTGCGGGCCGATGTATCGGCGCTCGGCGAGACGCGGTCATAGGGCAGGCAGTCCCAGGCAGGCAGGGTGAGAACCGGAATGTCGGGGGCGACAAAACCCAGCATCTGCTCGAGATCGGCCATGCGGTGGCCGTCGGACATGACATAGGCGACCGGCTCTCCCGTGCGGGCGAGTTCGGCGAGCAGCAGCGGTTCGAGGCCGGCAGGCACATTGCCGATCGTCAGCGGCTCGGCAATGGCCGCAAGCTTCTTCGCATCGAAACCAGGGATCATTCCGGCGTCCTGAGGGGCTTGTCGAAATCGGGCGTGTAGGCGGCAAGGCGGGCAAACATCGGTGTCTGAAAACGCTCAGGCACCGGCCAGGTTCCCATGATCCAGCGGACCAGGTCGTTATCCTCTTCGGCCATGATCGTCTCGAACTCGTCGAGCTCTGCGTCCGAAAGCGTCGCGATCTCGGCTTCGGCGAACTGGCCGAAGACCAGATCCATCTCGCGGATGCCGCGATGCCAGCAGCGGAAAAGGATCCTGCGGCGGCGCGGGTCGAGACCGGCACTCGTGAGCGTGACACCTGTCATGGCATTACCTTCCTGTTGATGCGCCTCTATAGACCCTGGAAAGCGGCTTGTCAGCCTTGCCAAGGCCGCATTGTTCATCGCATTTTGACCGCATGCGCCCCGCCATTCTCGATCCGCTGTTTTCCTCCATTTCGGGCCTTCCGGGCGTCGGCCCGAAGATCGCCGAACTGCTGGTCAAGCTGCTCGGATGCGAGACGCCGGAGGATTGCCGGGTCATCGACCTTTTGTTTCACGCCCCCTTCTCACTGATCGACCGCCGCAACCAGCCGGGGATCACCCAGGCGCCGCAGGGCGCGATCGTCACCATCACCGCACGTGTCGATCGGCATCAGGTGCCACCGCGCGGCAAAAGCAATGTCCCCTATCGGGTCTTCCTGCATGACGACACCGGCGAGCTGACGCTGGTCTTCTTCCGCGGCCAGGCGGCGTGGCTGGAAAAGCAGCTGCCCATCGATGCGGAGGTGACGGTCAGCGGCAAGATCGACTGGTTCAACGGCCGCGCCTCGATGGTGCATCCCGACTATATCGTCAGAGCGGAGGAAGCGGAGAACCTGCCGCTGGTCGAGCCGATCTATCCGCTGACGGCGGGGCTTTCGCCGAAGACTTTGCGCAAGATCATCGACGCCGCCCTGCCGCGTTTTCCCGAGCTGCCGGAATGGATCGACCCCGCGCTGGCGCAAAAACAGGGCCTGCCGTCGATCCGCGACAGTTTCCATATGCTGCACGAGCCGCGCGACCCCTCCGATATAGACCCACGGGCCCCGGCGCGACGGCGGCTTGCCTATGACGAGTTCCTCGCCGGTCAGCTTTCGCTGAGCCTGGTGCGCCAGAGGCTGCGCAAGGTGGCCGGCCAGCCGGTCCATGCGACGGGCGCGGTCAGCAGCAAGATCCTGAAGGCGCTGCCCTTCTCGCCCACATCAAGCCAGAACGAGGCGATCGCCGAGATTCTGAAGGACATGACCGGCACCGAGCGCATGCTGCGGCTGCTGCAGGGTGATGTCGGTTCCGGCAAGACGCTGGTGGCGCTGATGGCGATGACGGCGGTGATCGAGAGCGGCGGCCAGGCCGTGCTGATGGCACCGACCGAAATCCTGGCCCGCCAGCACCACGCGACGATTTCGAAATTCGCCGCCTCCGCCGGGCTCGGCATCGAGGTGCTGACCGGACGCACCAAGGGACGCGAACGCGAGGAGATCCTGGAGCGCATCGCCTCTGGCGCGGCGCAGATCGTCATCGGCACGCATGCGCTGTTCCAGGACACTGTTTCTTACGCCAATCTGATTCTCGCCGTCGTCGACGAGCAGCACCGTTTCGGCGTGCATCAGCGTTTGAGGCTCACGGCCAAGGGCATCTCACCGCACATGCTCGTCATGACGGCGACGCCGATCCCGCGCACGCTGGTGCTTGCCGCCTTCGGCGACATGGACGTTTCCAAGCTCACCGAGAAACCGGCCGGCCGCAAGCCGATCCAGACGATCACCGTGCCGATGGAGCGGACCGGTGAAATCGTCGGCCGGCTGCAGAGCGCGCTTGCCGAGGGCAAGAAAGCCTACTGGATCTGCCCGCTGGTCGAAGAATCCGAAGAGCTCGACCTGATGTCGGCCGAGGAGCGGCATGCGACACTTGTTGCCGCGCTCGGCCCCGACATCGGCCTCATCCACGGCCGCATGAGCGGGCCGGAGAAGGATGCGGCGATGATGGCCTTCAAGAACGGCGAGACCCGGCTGCTCGTCGCCACCACTGTCGTCGAGGTCGGCGTCGACGTGCCGGATGCGACGATCATGGTGATCGAACATGCCGAACGCTTCGGCCTGGCGCAATTGCACCAGCTGCGCGGCCGCGTCGGGCGCGGCGAAGAGGCCTCGACCTGCATCCTGCTCTACAAGGGGCCGCTCGGCGAGACCGGCCATGCCCGGCTTTCGATCATGCGCGAGACCGAAGACGGCTTTCGCATCGCCGAGGAGGATTTGAAACTGCGCGGCGAAGGCGAACTGCTCGGCACCCGCCAGTCCGGCACGCCGGGTTTTCGCATCGCCAGCCTCGAGGCGCATGCCGACCTGCTGGAAATCGCCCGCAAGGATGCGGCCTATCTCATCGAGCGCGATCCGGAGCTGACCAGTGACAGAGGACAGGCGATCCGCACGCTGCTCTACCTGTTCCGCCGCGACGAGGCGATCCGCTTCTTAAGAGCAGGATAAAGCGCGCCGCGGCGCTTTAATCTTCTTTCCATGCATATCGTTATCGCAAAACGCCAAACACTTTTGGGCGATATGCATCAATCCGCCTTGGAAACCGCCACAGGCTTCGGCCGCGGCAGATGCTTCTGCTTCGGCTCGGATGGCATGTGTCCGGGTGCGACGAGACCGCCCGAAATCAGGAATTTGGCGGCGTCTTCCGGGCTCATATCGAGCAGGACGATCTTTTCGCGCGGCACGAAGACGAGGAAGCCCGCCGTCGGCACCGGCGTCGGCGGCAGGAAGACGGCGACCATATCCTGGCCCATGGCGTTGAATTTCGAGGCGATTTCGCCTTTTGCGTCGGTGGCGATGAATACCAGGGCCCAGAGGCCCGGGCTCGGATATTCGATGAGGCCCACCTTCTTGAAGGAATTCGCCTGCTCCTTCAGCACGGTTTCGAAAATCTGCTTCACACTTTTATAGATCGTGCGCACCAGCGGCATGCGCTGGACGATCGACTCGCCGAAACGGACGATGCTCTGGCCGATGAGGTTTTTGCCGAGGAAGCCGACGACGGTGATCAGCACGACAGCAATCAGCAGGCCGAAACCGGGAATAGCGAAATTAAGATAGCTTTCGGGGTTCCAACGCGCCGGGATATAGGGCCTGACCCAGCTGTCCGACCAGTGGATGAAGGTCCAGGTCAGCCAGATGGTAATCGCAATCGGCGCGCAGATGATCAGGCCTGCGAGAAAATTGTTCCTCAGCCGGGTCGCTACCGGCATTCTGGGGGCGTTGTCGGCCATCGTTTCCTGATGAACTCCATCTCAGTCCTGGACGGGCCGGAACGCCGACCCTTCCCCCTTGTCCATTTGGTAAAATTGCCAGAATTCCAGGCGCCGCACAATATGTTTCGGCGCCGAGATCCGACCTTGCCGGCTTACTCCACAGTCACGGATTTCGCCAGATTGCGGGGCTGATCGACGTCGGTGCCCATGAAGACGGCGGTGTGATAGGCGAGCAGCTGGATCGGCAGCGAAAAGATCATCGGCGCGATGATTTCGTCGACGACAGGCAGGACAATCGTCGCCATGGTCGGCAGTTTGGAGGCCGCCGCACCCGCCTCGTCGGTGATGAAAATGATGCGGCCGCCGCGGGCTGCGACCTCCTGCATATTGGAAACGGTCTTTTCGAAGAAGCGGTCGTAGGGGGCAATGACGATAACCGGCATGTTCTCGTCGATCAGCGCGATCGGACCGTGCTTCAACTCACCGGCGGCATAGCCTTCAGCATGGATATAGGAGATTTCCTTGAGCTTCAGCGCGCCTTCCATGGCAAGCGGGAAGCTGGTGCCGCGCCCGAGATAAAGCACGTCCTTGCACTTGGAGAGCTCACGCGACAGGCTTTCCATCTGCGGCTGGATGAGGTTCAGCACCCGGCTCATGATACGCGGCATCTCGGCGAGATGGCGCACCAGCGCCCTCTCTTCCGCGGCGCTGACAGTGCCGCGCGCCTTGCCGGCGCCGATCGCCAGCGACGCCAGCACGGCGAGCTGGCACGTGAAGGCCTTGGTCGAGGCGACGCCGATTTCCGGGCCTGCCATGATCGGGAAGACGGCATCGGATTCGCGGGCGATCGTCGATTCGCGGACATTGACGACGGCGCCGATCTTGAGGCCGTTGTCGCGGCAATAACGCAGCGAGGCCAGCGTATCGGCGGTTTCGCCGGACTGCGAGATGAAGAGCGCTGCCTGCGAGGGCGAAAGCGGCATTTCGCGGTAGCGGAATTCCGACGCGACGTCGATCTCGACCGGCAGACGGGCATAACGCTCGAACCAGTATTTGCCGACGAGACCGGCGAGATAGGCCGTGCCGCAGGCCGAGATCGCCAGGCCGGTCGCCGCCTTGAAGTCGATCGCCGCGGCATTGGCGCCGATCGTGTTCTCGGCGAAATCGACATAATGGCTGAGCGCATGGGAGATGACCTCCGGCTGCTCGTAGATTTCTTTTTCCATGAAGTGGCGGTGATTGCCCTTGTCGACGACATAGGCGGTCGCCTGCGAGATCTGGCGGGCGCGCTTAACCTGTTTGCCGGCGAAATCCAGCACCGAGACACTATCGCGGGTGATGAAGGCGCAGTCGCCGTCGACGAGATAGGTGATCTCATTTGTGAAGGGCGACAGCGCGATGGCGTCCGAGCCGAGGAACATCTCGCCGCGGCCATGGCCGACGGCAAGCGGCGGGCCGGAACGGGCGGCCATGATCGTGCCCGGATCGGCCTTGAGCATGACGGCCAGCGCATAGGCGCCGGTCACCCGGTTCAGCATCTTCAGCATGGCGGCGCGCGGATCGAGGCCCTCGCGCAGATATTTCGCCATCAGCTGGGCGACGACCTCGGTGTCGGTCTGGGTTTCGAAGACCGAGCCCTCCTCGGTCAGTTCGTCGCGAAGCTCGGAGAAGTTTTCGATGATGCCATTATGGACGACGGCGACACCTTCGACGAAATGCGGATGGGCATTGGTCTCGTTCGGAACGCCATGCGTCGCCCAGCGCGTATGGGCGATGCCGACCAGACCCGGCAGCGGTTCTACATCCAGGCGCTTTTCCAGATTGAACAGCTTGCCTTCGGCGCGGCGGCGATCCATCACGCCCTCATGGATGGTGGCGACACCGGCGGAATCATAGCCGCGATATTCGAGACGCTTCAGCGCATCGACCAAGCGCCCGGCAACAGGCTGAGTTCCGACGATCCCCACAATTCCGCACATGCAATGTCCCCATGAGCCTCTGACAACGAGGCCAGTCCTAACGATTTTCGCTTATTTCTCAATCGCCTCGGCGGTCACTTTCAATTTCCGCCGGTTACGGAAAGCGGCCTCAAGCCTTGGCCTTCTTCGCCGCCTTGATGGCGAGCGCGCGTTCGCGCAGCAAGGATGCGCGGCCGGGCCTGATCTCCTGGCGTGCGCGGCCGAGCGCCAGCGCATCGGCCGGCACGTTGGCGGTGATGACGCTGCCGGAGCCGACATAGGCGCCGTCGCCGATCGTCACCGGCGCGACCAGCGACGAGTTGGAACCGATGAAGGCGTTTTCGCCGATCACCGTCTCGCTCTTGTTGACGCCGTCATAGTTGCAGGTGATCGTACCGGCGCCGATATTGCTGCCGGCGCCGACGACGGCGTCACCGATATAGGTGAGATGGTTGACCTTGGCGCCCTCACCGATCCGGCCATTCTTGACCTCGCAGAAATTGCCGACCTTCGAACCGCTGGCGAGGTCGGCCCCCGGCCGCAGCCGGGCGAAGGGACCGACGGTCGCACCCTCACTGATATGGGCGCCTTCGATATGCGAGAAGGCGTGAATGACGGCGCCGCTGTCGATCACCGCGCCGGGACCGAAGACCACGTTCGGCTCGATCAGCGCGTCCTGGCCGATGACCGTATCGTAGGAGAGGAACACCGTTTCCGGTGCGATCATGGTGACGCCCGCCAGCATCATCTCGCGGCGGCGGCGCTCCTGCCAGAAGCGCTCGATGACGGCGAGTTCGGCGCGGTTGTTGCAGCCGGTCATCTCGATTTCAGGCGCATCGACGGCGGTGACGCGGCCGCCGAGCGAGCGGGCGATCTCGACGAGATCGGTCAGATAGAATTCGCCCTTGGCATTGGCATTGCCGATGCGCGAGAGCAGGTCGAGCGCCTTGCGGCCGTTGATCGCCATCAGCCCGCTGTTGCACCAGGTCACCGCGCGCTCGGCATCGGTCGCATCCTTCTCTTCGCGGATGGCGATGAGTTCGCCGTCCTTGACAAGCAGGCGGCCGTAACCGGTCGGGCGGTCGGTGTGGAAACCGATGACGACGATGTCGCTGCCATCGGCAAGACCCCGGCGGGCGGCTTTCAACGGGCCGTCGGTCTGCAGCGGCACATCGCCATAGGTGACGAGAATATCGTCATAACCCCTGCCGATCGCTTCGCGCGCCGCCAGCACGGCATGGCCGGTGCCGAGCCGCTGTTGCTGCAGATAGGATTCGACGCCGACACCATCGATGCTTGCGGCCTTTGCCACCTCCTCGGCGTCGCGGCCGACGACAAGGGCAACGGAGGAAATGCCGGCGGAGGCGACTGCCTCGACGACATGGGCGATCATCGGCCGCCCGGCGACCGGATGCAGCACCTTCGATTTCGAGGATTTCATCCGCGTGCTGTCACCGGCAGCTAAGATGACGGCAAGGCAAGTACGTTCCATGATCTGCTCCGCGAATCCGCGCCATGAGGCGGCTTTGTTGCCTCATACTGCATAATTCCTGAAATCGGAATCGATTTTCGGAAGCCGCGATGGAAGGATCGAAAGTGCGTTGGCGTGCTTTGCGCGTCTCCAAAGAAGGGCAAAGTCACAGCTCAGGCAAAGCCCTTACTTAGGTGAAATTTCCGGCGAAAGCGGCTCCATGACATCAGGAGAGCCGCTGGTCGCAAAGGATTCGCGCACATGATCGCGGCCGTCCAGGATGACGACTTCCATCGCCCGGCGCGCTGCGGCGCTGTCACCGGAAGCGATGGCATCGACGATGCGCATATGGGTGTCGGCAATGTTGGCAAACCCGTTTTCGGAGGGCGGCGTGCTGATACGGAACATGCCGACGAGAGCCGCCTCGATAAGGCTGCCGAGGGTGCGCATGAAGGGATTGTGCGAGGCTTCGGCGAGCGCCAGATGAAAGTGCAGGTCGGCGAGCGCCAGGCTGTCGGCCGTATGGTCTCTCGCCGCCATCTCCTCCGCCAGCCCGCGCAGCGTCTCGATTTCCTCGGCATTGGCCCGCTCGGCGACGAGGCCAGCGGCGAAGGGTTCGACGGCAAGGCGGATATCGTAAAGCTGCAACAGGAATTCTTCCGTCACACCATTGTCGAAGTGCCAGGCGATAATCTCACTGTCGAACATGTTCCAGAGGTTCTTCTCGGTCACACGCGTGCCGACGCGCGCCTTGGCGACGACCATGCCCTTGGCGGCGAGCGTCTTCATCGTCTCGCGCAAGACCGTGCGCGACACCTTGAAGCGTTGCGCCAGTTCCGTATCGCCCGGCAAGATCGAGCCGACGGGATAGGTGCCTGCGACGATCGCCTTGCCGAGCTCGTCGACCACCTGGGCATGGCTCGTCCGGGTCCGGCGCCCTGTCTTGCGTGTCTCGATCAATTTGTTGCGCAAGCGATCCGTCTCCTCCTCAGGCATACCTCTTGTTCAGACTGGAAAGGAACAGGATCGCCTTCTGCATCAGGATGAATGCAAACAGCAGAAGGCCGATCAGGATCTTCGTCCACCAGCTCGACAGCGTGCCGTCGAAGGTGATGTAGGTCTGAATGAGCCCCTGGATCAGGATACCGATCAAGGTTCCCGCCACGAATCCCGCTCCGCCGGTCAGCAGCGTCCCTCCGATGACGACTGCCGCGATGGCGTCGAGTTCGACGCCGACCGCCGCAAGAGAATATCCAGCAGAGGTGTACAGCGAAAAAACGATTCCGGATAGGCCGGCGAGAAAACCCGACAGCGCATAGATCTGGATCGTCGTGCGGCCGACCGGCACGCCCATCAGCCGCGCGGTCTGCGGACCACCGCCGAGCGCATAAACATTGGTGCCGAAGCGGGTGCGGTGGGCAATGAAAATGCCGGCGGCGAAGACGAGAAGCATGATGGCGCCGATCAGCGTCAGCCGCCCGCCTCCGGGCAGCCGCCAATAGAGGCTCGTCAGCGTCGAATAATAGTCGTGGTTGATCGGAATGCTGTCGATCGAGAGCACAAAGGCGATACCGCGCGCCAGGAACATACCGGCAAGCGTCACGATGAAGGCCGGCATTTCGAGATAGTGGATGATCGCGCCCATGATGGCGCCGAAGGCGGTGGTGATGACGAGAACGAGCGCGAAAGCAAGAAGCGGATGGATCGAGGTATTCTGCAGGATCACCGCGAGGAAGACGCCGGTGAAGGCGATGATCGAACCGATCGACAGGTCGATGCCGCCGGAGATGATGACGAAGGTCATGCCGACGGCGGCAATGCCGAGAAAGGCGTTGTCCGTCAGAAGATTGCCGATGACGCGCGTCGATAGCATGTTCGGATATTGCAGCGTGCAGCCGGCATAGGCGAGCACGAAGATGACGATGGTCGCAAGCAGCGGCAGATATTTGGAGTTCATTTCGGCTACTCCCTTCCGCCCTGCCGGCGGCTGGCGAAGATGGCGAGCGATTGCACCGCCGGCGACTGAATGACGAGGATCACGATGATAATGACCGCCTTGATGATCAGGTTGAACTCGGGCGGAAATCCGGAGGACAGGATGCCGGTGTTGACCGCCTGGATGATCATCGCGCCGATCAGCGACCCGACAATACTGAACCGTCCGCCGAGCAGCGAATTGCCGCCGACGACGACGGCGAGGATGGCATCAAGCTCCAGCCAGAGACCGGCATTATTGGCATCGGCGCCCTTGATGTCGGCCGCGACGATAATGCCCGCGATCGAGGCGCAGAGCCCGCTCAGCATATAGACGGCCATCAGCAGCACCGGCGTCTGAATGCCGGAGAGCGTGCTGGCACGGCGGTTGACGCCGACAGCCTCAAGCAGCATGCCGAGCGCCGTGCGGCGAACGAGCAGGATGACGAGCAGGCCAACGAGCAGCCAGATGACGACCGGCATCGGCAGGAGCGCCATGGAGCCGCTGCCGAAGAAGATCAAACCGTCATCGTTGAAGGTCAGGATGGCGCCCTCGGTGATGAGCTGGGCGATGCCGCGGCCGGCCACCATCAGCACCAGCGTGGCAATGATCGGCTGGATGTTGAGGATTGCCACCAGGAAGCCGTTCCAAACGCCGCAGGCAAGCCCGATCATCAACGTCAGGAGAATCGTATAAACGACTGAATTTCCCGAAACAATAGAGGATGCGGCAACGGCACCGCAAATGGCGATGACCGCGCCGACGGAAAGATCGATGCCCTTGGTGGCAATCACCAACGTCATGCCGATTGCCAATAAAGCCACCGGCGCGCCGCGATTGAGCACGTCGATCAGGCTGCCATAGAGGCGGCCGTTTTGAACAACGACATTAAAAAACTGCGGCGACGTTATGAAATTCAAAAGAAGAATGACAACGAGGGCGACCACTTGCGGCGCCAGGCGATAGGCCAGCGCATTCCGGGAGGATTTCATGCTTCCTCCTTATGCTCGGCGGCGGCGATGGCATCGACGATGCCGGCTGCGGTGATGCGCTCGCCCGTGAGTTCAGCGATATGCTGCCTGTCGCGAAGCACGATGACACGTGAACTATAGGCGACAAGCTCTTCAAGTTCCGAGGAAATTACGATCAATGACATGCCTTCGGCGCAGAGCTGTTCGATGAGCCGGATGATCTCGGCATGGGCGCCGACATCGATGCCGCGGGTCGGCTCGTCGAGGATGAGAAACTTCGGATTGGTTGCCAGCCAGCGGGCGAGGATCGCCTTCTGCTGGTTGCCGCCGGAGAGCAGCCGGATCGGCTTTTCGCGGTCGGTGGTGCGGATGTCGAGCGCCTTGATATAGCGGTCGGCGAGCGCATTCTGCTCGGCGCGCGACAGTGGTCGGGTCCAGCCGCGGCGAGCCTGCAGCGCCAGCGCGATATTTTCCCGGATCGACAGGTCGCCGACGATGCCATCGGTCTTGCGGTCCTCAGGGCAGAAGCCGAAACCCTTTTCGATTGCAGCGCGCGGGCTGGAAAGGGTGACGGGCTGGCCATCGATCGTCGCACTGCCGCTGTCGGCATGTTCGACGCCGAACAGCAATTCGGCGGTTTCGGTGCGCCCGGAACCGAGCAGACCGGCCACGCCAACCACCTCACCGGCGCGCACATCGAGATCGAAGGGCTTGACCTTGCCGCGTTTGCCGTAGCCGGAAAAACGATACCGGACCTCGCCGGCTGCGATGCTGCGCTCCCCGACCGTCTCTTCGGCCTGGGCGAGTTCGCGGCCGAGCATCATGGCGATCAGGCCCTGGCGCGGCAGTTCGGCAGCATCGCGGGTGCCGACGAGCTTGCCGTTGCGCAGCACAGTGATTCGGTCGCTGATCGCATAAACCTGCTCGAGGAAATGGGTGATGAAGACGATGCCGAGCCCCCGCTTCTTCAGGTCCTCAATGATCCGGAAGAGCAGCGCCACTTCCTGGTTGTCGAGGCTGGCCGTCGGTTCATCGAGGATCAGCACCTTGCCGGAGAGATCGACGGCACGGGCGATGGCGACGACCTGCTGGACGGCGACGGAGAAACGTCCGAGTTCGGCGGTGACGTCGATATCGATGCCGTAGCCGGCGAGCAGTTCGCGCGCCTTGCGGTTCATCGCGCGCACGTCGGTCATACCGAACCGCCTCGGCTGGCGTCCGAGAAACAGGTTTTCGGCGACACTCAGATTGGTGAGGAGGTTGACCTCCTGATAGACGGTGCCGATACCCAGCTTCTGGGCGGCGAGCGTGTTGGCCGGATTGATTTCCTGGCCGTCGAGCACCATGCTGCCGCCGTCGCGATGATAGGCGCCTGTGATGCACTTGATCAGCGTCGATTTTCCGGCACCGTTCTCGCCGAGAAGCGCATGAACCTCGCCGCGGCGCAGCGTGAAATCCACCTTGTCCAAGGCGACGGCGCCGGGAAAAAACTTGGATATGGCCGAGGCTGCGAGAATATTCTCGTTATTGTGAACCATGAGGGCTGCTGTGTCCTGATATTGCGCCGTGCGCCCGCGCCGAGACCGGGCATGACGCCCGATCCGGCACCGGCAGTTCCGCACCGGCCCATGATGGGCCAGTGCGGTTCCAGGTTCAAATCAGTAGCCCTGACCCTTCTTCTCTTCGTAGACCTTCATCGGCTCGTCGGAAGGCGTGTAGAGCTTGGACTCAGTCTGAATCCACTTCGGCGGAGCCTTCTTGTCCTTCAGATAGGCATCGAGCGCGTCGAAGGCCGGACCAGCCATGTTCGGCGTCAGCTCGACGGTGGCATTGGACTCGCCTTCGGACATCGCCTTGAAGATATCGGGCACGGCGTCGATGGAGACGACGAGGATATCCTTACCGGGCTTCAGGCCGGCTTCCTTGATCGCCTGGATGGCGCCGACGGCCATGTCGTCGTTATGGGCATAAAGAGCGCAGATATCCTTGCCGCCGTTCTCGGCCTTCAGGAAGCTTTCCATGACTTCCTTGCCCTTGGTGCGGGTGAAGTCACCGGTCTGGCTGCGAACGATCTTGAGGTTGTCGTGGCCGGCAAGAGCTTCTTCGAAACCCTTCTTGCGGGCGATCGCCGGCGAGGAACCGGTCGTGCCCTGCAACTCGACGACGTTGCACTTCTTGTCGCCGACAGTCTTCACCAGGAAGTCGCCTGCGACTTTGCCTTCGTGAACGAG
Source organism: Rhizobium sp. TAL182 (assembly GCF_002117725.1). Taxonomy (NCBI): domain Bacteria; kingdom Pseudomonadati; phylum Pseudomonadota; class Alphaproteobacteria; order Hyphomicrobiales; family Rhizobiaceae; genus Rhizobium; species Rhizobium sp. TAL182. Next base: position 2,251,826 of record NZ_CP021024.1, on the reverse strand, counting down.
ATCCGACGTAACGGCCGTCAGGTACAGATCGTCGGGGGCCTTGATGGTGCGGTCGAGAAGGATGACCGGGATCTTGGCTTCCTTGGCTTCCTTCAGAACGTCGTCCCAGCCGGTTTCGACAACCGGAGCGATCAGAATGGCATCAACGCCCTGAGCAATGAAGGAGCGCAAAGCCTTGATCTGATTTTCCTGCTTCTGCTGCGCATCGGCAAACTTCAGATCGATGCCGCGCTTCTTGGCCTGTTCCTTGGTGACAGTGGTTTCAGCCGCACGCCAGCCCGATTCCGAGCCGATCTGCGAGAAGCCGACCGTCAAGCCACCGGCCGAAGCCGAACCGAACATGCAGGCAACCAGAACCGTGGCACTCAAAAGTGCAGTCTTCAATTTCATGATATCCTCCCAATGCCGCTCCTTCGCGGCGCAGGGTCAAAAAATCATATAGTATTACTTTTGGCAATCACTTTTTTTAGCGTTACAGAAGAAAAAGGGCGCCCGCCGGGACGCCCTTGGAAGTTGCAGAAAGCCTGCGGAATTATTGCGCCGGCAGCTTGTCGTCGACACCTTCGACATAGAAGTTCATGCCGAGCAGCGTGGCGTCATCTGCCTTCTCGCCCGCCTTCAGCCAAGGCGTGCCGTCCTGCTTGTTGATCGGGCCGGTAAAGGGATGCAGCTCGCCCGATTTGATCTTGGCTTCGGTTTCCTCGGCCATCTTTTTCACGTCGTCAGGCATGTTGGTATAGGGCGCCATCTTCAGGATGCCGTCTTTCAGGCCGTCCCAGCTCTGTTCCGACTTCCAGGTGCCGTCCAGCAGCGCGTGCACACGTTTGGAGTAGTAGGCGCCCCAGGTGTCGACGATCGCCGTCAGCTGCGCCTTCGGGCCGGCTGCGATCATGTCGGACGCCTGACCGAAGGCATGGATGCCGCGTTCTTCGGCAACCTGCATCGGCGCAGTTGTATCGGTGTGCTGCGTCAGGACGTCGACGCCCTGGTCGACCATTGCCTTGGCGGCATCGGCTTCCTTGCCGGGGTCGAACCAAGTGTTGACCCAGATGACCTTCAGCTTGAAGCTCGGGTCGATCGACTTCGCACCCTGCTCGAAGGAGTTGATGCCCATCACCACTTCGGGAATCGGGAAGGAAGCGATGTAGGCGGCGCCGTGGTTCTTCGAGGTCTTGGCGGCGATCTGGCCGAGGATATAGCGGCCCTCATAGAATCGCGAGTTGTAGGTCGCGAGATTCGGGCCAGTCTTGTAGCCGGTGCCATGCTCGAACTTGACCTTCGGGAACTTGGCGGCGACCTTCACAGTCGCATCCATGAAACCGAAGGAGGTCGTGAAGATCAGCTTGCAGCCGGAGCGGGCAAGGCGCTCGATGGCGCGCTCGGCGTCCGGGCCTTCCGGGACGTTTTCGAGATAAGGCGTTTCGATCTTGTCGCCGAATTCTGCCTGGACCTGCTGGCGGCCGAGGTCGTGGGCCTGCGAATAACCGCCGTCGGTGTGCGAACCGACATAGACGAAGCAGACCTTCGTCTTCTCGGCGGCCTGAGCGGCTGAGGAGACGCCGATAATGGCGGCTGCCGAAGCGGCAAGTGTGAGTGCGAACTTCTTCATGGTAACCCCTGTTGGTTTGAAGTTATTCCGGAAACCCGTCTGTTGTTGTTGCTTTATCGCTCCGGCACGAAAGCTTTTCCAAGCGATGCCGGCGTGTTGATCATCGTCGTGCGCCGATTATGAGAAATGATGATGAGAACCACAATAGTCGCGGCATAGGGCAGCATCGACAGAAACTGAGAGGGAATGCCGAGGCCGAAGGCCTGCGCGTGCAGCTGCAGGATGGTGACCGCACCGAAGAGATACCCGCCGGCAAAAACCCGCCATGGCCGCCAGGAAGCGAAAACGACAAGCGCCAGGGTGATCCAGCCGCGGCCGGCCGACATGTTCTCCGCCCATTGCGGCGTATAGACGAGCGAGAGCTGCGCTCCGGCAAGACCGGCGCAGGCGCCGCCGAACATCACCGCCAGGTATCGCGTGCGGATGACACCGATGCCGAGCGCATGGGCCGACGTATGACTGTCGCCGATCGCTCTCAGTTTCAGCCCGGCCCGGCTGCGAAACAGGAACCAGCTGACGCCGATCACAAGCGCAATCGACAGGTAGAAGATCAGATCCTGCCTGAACAGCACATGGCCGATGACGGGAATATCCGACAGGACGGGAACGACGATCTCTTCGAGGCGAATGCCGGGAACGCTGACATAGGGCTCACCGAGCATGCCGGATGCGCCGAGGCCGAGAAGCGTAAGCGCCAGTCCCGTCGCCACCTGGTTGGCCACCAGCGTCAACGTCAGGAAGGCGAACAGCAGCGAGAACAGCGCACCCGCCGCTATGCCGCAGATGATCCCGACATAGGGCGAGCCCGATAGCTGCGCGCCGGCAAAAGCGGCAACCGCGCCCATGATCATCATGCCTTCGACGCCGAGATTGAGAACGCCGGAGCGTTCCGCCACGAGTTCGCCGAGCGCGGCGATGACGAGCGGCGTCGAGGCGGTGATAACCGTCAGCAGAATGGCTTCGAAGATGCTCATACCCCCACGCCCCTGACCCGCGACCAGACAATGCGGATTTTGTAGTAGATCAGCGTGTCGCAGGAGAGCACAAAGAAAAGCAGCAGCCCCTGGAAAACACGCGTGACCTTGTCGGAGACGCCGAGCGACAGCTGCGCCGCCTCGCCGCCGAGATAGGTCAGCGCCAGCACCAGGCCGGACGCGATGATGCCGAGCGGATTGAGCCGGCCAAGGAAGGCGACGATGATGGCGGTGAAGCCGTATCCCGGCGAGATCGCCGGCTGCAGGTGGCCGATCGAACCGGAGACCTCTGATATCCCGGCAAGGCCAGCAAGCGCGCCCGAGAAGAGAAAGCTGAACCAGATCATCTTCTTGGACGAGAAGCCGGCAAAGCGCCCTGCCCGCTCCGACTGGCCGAGGACGACAATCTCGAAGCCTTTCAGCGTATAGCGCAGCATGAACCAGACGCCGATTGCCGCGATGATGGCGAAAATGAAGGCCCAGTGGGCCCGGCCGGATTCCTCCCAGATCGCCGGCAGCACGGCTTCGGGTGCGAAATCCCGCGAGACCGGGAAGTTGAATCCCTGCGGATCGCGCCAGGCGCCGCGCACCAGCCAATCGAGGAAGAGCTGGGCGATATAGACCAGCATCAGCGATGTCAGGATCTCATTGGTGTTGAAATGGGCCTTCAACAGCGCCGGAATGGCGGCAAAAAGCGCGCCGCCGAGCGCCCCAAGCAGCAGCATCAGCGGCAGAACGAGCGGCGAATGCCAGTCGTAAAAGACGATCGGCAGATAGGAGCCGGTAATGGCGCCGATGGTGAACTGCCCCTCGGCGCCGATATTCCAGTTGTTCGAGCGGTAGCTGACGGCAAGGCCGACGGCGATCAGGATCAGCGGTGCTGCCTTGATCGCCAGCTCGTGCAGCGACCAGACCTCGAGCAGCGGCTCGACGAAGAATGCATCGAGCGCCTCGACGGGGTCTTTGCCGAGCATGGCAAACATGATGGCGCCGAAAGCGAGCGTCAGGGCAAGGGCCAGGAGCGGCGAGACGAAGGCGAAGAGCTTCGAGACGTCGGGACGTTTTTCCAGTTCAATGCGCATGGGCAGTCTCCGTGGCCGAGCTGCCCTCATGCAGGCCGCCCATCAGCAGGCCGATCTTTTCGCGGGTGAGTTCGCCGGCCGGATAGGGCCGGGAAAGGCGCCCCTCGGAGATGACGGCGATATCGGTTGCCACTTCGAAGATTTCGTCAAGGTCCTGGCTGATGACGACGACGGCGGAGCCGGCCTTTGCCAGATCGACGAGCGCCTGGCGAATGCGGCTTGCGGCTCCCGCATCGACGCCCCAGGTCGGCTGGTTGACGACGAGGACGGCCGGCTGGCGGTCGAGCTCGCGGCCGACGATGAATTTCTGCAGATTACCGCCGGAGAGCGAGCCGGCGGCGGGATCATCACCGCTCTTGCGGACATCCATCGCCTCGGAAATGCGCCGCGCCGCAGACTTTACCGCGCCCTGTCTGATGATGCCGAGCACGCCCAGAAAGGCTTTGCGATCCGACTGGCTGCGGGCCAGCACCAGATTGTCGGACAGCTTCATGGCGGAAACGGCCGCATGCCCGTGCCGCTCCTCCGGCACGAAACCGGCGCCGAGCAGGCGACGGGCGGTAATGCCCTCAGTGCCCACCGGCTTCTTGCGGATGATGATCGCTTCGGCGGAGGCAACCGGATACTCGCCCGACAGCGCGTCGAACAGCTCGCTCTGGCCGTTGCCCGCCACACCGGCAATAGCCAGGATCTCACCCGAACACACCGTCATGGAGACGTCGCGCAACGGCATGGCAAAGGGCGTGCGCGCGGCAACCGACAGGTTCGAAACGGCAAGCTGCACCTCGCCCCTGTCGCTGCGCTCGGGATGGGTGACGGTCGCCACTTCGCTGCCGACCATCATGCGGGCGAGCGAAGCAGGGGTTTCCTGCCTGGGATCACAGGCGCCGGTCACCCGACCATGGCGCAGCACGGTGGCGCGATCGCAGATGCGCTGCACCTCCTCCAGGCGATGGCTGATATAAAGAACCGAACGGCCCTCGGCGCGCAGTTTGAACAGCGTCTCGAACAGCTTGTCGGCTTCCTGCGGCGTCAGCACCGAGGTCGGCTCGTCGAGAATAATCAGCTTCGGGTTCTGCAGCAGCGCCCGAACGATCTCGATGCGCTGGCGCTCGCCGACGGAGAGATCGGCGACATGGGCGTGCGGATCGAGCGGCAGGCCGTAGGCGTGCGACAGCGCCCTCGCCTCCGCGGCGATCCTGTCGATCGGGATGGCGTCCTCGAGCGACAGCGCGATGTTTTCGGCCACCGTCAGCGCCTCGAATAGCGAAAAATGCTGAAAGACCATGCCTATGCCAAGCTTGCGGGCTTGGCCCGGCGAGGTGATGGCGACCTGTCTGTCTTCCCAGCGGATCTGACCGTGCGTCGGCTCCAGCACGCCGAACAGCATCTTGACCAATGTGGATTTGCCTGCGCCATTCTCGCCGAGAAGTGCATGAATTTCGCCCGGCGCGATGTCGAGATCGATGTCATTGCAGGCGGCAAAGCCACCGAAAAACTTCGTCAGCTTCTGGACGGATAACAACGCACCGGAATCCGGCACATTCAATGCAGACACGTTCCCCTCATTTCTTCTGCCGACCGGTCCGTTCGGATCTCATGGAATCAGCAGCGTCGTTCCTGTTGTTTTTCTTGCTTCCAGATCCGCGTGAGCCCGCCCAACCTCAGGCAACGGATAGGTTTGGTTGACATTGATACGCACTTTGTTGCTTTGCACAACATCAAATAGCGCCTTTGCACTGTCGTCCAATTCCTGCCGCGTGGCGATATAGGCGAAGAGCGACGGCCGCGTCGCGAAGAGCGAACCCTTCTGAGCCAGCATGGCGAGGGTGAAATTCTCGATCGGCCCGGAAGACTGGCCGAAGGAGGCAAAAAGGCCGCGCGGCTTCAGGCAATCGAGCGACTGTGGAAAAGTGTCCCGGCCGATCGAATCATAGACGACATCGACACCCTTGCCGCTCGTTATTTCGCGGACGCGGCCGACAAAGTCTTCGCTCTTGTAGTTGATCACATGGTCGTAGCCATGGGCCAGCGCCAGCTCGATCTTGTCCTCGGAACCGGCCGTGCCGATGACGGTGGCGCCGAGCGCTTTTGCCCATTGGCCGGCGATCAGGCCGACTCCGCCGGCGGCAGCATGGAACAACAGCACCGTCTGCGGACCGACGTTGAAGGTGCGGTTCAAGAGATATTCGGCAGTCATGCCCTTCAGCATCATCGCCGCTGCCGTTTCGAGCTCTATGCCGTCAGGCACATGCACCAGATGGCGCGCCTCGATATTGCGCTCGACGCTATAGGCGCCGTCGGCGCTGGCATAGGCGACACGGTCGCCGAGCTTGAAATCGGCAACATCAGGCCCGACCGCCGTCACTGTTCCGGCGCCCTCCTTGCCGGTGACAAAGGGAAAGTGCGGCACCTTATAGGAGCCGTTGCGAAAGTAGACATCGATGAAGTTGAGGCCGATCGCCGCCTGCCGGATCTGCACCTCGCCTGCCGCCGGTGGCGGAAGATCGATCTCGACATAGTCGAAAACATCAGGTCCGCCCGTCTGCGAGAATGAAACCGCATGCGTCTTCGTCATATTGCCTGTCCTAAGCTTCGCGTCCAAGGGAGGGGAAGAATTGCAGCACCGCGCCGATGACGTAAAGATACAGCCCGGTCACGATAAAGAGAATGAGCGCCCATTCCGGCGTTTCGAAATGCATCAGCAGCGAATAGACACCGAGCGCCGACCACAGCAGGAAGACGCCGAGATTGAGCGGGCGCAGTCGTTTCACCCGGACCGGGTGGAGAAAATTGATCGGCAGGAAGGTCAGCACCACCGAAATCGTCACGACGACAAGCGCCGTCGTCGCACTCGCATCGATGACGAACAGGGTGAAGACGATCATGTTCCAGACGACAGGAAAGCCGGAGAAGAAATACTCGTCGGTCTTCATGCCCATATCGGCGTAATAGATGGCGCTGGAGACGACGATCATGCCTGCGGCGACGAAGGACCATGGCTCGCCGATCATGCCGCTCTGATAGAGGGCGAAGGCCGGCAGCAGCACATAGGTGACGTAATCGATGATATTGTCGAGCGTATCGCCCGACCAGTTCGGAAGCACTTCCTTCACCCGTACTTTGCGGGCGATCGGCCCGTCGATGCCGTCAACGAGAAGCGCCAGACCCAGCCACCAGAACATGTCGATGAAGCGATGCTCGGCGGCGGCAACGACGCCGAGAAAGGCGAGGAACGAGCCGGACGCCGTCAGGATATGAACGGAAAAGGCGCGCATCTCGGCGTAAGGAACACGCTTGTAGTTGAAAATCTTCATAGTCCCCCGACCGCCTGTCGCGCTCGCCCCGGCAAGCGTGTTTTTTTCGCCATCATCACCGGACCCTGTTCCTGAATCGGGTTGGGTTCGACGCCGTAGGTCTTTGTTGTCGCACCGCTTTTGCCGAAAATCAGCATTACGCTGCGGTCCGCCGCTCTAATATGCATCCTTTGCCCGGCTTCGCCAGCGGGAAATATGACATTCTCCGCTCGCCATTGAATCCTGACAATGACATGCATATTTCCCTTCTGAAGCGTCGCGTGGAATGGAATGCCTTTAATTCCGGCCGGATTTGTAATATCTCGCTCCCAATCCGACAGTTCATCCGACGAATACGGGATCCGCTACCGAAATGAACGCGCCTGCAAAGACCGAAGACTTCGCATCGTCCATCCCCGCCGGCGTCTACGCCGAGACGGTGCTTGCCGTGACGCATTACACCGACCGGCTCTTCCGCTTCACGATGACCCGGCCGCAGGGCTTCCGTTTCCGTTCCGGCGAATTCGCGATGATCGGCTTGATGGTCGAGGGCAAGCCGGTTTTCCGCGCCTATTCGATCGCCAGCCCCGCCTGGGCCGAGGAGCTGGAATTCTTCTCGATCAAGGTGCCGGACGGCCCGCTGACCTCGCATCTGCAGGCGATCAAGCCCGGCGACCAGGTGCTGATGCGCAAGAAGCCGACGGGCACGCTGGTGCTCGATGCGCTGACCCCCGGCCGTCGCCTCTACATGTTCTCGACGGGAACGGGCGTCGCGCCTTTCGCCAGCCTGATCCGCGATCCCGAGACCTACGAGAAGTTTGAGGAAGTCATCCTCACCCATACGACCCGCGATGTCGCCGAACTGAAATACGGCTTCGACCTGGTGCATGAAATCCAGAATGACGAGCTGCTGAAGGAGGTTGTCGGCGACAAGCTGCGCCATTATGCGACCGTCACCCGCGAAGACTTCGAATATCGCGGCCGCATCACCGACCTGATCTCGTCAGGCAAGCTGTTTACCGATCTCGGCGTGCCGCCGCTCGATCCGGCAATCGACCGCGGCATGATCTGCGGCTCCTCGGCCATGCTGAAGGACACCAAGGAACTGCTCGAACAGGCCGGCCTCAATGAAGGCGCCAACAGCAAGCCCGCCGAATTCGTCATCGAACGCGCTTTCGTCGGCTGAGATTTTCCCGATAATCAAATCAGGCGGCGGCTCCGGAAGCGGGGCCGTTTCTATTTTTGGGCGAGATAGTCGATCAGCTCCGCCATGGCGGCGCGCGCCTCCTTCGGCCTGCCCTGCTGAATGGCGCGAATGACGGCAACGTGCAACGCGATGGCGCGATCCATGCGCTCCGGACTTGCGGTGGAGTACCAGAGGCGGCGCGAATGCGTCTGCACCGGGGCGAGTGCTGCCATGATAAAGCCGTTCGGGCAGGCATCCTCGAGAATTTCATCGAACGCCTTATCGGCGGCAAAGAAGCCGGCAAGATCGCCGGTCACGGCACATTCCCCCATCCCGCGAGCGCAGTCGCCGAGGCGTTCACGCTGCTCGTCGGTCGCATGTTCTGCGGCTAATGCGGCCGCGATCGGCTCCAGCTCACGGCGCACCTGCATGACATTGCGATGATCCTCCGCTGCGATTTCGGCCACCTGCAGCCCAACGCGCGGCTTGACGAGGATCAACCCCTGCCAGGCAAGCTTCTGGATCGCCTCGCGCACCGGTGTTCGCCCATGGCCTGCCAGATCGATCAGCTGCTTTTCGGTGACGAGCGCGCCCGGCTGCAGCGCCAGGGTGACAATCAGGTGCTCCAGCGCGAGATAGGCACGATGGCTTTGTGACGTCTGCATGCCGAAAATCCCGCCGAACTGATATATCACATAGTGGCACGGTCAAAAACCGGTGACAAGTCGCCATTGAAATATCAAAAAAGAGACAAATAGATAACAGCGCCATGGCTTCGGGGACTCAGGCGTCTACGCTCCGAAGGAACTCATTGGCCGCCCCACCCTCCGTCCTGCTCGGCCTTGAGCCGAGCATCCACATCTTAAGGCCGAGGAGGACGGAGAGTGCGGTTGGCCTTCTCGCCAACTCGCTCGCCTACAGAGGCATTTTCCGATGACGCATTTATCATGCGTCACTCGTGCCGCAGCGCCTCGATCGGATTGAGCTGGGCTGCCCGTCTCGCCGGAAAATAGCCGAAAATCATGCCGATTGCCGCGGAGAAAAGAAAGGCGACGGCGACCATCATCGGGCTGAAGACGAAGGGCACTTTCAGGAAAGTCACCGCCACCAGGCCGAGGCTCAAGCCCAGCACGATGCCGGTGATGCCGCCGAAGAGCGAGAGCGCCACCGCCTCGACCAGGAATTGGGTGAGCACCTGGTTTTCGAGCGCACCGATTGCGAGACGAATGCCGATTTCGCGGGTCCGCTCGGTGACGGAGACCAGCATGATGTTCATGATGCCGATGCCGCCGACAAGCAGGCTGATGGCGGCGACGGCGCCGAGCAGGCCGGTGAGCAGCGTCGTCGTGCCGGTCATCGCCTCGGCGATCTGCGTCATGTCGTTGACGTTGAAATCGTCCTGCCGGCCGGGAATAATCTTGCGGCGTTCGCGCAGCAGATTTTCGACATCGGCCTGCACCTTGGCCGTGGGCACACCGTCGCGCGCCGAGATGATGATCTGCGGCACGTTGCTGTTGCCGCTGATGCGCCGCTGGAACACCTTGACCGGCATGATGACCACGTCGTCCTGATCGGTGCCCATGCCGGACTGGCCGCGCTTGGCAAGCACCCCGATGACGGGACAGGAAACCTTGCCGACGCGGATCTGCTGGCCGATCGGATCGCCGGCGCCGAAGAGCTGCGAGCGAACCGTCTCGCCGATAATGCAGCGGGACTGGCCGCGCTCTTCGGCGGGGGTGAAAGTGCGGCCGAGCGCCAGGCTCCAGTCCTGCGCGGTGAAATAGTCGTTGGTAGTGCCCGAGACGCTGGTCGAATGGTTCTGGCCGCCAAATATCACCGTTGCCGTCGACTGGTTGAGCGGCGCCACCGCCCTCAAGCCGCCGATCTGGTCGCGGATGGCGGCGACATCCTTGACGCTGAAGCGCTTGGCCTCGGAACTCGCCCGGCCGGGGCCGAACTGGCCGGGACGGACGAACAGCATGTTGGTGCCGAGCCGCGACAGTTCGGTCGAAACCTGTGCCGTCGTGCCGTTGCCGATCGTCACCAGCGCGATGACGGCGGCAACGCCGATGACGACGCCGAGCACGGTGAGGAACGAACGCAGCATGTTGCGGCTGATAGCGCGCAGCGCGAGCTTCAGCGTCTCAAAGAACATGATCCGCCCTCCTCCGATGCTCCAGCTCCGTCTCGAGCTTGCCGTCGACGAAGCGCAGCAGCCGCCCGGCATAGGCGGCGATATCGGGCTCGTGCGTGACCATGACGATGGTGATGCCCTGCTCGCGGTTCAGCCGCGTCATCAGATCCATGATCTCGACGCTGGTCTTGGTGTCGAGGTTGCCCGTCGGCTCGTCGGCGAGCATCAGCGCCGGTTCGGTGACGATGGCGCGGGCGATGGCGACGCGCTGCTGCTGACCGCCGGACAGTTCTTGCGTCTTGTGGTGCTCACGCCCGGTGAGGCCGACCAGCGCCAGGGCCTCACGCGCCCGTTCACGCCGCTCGCGCACCGCCATGCCGCGATAGATCAATGGCAGCTCGACATTCTCGACCGCCGAGGTGCGCGACAACAGGTTGAAACCCTGGAAGACGAAGCCCAGCATGTGGCGGCGCAACAGCGTCAGATGGCTGCGGTCGAAGCCGCTGGTCGGAACGCCCTGGAAGATGTAATCGCCCGATGTCGGCACGTCGAGGCAGCCGAGAATGTTCATCGCCGTCGATTTGCCGGAGCCTGACGGCCCCATGATCGCGACGAACTCATGGGCATCGATCGCAAGATCGACATGGTCGAGCGCGCGAATCGCCGCCTCGCCCTCGCCGTAGATTTTCGAGACCTTCCTGAATTCGATCAGCGGCGGGTTTGTCATCCGTGTCTCCGCCTAATTCGTCCGCACCGTGGCGTCGGTCACCAATGCGTCATCTGCCTTGAGGTCGCCGGAGACCACCTGGGTGAACTGGCCGTCGGACGAACCGACCTGGATAATGACGGGCGCGGCGCGGCCGTTGCGCAGCACCCAGACGCGGCGCTGCGCTCCGGTCAGCATCTCACCGGAATTGCCGCCGCGCCGGCGTGGCGGCCCGAAGATCCCGAGAATGCCGCGTCCGCGCCGTTCCGCCTGCGGCGGGGCATAACGCAAGGCGGCGTTCGGCACCATCAGCGTATCCTTGACGGCCTCGACGGTGATGTCGGCGGTCGCGGTCATGCCAGGGCGCAGCAGCAGGTCAGCATTGTCGACCGAGAGCACCGCCTTATAGGTCACCACGTTGTTGACCACTTCGGAGGCGAAGCGGATCTGCTCGATCTCGGCGGGGAAGGACCGGTCGGGATAGGCATCGACGGTAAATTTCGCCTTCTGGCCGACGGCGATCTTGCCGACGTCGGCCTCGTCGACATCCACCTGCAGCTCCATCTTCCTGAGATCGCCGGCGATGGTGAAGAGAATTGGCGCCGAAAGCGAGGCCGCGACGGTGGCGCCCGGATTGACGGACCGGGTGAGAATCACGCCGTCGATCGGCGAGACGATCTTTGCCTTGGCGAGATTGACCTCGGCAAGCTGCAGGTCGGCCTCCGAGGCGAGAACCTCGGCTTCGTTGATCTGTTTGGCGGCGACGGCGGAATCATATTTGTAGGTGGCGTCGTCGAGACTCTGCTGGGTGGAGACATTGCTCCTGACCAGGCTCTTCAGCCGCTCGAGCGAGGTGCTTGCCGATTCGAGATCGGCATTGGCCTTGGCGACATTCGCCTTGGCCGAATTGACCTTGGCGCGCGAGCTCTTCACATCCGCTTCGAGCTTGTTGGTGTCGAGCAGCGCCAGCACGTCGCCTGCCTTGATCGTGCTGTTATAATCGACGTTGACGTCGCGGACGGTGCCGGAAAGTTCGCTCGATATGTCCACCTGCTCGGTCGGCTGCACCGAACCCGTGGCTGTGACGAGTACCGTCAGGTCGCCGCGTTTTACCGGCTGGGTGGCGTAGCTCACTTCGCTTTCCCCCCGGCCAGCATAGAAGTATGCGGCACCCGCGGCGGCAGCGAGGATGATCAGCAGAACGAGCAGACGCCCGCGCCAGCGGCCCCGCTTGTTCTGCCTTGCCGACGCGGCAAGAACCGCTGCGAGGTCGGGCGCCGCGCCGGCCTTTGCTCCGGTTTCGTCGCCGCTTACGATTTTGTTCATGTCATCCTCGATCAGTCAGTGGCCGCATCGGCCTGCAATGAAATAATCACACCGCAGATGAACCGGGAATTAGCGTTGCCGCCGAACTGGCACGGAATTGCGGACAGGTGAAATGAAATATTGGTAAGAAAACTCAAGTTTCCGCACGGCGGAGCCTATCGCGCAAAATTCTGCAGTGCTTTCGCGCTCCCGACAGGCAGCAATTGCCGACGGTCAATCGGCATCCTCGGCATGTTGCCCGGCACCCGGCAGTGGATGCAGCCACAGTTCGCGCCGCTTGATCCAGACTTCATGGCTCGGCTCAAGATCCGTCGGCGGGCTATCGAGCGAGCCGAGGCGGATTTCCACCGCCGCCTCCTGAAGGCAGAAAAGCCTGCTGCCGCAGATGGGACAGAAGCTGCGACCGGCGAAAGTGGCAATCTCGCCGCTATGGGAGAAAGCCGAGCGAGGCCAGAGCGCAAAGAAGACGAATGCGGAGCCGCTCGATTTGCGGCAATCGGCGCAGTGGCAGAGGCCGACGCCAAGCGGCTCGCCCTTCACTCGGTAGGCGATCGCTCCGCAAAGGCAGCTTCCCGTTCTGATGCTCATGGACTGCCGTCAGGAGTCGAGCTTGGTGGGGAGTCGCGGCGGGCGCCGCTTGGCCGCCATCAACAGGTCGAGCTCGGTGGCGGAGGGGCCAAATTTGTCATAGAGGCGCTTGGCCTCCTTGTCGTCCAACCGGTATTTTCTGGCAAATTCGCTCATGCTGTAGGGGCGGCCACGCAACACTCTTCGCGCCGGGGTCGCCGTTTTCGGTGCGTCGGTCATGGTTTTCTCCTTTCCTCAGCTTCCCTGTAAGTTAGAGCGGCCCATCTATTTGAAAAGAGTCGAGCGGCCTCGGCGGGGCCGTCAACCGGGACGGATGCGGCTGATTTTCCTGGAACCTTTTTGCCGAGAGACGGTTTTCGAAGCGAGGCTGCGGGCCGCGCCAAGCGGACGCGGCGGCGCTGGAGAACATCGGGATTTTTCCGCTTTCTCCCGATGGCCAACGAAATGGCAGGCGAGCTCCCTACCCGCCCGGTCCGCTTCCTCATCCTCATTCTCGGGTGAGATCACGAAATGTTAAAATGCGGAACGCATGCGCCGGGGCGAGGTTGTCAAGACGAGGTCGACGTGGCCTCAGTTCAAAACCAAGGAGAAACCAAATGGCAAACCAAGGTGGTACCCATGAACAGCACGTCAAGGCTGGGCAGCAGAGTCACAAGAACGACTCCAATACCCGCAGCGCCTCTTCAGGCAGCCGCGACGCGCAGTCCAGCGGAACCCGCGGCGGCAGCCATGAGCAGCATGTAAAGGCTGGTCAACAAAGTCACAAGAACAGCCACTAAAGCTGTCGCGACATGAAACTCGGCCCGCGCCCTCCATTCCGGCGCGGGCTTTTTGTTTCAAGACAGACGCCGGCCGTCCTCACCGAAGAGGTGGAGAACCTGGGGGTCCAGATGCAGCGGCAGGCTGTCGCCCGATTTCATCTTCTGCTGGCCCGCAAAGACGGCGATCAGCTTCTTGCCGGCGGCTTCGGTGTGGACGACGGTTTCAGAACCCAGCTCCTCGACAAGGGTGATCCGCGTGTCCAGCCTGGCTGCGGCGGCTGCATCGGCGAGGCTGATGTGCTGTGGCCGGATGCCGATACTGATCCTTTCGCCCACGGGGCCCGTCTCCTTGGCAATGACGGAAAGACGGTGGCCGCCGACGGTTTCGACTTGCGCGAAACCGTCCTCGTGACCCACGATCGAGGCTTCCAGAAAATTCATGTGCGGCGCGCCGATGAAACCGGCGACGAAGCGGTTGGCCGGCTTGTTGTAGAGTTCCAGCGGCGTTCCCACCTGCTCGATCCTGCCGCCTCTGAGCACGACGATGCGGTTTGCGAGGGTCATCGCCTCGACCTGATCATGGGTGACGTAGATCATCGTCGCCTTCAGGCGGGCGTGGAGCGCGGCGAGTTCGGCGCGCATGCTCACCCGTAGCTCGGCATCGAGATTGGAGAGCGGCTCGTCGAGCAGGAAGGCATCCGGCCGGCGGACGATGGCGCGGCCGATCGCGACGCGCTGGCGCTGGCCGCCGGAGAGCTGGCCCGGACGGCGCTGCAGAAACGGCTCGATCTCCAGCATGCGGGCGGCGTCAGCGATGCGTGCTTCGATCTCGGCCTTCGCCACCTTGGTGTTCTCCAAGCCGAAGGCAAGGTTTTCGCGTACGCTCATATGCGGATAAAGCGCATAGGACTGGAAGACCATGGCAAGGCCGCGGTCGGCCGCACCGATCGCGGTGACGTCCTTGCCGTCGATGGCGATACTGCCGCCTGTGGGCTTGTCGAGACCGGCGATCAGGCGCAGCAACGTCGATTTTCCGCACCCGGACGGGCCGACGAAAGCGACGAACTCGCCGTCATTGACCTCAAGCGAGACATCGCGGATGACCTCGACGGCGCCGAAATTCTTGACGATGTTCCTGAGCTCGAGTCCGCTCATGCACTCTCCTGTTTCATATTATTTCAGCCCCGAGCCGGCAATACCAGTCGTGATGAAGCGCTGCAGGAAGACGAAGATCAGCACGACGGGGATCATCGAGACGACGGTCATGGCGAGGATATAGTGCCATTGCACATTGAGCTCGCCGGCATAGACGTTGAGCCCTACTTGCAGCGTGTAGAGTTCCTTGCGCGACAGCACGATCAGCGGCCAGAGGAAGTCGTTCCAGCGCCAGACGACCGAGAAGATCGCCAGCACCGCCAGCGCCGGCGCCGACAGCGGCAGGATGATGCGCCAGTAGATCTGCCATTCGCTGGCCTTGTCCATGCGTGCCGCATCGATCAGCTCGTCGGGGATCGTCAGCATATATTGGCGCAGCAGGAAGACGCCCGTCGGCGTGGCGACGGTCGGCAGGATGACGCCCCAGAGGCTGTCGAAGAGGTTCAAGCTGCCGATGACCGAATAGAGCGGCACGACGATCACCGAGAGCGGCACCATCAGCGTCGCCAGGATCATCAGCATGACGGCGGTGCGGCCGGGAAACTGGTATTTCGACAGCGCGAAAGCGGCCATCGAATTGACCAGCAGGGTGATGGCCGTCGCCACCACCGTCACGAAGACGGAGTTGCGCAGGAACAGGAAGAAGTCGAAGCGTTGGAAAGGCTCGGTGTAGTTGTTGGTCGCGAATTCCACCTCACGCACCGGCGTGCGGTCCTTGATGTTGACCTTGACGATTTCGCCCGGCTGTTTCGGATCGACCATCTGGCCCATGATGCCGATGCGGCGGACTTCGGCGAGAACATGGGTGCTGCCATCCGGCATCGTCACATTATAGAGCGGCAAAGGCTTGTCGTAACCCGGCACCACGGCCTGCTCGGTGACATAGGGCAGGACGGACGGCGGGAACTCGGCAAGGGCGGCCGGTGTCTTGAACGAGGAGAAGACGAGCCAGATGGCCGGGCCGAACATCAGGATGACGCCGGAGATCAGCCACATCCAGGTGACGACATCGGTCCAGTGCCAGCCGCGGCCGCGGCGGCGAAGCAGGAAGGTGGCGACGGCGCTCATAGACGTTTCCCCTTCTTCTCGTTGCGGCTGCTTGCGGCGAGCTGGACCAGCGTCAGGATGACGAGCACGATGCCCATCAGGATCGAGGCGGCCGATGCCAGGCCGGGATTGCGCAGCGAACTGGCAAAGCCGGTCTCGTAAATAAACTGGGTGATGTACATGGTGCTGGTGCCAGGCCCGCCGCCGGTGAGCACGAAAACCTCGTCGAAGATCTGCACGGCGCGGATCAGTGCCAGGACCAGGACGACGATGAGGTTCGGCATCAGCAGCGGCAGGGTGATCCGCCGGAAGATGCGGGTCGGGCTCGCCTTGTCCATCGCCGCCGCTTCGTAGAGATCTCTCGGGATCGCCTGCAGGCCGGCGAGCAGGATCAGCGCGTAAAAACCCATATGCGCCCAGACCGAGACGAAGACAGCGAAGAAGAAGGCCCAGAAACGATCGCTGAGCCAGGAGAAGGGTTCGAAGCCGAACGGGCTCAGCGCATAGTTCAACAGGCCCTCGCGCTGAAGGATCCACTTCCAGATCAGGCCGACGACCACGGGCGACAGCAGCACCGGAAAGAAGAAGACAGCGCGCCAGAAGCCGCGATTGGAAAGTTCGCGATTGAGGATCAACGCCGTTGCGAGCGCCGCGACCAGCATTGCCGAGACCTGGAAGACGACGAAGACGGCGGTGTTGCGCACGGCAGCCCAGAAGGTGTCGGCAGCACAAGTGGAGGGGTCGAGATAGGAGCGGCAATCGAAGAGGATGCGGTACTGCTCAGCGCCGACATAGGTCCTGTTCGGCAGGAAGATGGCGCCGCCGCTCGTCGTTGAATAGATGAAGTTGATGACCAGCGGCAGGAGCACGAAGATGGAAAAGATCAGCATGTTGGGCGCCAGGAAGACGCCCGCCATGCCGCTCAGTCCCGTCAGCTTCTGCCAGGCGCGCATCGGGATGTCGATCATCCCCATGGCGAGCCTGACAGGCGCAAGGAGCGCCTGCCGCAGACCGGCTTTCGCCGGTGGTTCGGAAGAAACCGTCTTCTCCGCCATTCGTTCGTCCGTCAGTTGCCGCCAACCTTGGCCTTGATGTCCTCGTCGATGCGGGCGTAGGCGTCGTCGAGCTTCATTTCGCCGGCGATGACCTGGCTGATGCGGGCAACGATGGCGCTGTAATAGGCGTCCGACCACTTCCAGCCCGGCAGCTTCATCGCAGGAGCGGCTGTCTGGCCGGCCGATTCGACGAAGGCCTTCAGCGCCGCCTTCACATGCGGATTATCGGTCTTGAAGTCCACCTGGCCGGCGGCCACACCCTTATGCGCGGGAATGAACAGGCTGCGCTCGGCAAATTCCTTCTGCACGTCGGCGCTTGCCAGGTAGTCCATCACCTTGGCGACGTCCTTCGGGTTCTTGGTGTACTTGACGGCGACGAGACCCGCACCGCCCTGCATGCCGGTGCAGGCGACCGTGCCGCAGGGGCTTCCGGCCATGATCCAGTCGAAACTGTCGCCGATCTTCTGCGCGAAGCCCGAAACCTGCCAGCTGCCCGAATAATAATAGGCGAGACCGCCATTGATGAAATCTTCGGCCGCAGCGCGATAGGTGCTGCCGGCAGCACTGACCCAGACGTCCTTGTTGACGGTGCCGTCCTCGTTCCATTTGACAAAGCGGCTGAGGAATTCCTTGGAGCCCTGATCGATGGGCGCCGGCTTGCCATCAGCGGCGATATAGTTGGCGCCATAGGAAATATTCGGGCCGGAGACGCGGTGGCCGGAGCGGTCGATCGCCATGGCGAAGACTTTCTGGCTGTCAGCGACCTTTTTGGCCGCCGCCGCCCAGTCATCCCAGGTTGCTTTCGGACCGGGAATTTCGACGCCGGCCTGCTCGAACAGCGTCTTGTTGACGAAGCCGCCGGTCAGCGTCAGCTGGGTCATGAAGCCGGTGATGGCGTTCGAACCATCGGGGCGCATCCAATCGGCCTGGGCACCGAAATTCTCGTCCCAGTATTTCGCATCGGCGAGGAGCGGGCGAAGGTCGAGCCAATGCTGCGCCTGCGCCTTCAGATTGGTGACGCGGGCGATATCCGGTCCCTTCCCGGCTTCCAGCTGCACCGGCAGCTGTTCCTTGACGACGTCATAGGAGACTTCGTCGAGAATGACGTTGACATCGGGATTGGCCTTGGAGAAACGCGCCAGCAGATCCTTGATCACCTCGCCTTCGCCGCCGTCGGAATACCACATGATGCGCACGTCGCCGGCATGGGCGGCAACGGAACTCAAGAGAACCGCAGCAAAAGCCGCGCCGATCGATTTCATTCTGGTCATAGTCTCCTCCTCTTGACCGCTGAATTCCTGCGCCCGGCCGGGTCCTCCACCGGCCGAACAGTCGTCTACGAGGCAGCGCGCCGCCGCTGCCTGCCCGGTATCTCCAGATGTACCGCTTCTCCCCGCACCGACCAGTCCGAGGGTCTCAGAATACGGCCTTCGGCGCGCACGGTGCCGTCCTCTTCGAAGACGACCTGACCGTAATCCGGATCGACGATGATCAGTGCACCCTCATTGTCGCGGCGGACTGTAAGCGTGGCGAAGCGCGCCCGCATGCCGTCGAGGCCGTCTTCGCGCCCGAGATCGGAGAGACGGACAATCCAGCGCCCCGTGCGGCCGGCCAGGCGCAACTCGACATCCGTCGCCGGCCCGTGTTTCACCGGTTCGAGCAGGCCGTTGCCGACCAGCATCGCAAGCCCATTGCCGGAGCGGGCGAGCGCCAGCTTGCCGTCGACCAGCTTCTCGTCGAAGGCTTCGAGCGGGAACCAGGCATGGGTGAAATCCGGCTGGCCCTCGTGGATGTCGAAATCGAGAATGGCGAGGTCACGATATTGATGCACGCGCGGCAGCGTTCCGCAACCGCCCCAGAAGCTCGGCCGGCCGTAGCCGAACTGGATGGTTTCGCCGGGATGGTTGATCCAGATCTGCGCTTCCGGCCGCTCGCCCAAACGCAGATGCAGAACCGTCTCCTGATAACCCCAGGCGCCTGGGCGATAATGGGCGATGGTGCCGAGTGCGGTGTCGCGCGTCTTGTAGTGATAGAGGGCGGCGAAGCGGTTCTCGCCCTGGGAAAAGGTCCATTCCTGCGCGTCGTCGGACTGGTGCGCAGCGATGGCCGCGAGCTCTTGCGGAAAACGCAGACCATGATCGCGGATGCAGACGGCCAGCTGCGGCAGCGCGTGGACGCGGCGGCCGTACCAGCCAGGCCCCCAGAGCAGCCGGGCGATGGCCGACAGCTCGACCGAGCGGCCGGGACGCAGCGTGTGTTCGTAGGAGCGGCCCTGGCTGCCGGTCAGCATGCCGTGATGGGACGAGCGGGCGACAATTTCCATCAGGCGGACGATGCTGGCGCTCGCCCGGGCGCGGATCGCCTCATCCGGGGCGCAGGCGGCGAGCGCCGTCAGACCCTTGAGGTCGATCGGAAAATAGGGAACGGAATTCCACTCGGCCATTTCCCAGCGCTCGAAATGATCGAGCCAGGCGCGGACGCGCTCTTCGCCAACCTTCATCTGCTCGGCGCCGGTGCGGCCGGAACGGACGAAGACGGCATCGGGGAACAGCCTGCCGCCGAGATAGGCGGCAGTGTGGAAGAGCAGCGCGTGGTTTTCCGAAAAATACCACTGAACGTCGTTGCCCGGCTCGTCCATCCAGTAGCGGTAATTGAGAACGGCATGCTCGATCCGCTGCCGCCGGGCTTGCGACAGCAGATCGCTCCAGCGCGTATAGGCAAACAACAGTGGAACCAGCACGAAATCAGCGCAATCGTGACATTCCTCGATGACCGGAAGCATGGCCGAAATCATTGCCTCGGTCTCCTCGCCGCCCTGCCCCAAAGCCAGGCGCGCGAAGGCGCAGACCGTATCGGGCTCGGAATGGGCGGCGACCTCGGCAAGCGCCTCGGCGACGCGATCCTCGAGCGCGGCGGGCGCCAGTCCCTGGCGCTGGGGATGGCAGATCTCGACGCCGAGCGTGCGGCTGATAGAAAATTCGCCTGCTTTGAACGTGATCCGGAAATGGCGGAAATCGGCGGGCATATCGGCCGAGGGGCCGAGTTCCAGCTTCGTTGCTCCCGCTTTCAGCGCGAATTCATAATCGAAGCGCTCGACCGACATGAAGTCGCCTTCGATCTCGACATGACAGCTCAACGCCACCGGCAGCGGCGCGGGAAACAGGATCGTCACGTCTTCGCCGAGATAGGCGGTGCGGTCGAAGCGCATGCCTTCGAGGATTGCTTCCAGCCCGTCCGCGTCACCGGCCGCGATGGGGACAGGCACCGATGTTTCGACCTCCGGCCCATCGAGATAATCCAGCTGGAAATAGAAGCGGGCGTCGCGCTCGGCGAGATCGTCGAAATAGATGCGGATCTCGTTGAGGCCCTTGGAAAGCTCGACGTCGAAAATCTGTTGAGTTTCCAGATTGCGCACGTAAGGCGCCATGAAACCCTGCTCGCGGCCGTTGACGAAGAGGATGGCGCCGCCGCAGGTCGACAGGCGCAACGCGGCGGAACCAGCGGCGCGCGCGTCGAGAACGGTGCGCGCCCAGCAGCCGATGCGCGTCGGGCGAAACCAGAATCCGGAGAGATCGACGCGCGGCGATGAAAAGGGAAGCCACCAGCGGACAGCCTCGAATTCGGCGGCCGGCTGCGGCCGCCGCCCGGAGAAGGATGCCTTGAATTCGGTGCGGCAGGGATATTCATGCGGGATGAAATTCTTCGTCTTGGTGACGAAGAAAAACGGATCCATGTTGCCTTCCATCGGCCGGTCGGCAACGTCGTAGCGCGCCTGTGAGAGCGAGCCGAGCTGCCAGTAGACGATCGGACTCTGTTTCGCGGTCTTGCGGCGAAGATAGGACTGCTCGGCGGCCATGCTTCAGCCCGCTTGAGCTTTAACACGCCGGGCAAAATGCCGACGCATGGGCTTGCCGTCAAACCGCATCTTCAAAGCCTCCCTGCTCTGCCGCCTGTCGCTGACACGTCAATTGTGCATAGCCATTCCGTTTGCGCAATCTGAAAGATTTTTGCATACTTCAAGAGGGAGCGAGGAGATGTGATGGCCGCGGAGCAGAAAAAAGGCAGGCGCACACGCCTCGACGACATCGCCGCCCGCTGCGGCGTTTCGATCAGCACAGTGTCGCGGGCGCTGGCCGGCGAAAAGGGCGTCAGGCCCGAGATCCGCAAGCTGGTGCTGGAAACGGCGAGCGCTGTCAGTTACGCGCTACCGGCGAGCGTCGCCGGCAAGAAGGTCATGCTCGTCGCCTCCGGCGCGGCGATGATCGACTATGTCCGCAACCAGTTCACGCTCCACGTGCTCGAAGGATTGAACGCGCGCGCGTCCGCCCTCGGCATCGAGATGGCGATGCGCCCGGTCGCCGACAAGGCCGATGAAGCCCGCGTCATCGACGAGATGCGCAATGATGCAAGTTTCGGCGGCATGCTGATCCTGACGGTCGACGAGGAGGACATGCTGGCGGCCGCCGCCGATCTCGGGAAGCCCGTCGTGCTCGTCAACAGCGACGATCCCTATATGCGGCTTTCGAGTGTGACGCCCTGCAACCGCTCGGCCGCCTTCATCGCCGCCGAGCGCTTGATCGAGGCCGGGCATCAACGCATCCTGTTCATGCTGCGGCCGGGACGGCGGACGATCGAGCGGCGCCTGGAGGGGTGGCGCGACGCGCTGCAGCATCATGGGCTGACGGCCGATGCCGACCTGGTGCTCGAGGTCGAGGACTGGTTGCCGGAACTCGGCGCCAAGGCGATTACCCGTCTCGTCGGCGACAAGGGTCTTTGCTTCACCGCCGTTCTGACGGCAGGCGACAGTCTCGCCAACGGCGCCGTGCGCGGATTGCAGGCGATGGGTTATGCGGTGCCGCAGGATGTCTCCGTCATGGGCATAGACGACCTGCCGCAATCGGCCTTTCTCAATCCGCCTCTGTCGACGGTGCACATCCCGATGCGCGAACTCGGCGCCACCGCGCTCGACCTGTTGCGCGACATGATGCTTGGCCTTGCCTTGCCGCGCCGCCGTGTCGAGCTTGCCTGCCATGTCGTCGAAAGAGGCAGCGTCGCAGCCGTCCGCCATCCGGTTGCCATGGATCACATCAAGCCAATCGCATGAGGTTATGCCGATCATGAAATTCCTGGCGATATCCGGAAGCGCCCGCAGAGCCTCGACCAATACGGCCATGCTATATGCCCTCCAGTCGGCTGCCGGGCCGGCGCATATGCTCTCGGTCTATGATCGTATTGGCGAGCTCCCGGTCTTCTCGCCCGATCTCGAACTTCCCGAGCCTCCTTCCGAAGTGGCGGCTCTTGCAAAGGCGATCGCGGATGCGGATGGACTGATCCTGGCGAGCCCCGAATATATCAGGTCAATCCCCGGCGGGCTGAAGAACGCCATCGACTGGCTCGTCTCCCGCAACGAAGTGATCGGCAAACCGATCGTGCTTGTGCACGCGTCGCATCGCGGCGACGACATGCTGCAGCAGCTTCGCAGCGTTCTTGCCACGCTGAGCGAGCGCTTCAACGAGCAGCTCTTTCTTCGCCTCCATCTGATGAAGCTTTCCCCGGAAGAAATTGCCGAGCATCTTTCCGCGCCCCGGCATCAGGGGGAGATGCGCGATTTCCTCGAGGCTTTCGCACGCTATTGCAGTGCAGCCTGAGGCTCGGCTGCGCAACGACCCCGTCAAGCCTCCATGAAGCTCGCCTCGAACAGCTCCTGCGCATAGGCATCATGCGTCGTGCCGGCCTGCAGATCCGCCTTTGTGAGTTCGTCGACGAAGCCGCCGTTCTTCATGATCAGCACCCGGTCGCACATATGGGCAATGACCGCGAGATCGTGACTGACGAGGAGATAGGTCAGCCCCTTCTCCTCACGCTGATCGGCAAGCAGGTTGAGGATTTCGGCCTGGACGGAGACATCGAGCGCCGAGGTGGGCTCGTCGAGCAGCAGGATCGGCGGCGACAGGATCAGCGCCCGGGCGATCGCCACGCGCTGCCGCTGGCCGCCGGAAAGTTCGTGCGGAAAACGGTTGGCGAAGCTTGCCGGCAGGCCAACCTGGATCAACGCCCTTTCCACCTTCGACCAGATGTCGGAATGGCGCATGGCGCGCAGCGGCTCGGCGAGCGCGGTGCCGATGCGGTGGCGCGGATGCAGGGATCCGTAGGGATCCTGAAAAACCATCTGGGCTGAGGTCAATTCCTCGCGGGAGCGCTTCTTGCCGATCGGCCTTCCGCGAAGCTCGATCTGACCGGTCCAACCGGCCTCCATGCCGGCGAGGCAGCGCAGCACCGTCGATTTGCCGCAGCCGGATTCGCCGACGATGCCGAGGGTCTCACCCTGGCCCACCTGAAAACTGATGCTCCTGACGACATGATTGCTTGATTTGCCGGAGGAAAAGACGACGTCGAGGTCACGGACATTGATCATTGCGCCGTCTCCAGATCGAGTTTCGCCCGGTCGAGAACGGCAAGCCGGCGAACCGGGTGCTTCGGGTCGGGCAGCGCCGCGATCAGCCCGCGCGTATAGGGATGGCGGGCCTCTTCGAGACTGGTCAGCGTTTCGACGATGCGGCCGGCATACATGACGATGATGCGCTCGCAGAAGGCTGCCACCATGCGGATGTCGTGGCTGATCAGGAGCAGGCCCGAATTGTTCTCGCGCACCAGTTCGTCGAGCAGCAGCAGCACGTCCTTGCGGACGCTGACATCGAGCGCCGAGGTCGGCTCGTCGGCAATGACAAGCTTCGGCCGGGCCAGCAGCATCATGGCGATCATCACGCGCTGGCCCATGCCGCCCGATATTTGGTGAGGATAAAGCGCCATAACCCGGTCGGGATCGCTGATGCGCAC
This sequence comes from Rhizobium sp. TAL182, assembly GCF_002117725.1. NCBI lineage: Bacteria > Pseudomonadati > Pseudomonadota > Alphaproteobacteria > Hyphomicrobiales > Rhizobiaceae > Rhizobium > Rhizobium sp. TAL182. The sequence continues at coordinate 2,228,070 of NZ_CP021024.1, read as the reverse complement.
GCGCTCCAGCATGGCGCGGGCTGCATCCAACGCCTGGCTCTTGCCAAGACCGAGGTGAAGGCGTGCGGCTTCGGCGATCTGTTTGCCGATCGAGAGCACCGGGTTCAGCGAATAGCGCGGATCCTGCATGATCAGCGCGATATCCTTGCCGCGAAGCGCGCCCATCTGGCGCTCGCTCTTCGACAGCAACGGATCGCCACCGAGATCCAGACGTTCGGCGGTGACGACCGCGGCCGGCGGCAGCAGACGCATGACGGCGCGACCGGTCGTCGACTTGCCGGAACCGGATTCTCCGACGATGCCGACCCGTTCGCGCCCGACATCGAAACTGACATTAGAGACGGCGGGCACGGCCCCTCGCCCAAAGCGAACGCTCAAGTTCTTGACGGACAGAACGGGCTGCAAATCATGATCTTTCATTTCAAGATCTGGCATGGCGGGGATCCAGAATGTCGCGCAGAGCATCTCCGGCGATGTTGAAGGCAAGGCTGGTCAGCAGGATGGCGATACCGGGCATGACGGCGACCCACCAGTAATCGGGCATGAATTTGCGGCCGTTGGAAATCATCGCGCCCCATTCCGGTGCCGGCGGCTGGGCGCCGAGGCCGAGGAAGCCGAGCGAGGCCGCCGTCAGGATGATGCCCGCCATGTTGAGCGTCAGGCGCACGATGACCGACGGCACGCACATCGGCGCGATATAGAGAAGAAGAATGCGGATTGGCGAGGCGCCGTAAAGGCGGGCGGCGACGACATAGTCGGCATTTCTGACGACCAGCGCCTCGGCGCGCGCGAGCCTGGCGATCGGCGGCCATGCCGTCAGTGAGATGGCGATGATGGCCGTGGTCAGGCCGGCGCCGAGTGCTGCCGCAAAGGCGAGCGCCAGGATCAGCGACGGGAAGGACAGAACGATATCGGTGGCCCGCATCAAGAGCGCGTCGGTGCGCCCGCCGAAGAAACCCGCGACCACGCCGATCAACAGGCCGATCGGCCCGACGATCAGGGAGATCGACAGCACGGTCTGAATGGTGATGCGCGTGCCGAAGATCAGACGGCTCAGAATGTCGCGACCGAATTCGTCGGTGCCGGCCCAATGTGCGAGGCTCGGCGGCTGCAGGGCGTCGCCAAGCGATTGGATGACCGGGTCATAAGGCGCCAGTAACGGCGCGAAGATCGCAATCAGGCAAAGCAGGCCGAGGATGACGAAGCCGGCAAGGCCGAGCGGCTCGGCAGCCAGCTTGCGGCCGGCACGGGCAAACGACGCCGCCATGCGGCTCGGCACGCTCGGAGGACGGATCTGAATCTCGCCGCGGATAACATTGCTCATCGGGCTGGGGCTCATCGCGCCACCTCCCGCATGCGCGGATCAAATATGGCGTAGGCGACGTCGGCGAGGAAGTTCAACAGCATGAAAATGAATCCCACAATGATGGTGCCGGCCACGATGGCGTTCATGTCGCCGATCATCAGCGCATTCGTCATGTATTGGCCGATGCCCGGCCAGGAAAAGACGATTTCCGTCACGACGGCGCCTTCGAGCAATCCGCCGTAGGAAATGGCCAGGATGGTGATCAGCTGCACGGCGATGTTCGGCAGGACGTGGCGCCAGATCGTGCCGAAGGGGCTCACACCCTTGGCGCGGGCCGCAATGACGTAATCCTGGCTCAACTGCTCGAGGGTGAAGCTGCGGGTCATGCGGGTGATGTAGGCCATCGCGGCATAGGCGAGGATGATGGCAGGAAGGATGATATGGCCGAGGGCATTCCAGAAGATTTCCGTCTCGCCCTGCAGGAGGCTATCGACCAGCAGCAGCCCGGTCTGCGGGGTGACGAGGCCTTCGTAAAACACATCGATCCTGCCTGGCCCGCCGACCCAGTTCAGGCCGGCATAGAAGATGACGAGGCCGACGATGCCGAACCAGAAAACCGGGATCGAATGACCGACGAGGGCGACTACGCGCGCGACCTTGTCGATCACGCTATCGCGAAACAGCGCCGCGACCAGGCCGAGCGGGATGCCGACGAAGGTCGAAATGATCACGGCAAGCGTGGCCAGTTCGAAGGTCGCCGGAAAGGCCTGAGCGAGATCGGAAGAGACGGGGTTGCCGGTGAGCACGGCCGTACCGAAATCACCATGAACGAGCCCGTTCAGATAGAGGAAGAACTGCTGATAGATCGGCAGATCGAGCCCCAGACGCGTCCGCATCGCGGCATAGGCGGCGGGATCGGCGAGTTCGCCGACGATCGCGCCGACGGGATCCGTGGGCAGGACGCGGCCGATCACGAAGGTGACGCAGAGGAGAATGAACAGGCTGACGAGCAGATGCGCCAGGCGTCGGCCGAATTCGGCTGCAGAGAGTTCCTTCATGATCGGCTGCCTCGGGAGTATTACTGGGCTTCAGACTTGGTGACGTTCTCAAGACGCGTCAGCTGGGTCGGATGCCCTACATATCCCTGCACCGTGCTCGACAGGACGATCGGCTCGAAGCGTTCGAACATAGGCAGCACCGCAGGCTTCTGTTCGACGAACATCTTCTGCATCTCGACGTAGAGCTCGCCGCGCTTCTTGGCGTCCGGCTCCATCGATGCCTTTGCCGTCAGCGCCGTCAGCTCCGGGATGTCCCAGGCCGAGCGCCAGACGAAGTTGCCGGCATTGTTGGCTTCTTTCGAGTTGTCGGGGTTGGACGAGAACTGCTCCATCGAGCCGAGCACGTTCGGCATGTAGGCGCTGGTCTGCGGGATCAGCAGATCGAAGTCCCTGGCGCGATGGGCAGCGATGATTTCCGAGCCGTTGCCCTGCTGGATGTCGATCTTGATGCCGACCTGGGCGAGCGACGCCTGGATGGCCGTGGCAAGATCGATGCGCGGCGTCTGCGCGATCGTCTTCAGCGTCAGCGAGAAGCCGTCCTTGAACCCTGCTTCGGCCAACAGCTGCTTGGACTTTTCGACGTCGAGATGCCAGTCGGGATTCGGGATCGCAGATTCGAAATTCTCCGGAACCGGAACGTTTCTCGCCCGCCCGTAGGGACCCATGATCGTCTTCTCGATGCCCTTATAGTCGATGCCATAGGCAATCGCCTCACGCACCTTCGGGTTGGACAGGTACTGGTTGCCGGCATTCATCGACAGCACGTAAAAGCCGCCTGTGGGAATGCGCTGGATGGTAAAGCCTTGCTTGTCCTTGAAGGTCGCGAGGTCGGCTGCGGTCATGGCGCTGGCGATATCGATGTCGCCGCGCTCCAGCATCAGCCGCTCGACCTGGCTTTCAGGCACATGGCGGACGATGACGCGCTTCATCTTCGGAGCGCCGGTGACATAATCCTTGTTGGCGTCGAGGATCACGAGCTCGTTCGGGGACCAGCGGTTCAGGGTGAACGGACCGGAGCCGGCCGAATGCGTGCGCATCCAGGCATTGCCGTAATCATTGTCAGCGACGTGCTTTTCGACTTCGACGCTGTCGACGACGCTGGTGGTCGAGGTCGTCAGCCGGTAGAGCAGCATCTCGGCGGTCACCTGGCCGGAAAAATCGATGCGCACCGTCTTGTCATCGACTGCGGTGACGAGCTTGTCGACATTGGTCTTGTCGTAGCCGACGCGCTTGAGGTTGGCGGCGGCAGCCTGATCGAGCTTCAGGAGCCGCCCGATGGAATAGACGACGTCCTTTGATGTCACCGGATTGCCGGAGGCGAAATTGGCCTGGCGCAGGGTGAAGGTGATACCCTTGTCATCGACCTTCCAGCTTTCGGCCAGCTGCGGCACGATCTTGCCATCCGGCGTGCTGTTGACCAGGCGGTCGTAGAGGTTCGACATGATCTCGACCGCCTTGCCCTCGGTCGCCTGATGCGGATCGAGCGACAGGACCTGCGCCAGCGATGTCCCGATCACCAGCTGATCCTTAGGGGTGGCGGCATGCGAGAGCGGCGCAGCGATCGTCAAAGCGCCGATGACGGCGCCGACGAACAGGCCTTTCGAAAAATGCTTCATTGTAACTCCTCCCTGGATTACTATAAGAGACATATTATGTCGTCCGTATGTCGTATTATGATTTATCGAAGTCCGATTTGATTTGCAAGACCCGTGCGGAAGACGTGAGGCGAAGGAACTGGGGAAACGAGAATGACGACACTTGGCCGTGGTCGGCAAAGACTGGCGCAGCAGGTCATCGATCAATTGCGCGCGCAAATCGAGACGGGGAAATTGCGCGTCGGCGACCAGCTGCCGACCGAGCCTCAGCTCGAATCGACCTTCGGGGTCAGCCGCACCGTGGTGCGCGAGGCGATTGCGGATTTGAGGGCTGCGGGTTTTGTCCGGCCGATCCAGGGCAAAGGCGTATTCGTCGCGGATCCGAAGGTTCATTCGGTCATGTCGCTGACGCCGGTGGAAATTAAAAGCATTCCGGAAACCCTTGAGTTGCTGGAGTTTCGCATGGCGACCGAGGGTGAAGCGGCAGCGATTGCCGCCTATCGTCGCACCGCCGAGCAGGAAGCGGCAATCCGCGAGGCCAACCGCCGAATGGCGCAACTGATCGAAAGCGGACAGCAGACGGTCGAGGCTGATTATGCCTTTCACATGGCGATCGCCGCCGCCACCAACAACCGGTTCTATGTCGATGTTCTCCGTCATTTCGGCCCGCGCGCCATTCCCCGCGGGCAGTTTCCGACGCTGCCGGAGGCCAATGACCGCGAATATCTGCAGAAGGTCTATGCCGAGCATGTGGAAATCCTGTCGGCAATCGCCGATCAGGATCCCGACCGTGCCCGCCAGGCGATGCGCGCGCATCTGATGGCGAGCCAACGTCGCTATCGGATGCTCGCCGAACAGCAATAGGGCTCGACACTCCCGAAGATTCATATTATGTCATATGACATTGTTGAATTTGGAGAGGGTCTCTGATGTATCTTGGAACACAGGTGGCGGCGCGCGACGATGACGATTATCGGATCTTCGCGCAATTGGGGGTGAAGCATATCAGCGCCGATCCGCCGGGACAGCCGAGCAGCTGGACGCTTGCCGACATCGAACGCCATCGCGACAAGGTCGAGAGCTTCGGCCTGATCCTCGACATGATCCAGCTGCCCCTGCCCTCGCAGCCGATCGAGAAGGCTTCCTATCCCGACATCCTGCTTGCCGGGCCTGAGCGTGACCGGCAGATCGACGCGGTTTGCCAGATGATCGAGGATGTCGCGGCGGCCGGCATTCCGGCTGTGAAATACAATCTCAACCTGATCGGCATTCCGCGCACGCCTGATGAACCCGGACGCGGCGGCTCGCTGAACGCGAGCTTTCGCTGGGAGAAGACCGATCAGCAGGCAGCCCCCGGCCTTGCCGGCGTGCTCTCCGAGGACGAAAACTGGGAACGGATCGATTATTTCCTCGAACGCGTCGTGCCGGTCGCCGAAAGCAATCGCGTCAGGCTCGCCTGCCATCCGCACGACCCCTATACGCCGCCCGGCTATCGTGGCGTCACGCGCGTGCTCGGCACGGTGGAAGGGCTGAAGAAATTCGTGCAGATGCGCGAGAACCCCTATCACGGCCTCAATTTCTGCCAGGGCTCGGTCGGCGAGATGCTCGAAAATCCACGCGAAGAGATCGACGACATCATTCGCTGGTTCGGAGAGCGCAACAAGATCTTCAACGTCCACTTCCGCAACATTCGCGGCGGCAAGCTCTCCTTCATGGAGACCTTCCCGGACGAGGGCGACATGGACATGGTCCGCTCGGCCAGGATCTACAAGGAAGTCGGCTACAAATACATGCTGATGCCCGACCATGTGCCGACCGTCAGCGGCAAGGATCCGTCCGCCACCGCATTTGCCTTCTGCTACGGCTACATCGCGGCACTTCTGCAAGTGCTCGAGAACGCCTGACACGATTTTCAACACGTAAGGAATAGGACTTGATGATGAACCCGATTGAATTGAAGAAGGCCGTCGGCAGTGGCCTGCTCTCGTTTCCGGTCACCCATTTCGACGACCAGCTGAAATTCGACGAGGCGAAATATCGCCGCCATGTCGAGTGGCTTGCCGGTTATAACGCCGCGGCGCTGTTTGCCGCCGGCGGCACCGGGGAGTTCTTCTCCCTCAATCCGTCCGAAATCCCTCAGGTCGTGCGCGCCGCCAAGGCCTCAGCCGGCAATACGCCGATCATCTCGGGAACCGGCTACGGCACGTCGCTTGCCATCGAGATCGCACAAGCGGCCGAAAAGGCCGGCGCGGACGGATTGCTGCTCCTGCCGCCCTATCTGATGTTTGCCGAACAGGCCGGATTGATCGCCCATGTCAAGGCGGTCTGCCAATCGGTCGGTATCGGCGTCATCGTCTATAATCGCGACAACGCAATCCTGACCGCCGACAGCATCGCGCGCCTTGCGGAGGAATGCCCGAATCTGATCGGCTTCAAGGACGGCGTCGGCGATGTCGACAAGGTCATCGAGATCACCACGCGGCTTGGCGACCGCCTCGTCTATGTCGGCGGGATGCCGACCCACGAGGTCTATGCGCAAGCCTATTTCGCCGCCGGCGTGACCACCTATTCCTCCGCCGTGTTCAACTTCGTCCCCGCCCTCGCCCAGCGCTTTTACGGCGCCTTGCGCACCGGTGACCAGGCGACCGTCGACGAAATCCTGAAGGGCTTCTTCTTCCCCTTCGTCGCACTGCGCAACCGCAAGAAAGGCTATGCCGTCTCGATCATCAAGGCGGGGCTTCGCGTGCTTGGACAGAACCCCGGCCCGGTGCGCCCGCCTTTGACGGATCTCACCCAGGAAGAATTGGCGCTGCTGGAGAAAATCGTGCAGGCCAACGGCGTCCCGCGGATTGCGGCGGAATAATCGCCGAGGACGGCAGGAGTATCTGCCGCGCCCTCTCGATTCCCTCTTCTTCCCTCGAGGAGAAGGTGCCCGTAGGGCGGATGAGGGGGCCGACGATGCCGGTCTTCTCCTCCAGCTCATCTCGACTATGTGCGGGATGCTGCGCACGGCATTTCCGGCCGCGTGCCGGAATAGAATTTACGTGGGGGGGTGCCGTTCCGCCCCCTCATCCGCCTGCCGGCACCTTCTCCCCGAGAGGAGAAGACGATGCGCCGCACCCTCGCCATTCCCCAGCAGACTAATCGTCGCCTACAGCGCCACCCCGCTGCCGCGGTCGAAAACGTGGACCTGATCGCTGGCGATGCTCGCTTCGAACACCGCGCCGTAGCGGGCGGGGTATTCGCCGTCGACGACCGCCGTCACCTGCTGGCCGGCGAGATCGAAGACGATATGGGTCTGGGCGCCTGTGGGTTCCACCAGCATGGTGCGGCCGGCGAGCGCCGTACCGGCCGATAGGCCGGGAACGAGATGTTCCGGACGCAAGCCGATGGTGACGGCCTGGCCGGGTCTGACCCGGCGGTCGGGTGCGATGCGGATCGCTGTGCCATCGTCGAGGCGGGCGGTGGGTTCGCCGTTTTCTCCGGTGACCGTGCCTTCGAGCATGTTCATCGCCGGCGACCCGATGAAGGCAGCGACGAAGAGATTGGCGGGTTTTTTATAGAGTTCGAGCGGCGTGCCCGACTGCTCCACCCTGCCATGATTGAGCACGACGATGCGGTCAGCGAGCGTCATCGCCTCGATCTGGTCGTGGGTGACATAGATCGAGGTCGTCCGGACCTTCTGGTGCAGCGTCTTGATCTCCGAACGCATCTGCACGCGCAGTTTCGCATCGAGGTTGGAGAGCGGCTCATCGAACAGGAAGACGGCCGGATTGCGGACGATGGCGCGGCCCATGGCGACGCGCTGGCGCTGGCCGCCGGAAAGCTGGGCCGGCTTGCGGTCGAGCAGCTTGGCGAGATCGAGCATGCGGGCGGCCTCAGCGACGCGGGCCTCGATCTCCGCTTTGGCAACGCCGGCAAGCTTCAGGTTGAAACCCATGTTTTCGGCCACCGTCATGTGCGGATAGAGCGCATAGGACTGGAAGACCATCGCGATGTTGCGCTCGCGCGGCGTCATCGCGTTGACGACGTTGCCGCCGATGGCGATCTCGCCGTCGGTGATCTCCTCGAGGCCGGCAATCATCCGCAGCAGCGTCGATTTTCCGCAGCCGGACGGGCCGACGAGGGCGACGAATTCGCCATCCTCAATCTGAAGCGAAATGCCGTGGATGACGTCGACGGCGCCATAGGCCTTGCGAATATTGTTCAGCTCAACGGATGCCATGATTGCACTCCAATGGTTCGGCTCAGGACTTCACGGCGCCAGCGGTCAATCCGGCGATGATGTGTCTCTGCGCGACGAAGAAGACGATGATGGTGGGAAGGATGGTCAGCGTGATGAAGGCCAGCACCAGCTGCCACTCCGTGCCGTATTCGCCGCGATAGACCATGATGCCGAGCGGCCAGGGATATTTGGATTCCGAGTTCAGCATGATTAGCGGCAGGATGTAGCTGTTCCAGCTGCCGACGAAGGAGATGATGCTGACGGTGGCGACGATCGGCCGGGAGAGCGGCAGCGAGATATGCCAGAAGAATCTCATATAACCGCACCCGTCGACGAAGGCCGCCTGAAACAATTCTTCCGGAAGATTGCGGAAATAATTCCTGAACAAAAGGATGCTCATGCCGAGGCCGAAGGCCACCTGCGGCAGCACCACGCCCCAATAGGTATTAAGCAGGCCGAGATCGCGGATGCGGATGAAAAGCGGCAGGATAGCGGTTGCGGCCGGAAACATCAGGCCGAGCAGGAAATAATTGAGCAGGAAGGATGAGCCGAAAAAGCGGACATGGGCGAAGGCGAAAGCCGCCATGGACGAGACGATCAGCGTCAAGAGCACGGTGAGGGCTGCGATGACAAGCGAATTGCCGATTTGCAGCCAGTAGCGCTCGCCGAAGAGAATGTCGGTATAGTTCGCCCATTGCCATTCCGTCGGCAGGCCGAAGGGGTTGGTGCGCAGGTCGCCCAGGGTCTTGAAGCCGCCGAGCGCCGTCGTCAGCAGCGGCACCAGCACGATCGCGGCGATCAGGCTCAGCGACACGTAAAGATAGATCCGGGTGGATGTCCTCATGCGGACGGAAGAGCTCATATCAGTCATGGCGCATGAAAATCCTTTTGTAACCGAAGGCGAGCGTCACGCAGATGATGAACAGCACCACGCCGACGGCGCTGCCGAGGCCGACCTGCATGCGCATGACGCCGTAGGTGTAGAGGAAGGTGACCATCGTCTGCGTCGAGTTGGACGGTCCGCCGCCGGTCAGCGGCATGATCATGTCGAAGAGCTGCAGCGAGCCGACGACGGCGAAGAAGATCGAAAGGCGCAGGGTGGAGCCGAGCAGCGGCAGGGTGACGTAACGGAATTTTTGCCAGCCGGTGGCGCCGTCGATCTCGGCCGCCTCCAGCACGCTCTTGTCCACCGATTGAAGGCCGGCGATGAACAGCATCATGTGGAAACCGAAATACTTCCAGACGATAACCCCGAGGATGGCATAGATCGCCACGTCCTTGTCGGCGAGCACGTAAGGATTGGCGAAACCGAAGAAGCTGGAAATGGCGGCAAACAGGCCGTAGTCGCCGTCATAGACGAAGCGCCAGATGAGGCCTGCGGCAACATCCGCCAGCACATAAGGCAGAAAGAAGATCAGGCGGTAAGCGACGACACCGGGAATGCGGTGCGCCAGCATCGTGGCCAGCCAGATGGCGAGCGGCACCTGGATGCAGATCGAAATGATGATGATCAGGCCGTTATTGACCAGCGCCTGGGTAAACGCCGCGTTGCGGAACAGGACCTGGAAATTACGGAGCGCGATGAACTCCGTCGGCGTGCCGTACCCGTTCCACTTATAGAGGCTGTACCAGGCCGCCTCGCCCATCGGCATGATGACGAAGAGCGTGAAGAGCAGCAGCGCCGGTGGCAGAAACAGCAACAGCACGGTCAGGCGGTCGTGGGCGACCGAGCTCTTCCGGTTTGCGGCTCGCCTTGCCGGCCTTGCTGCGCTCGGTGTCGATAGGACTGAGATATTGGCCATGGTTCCTGCTTTAGCCTTTCGTCGGCAGCGATGCCGGCGCTCCCGATTGGCAGGAGCGCCGGAAGGTTCTGCGGGCGCTGGTTATTGTTCCAGTTCGAAAGCGTCCTGGATCATCTGGGCGCCGTCCTTGGAGTTCATCTGTCCGGAGACGATTTCCACCGAGACGTCGTTGACGACACGGCCGACGGCCGCACCGAGATCCTGGTCGAAGAAGTTCTGATGCCAGGTCGAACCGGCAAGCTGTTTGGCCGATTCAGCCAGCAGCGGATTGACCACGCCGTCATCGGCGCCGACGGCGACGGGCAGGAGCATGCCTGATTTGGCCATCGCCCGCTCATTGTCCGCATTCGTCAGGAAAGCGAGGAAATCGACCGCTTCCTTGGAGGCCTTCTTGGTAAGCGCCCAGCCGTTCAGGCCGCCGAGCGTATCCGTCGGCTTGCCGGCGCCGCCTTCAACCGTCGGGAAGACGAAACGGCCGATATTGTCGGGCGAAAGTCCCTTGCCGTCACCGGCATTCTTGCGCTGGTTGGCCTCGGTCGCTTCAAAGCCGAGGATCATCGCCGCCTTGCCGTCACCGAAGACGCCGAGCGTCTGCGGCCAGGTTGCGCCGAGATAGCCGGGCTGGAAAGGTTCGAGCTTGCCGAGCTCGGCGAGATCGTCGCCGGCCTTGATGATCGCTGGATCGAGGAAACCTTCACCCTCGCCGTTCTTGGCCGCATCGAAGACCTTCTGGCCGCCCTCGCGCATGACGAGATAGCTCCAGTAGAAGTGGATCGGCCATTTCTCGCCGCCGCCGCCGGCAATCGGCACGATGCCGGCCCCTTTGATCTTCTTCACGGCCGCAAGAAAATCGGTCCAGGTCTTGATGTCCTCGGCCTTGACGCCTGCCTTGGCAAAGAGCGCCTTGTTGTAGAAGAAGCTGACCAGACCGACCTTGTAGGGGACCGCCCAGGTTTTGCCGTCGAAGGTCAGGCCGTCGACCGAGGCCGGGGTATAAGCCTTGCGCAGCTTGCCGCCATCGGCATCGAGGGCTGCCGTCACATCCTGCAGCGCGCCGGTTTCGGACTGCTGCTTCAGAACGCCGCCGCCCCAGCTGAAAAAGAAATCTGGCACGTCGTCGGACTGCAGCAGCGTAGGAAGCTTGGCCTTGAAGGCCTCGTTTTCGAGGAACTGCATCTGGATATCGACATCGGGATGCTGAGCTTCGTATTTCTTGACGATGTCTTCCCAGGCCGCGACATTTTTCGGATCGGTTTCGAGATGCAGCCACTTGACCACCGTCGTCGCCGAGGCAGTTCCTGCTCCGGCCAGCAACATGCCGGCTGCCGCGGCCATGGATACGATGCGCCTGCCGCCGAAAGCGGCGTTCTTCAGCATAAAATTCATGATTTTCCTCCCAGGGGACCCATCCTCACAATTTTTCCCCTATGCGGAATAATTCAGCGGAGCTTGCGCCGGATGTCAACCCAACTTCGGCTATTTTTAGCAAATGCGCTTGACAGGCCTGCGGGATTGGCTGCTATTTATTTCGTAACCCGTTAAAAATATTGGCTTCCGCCCAACGAACTATGCCGGCTAGTTTTTCATGAAGACCGCAGATCCAGAATTGATGCGCGCGATCAACCGCTTGAACGTGCTCGATACCATCCGGCGCCATGGTCCGATCTCGCGCATCGAGATCAGCGAACGGACCGAGCTTTCCACCACGACCGTTTCCGCTATTACCGCCTCCCTGCTCGACGATGGACTGATCCTGCCGCGCCACGAAGGCGATATCCGCAACGAGGCGGTGCGCGGCAGGCCGCGCGTGGCGCTGGAACTCAATCCCGATGCCGCCCGCGTCGTCGGCGGTAAGATCGCCGCCAACCGGATGGTCTTCGTCGTCACCAATTTCCGTGGCGACGTGCTGTCGAAGCTCGCTTTGCCGATCCGCCTCGACCGGCAGCCGATCGGCGTCATCGCCGATCTCGTCGAGGATGGAGTGCGGCGCTGCGTGGTCGATGCCGGGCTGTCGCTCGAAGATGTCGACAGCGTCTGCCTCGGCTTTCCCGGTGTCATCGAGCACCGCACCGGCTACATCAGAAGCAGCCCGATCTTCCGCGACACCAATGTCGATTTCGCCGCCGAGATGTCCACGCGGCTGTCGACGCCGACCATCGTCGAAAGCGATGCGCATGCCATTACGCTCGGCCATCACTGGTTCGGAAGAGCCAGGGATCTCGAGGATATGGTGTTGATTTCGCTGGAACAAACGCTGGGGCTCGGCGTGTTGCATGGCAATCGCCTGTTCCGCGGAGCCGGCGGCCTCAGCCACAATCTCGGCGACCTCGTGCTCGGCATGGGACCGAATGGCGTGGTGCGGCTTTTCAGCCAGGCCGGCGAAAGCGCGATCCTCGGCGAGCATCAGACCGACGGGCGTTTTGCCGAAGCCATCCGCCTCGGGCGCGGCATGACGCATGCCCAGGCGCTGATCAAGGCCGATGACGACCGGCTGATCGGCGCCGCCATCCGCGCCGGCGAAGCAGTCGGCTTGACCATCGCCAATATCGTCACGCTGTTTGCGCCGCCGCGGGTCATCCTGGTCGGCTCCAGCCTGGCGCTCGGCGAACCCTTTTTGAACAGCCTGCGCGATGCCTATGCGCTCGCCATTCCGCCGTCGCTGAAAGGCGTCAGCGAACTCGTCTTCGACGATTCGAGCGATGATTTCTGGGCACAGGGTGCTGCCGCAGTCGCGCTCTACGAACTCTACGAATCGCCCTGGAGCACCACAGGGCCGGCGCTCTGAGGAGCGCACACTCAAGATCAATGGAGGAATTCATGGACAAGGTCGGTATCGGCATCATCGGATGCGGCAATATTTCGGGCGCCTATCTCACGGCGATGGCATCCTTCCCCATTCTCGACATTCGCGGCGTCGCCGATCTCAACCGGGAACTGGCAGAGGCAAAAGCTGCCGAATTCAACGTGCCTGTCAAATCCGTCGAGGAGCTTTTCGCCGACCCAAAGGTCGAGATCATCGTCAACCTGACGATCCCCAAAGCCCATGTCGCCGTCGCGCTGCAGGCGCTCGAGGCCGGCAAGCACACCTATTCGGAAAAGCCGCTCGGGATTAATTTCGCGGAAGGGAAAAAATTGGCCGACGCGGCACGCGGGCGCAATCTGCGCATCGGCGCGGCCCCCGACACCTTTCTCGGCGGCGGTCACCAGACGGCGCGCGCCCTGATCGACCAGGGCGTCATCGGCCAGCCGGTCGGCGGCTCGGCGACCTTCATGTGCCCTGGGCACGAGCGCTGGCATCCGAACCCGGCCTTTTATTACGAGGTCGGCGGCGGGCCGATGCTCGATATGGGCCCTTACTACATCACCGATCTCGTCAATCTGCTTGGGCCGGTTTCCCAGGTCGCCGGCTTTGCGACGACGCCGCGGGCCGAACGGCTCATTACCAGCGAGCCGCGCAATGGCGAGCGCATCCCCGTGCATGTGCCGACCCATGTCGCCGGCATGATGGCTTTTGCCAACGGCGCGGTCGTCCAGATCGCCATGAGCTTCGACGTCGCCGGCCACAAGCATGTGCCGCTGGAGGTCTATGGAACCGAGGGCACGCTTATTGTCCCCGACCCCAACAAATTCGCCGGCCCCGTCGAATATCTGAAGAAGGGCGGCGCCTTCGAGGACCAGCCGGTCACCGCGCCCTATGCCGAGGGCAATTTCCGCTCGCTCGGCGTTGCCGACATGGCGCATGCGATCCGCGCGAACCGGCCGCACCGCGCCAACGGCGATCTGGCGCTGCATGTGCTCGAAGTCATGGAAGCCTTCCAGACCGCGTCCGAGACCGGTCGGACGGTGACGATCACCACGGCGGTGGAACGCCCTGCCCCCTTGTCCCAATCCATCGTCGACGGACAGCTGGCGAAATAAGTTTCAGGAGGAAAGAGAATGCGTGAAGCACTGATCGTCTGGGGTGGCTGGAGCGGGCACGAGCCGCAGGAATGCGCCGAAATCATCAAGACCATGCTCGAGGAAGACGGCTTCAAGGTCTATCTCGAACACGGTACCGAGGCGCTCGCCGACCCCTCCGTCCACGATCTCAGCCTCGTCGTGCCGATCATGACGATGTCGAAGATCGAAAAGGAGGAGGTCAAGAACCTCGCCGCCGCAATCGAAAGCGGCGTCGGCATATCAGGCTATCATGGCGGTGCGGGCGATGCCTTCCGCGACTCCGTCGACTATCAGTTCATCATCGGCGGCCAGTGGGTGGCCCATCCCGGCAACATCATCAACTATACCGTCAACATTACCCGCCCCGACGATCCGCTGATGGAAGGGATTGCCGACTTTCCCTATACGTCAGAGCAATATTACATGCATGTTGACCCCTCGAACGAGGTTCTGGCAACGACGAGGTTCACCGGCGAGCACGCCTACTGGATCGACGGCGTCGTCATGCCCGTCGTCTGGAAGCGCAAATACGGCAAGGGCCGCGTCTTCTACTCCTCGCTCGGCCACCAGGCCAAGGAGTTCGACGTGCCCGAGATGAAGACGATCTTCCGCCGCGGGGCGAATTGGGCGGCGCGGTAGGATAGGGATTTTCGCAGGGAACCAATAGACCCATCCCCCCCGCAAGGGGGAGGGGCTAAGATGCCGCACCGCTTCACATAAACTCTATCGTTTCAATCCGTCGAACGGTAACAGCCAGCAAGACCTCTGCTTTGGTCGCCGCCGGACGCCACAGCTTAGTCCCTCCCCCTTGTGGGAAGGGTTGGGGAGGGGTTTTTGGCTCAGCGAATAATCAACGCCGTCCCAAATAGCCCCAGCGCAAACACCGTATGCGCAAGCAGATTGAAGCAGCGGACCTTCATCGGCTTCGGATGTCTGGAAGCCGCCCAGCCGAGACCGAGGCCGGGCTGCAGCAGGAACCACCCTGCCCCGACGGTGATGATGCCGAAAATCCAGGCGGGGAGAAATGTCGGTGTAGCGAGCCAACCCTGCCCCATGATGATCGCGAAGATCACGCCATAGAGAATGCCGACGGCGTAGTGGCTGATCCAGCCGAGAGCGAGTTCATTCGCATAAGGCGCTGCATCGGCGATGTTCTCATGAAAGACCTTGCCGCGACCAAGATGCCAGAACCAGCGGCCGACCGGCGCCCAGTTCGGCGGCGTCTGGCCGAAGACCTTCGTGAGTACGATCGCCCAGAGGTCCATGAGGATGGTTGCGCCGGCGCCGATCACCAGACCGCGCCACAGAATATCGAACATCGGGAATCACCGGAAAGCGTTGCAATTGCAGAGGCGGTAGAAAACCATTGCGGACGCACTTGCGCAATGGTTTCGGCAAGACATGCCCGGAGACATCACGGCAAAGAGCCGCGCTCGACGGGGCCGTTGCTCCATCATCCGCAAAAAGGCATCGGTGCGACCGCAAATTGATGCTTTTCGCAGGTAGCGTTATTCCCTACTCACTGTCTCCAACGGCAATGAGAGGCGAACGGCAATGACAGTGCCATTTTACTGGAACGAGTTGGTCAGCGACGACTTCGCCGGACTGTCTCCCGACACCACGATCGCCATCCTGCCGATCGCCTCGACGGAACAGCACGGGCCGCATCTGCCGATCGCGACCGATGTGGCCATCGCCGAAGGCATGCTCGCCGAATTACGCAAGCAGAAACCCGTCGATCTCGATTGTCTGGTGCTGCCGACGCAGGAAATCGGTAAGGCCAATGAACATATCTACGGTCCGGGTACCTTGTCGCTCGGCGCCGAACTGCTCATTCCGGTCTGGACCGCGATTGGCGCAAAGGTTGCCGAAGCCGGCATCCGCAAGATGGTGATCATCAATTCGCATGGCGGCAATGTCGATATCATGAGCATCGTGGCGCGAGAGCTGCGCGTGCGCTACGCGATGGCCGTCATCTCCACGCAATGGGGCCGCTTCGGTCACCCCGGGGGCATGATCAGCGAGCATGAGCTGAAATACGGCATCCATGGCGGCGAGGTGGAAACGTCGCTGATGCTGCATTTCCGGCCTGACCTGGTACGGATGGAGAAGGCGCGGAATTTCAAATCCAAGGCGGTATGGATGCGGGAGCAATCGAATTACATTCAGCCGCTGCCGCCGCATTCGCTCGCCTGGATCGCCCACGATCTCAATCCCAACGGGGTCGTCGGCGACGCGTCGCGCGGGACGGCCGAAAAGGGCGAAGCGATCTGCCGCCATCAGGTCAAGGGGTTCATCGAACTGCTCTGCGACCTGAAGCGCTATCCGCTTTCCAGTCTTTATTCCAAGTAGGGCCTGCCGAACCGCGGCTCAGATCGCGACGGAAGTATCCGCCGCGATGTGCCCCTTGGCCTGCAGTTCCTGCACCAGGCCGGCCAGCTCGGCCAGCAGATATTCGACGAACAGGCTGGTGGCGGAGTCGAGCGGCGCGCGGGCGCGGGCAAAAAGCTTCATCGGCTGGTGGCGCGCATGCGGCTCCGCGATCGGCCGGAAGACCAGTTCGCCCTGCCGGCATTCGGTGATGACGTCGAGCGGGTTCAGGATCGTTAGCCCCGCCCCCGATTTGACCAGTTTTTTCAGCATCTCCGAAGCATTGGTTTCGAGTACCGGTTCGACATGCACGTCGAGGCGCGCCAAAGCCAGATTGATCACGTCGCGCAGGCTGGTCCCTTGCTGCGCCAGCACCAGGCGCTCCTGGACGATATCGGCCAGGTTGATCGGGCCGGAACCGATCAGATGGTGACCGGGCGGCAGAACCACGCCGATCGGAATGTCGAAATTGCCGAGCGTGCGGATGCCGGGCGTTGCCGGAATATTGAAACCGAGGCCGATATCCACCTCACCTGAAAGCACCGGGTTGACCGTCATCGTGCCGGCGTCGTTCCGCAATTGCATGAAGACGCGCGGATGTTCCGACTGGAAGCGGGCGATGATTTCCGGCAGCGGCCCTGCCGCAAGGCCGACGGTCGTCACCAGCCGAACCTTGCCCGCCTGCTGCATCTTCAGGCTGCGGATACGCCCCTCCAACCGCTCGTAGTTCTTCAGCACCTCGCGGATATGTTCGATGCAGAGCTCGCCGGCGGCGGTCAGCCGCAGCCCGCGCGGCAGGCGCTCGAAGAGCGGCGCGCCCATTTCCTCTTCCAAGGCCAAAATCTGCCGGTTGATCGCCGAAGACGCCACGTTCAGTCGTGCCGCCGCCTTGCGGATCGAGCCCGAACGCGCGATCTCGTTGATATAGAGAAGCTTTCTGGAATGCAGCATCAGAACCTCGTTGCACAAATATCAGGCACGCAGCGCAAAATAGGCACAGGCTTTCGGTGAGATGCCGAAAAGGCATCATTGCGCACGAAATTTGATGCTTTTCAAAGAGCAAAGCAACGGCTCCTATGAAGAAAATCGGACGTCGCCGCGACGGCCGCGAACTCAGAAGGGGAACGTTGATCATGCCCATGACAAAGAAGAACAGGGTCTTTTCCGCATTGGCCGGGCTTGGCGGCATGATTGCCTCCATCGCCTCCGCTCAGGCGGCCGACAAGGTCACCTATGGCACCAACTGGCTGGCGCAGGCCGAGCATGGCGGCTTCTACCAGGCGGTCGCCGACGGCACTTATGCCAAGCACGGACTCGACGTCACCATCGTCCAGGGCGGTCCGAATGCGGCCAACAGCGCGCTGCTGATCTCCGGCAAGATCGATTTCTACATGGGCGGGCCGCAGGGCGAGATTTCGGCCGTCGAGCAGGGCATTCCGCTCGTCGACGTCGCGGCGATCTTCCAGAAGGATCCGCAGGTGCTGATCGCACATCCCGATGCCGGAATCGAGAAATTCGAAGATCTCGCCAAGCTCAAGACGCTGTTTCTCGGCAAGGACGGCTATCTCACCTATTTCGAATGGATGAAGGCGAATTTCAAAGGCTTCAGGGACGAACAGTACAAGCCCTATAATTTCAGCCCGGCGCCGTTCCTTGCCGACAAGGATTCCGCGCAGCAAGGTTATCTCACCTCGGAACCCTACGAGATTCAGAAGCAGGCCGGCTTCGAGCCGAAAGTCTTCCTGCTCGCCGACAACGGCTACTCCCCCTATTCGACGATGATCACCACCACGCAGGCGATGATCGACAGCAAGCCCGATGTCGTCCAACGCTTCGTCGATGCCTCGATCGAAGGCTGGTACCACTATCTCTACGGTGACAACACCAAGGCCAACGAGCTGATCAAGAAGGACAATCCTGAAATGACGGATGGTCAGATCGCCTATTCCATCGCCAAGATGAAGGAGTACGGCATCATCGAATCCGGCGACAGCCTCGACAAAGGCATCGGCTGCCTGACCGAGGCGCATTACAAGGCCTTCTTCGATGAAATGGTAGCGATCAAGGTGTTCAAGCCGGAAACGGATTACACCAAAGCCTTCACGACGAAATTCGTCTGCAAAGGCACCGGAATGGCGATGAAGAAGTAAGCCGAAGACTCCGTCGGAGATCCACCTCATACGGCGGATTCCATTCGCTGATGAACGAGACAGCCAATGCCCCCAGCAGAAGCTCAGGCCCTATCCCCGAAAGAGTTGCGCAAGCGGCCGCTGGTCGTCATGCAAGCTGTTTCGAAAGCCTTCTCTAGCGGAACTGTTGCCCTTTCGGAGATGTCGCTCACAGTGGAGAGCGGCGAGTTCATCAGCCTGCTCGGCCCATCCGGGTGCGGCAAGTCGACGGCGCTGCGGATTATCGCCGGGCTCGGCGATGTCACGTCGGGCGCGATCGACTGGCCGAGTTCTCGGATCAACTCCAAGGGTCTTCCGGAGGGGGATATCGGTTTCGTCTTTCAGGAGCCGACGCTGATGCCCTGGAAGACCGTGTTCGACAATGTTCATCTGCCGCTGAAGCTTCGACATATCTCCAAGAGGGCGGCACATGATCAGATCGTGGAAGCGCTGACCACGGTCGGCCTCCAGGATTTCGCCAAGGCCTATCCGCGCGAACTGTCCGGCGGCATGAAGATGCGTGTTTCGATTGCCCGGGCTCTGGTGACGAAGCCGAAGCTGCTACTGATGGACGAGCCCTTCGCGGCTCTCGACGAGATCACCCGACAGAAGTTGAATGATGACGTGCTCAGGCTCTGGAAGACGACCGGCATCACCGTCATCTTCGTCACCCATTCGGTCTTCGAATCCGCCTATCTCTCCAACCGCATCGTCGTGATGAAGGCAAGGCCGGGGCGTGTACATGCCGATCTGCCGCTGATGACCAGTCTGGGACGCGACGCCCATTATCGCACTTCGGAAGAATACCGCAAAGCCTGCGAGACGGTCTCGCACGCGCTCATCGGAGCAATCAACGCGGCGGAGGATCGTCGATGAGTGACGAAAAATCCGCGGCGCCGCTGTTTGTCAAAGCGACTGCAAGCGCCCATCGTCGCGAACTGGCGCTGCGCGTCCTGACGCCCTTGCTGGTCATCGCGTGCCTGGTCCTGATCTGGTATGCCTATGTCAGACTGTCAGGCGTGCCGCCCTATATCCTGCCCGGTCCGGCGGCCGTCGCCAGCACTTTCGTCACGGATTGGGGTACGCTTGCCCCTGCCCTCTGGGTCACCACCAAAATCACGCTGATATCGTTGATGCTGGCGCTGGTCGGTGGCGTCGGCTTCGCGATTTTCCTGGTGCAGTCGCGCTGGATCGAACTCGCCTTCTATCCGCTCGCCGTCATCCTTCAGGTCACGCCGATCGTCGCGATTTCGCCGCTGATCCTGATCTATGCGCCGTCAACGCAGGTGGCGCTTCTGATCTGCGCCTTCCTCGTCGCCTTTTTCCCTATTCTTTCGAATATGGTTCAGGGGCTGAAAAGCGTCGATCACAATCTCATCAATCTGTTCGAGCTCTACGGCGCCTCGCGCTGGCAGACGCTGCTCTTTCTCAAGCTCCCGGCTGCCCAGCCCTATTTCATGACCGGCCTCAGGATCGGCGGCGGCCTTGCACTGATTGCTGCCGTCGTCGCGGAATTTGCCGCAGGCTCGGCGGGTGCGGGCTCAGGCCTCGCCTTCCGGCTTCTCGAAGCGCAATACCGGCTCAACATTCCACGACTCTTTGCGGCCCTGCTGATGCTCTCGCTGCTCGGTGTGGCGATCTTCGCCGTCACCTCATTCATTTCGTGGCTTGCCCTGCACCGCTGGCACGAGAGTAGCCTGAAACGGGAAAACTGATGACCTATTCCTTCATTTCACCGCCCAATTCCGGCCGCTTCGTGCTGAGCAATGCGACCCTGCCTAGCGCCGCCGTCACCGGTTATGAGGCGCCTATTGTCGAGGGGCTCGTCAGGGCCGATATCGTCATCGCCGACGGCATCATTGCCGATGTACTGCCGCCCGGGGAAGCGCCCGTGGAACTGGCGAAGTCCGACCTGAAGGAGAGCATGGTCTGGCCTTGCTTCGCCGACATGCATACGCATCTCGACAAGGGTCATATCTGGCCACGCAACGCCAATCCGGACGGCACCTTTCCGGGAGCGCTGGAGGCCGTGCGCGCAGACCGCGAAGCGAACTGGTCGGCTGGCGACGTGAAGAAGCGCATGGAGTTTTCCCTGCGCTGCGCCTACGCGCACGGCACAAGCCTCATTCGAACCCATCTCGATTCGCTGGCGCCACAGCATCGCATTTCCTTCGAGGTCTTCGCCGAGATGCGCGAAGCCTGGAAGGACAGGATTGCGTTGCAGGCGGTGGCGCTCTTTCCGATGGAAAATATGGCGGATGCCGCCTATTTCGCCGAGCTCGTCGCGGTGGTTCGCGACAAGGGTGGCCTGATGGGCGGCGTCACCCGGATGAGCCCGGATCTCGACAGCCAGCTCGATACGCTGTTCAGAGCCGCGGCCGATAATGGCTTTGATGTCGATCTGCATGTCGACGAGACAGATGATCGGGGCGCTGAAACACTGAAGGCGATCGCGCAAGCCGTATTGCGCAACCGTTTCGACGGCAAGGTGACGGCCGGCCATTGCTGCTCGCTCGCCCGTCACGACCAAGAGACGGCAAAGCGCACGGTCGCACTCGTCGCCGAGGCGGGTATCGCCGTCGTTTCGCTACCCATGTGCAACATGTATCTGCAGGACCGCTACCCCGGCCGCACACCGCGTTGGCGCGGCGTTACCCTGTTCAAGGAATTGGCCGCGGCCGGCGTGGCAACGGCAGTCGCCTCCGACAATACCCGCGACCCCTTCTATGCCTATGGCGATCTCGACGCCGTGGAGGTGTTCCGCGAGGCGGTCCGCATCCTGCATCTCGACCATCCGCTGGATACGGCGGCGCGCGTCGTCACCACCTCACCTGCCGAGATTCTCGGCCGGCCCGATAAGGGGCGCATCGCCGCCGGCGCCTCGGCCGATCTGGTGCTCTTCAGCGCCCGGCGCTGGAGCGAATTTCTTTCCCGTCCGCAGTCCGACCGCGTCGTGCTTCGCCGCGGCAAGGTGATCGACCGCCGCCTGCCGGACTACCGTGAACTCGACAGCGTCGTTGGAGCCTGACATGCCGGATTATCAGTCGATCAAGAAAGAACTCGAAGGCATCGCCATCGAAGACAATCCGGCGCTGGTGCGCCAGAAGAGCCGTGATTTCTACTGGTATTCACCGATACTGAAGGCGCAGCTCGACAACGTGACGGCCGATCTCGTCGTCACGCCAAAAAACCAAGAAGAGGTCATCCGGACGCTGAAGGTTGCCTTCGCGCATGGCGTGCCGGTCACGCCCCGCGGCGGCGGCACCGGCAATTACGGCCAGGCGATGCCGCTTTCCGGCGGCATCGTGCTGAATCTGGCGGCCATGGACAAGATCAAGGAAATCCATCCCGGCCGCGTGATCTGCGAGCCTGGCATCATCATCGCCCAGCTCGACAAGCAGACCAAGGCCCATTCCGGCCAGGAGCTGCGGTTCCACCCGTCCACGGCGCAGATGGCAACCGTCGGCGGCTTCATTGCCGGCGGCTCCGGCGGTGTCGGCTCGATCACCTGGGGCGGCCTGCGCGACCTCGGCAATATCCTGCGCCTGCGCGTCGTCACCATGGAGGCTGAGCCACGCGTGCTCGATCTCACCGGCTGGGACCTGCAGAAGGTCAGCCATGCCTATGGCACCAACGGCATCATTACCGAGATCGAAATGCCGCTGGCGCCCGCCTATGATTGGGTGGACGTTCTCGTCGGCTATGACGACTTCATGGCTGCCGTGCGCTTCTCCGATGCGCTCGCCAAATGCAACGGCATCCTCGTCAAGGAGATCGCACCGATCGCCGCCCCCATACCGCACGACTATTTCACCCGGCATAAATCCTATATCAGCAAGGGCCAGTCCGTGGTGGTGCTGATGATCGCGCCGCATTCCATGGATGCGTTCCTCGCCTTTGCCGCCGCTCACAAGGGCGAGGTCATCTTCCGCTCCGACAGGGTCGAAAGCATGAAAGGCATTCCGCATGCCTATGAGCTTGCCTGGAACCACACGACGCTGCGTGCTCTCAAGGTCGACCCCAACTTCACCTATCTGCAAGTGCAGTATCCGGGGCCGGATCATGTGGCCAAGGTCGCCAAAATGGTGGAGATCTTCGGTGATGAAGTGCCGGGGCATCTCGAATTCATCAAGTTCGACGGGCAGATCCAGTGCTCCGGCCTGCCGCTGGTACGCTACACCACAGAGGCGCGGCTCGAGGAGATCATCAAGATCCACCAGGATCACGGCTGCCCGATCTTCAATCCGCACCGCTACACGCTGGAGGAAGGCGGCATGAAGCGCACCGACAAGGTGCAGCTCGCCTTCAAGCACGAGACCGATCCCCGCGGGCTGCTGAACCCCGGCAAGATGATTGCCTGGGAGAATCCTAGTTTCGATTTCAATGCCGGCAAGAACTATCTGTTTCCGGGACTTGCGAGCGTCATGGAGGCCTGATGAACGTTCTCGTCCTTCATTCGCACCCGGTCGAGGAAAGCTACGGCAAGGCGCTTTACAAACAGACGCTGGAAAGCCTTAAGAAAGCAGGCCATGCGGTGGATGCCTGCGATCTCTATGCCGAGAAATTCGACCCCGTGCTCTCCCGCAGCGACCGGCTCAGCTATCACGACTATCCCGCCAATTCTGATCTGGTGAAATCCTATGTCGAGCGGCTGAAGCGGGCCGAGGGCCTAGTGCTGGTGACGCCGATCTGGAATTTCGGGTTCCCGGCGATCCTGAAGGGCTATTTCGACCGCGTCTGGCTTCCCGGTGTTTCCTTCGATCTCGTCGATGGAAAGGTCGAATCGCGGCTGCGCCATATCAGAAAGCTCGCAGCGGTTCTGACATACGGCGCCACGCCGTTTCGCGCCTTCGCCGCCGGCAATCCGCCGAAGAAGATTGTCAAACGTGTGCTGAGAGCGCAGATCAACCCGCTAAGATCGGTCACCTTTCTTGCGCATTATGACATGAACAATTGCACACCGCAGACACGGGCGAGGTTTCTGGAAAAGGTGAAGACGGCGATGGAGCGGTTCTAGATGAAGAGGATCTTCAATCCCTCCTCCGTTCGCCGCCCCTTCGGAAATTACAATCACGGTTTGCTGGTCCCACCGGGCGCCTCGTTGCTCGTAACCTCCGGGCAACTTGGCATTAGCCTCGAGGAGGAGGTGACGGAGGATGTCGGCGCGCAGGCAGAACTTTGCTTCGAGGCGATCAAGGCGATTCTTGGCGAGGCGGAGATGAGTTTTGCCGACGTTATCCGCATCTCGGGTTTTGTGACGAAGCGCGAGCACTTCGCCGACTATATGGAGGTCCGGGATCGATACACGCTCGAGCCGAAGCCGACCTCGACGCTAATCGTCGTCGCCGGTTTTACCCGCCCGGAATTCCTTGTGGAAGTCGAAGTTACGGCCGCAAAAGTATTTTGAGACAAGGCGCTTTCTCGACCCCCCACCTGTCAGTCGCCATCCTCCTGCGGCTTACGGGCGCTGACGCTTATCTTGCCGCTGATCTCATCTGCGAATTTGCGCATCAGCGCGTACCAATTCATTGAGATCGTGTTCCTCCAAGCTTTCGAAGAGCGTCCGACGCTTTCGCGTGCGGCATCGATGCGGTCGGCCATCGAAAAAAGGCGAACGAACATCCAACCGGAACGCCTGACACTCTGGCGGCGGAAACCGCAAAATGAGGCGCCATATCGATTGCGCCAAGGTCTTGCGCTCCTCTGCAATTTAGCCAAAAATACTGATCGAATACTTGTGCTCCGACAGCAATCCTCCTTTACGCATTCATTCGATAAATCAACGTTGAGTGCGGATTTCACAGCGTGACGGCGGCAATCTGCCTACCCGGACTGAACAATACGAATTTGTTTCATTGGCGGCATGGATGCGACATGTCTTTCGTGGAATCGCAAGGTGACAGAAAGTATCGGACCAGCGAGCGCGTGGGTGGGCTTGTTGATTGCTCATCGCTACAGGTCGAGCTCAGACATTTCGATCCCGGCTGGCAGGTCGACCTTACACTCGAATGCACGGAAATAGCTGTCCTGCTCTCGGGGCAGTCGAAGATCAGGTGGACGGGTGACGGCCACAGGCGGGAGGCGATTGCCCGCCCCGGTGTCGCTTGGGTTTGTCCGGCGGGTGTCCATGAGAGTGCCGTGGAAATCATGGGTACCATGCCCGAGTCCCTCCACATCTTTCTCCCGCCGTCGCTCGTCGGTGAGAGCGCACTTTCAAACTTCGACATCGATCCGGCCAAGGTGCAGCTCGCCTATGCGGGAGGCGTCCCCGATCCCATGGTGCTGCAGTTCGGTCAACTCTTTCGAGGTTTGTTGAACAGAAGCCTTGAACCGACTGATCGCCTCTATCTGGACGGCATTCAGACGGCGCTGGCGGCGCACCTGCTCAGCACCTATTCGTCTGTTCGCTGGCAACCTGCCGCACGGGCGCCGACTGTCGACCCCAAAAGGCTGCAACGCGTCTTCGATTTCATTGAAGCCCGCATCGCAGCCGAAATCTCGCTGGATGACCTTGCTGCGGAGGCTTGCCTCAGCCCCTTTCATTTTGCCCGCATGTTTCGCAGGGCTACCGGCCTGACGCCGCATCGTTACGTCACCGAGCGACGGATCGAAGCGGCCAAGGAAAAGCTCCGGCTCGCACGGTCCTCGCTCGTGGAGATCGCGCTCGATACCGGCTTCGGCTCGCAGGCGAATTTCACCCGGGTCTTCCGCAAGACGACCGGCTTGACGCCCGGCCAATATCGCGCGCTCGTCACCGGTTAGCGGGTTCCGCCTGCCGGAGATAATTCGCCATTCGTGCATGCCGGCACGCCGGAGCGCAAGATTTGCGCATAGCGCAGCAAGAGCTGAAAATACCGCAATACCGGTTCCGCCTATACACCTGTCTCGTCGAGTTAGCCCCGAGCTGAAAAGAGGAGACAGGAGATGATTACCATTGCCGAAGCTCGCAGGATCATCGCCGCAGGTGAGGCGCGGGCCAATGAGATCGGTGTGCCGGTCAATATCGCGGTCCTGGACGCCGGAGCCCATCTCAAGGCGTTCAGCCGAATGGACGGCGCAGTGCTCGGCTCGATCGACCTCGCTATGGGCAAAGCCCGGACGGCCGTATTGTTTCAAACCACAAGCGAGGCCGTCTGGGATTATTGCAAGCCCGGGGCTCCCGCCCATGGCCTCGAACTATCCAACGGCGGCCTCGCTCCCTTTGCCGGCGGCATCTCGCTTTTTGCCCGCGACGGAACGGTCATAGGCGCCGTTGGCGTCTCCGGAGGAGCGGTTTCACAGGATCTCGAAATCGCGCAGGCAGCGGCTGCGGCCGTCGCGTGATGCTGTGCCAAGACTGATTTCGACCAACCTGAACCCATCGAAAGGAATGTCTCATGACCAAGACCATTTTGATTACCGGCGCAGGCTCCGGCTTCGGCAAGGGTGCCGCCATCGGCATGGCCAAGAACGGCCACAGCATCATCGCAACCACGCAGGTTTCCTCGCAGGTAACGCCGCTGCGTGAGGAGGTGGCCGCCCTCGGCCTGAAGAACATCCGTGTCGAGCGACTCGACCTCACCGATCCCTACGACATCAAGCAGGCGCAGGGATGGGATATCGACGTTCTTTGGAACAATGCCGGTATGGGCGAAGCCGGCCCGGTTTGGGAAATCCCGATCGAACTTGTTCGCAAGAACTACGAAGTCAACGTCTTTCTGCCGCTGGTGCTGACTCAGGGCGTCGTCCAGAGATGGGTGCGCGAAGGCCAGAAGGGCAAGGTGGTCTTCACCTCCTCGATGGGCGGCCTCTTCACCCCGGCCAACTGGGGCACCTATGTCTCCACCAAGCACGCGTTGGAATCGATCGCCGAGGCGCTGCAGCAGGAACTCGCCCGTTATGGCATCAAGGTCCAGACGATCAATCCGGGCGCCTATTACACCGGCTACAA
Organism: Rhizobium sp. TAL182; assembly: GCF_002117725.1. Classification (NCBI taxonomy): domain Bacteria; kingdom Pseudomonadati; phylum Pseudomonadota; class Alphaproteobacteria; order Hyphomicrobiales; family Rhizobiaceae; genus Rhizobium; species Rhizobium sp. TAL182. The sequence goes on along the minus strand of NZ_CP021024.1, from coordinate 2,201,677 downwards.
TGAGACGATGGCGGACAATCCGTTCCGCTGGCTGGATGACAGCAAGAACTTCACTAAACGCGCAGATCTGCGAAAGGGCTTCGACGATTTCTTCGCGACGCCCGAAGGCAAGATGGATCCGAAGGAAATGATCGACCGGATGATCGAAGTCGTTCCGGCCGACACCGGCAGGTTCCGCAATGTCGTTCCGAAGGTTATCGAGGACATGCTGAAGGAGCATCAGCTGAGAGCTTGGGAAAACCAGATCTAAGCAGATTTCTGGCGGCGAGCCCGCAAGCGGCACCCGGCCAGCGGGTGTCGCCCCACTCACTCGACCCTCTGGAGATAACCATGTCCCACACCGCAACGGCAGCCATCTGTCGGCCGCAATCCCTGACGATGCGCGTCTTCAATGCAATCCTCGGCATCGCCACCACCATCCTTGCTCTGGGCGGGCTCGAAGCCCGCGCCGCAGCGCAGTCTCTCACCGAAACCGAACGCCGCAACAAGGCAGCCGTCGAGGCTGGCTTCGAAGCCTGGGCGGCCGGAACAGGCAGTCCTTATGATCTCCTCGCCGACGACGCCCGCTGGACAATCGAGGGCTATTCGCTGGCCTCGAAGACCTACCCCAGCCGCGAGGCATTCCTGCGTGAGGTGATCCGCCCGTTTAATGCTCGAATGAAGGCACCGCTGAAGCCGGCGATCCGCAACGTATATGCCGACGGCGACACTGTGATCGCCTTTTTCGACGCGCGTGGCATCGCCCGCGACGGAGAGCCATACGCAAACACCTATGCCTGGTTTCTCGACATGCGCGACGGCCGTATCGTCCGTGCCTCGGCCCTCTTCGATTCGATCGCGTTCAACGCCTTTTGGACCCGTGTGACGCCGGCCGACTAGATGTGGAGCCCGGCGACTGGCGTGCTCGTGTGTTCGGATGGCTATGTCGCCTTCGGTAAGGCCTCAGCGCTGGAGGCCTATCTGGTCGATCGTCGGCCTCGGCCTGCTGTCGAATAACCGTCTTGACGGCCATGATCGTGCTGATGGCAACAGAGGTCGCCGCAGGTATGTTTCAAAGGGAGTCGCGTTCGTATCGCGGCGTCCAGCCGCGGGCCATTCCGCGGCTCATTACGCTTTCCGCCAGCGCCAGTTGCCGGCGCAGATGTCTGCAGTCGTCGAGCAGCGAGCGGATCGCCGCCTTGGCGTCGTCGTCATGCCAGGCAAGCACGGCTTCCACTTCCCATGCAGGATCAGAGCAAGCCGGATCCGGCGGCGGCTCATCGGACTTGGATGTCTTTGCCGGCTGCATCAGTTCAACGCCAGCGGCAATTGCACCGGGCGCGGCAGAGGCGGCAGCGGTCGGCTGAGTTCCACCTTTTTCTGCCAGGCGGCGCGGCGCTGCTGATCCCGCTCGCGGGCCGCCCGAGAGGCTTCGACAAGGGCTAGGGCGTTGGCGATCACCTGTTCCGTATGTGTCATGACCATCTCCAATGTTCCTGTTTTGTTCTACTTTAGACCTTCGCCCAAAGAAGTCAAGCGCGACGATGAGCTTGTCGTGGAAACAGGAGGAGAAACGGGGGGCTAGGATGCGGCCGCTGGTCAGTCGGCAGCTTCTATGACAGCGATGCCCGCCTCCTGCGCAGCCCTGATGAAGACGGCGCGCACATGATCCGGCGGGAGATCGCCGGTAATCGCATCCAGGCAGGCTTTGACCGCTTCGAAATATTCTTCGCCGTCATCCACCGGCCAGTCACGAAGCAGCGTGCGCGCGGCATCCCACACTGAGTTAATAACGGCATAATGGCCGAGCCCCATGGAGGCCAGGCCGACCGGTCGAAAATTTGCCGTCTGTCTCACTTTGCTACAGCTTTTCCTAATTTCGGCGAGCTAACCGATAATATGCAATTAGCATGCCGTTGGCAGCGGCCTTCGATCCTTGGCACCATGACCGTGACAGACCTGTCTCTCACGGTGGGATCCGGCAGGCGACGCTTGAAACGGGAAACGTCTGAAGCTTCTCGAGGGGGTTCCGGAAATCTGGCTATCAGCATTAAACGACCGATTATGGTAAATATCAGACAGAACCCACCACGCCTACTCATTAAAACCGCAGTATTCATGCACATTCTCTCGAATGTGCAGCAACGCGTTGCGTTTCCGGAAGCAACGCCTTGCGACGATCAGCCTTTGATTGTCCCTAAGGTGGACGGGAATGCTTCCAGATCGTACAATGCCACCTCCTGCACGCGGCGGATCTGGGAGGACGCGCGATGCCCATCTTCATGGACCGGCACTTTCTCGAAGGTACTTCGCCCGCCGAGGTTGCGCAGGCGCATCGCATGGATATCGACATTCAGGATCGATACGGCGTCAAGTTTCTGACGTATTGGTTCGACGAGCGGCGCGGGACGGCCTTCTGCCTGGTGGATGCGCCCGATGTCGAAACCGTCCACTGCGTCCATCGCGAGGCGCACGGTTTCGTCGCCAATGAGGTCGTCGAGGTGGCACTGTCGGCCGTCGAGGCTTTTCTCGGTCGCATCAATGACCCCGATCCGGCGCCAGGCCAATCCACGCCGCAGATGGATGCCGGCCACCGGGCGATCCTCTTTACCGATATTGTCGGCTCGACCGAGATGACGGCGCGCCTCGGCGACCGCATGGGGACGGAGCTGGTCAGGGCTCATGACGCGATCGTACGCCGGTGCCTCGGCAAAAATTCCGGCCGCGAGGTGAAGCACACCGGCGACGGCATCATGGCGGCCTTCGCGGCGACGACCGCGGCAGTCGAATGCGCCATGGCAATCCAGCAGGAATTCCAGCATTACAACGGCAGCAAGGCCGAGCCGATCCATGTTCGCATCGGGCTCGATTGCGGCGAGCCGGTCGAGGACAGCAATGACCTCTTCGGCTCCACCGTGCAGCTCGCAGCCCGCCTCTGCGCGGCCGCAGCCAGTGACCAGATCCTCGTGTCGGAGAATGTATTCCGGGAATATGGCGCCGGCGACCTCTTCGCCCACGCGACGCGCCGGCGCATAAAGGGATTTTCGAAACCCATGCTGGTCTTCCGCTGCGATTGGGCAGGTGCCGGCCTTCGCTAAAGCGCGTCGCGATCGGTGCGACGCGCATAGATCCGGTGAAATCCGCTGAGACTGCTGCCGTTTCCCGCGGCTTGCCGCGGTTGCCTATGACTGGAGATTCGCGACCGGAGGCGCCGCTTATGACATGGCGGCACGCCGGCTCAGATCGTCACGAGCAGACTTGGCTCTTCAAGCATTGCCGACGTTTCGATCGCCCATCCCCTCGAATTTGGGGCCGCTGTCGAGCATGCCCGACATCTTCAGAAAACGGCGGAAATTCTCGCGTGCGGCGCTGAGAGGAAATGCCCCCTTGGCGGTATCCCTGCACGCCTTCAGCAGTGTGTCATATGCCAGACCTCGCTTGTCCTGCGGCCACTCATCCAGAAGTTCGAAGATTTCGTCGAGACATGTGATCTCGGCGACGAAATGCTGACGATGAAGAAAAACCGGCTCGAACCGAGCTTCCGACATAGTAACCTCCCATTTATATTACTTTTTTATGGATTTATATTACTGAAAATCGGCGATTTGTTCAAGACAAAATCGGGAATCACTCGCTTTACGACACTGCGGATTTACTTCCATAACCGCAGAATAGTCCGGCCAGATTATCCGCGAATTTTCCCATGGAGCGAAGAACGGTCCCTCGATCATCGAAGCCATTTCCCATCAGATGAGCGTGATTGATCTCACTGGTTCTCGCATCTGTTTGTGCCGGCATGATAGATTGCCGAGACCAACCTCAGGAGAAGCGCAGATGACCCGATTCCTCACCTTGTTCGCGACCAGCGCGGTAATCGGCTTGTCCACGCTCACGGCTTCCTGCACCTCGCCAGCAAGGCAGGACCGGGAGGATTATCAATATCAGCTGGATACTTCGAGGAACCCGGCCTGTGCGGGCGGATTCAGACCCGGCAATGCTCGCTCGTGCAGCTATTGAAAGATCCGTTCCGTCAATGGGCGGTTTGGCGCATCAGGAGCCGGGAAACAACCATTGCCGAGCGCTCGATCGCCAAGAGAAACATTGGAAACACCGTGAGTTCCATGCCGAACAGAGACTTCCTCGAGTTCCACTCATTGCCGCTGGACACCGTCACTGCAATTATCGACAGAGCCGGCCAGCTTGCGAAGCATTGGGCGGACCGCACCATGCCACAGTCGCTGCTGGGCAAGCGAGTTGGTGTTATCGTCGACGACACAGGATGGCGGAACACCGCGGCCTTCGATCTCGGCGTCAAGGCCATGGGCGGCGTCTGCGTGCAACCGCCGATCAGCTTCAACACCCGCGAGGCCACAGCGGACCTTGCGGGCTATCTCGATAACTGGTTCGATCTTCTCGTCGTCAGGACGAAGGAACTTGCTACCTTGCAAGAGCTCGCGGCGGTCATGGATGCGCCCGTCATCAATGCCCGGACAAAGCTAAATCATCCGTGTGAAACGCTCGGCGATCTCGCCTATATCAAGAGCGTCAGGGGATCACTGGAAGGCCTCAAGGTGGTCGGGATCGCGCCGGATGCCAACATTCTTCGTTCCTGGGTGGAGGCATCGAAATCCATGCCCATCCGCGTCGTCCAAGTCTATCCGGAGCCCTGGCACGTGGCCGATGCCAATCTCCTGAACCCGAATTTCGAAATCAGCCGGGATATCAGGCATGCCTTTGACGCGGATGTCATCATCACGGACTCGTGGCCGAAAGACGCGAGGGAAAATGAGCTGGTCGAGTATCAGGTAACGGCAACACTCCTCGACAAAGGGCGGCGCGACCTGATCTTTTTGCCCTGCCCGCCAGTCGCAAGGGGACAGGAAGTAACGGCCGATGCGATGTTGCACCCTGCGTGCCAAAGCCGTCCCGCAAAAGCATTCCTGCTGCATGCCCAGAACGCACTCATGGAGTGGGCGACCTCTTGACGATCGGGCGTTGCGCCTCGACATGATCCGGCCCGCGACCCTCGGCGCGCACGAGCTTTCCCAGTCCGTAAATTGTGTCGTTTCCGCATCACTTTCCCTTGGGTTGCAAATTCCCTCTTGGCAATGCGCAATTGCTTCGCTACAAAACGCTACCGCTCAGATCGAACCAAAGGGAGGCGTTGAATGACATCAGCAATCATCGAAGTCTTCCCGTGTGGTATGTCCCGACGCTAGGTCATATCCATTCGCGCCCCGCCTTAAGCGCGCGCGACATGCGGTTTTCTCTTTCTTCAGCCCGAATGATCTGACGGCATTATTTCGTCTTCCGCGCGGGCTGCGCCTTTCAACTCCCGATTTTGAGGACCGGTTTCAGATACGAGCCGGACTGGTTAAAATGACTCGCAAGAAGCTCGATTTCCGCGCCGATGCCTATCGTCACGTGCTCGGCTTTGTTTTTCATCATTGGACCCACCGGCCTGCATTGGTCGGCATCATCATCGTGCTGGTAATTTCAAGCACGCTGGCCGAAGTCATGGTGCCGGTATTTTCCGGCCGGATCGTCGACGCCATTGCCGGCGGCAATGCGGCTGACGGCGCGCTCAGCGCCTTTGTTGTCGTCGTCGTTCTCGGCTTTATCAGCGTGGCACTGCGCTGGTTCATCTTCAACGGCATCATCCGGCTGACGCTGCGCATCATGGCGGATGTGGTCAATAACGGCTTCCACAAGGTGCAGCGGTTCTCGACCGACTGGCACGCCAACAGCTTCGCCGGTTCGACGGTGCGCAAGATCACCCGCGGCATGTGGGCGCTCGATTCACTGAACGACCTCCTGCTGGTCGCCCTGCTGCCGTCCCTCGTCATGCTGGTCGGCGCCAGCATCGTGCTCGGCAGCTACTGGCCGGTCATGGGGCTGATCGTAGCTCTCGGATCGCTGGTCTATATCGGCGTCACCGTGGCGCTTTCCATGGGTTTCGTATCGCCGGCGGCAAGACTTGCCAATGCCTGGGACACCAGGCTCGGCGGCGCGCTGGCGGACGCGATCAGCTGCAATTCGGTGGTCAAGGCCTTCGGTGCGGAAAACCGCGAAGAAGCCCGCTTGCGCCATGTGCTGGGCAAATGGGACAGCCGCACGCGCAGAACATGGAAGCGCGGCACCTTGAGCGGCACGATCCAGGGCTTCATGATGGTATCCATGCAGGCCGGCATTCTGGGAACGGGCCTGATCATGTGGCGGCAGGGGCTGGCGAGCCCGGGCGACATCACCTTCGTGCTCGCCATGTTCTTCGTTCTGCAAGGCTATCTGCGCAATGTCGGCCAGGACATCCGCAATCTGCAGCGTGCCGTCAACGACATGGAGGAGCTGGTGCTGCTCGACAGGATGCCGCTCGGCATCGAGGACAAGCCGCACGCCAAGCCGATTGCGATCGGCGCGGGCGAGATCGTCTTCGATCGCGTCACCTTCCAATATGGAGCTCATCCCGACCCGCTTTACGAGGACTTTTCGGTCACCATCAGGCCGGGCGAGCGTGTGGGGCTGGTTGGACATTCTGGCTCGGGCAAGACCACTTTCGTCAAGCTCATCCAGCGCCTCTATGATGTGAACTCGGGCGCCATCCGCATCGACGGGCAGGACATCGCCGAGGTCAGGCAATCGAGCCTGCGCGGCCAACTCGCCATCGTGCAGCAGGAGCCGATCCTGTTCCACCGGACGCTCGCGGAAAATATCGCCTATTCCAGGCCGAACGCCTCGCGGCGCGAGATCGAGCAGGCGGCGAAACAGGCCAATGCGCACAGCTTCATCATGGACCTTCCGAAGGGCTATGAGACGATGGTCGGCGAACGCGGCGTCAAGCTGTCGGGCGGCGAGCGGCAGCGTGTCGCCATCGCCCGCGCCTTCCTGGCCGATGCCCCGATCCTGATCCTCGACGAGGCGACGTCGAGCCTCGACAGCGAAAGCGAGGTGCAGATCCAGCAGGCGATGGAACGGCTGATGGACGGCCGCACCACTCTTGTGATCGCCCATCGGCTGTCCACGGTGCGGGCGCTCGACCGGTTGCTGGTGTTCGACAAGGGCAAGATCGTCGAAGAAGGCGGCCACCAGGCGCTGATCCGGCTCAATGGTGGCATCTATCGCCGGCTGTTCGAGCGCCAGGCGCTGGAATTGACCAAGGGGCTGGTGGCTTGAATCGAAACGCCGGGGCTGATGCTCCGGCGCAGTTCGTTGATCTCCTCCGTCATGCTCGGCCTTGTGCCGAGCATCTAACCACTGTAATTGCTTGACGGGAAAATATTTATTTGCAGATGCTTAATCGGGCCGGCGCAGATCCTCGGTACAAGGCCGAGGATGACGTTGCGGGTTTTGCAGTGGTCTTTCAGCAGCCAGCTGGTGCCCTGGCGTCTCTTCTTCTGCATATGCGGTCAGCGGATGACGCTCACGACAGGGCGAAGATCCTGACCTCCCTGCCAATGCCCTGAAGCTCCGCCATCCGCGAGGCCGATGTGACGCCGCTGTCGCGCAGGATCTCCGAGACATTGGCATCTTCGACGATCGCCTCGGTCGTCATGATCACATTCGGGTCGGCAAGGCCCTGGACGCGGGAGGCGATATTGACCGTCTGGCCGAAATAGTCCTGCCTGTCGTTCAAGTTGACGGCAAGGCACGGTCCCTCATGGATGCCGATCTTCAGCAGGAGGTCTTCGCTGCCGTGTTCGGTATTCAGCCGGCGCATTGCCTCGCGCATCCTGAGCGCCGCCGCCACCGCCCGGTCCGGGCTCGGAAAGGTCGCCATCACGGCATCGCCGATCGTCTTGACGACCGCGCCGGCCTCGGTGGCGACGATCTCGTGAAGAACGCGGAAATGCGCCCGCACCAGATCGAAAGCGGCAAGATCGCCGACGCGCTCATAGAGCGCGGTCGAGCCCCTGAGATCGGTGAAGAGGAACGTCAGGCTGGTGATCTTCAGGCGCTGGTCGACGTCGAGCGTATCGGTCCGGTAGATGTCGCGGAAGCTCTGGTTCGTCAGCAGGCGCTTGGCCGTCAGAAATGGCCGCCTGCGGCCGAGGAGATCGTGCAGCTCATCGCCGGCGATGCAGACATTCGGCACCACCCGGCGATCGGTGTGGTTCTCGAGCGTGAGCCTCAGCAAGCCGGGACGCAACGTCACGGTTTCGTTCAGCGCATGCCCGCGGCTGATGACCATCGAGAGGTTCTGGCGCTCGTCGGTGGGTTCCCCCTGCACATCGATGAACTGCGCCGAATGGGTCACCGCATCGAAGATGATGACGAATTGCGCCGGCAACTGCAGCGACACGAAGGCCTTCTCACCCGGCGCCAGCTCGATCAGTTCCAACAGGATGCGGTCGAACCTGGCTTCCAGATCCTCCGGCAGGTCGACGCCGGAGCTGAAGAAAATCTGGCGGTAATATTCGAGCGGCGGCAGCCGGTCGGGCTCGTGGGCGGCAATCCTGCGCACGCGCGGACTGACCGTGAAGGTGACCTCGACCATCTCGTCGAGGGTCGGTTCGTATCCGGCCGCACAGAGGGCGCAATGATAGGTATCCTGGTTGACCCCTTTGAGGGTTGCGCCGCTGTCGAGGACGCCGCCGCATCCCGGGCAAAGCACGTTCCAGGTCATCTCGAAGGCGCCGATGCGGGCTGCATGCAGAAAGGCGGCGATGGTTTTCTCTTCATCGAGATGGTGCTTGGCGGCGAAGGCGAGCGCATTGACGCGATTGAGATCACGATCGGCGCCGTGCTTAACGACATTTTCGATGCACTCGACCGTCTGCGGGTCAGCCGCCTGTCGCAGGCTGGCAAAAAGCACGTCCACTTCGCTCATCGGACAAGTCTCTGTACTGACAACACGGCCGATAAGGCCAGTCCCGTGATCATAACACGGGACGTTGCCAATAGAAATCAAAGGGACCGGGATGCCGCTCGTTCGCGATCTGCTGGCCGGCCATCTCTGCCGGCAAGACCAGCCGCCGGCAGCTGGGAACCGCCGATCACGTCCTATTTATGCAGCTTCGAGATCTGTGTCGTGTCATACCGCTCCCGCAGTTCCGCGATCGCGGCCGCATCCGGCGGGCTGCTTTGCGCGACAAGCTTTGCGAGCTCCTCGAAATAGTGTTCGTGGCCGGGCGGCGAGACCGTCATGATCGTCCTTGCCGTCTTGCCGCTGGCATTGCCGATGTTGTGGGGCACGCCAGGCGGGATGAAGACATAGGTGCCGGGCGTCGCCGTGATCTTTCGGCCGCCGACCTCCCATTCGCATTCGCCTTCAAGCACAAAGAAGGTTTCTTCCTGGACGCGGTGAACATGGCGTCCGGTGAAAAAGCCTGGCGGCAATGTCCAGTCGAACATCGAGGTATGCCGGGTGTCTTCCCCAGCCACGAGGAACCGCAAGGGCTTGCCGGCCAGGCTCAGTTCCTTGCCCTCACCCGGCATTCGAACAACGGCTTTCGCGCTCATTTCACTCTCCTCCATTTTTCGCAACATTCGGCCTTTTCAGCCGCTTCAACGATGCCGCCTTCCCGCCTCGAAGTCGCAAAGGGCTTGCGAAATTGTTGCAAAATTTCTGCGAATGATATTTCCTCCGGCTATGGCTGCGATCCACAAGTTCGGTTCGTTTTGCCTCGACGCGGGCGCCGAGATCCTGTTTTGCCGAGCAGAGCCGCTGGGGCTGGGGCGACGCGCCGTGGCGCTATTGGGGGTGCTTCTGGAACGGGCGGGAACGCCGGTCGGCAAGGAGGCGCTGATAGAAGCCGCATGGCCGGGCCTCGCCATCGAGGACAGCAATCTTACGGTTCAGATGGCGGCCATACGCCGGGCTCTTTCCGCCGACGGAGGGACGGACTGGATCGAAACCTTGCCGCGGCGGGGCTACCGCTATATCGGGCCGGCGGTCACCAGCGAAAGTCTGCCCGCCGGCGCGGCGCATCCGACAGCACCGGTGTCTGCTCGTCCATCCAGACCATCCGTCGCCGTGCTCCGCTTCTCGAATTCGAATGGCGACGGGGAAGATGAATATTTCGCGGACGGCATCGTCGAAGACATCGCGGCGGGGCTTTCCCGGGTGAACTGGCTGTTCGTGGTGGCCCCAAAATCGAGCTTCACCTACGATGCTCAAACGCTCGGCCTGAAACAGATCGGCCAGGAGCTCGGTGCACGCTATCTCTTGCAAGGCAGCGTGCGCAGGTCCGGCGGTCGTGTGCGGTTGTCGGCGCAGATGATCGAGGCCGAAACCGGAAGCCTGCTGTGGACGGAACGTTTCGACCGCCCGCTCGCCGACATTTTTGATCTGCAGGACGAAATCGCCCTCAACGTCGTCAGCGCCATCGAGCCGCGCCTGCGCCGGGCGGAACTGGAGCGCGTCAAGCGCAAGCGGCCTGATAATCTCGACGCCTACGACCTCGTGTTGCAGGCCCAGCCCGACGTCTATTGCGGCATGCCGACCGAGGCAGCAACGGCATTGGCGCTGGTTGAGCGCGCGCTTGCACTCGAACCCGGCTATGCGCTGGCCCATGCCTTCGCAGCCATGTGCCATCATTGCCTCTTCCTGCGCGCCGGCTTGCTTGAAGACCATCGTCTGGCATCGGTCCGGCATGCGCGGGCGGCCATTCTCCACGGCCAGGACGATGCGCTTGCCCTGACATTTGCAGCCTTTTCCATCGGCATGGACGAACATGACCGTGATGCCGCCTTCGCCGCGGCCGAGGCGGCGCTCGCCGTCAGCCCGTCTTCGGCGATCACCTATATCGTCGGCGGCGTGATGTTCGGCTGGGCTGGAAAGGCCGAGCGCGCCATCGAATGGGGCGAGCGGGCTCTGCGTCTCAGCCCGTTCGATCCCTGGGCGTGGTCGGCTTTCCATGCGCTGGTGCTTGGTCACTTTCACCTGGGACATGATGAGGAGGCCGTCAAAGCGGCTTACAGGGCGGTTCAACACAATCCGCGTCACAGCATTTCGCACATGCTCCTGGCGGCCTCGCTCGCAAAACTCGGACGTCTCACCGACGCCAGAAGTGCTGCGGCTCGCGTTCTGGAGCTGCAGCCTGCGTTTCGCTACAGCATGCAATTTTCCGGCGTCGACTGCGACCCGGCTCTGGCGGCCTCTCTCGGCGCCGCGCTCGATATTGCGGGGCTGCCCGGATAGCGGACGCTCCGCTGCAGAAATCCAGGGAACAATGCAGAAAACGCGAGCTTCACCGCCCCCACTTCCGCTACATTGACGCGTTCGGCCTCTCGGGCCTGGTCGCAAAGGAGAAACGATGGATCGTCTCGTCGGCGCGGATGGAGGGGCGAGCTCGGCAGATCGGGCTGACGAGGCCGGGCGTGCGGAGGGTCTTGCGCGGGACGTTACCGCGGTCAAAATCGGCGACTGCCTCCTCGGTTACAAGGCCGTGCAGCGCCGCATGCGAGGCGGCCGCTGGAATCACTTCCGCGGCCGGATGCGCGAGATCGAGAAATTGATCCGGCATCGTCATGGCGCGATCGTGCCCGAGGCGGATGACGCCTTGATCTATGTCGAGGTGATCGCCGGCCTCGCCTTTGTCGAGTTCGGAGAAGGATTTGTCGACGTGGTTCTCGGCTGGGCGGCGCGATGGCTGCCCTGGGCTCGGAAAGCCGCGATCGAAGAAATCATCTATGAGCGGACGAAACTGCGCTTTTCTCCCCTCACCGCCGATGCGCTCGGTCACGCCCTGCATCTGAGCTATGCGGAACGCAGCGCGCTCGACATTCGCACCATTGGCGCCTTCGACGTGCCGAAGGCGAAAAGAGCAAAACTGCAGAAGGCAAAGCGGCGCCAGCGCGACCGAAGCCGAAAGGAAGAGCAGCGGCGGGCCGCCGGCGCCGTTACCAGGGCCGACTATCTCGACAATTCCCTCAGCGCAGCCCGCCCCTGGGAGGCCTTCGGCATCAGCCGCCGCACCTGGGAGCGCCGCGGCAAACCGATGCCGGAGCCAATGCCAGACGGCGTGCCGATTTCGCTGGCCGCTTAGCGCTGCCGCTTTTCCCTATTAGCGAGGCGGCCCGAACCAGGTGCTCATCGCTGCGTCGAGGCCATTCCGGGATCCCTCGCCCACCCATGCCACATATCCGTCTGACCGGATCAGCACCGCGATCGGGGCCGCAACCGCCCCCAGCGCCGGCAGTTCCCATGGCCCGTCATAGCGCGCATCGACCAGAGGCACCCGGTCTGACCATAGGCCGGTGTCGAGGCTGCCGCGCGGCCCGAGGTTCAACAACACCGGTCTTGCATCTTTGAGCAGCGTAAAGACACGCAAGGGGCCGTCCGGCGTGACCAGGTCGAGATCAGGCATGCGGCGGCCGAGCAGCGGGTGCCCCTCGCCGAAATCATAACGGATGCCGAGCCCAGACATTTCGGCGGCGATCGTCTTGCGCGCCTCCTCCAGGCCAAGCAGCTCCAACACGATGTTGCGCAGGGCTTCGGTGCGATCATCGGTCCGTTGCAACGCGACCTGCGCCATCGTCGTGCGCAGCACGCGGGCGGCGACCGGATGACGCTCGGCGTGATAGGTGTCGAGCAGGGCCGCAGGCGATATGCCCTTCACCACCTGGGCGAGCTTCCAGCCGAGATTGACGGCATCCTGCACACCGGTATTGAGGCCCTGCCCGCCCACCGGGGAATGCACATGCGCGGCGTCACCCGCCAGCAGCACCCTGCCCTTGCGGTAGACCTCCGCCTGGCGCGACATGTCGGTGAACCTGGAGATCCACTTTAGGCCGTGGATGCCATAATCGGTTCCGCAGGCGGCGATGAGCGCTTGCCTGAGATCATCAAGCGTCGGCTCGCCTGTGGCGCCGGCCGTCTGTTCCGTCACCATGATGTTGATCGGACCTTCGCTGGCGAAGACCACCTTGCCGTCGCGGATCTCATATTGCTCGCGGCCGAAGGCATGCATGCCGAGCGCGGTGCGGTGGACACCGAGCGGCGGCTCCTCCTCCATCTCGGCCTCGGCGAGAATATTGCTGGTGGTCGCATCCCATCCCGGAAAGGCGATGCCGGTGATCTTGCGAACCAGGCTGCGGCCGCCATCGCAGCCGACGAGATAGCCCGCGCGCAGCGACGTCTCATCGGAGAGTTCGAGGGTGACGCCGGTCTCATCCTGCCCGAAGCCGGTCAATTCGCGGCCGCGATAGATCGTCACCGGCAGCTCGCCGACCCAGCCGGCGAGGATGCGCTCGATGTGCTTCTGCCGCAGGGCCAGCCCGTAATTGTGCCGCGTCGGGAAATCGCTGATATCAAGCCGCGTGACCGCAAATCCCGTGACCTGGGCGATCTGCCCTTCCTTCAGGAACCGATCGACGATGCCGCGCTGGTCGAAAACTTCGAGCGTGCGCGAGCTCAAACCGCCGGCACGTGAACCGACGATCTCCTGGTTCTCGCGACGTTCGAGGATGGCGACATCGACGCCCGCCAGGGCCAGTTCACCCGCCAGCATCAGCCCCGTCGGCCCTCCTCCCGATATCACGACCGCATGGTCTCTCATCCGCGAGCTCCTTTGTTCACCCTATCCGAGCGCAAAATCCGGCATAGCGGGCCGTCCCGGCCCGGCTGCTCTCCCCTATTTCGCAATGCCTGCGCGGGTCCGATTTCCCCTGTCGCAGGTTGTTCCCCCCATAAATATAAGCTCTCTACTGGTGGGAAGGACTTGCGACAGAATTTCTGCCTTGCTTTCCAAAGCCCTTGTTGGTTGCCGCTTGCGGGGTGCCTCGCAGTGGAGCGCGGGTGTTTCAGCACGACCGGACCGGGTGGGCGCCGGATCTGGCAGAACGCTTTCGGTTTCACCATTTGTTCTCAAAGGGCGACCGATTCAATAGCGTTGTGACGCCTCTCACTGCGGAGCTGTCGCCTTTTGCGGAATGGACTCAGCCGCTGGTTTCTCGGACGGATCGGCGGGATGGCCGTAGAGCGTGTAAACGGCGCCCGCCAGAATGCCGAGGACGAGAAGAGCGATCACGTAGGACAACATTCCGCGAATGGCCGTTTTCGGTGTCCTGTCCATCAGGGAACCTCCAAGGTAAGTCAGGGGTCAAAGTCGATGCGGCGCTTTTGGTTCCGTGAAGCAAAGTCTCGGACCGCCTGTCGGCGTCTGCACGAAGCCCATTTGGATGCCGTGTCCGGGTGTGACGCTCGCGCGTTGGGGCGGAACTGCATCGAACCGAGATTCTGCGAGGTTTGAACCAGTCGCTTATTGAGCATCTACGTCGCCATGCCACCGGCAGGCAAGCGCACATTTGCTTCCGGCTGGTCGGCTTCTCGGAGCGACGAAAGATCACCGTCAAATCGCTGCCTACCCCGCCATAGTGCCGCCATAGAATTCGGCCCAATCATGATTGTATAACAAGCGGATGCGAAGAATGAGATTGCTGGTTCTCCTTGCTGCGGCCCTGTTTTTGACAGTGGTGCATGCCCAAGCCCAAGTTTACACGCCGTATGATGGATACGATGAATACGACGGCTATGGCTATGATGACCCTTACAGCCCCTATCCCCCTCCTCCAAACTACGAGCCAGAGCCTGGCTACCCGGAACCCTTTCCAGAACGTCGGGAGCCATCGACGCGCGTTGGAAGAGGAACCATCGTCATTGCCACGCGTGAGCACACGCTTATCTACACGACATCAGAGGGTGAGCAGTTTGCCTACGCCATCGCCGTCGGCCGGGAAGGCAAACAATGGTATGGGACGACGCGTGTCGTGTCGAAACGACTGCATCCCGAATGGCGGCCAACAGCCAGCATGCGCCAGAAAAACCCAAGGCTCCCGGCAGTGGTCAAGCCCGGGCCCGCAAACCCGCTTGGAACCCGCGCGATCTACCTTGCCGACGGACTTCTCCGCATCCACGGTACCAACGACCCCTCCTCCATCGGCACCAATGCATCAAGCGGATGCTTCCGGATGTACCGCGAGGACGTCGAGGAGCTTTACGACATGGTCCAGCCGGGGACCCGCGTGATCGTCCAGCGGTGATGGAGCCTCCTAATGCCGAGCACGACAAGAGCGAGCACGTACGACTCATTCCGCGGATGGCCATTTTCGGTGTTCTGTCCCTCACTCCAAAATAATTCAGGGGTCAAAGTCGATGTGGGCGCTTTTAGTTCCGGAAATCAAAGTCTGACCGCCCGTCGGTATCTGTGCGGAGGCCGCCCCAATAGGCCGTCAATCCCTGCAACCGGTTATCCCCGATAACCTTCGCTGTGGAAAACCGAAAAAAGAGCTTCGGCCATGATGTGAATTCTGTGGAATTGCCGCGTATCCAGCTACTAAAGGTCGGCGCGGCAATTGACGTCATCTGCAAAGTACTGATCTAAAAAGGCACCTTGATCGCTCAAGGTGCCTTCGAGTGTTTGCTTTGCGGTTTTGAGGCCCGCCGTCAAGCAAGCCGTGAGCCGCAACGCAGACGTAGCAATCTCGTGATAGCTCCCGAAGGCTTGGCAATCAAGAGGCCGATAAGGAACTTAGCCATGGCTAAGGCGCAGTCTGGTAACAAAGCGTCATCGATCGCCGGTAAGGTGCTCGGAGGAAAGATGCCGACTAAGGGTGAAGCCAAGACCCTTGCAGCTTCGGTACTTCGTCAGGACGAGACGAAGGGAAACCGCAAGTAAAATCCGATGCAAGAAGGGGCGGCTTCAGTTGCCCCTCATTCTCGGATATTCCGCCTGCGATGGTCCGATGTTGCATGCGGAATCCAAGAGATATGCACAAGCGTCAATGATAATGAAGCGATCTGGCGGCCTGACGACTAACAGGAGAACAGACCTCAGACCACCGCGCGCGGCGAACTTCTCGTATTAAATGCGCTTAATTTTTTCGATCGTTTTCGGATCAGTGCTCGGTATTATGATTTCTCCTTGCAGTATTAGAAGCTTGGATAACCAAGCGCGCCGCTTCACCTCCCGCTCACCGATAGCCCCGCTGAATTCAAAGCTGAAATAATGGAAGCGACACGGATACAAAATCTGCTTAAGCAGGCGGACGCCCGGATCCAAATGATGCTGCGCTTGATTCAGACTCACAAGGTTGGATCTCAGCTGGATCAGCTTCTACGAAGGTTAGAGTATTTTTCCTCTGCTGTGCGGGAAGTCGAGCTAAATCCCACGAGCTTGACTATGGATGGGCTTGATGAATTCTTCAAAGAAGTCGATACAGTTGAAGGGCTGCTGAAGCATACCTCTCTTTCTCATGTGGCAGAGAGACGCCTCGACAAAAGAGATAGCGCAGGTCTTAGCCTTCATGAAGATTGCAGCTATATTCGCAACTTGCTTAGGGGCGTTCAATTCGGTCTCAATAAACTTGATGTGCCTCTTACCGAGCTGCCGTCCGAGCCCGTGCAATCCCATGGACCGCGCTTCTCTGTTGTCCAAGGGAAACTCGATTTTGCACCCGGTGAAGAGTTAGACTCCTCAAAAAATCATATTGCGCGCATAAAATCGATCATTCCCATTCTAAGGGCCGAGGTCGATGACGCGATCGAGCTATTCGGGCGTAATACAGTGCATGCAAGGATTCACAGGTGTCTTGTTAATTATTCCGAAGCAATTCGAGAACGCACAATCGACTATAATATGGTTGCAGCATTTGGAACGCTTCTGGGAAATGCGGAAAAGGCATCGCATCGGGACATTCAAGATAGATTAGTTCCAGAATTAGGGGATTCGGAAAAGGCGGCTCTTGGATCAATTCTTGACCTTCACGGCCCCCTTTTGCTCGCTACGGAAATCGGGCGTGAGTATCTTTCGGACGCAGCAGAATACAATCGAACTCCCGAGCAACAAACAACTCTTCGATCAGCATCTGTCGATCTAGCCACGGCTATCGCCGAGGAAGGCATTGCAACTGAACGAACCGAATCATTCATTACTGAAACGGCTGCCAATATTGGTTCCGGCACTCATCCATCGCGTTCGGCCATTCTCGGCACCAACACGATCCGCAACGTGTCAGCGGTTATGGTTTTGGGTGCGCTGGCACTTTTTCCCAGTCAACTGGCTATGACCGCTTCTTGGATCGCGGCGGTTTTGATAGCTGAGGGAGCAAAAAGATCGTAAGCGTCCGGCGAACGCATTTTCGGGTGTCGAGAGATGGAATCTATAGGCCGCGTTTCATCTCATCGGCCATGATGCGGTCGATTATTTCAGGATCGCACTGTGTGTCGATGAGGAACTCGCGGATACCGCCGTCCCACGTCCTGATGTCGGCGAGTAGGCTTTGAAGTTCTTCGATGCCATTCTCGGTCAGACCCTTCGTGCCGTCTTCACTGCCATCGCCGACGTAAACCAGTTCGCCTTCGGAGATGTTGTCCGAGTTTGCGGTCACTTCTTCGATCAGTTCGAGGTTTTCGCCGATCATGCCGGCGACTTGGCTGAGTGTGTAGATGAACCTCGAGCGCGCCATCAGGCGGCCTCGCATCGAGCTTTTGCCGGCGTCCAGTTCCAAGGCAGGAGGTCTTCAATTCGGTCTTCGGGGTGATCCTGGATCCGGGTCAGGACATCCGTCAGATAGACCTCTGGATTATGGCCTTGCAGTTTGACCGTCTCGATGATGGTGAGGATGTTGGCGATGCGCTCGCCGCCCTTGTCCGAGCCGGCAAACAGCCAGTTCTTCCTTCCAATTCCAAGCGGACGCATGGCTCGTTCAGCGATGTTGTTGTCGATTTCGACACGGCCATCGTCGATGTAGACGCTCAAGGCTGCCCATCGCGACAGGGCATATCGCATCGCCTCGGCCAGCCTCTGCTTCTGAGGCAAAGTCGAGAGTGTCGCCTCGATCCAGGCCTTGAGTTCGTCCAGAACAGGCCGGGCATGGTGTTGGCGCAGGGTGCGCCGCTCGTCAGCCGACATGCCTCGGATACGGTTCTCGATATCGTAGAGAGCGCCGATGCGTGACAGCGCTTCCTCAGCGATCGGAGACGGCTTGAGCTTTATCACATCATGGAACTTGCGGCGCACATGCGCCATGCAGGCGGCTTCAATGATCTGGTTGCCATAGAGCTTCTTGTAACCCCCGTAGCCGTCGGCATGCATGACGCCGCTGAAGCTTGCCAGGTGATCAGCCGGATGTGCGCCCCTGCGGTCGGGGCTGTAGTAATAGGCAATGGCTGCGGGAGTGGCGGATTGATAGCCACTGCCGTCAAAGATGTAGACCCAGACCCTGCCGGTTTTTGTCTTGCCCCGCCCGGGGTCGAGAACATCGACCGGGGTATCGTCCGTATGTATTCGGTCGAGTGCGGCGATATGGGCCCTGATTAACAGGACAAGTGGTGTCAGCAATGCAGATACCCGGCCGACCCAGTCGGCCATTACGGATCGGGAGATGTCTATCCCCAACCGGTCGTACATCTCTGACAGGCGGTAGAGGGGAATGTGATCGTCGAATTTGGCGATCATGATGTGGGCGAGCAGCCCCGGCCCGGGTTTGCCGCGCTCGATCGGCAAGGTCGGCATCTCGCCAGCCACTGTCGTATCGCATTCCCTGCAGATCATGCGCTTCTCGACATGCCGGACAATCTTGACCGACGCCGGCACGTGCTCCAGCACCTGGACCACTCTGTCGGCCGCCTTCAGGAACGAAGTGCCACCGCAGGTCGGGCAATTGCAGGGAGCTGCATAGACCAGTTCTTCGGTGGTGAGATCATCGGGTAGAGGCTTGCGCTTCGGCTTCTCGGATGCGTCGTCCAACTCCGGCAGAGGCGGTTTCCCGGAGCGCTGTTCAGCCTCGGCCCGGGAGGCCTCGATCTCCTCCAACATCAGCTCGAATTGCTCGATCTTCCTGTCGATCTTTTCCGAAGACGCGCCATGTTGCCGATGTCGGAGAAGCTCCAGTTGCGCGCGAAGAAGCCCGATTATGGAGTCTCGCTTGATGACCTCGGCTTCCTGGCTCTCAAGTTTTGCCGCCTGTTCCGCGACGAGTGCGCGCAAAGTATTGAGCTCGTCCTGACTGTCCAGCGGCGCTGTTTCCATATCCGCGAAACTAGCCGATTTGCCTCTGACGCACCAGCGTTAAGCTTCCCATGCCCCTGCAAAATATAGCTTTTATCCCGTTCGGCCGGGAGCGGAAGTCCACGCCGGGCGTCGCCAATCGATCCCCTCAACGAGCATCGAAAGCTGCGCCTGCGTCAGGTGCGCTACACCCTCTTTCGCCGTCGGCCAGGGAAAGTATCCGCGCTCCAAAATCTTGTAGAACAGACAGAACCCCTGGCCATCCCACCAAAGCAGCTTGATCCGGTCCGCGCGTTTTCCGCGAAAGCCGAAGATTGCGCCCGAGCCCGGTGCCTCCCTCACGACCGTCTCCACCAGCGCGGACAGACCATCAATGCCACGCCGCATATCGGTCACTCCGCAGGCCAGATAGACCCTCACATTCCCCGATGGGCCGATCATACCGCCTCCACGCAAGCGACGAGCGGGCCAAGCAGCTTCAACTCAACGTCAACCGCAACCTTCAAGCTCCGACCGTTTCGAAGCAAGATCTCAACGATCGTCGGCCTTGTTGATGCGGTAGACGGCTGGCTTACGCCAACCTCCTCCGTGATTTCCACCGGGAGGAACACCGTCGGCCGATCGGCATAGTTGAATGATTGCCGCCACAAGCGGATCTGGCCCGGATGAATGTCGTGCCGGCGCGCCACATCGCCAATGCGAGCACCGGGCTCATCAGCTTCCGCAAGTATCCTCAGCTTCGCCTCGTCCGACCAACGCCGTCTGCGCTCGGTACCGGACATGATCTCTATGCGAGCCATGAAACCTCTTCGTTCTGGTATTAATGTCAGCACTAATGCTGGTTCTAATGCCAGAACATCGCCTGATTTGGCCGATCAGCAAAAACAGCTCACCGTACGCTCACAAAAGATCTGCAGCGGGGCAGGAAGCAGCCAATATTGTTCGTGATGCAGTAGACGATCCAAAACAGCACAAAAACCTAATGAAGCTCGCGCCATTTATTCTCAAACATGAAATCACTCTACGCGCTATCGCCGGCGACCAGCGTGAGTTTAAATTCTTGCATCAATGGCTTGATTGGTTCAAAGCCAATCTCGACTAAGGAGCAAGCTAACCAACCTGTCGATCTGCTCCATCCAAATTGAGCATCTCCTGAAACTGCCGACTAGAAATCGAAATACACGCTCACACCTGAACGACGACGATACGGGTAATAATCGTGATAGCCGTAATGGTCTCGGTGGCCCTAGTACCGCGGACGATAATACCGGCAGTCGCGGTAAGCGTACCGGTGTTCTTCCAGTGGCCGTACGCATGTCCATTACCGTGGCGACGGTAATGGACCAGATCGACGTCGGCGGCGTGCATTGCTACCGATATCGGTACGACGATCGGCGTAGCTTGCAGAGTTGCGAAAGACTGGCGCGGTCCGGCTGGTCGAGACAGAGCGGGTGACCTTTTGCTACGCCTTGACTGAAAAGGGACATGCCGAAGCGGCGACGATCAAGAAATGGCGGTCGCTTGCACTTTGATCCGAGTTAACGCGCCGGAGGAGAGCGCATACATCAGCGCGTTTTTGCCCTGCTTCGCTTCTCCGTCAGTTTCCTGAGCGCGTTCTCGAATTCCACCCGTGTTGCAAGCCACCTGCGGATGAAAACATCTGCATATTTGCCATTTCCAACGTCGACCAGGCCTTTCAATTTTTTGGGAAGTGGAGGCATAGGCTTTCCATCGAGATGATGAGACGCGCATCTTACAATGAAGTCTTGAAAGGATGCGCGCTTGTTTCCAAGTGTTAGCGGCCCTTGAACGCCACCATTCCGCGGCTCAAGGGGCTCCCTTCGCGCCTTTTCAGCGTCGTCAATTAACCGAAGTAAGTCTCGCTGGTGATTGAGTTTTGACATTCTCCGTCCCCGCGTTGGGGCGATACTTCATGATCGCAAGTGCCACGTCACTAGGAAGGCTGAAAGAGCTTCTTGCTGAAAAGGGCTTGCGTGTCGACTTCAGCGGCGCGGTGGTCCGTACGCCATCGCACCGGCCTGGTAAATATCTGCCACGCCAACGGCGAAGAAATTGGCAAGACGTTGCTCAAGAAGGCTTCGCACAGACCTGGAACGACTGGTGCTGGATACACCTATAGAAGTCCTGGCGTGAACCTTGACTAAGGAGCACGCAGTACCTCTTCACCTCTGTAGATCGCATAGGAGAAGACGTAGCTGATTTGATCACCGTCAAGCTCATCAACCCGCAATAATCTTGCCAACAAGGTGGTATCTTGACTGCCACGGGCGCAGATCCATTCTCCTGATGAGACGGCAAACGGCTGCTCTAAGCGCGGAGCACCGTGTATCTCGATCACCCCGCCTGGAGTGCCGTATTTGAACGCTGCCAAAGCAACAGAACCGTTCGGATAAATCCAGACAGATTGCGGTCCAGCGCGAGATATTTGAATGTTGAAAAATATCTCCTTGCGGTTAAATGCAATACTACCGCCGCCACTGCTGACCCTAAAAAAAGCGATATCACCGACGTCTCGCCCCATTTCTTTCTGCGACGAGATATTCGCAATTTGCTCGGCGGCCTCAACCTCGAAGACAACCTCCTCTGCAACATCCATCTCACGCAAGACGTCATGGAGGTTTGCAAATCGGATATTCTTGCCGCCGGAAGCTTTGCGATATTCAGCAACTAGCTCTGGCCTTGGAAAGACACCTTTCAAGTCTACCCGAACGGACCAGTCGGCTTTTTCGTCGCCGGTAATAAAGATCATGTCTTTTTTCTTTGTCTCAGCGAGATCAAGAAGCGACTTCCAGATCAAAAAGTCGCCAACCCCGGTGTCGGGTTTCGAAGCATCCTTATAGCCTGGCGGCCTCTGGTCAGCTCGTCGGGTCTTCCACTGCAATAGAAGCTGAGACGGCTCTTCTTTCGGAGATATAATGTTGTTTTGGTCGAAAGCAGCGGCATAAACCTTAGTAACGGGATCGTCCCCATTCCAGGATCTGACGCTTTCGCTGAGTTTCGTTAATGCTTTCACGTAGTCCTTCTTGGCAATGGCTAGGGCATTCTCCGCGGCCGCGTAGTCCTCAGTGTCGAGAATCGGTGGAAGCTTCGTATCGTAGTTCACGCGAGACTTCATATCGTTCAGGGTCTTCAGCAGGTCCGCGAACTTTCTGTCTCTGTTGCTAATATACTCTCGGGCAGCACGTGCCGGCAGGAAGAGCCGTCCCTCGGCGCGTAGCCGCTCGTAGAACGCTTGCAGCTTGGAAAGAGCGTCACTCCCGATCGTGAGTGGTAGCAGTAACACGTTTGTATCGACGGCGATCAGTACATCTCGCGAGGACGCCTTACCTACCTCGTTCGGAAGGAAAATTGACCCGACGTCTTCAAAGATTTCTTCTAGCCGAAGCGGCGAGACCAACCCTTCGGCCTCGTCTGCCTTTTGCTCCTGCTTAGGTCCATTTTCGTTCCGCCTCGCCAAGTTCCCCTCCCACACTATAGGTTGCATCGGTAGCGTGCCCCTGATGAGATAGTCAAGCAGGATTGAAGGTCGTCATCGGGAGCCATGACTTAGAGCAAGAGCGGCCGGTTTCGGCCAGTTCAACCAAATATGATCGGACGGCGGGTTCAGCCGTACTTGCGATAAATATAGTCGTGCGAGCCTATGTCGAAGACTCGGTAGATTTTGACGTCGATTGCCTCAAGCAAAATTCGCCGACTGCGATCAACCAGGATAGTGAAGTAATTGGCCGAAGATAGCACCACCTCAAAGTTCAAGGAAGGATGACGAGGGTTCTCCATGAAGAGTTTCAAGGCTTTTTGAGCGCGCCTTCTGGATTCGTCATCGAGGGCAATGACGGCTTTCCTAAACCGTTTGTCAAATTCGAGAGCTATCAATCGGCCACCAGGCCATTGAAAAAATCGTCAACATCAGTTGGCTTTTCAGCACGCGCCACGATCTTTTTGTCGGGATCGAATTTATCCAGCAAAGTTCGCAGGAAGATGACCACGTCAACACGCGCATTGTGGGTTTGCATCAATCCGATTTCTAACGCGGTTATTCCAGCAATCCCCTCCTCATACTTGCTAGAGAATTTCCGCAGACCCTTGCGTTGGGCATTTAGACGGCTCATGATTTGTTCGGCTATTGGTGCATTGCTCTCTAGCCAGGCATTCCAAACATCATAAGATTTACGGAGGCCCGCAAGGCTTTCATCATCAATCTCCTGCTGGTCTTCGAATGCCACTTTTAGTCGGGCGATTGTTTCAACGGCATTTGCAAGTTGCGCCGCGTGCTGCCGCATCAATGACATGGCGGGCTCACCACCAATCCTTACGAAATCCTCTCCCGCCACATATGAACCGAGATGCGTTGCATCGCCGACGGTCGCAGCAATAGCTTCTCTTTGTGCAAGGGTTGGTGTCATCATGATGCATTACCTTATTGGATAATCGAACGTCATTGCAACCGACTTCCAGTCATCACGTCGTCTGCAGCTTCCTGCGACCCTCTGATCCCGAAAACAAGAAAGCCGCCTCCCCGGCTAAGGAGAGGCGGCTGGAACGTCGGCAAGTCAGGCGCTCTCGGCAAATGTCGCTACTTTGGGATCGTGATATCCCCTTTTTCGTTGCGAATTTCAGCCATTAAACCACCTGACCACCATTGCTCGGCAGCGGCATCACTCCGGAAGAACTCCGCCGGGTCAAATAGAAAATCGTATCTTTTTTGGGAAAGTTCAGCATCTTTGTTGAACGCGTCAACCAACAAGCGATCGAGATCACTTGTGCGCTTCTGAATCGATGCTTCCACGATCGTGACAATGGAACGTAGCAGCTCGTCGATGAATTCGAGCGCCTGCTGCCGGAAGTTGGTGCCTATCCTGACACCGCTGTACATTGTGGGGCCACCTACGTTACTAACGACAACGCGCTCCTCTACCCAGACACTCTCAAAACCAGAGGATCGGTTGCTGTCCAAATGCGCTATGGCTTTGTTCCTTAGATCGCAAACGAAGTCGTGCTTCACCTGCAAATCAGCACCTAGGAAAGGCCTAACCTCGACTGCGGACTTGCCGTTCGACTGAGCATGGAATGTGCGGGCATAGGAAATAACCAAGTCAACCATCAAAGCGCGGCCATATTTCATCCGTGCTTCTTCGCTGTTTTGGGCTACCTCCACCAGAGTGTTCAGCGCCAGGAACATATCTGCGAGTTCATACTTCGCCGTCCA
The DNA here is from genome assembly GCF_002117725.1 of Rhizobium sp. TAL182. NCBI lineage: Bacteria > Pseudomonadati > Pseudomonadota > Alphaproteobacteria > Hyphomicrobiales > Rhizobiaceae > Rhizobium > Rhizobium sp. TAL182. The sequence continues at coordinate 2,177,524 of NZ_CP021024.1, read as the reverse complement.
TGCTCCTTGAAGCTGTTTAACTGCTCGACGCACCGGCTTATGCTCGCCTCTCGCCAGCAGATATTGAGACAGAGCGGTAATGTCAAAAGCCCATCTTGTAGTCACGGTTGCCTCATTGAGTGAAAGCAACCTTGAACATAGGAGTGAAACGTCAGTCAAGCAGTATGACCATCGGGCCCGGCGGAAGCTATGCGGCGTATGCCAGACGTGGGTTGTCGACGAAATAGTAACTGAGCCGCTTGACCTTGGCGACCGTCGTCGGATTTCCACCCACGGCCAAGCCTCTATCGGCGTTCGGATATAGCCGGATGCTCAGATTGGCGGTGTCGGAGCCGACCTGCCGGCGGTTATGAGCCAATAAGCTTGCTGCTGCGGATCGCCGATAAGTTAGAGCGCGTGCCGCCCGTTAGCCCGCAATTGCGGCAAGAGAAGCGCGTCGTTGCCCATGACCCCGACCTGTGCCCACACCTGTGACGGTGAAGACGCGGGTTAAGCCGCCGGTCCCAGCGTTAGCCTCAGTCGATAGCACAAGTGTTGAATTACCGGTGCCACCTTTCGAATCCGCATACCTGTTAGCGTGGTGGCGACCAGCAAACCGTCGCAGGATAGGCATTCTCACCACTTCTTGAAATCGTTGGTGAGAGCGTCGGGGTTCGAACCCGAGACCTACTGATTAAAAGTAAATAGCGCGCTCCCAAATTTCAAAGTCTTACCTATAGCAACACTTTGTTTTCATTCACATATATATTTCAGCATTGCGCAACATGTTCCAAGGTATAACATAGGGTTTGCGCCCAAATTGCCCAAATTGCCCTGGAGCCATTGATGAAAAAGCAACTCACCGCGATCTCCATCCCCACTTTGCCCGAAGGTGATTATCCCGATCTCCGGATGCCCGGTCTTTCGCTTCGCGTCGGGAAGAAGCGTAAGACATGGACCCTGCGCTATCGAGTCGGGGAGAAATGGCGGCGCGACACCCTCGGGTATTACCTGGGCCTCAATCCGCCCGAGGGCAGCGATCACATGGGCCTAGTCGACGCCCGCGAAGCCGCCCGCAACCGCCTTGATCGCGTCGAGGCTGGGGTGCCGGCCGAGGAGAAGGCCGCGCATCCGAAACAGGCCGGCATGACGCTTGAACAGCTTTTCGACAAATACGAGAAGGCGCGCATGAAGAAGGCCGGCAAGGGCATGAAGACACTACCAGAAGCGATGCGCGCCGTGCGGCGCATTCTCGCCGATTATCTCAAATTACCCGCTAAGAATTTCTCGAAAGGCGATCTCAGAAAGGTGCGTGATGAGGTGGCGAAGTCGGCCCCGCAAATGAGTGACCGGTTCATGAGCTACCTCGGGACGATCATGAAATGGGCGGCCCAGGAAGATCACATCCCGATGAACTTCGTCCCGGATACGCTCAGGGTCGGACCCGGCCTCGTCAAGCGCAAACGGGTTTTGACGCCGGATGAAATGCGCGCCATCTGGGCCGCCTGTCCGCTAATGAAAAGCGCTGAGGGCAAGGCGTACGGCCGCCTCGTCCGTTTTCTGCTAGTTGTAGCGCAACGCATTTCCGAAGGAGCTGCGCTCAAACACGGTGACATTATTGGCGGTAGGTGGAAACAGGGCGAGGAAGACAACAAGTCGGGTCGTGAACACCTGCTGAAATTGCCACAACTCGCTCTCGACCAGCTGGGCACCGGCAAAGCGGACCAGTTCTGCTTCCCCGGCAAAAACGGCAAGCTCGGCGGATTTTCGAAGTTCAAGGAGGAATTGGACGAACTGTCCGGCGTCCAGGGCTGGCGTCATCACGATCTCAGGCGGACCGCGAGCACGAACATGCAGGAACTCAGCATCGAGCCCCACATTATCGACATGGTGCTTAACCACGCCATAAAGGGCGTCGGCGGGCACTACATGCATGCCAAGCTGACTGAGGCCAAAGGCGAGGCGCTGGAAAAATGGGCGGTCGACCTTGCGAAAATTCTGGGTGGACAAACAAGGAACGTGGTGTGATATGTTTATATATCTTGATCCGGCAAGCGAGCGCCACAGCGCTCATAACAACAAGGGCTCTTTGAAGTCCAGCGTGCGTACCGCAGCCAAATGCCTTTCGTTAGGCGGAACCTGGTCTGGTTAGAATTACGCGCTTTGTCCGTATCTTCCGCTAATGGAGCTAGGAGCTGCCATGCCGAAGACGCGCGCGCATACGGGCGACACAAGCGTACCCGTGAACAAACATCCCGATCCCGACCTCGAATACGAATTCTATTACTACGACGATCTGGTCCGCATGGGGATCATCCGGAACCGCACCGATCTGCACCGGAAAATCAAATATGAGGACTTTCCGCGCCCGGAGAAATCTAGCGACGCCATGCAGGCGGCTGCGCCCTATCGGAAAATCAAGGTGCACGCCTACGTCGATCGCCGTGCAGCAAAACGCGGAGGCGTCGCGTGAGTCATGGTCACTTCAAAACCGGCGAAGGCCGCACGTTGCAGCAGCGCGTGCGGCCCTGACCCGATTGTCTTACCAAAGCGGCGGTTTGACAGCGGGCAGGCTACTCCGACAAGACCTGGAATTCAATGCGATCAGGAGCGGCTCGATCGTGCCCGGCATCTTGCCAACTGCGGTCCAAGGCCGGTTCTTGAAGCGTTGCTGGCCGTCCAGCGAGGCGCGTCGGTAGACAGCGTCCTTGCCGCGTTCTTGGCCCTCCCAGCCGGTTGTGATCGGCCGCGCCTTCCCGGCCCTGCCGAGATCATCATCGCAAGCGTCGACGGGAGGGGGCGATGACCGAGATCATTCTCTCCTCGATACGCCGCGACCCCGAATTGCAGATGCGCGAGGCGGGGATCGATCCGGCCGTCGTCGCTGAATATGCCGAGGCAATGGACGCCGGGGCGGAGTTCCCGCCTGTAATCCTGTTCTTCGATGGCGAGGGATACTGGCCCGGCGACGGCTTCCATCGGATCGAGGCAAGCAGGACCCTCGGCAGAGACACAATAAATGCCGAGGTTCGTGACGGCGGCAAGCGCGAGGCAATGCTCCTGGCCGTCGGTGCTAACGCGAACCACGGTCTCCGGCGCACCGGTGCGGACAAGCGCCGCTCGGTGCTCGCGATGCTGCGGGACCCGGAGTGGTCGAAGTGGTCCGACCGGGAGATCGGCAAGCGATGCGCCGTCGATCACAAGACTGTCGGCAAGGTGAGATCTGAGCTAACCGGGGATTTCCCCACTGAGCGGACATACACCACCCGGCACGGCACCGTTGCCACGATGACCGTCCAGCAAGCCGAACCTGCGCCAACGGGCGGCTCCATGGTCGAGCGAATGCTTTCGACGGCCACGACCGAAGCGCTCATAGCCGAGTGCCGCCGGCGCGGGCTGGAGGTTACCGGCCATGCGGATTGAATATGCGACCATCGGAGCACTGGCTGATGAAATCGGCTGCCGCCGTGAAGACCTGATTGCCCTCAGTCCCGACAACGATCCGTTCTACGTCCAGCGGCCGAGTCGTGCGGCGGAGGCGGAGTGGTTCGCAAGCTTGTGGCAGTCCTTGAGCTTTCAGGCTGGGAGCCATCTGCGACGACTGCATTACAGCATCATCTCTCAGGAGCAGCAGATCCTGAAACCAAATGGTGCGCAGTATCTCAACACTGAAAATGACTGGAAGACCCTCCTTTCGGCTTCGCTGTCGGCGCGCTACCTGCGCCTTATCCCGGACGGAGCGCTCGCCGATCACCGGAATGATCCGCCGATTATCAATGCGTCCAATTCCGGAACTCAACAGCCTTGGGTGCGTGTAGCCGGTGGATACCAAGCGGACTTGACCTATCACACCCCAACCAATGAGGTCTGGCCGCCGTGTATCCTTGGTGGCGATCTCACTGTCGCTCAGCCCTACCTTGTGGAGATTTGGGTCGAGAAATCCACGCAGAACGATATCCTCGACCCGTTGGCACGGCGGCTCGGATTCAACCTCGTTTCCGGCACCGGCGAGACATCGGAGATATTGGCGCGGCAAGCGGTGGAGCGAGCTATCTCGGATGGCAGGCCGATGCGGATTCTCTACGTATCGGACTTCGACCCCGGTGGTCGCTCCATGCCGGTCGCCCTTGCAAGAAAGATTGAATTCTGGATTCGCGAAGCGGACCTCGACCTGGACGTGACGCTAGACCCCGTCGTTTTGACGCCCGAGCAATGTGAACAATACCGCCTCCCCCGCACACCGTTGAAGAAGACCGAACGCCGGGCGGCGAAGTTCGAGAAGCGGTTCGGTGAAGGCGCGACCGAGCTGGACGCGCTGGAGGCGCTGCACCCTGGCGAACTAGCAAGGATCGTTGAAAACGAGGTCTGCCGCTACATTGACACGACCCTTTCCTCCCGCGTTTTTGATGTGAGCTGGCGTCATCGGCGGGAGATACAGCGGGTCGAAGAGGAGGTCCTGAAGAATTACGACATCGCCGAAATTCAGCGTCGCTATGACGAGTTGAAGGCATCCTTTAACGCCGGAGCCGAGGCGCTGGAGGAGGAGACGCGAGAACTTTGGCCGCAGATAGCGGAAGAGCTGCAAGCTAGCATCCCAGCCTTCGACCCAGAGGACATGCCGGAGCCGCGCCCTGCTTCGCCTCCTGATGAGCCTCTGTTCGATAGCAGTCGGCCCTATCTAGACCAGATCGACGCCTACCGCCGTTGGCAAGGACGGGGAGGCCCCAAATGAGCCTTCACGATCTTGCGAAGCGGCTGGGCGGCGAACTCGGTCGCAACGGCTTTGTACTCTGTGCCGGCCCCGGCCATTCGCCAAAAGATCGGTCCCTTTCGGTCTGGCTAGACCCCGACGGCAAGCTCCGCATCTATTCGTTTGCCGGAGACGATTGGGCGTTGTGCATGGACGACGTGCGCGCACGCCTCGGCCTGCCCGCGTGGGAACCGGGAAATGGGCGGAAAACTGCGCCGGTTTTCCACGTCTCAAAGCGGCCATCCGATGGCCATGACGAAGCATCCCGCATCGCGCTTGTGCGTCGCCTCTGGCGCGAGGCAGAGGACCCGCGAGCGCCGCCGGTCTCCGCCTACCTCCACCACAGGGGCTTGCCGCCGCTGTCCGACGATCAGCTGCCGCTCTTTCGGTATCATCGACATTGCCCGTTCAGCGGCGAGCGCGTGCCGGCGTTGATCGCCCGTTTCTCGCCAATCGAAAATGATCCCAGCCTTGAGGCCGAGCCGACCGCGATTTTTCGCATCCGCCTCGATCGTTACGACGGCGACCGCCGGAAGCTGGCGCTCGGACCGTCTCGCGGGCAAGTCGTCAAGTTATGTGCCGCCGACTTATCGCTCGGCGGCCTCGGCCTTACCGAAGGTGTCGAAAAGGGTCTGGCGTTGATCGCAGCCGGTTGGCGTCCGGTGTGGGCGACCTGCGGTACGGCGACCATGCGCACCTTCCCGCTGCTCCCGGGCATCGAATGCCTGACCGTTTTTTGCGACCGCGACGAAGCCGGTCGCGATGCGGCGCTGGTTGCCCATAGTCGCTGGAGGGATGCCGGGCGCGAGGCTCGCATCCTAGCACCGCCAGCGCCTTTCAAGGACTGGGACGCTTGGTTTGTCGGAGATGGCGAGACATGAAAACTGTCTACGACGTTGAGCGAGAAGCAGAACGGATCGAGCCGGAATTCGGATTAGAGCCGAACGGCGGTTCAAACCGCCGGTATGGCCCACAGAAGGATCATGGCGACGCTGTCGCCGGCCCTAGGGATAGAGCGGGCGTGCGGCTGATGACCTTCGAGGAATACCGCAGCAGCGCGAGGCATTCTTCTGCCGATTTCCTGGTCAGCGGCCTGATGCGCCTTGGCACCGTCATCGCTATTGGCGGGCGTCCTGGAAGCGGAAAAACGGCGCTGGCGGTAGCGCTCGGACAAGCGTTGGATCGGGGCGAACCGTTCCTCGGGCGCGAGGTCAAATCCGCCGCCGTCGCTTACTTCGCCATCGAAGACGCCAACGATGTAGCGAACCGGCTGGAGGCGCTAGAAGCCGACGGCGTGCTACTCGTTCAATCTGCGGAAGGCATCCCGCTCACGAAGCCCACCCAGGCAAAGGCAATCATCGTCGAGATTATCCGGCAAGCGCGACATCGCAAGCCCGGCCGGCCGGTGCTCGTGGTGATCGATACGCTTCGGGCGGCGCTGGGCGGCGTCTCCGTCCTGGAGGACAAATTTACTTCGCCGGCATTGAACGCACTCCGAGAACTTGCGGAGGCCGAAAACGCGGTGATTGCCATTTTGAACCATACGAACCGTGCAGACCCGAAGGCACTGAAGGGGGAGACGCTTGAATCCGTCGCCGCCCTGGAAATGATCCTGCTGCCGGGCGAAGGCGACTGGTTCACGATTCACGTCGGCAAGAACCGATCGGGACCGGGCAACCGGCAGATCGGCCGGCTGCGCCTTTCCTCAGTAAATGTTGGTGGTGTCGAGGCGGCGGTCGCCGAGGAGATCATTGCCGATGAGCAGCCGGGGGACAGCGGCACGAAAGACCGGAAGCCGGGCGCAAATCAGAAACTCATTCTGAAAATCCTTCAACGGGAAGTTCACGCATCGGGCATTCCCTATCGGCCCTACGGAAGCGACGGGCCGCAGGTGAAGGCGGTGCGCGAAAGCGTGCTGCGCGATGCATTCATGGAATTAAAGGCCGGCGATAACCGCAATTCAAAAAATGTTGCCTTCAATCGCACCTTGGATTGGTTGCTGGAACGCGCCGAGGTCGTTCGTAACGAGGATCAAGCCGGCGTCGGCATGATCTGGTTCGGCAGTCGTGACGATGAGACGGAAGCCATGCGCCGGCAGTTCAAGGTTGTGGCGGATGATGACGATTGGCCGTTAGGCGGTGACAAATGACGTTTTCGAAAAACCCCGGAATTACAGGCAAAAAGGAGGCGATGACATTTTCCCAATCCAAGCATTTGTCACTTTTGTCACCGCTTCTAAAAGAGCCGGTGACATTTTCGGGGGACATAGGGTTTTGTCACTTCTGTCACCGGCAACCGCAGCGTGAATCCCTGCCCACTGAGGGAGGTCAATCACCGTGACGAACAGTGACCTTCCCCTACTCGATGAGATCATCGCGGCCTTGCAGCGCTTGCGAGAGCGGGTGGCCAAAGCGGCGGAACCGGAGCCGGTCCCCGACGTCGCCGACGACGTTTTCGCCCCACGCAATCTGATCGAGCTGCCGCTCGCCGCTCGGCGGCGTCGGATTTCACGTGGAAGGGAAGCCGAGATGACAAGTTATTCGATCGCCCTTGTTAGAAGGTCCCGCCTTCTGAGGCAGGGTTGGTGAACAATGGGTGCCGCAGAACGTCAGCGCCGCTATCGGGACCGGCGAAAAGCTGGCCGCCGCGTGCTCCAAATTGAGATCGACGAGGTCGAACTCGCCGATGCGCTGGAGCGGTTGCATCTTCTCGACCCGTTGGAAGCAGACGATGATGAAGCAGTCCTGCGGGCCTTCCATAAAATGGTCCGGGTGCTCTGCCGGGGGCTGGCCGATGACGCATAACGGCTCGCTACATCGCAATTTGCTACAGTCGGGAAATGAGTGAATTGACAACATGCGACATAGCGAAGTCGGAGGCGATCAGCGATGCTGCGCTGCATGAGGCTGCGCACGCCCTGGCGGCGCTCGACCATGGGATCGGCGTGCTCCATGTCAACCGGCGCGAGGTGCGTCTCGCGTCTCCTGGCGATCTTCTTGAACGCGGATGTCACCACGGCGCGATTGCAATTGGCTACGCGGTTACTGCTTTAGCCGGCCATGCGGCAGCGCCTGAAACCGGACTGTCGGCATCGGATGAACTGCTTGTGGAGCATGCATTTTTCTTGGCCTCCTGGTCCGATCCTCGCGTCGCGATGCTTAGCGCGCTTACCGCCCTCGCCGAGGATTTCGTAATCGGCCATCGCGAGCAGATCGAAAATCTAGCCAAAATCCTTGATCAGGATCGCAATTTATCGGGCTCCGAGGTCGAGGAGATTTTCGGGAGCATGGGGCAATGACCGACAAGGACGATGACGTGCAGCTCGCCATGATCTCGGCCCGCGCCGAGGAGATCAGAACCGGCCTCGACACCAACTTCACGGAGGAGCAGCTTCAGCGGCCAGCGAGCAGGCGTCTGGTTCACGCGCTCATCGCGGCCACGACCGCTAGTACAGCAGCGAAGCTGAAGGCGCTCGCTGCCCGGATCGAAGCAATTGAGGAAGGTGGAATTAGATATCTTGGGAACTATCAGCGCGCATCCTCCTACAGCAAAGGCGATACCGTCACGCATTCCGGAAGCCTTTGGGTTGCCCTGAAGACTGTCGCAGAGGGCACGGCACCCGGCAGCGATCTAGCCTGCTGGCAACTGGCCTCGAAAGGCGACAGACCGGTTAAACGCACCACGGCGGGATCGACCCCGGCATGATGATCATCGATCTACCCCCTCGAATGGCCAGCGCCGTCGAAAGAGCTTGGAAGCTCGCTACCGAGCACCTGCAAAGGCCCCTCACGGATGAGGAAGCTGCGATCATCGTTGCGGCCGTATTTCGGTATTTCGACGAGCCCGATGCACCTACGACACGGCTCCAGTAACAGGTCGCGCGCCTTAGTACGGATGGATTGATGAGCTGACGGCTGAACAGCAGGAGCAGATCCCCTTGCTGCCGCTCGCACCCGTCGCGGACAGTCGCCCTGAGAGCGGGGCGACGTTTCTGTCCCTCAGCCCATGTTGTTGGGACCTGCTTTCGCGTCACCCGTAAAGCTGCTGAGGGCGCTATGCATATCGGCGTAAGACGAAATCCCAGACCTGGTTCACCTTGCTGTCCCACAATGCCTGCGGATAAGGATTTTCCGGCAGTTCATTGAGGCGCTGCCGGATAGCGGTCCAGACCGCGCCCCGCGTTTCCTGCCCGCGAACCCAGTCTATTGCGCCAGTGAGCTCGTGGAGCTTCTCCAGCAGCGATCGGGCCACCCGTTTGACCTCTTGTTCCTCTGCCTTGGTGAGCTTTGGTTCTGGCTTGACCAGCAGATCGAAGATCGCCAGTTCCTCCTGCGACAGCTCCTCGCGTGCGGCGCGTCGCTCTTCGACATCCATGTCGCGGATAAAGTCCTTCAACTTCTCGAAGAACTGTTCGGCATCGACCGAACCGGCGTTGTAGTCCGCTACCAGTTTTTCCAGCCGTTCCACCAAATGCTGCCGTGTGGGGTTCTGCTCTGCCAGCTCGTGCGCCTTTTCCTCTGCCCCCTCGCGCAGCCTTTCGGCGGTGACCTTTGGGCTGACCGCAAAAAGATCGGCCAGCTTGTCGAAGTCGATGCCGGACAGGTCCACACGTCCCTCGGCGGTATCGCCTTCGACGATGGGCGTCAGGATCGCGACACCTTCCAGCTTCTCGTCGAGCAGTTCGGTAATGCGGGCGGAGATTGCGGATACATCGATAGGACCAAGCCTTGCCCTCACCGCATCGGAGAGCGTGTGGAATACGGCAACCGGCCTGAGATAGGGTGCGGCGCGATCGTCGGGCAGCAGAGCCTTGTATGCTCTTGTCACCGCACCCGTCAGGCGCAGGAACTCGCGGCGGCGCTCGTCGGGTGCGATCAGGATTTCAATGGCTTGATTGATCAGCCGCAACCGATCGAAATCACGAACCGCCATGATGGCATCGGCTTCGACGCCTAATGGCCGGACGAAGGCCCTTACCGAAGCTAGGGCCTGTTCAAGGGTGGCGACAAGCGCTTCCTTGTCCTTGATCGGCGTTTCCTCGCCCCCGCCGCCTGCGTAGATGGCGAGCGCCTTCTGGAGGTTCTGGAACACGCCGACATAATCAACGATGACGCCGGACGTCTTTCCTTCGGCCCGCCGGTTGGCGCGGGCGATGGTCTGCATCAGCGTATGGTTCTTCATCGGCTTGTCGAGATAGACGGTGCCGATCGTGGGCACGTCGAAGCCGGTAATCCACATGGCGCACACGAACACCAGCCGTAGCGGATCATTCGGATCCTTGAACTTGGCCTCGAGGTCTTCCCGCTGCATGCGCTCGCGGTGCGGCAGGATGTCGAGCCCCTTCTTGCGCAGATCGTCGATTTCGTTCTGGCTCTGGCTGACGACCACAGCCATATCGACTTCACGCAACCACATCAGCCGTTCGGCGATTGCCGCGCCTTCCGCTTCGTGGGCGGTTTTTAGGCGCTCCTCATCCTGTGCGATCAGGCGGCCAATGGCGGCCTTGACTCTGTCATGCATGGCAACGGCCGTTGCCTTGTCGATGGCGACGAACATCGCCTTGCCGCGATAGCCGCGCATGGCGAAATGCAGCGCCACGTCCTCGGCCACCTTGTCCAGCCTGTCCGGCGCGGTGATGAGCGTATAGTGGCGGGCGAACTGCTGGCTGAGCTTCTTTTCCTGCTCCTCGTCCAGCATCGCCTCGTCGAGCAGCGTGTCCAGCTCTTCCCGCAATTCATCGGCATTGAGCTGCAACTCCGGCTTCCTCGCCTCGTAGAACAGCGGGACCGTCGCTCCGTCACGCACGGACTGGGCGAAATCATAGATGGAGACGTAATCGCCGAACACCTCGCGGGTGCGGCTTTCCTCGCCCTGGATTAGCGGGGTACCGGTAAAGCCGATGAAGGACGCATTAGGCAGCGCCGCGCGCATATTCGCGGCGAGCTGGTCATACTGGCTGCGATGGGCCTCGTCGGTCATAACGATGATATCAGACCGTTCGGACAAGATCGGCATCGATTCGCGGTCGGCCGTGCTGAACTTCTGGATCAGCGTGAACACATAACGTTCGTTGCCCGCCAGAAGCTCCTTCAGATGGGCGCGGCTTCCCGCCTGTGCCTGATCGATATCCTTGGTGAGCGCGCCGGTAGAGGCGAACTGGCCGGCGATCTGGTCGTCCAGCTCCGTCCGGTCGGTGATGACGACGAACGTATAGTTTCCGCCCAGCCGGCGCAGCACCTTTTCGGCGAACATCACCATGGAAAGGCTCTTGCCCGATCCCTGCGTGTGCCAGAATACGCCGAGCCGGCCCCGATTGCGCTCGATATGGCGGACGGCATCGATGGCGCGATTGACCCCCAGCACCTGATGATATTTGCCGACCACCTTGCGCAGGCCGCCGCGCGCCTCATCGAAGAGCACGAAGTTCTCGATCAAGTCGAGAAAACGGGCGGGCTCGCAAGTCGCACGCAACAGAGTTTTCAGGCTGGGATCGTCGGGCTGGTCTTCTTCCAGCCGCTTCCACGGTGCGAAGACTTCGTAGGGCGCATGACTGGCCCCCATCACCGCTTCCAGTCCGTTCGACAGGATCACGAAGCCGTTGGCCGGGAACAGCTGCGGGATGGCGTCGCGGTAATCGCGCAGATTGTCGTCATAGGCATCCGCGAGTGGGCAGGTAGGGTTTTTCCATTCCGCCAGCAGCAGCGGCAGGCCATTGACGAAGCCGATCGTGTCAGGCCGGCGATGGTGCAGCACGCCGTGGATCCACACTTGGCTGGCGACAAGAAAATCGTTGGCGGCGATATCGCGCCAGTCGATCACCCGCACCAAGAGATCGTCGAATTTGCCGTCATCACGCCGCACCTGCACCGGCACGCCGTTACGGATCAGAGCCAGCACTTCACGGTTGGCGGCGACCGGAAGCATGGCCGAACGGTCACGGGTGATTTCTGCCTCGGCCAGCGTAAGGGCTTCGGCCGGCAGGCTGGGGTTCAGTTTGCGCAATGCCGCCTTCAGGCGCGCAGGAAGAAACGCCTGCTGAAAGCTCGTGCGTCCCGTGGGATTCGCAGGCCCCGGCACTTCCCCGTGCAGATCGACATGCTGCCAGCCCAACCCCTGCAAAAGGGCAAGGGCGGGCCTCTCGACGATACCATCCTCTGACGCGACAAGGCCGATGAGTGACGGTGCCATGTCAGGCTGCCTCTTCCAATTCGCGTTCGGCTTGCTCGACGGAAAGCTGGCCGGAGATCAGGCGCGGGAGCAGGAGATCGCGGGAGGCGGAGAGGTGAGAGTTTTGCCGTTCGACAACACTTCGAAGCTCCCAAAGGGGCGCTACGATGCGGTCAAATAACTCAGAAACTCTCGCGGGAGGCAGCGCCACTCTCGCAGCTGAAACCTTTTCTTTACTGATATTCTGCTGCGCAGCACCTTGGCCGACGGAAATGAACCAGTCTTTCAAGTGGGAAAGCGTGTGGAAGAGCTGCCATCGTCGCATTCGGACGCCATCCGGGACGATCCCCAGAGCTGCCTGATTGCTGGAGCATTCCACCGCGGCAATAGCGAGTGCGCCGATCGTGGCGCCATACAATGCGATGAAGACCGTCCCCACCGGAAACACTCGAACTTTGTTGGCATCGACCGCGATTTTTGACACGCGTTCGTTCGCCGAGAAGAGAAAACCGTTATTTAGCTCTCCGGTGGTGAACCACTCCAACACTCCATCTTCCCAATATGCAGGCTCCTTTCTGGAGGGTGTCGAACCTGATTTGATAATCCGACTGACCTCTCCAATCGTTCCCCAAGTCCATCCCTCCGGCAGGGGGCCATCGGGTGTATCGAAGATCGGCACCTCTTCATAACCGGGGAAACGGAAGCGGACAAACCATTCCGCGAATAGCCCCCGCGCCATCTCCTCCAGCACGGCGATCTGCCGCCGGTTGACCTCGATCAGGTCGTCATACGCCCCAAGGATCGACGCTATGCGGCGCTGGGTTTCGAGGGGTGGAGCGTCGATCTCGACTTCGGAAAATGCAGTTTTGTTGATGATCGGTGTGGCCGCGCCTGCTGCACGTGCCATCAATTCACCGGCTTTTGTTTGCAACCCGTAATAGACAAACCCTGGATCGAAAAGATCAGGGTCAACAATCACGCTGTTGACTTGCTGATTGGTCTGAGATGGCTTGCTCGTCATACAGATTTTGCCGATGGTCGCGCCAATACAGACGACGCAGACCGCGCTTGCTGGCAACAAGGTCCGCTTTTTGCTGTCCCAATCAGTCGAAACGAAACGCTCGGTTGAGATGGTGCGATCGTCGTAACCCATATCGCTTGGGGTTATGAACGGAATGTTTCCGTCGAACAGTTCCGGTTGCGATGACGGCGGTGTTTTCCCGGTCACTATGCGGCCCAAGTCCGCAATACGATAAGTACGCCACTCGCTCACGCCAGCACCTCGGCCACATTCGCCGCTATCACATCCTGCAAGCGCACCGCTTCGGCGTTCAGCCCTTCTAGTTCTTCCTGCAAGGCTTCCAATCGCTCGCGGAAATCCTCATCCTCCACCTGCTCGCCCGGAGCGACGCCGACATAGCGACCGGGGTTCAGGCTCCAGTCCTGCGCAGCGATCGCAGCACGCGTGGCGACCTTGCACAGGCCAAGCACGTCCTTGTATCCATCGCCCCCGAAGATCTCATTCATCTTGGGGCCGCTGCCCGCTTCCAGTTCCTTCTCTTCACCGCGCCATAGCCGCACGATGTTTCCGATGAACTCGATCTGGTCCGGCGTGAAATCGCGCTGGGCGCGGTTGACCTGACGGAAGATGTGCCGCGCGTCGATGAACAGCACCTCGTCCGCCCTGTTGCCTTTCCTCTTGCCCTTGTCCAGGAACCAGAGCGTCACCGGCAGGGTGACCGTGAAGAACATGTTGGGCGAAGTGCTGACGATCACGTCCACCGCGCCGGTTTCGATGAGCTTGCGACGCAACTCGCGTTCCGATCCGCCTGCATCGGATGCGGAATTCGCCATGACGAAACCCGCGCGCCCTTTCTCATTGAGCGCGGCGTTAAACAGGCCGATCCACAGATAGTTCGCGTTGTTGACCGTGGGGACGCCAAGCGAGAAGCGCGCGTCGACATGACCTGCCTCGCTCACCAGCCGGGACCGATCGACCTCCGACTGGTTGAACGGCGGGTTCGCCATCACGAAATCAAACTTGCCGACCATTGCGTGCGGGTCTTCATAATAGCTGTTGGCCACCCGCACATCGCCGGACACCCCATGAACCGCGAGATTGAGGCGGCAGAGCTTCTGCGTGTCCTCCATCTTCTCGGTCCCGTAGATGCTGATCTCGCGGCTCGGGTTCTTATGATGCCGCTTCACGAACTCTGCGGAATGCACGAACATGCCGCCAGAGCCGCAGGCCGGATCGAATATCTTGCCATGATAGGGCTCGATCACCTCAACGATCAGCTTCACGATCGACGATGGCGTGAAATACTCTCCGCCCTTCTGCATGAAGGCCGAGGCGAACTCGCCCATGAAATATTCAAAGATCAGCCCATAGGCATCGCCTTCGATCTTCAGCGGAGAGAGCAGGCGCAAGACTTCGCGCAATACGCTGTTGGGCAACGCGCCGTAACCTCGCGGCAGGACGCCGGCAAGATCGGGGTTATGCTGCGTGATAACCTCCATCGCCGCATTCAACGCCTCGGCGAGGTTTTCAGTTTCCGGCAGACCAAGCAGGTAGGAGAAGCGGGCATGATCGGGCAGGAATACCGCACCATGTCCGTGATAATCCTGGGGCGTCGGCTTCAAGCGGCCAGTGAAGGTTTTGGACAGCTCGGCGTGAACAAGATCGAACCGGGCCTCCATCTGCCGCAGCGCGATCAGGGCAAGCACCGGCTGGGCATACTGGTCAGGACGCAACGCAGTGTTAGTCCAGAGTTGCTCGGCGGTTTTGAATAGGCGTCGTGAAAGGTCCTGAAGATCAACTGACAATGATGTGTCCCCTAGATGCGTATTCGGATATCGTTGAGGTACTTATGATGATTTGAAAATTAGTGTCGACCAAATAGTTGGACCGCGACCTTCCCAGTGGGGGGCGGCGCAACAACCGATGCCGTGCGGTAGGGGACCCGCGTGCCCTCTCATCCGCAGAAATTTTTTGACGCCGATGAAACATCACGTGGGCTGCATTTCGCCGAAATAGCGATTGCCACCAAACCGTCATCCATCGTGCCGCACAACGGCGACGTTACTTGGAATTGGGATACCCGTTGCATCTTGGCCTCATGCCGATTCCAGATCGCCAGAAACGCTGTCGTCACGATGAAGAAAAGCAGCGCTGCCAAATGGATTTTGCCGATGCGGCGCGCGAAATAGGATTTGGCCTTGGCCTCGACAGCCTGGGCCATGGCCCTATTCCGCCTGTCGCCATCGAGAAGATACCGGACCATGCGTCCACGTGAACGATCCTGCGCGCGGGACCCATCATTGTCCCTCGGCTCTGCATTCAACCCATGACGCACGGCGTTAAAGATCAGGATTACCAGCAACATCCAGAGTATTAGGAAGGACAGTCCAAAAAGGCGTCCGCTGGGGGTGGTCATGTCCATCGCAGTCTCCGGGCCACAGAGCAATGATCGCCCCTGCCATCAAAGAGGAACTGGCGCATGATTTCAACCTCGGGGCGCACATCTTCATGGCAGTTGCCAACTCACATGCGTATATTTCCCGTCTATGGATCAAGTACCGAAAAAACACCCTGGTAGACTTCCGCATCACCCTGCGGACATGCAACGCCGTCTCGTCCAGATTCTCGCCTCTCAGGGCATCCGACAGGCGGAAATCTGCCGCGTTCTGGGCGTCTCCGAGAAGACGCTTCGGAAGCACTATCGGAGCGAGCTGGACATCGGTGCCGCAAAGCTCGAATGCGCCCTTACTCACCACCTCCTCCGCATCGCCGGAGGTAGAGACGCCGTCGCTTTGAAGGCGATCAGGTTCACGTTGCGGTCACGCTTCGGCTGGTCGGAATTCGCGCCACGGCCGGCCGGCTGAAGGCCGCATGCGCCGGATTACCTCAATTATCTCCAACTATCGCACGTCAGCGTGCTTTTGCCGTGTTTCGTTTGTTCATTAGTTTCTTTACGGCGTTTTCAAATTCCACTCGTGTCGCAAGCCACCGGCGGATCAGAATGTCCGCATATTTTCCGTTTCCAACGTCGACCAGGCCTTTCAGTTTTTTGGGAAGTGGAGGCATCGGCTTGCCATCAAGATGATGGGATGCGCATCTGATAATGAATCCATCAAAAGACGGGCGCTTGTTTCCAAGTGTTAACGGGCCCTGAACGCCACCATTCCGTGGCTCAAGTGGTTCCCTTCGCGCCTTTTCGGCGTCATCAATTAAACGAAGTAAATCTCGCTGATGGTTGAGCTTTGACATTCTCTGTCCACGAAATTTTTGCGGATATTGCACGATCGGCGGCGTCATGTCACCTCCTGATACTCGTGGAAAAACGAGCGCGGCCCAACGATCGGCGGCCCCTGAAAGTGGCTGCCGTCGCGGTGGCAAACAAGACTGCGAGGGTCGTCTAGACACTCCTTACCAAGGGCGAGGACTATCAAGCGGGCGGCAAACTGGCGGACGCCCACGCGTAACCAAGCTTCGCCTGCGTACTTATTCTGTTAGGTGCAGGAGGTGATCGGCGGCAAGTGTGACAAAAATGAAGTCTCTCTTGCGTTTGCTCTCGGCCTCGGGCAGCTTTTAGTTGTGCTTGATTAGAGAATCGCATCTCTTCTGGTGAGACGCTTTCGCAGGCCGAGAAATTGGGAGACTTCACATTACCTGCGTACAAAATGTGATTGGTGTAGGACGCGAAAGCCGACCCTGCCGAGGCTGGCGACACCCTCGGCCATGCGAGGACAGGAGATGAGCTGCCTTTTATAGGGCCGCTGGGGAGGTTATCCAATTGACAGTTTGCGTCTGCGTGAAAGTGAACGAATGCATGGTTTTCGCTGCCGATAGCGCGTCAAGCTTCGACGCCGGTGGAGCTAAGGATGGTAACGGCGATCCTATCCAGCAGGTCTATCGGCACGGAAACAAAGTATTTCAACTCCACCGCGAATATCCGATTATGGCCATGACCGCAGGCTTAGGCAATTTCGGGCAAGCCTCGATTGCGATGTTAGCGAAGCAGTTTCGCCATATGATCGGCGCAAAGGGAACAAGTCCGCTCGGCATCGATTATAAAATGGAAGACGTTGTCGGATTGGCGCAAAAATTCTTCCTGATAGAGGAATTTGTTAACGTACCTGACCCGGCAGGAGTTGGCTTTGAGTTTTGGATCGGCGGCTATTCGTCCGGCGAAAAGTTGCCGGAGCTTTGGAAGTTAACTGTTTTCAACGGCAATGTTCAGGATCCCACTTTGGTCGCAGGAACATCTGAAATCGGCATCTATTGTGGCGGCCAACGCGATCCTATCCAACGGCTAATCGGAGGATTCGGGTGGAAGTTGGAAAAGATTTTGAATGATCACGGCGTGACTGCAGATAAGTTCCCCGCCTTGTACGCGTCGGTCGCTCCAGAATTGTTTTTGCCGTTGATCTCACCCGTAATGCCTATACAAGATGCAATCGATCTAACGGAGTTCTTGGCCGATATGACGAAAAAGGTCTTTCGATTCCGCGCTGTACCTGAATACGTTTCAGGCGACATAGACGTAGCGACGGTAACGAAATATGAGAACTTCCGGTGGATAAAGAGAAAGCACTATTATCCTCTTGGACTCAACCAACAGGTGGACCATGTCTGATCAGCTTCGCAAGGAGAAAGAAATCGTCGGTCGGTTAGACGATTCTGCGTTCAAGCTACCTCGTGAGACGGAACAGCGCCTGATCAGAGAGTTCCGGTCGCCGTTCCCCGTTAGCGAATCTGAGCAAAAGCAGACCAGTTTGCTGCTCGCGAATGCATGCTGGAACTACAGCAAGCAGTAATCGCTTAGCTGATCTTGAGCCAGTGCCGGATCCAAGCCGGTGTCGCTCATTCAAGACGATAGGATCTTGTTGGCAGGCCGGCAAAAGCGATCGGCCGATCCGTGCGACAGCAGCTCGACGCGTTTTTGAAGGTCGAGATAAGCCTTTTGGATAGATGTTCGTCGTGCCCCAGCGAAGTTACAATCCCCGCGCGAAATGACGGGGATGGGGCATGCGTCGCAGTTATCGCAATCCGCAGAAGCGATCGGTGCTTCTCAAGTTCCCGGGCTTAGTGATCGGCGCGCTTGCGTTTGGAGCGGCCGGCGGCTGGACCGCGAGCGACATCCTGGCCTCATGGAGCGCCTCTGGCGGCTCCGGTCTATCGTGCAGGATCAAGGGCAACATCTCCATCGACACGGGCGAGCGCATTTTCCACGTTCCGGGGCAGAAATACTACGCACAGACGAAGATCAGCCCCCAGTATGGAGAACGGTGGTTCTGCTCGGAATCTGAAGCTTGGGCGGCCGGCTGGCGGAAATCGAAATCGTGATGCTTTCTTCCCGGCGCGCCACATTGCGACGACGTCGTGAGGGTTCATCGCATCGGCCGGATGGGCGCGGGAGAAGTAGGGATTCGGCACGAGTGTGAGGCGAAGTCGGGCTTTTGGTGGCGCTGGCATGCGGCAGAGAATGCCATGATTTGGGCAGAGCGAAAATAAGGTTTGCGCCCAAAAATGCGCCCAAATTCGCAAACCGCCTTTTCTGGCGCTTCTGGTCTATGGCATAAGCCTCTGCTTTTATTGAGATATTTTGGTGAGAGCGTCGGGGTTCGAACCCGAGACCTACTGATTAAAAGTCAGTTGCTCTACCGGCTGAGCTACGCTCTCCCTCTCCGCAGGTGTGGGGCACCCCGGCTGGAAGTGGGCGGAACATAGGCAGGTGACCCATTGCGGTCAACCGAAAAATTCGGCTTTTGCGAAGGTAGGGCACATTTCTCTCGCACGCAAAGGCAGATTTCTCGCCCACGCAAAAAGGTGATTGGCAATCCCGAGCCTGCGACGCTAGGAACAGGGCGCAGATGCAGCCGGAGAGAATGCGTGTCGATTGCCGATATTTCCCTGTGGAGCGCCTTGATAGCAGGGGCGCTTTCTTTCCTTTCGCCCTGCGTGCTTCCTCTCGTCCCGCCCTATCTCTGCTATATGGCCGGCATATCGGTCGAGCAGTTCCGGGGAGGCTCCGCGGTGGCGGTGGCGCCCGACGTCAGGCGCGGCGTGCTGTTCTCGGCGCTATTCTTCACGCTCGGCTTTGCCACCGTTTTCGTGGCGCTCGGCGCCGGAGCTTCCAGCATAGGCATGGCGCTTCGCCAGCATCTCGACCTGCTCTCCAAGATCGGCGGACTGATCATCATCGTCATGGGGCTGAATTTCCTCGGCCTCTTCCGAATCGGATTTCTGGGCCGCGAGGCGCGCTTCCAAAGTGGCGGCAAGCCGGCGACGCTGACGGGCGCCTACATCATGGGCCTGGCCTTCGCCTTCGGCTGGACGCCTTGCATCGGCCCGGTGCTCGGCGCGATTCTCGGTGTGGCCGCCTCGCGCGAGACGGTCGGCTCCGGCGCCGGGTTGCTTGCGATCTATTCGCTGGGCCTCGCCGTTCCCTTCTGGATCGCCGCCGGCTTTTCCGGCGCCTTCATGCGTTTCCTGTCGCGCTTCCGCCGTCATCTCGGCACGGTAGAAAAGGTGATGGGCGTCTTCCTCATCCTCACCGGCCTCGCCTTCCTGTTCGGCTGGGTCAGCGATGTGGCGATCTGGTTCCAGCAGACCTTTCCGATCCTGATGCAAATCGGCTAAACCCGTCTTACCCACTGAACATCCCCGGGAAGTGCGTGGGCTGCTTAAAAATAGCGCGGTGTCCAGATAACAATGCACATTGCCGCCTGAGGCCCAAATAGCCGTTCCAATCCGCGATCCTACCGATTGGTCCAGCGTGGGCGTGGCCTTACATAAGCGAAGACGAACGCATGCGGTGCCACTTTAACCGCCGAGGGTGGCCAGCGCCCTTTGCGCCGCAATGAGGTCGACGATTGGATACTTGGTGTTGAACGTGCGGACCACCGATTGCAGACGCCTCGTCGCCTCGTCAACACGACCTTGTCCCGCTAAAACTGGTGCGAGTTGGGCTGTGGCGCGAAGCTCGAAGAGCCTCGCTTGCTGCCGATGGGCAATCGCAATTGACTGTTCGAATAGCTGTGTCGCACCCGTCAGGTCACCTCTGCCCGCGGCGATTTGGCCACGAAGGCGAACACATTCTGCCAAGTAGCTCGCTTCATCCGTATCGGAAACGAGTGTGTCGATGTCATCAAGCATATGAGACGCCTCTTCGAGGCGACCGGCTCGCAGGAGTAGATCGCACAGTGCGCATGTTTTCTCGGGAGTATGAAAAACAACGCCCTGTCCACGCCAAAGGATAATACTCTCCCCGACATCATCGATACCAGCGTCTAGTTCGCCCAGTTGCGCGCGGGCATGGCCACGCCACCTAAGGCCGCTGCCTCGACGTGCCGTGTAGCCGTGCAGTTCACAAATTTCGACTATCTTCCTAGCGTTTTCAAGCAGTTGTTCATATTGGCCGAGTAGCGCGTCCAATTGGCACCGCTCAAGAAGATACCAGGCGATGTCGAAGGGCTTATCGAGCTGACCGACATTTTGAAACGCGCGTTGCTTCGCTTCGATTGCAGCGTCAAAGAAACCCAATATCATCAGTGCCTCGCTAAAATAGCCCAGGGCCGAGATACGCTGATCCGCGCCGGCGAACAAAATACGACGGTCTGCGTCGACACCATCAAGCAGATCCAGCGCATTGCGCAAGGCATCCTGCGCCAGCGACTGTTCTCCCCGGTTGAAATGAGCCATTCCCTTTGAGGCCAGAAGGCCACTCAGATAGGCCTTTGGCAGGAGAGTGGAAGTGTTTGCGAGCTGCTCTTGTACCAAAGCCAGGTAATCGTGGTTGTGGCCAGAAGCATAATGAAATGGCGCGAGTGAAAGCGCAGCTTCACATCGCAATTCGACGCCTGTCGTGTTTGCGGCGGCAAGACGTGCATCTTCGAGCGTCTTAGCAAGGCGCTCGGAACGATACCCTTCCGCCTGCATCAAGGCATTCGCCATCGCAAGGTAGAGCGTTGTCATCCGCTCCGCGCCGCCGGTGACATTGCCTAGCCGCCTGCAGCACTCGATAGCACTGGCATAATGCGAAACTGCTTCCCGTGTGGCAGCCCTTGCCAAGGCGGCTGCACCTGCTTTTTGCCAGTAATCGAGTGCGCCCGCCAAATCCCCGGCTTTGTGAAGGTGATGTGCAAGCAATTCGGGTTGCACTTCCGTGATTTCAGACCATTGTTCCTCCAACGTGATTGCGACACGCCTGTGCAACTCCTGGCGCTTGGCACGCAGCAGGGTGCCATACGCTGCGTCCTGAACGAGGGCGTGCTTGAAGAGGTATGTGGCCAGTGGTCGCGTGCCGCGACAGAACGCGAGGCCTGCGGCGGCTAGCTGATCCAGGGCGCCATCCAGCTCAACCGCGTTCCGCCGTGCAACTGCGGCCACCAACTCGTAGGAGAATTCACGCCCGACAACAGCGGCGATCTGGGCAACCTCCTTGGCGACAGGGCCAAGACGATCGAGGCGCGCCATCAGTGACGCCTGTAGTGTAGCCGGGACGTTCAACACGGTCATGTCCGCCCGCGAAGGTGCAGTACTGGTGCTGCCGCTCTCCAGCACTGCCTTCGTCAGTTCCTCGACGAAGAGTGGCACCCCATCAGTACGCTCAATGATCTCGGCGACGACTTCGTTCGGCAGCTCTCCGTTGCCGACCACTTGTTGAACGAGCGCAGCGCGTTCCCGGCGATCGAGCCGATTGAGCACGAGCATCGTGACGTGGGCCTGCCCGGTCCACGGCGCCTGAAACTCGGGACGAAAGGTCACGACAAGCAGAGCCGGCAAACGTTGCACACGGTCGATAACAAGGTCGAGCAGCTCGCGCGAACTGGGATCGATCCAGTGCACGTCCTCGTAAATCATCAGAACCGGACCTTGTCGCGCCAGATGTTCGAGCTGCTCGAGCAGCGCCTCGAAGGTTCTCTCCTTCTTACGTTGGGGCGTCAGCAGAAGAGGTGGGAAGCGGCCCTCGGTCGACAAGGACAACAGCTCGGCCAGCAGCGCTCCGTCCTCCGGGGAGGTGGGGGGCAGCAGCGTCGCAAGCTTTTCCAACTTGCTCTCGAGGGTGTCGTCGCGCTCCAATCCGGCGGCGCGTTCGAGCTGCACAATGATCGGACGGAGTGCACTGTCCTGGTGGTGCGGTGAGCAAAAGTAACGTAGCCGGGTGTGCGGCTCATTCTGGATACGCTCCTGCAAAGTGACGGTGAGACGTGATTTTCCGATGCCCGGTTCGCCTGACAGCAGCACGACGCGCCCTTCACCACTTTTGGCGCGCCGCCAAGAGCGTTGCATCAGTTCGATCTCCTCTTCACGCCCGACCAGCGGCATCGGCGTTGCTCCGTGCAGCGCCTCGAACCTGCTTTCGACAATGCTTTCGCGAAGCACTCGATAGGGATGGACAGGATAGGCAAATCCTTTGACTTCGACGGCCCCAAGATCGCGGTATTCGAAAAGATCACCCAGCAACTGCCTCGTCTGCGGCCCGATCACTACCGCGTCTGGTTCGGCCAGTGCCTGAAGGCGGGCGGCGAGATTAGGCGTCTCGCCAACGACACCGCGCTCTTGCCCTTCACCGGAAATGATCAAATCGCCGACGACGACTTCGCCGGTTGCGATACCAATGCGAACCTGCAATCTCTCCGATCCCTGCAGCCGCCTGATAGCGTCGACGAGCGCAAGGCCGGCGCGCACTGCCTGCTCCGCCGCGTTCTCATCTGCCTGTGGATAGCCGAAATACACCAGCACCCCATCACCCATGTACTTGGCGACGAAGCCGCCGAAGCGGGAGACCGCATTGGCCACAGAGAAGTGATATGCTCCAAGGATCTCACGCAGGTCCTCAGGATCCACGCGCGACGCGAGAGCGGTCGAGCCGACAAGATCGACGAACATGACGGTCAGCTGTCGACGCTCTGCGACGGGTTCTGCAGCACGACTTTGACCTACTGGCTCCTCAGGGCCGGGACGCGGCTGGCTGGTCGATAACCGCAGCTCCACTATCGCTTTGAGCAGGCGCTTGCGATGGCCGAGTAGCACACCGAGCTGCTGGAGGTCGGCGTCGGTCAACTCGGACACGACCTCGGCGTCAATCGCGTTGTCGCGAAACGCCTGCTCGTAGCGCTCCAGCCCGAGACCTTGCAGCCAATCGGCAACGTCCATAGCAACTCTCCAAAGGCTGAACTCGGCCGTCGACCTATATTAGCCCATACCGATGCGAATTGCTCG
This sequence comes from Rhizobium sp. TAL182, assembly GCF_002117725.1. Lineage (NCBI taxonomy): Bacteria > Pseudomonadati > Pseudomonadota > Alphaproteobacteria > Hyphomicrobiales > Rhizobiaceae > Rhizobium > Rhizobium sp. TAL182. The sequence continues at coordinate 2,154,398 of NZ_CP021024.1, read as the reverse complement.
CTGGTGGAAGACCAATATCGCGGGAAGTATCGAGGTGGGTTCTGGTCTAGGAGGCTCGACGGATTCTGCCCACAAGCAAGCATCAAATTCACGGGGCAGTAAAACCAAGCCTCAAGCCCTTGGCGCGTCTATGGGTGCCAATTTCGAATTGAAGGGCCTGACATTTTTAACGGGACAAACAGCAACTTTTCTGCGATGCAGCCGAAAAATAATGCTTCGTAATCAATGCCCGACAAAATCAAAATGACATTTGTGTCGAGCCCATTCAGGAAGACCTTTGGCCGATATCGTCAGCCTGCTCCTGCCGTTCTTCGGCCTGATCCTGATCGGTTACGTCGCCGCAAAGGCGACGAAGCAGCCGGCCGAGGCGCTTGGCTGGCTGAACACCTTCATTATCTATGCCGCCCTGCCCGCTTTGTTCTTCAAGCTCGTCTCGCGCACGCCGATCGAAGAGCTGACGCGGGTCGATTTCATTGTCACCGATATCGCCGCGACCTATGCGGTCTTCGTCCTGCTCTTTGTCATCGGCCGTTTCGTGCGCCGCAATCCGCTTGATGAATGCACCATCCAGTCCTTTGCCGGCGCCTATGGCAATATCGGCTACATGGGGCCTGGGCTGGCGCTGCTGGCGCTCGGCGAAGGCGCTGCCGTGCCGGTGGCGCTGATCATCTGCTTCGAAAACGCGCTGCATTTCATCGTGACGCCAGCCCTTATGGCGGCAGCCGGCGACGACAAGCGTTCGGCAGGCCGGCTCGCCGCCGATATTGCCCGCAAGGTGGCGCTGCATCCGTTCATCCTGTCGACGACGGCAGGCTTTGCCGTCGCCGCCTTTCACATCGACCAGCCGCTGGCCTTTCAGCGGCTTGTCGACTACCTCGCTCAGGCAGCTGCTCCCTGCGCCCTCTTCGCCATGGGCGTCACGCTGGCTCTGAGGCCGCTGAAGCGGATTCCGGCGGAGATTTCCTATATCGTGCCGGCGAAGCTGATCCTGCATCCGATCGCGGTGTTCCTCGCGCTGACGACCGTCGGCGGTTTCGAGCCGGTCTGGATCCAGTCGGCCGTGCTGCTCGCCTCACTGCCGACGGCGACCAATGTCTTCGTCATCGGCCAGCAATATGGCGTGTGGCAGGAGCGCGCCTCGGCGACGATCCTGATCACGACGGTGCTTTCGGTGGCCACCGTTTCGCTCTGGCTGATTACGGTCCGCTCAGGCCTTCTTTCGCTTCAGCTTTTCCCGTAGAGCATCGGGAATATCGCGAAAACCACGGCCGGGCTCGATGCCTTCGCGCATGACGAGGTTGCGCAGCGGCGGAATGGCCGAGAGGATGTGCAGGCCGGCGGCGCGCAGCACCTGCACGGGGAGGAAATCGGAAAGCAGCGAACGGTTGAGCAGATCGACGCTCGCGGTGCGCGTCATGATGTCGGCGCGGCGGCGGCGGTCGAAGCTTTCGCCGGCATCGGCCGGCACCGGCAGTTCCGCCCTGTCGCAGAGGATATCGGTGAGCGCCATGATATCGCGCAGGCTGAGATTCAGCCCCTGCGCTCCGATCGGCGGGAACACATGGGCGGCCTCGCCGATCAACGCCATGCGTCCCTTGCCGAAACGATGGGCCATCATGCCCGACAGCGGCCAGACCTGGACGCCTTCCTCGATGCTTATCTTGCCGAGCATGGACTGCATCTGCGTCTCGACGAGAGAGCCCAGTTCGGCCAGCGGCAGCTCCAGGCGGGCGGTCGCCTCGGCGGGATCCTGCACCCAGACAAGACTGGAGCGGCTTCCTGGCAGCGGCACCTGGGTGAAAGGACCGTGTTTGGTATGGAATTCGCTCGAAATGTTCTGGTGCGGCAGCGAATGGGCGAAATTCAGCACCATGGCCGATTGCGGGTAGGACCAGTTGCGCACGCCGATACCTGCCGCCTCGCGCAGCTTCGAGCCGCGGCCGTCGGCGCCAACGGCGAAATCTGCCGTCAGCGTCTCGCCGCCGGCAAGCGTGATCGACACTCTCTCGGTTGATATCTCAATCGATTCGGCCATATCGGTGAAGCGGGTGATATTGCGCTCGCCGGCCGTGGCCGCTTCGAGAATCTCGGTCAGCGCCTTGTTGGGGAAATTGTAGCCGAAGGCATCGAGGCCGACCTCGGCCGCGCGGAACGTGGTGGTCGGCGCGCGCAGCAGCCGGTCGGTGCCGTCGATGATGCGCATGCTGGTGAGAGGCGCCGCCGCCGAGCGCAGCTTTTCCCAGACCGTCAGGCGGTCGAGGAAGCGGATCGACTGATCCATCAGCGCCGTCGTGCGCCGGTCCTCCTTTGCAGCAACGGGAGCCACCAGCGCCACGCTGCGGCCGCCGCGGCCAAGCGCAACGGCGGCGATCATGCCGGCGAGGCCGCCACCGATCACCGCGATTTCGAATGTCTTCATGCTAAATTCCGCCATCGTAAAGAGGCGGACCCGTCGCTTATGCGGCCGGCTTCGCCTGACGGCGCCAACTATAGCCCTTGCCGGCTTCGGCGTCACGCACCGCCGGTTGATAATGATGGGGAATGGCGGGCAGACGGTTTTCGGCAAGCCGCTTCAGCGCCGTGGCGTTGGTCACGGCAAAGCTGTCGATGCCGACACGCAGCATCAGCGGCACCTGGTCGATCAGCACGTCGCCGACGGCGCGCAGTTCGCTGGTGTAGCCGAGGCGCTGGCGCAGCAGCGAGGCATGGCTGAAGGCGCGGCCGTCGTTGAAGGCAGGAAAGGCGACCGCCACGATTGCGAGGCGATCGAGATAAGGCTCCAGCCGGCGCACGTCGTCGGCCGGCTTGATCAGCACGCCGAGGCCGGCATCGTTGCTTCCATCGGCCTTTGCGATCAGTTCATCGAGGCTGAGCAGCGGCTTCTGCTCGCCTGTTGCCTTCACCTCGTCGGTTTCGATCAGCCAGGGATCGTTGTCGACAAAACCGGTTTCTCTCCAGATCTTCGTCATCATCCCCTCCTTAAGCCGCTTCGGCGGCCGAGCCGTAGAGCGCATCCTTGAAAGGCTGCGGCCCGACGCGGCGATAGGCGGCGAGGAAGGTTTCGGATTGATCCAGACGCAGGCCGAGATAGGTGTCGACGATCGTCTCGATCGCATCCGTCACCCGGTCCGGCTCGAAGCCGCGGCCGATGATCTCGCCGATCGAGGTATGTTCGTCGCCGGAACCGCCGAGCGTGATCTGGTAGAGTTCGGCGCCCTTCTTCTCGACACCGAGCAGGCCGATATGGCCGACATGGTGATGGCCGCAGGCATTGATGCAGCCGGAGATCTTGATCTTCAGCTCGCCGATCTCGGCCTGGCGTTCGGGACTGCCGAAACGGCGGGAGATTTCCTGCGCCACCGGAATGGAGCGCGCATTGGCGAGCGCACAGTAGTCCAGCCCCGGACAGGCGATGATATCGGTGATCAGGCCGGCATTGGCTTCGGCCAGATTGATGGCGACGAGGCCGCGATAGACCGCCTCGAGATCGGCCAGCGCCACATGCGGCAGGATCAGGTTCTGCTCATGGCTGACGCGGATTTCGTCGAAGGCATATTCCTCGGCGAGATCGGCGACGGCATCCATCTGCGCATCGGTGGCGTCGCCCGGAATGCCACCGATCGGCTTCAGCGAGATCGTCACCATGCCGTAATCGGGGTTCTTGTGCGGCTGCACATTCTGCTGGACCCAGCGGGCGAAAGCCGGATCGGCCTTCTTCCAGCGGGCGAGGTTTTCCCAGCCCTCGGCACGCTGAGGCAGGTCAGGCAGCGCGAAATAGGCGGCGATCGCCTCGACATCCTGTTCGGGCAGCTTCAGCTCGCTATCCTTCAGGGCGGCGAATTCGGCCTCGACCTGACGCGCCAGTTCCTCGGCGCCGGTCTCGTGCACGAGGATCTTGATGCGGGCCTTGTACTTGTTGTCGCGCCGGCCGTGCAGATTGTACACCCGCACGATCGCCGTGGTGTAAGAGAGCAGATCTTCCTCGGGCAGGAAGTCGCGGATCAGCTTGGCGATCATCGGCGTGCGGCCCTGGCCACCGCCGACATAGACGGCAAAGCCGATCTCGCCCTTGTCGTTCTTCTTCAGGTGCAGGCCGATATCATGGACCTGGATGGCGGCGCGGTCGCGCTCGGCGCCTGTCACGGCGATCTTGAACTTGCGCGGCAGGAAAGAGAATTCCGGGTGGACGGACGACCACTGGCGCAGGATTTCCGCATAGGGCCTGGGATCAGCGATCTCGTCGGCGGCAGCACCGGCGAAGTGGTCGGCGGTGACGTTTCTGATGCAGTTGCCCGAGGTCTGCAGGGCGTGCATCTCGACGCTTGCAAGATCGGCCAGCGCATCGGGAATGTCGGACAGCTTCGGCCAGTTGAACTGGAGGTTCTGGCGCGTGGTGAAGTGGCCATAGCCGCGGTCATAGGTACGGGCGATATGGGCGAGCATGCGCAGCTGACGTGCGCTCAGCGTGCCGTAGGGAATGGCGATGCGCAGCATGTAGGCATGAAGCTGCAGGTAGACGCCGTTCATCAGGCGCAGCGGCTTGAACGCGTCCTCGGCTAGCTCGCCGGAAAGGCGGCGCTGAACCTGGTCGCGGAACTGCTCGACGCGCTCGCTGACAAAGGCATGATCAAATTCGTCGTAACGGTACATCGTCTTCCTCAGACTGCAATGAATTCGGGATCGGCAGGAGCGTAGCCCGGCGCATATTCCATGGTCGGCCCTTGCGCGCGGATGCGCTCGCGAAGGCGAAGCGGCCAGAGAATGCCGTTGGTTTCCTGAACGTCGACGACGGCGACGTCAACGACCTCATTGTCGGCATAGGACTTTTTGCCAATGGCTTCCAATGCTTCGACGGCTTCGTTGTGACGGGCGACAAGCGCCTCCTGCAGCGAGGTCGACCATTTGCCGTTGGCATCCAGCCAGACGGCAATGCCGTCCGTCAGCCGGTTGGCGGTCAGGACCTTGTCACCCATATTCAGCTCCTTGCAAATTCCTCGAGCCTGGCGTTCTCGCGCATCAGCGGCTCGGACAGTTCGAAATTGGCGCCGGCGACCGCATCGCCGATAATGACCATCACAGGGCCGGTCAGCTCGTCGCGGTGCTGCAGATCGGGCAGATCGGCGAGCGTGCCATGCAGCAGCCGCCGCTCGGCGCGGCTGGCATTCTCGATGACGGCAACCGTGGTCTCGGCGGGAATGCCGGCCTGCATCAGCCGCTCGGCGACCGACGCGGCAACGGTGCGGCCCATGTAAACGGCGATCGTCGCACCCGAGACGGCAAGGCTTGCCCAGTCGGGCAGCACGTCGCCGGTGAGATCATGGCCTGTCGTGAAGACGAGCGAGGAGGCGACGCCTCGCAGCGTCAGCGGCAGCTCGAAATCGGCAGCGGCGGCGAAGGCCGAGGTGATGCCGGGCACGACCTCAAAGGTAACGCCGGCAGCGCGCAAGGCGGCCATCTCTTCCCCTGCCCGGCCATAGACCAGCGGATCGCCTGACTTGAGCCGGACGACGCGTTTGCCCTGGCGGCCGAGATCGACGAGCAGCTCGTTGATCTCTTCCTGCGACTTGGAATGACAGCCCTTGCGCTTGCCGACTGAAAGGCGTTCGGCATCGCGGCGGCCCATATCGACGATCGCCTGCGGCACGAGCGCATCGTAGACGATGACATCGGCTTCCATCATCACGCGCTGGGCGCGCAGCGTCAGCAGATCCTCAGCCCCCGGACCGGCGCCGACAAGCCAGACATGGCCGGCGACCTTGTCCATCGAAGAGAGCAGCCGGTCGGCAGCGTGGCGGGCCTGCGGCAGGTTGCCATTGGCGACCGCATCGGCAACGGGGCCGGAAAAGAATCGGCGCCAGAAGACCCGGCGTGAAACGCCGCGGGGAACCAGCTGCTCGACGGATTTGCGATAGCTCGTCGCCAGCGCGGCCAGGCGCCCGAGCGAAGGGGAAAGAAGCTGGTCGATCTGGGCGCGGATCATCTGCGCCAGAACCGGCCCCGCCCCCTCGGTGCCGATCGCAACGGCGACCGGGGCCCGATTGACCAGCGCCGGCGTGAAGAAATCGCAGTAGTCGGGCTGATCGACGGCATTGGCCGGGATCTTCGCGGCGCGGGCGGCATCGACGATGCGGCGATCTTCGGCCTCATTACCGGTGGCGGCAAAGACCAGGGCCGCACCCTCGACCTGACCGGCGGAAAAGCCGGTGCGCACCGTCTCGATGCGGTTGGCGATCAGGAAGGCATGATAATCGGCTTCCGGCCGCTCGGCATAGGCGAAGATCCGTGCCCTTGTGTTCAAGAGCAGCCGCACCTTGGCGAAAGCCTCGTCGCCATTGCCGAAGACAGCCGTCTTCTGGCCTTCCACGCGAAAGAAAGCTGGAAATACCGAAAGCTGCTCAGTCTTGGGAGACATTACCAATCCACTTCGAAGTTGCCAGAATATGCCTGTGATCGACAAGCGATTGAAGGAACAGAAATTCGAAAGCCCCGGCAAGCGCGTATTCTTTTGCTCGCCTCACCGGCGATTTGAGAAAAGTCAACCGTGCCGACGACAACCACCTGTTCCCACTCTCTTTGTTGCGGTGCAGTGTAAAGCCTGTGACAAACGACGTCCACCGGCGTTTGCCGCATTTCGCTCGTGCCGCCAAGGCGATAGACTGGGGCAAACCGGAGATCATCAATGCCCGACAAGACCATTGCCGCCCGCCTGCTTTCGGTCATCGAAGGGGATATCCTGCCGCTGACCGAACGCGGCGTCTCCTTGGGCAACAAGGTGTTCGGCGCGGCAATCCTGCGCAAATCCGATCTGTCGCTCGTCGTCGCCGAGACCAATAACGAGCTCGACAATCCGCTCTGGCACGGCGAGGTGCATACGCTGAAGCGCTTCTACGAGCTCGGCGACAGGCCGGCGACCAAGGAGCTGATCTTCCTGTCGACCCACGAACCCTGCACCATGTGCATGTCGGCGATCACCTGGGCGGGATTCGACAATTTCTACTATTTCTTCAGCCACGAGGATTCGCGCGATGCCTTCGCCATTCCGCACGACCTGAAGATCCTGAAGGAGGTCTTCGGGCTTGAACCCGGCGGCTATCGCAGGCAGAACGCCTTCTGGAACAGCTTTGCCATCGCCGATCTGGTCGAGACCGAGGAGGCTTCCCGGAAGACGGCGCTGAAGGCGCAGACCGCCCGCATCAAGGTGCGCTACGATGCGCTGTCTTCCACCTACCAGTCGTCGAAGAGCGCCAACGACATTCCCCTGAACTGAGGCACCATGGAACCTTCCAAAGACATTTCGCGGCTGATCGAGATCATGGCGGCGCTGCGCCATCCCGAAACCGGCTGCCCCTGGGATATCGAGCAGAATTTCCAGACGATCAAGCCCTACACGATCGAAGAAGCCTATGAGGTCTCCGACGCGATCGAGCGCGGCGATATGGACGATCTCTGTGATGAACTCGGTGACCTGCTTCTACAGGTCGTCTTTCACGCCCGCATGGCCGAGGAGGCCGGCGAATTCTCTTTCGGCGACGTGGTCAACGCCATTACCACCAAGATGATCCGCCGCCATCCGCATGTCTTTGCCCGCTCGGCAGCCGATACGCCCGATGCAGTCAAGATCCAGTGGGACGAAATCAAGCAGGCGGAAAAACGCGAGCGCGCCGAGCGCCGGGCCAGGCGCGGCATCACCGAGGATTTCAAGGGCGGCTTCTTAGGCTCGGTGCAGCGCAGTTTTCCGGCGCTAACCGAGGCGCTGAAGCTGCAGGAACGCGCCGCCAAGGTCGGCTTCGACTGGTCGGCGCCCGAGCCGATCCTCGACAAGATCGAGGAGGAGATCGGCGAATTGCGGGTGGCGCTTCGGGAAGATGACCGGGCGAAGGTCAGCGACGAACTCGGCGATTTGATTTTCGCGGTGGTCAACATCGGCCGGCATGTGAAAGCTGATCCGGAAGATGCACTGCGTAGCACGAATACGAAATTCCGGCGTCGCTTCAAGCACATCGAGAACGTTCTTGAAGCGGAAGGCGAGACGCTGGAGGCGGCCAGCCTTGAGCGGATGGAAGAGATATGGCAGGCTGCAAAGGCGATCGAAAGAGCGCTCGTGGCTGGGTAGGTCAGGCTGAGTTTGGCGAGGAACCAACTCCACTCTCCGTCGTCCTCGGCCTTGAGTCGAGGACCCACGCCACGACTGCTGGCGATGCGGCGTGGATGCTCGGCTCAAGGCCGAGCATGTCGGAGGGTGGGTTAAAGTCGCCGGAGATGGCTCACCCTGAGCGCGAACGAAGAAGGGCATGAAGGGCGTGCCGTGTGCCCCCTCATCCGACCCTTCGGGCCACCGACCAGGGTCGAGCCACAGGTCTCGACCCGTCCTTCGGACCCCCGCTGGGGAGAAGGGAGTGCCTCACCGCTCCCAATCCTCACGCGGCGGCTTCGGGCCGTTGCCAATGCGGCGTTCGAGTTCGGCGGCCTCGGTTTCGGAGAGGCGCAGGTCGAGCGTAATCGAGCCGTCCTCATTGTCCTCGCGGCCGTCGACGATGGCGTGGTCGTAAAGCCAGGGCAGTAGCGCCAGCTTGTCGACCGGAAGGCGGATGGTCGTTTCGGTCATCACGCCGGAAAGCCTGCGGCTGATCTCATCCATCAGCGTGTCGACGCCCTCGCCGCTGACGGCCGAGACGGCGACGACATTGCTGGCGCCCGCCGCCCTCTGCACCATGGTGTCGTGGACCTCGGGCTCCAGCCGGTCGATCTTGTTCCACACCTCGATCAGCCGCTTCTCCGCTTCGGCCTCATCGATGCCGAGGTCGCCGAGAATGCGCATCACATCGGAGCTCTGCGCCTGGTTGTCGGGATCGGACATGTCGCGGACATGCAGGATGAGATCGGCTTCCAGCACCTCTTCCAGGGTGGCGCGGAAGGCGGCGACGAGATGGGTCGGCAGGTCGGAGATGAAACCGACCGTGTCGGACAGGATGACGGTGCGGCCATGCGGCAGTTTCATGCGGCGCAGCGTCGGGTCGAGCGTCGCAAATAGCATGTCTTCGGCCAGTACGCCGGCGCCGGTAATGCGGTTGAACAGGGTCGATTTGCCGGCATTCGTGTAGCCGACGAGCGCGACGATCGGGTGCGGCACCTTGCGGCGCTTGGCGCGGTGGAGCTGGCGGGTGCGCACGACCTGCTCCAGTTCGCGTTCGAGCTTGATGATGCGGTCCTGCAAGAGCCTTCGGTCGGCTTCGATCTGGGTTTCGCCCGGGCCGCCCATGAAGCCGCCGCCGCCGCGCTGGCGTTCGAGGTGGGTCCAGCTGCGGACCAGCCGGCCTTTCTGATAATTCAGATGGGCGAGATCAACCTGCAGCGTGCCTTCCTTGGTGGAGGCGCGGCGGCCGAAGATTTCGAGGATCAGGCCCGTGCGGTCGATGACCTTGGCATTCCATTCCTTTTCGAGATTGCGCTGCTGCACCGGCGTCAGCGGATGATCGACGATGACGAGACCGGAATCGCGCTCATCGAGCAGTGCCTTGATCTCCTCGATCTTGCCGGTGCCAAGCAGCGTCGCCGGTCTCGGATCATTGACCGGCACGATCGAGCCGTTGACGACATCGAGATCGATCGCCTGGGCAAGGCCCGTCGCCTCTTCAAGCCGGCTTTCCGGGGTGCGGGTCGAGGCCGATTCGGTCTGGCCGCCGCGATTGCGCGACTTCAGAACCGGCACAACGACGGTCGCGCGCATATCGTCCCTGTGCTTGGCGGCCTCAGGGATGATCGAATCGTTCTTGGTATCGCGTGTCGAAATGACGGCTGATCCTGTTAGGACGCGGCTTCTTCACTCTCGAACATCTGCATGGGCTGACCCGGCATGATCGTCGAGATCGCATGCTTATACACGAGCTGCGAGTGGCCGTCACGGCGAAGCAGAACACAGAAATTGTCGAAGGAGGTAACAACACCCGTGAGTTTCACGCCGTTGATCAAAAAGATTGTCAGGGAAATCTTTTGTTTGCGAACAGTATTGAGAAATAAGTCCTGCAAATTCTGAGAACGTTCCGCCATCGCGCCGCTTCTTTCTTTATTGCCGACCCGTGTTGGCCGGTAGAATATCAATCAACCTCTCCAAGCGAGACCGGCAGCACCCTCATTCCACCGGTCCAGCAAATCTTGGTATCAAATCGCAATCTTTTCCGCAACGTCGAAAAAGGCTTCGCGGATTTTCTGCGAGACGCTGCCGGGATGGCCGTTGGCGATCGGCAGACCATCGACGGAAACGACCGGAAAACAGATACTTGTGGCTGCCGTCAGGAAGACCTCGCGGCCCGCGAGCATTTCGGAAACAGAGAAATTCCGCTCGGCGATCTTCAAGCCCAGCTTGGCTGCCACATCCATCAATGTGGTGCGGGTAATGCCGCGCAGGATGCCGTGTTCGGCCGGACGGGTCACCAGCGTTCCATCCGAATCGACCATCCAGACATTGGTCGCCGCCCCTTCCTTCACCATGCCGTCGCCATCGACATAGATCGCCTCCTGGGCACCGGCTTCCTTAGCCTGCTGGCGGGCCATGGCATTCGGCAGCAGGCCGACGGATTTGATGTCGACGCGGTCCCAGCGGTTGTCGGTGACGGTGATCGCCTTGATACCGTTGGCATTCTTGGCGGCGATGATCTTCGGATCGGTGCTCTTTGCGGTGATGACGAGCGAGGGCGGTGTGCCCTCAGCCGGGAAGACATGGTCGCGGCGGGCGACGCCGCGCGTCACCTGCAGGTAGAAAAGCCCGTTGCGCACATGATTGCGGCGCAGCGTCTCGCGAATGACTTGCGTCAGTGCGGCCCGGCTCATCGGCCAGGCGATGCTGAGTTCCCCGAGTGAACGGCCGAGCCGGTTCAGATGGCGGGTGAGATCGACGATATAGCCGTGGCGGATCTCGCAGACCTCGTAGACCCCGTCGGCGAACTGGTAGCCGCGGTCCTCGATATGCACGCTGGCATCGGAATGCTTGACGTAGCGGCCATTGACATAGGCAATTCTCGGCATGGGAAACTTGATCTTCGGGATGTGGGAGGGACGCAGCGCGGCGGCGGGCCGCGCCGACAGGATCAGACGCCGAGCGACTTCAGCTTGCGGTGCAGCGCCGAGCGCTCCATGCCGACGAATTCGGCGGTGCGCGATATATTGCCGCCGAAGCGATTGATCTGGGCAATCAGATAATCCTTTTCGAACATCTCGCGGGCTTCGCGCAGCGGCAGCGTCATGATGTGATAATCGTTCTTGGCCGAAACCTTGGGCAGCATGTCTCCGAGGTCGGTCGGCAGCATGTCGGCGGTGATCGGCGTATCCGGGCCGTCGGTGCGGGCAAGGATCATCAGCCGCTCGATGTTGTTGCGCAGCTGGCGGATATTGCCCGGCCAGTCATGCGCCTGCAGCACCGCCATGGCGTCGTCGCCGATGCGGCGCGGACGAATGCCGGCCTGTTCTGATATCTGGCGCATCAGCTGGTCGACGAGGAAGGGAATATCCTCGCGGCGCTCGGCAAGCTGCGGCACGCGCACCGGCACGACGGCCAGGCGATGATAGAGATCCTCGCGGAACCAGCCTTCGGCGATGCGGCTTTCGAGATTATAGGCGGTCGAGGAAATGATACGGACGTCGACCTTGACGCGCTTCGAACCGCCGACACGCTCGAACTGCTGATCGACAAGCACACGCAGGATCTTGTTCTGCGTCTCGCGCGGCATCTCGCCGACCTCGTCGAGATAAAGAATGCCGCGATGGGCTTCCTCGAGTGCGCCGATCTTGCGCGCCTGGCCGGGCGTGCCTTCGGTGCCGAAGAGCGCCACTTCCATGCGATCGGGCGTGATGTTGGCAGCGTTGAGCGCGACAAACGGGCCGTTGGCGCGGGCCGACTTCTTGTGGATCATCCGCGCTACCAGCTCCTTGCCGGAACCGGACGCGCCAAGAATCATGATGCGGCTGTTGGTCGGCGACACCTTCTCGATCGTCTGGCGCAGTTGCGAGACGGCAACCGAAGTGCCGATCAGTTCCAAGGCGTCGCCCGTGCGCCGCTTCAGCTCGGAAACCTCGCGCTTGAGCTTGGAGTTTTCCAGAGCGCGTTCGGCGATCAGGATCAGCCGGTCGGCCTTGAAAGGCTTTTCGATGAAATCGAAAGCGCCGCGCTTGATCGCCGAGACCGCGGTTTCGATGTTGCCGTGGCCTGATATCATCACGACCGGGAGATCGGGATGACGAGTCTTGATCTCGTCGAGCAGCGACAGTCCGTCGAGCTTGCTGCCCTGCATCCAGATATCGAGGAAGATCAGCCGCGGCACGCGATCTGATATCGCGGCCAGTGCGCTGTCGCTGTCATGGGCCGTGCGTGTCTCATGGCCTTCGTCGGAGAGAATGCCGGAAACGATCTCGCGAATATCGTGCTCGTCATCGACGACGAGAATATCAGAGGCCATAAGCGCTTTCCTTGTCATTGGCTGCGGGAGCGGCGGGCGCTGGCTCCAGGCGTGGCAGATGCACGCGGATCATGGCCCCTCTTCCCCGGTCAAAATCGGCGGGCGCATCGTGCAGCTCGAGCTGCCCGCCATGTTCCTCGATGATCTTCTTGACGATGGCGAGGCCGAGGCCGGTGCCCTTCTCGCGCATCGTCATATAGGGTTCCAGAATGCTGTGGCGGTTTTCCACGGGCAGGCCGCGACCATTGTCGATCACGTCGACGGTGAAACGGTCGCGGGCCACATCGAGCGCGGCGCGCACGAGAACCTTGCGCTCGTCGCGCTCATCACTCGGAACGGCTTCCAGCGATTCCACGGCATTCTTGATCAGATTGCCGAACGCCTGGCCAAGCATGCGACTGTCGAACAGGCCCTCCAGCGGCTTATCGCCAAACTCCGAGAGGAAGGTGACGTGATGATTGCCCATCTCGCGCAAGAAGATCGCGTCGCGCAGGATGTCGCGCAGGTCGCTCGGCTCCTTGGTCGGCTTCGGCATGCGGGCGAAAGCGGAGAATTCGTCGACCATGCGGCCGATATCGCCGACCTGGCGGATGATCGTATCGGTACATTGGTCGAAGACGGTGCGGTCGTCCTGGTTGATCTGCTTGCCGTAGCGGCGCTGGATGCGCTCGGCGGACAGCTGGATCGGCGTCAGCGGATTCTTGATCTCGTGGGCTATGCGCCTTGCCACGTCGCCCCATGCGGTCGAACGCTGGGCGATGACGAGATCGGTGATATCGTCGAGCGTGATGACGTAGGATTCACTCATGTCGCGCACTTCCTCGCGGGTGACCTGCACGCTCAGCGTCCTCACCGTACCGCCGCGCACCAGCGCGATCTGCTTGCGGAAATCGCCGCGATGACGCACCGCCGCCTCGGTCAGCACCTGATCGACCTCGGGCGCGATGTCGGCCAGCTGCTTGCCGAGCATCTCGTCGGCCGACAGCGACATCAGCGTCTCGGCAGAACTGTTGACGATGGCGATGCGGCGATCCTGTTCGACGCCGATAACGGCGGCGGTCACGCCAGACAAAACCGCTTCGATGAAGCGCCGGCGGTCGTCGACCTCGTCCTTGGCCTCGAGGATCTCGTCGCGCTGGGTGCGGATTTCCGAGATCATCTTGTTGAAGGTGCGCGACAGGTTGGCGACGTCGCCATCGACGGCATGCACCGGCACGACGATATCCATATTGCCCGATGCAACGCTGTCGGCCGCCGTGATCAGCAGCCGGATCGGCCGCACGATGCGGTCGGCGACGGCAATCGCCGTCCAGATCGCCGCAAGCAGCACGATCAGCGCGAAGCCGATGTAGAGCACGGCGAAGGCGATCTGCAGCGAGAAGCGGTTGGCCTCCATCGAGCGGTATTCGGTGGCGTTTTCCTCCATCATGCGCATGGCGCCCATGACCTTGGGATCGACGGCCCGCACCGTATAGAGAAACGTGCCCTGAATGGCATCGAGCTTGATGATGGCGCCGACGAGGTTGGTGACGCCGGGCGGAATGAGCGTCGGCTGGCCGGCCGCCGCCTTCTCCAGCGCATCCTGCGGAATGGCCGGCAACGGTTTTTCCGTGGTGATATCGGCCTGGACGACCACCGAACCGTCGCTTTCGACAAGGAAGGCGCCGAGCAGGCCGCGGCCCCTTGCCTGGCGCGTCATCAGTTCGGCAAAGCCCGTCCTGTCAAGGCTGTAGAGGGCGCGGTTGCGCTCCAGGTCGTTGGCCATGGAGACCGTCTGCCCCTGCAGGTAGCTGGCGTTCTCCATCATGTAGGCCTGGCCGATATTGCGCGACGAGCTGACGATCGACTGGGTGCGCAGCGCAAACCAGCGATCGAGGCCGGCATTCAGCGTGATGCTAGCGAAGATGGCAACGAGGATCGCCGGCGTGATCGCGACGATCGAGAAGAGCACGACGATACGAATGTGCAGGCGCGCGGCCGCCCTGCCCCGTGTGCGCGCCTTGAGCAGCCTTGACACCTCGCGGGCGATCAACGCCAGCAATGTCAGGACGAAGAAGGAATTGACGATCACCGAGGTGATGACGACATGCGAGGTCGGCGCGATCGGCGTCAGGCCAAGCAGGATGAAGAGTGTGATCGTGGCGCAGAGAAGCGCGCCGCCGGCGAGCACCAGGCCGGGCACGGCGAAAAGGGCGCGGCGATCGGTCACCGTCGTCACCGTCTCGCCCGCCGCCGCCGGCGCTACCCCATCCTGCGTCATTCGGCCTCTCTCCAGACGGCACCCCGCCGTCCCGCCATCCGACCGAAACCAAAGAACGCCGGCTCAGGAGAGCCAGCGTCGGAACGACTCGATCGGGAGCGAAATGTCCAAAACCCTTGCGTGACCTTTAAGCAACGCATTGTGGCGAAAATGCAACGCGCGCCGTCACGTTGTCAAGCTCCGGCAGAGCCCCGCCTCGGACACTCTTGCGCTACATGCGTCAGAAACGTCGTGGACCTTCCGGCTTATTTCCGGCAATCACGTCGATCCGCTCCATCACCTCAGGTGTCATCTTGTGCCGGTGCGAAAGGGCCGCAAGGTTGTCCTGCAGCTGGCTGGCGCGTGAGGCGCCGAGAATGACGGTGGAGACGTTGGGATTGGCGAGGCACCACAGAAGGGCGAGATGGGTGATCGACAGGCCGATCTCGTCGGCGAGTTTTGCGAGCTGACCGACCTTTTGGAGCTGGGCGCGGCCGGCGTCGCTCGACCACCTCTCCTTCAGCCATTCGTAGCCCGGCAGGTTCATGCGGCTGTCGGCCGGGACGCCGTTATTGTATTTGCCGGTCAGAACACCCGAGGCGAGCGGCGACCAAATGGTGGTGCCGAGGCCGATGAGGTCGTAAAGCGGGAGATAATCGGATTCGACCTTCTGGCGCTCGAAGATGTTGTACTGCGGCTGCTCCATCGTCGGCGGCGTGATGCGCAGGTCCCGGGCTACGGCGTAGGCTTCCGTCAATTGCTGCGCCGACCATTCCGATGTCCCCCAATAGAGCACCTTGCCCTGGGCGACGAGATCGTGCATCGCCCGGACCGTTTCCTCGATCGGTGTGTCGATGTCAGGGCGATGGCAGAAATAGAGGTCGAGATAGTCGACTTGGAGCCGCTTCAGCGCGGCATGGCAGGCGTCGGTCACATGCTTGCGCGACAGGCCGCGCTGCGTCGGCTTCTGGCCTCCCCAGAAGACCTTGCTGGAGACGACGAAGCTGTCGCGGCTCCAACCGAGCGACCTGAGCGCCTCGCCCATGACGATCTCGGACTTGCCGCTTTCATAGCCTTCGGCATTGTCGAAGAAGTTCACCCCGTTATCGTAGGCAAGCCGCATGAGGTCAACGGCGTCGCCGCCGTTCACCTGCTTGCCGAAAGTGACCCATGAGCCGAACGAGAACTCGCTCACCTGCAGGCCCGACTTTCCCAAACGACGAAATTCCATCATGCAGCTCCCGTAATTTATGAATAAGTGCCGGCCCGGTAACCGGCCTCGACATCACACGATCGGTCAACGACCGATCGGCTTAATCTATGGCGTTAACAACAATATGCGAGCCTCGGCGCAACAAGCCGCTTAAACCAGCCCCGAGAAAGAGGCTCAATGTGGTTTTGATGCCTCCTCATTTCCTCGACCGATTGTACGCCGGTGAATTTCTTGCCGTTGCCGAAGAACGTCGGTGTACCCTCGACCTTGAAGTCTTCCCGCGCCTGAGCTGTGAGTTTATTCAAGCCGTCAAGGATTGACTGCTCAGAACCTAGCGGGTCGAAAGCAGGCCGATGAATGCCATCCGACGCGGCAATACCGTGGATCTACTTCTCCGGTGACTGCGGCTATGCCGAGATGATGATGGCCCGCAATACCGGGCTTGTCGCGATCCCCGACGAACTCACGAAAGGGGAAGCCCCGCCGATCTTGTGTGCGGGTCTGGCGACCTTCAACGCGCTGAAGAAGTGCGGCGCGGACGCCGGCGACGTCGTGGTCACTGTCGGCATAGGCGGTCTCGGTCCCAATTGGTTTCAAGGTGATTGACATTGTGGCGACGACATTGCTGACGACGCCAGATTCATTCGCGGCCCATGATTATATCGATACGGCCAGGGAAAACGCGGTAGAATGTCCGCAGCGCCTTGGTAGCGCGAAGGCCGTTGATCGGAGACCTCCAGGTGGTTTCGGCACTCACGCCGGGTACCGCGGCTCAAGGCCGGCTTGTCGTCCTTTCGAATAGAAGAAGTCCGGCCGCGTCAGGTTTCGGGTGGTGCTGACGATGGAGAAGAACGATGCGTCTGAATGATGATTTCACCAAGCCGACAGTCGTGCATGCCGCGAAACTGGATTGGGTTGCCAGTCCGGCTCGCGGGGTCGATCGGCGGATGCTTTATCGCGTCGGCGAGGAAGTGGCCCGGGCGACATCGATTGTCCGCTATGCCGCAGGCAGCGTATTTCCTTCTCATACCCACACAGGCGGTGAGGAAATATTGGTGCTCGATGGGATATTCGAGGACGAACATGGTCGTTTCCCGGCCGGATCATACTTCCGCAATCCGCCGGGTACGTCGCATGCGCCCGCATCCGCTGACGGCTGCACCATCTTCGTCAAGCTCTGGCAGTTTCGCGACGGTGACGAGGCGCAAATCGTGCGCAGACCGGGTGAAGGAGAGCCTGGACTTCAAAACGATGCCGTCAGCGCGACGATCCTGTTCGATGACGGTCACGAGCAGGTCTATCTTCAAAGGTGGGGTCGCAGCGCCTCGACCAAACTTTCGAATCATCGTGGATTGGAGCTGCTGGTTCTCGAAGGCGAGTTGTCCGTTGGAACGGAGCGACTTCGATCCCAGAGCTGGATGCGATTGCCCGAAGGCGAAAATCTGATGGCAAGCGCCGGACCACAGGGTGCCTATGCCTGGATCAAAGACGCACCGTTGCAGCATGCCGATGTTCTGAAACTGCCATCGTAGCCGGTCACCTAGTGCTCGGCGTCTTTGACTGACTGTTATGGCGGGCAGCGAGACGAGCGCGACTGAATCTGCTTTCCTTGTCGGCGCCATGCCGCTGCCACATGGGTGGTGTCAGCAGTCGTTCACACGCTGATCTGATGGAACTGCCCTCACTGCCCCGAACCTCATTCGGGGCGCAACGGCGATGGCGACACGCGGAACGGATGAGCAACATTCGGGCGAAATCGAAAACCTTAACGTCCACTGACCAGCCATGCCATCCACCTGTTATCCACAGCTTATCCACAGGCGTGGTGGCGGCGACCGCAGCAACTTCAATGACATTGCCCGGCGGCAAACAATAGCTCGCAAATACTATGTGACTATCAAATGACACTGCGCTTTTGTTTGCGGGCGCAGATACAAACCGCGATCGGGCTCGGATAGATTTACTCTGTTCCCGACCGTGGCGGCGGATACTGGGAGGAGGAGGCGGTGGGCCAACGAGGGGCTCACCGCCTTTTTTCAGGCGGTGCGGGAGCTTCTGTAAACAGAGACGCCGAGTTCCCTGATCTTCTTGCGCAAGGTGTTGCGGTTGAGGCCGAGAAGATCGGCCGCCTTGATCTGGTTGCCGCGCGTTGCCGTGAGCGCCGCGAGGATCAGCGGATATTCCATTTCGGTCAGAACCCGGTCATAGAGGCCCGGCGGCGGCAGGTTTTCGCCGAAGCTGGCGAAGTAGGTGCGCATGTTCTCCTCGACGGCTTGCGCGATCGTCATCGAGCCGTTGCGGATCGGCCCCTTGTCGATCGGGCTGTCGGGCACGTCGGAACGCAGCTCTGCATCAATGATCTCGCGGGTGATGACATCCTGCGGATAGAGCGCCATCAGGCGGCGGATGAGATTTTCCAGCTCGCGGACATTGCCCGGCCAGGCATAGGCCTTCATCAGCTCCAGCGCTTCCTGATCGAAGCGTTTGGAGCCGAGCCCCTCCTTTTCGGCCTGCTGGATGAAATGGCGCACGAGATCTGGAATGTCCTCGGCACGGTCGCGCAGCGGCGGCAGGCGCAGCGGCACCACGTTGAGCCGATAATAGAGATCCTCGCGGAACAGGCCTTGATTGATCGCCTGCTTCAGATCCTTGTTGGTGGCGGCAACGATGCGCACGTCGGTACGGATCGGCGTGCGGCCGCCGACGGTGGTGTATTCGCCCTGCTGCAGCACGCGCAGAAGCCGCGTCTGGGCGTCCATCGGCATGTCACCGATTTCGTCGAGGAAGAGCGTGCCGCCTTCGGCCTGCTCGAAGCGACCGGTCGAGCGGGTCTGCGCGCCGGTGAAGGCGCCCTTCTCATGGCCGAAGAGTTCGGATTCGATCAGATCGCGCGGGATCGCCGCCATGTTGATTGCGACGAACGGGCCGTTGCGGCGCTTGCCGTAATCATGCAGGGCGCGGGCGACGAGCTCCTTACCGGTGCCGGACTCGCCGGTGATCATCAGCGTCAGATCGGTCTGCATCAGGCGGGCGAGCACGCGATAGATTTCCTGCATCGCCGCCGAGCGGCCGACCAGCGGCATGCCGTCCTGCATGTCCTCTTCGAGTTTGGCGGGCTTGCGCTTCGGCTCGGCGAGCGCCCGGCCGATGATGCCGATCAGTTCGGTCAGGTCGAAGGGTTTCGGCAGATAATCATAGGCGCCCTTCTCGGACGCCTTGATGGCGGTCATGAAGGTGTTCTGCGCGCTCATGACCAGGACCGGGAGATCGGGACGGGCCTTCTTGATGCGCGGCAGGAGGTCGAAGGCGTTCTCGTCGGGCATCACCACGTCGGTGACGACAAGATCGCCCTCGCCCGCCGAAATCCAGCGCCAGAGGGTTGCGGCGTTGGAGGTGATGCGAACGTCATAGCCGGCGCGGCTCAAGGCCTGGTTGAGCACGGTCCGGATGGCCGCATCATCATCTGCAACGAGGATCGTGGCTGTCATCGAGAAGGTCCTGTCGAGCTTACGGAAGAGGCATCCTCGAGCGAGGCATCCTTCGACGCCGGCATGAGAACGCGGAAAGTCGTGCGGCTGTTCTGGCTGTCGCATTCAATGATGCCGCCGTGATCGCCGATGATCTTGGCGACCAACGCCAAGCCGAGGCCGCTGCCATTCGTCTTGGTGGTGATGAAGGGATCGAAGAGATGCGGCAACAGATCGGCGGGCACACCTGGGCCATTGTCGTGGACGCAGAATTCCAACGGCAGCGAGATTTTTTCGCGCGTGCCGGCGACCGAGAGACGGATGCCGGGGCGATAGGCAGTCGTCAGCATGATCTCGCCGTCCGGCCGGTCGCCGACTGCTTCGGCGGCGTTCTTCACCAAATTGAGGAAGACCTGAACAAGCTGGTCGCGATTGGCATAGACCGCCGGCAGCGATGGGTCGTAACTTTCGGTGATGCGGATATTGCGGGCAAACCCCGCCTTGGCGACCGCCTTCACGTGGTCGAGCACGGAATGGATGTTGACCGGCATGCGGTCGACCGGGCGTTCGTCGGAAAAGACCTCCATTCGGTCGACCAGCGAGACGATGCGGTCGGTCTCGTCGCAGATCAGGCGGGTGAGCGCCCGATCGTCGTCGATGACGGATTGTTCGAGCAGCTGGGCGGCACCGCGGATACCGGAAAGCGGGTTCTTGATCTCGTGCGCCAGCATAGAGGCGAGACCGGTGACCGAGCGGGCGGCGGCGCGGTGCGTCAACTGCCGGTCGATCTTGTCGGCCATCGAGCGTTCCTGAAAGACGATGACGACGGCGCCTGGTTCGCTCAGCACCGGAGCGACATAGAGATCGACGAGCTTGTCCTGACCGAGGCGTGGCGAACTCAGATCGACGCGATATTCGTTGACCGGCGCCTTGCGCTCGCGCACCTGATCGACCAGGGCGAGCAGCGGACTGCCGAAGGGAATGAATGTCGAGATCCGGTAACGCGCCAGATGCGAAGCGCTGGCGCCGAAAAAGGCCTCCGCCTCCCAATTGGCGAAGGCGATGAAACCGGATTCGTCGACCATGACGACCGGATTCTGGATGGCGTTCAGCACGGCCATGGCAACGGTTCCGCCAGCCTGATCGGGCGGAGATGTCGTATCCTTCGTCATGCCGCCTCCCGGCCGTCGAGCGCACCTGCATCAAGCGCGTGATAAAGGCGCGCGGCCACCTCGCGCGGGTCACGCGAGGTCATGATCCCAGCCTTCTCGGTGCCGGCAAGCGCGGGGGCGAAACGCTCGAGATACCAGCCGAGATGCTTGCGGGCATGGCGGATCGCCACCGCCTCGCCGTAAAAATCGAGCATCATCCGATAATGTTCGACGGCGATATCGGCAATATCTTCGCGTCGCGGTTCCGCTGCTCCGGCGAGCACGCCGGCATGCCACGGCCTGCCCTGGCAGCCTCGGCCGATCATGACGGCATCGGCGCCGGAGCGGCGCAGGATTTCCTGCGCGTCGTGCGCGCTCTCGACATCGCCATTGGCGATCAGCGGAACGGAGATCACCTCGCGGACCGCACGGATCGCGTCCCAATCGGCGCGGCCTTCATAAAATTGCATGCGGGTGCGGCCATGAATGGTCACGAGCTGGATGCCGGCCGCCTCGGCGCGGCGCGCAATGTCGGGCGCGTTGATGGAATTCTCATCCCAGCCGAGGCGCATCTTCAGCGTCACCGGAATGTCGACGGCCTTGACCGTTGCCTCAATCAGACCGAGCGCATGATCGGGATCGCGCATCAGCGCCGAGCCGGAATAACCGCCGATCACCTTCTTTGCCGGACAGCCCATGTTGATGTCGATGATATCGGCGCCATGATCGGCCGCGATCTTCGCCGCTTCCGCCATCCAATGCGCCTCGCGCCCGGCGAGCTGCACCATATGCGGCCGAAAGCCGGCAGCCTTCAGCCGCGACCAGGATTCGGCGGTGTCGTTGACCAGCTCGCGGCTCGCCACCATCTCGGTGACGACCAGGCCGGCGCCGAAGCGCCAGGCAAGCTCACGGAAGGGCATGTCCGTGACGCCGGACATCGGCGCCAGCACAACGCGGTTCCGCACGGACACGGGTCCGATTCGGAAAGACGCTGCGAGATTCTTGCAAATCAAATGATTATCTTTCAGGCACACCATAGAACTGCATTATTTTTAGCCACAGATCCATGCCTTTGCCAAGGGGGCTCGGATCGGAATCGATATTTTTCGGGGCAAACGCTGGAAAAGGCCAAAGCAAGAGGTTAGAGCACTCCGGTCAATTCCGCATAATTTAGGGGATTTATGCTGCAAATGCCGTCCAAGCAACCGATATCGGCTGGAATTGTCATCGTTGCCGCCGGCCGCGGCGAGCGCGCCGGATCCTCCGCAGAAGGCCCCAAGCAATATCGCATGATCGGCGGCAAGCCGGTTATCGTTCATACGCTTGAAAACTTGATGACATGGGAAGCCGCCAAACAGATCGTGGTCGTCATTCATCCCGACGACGAGGCGCTGTTTGCGAGAGCGTTTCGCCATATCGTTTCGGCAACGCCGATCGAAACGGTACATGGCGGTGCGACAAGGCAGGAGTCCGTGCTTGCCGGCCTGAGACACCTCAAGGACAAGCATGTCAGCCATGTGCTGATCCACGACGCAGTGCGGCCGTTCTTCGACCATGTTCTTCTCGACCGCATTGCCGAGCGCCTTGGCGACGGCGCGCCGGCGGTGCTGCCGGCGATGCCGGTCACGGATACGCTGAAACGCGCCGACAGCGCCGGCACCGTGCTGACAACGGTCTCGCGCGAGCACCTCTACGCGGCGCAGACGCCGCAATCCTTCGCTTTCGCAACAATCCTTGACGCGCATGAGAAGGCGGCGGCGAGCGGGCGAAGCGATTTTACTGACGACGCCTCGATCGCCGAGTGGTCGGGCATTCCGGTGACGATCGTTGAGGGCACGCCCGATAACGTCAAGCTGACGGTCAAGCGCGATATCGCCATGGCCGACGACAAACTCTCGGCTTCGCTGCTGCCCGACGTGCGCACCGGCAACGGCTATGACGTGCACCAGCTCGAGCCGGGCGACGGCGTGACACTCTGCGGCGTGTTCATTCCGCACGATCAGAAGCTCAAGGGCCATTCCGATGCCGACGTGGCGCTGCATGCGCTGACAGACGCGCTGCTTGCCACCTGCGGCGCCGGCGATATCGGCGATCATTTCCCGCCGTCCGATCCGCAATGGAAGGGAGCGGCTTCGAAGATATTCATCGAGCATGCCGCTCGGATCGTGCGTGAACGCGGCGGCACGATCATGAATGCCGACGTATCGCTGATCGCCGAGGCGCCGAAGGTCGGTCCGCATCGCGAGGCCATGCGGGCAAAACTGTCCGAATATCTCGGCATCGACATCGAACGCTGCTCTGTCAAGGCGACGACCAATGAGAAGATCGGCTTCGTCGGGCGGCGCGAAGGCATCGCGGCGATCGCCACGGCGACAGTCGTCTATCGGGGAATGAAGCGATGAGCCTTTTTCCTGCGGATATTCATTCGGCGGCAGAAGCGATTATCCGCGACTTCACGGCTGCCAGGCTGATGATCTCGACGGCCGAATCCTGCACCGGCGGACTGATCGCCGGAGCGCTGACCGAAATATCGGGTTCGTCGGCCGTCGTCGACCGCGGCTTCGTCACCTATACGAACACGGCGAAGATGGAGCTGCTCGGGGTGCAGGAGCAAACGCTGCTCGGCTTCGGGGCGGTTTCCGAAGAGACGGCCCGGCAAATGGCGCATGGCGCCCTCTTCCGCTCGCGGGCCGCGATTGCCGTCGCCGTCACCGGCATTGCCGGTCCCGGCGGCGGGTCAGCGGAGAAACCAGTCGGGCTCGTGCATCTTGCGGCCGGATCGCGGACCGGCGCATTCATCCACCGAAAGATGCTATACGGCGATATCGGCCGCAGCGCGGTCAGACTGGCAACGGTGCGGACGGCGCTGGAATTGGTGCATTCTCTGCTGCCCGCCTGACGCCGGTTGCGATCGTCTATCACACCGAGGCGTAGATCCTGTTCGCCCTTGTCTCGAAGGCTTCGGTGAACATGCGGAAAGCGCGATCAAACATCGAGCCCATCAGCGCGCCCAGAATGCGGCTCTTGAACTCATAATCGATGAAAAAATTGATGGTGCAGCCGCCGGCCGGCGTTTCGGCAAAATGCCACCGGTTTTCGAGATATTTGAACGGGCCGTCGATATATTTGACTTCAATGACACGCTCGGCCCGGTTCAACAGCACCTGGGTCGTGAAGGTCTCGCGGATCGCCTTATAACCGACCGTCATATCGGCAAGGAGCAGGATCTTGCCCTCGCGCTCCTTGCGGCTCCTGACCGAAAGCGCTTCGCAGAGCGGCAGGAATTCGGGATAACGCTCGACATCGGCAACGAGATCGAACATCTGGTCGGGCGTGTGCGGGACGGAACGGTGCGTTTCGAATTGAGGCATAGGCGGCACTTAAGCGGGCCGATCCAGAAGATCAAGGAGTTCGCGCATCCGGCGGCGGGATTTTAGTTGAAGCACCGGCACATCGGGACCATGTTCGGCGATCCCGGCGGCAACGCGCGGCGCAAATTTCGCCTCGAAGGTCCAGATGAAGCGCAGGAATTCCAAATCGACCTTCTCGATGCAACCCGGTGCCATTTCCGGGCGGGTGCGGCCAATCCATTTCGCCCATCTGCTGACCGCACCCCAGATGCAGAGAAGTCGCGGCATGCGAACCCAGATGACGAAATCGGTCCGCGGTAGCCTGATGTCCAGCGAGGAGGGGTTGGTGCCGTCCATGATCCAGCGTTCTTCGAGGATCCGGCCGGCGATGATACGTCGCTGCTCCGCCCTGTCGCGCGCCACCCAGCCGGGAAGCCAATAGACGTCGCGGTCAAGCGAGATGTAAGGAAGCCCGAAGCGCCTGGCAATTTTTAGAGAAAGAGCGGACTTGCCGCCGCCCGAGCAGCCCACGACAAGGATGCGTCGGGCTCTTCGAATATGCTCCGCCGCCTGCGTGAGGTCCGCGATCTGCTGACGCGGCGGCAGCTCTGCTCTCTGGTCCATCGTGTCATCCTCGCTGCCGGTTTGCGCCCATACCGTTAAACCCCCGCGAGCCGCTGTCATTATCGGCTGCTATTCGTCAATCCGTACGTGGCCACCTTCGATAACGACATGACGCCCTTGCAACTCGACAAGGCGCCAACTCTCTCCAAGCGAACCATCCGGGAAAATCTGCAGCCGGTAATCACCCGACAACAGGAGATCAGCCCCACCATAGTTATCCGCATTGACCGAGATAACAACGAGTTGCTCTGTGGCGTTCACAAACGAGTTTGTCGCCTCGTCATACCCTTTCAGCAGAGATGCAATTTTGGTCAGCTGCAGGTTGCCTGTTCTGGGATCGTCATCGTCTATCTCACCTCCTTCTGCAGGCTCGACAAAACGATCTGATGTCCCCGTAACCACCATATTCTTAGCAACGAGACGCCACGGGCATTGCAAATGTAGTGCGTACGCACCAACCGTTCCTTTGCCTGAAGGATGCGGTCGTATCGCTCCAAAATGGAAAATCTTCATGTCTACGGCGTTGCGGGCAATGCTCAACGGCAATCCCACGAGTACCTGAAGGCAGCTTTCCAAGCGGGCCCGATTATCGTTCTGGGGCGTCAAAATGAAACTCGATTGAATCAGAAATCAATGAGCCTCCGGCCGACCAGTACACAAGATAAAGTTATTACTCAGCCGCCAGCTGCAACTTCTTCTCGCGCGCCGCCTTCAGCCGCGCGAAATCATTTCCAGCATGGTGTGACGAGCGGGTCAGCGGGCTGGAGGCGACCATCAGGAAGCCCTTGCTGTAGGCGACCGTCTCGTAGGACTTGAACTCGTCCGGGGTGACGAAGCTTTCGACCTTGTGGTGCTTGCGGGTCGGCTGCAGGTATTGGCCGATCGTCAGGAAGTCGACATCGGCGGTGCGCAGGTCGTCCATCAGCTGAAGAACTTCATTCCGCTCTTCGCCAAGGCCGACCATGATGCCCGACTTGGTGAACATGGTGGGATCAAGTTCCTTAACCCGCTGCAAGAGCCGGATGGAATGGAAATAGCGGGCGCCGGGACGGACCGTCAGATAGTTGCCGGGGACCGTTTCCATGTTGTGGTTGAAGACGTCGGGCTTGGCGGCGACGACGCGCTCCAAGGCGCCCGGCTTCTTCAGGAAATCAGGCGTCAGGATTTCGATCGTCGTTGCCGGCGAGGCGGCGCGGATCGCCCAGATCACCTTTTCGAAGTGTTCGGCGCCGCCGTCCTCGAGATCGTCACGGTCGACCGAGGTGATGACGACGTGGGACAAGCCCATTTCCTTGACGGCCTTGGCGACATTCTCGGGCTCGGCCATATCGAGCGCGTTCGGTTTGCCGGTCGCGACATTGCAGAAAGCGCAGGCGCGGGTGCAGATCTCGCCCATGATCATGAAGGTGGCGTGTTTCTTGTCCCAGCACTCGCCGATATTCGGGCAGCCGGCCTCCTCGCAGACGGTGACGAGCTTGTGCTCCTTCACAATCGCGCGCGTCTCGGCATAGCCCTTGGAGGTCGGCGCCTTGACGCGGATCCAGTCCGGCTTGCGCATGACTTCCGTATCGGGACGATGCGCCTTCTCCGGATGACGCACGCGCTTGGCGTCGGGATTGATCGTGTCGAGAATGGTCACCATTGTCGTGTCAGCTTTCCGCCGCCCTGTGCGGCACAGTCTCTACAGCGCGTCGCAATTTACCGCCGCACCAGTCGCGCAACGAATATCAGCAGGCAGGCGCCGAGAAAACCCGTGACGAAATAACCGAGCCGTCCGCCGGCCAATTGGACGTGAAACTGGGCGAGGATGGCAGTGGCGACGACCGAGCCGACAATGCCGAGCACGATGTTGAGGAAAATCCCGTATCGTGCATCCATCAGCTTGCCGGCGAGCCAGCCTGCAAGTCCGCCGATGATTATTGCCGAAATCCAGCCCACGCCTTCCATGCCTGTTCTGCCCTCAAACTGCCCTAAGCGACCGCCCTTGCGACCAGCACCACGATGATGGCGCCGACGGTGGCGTGGATGATCTGCACGACCAGCGCATTTTCAATGCCCAGCGAAATGCCCAGCGCGCTGAACAGATAGGCCGCCGACGAAGGCGCCGATGATGCCGCTCAGCAGGCATCTGATCAAACCGCCGCCACCGACGACGAGACTTGCCAGGAAGCCCGCAACAAGGCCGATCAGCAAAAACACCAGCAACGCCTGCGTCTCCATAGACATGACGATTTCCTTTCGCTTTTTCCACCCTGCCGGAGTGGCTTTCCACTCCGGGAACAGGGCGGCGCCCCGAAAATTCTCAAGCGTTCAGCACACGACCATAAGCATCGAGCACCGCTTCCTTCATCGTCTCGGATACCGTCGGATGCGGGAAGATCGTATGCATCAGCTCTTCCTCTGTCGTTTCGAGGTTCATCGCGACGACGAAGCCCTGGATGAGTTCGGTGACTTCGGCGCCGACCATGTGGGCGCCGAGCAGCTCGCCGGTCTTCTTGTCGAAGATCACCTTGACCATGCCCTGATCTTCACCGAGCGCGATCGCCTTGCCGTTTGCGGCGAAGGAGAAGCGGCCGACACGGATGTCGCGGCCAAGCTCCTTGGCCTTGGCTTCGGTGAGGCCGACGGAAGCGACCTGCGGATTGCAATAGGTGCAGCCCGGGACCTTGCCCTTGTCGGTGGGATGAACATTCGGCAGGCCGGCGATCTTCTCGACGCAGACGACACCCTCGTGCTCGGCCTTGTGGGCCAGCATCGGCGGGCCGGCCACATCGCCGATCGCATAGATGCCGGCGACATTGGTCTTGCCGTAACCGTCGGCAACGACGCAGCCGCGGTCGGTCTTCACCCCAAGTCCCTCAAGGCCAAGGTTTTCGATGTTGCCCTGAACGCCGACGGCCGAAATCATCCGGTCGGCGGTGATCTGCTGCACTTTGCCATCAGCCGTCTCGACATGGGCGGTGATGCTTCCCGCACCCTTTTCGACCTTGGTCACCTTGGCGCTAGTGAAGATCTTGAGGCCGCGCTTTTCCAGCTGCTTGCGGGCGATGGCGGTGATTTCGGCATCCTCGACCGGCATGATGGTCGGCATGACTTCCACCACCGTGACATCAACACCCATCGAGCGATAGAAGCTTGCGAATTCGATTCCGATCGCGCCCGAGCCCATGACGATCAGCGACTTCGGCAGCGCATCCGGCTTCAGCGCCTCGAAATAGGTCCAGATCAGCTTGCCATCGGGCTCGATGCCCGGCAGCGCGCGCGGACGGGCGCCGGTCGCGATGATGATGTGCTTGGCGGTATAGGTGCCCTCGCCCTTGACGTTCTTCGGCAGCGGGTGCTGCGGCTCGACCACCGGTTTCGACGATTTGCCGACGACGATCTCGCCTGGCTTGGTGATTTTTGCTTCGCCCCAGATGATGTCGATCTTGTTCTTCTTCATCAGGAAGCCAACGCCGGCGTTGAGGCGGGCGGAGACAGCGCGCGAGCGGCCAACGACGGCCTTGGCATCCGGCTTGACCGTGCCTTCGAGAACAAGGCCGAAATCCTTGAAGTGATTGGCGTGATCGAGCACCTCGGCCGAACGCAGTAGCGCCTTGGTCGGGATGCAGCCCCAGTTCAGGCAGATGCCGCCCATATGCTCGCGCTCGACGATCGCGGTCTTGAGGCCGAGCTGAGCTGCGCGGATGGCGGCGACATAGCCGCCAGGGCCGGAGCCGATGATGATGACGTCGTAGGATTCAGCCATGTGTTTCCTGCCCTTTTGTTACGCTGCGCTGCGGGTCATGAGCACCCACGCGTGTCTCTTGCTGTTTTCGAAGAGCGGCACGGCATCAGCGCGCGCAGCCTCCAGGAATCCGTTTCTTGCATAAAGCGACAGAGCCGCCTCGTTATCACTTGCGGTAATGAGACTGACGGGGCGGTAACCCGCCCTTTCGATCTGATCGCCCAGCAGCCTGCGCCCGATGCCAATGCCGCGCATATGGCGGTAAACGCCGAGACTGCCGATGAACCAGCTCCCCACAACCGTTTTCTGCAAGGCGAGCATCGGCTCCGTCGCCGCGATCGTCGCCTCGATATCGCTTATGCCTTCATCCAGCGCATGACCGATCGCGACACCTGCGACCTCGCCATAGGCCTCGGCGATGACCGCATCCCGCCAGCCCCCGACGGCTTCCTCCTCGCTCATCTTCAGCCTGCCCCGCTCCAGCGGCGTATCGCTGACGTCTTTCGCGACATCGGCGAACCAGAGCCAGGAGGCAAAACCGTGCGAGGCGATATCCGCCAGGATCGCCAGCTCCGAGGCATCCCGCCGTGAGGCCTGCCGCAGCGCGACGAAGGCGGTCATGCTCAGATCCCCAGCATCATCCGCACGATCGATTCCAGCCCGCGTCCGAGTGCGCGGGTATTTTCCGCATCAAGGTGAATGCCGTCGATCGGCGTGGTCTTGGCGACGGAATTGCCGTCGAAGAAGCCACAACCGAGCTCGTCGGCAAGATCGCGATAGAGTGTCGCAAGCTTTGCCGATTCCTCGATGCCGCCGGGAAAGGATGCGGCGAAGGGCACATTGCCGGTCGCGCAGATCGCCGGCGGCGCCACGATCAGGATCTCCGGCCCGTCGAATTCGAAGGGCCAGGCGTGATTGCGGATCAGTCGCACGAGGCGGCTGATGCCCTGGCAGGCGGCAAACGCGGAGCCGGCCACAACGGGCTTCATGTCGTTGGTGCCGAGCAGCAGGATGACGAGGTCGAGCGGCGCATGCGTCTGCAGGATCGTCGGCAGGACGCGCGCACCGTTGCGGTCACAATCGGCAAGGTGGTCGTCGAAAGCGGTGGTGCGACCGTTCAGCCCTTCGGCGATAACACTCGCCTCGCTGCCGAGCGCTGCCTGAAGCACGCTCGGCCATCGATTCTTGTACTCATGACGGCCGATTGTCTCGGGGTCATGACCCCAGGTCAGCGAGTCGCCATAGCAAAGAACGGTCTTGGTCATTTCCGCCTCCGTTTCGCTATCAGACAAGCATGCCCATCGGGTTTTCGATGTAGCCCTTGAAGGCCTGGAGCAGCTCTGCGCCGAGGGCGCCGTCGACGCAGCGATGGTCGGTCGACAGCGTCACCGACATCACCGTGGCGATGGCCATCTCGCCATTCTTGACCACGACCCGCTGTTCCCCGGCGCCGACGGCCAGGATCGTCGCATGCGGCGGATTGACGACGGCGGCGAAGTTCTTCACGCCCATCATGCCCATGTTCGAAACCGAACTGGTGCCGCCCTGATATTCCTCGGGCTTCAGCTTGCGGTCCTTGGCCCGCTTGCCGAGATCGCGCATCTCGTTGGAGATGACAGACAGCGTCTTCTGCTCGGCCTTGCGGATGATCGGCGTGATCAGGCCGCCGGGGATCGAGACAGCGACGCCGACGTCGGCGTGCTTGTGCTTGACCATGTTATTGTCGGTCCACGACACATTGGCGTCCGGAACATCGCGCAGCGCCAGCGCCATGGCCTTGATGACCATGTCGTTGACCGAGAGCTTGTAGGCCGGAGCGTTGTCCTTGCGCGGAGCCGCATCATTCAGCTGGGCGCGGAGCGCCATCAGAGCATCGAGCTCGCAATCGACGCTGACGTAGAAATGCGGGATCGTCTGCTTGGATTCGACCAGCCGCCGGGCGATCGTCTTGCGCATGCCGTCATGCGGCACAAGCTCGTAGGAGCCCGGCTCGAAGAGCTTGAGCACGGCGTCCTCGGAGCCACCCTTCGCGGCAGCCGGAGCCGGCGCGGCAGCCTGTGAAGCCAAAGCAGCGGCAGGCGCCGGAGCGGGCTTGGCGCCGCCGGCAAGAGCAGCTTCGATATCGCTCTTGATCACGCGGCCATACGGACCGGAACCGGCGACATTAGAGAGGTCGATACCGGCTTCCCTGGCCAGGCGGCGTGCGAGCGGCGAAGAGAAGGTGCGGTTGCCACCAGCCGAAACGGCCGCGGGTGCGGCAGGCGCCGGTGCCGCGGCCGGAGCGGCCTCAGCCTTCGCCGGCGCAGCGTCGGCCTTCGGCGGAGGTGCGGCCTCTGCCTTGGCCGGAGCGGCGGAACCTGCGGCGCTCGCAGCAGCGGAAACATCTTCGCCATCGGCGGCGAGAACGGCGATCAGCGCATTGACCTTGACACCTTCGGTGCCGGCAGGAACGACGAGCTTGGCGACCGTGCCTTCGTCGACGGCTTCGACTTCCATCGTCGCCTTGTCGGTCTCGATCTCGGCGATCACATCGCCAGACTTGACCTTATCGCCTTCCTTGACCAGCCACTTGGAAAGATTGCCTTCTTCCATGGTCGGAGAGAGGGCGGGCATCGTGATATTGATCGGCATCGAGATACCCTCCCCTTATTTGTAGCAGACAGCCTTCACCGCATCGACGACTTCGCCGACGTTCGGAAGTGCCAGCTTTTCAAGATTGGCGGCGTAAGGCATCGGCACGTCCTTGCCGGCGATCGTCAGGATCGGCGCATCGAGATAATCGAAGGCCTGCTGCATCACGCGGGTGGCGATTTCAGTGCCGACCGAAGACTGCGGATAACCTTCCTCGACGGTTACCAGACGGCCGGTTTTCTTCACCGATTCGATAACCGTCGGCAGGTCCATCGGGCGGATGGTGCGAAGGTCGATCAGTTCGACGTCGATGCCGAGCTGTTCGAGTTCGGCGGCCGCCTTCGTCGCATAAGTCATGCCGATGCCGAAGGACACGACGGTGACGTCCTTACCCGGACGATGGATGCGCGCCTTGCCGATCGGCAGGACGAAGTTATCGAGCTTCGGCACGTCGAAGTGCTGACCGTAGAGAATTTCGTTCTCGAGGAAGATGACCGGGTTCGGGTCGCGGATCGCAGCCTTGAGCAGGCCCTTGGCATCGGATGCCGTGTAGGGCATGACAACTTTGAGGCCGGGGATGGCGCTGTACCAGGCGGCATAGTCCTGGCTGTGCTGGGCGCCGACGCGGGCAGCAGCACCGTTCGGGCCGCGGAAGACGATCGGAGCGCCCATCTGGCCGCCGGACATATAGAGGGTCTTGGCGGCCGAGTTGATGATGTGGTCAATCGCCTGCATGGCGAAGTTGAAGGTCATGAATTCGACGATCGGGCGAAGGCCGGCCATAGCGGCGCCGACGCCGACGCCGGCAAAGCCGTGCTCGGTGATCGGCGTATCGATGACGCGGCGGGGGCCGAATTCCTGCAACAACCCTTGAGTGACCTTGTAGGCGCCCTGATATTCGGCAACTTCCTCGCCCATGACGAAGACGTCGTCACTGGCGCGCATTTCTTCGGCCATGGCGTCGCGGAGCGCTTCGCGCACAGTCATCGACACCATTTCGGTGCCGGCCGGGATTTCCGGGTCGTTCGGAACCGCAGCCTTGGGCTCTGCGGGTACGGGAGCAGCAGCCGAACCGGTATTTGTCGGCTTTTCTTCCTGAGCAACCTGCGGAGCAGCGACCGGAGCCGGCTGAGCAGCAGGAGCAGCGGAAATCGCGTCGGCCGATTCGCCGTCCTGCAGCAGCACGGCGATCTTGGTGTTGACCTTGACGCCTTCGGTGCCGGCGTCGACCAGCAGCTTGCCGATGACGCCTTCGTCGACGGCTTCGACTTCCATCGTCGCCTTGTCGGTTTCGATTTCGGCAATCACGTCGCCTGAAGTGACCTTGTCACCTTCCTGCTTCAGCCATTTGGACAGCGTGCCTTCTTCCATCGTCGGAGAGAGGGCGGGCATGAGGATATCGATAGGCATGGGTTCCCTCCCCCGATTAGAGCAGAATGTCGGTGTAGAGCTCGGATGCATCCGGCTCCGGATCGGCCTGGGCGAAATCGGCGCTGTCGGCGACGATGTCGCGAACATCCTTGTCGATCGCCTTCAGATCGTCTTCGGAAGCCCAGCCCTTTTCGATGAGGCGTGCCTTTACCTGCTCGATCGGGTCCTGCTCGGAGCGCATCTTCTGCACTTCTTCCTTCGTGCGATATTTCGCCGGATCGGACATCGAGTGGCCGCGATAACGATAGGTCAGCATTTCGAGAATGATCGGGCCCTTGCCGGAGCGGCAATGTTCGAGCGCCTCATCGGCCGCGGCCTTGACGGCGCGAACATCCATACCGTCGACCTGAATGCCGGGGATGCCGAAGCCGGATCCGCGCAGCGAGTAGTTCGACTGAGCCGTCGCACGGGCGGTCGAGGTGCCCATGGCGTATCGGTTGTTTTCGACGATATAGACGATCGGCAGCTTCCAGAGAGCCGCCATGTTGAAGCTCTCGTAAACCTGGCCCTGGTTGGCAGCGCCGTCGCCGAAATAGGCGATGGCGACATTGCCGTTGCCGCGGTAATGGTTTGCAAAAGCAAGCCCTGTTCCAAGCGAAACCTGGGCGCCGACGATGCCGTGACCGCCGTAGAAATGCTTCTCTTTCGAGAACATGTGCATCGAGCCGCCCTTCCCGTGGGAATAGCCGCTGCGGCGCCCGGTCAGTTCCGCCATGACGCCGCGCGCCTCCATGCCGGTTGCCAGCATGTGCCCGTGGTCGCGATAGGCGGTGATGACCTGATCGCCTTCCTTCTGTGCCATCTGCATGCCGACGACGACAGCTTCCTGACCGATGTAGAGATGGCAGAAGCCGCCGATGAAGCCCATGCCGTAAAGCTGACCGGCCTTCTCCTCGAAGCGGCGGATCAGTAGCATCTCGCGATAGGCCTTGAGTTCCTCATCCCGATCGAAGTCGGCTACCGGGCCTCCATTCGATGCTTTGGCTGCTGGTTTTGCTGCAGTTTTGCGGCTGGAAACGGTCGCGGTCTTTCGCGGCGCCATTCAACCCTCCCTATGGGTTTATCGTTTCTCGGTGGCGCGTACCATAGGGAAGAAATATGACCACAGCAATGCCATAATTGCATGGCTCGTATTCGGCGCTAAATTACTGGAAATAAACCAGAAATTCCAATTAACCGAATTCCGGTTAATTGGAATAATGGTTGAATATGACGATCTCGTCCGCACGCGACATATTCAGCTGATATCGCGCCTTTTCGTCCAGCATATCCTTGTCGAGCGAGCCATCACTCAGCAGCGCCACCTGGCTCTCCAGATGTTCGCGCTTCGCCTTCAAGACGGCAAGCTCTCGTTCGCGCGCGACGCGCTGACGCTCGAACGTCTCCGTCGCCCGCAGGCCATAATCGCCATGGATGCAATGATAACCGAAATAGGAAAGGAAGGCGACCGTCATGGCCGGAATGACGAAGCGGCCGAGCTTTCTCTTCTTATGATGCTTTGTCCACATACACGCATGCTCTTGAACGCATTACCAATTCGTTCAGCATAACGCACAGAGATTAACCGTTCATTGACCGTAAAAAGCGCGCAAGAAAAAACCCGCGCCGGGAGGCGCGGGTCGAGCCGCAAAAATCGGAAGGATCAGCCTTTGATGATCGAGCGACCGGCGTACTGCGCCTGAGGGCCGAGGCCTTCCTCGATGCGGATCAGCTGATTGTACTTGGCAAGACGGTCGGAACGCGACAGCGAACCGGTCTTGATCTGGCCGCAGTTGGTGGCGACGGCGAGATCGGCGATGGTCGAATCTTCGGTTTCGCCGGAGCGGTGCGACATGACGGCGGTATAGGCCGCCTTGTGCGCCGTGTTGACAGCATCGAGCGTTTCCGTCAGCGAACCGATCTGGTTGACCTTGACGAGGATCGAGTTGGCGACGCCCATGCGGATGCCGTCGCGAAGGCGCGCGGAGTTGGTGACGAAGAGATCGTCGCCGACGAGCTGGGTCTTGTTGCCGATCAGATCGGTCAGTGCCTTCCAGCCATCCCAGTCGTCTTCGGCCATGCCGTCTTCGATCGAGATGATCGGGTATTTGCCGGCAAGCTCTGCCAGATATTCGGCCATGGCGCCTGATTCGAGCGTGCGGCCTTCACCTTCGAGAACATACTTGCCGTCCTTGAAGAATTCCGTCGAGGCGCAGTCGAGGCCGAGGCACATGTCGTCGCCCGGCTTGTAGCCGGCTTTCTCGATCGACTTCATGATGAAGTCGAGGGCTTCGGGCGCGCTCTTCAGGCCGGGGGCGAAGCCGCCTTCGTCGCCGACATTGGTGTTGTGGCCCTGCGCGGCAAGCTCCTTGCGGAGCGTATGGAAGACTTCCGAACCCATGCGCACGGCTTCGGCGATCGAATCGGCGCCGACCGGCAGGATCATGAATTCCTGGAAGTCGATCGGGTTGTCGGCATGGGCGCCGCCGTTGATGATGTTCATCATCGGCACCGGCAGGAGGCTCGCGGAAGCGCCGCCGACGTAACGGTAAAGCGGCAGGCCGGATGCCTGGGCGGCAGCCTTGGCGACGGCGAGCGACACGCCGAGGATCGCATTGGCGCCGAGGCGCGACTTGTTCGGCGTGCCGTCGAGCTCGATCATGATGTTGTCGATCTGGATCTGGTTTTCGGCGTCGATGCCGCCGATCGCGTCGAAGATCTCGGTGTTGGCCGCCTCGACCGCCTTTTCGACGCCCTTGCCGAGATAGCGCTTGCCGCCGTCGCGCAGCTCGACCGCCTCATGCGCGCCCGTCGAGGCGCCCGAGGGAACGGCCGCGCGGCCCATGCTGCCGTCTTCGAGATAGACGTCGACTTCGACGGTGGGATTGCCACGGCTATCGAGGATCTCGCGGGCGATGATATCGGTGATTGCAGTCATGGGTTCTTCCTGCTCGGTGGGTGATCAAACGTTCGAAGCCTGTCATAATCGAAGGCGTGCAAATTACAATGCGCAATTACCAGCCTTCGAATCGGCATTCCCAAGTGGCCTAGACCACGATCGTGTCATCCTGTTGAAGGTCAGGCCTTGGCGACCGCATCAAACGCAAGCAATTTCTCAAGCAGCCGCGGCATGTCCTTGAGATAGACCATGTTCGGGCCGTCGGATGGTGCGTTGTCAGGGTCCTGGTGTGTTTCGAGGAAGACGCCGGCAATACCCGTCGCCACTGCCGCGCGTGCCAGCGTCTCGACGAATTCGCGCTGACCGCCCGAGGATTCGCCCTGCCCGCCCGGCTGGGCGACGGAGTGGGTCGCATCGAAAATGACGGGCGCGCCTATCGCCGCCATGATCGGCAGCGAGCGCATGTCGGAAACCAGCGTATTGTAGCCGAAGGAGGCGCCGCGCTCGCACAGCAGCACGTTCGGATTGCCGCTGGCATTGAGCTTCTTCAGGACGTTCTTCATATCCCAGGGGGCGAGGAACTGGCCCTTCTTGACATTGACGGCGCGGCCGGTCCTGGCGGCTGCGATCAGAAGGTCGGTCTGACGGCAGAGGAAGGCCGGGATCTGCAGGACATCGACCACCTTGGCCACCTCGGCGCATTGCTCGGCCGTATGGACGTCGGTTATGACGGGAAAACCGAATTCCTTCTTGAGGTCGGCAAAGACCTCCATGCCTTTTTCCAGGCCGATGCCGCGCTCTGCCGAGAGCGAGGTGCGGTTCGCCTTGTCGAAGGAGCTCTTGTAGACAAGGCCTATGCCGAGCTTGCCGCAAAGCTCCTTCAGCGTGCCGGCGACCATAAAGGCGTGATCGCGGCTCTCCATCTGACATGGGCCGGCAATCAGCGACAGGCGGGCGGTATTGGAAAAGGTGACCTGGCCTTCGCCTTCGCCGATCCTGACTTCGGAATTCGTGTCGGTGCTCATCGTTTTTCCTCGAAGGCGAAGAGCGCACCCTGCCCGGGCGTGGGCTTCACCAGAATGCGGTTGTTCTTGCGCGTGTAGGTCACCCCGTTAGCAGCCAAATGCGCTTCTGTCACGGCAAGATCGGCGACAGTGAAGAGGATTGCCCGGCCGCGCAGGCCACGATCGGCGGAGGAGACGACAAGCTCGAAGTAGGCCTCCAGCCCTTCCGGCGTCATCAGGCTGATCTTCGCATTCGATGCCGCGATATTCACGCCGAAACCGGTTTTCTCGGCCGCCGCCTGCCCTATCGCAAGTCCGACGAAAGCGGCGAATGCCGCCGGGTCCGGCGCACAAAGCGCGATCTCGGCGATACCGATCACGCCATTGGCATGCGTCTCCAGCGCGGCGCGATCTGTCGGGAACGAATTGATGCGCTGGCAGGTAAAGAGAAAGAAATCGGGGGCGCGCAAATCAGCTGCAAAGGCCAGCTTGAAGCTGCCGACGCTCTCCGAACCATCCGGCATCCGCATCGGCCGGCTGAATTGCAACATCTCACCGGCGCTCGCGCCGTTGCCGACGAAGCGCTTATGATCGACGCCGGCATCCTCGCTGAGGAAGGCCAGCGCAGAAAGTCCCTCCTCGCCGCAGCGGAAACGGAAGGCGCGATTGCGGGCAATGAAGACATTGCCCTGGCGGGCCGCTGCCTCGCTCTCCTCGACACTCGCAACGCCAAGCGGCTCCAGATAGGTCTTGTCGGCGAAAAAGACGCAGGCATTCTCCGTTCCGAAGGGATGGCGCGCATCAGCGGCGACGGTGAAACCGAGCTTGCCGAGCCTTTCACGCGCCAGATCGATATTGACCACGGGCAGCACGACATGATCCAGCGGGTGCGACTTGGCGGAATGCGCGTTCATGAATATCCCTCCTGAAACCGGCAAGAGATGTGCGACAGCACCTCGCTCAATGCAAGACATGTGCACCAATCCGGCGAATGAAAATAAAAATCTCGACGAGTTGGCGCGAAGTTTTACGGAAATTTAGCTACTTGCGGAACACATATGGAACATATAGTGTCTGTTCTGGATTTGTTTCAATCACGGGGTCTGACGTCGATGCTCACGCGCAAACAACAGGAGCTTCTCCTTTTCATTCATGAGCGCATGAAGGAATCCGGCGTCCCTCCCTCTTTCGACGAAATGAAGGATGCCCTGG
The DNA here is from genome assembly GCF_002117725.1 of Rhizobium sp. TAL182. Lineage (NCBI taxonomy): Bacteria > Pseudomonadati > Pseudomonadota > Alphaproteobacteria > Hyphomicrobiales > Rhizobiaceae > Rhizobium > Rhizobium sp. TAL182. Next base: position 2,117,022 of record NZ_CP021024.1, on the reverse strand, counting down.
ATCTCGCCTCGAAATCCGGAATCCACCGGCTGATCACGGCGCTCGAGGAGCGCGGCTTCATTCGCCGCCTACCGAATCGCGCCCGGGCGCTTGAAGTGATCAAACTTCCGGAGGCCTATAACCCCAGCCTTCAACAGCGCCGCGGTTTTTCGCCGAGCGTCATCGAGGGCAGCCTCGGAAAGCCCCAGCCGGTCGCCGCCCCCGCTGCGCCAAAGCCGGTCGCCGACAATGGCAACTCCATCTCTGTGCCGGTCATGGGACGTATCGCCGCCGGCGTTCCGATCTCGGCGATCCAGAACAACACCCACGACATCGTCGTTCCCGCGGATATGCTCGGCTCCGGTGAGCACTATGCGCTGGAGGTCAAGGGCGATTCGATGATCGATGCCGGCATCTTCGACGGCGATACCGTGATCATCCGCAACGGCAGCACCGCAAGTCCCGGCGATATCGTCGTTGCCCTCGTCGACGACGAGGAAGCAACGCTGAAGCGTTTCCGCCGCAAGGGTGCCTCGATCGCGCTCGAGGCCGCCAACCCGGCCTACGAGACCCGCATCTTCGGACCCGACCGCGTCAAGGTGCAGGGCAAGCTCGTCGGCCTCATCCGTCGCTATCACTGACGCCGGATGGGCCGGAATCGGTAAAACGATCGTTGCGCCAATCATAGGCGCGGTGGCGCATCCATGGTCGCGACAAAGCATCGAAGGCGGTGGTGACCTCCAGGTCGGCACCGGCGAAGCGCAATTCGACGGAACCGGTCCTGCGCAGCGTCTCGCCGGTGAAAAGCGTGCCGCCTGAGCGGCAGCTGTCGAAGCGCAGACGGACCGAGGTCACGACGATATCGGCCGTATCGCAGGCCGGGCCGAGATAGGCGGCATTGTCGATGACGGTGACGATATGGCCATTGCCGAGTCTTGATGTGCACCAGGCTTTCTTGACGCAGGAAAAGCGGTTTGCTTCACCGCCTGCTGCGGCTGCCCGCATCGCTGCGCTCGCTTCGTTCTGCTGATCGCGGGAAAGCCTGACACGGCGGTCTTCTCCTTCCGGCGGGATAGCCGGACCATCCAGCATCTTCGGCGGATCATGTGTCGGCAGGACCAGCGCTCGCTGCCACTGGTCGAAGATGAAATCCGGCGGGTTTTCACGGTTGGAAGCTATTGCCTCAGCCGCGACAACCGCAACCAGACTGCCATCCTCCGAAATCACCAGATCCGGCGGCCGGGGAGCCGGCAGAAGCAGCACGATGAGCGTCGAGATGGCGATGATCGATGTGCCGACATGGCGCAGTCGGGTGCGCAGCAGCGTCAGCAGCAGAAAGCCTGCCACCGCTACTGCGAAATACCAGGCGGGCAAGCGGCCGACGCCGATATCACCGCCCCAGCCGGACACCGTCTTGGCGACCGCAATCACCAGATCGAGGCCGAATCCGACCACCTTCCAGAGCGGAGCGTCCACACCGAAAGGCATGAGCAACATCGCCAGCAACCCGGCCGGCATGACGATGAAGGAGATGATCGGCATCGTCGCAAGGTTTGCCGGCAGGCCGTAAGCCGTCAGGCGATGAAAATGCTCGATCGAAAACAGTGCGGTGGAAAAGCCGCCGATCAGCGAGGTCAGGAAGACGCCGCCGAAGAAACCGGCGACGGCAACCACCGGCCTGATGATCGGCAGTTTCAGAAAAGCGTTTTCGCGGACACGCCTGTCCTTCCAGAGCTGATAGCCCGATACCAAAGCCAATGTCGCGGCAAAGGACATCTGAAAGCTCGGTCCCAATACTTCAGAAGGTGAAATGGCGATGATGATGAGCGCAGAGAGAACGATATTGCGCAGGCTGATCGACGGCCGATCGAAGAAGATGGCAATCAGCATAATGGCCATCATGATAAAAGCGCGCTCGGCCGAAACCCCGAAACCGGAGATCAGGTAATAGGCGGTGACGGCGATGAGCGCGCCGGCGGCGGCGAATTTCTTTGTCGGATAGGCTTGGGCGACACCGGGAAAGAGGCTGAGCAGCATCCGGAAGCCGACGAAGAAGATGCCGGCCGACAGCGCCATGTTGAGGCCCGAGATCGCGACGACATGGGCAAGGCCGGACTGGCGCAGCGCCTCCGTCGTCGTCTTCGAGATGGCGCGCCGTTCATCCGTCACCAGGGCAGCGGCAAAAGCGCCGGTGTCACCGGGCAGGATCGATCTTATGCGGTCGCCGATGCTGCTGCGCAGGCGGTAGAGCCATTCGAGCAGCGCGTCCGTCGACCTGTCCGCCTGCGGGCCTGCCTCCAAGTCGAGTTTCTCCGGCGCACCGTAGAAGAAACCGTTGGCGCCGATGCCGTCGAAATAGGCACCGAAGGAGAAGTCGTTGAGCGCGGGAAGTGCGGGGCCGGCCGGCGGCGTCAGCCGTGCCTTGCCGGTAATGATGTCGCCGATCTCGAAAGGCGCATCGGCGCCCCGGACGATCGCGGTGATGCGTCTCGGCGGCCGTTTCAGCTCCGGCGCCTCGGTGCCGGTGACGGCAAGAATGTAGCGCCAGCGCCCGCGGCCGTCGCCTTCCCGCCGTTCGACACGGCCGGTCACCGTCGTCGTCACGGATGAATCGAGGATCACCGTCGAAGCCCGCCAGCTCTCGAACTGAGCCGTGAGCATGCCGCCGGCGAAAAGTGCCAGCGCCATGAAACTTGCGCGCAAGACCGGCCGGCTGGGACCGGTGAGGAAAACCGCGGCCGCCGACACCAGCAGGCAGAGCAGCGATGCAACGAGGGGAAAATCCGATCTGCCGAGAAACCAGAAGGCCGAGCCGGCTCCGAGGAAGACCGGCGAGAACAGCAGCAGGCGGCCATGATCGGCCTCTTCGCCCAGCATGCAGGCTCCGGCACGCAGCGATTGCCGGGCGGTGGCCAGCAGCCGACGACGCAATGGGGTCTGCGACTGCGTCCTTACCGATTGAGTCACCACCGCAGGCGCAGGAAAATCCGGCGGATCGGCAAGGCCGACGCCCGCTTGCGGCCGCAATTCGGCTGTCGTCAATTCCTGCATGCCCCGCCCAAGATCACCCCGTAAAGTCGCCAGAATGCAACCTCCAAGCAAATCCGGCAAGGATAATCGATTGAAATATGAGGGAAAATCTTAAGCGGCAAAAGACCAGTCGAATCATCGGCTTCCGCTATGCGTGCGGCTCATTGCTGCAGTGCCTAAAAGGTGATGCCGCAATGCACAAAATGCCGTCACGGTAACTTGGCATTAGCGTTGCGATCATATAGCTATCGGAAAGGACGCTTAACCCCTATGGCGCTTTTGTGGCGCCACCGACATTTCGGAGGATCAGCATGACGGATCAAAGCGCTACAATAAAAATCGGTGACAAATCAGTCGACCTCGCCGTTAAAAGCGGCACGATCGGCCCGAGCGTCATCGACATCGGTGCTCTCTACAAGAACACCGCTTCCTTCACTTACGATCCGGGCTTCACCTCGACCGCATCCTGTGAATCGAAAATCACCTATATCGACGGTGACGAAGGTGTGCTGCTGCACCGCGGTTATCCGATCGAGCAGCTCGCAGAGCATGGCGATTTCCTCGAGGTCTGCTACCTCCTGCTCTACGGTGAATTGCCGACGGCCGCGCAGAAGAAGGATTTCGACTATCGCGTCACGCACCATACGATGGTGCATGAGCAGATGAGCCGCTTCTTCACCGGCTTCCGGCGCGATGCGCACCCGATGGCCGTCATGTGCGGCTGCGTCGGCGCCCTGTCGGCCTTCTATCATGACTCCACAGACATCACCGATCCGCACCAGCGCATGGTCGCCAGCCTGCGCATGATCGCCAAGATGCCGACGCTTGCCGCCATGGCCTACAAGTACCATATCGGCCAGCCCTTCGTTTACCCGAAGAACGATCTCGACTATGCCTCGAACTTCCTGCGCATGTGCTTTGCCGTTCCGTGCGAGGAATACGTCGTCAATCCGGTTCTGTCGCGCGCCATGGACCGTATCTTCATCCTGCACGCCGACCACGAGCAGAACGCTTCGACCTCGACCGTCCGCCTCGCCGGCTCGTCGGGCGCCAACCCGTTCGCCTGCATCGCCGCCGGCATCGCCTGCCTCTGGGGCCCCGCTCACGGCGGCGCCAATGAAGCAGCGCTCAACATGCTGACCGAAATCGGCACGGTCGATCACATTCCGGAGTATATTGCCCGCGCCAAGGACAAGAACGACCCGTTCCGTCTGATGGGCTTCGGTCACCGCGTCTACAAGAACTACGATCCGCGCGCCAAGATCATGCAGAAGACGACGCATGAAGTGCTGGGCGAACTCGGCATCAAGGACGATCCGTTGCTCGAAGTGGCGATGGAGCTGGAGCGTATCGCGCTCACCGACGAATATTTCATCGAGAAGAAGCTCTATCCGAACATCGACTTCTACTCCGGCATCACGCTGAAGGCTCTGGGCTTCCCCACCACCATGTTCACCGTGCTCTTCGCGCTTGCCCGCACCGTCGGCTGGATTGCGCAGTGGAACGAGATGATCGAGGATCCGGAACAGCGCATCGGCCGTCCCCGCCAGCTCTATGTCGGCGAGCCCAAGCGCGACTACATCCCGGTTTCGAAGCGCTGATCGCTTCAGAGCTCAAAAGAAACCCGGTCAGGAATGGCCGGGTTTTTTCTTTTTCAAAAGGTCGAGAAGGATTTCGGCGGCATGTTCGCCGGGCGGCTTTTCCGTCTGCATGCGCTGCCAGATGAGCTCGTAACCTTCCTTCATCGCCTTCAGCTGATAGGTGTCGGCCGACAGCCTTTCCATCCAGCGTGCAAGGCTTGCGCCGCGAACGACATCGTTCAGATATTCCGGCACGACCGGGTAATCGGCAATCAGGTTCGGCAGCGCGCCGGTCCAGGTCTTGATGCCCGATGTCAGCATGCGCATGATCCAGTCGACCTTGTAGGCGGAGACGACGGGAACGTCGGCAAGTGCGAGCTCGAGAATAACGGTTCCGGACGCCGCCATGGCTGCATCGGCCTCGGCAAAGGCCTTCCATTTTGCTTGCGCGCCGACGACGATCTCCGGCTTTACCGCCCAGCCCGCCGTGATTTCGCGGACAAGCGCTTGCCTGTGTGTCACCGTCGGCAGAATGAAGCGCATGGACCCGTTGCGGGCGACGAGTTCATTCGTGGCGACCTCGAAGTAAGGCAGAAGCTTCTGGATTTCGGAGGAGCGCGAGCCGGGAAGAAGCAGGATCGGGCCGTTACCTGGCTGCCTTCCCAGGCGCAGGCGACGCGTCTCCAGCAGTGCTGGGTCGGCGACCAGACGATGCCCGACATAGGTTGTCGCCGGACCATTGAGGTGCTGCATGGCTGCCGGTTCGAAGGGCAGAACGGCAAGCACGTGATCGACATAGCCGAGCATTCGCGTGGCGCGATATTCCTTCCAGGCCCAGACGCTCGGACAGACGTAATTGACGACGGGCAGATCGGGTAACGCCGTGCGCACGCGCTTGGCGACGCGATGGGTGAAATCGGGACTGTCGATGATGACAAGGATGTCCGGCTTTGCGGCGATGATCTCAGCCGTGGTTCGACGGATCAGGCCAAACAGCCTTGGCAGCCGGCTCAGCACCTGGGTGACGCCCATGATCGACAGCTCGGAAAAATCGAACAGGGATTTCAATCCCTCCGTCTGCAGCCCCTCGCCGCCAACGCCGACAAGCTCCACCGGTCCGCTGTAATTCCGCTTGAGGGCCGCGATGAGATCGGCGCCGAGCAGATCGCCCGACACTTCCCCGGCAATGACGGCGATCTTCAGCGGCGCCCCATTCATTCGAGCCCCCATGCCGGCAGACCGCGATCGATGCCGCAGACGAACAACCCAGCCTCGTCGGCGGCGCTGATGACTGCGGTCCGATCAAGCACCAGCGAGCGACCGGCTTCGATTGCAATGCCGGCAAGGCCGGCTTTCGCAGCATTCTGGATTGTGGCAACGCCGATCGCCGGCAGGTCGGCGCGAATGTCCTGTTGCGGCTTGCAGAGCTTGACGAGCACGCCGCGGCGGCGCGGCGAGATCCGTCCGGCGGCCCTGAGGCCGGCGACACGGTCCAGCATCTCATCTGTGCCCTCAAGTCCTTCCAGCGCGACGACGCGCTCGCCGATGCTGACGGCACCCTGCCCGACATCCAGCCGGCCAAGCGTCTCGGCGGCATTGGCGGCTTGGCTGATATCGCGTCGGTCTTCCTCGCCGGGCGCGGCGGCACCAAGCGGGCCAACGGAAGCGAGCAGGTCGGGGGCGATCTCGTGGGCGCCGACGACGCGCCGACCGTTCCCCTCGATCAACCGGATCACCATCTGCAGAACGGTATCGTCGCCGCCGGAGAGCAGTGTGCGAATGGCGGCCGGGACCTTCATCAGAATGCGCAGCGTCGGGCGCACCTCGCGCCATTCCGGCCGGCGGCGCACACTTCCCGACATCACCACACGTCCGACGCCATATCGGTTGAAGAGACCCTCAAGGGCGGCGAAATCGCCGATGCCGATAACGGCGTGATCATAGCCTTCCCAGCGTGGATCACTCTCGTCCTTCAGCGCGACGATAACGGGATTTTCGCCAGCCGCGCGCGCGGCTTCGGCGACATAGGAAGGCAGAAGGCCACCGCCGGCGATGATCGCCAACCGGCCCGCAGCGGTGTCGCCTGTTAAAGCCACGGACTAGCCCTTCTGCCCCCGCGTCGGCGAGGACAGTGCGCGGTCGCTCTCGGCTGCAATGAAGTCGAGGATCTGCACGACCTGCTCGCAATCGGCATATTCATCACGGATCGCGGCGGCGTTTTCGCGCACTGAGCCCGTTCCTTCGAAGATCGCCTTGTAGGCGCGGCGCACCCGGTGGATGACGGCGCGGTCGATGCCGGCCCGCGTCATGCCGACGACATTGAGGCCGCCCAGCAGACCGGGATTACCGTTCAGCATGCCATAGGGAATGACATCGTAACTCACCGCCGACAGGCCGCCGACAAAGGCGTGGCGGCCGACGCGGGTGAACTGGTGAACAGCCGAGCCGCCACCCAGGATGACGCGATCCTCGATGACGACATGGCCGGCGAGCATGACGTTGTTCGACATGATCACATGGTTGCCGACCCGGCAGTCATGCGCGACGTGAGAATTGGCAAGGAAAAGGTTGTTGTCGCCAACGATCGTCCGGCCGCCGAAATCGGCGGTGCCGGTGTTCATCGTCACACCTTCACGGATCGTGCAATTGGCGCCGACCGTCAGCGTCGTTTCCTCGCCGCCGTGATGCACGCTCTGCGGATCACCGCCGACGACGGCCATCGGAAAGATGCGCGTGCCCTTGCCGATCACGGTGCGGCCAGTGACGACCGCATGCGCCAGGAGCTCAACATTCGCATGCAGGTCGACATGCGGCCCGACATGGCAGAAAGGACCGATTTTGACGCCCTCGCCGATGGTAGCCCCGTCTTCGACGACAGCCATCGGATGAATACGGGCGCTTTCGGCGATATTGCTCATGCCTGATCCTTACGAACGATCATCGCGCCGATATCAGCTTCGGCGACAAGTGCGCCGTCAACCTTGGCGTCGCAATGGAATTTCCAGATATTGCCGCGTTGCTTGTTCTTCTTGACGTGGAATTCGACGCGGTCGCCGGGCACAACCGGCTTACGGAAGCGCGCATTCTCGATGGTCATGAAATAGACGAGGTTGCCGGTTTGACCTTCCTTCTTGGCGCAGATGGCACCCGCCGTCTGAGCCATACCCTCGATCAGCAAAACCCCGGGCATGATCGGCGCTTCCGGAAAATGGCCGGTGAAATGCGGTTCGTTCACCGTGACGTTCTTGATGCCGATCGCCGTGTTGTCGCCGTCGATCCCGATGATCTTGTCGACCATGAGAAACGGATAGCGATGCGGCAGCAGCTTCATGATCTCGGTAATATCAGCCGAAGAAAGCGTCGTCGTGGCTTCCTCAGTCATTTTGCTTGCCTCCAGGGTTCCTCCCGCGCAACTTGGACTTCGACACCTGTTGCGCGGCCTCTCTCAAATAGTCTTTTAGCGGACGGGCAGGTATACCGCCATATTGTCCGCCCGCGGCAAGGTCAGTCATGATACCGCTTTTGGCAGCTATCTGCACGCCATCGCCGATCGTCACATGTCCCTTGATTCCCACCTGGCCGCCGATCTGCACGCCATTGCCGATTTTCGTGCTGCCGGCGATGCCGACCTGCGAAACAATGGCGCAATGGCGGCCGATCTGGACGTTGTGGCCGATCTGGACCTGATTGTCGATCTTGGTCCCCTCGCCGATTACCGTGTCGTCCATGGCGCCGCGGTCGATGGTGGTGTTGGCGCCGATCTCAACATTGTCCTGGATGATCACCCGGCCGATCTGAACGATCTTGATCATGCCGCGCGGACCCGGTGCATAACCAAAACCGTCCTGGCCGATCCGAACGCCGTTGTGGATGATGACGCCATTGCCGATCAGCGCACAAAGAATGCTTGCTCCAGCCGCAATCGAACAATCCCGGCCGATCTTGACATTCGGGCCGATGACACTGTTCGCGCCGATGCGCGTTCCCGCCCCGATCTCGGCATGCGCACCGATGACGGCCAACGGTTCGACGATCACGCCCTTTTCAAGTTTGGCGCTCGGATCGATCACTGCGCTCGCAGCAATCTCGCTTTCACCCGAAAGAGCGATCGGACGCAATGCTGCGGGATAGAACAGGCCGCCCGCCATTGCGAAGGCGGCATGCGGATTGGACGAGAAGATAACCGGAAGATGCGGAGGAACGAGATCGGCAAGCGCCTTGTCGCAGATCACCGCCGAGGCCTCGCAGGTCGCAAACTCCTCGCGGTTACGGCGCGACAGGATATAGCAGACATCGCCCGCCCGCGCCCGGCTGATCGGTGCGACGGACCTGACGATGACATTGGCATGATCAGAATTGGCGAGTTCCGCCCCAAGAAACTCTGCCAGCTCAGCGAGCTTCAGACCTTCATGGGGCAGAAAAAAAATGTTTTGCTCCATCGGCAACGCTCCAGAACGGAATTGAGTCTTACAGTTCCGGACTGCCGATATCAGAATTGGTTGTTGATGCCAAACTTGAAGTTTTGCGTCTTGTCGAAGTCTTCCTTGAGGACCGGGATTGCGTAATCCAGACGCAATGAACCGAAAGGAGACTGCCAAACGACACCGACACCGACGGAAGCGCGCAGCGAGGCGTCTTCGCCCTCAATGCCGTCGCCCCTCAGGTCAACGTCATTGCCGAACAACGTGCCGGCGTCGGCGAAGACCGCGCCGCGCAGGTTGAAGTCGCGCGGGAAGCCCGGCATCGGGAAAGTCGCTTCGGCCGATGCGGTGAAGTATGTTGTACCGCCCAGCGGATCGTCGTTGTCACCCCTGACGCGCGGGCCGATACCCTTGTTCTCGAAGCCGCGAATGTCGCCATTGGTCAGCGTGAACTGGTCGAAGACATTCAGGTGCTCACCGAACCCGACGACATAACCTGCCGAAGCCGAAACCGAACCGATGATATCGGCATCGTCGGCGAGCAGGTGGTAGTAGCGGGCCTTGCCGTAGATCTTGTAGAACTGCGAGTCGCCCCCGAGGCCGGCAATTTCCTGCGTCGCCGTCGCATAGATGCCTTCGCGCGGCAGAACCGTGTCATCGAGCGTGTTGTAGGTCAGCGTCTGCGAGACGGAAGAACGTGTCCACGGGCTGTCCTCAACCAGGTGCTGATACGGAGCGGACAGATCGGAAAGATCGCTGTTGTCAGCGTCGTACTTCATCTGCTTGTAGTTATAGCGGAAAGTCGTCGCCAGATCTTCGGTGATCGGCGCCGTGACGCGCAGAACGACGCTGGTTTCCTCATAGTCGTAATTGTCGTTGCTCGACGTCTCGCTGTGGTTGACGTCGAAGCCCGCCGCCAGGCGGTAGCCGAGGAAATAGGGTTCGGTGAAGCTGACGCCGTAGGCGCGCGATCCTTCCTGGCCGCCGCCGGCCGAGATGCGGATGTACTGACCGCGACCAAGGAAGTTCTTTTCTTCGATCGATGCTTCGAGCAGCAGACCGTCGCCGCCAGCGGCATAACCCGCGCCGACACCGAACGAACCGGTCGACTGATCCTGCACGTCGACCACCACTACGACACGGTCCGGGGAGCTGCCCGGCTGCGTGGAGATATTGACGGAAGAGAAGTAACCGAGCGCTTCCAGGCGTCGCTTGGCCTTGGTGATCATCTGCTGATTGAAGGCGTCGCCTTCGCTCATGTCGAATTCGCGGCGGATGACGTAGTCGCGCGTACGGCTGTTGCCGCGGATCTCGATGCGCTCGACATAGGCGCGCTCGCCCTGGTCGACGAGATATTCGACGCCGATCGTGTTGTTGTTGAGGTCGCGGTTACCGCGCGGCGTGACGCGCGCAAAGGGATAACCGGCGGAGGCCACCTGATCGGAAATCGCTTCGATCGACTTCTGAACTTCCTTGGCGCTGTAGAGGTGGCCTTCTTTCGTGCGCACCAGCGGCAGCAGCTGATCCGAGCCGACGCCCTCGACGGTGGACTGCACGGTCACCGGTCCGAAATTGTAGCGCTGGCCCTCCTCGATATTGAAGGTGAGCGTGTATTTGTTGGTCGCCTCGTCAAAGCTGGCATCGGAAGAGACGATGCGCATGTCGGCATAGCCGCGATTGTAATAGAACTGGCGCAGCGCTTCTTCGTCTGCGTGGAGCTTGTCTTCGTTGTAGACGTCCTTGCGGGTCAGGAACGAAAGGAAGTTCGAACGCTTTGTCTGAATTACGGCAGCAAGGCGGCCGGCGCTATAGGCGTTGTTGCCGACGAAATTGATCGAATCGATCTTGGTGCGATCGCCCTCGTTGATGACAAAGGCGAGATTGACGCGGCCTTCGCCGAGCGGCACCACCTGCGTCGTCACCTCGACTTCGCTGCGGCCGGTGGCGGCATAGGCATCCTTGATCGCCTGGATGTCGGACTGGATCTGCGTGTCGCTGTAAGGACCGGCAGCATGCGTCTGGACGATCGTCGCGAGCTTGTCGTCCTTGATCTTGCGGTTGCCGTTGAAGACCACCTGATTGACGAGCTGGGCCTCCTGGACGTTGACGACGAGCGTGCCGCCGGAAACCGAAATCTTCACATCGGAGAAGTAGCCAGTGCCGTAAAGCTGTTTGACCGAGTTATCGATATCAGTGTTCGAGAAACTCTTGCCGGGCGTGATGGTGAGGTTCGACCGGACGGCTTCCGCGCCGACGCGGCTTGCGCCACGCACATCAATGCGCTGTATGACCGCGGCCTCGGCGGCCGTAGCGGAAACGAACGTCAAAGCACCTGCGCCCGAAGCAACAACACTAGCAGACAGCGCAACCGCCGATACTGCGTTCAAAAACTTTGAACCAGCCTTCATTTCACCTATTACCTTTTTTCCCTCGTCCCCGTCCCCGGGAGAACCCGATTCCGGTCACGTGTGTCGTTTTACCCGCTTTTGACATACAAGCAAGGGAGGGCGTTAATTTCTGTTTACTTCATTTCCAAGCGTGACCCATTCGCCACTACAGCCTTGAAACATCGTAAATAAATAGTAATTCCCTTGCCTTACGCGTTTACCTTCAGCTCAGGCTGATGTCGTTCCAGGTCGTGAAAACCATCAATGTCAATATCATTGCCAGGCCTATACGAAATGCAATTTCCTGTGCCTTGGCACCCAGCGGTTTTCCTCTGACCGCTTCCACCGCATAGAACATCAGGTGGCCGCCATCAAGTACCGGAACCGGCATCAGGTTAAGCAATCCTATCGAAACCGACAGCACCGCAGCAAGCTGCAACACTGCCCCCAGGCCAAGCTTCGCCATCTGGCCGGTAGCCTGCGCCACACGGATCGGTCCGCCCAGCTGATCGGCCCGCATCGATCCGCTGAAGATGTTGCCGATATATTTGAAGGTGTCCGTGACGATTTGCCCGCTGGCGATCACGCCCTCACGCAGCGCCTGGAGCGGAGTGTAGGTCTGCAGCCGGAAATTGCCGGAGTTCTTGTCGGTAGCGATGCCGATCTGACCGACTTCCATCTTGTTGCCGAACTGATCGGTCTGGTCGACGCGCTGCGGCACCATCGGCACATCGAGCTTCTGGCCGCCGCGCTCGACTGTAACGACAATCCTTTGGCCGGGGCGCATACCGACATAGCGGCGCACATCTTCAAACGTCTCGACCTTGCCGCCATCGATGGCAACCAGGAGGTCGCCGGGAAGGATGCCGGCGGCGGCCGCCGAGCTCTCCGGCTTGACCTCGGCAACGACCGGGTCGGCGATCATGCGGCCATAGACGGTGAAGAGAACAGTAAAGATGGCGATCGCCAGCAGAAAATTGGCGATCGGACCTGCTGCGACGGTCGCTGCACGTTTCCACAGCTTGGCGCCGGCAAAGGAGCGTGCCCTCTCCTCCTCGGACATGGCGGCGAGCTTATCGCTGTCCGGTTTGCTCGACGCATCCTCGTCGCCGAAGAAGCGGACGTAACCGCCAAGCGGGATTACGGAGATCTTCCAGCGTGTTCCATGGCGGTCGGTGAAGCCGAATAGCTCGGGACCAAAGCCGACCGAAAAGGCAAGGATACGGATTCCGCTCCAGCGCCCGACAAGGTAATGGCCCATCTCATGCACGAAGACGAGCAGCGAGAGCACCAGGATGAAGGTGATGATATTCCCCATCACAAATGCGTATATGCCGGTCATCACGTCCATGGTTCCTTCCGTCGGGCTACCGCGTCATCAGAGGCCAAATAATGCCGCTCCGAGCGACGTCATGCCAGCTCCCTTTATCAGGGAAAATGATACAGCAAGCAAGAACGCAGCAAAACAGGCGAAAATCAGTCCGTCGACGCGGTCCATGACGCCGCCATGGCCCGGAATGAGACGGCTCGAATCCTTGACGCCGAATTTTCGCTTGATGAAGGATTCGAAAAGATCGCCCGACTGGCTGCAGATCGACAGGATGAGCGCCACGCCGGCGGCGACGACTTCGGTGCCCGGAAGGAGGAAATGGGCGAGAAGGACGCCGGCTGCGACCGCGAAAACGGCGCCGCCGATAGCGCCAGACCATGTCTTTCCCGGCGAGATCGACGGGGCAAGCTTCGGGCCGCGGAGCGCCCTGCCGACGAAATAGGCGAGTATATCGGTCGCCCAGACGACCGCAAAGACGAAAAGCATGGCATAAAGACCGGGCTGGTCGTTGCCTCTGATCGCGGCGAGCGCCAGGCCTGTGGCGCCGGCATAGAAGAGGCCGACCGGCAGCCAGCGACTCGTGCCGTGCAGGATGATCAGGGCTATGCCGACGGCGGTGACGCCGGCCAGCATGCCGGCGGCGAATTCGAAATTGCCGACAAGCACGAGGAAGGCGATCGCCGCTTCGCCGATCCAACCGACCACATTGGCCACCCAATCCCGCGCAATGCCGGTTATCTTAGACCATTCATAGTAGATCAGCAGACCGATCACCACGGCCAAGGTGCGAAAGGCAAGGCCGCCATACCAGGTGGCGACAAGAACGATGACCGCGAGAATCAATCCTGAAACGATGCGGAGCTTCAATTCCCTCTGCATCAGGTGCCGACCGCGGCTGCCTGCGATGACAGGCCACCGAAGCGCCGGTCGCGGGAGGCGAATTTTTCCAGCGCCGAGCGGAAAATCTCCGGACTGAAATCGGGCCAATATTCCGGGATGAAGATGAATTCCGAATAGGCGGCCTGCCAAAGCAGGAAGTTGGAAAGCCGTTCCTCGCCGCTGGTGCGGATGATGAGATCCGGATCCGGGATGCCGGCCGTGTCGAGACGGGCGTTGATCAGCGCGGGGGTGATGTCCTGTGCCCGCAGGCGGCCGGACTCGACATCCCTCGCGAGACTCACGACGGCGCGCGAGATTTCATCACGCGAGCCGTAATTGAAGGCGATGACCAGCGTCAGCGCCGTGTTGTTCCTGGTGGTCTCCTCCGCCTCAAGCAGCAGGCCGAGAATGTCGCTGCGCAGGCTGTGGCGGTCGCCGATCACCTTGATGCGTACATTCTGGCGATGAAGCTCGGCAAGGTCGCGACGAATGAAAGCCTTGAGCAGACCGAGCAGATCGGAAACCTCGGCTTCGGGCCGGCGCCAGTTCTCCGAGGAGAAGGCGAAGAGGGTGAGATATTTTATGCCGGCCGCGCCGGCGGCGCGTACTGTCTCGCGGACCGCCTCGACGCCCTTGCGATGGCCCATCGTGCGCGGCAAGCCGCGCTGCTTGGCCCAACGGCCATTGCCGTCCATGATGATGGCAACATGCTCTGGCACAGTCACAAATACAGATTCCGACATTTCCCGTCCGGTCTTTCCAGGCAAAGGCACAGGTCCACTAGACCTGCATGATTTCCTTTTCCTTCTCGCCAAGCAAGCGGTCGATTTCGGAAATCGTCTCGTCCGTCATCTTCTGTACGCGTTCGGATTGCGCACGGCTCTCGTCCTGGCCGATTACACCGTCCTTTTCGGCTTTCTTGAGGCCGTCCATGCCGTCACGGCGGACATGGCGAATCGCGACCTTGCTCTTTTCGGCATAGTCGTGCGCCACCTTGACGAGCGACTTGCGGCGCTCCTCGTTCAATTCCGGCAGCGGAATGCGCAGGCTCTGGCCGTCGACGATCGGGTTGAGGCCGAGATTGGATTCGCGGATGCCGCGTTCGACGGCGCTGACCATCGACTTGTCCCAGACGGAAACCGTCAGCATGCGCGGCTCGGGCACGGTGATGTTGGCGACCTGATTCAAGGGCACGCGCGAACCATAGGCCTCGATCGTGACCGGATCGAGGATGTTGGCCGAAGCACGGCCGGTGCGCAGCGATGCGATGTCGCTCTTGAATGCGGAGACCGCGCCGTCCATCCGGCGCTTCAGTTCCTTGATATCGATACCTTCACTCATGTTGATGCTCCCGTTTAGAGCGATGCCGAAAAGTCAGCGGTTTTCGGAACGTCTCAGGCTCTAATTCTTTAATGTAGAACATGTTTCAGATTTCAGGCGGACCTAAAGCTCAATCATGTTCTAGCGAGGGCTGCGCCGAAACCGCGGCGCGGCTTGTATCAGTTGTCGGAGACGATGGTCTTGAGGCCACCGCCCGTCAAGATTTCAGCAAAACCACCCTTCTCGTGGATCGAGAAGACGATGATCGGAATGGAATTTTCCCTGGCAAGCGCCACGGCGGCAACGTCCATCACCGCAAGCCCCCTGTCCAGCACTTCCTGGTGCGTCAGGCGGTCGAAGCGGGTCGCATCGGGATATTTCTTCGGATCGGCGGTGTAGATGCCGTCCACCTGCGTGCCCTTGAAGATCGCTTGCGCGCCCATTTCGGCGGCGCGCAGCGCGGCGGCGGAATCGGTGGTGAAGAAAGGATTGCCGGTGCCGCCGGCAAAGATCACCACGCGTCCCATCGACAGATGATAAAGGGTCGCTCGCTGCGAGAAACTCTCGCAGATTTCCGGCATGGAGATAGCCGAAAGCACCACCGTATCGATGTTCAGCTTGCGCAGCGAGGTTGCGAGCGCCAGCGCGTTGATGATGGTACCGAGCATGCCCATATGGTCGCCGGTCACCCGGTCACCGCCTTTGGATGCGACTGCGACACCGCGGAAGATATTGCCGCCACCGACGACGACGCCGACTTCCACGCCCATATGCCTTGCCTCGGCGATATCGGATGCAATGCGGTCCGCCACCGCGACATCGATCCCGAAACCCTGGCCACCCATGAGCGCTTCGCCGGAAGCCTTGAGCAGAACGCGTTTATAGACAGGCTCTAAAGACATCTTGGCTCCTCGTAAATTGCCGTGAATGCCCGATACACGAAGGGCACCGCGTTGTCACGCGATGCCCTGGCGTTTTCCCAATTATGGCTGAAAGATCAACCCTTGACGGCAGCCGCAACTTCAGCTGCGAAATCGGTCTCTTCCTTCTCGACGCCTTCGCCGAGCAGCAGACGTGCCATGCCGGCAACTTCGATCGGGGCGCCGACGGCCTTTTCAGCTTCCTTGATAGCGGCTGCGACGGTGAGATCCGGATTGATGACGAAAGACTGCGAGAGAAGAGCGACTTCCTCGAAGAACTTGCGCATGCGGCCTTCGACCATCTTTTCGATGATGTTGTCGGGCTTGCCCGAAGCGCGCGACTGCTCGATGAAGACGTTGCGTTCGCGTTCGGCGACGGCAGCATCGACTTCTTCCGGGCGGATCGCCAGCGGCGCGGTCGCTGCAATGTGCATGGCGACCTGGCGGCCGATTGCGTTCAGGGCTTCCTTGTCACCGGTCGACTTCAGGGCGACGAGAACGCCGAGCTTGCCGAGGCCGTCGGAAACCGCATTGTGGATATAGGTGGCGACGACGCCGTCCTCGACGGAGAGAGCGATCGAACGGCGCAGGTTCATGTTTTCGCCAATCGTTGCGATCGCATCCTTGATCGTGTCGGAAACGGACTTGCCGGATGCCGGATAGGTCGCGGCAGCCACGGCGTCGACCGTGCCGTCAGTGGAAACGGCGACCTTGGCGATGCCGCGGACGAGATCCTGGAAGGCATCGTTACGGGCGACGAAGTCGGTTTCGGAGTTGACTTCGACGACGACGGCCTTCGTGCCTTGGCTCGAAACGCCCACGAGGCCTTCAGCGGCGGTGCGGCCCGACTTCTTGTCGGCCTTGGCGATGCCCTTGGCGCGCAGCCAGTCGATCGCGGCTTCCATGTCGCCGCTGGTTTCAGCAAGAGCCTTCTTGCAGTCCATCATGCCTGCGCCTGTCTTTTCGCGCAGTTCCTTCACCATTGCAGCCGTAATCTCGCTCATTATCTTCCTCTTGTCGGTTCAAACGGTGGACCGCAAAAGCGGCGCGACACCGGATTGAGGCACGAAATGTACCTGTATGTATGACAGCGTGATGAAGACGCGCCATAACGAAACTTTACTGGCGGAGCGCCTGACGCCTCCGCCTTGAAACAGGTAAGGCCGCCGAACTTCGATGAGTCGCGAGCGGCCTTCCCAGTCTATGCAAGCTTCGACGGAGTTTTGTCTCCGCCCGCCTTCATCAGCCTTCGGCTGCTTCCTCGAGAGCCGGCTCGACCGGAACTTCGGAAGATGCGCCGAGATCACGGCCGGAAGAGCTCTGCTGGCGCGCAATGCCGTCGATGGCAGCGCGGGAGATCAGCTCGCAGTACAGGGCGATGGCGCGCGATGCGTCGTCGTTGCCCGGGATCGGATAGTCGATCAGGTCCGGATCGCAGTTCGAATCGATGATGGCGACGACCGGGATGCCGAGGCGCTTGGCTTCGTCGATCGCGATCTTTTCCTTGTTGGTGTCGATGATGAACATCAGGTCGGGCGTGCCGCCCATATCGCGAATACCGCCGAGAGCCTTGTCGAGCTTTTCACGCTCGCGCTCGAGGTTGAGGCGTTCCTTCTTGGTGAAGCCCTGGGCTTCGCCGTTGAGGATCTCGTCGAGCTTGCGCAGGCGCTGGATCGAGTTGGAGATCGTCTTCCAGTTCGTCATCATGCCGCCGAGCCAGCGCGAGTTGACGTAGTACTGTGCCGAGCGCTTGGCGCTGTCGGCGATGATCTCGGACGCCTGGCGCTTGGTACCGACGAAGAGAACGCGGCCGCCGCGGGCGACGGTGTCGCTGACGACCTGAAGAGCGCGCGACAGCATCGGAACCGTCTGGGCCAGATCGATGATGTGAATGTTGTTGCGATCGCCGAAGATATACGGCTTCATCTTCGGGTTCCAGCGATGGGTCTGGTGGCCGAAGTGGACGCCTGCTTCAAGAAGCTGACGCATAGAAAAATCAGGCAATGCCATGCCTTGTTACTCCTTTTCCGGTTGAACCTCCGCAAGACGAACAGCACTCTCTTCGAGAATGCCACCGGCGGAACAGCCCGGATTTCTCCCGGACGATCCCAAGCCTTACGTGTGGAATGCCGGTGCCCATACATTCGGTTCGGCATAAAAGCAAGGAAAACATTCCATTCGGCATAAAAACACGGATTCTGCCGAACATCTGCCCGGCTGCCCTGCCCTTTAAATGCCGCCGCTCAGCCTGACAGCGTCGGCAGCAGCGACAGCATGACGCCGGCGTCCGGCATCGGCAGAATGGCGTCGACCTCTGCCGACAGCAGGCTGCCGATCGCGTCGGCATTGCCGGTCGCGGTGCCCAACGGACCGCGGAAGCCGTGTCTCGTCGATGATAGTGAGGCTTTCCAGGCTTGCGGCGCGTAATGGTCGGCAGGCCTATTTCGCAACAGGCCCCGTCGCAATGGGCGGGCCGCTGGAATCGCACCGATCACAAGAGCAGGACGACAGAAGGCGACTCAATCATCGCTGGTCGCCGACACAATAATGAACTTTATGATACAGTTTTATGACAGCGGAGAAACCGCGGACTACTTGCAGACCTCAGCCTTGTGATCCAGCAACTCGAGCTTGGCGAGCTTCCCGGTCAGGACAAAATCGCCATAATCCATCGTCAGGTCGCGGGTGATGCCGTTCTCGTAAAGCTTGAACGACATGCGATAGACCGGCAGCGAATCCGATTTTGCATTCTCGTTGAAATAGGCGATGGTCACCGGCCAGAAGGCCGTCTTCGAGAAGGCGCCGGCATTGCCGGCATCGGCCTCCTCGGCAGCGGGCGTTTCCTGCTTGCCGACGATCGTCGTCGTCACCAGCGACTTGTCGCCGTCATCGGAACCATCGAAAACGCGGGCTTCGAAGAAACGTTTTCCCTCCTTGGCGTTCTGGATCACATCGAGCATATGTTCTGTCGGAAAGCGGCTTTCGCCAAGCTGCAGCTCACGGCTCGCCGGCTGCTTGAGATCGACCTTGACGCCATTGGCCTGATTCTCGGCCGCGCCGTTGACCTCCTTGTCGAGCTGGTCGTCGGTGAAGGATTTGGTGTCAAAGGTAAACTTGCGGTCCTTCAGGTTCTCGAAGGTCTTTGTCTGCTGATCGCTGACGCGCACGCTGTCGCCGGTGTCGATCTGCGTCACGAAGCGGAAATTGGTGGTAAAGCCCTGGCAATAGCTGCCGTCGAATTCATAGACCATGCGGCCGTACATCGAGGCGATGCCGGAGCGGTCCGACGCATCCTTCAATTCCAGATCGTAGACCGCGCGATGGGCGATGAGGCCGGTCGCGATCGCAGCACTTGCCGCAGGCGCAGCCGCCCATGCATGGGCGGAAAGGCCGGCGAGAAGCAGAGCGACTAGACTCGATCGGAACATTCATTAACTCCTGTTGGACTCGGCCGCGATGTTATAAGAACTCTTTCGGCCAAATCGAGGCTCGAAGCTGTCATAATAAAGATTCTAGTCTTGATGCATAATTTTTGAAACATTGACAACAAAAGCGGAGACGAAAATGTCCGACAAAATTGCAGAGCGCCTGACTGAGATGGGGATAACCCTGCCCGAAGCCGCAGCACCTGCCGCAAATTACGTTCCCTATGTCATCAGCGGCAATCTTCTCTATATCTCCGGGCAACTGCCGCTCGACGGCGGCAAAGTCGCCGTATCCGGCCATCTCGGCAAAACGGTCGACGTTGCGAGCGGCCAGCGCGGCGCCGAGCTCTGCGCCATCAACATCCTCGCCCAGGCAAAAGCTGCGCTCGGCGGCGACCTCGGCCGCATCCGGCGCGTCATAAAGCTGAACGGATTCGTCGCCTCGGCGCCCGACTTTGTCGAGCAGCATCTCGTCATCAACGGCGCGTCGAACCTGATTGCCGGCGTGCTCGGCGAGGCGGGCAAACATGCGCGCGCCGCCGTCGGCATGGCCGCTCTGCCGCTGAACGCCGCCGTCGAGATCGACGCTATTATGGAAATCGCAGAATGACCAATGCGGACTGGATCAAGGACGTGCCGGTCGCCCATCGCGGCTATCACGACCTGAATAAGCTTGTCTGGGAAAATACGCTTTCGGCCTTCTCGCGCGCTGTCGAAGCCGGCTTTGCGATCGAATGCGACCTGCATTACGCCTCCGACGGCGTGCCGATCATCTTTCACGACGAGGATCTTCAGCGTCTGTGCAATCTGAACGGCGACGTCCGCGAGCGTACCTCCCGGGAACTCGGGCTGATCGCCGTCGGCGGCACGGGAGACAAGGTGCCGACGCTCCGCCAGCTCCTTGACCTCGTCAAGGGCAAGGTTCCGCTGGTGCTGGAGCTGAAGGGCCGTGAGGCCGACGACGAAGGCTTTGCCGAATCCGTGCTCGAAGTGCTCGAAGGCTATGAGGGCAAGGTCGCGCTGATGAGCTTCGACCATTGGCTGTTGCGCGATCTGAAGGCGCTTGGCTCGCCCTACCCGCTCGGGCTGACCGCCAATGGCAACACGCCGGAAGAGTTTGAGACCCATGCCAAGGCAATGGAGATCGGTCTCGATTTCATCTCCTATTATTATGACGACCTGCCGAATGCCTTCATCACGGGCGAACGCGACAAGGGCATTCCGGTGATGACCTGGACGGTGCGTGACGAAGAGGCGCGCCGGCGCACTTTCGCCAATGCAGACCAGATGACCTTCGAAGGTTTCGACCCGCGTGCGGTTTGACGCTCGCTTTTTGGCCAAGATCATGCGCAGACTGAAACAGAGCCGAAACCCTCCTCCCACAGGCTTCGCATCCGCCGCATGACCGATGAATTGTCCATTCGCGTAGAACGCTCCTTCACCGCGATTTCCCCGGAGAGCTGGTCCAGGCTTTCCGGGGCGTCGAAAGCTTGCAGCACGCTCGCCTATAATCCTTTCGTTTCGCACGCCTTTTTATCGTCGCTGGAAGAATCCGGCTCGGCCACGGCCGAAACCGGTTGGCTCGGCCACCATCTGTTACTCGAAACAGATGGTGGCGAGCTGATCGGCGCCCTGCCCGGCTACCTCAAGAGCCACAGCCAGGGCGAATATGTCTTCGACCACGGCTGGGCCGACGCCTTCGAGCGGGCCGGCGGGCGTTATTATCCCAAGCTGCAGTGCTCGATTCCATTTACACCCGCGACCGGCCCGCGTCTTCTCGTCGCCGAAGGGTTGCCGCGGCTGCCGATCCAGAGCGCGATCGCCGAAAGCCTCAAGGAGGTCGTGCGCCGGCTCGGCATCTCCTCGGCGCATATTACCTTCGTGCCTGATGAAGAGATCGGCGTCTTCGAGATGGATGGCTATCTGCACCGCAGCGACCAGCAGTTCCATTTCATCAACGACGGCTATGCCAATCATGACGAGTTCCTCGAAACGCTCGCTTCGCGCAAACGCAAGGCATTGCGCAAGGAGCGCCGCGCCGCGCTCGAAAACGGCATCAGCATCGACTGGCTGACGGGGGGCGATCTGACGGAGCGGATCTGGGACCAGTTCTTCAAATTCTACATGGATACCGGCGGCCGCAAATGGGGCCGGCCCTATCTCACCCGCAAATTCTACTCGCTGATCGGCGAGCGCATGGCCGACGATATCCTGCTCGTCATGGCCAAGCGCGACGGGCGCTATATCGCCGGCGCGATCAATTTCATCGGCGGCGATACGCTCTACGGTCGTCACTGGGGCTGCATCGAGGACCACCCGTTCCTGCATTTCGAGGTCTGCTATCACCAGGCGATCGACTTCGCCTTGGCGAAGGGGTTGAAACGGGTCGAGGCCGGCGCGCAGGGCGAACATAAGCTCGCTCGCGGCTACCTGCCGGTGACGACGCATTCCGCCCATTATGTCGCCCATGCCGGGCTGCGCCGCGCGATCGGCGATTATCTCGCGCGCGAGCGCGCCGATGTCGAACAGATGAGTGAATTGCTGAGTGAGCACAGCCCCTTTCGCAAGGGTGAGCGTCAGCAGGAGGATTGACGCGGCCCCGGCGAGCGCGCTACCCGATCAAATGGAACGTGAGGAGATTTTGCGATGACCAGCGCCTATGACGACAACAATATCTTCGCCAAGATCCTGCGCGGCGAAATTCCCTCGCACCGAATCTTCGAGGACCAGCATACGGTGGCGTTCATGGATGTGATGCCGCAAGCGCCGGGCCACGTGCTCGTTGTTCCGAAGGCGCCTTCGCGCAATATCCTCGATGCCGATCCCGCCACCCTCGTCCATGCCATTACCGTCGTTCAAAAGGTCGCCCAGGCGGTCCAGGAAGTTTTCGACGCCGATGGCGTGTTCATCGCCCAGTTCAACGAACCGGCGGCTGGACAAACGGTGTTCCATCTGCATTTCCATATCATTCCCCGCCATGAGGGCGTGGCCCTCAGGCCGCATTCCGGCAAGATGGAAGACGGCGCTGTGCTTGCCGCCCATGCCGAAAAGATCCGGGCGGCCCTGGCGTAACACGGATCTCTGCCGAAGAGGGGAAGCAAAAAAGGCCGCGGGTGACGCGGCCTTTTTTAATTCGGTGACGAGGTCTCACTTCTTGCGCGGAACCTTGGGAACCGTGCTTCCCTTCTTGGGGGCCTCGCGGACCTCGGGCTCGGCCTGCGGGACCGTCTTGGCGCGGGTCTTGCGGGCCGTCTTCGTCTTCAGCTCGCCATCGTCCTCGTCGTCGGCTTCGGGATGCACGACCTCGGCTTCCGGCTTCGGCTTGATCGGCGCCGTATCCGGAATGGCTTCCAGCAGGATACCGGGCTTGCCGTCTTCCTTCGGGCCGACGGTGACGTTGACGACGCCGCCCTTCTTCAGCTTGCCGAAAAGGATTTCGTTGGCGAGCGGCTTCTTGATCGTGTCCTGGATCACCCGGGCCAGCGGGCGGGCGCCCATCTTCTCGTCGTAACCCTTTTCTGCGAGCCAGGCGATCGCATCCTCGTGCAGGTCGAAGGTGACGTTCCTTTCGGAAAGCTGGGCCTCCAGCTGCATGATGAACTTCTGCACGACCTTGTGAATGACCGCCGTCGGCAGCGCCGCGAAGGGGATGATCGCGTCGAGACGGTTGCGGAATTCCGGCGTGAACAGACGGGTCAGCGCTTCCTCGTCCTCGCCGGTGCGCTTGGACGAGCCGAAGCCGATCGCGGCCTTGGCCATTTCGGAGGCGCCCGCATTCGTCGTCATGATCAGGATGACGTTGCGGAAGTCGATCTTCTTGCCGTTATGGTCGGTCAGCGTGCCGTGGTCCATAACCTGCAGCAGGATATTGTAGATATCCGGATGCGCCTTCTCGATTTCGTCGAGCAGGACCACGCAATGGGGATGCTGGTCGACGCCGTCGGTCAGCAGACCGCCCTGGTCGAAGCCGACATAGCCGGGAGGTGCGCCGAGAAGACGCGAGACCGTGTGCCGCTCCATATATTCCGACATGTCGAAGCGCAGGAGCTCGACGCCGAGCGACGCAGCCAGCTGCTTTGCCACCTCGGTCTTGCCGACGCCGGTCGGACCGGAGAAAACATAGGCGCCGATCGGCTTGTTCGGCTCGCGAAGGCCGGCACGCGCCAGCTTGATCGAGGTCGAAAGCGCTTCGATCGCGATGTCCTGTCCGTAGACCACCGAACGCAGTTCCTGCTCGAGATTGGCAAGCACCGCCTCGTCGTCCTTGGAGACGGTCTTCGGCGGAATGCGGGCCATCGTCGCGATCGTCGCCTCGATCTCCTTTTCGGTGATCAGCTTGCGGCGCTTCGACGGCGGCAACAGCATCTGGGCCGCACCCGTTTCGTCGATCACGTCGATCGCCTTATCAGGCAGCTTGCGGTCGGAGATGTAGCGGGCCGACAGTTCCACGGCCGACTTGATGGCATCGTTCGAATAGCGCAGGTGGTGATACTCTTCGAAATAGGGCTTCAGGCCCTTCATGATCTCGATCGCATCATTGATCGACGGCTCGCTGACGTCGATCTTCTGGAAACGACGCACCAGCGCCCGGTCCTTCTCGAAGAACTGGCGGTATTCCTTGTAGGTGGTCGAACCGATGCAGCGGATGGCGCCCGACGACAGGGCCGGCTTCAAGAGGTTCGATGCATCCATCGCCCCGCCCGAGGTGGCGCCGGCGCCGATCACTGTATGGATCTCGTCGATGAAGAGGACGGCGCCCGGATATTCTTCCAGCTCCTTGACGACCTGCTTTAGACGTTCCTCGAAATCGCCGCGGTAGCGTGTGCCGGCAAGCAGCGTGCCCATGTCGAGCGAGAAGATCGTCGCATCGGCGAGCGCCTCCGGAACCTTGCCTTCGACGATGCGCTTGGCAAGACCTTCGGCGATCGCCGTCTTGCCGACCCCGGGATCACCGACGTAGAGCGGATTATTTTTCGAACGGCGGCACAGGATCTGGATGGTGCGGCTGACCTCGGCATGACGGCCGATCAGCGGGTCGATCTTGCCGCCCTTGGCCTTCTCGTTGAGATTGACGCAATAGGCTTTAAGCGCATCCTGCTGCTTCTTGGGACCGCCCTCTTCCTCGCCGCCGCGCGCCGTCGGCTTGCTCTCGGCCTCTTCCTCGGCGCCGCGCGGAGTGCGGGTCTCCGACGCGCCCGGCCGCTTGCCGATGCCGTGGGAGATGTAGTTGACGGCATCGTAGCGGGTCATCTCCTGCTCCTGCAGGAAATAGGCGGCATGGCTTTCGCGCTCGGCGAAGATCGCAACGAGCACGTTGGCGCCGGTCACTTCCTCGCGGCCAGATGACTGCACATGGATGACGGCCCGCTGGATGACGCGCTGGAAGCCGGAGGTCGGCTTCGAGTCCTCGTCGTAACCCGTGATCAGATTGGAAAGTTCGTTATCGACATATTCGACGAGCGTCTTGCGCAGCGCATCGAGATCGACATTGCAGGCGCCCATGACCGCGGCCGCATCGGCGTCGTCGATCAGTGCGAGCAGCAAATGCTCGAGCGTCGCATATTCATGATGCCGCTCGTTGGCAAAGGTCAGTGCCTGATGGAGCGCCTTCTCTAAGCTAGGCGAAAATGTTGGCACGTTCAGATCCTCACTTCTTTTCCATGACGCATTGCAGCGGATGCTGGTGCTGCCGGGCGAAGTCCATCACCTGGCTGACCTTCGTTTCCGCTACCTCGTATGTGAATATTCCGCACTCGCCGACGCCGTGATTGTGGACATGGAGCATGATGCGGGTGGCACTTTCACGGTCCTTCTGAAAAAAACGCTCCAGAATATGAATGACGAATTCCATGGGCGTATAATCGTCATTCAAAAGCAGCACGCGATAGAGGTTGGGCTTCTTGGTTTTCGGCTTGGTGCGCGTGATGACCGAGGTTCCGCGATTTCCGTTGTCCCCGTTCCTTTCGCTGTCGTTCTGCATCCGGATCGGCTTTGCGATCATTGTCATTCATTCCTCGATCAATCCGGCGGAGCATGGGAGGGTGCTTTTCCCGCCGAATATCTGAAACACTAACTTAGTTCATAATGGGCCGATTTTAAGCCCCCTGTCAGACACTGCAATCAAGAAATGCCGGCATGCACGGGAAAGACCAAAAAAGTCCCCGGGGCCGATCCGAGCGGATGCTGTGGCGAAGGTGGAAACAAAAAAGACCGGCTACAGATGCGTAGCCGGTCCCGGTATTTCAATATGTCGCGCAGGTTGCGCCGTCGCAATCAGCTCATGCGGCGGCAGGCGTTGCCGCCGGCGCCTGCCTCCCCGTCTTGGCGACGGCAGCGGCGATCGGAGCCTCGTAAGGCTTATAAGCAGACTTGGCGAGATCGGCGTACATTTCGCCGAGCTTGGTGGCTTCGGAAACGAAGCTCTCATAGCTGGACTTGACGTAGCTGGTCTGCAGTTCGAACACGGCCTCGAAGCTCTTTGCCCCGGCCAGCGTTTCGAAATGCGTCACCGCATCCTGAAAGGACTTCTTCGAATAATCAGCAGCTTCGGCGGCGATTGCCTGAAAGCCCCTCGCCGTGTCGGAATAGGTTCTCAACGCCGTATCGACGGCTTCCTTGCTCTTCCTGTTTGCTTCGTCAAAGTTGAACATGGCCGTCCTCCGTTGGGCTGTTGGATGGCGGCAGGGTAGCCGCAACGCACAAATAGTCAAGTAGTCTTGTGCGGCGCAAAACATCTCCAGGTTGCGTTACAGTGATAAGACAAAGCGGGCGCGCCTGTGAACGTACCTCTTTAACGGTTTTTGCTAATATATATCACAATGCCACAACCACGCGTTTTAAAAAAAATTTGATTCGGCAGCAAAAAAAAACAAAAAAGACCGGGCGAATGCGCCGCCCGGTCCACTTTCAAGTTCTCATGTGCGATCAAAGATCGACGTCGAGGATCGCCATCGAAAAGTTGTAGGAGCGATCGCCGTCTTCGTCGTCGACATAGACGACGCCCAGAAATTCTTCGCCGAGATACACTTCCGCGGAATCGTTCTTGCGCGGACGCGCCTTGACGATGATCTGCGGGTTGAACATGCGCTTGAAATAGGCGTCGAGCTTCTTGATTTCTTCAGGCTTCACTCTGTCATCTCCGTAAGCGGTCTTGATTGGCCGCTTCTTGCACAGGAAAAGCAGCGGTGTAAAGGCGGGCTGCTGCTTGGGCAGTGGCTGTCTCCGCTCGGTTCCTGCCGGTTTTCCTTTCCTTTCGAACAGGTGCTCAGATATCGGCGCCGATCACCTGGTCCATGTTGCGCGACGGTTCGGAACAACCGGCCTCGCCGACGACCTTGGCCGGCACGCCTGCGACCGTCTTCTTGGGGGGCACCGCCTTCAGCACGACAGAGCCAGCGGCGACGCGCGAGCAGTAGCCGATCTCGATATTGCCGAGGATCTTGGCGCCGGCGCCGATCATGACGCCGCTGCCGATCTTCGGGTGGCGATCGGCGCCCTCCTTGCCGGTGCCGCCGAGCGTCACGCCGTGCAAGATCGAGACATTGTCGCCGATGACGGCCGTCTCGCCGACGACGAGGCCGGTGGCGTGATCGAGGAAGATGCCCTTGCCGATACGCGCGGCCGGATTGATGTCGGTCTGGAAGACGCTGGAGGAGCGGCTCTGCAGGTACAGCGCGAAATCACGCCGGCCACGGTTCAACAGCCAGTGGGCGAGACGATGCGTCTGCAGCGCATGAAAGCCCTTGAAATAAAGCACCGCTTCCATGAAGCGCAGGCAGGCGGGATCGCGGTCGTAGATTGCCTGGATATCGACGCGCAGGATCGAGCTCCACTCCGGCCAGTCGAGCAGCATTTCCTCGAAGGTCTGACGCAGCAGGTTCGCCTGCATATCCGGATGATCGAGACGTTCGCAGATGCGGTGGATGACGCATTCCTCAAGCGAATGGTAATTGATAACCGTCGAGTAGAGAAAGGCGGCGAGAACCGGATCCTTTTCGGCCGCGATCCGTGCTTCCTCGCGCAGGCTGTCCCAGATGGGATCCATCACTTTCAGCGGATGGCCGGTCTCAAAAGCACGGATATCTGTCTTGGCGACCATCGCCGCTCTCCTCGTTGCCAGCCGGAATGCCGTTTTCGGAATACCGATATATAGAGGAAAACGGCAATAACATAAATGGGTGCCGTCGCCACGGTTTTTTAGCATCGTTTTTCGGCATCACGATGATGTCACCGCTCGGCGACCCTTGCGTAGAAGGCCAGCACCGCCAGCTTGAAAACCCTATCGCCGACGGCGAGCATATGATCGCGGCCGGGAATATCGAGCGCTTCGGCCTCGGGCATCAGGGCAGCCAGTTCCTGCGGCGAGCCGGCGATATCGTCCTTGGTGCCGACGCCGATCAGGGTCGGCATGTCGAGCTTGCCCATATCGGAGCGAGCGACGAGGTCGCGCGAGCCGCGGATGCAGGCGGCAAGCGCAGTGCGGTCGCTCTTAGTCTGTTCGGCGAAGGCGCGGAACATGCGGCCGCGCTCATGCGTCACGACCTCCAGCGACGGAGCCAGCAGCGCATCGGCGATCGGGTCCCAGTCGCCGACCCCATCGGTCATGCCGATGCCGAGGCCGCCGAGCACCAGCGAGCGGACGCGGTGCGGATTGGCGAGTGCTGCAAAAACGGAAATGCGCGCGCCCATCGAATAGCCCATGAGATTGGCCTCAGGGATGCCGAGATGATCGAGCAAGGCGATCGCATCGCCGGCCATGACCCAGGGGCGATACGCTTCGGCATCGTGCGGCTTGTCGCTCGCGCCATGGCCGCGATTGTCGATGGCGATCACCCGATAGCCGGCATCGCCCAACGTCTTCAACCAGCCCGGATGCACCCAATTGACGTTCGCCGTCGAGGCAAAACCATGGATCAGCAGGACAGGCACGCCGGACGGGTCGCCCTCATCGAAAAAGGCGATCTCCAATCCGTCATGAGTGAAGCTTGAAAATGCAGGTGTATTCAGGTTCATCGGGCCTTGCTTTTGGCGCGACCATAGTCGAGCCGCCTCTCGGCGTGAAGCCAAAATAGTGGGTAAAAACTGTGCCGGGAGCGGCGCTTTGGCTCTACACATTTGCGGCGAAGACTTATAAGGTCCGCGCACCTTTCATAGCATTCGGAGAGCGACATGGCCGGCCACAACATTCCTCACTTCCAGAACGACGGCGGTCATCGCGTCATCGAAGTCGGCGTCAAGGAATTCATGTGCACCGGCGCTTCGGTTCCTTTCGACCATCCGCATATCTTCATCGACATGGGCGACGACAACGAGAAGGTCTGCTCCTATTGCTCGACGCTTTACCGCTATAATGCGTCTCTCAAGCCGAGCCAGACCAATCCGGCCGGTTGCGTTTTCCACGTGAGGGCGGCGTAAACCGTCCAGAATCCGGATCGGACTTGATAATGCCGGTCGAACATGCCGCCATCATCGGCGCCGGCATTGCCGGGCTGACCGCTGCGCTTTCGCTGTCCCGGCGGGGCATCAGCTCGGAGATTTTCGAGCAGGCCGATGAACTCGTCGAAGTCGGCGCCGGCCTGCAGGTTTCGCCGAACGCCTCCCGCATCCTGGCAGAACTCGGCGTCCTCGAGGGGCTTTCAAAAGTCTGGCTCGAACCGGAGGCAATCCGGCTGATGTCAGGCGGTTCGCTGCGCCAGCTTGCGGCCGTGCCGGCCGGCAAATTTGCGCGGCAGCGCTGGGGGGCACCCTATGGCGTGCTGCACCGCGCCACATTGCAGAATGCGCTTCTCACCGCAGTCGAAGCCGATCCGCTCTGCCGGCTTCATCTCGGCGCGCGAATGGAATCGAATTCGCCACCTGTCGAACGGGCCGCCGATGTGGTCATTGGCGCGGACGGCGTCTGGTCGAAACTCCGGCACTCCATACCCGGCAGCCGCTCACCGCGCTTTTCCGGCAACATCGCCTACCGCTTCACCATTGCCGAAGACGAGGCGCCGGGTTTTCTCGGCCGGACAAGCGTTTCGGCCTTTCTCGGCGGATCGGCGCATCTTGTCTGCTATCCGCTGAAAGAGACCGGCAGCATCAACATGGTGGCGATCACCGCCGGCAATGCCGCGCCGCAGGCTTGGGGGAACGAGCCGACGGCAGAGCAGCGCGCGCGGCTCCGGGCGCAGCTTTCCGGTTGGAACAGCGCGATCATGTCGCTGCTCGAAAAACAGCCGAAGCTGACGTTCTGGCCGCTCTTCGAAACCGCGTCGGGCGCGTGGCAGGACGGCCGCGGGACGGTTCTGATCGGCGACGCCGCGCATGCGATGATGCCCTTTGCCGCCCAGGGAGCGGCCATGGCGATCGAAGACGCCTACGAACTTGCCGCGGTTCTTTCAAACCGTCCGGTGGTGGAAGCACTGGCGCTGTTTGAAAGGCATCGTTCGCCGCGCATTGCAAAGCTTCGCCAGCGCGGCGCCTTCAACAAATTTGCCTATCATGCGAAGGGGCCGATCCGGATCGGCCGTGATCTGGTGCTCGGCCTGAAGCCGCCGCAAAGCCTGGCGGCCGATCTCGACTGGATCTACGGCTACCGGGCTCGGAGCACGCTGTAAGGCGCCGCAAGCGGCCGCAGCCCCTAAAGCGCATCGCGATCTTTCAGATTCGCTCATGCGCTTCAGGTATTTGTTCTACGCATTTGTTGCCGCAAAACCGCAGCACATTTTTGCGCGACATACTTTAGCCGCAACTGCTCAGACGGCGCTTGCCGCCGCGAAACCCCGTTCGATATCGGCCTTGAGGTCGGCCACATCTTCTAGGCCGATCTGCAGGCGGATGACCGGCCCCTCCTTCGGCGCCTTGGCGACCTTGCGGTCGTTCAGATTGGCCTGTAGCGCGAGGCTTTCAAAGCCTCCCCAGGAATAGCCGAGACCGAAAATCCTGAGCGCGTCGAGGAAGGCGTGGGCCTTCGCCTTGAATTTCTCGGGGCTCTCCGCGGCAAGCACGAAGGAAAAGATACCGCTGGCGCCCGTAAAATCGCGTTTCCAGATAGTGTGAGAGGGGAAACTCGGCAGCGCCGGATGCAGCACGCGGGCGACATCCTCCCTGCCCTCCAGCCATTCGGCGATATCAAGCCCGCTTTGATAATGGCGCTCGAGGCGCAGCCCCATGCTGCGCAATCCGCGCAGGATCTGATAGGCATCGTCGGGCGCGCCGCAGATGCCAAGAGCGCCGTTCGCCTCCTTCAGCCGCTCCCAATGCTCGGCATTGGCCGATACCGTGCCGAGCAGGATATCG
Source organism: Rhizobium sp. TAL182 (assembly GCF_002117725.1). Lineage (NCBI taxonomy): Bacteria > Pseudomonadati > Pseudomonadota > Alphaproteobacteria > Hyphomicrobiales > Rhizobiaceae > Rhizobium > Rhizobium sp. TAL182. The sequence goes on along the minus strand of NZ_CP021024.1, from coordinate 2,086,471 downwards.
GAATGGCCGGACGGGTATTTCGTCGCCGCGTGGATGGAGATGTCGACGCCGTGATCGAGCGGCCGGAAATAGAGCGGCGTCGCCCAGGTATTGTCCATCATGACGACGGCGCCATGGCGATGGGCGACCGCCGAGATCGCCGGAATATCCTGCATTTCGAAGGTATTGGAACCGGGAGCCTCGGTATGGACGAGCCTGGTGTTCGGCCGGAACAGCGTCTCGATGCCGCTGCCGATCGCCGGATCGTAATATTCCACCTCGACGCCGAGCCGCTTCAGCATCGTATCGCAGAAATGGCGGGTCGGGCCATAAACCGAATCGACGACGAGTGCGTGATCACCGGCGGCGACGAACCCCAGGAACGGAATGGTGACGGCCGCCAGCCCGGAGGGGACGAGGATCGTGCCGGCAGAACCTTCGAGCGCATCGATCGCCTCGCAGAGCGCGTCCGTCGTCGGTGTGCCGCGCGTTCCATAGGTGTATTTCTGCGAGCGCGTGTCCATCGTCGCCGCATTCGGAAACAGGACCGTCGAGGCATGCACGACCGGCGGATTGACGAAGCCGTGATAGTCGAAGGGGTCGTTGCCGATATGGGTCAGGCGGGTGTTGATGCCGGCGGTCTGCAGCAAGCTGTCTTTGTCTTTCATGTCGGAAATAGCCTTTGGCGAGGGGCGCAAAACCAGACTTTTGGACGCCTCGACCGGTCCGGTCAACCCCTCGAGGAGGGGGACAGCAGTCGCTAGGTTTTTCTAAATTCGCGTTATTTTTCCGCAATTGGGCGCTCATTTCCTAGCCAACCGCCTTCGAATGTGGCGCAATCCGGCAAAATGCTGAATTTTGCCGCAATTATTGATGGCGACACTTGACCATGGTGACATTTGCGACTGTGATAGGGTACTCGCGCCGGGAGGGTGTCGAGACGATGGGGGTGGCAGAGTTTTCCGCCGGAACGCCCCACAAGAAAATATAATACAACGGAAAAGGTTGGGAAAAAAAATGAAGAACAAGCTTCTGTCCGCCACGATCGGCGCAGCAGTTTTCGCTCTTGGCGCCTCGGCTGCTTCGGCCACGACTCTCGGTGATGTAAAGGCAAAGGGTTTCATTCAGTGCGGCGTCAACACCGGTCTCGCCGGCTTCGCAGCGCCTGACGCTTCCGGCAACTGGGCGGGCTTCGACGTCGACTTCTGCAAGGCTGTCGCTTCGGCCGTGTTCGGCGACCCCACCAAGGTGAAGTTCACGCCGCTCAGCGCCGCCAATCGCTTCCCCGCCCTGCAGTCGGGCGAAATCGACGTCCTCGCCCGCAATACGACCTGGTCGATCAACCGCGATACGGCACTCGGCCTGAACTTCCGTTTCGTCAACTATTATGACGGCCAGGGCTTCATGGTCCGCAAGAGCCTGAACGTGAAGTCGGCATTGGAACTCTCCGGCGCGTCCGTGTGCGTCCAGTCGGGCACGACCACCGAGCTCAACCTCGCCGATTATTTCAAGGCGAACAATCTTCAGTACAATCCGGTCGTCTTCGAAAAGCTGGACGAGGTCAACGCCGCCTATGATGCCGGCCGTTGCGACGTCTACACCACCGACCAGTCCGGTCTGTATTCGCTGCGCCTGACACTGAAGAACCCGGACGAACACGCGATCCTGCCGGAAATCATCTCCAAGGAACCGCTCGCCCCGGCTGTGCGTCAGGGTGACGACCAGTGGTTCGATATCGTCAGCTGGGTCGGCTATGCCATGATCAATGCTGAAGAATTCGGCATCACGCAGGCCAATGTCGACGACATGAAGAACTCGCCGAACCCTGACATCAAGCGCTTCCTCGGCGTCGAGGCGGATACCAAGATCGGCACCGATCTCGGCCTGACCAACGACTGGGCTTACAACATCGTCAAGAACGTCGGCAATTACGGCGAAGTCTTTGAGCGCAACATCGGCCAGGGCAGCCCGCTCAAGATTGCGCGCGGCCTTAACGCCCTGTGGAACAAGGGCGGCATTCAGTACGCTCCGCCGGTTCGCTGAGCGGCATCACGCATGAAGCCGGAAAGGCGGGCGACCGCCTTTCCCCTCCAATAAAAAAGCTCCGAAAAGGAGCGTAATGGGGAATTGGCCAAGCATGACGCATCAGGCTTTGGATTCAACACGTGTATCCAGGAGCGGCTGGAGCTTTCAGTCCGCCCTCTACGACCCGACAATTCGGGGCATTTTCTTCCAGGTTCTCACCATCGTCCTGCTGGTCGTCTTCGTCTGGTGGGTCGCGCACAACACTGCCGTCAATCTGGCGCGCGCCAACATCGCGTCGGGCTTCGGTTTTCTGAACGGCCGCGCCGGATTCGAGGTCGGTCAGTCGCTGATCGCCTATTCAAGCGATTCGACCTACGGCCGGGCACTGGTCGTCGGCCTTCTGAATACGATCCTGATCGCCGTTACCGGCATCATCACCGCCACCATCATCGGCTTCATCATCGGCATCGGCCGCCTGTCGAGGAACTGGCTGATTGCCAAGCTGTGCACGGTCTACGTTGAAGTCTTCCGCAATATTCCGCCGCTGCTTGTCATTTTCTTCTGGTATTCGGGCGTTCTGGCGGTTCTGCCGAATGCGCGCGAGTCACTGCATCTGCCGCTCGGGGCGTATCTGAACAACCGTGGGCTTTCCTTCCCCAAACCGATTTTCGGCGAGACTTTCTGGCTCGTCGGCGTCGCCTTCGTCGTCGCGATCATCGCGGTGATTGCGACGGCCCGATGGGCGCATCGCCGGCAGGCAGCGACAGGTCAGCCGTTCCACACGATCTGGGCTTCGATCGGCCTGCTGGTCGGCTTGCCGCTGATCGTCTTCCTGGTCGCAGGCGCGCCGCTTACGTTCGATTATCCGATCGCGGGCAAATTCAACCTCACCGGCGGCTCCGTCGTCGGGCCTGAATTCATGTCGCTCTTCCTGGCACTTTCCTTCTACACCGCTGCCTTCATCGCCGAAATCGTGCGCGCAGGCATTCGCGGTGTGCCGAAGGGACAGACCGAAGCTGCAGCCGCACTCGGGCTTCACCCCTCGTCGATCACCCGGCTGGTCGTCATTCCGCAGGCCTTCCGCATCATCATTCCGCCGCTGAGCAGCCAGTATCTCAATCTGACCAAGAACTCGTCGTTGTCGATCGCCATCGGTTTTGCCGATCTCGTCGCCGTCGGCAGCACGACGCTGAACCAGACCGGTCAGGCTGTCGAGGTGATCCTCATCTGGATGGTCATTTACCTCAGCCTCAGCGTCGTAACTTCGTTGTTGATGAACTGGTTCAATGCCAAGATGGCGCTGGTGGAGAGGTAAGATGAGCAACGCTTTCGTCAGAACCGCCATACTGGCGCCGGAACCGCCGCCCTCGGCAGAGAAAGGTCCGGTCGCTTGGATTCGGCGTAACCTGCTTGCGACGCCCAAGGACATGGTCCTAACCATCCTGGCGCTGGTCTTTGTCGTTTGGGCTCTCCTGCACGCGCTCGACTGGCTCTTCGTGCAGGCGGTTTGGAGCGGCCCGGACCGCACCTTCTGCGCCACTGCCGTACAGGGTGGCATCCAGCCGGATGGCTGGAGCGGTGCATGCTGGGCCTTCGTCAATGCCAAATTCGACCAGTTCATCTTTGGACGTTATCCGCTCGACGAGCGCTGGCGCCCGACGCTGGTCGGCATTCTTTTCGTACTCCTGTTGGTGCCGATGCTCATCCCTTCGGCGCCGCGTAAGGGCGTCAACGCCCTCCTGCTCTTCGGCGTGCTGCCGATCGTATCCTTCTTTCTGCTTTACGGCGGATTTGGCCTGGAAATCGTCGAGACCCCACTCTGGGGCGGGCTGCTTGTGACGCTGGTGCTCTCTTTCGTCGGCATCGCCGTCTCCTTCCCTCTCGGCATCATCCTGGCGCTCGGAAGGCGCTCGCAGATGCCGGTCATCCGCACGTTCTGCGTCGTTTTCATCGAAGTCGTCCGCGGCGTGCCGCTGATTACCGTCCTGTTCATGGCGAGCGTCATGCTGCCGCTTTTCCTGCCGGCCGGCTGGACGGTAGACAAGCTCTTGCGCGCGATCATCGGGGTATCGATCTTCGCCTCCGCCTATATGGCGGAAGTCATCCGCGGCGGCCTGCAGGCTATTCCCAAGGGCCAGTTCGAGGGCGCGGATTCGCTCGGGTTGGGCTACTGGCAGAAGATGCGATTGGTGATCATGCCGCAGGCAATCAAGCTGGTGATCCCCGGCATCGTCAACACCTTCATCGGCATGTTCAAGGACACCTCGCTGGTATCGATCATCAGTATGTTCGACCTTCTCGGCATCGTTCGCCTCAACTTCGTTGATCCGAACTGGGCAACCGCAGTAACGCCGCTGACGGGGCTGATATTCGCTGGCTTCGCCTTCTGGCTTTTCTGCTTCGGCATGTCGCGCTATTCAGCATTCATCGAACGTCACCTCGACACCGGCCACAAACGATAAGAATGAGGGAAATAATCATGGCTGAAGCTCCAGCTAAGAAGCTCACCGTTTCCGCAACGGAAGTGGCGATCGAAATCATCAACATGAACAAGTGGTACGGCGATTTCCACGTGCTGCGCGACATCAACCTGAAGGTCATGCGCGGCGAACGCATCGTCATCGCCGGCCCGTCCGGTTCGGGCAAATCGACGATGATCCGCTGCATCAACCGTCTCGAAGAGCACCAGAAGGGCCAGATCATCGTCGACGGCACCGAACTCACCAACGATCTGAAGAAGATCGACGAAGTGCGCCGCGAGGTCGGCATGGTATTCCAGCACTTCAACCTCTTCCCGCACCTGACGATCCTCGAAAATTGCACGCTGGCGCCGATCTGGGTGCGCAAGATGCCGAAGAAGCAGGCGGAAGAAATCGCCATGCACTTCCTGAAGCGGGTCAAGATCCCCGAACAGGCCAACAAATATCCGGGCCAGCTTTCCGGCGGTCAGCAGCAGCGCGTGGCCATCGCCCGGTCGCTCTGCATGAACCCGAAGATCATGCTGTTCGACGAGCCGACTTCGGCGCTCGATCCGGAAATGATCAAGGAGGTGCTCGACACCATGGTCGGCCTCGCGGAGGAAGGAATGACCATGCTCTGCGTCACCCACGAAATGGGTTTTGCCCGCCAGGTCGCCAACCGCGTCATCTTCATGGATCAGGGGCAGATCGTCGAGCAGAATTCGCCAGCCGAATTCTTCGACAATCCGCAGCACGAGCGCACCAAGCTGTTCCTCAGCCAAATCCTGCACTGACCCCGAATGCTGAACTTGTTGGAGGCCCGCCGCACCTTTTGGGTTCGGCGGGTCTTTCATGTTCAGCGGGCGGCGGCCTGCAACAGATTGCAGACACCGGCAGGACGGGAATCGCCGCCGCCCGGCGGAAGGTGCGGGCCGATCTCCTGGATTGATCCATTGAGAGGCCGCCGCGCTGGCGGTCCCGGCCATGCCGAGAGCGGTTCAGCTTTTTCATGGAAGCGCAGAACCGCTCTAAGTTTTTGTTTTTACACAGTTCCGGGACGGAAAGCGTTTCACACTTTTCCTGGAATTGCTCCAGCACCCCATCCCTCTTGCCCGCAGGCGTTGAAACAAATAACCTCCCGCTCGATTACTTCGATGATCAACCAGAGGAGAACTAAACCCAATGAGATTGATGGCAGTCGTTGGCGTTGCACTTAGCCTGGGCTGTATTTCGGCCGCAGAATCTCCTTCAAACTATCAATCCTACAGTGGCGTACGGGTCGAAACAGACCCTGCCCTCCTCTCTCGATACGACAAAGCTCTTCAGTGGTGCGTGCCGGAGGCAGGCTCATGGCGACGCGGGTCGCCGGATCCGCAGAGCCTGCACTATAACGCGGCGCTCAGAAATTGCCTCTACAGGCGCGGCTTTGTCGATCGAGGCGTCTACGCTTACCCCATCCCCAAGATTTACTTCGATCATTTCCTGGATCGCTGAGAAGAACCGAACGGTTCTAGTTTGCCATAGGACTTCAAAAGCCGGGAACACAAGCCCGGCTGTATCGGCGTGGCTTGTCGACGGCGGCCGCATATCAGCTTTTGGCGCTGTCGGATGGCCGGCCCTTGCCGTCCGGCATTTACCACGGGGATGGTGGAAGCTGCAGCGCGGCTTTCAGGGCAACCGGAGCAGCGGGATTGGACCGAGCTCCATAAGTGCGGAGATCGGGAGCTGCGGGATGGATGCGAACCTCAACCGACGGTCGACACCGCATGTACTTTCATGTCATCTCGAACTTCGTAGAACTTGCTGCCGTCGATATAGATAAAATGGCAGCTTGGCTTTTCGTCTTTGCCGGCAGAACAGGCCTTATCCCCCTTGAAGGTGAGTTTCGTTTTCACGTCGATCGTTTTGCCGCCGACATCGGCCTTGCCGGTAATGGTCCCCTTCTTCCAACTCCAAACGAGTTCGGCGGTCACAGGCTTTTCGAGATCGACAATCTCTACCTTCACATGCTTGCCATCAGCAAAAGCTTTGAACTCGTCCATTGTAGCCTTTTTGGCCCCTGCAGGAAGATCAACCGCGTAGGCATTCATTGCAGTTAGAAATGCAGCGGCGCTGATGCTCACAAAGATCGTTCTCATACTCGCCCCCTAAGAATTGACCAGGGAGGGTATACGTTGTCGACGGCAGCAGCACCCCACCTATTGCGGCTAGAGGCAGTATAGCGCAGATCGAACATATATAATCCCACGATATTTCAACTTTCTGGCGACATCCTCAGAATTTCTGTCTTTGTATTGGCTGCCACGCACCACACGAAATAACCCACTTGCGATGATTACTTTGCCGTCTTGGATAATATTATTCACGTCTGCGATGTATCAAAGATGATCTCCATAAAACTGCTTGCCGCCTGCATGACGACATGACAGCCAAACCGAAATCGTCATGGCTCCGGTATCGGAAAGACCAGCCACGAAGAAGATGGATCTTTCCCTCGCTATACAACAACTGCGAGGCCGAGAGCGTCTGAACATCGCCGTGCCGTTCTATGTGCCGCCAAAGGACCCCGCGCCGGAATTGGGTTCGGCCGCCTCCACGCAAGATGAGGTGTCCGAGCAAATTTCCCTTGTAATCTAGCGATGTGACCCCGAGCCATGGATGAATTGCCCCGCCCACCCTCTCCAAAGTGGCGGGGTTCGAGTTAAGGATTGTTCGGGATACGCCACCACCTGAGCGGTGTCTTTCGGCGCGATCACACGCATTCGATGCCGTTGCGCTGAGTATAGGCGTCCGCCAGAGCCTGCGCTTCGAAGGCGAATTTCACCTGCTGGCATGTGTCTGCGGAGGAGCGGTGTGCCCATTATCTAATCAGTCTTGAAAGCGACTCATGATCGAATCGAGCACCCCGGAGACGGTGCTGGCCTTGCCACGGCCATGTCAATTAGCCCCAATCGTGAAGGCGAAGCTGCCAAAAATTGAAAAATTCAGAAAAAATGTTGATCCCGCCTTGGCGGCAGGATTTCAGTCACGTCCATCAGATTTTCCTAATCTTTTCAATGGGCGGGCTTCGCTCTGGTTGCAGAAAGAATAATTCGCGGGAAGCGAGATATATATTTTGTCCCAATTTGGGCGAATCGGATTTCCGCAAATATTTCAAAATGTAACTTGGGAGTGATCTGGATATTGTGGCAGCAATATGGCTATGTTTCTCAAGTACTTACTGTTTAGATGCTGTTGCGCCCTTCAGAACCTCGTCCTATAAACCCCGCCGCAAGACATGATTAACCACAAAATATTAGACAACGCTGAAGTTGAGGAACAAAACCATGACAACATACTACGTAGCTTCGAGCAGCAGCGGCGGCGGTAACGGCAGTGCCTCCTCTCCTTTTCGCACGATCAGTGAGGCGATGGCTTCGAACCTTAAGCCTGGCGACGAGGTCGTGGTGAAAACGGGGACCTACAACGAGAGCATCAACATCGACAAGGACGGCTCGGCGGCAGCCGACATCACGCTGCGCTCGGAAGTGCCCGGCGGGGCGCTGATCCGGGCCCCCGCGGGCTCGTGGAACGCGATCAGTGTCAACGCCAACCACGTGGTCGTCGACGGCTTTGATATCAGCGGCGCCAGCGGCGACGGCATCGAAGCGAGCGGTGTCCACCACGTCCAGATCCTCAATAACAAGGTCCACGGCAACGGGGAGTCGGGCATCCAGTTCAACCAGTCGGACTTCATCCACGTCGAAGGCAACGAGACCTATAATAACGCGTCGTCGGGCTGGTTCTCGGGCATCTCGCTCTACGAGAACCGGAACATCACCGGTGATACCTCGACGGATGGCTACCGGAACATCGTGCGCAACAACATCTCGCACGACAACGTCACAAAGTCTGGTGAACACACCGACGGCAACGGCATCATCATCGACGATTTCCAGAGCACGCAGGCGAGCGGTAATCCGAACTACACGTTCAAGACCCTGGTCGACAACAACCTCGTCTACGGGAACGGCGGCAAAGGCATTCAGGTTACCTGGAGCGACTCCGTCACCGTGAAGAACAACACCGCCTACCACAACAATCAGGACCCGCAGAACACCGGCACCTGGCGGGGCGAGCTGAGCAACTCGGCGTCGAGCAACAACACCTGGGTCAACAACGTCGCCGTAGCCGACCCATCGCTAAACAAGAACAATACTGCGATCGATAATACGTCGACCGACGCCTACACCAACAAAAACGTCGTCTGGGCCAACAACATCACCTACAACGGCACGGCCGGCCAGGCCTCGGTTAAAACCGATGGCGGCAACGCGATGCCTAGCTCGGCGGACGGCAACAAGCTCGGCGTTGACCCGAAATTCGTGGGGGCATCGAGCGACGACTTCCACCTCGGCTCCGGCTCGGCGGCGGTTGACAGCGGAACCACCAAGTACGGCGTCAGCTCGGTCGATCTGGACGGCGACGCGCGCGTCGTAGGAACTGTTGATATGGGTGCTTACGAATCCGGCTCCGCCCCGGCATCGGGAACACCGACCGCACCAACGCAACCGACAACGCCAACCACCGGTACGCCGACTACGGAGACGCCCACTACGGAAACGCCCACCACGGGAACGCCCACCACGGGGACGCCGACCACGGGGACGCCCACCACGGGGACGCCGACCACGGGAACGCCAACTACGCCGACTACGGAGACCCCCACCACGGGAACGCCAACCACAACCACGAAGCTGTACACCGGCACCAACGGCAATGACATCATGCCGCACACCGGTCAGTCCAACGGCGGCAACGAAACCTTCAAGGGTCTCGCCGGTAATGACATGTTGAAGGGCGGCGCCGGCGCGGACGTGCTCGACGGCGGCAATGGCAACGACACCGCCAGCTATGCGGGCTCCAGCGCGGGGGTCCACGTCGACTTGGCGACTAAGGTAGCATCGGGCGGGGATGCCACCGGTGACAAGCTCGTCAGCATCGAAAACGTGACCGGCTCCAGCTACGACGACGTGCTGACCGGCGGCAATAACGGCGGCAACGTTCTCAATGGCGGGGCCGGCGCGGACAAGCTGAACGGCGGCGCCGGCGCAGACGTCATCATTGGCGGTGCCGGGAAGGACATCATGACCGGCGGCACCAGCTCGGATACGTTTGCCTTCAAAACGGCGACGGAAACTGGGTCCGGCTCGAACCGCGACGTCATCACCGACTTCCAGCATGGCGTCGATAAGATCGACCTCTCGGCGATCGATGCGAATGGATCTGCGCAGGGCGATGCAGCCTTCCATTTCCAGGCGCAGGAGAATGCCTTGTTCGACAAGAAGGCTGGCGCGCTCGCGTGGCACTACGAGGACGACCATACCGTTATCCAGGCCGACTTGAACGGCGACGGTGTTCATGACTTCGAGATTCAGCTGCAGGGCCACGTCCAGCTGGGGGCAGGCGATTTTCTCCTGTAATCATACCCGTTGCGGCGGTCGCCCGACCGCCGCAACAATCGTGCCAACGAGGGCGGAGTAAAATCCGCCACACAGCACGCAAACTTCGGTTACTTCAGCGCGTGGATGAGCAAGCTGGGAGGGCGTAGCCCGAGCGGCGATCCCCTCCGCGCGCTGTCATTTTCGGCCGGTGTCGGCCGGCCTTTCCGGTGCCGCTTTGCGCGAGGCGATAGCGGTCCCCGTACATCTCGCGATTTTTGACGCGGTCGAGTGGAGCGCCGGTCAGGCGCCCAAGGCGCCGGCCTTGGACCGTCGACGGTATCGCGGAATAGCCAACTGTTTCTGGCTGTGGCAATAACTCGGATGTCGCGTTTCAGAATGTTATTATCGGTCGGCATCCTGCCATGGCAGCCAAATCCGCATGACCGCTACTGATGCTGCCCGTTGTCCATTCCTTCATCCCTGATTTCGCGCCAAATAAAAAATGTTAACAATTTGTTCTTGCGCACGAATTCTCTATTGGCCTTATCCTTGCGAAATTCCGGCCACGACCGCGAAAATAAATAACTCATGAGGCCTGGCAGAAATAGTACAGCAAGAAGTGTCCAAAGAATGTTGTAGGTATATCTGGTGGAGCCATGCATATACTCCACACCGCCGCTGAAAATTCCTAGGGCAATCACGCCTACGAAACAGAGGATGAAACCTACTAGGCAGATGATACTTGCGCGCTTTGTCACCTTCCCTCCATAGAAATTAGTACTAGGGGTGTCCGCGAGTTCATGGCCGATAAATGTTAAACAGACTGCGCGCCCATTTCGGTGAGATTTGCCCAAAAGCCGATTACCAGCATTGCCGGATGCATATTAAAAGCCTAGCCCTCAAAACAACTCCGATAAGGGGTTTCTCAAAAACTGCGTAAAAACAGATATCTGAAAGATGGTGGCGACCCCTGCAGGAATCGAACCTGCGACAACCTGCTTAGAAGGCAGGTGCTCTATCCAGCTGAGCTAAGGGGCCGTCCGGCGGTCACGTTCAAAGAGCGCGACCGAATGCGCCATATGTGGACGAGAAATTTCAATGCGTCCAGGGTTGCGTGCGGGTATAGCGGAAATTGTCCGGATAGGCCACAACCTGACGCGCTGGGTCCTTCGGCGCGATGACGCGGTATTCGATGCCGTTGCGCTGGGCGTAGGCTTCGGCAAGTGCCTGCGTTTCGAAGGTGAGCTTTACCTGCTGGCGCATATCGCCCGAGGAGGTGTAGCCCATGATCGGATCGATCTTGCGCGGCGACTCCTGATCGAATTCAAGCACCCAGAGATGGGTCTTGGCCTTGCCGGACTGCATGGCGGTCTTAGCAGGACGATAGATCTTGGCAGACATGACTGCGGCATCTCCGAATATGCGAGGACAGAGCGCCCCGCCTTTCATGGTCTCAATCCCGTTGCCGGGCCCTTGCTTCGTCGTTTGCGATAACGCGAAGAGTTGAATTTTGCTTATCCGCGAATCCCCGTTTTTTCAAGAAAAAAGCGGATCGCGACGCCGCCGCCACAGCCGCACCGACAATACGCCAATGTGTTGGGGAGCAAGGCTTATCGTTAACTCGGGCGGCCCAGCACATTCATCCCTCATGTCGCTTCCCATCCACCTAAATCCGCAGGAATTCCAGGCCATTGCGCAATATTACCAATTGTCTCATGTTGTGATCACAAGCTGATTGCCGCAGCCGGCCATGGGCACTAGTTTGCGGCTCAATCGGCTTCAGTGGATGCACGCATGATGAGACGTTCGACAGAGTTCAATGCCATTATGATAGGAGCTGGCATCACCGCTTTCTTCTATATCGCTATCAGCTATGCCCAATATATCGGCCTGATCGCCCGCGGCTAAGGCTGATCGCCCTGACGTCCAATTGCGCCTCACAGGTAAATTGACGGCCGACCCGAGATTTCCCCCTGCGTCCACAGACATGGTGAGAAATCTCCGGCGACCGCTGGATTTATGGGTTGCGACGGCGAAGCGAACCGTGTATTCCCGCTGCCAATCACGGCACGGAGTGTAGCGCAGTCTGGTAGCGCATCTGGTTTGGGACCAGAGGGTCGGGAGTTCGAATCTCTCCACTCCGACCATTCAATACCCTGATATCCATCAATTTCTTGATACCTGCATCGCAGCTGGTGCACCCGCGAGCTTACGTACCGTCACTTCGCCTTCGTCGTCGTGGCGCTGACGATTCTGTCGCCTGGCTTGATTCCGAGTTTGCCGACGATGCCGGCATTGAGTTCGACGACGTATTTCACCGGGCTCATCGAATCGATGATGTCGCGTGAATAGGGTTTTGCGTTTTCCTTGATGTGGCGGATCGTGCCGGTGTCGTCGGCAAAGAGCATGTCGAGCGGCAGGATGGTGTTCTCCATCCACATGGCAACGCGCCGTGTTTGCCCGAAATCGAAAATCATGCCGGCGTCATCAGCCATCGACTTGCGAAACATCAGCCCGCGGGCGCGCTGATCACCGGTGGCGGCGACCTCGACGGTAAAATGCAGCATCTTGCCCGCGGCTGTCTGGATGAGCAGCGGCTCCTTGTCGAACCGCATCTCCTCCTCAGCCAAAGCCGGCAGGGCGACCAAGAAAAAAAGCGCCAGGACGGCGCTTCTGATCGCATGAAACAGGACGATGCCGCGCATGTCAGTGCGACCGGCTTGCCGGGCTCGGAACGTCGGGATGGATCTCTGCGGCCATCAGGCCCTTTTCGCCATCGCCGAAGCGGACGAGGACCACCTGGCCGGGGCGCAGCTCCGTCAGCCCGAAGCGGCGCAGCGTTTCCATGTGCACAAAAATGTCTTCGGTGCCCTCGCCGCGCGTCAGGAAACCGAAGCCCTTGGTGCGGTTGAACCACTTGACAAGCGCACGCTCGAGCCCGCTCGTGGCGGTGACCTGCACATGGGTGCGCACCGGCGGCAACTGCGAGGGATGAATGGCAGTCGACTGATCCATCGAGAGGATCTTGAAAGCCTGGTAGCCGCGCTCGCGGCGCTGGACGAGAGCGACGATGCGCGTGCCCTCGAGGATCGTTTGGTAGCCGTCGCGGCGCAGGCAGGTCACATGCAGGAGAACATCCTGCATGCCGTTATCAGGCACGATGAAGCCGAAGCCCTTGGCGACGTCGAACCACTTGACGACACCGGTGATTTCGACAAGATCGACCGCTTCTGACGACAGCTCGTCGACATCGGTGTATGCGTTCGATGAAATCCTATCAGCCATTATCGCCAGCCCCTCGAATACGCGTCACACTGTTACGGTTAACTGATTCTTGAAATCAAGATTAACATCTTGGTAACGGATAAGCGCAAGTCCTAGTTTTCGGTTATTCCCAGCTGCACATTTTATAAAGATGACTTGCCCGAAGCTGACCTCGGCTCGCCAAAAAGGCCAGCCCCTATAAAGGAGTAGATAGAATGCGTTATCTTCATACGATGGTTCGCGTCAAAGATCTGGACGCTTCGCTTGCCTTCTATACCTCGCTGTTCGGACTGGAGGAGATTCGCCGCCACGAAAACGAGAAGGGCCGCTTTACCCTAGTTTTCCTGGCCGCTCGCGACGATCTCGACCGTGCGCGCAGCGAAAAAGCCCCCTGCCTCGAGCTCACCTACAACTGGGATACGGAGGATTATAGCGGAGGACGCAATTTCGGCCACCTCGCCTATGAGGTGGATGATATTTACGCGATCTGCCAAAAGCTGATGGATAACGGCATTACCATCAACCGGCCGCCGCGCGACGGCAACATGGCCTTCGTGCGCTCGCCCGACGGCATTTCGATCGAAATTCTGCAGAAGGGAAGCCCGCTTCCGGCCGCCGAACCCTGGGTTTCCATGGGCAATACCGGCGCCTGGTAAGGGTTTTGGCCGCAAGGCTTTTGCGAAACTTGCGGCTTTTGCGATTTCGGGTCCGGCTGGCGCCTTGGCGCTTGCCGCGACCCGGCCCCGCAGGCAATCTCCCGGTGAATCGAAGCGGAGGATGGCGATATTTCGCTGTTTTTCGCATCAACCGGAGACAGATTGCTTGGGTAATATTGAGACGCGGATGCCCATTACCGGCGCATTGCTGATCGCCACCTCGATGTTGGCGCTGTCGGGCTGCGTATCGAACAAGAAGACGCTCGATTCCGCAGCGGCGACCCCTGCGGTTCCGGCGACGGTGGCTGCAGCGCCACAAATTGGCGCAACGGCGCCGGTGAAATCTGCCCCGCGCTCGGTCTATACCGACCCCCGGCTCGTCAATGTCTCCGGCGCCCAGGCCGCGCCACAGGTCGTGGCAGGGGATGCGAATGCCGCCGTCCCGCCGGCCGATCCGGCAATGGCGGCGCCTGCCAATATAGGCGGGCTCGTCATGCAGTCGACACGGATCAACGCCCAGGCGATGAGCATCTTTTCGGATCACCAGGCGCCGCCGCAGAACAACAGCACGTCTACCGTCATCCAGCCGCAAGCCTTTGCGCCGACGGAAGGAGTGGCACCCGCAAAAAGCAGCGTCTACAGCCAGCCGATCATGCCCTCGCAGCCGGCAGCGCCGGTGCTGCCGCAGCAATCGTCTGAAAATTCCGGCACGCAGCCTGCGCCCGTACAAACAGCCTCGGTGGCGACGGGCGGTATCCCGGCCTCGACGACAAACGCGCTTTACAGCGCACCGAAGCAGAACCTGCTCGGCAGTCTTTCCGGCCTCCTGCACAAAGCCGCGCTGCCCGGCATGACGCGAGTTGCGCCGAACGGGCTGCACGTCCAGAACGACAATGTCGAGGTCGGCTGCTTCAAGCCGGACCTGCTGAAAGTGATCAAGACGGTCGAGAACCATTTCGGCCGGCCCGTCATCGTCACATCAGGCTATCGCGACGAAGAACATAACCGCCTGGTCGGTGGTGCTGATGAATCGATGCACAAGAGCTGTGAGGCCGCAGACATTCAGATCGACGGCGTGTCCAAGTGGGATATCGCCGCCTATATCCGCTCCTTGCCGGATCGCGGCGGGGTCGGCACCTATTGCCACACCGACTCGGTCCACCTCGACACCGGCAAGACCCGCGACTGGAACTGGGGCTGCGGCGGCAAACGGGCGCCCGTAACCACCGCAAGAGCGATCTAACATCGTCGGCGCGAAGTTCCCTCACCTAAGGTCAGCTGAACTTCATCTGCTTCTGGGAGGCCGTACAAGCCTTTGATTCGGCAGCAGTAATCTGAAATACCACGGCCGTCGGAATATCTGTCATTTTTTTGAAAAAAATCGCATTTGCCGCTTGCGGCTTTCGAAGGTGCTGACTATAAGGGCGCCACCACGAAGGAAGCGCCCTTCGTCTATCGGTTAGGACACCAGATTTTCATTCTGGGAAGAGGGGTTCGACTCCCCTAGGGCGTGCCACTTTCCCTCCATATAGAAGCCATCACATCCGCTTGCAGAAGCCGGCGCGTACGCCTATTTTAACGAGGCTGGCCTGCGCCCTTCGTCTATCGGTTAGGACGACAGATTCTCATTCTGTAAAGAGGGGTTCGACTCCCCTAGGGCGTACCATCGAGCTTATGATGCCGCCAACCACCCGTCGGTTCGATATTTCCAGCCATCCGCCGCCCCGTAGCGCCATGTTTTCCACAGCTAAAAAAAATCGGCAAAAACTGTGATTTTTTCGCGCCTTGGCGCTTGCGGCTTTCGAAGGTGCTGACTATAAGGGCGCCACCACGAAGGAAGCGCCCTTCGTCTATCGGTTAGGACACCAGATTTTCATTCTGGGAAGAGGGGTTCGACTCCCCTAGGGCGTGCCACTTTACTTCCTTATATTCGTTCATCCGACGGCGGCTTTCGCAAGCGTGCTATCTCGCTGGCGCTGCGTCGCAGACGCGCAGCTGGATGCGGCGCGCGCCTTGATAATGTTCGGCGCCGAGCCAGCCTGCGACATGGAGGCTGGCGCCGCGTGAATTGATGAGAAGATTGCCGAGGCCGGTATCGGCGGCGCGGAAGGCGATTCCATCGAGCCGCGACCCGTCCATCGCCTCCAGCGTCACCTTCACATGTTTCTCGCCGACCAGGCGCGTGTCTCGTACCCGATGCGCCGGTACCGCAAAAAGCGGCTGGGCGTGGCCGGAGCCATAAGGGCCGGCGGCTTCCAGGCGGTCAATGAGTTCAAGCGTGGCGCCGCTTGCGCCGATTGCGCCATCGATCTTCAATGTCTCGTTGGCGACGAGGCTCGCCACTGTCCGTGCGGCCTTCTCGGTAAAGAAGGTTCTCAACCTGCCGAGATCGGCGCGCTCGACCGTCAGCCCCGCCGCCATGGCATGGCCGCCGCCCTTGACCAGGATGCCCTCCTCGACCGCAGCCCGCACCATCCTGCCCATGTCGAAGCCATTGATGGAGCGGCCTGAGCCGGTGCCGCGGCCGGAGGGATCGAAAGCGATCGCGAAGGCGGGCCGTTTGAATTTCTCCTTCAGCCGCGCGGCGATCAGCCCGACGATGCCTGGATGCCACTTCTCGTGGGCGGTGACGATGACGGAGGCGCCCTCGCCGTCGCCGTATTCGGCAAGCGCCTCGGCTTCCGCCTCCTGCAGCATCATCGCCTCCATCGCCTGGCGTTCACGGTTGAGCTCGTCGAGGCGCTGCGCGATCACCTCCGCCTCGCCGGCATCATCGAGCGTCAGCAGGCGGCTTCCGAGTGCGGCGTCACCAATCCGTCCACCGGCATTGATGCGCGGGCCGATCAGAAAGCCGAAATGATAAGGCGTCACCGGGCCTGCGAGCCCCGCCTTGCGGAAGAGTGCGGCAAGCCCGGCATTGCTCTGGTGCCGGGCAGCAACCAGCCCCTTGACCACATAGGCGCGATTGAGCCCCTTCAGCGGCACGACATCACAGACCGTCGCAAGCGCCACGATGTCAAGCCATTGCAGCAGGTCGAGCGCCAGGATGTGTTTGTTGCCGGCCGCGCGCAGCAGCCGCAATGTCGCGACCAGCACCATGAAGACGACGCCGGCCGCGCAAAGATGCCCCTGCCCCGACAGATCGTCCTCGCGATTGGGATTGACGAGTGCATGGCAGGGCGGCAGCTCATGTGTCACCTGGTGGTGATCGATGACGACGACATCGATATTGCGCGCAGCAGCCGCCGCAAGCGCGTCGTGACTGGTGGAGCCGCAATCGACGGTGACGATCAGCCGGGCGCCATTGTCGATCAGCTGGTTGATCGCCGCCGGATTGGGGCCATAACCTTCAAAGATGCGGTCGGGAATGTAGATGTTCGCCTTGACCCCGAAATGGCTGAGAAAGCGGAACATCAGCGCCGAGGAGGCCGCCCCGTCGACATCATAATCGCCGAAAATCGCCACGCTCTCGCCGCGCTCGATCGCACGCACGAGGCGGGTTGCCGCCTTCTCGCAATCGGTCAGTGTGTGGGGATCGGGCATCAGGCCGCGGATTGTTGGATCGAGGAATTCGATCGCTTCGTCAACCGGGACGCCGCGTCCTGCGAGAACCCGGGCGATCAGATCCGGCAGCCCGTGAACCTGCGCCATGGCGAGCGCCCGGTTCTGGCCGGCCTGGTCGAGTCTTGCAACCCAGCGATTGTCGAGTGCGGATTTCTCCACGCCAAGAAACGCGCGCTGTACCGGATCGACGAGATCTGCCATTCCAAACTCCGCTGACTTCATCTGTTCTTTCTACAGGAGCAGCGGAGATAACATAGCGACGGATTTGCAGACACGCATTTTTACCAGAAGATCAGCCAGATGATCACGGCGATGCCACCGATCTGCACCAACAAGACCGAAAACAGCGTCAGCAGAATGGCCCAGTTGCGGCCTTCCGTGTGTTCATCGTCAAGGGCCTCGTCATGGCTGTCGTCCCTCATGTCAGGACGCATCGGCTTGAGGATGTCTGCAAACATATCAGGGCGGGCTGGCGGCACCTTGCTCGGGCTGCCATGCTCCTTTCCGGCGTGGCTGTCCTTGCTCATGAAATACTCCACGCCGGCGACTCACCATCTGTGGTTTTATTTATATCAATATTTCGGCATTTGGTAATATAGACTTCCGCAGGGAGGCTGAACGATTAACAGAAAAAGCCGCCCTGCCAGAGACAGAGCGGGCTCATACTCTCAGACGAAAGATGCTTAAGCTTCTTCTTTCGGCCGTTCGATGCGAATCACCTGCGGCTCGCCGAAGAGATAGCCTTCCGACTTTATCGAGGCGACCGCCTTGCGCACCGACTCTTCCATCGTCGCATGGGTGACGAGAATGATCGTCTGGTGATGCGATGGGGCCAGGTGCTGCGTAGAGCGCTGGACGATCGATTCGAGCGAGATGTGGTTTTCCGCCATGCGGGTGGCGACGCTTGCAAAGACGCCGGTGCGGTCGAGCACAGTCAGGCGGATAAAATATCCGCCCTCGTGGCTCTGCATCTGCGCCTTGCGGTAAGGCTCCAGCGCCTTTGCGGGATGGCCGAGCACCGGCACGCGCTGAGCGCCCGGCTGGCTCTTGGCTATATCGGCGATATCGCCAAGCACGGACGAGGCCGTCGCATTGCCGCCGGCGCCTGGACCGACCATCAGCAGTTCGCCGAGGACGTCGGACTCAATTGCAACCGCATTGGTAACGCCGTCGACTTGGGCGATGACAGAATCGACCGGGACCATGGTCGGGTGTACACGCTGTTCGATGCCGGTCTCGGTGCGCTGGGCAACGCCGAGCAGCTTGATGCGGTAACCGAGTTCGGCGGCGGCGTGGATGTCCTCGATCGAGATATTGGTGATGCCTTCGAGATAGATGTCGTCGGCCGCAATGCGATTGCCGAAGGCAAGCGTCGTCAGGATGGCGAGCTTGTGGGCGGTATCGTTGCCCTCGATATCGAAGGCGGGATCGGCTTCGGCATAACCCAGCCGCTGCGCTTCCTTGAGGCATTCGGCGAAGGAAAGCCCCTCCTTCTCCATCTTGGTCAGGATGTAATTGCAGGTGCCGTTCATGATGCCATAGATGCGCGAGACGGCGTTGCCCGTCAGCGATTCGCGCAGCGCCTTGATGACAGGGATGCCGCCGGCGACCGCCGCCTCGAAATTCAACAGCGAGCCCTTCTCTTCCGCGATCGTCGCAAGCTCGACGCCGTGATAGGCGAGCAGCGCCTTGTTGGCTGTCACCACATGGAGACCACGCTGAAGTGCGGCACGCACCGAGACGTTGGCAGCCCCTTCGGCGCCGCCCATCAGCTCGACGAAGACGTCGATATCACCCTTTTCGGCCAGATCCTCGGGCCGATCGAACCAGGTGACGGCAGAAAGATCAACGCCCCGGTCCCGCGTTTTGTCGCGCGCGGAAACCGCGGTGATCGTAATCGGACGTCCGCAGGTGACGGCAAGCTCGTTGCTCTTCTGCTGAATGATGCGGACAAGCGAGGCGCCAACGGTGCCTAAGCCCGCAATGCCGATTTTGAGGGCATCTGCCATGGATCGATCCTGAAATGTCTGTGTGGCGGCAGCCGCCGAACGCGGCTGCCCAAGAGTTGGAATTAACGGTGGGCGTTAAGCGAGATGACGTTATGCATCGTCTCGTCTGCCGTCGACATGAACTTCTTGATGTTGCGCGCAGCCTGACGGATGCGGTGTTCATTCTCGACAAGCGCCAGACGGACATAGTCGTCGCCCATCTCGCCGAAGCCGATGCCCGGAGCAACGGCGACGTCCGCCTTCTCGACCAGCAGCTTGGAAAACTCCAGCGAACCGAGATGACGGAACTTTTCCGGGATTTTCGCCCAGGCGAACATGGTGGCTGCCGGCGGCGGCACTTCGAAGCCCGATTTACCGAAGCTTTCGACCATGACGTCGCGGCGGCGCTTATAGACATTGCGCACTTCGGCAATGTCGGAGCCGTCGCCGTTCAGGGCATGCGTCGCCGCCACCTGGATCGGCGTGAAGGCGCCGTAATCGAGGTAGGACTTGACGCGGGTGAGTGCAGCGATCAGCCGCTCGTTGCCGACGGCAAAGCCCATGCGCCAGCCAGGCATGGAAAAGGTCTTCGACATTGACGTGAACTCGACCGTCACATCCATTGCGCCCGGCACTTCGAGAACCGACGGCGGCGGAGCGCCGTCGAAGTAGATCTCCGAATAGGCGAGGTCGGAGAGCACGATGATGTCGTGCTTCTTGGCGAAGGCGACGACGTCCTTGTAGAAATCGAGCGTCGCGACAAAGGCCGTCGGGTTCGAGGGATAGTTGAGGATCAGCGCCAAAGGCTTCGGGATCGAATGGCGGACCGCGCGCTCGAGCGGCGGGAAGAAAGTCTCGTCCGGCTCCACCGACATCGAGCGGATCACGCCGCCGGCCATCAGGAAGCCGAAGGCGTGGATCGGATAGGTGGGGTTCGGGCAGAGAATCACGTCGCCGGGAGCGGTGATCGCCTGCGCCATGTTGGCGAAGCCTTCCTTGGAGCCCAGGGTGGCGACCACCTGCGTATCCGGGTTGAGCTTGACGCCGAAACGGCGGGCGTAATAGGCGGCCTGGGCGCGGCGCAGGCCCGGAATGCCCTTGGAGGACGAATAACGGTGCGTGCGCGGGTCCTGCACGACCTCGCACAGCTTGTCGACGATCGCCTGGGGAGTCGGAAGGTCAGGGTTTCCCATGCCGAGATCGATGATATCGGCGCCGCCCGCTCGCGCGCTTGCTTTCAAACGGTTGACCTGTTCGAAAACATAAGGCGGCAAACGCCGGACTTTGTGAAACTCTTCCATTTCATTCCCCATGGAAAGGCGGCATTTCGGGCCGCGGTCGAAGTTCGTTCCGTCTTCCGGCGGCTGCGACACGAACTTCACAATCGCAGCGCCGTATTCATCAGACCCAAGCCAAGCGGCAAATCTTTGACGGAAAGGCCGCACAACCACGCATTATCGGCAAAATCGCATCTTCCGATCCATCCGGAAGGCTTTGCGTCCAATTTGCCTGAAAGGCAAGGCTTATTTGGAGATTTCAGAGAGCGTCTGCGCACCGTGCTCGGCGGCAAGGCGGCGCATTTCGGTGACCTTGGCCTGATATTCGGCTTCCGAGATCGTGCCCGCCTTGCGCCGGGCTGCAAGCGCGGTCAACTGATGCTGCAGTTCGGCCGCCTGCTCGTCGCTCATCTGGACATTGGCGGCCGTCAGCGGCGCGCCGAAATTCGGATAGCCGTCCGGTGATTTCATCAGACCGCCTTCAACCGCCTCGCCCTTGGTTGCCGGCATGACGACGGCGGTCGGCGCCGCTCGCTTGGCGGCGGCGGCGGCTTTTTCCTCCGCCGTCAGATTGCATCCGGCAAGGGTCATCGCCGCCGCGGCGCAGATCAATGCGGTGCGGTTGAAGGTTGCGATGCGCCGAATGTCGTTCTCGATCATGCCTCAAAATCCAGTTCTGATTGCTTCGACTGTTAAATTTGTCGCAGCCACAAAGCAATAGCACGAGCCGATGCGGGTGGAACTTGTTTTCTCGTTCGGTCACGATGTACAACAAACGGATAAAAAGAGTGCTGCCGCCGGAGGAAATGGTGACCGACAGCAAGCAGGAGAGTGGCGGCCAGAAGAATGGCGACAAGACCGGTTTCGACGCGACCGATCTCGAACCCTATCTGTTGAAGGATCCCGAGACCATGGCGATGAATTTCGCCCGGGCGCTCGAAAATCTCGGCCAGGCCGCCTCGGCCTGGCTTGCGCCGCGCGAACGCGGCGAGATTAACGAAACCGCCATCGATCCGATGACCGACATGGTCAAAACGCTTTCCAAGGTCAGCGAATACTGGATTTCCGATCCCCGTCGCACCTTCGAGGCGCAGACCCAGCTGATGTCCTCGTTCTTCGGCATCTGGATGCGCTCGATGCAGCGCGTGCAGGGCGAACCCCTGCCGCCCGAGCCCGACACCCGCAAGGACAAGCGCTTTTCGGACGAGGATTGGCAGAAAAATCCGTTCTTCGATTTCCTCCGCCAGGTCTATTTCGTCACGAGCGACTGGGTGGACAAGCTAGTGTCGGAGACCGACGGCCTCGACGAGCATACCAAGCACAAGGCTGGATTCTACGTGAAGCAGATCACGGCAGCCCTTTCGCCGAGCAACTTCATCGCTACCAACCCGCAGCTTTACCGCGAGACGATCGCAAGCAACGGCGAAAACCTGGTGCGCGGCATGAAGATGCTCGCCGAGGACATCGCTGCGGGCAACGGCGAGCTTCGCCTTCGACAGACCGACATGACAAAATTCGCTGTCGGCCGCGACATGGCGCTGACACCGGGCAAAGTCATCGCCCAGAACGATATCTGCCAGATCATCCAGTACGAAGCCTCGACCGAAACAGTTCTGAAGCGGCCGCTGCTGATCTGCCCGCCCTGGATCAACAAGTTCTATATTCTTGATCTCAACCCGCAGAAATCCTTCATCAAATGGTGCGTGGACCAGGGCCAGACCGTCTTCGTCATATCCTGGGTCAACCCGGATGCGCGTCACGCCGAGAAGGACTGGGGCGCCTATGCCCGCGAGGGCGTCGATTTCGCGCTCGATACGATCGAGAAGGCGACCGGCGAGAAGGACGTCAACGCCGTCGGCTACTGCGTCGGCGGCACGCTGCTAGCGGCGACACTGGCGCTGCACGCCAAGGAGAAAAACCGGCGCATCAAGACCGCCACGCTCTTCACAACGCAGGTTGATTTCACCCATGCCGGCGATCTCAAGGTCTTCGTCGACGAGGAGCAGCTTGCCGCGCTCGAAGAGCATATGAAGGCGGCCGGCTATCTCGACGGCACGAAGATGTCGATGGCCTTCAACATGCTGCGCGCTTCCGAGCTGATCTGGCCTTATTTCGTCAACAGCTACCTCAAGGGTCAGGAGCCCCTGCCCTTCGACCTGTTGTTCTGGAACGCCGATTCGACCCGCATGGCGGCAGCAAACCACGCCTTCTACCTGCGAAACTGCTATCTCCGCAATGCGTTGACGCAGAACGAGATGATCCTCGACGGCAAGCGCGTATCGCTAAAGGATGTGAAGATCCCGATCTATAATCTCGCCACGCGCGAAGACCACATCGCGCCTGCAAAATCGGTCTTCCTCGGCAGTCAGTTCTTCGGCGGCAAGGTGGAATTCGTCGTCACCGGCTCGGGACATATCGCTGGCGTCGTCAACCCGCCCGACAAGAAGAAATACCAGTTCTGGACGGGTGGCCCGGCCAAGGGCGACTACGAGACCTGGCTCGAGCGGGCCACCGAGACGGCGGGGTCGTGGTGGCCGCATTGGCAGACCTGGATCGAGACGCAGGACGGCAGACGCGTTGCGGCCCGCAAACCCGGCGGCGATGCGCTGAACGCGATCGAAGAAGCACCGGGAAGTTATGTGATGGAACGCACCTGAGACGCCGGCAGGCATCTCTTTTTGAGACATCCCAAGAAACAGCGATATCGCGTAAACAAATTAGAAACCATAATTCGTCATCCTCGCGAAACAGTCGGAAGTCGCAAGCGGCCTAAATTCGGCCCCTTTGCGCCCTTACCGGCCCGGCGAAGTTTTAGTCAGTCAGTGCCGCCGGCCTGCGTAGCGAGTTTGAAAGACGAGTGTAGTATGGCGTTTGCGGTAGGGACGTTGGATCACGTCGCCCCTCTTGGCGGATCTGCTTTGCGTTCGCACAGATCTCGCGGTTTTCTTTACGGTGTCATCGGCGCCGGGCTTTTAACCTCAACATGGCTGATCGCGACCTTGGCAACGATGCATTCGGTCGCGGCGCCCTTTTCTCCAGCCGATAGCCTGGCACAGATCCGGGCCGCCTCGAAGGCGGCGCCGTCAACTCGCCTTGAGAGGTTGATCCATGTCGGCAAGGGTGACCGGCTGACCGCCTTCAACGCGAAGCCGAAAACGCCGCTGACGGCAAGCCTCATCCAGTCTCACGCCGAAAAGACGGCCGCTGCCGCAACGGCATTGGCGGCTCTTACGAAGAACAATCGGCTCGTCATGGCTGCCGAGCAACCGGTCGTCGCCGCGATTTCCGACAGTGCCAAGTTCCGCAAGGATGATGCGATCGCGCCGCCGCCGGTCGAACTCGCCTCGGCAGAGATTGAAGAAGACGACGGCAACCGGATCATCGTTCCGTCAAAGGAGGCCGTCGCCGCGGCCCAACTCCAGGCAATGCTCGCGCTTGCTGATGCCGACCCCCGGCAGATCGCGCCCGCCCCGATCGAGCCGGCCGCCTCTCATGTCAGGACCGCCTCGGTTCCTGCAACAGAATCCGCACCGGTGGAGGTCGCAGCGGCGGAGGATCAACCCTTCGATCTGGTCCTGTCGCCCGATGCAGGTTCCGTGCCGTTGCCGATGGCGCGTCCGGACGGACTCGTGGGCAAACCGGCGCCGGCCGTCAAGGGTGCACAGCGCTCTGCCGGGCCTGTCCTGGCCTATGCCCAGCCGAACTCGCCGATCGAGGACGATGAGGACGATGCCGTGCCGCGCTACGACAAGCCGGTCTTCTCGCCAAAACTGCGGGCAGGTGTCGCGATCTACGACATCGAAAACAGCACCGTCTATCTGCCGAACGGCGAACGGCTGGAGGCTCATTCCGGTCTCGGCAAGATGCGCGACAATCCGCGTTACGTGGACAAGAAGATGCGCGGACCGACGCCGCCGCATACCTATGTCCTCACGATGCGCGAGGCCCTCTTTCACGGTGTCGAAGCGCTGCGCTTGACACCGGTGGAAGGCTCGGATGCCATCTATGACCGCGTCGGCCTGCTTGCCCACACCTACATGCTCGGCAAGAACGGTGATTCCAACGGCTGCGTTTCCTTCAAGGATTACAAACGCTTCCTGGCCGCCTACAAACGCGGCGAGATCAAGCAGCTCGTGGTGGTGCCGCGGCTGAACAACAAGCCCGCCTCGACCCTCGCCTCGCTGTTTTCGTCGCGCAGCTAATCTAAGGAGCAGGTGGGCAAGCAGCCGCTTGCCCCCGCAGCCCTACTTCAGCCAGACTGCTATCCGCTCCAACGCCTCGGCGATCTCTCCTTGCGAACCCGCATAAGAGAGACGCAGGGTTCGGTGTCCCTCCAGCGGATCGAAATCCAGGCCCGGCGTCGTCGCGACGTTGATTTCCGCGAGCATGCGTTTGGCAAAACCCATGCTGTCATTGGTGAAGCGCGAGACATCGACATAGGCGTAGAAGGCGCCGTCCATCGGCGAAGCGGGCGCAAGGCCGATCCTGGGCAGGCGGTCGAGCAGCAGCGCGCGATTTGCGGCATAGCTCGCCCTGACATGATCGAGCTCTTCGCTTGCGCCAAGCGCAGCCACCGCTGCGATCTGGGAGAGCTCGGGCGGCGAGATATAGAGGCTCTGCGCCACCCGCTCGATCGGCCGCACCAGCCGTTCCGGCAGCACCATCCAGCCGATTCGCCAGCCGGTCATGCAGTAATATTTGGAGAAGGAGTTGATGACGATCGCCTTGTCCGTCAGCTCGAGCGCGCTCGCCTCCTCCCCCGCGAAGGTCAGCCCATGATAGATCTCATCGGAGATGAAGGCGATGGATTGGGCCGCGCAGTAATCCGCAAGCGCCTTCAACCCGTCACGGCCGGTCACCGTGCCGGTCGGGTTGGCGGGGCTTGCAAGCAGCACACCTTTGAGCCTGACGCCGCTTTGCTGCTGCGCCGCCTCGAGGCTCTCGGGTGTCAGGGTGAAGTGGGTCTCGGCCGTCACCGGCACTTCGAGAACCTCCAGCCCCAGCGCGCCGAGAATGTTGCGATAAGCGGGATAACCCGGTCTTGCGATCGCCACGGCATCGCCGGCATCAAAAAGCGTGAGGAAGGCGAGATTGAACCCTGCCGAGGAGCCTGTGGTTATGGCGATGCGCTTGGGATCGATCTCCAAGCCGTGACGGTCCCTGTAGTGCCAGGCCAGTGCGGATTTCAGCCGCGCCGTCCCCAGCGCATCCGTATAACCGATCCGGCCTTCGACAAGGGCGGCGCTTGCCGCTTCGAGGGCAGATCGAGGCGCGGGATGCGAGGGCTGGCCGACCGCCATCGAGATGACGGGATGGCCGACTGCCCGCCGCTTCGTCGCCTCCGCCAACACGTCCATGGCATGAAAAGGCTCGATTTCGCTGCGTTTCGATATGGAAAACAAGATCGCTTCTCGCTCGGCTTCTTCGCTATTGGCCAGACAATTGCCGCATTAATCGGCTCATCACAATCCCGCGAGGGCGGCGCAGGGATGAAAATTCCTGTTTGAACAGAACTCGACACCCCGTACCTTGACGCGACGCGTTCAAGTCCATAACCCGGCGACGGTTTTCTCGACCAAGACCACATCGCCGATGACGAGGATATCATGGCCTTCTTCTCAAAAAGCTTCACCGCACTGGCGCTCGCCGCATCGATCGCGCTCCCGTTTCCGGCGGCAGCGCTCGACGATCAGCAGAAGAAGGAGTTCGGCGAATTCATCAAGCAATATCTGATCGAAAACCCGGAGATCATGCTCGACGTCCAGGACGCGCTGCAGAAGAAGCAGGAAGCCGCGCGGCTGGTGAAGGCCAATATGGCGATCGAGGAGAACACCGCGAACATCTTCAATTCAAAGGATGACGTCACGCTCGGCAATCCCAAGGGCGATGTGACCGTCGTCGAATTCTTCGATTATAATTGCACCTACTGCCGCCACGCGCTTCCCGACATGCAGGCGATGCTGAAGAAGGACACGAACGTCCGCTTCGTCCTCAAGGAATTCCCGATCCTCGGGCCGGATTCGGTTGCCGCCCACAAAGTGGCCGACGCCTTCCGCAGGCTGGCGCCTGCCAAATATGCCGATTTCCATGTCGCCCTTCTCAGCAGCGAAGGCCGTGCCTCGGAAGACAGTGCGATCGCTGTCGCAGGCTCTCTCGGCGTCAGCGAAGACAAGATTCGCGCCGAGATGGCGAAGAGCCCGAACGATGGGATCGTTCAGGCGACCTATCAGCTTGCCTCCAGCCTCGGCATCAGCGGCACGCCCTCTTATGTGATCGGCAACGAGCTGGTCCCGGGCGCCGTCGGGCTCGACGATCTCGAAGCCAAGGTCAAGAACATGCGCAGCTGCGGCAAGACCGCCTGCTGAGGAATCAGGCAGCCGACCGGCCGCTCATCAAATCGCCAGAATCGAAGCGTTTCAGCCATGTGGACAAATGTGGCGCGATTCCTGTCGGCCAACCCGTAAGGGCTTTCATTCAGCCCTCGCGGAGTCTATAGGTTGCCGTCGTGCATTTACGGAACATTCGATGACGCAAACGATTTTTGTCCTGAACGGCCCAAACCTGAACATGCTGGGTAAACGAGAGCCCGGCATTTATGGCGGCAAGACGCTCAAGGACATCGAGGCAGACTGCAAGGCAGCCGGGCGCGCACTCGGCTTTGATATCGACTTCCGTCAGAGCAACCACGAAGGCACGCTTGTGGACTGGTTCCACGAGGCCGAGGAAAAGGCTGCCGGCGTCGCCATCAATGCAGGCGCCTATACGCATACGTCAGTCGCGCTGCACGACGCGATCCGCGCTATATCAATCCCCGTCATCGAACTCCACATATCCAACGTCCATGCACGGGAAGAATTTCGCCACAAGTCGATGATCGCGCCGGCATGCAAGGGCGTGATCTGCGGCTTCGGGCCTCACAGCTACATCCTGGCGCTCCATGCGCTGAAGAACATCACGGCATAAGAAGAAGACAGGGCAACACCATGGCTGAAAAGAAATCGGGTATCGATCAGGCACTGATCCGCGATCTCGCCAATATTCTCAACGAGACGGATCTGACGGAGATCGAGGTCGAGCAGGACGACTTGCGCATCCGCGTTTCGCGCGGCGGCACGCCGCAATACGTCCAGGCGCCGATTGCTGCACCTGCCTTTGCCGCCCCGGCCGCAGCCGCCGCTCCCGCAGCCGCCGCTGCCGCGCCCGCCGCAGCACCCGGCCGCAACCCGGCGAATGTCGTCAATGCGCCGATGGTCGGCACCGTCTACATGGCGCCGGCTCCGGGCGCACGTCCCTTCATCGAAATCGGCGCCACCGTCAAGGAAGGGCAGACGCTCATCATCATCGAAGCGATGAAGACGATGAACCAGATTCCTTCGCCGAAGTCAGGCAAGGTGACCGAGATCCTCGTCGACGACGGACATCCCGTCGAATACGGCCAAGCCCTCGTCGTCATCGAATAGGCCCAAGCCCATGATTTCGAAAATCCTCATCGCCAATCGCGGGGAAATCGCCCTTCGCGTGCTTCGGGCCTGCAAGGAGCTCGGCATTGCCTGCGTCGTGGTGCATTCCACCGCCGATGCCGATGCCATGCATGTGCGCCTTGCCGACGAAAGCGTCTGCATCGGTCCGCCCTCCTCGCGCGAGAGCTATCTCAATATCCACCAGATCGTCGCCGCCTGCGAGATCACCGGCGCCGACGCCGTGCATCCGGGCTATGGCTTCCTCTCCGAGAATGCCAAGTTCGCCGATATTCTCGACGCGCATGGCATCACCTTCATCGGGCCGACGGCTGATCACATCCGCATCATGGGCGACAAGATCACCGCCAAGACGACGGCGCTGGAACTCGGCATTCCCGTCGTTCCTGGCTCGGATGGCGAAGTGAAGACCGAAGAGGATGCGCTGCGGACAGCGGCCGAAATCGGCTATCCCGTGCTGATAAAGGCAACGGCCGGCGGCGGTGGGCGCGGCATGAAGGTCGCCAAGAGCGAGGCCGATCTGATCGAGGCCTGGTCGACGGCGCGCACGGAGGCGGCAGCCGCCTTCGGCAACGATGCCGTCTATATGGAAAAATACCTCGGCAAGCCGCGCCACATCGAAATCCAGGTCTTCGGTGACGGTGAAGGCAACGCCATTCATCTCGGCGAACGCGACTGTTCGCTGCAGCGCCGCCACCAGAAAGTCTGGGAAGAAGCGAATTCGCCTGCGCTCAATGTCGAGCAGCGCATGAAGATCGGCCAGATCTGCGCCGATGCCATGAAGAAGCTGAAATATCGCGGCGCCGGCACGATCGAATTCCTCTACGAGAACGGCGAGTTCTATTTCATCGAAATGAATACCCGCCTGCAAGTGGAACATCCGATCACCGAAGCGATCACCGGCATCGACCTGGTGCACGAGCAGATCCGCGTCGCCTCCGGCGGCGGGCTTTCCGTGACGCAGGACGAGGTGCATTTTTCCGGCCATGCGATCGAATGCCGGATCAATGCCGAGGATGCGCGCACCTTCGTGCCCTCGCCCGGAACGATCACGCATTTCCATGCGCCGGGCGGCCTTGGCGTGCGCATCGATTCCGGCGCCTATCAGGGTTATAAGATTCCGCCCTATTACGACAGCTTGATCGGCAAGCTGATCGTGCACGGCCGCACCCGTGTCGAATGCATGATGCGCCTGCGCCGCGCGCTCGACGAATTCGTCGTCGACGGCATCAAGACGACGCTGCCGTTGTTCCAGGATCTCGTCTCCAACCAGGATATCGCCAACGGCGACTACGATATCCACTGGCTGGAACATTACCTCGCCAACACGCCGGCGGCATAGGACAGGAATGGCAGGATCGCGCAGGAAGTCACCAGGCATAACCCCTGACATCCTCCTGCGCGCCTATTCCATCGGCCTCTTTCCGATGGCCGAGTCCGCCGATGACCCGGAGATCTTCTGGGTCGAACCGGAATTGCGCGGCGTTCTGCCGCTCGATGATTTCCATATCTCGAAAAGCCTCGCAAAAACGGTGCGCAGGAAACCCTTCGAAATCCTCTTCGATCACGATTTCGACCAGGTGATCGCGGCTTGCGCGGAGGAAACATCGGGACGCCCGAGCACCTGGATCAACCAGACGATCCGATCGCTTTATTCCACGCTGTTCGAAATCGGTCATGCCCATACCGTCGAAGCCTGGGACGGCGATCAACTGGTCGGCGGCCTCTACGGCGTCTCGCTTGGCTCGGCCTTCTTCGGCGAAAGCATGTTTTCACGCCGGACGGACGCCTCGAAAATCTGCCTTGTACACCTGGTCGACCGGCTGAGGGAAAAGGGCTTCACGCTGCTCGATACGCAATTTACCACCGAGCACCTGAAGACGTTCGGAGCGATCGATGTGCCGAAGACCGAATATGCGTTGTTGCTTGCCAACGCGATGGAATCGCCACACCTGAAGTTTTAAATGTGATCGTTTCATCCTTGCGTTGATTTTTGGGCCGATTGAATAGGTTCGGCCATGCAACGGGGGATAGCATTTTGAAACGATATTTTGCGGCCGCAATCCTTTTCGTCTTGTTCACGGGTCAAGCCGGGGCGCGCCCTTACCAGGAGATGTTCCCTGCCAGGGCTTTTTCGGACGCAGAAAAACCACTGCTGCAAAAGCTCGATTTTCAACAGGGTGCAATCAAGCTGCCTGCTGCAAAGGCAATGCTGAACGTGCCCGAAGGCTTCTACTATCTCAATTCCGCAGATACGAAGAAGGTGCTGGTCGATATCTGGGGAAATCCGCCGCAGGCGGCTGAGGGAACGATGGGGATGATCTTCCCGGCGAAATACGCGCCGACCGATATCGCGGCCTGGGGTTCCATTGTCGAATACAGCGCCGACGGCTATGTCTCAGACGCCGATGCCGCCACGACCGATTACGATGAACTGCTGCAGAACATCAAGGATTCCATTCGGGAAAACAACGTCGAGCGCGAAAAGCAGGGTTTTCGAAAGATCACGCTTGTCGGCTGGGCCTCGACGCCGCATTACGACAAATCTGCGCATGCGATGCATTGGGCGCGCGATCTGCTGTTCGGTGATGATGCGCAAGCCCCGCATACGCTTAACTACTCCATGCGCGTTCTTGGTCGCCAGGGCGTATTCGAGTTCGATTTCGTGGCTGGCCTGAACCAGTTGAAGGAGATCGAGCAGGTCATTCCGACCGTCACGACGCTCGTGCAGTTCGACAAGGGAATGGCCTATACCGACTTCGTCGAAGGCGACAAGATCGCGGCCTACGGAATGGCCGGCATGATCGCCGCGGGTGCGGGCGCCAAGATCGCCGCAAAGGTGGGGCTCCTGGCGCTTGCCGCCGCCTTTCTGAAAAAGGCCGGTATCCTTATTGTCATCGTGCTTGGCGGTGCGCTTCGGTTTGCCAAAGGTCTTTTCACGCGAAACAAGACACCCACGGCATAGGCTCGCGGCTTAACCAGGAGACGGCGCCGAAATTGTGAAGCTTTTTTGGCGTCTGCCTAGCTGATATCAATCAGCGAGCCGGCGCCTTGGCGCTGTCGGGTTCCGGGACGTCCGAGCTTGTCTTGCAGTCCTTCAGCCAGACGTCGTAGATCGGATGCTCGACGGCGTTGAGGCCGGGGCTGTCGGCGAACATCCAGCCGGTGAAGATGCGGCGGATCTTGCGGTCAAGGGTGATTTCGTCGACTTCGACAAAGCCGTCGATCTTCTGCGCTTCCGCCTGGTCGCGCGAATAGCAGGCCTTCGGCGTCACCTGCAGGGCGCCGAACTGTACCGTCTCATTGACATAGACATCGAACGTCGTGATGCGGCCGGTGATCTTGTCGAGACCGGAGAAGACGGCAACCGGATTGTCAATGCGGGCGGCATGCGCCGCAACCGGTGGAAGCAGAGCCGAGAGCGCCAGCAGCGATCCGGCGCCACGCAGGACCATGTACCGCGTGAAGAGCTTCATATGCACCCGTCTCCAGACATTTTCGGTTCACTGCCGCTGTCAAGCGCGGCCAACCTGCGGGTAAAGGTCAATTGTGGCCAAAAGCCGGGCTTGCGATCGCCCGGTCGGGCCGTCTCAGTTGCCGGGCGTCCAGGCGTCGTAATCGCCGGTGACACGCGGCCGCTCGCCCGGAACCGCGAGCGAGCCCGGCGGACGGTAAGCCTGCGGCGAACCGGTGAGGTTCGGACGATGCGTCTTCTGCCATTCCTTGGCGACGTAGTTTTCCTTGGACGGCGGAACATCGGTGCGATGATGCATCCAACCATGCCAGCCCGGCGGAATGGCGGAGGCTTCGGCATAACCCTTGTAGATCACCCAGCGCTTCGGCAGGCCATAGGAAGACATGCCGCCTTCATAATAGACGTTGCCGAACTCATCCTCGCCGACGCGCTTGCCAAAACGCCAGGTCGCAAAACGCGTGCCTATCGTCTGACTGTTCCACCAGGTGAAGATTTGAACCAGAAGATTCCGCATGTCTTTTCCTTGTGCCCGCCAGTGCGGGCCAAACCAGAATTTAGCTCCTCGCTTATGCCGTCGCCAAGCCGAATTGTCCAGCGATTCCACGAGAGGCAAGGGTCATTTCAAGGCCATCTTGAAGCCGAGATGCGAAGGTTTGAAGCCAAGCCTTTCATAGAAACGATGGGCATCCTTGCGTATGGCATTCGAGGTCAGCTGTACCAGCCGCACGCCGCGGCCTTTTGCCTCTGATATGGCGAATTCGATCATTCCAGTGCCGATGCCCTGCCCGCGCATGTCGGCCCGCGTCTGCACCGCCTCGATGATCATCGTCGAAGAACCACGGCCTGTCAGCGAGGTTGTGAGCATCGTCTGGAACGTGCCGACGACTTCGCCGCCGCGCTCTGCGACATAAAGCGTCTGGTTCAGCGAAGCCTCAATGACGGCGAAGGCCTTGGCATAATCGGCAAAAGCCTCGACATCCGACGTATCGCCGTGACCGCCGAGAGCATCGGCGGCAAACATCGCCACAAGCGCCGGCAGATCGTCCCCGTGCGCTTGGCGAATGAGAATATCGGATAACTCGACCGGCACGGCCTTAATGCCCTTGCAGCGGTTTTTCGAAAATCAGCGAGGGAATGCCGGATTGTCCGGGTGCGCTGTTCTCGTTGCGGCCAACTTCCGTGAAATCATGCGCCCGGTAGAAGGCGATCGCCGCCGCATTCTGCGGCTCGACTTCCAGACGCATGATCTCAGCATCCGGAAAGCAGGTTTCGAGCTCGGCGAAGATATCGCGGCCGATGCCCTGGCGCTGCAGCGACGGATTGACGTAGAGGAGATGCAGCATGACCGTCTTCGTCAACGCTTGCGACATCGCTGCATACCCCACGCCGCCGATGTTGCGGCCATTATCGGCGACGAGGAACTCGGCATCCTTGCGCGCCAGCCGCGCCTTCAGCGCTGCCGGCGTAAAGAGATGGGCGATCAGATCGTCCACCTTTGTTTTGCCGTGGAGTTCGTCATAGGTGGCGTGAAAGCTCTCCACCAGAAGAGCGCGCACCTTCTCGAGGTCGCGCTCTCCGGCGGTGCGGACGAAATACACGGGTTATTCCTCGATGCCGAGCTTCGCCTTGACGAGCGCCTGGACCGCCTGCGGATTGGCCTTGCCGCCGGTCGCCTTCATCACCTGGCCGACGAACCATGCCGCCATGGTCGGCTTCGCCTTGACCTTTTCGACCTGTTCGGGATTGGCGGCGATGATCTCGTCCACGGCCTTTTCGATGGCGCCGGTATCCGTCACCTGCTTCATGCCGCGCGATTCGACGATCTCGGCGGGATCGCCGCCTTCGGTCAGCACGATCTCGAAAAGGTCTTTGGCGATCTTGCCGGAGATGGTTCCGGCCTTGATGAGGTCGATGATCGCGCCGAGCTGAGCCGGCGAGACCGGCGTCTGTTCGATGTCCTTGCCGGTACGGTTGAGCGCACCGAGCAGGTCGTTGATCACCCAGTTTGCCGCCGTCTTGCCGTCGCGGCCGGCGGCCACGGCCTCGAAATAATCGGCGATCGCCTTTTCGGAAACGAGCACGGAGGCATCGTAGACCGACAGGCCGAGTTCACGCACGAAGCGCTCCTTCTTGTCGTCGGGGAGTTCCGGCAGATCGGCTTCGAGCGCCTTGACGAAGGCATCGTCGAATTCGAGCGGCAGCAGATCCGGATCGGGGAAGTAGCGGTAATCATGCGCGTCTTCCTTGGAGCGCATGGAACGCGTCTCGCCCTTGTTCGGGTCGAAGAGGCGTGTCTCCTGATCGATCGTGCCACCGTCTTCCAGAATGCCGATCTGGCGGCGCGCTTCGTATTCGATCGCCTGGCCGATGAAGCGGATCGAATTGACGTTCTTGATTTCGCAGCGCGTGCCGAAAGCCTCGCCCGGACGGCGCACGGAGACGTTGACGTCGGCGCGCATCGAGCCTTCGTCCATGTTGCCGTCGCAGGTTCCGAGATAACGCACGATCGAACGCAGCTTGGTCATATAGGCCTTGGCTTCATCGGACGAGCGCATGTCGGGTTTGGAGACGATCTCCATCAGCGCCACGCCGGAACGGTTTAGATCGACATAGGACATGGTCGCGTGCTGGTCGTGCATCGACTTGCCGGCATCCTGCTCGAGGTGCAGGCGCTCGATGCCGATTTCGATATCCTCGAACTGGCCCTGGCGGTCCGGCCCGAGCGAAATGACGATCTTGCCTTCGCCGACGATCGGATCCTTGTATTGCGAGATCTGATAGCCCTGCGGCAGGTCGGGGTAGAAGTAGTTCTTGCGGTCGAAGAGCGAACGTTTGTTGATCTCAGCTTTGAGGCCGAGACCGGTGCGCACGGCCTGCTTGACGCATTCCTCGTTGATGACGGGCAGCATGCCGGGCATGGCGGCATCGACCAGAGATACGTTCGAATTCTGCGGCTTGCCGAATTCCGTCGAAGCGCCGGAAAAGAGCTTCGAATTGGACAGCACCTGGGCATGGACTTCCATGCCGACGATGACTTCCCAGTCGCCGGTGGCGCCGGGGATGAAGCGTTTCGGATCGGGCGTGCGGACGTCGACAATGGTCATCTGATGCTCTTTGCAGGCTGTTCTTTTCCACTGGTGAGGTAAAGGAAATGGCATTCCGGTGCAAGGCTTTCCCCATCGCACACCGCGGTTTGACGAAGGGCGGCGACATTTGCCTTGGGTTAACCGGGGCATGGCAGTGTAGCCGCATGACGATGACCGACATCACCAAATTGGCCGCACTGTTTCTGGCGCTGAACCTGATCGTCTTTTCGGTCTATTTCCTCGACAAGCAGGCGGCGCGCCAGGGCGGGTGGCGCATCAGCGAGCGTACGCTTCTGACCCTTGCGCTGATCGGCGGCAGCCTCGGTGCGGTGGCGGCACAGCAGCTCCTGCGCCACAAGACGAGGAAGGAGCCGTTCCGGTCGATGCTGGCGGCGATCCTGGTCCTCCACGGCGCCTTGGCCGCGGCGCTGGCCTTCGCGCCGCTATGGGCCCCTCGCCTTCATCTGGATTTTTAAACTTCAGAATTCCTGCCCATAGCCGCCTGGGCTGCCCGAAACCAGCGGCTTCGTCAGCCCGACAGAGGGCACGTCGCGGTCAAGCTTCGGATTATAGGCGACCGACAGCCAGTGGATGCCGTAACCGTGCTTCCGAAAAAAGCCGATTGCCTCGCTATTGCCGGAATGAGTCTGCACCGCCGCCGTCTCGAAGCCTCGGCCGGCGATATCCTTCTCAATGCGTTCGAGAAGGGCTGAGCCGAGTCCCTGCCGGGTGAAGATGGGATCGATCCAGAAATCCGAGATAGTTTCGTCCAATCCCTCGCGTGCAGCCCAGCCTGCGACCTGGCCGTTCTGCTCGATGATCGTGATGGTCAGCCAGTCATTCTCCACGAAGTTGCGAAAGGCGTTGCGCGCCGCGTCGATCATCGCATCCGATTCGCCGATCGACGCCATCGCCTTCTGCCAGGCCCTGAGCCCGATCTCGCTCAAGAGCTCCGCTTCCCCGTCTCGGGCATTGCGAATGTGGATCAACGACACCTCCGCGTTACCCCTCTAACTAGATCACTGAGTCGCGGAATTTACCAGTAGCTGCAAAGGGATGATCAATCGAAACCAGGGTTTTCGACCGGTTTTCATCGACAAGGATGCTCTTGACCGCTTTTTCCGGGCTGAATAATGGATCTTATCGAGGTGTTTTATGTTGAGCCTGCCTGAGACCCGGTAAAGGCCCTGCCCGCAAGTCGTCTTGCGCGCATTGGCCCGAAAAAACGAAGCCCTGACGTTCGAATGAGCGCCAGATCGTTTTTGTGCGCGCCTACGGCGCGATACCGGATCTCACAATATGGACATTTCCCGCACGGAGCAGCGCATCCTGCATCTCATGGCCCAAGGTGGCCGCATCGAAATTATCCGCGACGACAACAGAAAGATTGAGAACGTCAGTTGCTTCACCCGCGAAGGCTGGCTCTATGCCGGCGTCGACCTCGATCTCTTCCGCAGACTGAAGCGGCTGAAGGCAATCAAGTCTTCGGGCGGCCAACCCTACCGGATTACCGAACGAGGGTTGAGATTGGTCAGGTCGCAGTTGGATAATAGATAGGTTTGGCGACTAACCCTGATCGTGCCTACGGCGCGGTCAGGCTTTGCAATTCCGCTCGCATTGCCCAGGCACTAGGCTGTGGTGACAAGTTAGCTATTTGAGCCAAAGCATGATGCTTGCCAGATCATGAAGCCGATGAAATCGGCTGCAAAGCTCGTCCTAGCGGGTGGCGAGGCGTCGCCAGTGTTTGAGTTTGGCGAAGAAACTCTCAATGCCCAGCGCTGCTTGTACGCGGTGCGATTGTAGGCATGCTGATGCTTGCGATGGCGTCGCGGCTAGGCGCGGTCGGCGAGCACCTGTTTGGCTGGCAGTCCCCGAACGAGGTCGCAAGCCCTAAAAGCCTTTCTCGCCGGCAAGGCGACGCTGACCGCGCAGGAGTTGCGCGGACCCCAACTTTCGAGGATCCTGCAAAGAGCAATTGTCGAGCTGCCATCTGAGCCTCCCCGCAGATGACGAAGAGCCGCCACTCTGTTCCGATTTCGGTTTCCTCACGCTCGCAGCACCGCGTAACATGGCAATCCCGGCTAATGCCGATCCTGACTATAACGATCTCGGCCTCTGCAGCCCTCAGCGTACCGATCTCGCCAACCACAGCGAATATTGTGGCCTGTTCCGCACGCCGACGCTGCGCAATGTCGCTCTGAAGAAAAGCTTCCTCCATAACGGCTATTTCCACACGCTTCGCGACGTAGTCGCCTTCTATGCCACCCGCGACAGCGATTCCGGCTGCTGCATCCGAAAAACACGGGATGGGACGATCCGTCTATGACGACCACCGGGCGAACGCGCCTGCTCTCACCGAATCGGCGATATCGTCGCTTTCCTGGGACGCTGACCGATGCAAACTTGCAAACGGAGGCGATCGGGCGTTGAAGCAATCGCTAGAGCGTTTCAGGTTTTCACGGAAGCATATCCGGCATTGGCGAAGTAGTTGCTGCATTCGTTGGGCTCGATGGTTGTGACGAGGTGTCCGATATGGCGCCAAGTGTCATCGATCGTTCTCTTCTGAGCCAAGCGCATCCAGTGCTTGATTTTGGCGAAGGCCTGTTCGATCGGATTGAGGTCGGGAGAGTATGGCGGTAGGTACCAGAGTCGCGCACCAGCGTTGCGGATCATCTGACGGATGGCGACCGACTTGTGGGAGCCAAGATTATCCATCACGACGATGTCGCCGGGTTCGAGCACCGACAGGAGTTGCTGTTCGACATAGGCTCGGAAGCATTCGCCATTGATGGGTCCATCGAAGACACAAGGTGCGGCAAGCCGATCGTAGCGCAACGCGCCCAGGAAAGTCAGGGTGCGCCAATGGCCATGCGGGGCGAAGCCGCGCAGGCGTTTGCCCTTCGGCCCCCAGCCCCGAAGCGGCGCCATGTTGGTCTTGATCCAGGTTTCATCGATGAAGACCAGCCGCCTAGGATCGAGACCGGTCTGCCAGGACCGCCAGCGTTGTCGTCGCCGCGCGATGTCGGCACGTCCCTGTTCAAGGGCGAACAGTGTTTTTTTTGAACCGCAGCCCCTCGCGCCGCAGGAATTGCCATACGGTGTCGTGGGATACCTTCACCCCTCGTGCGGCCAATTCTTCCTTCAATCCGTGCAGTGATAGATGCGGCGTCTGGTTAATTCGCTCGGCGATAAACGCCCGGTACGGCTCAAGAACACGCTTGCGGTGACCGCCCATCTTCCCAGGCGCCACAGATCCGCTCGAGCGGTAGCGCTGAGACCACTTCACCGCTGAAGACACCGCAATACCGAACCGCACCGCCACCGACCGGCAGCTCTCGCCCGCTTCGATGGCATCAACAACACGCTTGCGAAGATCATTTGAAAGAGGTCGAGTCA
The DNA here is from genome assembly GCF_002117725.1 of Rhizobium sp. TAL182. Taxonomy (NCBI): domain Bacteria; kingdom Pseudomonadati; phylum Pseudomonadota; class Alphaproteobacteria; order Hyphomicrobiales; family Rhizobiaceae; genus Rhizobium; species Rhizobium sp. TAL182. Next base: position 2,048,401 of record NZ_CP021024.1, on the reverse strand, counting down.
TCCGATGCTGGCCTCCATTCCAGCCAGCATCTTGAATCACAAAACAGCCAAAAACGGAATCCCTTCCGATTCAGCTAAAATCGGAAGCGCTCTAGATGGGCTGAAGTTTACAACCACCCCCGCTCTATCGGAGCCACCGCGACGGCTTTTCCTTGCCGCGTGCTCGACCAGCGTAGAGGCGATCAGCGCCACCTCCTCGTCATGGGGGTTTGAGATCGACACTGTTCGTTGCAACGGCTTCGCCCGACATCGGGAGTTTTGGCGATACCAGATATCGCGGGTGAAGTCGCCGCCGCTTGTGGCTTCCACGTCCAGTTCCTACCGCCATCGTTTGATCGCAGATGGATGAAAGCCTATTTCAGGTCGAATCTGTTTCAGGCGTCCAACCAGATTCAAGTCGCTCGACCAACAACGTATCGTTCCATACCCCCCGAATCGGCAGTTGACGCTGTTCAGCAGATAAATGCCCGACCCGCCATTCCTTCTCACCATCCCACAGCCACCACACACCCACCTTCCGCGTAGCCGGATCTACAACACCGGCCCGGAACGTCGGGAATTTCGTGGCATCAGACGGGAGCGCCATGTTGCCAACAATTGATACAATTCCTCGATCAATCGCTGCGCTTAGCGGAAAGAAACACATAAACATTGGCCGGCTGCTTACCAAATTGACAAAACTGTCGGGTCGAGCATCAAAGAATTTTCCAAACACCCGAAGCAACGCACCAAATTGCTTATGCTTGTGCGCGTAATGTGCGTAAGCCAGTCCTTTCGCGGTGTTGATCTCGACAATATCGCCGATTTTCAGCTTCGCCATTTAGTACCCCGGATACCCAACTTGTTTCAACAGATCGGCTCCGCGTTGCGTTGCTCCAGCATATGCTGGGTTTAATTTTGCGATGCTGTTAATCACGTTCATCAATCCGCCATTTTTGGCCAAACCGTACTTCTCAATAAGAACTTGCTCAACAGCCTTGGCATCTATCCTAGAAAGGTTACTCAGCCCTGGGATCGCGTCAATGGCTATACCTTTGGAACTCAAATGCTCGGCGGCCCGCCGCTCCAGGTTGTTTGTGATGCCGACGTACTTCACCTCCCCAGCCAAATTTACCGCACGATAGACAAGATTTTCACCGGCTTTAAGCGCCAGCTTTTCGGCAACCTTACCTTCTGGCCCACCAACTAATGTAATGAGTGTAAGAACGCCGGCACCTACCTTTAACGCACTCCTGTTGCGTATTCCATCATAGATCGCTGGCAGACCTGTTTCGTCCGCAGCTCTTTTCGAGACTTTCATTGTTGCTGCGTTCACGTCTTTCGCGGCCCGGTCAGCCAGCACTTGATCACTTTGCCGACTGTGAGGATTTTGGCCATAAAGGCTGCCAATGAAATCGCTGAAGAAGCCCGTTGTGGTCGTTCCACTAAGCTGACCCCATTGATGCCCATTGCGATCGCTTTTATTAACGGGATCATTTTCGGAGTAGCTGTAGCGGTTGGTGCCCACCCCTTGCTGTGTCGGGTCCCAGTCATCCGGTGAGATAAACCGCCCGAATGCCGGATCGTAGTATCTGGCATTGAGATACATCAGCCCGGTTTCGGGATCGAAGCGTTCGCCGATATAGCTCTTCTTCGTCTGGAAGCTGGTGTTGGTGGCCTCGCCATAGGCGGCATAGCCGGTCTGCTCGACAGGGATGCCGCTTTCGTCGGTCACCTGCCGCACCGAGGCCAGATGATCGCGATGCAGGAAGAACTTGTCCTGTACCGTGCTGCCATCGGTGACGACGATCTTGGCGTCGGGATGCGGATAAAGCGTGTAGATATCCGTGCCCGGCGTCGTCCGGTCGATCTCGACATTGGCGTCGGGATAGAGAATGGTGCCGAAGGCCCAGCTCTTCTTCACCCGCGCGCCATCCGGTCCGTAAGACAGCGTCACCGTGGCGCCGTTCTGGGTCACCGTCGACAGCCGGTTGGCGCCGTCCCAGGCAAGCGTGCGGGTTCCGTCCGAGATCATGTTGCCGTTGGCGTCATAGTCGATCGCCTTGGCGCCGATCTGCGTTGCCGCATGCGGACGGATCGCCGTTGGCGCCGGATAGGTATAGGCGCCGATCCGGCTGCGCGACAGAAGGTTGTGATTGGTGTCGTAGCTGTAGGTCTCGTCGAGGCTGTTGTCGCCGCCGTTGTCGGCGCCGGTCAGACGAGAGAGATCGTCATAGCTGTAGGTCCAGTTGTCGTTGGCCGTCAGCCCGGTGATCGTCTTGATGCGGCCTAGTTTGTCGCGGCCGTACTGATTGTCCATCAGCACCGTCGTGCTCTTCGCTGTTGTCACCCGGTCCAGCCAGCGCCGCATCGGCGAATAGCTGAAGCTGGTCGTCACGCCATTGATGTAGGTGATCGATGTCGTCTGGCCGTCGGCCTCGTAGCTGGTCGCATCGATCAGCCCGGGAATGCTCGAAAGCAGATCGGCCTCGTTATAGAGCCAGGGCGTGGTCGCCTCACCGACGGCGACGGTCGTCGGCAAATAGCTCATCGCCGTCGTCTTGCCGCTCGGTCCATGCTCGACCGTGGTCGTGTTCGTCACCCCGTCGATCGTCGTGCTGGTGATGCTCTTGTCGCCGGCGCCGTTATAGAAGCGGCTGTAGGTCACCGTCGCATTGGCATTCTCGGCCTTGGTCAGCATGCCGGCGTTGTGGGACTGGCCGCTGGCGGCGGGCTCGTCATAGCTGTTCTCAGCCAGCAGTGTCGGCACCGTCGCACCCGGCTCGGTCACCTCCTTGCGGAGGACCCGGCCCATCTGGTCGTAGGCCATCGTCGTTACCGCGCCGCGGGCATCCGTCTGGCGGATCAGCCGGCCGGCATCGTCATATTCATAGGACCAGTTGCCGAGATCCGGATCGCTTGCCGTCAACCGGTTGCCGAGCAGATCGTAGCTGTAGCTCCATTGCGCGCCCTTGGGATCGCGCACACCCAGCAGACGGCCGAGCGGATCGTAGCTGCGGTTCTCCGTGACCCAGTTCGCGCCGAGCTGCGACTGCAGGGCAATGACATTGCCGTCAGCGTCGGTATAGCTGCGATGCGGATGGTTCTCCTCGTCGGTCATGACCGTCAGCGACACCGGCAGCCTGGTGACGTCGGCAACGAGTGCCGACTGCGCCGCATACTGATAGAGCCTCTGGCTGGTGTCGGGATTGACCGTCTTGATCACCCGGTCCTGCCAGTCGTAGCTGTTGGTCGTCCACTGCGGCGTCTCGGTGGCGGCGTTGAACCGCACAAGCGAGGTCTGCTTCACGTTTCCGCGGGCATCATAGACCGTGTCGGTGATGCGAGTCGGGCCGGTGGCCGACGCTCCGGGTGTCTCCACCCGCCAGGGCCGGCCGAGACCGTCATAATAGGTGCGGCTGAACACCTCGCCCGAGCCGTTGGTCCTTGGCGAAGAGGTCACCACCGCCTGCGTCGTCGGGTTGCCCTCGTTCTCATAGCGGGTGTTGAGGTAATTGCCCGATCCGGCATTCACATAGCCAGAGGGCCGGCAATAGGCGTCATAGGTGAAGGTCTCGACGACGCCGTTCCAGTCGGTCTTCGTGGCCGGCAGACCGCAGACGAGATCGTAGGTCGTCGAGCTGACGAAGTGGCTGTCGCCAGGCAACGTGCCGTTGGCGAAGTAGCGGGGGCTGCGCTCCGCCACCGGATAGAGATGGTAGGTGGCGTCGTAGTCCCATTCGGTGCGGTTGCCGAGCGCATCGGTCTCGGCAATCCGGTTGCCATAGGCATCGTAGCCATAGCTGGTCGGTGACACTCTCGGCGTGCTGCCGGCTTTCATATAGGCGAGCTTCTGTGTCAGATTGCCCTTGACCGATGGCGTCGCAACAGCCGTCGCGTCGTCATAGAGATATTCCTCTTTGCTGCCGATCGGTGAGGCGGCATCGACACCAAGACGAACGGTCTTCGAAGTCGGCAGTGAGACGATGTAAGCGGATGTGTTCGGCGCATAGGTGAACGTCGTCGTCTTCTCGTCGCCCAAAGTGTTCACATTCTCAGTGCCGGCAGCGTCGACCGTGCGGCCGCGATCCTTGATCTCGGTCACGTTGCCATAGGCATCGAAACTGCGGTCCGTGCGCAGGTAGGCCGTCGTGCCCCCCTCTGTCAGCTTCGTCGTTGTCGCAATATTTCTAAACGAATACGGCTTCTTATCGATCTGGAACGAATAGTCCTCGGTAATTTGCAGGGAGTTTCCCTTAGCGTCACTTCTCAACACAACCCAAGGCCGCCCGTAACTTGCACGATCTCTGCGATAAGATGTTTTTACGGTAGGACGAACTGCCTCTCCTGAAGCCGGTGGCAGGGTTTTGACCATAGAGCCAAAAGTATAAAACCTGCGCAGATCGAAGCTATAGAGAGCATCTGAGAAGGCGTAGTCGGTATTGCTTACGTTCCCCTTTCCGTCGTTGGCGCTGATCCTGCTGACAGTATGCATCAGTGGCATATCAGCACCAGGCAGCGCTGACGACGGCTTATAATCGACCGAAACCGTAGCCCCGGTTTCGAGAGTCATGCTGCGCAGAAGGTTGGGATTGCCGGTACCTGAGATGGAGAGCAACACACCGGTCCGCGAATTCAAGAAATCCGGCAAACCGTCGCCGTTGAAATCGCCGGAAATATTAGACCCTGAGATCGCCAACGGAGATTTAACCAACCGGGCACCGGATGGCTCGAACCAAACTCCCCAGGCATAGGTCGTTCTATAAGGATTTGCCTGGGTCGCGCCGTCAGCAACCAGGATGTCGGTCATGCCGTCATTATCGAAATCGCGTAGCAGCGGCGAACCTGAAAATGACGCGTTCTGTATAAACGCTTCGTAGTCGCGTCCTGTCCATAGCCAGATCGATAGACCACTGTATTTCCCATTCGAGAAAGACGTGTTCTGCACCAGATCCGTGGCCCCATCGCCGTTGACGTCGGCGAGAGCACAAACTCTATTGCGGCAATCGATCGACGCATCCCGGATGTTGACCCAGCTGCTGCCGGTATAACTCAGGACCTTCGTAATCGAGGATGCGCCGCCGATGACGGTGCCCTGCCGACCATTCCCGAGCAGGTCGGCGGCCCCCACAATGTATCCACCGCTGCCCCCCAAGAACAAGGAAGTGAATTTGAAAAGTTGATCAACGCCATTCCCATCAGGATCGGCCACGAATGATTGACTCTGAGAAAATGGGTCGGTAGACGGGCTAGAAACGGAAGGCAACGCCGCGCACATTGCGGTGTAGGAGGAAGAGGAGCACCTTCCATCGGATATGGACTGATCCCATGCCGTGCCGACCACGTCATTCAATGTCCGATAACCCGAACTGCTGGTGGTTATTGAACTGTAAGGGATGTCCTTAACACTCGGAAAATATCTTCCGGGATACGCGAGAAGATGAACCGTACTGCCGTAATCTGCTCGAGTGATGCTTCTGGGATAGACTGCACGTCCATCCGATCCAAACGAATTGACTGTCATAGTCCAGGAATACGTGTAGGAAAATCCCGAGCTGTCCTGCTCCTTGATCGCCCTTCTCGTTGCCCGATTTATTAACAGCTCATCCCTGGCGTCCAGATTCATGTCCGTCGTGGCAAATGTCTCGACATTTGTGAATGTTTCATATTTGGAAGGATCACCATTGGTCGGAGGCGCGGTAAGATTTGGCGCATAATCGTAGCTATAGCTTAGATTGTGATAGGCCATCTTGCGGATTGGCTTATGCGTTGGCCCCGAAATAGTGCCATCAGAAGCGATGACGGCGTCGCTGCCGTAGCGTTCGACCTGGACCAACCGGGATCTGTTGGAGAATGGCGCTTGATTGTAGGAAAGCGCATAGGCCACCTTCAACTGGCCATTGACCTCGACCGCAATCGTCTTGATCCGGTTTTTGGTATAGGAGAAACGATGGCCGTTGGCCATGATGATCTGGTCAGGCCGAGCTTCATAGCGGAACCGAATGACGGTATTGCCATATGAAATAGTACCGGGATAGCAGACAAACAGGTCGGGGCACGTGTAAGCATATGCAACCGTATTGCCATTCGTGTCGCTGACGGAAGTGAGCAACCAGCGAGAACTATTATAGAGATCAGACAGCGCCCCCGGAGCAGGGTTTGCATTTGTTATGGCAGTTAGTGACTTGAATGTCAGTCTGATGCCATCGGGATTGGTGACGATCCATTCGTTGGCGGAAGAAGAATCGCGAACGATGCGGCGATTGCTTTCAACCTCGGTGGCATGGGTGCCGCCGGTCGAGCATGACGGGGAAACCGTGTTTGTCCCGCAAGGGACGAGTTCCTCGCCATTCAACAGGTAAATATCACTCGAATTGAATGCCGGCAGACCTTGGCCGATGCTGGCGCGCTCGATCACATCGAAGCCTTTAAGTCCCCAACCATAACCCAGCCAGCCCTGGTAAAGCCCGCCGAGCTTCGTCTTGCGCGACGAGACATACTGAAGCGCGATTTCCGGCTGAATGCCATGAAAGGCCGGGGTTTCGATTCCGATTTCCTCGTTGAACGTGCCGGACCCGGAAACCTCCGGTATCGGCGTCGTCGAACGCGCCGATGTGCCGACAGGCGGCGCATCCGGATCGACCGCCGCTGCAGCGGCAACCGCTGTAGCAGTCGATGTCGCAGCTTTTGCTTTTACGCTGGTGGTCGGCGCTTCGCTTTTGGTCGCATCCTCGGCGGTATCGTCAGCCGGCGCCACACCAGCCTTGCCGAGACCGGTTCGGTCGACCGCCTTGTCGGGCTTAGGAGCCGCCGCTGCAGGATCGGCGCCGGCCTGAGACCTCGGGGGAACATTCTGGGTTTCACCGCCCAGTCCTGAACCTCCATTACCAAGGCCATCGCCGATGGTTTTATCGGCATCGGCAGCAACCGCAGTCCCGATAACAGATTGGTTTATACTCGGCGCAAAGAACAAAGCAAAAGAAACCGCTGCAGCAAAAGCTGCAACGCCAGACGGAAATTTACGCATGAAGCCCCCAGATGAATCACAACGTACTGAAATTTCCGCATTCTAAAGTCGCAATCACTTTCAAATGCAAGTAGTGATCACGTCGAAATGCAAAATAAATGCAACTAACGACAATTGCAGAAGCATCTGAGATCAGTAATCGTCCAACATTCAGCACTCACTTCTGCAACGCTCCGAAAGCCTGTGGATAGCGTGCCGCAACGCGCTCGAATCCTGCAACGCTTGGCATCTCCCTCGCCGTCTCAGACAGGCCGGTCGTTCATCTGATGCAAGGAGCAGTCCGCGCTCTTGCCGAGAGCTGCTCTCCCTTGTCCCCTTCGATACGAACGACAACAACCCTATCTCTGCTGGCTTTGGCGGCCGGCTTGACGCTTGCCCACGCAATCCTTCGATACGAGGGCGCGGAGACCGAACTTCAGCTCGTTGTTCAATGTAACTTCAGCGATAACGGCCTCAAGTAGGACCTGCGTAGGGAAGACACCCAGTTGGCGCAAGAGCTGTTGAACATGCTCATATTCCCGACGGTTGTGGAATCAGCAGCGCGTTGTTTTCTACATCGGCAACAATCGAGCTTTTGACCTCGGCCGGCTCCGCGCTGTAGCCTTCGAGCTCTTGCAGTCAGGTCGGAGCTGGACAAATAGATAGGGTCAGTCGACCAACTCACCCTGACTGCGCCTTAAACCGGCGCGGTCAGGGCAAAGCTCAAGCCTTTGCGGACAATTCCGCCCGCATCGCCGCCCACTCGTCGGCCATCGTGCCCGAGCCGCGCATCTTGCCGGCGCGGCGATACCAGTAGTCGGCATTCCAGTCGTCGCCCTCGATGCGATGGCAGAGAGCGTGGCCCCAGTCGAACGGCTGTTCGCCTTCGTGGCGCTGACAGATATCGTGGACGGCCTGCCAATCGGCGCCCATGGCGAAGCCGCCGGCGGCAAGGCGATCGATTGCCTCGATCAGGCGCACAAGATCATTGCCTGCCATGTAGCCCTCCCAGTTTCAGCTATTGCTCAGCCTAGCTGCTTCTCCAGGTGCACCTTTTCGAGCGGGACGCCCATGCTCCTGGAGAATTCGATACCGTGCCAGATGATGGTGAAACCGCAGCGTTTGTAAAGCCGGATCGCGCCTATGTTCCTGGCATGCGTGTCGATCCGGGCGGTCGTCAGTCCTTCGGCCGCCATCAGCTCGCACAGATGCAACAGCAGAGCCTCGCCCGCACCCTTACCCTGATGATCGGGATGCACCCAGAGATCGGACACATAGTTGGGTTCGCCTTCCCGGGCACCCCAGCCGACGATCTCCGCGTGGAGTTCGGCAACGAAGATCTCACCTTTCGTCTCTCGCGGAAACACGGTGAACTCTTGCCTGACTTTAGCAATCACATCGGGGTCGCGATAACTGTCGTCGAAGGCGTCGGCTGCGGCCCATGCGGCGAAGCCGACGGCGCCGACCGTTTCGTGGTCGGCGGAGGCTATCGTTCGGATCGTGAGACCCGTTACCACCACTTGGCCGGCGTAAACTTGCCGGCGGCCTGCTCGATGACGTAGGCAGTCTTGAAGAGGGTTTCCTCGTCGAAGGCCTTGCCGATCAGCTGCAGGCCGAGCGGCAGGCCCTTGTGGTCGAGTCCGGCGGGCACGGCGATGCCGGGCAGGCCCGCCATGTTGACCGTCACCGTAAAGATGTCGTTCAGATACATCTTCACCGGATCGGCGGCGAGGTTTTCGTCAGCAATGCCGAAGGCGGAGGACGGCGTTGCCGGCGTCAGGATGGCGTCGACGCCGGCATCGAAGGCCAGTTCGAAATCGCGCTTGATCAGCGTGCGGACCTTCTGGGCACGGATGTAATAGGCGTCGTAATAGCCGGCCGACAGCACATAGGTGCCGATCATGATGCGGCGCTTGACTTCCTTGCCGAAGCCGGCGGCGCGCGTCTTTTCGTACATGTCGACGATATCCTTGCCGTCGACGCGCAGGCCGTAGCGCACGCCGTCATAACGCGCGAGATTCGAGGACGCCTCGGCAGGCGCGACGATATAATAGGCCGGAAGCGCATATTTGGTGTGCGGCAGGGAGATATCGACGATTTCGGCGCCGGCATCCTTCAGCCAGGCGATGCCCTGGCGCCAGAGGGTCTCGATCTCCCCGGGCATGCCGTCGACGCGATATTCGTTCGGGATGCCGATCTTCATGCCCTTCAGCGACTGGCCGAGGGCGGCCTCGTAGTCCGGCACGGGCAGATCGACCGAGGTCGTGTCCTTGGCGTCGACGCTTGCCATCGACTTCAAAAGGATGGCGGCATCGCGCACATCGCGGGCGATCGGACCGGCCTGATCGAGCGAGGAGGCGAAGGCCACGGTGCCCCAGCGCGAGCAGCGGCCATAGGTCGGCTTGATGCCGACGGTGCCGGTGAAGGCGGCCGGCTGACGGATCGAGCCGCCCGTATCGGTCGCGGTGGCGCCGGCGCAAAGATGGGCGGCAACCGCAGCTGCCGAGCCGCCGGAGGAGCCGCCCGGGACGAGTTGCTGGTTGGAGCCTTCTGCCCGCCAGGGATTGATCACCGGGCCGTAGTAGGACGTCTCGTTGGACGAGCCCATGGCGAACTCGTCCATGTTCAGCTTGCCGAGCATGACGGCGCCATCATCCCAGAGGTTCTGCGTCACGGTCGATTCGTAACGCGGCTCGAAACCATCGAGAATGTGGCTGCAGGCCTGGGTGTGGACGCCGACGGTGGCGAAGAGATCCTTGATCCCCAGCGGGATGCCTTCGAGCTCGCCCGCCGTGCCGGCTGCAATCCGCTCGTCGGACTTCCTGGCCATGACGCGGGCGAGATCCGGCGTTGTTTTTATGTAGGCGTTCAGCCGCTCATTGGCCGCATCGATCGCCGAAATGTAGGCTTCAGTCAATTCGATTGCGGTGATTTCCTTGGCGCGCAGCTTCTCGCGGGCTTCGGCAATGGTCAGGCTGGTGAGTTCGCTCATCGTGTTTTCGCTTCAGGTCTTGAAAATGGCAACAAGGTCGGAAAGAGGCTTTCGAAGCCTTATTCGACGACTTTCGGAACCAGGAAGAAATTATGGTCGGTGACGGGCGCATTGGCGACGATATCGGCGGCCTTGTTGCCGTCGGTCACCTCGTCGGCCCGCTTCTTCATCGCCATCGGCGTCACCGATGTCATCGCCTCAACGCCATCGACATTGACTTCGGAGAGCTGCTCGACGAAGCCGAGGATGCCGTTCAGCTCACCGACCATGCGATTTGCCTCATCCTCAGAGACGGCAATACGGGCAAGTTTGGCGACGCGCTTCACGGTGGCAAGATCGACGGACATGGCATTCTCCGGATAGGATTTTTCTCACCCGCTATAAAGGCCATGTCCGCCCGGTGCAACGGGGTTTCGTCAGATCGACAGGCTCTCGGCAGGCTTCATCGCCCTCGCCTCAGTCTTCGATCCCTCCATGCCGGCAACGAATTTATCGGCCGTCTGGTCGATGATCGGGAAGGTGCCGTAATGGCAGGGGATCGCGGTCTTGAAGCTGAAATAGCGCTGGCAGGCGAGTGCCGCCACCGCGCCGCCCATGGTGAAGCGGTCGCCGATCGGCACGAAGCCGATATCAGGCTGGTGCAACTCGTTGATCAGCGCCATGTCGGAGAAGATATCGGTGTCGCCCATGGCGAAGATCGAGGCTTCGTCATCGAAATGCAGCATCAGGCCGTTGGCGTTGCCGAGCGCATGCGAGACGCCGTCCTCGGTGATCTGGGCAGAGGAATGCAGCGCATTGGTGAACGTGGCGGAGAAGCCGCCGAACGTGACCGTCCCGCCGGTATTGCCCATCTCGATCCTGTCGACGCCCTTGGAACCGAGCCATGCGGCAAGATCGGCATTCGCAAGAACGACGGCGCCGGTTTCCTTGGCAAGCGCCACGGTATCGCCGACATGGTCGCCATGGCCATGGGTCAGCAGGATATGGGTGATGCCTGCGGACACATCCTTGATGTCCTGGCCGGAAAAGGAGGCGTTATGGCTGAGGAAGGGATCGAGCAGGATCTTCGCCTTTGATGTCTCGATGCGGAAGGCGGAATGGCCAAGCCAGGTGATCTTCATGAAATCTCTCCTTACGTGATGCAAAATCTGATTTCGATGGTAAGGAAATATCTCATGCCCCGGCAAAGGAAAGCGGCGGCGGCTTCAATTTCTTTTGACGGGATGAAACGGCAATGACGGTGCTGACGATCGAGGAAATGGCTGAAACCCTTGCTCCCGGGCAGGCGATCGCCGGGCTCGATCTCGGCACCAAAACGATCGGGCTTTCGATGTCCGATCTTGGCCGGCGCTTCGCCACGCCGCGACCGGTGATCCGCCGCGTCAAGTTCACAATCGATGCGCAGGCGCTGCTGGACTTCGCGACGGCGGAAAAGGTTGCCGGCTTCATCATCGGCCTGCCGATGAATATGGACGGATCGGCGGGGCCGCGCGTACAGGCGACGCGCGCTTTCGTGCGCAACATGGAGCAGAAAACGGTGCTGCCCTTCGTCTATTGGGACGAACGGCTTTCGACGGTCGCGGCCGAACGGACGCTCATCGAAATGGACGTCTCTCGTGCCAAGCGAGCCGAACGGATCGATTCGGCCGCGGCAAGCTTCATCCTTCAGGGGGCCCTCGACAGGCTGTCCTCGCTCGCAAGGTCTGCGGGAGACGAATTCAGCGCCTGACGCGCCTTCCACCAAGCGGCGATCAACTTACGCTTTCTAAAGCCCAGGATGGCGAAGACGACGAGACTGTCCACCGCAATGGCGCGGGCAACGAGCGGCGGAATGGTTTCCGCCGGAATTCCGAGGGCTTCGCCATAAATTTCGAAGGTCAGGTCATGGACCTGCCGTGTCAGCATGAAGATGCCGAAATTCATGTCGTAATAGGAGAGCCAGTACCATGCGCCCAAAAAGACGATAGGACCGGCCCAGAAGACTAGAAACCACTTCATGCGGCTTCTCCTCCCTGCTTGCGGGCAACGGGCAGATCGAGGGAAACCAGCCAGGTCGACAATGCCATGATGCAAAGCACCAGCGCCGGAATTGCAATATCCAGCGCCAGGACTGCGAAGAACATCATTGCCGTCACCAGAATTGCGGCTTTGGCGATCTTGCTTCCCATGGGCGTCAACTCGGGACTCTCACTCGTACCATCTCTGCTCCCCGCCACACTGTCGGGTTAACCAGCCCCACGCAACGTAAACCATTCGTTAAGGTTAACGCCGGGCCTCCTCCCTGTGGATGAATGGAGCCTGTGGATGAAAGGGTGTCAGCCGTAGACGCCGCGCACGAGACGCTTCAGTGCCGTCGCTGCCTTCTCCCAGTCCTTCGACGTCTTCAGCGATAGGCCGGCGCACTGGCCGCCGGCTGCGCCGGAAAGCACGAGGTGCTGGATCGCCGCGATCACGACGGCATTGACGGCTGCCGCATCCACGCCCTTCGGTGGCGCCAGCGAACCGCGCATGCGATCCAGCCAAAGGGCAAGAGCCTTCGAACGGGCCTCGGACAGCCGCGTCACCTGCTCGGTATTTTCCGATACTTCCCAGGCGAGGATGCGGCGCATCAGCGGATCATTTCTCAAGGCGTCGAGCAGCAGAAGCGCCAGCCGCTCCATCAGATCGCCGTAGGTGAGCATGAACATGCCGCCGGCATCTTCCGGAATGCGATCCCTCACCCATGTGCCGAGATCCGCGCCGATCGCCTCGACCAAACCGTCAAGGCCGCCATAGTAGCGGTAGATCAACTGCTTGTCGCAGCCGGCGCGGCGGGCGACCGCATTGATGCCGAAATTCTGGAAGCCCTCCTGCGCCAGCAGGCTCTTGGCGGCGGCAAGGATGGCGCGCTCGGTGGCGCCGCGATCGCGCACGCGCCGCTCCGGCTCCGCACCAACCCCGGGCGAATTATCAAGATTTTCAGCTTCACTCAGCATGACCGACCCTTCCCCGCTGTCACCAATCGGTGAGTAGCGGGGAGACCTTATCCGATCAATCCTATCCCCTTGGGAAGATTGTGGATATTTCTTCCAGCACTCAGAATCCGGCGTCGGACGGGCGCGGGAGACGGCGCGAATCCTTTCAGAAATCTCGTCCCGACGGTTGATCGCGATGGACGAACCCGGCATAGCTGCATTATGAACAAATCTAACAATCTCCGCTAAGGCCCTGCAATGGTGAATTATATCGAAGCCTCCTCCGCGCCGCCGAAGAATACGGGTGCCATCCGGCTTTACGATGGGCAGGCGTTCGAAGGCATGCGCAGGGCGTGCCAGCTGACCGCGCGCTGCCTCGATGCGCTTGCCGATATCGTCAGGCCCGGCCTGCTTACCGACGAGATCGACCGATTCGTATTCGATTTCGGCATGGACCACGGCGCGTATCCGGCGACGCTGAATTATCGCGGCTATACCAAATCCACCTGCACCTCGATCAATCACGTCGTCTGCCACGGCATTCCAAACGACAAGCCGCTGCGCGAGGGCGATATCGTCAATATCGACGTTACCTTCGTGCTCGACGGCTGGCATGGCGATTCGAGCCGGATGTATCCGGTCGGCACGATCAAGCGCGCCGCCGAGCGGCTGCTCGAGGTCACCTATGAATCCCTGATGCGCGGCATATCGGCCGTCAGGCCCGGCGCCCGCACCGGCGCGATCGGCGAGGCGATCCAGGCCTATGCGGAGGCCGAGCGCTGTTCGGTGGTGCGCGATTTCTGCGGCCACGGCGTCGGCCGGCTGTTTCACGATTCGCCGAACATCCTGCATTATGGCCGCGCCAATGAAGGGCCGGAGCTGCGCGAAGGCATGATCTTCACCATCGAGCCGATGATCAACCTCGGCCGGCCGCATGTGAAGGTGCTCGCCGACGGCTGGACGGCCGTGACCCGCGACCGCTCGCTTTCGGCGCAGTATGAACACACGGTCGGCGTCACCGCCGATGGCTGCGAAATCTTCACGCTGTCACCGGGTGGCCTCGACCGGCCCGGACTGCCGCCGCTTGCCAGGTGACGATCTGATGGCGAAGCGGCCTGTTGCGACATCTTCCGACGACAAGCTGCCTTTCGAGACTGAAGAGCCTGTTGTCGACGAACGCTCGTTCTTCGGCGGCCGGCCACAAAAACCAGCCGCGCCGAACGCCCCGACCGCCCTGCCCGCCTCGCTCTCCGGGCCGGAACATTATCACGGTCATCGTGAGCGGCTGCGTGACCGCTTCCGCGAACTGGGCGATACGGCGCTTGCCGATTACGAAATCCTCGAGCTCTTGCTCTTCCGGCTGATCCCGCGACGCGACACCAAACCGATCGCCAAGGGGCTCATCGAACGATTCGGCTCTCTCGCCGGCGTCTTTGGCGCGCCGGCGGCGCTACTGACGGAGGTGAAGGGCGTCGGCGAGAATGTCGCCCTCGACCTGAAACTGATCGCCACCATCGCTCACCGGACCCTGAAGAGCGAGATCAGAAGCAAGCAGGTTCTCTCCTCCTGGTCCTCGGTCATCCAGTACTGCCATGCCGCCATGGCGCATGAAACACGAGAACAATTCCGCATTCTCTTCCTCGACAAGCGCAACGTGCTGATCGCTGATGAGGTGCAGGGCCGCGGCACGGTCGACCATACGCCGGTCTATCCCCGCGAGGTGGTCAAACGCGCGCTCGAACTGTCGGCAACGGCGATCATCCTCGTGCACAACCATCCCTCCGGCGACCCGACCCCCTCGCGCGCCGACATCGACATGACGAAGGTGATCATCGAGGCAACCAAGGCGCTCGACATCACCGTCCACGACCATATCATCATCGGCAAGGACGGCCATGTCAGCCTGAAGGGGCTGAAGTTGATCTAATCCCGCTAAGCTGAAACGCGACCTCACAACCACCGCCAACCTTGTCCACCCCGAAGCCCTCTACGGAGACGATCATGTCGAATGGTCCCAGCGCTGTTCTCACTTCCGATGAGATCGACGCGATAGCGCGTGACGTCGTTGCCGAAGGACAAGCGGGCCGCACGTCGGCGGCATGGCAGAAGATCCAACCATTTCGAAAAGCCCAGCGTCACCAGACTGAGGTCGCGATGGCATTGCTATGGATAGTCGACCAACAAAGCCTCACCAGAGAAGAGGCGACAGACGTTCTTTCCGAGATCGCAGATGCCCACGAGGACAATATCGATATCCTTTCGGCGCTCGGGCTATGCCTGGAAGCCGTCCGTGACATCGATGACCTGAACGCATCACCGCCGGAACACCCGATATTTCAATCAACGGTCGCGACGCTGGACCGCTTAGCCAAGCTCCATGAGGGACAGCCTGAACACAAGCAGATACTGCGCGGGCTCGCCACGTCGGCACGAATGATGGCGCGCCAGAAATCGCCGAGAACAGTCTCCGGAAACTGACGGAAATCGATCCACGGAACAGCTCGTATCAATATAATTTGGGCCTTTTCTACAAAACGCGGGGCAGATTCGCAGAAGGCGTAGCGGCGGGCCGCACTGCTGCAAGCCTGCAGCGGGAGGTTACTGACGCAACGGAGTGGAATCTTGGAATCTGCGCCACCGGCGCAAGGGACACCGAGACCGCTTTGGACGTATGGAAGCGGATGGGACAGAGGATCGAGCTTGGACGATTCGGGTTACCGGAGGGTGGTTATCCGGCCTGCAAGGTGAGGCTTGCCCATCGGCCTCTTGCTGAGCGGACGGCGGACTCTGATGATCCAGGGGCGGAGGAGACAGTATGGATAGAACGGTTAAGCCCGTGTCACGGCATTATTCGCAGCGTGCTGTACGGCAATCTGAGCGTCGACTATGGCGATGTCATCCTCATGGATGGCGCTCCGATTACGTACCACACCTACGGTGAACAGCAGGTCCCGGTCTTCCCGCATTTGGCAACGCTTCTGCGCCGGAATTATCAGTTCTTTGCTTTCGCGGGCACGCAAGAGAAAGCACGCCAATTGGTCGATCTGAGTGAGGAATTGGATGGTGACGCCATTATCTATTCGCACACCGAGAGCCTTAAGATCATGTGCGCAAATTGCTGGCGCAACCCCGGTATTGATCACGCCGATCATGAGAAAATGGAAAAGTACATCGTCACCGGTCGCATTGCCGCGCCGCCCGACATCACACCTGCACGACTTCTTGATCTGATCGACAGGGGAATCGAAAAGCGAGGAACTTGTCAGTTGTATGCGCCCGATCTTTGCTCAGCGGCGGGGCAGTTGGCGCGCGAGCGGATCGACCGACGTCGGTTTACTCTATCGACGGACAACTAGCGACATTCCGGCTCGGAAAGATCGCGGCCGTCGATCCGGAGAGGTCGCAGGCAAGCATCCAAGGCAAGCGAAGGCTGAGGAAAGCTTCAGTTGACAGCAGTCGCTGGCGCGGGATTCTATGCAATCCTGCGCCGCCACTCGCTGAATAATACCCGCCCGAAATACCGAGAAGACAAAGCTTCATGACGATCTCCAGGGGTACCATTGATCGATCGCGCCCGCTCTGCCGCGATGCGCTCTGCCTCGATGACTTTGAACTGCGGGCACGGCGACATCTGCCGAAGCCTCTGTTCGGTTATATTGCCGGCGCGACCGAGACCAATGCGTCGCTGCGGCATAACGCAGAGGCCTTCCAGGCCTATGCCTTTCGGCCCCGTGTACTTCGGGACGTCTCGAGGCGCAGCACCGAGACGAGCCTCTTCGGCAAGACCCATGCCGCACCATTCGGCATCGCGCCGATGGGGATCAGCGCGCTGATGGCCTATCGGGGGGACATCGTGCTCGCGCAAGGAGCCGACCAATCGGGAATCCCGATGATTATAAGCGGTTCATCGCTCATCCCCATGGAAGAGATCGCTGCGGTTTCGCCACAAGCATGGTTTCAGGCCTATCTCCCCGGCGAACCTGACCGTATCGACGCTCTCATCGATCGGGTCGCTGCGGCCGGCATCGCTACCCTTCTGCTGACCGTGGATACGGCCACGCTGCCCAATCGCGAAAATAATGTAAGAGCGGGGTTTTCGACGCCTTTGCGTCCCGGGCTCCGTTTGGCATGGCAGGGCATCTCGCATCCCCGCTGGACTACCGGTACATTCCTGCGCACGATCGTCCGGCACGGCATTCCGCATTTTGAAAATTCCTACGCCACAAGAGGCGCGCCGATCATCTCCTCGAATGTCACGCGCGATTTCGGCAAGCGTGACCATCTCAACTGGAGCCACTTGGAGCGGATACGCAAGCGCTGGGTCGGCAAGCTCGTGGTCAAGGGGATCATGCACCCTGACGACGCGGCACGGGCTGCCGATACCGGGGCGGATGGGGTGATCGTCTCCAATCATGGCGGTCGTCAGCTCGACGGCACCGCATCTCCCCTTCAGGTCCTTCCGGAGATTGCCGCACGTGTTGGAGACAGCATTGCCGTCATGATCGACGGCGGTATCCGGCGTGGAACGGATATCATGAAGGCCCTCGCGCTTGGCGCCTGTTTCGTGTTCGTGGGCAGGCCATTCCTTTATGCTGCAGCCGTCGCGGGGCTACCGGGCGTGCTCAGAGCGGCGGATATCCTGAAGACGGAACTGCATAGCAATATGGCGTTACTCGGGGTCACTGGGGTGAGCGATATTTCCGCGGACTACATCACTCGCGCATGAACAACCGTCGCGCGCTGACATCGATATGACGAAGGTGATCATCGACGCGGCGAAGGCTCTTGATATCACTGTCCACGACCCCATCATCATCGGCAAGGACGACTATGTCAGCCTGAAAGGGCTGAAGCTGATCTGAAAAACACAGTCCGGCTGAATCGGCAGCCGTAAAACAATCTGTAACATTGACCGGCTACCGATAAAAGAGCGACATTTTTGTCGCAAAATGATTCCATTTCCAATCCGAGGCTAGAGGATGTTTCAGTACGATCTCGTTGTGGTAGGTAGCGGTCCCGCAGGGCGCCGCGGCGCGATCCAGGCTGCGAAACTCGGCAAGAAAGTGCTTGTCATCGAACAGGGCAAGCGCGTCGGCGGCGTGTCCGTCCATACCGGCACAATCCCTTCGAAGACGCTGCGCGAGACCGCGCTCAATCTCTCCGGCTGGCGCGAGCGCGGCTTCTACGGGCGATCCTACCGCGTCAAGCAGGAGATCAGTGCGGAAGACCTGCGTCGCCGCCTGCTGATTACGCTCAACCATGAAGTGGAAGTGCTCGAGCATCAGTTCGCTCGCAACCGTGTCCACCACATGCGCGGCAAGGCGAGTTTCGTCGATTCCACCACCTTGCAGGTCATCAAGGATGACGGCGAAGCGCTGACGGTGAGCGGCGCCAGCATTCTGCTTGCGGTGGGCACGAAACCTTTCCGCCCGGATTACATGCCATTCGATGGCAGGACCGTGCTCGACAGCGACGAGCTGCTTGATATCGAAGAGCTGCCGCGCACCATGGTTGTCATCGGCGCCGGCGTTATCGGCATCGAATACGCGACGATCTTCTCGGCGCTTGATACTGCCGTGACCGTGATCGATCCAAAGTCGACGATGCTCGACTTTATCGACAAGGAAATCGTCGAGGATTTCACCTATCAGCTGCGCGACCGCAACATGAAGCTGCTGCTCGGCACGACGGCCGAGAAGGTCGAACGGCTGGATAGCGGCAAGGTCCAGCTGACGCTCGACAACGGCCGTCATCTTGTGACCGACATGGTGCTCTTTGCCGCCGGACGCATGGGAGCGACCGACGCGCTGAACCTTCCGGCCATCGGACTTGAGGCCGACAGCCGTGGCCGTCTCAAGGTCAATCCGGAGACCTTCCAGACATCGGTTGCCAACGTCTATGCCGCCGGCGACGTCGTCGGCTTCCCGAGCCTCGCCTCGACCTCGATGGAACAGGGCCGCATCGCCGCGCGCGTGGCGATCGGCGCAGTCGCCAAGGAGCCGCAGAAATATTTCCCCTACGGCATCTATGCCGTGCCGGAAATTTCGACCTGCGGCCTGACCGAAGAAGAAATGAAGGAGCGCGGCATTCCCTATGAATGCGGTATTGCCCGCTTTCGCGAGACCTCACGCGGCCACATCATGGGCCTCGATACCGGTTTGTTAAAGCTGATCTTCTCGCTGAAGACGCGCCGACTGCTCGGCGTGCATATCGTCGGCGAAGGCGCCACCGAGTTGGTGCACATCGGCCAGGCGGTGCTCAATCTCAAAGGCACGGTCGAGTATTTCGTCGAAAACACCTTCAACTATCCGACGCTCGCCGAAGCCTACAAGATTGCCGGCCTCGACGCCTGGAACCGGATGGGTGACATCAAGTCGGAACTCTGAAGGCGGCGCCACCATCTGATTCCGCCAGCTATAAGATGGAGCCGAGAGCTTGCGCATCATTTCGCTGAATGCATGGGGCGGCCGACTGCACGAGGCCCTGATCGCCTATGTCAAGCAGGCCGACCCTGATGTGCTGTGCCTGCAGGAGGTGCTGCGGGCGCCGAATGCGGATAGCGGATGGTCGACATACCGGGATGCGGGGCTGGAACTGCCGCAACGTGTCAATCTGTTTCAGGAAATCAGCGCCGCCCTGCCCGGCCACGACGCCTTCTTCTGCCCGACATCGAGAGGTGAGCTTTTCGATGGCGACGCCGCCATTGTCGCGGAATTCGGGTTGGCGACCTTCGTCCGAAAATCGCATTCCGTCATCGCCCAGGCGCTGGACTTCGTGCATGGCAGTTTTTCCGCCGATGGCTGGGGTGACCATCCCAGACCGCGCAACGCCCATTGCATCCGCCTCTTCAACCATGCGCACGCCCGCATCGTGACGATCGCCCATATGCATGGTCTGCGCGATCCGGCCGGCAAAGGCGATACGGCGCAGCGCGAACAGCAGGCGCTGGCATTGGCCGGCCTCATCGGGCGGATCTGGCCCGGCGACGAAGGACTCGTGGTCTGCGGCGACTTCAATGTGCTGCCCGGCAGCGCGACCTTTCGGGTCCTTGCCCGGTTGGGTCTTTCCGATCTCGTCACCGGAAACGGCCTTGTCGACACGCGAACCTCCCACTATCTGAAGCAGGGCCGCTTTGCGGACTACATGCTGATTACGTCTGACGTGGAGGTTGCCAAGTTCGAGGTGGTCGAGGCGCCCGAGGTCTCCGACCACCGCGCATTGCTGCTCGATATCGCGTAGTATATTGAGGGATGCGCTGTGCGAAACTTCTGCGCGCAGTTTCCTGTTTTTACGCCTTAGTTTGAACCCTGATCAATCGCATTGATACGCCGTGCCTGATTTGTGCCTTCAACGCCATTTTGCCTCCGGGCAGACGTTTCTAAAGAAAGATAGATACTCTTGCCCCATGCTTCGGAAGCCGTGCGCAGACGTTTTCAACTCATCCTGATCAAGCCGTCGCATTATGACGATGACGGCTACGTCATCCGCTGGTGGCGGGCGATGATCCCTTCCAATTCGCTCGCGGCCATATACGGCATCGCTGCCGAATGCGCCGAGCGCAAGGTGCTCGGGCCAGATACCGCGATCGACATTACCGTGATCGATGAAACGAATACGCGGATCGATTTTGCCGGGCTGCTCGCCCAGTTCAGGCGCCACGGCAATTTCGGCATGGTCGCGCTGGTCGGCGTCCAGTCCAACCAATATCCGCGCGCCCTCGATATTGCCCGCCCCTTCCGCAATGCCGGCCTGCCGGTTTCGATGGGCGGCTTCCACGTGTCCGGCTGCTTGTCGATGCTCGACGGCCAGGCGGTCGGGCTCGACGCCTGCCGCGACATGGGCATCTCGATGTTCGCCGGCGAGGCCGAGGGGCGGCTGGACATGGTGTTGCGCGATGCTGCTGCCGGCGAGCTGAAGCCGCTCTATAATTTCATGAACGACCTTCCCGGCATTGGCGGCACGCCGGTTCCTTTCCTGCCGAAGGACAACATCCAGCGCACGCTCGGCCTCAGCACCAGCTTCGATGCCGGACGCGGCTGTCCCTACCAGTGCTCGTTCTGCACCATCATCAACGTGCAGGGTCGCAAATCGCGCTTCCGCTCGGCCGACGACGTCGAAAAACTCGTGCGGATGAACTGGGCGCAGGGCATCCACAAATTCTTCATTACCGATGATAACTTCGCCCGCAACAAGGACTGGGAGGCGATCTTCGACCGCTTGATCGAGCTCAAGGAGCGGGACGGCATTCCGCTCGGCCTGATGATCCAGGTCGACACGCTCTGTCACAAGATCCCCAATTTCATCGAAAAGTCCAAGCGCGCCGGCGTCACCCGCGTCTTCATCGGCCTCGAAAATGTCAATCCGGACAATTTGACCGCCGCCAAGAAGAACCAGAACAAGATCACCGAATATCGCAAGATGCTGCTCGCCTGGAAGGCGCAGGGCATCATGACGCTTGCCGGCTATATCCTGGGCTTTCCTGCCGATACGCCGGAATCGATCCGCCGCGACATCGCCATCATCCAGGAAGAGCTGCCGCTCGACGTGATCGAATTCTTCATCTTGACGCCGCTGCCCGGTTCCGAGGACCATCAAGTTCTCTGGAAGAAGGGTGTCGAGATGAATGATGATCTCAACATCTACGATGTCGAGCATGTCTGCACCGCCCACCCCAAAATGAGCAAGCAGGAATGGGAAGACATCTACCATGAGGCCTGGTCGCTCTATTATTCGCCTCATCATATGAAGACGTTGCTGCGCCGCGCCGTGGCGACCGGGGTGCCGCTGGCAAGGCTCGTCAAGGTTCTCGTCTCCTTCGCAACCACGGTGCCGCTGGAAAACGTGCATCCGCTGCAGAGCGGCCTCTTTCGCCTGAAGACGCCGTCGGAGCGGCGTCCGGAACTCCCGCGCGAACATCCGCTGCTTTTCTGGCCGCGCTTTGCATGGGAAACCGTCCGCAAACATGCTTCACTCGCCGGCACGATCATCGCTCTGACGATCTCGGCGTTCCTGATCTCAAGAGATGCGAAATCGAAGAGCTACATGGATCAGGCGCTGACGCCGGTCGCCGATGATGAGGAAGACACGCTCAGCCTCTTCACCAAAACATCCGGCGGAACCGCAGCCGTCAGTCATGTCAGGAAAGTCGCGCAACTGACACGAAGCGGGAATTGAGTTGCAATTCACGCAA
Organism: Rhizobium sp. TAL182; assembly: GCF_002117725.1. NCBI lineage: Bacteria > Pseudomonadati > Pseudomonadota > Alphaproteobacteria > Hyphomicrobiales > Rhizobiaceae > Rhizobium > Rhizobium sp. TAL182. The sequence continues at coordinate 2,026,280 of NZ_CP021024.1, read as the reverse complement.
CGGCGGCTGATGCCAGCTGAGCCGAAATCGCAGCGGCGTCAAGGTCGAAGCCCGGAAGCTCCGGTCTTGCAGGCGTCTAAGCGATCTGGATCATCTGGGTCGTCTCGGCCACTTGCAGCGTGTCGACGAATTCGACGATCTTGACCGGTTTTCCATCCCTGAAATGAATCTTGTCGACGAATTCCGTATAGAAGCTCACACCCGATGGAATGTGCCTTACTTCACCCTCGCGATGGGCGAAGACCATATCCTCGTCCTCGTCGACATAGATGCCGGCTGTCCTGACGTTGGATAGATCCCACGCTGTGATAAGCTGCGTTATCGCCTGACGAAAGGCATTCCCGCTCGCTTCAGTCGAAAAAGGCGCCAGCCGTGTATTGCCGACCATTCGGAAAGTGCAATCGTCGCCGATCAGCGTGAGCGTACCCTCTACATCGCCGCGGTCGCGCACAGCATAGATTTCCTCTACCAGTTTCTTCATGTCTTGCTTGGCAGTCATTTTCAGGCCCTCCCCGCCACCTAGTAAATCTGCATCGAATTATAGTTTATTTCAACTATTTGTTGTTGCAGCTAGGGATGACTCCATCGTGGAGAAGGGAAGGAATTGTCCGGGTAGTCGGAAAAGGAAAAGGCCCCGCACGATTGGCGGGGCCTTCCAAACTTTCAGAACGGGCGAGCGATTACTCGGCGCCGTCCTCGGAAGCCTTCTTCTTCGGAGCGGCCTTCTTCTTCGGAGCAGCTTCCTCGCCTTCGCCGGCATCAGCAGCTTCAGCCTTGGCGGCAGCCTTCTTCTTCGGGGCGGCCTTCTTGGTTTCAGCCTTGGCTTCGCCTTCTTCCTCGGCGAGTAGTTCTTCCTTCGTCACCTTCTTGTCGGTGACGTCGATTTCGGTCAGCAGGTGATCGATGACCTTCTCTTCGAAGATCGGGGCGCGGATCGAAGCGGCGGCACCCGGCTGGCTGCGGAAGAATTCGAGGATCTGCTTTTCCTGGCCGGGATACTGGCGCAGCTGATCGTAGATGGCGCGCTGCATCTCGTCTTCGGTGACTTCGACGCCGGCCTTTTCGCCGATTTCGGAGAGAACGAGACCAAGGCGGACGCGACGCTCTGCAAGCGTCTTGTATTCCTCACGCGCCTTCTCTTCGGTCGTGTCTTCGTCCTCGAAGGTCTTGCCTGACTGAGCGAGGTCGTTATTCACCTGGCTCCAGATGCCGTTGTACTCGGCATCGACGAGCGAAGCCGGGGTCTCGAACTTGTACATCTCGTCAAGCTGGTCGAGTATCTGACGCTTCAGCTTCTGGCGGGTCAGCGAGCCGTACTGCGATTCGATCTGGCCACGGACGATCTCCTTCAGGCGGTCGGCGGATTCGATGCCGAGCTTGGAGGCGAGTTCGTCGTTGATTTCGACAGCGCCTGGGGCTGCGACATCCTTGACCGTGATGTCGAAGGTCGCTTCCTTGCCTGCAAGGTTCTTGGCCGGATAGTCGGCCGGGAAGGTCACGGTGATGGTCTTCTCTTCGCCAGCCTTGACGCCGACGAGTTGGTCTTCGAAGCCGGGGATGAAGCGGCCGGAACCGATCACCAGCTCGGCGCCCTGGTCGGTGCCGCCTTCGAAGGCTTCACCGTCGACCTTGCCGACATAATCCATGGTGACGCGGTCGCCGTTGGCGGCCTTGCCGGTCTTGCTCTCGTAGGAACGGGCGCTTTCGGCAACCTTGAGGACCTGCTCGGTGACTTCGTCATCCGAGATGTCGATGACTTCGCGCGTGACCTTGATGCCCTTGACCGACTTCAGTTCGATCGGCGGCAGCACTTCATAGGAAAGCGTGAATTCGAAATCCTGCTGGGCGGTGAGGATCTTGTCGGCCTCGTCCTTGTCTTCCGTCATGGCGATTTCCGGCTGCGTGGCCGACTTTTCGCCGCGGCTGGACAGGATGGCGGCGGGCTGTTCGCGGACGATCTCGTTGACGAGATCGGCCATGATCGACTTGCCATAGACCTTCTTCAGGTGAGCAGCGGGGACCTTGCCCGGACGGAAGCCGTTGATGCGGACCTTGTCCTTCACATCGGCAAGACGCTCATTCATCTTGTCTTCCATGTCCTTGGCCGGGATAACGACCTTGATTTCGCGCTTCAGCCCTTCAGCGAGCGTTTCGATAACCTGCATGTCTTCCTACCTTCATGTCGTGGCGGCCGTGCCCAGACGCCGTTCGTTTCGATGAGCACGACGCCGGCTGCGTGCCGCGCGTGGCTTTTCCCAATTCCTGCATCATTCCGCCCAAGGGGGAACGGCATTCGCTTCCGGGTATCGGGGGACTAAAATTTCTTAGCCTCCCCCTGCAAACAGCCTGGTGCGGGTAGAGAGACTTGAACTCCCACGCCTTGCGGCACCAGAACCTAAATCTGGCGTGTCTACCAATTTCACCATACCCGCGTTCACAGAACCGCATGCCTATGCCTGCGCATGAGGCCTTCCGGAGCGCGGCGTCTCTATATCACCCGATTTGGTCGAGGCAAAGGAAAAATGAACGTCCAATGACAGGCTATTCAAGGCCCAAAAGCCGCCCTGCCCCGAAGGCCTGAGGGATCAGTAAAGCGGTTCGTCGTAAACCGGCTTGCCGTCGACGAGCAGGCTGCGAATCTGCGCGCGTCCATCCGGCGAGACCCGCACCGCGATGGCGACGTTGCCATCGTTGCGGGCCTCCTCGATCGGCTTGCCCTGACCTTCGGGGACGTAATAACGTTCGATGCCGTATTCGACGCGGATGCTGTCGCCCGCGGCCAGCCCGCCGCTGTAGAAAGGCCTGCTGCGCAGGATCACCGTCTCCGGCTGCGGCGGCAGCGCCTGGAAAGACGATTCGCTCACCGTCCAGAAACCGTCCGCCTGCTTCTTCAACCGGACCCACAGCGTGCGTTCGCCGGGTTCTGCGGGAATGCCGCCGGAGACCGTCTGCACCGGCACGGTGGAAATGTCGTAATTCAAGACGACATAATCACCGCGCAGGAAATCGCGAGGATCGACCGGGGCGGTCTTCAGCAGGACCTCAGCGCCGCTGCTGAGGATCGACGCACGGCTCTGGATGATCGTGCCGAGGATTAAAGTCTGCAAGCCGGCGACGATGATCGCCGAAATGAGATATCCCTTGCCGGACTGCAGCCTTGCCATCAACGAGCTCATGCGCGCGCCTCCCGTGAAAAGCGCCGCTCGAGACGGATGACGATCCAGGCGACGAGCGCCACCACGAGACCGGAGAACAGGAAGAGGCTCGACGTGCCGAGGATCGATCCGACCGTGACGGAGGCGAGATAGAGCATCTCGGCGGCAAAGGTCGTGTACGCGACATAACGCACCGCGCCGTTATCCCTGCCATGCAGCGCGATCGCCAGCACGGCAGCGGCGAGCGTCGCCACCCCGAGCACCACCAGCCGCCAGCCTTGCTCGATCTCGATATGCAGCAGCAGCAAGCCGATCACGGCGATAAGGAAGCTGTAGAAAGCCGGCGCTGCGCCGGCACTCCTGACGAGGGAAGCGATACGGGGGTGCGGCAACGCCGTCAGCGCGAAAACCGCCATGCCGCCGATTGCGAAGGCCAGCGCCACGGCGATCTCCTCATAAAGAGTGTAGAGCCAGGCGAGCCAGCCGATCAGCAGCAGATAGGCGAGATGACGGGCCCGCTCGGCACCGGTGTAACGCACCAGCGCGATTGTGATCACCGCCATGACCGGCGCCGTCCAGGGATCAAATCCGATCCAATGCGTGTCGTTGTTCTCGAGGTAGACGGCGAAGGACGCCCAGGAGAGAAAGCCCGCGACGACGACCACCGCGCCCGAACGGAACAGGATCGCCGAGATCGTCGCGATCGCGAACCAGAGATACATCACGGTCTGCTCGTCGCCGGAGAGATGATACATCTGCCCGACCAGCGAAATCGCGCCACCGAAGCTCATCGTGCCGATGACCAGCAGCCCGCTTGCTGCCGCTGTCGCACCCCGGGCAAACATGGAGGCGGCGGCAATGTGCACAGACCAAATCAGCGCGAGGATGGCGCCGACGCGAACGAGGCGCGGAATGGCCTCCCAATTGGAGGCGACGACCAGCAGAACAGCAGCAGCAAGCAGCACCGCCGCCAGCGCCATCAGCACCCGGCCGAGGCTGAAGCTGGCCGGGCGGCTGTCATATTCGGCGAGAAGCGCGCCGGCCGTTTCTTCTCCAAGCAGACCTTTGCCCACCCAGAGCGAGAGATCCCGCTCCAATCTGCCGCGATACATGCTCCCACCCCTTGGTTCCGCGGCGCTCGCTCCGGCGCTGTGGCTTCCGTCATTTATAGACGCAGCAAGCAGCTTCGCAAACGCCTCAGGGCTAAATATGCGAATTCCTCATTGGTCTAATTTGGGTCAGATGTTAACCGGGCGCTAACGTGGAAACTGCTAGTATGAGCGTACGAGGGAACAGGTATGCGTTTATAGCATACCAATCATGTATTTATTGCACTGCAAAATATCAATTAGTCATACTATTTACCGAGATATCGAAGCACGGGGATGGCGCCCCGGCCCGGCACTGCCGGACGCCCACGGATTATTTGTCCGTGACGAGATTCGCAGCCGCACACTCCTCCTCCCCAAGCGCGCTGCGATGGACTGGCAACACTCCTCCTCCCAGTTGCCAGTCACTATAATGCGCCCGCCGGATCCTCCCCCGGCGGGCGTTTTATTTGATTACAACATCATGCGTAAGTTCAAGGCGTTAGCACAACCGAGGCTGGCTGCGCCGTGCCGCCGGGAAAGCAAGCTCCACCGGATTTTTCTTCGCATCAAGGCGCGGCGTCGCATTCGTGATCGCGCCGCCTTGCGGGCCATCACGATAACTGATGGCTTGTCCAACCGGTCTCGGACCAATCTGCCCAGCGCGCAATCCGCCGGAGGCGAGGTTATCCTCATCGCAACCTCTCCGCGGCGTCAAAGGTCGGGTATTCCCTCAAGTCACTTTGCCTATTCGTTGGCCAGACTGCGGTAAGATTGTGTAAAGCATTGCATATGTCGCATAGGTGACCTGAAAACTTGGCTGTTTTCCTTCTTCGCACCGCAACATACATTCCGGTCATCAAATAGAGGTCAGCGCCGATGGGTGGCTGCTGGCAGATCAAACCCTCGGAAAGGGGCTTAACATGAACATCACTCGCTCTTTCAACAACTGGCGCAAGTATCGTCAGACGGTCACCGAACTCGGCCGCATGACCAACCGCGAATTGCATGACCTCGGCATCGACCGTTCGGATATCCATCGCGTCGCCCGCGAAGCTTCTTCGCGTTAATTCAAAGGTTTCTGCTTCCTCCCAAGCAGATCCGCCCAAGCTTAAAACGCCCGCTGTACCGCAGCGGGCGTTTTCGTTTACGGCGATTGCCGGCCGTCGCGGTTGCAGGATCTTTACGGTTTCCTTGGCCCGCTCAAAAAATGTTCACCGCTTATTTCTCAAGCATCATATTGCACATTTGCATGGCAGACGCCTTTTATTTGCACTGCACAATGAGAGGGTTTTCGCCTATATAAACATCAACCGCAGAGAGACAGGCGATCCCGCCGTCAAGCGGACTTTTGTTCGAGGAAGATGACAATGAACCCGATCCGCATTGCAAAGAGCTGGATTAGCTACCGCCGTACGCTCAACGAACTCGGCAGCCTGTCCAACCAGACCCTGTCCGACATCGGCGTCAGCCGCTACGACATCCGCAATATCGCATCCCGCTCGTTCCGCTAATAGCGGGTAACCGGCACGATGCTTCAAGACGGCGCCATCAGGCGCCGTTTTTGATTCCAGGTGTTGGATCGCATCTGCCGACATGATATCAGCCCGGAATGAACACGATTTCCTATGCTCCTATTCACGTCGTCGGCGGTGGGCTTGCCGGTTCGGAAGCCGCCTGGCAGATCGCCAGTTCCGGCGTTCCCGTCATTTTGCATGAAATGCGCGGCGTGCGCGGCACGGATGCGCACAAGACCGATGGTCTCGCCGAACTCGTCTGCTCCAATTCCTTCCGGTCCGACGATGCGACCAGCAATGCCGTCGGCGTTATCCATGCCGAGATGCGCATGGCGGGCTCGCTGATCATGGCAGCCGCCGATCGCCATCAGGTGCCGGCCGGCGGCGCGCTGGCCGTCGATCGCGACGGCTTTTCCGAAGCCGTGACCAAGGCGATCCACGACCACCCGCTGATCACCGTCGTGCGCGAGGAAATCACCGGCCTGCCGCCGCGCGACTGGGACCTTGCCATCGTCGCCACCGGGCCGCTGACGGCGCCGTCACTTGCCAGCGCCATCCAGGCGCAGACGGGCGAGGATTCGCTCGCCTTCTTCGACGCCATCGCGCCGATCGTCTACCGAGAGAGCATCGACATGGATATCTGCTGGTATCAGTCGCGCTACGACAAGGTCGGTCCCGGCGGCACGGGCAAGGATTACATCAACTGCCCGATGGACGAAGCGCAATACAACGCCTTCGTCGACGCTTTGATCGCCGGCGATACTGTCGGCTTCAAGGAATGGGAAGGCACGCCCTATTTCGACGGCTGCCTGCCGATCGAAGTGATGGCCGAGCGCGGCCGCGAGACGCTGCGCCACGGGCCGATGAAGCCGATGGGGCTGACGAACGCGCATAATCCGACAGTCAAGGCCTATGCCGTCGTACAGCTGCGTCAGGACAATGCGCTCGGCACGCTCTACAACATGGTCGGCTTCCAGACGAAGCTGAAATACGGCGCGCAGGCGGAAATCTTTCGGATGATCCCAGGCCTGGAAAGTGCCGAATTCGCCCGCCTCGGCGGCCTGCATCGCAACACCTATATCAACTCCCCGACATTGCTCGATCCGTCGCTGACGCTGAAGTCGCGGCCCGGCCTGCGCTTCGCCGGCCAGATCACCGGCTGCGAGGGTTATGTGGAAAGCGCCAGCGTCGGGCTGATGGCCGGCCGTTTTGCCGCCGCCGAACGCAAGGGCGAGGCGATTTCGCTGCCGCCGGCGACGACGGCACTCGGTTCGCTGCTCGGTCATATAACCGGCGGACACATCGTGACCGACGAGGAGCCCGGCAAGCGATCGTTCCAGCCGATGAACATCAATTTCGGGCTGTTTCCGGAGCTCGAGCCCGGCTCGATCGTCAAGCCCGAAGGCGTCAAGCGCTTTCGCGGCAAGGACAAAACGATCATGAAACGGCAGTTGATCGCGCGTCGGGCGCTTGCAGACTGCGCCGCCTGGCTCGGCCAGACACCGACCTTTGCCGAGAGTGCCTAAGCAGCTGTTCTACTGCTTGTTGGCGGCGGAAACACTGTCGGACGGCAGATCCTTATCCGGCTCGGCGATGTAATTGCCGAGCAGCCAGAGCGCCACTTCGGAAGCCTCCTTCGGCGAAGCAAACTCGAATCTGCCGTTGTGACTGGGCGCATCCAGAAATTCGATCATCAACCCCTTGCCCGTCTCCGTGCTTACGGCACGCACACGGCCGGGCTCGATCAGATGACAGGAGAAATGGCGTGCCATGTTGCGCACGAGGCCGGCCTTGTTGTCGTGCAGGCGCACGAAGATCGCCTGACTGTTTTCCGTCGCCTGCAACTGACGGATCGCCTCGTTGGGAAAGGCGCGGCCGAACTCGATAATGGCCAGACCGGTGTCGTGCAGACTGTCTTCCTTGTTCTGCGCGGCCATGCGTGTGGCCACGAAAGCAAAGAAGATGACGATGGCGAAAAGGACGCACCAGACGATAATGCCCACGCCGAGTCTCCGTTCAAAGGGTAGGATCGGGACCTTGTAGCGCGCGAGACTTGCGCGAATTTGACCGATTTCAGATTTTCCGGCGGCCCGCCGCCAGCGCCATTCTGAGCTGGCGGCGCCATTGCGGCGACTGCAGCGGCCGGTCGAACAGGAGAGCGCCCCGCCTCTGCGCCTTCAGCAGCACCGGTTCGGCCAGGGTCGCGGGCAGGAAGGCAGGGAACACGGCTGGCGCAATCGACCCTGCCCCTCTCGCCTTTGCCAGATGCTCAAGGCCGAGACCGGCGAAGGCCTCGATGGCGGCGGAGACGCGCGGCCGGTCTTCGCCGGCGAGAAAGGCGCCGCGGTCGAGCCCGGTGGCGGAAAGGATCTGCAGCGGAATATAGAGCTGGCCGCGGCGGCGATGCAGCGGCATCAGCAGCAACAGCCCGGCAATCGCCTGTGCGACGCCGGCATGGCCGGCCGCATTCGCCGATCGCGGGGCCTCCTCCGGCGAAAGCACGAGGCTTGCGAGCTGGATCAGCGCGGAGGCCGTTTCGCCGGCATAACCTTCGAGCGAGATCCGCGTCTCCATTGGATCGTCGTAGAGGTCGAAGGTGCGAGCCTCGATCATATCGAGCAGCGTCTTGCGCGGGAGGCGATGGGTTTCGATCGCGGTCAGAAGTGCGGCGGCGACGGGATTGGCCGCCGTCGAGCCATGCGCGCTGCCTTCCAGCAGGTCGCGCCAGTATTGCATGCGCACTTCACCCGGCAGCGGCTCGTGCACCAGGTCGCGGATGCGGGCAAGCTCCGCATTGAACGCGTAAAGGGCCGCTAGCGCGCCGCGCTTCTCCTCCGGCGACAGAAGACAGGCGAGATATCGGTCGCGATCATTGTCGCGCAACATCGCCAGGCAGATATCCTGGTTCGTCGCGATATTTTCTTCCGCCATCGTCAGACCGCAATCAATGCCGCCGCGACGGCGCGCTGCTCGGCGAGCATGATGTTGAAGGTGCGCACTGCGGCACCCGTGCTCATCGGATCGGAGGCGATACCGCGCGCCTTCAGCGCCTGCTTCAATTCCTCGGGCAGACGGCGAAGCTCGGTTCCTGTGCCGACGAGCAGAACCTCGATATCGGCGGCCTCCTCCAGCACGCGGCGAAAATTTTCAGGCGACAGCGGCTTCGACATGTCCATGTCCCAGCCATGAATGCCGGAGGGCAGGCAAAGGATCGAGCCGCGATGCGACATGTCGGCAAAACGGAAACCGCCATTGCCGTAAGTATCGATCGGGGCGCGCCCGGGAAAATGCGCGGCGCGGATTTCTATGCCTTTGGCCATGTTTTCAAACCACCGTGCCGGATTTTACACCGGCATCCGTTTTGTTGCTCTCTTCCCCGTCGGGGCTCTCCGGCCGCAGCCGGAAGACGATCAGCACGGGAGCGGCGATATAGATCGAAGAGAAAGTGCCGAGAGCGACGCCGAAGAGCATCGCAAAGGCGAATGAGCGCATGACGTCGCCGCCGAACAGGTAGAGCGCCAGCAAGGCAAGCAGCGTCGTCGCTGCCGTCAGGACGGTGCGCGACAGCGTCTGGTTGATCGAGGCATCGATCAGGATCGGCAGCGGCATCTTCGTGTATCGCTTCAGGTTCTCGCGCATCCGGTCATAGACGACGACAGTGTCGTTCAGGGAATAGCCGACGATCGTCAGGACCGCGGCGATGCTCGTCAGATTGAATTCGATGCCAGTCAGCACGAAAAGCCCCAGCATGATGATGACGTCGTGCAGCGTTGCGACGATGGCGCCGACGGCAAACTGCCACTCGAAGCGGATCCAGATGTAGAGCAGGATTGCCGCGAGCGCGGCAACGATGCCGAGCGTCGCCATCATCGTCAATTCGCCCGAGATGGCGGGGCCGACGACTTCGACGCGGCGGAAATCATAATCCGCCTCGAGCTCGCCGCGCACCAGCGTCGCTGCCGACTGCTCGGCATTCTCTCCGCCGCCCTGGGAGGCGATGCGGATCCGCGCGTTCGCCGGGCCGCCGGTGCGTTCGACCCCGACCTCACCGAGATTGAGATCGTTGAGGCGCGATCTGAGATCGGCGATGTCGGCATTGCCCTGTTTCGCCGTCACCTCGATGAGCGAGCCGCCGGTGAAGTCGATGCCGAGCTGCAGGCCGACGGTGGCAAAAGCCGCCATGGCGATCAGCGAAATCGCAGCCGACGCGGTGAAGACATAGCGGCGGATCCCCATGAACCGGACATTGGCGTGCTCGAAGAGATGGGTGAGGACGCTTTTTGGCAGGTGCCGGGGGTGGCGTCGCGCCAGCCAGACGGCGACGATCGAGCGGGTCAGCGTGAATGCCGTGAAGACGGTCGTCAGAATGCCGACCGCCAGCGTCACGGCGAATCCACGAATGGCTTCACTCCCGAGGAAAAAGAGAATGACGGCGGCGATGAAGATCGTGACATTCGCATCGACGATCGTCTCAAAGGCACGCGAGAAACCGCGACCGACGGCCTCGGCAAAGGAATGGGCGGTTTTCTCTTCTTCGCGGATGCGCTCGTAAATCAGCACGTTCGAATCGACCGCCATGCCGACGATAAGAACGATGCCGGCAATGCCGGGCAAGGTGAGCGTCGCGCCGGCAAGGCTGAGCGCCGCGATTATGAGGATCAGATTGAAGAAGAGCGAAACGACAGCAATGACGCCGAGGATGCGGTAGAGCGCGATCATCAGCGCTGCGACCAACACGACGGCGACGAGGCCGGCAACAAGGCCGGAGACGATGGATTCGCCGCCGAAGGTCGGGCTGACGCTGCGCTCCTCGACGCTCGTCAGCGTCGCCGGCAAGGCCCCGGCACGCAGCATCACGGCAAGGTCGCGAACACCGTCTTCGGAGAAATTCGCAGAAATCCGGCCCTCGCCGTTGGTGATGGCGGCATCGATGACGGGCGCCGACATGACCTGATCGTCGAAGACGATGGCAAGGTGCTTGCCGATATTCTGTCCCGTCACCTCAGCCAACCGCTTGGTGCCTTCGGCATCGAGACGATAGGCGATGGAGGTATCCTGCGTCTGCGGATCGACGACCGGCTGGATATCGACCATGTTGCCGGCGCTGGCGAAAGCCGTGCGATCGACAAGATAGGGAACCGGCGGATCGTCCAGCGAATAGAGCACTTGCGATGTCGCCGGCCAGCGGCCGTTCAGCGCCTCCTGCCCCGACATGCTTTCATCGATCAAATGAAAAGAAAGCTTGGCCGGCTGGTTGAGGAGATTCTTCAGCCGCTCGGCATCGACCGATCCCAGCACCTGCACGGTGATCCGGTCGTCGCCCTCGGGACGAACGAGGAAATTCTCGTAGCCGAATCCGGCGATGCGGCGGCCGACAATATCGAGCGACCGGGTCCGGGTGGAGGCAACATCAGCGGTAATGTCGGCGTCGGAAATCTGCAGCGAAAGCTGCCCTTCGCCGCCCTGCTGCAGCGTGAGCTCGGGCGCGGAATCTCTGCCGGTCGTCGTCTCGGATTTCAGACGATCGACAGCTTTCTGCGTCTCAGCAGGATCGGTGATCCGGACACTAACGGTCCGGTCGTTGCCGGTCAGCCCGGTATAGCGGATGCCGGCGCCGCGCAGCGCGTTGCGCACATTCGCGACTGCCTCTTCCAGACGATCCTTGACGATATCGGAACGCTCGACCTTCAGAACGATATGCGAACCGCCCTGCAGATCGAGGCCGAGCATTACGCGATCGTGCCGCAGCCAGTCCGGCAGCGAGGCACGCTGTGCCTCGCTCAGCAGATTGGGCGCAGCGATGACGACGGCCGCAAACGCAACCAGCCAAATCAGAAGTGTTTTCCAGCGGGAAAAATGCAACATTCTCTCGACGATCTTCCGATCCGGCGGTTTGCCGCTATCGCTTGTTACGCCGCGTCGGCCTTGACAGGTTCACCCTTGACGCGAACTTCCGAAATGCCACTGCGGACGATACGCACGCGAACGCCTTCGGCAATCTCGACTTCGACTTCCTTGTCGTCGACGACCTTCGTCACCTTGCCGACGAGACCGCCGCCGGTCACGACCTGGTCGCCGCGACGGATCGCCTTCAGGGTTTCCTCACGCTTCTTGGCCTGCGCGCGCTGCGGACGGATCAGCAGGAAGTACCAGACGACCATCAGCGGCACGAACAGAATGATCATTTCGAAACCGGAGCCGCCGAAACCGGTTGCGGTATCGGTCGCACTCTGGGCGAATGCCGGGGTGATGAACATGCTAAACTCCTCAGGCTTGGCGGCGGAACTGCGCCTCATTTTTCAGGTTGCCGGACTATAGTTGCCGCTTCGATGAATGCAACAGAAACAGCCGGAAACAGTACCGATTCCGCTGCCTCATAACCTTTCCGGCGACAAAACGCCATGCTACCCCGCATCGAAAGATAAAGCGGATTGCCGCAGCAAGAAATTAGGAGCTTGCGATGACCGAGGAAATCAACACCGCCCTGCTTGGCGAGCTCAAACGGCTCGCCGATGCCGTCCAGCGCCTTGCCGGACCGGCACCCGCCGTCAATGACTGGGACGCGGCCGATTGTTTCGTCTGGGCGCCGCAGCGCCAGCATCTGCAACCCGTCAAGAAACCCAACCGGGTGGCGCTGAAACTCATCCGCGGCGTCGACCATGTGCGCGATATCCTGCACGAAAATACGGTGCGTTTCGCTGAAGGTTATGCGGCCAATAACGTTTTGCTCTGGGGTGCGCGCGGCATGGGCAAATCATCGCTGGTCAAGGCCGTGCACGAGGATGTCAGGCGCGAAAGCGGCGTCGCGCTGAAGCTGGTCGAAGTTCACCGCGAGGATATTGCCAGCCTTCCCAACCTGCTCGACCTCCTGAAAGACACGCCGTATCGCGTCATCGTCTTCTGCGACGATCTCTCCTTCGATCACGACGACACCGCCTACAAGTCGCTGAAGGCGGCGCTCGACGGCGGCGTCGAAGGGCGGCCGGACAATGTGCTCTTCTACGCCACCTCGAACCGGCGCCATCTGCTGCCGCGTCACATGATGGAAAACGAACAGTCGACAGCGATCAATCCGTCCGAAGCCGTCGAGGAGAAGGTTTCGCTGTCCGATCGTTTCGGTCTTTGGCTCGGCTTCCATAAATGCAGCCAGGAAGACTATCTCGGCATGATCGACGGCTATGCCGATCACTTCAAGCTCGGGCTCGCGCGCGACACGCTGCACGCCGAGGCGCTGGAATGGGCAACGACGCGCGGTGCGCGCTCGGGCCGCGTTGCCTGGCAATACATCCAGGATCTGGCGGGGCGCATGCGCGTTCATATCGACCGGGCGTAGACAGGCTTCCGGTTCGATACAAGACGGTCCAAAATGACAAAAGCCCGGCTGGCGGCCGGGCTTTTGCGCCTCCTGGTACGCTCTACCTATTCCAGGAAAGTCATCGGGTTGACCGGGGATGCATCCTTGCGCACCTCGAAATGGACCTGCGGCTGCTTGACGTCGCCGCTCATGCCGGAGACGGCGACGGTCTGACCGCGCTGGATCTTCTGGCCGCGGGCCACGCTCAGCGTGTCGGCATTGCCATAGACGGTGACGGTACCGTCGTCGTGACGGACGAGAACCGTGTTGCCGAGTTCCTTCAGGCCGTTGCCGGCATAGATAACGACGCCGTTTTCGGCGGCCTTGATCGGCGTGCCCTGCGGGACCGAAATATCGATGCCGTCATTGCGGCTGCCGTTGACGTTGGCGCCATAGGCGGCAATGACCTGGCCGCGTACCGGCCAGCGGTATTTGCCGATGCCGGTCGATTCCGGCGCGTCCGAGCTGACGTCGGCCTTCTTTTCGACCTCGTCGACGGTCTGGGTGGCAGCCGGCGCCTTATAGGGCGCGGGCTGAACGGACGCCGTCTGCTGGGCAGGCGCCGGATCAGCCGGCTTCGACTCGACCTTCTCTGCCGGGATCGAGGCGGTCTTGATCGTGTCGGTTTTGCCGTTCGGGATCTTCAGGGCCTGGCCGACACGCAGCGAGCTCGCCGAGATATTGTTGGCGGCCTTGAGATCGTCGATATTGGCGCCGGTCGCCTTGGCGATCTTTGCCAGCGAATCGCCCTGCTTGACCACATAAGTACCGGCAGCCGCCTTCGGATCCTTGCCGGCGCCGGCGGGAACCTTTGCGGCCGGATCGGCACTCGCCATGGTCTTGTCGCGGGCGGAATTGGCGCCAGGGACGACGGCCACCTTCTGCTCCGGCGCCTTGGCCGGCTCCGGCATATTGCCGGGCTTGGCAAGATCGGCCGCCTGCGACGCCGCCTTGGCGGCATTGCCGCCATTGAAGGTCGGGATCAGGATCGCCTGGCCGGGTTGAGCGGCAGAGGCGGTTTTCAGATTGTTGATGCGCAGGATTTCCTTTTCCGGAACACCAAAGCGCCGGGACAGCGTGGCGATGTTTTCACCCGGGCGCAGCGTCACCGAAGGTGCATTGGTCGAGGACCAGCCGGAAATCTTCGGCGTCGTGCCTGTTGTCAACGAATCGCGCGTTGCCTTCGGTGCCGCCGGCGCCACGAGCCGCGGCTTTTGAGCCTGCGGCGAAGCCGGGAACGGCTGGGCCAGCGCCACGTCCTTTTCCCGCTGGCGGGATGGCGCGACAGCCGTCGGCGCGGCAAGCTCGGAACGCTGGATCGAGACCGGCGAAGAAGCCAGGCGTGCGCTGGACGGACGGACCGGCTCGTAACCCGGGTTCGCCGGATAGGGCTGGTTCATCGCATTGTTGCCGCCGTAACCGGACTGGCTGGCGACAGCCGTACCGCCGAGATCGGCGCGCGGCACCGGATCGCCCTGAACGCCGCCCCGGCGCGGAATGGAACTTGTGGTGATCTGGTCCTGCCCGGAGGAGGAAAACAAACCGCCAAACCGTGTCACATCGGAACTGCAGCCCGTTGCGGCACTCGCCAGCAGGCCCACAACCAGAAGATTACCGGCCGACTTACCGAACTTCGGCGAAAGACTGAAACGCATTGACTCGACCCACTGAGAACGCAACCATTTGTGAGTCTATTAAAACGCGTTAGTATTACCACGCGGTTAAGATGCTGGAATCAGTGCAATATTTTTGAGAAGTTGATAACCATAGCTTACGGGTGAAAAATCGCAGTGCCTTGAGCATGATGCCGGGAATTGGCAGCGTGTTTCTGGAAAGCGGCATGCAGCCGTTTATTCGCAGGCTCGCCGCACCGATGGCGCGACCTCGGTGCCAAGCAATTCGATCGAGCGAGCCATGGCTGCCGTTTCGAGCGCCGCGGTACTCATCTGAAACGTCACTCTGGAAACGCCGCCCAATGCCACGCTCGCTGCGAGCGTCTTGGTTACGACCGTCTGCGGACTGCCGATCAGGAATGCTCCCTGAGGGCCGCACGTCGCCTCGAACTGGGCGCGGGACGGCGGCAGCCAGCCTCGCTCCTTGCCGGCTTGGGACATCATCTGCTGCCAGCCGGGAAAGAAGGCGTCCTTGGCGGCTTCGTCAGTGTCGCCAACGAAGCCCATTGCGTGCACGCCGACCCGTTGCTGTTCGGGCGGATGGCCGGCGGCAGCCCAGGCGTGCCGATAAAGATCGACGAGAGGTCGAAAGCGCTCGAAGCTGCCGCCTATGATGGCGACCATCAGTGGCAGGCCGAGGGTACCTGCGCGGGCAAAAGATTCGGGCGTGCCGCCGACGCCGAGCCAGACAGGCAGGCGGTCCTGATGCGGACGCGGATAGACCCCCTCGCCATTCAGCGGAGGACGGAAGCGGCCCTGCCATTTGACATGCGCCGCCTCATTGAGCTTGAGCAGGAGATCGAGCTTTTCGACGAACAAAGCGTCATAGTTCCTGAGATCGTAACCGAAAAGCGGATAGGCATCGATGAAGGAGCCGCGGCCGACCACCAGTTCGGCACGTCCCCGGGAGATAAGATCGAGAGTCGCAAACTCCTGAAAGACGCGCACCGGATCGGCAGCACTGATGACAGCAACAGCACTTGTCAGCCTGATCCTTTTCGTTCGCGCGGCCGCAGCAGCAAGGATGACCGCAGGAGCCGAATCGAGCGCGTTCTCGCGGTGATGCTCACCCATGCCGAAGACGTCGAGACCGACGCGATCAGCGAGTTCCACCTCGGCAAGCACACTTTCCATGCGGTCGGCTGCAGACTGCATCCGTCCCGTTTTCGGGTCATTCGCAAGCATAGCAAAACTGTCGATACCGATTTCCACTGCTCAGTCCTTCGCGTTCGGTTGTTCGGATATACGCATCCCATTCAATAGGCACTGGGAGTGCGCTGCGGTTCTGGCCAGCCGAGCGACTGGCCAAACTGCGTCGTGTGACATCCGGCGACGGAGACGCAAACAAGCAGGAGGACGGCGAAGCGAAACATTGAAGCCTCGAAGAAGGGCTGCGGCGTTAACGGGACCGACGCAACTTGGCGTCCTGGCTCAGCGGAACGGGTCAAGGATCGTTGCGAAGGCGCGACGGTGCAGCCACACAACCGTGCCCGTGAGCAGAAGCAGAAGAATAGCCGGCACGGGACTACCGCCAATGACGAAGAGATGGGTCAACACGGCGAAGATCATGGTGACAGCAAGGACTAAGGCGCCGAATGCAGCCGTCGTCGGAACCAGAAGGGCAATCGCGCCGCAGACTTCCACGGCCCCCGTAAGGATGCGGAGCCACTGACCGGCGCCGATCTGATCAAAGATCGCGACCATCATCGACACGCCCGCGAGCTTGGCGCCGCCGGCCGCGAGAAACGCGGCAGCGGCAAGACCGCGGAAGCTCCAGGAGACGATCTTTTCAGTTTTGTTCAATTGAGCCGATGATGCCAACTTCGGTGACCTTTTCCTGTGTTGCCGCGTATTGGCGCGGTTGGTGCGCTTCAACCGGAGGCCGAGTCGGGTATTTCCGAGCCGCGACGCTCGCGTGGCGTTTCGATGCCACGATTGCACCCAACCGAAAAGCCGTTATTTTCTTAGACAATCTATCGGTTGGTCCGATACATGCTAGTGTGGCCGCAGGAATCCATCATCAATGTTACCGGAGATCGGCTGTGCTGGATGGTTTGTCGCTTGATCAGTTACGGACATTTATTGCTGCCGTTGACGAAGGCAGCTTTTCCGCCGCTGCGCGCAAGCTCGGGCGAGCCCAATCGGCCGTCAGCGAACTGGTTCGCAACCTCGAGACGCAACTCCGCGTCACCCTCTTTGACCGAAGTGGCCGCTATCCTCAGCTGACGGCAGCCGGAAATATGCTGGTCGCGACTGCCCGTGAGGTCGTCGCCAAGGTCGATTTCTTCAAATCGCAGGCAAAGGGTATGGCTGCGGGACTCGAACCGGAGCTGTCCGTCGTCGTCGACGTATTTTTCCCCATTCATGTCGTCGCGGAGGCCGCTAAGGATTTCCGGCAGCAGTTTCCCGAGGTGCCGCTGCGGCTGTTCGTGGAGGCGCTCGGCGGTACCGTCCAACCCGTTCTCGAACAACGAGCCAATTTCGGCATCGTGGGCTCCTTGCCTGCAATGCCGCCCGGCGTCGTGACGGAGCCGCTTGCCGGCGTAACGTTCCTGGTCGTTGCTGCGGCGGATCATCCGCTTGCCGCTATCAAGGGA
Organism: Rhizobium sp. TAL182; assembly: GCF_002117725.1. Lineage (NCBI taxonomy): Bacteria > Pseudomonadati > Pseudomonadota > Alphaproteobacteria > Hyphomicrobiales > Rhizobiaceae > Rhizobium > Rhizobium sp. TAL182. The sequence goes on along the minus strand of NZ_CP021024.1, from coordinate 2,008,896 downwards.
ACAATCCCCCGAAGCGAACTCGCCAAGCATGTCCAGCTCGTGCTGACCGATCGAACCGAGCTGTCGAAGGGGCGTGAGTTCGGTGTAATGTCGCCTCATACTTGGCGACTGGCCGACCTGTTCGCCAAACATACGTTCCTGATCAACGGACTTGGCTGGGGCGGAATGCCTGAGCATGCAGTCAGGGCGGATATTGAGGCCGGGCGTCTCTTGGAACTCGCGGTCGAAGAAATACCTGTCGGCGGGCTGAGGCTGCCGATGTCGGCGGCTTATCGCTCGGATGGTCCACCAGGGCCTGCAGGCCGCTGGCTGATCGAGCGATTGAAGATTTGCTCCGGCAGCCGGGACCAGTAACCTTCCCTTGCAGCTCGCCATCCGTTGCGGAAAGTCCGCACGGCGAGCACCGACGTAAGTCCCAAAAAAGCCTAATTTAGAGCAGCGAGGCAAGCCGCGGAATGATCGGCAGATAAGGCGCTTCGAACAATTCCTCGCGTTCGAAGCGGCTGCCGGTTTTCGTCAGCCGCACCATACGACATTCGTTTTCGGAAATCATCAGCGGCGCGATCATCGAGCCGCCGGAAACGAGCTGGTCGGTATAAAAGCGCGGCATCGCATTGAAAGCCGCCGTCACCAGGATACGATCGAAGGTGCCCTCCCCCTGCATGCCGGCGCTGCCGTCGGCATGGCGGATGACGACGTTGCGCAGGCCAAGCGATTCCATGCGCCGCTGCGCTGCCGATGTCAGTGTCTTGTAGCGGTCGATGGACAGCACACGCTCGGCCAGGCGCCCCATAACGGCGGCAGTGAAACCGCTGCCGGTGCCGATTTCCAGGACGCGCTGCCCCGGCTTGAGCTTCAGGTGATGGAGGATGCGGACGACAAAATCGATGCCTTCGAGAAAGGAACCGCATTCGATCGGAATCGTCCGGCTCGAATAGGCGTCGTCGGCAAATTGCGCCGGCACGAACAGCGAGCGCTGCGTCTGCTCAACCGCCGTCAGCAGATCGAGGTCAGAGATGCCTTCGGCACGCAATCTGAGGACGAGCGCCGCAAAGCCCTCCTTCTCCGCCAGTCTTGCCGTCAAACCTGTGCTCCCTATCCCAGGGCCCGCGCCACGCGGTCCGTCACGGAATAATCGGTCAAATCCAGTTTCAAAGGCGTTACCGAAATCTTGTTATGCTTTAGAGCGTGAATATCGGTGCCTTCGATGAAGGCGCCGGCGCGTTCGCCGAACTTCAGCCAGTAATAGGGAAAGCCGCGGCCGTCGGAGCGGGCATCGACCTGCAGATTGAAGGCGAGCTTGCCCTGCATGGTTACTTCGGCGCCGTCGACCTCGCCGGGACAGCAGTTCGGGAAGTTGAGATTGAGGAACGTGCCCTCCGGCAGGTCCAGATCCAGCAGCTTTTCCAGAAGAGCCGGGGCATGCGCCTCGCAGACTTCCCAGGGCACGATGCGTGCGCCGTCCTCGTAGAGATAGGCCTGGCTGAGTGCGAAGGAGCGCACGCCCTGCATGGTGCCTTCGATGGCACCGGCGATCGTGCCGGAATAGGTCACGTCGTCGGCGACGTTCGAGCCCGAATTGACGCCGGAGAGAACGAGATCGGGCTTGATGTCCATCACCTGCCGGATGCCCATGATGACGCAATCGGTCGGCGTGCCGCGCAAGGCGAAATGCTTGTCAGAGATTTTGCGCAGCCGCAGAGGTTCGGAGAGGCTCAGCGAATGGGCAAGACCGCTCTGGTCGGTCTCGGGGGCGACGATCCAGACGTCATCGGACAGCGTGCGGGCGATCCGCTCCAGCGCGGCCAAGCCTTCCGCATGAATGCCGTCGTCATTCGTAAGCAGGATGCGCATCGCCTCAGGCCGCCCGTTCGATCTTGGTCAGTCCGCCCATATAAGGCAGCAAAACGTCCGGAATCGTGACGGAACCATCCTCGTTCACATAATTTTCGAGGACAGCGATCAGGCAGCGTCCGACGGCGGTGCCGGAACCGTTCAGCGTGTGGACGAACCTGTTGGTCTTGTCGTCCTTGCCGCGGTAGCGCGCATTCATCCGGCGCGCCTGGAAATCGCCGCAGACCGAGCAGGAGGAGATTTCGCGGAAGGCATTCTGCCCCGGCAGCCAGACTTCGAGATCGTAGGTCTTGCGCGAGCCGAAGCCCATATCGCCGGTGCACAGCGTCATCGTGCGGAAGTGCAGGCCAAGGCGCTTCAGCACTTCTTCAGCGCAGGCGGTCATCCTTTCATGCTCGGCAATGGCGCTCTCGGCATCGGTGATCGAGACGAGTTCGCATTTCCAGAACTGGTGCTGGCGCAGCATGCCGCGGGTGTCGCGGCCGGCCGAGCCCGCTTCCGAGCGGAAGGACGGCGTCAATGCAGTGAAGCGCAGCGGCAGCTTTTCCTGGTCGAGGATTTCCTCGCGCACCAGATTGGTTAGCGTCACCTCGGCCGTCGGAATGAGATAGCGGCCATCCGTCGTCTTGAAGAGATCCTCTTCGAACTTCGGCAGGCTGCCGGTGCCGAACACCGCTTCGGCGCGCACCATCAGCGGCGAGCTGACTTCGGTATAGCCGTGCTCGCGCGTGTGGAGATCGATCATGAACTGGCCGAGCGCGCGCTCGAGCCTGGCGAGCGGCCCGGTCAGCACGGTGAAGCGCGAGCCGGAGAGCTTGGCAGCGCGCTCGAAATCCATGTAGCCGAGCGCTTCGCCGATTTCGAAATGCTCCTTCGGCGTGTGGTTCCAACGCGGTTTTTCACCGACGATGCGGCTGACGACATTGTCGTGCTCGTCCTTGCCGACAGGAACGTCGTCGAAAGGCACGTTCGGGATGCGCGAGAGAGCGTCGTTGAGTTCGGCCGTCAGCTGACGGTCCGCTTCCTCGATCGCCGGCAGCAGGTTCTTTAGTTCGGCGACCTCGGCCTTCAGCTTCTCGGCAAGCTCGCCGTTCTTCTGGGCCATCGCTGCGCCGATCTCCTTGGAGGCCGCGTTGCGGCGGGAGAGCAGATCCTGCGCCTTTTGCACGGCCGCGCGGCGCTTTTCATCGAGGGCGACGAGACTTTGGGCCAGAGGCTCCGCGCCGCGCTTGGCAAGGGCGGCATCGAGCGCTTCGGGATTCTCACGGATCCATTTGATATCGAGCATCGTCGTTCCAGGTCGTTGCAACAGAAATGACCCGGCCAAAGCCTGACCGGGCCTCGACCGGATGAGACGGCGTCATAAAAGGGCTCCGGATCGCCTCAGACGCTGTCGGTCTTGGCAACGTCCGCGGATCCGGTTTCCTTTTCGAGCGCCTGCCGGGCACGCTGGCGCTCCACGAGTCGCGCCGCATAGATGGAAATCTCGTAGAGAAGGATCGTTGGTAGCGCAAGACCGATCTGGGACATAGGATCCGGCGGTGTCAGCACGGCGGCGACGACGAAGGCGAGCACGATGGCGAACTTGCGCTTTTCGGCGAGCCATTGTGACGTCAGCAGACCCACGCGGGCAAGCAGGGTCGTGATGACGGGCAGCTGGAAGACGAGGCCGAAGGAGAAGACCAGCGTCATGATGAGGCTCAGATACTCCGAGACCTTCGGCATCAGCGAGATCGCCACCTCGTCATGACCCGGCGCCTGCTGCATCGACAGGAAGAACCACATGACCATCGGCGTGAAGAAGAAATAGACGAGCGCAGCCCCCATCAGGAACAGGACCGGCGACGCGATCAGGAACGGCAGGAAGGCCTGGCGCTCGTTCTTGTAGAGGCCGGGCGCCACGAACTTATAGACCTGGGCGGCAATGATCGGGAAAGCGACCACCAGGCCGCCGAACATCGCCACCTTGACCTGGGTAAAGAAGAACTCCTGGGGCGCGGTATAAATCAGCTGGGCCTTCTCGACGTCGAGATGCGCCCATTCCACGGCCGTCTTGTAGGGGATGACCAGATAGTTGAAGAGATGCTTGGCAAAAAAGAAGCATACAATGAAGGCGATGAAGAACGCCCCGATCGACCAGATCAGCCGCGTGCGCAGCTCCATCAGGTGCTCGATCAGCGGCTGCGGCTTGTCTTCGATGTCACCGCTCATGCCTCGTCCTTCTTCTTCGTCTGCGCCGGCTTCTTCGGCGTTGCAGGCTTCCTGACTGCCGCGGCCCGCTTCGGCTTTTCCACCGGTACGGCAACGGCTGCGGCAGCATCGACCTTGTCGGCAGCCTTGACGCGTGGCCTGCGCACGGCCTTCGGCTTGTCGGCGACGGTATCGGCCTGGGCAATCGCTGCTGCGACGGGCTCAGGCTGCGCAGGCGCCGGCACCAGGGGCGGCGTTTCCGGCAGGCTCATCGACGGCGTCGGGGCCGAGACGGCAGCCGGCGGCACTTCGGTCTTGTTTTCCGGAGCCGCAGTCGTCTTCTGCAAGTCGGCCTTGATCTCGTTGCCCATCTGGCGAAGCGGGTTCATCGCCTCGCGCAGGCTGTTGACCGGGTTGAGCTTCTGGGCGTCGCTGATCGTCTGGCGCACGTCGTCAAGCTCGGCTTCGCGCAACGCTTCGTCGAACTGCGCCCGAAACTCACCTGCGACCTTGCGGGCGCGCTGCGTCATCTTGCCGAAAGCGCGCAGCATCGGCGGCAAATCCTTGGGACCGACAACGACGATCAGCACGACCGCGATGACCAAAAGCTCGGTCCAGCCAATATCGAACATGCAAGGCTCCTGGACGGGAAGCGCGGGGGCTGCGCTTTTTCCCGGACTTGATTACTTCGTTTCGTCGGCCTTGTGATCGACGGTCTTTGCCGTTTCCGGCGCGTCCTCGTCCGTCATGCCCTTCTTGAAGCTTTTGATGCCCTTGGCGACATCGCCCATCAGTTCCGGAATCTTGCCGCGACCGAACAACAACAGCACGATGACCAGAACGATCAGCCAGTGCCACATGCTAAGAGAACCCATCACTCTAACTCCCTGTTTCGATGTTCCCACGATGTAAGGATTTCTAACACCGTTTCCAACATCAAGCCCTTTGAACTGCGCTTAATGTCACGGTATAGCCCTTTATGACAAGCCACTGACCCGTCGAAAAATCGTGCGCACCATTGTTTTCGTCATGCATGGCAAAAGCAAGACGAAGTCCTTCAATCTTCGGAGGTAGAACGCGGGGCAAGCAACCCCAGTTCTTCGAGATCCATCTGGGTAATGGGGTCTTCGTCCTCGGTCAATTCGTCGTTCATCGACGGCGAGGGAATATTGAAGTTCGCCGGGATACGGCCAGACAGCAGGCCCGCTCCCTTCAATTCTTCGAGACCCGGCAGATCGCGCAATTCTTCCAGGCCGAAATGGTCGAGAAAATCGCGCGTCGTGCCCAAAGTCACCGGCCGGCCGGGCGTGCGCCGGCGGCCGCGAAACCGCACCCAACCGGCTTCCATCAGCACGTCGAGCGTGCCGCGCGAGGTCTGAACGCCGCGGATATCCTCGATCTCGGCACGCGTCACCGGCTGGTGATAGGCGATGATCGCGAGCACCTCCAGCGCGGCGCGCGATAGCTTCTTTACCTCATTGTCATCGCGGCGGATGACGAAGGAGAGATCGGCGGCGGTGCGGAAGGCCCAGGCGCCCTCGACCTGCACGAGATTGACGCCGCGTGGCGCGTATTGCTCTTTCAGGCGCAGCATGACCGCGCGCACGTCTGTGTCCCTGGGAAGGCGTTCGGCCAGGAAGCTTTCGGGGACCGGCTGCGAGGAGGCGAAAACCAAGGCTTCAGCGATGCGCTCGGCCTCGATCTCGGCCTGCAAGTCGCGGCCCTCGTCCCCGAAATCCTCGTCGTTCTCCAGATCGATCAAGCTGACCGCTCCTGTTCCACCACCTGCAAGGTGGCATGCTTCGGGCCGCGACGCATGTATATCGGCTGAAAGGCTCCGTCCTGACGGATTTCGAGCTTGCCCTCGCGCACCAGTTCCAGCGACGCAGCGAAGGCGCTGGCGATCGCCGTGACGCGCTCCTCGGGCGCGGCGAGATAACGCAGCAGATAATGCTCCATCGCCGTCCAGTCGCCGACCTCGCCGATCATCTGGGTGAGCAGCTCGCGGGCATCGGTCAACGACCAGACATTGCGCCTCTCGATCGTCACCTGGGTGATGGCGTGGCGCTGGCGCAGCGCCGCATAGGCGGTCAGGAGATCGTAGAGGCTCGCCACATAAGCCGACTGCTGCCGGTCGGGAATATGCTCGGGCGCGCCGCGCGCGAAGATATCGCGGCCGAGACGGTTGCGGTTGACGAGGCCTTCCGCCGCCTGGCGCATGGCTTCGAGACGTTTCAGGCGGAAGGCAAGCGTTGCCGCCATCTCCTCGCCCGAGGGGCCATCATCCTTGACCTGCTGAGGAATGAGCAGCCGCGACTTGAGATAGGCAAGCCAGGCCGCCATGACGAGATAATCGGCGGCAAGCTCGATGCGGATGCGCCGAGCGCTTTCGACGAACTGCAGGTATTGTTCGGCGAGCGCCAGCACGGAAATGCGCGACAGGTCGACCTTCTGGTTGCGGGCGAGATAGAGCAGCAGGTCGAGCGGGCCTTCGAAACCGGCGACGTCGATCACCAGCGCCGGCTCGTGGCTGGCACGCTCGGCGCCGTTGTCCTGCCACAGCTTGTCCATCGGCGTTGCCGCCTGCGGACGTTCCGAGCCCTTGACCGTGCTCACCACCCTGCTCTCCTACGATCACACCGACACAAACATCGCCTCGAATTCCGCCCTCAACTCCGCCTCATCGGCAGCATCCGGAGCGGCAAAGCCTGCTTCTACCGCTTTTGCGCGGGCAAGCGAAAAACCGGTGAGCGGCGGAACATTTGCCACGACATCCCGCATCTCGTCCATATGGCCATTGCAATGCAGCACGATATCGCATCCTCCTGCAATGATATTCGCCGCCCGTTCACCGATCGTGCCGGAAAGAGCATTCATCGAACTGTCGTCGGAAAGCAGCAGACCGCTAAAACCGATGTGCTCGCGGATAACGCCGTCGATCACCTTGCGCGAGGTCGTCGCCGGATTGCCAGGGTCGATTGATGTGAAGACGAGATGGCAGGTCATTGCCATCAACTCGTCCTTCATCGCGATGAAAGGCGGGAAATCATGGGCCTCCAGCTCATCGCGCGAGACGGTGACGACAGGCAGCTCCAGATGTGAATCGGCAAAGCCGCGACCGTGGCCGGGCATATGCTTCATAACAGGCAGCAAGCCGCCGGCCTTCAGCCCCTCGCCGGCCGCCCGTCCCATTGCGATAACCGTCTTTGGATCGCCACCATAGGCGCGGTCGCCAATGACGTTGCTGCTGCCTTCGACCGGCACGTCGAGAACCGGCAGGCAATCGACATTGATGCCAAGGTTCGACAGGTCGAAGGCATGCAGGCGCGACATCACCCAGGCGGCGCGCAGCCCGAGCGCCGGGTCGCGGCGATAGACATCGCCGAGCGCCTGGCCTGAGGGATAACGCGGCAGAACCGGCGGACGGATGCGCTGGACGCGACCGCCCTCCTGATCGATCAGCACCGGCGCATGCCAGCCGACGCTGTCACGCAGTTCGGCGACGAGATCGGTGATCTGGCCCGCTTCGGAGATATTGCGCCCGAAGAGGATGAAGCCCCAGGGCCGTTCGTCCCGGTAAAAGGCCTTTTCTTCGGATGTGAGGGCAAGGCCACTGCAGCCAAGGATCATCGCTTTTGATTCGGTCATAGAAGAATCATAAACAGCGGCTGGCCAAATGCGAGCAAGCGCGGGCGCGATGCACAAAAAAGAGCGGCGGGCCGATCCGGCTCGCCGCTCTCATAACTCAATGGCCGATGTTATTTGGAGATCAGGCAGCTTCCGCCCGCTGCGCGATACTGTTCGCAGAGCGCTGCGGCCTCATCCTTGGAGCCGACCGGGATGCGGACACGGTAGAAAGTGCCCTTGCCGGCGATATCGGCCCTGCGGATCTCATGGGCGCGGCCGCCAAGCACGCCCGCGAATTTCTTCGACAGGTTTGCATAAGATTTATTCGCCTCGTCCTCCGAAGGCAGCGAAGCGATCTGGAGGCCGTAGCCGCCTGCGGATGCGGCTTGCTGCGGCTGGGCGGCGGCCGGCGTTGCCGAGGCGACCTGCGTCGGCTTCGGCTGCTGCGCGGGCGTGCGGACATTGCCCTTATCGGTAACAGTGCTAACGACGTTGACAGGCTGATCGGCCGGGCGGGCGATCGGAACCGGGGCCGTATCGGCGATCGTTGCCGTCTTGACCGGCCGTACCGGCGCATCGACCGGTGCGGGATTTGCCGCCTGCCCATCGGCACTTGCGGCAGGCGACGGCTGTGCCGGCGCGGTTTGAACTGGTGCTGCAGAACGCGCATCGGCGGAAGCAATCTCGGCGCTTGCCGGGAAGCTCGCAGCCGATCCGGCAGCCGGCGGCGCAGACGGGGCCGACTGCGCCGTAACTGACGGCATCGGCTGAGGAGGCGGCGCCGGCTGGTCGACCGGTGCGGACTCCTCGCGGGCGACCAGTGTGCCGTCAGGCTTGACGATCATCGTGCGGACCTTGCGCGGCGAAACGGATGGCGTCTTGTCGGCGTCACTTGCAGAAGCGTCGTCGGCGTTGGCGTGGTTCGGCAACAGACGCGGATCCTCCGTCTCGCCAACTGCGGTCGGCGTGACCCGATCATCAGCGCCGGCGCTCTCGTCATCTTCCGGCAATGCTTCCGGCGTCAAGGTGCGCTGGACAACATCGACCGGCGCCTCGTCCGAGGAGACGAGCGCCTTCTGCTTCGGCTCCTCGGCAGAACCCGCAACGCGGTCGTAGACGGCCTTATCCTGGTTCGGCACCGTCTTACCGCCGGGATTTTCCGGAACGACCTTGACCGGCTCCTTGTCGGCCGTGATCACACGCGGCTCGCCGGAAGAGACAATGCCGAGCCCTTCGCCGTTCCAGACGGAGGAATAGACGCCATAACCGACGCCAGCGAAGACCACCAGCACGACGGCCCCGGCCAGCAGCCGGCGCATCGACCGGGCGCGGCTGAAATCAGCGGCCTGGCTTGCCGACTCGATATGGACCTCGGAGGTCTCCCGGCGTTCGACCGGCTCGCGCACGCTGCGGCGGAAATCCTCCTCCAGCGCCCGTTCGAAATCGTCGAGACCGTCGGCAATGGTCGGCTTGACCGGCGTTGCCGCAGCGGCAGCCATATTACGGGCGGACGCCGCCGTTTGGCGCGGTTTGGCCGGCTCGAAAAAGCTCGCAATCTCTGCATCGAGATCGAAATCGAAATCTGCGGTTTTCGCGATCGGAGCGGGCTGCTCGACCGGCGGCAGCGCCGGCACATGCATGTCGTCCACCGTCTCGGGACGATCCTCCGGATCGGAGATCATCGCCGGATCGAAGGGCAGATCTTCGGTCGATTCAGCGGCGGACGCCTCTGCGGCAGGTGCCCAGTTGAAAGCCGGAGCCGGAGCTGGGGCCGGCTGCTCGGAAACCGGGGCCGGCGCGGGCTGCGCCGGGACAGTGGCCTGCGGGTACTCAGGCGTTGCCTCCTGCTGGGGCGCGGCGGGCGCCGGCTGCGCCTTTGGCCGCGGCGCAGGCTCGGCTGCTTCGGAAAAATCGAGATCGGCAAGTTCCAGCTCGATACCGGCGAGGTCCAGTTCGAAATCGTGGCCCGCGAAGGGATCATCGGCTTCCGGCGCGGGCTGCGGCGCCCGTGAATAGGCCGTTGCGACAGGTCGGGGCTGCGTGACCGCGGCAGGCTGTGGCGCGACCGGCCTTGCGGCTTCGGCAGCATAGGCAGGCGCCATTTCGATAGGAGCGGACAGGATCGGCGCGGGCGCGATCGCCTCGGGCTGGACCGGTGCGGCAGCGACCGGGGCGACTTCGACGGGAGCGGGCTCCGGCGCAACCGGCGCCAGATTGGCGCGCTGCAATACCGGGCGGGGCACAGGATAGCGCGAGACGTCGGCCAGCAGGTCATCGACATCGAAGGTGCCGGCGGTATGCGGAACTTCAGGTCCGACCTCGGTCAGCGCGGCATCGGCCTGGATCTCGCCGTCGATGGCGGCTGCAAGATCGAAACCGGCGTCGGAGCCGAACTCTTCCAGATCATCCTCGACTTCAACGAATTCCTGGGCTTCAGCAGTTTCTTGCGGCGCAATTGCCTCATCGTGGCGATCGAGCTCGGCGGGGAAGCCGAACGACGGCGTCGCGGATTCGAACTCCTCGGGAGGTTCGACAGCGGCAACGGGCGCCGACTGCTCGATAACGGGCTCCGGCTCCGCCGAGGCAAGATCGGCAACCGCTGCTTCAGCCATCGGTTCAGCGACTGCTTCAGTCGCAGGCGCAGCGACTGCTTCGGGGGCCGGTTCGACAACCGTCACCGGCTCCTCACGTTTCGGGGCGTGAAAATTGGCGAGCGGCAGCCTGATGCTCGCAGCCGACCATTGCGGGGCTTTGGCGGACTGCGCCAGCGAAGAGACCGGCGCTGTACCGATCGACAATTCGAGTTCCTCGATCAGGTCGCGGGCGCCGCCGATAGCGGTTTGAGCTGGCACCTCGGAAACAGGATCGACGGACAGCTGCTGCGGACCGGCCGCCCGGTCGGCAGCGGCAACGTCCCAGTTCCTTGCCGAAGGCTGGGCAGCCTCTTCTGCGGCGACGGGACCAACGGAGACGGGCTCCGGAACATCCACGCTTACGGCAGCGGGAGAAACATCGAGAATGGGCTCGACATAGTCTTCGGAAGCGACGCCGTCGGAGATCGGCTCGGCCGGCCGATCGAGTTCGGCCAGCGGACGTGGTGAATCGTAGCGATCGAATTCCCGCCCGAGCTCATCCTCCAGATCGAAGGCAGGTTCGCGCCGGGCGGCGTCGCTTACGGTATTCGCTGCAACACGCGGCTCGAAACCGACGATCCGGGCAAGTTCGGCCAACGGATCGTCGTCGGCAAACAGATCGTCTTTTCCGCGCGTATCATACGCAAATTGTTTCTCAGCCATGCCTATCCCACTCGCAAACGCCAACGCTCAAATGCCAGCGCATTGTGGGTAAATGGTGACGTTATCGCATTTCGTCAGGTGCGGCAGTGCCTGTAATGGCAAGTCCCGACTTCAAAACCGACGCGACGGCGTACACCAGCCCAAGTCTGGCAATACTTGATTCTCGGTTTTTATCATTAACAAATCGTAATTCCGGCTGATCTTTACCTTTGTTCCAGTGCGCGTGGAACGCACTGGCGAGGTCGTAGAGGTAAAATGCGATGCGATGCGGCTCCTGCGACTGGGCTGCCGCCTCGACGATACGCGGGAATTCGGCAAGCTTGGCGACCAGCTGCAATTCGGCCGGATCGCCAATGCCTGCAACGGCTTTCGCAAGATCCTCGGGCGAAACATCGAGGCCGGGAAAAGCCTCTCTTGCCTGCCGGAAGACCGACATGCAGCGGGCATGCGCATACTGCACGTAAAAAACCGGATTATCCTTCGACTGCTCCGTCACCTTGGCGAAATCGAAGTCGAGTGGTTCGGAATTCTTACGGTAAAGCATCATGAAGCGGACCGAATCACGGCCGACTTCCTCGACGACGTCCCGAAGCGTGACGAAATCGCCCGAACGTTTCGACATCTTCACCGGCTCACCGTTGCGATAGAGCTTGACGAGCTGGCAGAGCAGCACCGTCAGCTTCGCCTTACCCTCCGAAACGGCGCGTGCAACCGCTTCCAGGCGCTTGACGTAGCCGCCATGGTCGGCGCCAAGCACATAGATCATCTCGTCGAAACCACGATCGAACTTGTTCTTGAAGTAGGCGACGTCGGCGGCGAAATAGGTATAGGAGCCGTCCGACTTGATCAGCGGCCGGTCCATGTCGTCGCCAACCTCGGTCGAGCGGAACAGCGTCTGCTCGCGATCTTCCCAGTCTTCAGGAAGCTGGCCCTTCGGCGGCGGCAGCGTGCCCTTGTAGACGTAACCCTTGAAGGTCAGGTCGTTGATCGCCGTGCGGATCGCCGCCGCTCCATTGGCATGCAGGGTGCGCTCGGAAAAGAAGATGTCGTGATGGACGTTCAGCGCCGCCAGATCTTCGCGGATCATGACCATCATCGCGTCGATGGTGCGATCCTTGACGATCGGCATCCATTCCTCTTCCGGCATATTGTGCAGCCGGACACCGTAATCGGCGGCAAGCGACTGGCCGACGGGCACGAGATAATCTCCGGGATAAAGGCCCGAAGGGATTTCGCCGATCCGTTCGCCGAGCGCTTCGCGATAACGCAGGAAGACCGAGCGGGCCAGCACGTCGATCTGCGAACCGGCATCGTTGATGTAATATTCCTTTTCGACGCCATAACCGGCAAAGGCAAGCAGGTTGGCGAGCGCATCGCCGACGACGGCGCCGCGGCAATGACCGACATGCATCGGGCCGGTCGGATTGGCCGAGACATACTCGACGTTGACCTTGCGGCCTTCGCCGAGGGTCGAGCGGCCATAGTCGATGCCGGCGCCGATGATGGAAGCCAGCAGCCGCTGCCAATAGCCGACGGCGAGACGGATGTTGATGAAACCGGGACCTGCCACCGAAACATCGGCGACGTCGGCGTCCTCCTTAAGCTTTGCGATGATGACGTCTGCAAGGGCGCGAGGATTGGTGCCGAGCGGCTTCGCCAGCACCATCGCGGCGTTGGTCGCAACGTCGCCGTGGCTCGCATCGCGCGGCGGTTCGACTGCGATGCGGCCGAAATCGAGCTCAGATCGCTTTTCCCTGACCAGATCGATCTGTTCAAGGGCGGTTTTGATCCTGGCTTCGAAGTCGGTAAAAAGGTTCATCGCACTCTTCCATGCATAGGCTGTGCCAAAGGCGCTAATCGGCCTTCGGCGGGCGACCGCTGCCTATCGCAAATCCGGAGTGTGGTCAAACAATCGCCTATGGGCACTGATCGCATAGGTGTCGGTCATGCCGGCGAGGTAGTCGCCGACATGGCGAGCCTTCGGCGCATCGGCGAGCCCCGCGATATGATCGACCCAGTAATGGCTCTGCATCTCCTTGGGACTGGCCATGTAGGCGGCAAAGAGGTCCGTGACGATCTGGGCAGCACCGGCGCGGATGCGCATGATATCGGGATTGCGGTAGATGCGCTTGAAGAGCATCGCCTTAATCTGCCTGTCGGTTTCGGCCATCTCTTCGGAAAAGGTGGCGATAACCCGGTCGGCGCCGCGGATGTCGGCAGCACTCTCGGGACGAAGAAGGGCAAGGCGCTGCTGCGCGACGCCGATGACGTCCTCGACCATGCGGGTGATCTGGCGGCGCATGATCTCGTGGGTGAATCGGCTCGGTTCCAGATGCGGATAGCGCCCCCTCACCTCCGCCATCAACCCGGCAAGAAAGGGAATTTCCTCCAGCATGTCGAAACTCAGATAGCCGGAGCGCAGGCCGTCGTCGATATCATGGGTGTTATAGGCGATGTCGTCGGCGATCGCCGCGACCTGGGCTTCCAGGCTGGCATAAGTCGCGAGCTCGAGATCGTGCAATTCGCAATAATCAAGGATCGGCTGCGGAACCGGGCCGCGCGTGCCGGCCCCTTCCGGCGTCAGCAACGGACCATTGTGCTTGACGAGGCCTTCGAGGCTTTCCCATGTCAGATTGATGCCGTCGAATTCGGCATATCGCCGCTCCAGCTTGGTCACAATGCGCAGCGATTGGGCATTGTGGTCGAAGCCACCATAGGGCAGCAGCACCTCGTGCAGCGCGTCCTCGCCGGTATGGCCGAACGGCGTGTGGCCGAAATCGTGCACCAGCGCCACGCCCTCGGCCAGATCCTCGTCGAGTTTCAGGGCGCGGGCAAGCGCACGGGCAATCTGCGCCACCTCGATCGTATGCGTCAGCCGAGTGCGGTAGTGATCGCCGTCCTGGGCGATGAAAACCTGGGTCTTGTGCTTCAGCCGGCGGAAGGCGGTGGTATGGACAATGCGGTCGCGGTCGCGTTGGAAATCGGAGCGAGTCGGACTGCTGTCTTCCGGATAGAGACGCCCACGCGTCGTCCACGGGTCGGCCGCATAGACCGCCCTCTCGCTGCCGCCGAAACCTAAAGCTCGCCTGTCAACCGTCATTCTTCACCGCCATTCTGCCTGTTGCCGCATCTGCCCATTGACGCCGCGTTGCCCTCTTCATACCTATAGCCCGACGAAACGGCAAAGCGGTGTTCGCCGACCGCTTCGGCGCATCATGGCCTTTTCGCGAAGATCATGGTAAGTTCCTTTGATATCAGGCATTTGAACATTCGAGTGCCAAAACCCATTCTCTCCGGATCTTGACCCCGGCAGGAGGAAATATGACGGATACGAGTGTAACTCTTTCGGATGCCGCGGCAAAGCGTATCGCCGCCATCATCAGTGCTGAGGCCGGCAAGAGCGCGCTGCGCGTTTCCGTCGAAGGCGGCGGCTGTTCGGGCTTTTCCTACAAGTTCGACCTTGCCGACAGCGCTGAGGATGACGACGTCGTCGTCGAAAAGAATGACGCGAAGGTGCTGATCGACAGCCTGTCGCTCGTCTATATGGCAGGGTCCGAGATCGACTTCGTCGACAACCTGCTTGGCCAATCTTTTCAGATCAAGAACCCGAATGCGGTGGCAAGCTGCGGCTGCGGCACCAGCTTCTCGATCTGAATATCCGAACATACAGCGTTGTCCCCAACGACCGGCGGAAGAATTGCTTCCAGCCGGTTTATCGGCTTGTCCAGCGGCGAAAGACCGCGATAAAAGGAGCGCACTGAAGCGCGTCGCGATCTTTCAGATTCGCTTACCACGCTTTAGCTCTTTGATTTTCCGCGTGTCGTGAATCGCAAAAACCGCCGCACAGTTTTGCGCGACATGCCCTAGCGAACGGGACAGAGCATGAAGATCGCGACCTGGAACATCAACGGCGTCAAGGCGCGCATCGACAATCTCACACAATGGCTCAAGGATTCCGATCCCGATATCGTCTGCCTGCAGGAGATCAAGACGATCGACGAAGGCTTTCCCCGGCTGGAGATCGAAGCGCTCGGCTATCATGTCGAGACGCACGGCCAGAAGGGATTCAACGGCGTCGCGATCCTCTCCAAGACTTCACCTTTTGAAGTCAACCGCGGCCTGCCCGGCGACCCGCTGGACGAACAGGCGCGTTTCCTGGAAGCGGTGTTCACGCTGCCCGACACGCGCATCCTGCGCGTCTGCTGCATCTATCTCCCGAACGGCAATCCCGCCGACACCGAGAAATACCCCTATAAGCTCGCCTGGATGGAGCGTCTGAGGAGCTTTGCGGCCGAACGGCTGGCCTATGAAGAGATGCTGGTGCTTGCCGGCGATTACAACGTCATCCCCGAACCGCACGACTGCTTCGATCCCAGGGTCTGGGAAAGCGATGCGCTGTTTCTGCCGCAGACGCGGCAGGCATTCCGCAGACTTGAAAATCTCGGCTTGACCGATGCGGTGCGCGCGACGACGGACGCGACGCGTCTCTATTCCTTCTGGGATTATCAGGCAGGTGCATGGCCGAAGAACAACGGCATCCGCATCGACCACCTGCTGCTGTCACCGGAAGCGGCCGACCGGATGACGTCCGCGGCAATCGAAAAACATGTACGGGCCTGGGAAAAGCCGTCCGACCACGTACCGGTGATCGCCTATTTCGATTTCGTAGCCTGACATTCCGAGCCCATGGCTGCGCGTCATTTCAGGGGCGCGATGGAGATGCACCGGTTGAATGCCGCGTGGCGCTGAACGGAAAGCGTCAGTCGGAACCGCTCGCAATGGCGTGCGACAGCGAAACTGCCGTGCGACGGTCGGCCTCATTGGCAACCGAGAAGGCCTGCTCCTGCAGCGCTTCCATCCAGCTGCAATCCTTCGGCTTGCAGCGGTCGAGAGCGGCGGTCATCAGCGCGAGACCGCGGGCCGTCTGGCCTTCGTCGAATAGGATATTTCCGAAAATCGCCATGGCGCCGGGATGACCACTCTTACGAGCCTGGTTCAGCCATTTTTTCGCCTGCTGCGGACTAGCGTTGCCGCCCTCGCCGGCCAGCATCATCTGCGCCAGCTGGAACTGTGCTTCGGGAACGCCGAAGGTGGAAGCCACCTGGAAATAGAGCTGGCGCGCCTGAGCGAGATCGATCTTGACGGGGCTGCCGGCAATACCATGCTTGTAGTAATTGGCGAGCGAGAGGAGCGCGTTGACGAAGAAGCCGGTATCTTCCGAGCCGGGTTCGACACCCTGCTGGGCGATCTCACTGTAGATCTTGAAGGCTTCAAAATCGTCCTGGGTAACACCGTCACCGTCGGCGTACATGTTGGCGAGCGCCCAGCGCGAGCCGGTATGGCCTTTTTCGGCGGCGTATTTGTAGGCTTCGACCGCCTCCTCTTTCTGTCCGTTTTTGTAGGCCTTGAAGCCGAACTTGAACAGATCGAAAGGACCGGACTCCTTGCTGACGTCGCTCTTGATGTCGAAAGCGTGAACCGGGCCGGACAGCGATATTGCCACCCACATGCTCACCAGCATGAATTTGAACAGTTTGAACTCGGACGTTACCATTTCAACCGATTTCTTTCGTTCATCGCGCGCAGCCGGCGCTGACGCCGGGCATACCGCGGATGTGTTCTTTCAAGGCGAGCGATCCCGCGGCGAGCTCCATGGCCCCTTTGCCCGCGTCGCATCCAGCCCATAGGCCTTTTCCAAAAGGCCGAATTTTCAGCACATCATTCAGGACCACCCGGCTCCCGGCACGGCCCGCCTGCAACCTTCTCGGCGCTCTTTCGACGGGCGCGCCATCCGCCTTCCCGCCTTTATCGCATTCGTAATTACCAAATGTGACCAAACCGGTATCGGCATCTGCCGTTAAGCTCGCCTGCCTGTTCGAACGGGCAAAGAACGACGGCGATGGATGGATAGATGGCATGATCGTGAGGTCGAATTTATGGTCGCAATAGCCTTGTCCGGAAAGAAAAACGGCCGCAATCATGCGGCTGTCGCCACTTGCGCCGTACGATCTGCTGTTACCGGAAAAAAATCGACTCATGCTACTGATTACACGCACCGTAAGTCTGCCATCACCTCGCCCGCAAATACCGCTGCGCTCTCTTTGTGGCGGGAAATGGACAAATTCACCCCATCGCCACCATACGCCATTCATCGTAAAAAACTGTTGCTGAATCGTCACAAAACGAGACCAGAAAATAACATGATTAATGGGCGCACATAAAGAAGAGCCCGGCAGTGCCGGGCTCCTCAATTCTTCAAAACGTGGAATTAGAACTTGATCTTTATACTTGTCGACAGTGCAGCGACCAGATCATCGTCAAAGGAATAGGAGACATCATCTCCGTATGTGACGCCATTCCGGGTCACAGCACCAGACGAACCGCTCGTCAACACGCCCACGGCACCTGCAAAACGCCATTCGATATGTTCGGTCGGCGTATAGGCCGCACCGAGACCGAGTGTCCAGCTGTCTGTCTGCGCGCCATAGCCCTGGCTGGTGCCGCGATCCCATGTCAGGCTGACTGCACCGGCCCACTGCTCATTGAACTTGTGGCCCACACCGCCGGAGATCGTCCAACCATCACGATAAAGAAGGTCGAGCGAGGTTAGACCACCCGCTGGGCAAGGCAAGCCGTTGGTCGGGCAGAATGCTACCGACTGCAGGACGCTCCAATTCGTCCATTTAACCGACCCGAATGCAAGCCAATCCGGAGCAATACCGCTTTGCAGCTTCAGCTCCAGCGAATCCGGCGCTTCGGCGGAACCGGAAACAGGTGTGACTAGGCCCCCATATAGCGGCACAACCGGAACCTGACGGAGATCAACAGTCCCGGACAGGTCATCGTACTTGACGCGACTGTTATAGACGAGGCTCGCACGCATCGCATATTCCGGAATCTCGTAAGCAAGACCGGCGCGCCAGCCCCAGCCGCTATCGTCGATATCCAGGCGACCGACGCCGGTGCCAGTCCCGAGCAGAAGCGGAAGCGTTGAAACCAGACGTTCCTTGAAGCCTTCGACTTCCTGATAAAAAGCGCCGCCAATGAAGCGAAGCTGCCCAGGGCCGACATCAAAACGATAGGAGCAGGTGCCGCCATAGTTGCGGGTTTTGATCTCTGTCTCAATGTTATCGTTGGCGCCGGCCCAGTTCACGCCGGGGTCGGTATGCGCGCCGAAGGGCTCCGAATAGTCAACGAGGCAGTCGACTGCATCGCCAAAACCAGCCTTAAAACCAATATAGGGGATGGTGTAATTTGAGGTATCGTCAGCCGTGGCTGGACGGCTGTTCAGATTGCCGCCTCCTGTCAGTATCGACGTATTCGCGTCTCGGACATCCTTCAGCTTGCGCTGCGGCGTGACGTAGGTCACGCCCGACTGAAACGAGAAAGGCGACGTATCGAACAGCTGATCGATGTTATAGCCGCCGCGCTCCAGGCCGCCGGCAAAGGACGGCGAGGCAAGCGCCGAAAGAAGAACGAGCGACGTTACGCCCTTGGAAAACATACGCGATGCCATTGTGTCTCCCCCACTCCAGCAATTGATGTACGCCACTTTAGTAAGCGTTCACTCGACATGGCAACGCGCCCCACCGCGGCGCTCCCAGGCATTGCAGTGGCTAACTTACGTAAAGAAATTGACGGACACGTCAAAAAATCTGGTTAATAAAATTTTATTCTAGAGCTATCGATTTTGAGGTATGCTTTTGGGTTTTCATTCCAAACATTGCAGAAGCTGTATCAATCCGACAACAGTGGCAGTTTTCACCAAATGGATAGTCGTAAAGCCAAAATCCACAGGCTCAGCGCCTCAAATCAGCCGCGCTCCAGACCGAATCAAGCGTGCCTCACACGACAAAAGACGCGCCCGAAGCGGGCGCGCCTTTGAAATAACTTACCAAAATTGGCAATGAAATTTATCCGGCTTCGCTGACCCTGGAAAGCGCGGTTTTCAAGCTGGCGATCTGCCCCTTCAACTCATCGAGACGCTCGCGCTCGGCCTCGACCACCTCGGGATTGGCGTTGGCGACGAACTTCTCGTTGGAAAGCTTGCCATTGATGCGGGCGATTTCTCCGTCCATCTTGGCAATCGCCTTTTCCAGGCGGGCCTTTTCGGCAGCAAGGTCGATCAGATTGCCGAGCGGCAGGCAGACGGTGGCTTCGGCGACGACAATCTGGGCTGCGCCCTTCGGCGCATCGTCGGAGAGCGATATCGCTTCCACGCGGGCAAGCCGCTTGATGGCGGCGTCGTGGCGGAACAGCCTTTCGCGCGTGAGATTGTTGGCCTTGACGACGACCAGCGGTGCGGTCGCCGACGGCGGCACGTTCATTTCGGCGCGCACGGAGCGGATGCCGGAGACGAGATCGATCAGCCAGTTGATCTCGTCAGCGGCTGCGTCATCGGCATAGGACGGCGCCGGCCATTCGGCATGGCAGACCAGCATGTCGCGTTCCTTGCCTTCGCCTGCGGTATGCGCCCAAAGCTCTTCGGTCATGAAGGGCATGAAGGGGTGCAAGAGCTTGTAGATCTCTTCGAGAATATAGGCGCTGCAGGCCTGGGCTTCGGCCTTGGCGCCCTCGTCATCGCCACTGAAGACCGGCTTCAGAAGCTCGAGATACCAGTCGCAGACTTCGTTCCAGACGAAACGATAGAGCGCGCCGGCGGCATCGTTGAAGCGGAAGGCTTCAAGCGCTTCCGTAACGTCACGTTCCGTACGGGCAAGCTCCGTCAGGATCCAGCGGTTGATGGTGAGCTCGGCGGCCTCCGGCACGAAGTGTGGATCGCTCTTGGCACCGTTCATCTCGGCAAAGCGCGTGGCGTTCCAGAGCTTGGTGCCGAAATTGCGGTAGCCGGCGATGCGGGCAGGATCGAGCTTCACGTCGCGGCCCTGTGCGGCCATGATCGCCAGGGTGAAGCGCAGCGCGTCGGCGCCGTATTCGTCGATCAGTTCCAGGGGGTCGATGACGTTGCCCTTCGACTTGGACATCTTCTGCCCGTTCTTATCGCGCACCAGTGCGTGAATATAGATTGTATGGAAGGGTTCGACGGGGTCGCCATTCTCGTCCTTCATGAAGTGCAGGCCCATCTGCATCATGCGAACGACCCAGAACGGGATGATATCGAAACCGGTGACGAGGACATTCGTCGGGTAGTAACGCGCAAGTTCCGGCGTCTCGTCGGGCCAGCCGAGCGTCGAGAAAGGCCAGAGTGCAGAAGAGAACCAGGTGTCGAGCACGTCCTCGTCACGCGTCAGGATTTCACCAGGCTTGAAGTTTTCGAGCAGGTCCTCGATATAGGCCTTCATCGGCCCTTCGTGCGAGAGGTAATGCTGGATCGCAGCCTGCAGCGCCTCTTCCTCGGTCTTTTCGACGAAGACCTGACCGTCGGGACCATACCATGCGGGAATCTGATGGCCCCACCAGAGCTGGCGGGAAATGCACCAGGGCTCGATGTTCTCCAGCCAGTTGAAATAAGTGTTTTCCCAGTTCCTGGGAATAAATCTGGTTCTTCCCTCCCGAACGGACTCCAGGGCAGGCTGCCCCAATGTCTTGTTGTCGACAAACCATTGTTCCGTCAGCCGCGGCTCGATCGGCACGCCGCCGCGGTCGCCATGCGGGACCATATGCTTGTGCGGCTCGATCTTGTCGACAAGGCCGGCCTCTTCGAAGATCTCGACGATCACCTTGCGCGCATAGAAACGGTCCTGCCCTTCCAGACGGTCCCAGGCGCCATGCAGCGCCGCAGGATTGTCTAGACCTTCAAGGAAATCTTCATTGTCCTTGATGGCAATGGTGCCATCGACGTTCATGACGTTGATCGCCCGCAGCTTCGCGCGCTTGCCGACTTCAAAGTCGTTGAAATCATGGGCAGGTGTGATCTTCACCGCGCCTGTGCCGGCCGTCGGATCAGCATAGGAATCGGCGACGATCGGAATCCTGCGGCCGACGATCGGCAGGATGACGTGCTTGCCGATGATCGGCTTGTAACGCTCGTCTTCGGGGTTCACGGCAACGCCGGTATCGCCGAGCATCGTCTCCGGCCGCGTCGTGGCGACGACGATATAGTCACGCGTCTCGAACTCAGTCGGCTTGCCTTCCTCGTCGAAGGCGATTGGATATTGATAGGTGACACCCGGCTCGAGCGGATAACGCAGATGCCAGAGATGGCCCTTCACCTCGTGTTGTTCGACCTCCATGTCGGAAATCGCCGTCAGGAGTTTTGGGTCCCAATTGACGAGGCGCTTGTCCTTGTAAATCAAGCCTTCCTTATAGAGTGTGACGAAAACCTCGAGAACGGCCTGCGACAGGCCTTCGTCCATGGTGAAGCGCTCGCGTGACCAGTCGCAGGACGCGCCGAGGCGCTTCAGCTGGTTGAAGATCAGGCCGCCCGATTCTGCCTTCCACTCCCAAATCTTGTCGATGAAGGCCTCGCGGCCCATCTCGCGGCGGCCCGGCAGCTGCTGCTCCATCAGCTTGCGCTCGACGACCATCTGGGTGGCGATGCCCGCGTGATCCATGCCCGGCTGCCAGAGCACGTCCTTGCCGCGCATGCGCTCGAAGCGCACCATGATGTCCTGCAGCGTATTGTTGAGCGCGTGCCCCATATGGAGCGAACCGGTGACGTTTGGCGGCGGGATCACGATGGTGAAGGTCTCGGCCCCCGGTTTGGCGTTCGCGCCGGCGCGGAAGGCATCCGCCTCATCCCATTTCGCGGCGATTTTCGGTTCGACGGCAGCGGAATCATAGGTCTTGTCGAGCATTTTCTGACCAATTTCGAGGTTCGAGGATGGGCGTTTGTAAATAGGATGGCCACGGCCAAGTCAATAAAAAAGCCGCCCCGGAAACCGGAGCGGCTTTTCCAGGAAAAATCAATCCGATCAGCGGCGCGGGCCGCGCGCCACGCGCTCGATTTCCTCGCGCACCAGCCGTTCGACCAGAGTCGGCAGATTGTCATCAAGCCATTCACGCAGCATCGGTCGCAGCATGTCCTCGGCAATCTCGTCCAGCGAGCGGCGCTCGGCACCGTCGATCGCCGCGGCAAGCTCCTCGAAGGAGCGGCTGATCTGCAGACCGGCATCTTCCGAAAGCAGGGCCGGCTGGACCTCCTCGACAACGCTCGGCAGGAAACGCTCGGTCGACGAAGGAGCGGGCTCCAAAGCCGGCGGCGCAGTTTCGGCGGCAGCAGCGGCTTGCTCGGCGACGGCGACACGCGGTGTTTCGGCAAGCGTCGGTTCTGCCGGCTGTTGGACGGGACCAGAGGAAACGGCTGCTGCGGCAGCGGCAAAAACGGGCTGTGTCGGCTGCGGCTGTGGACTTGTAGCGCGCGGCGGCTCCGGCATCACGGCTGGCTGCGGCTCCGGCTGGCGGAAGCCGCTCGGAATTTCTCGCAAGGCTTGACCGGCCTGCACGGCGCTGCGCTCGGAGGCGGCGCGCACGCGGGCTGCGACATCGGCAAGCGACAGCGCGCGGGCCGGAGCTTCGGCCTCAGGGGCGGTGCCGGCCGAATTGGCGGCGACGAAACGCGGATCGGAAGAGCGCATGGCCGGTTCGGGAAACTCCACGCCGGCATAGGTGTCATCCACCGTCAGATGGATTTCGGAGCCGTTTTCGTCGTCGTCGGCGCCGTAAACCGGCGGCACGGAAGCTGAAATCGCCTTGCCGGCGCCGGGTTCATTGCTTTCGATGATCTGGCGGATGGAGGCCAGAATTTCTTCCATGGACGGTTCACGCGCTACACTTGGCTGAGCCATATCTATCCCCGTTATCCCAACACAACGATCGGACGGTGTGGAGCGTTCATCCGAATCACCACGACTTTAGAATACCCCAGACGCGAAAAAAATCATCGCGAATCAATTGAATGCGGCCATGCACAGTTTTGTTACCCAATGCTTGCCGCCGGCATTCGGAGACGACAGCCTCAGAATAAATGATGTTTGTGAAGGCTTTTCCGCAGCACTGACAAAAACGGGCGCCAATGGCGCCCGTCGCTCGAATCCAACTGGGAGAAGAGTGTCAGAAAACGAATTCGCGCGCCTTGGCGAAACCCGGCAGCGGCTTGACCGAAGCGTTGAAGAAGACGTTCTCCGAGATGGCGCCGCGCTCGGCGACGAAGACCTTGGCACGAGCGGCATTGCCGTGCCCTTCGACGGTGACCAGACGGCCGCCATCGCGCAGCTGACCGAGAAGAGCGGCCGGAACCTCCTCGACCGCGCCGTTGACGAAGATCAGATCATAAGGGGCGCCGGCGGCGTAGCCCTTTTCGAGAGGGCCGGTCACAACCTCGACCTTGCCATAGCCGGCAAGCTTTGCCTTCGCTTCGGCAGCCAGCGCCTCG
This sequence comes from Rhizobium sp. TAL182, assembly GCF_002117725.1. NCBI lineage: Bacteria > Pseudomonadati > Pseudomonadota > Alphaproteobacteria > Hyphomicrobiales > Rhizobiaceae > Rhizobium > Rhizobium sp. TAL182. Next base: position 1,985,595 of record NZ_CP021024.1, on the reverse strand, counting down.
TCGCATTCGAGTGCAATCACCGAGCCAGCGATGATCGACAGCAGCGCCGATGTATATCCCGTGCCGCACCCGACCTCGAGCACGAAATCGTCTTTGCCGATGGCGGCCAGCTGCAGCAGCTTGGCGAGCGGCGAGGCCTCCATCAGGAAGCGGGCCGGCTTGCCCGGTGCGGCGGCCGATATTTCGACGTCGTTGTCGATATAGGCGAGAAGCTTTGACTTCTCCGGCACGAAAGCCTCGCGCGGCACCGCGAGAAAAGCCGTCAGCACGGAATGCGAGGTAACATCCGTGGTGCGGATTTGGGTGTCGACCATCTTTGCGCGCGCTGCTTCGAAATCCATCATGTCCTCTCGCTCTTGAAAAGCGGTTCCTGTCCCTTGTCTCTTAATCTCCGCCACGGATGCTTTCAAGGCTTGGCAACGGTCGGCGAAAAGAATCCGCCAGGCGGCTCTTTCGCGCCACAGGAGGGCAAGGGCTGCAACGCAAGCGTGGAACGCCCTGCCCCTTCATGTTATGATTTGCAGCGGAGGAAATTAGGAGGAGCAGGCCAATGTCTGCGATTTTCGAATATTTCACGCTGTTCGATTTCCTTATCGTCGCAGCGCTCGTCGGCATCTTCTGCTGCGGGCTGCTGGACGGTGAAACGACCTGAGGAGATCGAGCGCCGAAGCAACTCCGGCGGAAGAGCGATGCCAGCTTCGCGCTATCGGCGCTGTTCCGGGCCCGACAGCCCCGGCGGCGAGGCAGGTTTTCCGCTTATGGGACTTATGCCGCACTTGGCCTTGGCAGCTTGCCCCGCGCGTTGGAAGAAACGGATTTCTGTGGCGATGCTTTCGCGGAACGGATCGGTTTGGTTGAAGTAGTCGCGGTCCAGACCGAGCTTTGCACCGCCTGCATCGCCCTCGTAATAGGTGCCGAACAAATGATCCCAGACCGGGAAATAATTGGCGAAATTCTTGTCGTGATGTTCCGGCACTCGGGAGTGATGGATGAAGTGGTCGCGTGGTGACTGGATCACGTATTTGCCAAACCAGCCATGCCAGGGAATGGCACTGTGCTTGACCAGACCAATGGCGCCAAAGGTGATGGTCACGATGGCGAATTCGGCCGTTGGCAGGCCGATAAGCAGCGCCGGAACGACCATAATGGCCATGTTTATGGCCTTCTCCAGCGGATGCTCCCGCGACGAAGTCAGCGCGTTGAACTCTTCGGCTGCGTGGTGAAATTCGTGCAGCCGCCATAGTGCCGGCAGCCGGTGCATCAACCGATGCTGCCAGTAACTCAAGAAGTCTGACAGCATTAGGAACAAGAGAACATGTGCCCAACCTGGCAGCCTCCGGGCAAGGTCCAGGTGGGGGGCATCCTGAGCCGCGCGGGTGATGGCATAGGACAGACCAAATGATGCGAGCGCCGCGAATAGCGTAATCATTCCCGTCGCCTGAAGGACGAAATAGACGATGTCGGTGATTGTGGATTTGCTGCGTTCGAAGAAAACCCGACGGAATCCGGAATTGCCGAACCCCACACAGGTGAGTTCCACCGCGAAAACCGTCAGGACCAGGCCAATGGAAATGGCGAAACTGAGCGCCATTGCCCTACCATTCAGATAGTAAGTGCCGTAAAAAAAACTTCCAAGCTTGTGCAGGCAGTATTCGACCAGCTCCATGGCCCTGCTCCAAACACGAACCCGTACAGCTTAGTTCTGACGATGCGCTTTTGCCAGATTGCTCAAAGGACGATCGGGGCGTCCTTTTGATGTATTACCGGCGGTGGAAGTGCAGTCCCGGAGGCATGTAGGAGGGTCGAGGAGCACTACGAAAAGCTGCTGGAATTACATGGCCGGCCGAAAGGCTTATAAAAAGAACTACAATGGGCACCGCCGATCGTAAGACCTCGGGCCGTGCTGAGATTTGTTCCACAGCAGCCGCTCGACACTTCGATGTGCGGCCCATCGCAACCCATAACCAGCCCCGTCCTACCTAAGGCAGGGCTTTTTTTGGCATTGGCGTTTCGGCCGAACACGGTCGATAGATCCGGCATCGACATTCCAACGCAACATCACCTTTGTCGTCGGCAAGGCGGAGAAGGTGGCCGATCAGAGCAGCTTCCAGTTTCGGGGCGCCGATGACCAGCTCGCGGCGATAGCGCTTCCTTAACGTTTTCGGGTCGATTTCTAGCGCGCGGCCGAAGGAAACGACCCGACAGCTCGACGCCATCATCGCGTCACTGGCGAAAAACAAGGTGCGTGAAATATCGAAAGTGCCGGGTCGCGCGGAGCGTCGCTTTGGGAGCTGACCGGAAAATTGCCTCCGCACGACCTCACTCTAGGATGGGGTGGATCGCTAAGAGGAAGGCATTATGCGATCTGAAGGTACTGGCTTTCTCCCGCGATCCGGGGAGTTAACCATTATTGTCCCGATGCGGTTCCGGAGCTGGACAAAAAAAACCCGCCGCAGCTTAGCGGGGTGGGCGGCCATCCCTTTTCGACCTCAGCCACACCAATCGTTGCGTCGCCTCGGGTTCCAGCTGCGAGCAATGCCTTCCGTCAGCAGCTTCTTCCCGATCTCCTCCCGTTCGTGCGATAGATGTTGACGGTGGACCGTGCCGCTGAACATCACGCTCAGGCATGTGCCGTGGAGCTGCCGGGAGCCAAATGTGCCTCGCGGAAAATTCGTTGTAATTGTTGGTAAAATTTTGTGGCACACATGAATGGCACATGAAAGGCCCCGGAAGCCCCGAGCCTTTTGCTAAGCCGCTGCTTTTCTCAGGGAATATTTTGGAGGCCTCGCCCGGAATTGAACCGGGGTACAAGGATTTGCAGTCCTCTGCGTCACCACTCCGCCACGAGGCCTCACCTGTGACCGACATCGAAAAATATCGTGTGGTGGCCGCGATTTAGACCAGCTCTAGAATGAGCGCAAGACCTTTCATTCTGAATGTGATCCTTTTTTCATTCCGAATAGGCGTTTGCGGACAATCCTGTGGGACCGGCTCTATGCTTGGATGATGATAGCCGATTAACTATTACCAATAAAAGTCCGGCCTTTCGGCATCACCCCAAATAGTTAGGATTGTAACGCGAACCGATTTGGTTAATCCCCATTTTCTGGGGAGAAATCATGCACGACGCGACATTCGGCGGGACCGCCAAAGACATCTTCTTTTCACTGCTTGCCACGCTCAAACGCATCTCGATGATCTATGTGAACGGAGGCAAGGAAGACGAGTGGGGCTATGCCCTCGTTACCGAACCTGTCACCGACATCAACACGAAGATGCCGATTACCGGCTACGTGATGCGCAAGGTCGTCGACGGCAAGTTTGTCCACCGCCAGATGACAGAGGAAGAGTGCGAAGATTTCGACGCCGGCCGATCCTGGTGAATTGCCTGCCACTCGGGACACGAAGAACCACCGGCGGCATTTGAACAAATTCCCAACTTGACTTAGAGCGCCTGCCCGCCATCTTATCGCCGTGGGAGGGATAGGAGCTGCGATGGAATGGGCTGCCCTCAGAGAAAGGCAGGGACGTGCGGCATATGATGTCGAGACCCGGGATCTCCACGTAAAGTTCGCTGGTTCCGCGCCGGTGAGACATGCGAACATTCCGCCACATGTCTACCAGAACCTTCTGGAAACGGACGATCCACACTTCTATTACCGGTATTATATCGCGCCATCGCGCGTCTCACCGGCCCGTCGACAACCGGTCTCGATGGCAGTCCACGGACTGAAGCTCGTTCTGCTTCTTGCCGCCTGCAGTCTCTTGATGGCAACTGAGCTCGATCAGGGCCATGGCGGGATTTTCGAGGAAAGCGAACTGCGATCGAATTAGAATCGCATTCATCCGGATGCATACAGGTCGAACTCGACAACCGGACCTGCGTGATCAGCCGACGATGATACCGACGCTCTCAAGCGAGGTCCTGTTCTGGGAACGGAAGCGGCGATCGTCCCGACCACGATCGTTGCTGCCGTCGCGCTCGTTGCGGCCGTTAAAATTGCGATAGTTGCGAGGCCCGTTATAGCCGCCTTGGCCTTGATCGATGACGCAGCCTTCGGGGCGGCGGCAGATACCGCTTGCGTCAAAACCGCGACTGTCGACGGCCTGGGCCTCGGCTGATGTGGCTGAGACGATCGCTGCCACCGAGAAAACTGCAATAAACAACGGCTTCATATCCTCACCCGGATCATCGTGGTGCGTTTCAGCTCCATAAACCACCAATGCAGAAAACGATCCACGGTTCCCGCAGGACGTCTCCGGCGACCGCCGCTACCCGGCCGGCTTTCGCCGCCTGTGCCACCAGACTGCCAGCCGGCGCCGAAGCCGGCGGGCAATGGAAAGATCATGCGAGAGCACCAGGAGGCCAAGCGGCAGCATCCAGAAACCGAGGACCGGCAGGAAACCCAGCAATCCACAGAAAACGAGGGCCGTGCCGATTGCCATCCGCCCGATGCGTGAGCGCGGCATGCCGATGCTGAAAGAGCCGAGCACAAGCCTGTGGTTTACGTGGTCGATACCGAAGCGCCCTGCCCGCCTTCTGCGCTTTTCGTTGCCCATTGTCTCTTGGCGATCATTCCTAATTGTCATTTCCCAGAGATGGGCACAGGCCGTCCAAATACAAGTTCATTTCATTTTTTTGAAAAAACCGCTTGGCAAATCGGGCAAGCATTTGTATTAGCCCACTCACACCGCGCCAAGCAGTGATCCCTGGTAGCTCAGCGGTAGAGCATTCGACTGTTAATCGACAGGTCGCCGGTTCGAATCCGGCCCGGGGAGCCAATTCTAGAAATAAGTGCCTGCTTGTTGAGCAATCCGAAGGCAGGCACTTACTTCGCCCCCGCTTTCCCTACCCACTTTTGCCAGCCGTTTTTCGTTGATCACGTCAAGCGAAGCGAATTGTTGCCTGATGGCGTGCGGATGAGGAACCGGCTATCAGCGGTTATCGCTGAGGCGGGCGGAAGCATCAACGAACTACTTTGGGACCCGGATCGAGCGCGAACAGGGCATTCTCATTGGCGGCAGCTATCTGTCGGTGCCTTCATCTGTCCCCTTTATTGCAAGAGCGAGAATCGGCAAAGCCGCCGGCCGCTGAGACCGGCGGCGCGCTTCCGTGGCATTGTCGATTAAAAATCGAAATACACGGTCACACCCGACCGATGACGATAGGGATAATAGTCGCGATAGCCGTAATAGTCGCGGCTGCCGTAATACCGCGGGCGATAGCACGAGCCGTAATACCGGCAGTCGCGGTAAGCGTACCGGTGTTTCTTCCAGTGACCATACGCATGTCTATTGCCGTGGCGACGGTGTTTGACCTGCTCGACGTCGGCGGTGTGCATAGCTACCGCTTTCGACACGACAATCGGCGCGGCGTTTAGCGGCATGGCGAAAGATGCAGACAAGACAATGGCTGCAAGCGAGGCAAAAAGCATCTTCATCGGCGCATCCTTTCAAGCCGCGATTCTGGGTTAATAGGCATTAACCTCCGATGAACGACTGCCTGCTTACAAAAAACACCAGCCGACGCGCCGCTGGTGTGGCCGCTGTGATGCTCGAGCCGGCCATTAGTGTTCATGCTGTGCGCAGGCGACAGAACAAGCGCCCACGGGCAGTCAGCCGGCCGCGACCGGCTATCGACGCGGCGCGCACGCGCTGCTGGTATCTGTCGGATATAGATGCGAAAATGACACGCCCATCAAATTGGGCGTGCCGAGTTACCGCTCCGTTCCCCGATGATGCGAATTACCAGGTCTGGCGATTGTACCAATCATCAATGTCTCGCCGGGTACGGTCTTTCTCGTAGCCGTAGCGCTCCTGGATCTTGCCTTCGAGCTGATCGCGCTTACCGTTGATGACGTCAAGATCGTCGTCCGTCAGCTTGCCCCACTGCTCCTTGACCTTGCCTTTCACCTGCTTCCAATTACCTTCGACGCGGTTCCAATCCATGGCTTATTCCTCCTGTCGTTAGGATAGAGGAACGGAGAGGAGCGATAAGGGTTCCGCTTCGGCAAGTCGCCAACCATTGCAGAACCAAAATTCATATGGCAGCGGGTGACAGGATTCGCCCTCGATCGCTCATGCCGCCGGAGGGCTCGATATCGGGTTCTGTGTCCGCATCAGATTTGAAGCGGCGCCTGACCTAATAGCTGCACGAACGGCCGTCGCCGGGTCGGAAGCCGTCGGCGCAGGCCGGGTTCATGGAATCGCCCGGCTGGTATCCCGATGCCGAGCCATATGAATTTGGCGGTGTCGAGCAAGCTGAGGCAATGACCAACAGGCCAATTGCTCCGGCTGCTAAAAATGCTCGAAATCTGCTCATGGATGCTTCTCCCATTCCGCTGCGCTCGATTAGCGAGAGCCGCTCCTTCGAGAACCACGGCCGTGTTTCCCGGGGTCATCTTTTCCGAAATCGCTCTGCGCCTGAAGATATAGGCGCGCCTTTCAACGGACGTCAGCCCCAGCCGCCAAAATTCGTGCCGGTCGGGATAAATTTGCGTGCAATACGCTGATATCGCTGGCCGTTCCCCCGATATTACAAGATACCACGACGCAAACGACGCCCCGGAAGCGATACTGATTTCCGGGGCAAATTGACGAAGCGACGCCAACGTTCAACGGCACGCATTTGCCGCATCGGGTTGTGTCGAGTTATTGCCGGAGGTGGGAGCCGGGTTGCCGGTGCCGCCGGCCTGCTGGCGCTGACAGTCGTTCGGATCGCCGCCGGAGCCGGTCGCACCGGTCGCACCGGCGCCGATAGTCGTATTTGCGCCGGCACCGTTGGAGTTAGTGTTGCCGGAACCGCCAGTATCCGAACCAGACATGGTGCCGCTGCCGGAACCTGAAGCTCCGCTGCCCGATCCCGAGCCTCCACCTGATTGCGCCATTACCGACGTTGCCAGGCCAATCGTGATTGCTGTTACTGCCATCACTCTCAGAAGCATTGGATATCCTCCTCGCTGCTTCATTGCCGATAGGCAGCAAACAAAAGCCTCTAGAGATTGTTTCGGTTCGAAAGCGTACAGGAACGTCCCTGCGTCGCGCACCGCCTCGGTTGCTGACCGAACGGCCCGCGGAAAGGCCTTCATTCTTGACTCGGAGACCGATGAGAACATAATAGGAACATCGGCGAGGCGGCAGGTGAAAATCGGATTGAAAGCTCTGAAGGAGATAAAGGTCGTGCGTCCGCAGGCAGCCGAGAAATTGGCAGAAGAAACGTTGAGAGAAGAAGTCGACGCAGTTGTCGCTTTTCACCAAGGGGACAGCCGTGCCGCCATTACGACGCTGCTGCTGGATTGCCATCATCTGCGACTTCAGCTTGCCCTGAGAGATAAGGACGTGAGCCGCGCCATCGCATGTGAACGGACAACACGTTTTGAAGGGCCATGAGACATCGTCGCGGTATCGGCCTCGCGCCCCCTGATCGCCACGCCGTCGAAATCGAAAAGGCAACATTGGCGACGTTACCGGAGTGGTTCGTGATTTATGGCCGTTGCCGCGCATGTCGCCGCCAGACGTTTATCGACCGGCGGGATATTGCCCGGCGCTGCGGCCAGAACCTGTCTCTCGCCAGTCTGGCCAAACGCCTTCAATGCCAAGGATGCGGCAACCGCTCCGGCAATCTGCTGCTCCTTCAAATGCTGCCGCGCGATTGACAGGAAATCGTGCACGTCAAACCGACCGCTCTCACCGGCCGGGAACAAACGCTTTGCTTAAAAGTTGTGTGGCATCAACCACGTAACGTCGCCTTTGACAGGAGGTCTCTCATGGGTCGCGGTATTCTACTTTGGCTGCTCGGTGTTCCACTGCCTATCATCATTCTTCTGGCTCTGTTTATGCGATAGGAACGGATCATGTCGGTTTCAATGACAGATTCCGGACAGGTTGCTGCTCCGGTCGAATCCTCCAAATCCGCCATGACATGGGGACCCATCTTCGGTGGCGCAGCCGCCGCGATCGGAGTGACCCTCATCCTTCTGCTTCTGGGATCCGGGCTTGGGCTGACGATGGTGTCGCCCTGGTCAGGACAAAGCAGTTCGCTCGGCACGCTCGGCATCACAGCGGCGATCTGGCTCGTCGTCGTGCAATGGCTCTCCTCCGCACTCGGAGGCTATGTAACCGGCCGTCTGCGCACAAAATGGGCCGCCGTCCATACCGATGAGGTTTTCTTCCGCGACACCGCGCACGGTTTCATAAGCTGGGCTCTGGCAACGATCTTCGTCGCCGGCTTTCTTGCATCGTCGCTGACATCGCTTGCCGGTGCCGGTGCACAGGCGGTGGGGTCGACCGCGCAAGCCGTAGGCTCGGCCGCCGGTACGGCAGCGGCATCGTCGGCAACTTCGCCGCTGGATCTTTCCACCGCCTATTTTACCGATGCATTGCTGCGTCCTGACCAGGCGCGTGCGGCAGCGACATCCAATGATGCTGCGGCAACATCGGAGGTCTCCCGCATCCTCCTCAATGGCGCTGCCGAAGGACAAATTCCGGATGACGACAAGGCCTATCTTGCCACCATCGTCTCTGCGCGGACCGGTCTTTCCGAAGCCGATGCGCGCGCCCGCGTCGATACGGTGCTGAAACGTATCGACGACGCCAAGGCCGCCACCCAGAAGGCTGCCGACGAGGCACGAAAAGCCGCCGCGACCACGGCATTGCTTGGATCCTTATCGCTTCTGGTCGGCGCTTTCATAGCCGCTGCGGCCGCGGCCCTGGGAGGTTCGCAACGCGACGCAGAGGAAGATCTCGTCGTCACTTCCCGGATCTGATGGATGCACCCATGGGGCGCAAGCTGAATGCTGCGCCCCTCAGTTGGATATCCCGGCTTTCCCGAAGTTGGATTATCCGCGACCATCCGGGCAACTGCCGCGCAAAACCAGGCCGCGTCTTGCGGTAACGACATGCAACGCGCCTTGGTTGATGGACACGGCCCCGATCTGCTCCATCTTCCCTTGTACGGGCTGTGGAGAGCCGTATGCGCTGGCGCTTTCAACAGATTTCTGACCTCGCCGTATCATGGGCAGGGCATCATGTGCTTCCTGCCGCGCTGATCGCGTTCACAGCTATATGGACCGCGGTGGGTTTGATCTTTTCCTTTCCCCGGCAGTGGTTCTTGCTGACCAACATGGTGGGGACACTCATTACATTCTTCATTTTGCTGCTGGTGCAGCACACCCAAAATCGGGACGTGAAGGCACTCCACACCAAGCTCGACGAACTGATCCGATCAAGTGAGGCGGGAAACCATTGGATTGCGGCGGAGAAGAAGGATGTCGGCGCCATTGAAGCCATGCGCCAGCAGCATCAAGACCAGATTTCGCAGAAGCGCGCATGAAGCAGTGCACCGCGATTAGAGCGCCGTGCGCCCTTTCGGACGGGCCGATACGCTAGCCGGACGCCTCTGCGGCGGATTTCTCCTCGGCCTTTTCCTCGACGCTTTCAGCCTTTTCTGAAAGCGTCTTGCTCATTTCCCTGAGCTCGCCCTCGTCCAGCTTTTCGATGCCGACGAACTTATTGGCGGCTTGGCTCGTCAGAATGAGCTCGTCAAGCTTGGCCTGCAGAGCCTTTCCGTCACGGTTCTGGCTGTTCTGCAACACAAACACCATCAGGAAGGTGATGATGGTGGTCGTCGTGTTGATCACAAGCTGCCACGTTTCGGAATAATCGAAATAAGGGCCTGATATCGCCCAGAGGAGGACGAGCATCAGAGCTGCGATGAAGGTGAACGGCCTTCCCGACAGCTCGGCGACGGCGGTTGCGAAAGAAGAGAAGAAATTGGATTTGTTCGACATTCGAGAAGGCTCCCGCAGCATCAATGCTGTCAATCGACAACATCAACTCCAGATCCGGGCGGAAGTTCCTCATGCGGTCGAGGTCGATCCGGACCGTCTGCTCAATGCATGAGATTGCAGGTCGGACGCGTCGGATTCAACCTGATGAATCAGCGTTTCCGCGATTTGGCAACGGCCTGCTTCTGGTGGCTGAGGACCAGTTCGATCTGGACATCTTGTTGAAACTCCATCACCCGCTGACCGACATCGCTCTCTGGCATTCCCGCGGCTAGAAGCTGATCGGCAAGCCTGCGGCACTCGGCCTTCCAGAATTCGATCGCGTCCGCGCCATGCCGGCGGCCGAGTTCCCGGGCACAGCGCTCGATATTGGCGGTTCCGGTTGCGGAGGGAAAGGCAATAACCTTGCCTTCGTGAGAGGCGGCGGGGCGGCGGGTCGTTTCAGTGGCCATCGAACACAGGTTTCCTTTGATCCTATATGTTGTCTACGGGAGGATGGTTAATGCTTTCTATTCGTTCGCCTGTTTCAATGGCGAGACTCTGCGTCACTGCCGTCAGATCACCGCATCTTCGGCCTTGACGTCGCTACGCCGATGCGTCGACAGTCCCATCATGATCGACACCTTGAGGCAGCAGAGACCAACGATGACGATAACCGCTCCCCGCGATTTCCTGAAAAGCCTGTTCGACGCGGCGGTTCGCGCCGCCGATCCGCTGACCGGCATCAAATCGCACCTGCCGGAGAAACCGAAGGGAAGAACCGTCGTGATTGGCGCCGGCAAGGGCGCGGCGCAGATGGCGCGGGCGCTCGAAAGTGCATGGAAGGGACCGCTCGAGGGCCTGGTGGTCACCCGATACGGCTATGGCTGCGAAACGCTCTTCATCGAGATCGTCGAGGCAGCCCACCCGGTGCCTGACGCTGCGGGGCTCGCTGCGGCCAAGCGGTTGACCGAAACGGTGAACCGGCTGACGGAAGACGATCTGGTGATCGCACTGATCTGCGGCGGCGGCTCGGCGCTGCTGCCCGCTCCGCCGGAGGGGCTGACGCTCGAAGACGAAATTGCGCTTAACGAAATGCTGCTTGCTTCAGGAGCGCCGATCTCGGCGATGAATGTGGTGCGCAAACATCTCTCCACCATCAAGGGCGGAAGGCTGGCGGCGGCGACCAAAGCGAGAGTCATCAGCCTGATTGTTTCAGACATTCCTGGCGACAACCCGGCCCATGTCGCCTCCGGGCCGACGGTTCCTGATGAATCAACGCGGCACGACGCGCTCGAGATTATCAGGCAATATGGATTGCAGCTGCCGCAGGCCGCGCTCGACCACCTGAACTCGCCGAAAGCCGATGCGCCGCGGCCGGACGATCCGGTATTCCTGCGGCACGAGCATCACATCATCGCCTCTGCCGGCGTTTCGCTGGCGGCGGCCGCCGCCGAGGCGAAATTGCAAGGGATCACGCCGGCAATCCTCTCGGATGCCATCGAAGGCGAATCGCGTGACGTGGCGCTGGTGCATGCGGCCATCGCCCGCGAGGTCCTGGGGCGGAACAGGCCATTCTCAAAGCCGGTCGTCATCCTGTCCGGCGGCGAGACGACGGTGACGCTGAGAGCCAAGGGCGGGAAGGGCGGACGCAATGGCGAATTCACCCTTGCCATGGCGATTGCGATCGATGGACAGGACGACATCGATGTGCTGGCTGCCGACACGGACGGGATCGACGGCTCGGAAGACAATGCCGGCGCCTTTGCCGATGGCGGGACGGTGAAACGTCTTCGCGCCGCCGGGCTCGATCCGCGCCGGCTGCTCGACGGCAATGATAGCTACTCAGCGTTCAAGGCGATCGGCGATCTCTTCGAGACCGGTCCGACCGGAACCAACGTCAACGATTTCCGAGCGATCCTCATCCGTTAAAGCCCATGAACGATTAACCGGCGATCAGGTCTTGATCCGCCCCTGCCCGACCAGCCAGCCGACTGATTCCTGCACCGCCTGTAGGGAGGTATATCTCGGTGCGTAGCCCAACAGGCGCCCGGCTTTGGCAATCGAGCAATTCGGGCTGCGGGCGATATGCTCCCATGTCGCTTCCGCATCCTCGGCCGTCTGGCCTTCGGCCCAGCGGTCGAAGGGCGAGAAGGTGAGCTTCGGCTCATGCCCGAACCATCGCGACATCGCCTCCGCATAGCCGCGAAGCGTCAACGCCTGTTCCGAAACCGCATGGAAACTCTCGCCGATCGATGCGTTCCAATGGGCGATCGCACCCATGAACATCGCTGCGACATCATCGGCATGGACATGATGAACGGTCTCCAGACCGAAATTGGGCAGCGCCAGAGCCTCTCCGCGGGCAAGGGTCGAAAAGACCTGCAGATTGAAATTGCCGGCCGGATTGAGCGGCGCCCATCCGGTGCCGACAATGTGGCCGGGATGGATGACGGTCGCCGGAAAGCCCCGGAGTCTTGCCTGCTGCAGCAGATAGGTCTCGATCGCCGCCTTTCGGATGCCATAGTCACCGAACGGAGACTTCGGCGCTTCCTCCCGTGTCGGCACGGCCACCGGATATCCATGTGTCCAGATCGTGCCGGTATGCAGGAAATGGCCGACATGCCCTGACAGCGCCGTCACCAGCTGCTCGGCGCTTTCCAGCGTGAAGCAGATCATGTCGATGACGATATCGGCTTTCACTCCCCGCAAGGCCGGACCGAAATCACCCTTCCGCTCCATCTCTACCCGATCCATCTGTCGCTGATCGACGGAGCCCCAGGCGCGGTTTGCCGTATAAGGCTTTGCCGCGCCGCGGCTGATGGTGACGACGTCGTAACCCGCCTCCACCAGACGGGGAATGAGATAGGTTCCGACGTGGCCCGTTGCCCCGATGACCAAAACGCGCATTATCTTCCCTCCCAATGGCATGACGCGCTGCGACTATGCTGCGCCGTCCAGCGATCCTGCAAGCAGACTTTTCGCTGCGAAGGGGGCAGGCCCGCTATTGGTTCCTGAAAACGAGGCAGGTGCCGCCATGCTTGCGGATCTGATTGCAGAGGTCGTTGGCCTCCATGCGTGTCTGCCGGGCGATACGGGCGGCATAACGCGGTCGAAAGCCGAAGCTGCGATCGCGCTGGCGCAAGATCAACGGCTGCTCCGCATTCAATGGCGCCGGTAGATCCTGCACGGCATCGCGAAACATCCGCCGGACCACCGCTATATCGGCATTCGCCGCAAGTTGAATGCCCCAGGGAGCCCAAATGCCCTCCTGACGCCAGGGCGTGTCCTTCAATATTCGGCTTTCGGCAAGCGCCACGCAGCCGTCAAGGAAGGGCTTGTCCTTGTCGAGCGGGACGGCCGCATCCTCAGGCGGATTGTCCTTCCACTCCTCGACTGTGTGTGCGGTGATCGCCATCACGTAGCCCCGCGTCTCGTAGGGTAACCTCCCTGACGTAAGATAAGTCGCAAGACCGTTTTCGCCGGCATTATAGGCGGCGGCGGCAAGGCCGAGATTGCCAAAACGGTTGCGCAGTTCGTCAAGATATTGCGCCGATTTCCTCAAGGCTTCCAGCGCCTGATAGCTGTCTTCGAGGCCGCGAAGTTTCGCCGTTCCAGGCATGAACTGCGCAATGCCCTGCGCTCCCTTGAAGCTGACCGCGTCGGGGCGAAAGGTGCTTTCGCGCCAGATGAGCCGAGCGAAATAAGCTGGCGGCAACCGACTGGCCTCGGCGAAATGCTCGATCGCATTGCAGAGGTCACGATTGAAACTCTCTTTGCGGATGCAGAGCCTCTCGCCCAATCCCGAGGCCGAGGGTCCCGAATAGAGACAGGCCGGCTCGGCAGCACTCTCTTCCGGCTGAGCTTTCGGCGTATCGATGACGGAAAATAGAAAACAGAGCGAAAGCAGGGCCTTCGCCGATCTCCTCAAAATGCCGGACTGACGCTTTCGCCCTATCATCGGATCTCAGCAGGTTAACTTCCATCGCGACGCTCATGTTAGATAACATCGATCAGGGCGCGAAGCTTCCCCATTTGGCAATGCGGGCATGAAAAAAGCCGCCGGGCAATCGCCGCGGCGGCTTCGGGAACGGATTTGAAAGCCCTTTTCAGGCTGATGGCTGCTTCGTCTTCCTGAGATAGGGCAGAACCGTATCGAAGGAGCCGAAACGCGCGATCGCGTCGTCGTTGGAAACGGCGGCGGTGATGATGACATCTTCGCCCTGATTCCAATTTGCCGGCGTCGCCACCTGGTGCTTGGCCGTCAGTTGGATGGAGTCGATGGCGCGCAGGATCTCATTGAAATTGCGGCCCGTCGTCATTGGATAGGTCAGGATCAGCTTGATCTTCTTGTCCGGGCCGATGACGAAGACCGAGCGCACCGTCGCATTGTCGGCAGGCGTGCGGCCTTCGGAACTGTCGCCGGCGCCGGCCGGCAGCATGTCATAGAGCTTGGCGACCTTCAGGTCCTTGTCGCCGATCAGGGGATAATCGACGTCGAAGCCGGTTGCGGTCTTGATGTCACCCTTCCACTTGGCGTGGCTTTCGACCGGATCGACGGAGATGCCGATGATCTTGACGCCGCGCTTGGAAAACTCGTCGGCGAGGCCGGCCATGGCGCCGAGCTCCGTCGTGCAGACAGGAGTGAAATTCTTCGGGTGCGAGAACAGGACGGCCCAGCCGCTGCTGATCCAATCATGGAAGCTGATCGGTCCCTGTGTGGTGTCGGCGGTAAAATCGGGGGCAATATCGTTGATACGTAAGCTCATGGTCGGCCCTCCAAAGCCTTGTGTCCAATCTTATTCATCTCAAATCGAGGCCATAGGATCTGTCCGCCGGAAGCGGCCGTGAGGTTGCGACTCTTTAATCGCACCCGCCGAAGGCATATTTTTCCCAGTCCAGGATTTTAAGTAAGTCATATACCACGATAACCGAAGGCATGCTCTTTCGATTTCCGGCCTGCTGCGGCATTATTTTTCCGGCAGAGACGCGCGACGAAAGAGACGCGGGCGAAACGATCGCCGCCGCCAAAACACACGACCAGCGCTGACCGTACGGTGACGATCGACCTCGTCGCGAGCCCGAAACTGCGGCATTTGATTATTTTTTATGCATACCATTTTATGCACATTTTTCAGGCGAACACCTTGCAAAAATTGCTGCAGCGCGTCATAAATATACGAATGACGCATCGCGATCTGACAATTCTGGTGATCGACGAAAATGCCATACGCGCCTCCATCATCGAGGAAGGACTGCGCGAGGCAGGGCATGCGCGCGTCACCGTCGTGCATGAAGTCAACGGCATCGCGCGAACGATCGAAACGCTGATGCCCGACGTGATCATCATCGATATCGAGAATCCCAACCGCGACATGATGGAACACCTGTTCCAGCTGACGCGCACGGTCAGCCGCCCAATCGCCATGTTCGTCGATCGCTCCGATACGGCCTCGATCGAGGCCGCCGTCGACGCCGGCGTCTCGGCCTATATCGTCGACGGATTGAAGAAGGAGCGGGTCAAGCCGATCCTCGACATGGCCGTCAGCCGCTTCAACGCCTTCAGCCGGCTGCGGCGCGAGCTCGCCGATGCCCGCTCGGCGCTTGAAGAACGCAAGCTCATCGAGCGCGCCAAGGGCATACTCATGAAGATGCGCGGCCTCTCCGAGGAAGAGGCCTTCGCCCTGCTGCGTCAGACGGCGATGAACGAAAAGAAGAAGATGTCGGAAATCGCCCAGAGCGTTGTCACCGCCGCGGGGCTTTTGATGTAATGGCCGACTGTGCGAATTTCCGGAGGAAACCGGAGTGGATATGATGACGAAGACCGCCAATTCCGGCGGGCTGCCCTTGCCCGCACGCGTGAACAACGAAGGCCCCAAGGTGCTGCGAGCCGGGTTCATTCCGCTTGTCGACGCATCGGTGCTGATTGCGGCGGCAGAATTCGGTTTTGCACGGAAAGAAGGCCTGACTCTCGATCTCGTCAAGGACGTTTCCTGGGCGAATGTTCGCGACCGCCTGGCGTTTCGCCAGTTCGACATCGCCCATATGCTTTCGCCGATGCCGGTCGCCTCGATGATCGGCCTCGGCTCCAACCCGTCGCCGACGATCACGCCTTTTTCGTTGGGGCGCGGCGGCAACGCCATCACCCTATCGGCCCGGCTCTTCGAGAGGATGCGCGAGGACGCGCGCCTGCCGGAAACGGCAGGCGCGCTCGACAATGCCCGCGCCCTGGCAAAGACATTGGCGGCAATGAAGGCGCGCGAAGAGCCGCTGCCAACCTTCGGCGTTACCTATCCTTTCTCTTCCCACAATTACGAATTCCGTTACTGGCTGGCGGCGGGCGGCATCGATCCCGACAACGACGTCAAGCTCGTCGTCGTGCCGCCGCCGATGACATCAGACGCGCTGGCGGCCGGTGCGATCGACGGGTTCTGTGTAGGCGCCCCGTGGAATATGGTTGCCTCGGAGCGTGGGCTCGGCCGCATCGTCGCCGCCAAGCAGGATATCTGGCCCTCGGCTCCTGAAAAGGTGATCGGCATGCGGCCGGATTGGGCCGAAAGCCATCCCGAGACCGTTTCCCGATTGATCGTGGCGCTCGACGCTGCAGCGCGCTGGTGCGACCGCCCGGACAATCACGACGCGTTGGCGGCCGCCCTTGCCGATCCCCGTTACATCGCCGCCCCGGTAAACATCATCCGCAGCGTTCTCGCCGGCGAATTCAACCTCGATGCCAGGAGCAACCGCCGCGTCATTCCCGATTATTTCCAATTCCATTCCGGTTTCGCCAACTATCCGAGGCCGAGCCATGCCCTCTGGATTTACAGTCAGATGATCCGCTGGGGACAGGCGGAGACCAGCCTCAACAAGGCACGGGCCGCCACCTCCGCCTATCGCCCGGATCTCTATCGCGCAGCTCTGGGCGACAACAACGCGCCTGTTGACGCCGATATCCGCGTCGAAGGCGGCGAAGAGAACGATCGCTTCATGGATGGTCGGATCTTCGATCCCGCAGAGCTGCCGGATTATGTCGCGGGCTTTGCCGTCAGGAGCACCCTGCCCTTCTTCTCCGGCAACGACGAAACCTGATGCCATGCCGGCCTGCACAAAACGCCAGCACGGATCGGCACTCACCCTATCGCAACGCACAAAAGATTTGCACCTCTGCAGCTGCTCGAAAAACAGGCAAGGCTAAAATCTCCCTCGAAAAGCTTTTATTTCAAAGACTTGAGTAACACGTAGAAAATTGGCACGCGGTTTGCATTGCTTGTATTGCACGGATCAACGGCGATCGGGGCAAAATGGGCACACGCAGGCGCTCATCAAGACACGGGCTACGTTGCGACATGCAAAGCAAACGGTAGTCGATCAAATTCAGCAACCCGGTGTTCGGATTGCTTTGAGGTAGATAGGCCGGAAGGCCAATGATTGGGCGTCCAACGGCGGGCGCCACCAGCAAAGCCGCTGATCAGGATATTCGCGCGCCTCGTGCAAGCGCGTCCTGACCAGCGGCTTTTTGTTTTAACCCCCAGCAATGGATCGGCACGACCTTGTCGGGCCACGGAGAAGCTATGTCTGCCATTGAGAAAGTGCAGCCCATGTCAGCCGGCGAACCAGCCAAAGCACTGTGGATCTCCACTGTGGCCTTCACCCTCTGTTTTGCGGTATGGACGATCTTCGCGATCATCGGCATCCGCATCAAACAGGAACTCGGGCTGAACGAGGCCGAGTTCGGCCTGCTGATCGGCACGCCCGTGCTCACCGGCTCGGTCGTGCGCATCGTTCTTGGCATCTGGACTGGGCGTTACGGCGGTCGTCTCGTCTACACGCTGACGATGCTTGCCGCGGCAGTAGCGACGTTCCTGCTTTCCTACGCCCACACCTACACGCAGATGCTGATCGCCGGCCTCGGTGTTGGCCTTGCCGGCGGCTCCTTCGCAGTCGGCGTCGCCTATGTCTCGCCTTTCTTTCCGGCCGAGAAGCAGGGCACGGCGCTCGGCATCTTCGGCGCCGGAAACGTCGGTGCGGCCGTCACCAAATTCGCGGCCCCCTTCGTTCTGCTCGCCTGGGGCTGGCAGGCGGTTGCCGAGATCTGGGCCGTCTGTCTGGCGCTGATGGCAATCGTCTTCTGGTTCACCACGACTGACGATCCGGCCTTCCGTCTGCGCCGCGAGCGCGGCGTCGCCTCCAAGAGCCTCGCCCAGGAATTCGCACCGCTGCAGAACGTCCAGGTCTGGCGCTTCTCGCTCTACTATTTCTTCGCCTTCGGCGGCTTCGTCGCCCTGTCGCTGTGGCTGCCGCGCTACCTGGTCGGCGTCTATGGCTTCAACCTCGAAACGGCCGGCATGATCGCGGCGGCCTACTCGATCCCGGGCAGCATCTTCCGCGCCTTCGGCGGTGTGCTGTCGGATAAGAAGGGTGCACGCAGCGTCATGTATGCGATGTTTGCCGTCTCGGCCGTGGCCACCCTCATCCTGTCGCTGCCGGCCGCGACCATCACACCTATGATCTTCATCGTCGTCATCTTCGTGCTCGGCTTCTTCATGAGCCTCGGCAAGGCCGCCGTCTATAAGCACATTCCGGCCTATTATCCGGACAGCGTCGGCGCCGTCGGCGGCATCGTCGGCATGATGGGTGGTCTCGGCGGCTTCATCCTGCCGATCGCCTTCGGCCTCCTCAAGGACATGACCGGCCTCTGGTCCAGCTGCTTCCTGCTGCTTTTCGCAATCGTCGCGATCTCGCTGATCTGGATGCACCTGTCCGTCAAGCAACTGTCGCGTCAAGGGCACTCGGCGCCCGTGGCTGCAACCTAATCCAAGGGACTTGAACGTATGACCGAAAAACTCGTCATCATCGGCAATGGCATGGCGCCCGGGCGCATGCTGGAGCACCTCTTCGAACGGGCGCCCGGACGCTATGAAGTCACGATCTTCAATGCCGAGCCGCGCGTCAATTACGACCGTATCATGCTGTCGCCGGTCCTCTCGGGCGAGAAGGACTACGAGCAGATCATCATTCACGGTGACGGCTGGTACATCAAGCATGGCATTATGCTCTACAAGGGCCACAAGATCATCAACATCGATCGTGATGCCAAGACGGTCACCTCCGACCACGGCGTTACTGAAAGCTATGACAAGCTGGTGATCGCCACCGGCTCCGTGCCCTTCATCATCCCGGTTCCCGGCAAGGATCTGCCCGGAGTCATCACCTATCGCGATCTCGACGACGTGCAGGCCATGCTGCTTGCCGCCCAGTCGCGCGAAAAGGCGGTCGTCATCGGCGGCGGTCTGCTCGGCCTCGAAGCGGCGGCCGGCCTCGCCCAGCGCGGCATGGACGTCACCGTTCTGCACGTCATGCCGACACTGATGGAGCGCCAGCTCGATCCGGCCGCCGGCTATCTCTTGCAGAAAGCGGTCGAGGAACGCGGCATCAAGGTCATCTGCAAGGCCAATACCAAGGCGATCATCGGCAACGGCAAGGTCGAGGGCATCGAGCTCGACGACGGCCGCATCATCCCGGCAACCCTCGTCGTCATGGCCGTCGGCATTCGTCCGAGCGTCGGCCTGGCGAAGGACGCCGGCCTTGCGGTCAATCGCGGCATCGTCGTCGATGCCGGTATGCAGACCTCGGACGGCGATATCTTTGCGCTCGGCGAATGCGCCGAGGTGGGCGGCATGGTCTACGGCCTCGTCGCGCCGCTTTACGAGATGGCCCGCATTGCCGCGGCACATCTCTCGGACGACCGCACGCCTGCATTCGTGCATACGGACACGCCGACCAAGCTGAAGGTCACCGGCATCGAACTCTATTCGCTCGGTGATTTCGCCGACGGCGATGACCGCGAGGAGATCGTCCTGCGCGATGCCAGCGCCGGCGTCTACAAGCGCCTCGTGCTGAAGGACAACAAGATCATCGGCACGGTGCTGTACGGCGAGACCGCCGACGGCGCCTGGTTCAATGATCTGAAGAAAAAAGCGACCGATATTTCGGAGATGCGCGAGACGCTGATCTTCGGTCAGGCCTACCAGGGAGGGTCGCCGCTGGACCCTATGGCGGCCGTTGCAGCCTTGCCGGATGACGCGGAGATCTGTGGCTGCAACGGCGTATGCAAGGGCAAGATTACCTCGACGATCACGAGCAAAGGGCTGACGTCGCTCGACGACGTGCGCGCCCACACCAAGGCATCCGCCTCCTGCGGCTCCTGCACCGGCCTCGTGGAACAGCTGATGGCGCTGACGCTCGGCGACGGCTACAATCCGGCCGCCGTGCAGCCGATGTGCACCTGCACCGAACTCGGCCATGACGACGTTCGCCGCCTGATCAAGGCGAAAGGTCTGAAGAGCATTCCCGCCGTCATGCAGGAATTGGAATGGAAGACCTCCTGCGGCTGCGCCAAGTGTCGGCCGGCGCTCAATTATTACCTCGTCTGCGACTGGCCGGACGAATATGCCGACGACTACCAGTCGCGCTTCATCAACGAGCGCGTCCACGCCAACATCCAGAAGGACGGCACCTATTCCGTCGTGCCGCGCATGTGGGGCGGCGTCACCAATTCGAACGAGCTGCGCGCCATCGCCGATGTCGTCGACAAGTTCGAGATCCCGATGGTCAAGGTGACGGGCGGCCAGCGTATCGACCTTCTCGGCATCGAGAAGGAAGACCTGCCCGCCGTCTGGGCCGATCTCGGCAAGGCCGGTTTCGTCTCGGGCCAGGCCTATGCCAAGGGCTTGCGCACGGTGAAGACCTGCGTCGGTTCGGACTGGTGCCGCTTCGGCACCCAGGATTCCACCGGTCTCGGCATCCGCATCGAGAAATTCATGTGGGGCTCATGGACGCCAGCGAAGCTGAAGATGGCCGTCTCCGGCTGCCCGCGCAATTGCGCGGAAGCAACCTGCAAGGATATCGGCGTCATCTGCGTGGATTCCGGTTTCGAGATCCATTTCGCAGGCGCAGCCGGTCTCGACATCAAGGGCACCGAGGTGCTCGGTCTTGTGAAGACCGAGGACGAGGCGCTGGAGCATATCGTGGCGCTGACGCAGATGTACCGCGAGCAGGCCCGCTACCTCGAGCGCATCTACAAATGGGCCAAGCGGGTCGGTCTGGACGAAATCCGCCGCCAGATCATGGGCGATGCCGAAAAGCGCAAGGCCTATTACGACCGCTTCGTCTTCTCCCAGAAATTTGCCCAGGTCGATCCCTGGTCGGAGCGTGTTTCCGGCAAGGACAAGCACGAATTCAAGCCGATGGCGACGATCGGCTATCCGCAGGCAGCCGAATAAGGAGATGAACATGAATTGGCCCAATGAAAACTGGCATTCGATCGGTGACATCTCCGATATCCCGCTGCGGGGCGCGCGCTGCGTAAAGACGCCGCAGGGCAAGATCGCCGTCTTCCGTACGGCCGAAAACGAGGTGTTTGCCATCGAGGATCACTGCCCGCACAAGGGCGGCCCGCTCTCCCAGGGCATCGTGCATGCCAAGGCCGTCACCTGCCCGCTGCACAATTGGGTGATCTCCCTGGAAACCGGCAAGGCGCTCGGCGCCGATGAGGGCGAGGTGCGGACCATACCCGTCCGCAACGAGGACGGCGCCCTCTTCATCGCGCTGGAAAGCCTGTTGATGGCGGCTGAATAATGGCGGCTGAGGTCAAGACCACCTGCCCCTATTGCGGCGTCGGCTGCGGCGTTATCGCCACGGTTGACGAGGCCGGCGCCGTCAGCGTCAAGGGAGATCCCGAGCATCCATCGAATTTCGGCCGGCTCTGCTCGAAGGGTTCGGCCCTTGCCGAAACCATCGATCTCGACGGCCGGCTTCTCTATCCCGAAATCTCGGGCGAACGCAGCGGCTGGGAGGAGGCGCTCGATCTCGTCGCCCGGCGCTTTTCCGAAACGATCGCCGAACACGGGCCGGATTCGGTTGCCTTCTACGTCTCGGGGCAACTGCTGACCGAAGATTATTACATCGCCAACAAGCTGATGAAGGGTTTTGTCGGCTCAGCCAATATCGACACCAATTCCAGGCTCTGCATGTCCTCGTCGGTGGCCGGCCATCGCCGCGCCTTCGGTGCCGATACGGTGCCCGGGACCTATGAGGATATCGAGCTTGCCGATCTGGTGGTTCTGACCGGCTCCAACCTCGCCTGGTGTCATCCCGTCATCTACCAGCGGCTTGCCGCCGCAAAGGCGGCGCGACCCAACATGCGCATCGTTGTCATCGATCCGCGCCGGACGATGACGTGCGATATCGCCGACCTGCACCTCGCAATTCGCCCGGACGGCGACATTGCGCTGTTCATGGGGCTGCTTGCCCATCTCGCCACGAGCCCGGCGATCGATCAGAATTATATCGCTGCCCATACAGAAGGCTTCGGCGACGCTTTCGCGGCAGCAGCCGAGCTTGACATCAATGATCTCCTGGAACGGACCGGCCTGCCGGTCATGCAGATCCGGGAGTTCTTCCGCCTGTTCGAGACGACTGAGAAAGTCGTCACCTGCTACAGCCAGGGCGTCAACCAATCCTCTTCCGGCACCGACAAGGTCAATGCCATTCTCAATTGCCACCTGGCGACCGGCCGCATCGGCCGCGCCGGAATGGGGCCGTTCTCGCTGACCGGCCAGCCCAATGCCATGGGCGGGCGTGAGGTCGGCGGCCTCGCCAATATGCTTGCCGCCCATATGGCGATCGAGAATGCGGATGACCGCGACCGCGTGCAGCGCTTTTGGAATTCGCCGATCATCGCCGCAAAGCCCGGGTTGAAAGCGGTCGACATGTTCCGCGCGGTGGCAGACGGGCGCATCAAGGCGCTCTGGGTCATGGCCACGAATCCGGTCGTTTCGATGCCGGATGCCGACAACGTCGAAAGCGCCATCGCCGCCTGCCCCTTCGTCGTCGTATCGGACATTCTGAGAGAGACCGATACGACTCGGCACGCACACGTGCTTTTGCCCTCGCTCGGCTGGGGCGAGAAAAACGGCACCGTCACCAATTCCGAGCGGCGCATCTCACGGCAGCGGCCATTCCTTGACGTCCCCGGCGATGCAAAGGCCGATTGGTGGCAGCTTGCGGAAGTCGCCCGCCGCATGGGATTTGCAGAGGCCTTCGATTTCGAGGCACCGGTCGAGATCTTTGCCGAACATGCCGCCCTTTCCGCCTTCGAAAATGACGGCAGCCGCGATTTCGATATCGGCGCCCGCGCCGGCATCAGCGGCGGCGCCTACGACGAGCTGTCGCCCTTTCAATGGCCGCAGCCGGCAGGCGTCGTACCCGGCGTCACCCGCTTCTTCGCCGAGGGCGGCTTCTTCCATCCCGATGGCAAGGCGCGCTTCGTTGCGGTCAAACCACCGGCAACCGATCGCACCAATGCCGATTTTCCCTTCACCCTGAACACCGGCCGCATCCGCGACCAGTGGCACACGATGACAAGAACCGGGAAGAGCGCGCGGCTTTCCGCCCATATCGCCGAACCCTTTGCCGAGATCCATCCGCGCGATGCGATCGAAAACGGCATATCAAGCGCCGGCCTCGTCGAGATCGAGAGCCCCCATGGCAAAGCGATCGTGCGAGCGCTGGTGACCGACCGCCAGGCGCGCGGCGGTGTTTTCGCACCCATGCACTGGAACGACCAGTTCGCAGCAAAAGCGCGGATCGACGCCGTGGTCGCGCCGATCACCGACCCTCTTTCCGGCCAGCCGGCGTCGAAGAACGTTGCCGTCGCCGTTCGGCCCTTCCGCGCCAGCCATTACGGTTTCGCGGTCTCGGCCATCAAACCGGACAAACCCGACGCGGCCTATTGGGCGGTGGCGAAGGCTGCCGGCGGCTGGCGGCTGGAACTTGCCTTCACCGAGGCTGTCGAAGACTGGACGGCCTGGTGCCGGAGGGTGTTCGCCATTCCGGCCGAGATCGAACCCCTGGGTTACGCCGACCGGCAATCGGGCGATCTCAGGCTCGCCTTCTTCGATGGCGAGATCCTGCTTGCCGCGCTGTTTCTTGCGGGCGAACCGGTTGCCGTCGCACGCAACTGGGCAATCTCGCAACTCTCTGCCGTCCACGGCGATCTGAGGAAGCGCTTTGCGCTGGTCGCAGGCCGTCCAGGGGCCGGCAGACCGGATCCCGGTGCCACCGTCTGCTCCTGCTTCAGTGTCGGGGTCAACCAGATCGCTGCCGCGGTGCGCGGCGGATGCCACAGCGTCGAAGCGGTCGGCAAGGAAACGAGTGCCGGAACCAATTGCGGCTCCTGCCGCAGCGAGATCGGCAGGATAATCGATCGCTGTCTCGCCGCAGCCGCGGAGTGAATGCGCAACCGTCGATGCTGACGTCGGATGTCAGGCTGCGCTCGGGACGACAAGCATTTTATGGTCGGCTGAGATGCGGACCGCGATCTCGTCATAGGAAGAAATGGTCGGATGCGGCGTCTCAATTTTATGGTGATGGGTTGCCGTAACGACCATGACATCGGCGCCCGCCGCCTCGCCGGCCTTGATGCCGGCTGCGACGTCCTCAAACACCAGACAATCCCGCGTGCTGACGCCGAGGCGTTCGGCACCGAGAATATAACATTGCGGATCGGGCTTTCCGACCGTCACGTCCTCCGCCGTCACCATGAATCTCGGCAGAGGCAGGCCAGCCGCTTCCAGCCGGCGGCGGGCAAGACGCAAGGGCGAAGAGGTGACGATCGCCCAGCGATCCGGCGGCAACGAAGCCAGGAAGGAGGCTGCGCCTGGAATGGCAACGACATCGCCGACATCGGCAACTTCGGCCTCGGTCACCAGCCTTGCCTCGTGTTCGGGATTGACGCCCGGCAGGTTCAGCCGGGTGATTGTGTCAATGCCGCGCGATCCGTGCATCTTCGGCAAGAAGGCGGCGACATCGAGCCCATGGCGTCTGGCCCAGTCGCTCCATACACGCTCGGCGGCGAGGATCGAATTGAGGATGGTGCCGTCCATATCGAAGAGGAAGGCGGCATAAGACTTCTCGAAGCCGTGGGGCATCGGCGGGTACAAGGGCGTATCTCATTAAGGAGGAGTGTCGGATGGTCGTCGCTGGAGCCGATGAAACGGCAAATCGCTGCGTTTTGCAAGCCTGGGGAGGACAGCGACGCGGCATGCTTTAGAGCGTTTCCGTTTTTTATTGAATCCCGTGGGATTCCCAAGGCTTCGGATTTGTGATTCAAGATGCTGGCTGGAAAAGGAGGCCAGCATCGGATGACAGCACCTCTTTCGAATGATCTGCGCGAGCGCGTTGTGATGGCAATTGTCGCCGGTGAGAGCTGCCGATCCGTCGCTGCGCGGTTCGGGATTGCCGTGTCTTCGGCTGTGAAATGGTCGCAACGCTATCGGTCGAGCGGCTCGGTTGCGCCCTCAAAGATGGGCGGTCATCGCAAGTTCGTTCTTGCGCCACATCGCGCTTTCATCCTCGAGCGGCTCCACCAGACCCCGAATCTGTCGCTGCATGGACTGAAGGCGGAGTTGGCATCGAAGGGTGTAAAGGTCTCCCACGACACGATCTGGAAGTATCTACGCCGCGAAGGACTGCGCTTCAAAAAAAACGCTGTTTGCCCTTGAGCAGGCCCGCGCTGACATCGCTCGCCGCAGGCAACGCTGGCGCGGCTTGCAAGATCGTCTCGATCCCAAACGATTGGTCTTCATCGATGAAACCTGGATCAAGACCAATATGGCACCACTCTATGGCTGGGGAGAGAAAGGAAAGCGCTTGCGTGGCTTTGCCCCTCACGGCCATTGGCGCACTCTAACCTTCCTCGGGGCTCTCAGGTACGATCGTTTGACCGCCCCTTGCGTCTTCGACGGGCCGATCAACGGGCAATGCTTCCGCGCCTATGTCGAACAACTGCTTGTGCCGGTCCTCAAGCCTGGCGATATCGTCATCATGGACAACCTTGGCTCCCACAAGTCCGACGCTATCCGACAGATGATCCGAGCCGCCGGTGCGCGCCTCTGGTATCTGCCGCCATATTCTCCGGACCTCAATCCGATCGAGCAGGCCTTCTCAAAGGTAAAGCACTGGATGCGCCACGCCCAAAAGCGAACAATCGAGGACACCTGGAGGCACATCGGATTCCTCACCAGAGCCATTGCACCAGACGAATGCTCAAACTACTTCCGAAACGCAGGCTATGCTTCCGTTAAAAGCTGAAATGCTCTAGAAAGCCGTGGTGCTCAAGGTAGTGATCAAGTCGCAGGAGAGGCGCAAGCCGATCCGGTCACGGCACAGTTCTTCGGCGCCGTGACCGGATCGGCGCGCAGATAGGCCTGTACTACTGATTGCCAGCGTTTCCCCATGCCACTAGCGGCAGGCTGCCGCGTCGGCCGTTAAGATTTACGCGTAACCATGCAAAGTGCGCGTGCAGGTTTTTCAAAAAGATCGGAACAATGATTCCTGCAAGTGGTTACCCAGAGGTCATCCATGATGAAAATCAAAGGAGGATATCCTCATGACCAAATCCCTTATTGCCGCTTCGCTGCTCGCGATCGGCATGGCATCGTCAGCCTTTGCCCAGTCGAATCCGGATCCTATCGGACCGACGAATGGCGGCTCGACCGATCCAAGTTCGGGTAATTATTCGTCCGATTACACCAACAGCGACAATGGCATGCACCCTGTCCAGGTCGCACCCGTCGATCCGACCACGACCCAGAGCATCCGACCGCCGCAGGCGATGGAATGCGCCGGCATGCCGCAGCAGGGGACCGGTGTCGATACGCGCGGCGGTGAGAGCGGCGCATCGATCAGCGAAGCCTGCCGCGAATACGACAACTGAGCAGGCAATCGCCCGCTTTGAAACATGTCGCGCAAAAGCGCACCACTTCGGAAAAGGCCGGTTTATGCCGGCCTTTTCATGTCGTGGCAGATAAAGACTGCCTCCGCAGAGGCTTTTGATCAGCGCGTTTCGGCCATTCCCGCGCCCTTGATCATTCCGCAGGGTGCGGCATCACCGGATGGTGACCATCCAGCGGCGGCCGTTGCCGCCAGCCAGTCAGATAGTTCATCAGTGGGAAATAAGCGCCATAGGGGAGCAGACGCGCCAGCTTCAACATCGTGGTGAAGCGTCTGGGGAAAGCGATCTCGAAAGCCTGCGATTTCAGCCCGGCGGCAATCTGGCGGGCAGCCTCTTCGGACGACACCAGCGCCGCCGGCATAGGAAAGGCGCTCTTGCCCACCGTCGGCGTGTCAACGAAGCCCGGGCTGATGAGCTGAATGCGGATGCCCATCTTGTCCAGATCGAATTTCAGGCTTTCGGCCATGTTGATCAACGCCGCCTTGGTGGCGCCATAGGCAGCCCCCGTCGGCAGGCCGCCATAGGCGGTGACGGAAGAGACGATGGCGATCTGTCCCTGCCCTTTCGCCTTCATATGGCGGATCGCCGGCAACAGACAGTTGACGACGCCGGAAAGGTTGACGGCAAAGCTGTTTTCGAAATCGGCGCGGTTCAGGTCTTCGGCATGAACCGGCAGATAGATACCGGCATTGAGGATCGCCATGGCGAGCGTGCCATGCTCATATTCGATGGAGGCCAGGACATGTTCCATGTCCTCGGCATCGGTGACGTCACCGTCGAGGACGATAATATTGCCGGAAAGACCGCTGGCTTCGGCCTGCAGCTCGACCAGCTTTTCGTGGCTTCTGGCGGTGACGGCGACCTTGTATCCTTCGCCGGCAAGCTTCAGCGCAAGCGCCCGGCCGATACCCGAGCTCGCGCCTGAGATCCAGACGATTCCATGTTCGGGGCGGGCGATGAAATCACTCATGACATGCTCCTCCGGCTCAGCCTGACCAGCACGAAAACAGGTCCGGAAGTTCTTTGCGCCTCCCGGATTTACGGCTCTATCACACCATTGTGGCTGCTTTCAGCCGATCAGGTCGCCGATCATCTGACGAAAGGACCCGGTCAGCCGGATCGGTCCGTCCGAAATGGCGAAGGCAATGCAAGGCCTGTCCTTCTCGGCAACCGGCCGGTGATCGACAGTTTCGTCGGCAATCGAAATGTCGCCGGGGCCGAAATGGCCGCGCGCATCGTTGAAAGCCCCGTCGACAACGAGGATCAGCTCCACGCCTTTATGAGTGTGCGCCGGCAAAGCGCGACCAGGGCGGATCCACATCAGACGGACCTCGCAGCCGTCCATGTCGAGCGAATATTCCTTAAATCCGGGCAGCCGCCTGCGCCAGGGGACGTCCTCGACCTCGAAGCCAACAAGAGCGCGCAATGCCTGGGGGAACAGAGCAGTTTCGGGTCTCCTGGCGGCCTGCGGCTCAGAATCGGGAGAAATGGAGGAGAAGATTGCCGCAAGGCGCTGCTTTCGGTCGGCAATGGCGGCTTCCGGCGTGTTTTCCAGCGCCTCTCCGGCCAGCAGCTCTAGGGCGTTCACCAGGTTGCGATTGTCCAGCTTCATTTCCAGATGGGAGCGTATGAGCACGCGAGCCGGCTCGGGCAGGGAGCCGGCGACATAGTGCGCCATCAATGCGTCAATCGTGTCGATCTGCTCGTGAACCATGTCGGTTTTCGGCCACGCCCCACTGCCCGTGTTCCGTTGTCGCTTTGTCATCATCCGTACGGGGAAAGTCAATCTTCGGATCATCGCGGCACGGTGGGATCGCGGTCGCGCGCAAGGAAAGCGAAATTTTATCGTGACCGCCAGGGGCATGGAATAGCATTTCTTGCCAACACAGCCTTGTGAAGGGAAAAGACCGTTCCTAAAGTAAGAGTTCGAAAGAGGCAGATTCCATGACCTTCCATCCCTCCGTCCTCGAAGCAATCGGCAATACGCCCCTGATCAAACTCAAGGGCGCGTCCGCGGCAACCGGCTGCACCATTCTCGGCAAGGCCGAGTTCCTGAATCCCGGCCAGTCGGTCAAGGACCGTGCCGCGCTCTACATCATCCGCGATGCGGAGCGGAAGGGGCTGCTTCGGCCCGGCGGCGTCATCGTCGAAGGCACGGCCGGCAATACCGGCATCGGGCTGACGCTGGTCGCCAAGGCGCTCGGCTACCGCACCGTTATCGTCATCCCGGAAACGCAGAGCCAGGAAAAGAAGGACGCGCTGAAACTGCTCGGCGCCGAACTCGTCGAAGTGCCCGCCGTTCCCTACAAGAACCCGAACAACTACGTGAAGGTATCAGGGCGGCTTGCCGAGCAAATGGCAAAGAGCGAGCCGAACGGGGCGATCTGGGCGAACCAGTTCGACAATGTCGCCAACCGCCAGGCGCATATCGAAACGACGGCGCCGGAAATCTGGAACGATACCGCCGGCAAGATCGACGGCTTTATCTGCTCCGTCGGCTCCGGCGGCACGCTGGCGGGTGTGGCGGCCGGCCTCAAGGCCTTCAAGCCGGACGTCAAGATCGGCATTGCCGATCCCGACGGCGCCGCGCTCTATGAGTTCTATCAGAACGGTGCACTGAAATCCGAGGGATCCTCGATCACCGAAGGCATCGGCCAAGGTCGCATCACTGCCAATCTCGAGGGTTTCACGCCCGATTATGCCTATCGAATTTCCGATGCCGAAGCTCTTCCTTATCTTTTCGACCTCGTCGAAAACGAGGGGCTGTGCCTCGGCGGCTCGACCGCGATCAACATTGCCGGCGCGGTCAATCTCGCCCGGGATATCGGGCCCGGTCACACGGTGGTGACAGTCCTCTGCGACTACGGCAACCGCTACCAGTCGAAGCTCTTCAATCCGGATTTCCTGAAGTCGAAAGGACTGCCCGTTCCGGCCTGGATGACTGGTTCGTCCGACATACACGTTCCCTACGAGCCCGTGTGAGACGTCATGCCCGTCAATGCCCTCTATCGCGACGACTTCTATCTCTCGACATGCGAGGCGGTCGTCACCGCCGTTCACGACGACGGGGGCATCGAGCTCAACCAGACCTGCTTTTATGCCACATCGGGTGGCCAGCCCGGAGACACCGGTCAGTTTGAACGCGCCGATGGTACCAAGATCATACTCGGCCAGACGAAACACGGCATCAGCAAGGATGTCATCATCCACGTGCCGCTCGAAAACGAGCCGCGGCCGGAGGTTGGTGAGACGCTGGTGCTGCATGTCGACTGGCCGCGTCGCTATCGGCTGATGCGCATGCATACGGCCTGCCACCTGCTCTCGGTCATCTGCTCCTATCCGATCACCGGAGCCGCGGTCGGCGAGGAAGAAAGCCGCGTCGACTTCGACATGAGCGAGACGATCGACAAGGACGAGGTCACGGCAAAGCTGATGGAACTGGTCGGCCAGAACCACCCGGTCTATCTGCAATGGATCACCGACGACGAGCTTGCGGCCAACCCCGACATCGTCAAGTCGAAGAACGTGCGCCCGCCGATGGGGCTTGGTCGGGTCAGCCTCGTCTGCATCGGCGAGAACTCCTCGATTGACAGCCAGCCCTGCGGCGGCACACATGTGTCGGAGACGCAGGAAGTCGGCCAGATCCACATCGCCAAGATCGAAAAGAAGGGCAAGGAGAACCGGCGCTTCCGCATCCGCTTCGGCGCGCCCGGCGAAGAAGCCTGACAGGGGAGACCATAATGACTGAGAGCAAGAGCCGTTTCGTCGTCTCGGCCGACTGGCTGCAGGCCGAGCTCGGCAAACCGGATCTGCGCGTGCTGGACGCCTCCTTCTACCTGCCGGCGCAGAAGCGCGATGCCGATGCCGAATATGCGGCCGGCCATATTCCCGGAGCCATCCGCTTCGATCAGGACAAGATCGCCGACCACTCGACGGCGCTGCCGCACACGATCCCCTCGCCCGATTACTTCGCCGCCGAAGTCGGCAAGCTCGGCATCAGCGAGAATCATCGCATCGTCGTCTATGACGGTATCGGCGTGTTTGCCTCGCCCCGCGTCTGGTGGCTGTTCCGGGTGATGGGGGCCAAGAACGTCTTCGT
Source organism: Rhizobium sp. TAL182 (assembly GCF_002117725.1). Taxonomy (NCBI): domain Bacteria; kingdom Pseudomonadati; phylum Pseudomonadota; class Alphaproteobacteria; order Hyphomicrobiales; family Rhizobiaceae; genus Rhizobium; species Rhizobium sp. TAL182. The sequence continues at coordinate 1,954,940 of NZ_CP021024.1, read as the reverse complement.
CCTCGACGGCGGTCTCGACGGCTGGAAGGCCGAGGGCCGTCCGCTCGAAACAGCGGCCCCTAACTATGCCCCGGCGACATTTACGCCTGACTTCGACGACAGCCGCGTCGTGACGCTGGATACCATGCGCGACATTGTCTCGAGCGGCGCGATGCAGATCGCCGATGCCCGCAGCGCCGGCCGCTTCGCCGCTACCGAACCCGAGCCGCGTGCCGGCATGCGCTCCGGCCATATGCCCGGCGCCCGAAGCCTGCCCTCCGGTGTCTTCGCCAACCAGGGTCGGTTCAAGTCGCTGCCCGAACTCAGGCAGACGATCGAAGATGCCGGGATCGATCTCTCCAAGCCGGTCGTCACCTCCTGCGGATCGGGCATCACGGCCGCGATCATCACGCTGGCGCTGGAATCCCTCGGCCACCACGACAACAAGCTTTATGACGGTTCATGGAGCGAATGGGGCAGCCGTGACGATACGCCTGTTGTCACCGGTCCACCGACGCCGGTCAAAGCCTGACCGCCATGGGAAAGACGCCCGCTTCGCTCAAAGCGCATATCACCCGTCTTGAAATGACGGCGCCGCCGAAGGCCAGCATGCCGGTGCCGGTCAATATCCAGACGGCGATCATGCGTGCGCCAGGCATACCATTGCCCTTTTACCGCTATCTCTATCGACAGGTAGGCGCGCGCTGGCAGTGGGTGGACCGGCTGCGCATGAGCGACGAGCAACTGGCAGAGACGCTGAACGACAAGCGCAACAATATCAGCGTCCTCTACGTGAACGGCGCACCAGCCGGCTTCTACGAATATTTCTGCGAAGACGAGGAGACGATCGAACTCAGCCATTTCGGCCTGATCGAACATGCGCTCGGCCTCGGCATCGGCAAATGGTTTCTGCTGCAGGCGCTCTATGCCATTTGGGCGCTCGATCCGAAGCGCGTCACCACGACCACCAACAATCTCGACCATCCGCGCGCGCTGCAGCTCTATCAGATGTACGGCTTTTCCCCTGTCTCGACCGGCACCGGCATTGTGCGACCGCTGAGTGACAAGGAGCTTCTGGAGCTTGCGCGGAAAAGCTAAGGCTGTTGCTGACAGGAGCTTTATGCTGACATTGGTTGTCAGCAGCGGTGTAGATAATCTGGAAACCGCTGGTTTCTGAACCGAGCCATCTTACCCGGAAAGCTTCACTATGCTGGCGCTCGCTGGGCTTCAGTCCATATCCCATCGGAGCAGGTCCTGAGATGAAGCCGCACCACCGTATTTTCTTCATCCAGTTTGCCGTCGCCCTTTCCGTGGGGGCTTTTCTTTCGCGCCTGCCTGATCTTCAGCGCAAATTCGGCCTCACGGAGGGCGAGCTCGGGCTTTTGCTCGCCATCATGTCCTTGGGGGTTCTCTGCGGGCTGACATTTTCGGTGAGGATCATCGAGAGGCTTGGTGCGCGCACCACAGCTTTCGTCACGGTGTTCGGTGCATCCCTGTTCTTATCGATGATCTCCTGGATGCCTTCAGCTCTCCCCGCAATGCCATTGTTCTTCATCGCCGGTCTTTTCACCGGCGCATTCGAGATCAACGCCAATATCGAAACCGATCGTCACGAGGCCCTGCTTGGATATCGCATCATGAGCCGGGCGCACGGCATGTGGAGCCTCGGCTTCTGCATGACCGCCCTTGTCGCCGCCAGCATGCGGCAGGCCGGCATCTCCATCGAACTACACATCTTCCTCGTCCTCCTGACCGTTCTCATTTCAGGCTCGATCGTCTTCTCGAAGATCGAGACCGCACCTCCGCGGCAGGACGCGCACTCCGGAGAGATCCCCCTCATCGCTTTTCCGACTATCGGGCTGTTGCCCCTTTGCCTGATAGGCGCAGCACCGCTCTTGGCTGAAGGCGCGAGCGTCGATTGGTCAGCGATCTACATGCGTGACGTCTTTGCCGCCGAGCCCTTCATCGGCGGGCTCAGCGTGACGATATTCTCCTTCTGCATCGCCATCGGACGGCTTGCAATGGATCCTGTGATCGACCGTTTCAATCCACAGCCGGTCGCAATAGTCCTTCTCGCAATCGTCGTCGCCGGGCTTCTTATGGTCGCGACGGCAGCACACCCCGTGATAGCGCTCGTAGGCTTCGGCCTGACCGGTATCGGCTGCTCGTCGGTCTATCCGCTTGCCATCTCGGCTGCGGCCCGGCGTGCGGACCGACCGGCTCCGGTCAACGTCGCAGCACTTGGGCAGACGACCTTTCTCGTGTTTTTTGCCGGCCCGCCCCTGCTTGGTTTTATTGCCGAATATGTCGGTATCCGCTTTTCCTATTGGGCGGTGGTCCCCGTTATCGTCGCCGCTCTTTTGATCACCAAGGCGCTTGCCGCTGCTCCCATGCCGGCCATAGGAGCGCAGCAAGCTGTGCGGTCCCAAGGCTGACGTGGCTGACTTCAGCGTGGAGATCGGTCGCGCAAGCAGAAACAGCTAACGCTGCGTCAGGCTGCCTGGGCGGTGTGGATCATTGCGGCGCTCGAGGTCGAACATACGGCTCGACTGCTCCTTCAGTTCCGCCACTTCCCGGCGCAAAGCCGTGAGTTCTTCCAATATTTCGGTGTTCTGCTGCGCCGGCAGCGGCAGATCGACTTCGATCAAGGCATTCTCCTTTCACGATGCAGCGTCGCAAGAAACGGGTGGCTTCCACGATGACGCGGGTGCATTTCATGGCAATCACAGAGGAGATTTACCATGAACGCCATTTGTTTTATCGCCATGCCGACCGCTGATGCCGAAGCCCTCTGGAATGGTGGCCGAGACGCCTATGACAACCCGCCCGAGACGATGATTTCAGACGGTGACGGCAACCCTTGCCGCCATTGCCTGCAGAATATCGGAGAGGGCGAGGAGATGCTGGTTTTCGCCTACCGGCCCTTCCCGGAGCTGCAGCCCTATGCCGAAACCGGGCCGATTTTCCTCCACAAACAGCCCTGCCGGCGTTACGCCGCCGAAGAAATCCAGCCGCCGATGCTGACAATGAGCCCGGATTTCATCGTCCGCGGCTATAGCGCCGATGATCGCATCGTCTACGGCACCGGCGCGGTGACCGATATCGCCGATATTCCGGCCTATGCCGGGACATTGCTGGCGCGGCCGGATATCGCCTACGTGCATGTGCGCTCGGCACGCAACAACTGCTTTCAATGCCGGATCGACAAGATAAAGGCGCCGGCCCTTGCGGAGACCGGCGCCTATAGTTGACCTTGAGTCAGGCAGCTTACGCTACGTTGAGCACGCTCTCCGGCGCGAAAGCCTCGTAACCGAGCGCCTCGGCGACCGGCTTGTTGGTGATACGGCCTTTGTGCACGTTGAGGCCGTTCCTCAAGTGCTTGTCCTCGGCGATGGCGCGCAGGCCGCGGTCGGCAAGCGCAAGCCCATGGACCAGCGTGGCGTTGTTCAGCGCATGCGCCGACGTGACCGGTACTGCGCCGGGCATGTTGGCGACGCAATAATGCACGACGCCGTCGACCTCATAAGTCGGATCGGAATGCGTCGTCGCATGCGAGGTTTCGAAGCAGCCGCCCTGGTCGATGGCGACGTCGACGATGACGGCACCCTTCTTCATGCCGGACAGCATTTCGCGGGTAACGAGCTTCGGAGCGGCAGCACCCGGGATCAACACGGCGCCGATGATGAGATCGGCCGAGAAGACCTCCTCCTCCAGCGCCTGGATGCTGGAATAACGCGTGTGGACACGGCCAGCGAAGATGTCGTCGAGCTGACGCAGGCGCGGCAGGGATTTGTCGAGGACGCTGACATCGGCGCCGAGTCCGGCGGCCATTCTGGCGGCATGCAGGCCGACGACGCCGCCGCCGATGACTGCGACCTTGGCCGGCAGCACGCCGGGCACGCCCCCGAGCAGGACACCGAGACCGCCATTGGCCTTCTGCAAGGCTGTCGCTCCGGCCTGAATAGACAGGCGCCCGGCGACTTCGGACATCGGCGCCAGCAGCGGCAGGCCGCCGCGCTCGTCGGTCACCGTCTCATAGGCGATTGCGGTGACGCCGGAGGCGAGAAGACCCTTGGTCTGGTCGGGATCGGGCGCCAGATGCAGATAGGTGTAGAGCAGCTGACCATCGCGAAGCTGCGCCCATTCGGAGGGCTGCGGCTCCTTGACCTTGACGACCATGTCGCACTTTTCGAAAATATCCTTGGCGGAGGCGGCGATCTTCGCGCCAGCCGCGGCATAGGCGGCATCATCGGCACCGATGCCGGCGCCCGCCTTGGTCTCGACCCAGACCTCGTGGCCATGCGCCACATATTCGCGCACCGAAGCAGGCGTTAGGCCGACGCGATATTCATGATTTTTGATTTCCTTCGGGCAACCGACACGCATTTCGCGTTCCTCTCTCTTTTGTCTCCGCGATCGCGGATCTCCTCTGCGACCGATCCAACCACCAAGGCTGCGAAATGTCCTTGCAAAGACGGTTTGCGCAGACGCGGTTTTTCGGTGATTATTGCGTCTTCAACTCTTATCTTCGAAGGTTCTTCGAATGGCCGATCTCGACACCATCGATCTTGCGATTCTGAAGGTTTTGCAGGCCGATGCCCGCATCACCAATGCTGAGCTCGCCGAGAGGATCGGGCTTTCCCCTTCGGCCTGTTCGCGCCGGCTCGACATTCTTGAAAGAAGCGGCGTCATCGACGGCTACCATGCGCGGCTTTCGCACAAGGCGCTCGACTACAAGATGATCGCCATCGTGCATATTTCACTCTCAGGCCAGTTCGCCAAGACGCTGGCGGAGTTCGAGTCGGCGGTGAAGCTCTGCCCCAACGTGCTCGTCTGCTACCTGATGTCGGGCGAATACGACTACATCCTTAGGGTCGCCGCCCGTGACCTCGAAGACTATGAGCGCATCCATCGCGACTGGCTGTCGGCCCTCCCCCATGTGGTCAAGATCAATTCGAGTTTCGCGCTCAGAGAAATCATCGACAGGCCGAATGTGGGGCTTTGAGGCCTTGCTTATTTTCCGAATGCCTGACCAGACTTTCGGCGCGCGCGGGCATCTCCCGCTTATTGGCATGTCATGAAATCGAAGACCCACGGTTATATTTTCGCCCTGCTGGCGCTCACCATCTTTTCGTTGCAGGACGCCATCTCCAAACACCTGGCATCCACCTATCCGCCGATCTTCGTGACGATGATCCGCTACTGGGCCTTCGGGCTTTTCACAGTCATTCTCGCTTCGAAGATGCGCGGCGGTCTCAAGGCGACGGCCCGCACCAAACGACCCGCCTTGCAGGTGGCGCGCGGCTTGCTGCTTGCGGTTCAGGTGGTTCTGGCCATCACCTGTTTTGCCGTGATCGGCCTTGCCCGTTCACAGGCGATCTTCTCCGCGACGCCAATCCTGATCGCACTGCTGGCAATGCCGATCCTCGGCGAGCGAGTCGGATGGCGGCGATGGGCGGCAATCGGCGCCGGGCTTTTCGGAGTGCTGCTGATCCTTAAACCGGAAGGCGATTTTTTCGACCTGAAGCTGCTTCTCGCCGTCGCTTCCTGCTTCAATTTCGCCTTCTACGTCATCGCCACACGGCTCGTCAGCCGCGACGATTCTTCGACGACCAGCTTCTTCTATACCGGTGTCGTCGGCGCCGTCGCGATGACGCTGATCGGGCCGTTCTACTGGAGCTGGATGTCATCAGGCGACTGGGGCTGGATGGCGCTGGTCTGCGTGACCAGCATTTCCAGCCACTATTTCCTGATCCGCGCCTATGATAGTCTCGATGCGGCCGCCGTTCAGCCGCTGACCTATCTGTCCCTCGTCTACGCTTCGATCATCGGCGTGACGATCTATGGCGAAACGCTCAGTCTCAACACGATCGTCGGCTCGGCGATCGTGGTCGCCGCCGGCATCTTCACAGTCTGGCGCGAACATCTGGTGGCGCGCAGAACGGCCGCCGCCCGTGGCGCCGCATTTGATTCAGGCGACCTGCGCTAGCCGGTCGTACACCATTGGCTTTCCAGAATCGCTGCACGCATCTCGGCGACATGCAGTAACGCCAACCGACAGTTTCATTGCAATTTTAGCCAAGCCACTAAAACCATTTCAATTTTCGGGCGGTATGCTCTCCGACTGTATCCGAGGGAGACAGTATGACCCGCAACTTGAAAATCACGGCGAGAAAGGCCGATCGGCAAAACTGCCGTGTCTTCGGCAGCGTCAAATATCTGAACAGCCAAGTGGATGTCCGCATTCTCAACCTGTCGGTGACCGGCGCCGCCCTGGAGACGAAGACGCCGCTCCATGCCGCTTCCGGCAGCAAGGTGCGCATCGAAGCCGAAAATATCGGACTGCTCGAAGGCATCATCCGCTGGAAGCACAATGGCCGCATCGGCGTGCAGTTCGATGTGAATTCGAATGCGCGGGCACAGGTCGCCTCCTATTTCCGCTTTTTCCATAAGGAAATACGGCCGGTGCTGGCGGTTCGTCAGCTGAGAGCCGCGACCAGCGGCGACCGCCCGCCTCATTTGGCGACGTCAACGCTGAAATCGTAAGGCCGCACCGCTTTTGCGCCGAGGCACATCGCGGCCGTAAAGCGGCTGCGCTTTGTCGACCACACCGGGCGCGGTGCGCCCGAAATCTTTGACCCTTTCCAATGACGACCCTGCTCGCGCCCCTCCTCGAGGGATTCGGTCGGAAGATCTCGCTATAAGTTGCGTTTTAAAACCATTTCGCCTTTGCCACGGATTGTTTCCGTCCTGTCATTTTCGCAGTGTACTCCTCGCCAAATCGTCCTAATGCTGAGGGGCCGGACGATGCATGATCTTTGAAGGAGAGCTTCCATGTCTTCCATTTTCGATGTCGGCCTGATGAGCCGTCGTTCCCTGCTTGGCGGCCTTGCCGCCACCTCCGCCCTGGTGCTGCTGCACCCATTCAGTGCGCGTGCCAGCGCCAACCAGGCGCATCTCCGGCTGATGGAAACGACGGACATTCACGTCAACGTTTTCCCCTATGACTATTATGCCGACAAGCCGAACGACACGATGGGTCTGGCGCGCACCGGGACGATCATCGACAATATCCGTGCGGAAGCCGTCAACTCGCTGCTGATCGACAATGGCGACGTGCTGCAGGGCAATCCGATGGGCGACTACATGGCCTATCAGCACGGCATGAAGGACGGTGACGTCCATCCCGTGATAAAGGCGATGAACACGCTCGGCTATACTGTCGGCACGCTCGGGAATCACGAGTTCAATTACGGCCTCGACTTCATGTTCAAGGTGCTGTCGGGCGCCAACTTCCCCTTCGTCTGCGCCAACCTGACCAAAGGCCAGCTCGCCTCGAACCCGAAGCAGGACGACCTTTTCTTCAAGCCTTACGTCATTGTCGAAAAGCAGATCAAGGACGGCGCCGGCAAGGAAAGACCGGTCAAGATCGGCTTCATCGGCTTCGTGCCGCCGCAGATCATGCTCTGGGATATCAAGAACCTCGAGGGCAAGGCGCAGACGCGAGATATCGTCGAGGCCGCCAAGGCCTGGGTCCCCGCGATGAAGGAGGCCGGTGCCGATATCGTCATCGCACTCTCCCATTCCGGCATCGACGGCAGCGCGCCGTCCGAAAAAATGGAAAACGCCTCACTGCATCTGGCCGCCGTCGAGGGGATCGACGCGATCTTCACCGGTCACCAGCATCTCGTCTTCCCCGGCCCGAAGAGCTGGGACGGCGTCGCCAATGCCGACCCGGTCAAGGGCACACTGCATGGCAAGCCGGCTGTGATGGCAGGCTTCTGGGGCTCGCATCTCGGCCTTATCGACCTGCTGCTCGAAAAGGACGGCAACAGCTGGAAGATCGTCGACTTCACCTCGGAAGCCCGGCCGATCTATCATCGCGACGACAAGAAGAAAGTAGTCGCCGATTACGCCGACAAGAAAGAGGTGATCGAGGCCGCCAAATCAGAGCATGAGGCGACGCTCGCCTATGTCCGCACGCCCGTCGGCAAGACCTCCGCGCCGCTCTATTCCTATTTCGCGCTGGTCGCCGACGATCCTTCCGTGCAGGTCGTCAGCCAGGCCCAGACCTGGTATATCAAGCAGATGCTCGCCGACACCGAATTCAAGGATCTGCCGGTGCTTTCAGCTGCGGCTCCCTTCAAGGCCGGCGGTCGCGGCGGCGCGGATTATTATACCGACGTTCCGGCCGGCGATATCGCCATCAAGAACGTCGCCGACCTCTACCTCTATCCGAACACGGTGCAGGCTGTCGCCATCACCGGCGCGCAGGTGAAGAACTGGCTCGAAATGTCGGCCGGCATGTTCAATCACATCGAAGCCGGCTCGAAGGACGCGCCGCTGCTCAACAACGACTTCCCATCCTATAATTTCGACGTCATCGACGGCGTGACCTATCAGATCGACCTGTCGCAGCCGCCGAAATATGATTCCTCCGGCAAGGCCATCAATCCGGATGCCAACCGCATCCAGAACCTCGCCTTTGATGGCAAGCCGATCGATCCGACTCAGAAGTTCGTCGTCGTCACCAACAATTACCGCGCCGGCGGCGGCGGCAGTTTCCCGGAGATCGCAGCGGACAAGGTGATCTTCCAGGCGCCTGATACCAATCGCGACGTCATCGTCCGCTACGTCCACGACCAGGGCACGATCAATCCGTCGGCCGATGCGAACTGGACCTTCAAGCCGCTGCCGGGCACGACCGTTACCTTCGACAGCGGGCCGAAAGCAAAGCAGTTCCTCGCCGCAGTCAAGAGCGTCAAGATCGAGGAGGCCGGCGAAGGAGCGGATGGCTTCTCGAAGTTCAGGCTCGTTCTATAGGCAGGCAAATCCCGACGAAGGCGCGGCACACCCGCGCCTTCGTCACTCGGCTGCAAGCGGTGGAATGGTATCGCGCAGTTCCGCCATCTGCGCATGAAAATCGGCCTGGTTCGGGCAGTTTGATAACCGCGTACGGAACGCGTCGATCATCCAGCTGGCGGCAGGTCCGGGCGGGTTGGCGAGCTGGCGCATCGAGTAGATGGCGTACTCGCCCTGTTCATAGGCCTCGAGATCGAGATGGACGAGCGCGCCGCTGCGCAAGTCGTCATGCATTATGGATGCCGGAAGTCCGCCCCAGCCGAGTCCGGCCTTGATAAGCTGGTGTTTCGTCGCGATATCGCTGACCCGCCACGTCTTGTACGACAAGACATTGAAATCCCGTCCCTTGGTGCGGCCTGAGGCGTCGGTGACGACGAGCTGCACTTCCTCGCGCACGTCGCCGAGTGTCAACGGCCGGTCGATGCGGGCAAGCGGGTGGTCGGGTGCGGCAACGGGCAACATGAAGGAATGGCCAATCCGCTCCGTGATGATCGAATCATCCTGCTTCAGCACAGCGCCGCCAATGCCGATCGTCGCCTTGCCGCTCAATACGAGGTCCATGACCATTCCGAGCTCGCCGACATTGAGGTTCAATGAAACGGTCGGAAACGTCTCGCGGAATTCGTGCAGCACGTCCACCACGGCCCGCGAGGGCACCATGACGCTGATGGCCACGGAAACCTCCGCTTCAAGCCCTTCCCTCAGGCTTTTGACGCGCGCCCGCATGACCTGCAGGTCACCCAGAATACGGCGCGCATCCTCGAGCATCGCCTTGCCCGCCTCAGTCAGCTTCGGCTGGCGCGCGCCGGAACGCTCGAAAAGCGCCACTTCCAGCTGCGCCTCCAGGTTGGCGATCGTATAGCTGATAACCGATTGCGCCCGGTTCAATGCCCTTGAAGCGGCCGAGAAGCTGCCGGTTTCGGCAACCGTCAAAAACACCTGCAATTGATCCAGGGTCGGGTTCGGAAGCATCTTCCATCCATTCCATCGATAGTTTCGATCGACATTATCTCCGTTTTTTCGATAGCAGGCCAGACTTATTTTCCTGTTCGACACCGCGGCTCACCTCCCAGCAACGAGCCGTTCCGTTCAATTCGAAAGGAAATGATCCATGTCGTCCATTCTTCTTCTGACGTCCAGCCCGCGTGCCGAATCACTCTCGACGCCGATCGCCGCCGATCTCGCCGAAAAGCTGAAAAACCAGAAACCGGGCAGTGTCGTCGTCCGCCGCGACCTTGCCGCCACCCCGCTGCCGCATATCGACGACCTCTTCACCGGCGCGATCCGCAAGCCGGCGGAAGCCCGCACCGCCGAAGAGATCGCCGCCATCAAGACCTCCGACGAACTGGTCGCCGAACTGTTTGCCGCCGACACGATCGTCATCAGCACCGGCCTGATCAACTTCAACATCTATTCGTCGCTGAAGACGTGGATCGACAATGTCGCCCGCGCGGGCGTGACCTTCAAGTACACGGAAAGCGGCCCGGTCGGCCTCGTGACCGGCAAGAAAGTCTATGTGGTGCTTGCTTCGGGCGGCGTCTACTCGCAGGGACCGGCTGCTCCCCTGAACCATGCCGTGCCTTACCTGAAATCGGTTCTCGGCTTCCTCGGCATCACCGATATCGAGACCATCTATGTCGAAGGCCTGGCTTTCGGCCCGGAAGCCGCTGAAAAGGCCATCGGCGCCGCCAAGTCGCGCGTCGAGGAAATCGCACTCGCAGCCTGATCGGCTGCCGAACCCTCCATTGAACGGCCGGCACGTGCCGGCCGTTCGTCATTTGCCGATATCGGCGACAAAATCCCGGATCGTCTCCAGGATTTCGCCCGAAAGCCCCTCATTCGAGGAAACCCTGGCAAGGCCGACGCCGCCTGCCATCATCGCGAAAGTCATGATGGCCTTTTGCCGTCTTTCCCCCTCATTCGCTCCCGTGGCCTTGCTGGCCAAAGCCTCGAAATTACGTTCGAGCCGCTCCGTCGCAATGCGCCGCGCCTTCTCGCCGCTGCGCGCGATATCGGAGGTCAGCGCGGCGAAAGGGCAGCCTTCGCCCGGATTGTCGCGGTGATAGGCGCTGACATAGCGATCGGCGACATCGGCAGCCGTCATCTTCGCCGGGTCAACCCCCTCTGCTTCCAGCCTGCGCCCCCATGAATCGAAGGCGGACTCGATCGCTTCGGCGACGAGATCGTCACGGGAGGCGAAGTGTTTGTAGAAGCCGCCGACGGTCAGACCGGCTTCCTTCATCAGGTCGGCGACGCCGATGCCATCAAGCCCCTCTTCGCGCAGCCGCTTTGACGCGGTCTCGACGATCTTCTCGTGCGTCTTCTGTTTTTCCAGCTGCGAACGCCCCATCGGAACCTCATCGAATTGTCTGTTGACTCCCATGGATTACAATCATAATCCTTATAGATAACGATTATAATCCAGATCGTTGCCATTTCCAAGAGGAGCATGAATCATGCGTCTAAGAAACAAGGTCGCCCTGATCACCGGCGGAAACAGCGGTATCGGTCTTGCGACCGCCAAAGTCTTCATCAACGAGGGTGCCAAGGTGGTGATCACCGGCCGCAACCCGGAAACGCTTGCCGCTGCCGAAAAGGCGCTTGGGAGCGGTGTGCTGGCGCTGAAGGTCGATGTCACCGATGCCGCCGCCACCGAGAAGGCTTTTGCGGAAGCTGCCGCGAAGGTCGGAAAGTTCGACATCGTCTTCGCGAACGCCGGCATCGGCGGCGCAACACCACTCGGTGACACGTCGCCGGAGCAGTTCAATCGAATCATCAGCACCAATCTGACGGCGGTATTCTTCACCGTGCAATCGGCCCTGCCGCATCTCAGCGACGGCAGCTCGGTTGTTCTCAACGGTTCAGTGCATGCCGTGCTCGGCGCTCCCGGCTGGTCGGCCTATGCGGCGACCAAGGCGGCGGTGCGCGCCATGACGCGCAATATGGCGTCGGAACTTGCGCCGCGCGGCATCCGCGTCAACCAGGTGACACCAGGCGGCACGAAGACGCCGATCTGGTCGCCGATGGCGCCAACGGAAGATGCGATGTCGGCGCTCGAAGCTCGGATGGGCGGCCTGAGCCCGCTCGGCCGCATGAGCGAAGCCGACGAAATCGCCAAGGCAGCGCTCTATCTCGCCTCGGATGATTCCGCCAACGTCACCGGCATCGAAATCACCGTCGATGGCGGCATGACGGGCGCGCCATCCGGCGCCAAGATCTTCCGCGCCGCCTGACTGCAGTGGGGGCTGGCAAAACTTGCCCAGCCCCCCGTCCCTGCGCAGCCAGCCTTGCTACGGTTACATTGTCCCAACTCTTACGCATGGCGCGGTGAGCACATTAAGGATGGCAAAAACCACAGGCTCGAAGGAACATGTTGCGATTTTCGCAACATCGCGAACACCGGCCATCCTGCTACGGTGATCGACACGATCAGCCACCTAACTCGGTTGCACCATGCCGGAGCGGCCGACGACGCAGTTGCGTCCGCTTTTCTTTGCCGCGTAGAGCCTGCCGTCGGCGGCGGTGAGCACCGTCGTAAAGCTGATGCCGTCCTCGTCAGCTGTGGCAACGCCGATGCTGACCGTCACCGGCTTGTCATCCGGCGTTTTGACGCTGGTCTCGATCGTCCAGCGCAGGCGATCGGCAAGCAGCAGCCCCTCCTCATGGCTTGTGCCGGGGCAGACGGCGACGAATTCCTCCCCGCCGAAGCGGAAGATGCGGTCGCTGGACCGCAGCGTCGTGCCGAGCCGGGCGGCGATCGCCTTCAGCACCTCGTCGCCCTGAAGATGGCCGTGACCATCGTTGACATCCTTGAAGTGATCGGCGTCGATAATGAGGACGGTGGCAAACAGCCCCTGCCTCAAGGCCTCGCGTAGCATCAGCGGCGCTTCGAGTTCCATGCGCGTACGGTCATAGACGCCAGTGAGCATATCGCGGCCGGTGCGCTCCAGGAGGTCGTTATAGCGTTCGCGAAAGGTGAGATCACCGAAGACGTCGCTGATGGAGCGCGCGGCGGCGTCGGCGCCAAGGCGGCGGATCCGATATTCATAGACGGCAAACATCGCCCCATAGAGGCAGACGGAGAGCATCTTCGCCTTCCAGCCACCCCAGAATACGGCGACCGGAACATCGAGGAAATAGTGCAGCGCGGCGAAGAAGCCGACCTGATCGAAAGTCAGCAGCACAAAGCCGGAGATCATGAAACGCAGGACGACATGCCTGCGGAAGAAATCGCCGAGTTTTTCGTAGAGCAGGATGATGCCGAGCGAATCGACATAGAGCAGCGCCGTGCCCCAGATCATCAGCCAGCCCATCTCCTTCAGGAAATCGACGTCGGGCGTGTTGTTCGACGACAGCTGTAGCGGCTGATGCAACTGCAGCACCCAGGCGATGCCGACGGTAAGCAGATTGCCGAGAAACAAGCCGTAGATAGGCTGGCGCACCGTCGCGGCATCCTCCCACAGATACAGCATCAGGATCATCATCAGCTTGCCGGAGAAGAAGACGGATGAGCCCGGGGACACATCGCCGAACGGCAGCGAGACGTAAAAGACCGCCGCTAGGTAGGTCTCCATGAAATGCATGACGCCGAGCGCCGTCAAGAAAACCCCGAGGCCGAGCCGATGGCGGAAATGCAGAAGCGTCACCATCAGCACGAAATAGGCGATGGCTTCGACGACGAAGAGCGCGAGGTTGAGTGCCTCCATCACGGCACCGAGACGTCCGGCAGGCGTCTTCGCGGCCGGGCGGGCACTGCGATCACGACAGCGGATCCTTTGATCGATCGTCTGAAAAATTGAAGCACAAAAGCGGCCCCGCAAATCCTGCAAACGATAGCTTTCGCCGCAATCCTTTAAAATTGCGTGTGCAAGATCACCTGACCGGAATCAGAACCGACGACATACGATTGAAAGGCAATCGCCGAGCGGGACTGGATTCCGACTTCAGACCTGACGGATCTTCTCGCCATCACTGAAGAGTGACGACCCATGCTGATCGATAATCTGCTGCGCCTTGCGCACCGTGCATTCGATTGCGTCGTCGGAGGAGGAAAACATATCGGCGCGGATGAAACTGCGCACCAGCACCTCGTCGCCGACCTTCTTTTCAATGCGGCCGGCAAGGCGATACTGGCTGCCTTCCTTCCGCGGCTCCGCATAGATCGTGCAATCGCCGTAAAGCTGCGGCTCGCCGGACGGGCCTGCCGCCTGCGAGGCCGGTTTGGCCCCGCCGGAGAACATCGAAAAAAGATTGGAAATGAATGAAGCCATGTCGTGTCTCTAGCACGGCGGCATTACGATCGCCAAGTCAAATGATCAGGTTAGCGAGGATCTCGTTTTCGGTGATATCCTCGTAACCCATGCCGGAGGCTTCGAAATTTGCAATCAGCCGGGCGAAATTCTCGGGCGCCTTGGTTTCGATGCCGATCAGGATCGAGCCGAAGTTGCGCGCCGATTTTTTCAGATATTCGAAGCGGGCGATGTCGTCGTCGGGTCCGAGCAGATTGAGGAAATCCCTGAGCGCCCCGGGACGTTGGGCAAGCCGCAGGATGAAGTATTTCTTCAGCCCTGCGTAACGCATGGCTCTTTCCTTTATGTCAGGCAGGCGCTCGAAGTCGAAATTGCCGCCGGAGACGACGGCGACGATGGTCTTGCCGCGGATCGCCTGCCGATCCATCGCGGCGATTGCCGTCAGCGACAAGGCGCCGGCCGGCTCCAGCACGACGCCCTCGACGTTCAGCATCTCCTGGATGGTGACGCAGATGGCGTTTTCCGGCAACAGTTGCACTTGGCTTGCCGGAAAATCGCGAAGAGCGGCGAAATTCAGATCGCCGATGCGGGCGACCGCTGCGCCGTCGACGAAGTTGTCGACCTTAGCAAGCGTCGTCACCTTGCCTGCCTCGATGCTGCGTCTGAGGCTCGGCGCGCCGGACGGTTCGGCGAAGACAAAGGACGATTTCGGCACGACGCCGTCGAGATAACCGGTGATGCCGGCGGCCAGTCCGCCGCCGCCGACCGGCAGAACCACCATATCGGGCACCGTTCCCTCAGGCAGCTGCTGCATGATCTCGGCAGCGACCGTCGCCTGCCCCTCGATGATATCGGCATGGTCGAAAGGTGGCACCATGACGCCGCCGACCGCCTCGACATGCTCGCGCGCCGCCTGATAGCACTGATCGAAAAAGTCGCCGAACAGCCGGATGGTGATGAATTGCGCACCGAACATGCGCGTCTTGTCGATTTTCTGCTGCGGCGTCGTCACCGGCATGAAAACGACGCCCGGCACGCCGAAATGACGACAGACATAGGCAAAGCCCTGGGCATGGTTGCCGGCCGAGGCGCAGACGAAGGTCTTGCCGGCCGCCCCCTGCCCGATCGCCTTGCGGAAAAAATTGAAGGCGCCGCGGATCTTATAGGAGCGCACCGGCGACAGATCCTCGCGCTTCAGCCAGATGTCGGCGCCGTAGCGGGCCGAGAGATGATCATTGAGCTGCAGCGGCGTTGCCGGAAAGAGGCTACGCATTGCCTCTTCGGCGCTTTCGACTTCAAGTCTCGTCACGGGCGTGGTCCATTCTCATGATTGGTCACCGCCGCTATGGCACAGGCTGGCGGCCAAAGGAAAGGATTCACTGACCGGCCGGCTCAGCCCATAGAGCCTTTCTTAAGCCAATCGCAAAATCGGCGGCAGATGAACTGATTTTAACTGTCAATGGAAAGGCTTGCCACTTATATGGAGCGATGATGATCTTCAAATTCGCAAGACCGCTCGCCTGGCTGCTGCTCGCCTTCATCCTCTTTGTCACGGTTTCGCCGATCGGGCTGAGACCGGATACGGTCACGACGGTCGATACGGACCGCGGCGCCGCCTATGTTCTTCTCGGCCTCGCCTTTGCGCTCGCCTATCCAAAACAGTGGAAACTGGTGGCCGTGCTGCTGATCATTGGGGCAGTTGGCATCGAATATCTGCAGTATTTCTCGCCGACCCGCCATCCGCGCCTGCATGATGCGGGCATCAAGGCCATGGGCGCCGCTCTCGGCCTCGTCGCCGGCTGGGTGATCAACAGATGGCGCGAGAGCAGAGCTCCAAACGGCCTGCCTTTCGCAGAACGCTGATTATTGCGGATCAGAAACCCGGCAAATCCAATGCCCAGAAAAACAGCGGTATCGCAGCCACAACAGTTGCAAGAACAAGTGCGACGCTCGTCTTGAATATCCGGACGCGCCGAACCCTGGTCCCGCTCCAATCGTAAACCATCGTCTTACTCCCAGAAGACAACACTTACTCGCCGCGGCGCAATCCTTGCACCGAAAATGTCATTGTCAAGCAATAACGCGCTTTTGCGCGCAATATACAGGCATATTCAAACACGATTATGAAGATTGTTGCAGCTAACCGGAGCATTATCGAACCAGTCCGCCTTCGTTCCCAACAGAACTACGGCGCGACTGCCTTCGTTTGGCTGCTCTCTTCGGCTCGCCGAGCAGAAGCACAGAGAGCGTAGGCTGGTGCGGGCGACGGGGATCGAACCCGTATAGCCTAAGGCCGAGGGATTTTAAGTCCCTTGCGTCTACCAGTTTCGCCACGCCCGCTTGCGGCGTTTTCAATATCTTGCGTCATGGGCGATGGGAAGAGCCGTAGGGCGTAAAAATAATATCGGCTCTGCCGGCCGCCGCCACGGAATGAATGAGCAGGCATATCAACGAGAAATCGAGCGTCAGCGCCGCTCGTTCGTCTGGCCCAAGAAACTGGAAAAGGCGCGGCGGGCTCACGCCAATCGCGCCTTCATCGTTTACGCATCGAGATCAAGGGAAGCCTTGGCGACCTCTTCCGGAACCAGTTCCGGGATGCGCTTGACGGTTACGTCGGCACCAGCCGACCTCGCGCCTTCAGCAACGGCATAGGCCATGGTTTCGATATGGCCGTAGGCCGAGTAATTAAAGAACGAGAACTTTCGCCATCTTCCATTTTCCTTGAAACACCGGGAATTTCGTAACCGGCGGATTTCTAACAGCGCCCAAGGCGAAGGCAGCCCTGCGCGGGAGAACTCAATGTTCAACGTCCCCGATTTGGCGCGAAAGTGACGCATCGGCTGGTGCTAACGAGCATGATATCGTCCGAAAACCGCTGACACTTTTCGGCACCACGCGCGCGTGTTTGCAAAGCGGCCCAAGGACGCTACCTATTGACCAGCCTCACATCACGGAACATCCCATGAGCCATGACACCGTCGTCACCGCCGCCATGCTCGCCATCGGCGACGAACTCCTTTCCGGCCGCACCAAGGACAAGAACATTGGCCACCTCGCCGATCTGCTCACGCTGTCCGGCATCGATCTCAAGGAAGTGCGAATCGTCGCCGACGACGAGGAGGCGATCGTCGAAGCGCTGAATGCGCTTCGCGCCCGATATGATTACGTCTTCACCTCGGGCGGTATCGGGCCGACGCATGACGACATCACCGCCGATGCGATCGCCAAGGCTTTCGGTCTGCCCTGCGAATATGACGAAGCGGCAATGACCCTGCTGGCCGATATGTACCGTCGCCGCGAGATGGAATTCACCGAGGCGCGCCAGCGTATGGCCCGCATGCCGCGGGGTGCCGTCCATATCCCCAATCCGGTGTCGACGGCGCCGGGTTTCATCATCGGCAATGTCTATGTTATGGCAGGCGTGCCGCAGGTCTTTCAGGCGATGGTCGACAATGTGCTGCCGACGCTTCGAACCGGCACGCCGGTGCTCTCGCTCGCCATCGCCTGCCCTTATGGCGAGGGTGATATCGGCACGCCGCTTGCCGCAATCCAGAAAGCGCATCCGGATACCAGCATCGGTTCCTATCCGCGTTATATCGGCCAGAAATTCTCGACCGAGATCGTCGTGCGCGGCCGCTCGCAACCGGCAATCGATGCAGCCGGCGCCGAGGTCCACGCGTTGATCGACGCCATCCGCCGGAACAAGGAGATCGTAGAAAACCATTCCGCCGAGGCTTGAGGAGCCGGACTTTGATCCCCGTCAAGGAACGGGAGAACGGTCCGGTGCATTCCGTCCCTCGCGCACGTCATTTCAGCGCAAGGAGAATTGATATGTCCTACAAAACCATTCTCGCCATTCTCGATACGGCAGACAATAGCGCCGCCGTTGCCGATTTCGCCTTTGCGATTGCCGCAGAAAGCGGTGCTCACGTGATCGGCCTGCATGCCGAAACCATATCGGCCGTGCCGCTGGTGGCACCGATGGAAATTCCCGATCCGGTGGCCGTCCAGGCGCTGCAGGATATGGCGCATGGTGAAACGGTCGCCGTGGAACGCATCTTTCAGGCGAAAGCGCAGGCCGCCGACGCCTCCTCGGAATGGCGCAGCTTTACCACCTCCACCGGCTACGGTTCCGCACCGCTGATCGAAAGCGCTCGCAGCGCCGATCTTTTGATCGCATCGCAGGCCGACCCGGCCAATCCCTCCGACAGTCACGTGGACGTCGACAGCTTCCTCTTCGAGACCGGGCGACCGGTGCTGATGATCCCTTACGTCATCCGCCAGCCGAAGCCGATCAAGCGCGTGCTGATCGCCTGGAATGGCTCGAAGGAGGCGGCGCGCGCGACCTTCGATGCGCTGCCCTTCCTGAAAGCGGCCGAGGAGGTGGAGATTTTTTCGGTCGACCCGGCCGATACCGCCCTGCAATCGCCGCTCACATCAGGCGCCGAGATCGCCGCCGCACTTGCCCGCCATGGCGTGAAGACGACACTTGCGACGGGCCACAGCGTCGACAGGAATGCCTCGCATGTCATCGAAAACCGGCTGTCGGACAGCAGCATCGATCTTCTCGTCATGGGCGCCTATACCCATTCCCGGCTCTGGCAGGCGATCTTCGGCGGCACGACGAAGAGCCTGCTGCAATCGATGACGGCGCTGACCCTGTTGTCGCGATGAGCGGCTGCTCTTGCGTTTTACCGGCAAATCCCGCTAATTGCTGCCACCGATGAAGGCTTCCAGCCCCGGCCACGCCTCGCGCAGTAGCAGGTGCGATCTCGCGCAGCAGCTGGCGATCTCGCGCAGTTCCGGCTGCGCGATTTGCGTTTTGCCGCTGAAGCCGTCCGGTCGCCGGTGAACGGCGTTTCGTCTCTATTCATGCCGCGGAGCAGCCCCAATGTCCCTTCCCGATAAAGCCTTTCCCGTTTCCTGGGATCAATTCCACCGCGATGCGCGTGCCCTTGCCTGGCGGCTTGCCGGCCTCGATCAGGCCTTCAAGGCGATCGTCTGCATCACCCGCGGCGGCCTTGTTCCGGCCGCAATCATCTCGCGCGAGCTGAATATCCGCCTGATCGAGACCGTCTGCATCGCCTCCTATCATGACTATGTGAACCAGGGCGACATGGTGCTGCTCAAGGGAATTGCGCCCGAGCTTGCCGAAAACGGCGGCGAAGGCGTGCTCGTCGTCGACGATCTGACGGATACCGGCAAAACAGCCGCGCAGGTGCGCACCATGCTGCCGAAGGCGCATTTCGCCTGCGTCTACGCCAAGCCGAAGGGTGTGCCGACCGTCGATACCTTCATCACCGAGGTCAGCCAGGACACCTGGATCTATTTCCCCTGGGACATGGGCTTCACCTACCAGGAACCAATCGCCAAGGGCGCGCGTTGATCGCCGCAAATCCGCAGTGCGCCGCTATCCCGGCGCACTTTGACAGCGCTGATTTCCTCAGCGAATCGGCATGCGCATTTGCGCCGGAAATGCCATCACAAGATTTGCCGCAGGACACTTTTTTGCCGCTGCGGCATTTTCCTTAGCCGGGAATGCCCGCAAGTCATTGTATTTTCAGCGCTCCCGGGCTTTCCCCAATCTCCACAGGCGCATCCACAAGATGTTGTGGTTACCATTCAATTAAAAACCAGCCCTTGACGGAATCAGCGGTTTCCAACTTTACTGTTTCTGATGTTGCGGCGGCGACAGGACCGGAGGTACGAGCCCGGTTCCCTTTGAAAAACAAGACGCAGATTGAGGCTGTTGTGCCGGAACCGGCCCAGGCCAGAGAGGATTTCTGCGCGGTTTTCTGCCTCCAAAAAAAGTGACATCGGGGCTGGCGATAATAAGCTGTTAATACTATATTTAGTGTTTGCAGCCACCATCACCACAAGATACAGGAAGGACATCTCCGGATGACACCCCTGTCACGATACGGAAACGAGACTGGCTGCACGACGACAATGTGCCGCCGGATAGGAAATTTGCGCCCCGGGGACGGGCGCCAACGCGAGGTCAAGACTATGCGCATCGAACGTCGTTTCACGAAGGCCGGCCAAGGCGCCTATGCGGATATCGAATTCCGCAAGGCGACGAGCGAGATCAAGAACCCGGACGGGTCGATCGTCTTCCGCCTCGAGAATATCGACGTTCCCGCGCAGTTCTCCCAGGTCGCGACCGACGTTCTGGCGCAGAAGTATTTCCGCAAGGCCGGCGTCCCCACCCGGCTGAAGAAGGTCGAGGAAAACGACGTTCCTTCCTTCCTGTGGCGCTCCGTTCCCGACGATGCAGCGCTGAAGACCCTGCCCAGGGAAGAGCAGACCGGCTCCGAAATCGATGCGCGCCAGGTATTTGATCGTCTCGCCGGCACCTGGACCTATTGGGGCTGGAAGGGCGGCTATTTCTCTTCGGAAGAAGATGCTGCCGCCTTCAAGGACGAGCTTGCCTATATGCTCGCCACCCAACGCGTCGCCCCGAACTCGCCGCAATGGTTCAACACCGGCCTGCACTGGGCCTACGGCATCGACGGCCCCGGTCAGGGCCATTTCTACGTCGATCCCTTCACCGGCAAGCTGACCAAATCCAAGTCGGCCTACGAACATCCGCAGCCGCATGCCTGCTTCATCCAGTCGGTCGAGGACGATCTCGTCAACGAAGGCGGCATCATGGATCTCTGGGTGCGTGAAGCGCGCCTGTTCAAATACGGCTCCGGCACTGGCTCCAATTTCTCGATGCTGCGCGGCGAAGGCGAAAAGCTTTCCGGCGGCGGCCGCTCCTCCGGCCTGATGAGCTTCCTGAAGATCGGCGACCGCGCCGCCGGCGCTATCAAATCGGGCGGCACGACGCGCCGCGCCGCCAAGATGGTGGTCGTCGACATCGACCATCCCGATATCGAGGAATACATCAACTGGAAGGTCAAGGAAGAGCAGAAGGTTGCGGCTCTCGTCACCGGCTCCAAGATTGTCGCCAAGCACCTGAAGGCGATCATGAAGGCCTGCTTCAATTGCGAAGGCGACAACGGCGATTGCTTCGACCCGGCCAAGAACCCTGCCCTGAAGCGCGAGATCCGCGCCGCCAAGAAGGACCAGGTTCCTGAAAACTACGTCCAGCGCGTCATCCAGTTCGCTCGCCAGGGCTACAAGGACCTCGAATTCAAGACCTACGACACGGACTGGGATTCGGAAGCCTACCTCACGGTATCGGGCCAGAACTCCAACAACTCGGTCTCGATCAAGGACGACTTCCTGCGCGCCGTGGAAAATGACGGCGAATGGAAGCTGACCGCCCGCAAGGACGGCAAGGTCATGAAGACGCTGAAGGCGCGCGAGCTCTGGGAAACGATTTCCTATGCCGCCTGGGCCTCGGCCGATCCGGGCATCCACTTTAACACGACGATGAACGACTGGCACACCTCGCCGGCCGGCGGCCCGATCCGCGGCTCGAACCCGTGCTCGGAATACATGTTCCTCGACGACACGGCCTGCAACCTCGCCTCGCTGAACCTCCTGCAGTTCAAGGATAAGGCCACCAAGCGCATCAATATCGGCGACTACGAACACGCCGTTCGCCTGTGGACCGTCGTGCTGGAAATCTCGGTGATGATGGCGCAGTTCCCGTCGAAGCGCATTGCCGAACTCTCCTACGAATACCGCACGCTCGGCCTCGGCTACGCCAATATCGGAGGCCTGCTGATGTCGTCGGGCATTCCCTACGACTCCACTGAGGCCCGCGCCATCGCCGGTTCGCTGACTGCGATCATGACCGGCATCTGCTATGCGACCTCGGCCGAGATCGCCGGCGAACTCGGCCCCTTCCCGAACTTCGCGCCGAACCGCGAGAGCATGCTCAGGGTCATCCGCAACCATCGCCGCGCCGCTTACGGCGAAACCTCCGGCTATGAGGCGCTGTCGATCGATCCGGTCGCGCTGATCCATTCGGAAAACCCCGATCAGGATCTCGCCGCCCATGCCAAATCGGCCTGGGACAAGGCGCTCGAGCTCGGCGAAAAGCACGGCTACCGCAATGCCCAGGTTTCGGTCATCGCGCCCACCGGCACGATCGGCCTCGTCATGGATTGCGACACGACGGGCATCGAGCCCGACTTCGCCCTCGTCAAGTTCAAGAAGCTCGCCGGCGGCGGCTACTTCAAGATCATCAACCGCGCCGTGCCGGAAGCGCTGCGCACGCTCGGCTATTCGGAAAGCCAGATCGCCGAGATCGAGGCCTATGCGGTCGGCCACGGCAACCTGAACCAGGCACCGGCGATCAACCCGTCGACGCTGAAGGCCAAGGGCCTGACCGACGAAAAGGTGGAAGCCGTCAACGCCGCGCTGAAGAGCGCCTTCGACATCAAGTTCGTCTTCAATCAGTGGACGCTCGGCGCCGACTTCCTGAAGGACACGCTGAAGGTTTCCGACGAGCAGCTCGCCGACATGAGCTTCAACTTGCTCGACCACATGGGCTTCTCGAAGAAGGACATCGAAGCCGCCAATATCCATGTCTGCGGTGCGATGACGCTGGAAGGCGCGCCCTTCCTCAAGGCAGAGCATCTGCCGGTCTTCGATTGCGCCAATCCTTGCGGCAAGATCGGCAAACGCTATCTCTCCGTCGAAAGCCACATCCGCATGATGGCGGCTGCCCAGCCCTTCATCTCGGGCGCGATTTCCAAGACGATCAACATGCCGAACGAGGCGACCGTCGAGGATTGCAAGAACGCCTACATGCTGTCCTGGAAGCTCGGCCTCAAGGCCAACGCCCTCTATCGCGACGGCTCGAAGCTGTCGCAGCCGCTCAACGCCTCGCTGATCGAAGACGAGGACGAGGAGGATGCGCTGGAGGACCTGCTGCAGGCGCCCGTCGCCGCCCAGGCCGTCACCATCACCGAGAAGATCATCGAGCGGGTGATCGAACGCGTTTCGCGCGAACGCGAGAAGCTGCCGAACCGCCGCCAGGGTTATACCCAGAAGGCCGCCGTCGGCGGACACAAGGTCTATCTCCGCACCGGTGAATTCGGCGACGGCCGCCTCGGCGAGATCTTCATCGACATGCACAAGGAAGGCGCTGCCTTCCGCGCGATGATGAACAATTTCGCCATCGCCATCTCGCTCGGCCTGCAATATGGCGTGCCGCTCGAGGAATATGTCGAGGCCTTCACCTTCACCAAGTTCGAGCCGGCCGGCATGGTCATCGGCAACGATGCGATCAAGAACGCCACCTCGATCCTCGACTATGTCTTCCGCGAACTGGCCGTCTCCTATCTCGGCCGTCATGACCTCGCGCATGTCGACACGTCGGATTTTTCGAACACGGCGCTCGGCAAGGGCATCCAGGAAGGCAAGACCAACCTGCTCTCCACCGGCTGGACCCGCGGCTACAAGCCGACGCTGGTTTCCGGCACCGGCGGCGAACGCCAGGCGGGCGAACCCAAGGGTGCGGCCACCGCGGCCCCCGCCCGCGCCGCTTCCACCGGCACCGTTACCGCCTTTGCAGGTGCCGCGGCCCGCAAGCTGGAGCCGACCGCCGCCATCTCCACCTCCGAAATCGTCGCCTTCAAGCGCGATTACGAGGAGCGCGCCAAGGAATTGGCCGAGGAAATCGCCGAAGAAGTGAGCGAGGAAATCACCAGCGACGCCACCGCCCTCTTCTCCGACAAGGCGGAAGCAGACGCGGCAACGGCCAAGACGGAAGCCAAGAAGGTGGAAGCCGAACGCCGCCAGCGCTCGATCATGCAGGGCTATACCGGCAACATGTGCTCGGAATGCCAGAACTTCACGATGGTGCGGAATGGCACCTGCGAGAAATGCGACACGTGCGGTGCGACGAGCGGCTGCAGCTGAGCAGGCTTGCGGTTCTGCAGTGTGTCGCGTCCAACGAAACATCATACGGGAGCCGATTGTTTGGATTCTTCTAGCCAAAAACCTCCCCAGACCTGAATTTCACAGGACCAATGATTAAGGGCCTGATTGCCCCAAGAGATGTCACGGCGTTCGAAACGCCGCCAGTGGGGCGATAGAGAGGCCGCTGTCAAAGATCCGGGCGCTGAAAAGTGCCCGGAAATGCCAGAAGGAACAAACGGTGAAACAATCGCATCGGTTGGGCTGGGACCCGCTTATGCACCATAGTTCGGAGTTAGGTAGCAATGGTAAATGCATGGAAGCACGACCGGGCAAAAGCTGCGATCGACGCACGCATCAAGGATGTCGAAAAGGTCACGCTCGTCGACTATACGCGCGACACGTCCCTGACATCGATCCCGACCAACAAGGCATACCGCGTTGATGGCGTACACCTCTACATAGACATGGTGAACTTTGAAGACATGCTGTGGTCGACGGACCTCGAAGGCGAGACGTGCCACAAGCGGGCGCTCCGCTTCCTCAACCTCCATTACCGTGCTGTCCATCGGATCCTTGCCGATGCCAATGCCATCGGAGTAGATTTCCACAATCAGCGCCTTCACGCCGTGGTCACGAAACCCTATGGAGCAGATGCCGCCGAGGGCCGTGTCAACCGGGCGGTCGCGATCGCGAAGCTGATCTCGGATGTGCTCGCCGAGACGGGCGACGATGACGAGAAGATTCCGAACGCAAAGATTCGCGTCGGCATCGACACCGGAAAGACGCTCGCGGTCAACAACGGACGGAACGGTAATCGCGAACCGCTCTTCCTCGGACGCCCGGCGAACATCGCCGCGAAACTTGCGTCGAACAACAAGGCGGTTGGCATCTATCTGAGCCACGAGGCTCGTGAAGCGATTGACCTCGATGCCGCCGACGATCCCGCGAAGTCAAAACTGACGGACGGCGAAATCAAGGATTGCGAGGACGAGGCCAAGCTCGGTCTAAGCAAGGACAAGATCGTCGCCGAGTGGCGCAATGACAACGAAAAGAACCCGATCGGAGCGTTCTCGTTCACGCGTACAACACCGCCTCTGAAGAATTTAGACATCACCGTGCTGACGCCTGGCAACTCCCGGCGCATGGAAATGGTCTCCGTGTATGCGGACGTGGACAATTTCACGGCTTACGTGAATTCCCATATCGATAATGATCCCGAGGATGTCGTCCGCTGCCTGCATGTCGTCCGTGCAGAACTTGACCGGGTTCTCAGCTCGGACTTTTCCGGCCGAAGGATCCGTTTCATCGGCGACTGCATCCACGGCCACATCTTGGAAGGCACTGCGCATACAACCGACACTGACGAGACTGTATCGACGGCGGTTCTGTGCGCTGGTGGCCTTCGCAGCAGCTTCGACCTCGCCCTTGAACGTCTTGAGGCAAATGGCGTCGATACCGACGACCTAGGTCTCGCGATTGGCTTCGATTTCGGCCCCGGAGCATTAACCCGCCTCGGCATGCAGGGGAGCCGCGTTCGTTGCTCGACGGGCCGATCGGTGCTGGCCTCTGAGAACGAGCAAAAGCGTTGCAACGGAACCCAGACGGCGATCGGTCAGACGGCATACGACGACGGACCCGCCTCCGTCAGGAATCTGTTCGGGTCGTCGCGGCGTGTATCCAATCTGACCTATGACGTTGCCCTGGAAGCCCTAGCAGCCGAAGATGACGCAGTGGCCAAGGCGGCTCGAGCCTCGGTTTACGCCGCCAGCAGCCCGGCCATCGTCAAGGCGTCGGAGACACCTTTCCGTCCGCACGCCAGTATCGGTTGAGCTCTTCATTGTCGCCGCTCGATCAACTGTACAGCGTCGCCCACAATAACCACGCCCGCCTCGTTTCGGCGGCAGACGGGCACGCGATCTATGCCGTCAATCCTCCAAATGCGTCTGGCGCGCCGAGCCCGGACTTCATTCTTGAAATTCGGCGAGACGGCAAGTCTGTCACCGTGGCGGAACAGCAACCGACACTCCTTCCGTCGTTCTGTGCGGAGCGTCACATAAATCCCGGAGGTACGTTCTGCCTCTATTGGGGCGAAGCAGAACCTTCCGAAATTGGCGATCAGGAGGCGGCCGAAGTCTGGTGGGGAAGGCTCCTTGCCTTCCTGCTTCGCCAACATTCGGCGGCTGCGCTGAGGCGGTGGCCTGGCAAGGCGGATGCGCGCGCCCATGGCTCGACGGCAGCGAGGTTTCAGGCGATGGCCGAACAGAATGCCGCCGCCCTGGGGCCGCGTTTCCTCGCGTCTCTCCGAGAGGATCGCCTTCGTCTTGCGAAAGGACGCCGCCGAGACCGCATCGCCTTGATGAAAGATGGCGAACGGCTCGTAGCGGTCCACCGTGGTGAGCGACGGGTGATGACGCTTCGGCAGCGCTGCAAATGCGACAACGCGAACAGTCTTCGTTTGCCCATGGCTGCTTGCGGCGGACATGCACGACAACTCGCTGACTTTGTTCTCAATCTCGACGGATGGCAGCGAGCCGAAGAGGACTTCTACAAACTCCTTCGCACGGGAAAGCACGTCTGCTGCGGCACGATGGACGATTGCCCCTTGGCAAAGTCAGCGGCGAACTGAGGGGGCCAACCGATGCCAAAGAATGACCAGCAGGAAGCGTTTGAGAAACTGATGTCGGCGAACCACGGCCGAATGATAGACTTCGTCAGGTTTGCCGAGACGAAGAACGCCGCGCTTTTGACGTTCTCCTCAGTCTGGATGGGCGCAATCCTCAACCTCTTAAGGTCGACGGACGAACCGCCGTTCGGGTACAAGTACGCCCTTGCCGCTGCCCTGCCTTTGCTCGCAATCTCCTCCGTAATCTGCCTCATATCGTTTCTTCCAAAGCTTCTCGAACAACTACTCAAGCGGGAAGGCGACGCCATGAATCTGCTCTACTTCAGCGACATCGCGAAAGGTGGCATAGAGAATTACGCGGAGATCTCGCAGAAGGAATACATGCCGACCGAGAGCGAGTCTGTCACTCCCACCTATCTCCGCGATCTTGCGGTTCAGATCGCGAGCCACGCGACAATCGCTCGACGCAAGTTTCGAATGTTCCATTGGGCTGGAACCCTCGTACTCATAGCATTCGTGTTCATGACAATCCCGCCCGTCGTCTTCGTCGGGCGATGGGTCGTTGCGCATTGGCACTGAAGGGGTGTCTCGGAATGACGATCGCGGACGATATCAACGGAAATGCAAGCTCGATCTTCAGCTCGAAATGGACCGTGCGCGACGGAAACACGGTACCCGAGCCCGCGGATCTCAAGCTCTCGAACGACGCCGTTTATTTCAAGCGAGCAACCATCCTCTATGCGGATTTGGACGGATCAACAGACCTAGTGGAGAAGAAGAAATGGACTTTCTCCGGAGAAGTCTACAAGACCTTCCTATACGCGACGTCCCGGCTCATCCGGAAACACGGCGGTTCAATCGTCTCTTACGACGGCGATCGGGCGATGGGCATTTTCATATCGAATGCTCAGTGCAACGACGCCGTCTCGTGTGCTCTCGAGATCAACTACGCGATTAAGAACATTGTACAGCCTGCAATGAAAAAGGGTTGGAGCACGGACTTCAATATCCGTCATGTCGTAGGTATCGACACATCTGAAATCCGGGCAGCGCGAACCGGAGTTCGTGGCGACAATGATATTGTATGGATTGGCAACGCCGCGAACTTGGCCGCCAAGCTGACATCACTCACGGCGGACAATCCGACTTGGATTACCAATCGTGTCTACCACAATTTGAACGACAACCAGAAGCTCGGCTCTAGCCGTGAAAGCATCTGGAAAAAGTGGAGCTGGCCACATCACAACAACGACGAAATCTACTCGTCGACGTATTGGAGGATATTCACTTGAGCAGGATGATCGAGCGCTTTCAAGGAGATGCCGGGCGGGAGCTTAGAGTTGAAGTTCTGCTTGCCCAATGGATCGTTGCAAGCGATCGAGCGCTGGCCGAGGAACTTGCAGACGTCATAGAACTCGTGGAGTTTGACACTGGCCAGGCCATGATCGAGCAGAATGGCGAAGACAACGACATCTTCTTCATCATCGCCGGATCGTTCGGGATTTACATCAACGGCCGCAGGATTGGAGGACGTGGGCGTGGCGAACAGCTTGGCGAGATGGCCGCCATAGAGCCCACTCAGCGGAGATCTGCCACAGTCGTCGCCGAGGAGCCTTCGCTCGTAGCCAGGTTAAGTGAGCAACATTTCTCTCAGCTCGCCAAGAAATATCCCGGCATGTATCGGCAGATTGCGCGGTCCCTGTCCCGGCGACTGCTTGAGCGGAACAAGCACGTCGGCATGTACCGCGAGAAAGTGCGTGTCTTTATCATCTCGTCCGCCGAGGCCCTGCCCGTCGCGCGACTGGTTCGCAATGCATTCGAGCATGATCCGTTCCTTACGACGATTTGGACCGACGGCGTCTTTCGCGTTGCCAACTACACCCTTCAGGATCTGGAAGCGGAAGTCGACGACTCCGATTTCGCTGTGGCCATCGCACATGCTGACGACCTTACGGAGAGCCGGGGTAAGGACTGGCCCAGCCCCCGCGACAACGTCGTCTTCGAACTGGGCCTCTTCATGGGCAAGCTCGGTCGGCAACGGGCGATCCTGATGGAACCGCGCGAGGAGAAGGTCAAGCTTCCCAGCGACCTGAGCGGGATCACGACGATCCCCTACCGTTTTGAAAGCGGCAGAGTTGCGGAATCGTTAATTGCGCCCGCCTGCGACAGACTTCGCCAGCACATCATCGAACTGGGACCATTTAACGGCTAAGACCGACGAGTGGAGGAATGACGACTGTCCAAACTTGTAATTTTCTCGAAACAGCGGCAACAGCGCATTGCTTTCGATTGCCGCAACGACCTTGGCCGGCGAAGGAATGTCTTGCTGCACAGAAGAGCCTCCGCAATCCGATTCTGTGCGTTAGAATAGCCTAGCCGTTGTCGATGCAGACCATGGTCGAATCCTTTGAGGATGACGTGTACCTTCGCTAGGACCGGCCACTGCGCTGTCTCGACCCCATCATGACCTCATAGAGCGGCGGCGGCGGCACCATGACAATGTCGACGAGGTCGTCCAGCGAAATGAGACACACGAGTCCGCCGTCTGTCTGGGTGAGGGCCGGCTGCCCTCTGGAGACGTCGTTCGTGAGAATGCAGAGACGACGCCGCGCGTTTCTGACCCATGGGAAGCCTGCAGCTTCAAGAACCGCCTTCTCGACCAGAACGCGGCGCTCGGGGAATTGGGAGGCTTTGTGAGTTCGAACAACGAGCTTCCAGTTTGCAGTCATGTCCAGGCCCTCCGCCGGTCTGCCGAAGCCTTCATCATCTGCTCGACCTCGGCGCCATCGACCACCCCGTCCCTGTGCAACCGTGCTGCCAGATCCTCCACGACGGATAGGTTTTCTCGAACGATCGCGCAGGCCTGCTCGAACTCGTCGGCAAGGATCGTACCGACTTCTGCGGCGATATCTGGCATCGTCCTCCGCAACCGGTCCCGCTCGGCCATATGATACCTTGTACGATATCGCCCGTCTTTTGGGTCGAGGCCGGTAGATCGCAGACCGCGATTGGCATGCCACGCGCGGTTTACGATGAAAGGAAAGCGACGAGATTATCTCGAATTTGCGGATCGTGACGATGACATTGAAGTCTGCCATCATCATTGACGTTGCAGACGGGGATAAGTCATTGGACACAAATCTGGTCGTTACGATTCGAACGTCGTCACGAAGTATCAGCACGCTGAACCACGAACATGAACCCGTGCACCACGGACGGCCCGGATCATGAATTGAGCGAGTTGCTGAAGCGGCTTGAAATTGAGGCCAATGCCGCAGGCGTGGAAAAAACCAGTGACTTCCTTCGCGTGGACCACGGCAAATTCGTCCAGCACCAGTTTCCAACGATCGACCACGAAACGATAGAAACCATCACCTATATCTGCGTCACCACGGCGGCGCTCGCGAACTTCACCAAAGTTCTAGCCGAGATCGTCGACAAGGTTCTATCGATCAGAGAGAAGCTCAGAGTGAACAAGGAGTTTGGCGATCACCATAGAGAGGTTAAGCTCGAGGTGAAGCTCGGCGATCAGAAACTTAATCTGGCTCATCACCGGAAGCTGAAATCCAAACTTGAGAAAATCGCTTCTAAGCAAGGTCGTGAGAAGGAAGCGTCGAACAAGAAGACAAAGAAGAGCAACGAAAGTTGATGTGGGGATTAGGTGGCAGATGCCACATCGTCAGCTCCCGTAGAATTGGGAGTTGCTGACTGCCTCGTTCATTTCGGCTTGTCGTAGTGCTGCCTCAACAGGCCGGGTGAGGAATCGTTGGTGTTCTTGGACCTTCGAAAAGTCTAGGACGCGGTCCTGTGGAGGTGACCCCATCGATCGACACGACGATGGGTATAAGGCGCCCCCGACCCCGCGACCGTCTGGAGCCTAAATCTTTGCCACACGCTGTTCGCGGACGGGAGCCTGTTTCGGATGAGGAAAATATTCGGGAGCTCGGCCATCGTCGAAGTAGACCACGGGAATGCCTGCCTCCTCACAAATCTCGGAAAGAGTTTCGTATTTCGTGTTCCTGACCGCCGCCACTTGACTGCGGCTCATGTACTTCATCGCGCGCTCAAGAAAATCTTCCGGCAGATCGAAGAGAACGGTTTCTTTGATAAGCTCAACCGCCCGAGCAATGTTCGCAAAGTGATCGGCGTTGCGAGTTCGGATGATCTCCTCCCATCCCGCGAAAAATTCTTCATCGAACATATGATCAGCCTCGGAATCCAGAACATGAGGCCAGATCAACCGCCCTCGATTCCTAAGCTGGCCGACCACGATGCAAGTTACTAGAACCTCCCGCAACTCTTCGTCCGCGAAACGCTTACGGGCCTCTTGGACGAGTTTAGAACAGTAGTGCGCCTCGTCGCGAATGTTTTCGGCAAGTAGGCCAAGCATTGCGTAAAAGAAGTTTGGATCTCGAAGCATCGACCACGCATCATGGCGGGCTGCGTCGATAAAAATGAAGCTATTTCGCATACTGCCGTTGCCATTGAAAATCAGGCCGCCTTCGAAATCCTTCTCGTGCCAACGAGCAGGTGTGTCGCCCGTGTGGTAGTAGAGCTGAGTGACGCACTTTTGAAAGTCGTAGTACGAGGCGATGAGCGCGCCGTATTGCATCATGCGTCGGAGGGCCGGCTTCCTTGAATGCTTGGTCTGTTGCTCGACATGGACGATGTGGTTAGGCCCGATCTGTCCGACAATGTCAGCACGAAATGTGATCTGTGTCGTGCGGTACTCTTCGCCAAGCGGCTCAAAGTCATGGTTCTCCGCCGAGCCGGCCACCGTCAATCCGAGTTCCAGTGAGGGCAAGTCCTTGGCGGTCGCCAGCAGCCTTACCAAAACACCAGGCTTTCGAAGTATCTCCTTGAGGCGGCTGTCGAAAGGGCGAAATTCTTCTTTAGATAGGAGTTCCGCGATCCGGTGTTCGAGAGGCAGAAACTTTTGTTTGTTTTTATACGATTTCGCCATCTGTTTCCGCTCCAAGGTCATTGCATCCGTTTCTGGAAATGACCGAGCTCATACACATTGGAGGTTTCAAGGTCTGCAAAGACTTCAGTAAAATACGAAGTAGCGCGACACTTACGATCGTGAAAGGTATCCCCCGAAAGCGCTTCTGCCAAAGAGAACCGGCAGTTTGCAGGTTGTAAAAGTCCGACGTCGTGCATCGCCCGAACGGTTGTAGATCGCTCCGTCCTTGCAGGCAATTGTGTGACCGAGACAAATCTGCAGTTGCAAGCAATTTTAGCGATTGGGTTGCCGGTCCTGCAATGATTGTCCCGATATGACACGTCCGATTTCACGTGCGAGACGTTGCAGATGTCAGATTTGAGAAACGAAGCCCTTAGTAAGGCGAAGAAGGCGATCCGGAGCCTTCAACAGCAGATGTCTGACCGGCTATTCAGGATGGCGGACGAGGTCGAAGGGCTGCTTGAGCATCTGTCGCCGAAGGAGGTTGCAACCTTCCTTCATGCCGGCTGTGAAATGGATGTGGCCGACGCGAACACATTTCTAAAGGTCAACAAGACCTTGAAAGAATTCGGGGTGTTGTTGCGCGAAGCACGCATCCAGTTTCCGGTTCTGAGGGCGTTGGCGTCTGCGGATGATGAAACGCGAAGCGAGGCTATATCCAGGATTGCCGGTGGCGCAACGTTGGGGACGCGTGACGTTTCAGCCATCCGCGCCAATTTTCGAAATAGAAAGATGACATTCGCGGAGCAGACCGTCACCTCGGCCTTCAAGAGCTCGGCTACGTTGGCGCGACGGAGAGCGGTTGACGCCACGCGCAACGTCGACAGGAGTGCCGCCGAACTCCTCTCCCTCCTCCAAGCATATCGTTCGAACAACATGACTAACGAGCGCCGCTCGGACGCCCATGCGAGCATCCGAGCCTCGGCAAGAGCTCTTCTTCCGGACTTTGTATGTGCCTACGGGTCGTATGACATTCCACTCTCAGACGTCCTCAGGATGCCTATGCACGCGAGCGAACGCCGGCTATCGCTTGCCTATGCCGCTATCGACGCCCTGGCTCAGGGACGCTTCGGCGGCCAGTTCGGACTGGCGCTCGACAGATCCAGCCTTGAAGCGCAATGGTCGACCAACTTCCAAGAGTGCATCCAGCCGATCACGTCGACCGTCGCGCCGGACATATTCGACATCGTGACGAAGGAGGCGGCGCCGCTCACCCGCCTTCCAACTCGGAAGCTGAACGTCGTCGAGTTATGCGCAGGCGCGGGTGGAATGTCCTTGGGCCTCGAAGATGCAGGGTATCATCCTCTCGCCCTCTTCGAGTTCGACAAGCATGCCGCCGCGACGCTGCGGTTGAATCGGCCGCTCTGGAACGTGGTCGAAGGCGACATCCGCCAAGTGGACTTTACGGCCTATAGGTCTGCGGGAGTCGATCTCCTCGTCGGAGGCCCGCCTTGTCAGGGCTATTCCATAGATGGCAAAGGCCTCGGCAAGGACGACCCCAGGGATCTGTTACTGGAATGTGCGCGGGCGGTGCGCGAGATGCTACCTCGGGCATTCGTCTTCGAGAACGTGGTCGGGCTCCTGAATGCTAGACACGCAGACCATCTTGGCAACTTCCTCAAACAGTTGAAGAAGTCTGGATACGCCGTTCAAATCGTTCGCATGGAAGCGGAAGACTACGGCGTGGCCCAAGAACGGACCCGGATGCTCTTCGTGGGACTGCGCCAGGGGGCCATGGGCGCCTTCCGCGCTCCGCCGACGTTCCCTCACTGGCGCTCGAACCTGGGCGATGTCCTCGAAGACCTCATGGCCGCCAACGGCTGGACGGGCGCCAAGGATTGGGCGAAAGCGCGCCGCAACCATGTGGTCGTTCGAAATGGCGTCGAGCTACGAGGCGCGCTGGCCTCGACAGTAGTCGGGCGAAAGGGAGGCTCTCGCGAGAAGGAGGCCGCGCGGTGGGCAAAGAAGGGCATCGACATCGCCACTGTCGCCGACGCCGCGCCGACACAGGAGGAAGCTGACCAGGCCGGCGCAGGATTCCTGCCTCAACTTACGCTTCGGATGCGCGCCCGGCTTCAGGGATTCCCAGATTACTGGGACTTCGTCGGCGGGAAGGATTCGACCGCTCGGCAGGTCGGAAATGCGGTTCCTCCCGTGATCGGTCAAGCGATCGGGCTTGCGGTGCGGTCTGCGCTGACCGGGAAGCGATTTGACTATTCCGTTATGCTGCGGGAGCGAGGCTGCATCGAGGAGCCATTTGGACAGCGCTTCATCGATGCTCCTCCTATCGTCCCGGATTTTCGATCGACGGACGTCGCGGAGTTAGGCGTATTAGCGTCCGCTGAGATCAGCGCGTGACACGACCCATGACCTCCGCCAGAGTTGGCGGACGATCGGCCAGGATATCTAGAAGATCATCGAAGGAAATCAGGCAGATTTCACCTTCTCCGTATACGTCGATAAACCGTGGCGTACCGGAGAGGGCGTCGACGGACATCGTCAGCAGCATTCTCCTTGCCTGTCGGACAGACGCGGCGTCACCGCCCACCTCCTTCAGCACTTGGGCGATTGACCCCTTCCGGCCCGCGATCATCTTGCTCTTCAAGCCCTGTACGACAAACTTCCAGGGCACGTCCTTTGTATCCGTCATGGCGATCTCTCCTGGAGCTTCGCCGCCATCATCTGCTCCACTTCCTTCCCATCGAGATGGCCCTTGGCGGCCAGTTGGGACGCCACCAACTCGATCACGTCGACATGCTCCTCGATGATGGCGCGTGCGCGTTTCCATTGTTTAAGAAGAACCTTTTCGACGCGCTCGCGCACGGCAGGAATTCGACGACGAAGTTCCTCTAGGTCTGCGGAAGAACTTGCTTGGAAGTATCCCAACGTCTCGCCCATGCCGAGTTGAACCTCCATGACAGTTGCGAGGTCGGTCGCCTTGTGGATATCAGATCCCTCGCCGCCGGATCCTTCGAAAGCCGATCCGAGAATGACCTCTTCGGCCAGCCTTCCTCCCAGCAGCATCGCGATCTGGCTCAGGAAGGTCTGTCGATCTCGCTCAACGTCGCCGTCGAGAACAAAGTGCGCAAAGCCGGCGGCGGATCCGTGCCTTGTCACCTCGCGAGCGACAACGACGGAATCCAGCTTTCCGACCGCAACGCGAATGCCGACGACCGCGTGGCCGGCCTCGTGCACAGATACCGTTCGCCGCCGTTCGCCGTCGATTTTCAGCGAAGGCGGCAAGACCGACAGAGCGAGCTCGACCGTGATCTCCGTCCCGCCCCTCCTTGCCCGCCGCCGGATATCGCGTCCGATCCGTTCGAAGTCGGCGCCGCTGAATCCGGCGGTGGCATGGACGAGCGTTTCGAGATCGGTCTCGGTCATGTCATCGCGAATATATTGCCGGCACAGCGATCGTCTTGTTTCGGCGTTCGGAAGGAGGATGGCGACATGCCGATCCAACCGGCCCGCCCTCAAGAGAGCCGGGTCGATTTTCTCTGGATGGTTCGTTGCTCCCACCACCACGACGCCCTCAAGACGATCATGTCCGTCGACAAGCTCCAACAGGCCGTTTACGACCTGGGTCGAGTATTCGGCGTTGTGGCCCCTGAACGCTGCCCTGTTACCGATGCTGTCGAGTTCGTCGAGAAAAAGAATGCACGGCTTCTTTGCAGCAGCCTCGTGAAAACTCTTCCGCATGGCCCCCAGCATATCTCCAAGGTGTCCCATCGACTGCCAGCGGCTGACGGACGTCGCCACGACCTCGATGCCACAGGTACGCGCCAGCGCCGAGGCGAACAGCGTCTTCCCCGATCCTGGAGGCCCGCTGACCAAAATGCCTCGGTCGACCTCCGACCACGCGATTTCACCCCTGCCCCAAGCTCGAAGATCCTCCGCCAACGACAGTCCCCAATCTCGGGCGTCCCCGTAGCCCTCGAGCTGGTCGAGGCTCGGACCCGAAGGTGCCGAACCAGGCGCGGGGCGGGACGCCTCAAGGCGCTTCAGAACCAAGTCGACGGGACGTCCGGCGCGCAGCGAGGCGAACACCGACGCGAGAGGGTATTCAAGAAGCTTGGCCGCCTGGCCAAAATCCAACGTCCGTCCTTCGACTTGCCTGACCGCGGAAACGAGATGGTACGGTCTGACTGGGTGCACGTCCACGAGCATGTCCGCAGCGGCAACGATGTGGTTGGGCACATTCAAAGCGGAGGGCCACAGGAAGATGACAGGACGACCGAGGTCGAGAGCGTCTTCCAGGTTCCTGACGTCGAGAACGCCCCTCCGCGTGACATCTGCTCTGAAAACTAGGAAGCCAGCGAGTTCGGGAGTGCGCTTAACCAGCAGCGCCGCCGCGATTTCATAGCCTCTTACATCTGCGTTCGAAGGCAACCTCAAGATGACCACGGTCAGCCGGGTTGTCACCCTCTTCTGGAAGGCACCTCCGAGCCTCATCGCAGCCTTCAGCGCGACGCCGTAGGTTGCGCTTGCAGCGGTCATAGTAGCGGAGCGAGGCAAGTTCATCGCGCCACCTCGTTGCTGTGACGGCGGATCATGGTTTCAGGCCCGATCAGCGCCTCGTCCAAATCGACGGAAATGAACCGGTGAAGCGTCATCCAGGCGATCGCCGTCAGAGGCGGCACCTCCCGGAAAAGGTGGAACGTTTCGCCGATCGTCATGGACCCGGCCTCGTCCAACGCGGCGAGCAGTCTTACGCGATCGTTGAGGGGCGTGCGATGCCGTGCATAACGAAGCAGATCCCTGGCATTCTGAAGCCGATGTCCGGAATAGATTTCACCAAGCGTGACGAACCGGTGCCGCCGCTTCATACAGGCGAGCGTCTCCGTCACCGCGGGGTCTCCGAAGAACTCGGCGACGTCCAGAAACTCCCGTGTTCCATCGAAATGGTCGACCATGAAATCGACCACATGTACCCGGTCCTCGACATGAGCGCCGAAACAAAGGCAGGACCAGGCGACGACCGTATCGTCCACATCCAGCAGGCAGCCAAGATCGCGAGCGATCTGGTTCCTGAACGCAGGTCGATCAGGGCAGCGGACGGTCGATAGGGGAAGGAAGGTTTTTAGCGACGCTTCACGAAAGGCAGCGTCGAGAACGGAGTGGTCAGCAGCACGCTTTTCCATGTTTGAAAATCCAACACACGATGATACCGGCCGCGCAAGCGGCGTTCAGTGTCAACGGACTGTGGATATTCGAAAAGCGTGTGCCATATCGGAACATATAGAGAACACCGCGATCGATGTCAACATAGGCTTGTTGTCGGCTCCGCTCGTTCGTGCCTCCCCCAGTGCAAGACACCAACTGTGACCGTATCGACGCAGGCGTCCGGCACCTGCCACGATTACGCGCAATTTGATGAAGAATACCCGCACGTCGTCAAACGCGGAAACATGGCGTCGATCCCCTCGGAGATGTTATGTCGTCGCCGCTACTCTGGAATGGAGCGTCCGGGGGCGATGACGTCAGGGAAGACGATTTCCGCACGGAAGCCACCTTCGACGCGGTTCTCCAACCTGAGCGTCAAATCGTACACTACTGCAATCTCCGACACTATGGCGAGACCGAGACCAGAGCCTGGTTTCAGGCGGTCGAGACGGACGCCCCGTCGAGGAAGATCGGGCAATCTCTCTGGCGACACGCCAGGGCCGTCGTCCTCGATCACGAGGCGGGAACGCCCGTCATCTCGAACCGCGCTGACGTCGATCCTGGTCTTGGCCCACTTGCAGGCGTTCTCGAGCAGGTTGCCCGCGAGCTCGCGGAAGTCGTGCGGATCGACGGGAACGCTGAAGTCCCCAGCCACGTCTATTTCCCATGTGAGATGTTCGCCTGCCTCAGTGTGCCGGAGGATTCGTACGGTTTCGCTTATGATCTTCCCGACGTCAGCATCACCACTTCGCTGATCAGGGCTCGGAGTGATCCGGGCTCGGGCGAGCTCGTGCTCGACGTGCGATAGCATGGTCTCGGCAAGATGGTCGAGTTCATCTGCGATCTCGACCTCGCCCTTCTCCCTGAGTGAGTACGCGTTGTTTGTGAGAACGGTCAAAGGCGTCTTCAGCCCGTGAGCGAGATCACTGGCCCTGCTTCTGGCCTTCTCCATCGCCGCGGCCTGGCTTTGCAGCAGCTTGTTCAGTTGGTTGACGAGTGGTTGGACCTCGCGCGGGTAGGCCCCCGCCAGTCGGCTAGCCCTCCGGTCGCGGACTGCTTCAAGATCACGACCTATGCGGTCGAGAGGTCTCAATCCGATCCAGAGCTGCCCGATCGACATCAACACGAGGAGCGCGGCAAGAACCGCAACATAGGGCAGAATGTCGAGAGCAAATCCAAGGCGAGCGCTGTCGACCTCGTCGGCATTCACCGCCACCGCGATGCGAATAGGCCTCCTGCCCTCAGGCGCGGGCAACGCGAGCACGCGTTCCTGAACAAGGACATCTTTCCCCTCCGGCCCGGAGAGACGATATTGGTGCATGATACCGACAGGATGTGACTCCTCCTCCGGCAGAGGCAGGACATAGTCGAATAGCGAGGGAGATCGGATCTCCGCCTTCCCCACAGGATCGTCGATCTGCCAGTAGAGCCCCCCATAGGGTGTCAGGAAACGGTTGTCCGCAGGGTTCTCGGGCACCTGCAGCCTGCCTCCGGGCAGGAAGCGGATCACAGCCGCTAGACGGTTTATGTGTCCGGTCAGCTCGTTCTGCACGCGCTTGCTGTAGCTGTCCGCAAAGATCTGGACGAGAGCGATGGATGCCGCAGCAAGGCATATCGACACAGCTATCAGCGACGTGATGACGAAGCGGCCGTGAAGCGACCTCATGTCCCCTCGCCCGATGCTATCTGGTATCCGAAGCCTCGGCGCGTGAGGATCGCGTCCCTTCCAAGCTTCTTTCTCAGCCGTCCGATCAGGACCTCCACCGAGTTGCTCTCCCGTTCAAAGTCCTGAGTATAAAGGTGTTCAGTAAGCTCGAGTTGGGACATCGCGCGGCCGCGATTTTGCATCAGTATCGACAGGCACCTATACTCCATTGGCGTGACGTCGACAGGCATCCCGTCGACCATGACCGTGCGTCGACGGGGGTCGATTGAAACGGGACCTGACGATAGGACCGCACTGGCGTGCCCGGAGTACCTGCGCAGGACTGCGTGGAGCCTAGCGAGAAGCTCCGCGCTACGGAATGGCTTGCCAAGGTAGTCGTCAGCGCCAGCATTGATGCCCTCGACGCGCTCCTCCCAGTTGCCGCGCGCCGTCAAGATGATGACTGGCATGTCACGACCGTTCGACCGCCACTTTTTGAGGATCGTTAGGCCGTCGATCTTCGGCAGACCCAGATCAAGGACGACGGCCGCGAAGTCGTCATGCTCGCCAGCGAACAGGGTGGCTTCCCCATCGGATTCGTGGACGACGTTGAAACCGGCCTTGGTGAGCTGGGCGGTCACGTCACGGGCGATGAGCGGGTCGTCTTCGGCAAGTAACAGGCGCATCATTCGTTCTCGATTTCGACGATCCTGCCTGACGCGGCGTCCACTTCCACCTCGGTGACCTGACCGCCGCTCCTCAGAATCCGGAACTCGTAGACTATGCCACCGTCATGCCGATCGACACTGACATCGATCAATTCGCCGGGCAGCCTGGCGAGGACTTTCGCCTTCAGGACGGCTAGAGGCAGAATCTGCCCTTCCTGGACCCGTTTAGGCAGGTCGTCGTGCGACGGCAGGTCATCCGCTTCGCGGGAACGATCAGGCAAATCGTCAGCATGCGCGCTCCACAACGGAAGCGACGGCGACAGAAGGACAAGGCAGACGAACGCAAGCGTGCGGAGCGGGTACATCATCGGAGAATATCCCATCAAAGGTGACAATAACCTGACAATCGCGATCAGGTCGCCGTCAGGTAGCCCCTCGTAGGTTCGACGCCGACCAGATGAGCAAAACCGCTCCTGGACTGATGGAGAAAAAACCAATGAAGAAGATCATGTTCGCAACCCTCCTGCTCGCCACCGCGTTGATCGGCGTTGCCCGCGCCGAAGAAGGTCAGAATTGCACGCAGGCTCCCAAGGATAAGTGGCTGAGCGAGGACGGCATCAAGGAAAAGGCCAAAGCCGCGGGCCTCGACGTGCGCCGGGTCAAAATGGAGGGCAGTTGCTACGAGGTCTACGCGGTCGATGCGAAGGGCAAAAAGGTCGAAACCCTATTCAACCCGGAGACCGGCGCAGTGGTCGGCAACGAAAGCGAATGACCATGGGCAAGATCGACATGGACGCGGCGGGCGCTTGCTCGCCGCCAAAGATCAGGGTCTGGGACCCGGTGGTGCGGATGTTCCACTGGGGCCTGGTGGGACTGTTCGCCTTTTCCTATTTAACCGGCGACGAGTGGAAGCAGGCGCATATTCTGTCAGGCTACGCTATCGTGGGTCTCCTGCTGGTGCGAACTATCTGGGGCTTCGTCGGCAGTCGCCACGCGCGCTTTTCCAGCTTCATCTACGATCCGGTCACGACCCTCGGCTTCTTGCGCGACAGCTTGGCTATGCGCGCCAAACGCTACATCGGCCACAATCCGGCCGGAGGCGCGATGGTGTTCGCGTTGCTCGTCGCGATCTTCGGCATTGCCGCAACCGGTTACATGATGACGACGGATGCCTATTGGGGTGCGGAATGGGTAGAAGAGGCGCATGAACTACTGGTCAATGTGACGCTTGGCCTCATCGTCCTTCACATTGCTGGCGTCCTCTTGGCGAGCATCGAGCACAGGGAAAACCTTGTCCGGGCGATGATAACGGGCAGGAAGCGAGCCGATTCACCTGGATTGGCGTCGCGGCCGAGTAGGACCTGAAGCCACGGAAACCCCCTTGGTTAGGGACTTGGTGCTCGGGTTAGAAAGGCGTGGACGTTGATCGATCAAGCCAGGCACTATCGCACTCTGAAATCACTCAATCTCGCTTTAGCCGGCTCGGTCCTCCTGGTCGCTGCAGCCGCGATCGTTCCTCGGCGACGCGGGGGGGGGCTGGCGTCGCAGTCATGGCGCGACGCGAAAGGGATCGGTCCGTCCTCGGCGACTCGAACTATAAAACCCGTTTGATCCAGCGCAATGCCTGAACCCGGTGTGCATCGTATCCTCAAAGGGTGCTCCAACTCGTGGAGGACAACACTCAAAGAGGAGAGTCACGATGTCCATGTTCAGACTGCCAACGATCACTGTGTTGGCCTTGCTCGGCGCCGTCGTTGCCATGGGCATCGCCTCCGCACAGACGAAAAGTCCAGACCCGGCCCAGTCGGAGGACAAGCCCGACTCCGACGGATCGGAAATGATGCCAGGCATGATGGGCCGCGGCATGATGCCATCTGGCATGTTCCCAGGAATGCGCATGACGGGGCCAATGCGCGGTCATATGATGAAGATCATGTTCGCAATCGCCGACAGTGATGGAGACGGTGCAGTTTCTTTCGAAGAGTTGACGGCGATCCATAAACGCATCTTCGACGCGGTCGACGCAAATAATGACGGCAAGGTCACCCCTGAAGAAATGCAGGGGTTCATGCAAGACATGTGATTAAACGCGGGACATTTGCCGGCCGTCGCATGGGAACCCAAGGAGACGTCTCATGAACCTATCCGCTGGATAGAACTCTCTGGGCGAGTAGTTTCGACGATGCGGTCGGCCGGAGTGATTGCAGCTCCTGGGAGGCGATGAGGCCATGACAGAACAGTATTTTCTCCCGCTGGCGACCTATCCCGATTCAAGTTCCGAGTTACTCATTTCGAACGCATTAGCACTTGCAGAGTACTGCGGAGCAGATCTTCACGTTTGCGCACTAAAAGTAGCGATACCGCACATCCCTAAACAATGGTCTTCCTTGTTGCTGGATACGCCGAGGATGATCGAGCAGGCCGAAACTTTGAGCGAAAATCGCGCCGCAACACTGGTTGAAGCTGCGACCAATCTTGGCGCGAATGCCAGAGTTGGATTGTTTTGCCGAACGGTTCAAACCAGCCTATCTCTACTCCACGAGACCGCGGCCACGGAAGCACGCTTTTTCGATCTGGCTCTCCTGGAATGTATCGCGGACGTTCCAGATACCCGCATTGTCGCCGAGTCGGTGATTTTCGGCTCTGGCCGGCCAGCCATCATCTTTCCAAACAAAACCCATGCGGGCCCGCTGGATCACGTGGTCATCGCGTGGGACGGGAGCCGCGCGGCCGCTCGGGCCGTCGGCGATGCAAGCACGTTCCTTCGCAATGCGCAGCGGGTCTCGGTGCTGTCCTTGACGGGCGAAAAGCCGCTGTCGGCGACGATCGGAACCCACCTCGCTGAGATCCTGGTTTCGGGCGGCGTCAATGCAAGCGCAACAGCGGCCCGATTCACCTCGTCATCCATCGGCGAGGGCATCCAGCAAACAGCACTGGAATTGGGCGCCGATATCCTGGTCATGGGAGGATTCGGTCACTCGAGATTACGAGATTTTGTTCTTGGCGGAGCAACAGACGGCGTGTTGCAGGAGCCTCTTTTACCCGTCCTCATGTCCCATTGACGAACTGTCCGGCTGCTATTTAGCAGCAGGACCCTACCGGTTTCTTGATATCGATCAAGCCAGGCACCTTCGACGCAAAGTATGAAGGTTGACAACCATCAATGACGTCCTCCCGGCGGAGATGATAATCGGCGAGATCACATACGGAGTTCGTGATGGATAT
This sequence comes from Rhizobium sp. TAL182, assembly GCF_002117725.1. Taxonomy (NCBI): domain Bacteria; kingdom Pseudomonadati; phylum Pseudomonadota; class Alphaproteobacteria; order Hyphomicrobiales; family Rhizobiaceae; genus Rhizobium; species Rhizobium sp. TAL182. The sequence goes on along the minus strand of NZ_CP021024.1, from coordinate 1,912,741 downwards.
CGCCGTTCCTCCTTCCTCTCACCCTTCGTCGGCTTTGGAAGTCGCGATCCCTGCATACTGGACGAGATCGCCCTCGGAGCTCGGCGCTGCCCTCGCCACGTCCCTTCAGGACGGGCTGACGACAGCCGAAGCCGAGAAGCGTGTCCGACGGTTCGGGCCGAATTCTCTTTCCGACGAAAGCCGTGGAGGCATGCTGGCAGACTTCGCGCGCCAGTTCAGAAGTCCGCTCGTGCTCGTGCTGGTGTTCGCAGCGCTCGTCGCGGGTGGCGTCGGCGAAGTCCACGACGCTGTCATCATCGGCATCATCATTCTCGCTAGCTGCTTTCTGGGCTTTCTGCAAGAACATGTCGCCCAACGAGCGGTCGAGGCGCTGCGACAGCAGATCTCTCTCACTTCAAAGGTCCGCCGCGACGGCACCGACAAGGTGGTGGCCGCAAACGGCATCGTACCGGGCGACCTGATCCAGCTCTCAGCAGGGAGCCTCGTGCCCGCCGATGCAGTCCTCATTGCAGCGCAGGATCTCAACGTCAGTGAAGCGACGCTTACAGGAGAGACTTTTCCCGTAATGAAGGCGCCCGGCGTTTCAACCAAAGACGCCGGCCTTGCGGATCGTTCCAACTGCGTATTCACAGGAACGTCGGTTCGGAGCGGCACAGCGACTGCGCTTGCGGTTGCGACCGGCCCCCGCACGGAATTCGCACAGATCGCCAGCGCCGTCGCGCGGCAGATTCCGGAAACGGAATTCGCGCGGGGTGTTCGGCATTTCGGATTTCTGATGACGCGGATCATGCTCTGCATCGTGGTCGTCGTACTGGTGGCGAATCTCCTGCTTCACAGACCTATCGTGGACTCTCTGCTCTTCTCACTCGCACTTGCGGTCGGCCTGACGCCGGAGCTGCTGCCTGCGATCATCAGCGTGACGCTCGCGCGCGGCGCCCGGACGATGTCGAAGTCTGGTGTGATCGTCCGCCGTCTGGATGCAATGGAGAACCTTGGCAGCATGGACGTGCTATGCACGGACAAGACAGGCACGCTCACCGAGGGCATCGTCCGCCTCGACAGTTGCGTCGACCCGCAGGGCGTCGTCTCGTCGGAAGTGAGGCGGCTTGCGCTTCTTAATTCAGCGCTTCAATCGGGAATGAAGAATCCTCTCGACGACGCCGTGACGGCCACGATCGCGGCCGGGGAGGTTTCTTCCGACGCCCGCAGGCTTGCCGAGATTCCATACGATTTCTCGCGCAAGCGTCTATCTGTAATCGTCGGCGGTAAGAACGGGCCGCCGATGTTGATTTGCAAAGGAGCGGCCACCAACGTGATCGACGTCTGCGCCACCGTCATGACCGAGGGTCGCGAGTTGGCATTGGGCGACAATGTCCGCAAACAATTGGACGACTTCTGCCGGCAATGGGGAGAAGCAGGCATGCGCGCGCTCGCAGTCGCCACCCGGCCCGTATCCGAAGCAACTTCCAAGATCTCGCGAGAAGACGAATCCGGACTGTGTCTCCAAGGTTTTCTGCTCTTCACAGATCCGCCCAAGGCCGACATTTCAGCCGTAGTAGCAAGCCTCGTCGAACGAGGGGTGCGGCTCAAGGTGATATCGGGAGACAACCGATATGTCGTTCGGCATCTCGCGTCGTCGATCGGAATCGACGGTTCCCGCATGCTCACGGGGAAGGAGGTCGGCCGTATGAGCAACGACGCACTGTTCAGCCGCGCGGGAAAAACCGACCTGTTCGTCGAGATCGACCCAAATCAGAAGGAACGGATCGTGGCGGCCCTTCGCAAGGCCGGACACGTGGTCGGATATCTGGGAGACGGGATAAACGACGCGCCGGCCCTTCACGAGGCGGATGTCGGAATTTCGGTGGAGGGCGCGGCCGACGTCGCCCGCGAGGCTGCCGACGTCGTCCTGATGCGGCAGGATCTGGCCGTCCTTTCCAAAGGTGTGGATGACGGACGCAGGACCTTCACCAACACTATGAAGTACATATCGATCGCGACCAGCGCCAACTTCGGCAACATGATCAGCATGGCAGCGGCTTCGCTCGTGCTGCCGTTCCTGCCGCTCCTTGCCAAGCAGATATTGCTAAACAATCTGCTGTCGGACCTGCCCGCGATGGCCATCGCCGCGGACAAGGTCGATCCGACAGACCTTCGGCTACCGCAGCGTTGGGATATCTCCCGCATAAAGAGGTTCATGCTCTGGTTCGGCCCGCTAAGTTCTCTCTTCGATCTAGCGACGTTTGTCGTCCTCCTGGCAGTGTTTTCCGCCGGCCAGAACGAGTTCCGCTCAGCATGGTTCGTTGAATCGCTGATCACGCAGTTGGCGACCATGCTGGTCATCAGAACGTCCGGTCCGATCTGGAGGAGCCGGCCCAGTCCGCTGCTATTCGGCACGGCGATCGCCGTCGGTGCCGCGGGAGTGACCATCCCCTACACCCCGATCGGCGGGGTTTTTGGTTTCGTTTCAATCCCCCTCGAGATCCTCGCGGCGCTTTTGGGCATCACCTTGATCTACGTGACAACTCTCGAGATCGCGAAGATCTTCTACTTTTCGACGCAGCCAACTCGGCACCTGCACCGAGCGTCGCGCCGTCGTCCTGGCGCTCGAACAAGGCGGCATTCAAAATAGCGCGATCGTCTGCGCGCGAGCGCCGCATCTCGAAATGCACTCATGTTTTGTCGATGCCAGCGCCACCGAACTTCGCGGCGTCCCTGATGAGCCGGAACTTGACCTGGGTTACCCTGAGGTCACGATACCAATCCACGATCGCTCCCCACGGATCGACAATCTTCGCCAGTCCAGAGACGAAGGCGACCACGGTGCCAATCTCGGTCTTGCCGGTAACAACATAATATCCTCCCAGGACGAAAATGCCGACATAGCCCAATTGCGCCATGAGATTCATGAGAAAGTTCATGGCGTACTTGTAGCGGTAGATCTCCATGTTGGCGAAGAAGATCGCTCCGATGCGCGAAGTCTGGCGATCCTCATCCTGGCCACCTTCGATCGCATGCACCATGCCTTCGCTGACGTTACGCATGATAGCGACCTTCGCCTCTACCCGGCGGTTGATCGCGGCCTGCAACATCGGGACGAACGCAATCTGCGGGGCGAAGGTCGCTGCGACGGCAAGCATCATCAGCGGCTGGAGATAGATCAGATAACCGCCTACGGTAAGAAGGATGCCTATCTGCAGCAGCGGCTCGGAGATGCTGGTTCCAACGAAACCACCCACCGGTTCAGCTTCCGCGAGGACGATCGACAGTTCGACGCCCTCGAGCATGGATTCTGATGGCGGCGTCTCGGCCCGATGCAGAACGCGCGCCCTCAGCCAGAGCGTGCTCTTCTCGCCGACCCAGCTTCTGTAGAGGTTGAGGGTGAATTTTATCGCGCCCTCCAACACGGCGACCGCGAGATAGAGGGATACGAGAAAGAGAAGCGACCCGTATGAGGCTTCCTCGGTCGCCTCATTGACGATCCGGCGCTGGAGTTCGAGAGGCGCCGCGCCGATAACGAAAAGAGCTAGGGACAACCCTGCGATCAACGCCTGATGACGTCTTCCCATCAGCCAGATGAAACCGAATAGTTCGGAGGGCATCGAATCCGTCGCGCCTCCGGTCATTTGCGGGAAGCGGCCGGTCAATTCAATCCTGGAGGACCAGATGTTCATCGCGCCCTCACGGATCAGAGAGGGAGCGCTCGACGCGCCCGGTTCGGGAGTCGTCGGATGGCTTCACCAGCAGGACGCCCACGACCGTCCCGACCATCAGGATCAGGATGATGAGGAGCAGTCTCGAAATGACGGCATCTGCGATGACCTTGCCAAACATAACGGAAATTCCAGGCACTATTTCATCGTGGGAGCGGGCTCACCATGCGGAAGCCAGGGTGATGTTGTTCACTACGCCGCCGACGCCGCGGACGCTTTCCGCCGCCACCCTCGCCGCCGTGCGTTCCAGCTCCGTCTCGACCTCTCCCCTGAGGGTGACTACCCCGTTGGAGACGGTCGCGTTGACCTTGCGGGGCGTTATTTCGAGCTCGCCTTCCAGGCGGCTGCGAACGGCGGTCCCCAGGGCCTCGTCGCCGGATGCGGTGCACTGCCGTGGAACATCAAGAAGCGCTCGCATCAAGTCGCGACGGCTGATCATTCCGGCGAGACTGCCGTTTTCGACGACGGGAAGATGTTTGATGTCGTGGGACAGCAGAAGTTCTGCGAGCTGGCTCGCGGTGGCGGTCGGGGCGGCGCTGACGACAGGGGTCGACATCACTTCCTTGACGCGCCAGCTTCGGGCCTTCACATAGTCCGCCAGTGCATCTTCGCGGTCGCGCGTATGCGGCACCGCCCGTCTCGCCCAGGACGACGCCACCCGGCGCAGCAGGTCTCCCTCGGTGACGATGCCCTTGAGACGCCCTTCGCCATCGATGACGGGCACCGCGCCTATTTTGCTGGCGTTGACAATCTCGACGGCTTCCCTGACGTTGTGTCCCTCGTCGAGCGTCGTCACGGGGGTCGTCATGATGTCTCTAGCAAGCATCACGCTTTCTCCTTGTTGATCGGACAATTACGGAGCCAACGTGCGTTGGGCGCATTGACGTGGATCAAGCCGGACACGAAGCCGCCGGAGCCCCTCTTCGCGTGACGTCTCCTCAGCTTTCTGACGAAGTGCGGCATCAGGCTCGCCGACATTGTAACCTTATGCTGGATCAATCCCGACATAGGCATGGAGGTTGGCACCGGCCAATTGCTCGAGACCGGCTGAACCGGACCGTCGCGCTAGGAGGAGCGTGCCCAGCGCCAATTCTGGATTTCTGGCATGTCTTCTCCATGCTCCCGCACGAACGCCCGGTGCTCATCGAGCTTGGCATGCAGATCTGCGATCACATCTGGCACCCTTTCGGCGAGATCGGGCACTCGCGCGATCGCCTCAAGAGCGAGATGATACCTGTCCAGCTCGTTCAATACGGTCATGTCGAACGGCGTCGTTGTCGTTCCCTCCTCCACGAACCCACGCACATGGATGTTGCCGTGATTGGTGCGTCGGTACGTCAACCGGTGGATGAGATAGGGATAGCCGTGATAGGCGAAGATGACCGGCCTGTCCTTCGTGAAGATACCATCGAACTGTGCATCGTCGAGGCCATGAGGATGCGCCTTCGGATCCTGCAGCGCGAGCAGATCGATGACGTTGACTGTCCTGATCTTGAGATCTGGTACCGCCTCGTGCAGCAGCATGACGGCCGCGAGCGTCTCCATGGTAGGTACGTCGCCCGCACATGCCATCACGACGTCCGGCGCGATCGTATCGTTCTCGAAACTTGCCCAGTCCCAGACGCCAATTCCCGCTTCACAATGCTTCACCGCCTCGTCAATCGTAAGGTACTGGGACTCCGGCTGCTTGCCGGCAACGATCACGTTAACGCGGTCGTAAGTCTTCAGGCAGTGATCGCCGACCCACAGGAGCGTGTTAGCGTCTGGCGGTAGATAGATGCGGACGACGTCTGCCTTCTTGTTGGCGACTAGGTCGGCGAAGCCGGGGTCCTGATGCGAGAAACCGTTGTGGTCCTGTCGCCAGACATGCGACGTCAGGATGTAATTGAGAGACGATATCGGCTCCCGCCAATCCAATCCTCGCGAAACCTTTAGCCACTTGGCATGCTGGTTGAACATCGAGTCGATGATGTGGATGAAGGCCTCGTAGCATGAGAAAAGCCCGTGGCGACCTGTGAGGAGATATCCCTCCAGCCACCCCTGGCAGAGATGCTCGCTGAGAACCTCCACGACCCGGCCATCCCTGCCGAGATGGACGTCGTAGTCTTCAATTTCTTGCATCCAGACTCGGTCAGTCTGTTCGAACACCGCACCCAGCCGGTTCGATTCGGTCTCGTCCGGTCCAAAGATCCGGAAGTTTTTGGCCTCGGCATTGAGCCGCATTACATCCCGCAGATACCGTCCTAAAATCTCTGTCGACTGGACCTGGGCAGCACCACGAACGTCAATCGTGACCGCGTGGTCGCGAATGCTTGGTAGCTGCAGCTCTGTGCGCATCCGTCCACCGTTTGCGTACGGCGTGGCTCCCATGCGGGCCTCGCCGGTCGGCGCCAAAGCCCTCAACTCGCTCTTGAGCCGCCCGTCCGTTTCGAACAGGTCGTCGGGATCATAGCTTCGCATCCAGTATTCGAGGATCTTGCGGTGGCCGGCATCCCCGCGGCAATTGGCGACGGGCACCTGGTGGGCGCGCCAGAACCCCTCCACCTTCTTGCCGTCGACCTCCTTGGGTCCGGTCCACCCCTTAGGGCTGCGAAGCACGATCATGGGCCACCGCGGCACGCCCGCCGCGGGCGACCCTTTCCTCGCCGCCGCCTGCAAGGATTCGATGATGTCGAAGGCCCGGTCGAAGGCGGTCGCCATCTGCCGATGCATGTCCGCCGGCTCGTGGCCCTCTACGAAGATTGGCTCATAGCCAAATCCGACGAAGAGGTTGCTGAGATCCTCGTCGCTTGTCCTGGACAGGATCGTCGGATTGGCGATCTTGTAGCCGTTGAGATGCAGGATCGGCAGCACCGCGCCGTCGCGAGCAGGATTAAGAAACTTCGTCGAATGCCAGGCCGCCGCGAGAGGTCCTGTCTCCGCTTCGCCGTCGCCGACCACGCAGGCTACGACGAGATCCGGATTGTCGAACGCGGCGCCGAACGCATGAACCAGCGCATATCCGAGTTCGCCGCCTTCGTGGATCGAACCGGGAGTCTCTGGGGCGACGTGGCTGGGTATGCCTCCTGGAAACGAGAACTGCCTGAACAGCTTGCGCATGCCGTCGGCATCCTGCGAGATGCCGGGATATACCTCGCTGTATGTCCCCTCGAGATAGGTGTTCGCGACCATTCCCGGCCCGCCATGGCCGGGTCCGCACACATAGAGGACATCTCGGCCACGAGCCTTGATGACGCGATTGAGATGGACGTAGATGAAGTTGAGGCCGGGCGTCGTTCCCCAATGTCCGAGAAGGCGGGGCTTGATATGTTCCGGCCGAAGCGGCTCACGCAGAAGCGGATTGTCCATGAGATAGATCTGGCCGACGGACAGATAGTTGGCGGCGCGCCAGTAGCGGTCGATGAGTTCGAGTTCGCGCGCCGTCGGCGGTGGGCTGCTATGTTCAGACATGTTTGATCCTCAAAGCTTGTGCCGGCTGATGACTTCGATTGCTTCTTCGGCGATAACCTGTTCCTCGTCGGTCGGGATGACGAGGGCGACGATTTCGCTTTCCCTTGCGCTGATCACGGTCGCGTTCATCTTGTTCGCAGGCTCACTCAACGAGAGACCCAGCCAACCCAGATGGTGGGCGACGCAATTGCGTATCTCCGGCTGATGTTCGCCGACGCCGGCGGTGAAGACGATGGCGTCCACCCCGCCCAGAGAGACGGCGAGCCTTCCTATCTCGCCGGCGATCCTGAAGCAGAAGAGGTCGACGGCTTCCCTGGACGCCGGATGAAAGTCCTCCAGCAGGACCCGGACGTCGCCGCTTTTCCCCGAGACGCCGAGCAGCCCGCAACGATTGTAGAGGAAATCCTCGAGACGATCAGCGTCGTGGAAATTGTTGCGCAGAAGGTGAACGACCGCGCCGGGATCGAGGGAACCCGGCCGGGTCGACATCGGAATTCCGTCCAGCGGGGAGAAGCCCATGCTGGCGTCTATGCTCACGCCGTCGACCATGCCGCAGAGGCTCGCGCCGCTTCCAAGATGCGCACAGATGACACGGCCGGCCGCCAGGTCGGGATCGTGTTTCCTGAGTTCGCCGGCGACGTATTTATAGGAAAGACCGTGGAAGCCGTATCTGCGGACCCCAGCGTCGTGCAGCTCTCTTGGAATGGCGAGCCGTGCGGCAAGACTGCTCTGCGACGAATGGAATGCGGTATCGAAGGACGCGGTCTGCGGTATGTCAGGATATGCGCTCCGGACTTCGCGGATGATGGCAAGCGCAGGAGGGAGGTGCACCGGCGCAAGATGCGTCAGGTCTTCCATTCTGAGGACGACCTTGGGTTCCAGCAGAACGGGGCCATCGAAGACCTGTCCCCCATGGACGATGCGATGGCCGGCAACCACGGGGTCGAATCCTCTGTGGGCGATGCAATCGACGACCTGCGAAACCAGCCGCGCGTCGATCGCTGTCCCGGACGGAAGATCGACAGTCTCGTCCCCGTCAGAAAATCGGAATGTGAATCTTGACTGGTCTCCGAGCGTGGCAACACCGCCTCCCAGCCGGAGTGCCCGACCGTCCTTCAGCCTGAAGACGCCGACCTTGAGGCTGGAGGACCCGGCGTTGAAAGTGACCGCAACCCTATCCATGGCCCGAACCCCTGGGGCGTGCAGTCCCAGCAGACTTCGCGACCGTCTTCGTCGCAGTCTGCCTGCCTCCCTCCTTGCTTGCCTCTTCGAAGAACTCGCATGCGTACTCCAAGGCGGCCTTCTCGTCTTCCGACGACAGACCGAACGGCGCGCACTCCTCCTTCATCGCCCGCAGAACCTTCTTCTTCAACGCGGCGAGCGCAAAGGCATCCTTCGAAGCGAGAACCTCCCGCAGGCAGGTTATAGCGACGACCTCCAAGACGATAAGCTTGCCTTGCACCTCCCCCTGGCTCGGTATCGCAAAGCGTTCCCCGCCGCGCTTGCAGTCACGATCCATGATTAACATTGCCGTCCCTCCTCCCTTCGACCGCCGCAGCATCGTCCGGATCCAGTGCGCGTCGAAGCCTGCGCAGCACGACGGCGCGGCCCTTTTCGTCGGCGACGGATTTCAGACGATCGGACAGGTCCAGAACGAACCGCTGGTAGTCGTTGTTCCAGTCAGGCCTGCCGGGCACGACCGGCTTGAGACGTGCGTGCGTCCTGTCTTCGATGAGGCGTGCGCCCGCCGGTGAAAGCTCATAGACGTCGTCCAAAGACGGGCAGACGACCTTTACGGAAACTTGCTTCGGGAGCCGGGCGGACATCGCTTGACGAGCGCTCTCCTCTCCATGGACAAGGAAGATCGCCTTCCGGATCGGTTCCCGACCGGCAACCCACGCATCCAGTTCGCTTGCATCGGCATGTCCGCTGTAGGCGTCGAGCGTGGCCATCCTGGCGCAGACGTGAATCTCCTCGCCCTGGATTCGGACGTCTGTCGCGCCCTCCTGCAGGATGCGGCCGAGCGTCCCAGCCGCCTGGAACCCGACGAACAGCACGGTGCACTCCGGCCGCCAGAGCCAGTTCTTCAGGCGGTGGCGGATCCGCCCCGCTTCGCACATTCCGCTGGCCGCGATGATGATGTGAAAGCCACGGACGAGATCGAGGGCCTTCGACTGCTCGGCCGTCTCGGTGAAGCGGACGTTCGGCGCGTTGAGCGCGCGAAGGAACGCCTTGCCGCCGTGACCGAGGTCCGCCGCATGCTTCTTGAATGCCTCGGTCGCTCGCGACGCAAGCGGCGAGTCAATCATGATTGGGCACCGCGGCACCTCTCCTTCGTCCATGAGGGCGACGAGATCAGTCAGCACCTCCTGCGTCCTCTCGACGGCAAAGGAGGGAATGAGAAGAACCCCGCCGGGGCTGTTCGAGCTCGCCACCACTTCGCGCAGCCGGTCCCGTCGATCTTTCAGGGCGTACTCTTCCCGTTCCCTGTCTCCGTATGTGCTTTCGCAGATGAGGTAATCGACCCCGGAAGGCGCCAGAGGGAGGTTTTCGAACAGCTTGTTGCTCGCGCCGACGTCGCCCGAGAACAAAATTCTTGTCGCCCCGTCGGCGCCGGGCGTCTCGACTTCGATGGATGCCGAACCCATCAGATGTCCGGCATTCCAGTAGCGGAACCTTACGCCGCCGACGGTCTCCCGCCACTCGCCATACTCGACCGAGATGAACTGCGGCAGCATGCTGCGGGCGTCGTCGGCGGTATAGATGGGCTCCACCGTCGCTCGCGCCCTTCTACGATTCCTTCCGTTGAGCTGTCGGACCTCCGACTCCTGGATGTGACCCGAATCCTGGAGCATGATCGTGCAAAGGTCGATCGTTGCTGCCGTTGCAAAGATTGGCCCGCCATATCCCGCCTTCGCGAGCTTCGGAAGCAGGCCCGAATGGTCGATGTGCGCATGCGTGAGTAGCACTGCGTCGATCCGTGATGGTACGAAGGGGAATGGCTTGTAGTTGAGCTCCTTCTCCGACTTTGAGCCTTGGAACATTCCGCAGTCGATCAGAATGCGCGTGCCACCGGTCTCCAAAAGGAAGCTCGACCCGGTGACCGACCCTGCGGCGCCGTGGAAGTGAAGGATCGGATCGGCCATGACAACTCCCTATGTGTTTCGGGCACTTTATGGCACCTCGGACGACCGCACGTTGACGAAGGTCAAAGTCACGTTCGCGGCTAGCCTGACGGTCCAGTTCGGTGAGATGCGGGCCGTCGCCAGGTTCAATTGACCAAGCGCAACGCCAGAAATTTCGGACGGCGCATCATACCCACGAGGCCAACGGGCTTCGAAACCCAACAGGAGGTAGAAATGACGGACTTAGCAATCCAACAGGACATACTCGACGAGCTGGCGTTCGAACCCAGCATCGACGCCGCCCATATTGGCGTGTCGGTGGACGATGGCATCGCGACCCTCTCCGGTCATGTCTCGACCTATGCCGAAAAGCTGACGGCGGAGGACGTGGCAGCGCGGGTGAAGGGCGTCCGGGCGGTGGCCCTGGACATCGAAGTGCGGTGCGTAGGTCACAAGCAGCATGCGGATGACCAGATCGCATCGCGGGCTATCGACATCATCGCCTGGACCACGGCGCTCCCGGAGGGGCCGGTTCATATAAAGGTCGAGGACGGCTGGGTGACGTTGTCGGGCGAAGTGCGCTGGCAGTTCCAGAAAGCCGCGGCCGAGCATGCCGTCAGGAAGCTCGGTGGCGTGGTCGGCGTCCTCAATCTGCTGACTATGCGGCCGTGCCCGACGGTGCCGGACGTCCGCCGTCGGATCGAGGACGCCCTGAAACGGAGTGCCGAAGTCGACGCTGGAGGCATCACGGTCAAGGTTCAGGACGACAAGGTCGTCCTCGAAGGCGGTGTGCGCGCCTGGCACGAGCGCGGCGTCGCCGAACGTACGGCCTGGTCTGTACCAGGCGTTGCCACCGTCGAGAACCACATCCGCATCAACTGAAAAAGAGGGAGGGGTCCGCCCCCTCCCTCTCCGCGCCCACCGTACGCCACCCCTCGGCGTGGCGGAGGGTTGACCGTCAGGCCGCCTTGACCGTGATCTTCTTGGTGTTTTGCTGCCGATCGGGCGTCTTCGGCAGCGTGACTTTGAGGACGCCGTTGGAGAAGTTCGCCTCGATCTTCTCGCTATCCACGCCGCGCGGCAATTCCAGGCTTCTGTGGAACGATCCGTAGCGCCGTTCGGAGAGGTAATAGTCCTTTTCCTTCTCTTCCTTGGCCTCGTTCTTCTCACCCTTGATGGTGAGCACACCGTCGGCGAGCGTGACGTCAAGATCCTTGGCGTCGACGCCCGGAAGCTCGGCCGACAGCTCGAAGGCTTTGTCGGATTCAACGAGATCGACGGCGAGCATGCCGCGCGAGAACGCGGCGGGCATCCTGAAGGCGCGATCGAAAATCGACGGGCTCCCGAAGTCGCTGAACACGCGGTCGATCTCGGACCGCAGGCTTTCGAGGGGCCACCATCGGTCGGCGGGCGCCGCCGGTCTCGCTTCGGTCTTAACAGAAAGTTTCGTTGGAGAGTCTGCCATTGTCATTCTCCTTCTCTCAAGAATGCCGTCGTTCACATGCGGCGACGCGCATATAGAACAGTCCATCTCATCTTCGGTCTTTGATCACCGTCAAATCGCCCGCTTTTGTCATTCACGTTTCCCCACACTGAGGATTGACCTGGAACAAGGCTCCAACGGCCGGACCATGCGAGGATCTCCTCTCGATCGAGGAGGAAGCGACCATGACGTCGGGATATTGCGTCCACCCGCTCCACATGGACGATGCGCTGCACGCCTACAGCCTGATCCAGGTGACGGCTCCGAGCTTTTCTGCCGACGACTGGGCGCAAGTGGTGACGAGCGTCGATGGATGGAAGCTCGTCTCGTTAAAGGATGCGGCAGGGTATGTGCGTGGGCTGGCAGTCTACCGGATCGCCCGGCATCCGATCGCCGGGCGATTGATGGACGTTCCGATCTTCGTGGCGGCGAGCGTCATTGACGACGTGACCATCGCGGACGTCCTGTTCACCTCGTTGAGCAGACGATCGGCAGGATGCAACTTCATGCGGTTCTGGGCGCGGTGCCCAAGCGATTTCACAGAGATGGAAAGCGAAGGCAGATTTCGTCGGTGGGATCACGGGCTGATGGTCAGGGTTGACCAGAAGCCGTCTCTAGCCTTGCTGTAAAGAGATATCCGACGCCGCGGACGGACTTGATCAGGCGGGGGTTCGTCGGATCCGTCTCGATCTTGCGACGGAGCCTGACGATCAGCGCGTCGATCGTGCGGTCGAAGCCGTCGCGGCCTCGCTTGCGCGTCAGATCCATTAGCATGTCTCGCGTAAGGACCCGGCCGGCATGAGTGGCGAACACGTGCAGCATGTCGAACTCCCCCGTCGACAGCGCCACTTCGTCTCCGGCGGGGTTGGTCACCGCCCGCTGTTCCACATCGAGCTTCCACCCCTCGAAGCGTAAAACGTCACCCTCAATCCTGACCTGGTCTCCTGCTGGGTTTCTGCGCCTTAGCACGGTCTTGACCCGAGCCAGCACCTCTCTCAGATGAAAAGGCTTTCCAATGTAGTCGTCCGCACCAACCTCGAGTCCGACGACACGATCCATGACGTCGTCGCGGCCGGACAGCATGATGATGGGAACGTCCGAACCCGAACGAATTTCCCTTGCGAGCTGGAGTCCGTCGCAGTCTCCCGGCAGGACGAGGTCGAGCAGGACGGCGTCGAATTTGGCCCCCGCCATCCTGGAACGCATCTGCGAGCTGCCGCCTGCCACGTCGACGTCGAATCCTTCCTCGCCGAGATACTGCGCGAGCATTCTTTGGATCCGGACATCGTCGTCCACGACAAGTATGCGGGTTCGCCTGACAGGTCCGCTCGTCATCCCAGCATTCTCGAGTTGTTACGGATTGTTACACAATCGCATCAATTCTTACGCTCCTCGCATCCCTGTGTCATCAGACTTCGGTCAAATCCACGCCAGACAACGGCGGAGGGAGCCACGACATGCCTGCGGTATCGAATATTCACTCATTTGAACGGCCACTAGCGCAAGGAATGATCGACTTCGCGCCTCTGTTCGTGGGCCAGACCATCGAGACAGCCCAGGCGGGAACCACGATCTTCTTCGAGGGCGACGCCGCCCGCCATGTGTTTCGCATCGTCCGCGGAAACGTCCGCATATGCCGGTTTCTTTCGGACGGGCGCCGCCTCATCATCGGCTTTCTTGGAGCGGGCGACCTAGTCGGCTTGTCTTTTCGCAACCGTTACATGTTTGCAGGCGAGGCGATCGACGACGTGTCCTTCACCCGGATCAACAAGCGCACGCTGGAAGAGGAGCTGCAAATGGTGCCTGAATTCCGGCTTCAGCTTCTGTCGCAACTACGAGACGAGATTTCTGCAGCGCAGGACCACATGCTCCTGCTGTCGCACAAGAACGCCGAGCAGCGAGTCTGCACCTTTCTGCTGCAGCGGCTTGAACGGAACGAGGGACGGGATGGCCGGACGATCAGTCTGCCGATGGTCCGCGCCGACATCGCCGACCACCTGGGCATGACGATCGAGACCGTGTCGAGGACGCTTACCAAACTTGTCGCCAAAGGCATCCTATTGCCTGCTGACAAGCATCAGTTCAAGGTGGCCAGCCGGTCGGCGTTGGCCCGCACCGCCGTCGAAGACCCGGACGACGACTTCGAAGAACATTCTGGAGCACGCTATGCTGGAACACGCTACCAGTGAAACCGATCTGGACCGGATCGTGCGCATGTTCGACGTGGCCAACCTAATCGTCCACGGTTTCGACGGCGTCATCCAGCGCTGGACCTCGGGCTGCGAGCAGCTCTACGGATGGTCCGCCGAGGAGGCCGTGGGAAAGGTGGTCCACGAACTCCTCGATACGCGATTTCCGGTCGACTTGTACAAGCTTCGGGCCAATGTGCGTAGAATGGGGTTCTGGAGCGGTCAGGTGGAGCACCGACGGAAGGACGGTGTCAGACTGGCGATCGCTACGCGGTGGACTGTTCTCGAACTTGGCGATCCCGACACGCTTATCGTCCAATCCAACTACGACGTGACGCTCATGCAGCAGGTCGGGGATGAGCTGCGGGAGCGGCAGGCTCACCTCCAGTCCATTCTTGATACGGTACCAGACGCAATGGTCGTCATAGACGACAGAGGTATTATTACTTCTTTCAGCGCTGCGGCAGAGAAACTCTTCGGTTACTCCGCGCACGAGGCCATCGGGCAGAACGTCTCCATGCTCATGCCCTCTCCCGACCGGGAGGCACATGACGGATATCTGGATTCATACATTCGGACCGGGCGCCGACGGATCATCGGGTACGGACGCGTGGTCGTCGGCCTGAGGAAGAACGGGACCACCTTTCCAATGGAGCTCTCCGTCGGCGAGGCGGTTGCCGGCGGCAAACGGATCTTCACGGGCTTCGTCAGGGATCTGACGAGCCGCCACCGCATCGAGGCCGAGCTGCGGCAGTCGCAGAAGATGGAGGCGGTCGGACAGTTGACGGGAGGGCTCGCCCACGACTTCAACAATCTTCTGGCGGTCATCAGCGGTAATCTCGAGATGCTGGAGGCCAGTCTAGTTGAGCCGGGGCAGTTGTCCCTGCTGCGGGAGGCGCAGTCCGCGGCCGACGACGGTGCCAGACTTACCTCTCAGCTTCTCGCGTTCGGAAGGCGGCAGGCTCTCGCACCGAAGGAGCTGGACGTCGGCGCCCTGCTTGGAGAGTTTTCGGACCTCGTCCAGCGAACGCTCGGCGACTCCGTCGAACTCCGGACGGTCATTCCCGGACGGCGGTTGACCGCAATGGCAGACAAGGCGCAGCTCCAGAGTGCGCTTCTCAATCTTTCGATCAATGCCAGAGACGCAATGCCTGCCGGAGGCCGTTTAACGATCGAGATATCCGGCGTCGAGATCGATTCCGATTACGCTGGGATTTATCCGGCAATCCGACCCGGCAGATACGTCCTCATTTCGGTTACCGACACAGGGACTGGAATGACAAGCGAGGTTAGGGAGAGAGCATTCGAGCCGTTCTTCACAACGAAGCCGACGGGTTCGGGAACGGGACTCGGGCTAAGCATGGTCTACGGTTTCGCAAAGCAATCCGCAGGACACCTGCAGCTCTACAGCGAACCTGGCGAGGGGACCACGGTTCGCCTCTTCCTTCCACGCGCCGATGGCGGGAAGGATCCCCATCCGGAAAAAGGGCAGACCGAGCACACCCCGTCTCATGGAACTGAAACCATTCTGGTCGTCGAAGACGACGCGAGAGTTCGCAGAGTGACGGTCAGCCGTCTACAGACGCTCGGCTACACCGTGATCGAAGCGACGAACGGAATCGACGCATTGAAGGAATTGGAGGCGTCGCAGGACATAGCGCTCCTGTTCACCGATGTGGCCATGCCTGGAATGAACGGCGACGAACTGGCCCGCAAGGTTCGCGAGCGCTGGCCGCGGGTAAAAATTCTCCTCACGTCCGGCTTTTCGGAGCCCCATGCTGCAGAAAAGGAGATCGAAGCGGGCGCCGGCTGGCTAAAGAAGCCGTACACGGCATCGGAGATGTCGACCCATCTCAGGCTGTTGCTCGACACGAAGCATGATGGCGGTTCTGCTTGACGGCGGACCTTTGATCTCGGGATTGGTGACGTGTGCGAGGCGGTCGCAGCGGCGCTCTTGCTATTGAGTGGGCGGAGCGGCTAACTCCAGCCGCTCCCAACATTCGATCACCCGACCGTCAGCCGGTCGTCGAGAGTGCTGATCCCCGGTGCAGACCACGCGGCACGCTCCGCCGCCTGCCGTTCCGACCAGGTCTTCACGTTGCCGGAGAGGATAACCTTTCCGCCTTTGACATCGATCTTGATTGCATCGGCCTCCAAAGCGGCGTCGCGCTGGAATGCGTCCTCGATGCGCTTCTTGACGTCCACCGCCGTGATACGCGGTTTCAGCTCGATCAGGTTCGAGACGCCGACCACGCCGGCGAGATCACGCACTGCGTCGTAGGCTGCGTTCTTTTGATATTGCCACTCGACCTGGCCTCTCAGGGTGATCCACCCCGTTAGGACCCGCACCTGCACCGAATCCTTCGGCACGGAGACGTTCCAGTCGAGCATCTTGACAGCCCGCCGGGCGATGTCGTCGTCGTCTGTTGCCTTCGGACCGAAAATCTGGACCTCGATGTCGGCAGCTATTCCGCGTACGCCCTTGACGCGACTAGCTACCCGCTCTGCGGCCTCCTTCTCCGCGTAGGTGCGCACGTGTCCGGTCAGGGTCACGATCCCGCTGTGGACCGCAACGCCGATACCAGCCGCGTCGATGCTGGGCTCAAATTCCATTTCATCGAGAATGTTCTGTCTGAGACGAATGTCGTCCATGACAACCTCCTTCAGGTTTAAGACATGTCGATCGTGCCAGTGCCGCAGAACTTCGTCGTTGATCTTCATCAAGCACGAGAGCGACCTTGTGATCGCATCGGGCCGAATACCGCCTCCGCGGTCGCTACCGGGTTTGCACGTCGGCGGCAACGAAGAGACGGCCGTTCCTTGCGACCGTGACGAGCGCGCGGGCATGCTCCCTAATGAGAATTGCGAGCAGTTGGCCGACGTCCGTCGTCGGAAAAGCTTCCGTGTTGCCGGATAATCCGGATTGATCCTCAGCTACGGAACGAGCACGGCGGCGCCTGTAACACGGCCTGCGCGCAGGTCGTCGAGGCCGTCGTTCGCATTCTCGAGAGCGTAAACGCTGGTGACGCATCGTACCCCGGCCGCCTTGGCGATCGAGAAGAATTCGGCTCCGTCGTTCCGGGTCAGGTTCGCCACCGAGACTACTCGCCGCTCGCCCCAGAGCAGACGGTAGGGCATGCTTGGGATGTCGGACATGTGGATGCCGCCGCAGATCACCGTTCCACCCTTCCGCACCACGTCGAGCGCCATCGGTACGAGCTGCCCGGCCGGCGCGAAGATGATGGCGGCGTCGAGCGGCACCGGCGGCCTTTCACCGGAGAACCCGGCCCAGACGGCGCCAAGATCAAGCGCGAACTTCCGCCCGGCATCGTCTCCAGGACGCACGAACGCATAGACGCTCTGGCCCCGATGCTTGCACACCTGCACGAGGATGTGGGCGGCCGCGCCGAACCCGTAGATGCCGATCGTCCTCCCCTCGCCCGCTATCTTCAGAGATCGCCACCCGATGAGGCCCGCGCAAAGAAGAGGCGCAGTCGCCACCGGATCCGTATCGTCAGGCAGTTCGAACGCGTAGCCCGCTTCGACGACCGCATGCGTCGCGAAGCCGCCATCGATCGTGTACCCGGTGAAGCCGGGCTCGTCGCAAAGATTCTCGCGACCCTCTCGGCAATATGCGCAATGGCCGCAGGTGTGGCCCAGCCACGGTACCCCGACCTTTCGACCGATCAGTCGACCAGGAACGCCCTCGCCCGCTGCCATAACGGTCCCAACAATCTCATGGCCCGGAACGAGGGGAAGCTTTGGCTTGGAGAGGTCTCCGTCGCAGACATGAAGGTCCGTGCGGCAGACCCCGCAGGCTTCGACTTTAACGACGACCTGGCCATGCCGCGCCAGCGGATCCGGCCGCTCCGAGAGACGAAGCGGCCGGCCCACCTGTTCGAGTACCATCGCCCTCACGTTTCCCTCCATCGGCATGTACCACCGGCGCTAGTCGTATCACCACCCTCCCGACTTCGACTTGATCCCGGTCAAGCATCCGGATTGATGCTCGTCAAAGACGGAATGCCGAGGGTCCAATAGGCTCTGGAAAGAGCGCCACGACCTCATCCAAAGGAGACGGACATGCGCGAACAAGAAGCAACCTGTAAGACACCAACGGGTGCCGCAACAACGATTGGGCACGTCGAACGGACGTCCGCGGACCTTGTTCTTGAACGTCGGGACGAGGATCGCTGGGAGGTGACCACAGCGACGCCGCGAGCCCAGGCATGGGCGAGAGACCATTTCTGTTGCGCGCTCCGGCAATCCTTCACTGGCACCATGTGTCTCGACATCATGAGCGCCGACCGGCTTCTCAAGGAAGCGCATGGCGATGGACTGACCACCGAGTTCGTCAGCCTGTCTGGAAAGGACATATACTGACATGTTTGCCACAGTCGTCTGCGCCATCGGCCGAGGCTCCCGGCAACGCATGCTCCAACTCGTCGAAACGGCGCGCGAGCAGCTCGCCCCCAACGGAAGCCTCCACCTCGTTCACGCGGTGGAGGGCCTGCCCTCATCGGCCTCGCCGGACGATTGGGCGGTCGAGGTGATAGCCGCCGCCGAGACCAGACTTGCGGAAGCCCTGCGGTCGATCGACACTCCTGCCTCTATACACGTCCGCGCGGGCAACCCGTCTCAGGTCATCGTCGCGACAGCGAAGGAGATCGCCGCGGATCTCGTCGTGATCGCCTCTCACCGGGACGACGTGCTCGACCGCGTCTTCGGCTCGGTCGTGGACCATGTCGTGCAGCGCGCACCATGCTCCGTGCTCGTCTTGCGAACGACCCGTTGACCGCCGCACGCTTCACACGACCGTCTTCGCTTCCGTCTCCCTGACCTGACCGGCGGCGACGTCACGACATAGTTCGGCGGCGTGCGACAACGTTCGTGACCCGACCTCGTACAGCCGCGCCACTTCCCTGGGATATTCCTCCAGCTCGGTCTCGACGAAGTCAGAAAGGACTTCGACCGCATCGCCGTGGTCGATACTGCAGCCAAGTCGAGTCAGAAATTCAAAGCATCGAAGCCCTCGCCGCGCGGCGGACTCCGTCAAATCCGTGGTGACCTTGGCCGACGCGGCGAAGGTCACGTCTTGGATCACAACCCCCGCGCGAAAGATGGGTGCGAGATTGAAGTTGAATGTGGCGTTTGGATGGAGGCTGGGTAGATATGCCATGTAGTGCTCCGTTTGTGAGATATGGGCGGCTCAGGCATCGACGGTCATTCCGATCTGATTGCGCTCCGTCCCGACACGGCCGTGACGACAATGCCGTAGAAGACATGCGGTGAGCCTTCGAGCGTGGGGAGCTCGTGGGGCTTCATGGAGCCGATCTCCCACCAGTCCGAATACTTTTGGAGAAGCGACCACGCATGGAGCCTTTCGCTCCGTCGCGCGTCGCTGTCCGGAAACTCCTCGAACCGACCGTCGACAACGACGCTTTTCCAACCGCCGGCGGCGGCACGCTGTTCGACGTGAAGGCAGACCTTGTCGTTCCCCCGCATCCAGTCGAGCTTCTTGCCAGGCATGGTGAAGCTATAGGCGACGCCGCTGGAAAAGGCGAAGTAGATTGCCGCCACGTACGGCTGGCCATTCATACAGCATGCGAGATGACCGAAGCGCTCATTCTCGAGGATCCGGTAACACTCACCGGGGTTTATCTCCGTCAGCTTGATCGTCATGGCCGTGTTCTCCAGCTTGCATGAAGGCGCGATCATAAGAGCGTCGTTGCGCCACCGCCTTGACAAAGCGCAATGCAGACTCTCTCCGCGGCATGCATCATGACGGCTGTTTAACCTTAGGAGGCCAGCATGAAGCCGCAGTTCCATCTTCCGTTGCCGACCTATCCCGACGCGAGTTCCTTCACCATAATCGACAATGCTATCGACCTCGCCCGGCAGAATGACGCCCATCTCGTCGCCAGCATCCCGCAAGTCCGGATTCCTCAGGTCCATCAGCCCTTTCCCACATTAATCGATGTCGACACATGGCGGGGGCAAGCAGAGCGATATAGCCGGGACAGCGGGACTTCGCTGCGGGAACATATCACCCACGCTGTTGCCGAGACTGGCATCCAAGTGCGAATCCATGGATTTGAGGCCACGGAGCCGTTCGTGTTTGAACACTTTTCCGAAATCAGCAGGTGCCACGACCTGTCCATCGTCGAGGCCTCGGAGCTCTCCCGCGAGCTTTCCGAGACGCTGTTGTTCGGAAGCGGCCGTCCCCTCGTGCTATATCCCGCCACGAGCATCTGCTCTCGTGTAGACACGATCGCCGTTGCCTGGGACGGCAGCGCCACCGCCGCGCGTGCCCTGTCCTGCGCCCGCATTTTCATCGAGCGCGCCACCAAGGTGCAGGTCATCTCGATCACGGACGACAAGGTGATCGACGAGCCGAACCGCTCGCTCTTGATCTCGTCCTTGAAGCACTCGGGATTCGACGTGGAAGACGTGTCCATCCAGGCAGGCGGAGAAACCGCGACCGCTGCCATCCAATCGGCTGCGCTGGAGCGTAAAGCAGACCTCCTGGTCGCGGGCGGATTCGGCCATTCCCGACTTCGTGAATTCATCCTCGGCGGCGTCACTCGAGACCTGCTCGTCAAGGCCGAGCTACCGGTGCTTCTCGCCCATTAGAGGGCGCGAAGGGCGTTGAGGATGACCGCCACGTCGATGACCTCCTGAAGCAACGCACCGCCGACCGGCGGAAGGTATCCCGCTCCCGCAAACCCCATCGCGATGAGCGAGAGACCTATGCCCGCATAGATGCTCTGAAGCGCGATCTTGCGTGAACGACGAGCGATGCCGATCGCCTTCGCTATCTGCGTCAGGTCGTCCCGGACGAGTACGATATCCGCAGCCTCCGCGGCCGCCGCAAGGTTTTCGACGCCCACCGCGATCCCGACGTCGGCTGCCGCCAGCGCCGGCGCGTCGTTCACCCCGTCGCCGACCATCAGCACTCTCCCGTGGGCGCGCTCCTTCTCGATGACTGCGACTTTGTCTGCGGGATCGAGCCTCGCCTCGACGCCGTCCAGGCTCAGCGAGCGAGCTATGGCTGTGGCGATAGCCAATTCATCCCCGGAAGCGAGGACTATTCGAGATATCCCTGATGCCCTGAGCTGGTTGACGAGCTGGATGGCGTCATTGCGAAGGCGGTCTTCGAGCGTGATCGCGCCAGCCAGCGCGCCGTCAAGGAGCACCTTCACACGCATTGCGCTACCTGAACCGTTCGGCCCGGACGGCGGAGCCTCTCCGAAATAGGTGTCTCCTCCGACGTCGACATGCACGCCATCGACAATTCCGGAAATCCCAGATCCCGCGGTCTCGGTCACCCCCGACGGGCGGGTCAACATCAATCCACGCCTATGGGCCTCGTCCACCAGCGCGCGTCCGACCACATGGCCGGACGCCTGGTCCAGCGAGGCGGCCAGCCGCAGGATTCTGTCCGGATGCTCCGAGCCGTCTATCACCCCCACTTCGGGTTGTCCTGCGGTAAGGGTCCCCGTCTTGTCGAACACTACGACGGTGGCTTGGGCGAGGGTCTCTAAAGGTCCCGCTCCCTTCACCAGAACGCCCTCTTTGGCGGCCTTTGAAGTGCCGGCCGCAAGAGCGACGGGTACGGCAAGGATCAACGGACAGGGCGTGGCGACAACCAGCACGGCCACGATCCGTGACATGTCTCCGGACAAGATTGCCGATACTCCTGCGACCACGATCGTTGCCAACAGGAACCAGACCGAGAACCGGTCGGCCAGGCGCACCAGCTTCGCCTTGGACCGCTTCGACGCCTCCACGAGTCTGACAATTCCTGCGTAGCTGCTGTCCTCGGTACGGCTTAGAACGCGGATTTCAATGGCGTCGCCCTCGTTCGTAGCGCCGCTCGAAATCTTTCCGCCCCTGGCGATGCGCACCGGGAAAGGCTCTCCGGTTAAAACCGCCTGGTCGATCGTTGCGAATTCGCCGACGAGCGCCCCGTCGGCCGGTACGACGTCTCCCTTTCGTATCAGGAGCACGTCGCCGACTGCGACCGCCTCGATCGGAATTTCTTCGAAACCACTCCCGGCAAGCCGCAGGGCGGTCCGCGGAACTTGCGCCAGCAAAGCCGACATTCCCTCGTCGGCGCGACGATGTGCGTATGCCTCCAGAAACTGGCCGCCGGAATACATGAGTCCGACTATCGCTCCGGCGAGATATTCACCGAACCATAAGGAGGACCCCATGGCCAGGGCCGCGATCAGGTCCAGCCCGTATTCCTCTTTCCGCAGCTTCTTGGCGATCTCGACGCAAAGAGACAGCAGACTCAGGCTGGTGCAGCCCACCAGGATTAACCGATATCCAAGGCCGTGCCCCAAGAGATAGAAGGCGAATGCGGCCGCAAGCGCAAGCAGCGACGACAGCACCAGAAGGCCCGACCGGGGGCCCGCCCTCAGTCGCGACAGCCCTCCCTCAGGCGCCGTCCACCTATCAGCCCACCAAGCCGCCGCTGTATCCACCTCTCACCCTCCCATTAAACCAGAAGCCTCAGCGGAACGACTTTGCGCAATCGATGCAGAACGGAGTATAGGGAACAGCAGTCAGCCGCTCGTTACCGATCGGATTGTGGCATTTGACGCATTTCCCGTATGTGCCGTCGTTCAGCCTATCGATCGCCGCTTCGATGGCCGCGATCTGGTCGCGCCCCTCGGCTTGCATCTCGCGAAGAACCTCATCGTTTTCGACCTGGCTCGCGCGCTCCTCGCTGTCCTTCTCGAGGGCGACGCAGAGATCCGCATCGATCGCTCCGAGACGGCGGACAAGGTCATTCTTCATCGTCTGCAATACGGTCCGTACCGAGCTCTCACTCATTTTAGTGCCTTCCAATCTTGCCTGATCAATGCGGGCCCACACGCGCCACCGTCGGGAACCGATCCAAGCGCCGCGCTTTCGAAACGCAGTGGCCGCAAAACCGCGGTCCACAAATCGGCTCAAGCATATCTCAGTGCGATCGGAGCTCCTTGATCCCGGTCAATGTCACGTGCGTGGAAGCACATAGGCTATCATGGGAACTTTCGATGAAATCGTCGCGACAAGCCCGGAGCCCATGATGAATCTCACGGCGCAGACACCCGCCCCCACGACGCCTGCGGTGATCGGACTGACAAGCGAGGAGGCCGAGGAACGCCTAGCCGAGCTTGGACCCAACACGCTGCCCGAGCCTGAGCCCCCATCGCCGCTTAAGATCTACCTCATCCAATTCCGCAACCCGATCATCTACATCCTTCTGCTGGCATCGGCGCTGTCGTTTTCGACCAGCAGGATCGAAGACGGCCTGTTCATTCTCGTCGTGCTTCTGATCAATGCCTCCATAGGCACCTACCAGGAATATTCGGCGGATCGAGCGGCGGCCGCCCTTCGAAAACTTGAGCAGCCGTCGGCCAGGGTCATCCGGGACGGGGTGGCCTGCCGGATCGAGGCCAAGCGGCTGGTCGTGGGCGATCTCGTTCTTCTCGAATCGGGTGACAGAATCCCTGCCGATCTGACGCTTGTCGATGCGAGCGACCTCCGGTGCGACGAGTCGCTTCTGACAGGAGAGTCGATGCCGGTCCCCAAAGGGCGAACAGTCGAAGGCTCGCCGGATGAAACAGGCAGTTCCTTGCTGCTGCTCGCGGGTGCACTGGTGACTCGCGGGCGAGCCAAAGGCGTCGTGACCGCTACTGGTACCGCGACGAACTTGGGCCGCATCGCCGTCGAATTGGAAAGAGCCAGTTCGTCGCTGCCTCCGCTCGTCGCCCGTCTGGCGAAGTTCACGAACGCGCTCGCGGTCTTCGTAGGAGTGGCAGCATTAGTGCTGGTCCTCGCGGGCTTCATGCAGGGGCTCCCTCTGCACGATCTTGTCATGATGTCCGTGGGACTGGCGGTGAGCGCTGTCCCCGAAGGCCTTCCGATCGCGATCTCCATCGCTCTTGCCGTCAGCATGCGGCGGATGGCCGCCCGCAACGTCATCGTTCGGAACATGCCGGCCGTCGAGGCCCTGGGTTCGACCACGCTGATCGCAACGGACAAGACCGGCACCTTGACCAGCAACGTTCAGACGGTGACCGAAATCCGGCTGCCGGACGGAACGGACATTGTCCTGGACGCCCATGCCGATCTTGACAGGTGCGAGATCAGCGCGAACGGCCTGGACGGCGATCTTGTCCGTGAGAGGGCGCGCAGGCTGCTGCGCGCTGCACTGCTCGCAAACGAAGGAAGCCTCGTTCGCCAGGACGATCTCTGGGTGGCCGCCGGAGACACGGTCGACGTGGCGCTTCTTGCAGCAGGACGGAAGGCAAGGATGGGGCCGGAAGAGCTGAATGACCGATACCCACTGGCGGCAAGGATCGCCTACGAGCCCGAGCGCAAATACGCAGCATCCTTCCATCACGGCAGCGATTGTATCCATGTCTTCGTCAAGGGGGCTCCGGAGGTGCTCATCGAGATGGCGGATCGGATGGACTCAGCAGCAAACGTGGTCGAAATCGACCGCGCTTCGCTCTTGGCGCAGAAGGAACAGATGGCCGCTCGAGGGCTCAGGGTGCTTGCTTTCGCGGAAGGGGAAGTCGGCGCGACTCTCGTCGAAAGCCTTGGACATGGTCACCTTGTCGATCTCGTGTTCTTAGGCCTAGCCGGACTACAGGACCCAGTTCGGCCGGAAGTGCCGAGCGCTATGAAAGATTGCCGTGCGGCAGGTGTGGAGGTCGTGATGGTTACAGGGGACGACCCCCGGACCGCCGCCACGATTGCCAGAGATTGCGGCTTGAGCTTTCACGCCAGCCAGGTCGTCTTGGGCAAGGACGTCGATGAAGCCGAACGAGCGGGCGACCAACGGCTCGACGAGATTACAAGAGAGGCCCGCATCTACGCCCGTGTGCAGCCGGCGCAGAAATCGGCGATCGTCGGATCGTTGATCCGGAATGGCCATATCGTCGCCGTGACAGGAGACGGTGTGAACGACGGTCCGGCGTTGAAGAGAGCGCATGTCGGCGTCGCAATGGGGCTCAGGGGAACCGAGGTCGCAAAGGAGAGCGCCGATCTCGTCATCACCGACGACAACTTCGCATCCATCGTCGTGGGGATAGCAGAAGGCCGGGCGGCCTATCGCAACATCCGCAAGGTGGTGCTGATGTCGGTCGCAACGGGCGTCGCGGAGGTCTTGCTCTTCATGCTCGCGCTGCCATTCGGGCTGCCCATGCCACTCCTCGCTGTTCAGCTTCTATGGCTCAATCTCGTGACGAACGGCATCCAGGACGTCGCACTTGCGGGCGGAAGACCGGAAGGAGACGAGCTGGCGGGACCGCCGCGTTCTCCACACGAGCCTGTCCTCGACCGGCTGATGATCCGGCGCGTCGTCCAATCGACGCTCGTCATTGGCGGGGCAGCGTTCCTGGCCTTCCAGTGGATGCTTGCGCATGGTTATGGCGTTTCCGAAGCACGCAACTTGGCGCTTCTCATCTTCGTGATGTTCGAGAACGTCCAGACCCTGGCAAGTTCCTCCGAAAGACGATCGATATTCTCCATCGACATTCTTCGGAATCGCTTCCTCCTCCTAAGCGTGCTCGCCGCGCAGACTATCCATATCTCGGCGATGTACGTGCCGTGGCTCAGCATAACTCTTGGCCTTTCGCCCATTACGCCTCTTGAATGGGGTCTCAGCATGCTGGTGGCGAGCTCACTCGTTCTCGTGACCGAGGTCGACAAGTTCTTCTCCCGATGACGCCGCGAACGATCATCCCGTGTTGCTTGACGAAGATCAAAGACGGCGCCGCAAGTGCCGTTATCATCCCGATATTCAACAAGAGAGGTGATCGAAATGTCCATTCGCACGGTATTGAGCATCCTGACGTCCAAATATTTCGACGAAGACCTGAAGGCCGCCGTGGAGTTTTGCGAAGCCTCCGGAGCGCATCTCAGCGCAGTCGTGATCTGCATGGGCGCGTCGCCGATGATGGGAGAATACAACTCCCTGTCGACCATCTGGTTGGAAGAACGCCAGCGCGAAATCGAGGAACTCGTCAAGAAGGCCGAAGAGATCAAGGCGTATCTCTCGCGCACCGGTCTGTCCTACGACGTGCAGGACGTCTACACTGAATATGCTTTTGCGCGGGAGGACGTTGCAGAACGGGCGCTCTATGCCGACGTCGTTCTCGTCGGCCGCCAAGCGTGCAAGGACGAGGAACTGCAGAAAAGGGTCATGGATGGCGCCCTGTTCCAGACGCCGACGCCGGTCATCATCAACCGCGGACGGCGGCCGCTCTCTTCCACTTCCAAATCGATCGTGCTGGCGTGGGATTCGAGCGACGAGGCATCGCGTGCCGCAAGGCAGGCGCTCGACCTGTTGAAGACGGCGGACTGCGTCTACGTGACGATGGTCGATCCAGTCTCGCGAGAGCGGGTGAATGGAGAAGAACCAGGCGCCGACATCGCGAGCTTCCTGTCTCGTCATGGGGTGAAGGTTCAGGTGGATCGTGTGGCCAGCGGCGGAAACACGGCCGACGAGGTCCTGAGGCAGCATGCGATGGACGTGAACGCCGATCTGATCGTCATGGGAGCATACAATCACCCTCGGTGGCAGCAGACGCTCTTCGGAGGCGTGACGCGCAACATGATCGAGCGAAGCAGCATGCCAATATTCATGGCGCATTGAGGAAGGACACGGCCGCGTTGCACGCGCGCCGTGCCCGGCGTGGCGGCATGTCGCTTTCAGACACGATGGGTACGACCATCTCCATCAGCGACGCCGCCGCTGGTCTCTAAAGATGGTCAACGTGTTGGTGTTGCAACGGTCGCTCGCTCTTCATACGCAAGGGTCTCTTCTGGCCGGAAGTCGCGGCTCGCCTGCTGTCGAGGCCTTCGCTTGGCGTCTTAGCCCGGCATCACCGTCCCCCAGTTCCGATACAAAATGTATGCAGCAACCACGAAGATGAGCGCTGCGAACAGGCGGTTGAGAATGTTCTTGTAGGCGCTGAGCCGGGTGGCGAGCAGCATGCCGAGTACGCCGCCGACGATGCCTCCGCCGATGAATTCGGCGGCAAGCCACCAGTCCACCAGGCCTGAACTGGCATAGTTCAAGGCCGTTGCCAGTCCGAACGCACCGACGGAGAGGAGAGATGTGCCGATCGCGTTGATCATCGGCATGCCCGTCGCCAGCATGAGGCCGGGAACGATCAGGAAGCCCCCGCCGATGCCGAAGAAGCCGGATGCAGCGCCGGCGGCGAGTGCCACGGCGGCGGTGGCAAGGCACATCCTGAGGTCGACCGGACGGCACTCTACCGTCACCGCCTTCCTAGGCTTCAGCATCAGAGCGCCGACGACCATCATCAGGACGCCGAATAGGAATATCAGGCTGTCTCCATCCACCGCCTTGCCGAGGCTGGAGCCGCCGAGGGCGCCGATGACGCCGAGCGCAGAGAAGACGGCTGCGCAGCGCCACCAGACGTGCCCCTTGATCGCGTGGCTTGCGAAGTTCGCGAAGGCATTCGCCGAGACCGCAAGCGCACCCGTTCCGATCGCGATATGCGGCTGGGTTACGCCAACCACGTAGAGGAGTAGCGGCGTCGCCAGAATGGACCCGCCGCCGCCGAGCAGGCCGAGCATGAAGCCGACGATCCCGCCGGAGCCAACTGCCACCAAAATGGAGGTGCTCACGTCCGCCTGCTCCACACTCTGTCATACAAGGTCATCCCGACCAGCATGGCGATGACGAACAGGAACGGCTGGGGAAGGCCGACCGATAGGGATGCGACTGCCGGACCGGGACAGAAGCCGCCGATCCCCCAGCCCAGGCCGAACAAGGCCGAACCAACGACCAGCGGAGCATCGATCCGGCGGCTCGTCGGCACGTGGAAGCTGTCGTCAAAGGCTGGATGCCGCAACCGCTTCATCACCTGCACGCCGTAAAAGGCGACGATGACGGCGCCGCCGAGAACGAAGGCAAGGCTCGGATCCCAGGCGCCGAACACGTTGAGGAAGCCTTGGATCCGGACCGGGTTCAGCATGCCGGACAGGGACAGTCCGACGCCGAAGACGATACCCGAGGCGAGAGCGGCCACGAATTTGTAGATGTTCCGGTTCATAGTCCGAGACCTCGCAGAATTGCGACGGCGATAACGCCAGCCGTCAGGAACGTGGCGACCGCTACCATCGACCGCGGCGACAGGCGGGCAAGCCCAACCACGCCGTGGCCGCTGGTGCAGCCCGATCCCATGCGCGAGCCGAAGCCGACGAGCAGCCCCGCGACGATGATCAGCGGCCAGCCGACGGTGATCTGAACAGCCGGCCAGCCGCCGAACACGAACAGGTAAGCGAGTGGCCCGAGTAGCAGCCCGAGCACGAACGCAAGATTGGTGGTGAGCCCCACGCCTTGCGCGAGACGCCCGACGACCCCGCTGATCCCGGCAATCCGGCCGTTAAGGAGCAGAAGCATGACGGTCGACACTCCGATCAGCATACCCCCGACCAATGAGGGGAGATACGCGTTCACTTGTCATCCTTCAGGCAGAAAATGTCATAGAGGGCGGCGACCAGTTGCGCGGCCTTCTCTTCCGTCAGGCGGTAGAAGATCTGTTTCCCCTCCCGCCGGGTTTCGACGATCCCGGAGCCACGCAGTACCGTCAGGTGCTGCGACAGATGCGGCTGGTGGAGGTCGAGCTTCTCTTCAAGCTCGCCGACCGAATACTCGCCTTCTACCAGGGTACAGACGATCATCAGGCGCGCCGGATGGGACAGCGTCTTCAGGAGGTTCGCTACCTCTCCGGCCCGGCTGGCCATCTCGGCGGGGGAAAGCCCCGCCCTCCTCATCGCATTTAGATCGGTGGTCATTCCCATGCCGCTCCCCGAAATGCATCGAGCGGGAACTTGAGGTAGCGCTGGCCGTTGGCTTCCGGCTCCGGCAGGCGCCCGCCGCGGATGTTCACCTGCAGGGCATGCAGGATGAGCTTCGGCATCGGCAGCGTCTTGTCACGCCTCGTCCTCAGCGCCACGAATTCCTCTTCCGTCACGCCGGAAAAATGCGGGTTGGACTTCATCTGCTCCGCCACCGTACTTTCCCATCGAGGCGCCCGACCGTCCGGCTGGTAGTCGTGGCCCGTGAATATCCGCGTCTCGTCCGGGAGCGCGAGGATCTCCTGTATCGACTTCCACAGGACGCGCGCGTCG
Source organism: Rhizobium sp. TAL182 (assembly GCF_002117725.1). Lineage (NCBI taxonomy): Bacteria > Pseudomonadati > Pseudomonadota > Alphaproteobacteria > Hyphomicrobiales > Rhizobiaceae > Rhizobium > Rhizobium sp. TAL182. The sequence continues at coordinate 1,883,613 of NZ_CP021024.1, read as the reverse complement.
CCGCCGGGGAAATCGGCGCGTGCCGTACCGCTGTCTGGCATGAAGAGCGTGTCGTGCACGAAGGCCGCGTCGCCGATCACATAAGTGATGGAGGCGAGCGTATGTCCCGGAGAGAAGAGCACCTTGGCATCGATGGAGCCGACCTTGAAGGGCTCGCCATGGGCGAACAGCCGGTCCCATTGCGAGCCGTCGGTGGCAAGCTCGGGCCAGTTGTAGATGCCCTTCCACAGCTTCTGGACGTCCACGACGCGTTCGCCGATTGCTGTCTGCGCGCCAGTCTTCTCCTTCAGATACTGGGCCGCCGAGAAGTGGTCGGCGTGCGGATGGGTGTCGAGGATCCACTCGACCGTCAGCCCGTTGTCGCGGACGTAGTCGAGGATCGCGTCGGCATTGATGGTCGCCGTCGCACCGGCCCTCTCATCGAAGTCGAGCACCGGGTCAATGATGGCGCACTTGCGAGTCGCGGGATCGGACACCACGTACTGGACGCTCCAGGTGCGCTTGTCGAAGAAGCCCTCCACCTGCGGCCTGCGGGCAGCATGTTGCACGAGCCAGGCTGCGGCGGCGCTGGTGTCGAAGCCGCGGCTGCGTCCGAATTCGACGACCTCGTCGGCAGACATGCGGCCGTCAAGGACCTCGCCGATCAAGTAGAGGCTTAGCGACCGAATGCCGGTCTTGCAGTGGGCGAACACGGGTCCCTCGGATTTGTCGACCGCGCGCTGGAACGCACGCACATCCGCCTCGGTGATCGTGCCGGCCGTGACCGGGACGAACGCATAGGACAGGTGGCAGTGCTTCGCTTCCTGGCTTTCGGCTTGCGTTCCCGGCTGGGCAAGATCCTCGTCGTCCGGTCGGTTGTTGATGAGTGTCTTGAACCCTTTGTCGTGAAGCGACCGGATGTCCTCGATGCTCGGCTGCGGCGAGATCGATAGTTTCTCGGATATTATGGTGACAGGCATGACTAGCTCCGTGTCGAATTTCATTATACAATCTAATATAATATATATTGATTTCTCTTCAAGGTCAGGCACGGAACTTTGTGCTCGCCCGGTGGCTCCCGCGAAGAGGAGAAGCAACCATGGCCACGACGACGAACCGGGGGAGCACCCAGATATCCGACGAGATCAACCGGCGCCTGGGCTGGCAGATGGAGGAGAGGCTCGCTTAAATCGCCGCGGCGGCGCCGTGGCTGCTGGCGCGCTCGGCGCGCCTTCGCTGTCGGCGGAGCAGACAGGCTTCTGTTCGCGAACGCACTGATTGGCTTCGGTCGCTGACACGTCCTCGACAGCGCCCTCTCCCACTCCATACTCGGAATCCACTGAATTCGGATGGACGTCGAAAACCAATTGTTCTGGGATCTCCTGTGGTTCGCGGTGTTCGGTCTTGTGCCCCTGGCGCTCGGGATGCTAAGGCGCAGAAACGGCAAGGGAGACGGCTGCCGCCGAATCCCGAAGAACCGGCCGCACTTGTTATGCAATATTCATTGGCCCACCGCGAGAGAACGACAGGCCGAAAAGCTTCCAGGATGGTGAACGAATCCTTACCGCCGAGGCGCCGAAATCTAGCCCTTTGGGCGCAGTTTCAGCAGAGACTCGGCAGCGTCTCTCTTGCTGAAATCGTCTTCGAGCTTCAGCACATAAATACCCGTCTCGTCGCGAATGCGCTGCGGGCCAATGGTTCTGGCCTGCTCCAGCAGCCGTGCGAGATTCCCCTCGGCTTCCTTGCTCGTCCAGACCCGGCTCATTCCCATTCCACCGCATTAAAGATTCGAACGGTAACATTTTAACAGGCGCAAAGCAGTTAGCATACCTTCGTTTAAACGGGACCAACAATTGGAAGCGGCGAGCTGGTGGGGCAGATTCTCGTTGATACCAACATCATCAGCGTAGCCTATCTTCCCGATCCTCCGCACTGGATCTGGGAGTGGCTGGAGGAACTGCCACGCGGCTCGCTCGCCGTCTCGTGGATCACGATCTACGAAACCGAATATGGAATTCGAAATGTCCAGCGGAACAACCCTCAAAAGGCGATAGAACTGCTCGCCTGGTTCCAAGAGTTCCTCGCCAGTCAGATGGTTCATCCTGAAATGGACGTCACCGCGGCCCGCGTGCTGGGAACCATGGCCGCCCATCCTCCTCTCAAGCACTTCTTCTTCACTCCGGAAAAGAAGGACAGATACGGAAGGTCGATCAAGCAGGACCGGGTGAACCTAGGGTGTGATCCGATGCTGGCAGCCCTCTCCATCGCCCACCAGTTTCCGATCGCCACGCTCAACCCGGCAGACTTCTGCCTGATCCACCAACACTTTCCGTTGCCTGGCGTCTACGACCCCCGAGCGGACGTCTGGCACGTCGAGCCTTCAGTCGGCTGGCACTTCGGCGAACCCGCGAACGACGACGTCAGCTCGTCGAGATGGCCCCAGCCCGGCAGGCGTCCGTAGACCTGTAATCGCCGGGCTGGCGTCTGTCGCGCTTCGCGTGCAGTAACGCGATCGTTATCCTTGGCGGGTCGTCGACCTGCGGAAGGCCTCGTGATTCCTTAACCGTATGGGTTTGCCCTTCTTTCAACCATTGGCTGCTACCGATCGAAAACGCATTTCGGAGCCGCCATGACAAGAAAGAAGAACACCACGCCACCATCGGTCGAGGAAGTCCTCCTCCAGCGGGCCGCAGAGCGCCTCAGTTCGATCAACGAGAGCATTTCACGGAGCTATCTGGAGGCGGCTTATTCCATAGCCATGCTCGACGCGCTCGATCCCGGTCGTGTTGACGCTTATTTGGCGAAGCACGCTGCTCTTTCTGGCGCGGGTTCCGAGCGACTTCGGAAACTTTACGCGGCCCTGAGCGGGAAGTTGAGCCGGAGCATCACGCTGCTGAGTGGGAGCCGTATGACTGTCCAGGCAATCGACGCCTGGGCGGACGCGCCCGAGGAGGTTCAGCTCTTGGTGCTGAAGATGCTCGCGCTCGGCCAGGTCCTCGGTCCCGACGAGATCACGAAGTTGGCTGAGAAGCGTGAACTTGAAAGCACGCCTGATTGGGAGCGATGGGAGGCGGACCGCTCCTTCGCGATCGAATCCTTTGCCGCACCAGTGCTGAAGGCGAAGATCGCCAAGCTCGAATCCAAGGCCAGCGACCTCGTCAGGCACCTGCATGACTTCGATCACTGCTGGTCGGACGGGAGCTTCGATGCGGACAGTGCGTTCTACGATTTCTGCCACCAATCGCTTGTCGCGGAGGCATCCGAAGCACTTAGCGAATTCTCGGCAATCTTCGGGTCTGGGCAAGAACTACTCAAGCGACAAAGCGAGGATTCGGCGTACGTCGCGTCATCATTTTACGCGCTTAGGCAGATTTCAGAAGGGAAGTTCGGCTACGGCAACGGGCTCTCGCTTCACAAAGATGTCGGCGCCGGAAGGCTGGATCTCGCGGACGCTGTAAGCCGCTTGGTTCCATTCGACGGCTACAACTCGCCGACAGCGGAAGATCAGAAGCCGCTTATCGTATTGGAACTCTGCGCGGGCGGCGGCGGAATGGCTTTGGGACTCCAAGCCGCCGGCTTTCAGCACGTCGCACTTTACGACAACTACAAGCCGTCGATCGAAACCCTTCAGATCAATCAGCCCCACTGGCCGGTCTTCCATGGCGACGTCACGAAACTTTCCGACGTCCTTGACAAGCATGCTGACGTCGATTTGCTCGCAGCCGGTTTGCCTTGTGCTCCCGGAGAGAAGATCAAGAAGCGGCCCGATCTTCATCCTCACATGGTGAAGCTCTTGAGGTCGGTCAAACCGAAGGCCTTTCTTTTCGAGAGCGACGCCGGCGCGCGAAAGAAGCCGGGCTTAGAAGTCGCACGGGCCGAAACCGTAGCCGCGATCACCGCGGCCGGGTATGCGGTCTCCGACTTCAGTCTCGACAGCGCTGACTTCGGTCTTCCACATTCCACGCGCCGAGACTTCATGATTGGAATACGGTCTGACATCGCAAACGTATTCGCGGTACCCAGGCCACGCTATAGGCGGTGCATGGGCGCTACGATCGTTCCCTTGATGACTGCATATGAAATGGGCCGGTCGAGGGGCAGGTCGTCTGCCCAGAAGAACTACGATCGCTGGGCCAAGGATTGGCGGGGGAAATTCCGGACGAAAATGCTGCCGGACATACCGACGAAGCAGGAGAAGCGGGCCGACTGGGGCGAAGGTTGGCGGTCTTGCGGCTTCGATCGCTCCTGGATCGTCGAGAACGCGCCAAGCGTCGATGAAGTCGATTGCACGGATTTCAGACCCCGGCTCACATTTGCCGCGCTGGCCGCGGCGCAGGGTTTTCCGGCTCCTTGGCGGTTCGCGCCGAAAGGCGACGAGAAGCTGCCGATGATCCAGGGCGCTCTCCCTCCTGTCATGGCACGCATCGTCGGCCTGGCTTTGCGAACCGCGTTGACGGGTGAATTCTTCGACGTCGGCAAGGAAGTCGAGGCGAAGGTGATCGAGGATTCCAAGATTGGTCCTCAACCCGCCCCGACCAGGAGGCCTGGATTGCGGCAGTCGAAATACCTGCCTCGAAACAAAGTTTTTCATCAGGCAGTTCGAGTCCTCAAGGGGGAGGAACTCAAGCTCGTCGAGCCGGATAGGCTACTAAGGACTCCGATCAAGGAAATGATGGTTCTCGTGAAGAGAGAATGGAGCCGCGTCGAGGAGGAGTGCGAGCGGCGACAGGAGGAGGAAAACGCGCGCGGTGACGCCTGGGACGATCACGCCCCGACAGTTCTGCACGCCCCTAGGGGGTCGCGCTTCGCGAGGGAACCGGCGCTCTCTTCAGATGATACAGGATCGTCCTGATCGTCGTCGTGTCCTCCTGCTCGAAAGTCGCGAAATCTTCGCCATCGACGTAGAACGTCGCATGGACTTCGCCAGCATGCATCGGGATCTTCACTTCATGCCCGACACCATCGGTAAAGGAAATGGTCTCCACGACATCGCCATGCGCGCCCGTTAGATCCTGATCGATTTCGATGTTGTCGAAAAACCTGGAGAGAACGCGATAGACATCGCCGACGCTCGGATTCTCGATGCAGTTGGGGGCTCCCGCGCCATCTGGAACGACGCCTGCTCTCTCGGTCAACTCCCGGAGCCAGTCGAAGGTTTCCTTGCCAGGAGGCGTGATAGGGTAGCGGTGAGTGTCCTCGTGTTTCCAGGACACCCAACCCGTGTCGCCAAGGGTCCTGCGGGAGAAAAGATCCACTTCGATATGGGCGTCCTCCCAGCGCGCTTCGTCCAAATAGGTGACATTGCTGTCGCCGAACACGATCGTGACGGGGGAGAAGCAGGCGTTGCCCGCCTTCGGGGCGGTGCCTACCCTTATGGCGTCTTTAACATTTGTGACCGTCAGTTCGACTCCTAGAGAATCGAGCAACGATCCGATTTCCCGCTTGATATCGGCGAGCCTTTTTTTGATGTATTTGGACATATTCCCTCTCCGGTGAGCGACCAAGAAAGGATTCCTCGCGGCGTCGAAAGTAACAAACCTATGGATTCATAATTGTTGACAAACAGGTAAGTTCATTCCACATAAATGTTGACAATTAACTACGTGCACTGAGGATTTTGTCCCGATACGCGCGCGTACGCGTATTTCAATACTACATACACACACAGTCAATGCCTCAAACTTAAACTAATTCTGTGGACAATATTAATTTTATCCGCTACCTAAATCGGCGTCTCAACCTTCTTGTAGGCCGAAGCGTGATGCGTGATTTCCGCACGAGGTTCCTCATAGCAGCCTGACCATCAGGTCGGCGGCGCCCCTGCGGCGCGCGCCCGAACCCGTCTTCGCCGGAATACACGTCCCAGCCAAACCGAAGCACACCATTTTCTTCCGCAAGCCTCGCGCTGCGGTCAGGGTCTGCAACGTCTTTTTTCCTGGTTTAAGAGGACCGGGAACGTCGACGTGGAGCCATACGCTGCTTCACGATCTTGAGGGAGGTCGCCATGGAAGGCCGCAACATCATCGAGCAACCGCTCTCCCGTCATCCCCACTTCGTGGAGTGGTTGGGATGGCGCGTGGGCCTGTGGTTCGAGCTTGTCGCCATTCAATACGCGGTCATCGACAAGTGGCGTTCGAAGCTTGGCCGAGATCTCGACGGCATGTACGGGCGCTTCCAGATCGAGGTCGCTGCGTGGAACGCTCGGTACCGGGACTGCAGGCCGGTGGTCGACAAAGGAGAACTTGCCGAGGCGATGGGGCTCTACACGCTCATGGTCATCGACGTGCGTCTGCCTCGGCCAACCGACCAGGCTGAACCCCGGCCTCGGGGACGAGAGAAGCGGCGGCGGCGTGCATGGGCACCTACGCCGCGGCCTGCGGAAGCAGCGATCATGACGTCGCTGACTATCTGAAAATAAAACGAGCCACGGGCAGGCAAGACGCGCCGCGAGCGCGATCGGCGAAGCTATGCCCAACGACAAGGATGATGAACATGGGCTTGATCTACAAGAATTTCGACGGCGTTCCGATGATTGGCGTCTCGATGGGCGACCGCTTCGAGCACGCCCCCTTCGATGGCGACGACTGGGAACTCGAGCAGTCCGACACGCGCGGTGAGACCGAGGTCTCCGACCTCTGCGCCCTCATGTCCAAGGGATATCGCGATCGCTCGGAAAACACGATGTTCGCGTCCGCACCTCGCATGGACGTCTTCGATCGCCTCCTTGTCGATACTGCCAAGGAATGCGCCAAGGAGGAAGGGCTCTCGGTTCGCGGCCTCGTATCCCGCGAGGTTCGCGGCGATGCAGCAATCGTCACGTTTTACCACCTCCTCCGCCGCGAGTGGCTTTCCGCCACGACGGAGGAAGGGCTGGACGCACCGTGCCCGAGCCGTCGCATCTTCGTTCACGCCGTCATCGCGGAACTCCGCGCTCAGTCGCGTCCGGATCACCGCGGCTAGTCCATTTGTCCACATCGTTTCATAGGTTTTGAAGGAGCCGAAGATGAAACACATGAAAACGCTGCGCGCAGCTCAGTCGCCCGCACTGTCGGTCGAGCATCGTGCGGAGGTTGTCTATCGCCGCATCGCGGAGGCCTCCCGACGCCTCGAGCTGCGGGCGATCGATGTCCGTCGGCGGGCGACCGTACTGCTCTACCTCAGAGCGGTCGTCGCGTGTGCCGCCGGTCATCGAATCCAGTCCGTCAAACACACCTACCGGCAGCTCGAGTTCAGCGCACTTGCGGGCGGCGTCCGCGGAATGCTCTTTTCGGAGAGCACCTTCCGCCGCCACGTGAAGTTCCAGCGTGGTGCTGACGCCGTTGGAGAAGGTCTCACACTCGAGGCTATCGCAGCAGCCGAGGAGTTGTGGCGAGAGGAGGGCTCGGTCGGCAACTATTGGCCGTTGCAACGCCTGATGAACAAGGCGCGTTGCAGGCGTCGCGTGGCTGGGGAAGCCTTCTGGGCGGGGACGACCGGGCGAAGATGAAGCGCAACGGCCGTCGTCCTGCACGTGGACCGAAAGACGAAGGTCGTTCTCGGCTTCCACTTCGACAATCTCGCGCGCACGAACTAGCACCTCCAGTCACGCATTCACCGCAATCGCAACAAGCAGCCCGGCCGCCTGTCGGCCGGGACAGGAAACCTGCGCGCTCGAAAGGATGCCCGCATGCTCGAACGACGAGTCCTCGACTATCTGATCAGGAAGAAGCGCGGCACTGTCCGCGCAATCCCCGACGGCTTCGAATTCGCCTGCCCGGACCGGCCGGCGGCGGGCCGGCTGATCGTGCCGGGCGTCACGCCTGACGACCATCCGGGCCTCACCTTCGATGAAGCGGGCGACCGCACCGACGTGGCCTGGGAACCTCCCCGCGCCTCTACAGCGTCCCGCCAAATCTCACTGAAATCCGGCTCGTCGATCCGCGGACACGTGGTCGACATCTCCCGCAACCGCCTTCTCAGCTTCGAGAGCATTTTGGAGTACCTCATGACGAACATTCTCATGGCCGACAAGAACATCGTCTTGGTCGAGGACCAGCCGGCGGAACTGCCGTTCCAACTGGACGGCAGCCACCATCGCCACACGATCGATTTCCGCACGACCAGTTCCGGTCGCCTGCGGGTGGCCTATGCGGTCAAGCCCGAGGACCAGTTGAAGCGCGACCAGACGGTTCGGAAGATGCAGGCGCTGGCGTCGCTCCATGCACCGACGTTCGCAGACAAGTTCATCGTATGCACGGAAGCGAAGATCACGCGGGACTACGGCTGGAATGCAGTCGACGTCAACGAGGCCCGAGCGGTGCGCTTGCAGGCTTACTGCGACCACGTCCTCGAGGTGCTGCTCGGCATCGGCCGCCCGATCGAAATCTGGCGCCTGCAGGAACAACTTGGCGACGAGTCCGACGTCTGGAACGCCGTGCTCTGCCTCTTGTACGACCGCCTCATCCAGATCGAGGAACCGCGCCGCCGTTTCTCGGACGCCTCCGTCATCCTTCCCCTCATTCGTCACTAGGAGATCACCGATGAAAATTCGCGCGCACACCTCGGCCGGTACGATCGATAGCGAAGATCGCGTTCTTTTGAACGGCCACGAACTCAGGCTGATTGGTGAAACCCACAGCCTCCCCACCTTTCAGCATCTCGACGGCAGCGGCAAGGTCTCGATCTTCTGCGAGGGCTTTCTCCGCGACGCCATCTGCGACGGCCGGCTGATCCTACATCGCGGTTTTTTCAACGCCGAAGCCAATTCCCGAGAACGGCCAGCGCGCCGCTCGCCGGTCCGACCGCATCTGACAGGAGCGCCACAATGACGGCATTTGCCAATATCACAGGGTTTTCGATCGAGCCCTTCGACCGCATCTTCCTGCACGACGTCGAGGTCAAGCTGGCCCTTGATGCTCCTGAGGGAAAGGCGTTCGAGCGTCGCGAAGGCAACGGCAAGATCGACGTTCTTTCCAACGAAGACATTCAGCGCGCGCTCGCCGAAGATCGCCTGATCGTCGATCGTGGCTTCTACGATCCGCGAAAGCGCGATCTGGATAAAGGTGCGGCGCACCTTCAGGACATGCCGCCGGAGGAGCAGGACTCCGTCGGCTTCAAGCTTCTGTGGGTCACCCTCCTCCGTCGAAAGCGCGACGAAATCGGTCGCATCCCCCATCATCGTCGCAAGCCGCTGATGCGCCAGATCCGCGAGGAATACTACGCCGACCACGAGGAGATGCGTGGACTGGCGCATTTTAAGAAATTCAAGTTTTCATATGAGAACAGCGACGAACCGCACCTGAAGCTCGCGAGCTACGAGGCGGTGAGCGAATGGTCGCTGAAGCTGGAACGCGCTGGCGGCGACGCGCGCGTGCTTCGCGATCGCCGCGGCACCGGGAAGAAAAGTACCTTCACGCCCGAGGAGCTCCACCTTCAGGGACACTTCGTATGGCGCTATCTCTCCTCGACGGAGCCGACCGGCGCCTACCTGTACCGAATCATGAAGGCCGTCGAACGTCGACTGAACCGCAGCCGCGCGGACAATGACCAGCTCAACCTGGGTTCGCGCAGCACGTTCTACAATCGTTTGGACGCCATTCCCGACTTCTCGAAGACGGTCGCCCGACTAGGCGAGGCCAAGGCAATGGCGAAGTACAACATCGTCATCGGGAAGGACCGCGGACATCCGATGGACGTGGCCGAAGGCGACGAGTGCCGGCTGGACCTCGTTACGATGATCAAGGCGGCCAACGTCTGGGATCAGCTTTCCGAGGAGGAGCAAAGGGCCTATAAGGATGCCAGCGAACGTTTTTGGTTCTCGGCCGTGGTCGACCATTCGTCTACGGCCTTCTTGAGCTTCCGCGTACACACGCAGGCGCCTTCGATCGCGACGGCCCGCGCCACCTTCGAAATGACGGCCCGCGACAAGACCCAAACCGCGCGGAACGCAGGTTGCAAGTCCGAATGGAAGCACTGCGGTGGCGTGCGCGGCATTCGCCTGGATGCCGCGGCCTGGTACACGAGCACCGCGGTCTTGACCACGCTCACCGATGCCAAGACCGCGAAGTTCCACACGCCGGTAAAGATGCCGTGGTTGCGTGGAACGATGGAGCGTGTCTTCGGCACCATCGGCTCCCTCACTCTGCAGAATTTCTCGGGCCGAACCTTCTCCGACGTCGTCAAGCGCGGTGACCACGACCCGAAGAAGGGCGTTTCGGTCGACCCCGTGATGCTGGAGAAAGTCCTGCTGCGTGCCATCTTGGACATCTACCACAATACTCCGAACACCGGAAAACTTGGAGGAATGACTCCTAACCAGGCCTGGCTGGTGGGTTGCAAGCTGCGTAAGCCGCCGGCTCCGCCGACGGGATATCTCCGCCGCAAGATCTACGGCATCAATCTTACGCGTGTGATCGGTCGCGAAGGCATCCGGTTTATCGGCTTCTATTTCCAGTCCGAGGAAATCCAGAAAATGCGACAGGACGACACCGATCGCGAGGTGCACATCCGCGTTGACATGCAGGACGTATCGGAAATCACGGTGTTCGACGGTGAACTCGCTTATCGTGTTCCTTGTCGGCTGCCGCAGTTGAAGGGACTCTCCTACTGGGAAGCGACGGCCCTGCTGCAGGAACTCCGTCTCATCGATACCGAGTATACCAACCGTACCAGCGCACAGGTGGATGCGGCTTTGGAATACATCGATGCGCAGGCGGAAATCGGTCGCATCAAGTATAGCGTCGCCTCCCCGATCATCACCGAGGAGCACATCAAGCGCGTGGAGCGTCGCGTGTTCCGCGAGCTCCGCGTGGTCCCGGAGTCGGAATACTCCCATGAGGTGAGCACGCAGGACTGGGCCGGAACCCCTTTCTCCGACGACGCCTGGGGCTACACCGACGAAACGGCGGGCGACGACCTCGACCTCGGCAAGGAGCAGACCGCGGCGGCCGCGGCCGCCAAGTATGGCGAAACGGCCAAGGGCAAGAAGAAGCTCAAGAAGGCCCAAGCTCAGGCTACGGGCGCCAATCCCGGCGCCCAGGGACCCGCCAAACCTGCCGAGACCGCCGGAACGGTCAATTCGGTCCGCTACTTCAACGAACACTGAGAGGGCCAATCCTAGATGATGCATGACAACAAGCGTCGCCGCGAAGCGGCTGAGGCGCGGATGCTCGCCACGATGTCAGCGGAGGACGAACGCGTTTCCGCAAGGATGAAGGCTATCCGCGTCAGAAATTGCTCGACGCCACGTGACGACCATCTCAAGGCGCATATCGCCGCAATGAAGCGTAGCCTTGTGACCGGCGAAAAGAAACGCAAGATCCTCTTCGTAACCGGAGAGTCTAACTCCGGCAAGTCGCGCCTCGTGGAGAATATCCTCGCAGCCGATCCCGCCTTCTTGTCTTACGAAGACGACGAGGGCCGTGCCAAGCCGCTTCTCAAGGACGACGCCGCCTCGCCGTGTACCCAGCGCAACTTCGCTGTCCGCTTCATGAAGCGTCTCGGAGTTCCCGTACGCGACAACCTTGCGAAGACGGTGGCCTGGCCTCAGATGGTCAGTTCGATCTGCGCGCACCGGGTCATGTTCCTGGTGATCGACGAGGCGCAGCGGACAATGAAGATCAATGACGAGCAAGAGCTTCAGGAGTTCTCGGACAATCTGATCACGCTCGTCGACAACGCAGACTGGCCCATCCGCGTGATCCTCATCGGAGTCGACCCTCTCGACAAGCTCCGCAAGCGGGATACCCAGATGCTAAACCGATCCAAGCGCATGAAGCTTCGCCGGATTTCTGCGGCGAAGGCCTCCCGCGTAGTGACGTGGCTGAACGAAATCATTCTCGATCATGCAGAATTCACCATGGCCGGACTGAAGCTCGATGACCTCTCGTTGCGCCTGATCCACTCATGCATCGGGAACGCGGGCTCGATCATCGAGCTGATCCGAGACGCTATCGAGGTTGCCCTTTGGGACAATCGAACTGAGGTCTGCCCTCTCGATTTTGCGCAAGCGTACTACAACCGAACCGAATGCCTGCCACACGACAACGTGTTCGTCGAGGAAGCGTGGGAAGCACTCCCCAGCGGTCTGGCCAGGCTTGAGAGCGGCGAGGAAAACGAGACGTCCGCGGGCGCCACGAAGGCAAAGGCACTGAAACCTGGAGAACGTCCACGATGAACACGCTCTCGATCACCGTGCCCTTTAACTCCGACGAAACCGCGTTCAGCTTCTGCTCGCGCCTGGCGGCGGCGAACGGCGTCCCCAACGTAAAGGACTTCTGTTGGTACCTCGGTCTAAACCACGTGAAGATCGCCGTGGGAAATCCACTGGAAACTCAGAAAATGTTGGAGCTGGCAGGCGTCGATGACGTCGCCGGTCGCCTTCTCACGAAGGACGGACTCTTCTACGACGTCAACGGTCAGCGGCTTTCAAAGAAGTCCGTCATGCGCAGCCGCCTTCGATACTGCGCCCACTGCCTCGAGGAAGATCTTCAGACCAAAGGGATGCGTCGAGAAGCTCGTGGGTACGGTCGGCTTTCGTGGTGCATTACGTTTGTCCGCACCTGCGCAAGACACCAGACGCTGTTCCGGCTGGCCAATCAGAGCAACCTTACCGGTTCCCACGACGTCGCTCGAATGATCGCTGCGGAATTGCCCACGATGTCCCGTGAGCAGCCGGAAGCGGCGTTGCGCACGCCCTTCGAAAATTTCGTCGAAAGTGCGGTTTGGGGCCGACGCGCCTCTCATGGCTGGATCGACGAGTTTCCTTTGTATGTCGTGGGACGTCTGTCCGAACTCGTCGGTGCGGCGAGGGTCTTCGGTAAAGTCTACCAAGTCGACGATCATTCAGAAGGCGATTGGGCGAAGGCTGCGCAGATGGGTTTCGAAGTCGTTTCTGCTGGCCAGAGCGCTTTCGATGAATTTCTGAAGTCGATGCACGGCGATTTCTGGAACAAGAAGACGCACACCGGCGGCCGGGCGCTTTACGGTCGGCTATACGAGCGCCTCGCTCATGAAACCAGCGACAGTGCATACGACCCGATCCGTAGCGTGATGTACGACGTGACCTTGGGGTCACTGCCGATCGGCCCCGGAGACGAGATGTTCGGGCGCGTTACCGAACGCCGAATTCACTCTGTCCACTCGGCAGCACAGGAGTATCGCATCCATCCCAAGACCCTGCGCAAGCTCCTCAAGAATGCGAAGGCAATAGTCGGAAGCGACACCCTTACGGACGAGCGAACGCTGCTCCCGAAGGATGAGATGCTCGCGCTCGTCGACCGCATCAGAGGTAACCTTTCCGCGGAGCACGCTGCCGAGCATATCGGAGTAAGCCGTCCCTCGTTCAAGGTTCTGGTGCGCGACGGGCACATCCGGAATTCAGCCGGTTCCGACCAAGCCGGGATGTATGCCCTCTATCGCCCGTCCGATCTTGACGCGTTCGTCGCTAAGGTAGTGTCGCACGCGACTTGCGCCTTCGATCAAGACGCCGGCCTGACTTCGTTTTCCGAAACGATCAAGCGCGCGAACTGTAAGTTCGCCGAACTCCTCGGCTTGTTGTTCGGCGCGAAGCTGGAAACGGTCTCCGTTCATCCGGGCAGAAGCGGATTCAGAGCCATCATGTTCAATCCGACCGAGGTCGCACGGCACACCGCCCTTCCCAGCCAAGACGGAATGAACATCGTCGATGCCGCCAAAGTGTTGAACATTCCGAGTCAGATTTTGAGAAACCTCATCGATACGGGCTGGGTGGTTGCGGAGTGGCAGCTCAACCCTGTTAAACGGTGCCGCCAAAGGTATCTTCAACCTTCGGTCGTCGAAGAGTTCAAACGCGACTACGTCTCGCTCTTCAACTTGGCAAAGGAATTCCGGAAAAACGTGGGTCTCATACGTCGTCAATTGCGCCCGCTTGGGATCTTTCCGAGTATCTCTGCGGAAGCGGTCGGAGCGACGTTCTATCATCGATCGTTTTTCAGATATTAGATTCCCGTCATCACAGCGCCCGGCTTCGCCGGGCTCAGACTGCTGACAAACCCCTGGCGAGAGCTGGGGGTTTGTGATTCACTGGGACATGTTGAAGAAACCCAGCCCTGAACAGACAGCTCTCGAGATGGTGACGCTCGATAGTCTGGTGCCAAAGGATCACCTGCTTCGCAAGATCGAGGCGGTGATTGACTTCTCCTTCATCCACGACCGCGTTGCGGGATTGTATTGCGCCGACAATGGCCGACCACCGCTCGATCCAACCTTGATGTTCAAGGCGTTGTTCATCGGCTACCTGTTCGGCATCCGCTCCGAGCGGCAGTTGGTGCGCGAGATCGAGGTCAATGTCGCCTATCGCTGGTTCTTGCGGATGAAACTGACGGATGGGGTGTTCGACGCCTCGACCTTGTCGCAGAACCGGCGCCGGCGCTTCAACGATACGGATGTGGCGCAGGACATCTTCGACCATATCGTCGAGCAGGCGATCGGCCATGGGCTGGTCGATGGCATGGTGCTCTATACGGATTCGACCCACCTGAAGGCGAATGCCAACAAGGGCAAATATGATCTTGCGATGATCGAAAAGTCGCGGTCCGACTATTGGGCCGATCTCGACCGGGCGATCGATGCGGAACGCCTGGTGCGCGGCCAGAAGCCGTTGAAGGAAAAGGCGCGCGCGCCTGAGGTCAGGGAAACCAAGGTGTCGCGCACCGATCCCGACAGCGGCTACATGGTGCGCGACGGCAAGCCGAAAGGCTTCTTCTATCTCGACCACCGCACGGTGGACGGCCGGCACGCCATCATCACCGACACCCATGTCACCCCAGCCAATGTGCATGACAGCATCGTCTATCTCGATCGGCTGGACCGTCAGCGCCAACGCTTCTCCTTCGATGTCAAAGCGGTCGGGCTCGATGCGGGCTATGCCACATCCGGCATTGCCAGAGGGCTCGAACAACGCGACATCCTCGGCGTCACCGGCTATCGCAATCCGACGCCGCCCAAGCTTGGCATGATGCGCAAGTCGAAGTTCGTCTACGATGGGCAAGAAGACGGCTACCGCTGCCCGCAAGGCCAACTGCTCGCCTACGCCACCACCGACCGCAACGGCTATCGCCACTATCGCTCCGACCCGGTGATCTGCCGCGACTGCCCCTTGCTTGCATCCTGCACCTCGAACGCCGCCTCGACCCGCACCATCACCCGACACGTCTGGGCCGAAGCCCGCGAGCGGACCGATGCCAACCGACTGAAGCCTTGGGGCAAAGCAATCTACAAGCGGCGAAAGGAGACGGTCGAACGCTCCTTCGCGGATGCCAAACAGCTTCACGGACATCGCTATGCCCGCTTCCGAAGTCAAATCCGCGTCGCATGCCAGTGCCTGCTGGCAGCCGCAGCGCAGAACATCAAGAAGATCGCGATGGCCCTCACAACGGCACCAAAACCAACGCCCGCATGAGGCGATGACGCCTCCGAAAGCACGCCATCGCAAGTCGTTCAAGCCACCAATATCAATACAAAACAAAACCCCGCCAAAAAATGACGGGGTTTGTCAGCAGCCTGCGCCCGGCTTCGCCGGGCTTTTTTTATGCCCAAAGAGAGGCGCTTGAAGCTCCGGGGATCGATCTTGTTTGGACCGGGATTTGATTTGTTAGACGTCCTCTGGATTATTCAATGAAATCAATGCGCGGGAGGCGAGTTGGGAGATTGTTTCAATGGACGCGACACAGTGTCTGTTGAGAAATCGAAGCTAGTTCTGGCTAAAAGCCTCTGAAATTGGCCATTTCCGACAGAAGAAATGGCCAACCCGACACAGCCGTCCGGGCACTAACAAGTGCCCGGAGAATCCTCTGAGGAACAAACAGAGAAACAACCGCAAGAGTAGCGAAACGCCATAAATCCGCGGGATGCTCAAGTTCGCAAAGTAGGACGGGACAACTGGACCTGCCAGTGGCATCCGCCTAGTTTACGAGCTGTATCGGAGGCCCTTCATGCTCCGGGAGTCAACACGAAACGAACCGACGACATCGGCCTCGCGATAAAATGACACTCAAGCCCATGCCGAAACACCGCCTCATCCTTCTGCGCCACGCCAAATCCGCCTGGCCCGACGGTGCGGCCGACCGTGAGCGGCCATTGGCGGGTCGCGGGCGCAAGGCTGCACCCGTCATCGGCACCTATATGGCGCGCGAAAAGCTGATCCCCGATCTCGCCCTCGTCTCGCCGGCCCGCCGGGCGCAGGAAACATGGAAGCTCGTCCGCCGGGCCCTTTCGAAAAAGGTCTCCGAACGCGAGGCGCCGGATATCTACGAGGTGTCGGCCGATCGCATCCTCGATGTGATCCGGGCCGTCGAACCTGGTATCCGGACGCTGCTCATCGTCGGCCACAATCCCGGCATGGAGAATGCGGCCTCGCTGATCGTGGCAGACGGCGATGCCGCTGCCGTGGGACGCATGCGGGAAAAGTTCCCGACGGCGGGACTCGCCGTCATCGACCTCGATCTCGACGGATGGGACGATATTGCGGCGGGCACCGGTTATCTCGAGCGGTTCGTAACACCGCGATCTTTGGGATAATAGGGCCACTTTCCGGTTTGGATTTGGTGGACATCGTGTGCGGCCCTGATTCTGCCTCGCGCCCGTACCGAACGGGCCGTTCACGGCAGAATGGTTCGACAAGCCGACAGGCCGAAGAACCCGTTCTCGTCAACGAATTGGGATCGGTTCGACAAGGTAATCCTTGCGGGCATCTCTTCCTCTAGATGGTGGATTGCCACACGCCGGGCAGCCGCTTCCCTCACCCCGTCAGAGTTCCGCCTTCGGGCTCTCCCTGGCCGGCACCTCCGGCCATTGTCAAAAGGGCAGAATGTCGAACAGGCGCTTGCTCGCCCTCGCCGCCCAAGTCGGCTTCACGGCTCCGGCAGCCAACGGCGGGCCGGACGATGGAGCCAAGGGCGCTGGATAGAACCGGTTGAGCATCGCGTCGCAGACGTAGTGCCCCCAGTTCGTCAGATGCTCGGTCTCCTCAGCGCCGAGGAAATGAAGGTAGGTGCCGACCTGCGCGGGAATGACCGACGACGGCGGCAGCGTGTAAGAGGCGTAGGGTTTGAGTTCGGCGTCCTTGCTGTCGATCGACCAGTAGACGCCATGGGTTCTTGCGCGCAGCGCCGATTTCGCGAGATCGTCGAGGCCAAGCCTATCGGCCTGTTTTGCAGCCTTGAAGCCGCCGATCAGGTCTCGCCGCCGCAACGACCTCACCTGATTGTCCGTCGTATCGAGAACGCGCTTGAGCTGCGAGAGATAGTTCCAGTATCCGCGGGTCGAGGAGCGCCAAGGCGCGCCGGCATCGCTGACAAGTAGACAGTCGCAGCGTTTCAGCGCCGGCTCGATGCCGTGATTGTCGTAGACGCCGCCGTCGCTCAATATTGCCCGGCTCGGAGCAACCGGTTCGCCAACGGTGTCATCGAGTTTTTCCCTCTTCCATGAAAACTGCGCCAGGTCCAATCGCAGCGGTGACAGCACCGGCGGGAATGCGGCCGAAGCGGCAACCGCGGTCGCGAGCGAAAGTGCCGGATGGAACGACACCCCGATCCGATAATCTGCGATATAACGGTTGGACATACGGAAGAGCGAACCGGTGCTGAGATTGCTGGCGCAAAATACGAACCAGGGCGAGCTCGGAAGATCTCTGAGGCTTGGCGATTTTCCATCGAACAGATGTCGCTCGTAAAGTTTCGCGGCTTCCGCCGCCGCGCTCGAAAAGGGATTGAACAGGCCCTTCAGGAAGCTCGGCCCATCAGCGAATAGCTGACTGAAGGCCAGAACGCGATCCAGATATTCAGTCCTGAAGTTGACGGCGATGTCGTTCTCGAAGATCAGCCGGGGCCAGATATAGGCGAGCAGGCCGGAGGCGATGGATCCGCCCGAGACCGAGGAGATCATATCGAGCTTTGCGAGAAGACCGGCCTCGTTCAGCCTCGCCAGCGATCCCGCATGGAATAGCATGGCCCGGTAGCCGCCGCCCGAAAGGCAAAGACCGAGTTGGTAGCGCTCGGCCGGCTTCTCGGGGTCGTCAGATCCAGAGCGGACGCTGTTTTCCTCAGGATGCTCGTCTGCTGACATGCTCTGTCGTATCACGTTAAGAAGGGTGGCGACATTCGCTGTATATCAGAAGAAATGTCATAGCGGATTTACCACGAGATCGGCGTCCGTCCTCTTTCACTTCGATCCACAGGCCAAGCCCTCTGCAGGGTTGCACGATCAGTCTTGCAAAACATCCTTCGCGATGTTCAATAACACCAGCGAAAGTGGGGGAATCGATGCGTCACATCGTGGCTGGGTTGTTGTTTTTATGCGCGTTTCCTCTGTCTGCGGCAGAGATCACGCGAGGGCCGTTGGAAGGTGACACGGACTTGATCTCGGTCACGGGCGTCTTGAACGACGGTGACGAAATCGTCTTCAGAAATCTGGCTGCCGCCTCCAGCAAGGCCCTTGTGTTTCTGAACAGCGAGGGCGGGGATGTCAAAGCCGGGATCGAGATCGGGCGGGCCGTCCGCCTTCGAGGCTTTGCCACGGCGACCCTGCCGGGCACCTTGTGCGCGTCAGCCTGCGCCCTCACCTGGCTTGCCGGGTCGCCCCGGTTTCTTCAGCCCGAATCGAATATCGGCTTTCATGCCGCCTATCGGATAGTGGACGGCAAGGCCAGCGAGAGCGGCGTCGCCAACGCTCTGGTCGGAGCCTACCTCAATCAGCTGGGATTATCCGACACCGCCATCGCCTACGTGACGTCGGCACCGCCTGAAGGCATCGCGTGGCTGACGGCCGATAAGGCACAGGCCGTGGGCATTACCTATGACGTGATTGACGAGGACGGACCTGATCCGGCGTCTGAGGCGGGCAAGACGTTTCCGCACGATCCTATGCGCACGGTGACGGCCTTCTACTCGGCGCTCGCAGCAGCCGATGGTGAAACCGCCTCGGCGCTGGTCATTCCGGAAAAGCGTGGCCAGGGGCCCTTCAATGAAGCATCAATCCACGCCTTCTTCGGCGCGATGTCGCAGCCGCTCAAACTCACAGGCACGGCGCTGCGCGGCACTGATGACGTCCGGGTTTCCTACGAATACGTCACCAATGATGGCCGTCGCTGCCAGGGTCGCGCCGATGTCCTGACCACCTACGTGTTTGGCAAGACCCTGGTCTCCAGGATCAAGGCGCTTGACGGCTGCTAGCGTATCGGCCGTAAATCGGAACGATTTTCGGGAAAGCAGGACGTGTACGTTGATGCCGGCTTGCTCAGACAACTGCCGCACATTATCGGCGGACCGGTGATATCTATTCTGCATGGTGCGTGAGTTGGCATCGCATTTGTGCCACTCCAGTTTACTCCGGCTTCGCCTTCAGGCCGTAGCACCAGTCGACGCGATTGA
Source organism: Rhizobium sp. TAL182 (assembly GCF_002117725.1). Lineage (NCBI taxonomy): Bacteria > Pseudomonadati > Pseudomonadota > Alphaproteobacteria > Hyphomicrobiales > Rhizobiaceae > Rhizobium > Rhizobium sp. TAL182. The sequence continues at coordinate 1,864,249 of NZ_CP021024.1, read as the reverse complement.
GCAGCGAACCGAGTTCGTCGCGCCGTTTGCACGCCACTTGCGTCTCGGTGCCCAGCGATCGACTCCTGCGACAGATGTCGTCCAGTCCTGTCCGCTGACGGATCAACCGGTCCGGGGCCTTGGCACCCTTGTCCGTGGCGAGCACCTTTCCGGTCTCGGACTCGATCTGCCATCATAGACGCGTGCAATTGATTTCGGCTATGTCGCCTGCACCGACACATTTGACCAGCGAGGCCGTTCGTGACTTCTCCCTATGACAATCACGCCTTCGACCTGAGGAATGATCCCGATTTCTTCGCCCTTCTTACCGGCAGCTACAAGCGCATCGTCGGCCGCGCCCTCGTCGAGGATGGGCAGGGGCCGGATTGGCTTTACAGCCATGCTCCTTTCGTCGTCCTCGCCCACAATACCCTGCCCGACCCGCGCTTCATCTACGCAAACCGGACCGCGCAGAACTGCTTCGAATATAGCTGGGACGAATTCATCATGCTGCCGTCGCGGCTTTCGGCCGAGCAGCCTGATCGCGCCGAACGCCAGCGGCTGCTGGACGCCGTCACGCGCGATGGGTTTGTCGACAACGGACGCGGCCTCAGGGTGGCGAAATCGGGGCGCCGTTTCTGGGTCGAAAATTTCACTGTCTGGCAGCTCATCGATGAGACGGGAAAGCGGTTGGGCCAGGCGGCGATATTTTCATCGTGGCGGGACGCGTAGTTCCTACGGCTTCACGCGGTCCGGATGCGCTGCCTGGAAGGCGGGGAGGTCGGCGCATCTGGCGTCGACATCGCTGATGCGTCTGAAAGCAGTCATATCAACTCCCCAGCGGCGGGCATTGTAGACCTGGGGAACAAGGCAGAGATCGGCCATCGACGGCCTGTCGCCAAAGCTGAACGCGCCATCGGATTCCCCGAGCATGATCTCTAGCGTGCGAAGTCCATCGCCGATGAAATGTTTCATCCATTCCTCGCGAGCCTCCGCCTTGTCGGTCAGCGTCAGAAGATGCGAGACGACATGCAGATTGCAGATCGGATGGATGTCCATGGCAATTGCATATGCGAGAGCGCGCACTCTATGGCGATCGGAGCTATCGGACGGCAGCAATCCGTATTCCGACCGAGACTCGGCCAGATATTCGATGATGGCCAGCGACTGTGTCAGCGTTTTCCCATCGATCACAAGTGTCGGCACGAGCCCCTGCGGGTTGAGCGCGAGATAGTCCGGCATTCTGTGCGCACCGTCGAGCAAGTTGATCGGCACGGTCTGGTAGTCAAGGCCCAGAAGATTGAGCGCGATCCGCACTCGATAACTCGCCGATGACCGCCAGTAGTCGTAGAGAATGATCTCGTTCATCGCCGGTCGGCTCCCTCGTATCGTCCGACCGTCTGCTCGATCGCTCCGAAGATCGAATGGCCGGCATGGTCCTTCATCTCGATGCGGACCTGGTCGCCGAACCTCATAAAGGGGGTCTTCGGTGATCCGCTCTCGATCGCCTCGATCATCCTCAGTTCGGCAATGCAGGAATAGCCGTCTCCCCCCGCCTCCACCGGCTTGCCGGGGCCGCCATCGAGCTTGTTGGAGACCGTGCCGGAGCCGACAATCGTTCCGGCCACGAGGTGGCGGGTTTTGGCGGCATGGGCGATCAGCCGGCCGAAGTCGAAGGTCATGTCGATGCCGGCATTCGCCTTGCCGAATGGTCTGCCGTTCAGGCTCACGAGCAGAGGCAGGTGCAGCTTGCTGCCGTCCCACGCCTCTTCTAGCTCGTCCGGCGTCACCGCGACCGGCGAGAATGCCGAGGCCGGCTTGGACTGGAAGAAACCGAAGCCTTTCGCCAGCTCGTCCGGGATGAGGCCGCGCAGCGACACGTCGTTGACGAGCATCACCAGACGAATGGCGCCTACGGCGGCTTCCGGGCTAGAACCCATGGCGACGTCGCCGGTGATAACGGCAACCTCGCCCTCCATGTCGATCCCATAGGCCTCGTCCGCCATCAGGATTGGATCGCGCGGTGCGAGAAAACCGTCAGAGCCACCTTGATACATCAACGGATCGGTCCAGAAGCTCGCCGGCATCTCGGCGCCGCGCGCCTTGCGCACCAGTTCCACATGATTGACGTAGGCCGAGCCGTCGGCCCATTGATAGGCACGCGGCAAAGGCGATGCGGCGTCATGTTCGTGAAACCGCATCGTCGGCTGGGCGCCCGTCTCGATGCCTTCGGCGACCAGACGAAGTCTCGGAGCGACATGCTCCCAGTCGTCTAGCGCCGCCTGCAGGGTGCGGGCGATGTGGCCGACCTCCGAACAGCGGGCCAGATCGCGGGACACGACGACGAGGCGGCCGTCCCTGGTGGAGTCCTTCAAGGTCGCAAGTTTCATGTCTCAATTCCGTGCCGGAGGAAGCTTCGCCGATCTTGACCGATCCTGTCACTTGATGCCCGGAGTTCCGTCGAACTTGCGTTCGAGGCCATCCCAGCATTCGAGGTAATCGTCCTGCAGCGTTTCGAGCTCGGCCGCATATTTGGTCAGCTGCTGCGGGTAGCGAGTCTCGAACATGAAGGCCATGGTGTGATCGAGCTTCACCGGTTTGAGTTCGCTGTTGGATGCCTTTTCGAAGGCGAGCGCATCCGGGCCGTGGGGAAGCATCATGTTGTGAAGGCTGATCCCGCCAGGCACGAAGCCCTCCTCCTTGGCGTCATACTGGCCATGGATCAGGCCCATGAACTCGCTCATGATATTGCGGTGATACCAGGGCGGGCGGAAAGTGTGTTCGGCGACCAGCCAGCGCGGCGGAAAGATCACGAAATCGACATTCGCCGTGCCGGCATCTTCGGTCGGCGCCGTCAGCACCGAGAAGATCGACGGGTCGGGATGATCGAAGCTGATTGCGCCCACCGGCGAAAACGTCCGCAAGTCGTATTTGTAAGGCGCGTAATTGCCGTGCCAGGCAACCACATCAAGCGGCGAGTGGCCGATCTCGGTGACATAGAATTTGCCGCACCATTTCACATGGACGCGGCAGGGTGTTTCCTTGTCTTCAAAGGCGGCGACCGGCGTCTTGAAGTCGCGCGGGTTTGCCAGGCAATTGGCGCCGATCGGCCCGCGGTCCGGCAATGTGAATTTGGCGCCATAGTTCTCGCAGATATAGCCGCGCCAGACCGTCTGCTCGCCCACTGTCATGATCTTGAACATCATGCCGCGGGGAATGAGGCATATCTCCAGCGGCTCGACATCCATGATGCCCATTTCGGTGAACACTCTGATGGCGCCGAGCTGCGGCACGATCAGCAGTTCGCCGTCGGCGTTGAAGAAATAATCGTCGACCATGTCTTCATTGAAGACATAGGCATGCGCCGACATGCCGACCTGGGTCGCGGCATCGCCTGCCGTCGTCATCGTCCGCACCCCTTGCAGAAAGCTCAGCCTCTGCTCAGGCGCGGGGATCGGATCCCAGCGCAGCTGGCCGAGCGGCAGCGAATGCTCGTCGAGACAAGGCGCGGTTTTCCAGAGCGGATAGGACGCGTTCGAAAAGCGGCGGGTGTGACGCACGCTCGGGCGAATGCGGTACAGCCAGGACCGTTCATTCGTGCCGCGCGGCGCGGTGAAGGGCGAGCCGGAAAGCTGCTCGGCATAAAGGCCGTAATTGCATTTCTGCGGGCTGTTCTGGCCCTGCGGCAAGGCGCCGGGCAGCGACTCCGTCTCGAAATCGTTGCCGAAACCCGGCATATATTTCAGTCTGTTTGCGGTCGCCGCTTCCGCATCGGCGGCCTGGATCGCTGTCTGGTCCATGCTCAACTCCTCCCCGAAAACTCTACTGCGCCGTAGAGTTTACTCCGCTGCCGTGCCGATGACACCACGCTTGATCTGATCGGCTTCGATCGACTCGAACAGCGCACGGAAGTTGCCTTCGCCGAAACCCTCGTCGCCCTTGCGCTGGATGAATTCGAAGAAGATCGGACCGATCACCGTTTTGGAGAAGATCTGCAGCAGGATTTTTGTCATGCCGCCGTTCACCACACCTTCGCCGTCGATCAGGATGCCGTGCTTCTTCATGCGGTCGATCGGTTCGTCATGGCCATGCACGCGTTCATAGGACATGTCGTAATAGGTCTCGGGAGGCCCCGGCATGAAGCGCAGGCCGTTATCGGCAAGCCGGTCGGTTGCCTCGTAAATATCCTCCGTGCCAACGGCGATGTGCTGAATGCCCTCGCCCCGATACTTCTTCAGATATTCCTCGATCTGGCTGGTGTCGTCCTTCGATTCATTCAGCGGAATGCGGATCTTGCCGCAGGGCGAGGTGATGGCGCGGCTGACCAGACCGGTGATGCGGCCGTCAATATCGAAGAAGTGAATCTGTTTGAAATTGAACAGGTTGCGGTAGAAATCCCACCACTTGTCCATGTTGCCGCGGAAGACGTTGTGGGTGAGATGGTCGAGATAGTAAAAGCCGATCCCGAGCGGCTTCGGATTGGGCTCGCCAAGCCAATCGAACTCGGCCTCGTAAGCCGATCCTTTTGCCCCATAGGTCTCGACGAAATAGAGCAGCGAACCGCCAATCCCGACAATCGCCGGGACATCGAGCACCTTGTCATTTCCTTCATAGGGAACGGCGCCTTTCGACACGGCGTGATCGAAGGCGTGCCTGGCATCGACCACACGCCAGGCCATCGACGGGGCGCAGGGACCATGCTTTGCGACGAAACGGGCGGCATGACTGCCGCGCTCGGCATTGAGGACATAATTGATGTCGCCCTGGCGCCAGACGGTAATGTCTTTCGTCTTGTGCCTGGCGACCGCGACATAGCCCATGCGTGTGAAGAGCTCGGTAAGTTTCTCAGGCTCGGGGTGAGCGAACTCGACGAATTCGAAGCCGTCGGTGCCGGCCGGATTGTCGGCGGTGATTTCCGACGGAGGCGCATCATGCGGGAACGGACCCATTTTCTTTCCTCCAGAGGAGATTGCATTTTCTATGCAAACTATGGCTCAAAACACGTGCAAAGTTCTTGCGTTCTTGATGCGTAAGGAACAGTTTATGCACGACCTGTGAGCATTTTGGAGATTTTGCGCAATGGATGAGCCCCTCGACAAACTAGACCTGCGCCTCCTCCTTGAACTTCAAAAGGATGGCAGGCTCACGAACAACGAGCTTGGTGAGCGCATCGCGCTCTCACCGTCGCAATGCTCACGCCGGCGCACCAGACTGGAGGCCGAGGGATATATTCGCAGCTACCGTGCCCACCTCGATCGGGAGAAGCTGGGGCTTGATATGCTGGTGGTCATTTCCGTCACGCTTGCGACCCACAACCGAGACAATGCCCGCCGATTTTCGCAACTAATCAACGGCCTGCCCGAAGTTCTCGAAGCCTACGCGTTGACCGGCGAGATGGACTATCACCTGAAGGTGGCGACCCGTGGGCTCGCCGATCTGTCGAAGTTCGTCAACGACGTTCTGCTGCCGCACGAATCCGTGCAGCACGTGAAAACGTCAATCGTGCTCGACACGCTGAAGACGTTCGAAGGCTATCCGGTGATGATGCCGGGCAGCCGGCATGGCGACAGCGCGCGATAATGGTCAGAGCGGCAGTTCGGTGGAGAATTTCAGCTCGCGCAACACGAAGCTCGATACGACGGTGCGCACATGCGGATTGCGCATCAGATAGCGGGTCATGAAGGCTTCGTAGCTTTCGACGTCCCTCGCCCTTATCTTCAGCATGTAGTCGAAGGCGCCCGACAAGGCGTAGCACTCCATGATCTCCGGCCGCTCCAGCACCACTGAAGCGAAAGAAGCCACCGCCTCCTCATGGTGATCCTCCAGCGTGACGTGCGCAATCACGCAGAGCTTGAGATCGAGTTTGCCGGGATCGAGCAGCGTCACGCGCTTGCGGATGACGCCGTCGGCTTCGAGTTCCTGGATCTTCCGCCAGGCCGAGCTTTGCGACATGCCGGCCTTTTCCGCCAGGTCCGCCAACGACAGAGTGCCGTCGGCCTGGATCAGCTGCAGAAGCTTGCGGCGGAAATTCCCAGTTTCTTTCATTTTCGCCACCACATTCGAGAATATCTCCCACCACTATGGCGACAGCCGGCATGAAAGAAAAGAAAATCCGTCAAACACGGAGCATAATGACAGAGATATTGCCATTCCCGGGAGGATCAATCGATGACCAAGGAAAGCAGCTACACCGCCAAACTGCCCGGCCCGGACGGCCTCTATGACTATACCCCCGAAGAAGATGCGATCTGGGGCGAACTCTACCGGCGTCAGATGAAGCTCTTGGCCGATAAGGCTTGCCAGGAATATCTGGACGGCGTCAAACTGCTGGGGCTCAGGCCGGAGAAAGTGCCGCAGCTCCTCGATGTGAACAGACGCCTGAACGAGACCACCGGTTTCGGCGTGGAAGGCGTGCCGGCGCTCATTCCGCCCTCGCGCTTCTATGAACTTCTGTCGCAGGGCAAGTTCCCGCTGGCGACCTTCCTGCGCCGCCGCGAGCATATCGATTATATCGAGGAACCGGACCTGTTCCACGAAGTGTTCGGCCATTGCCCGCTGCTGACCAATCAGAGCTATGCCAATTTCGTCCGGCACTTCGGCGAAACTGCCATGCGCCTCGGCAAGGGCTATTCATGGCATCTGTTCCGGATTTTCTGGTTCACAGTCGAATTCGGCCTGATCAACACGCCGCAAGGCCGCCGCTGTTTCGGCGCCGGCATCGTCTCTTCTCCGAGTGAAGCCAAGGCGGCAACGGAAGGCACGGCGTGCGAATTCCGGCCGTTCGATCTGTTGAGCGTGCTCCGGACGCCCTACCGCATCGATATCCTCCAGCCGATCTACTATGTTATCGACAGCTTTGCCGATCTCGAGGCGATCGTGGAGCAGGATATCGGCGGCGCGATCCTCAAGGCGAAATCGCTGGGGGATTTCGCCCCGGCTTTCGAAGCCAAGGCTTCGTGATTGAAAGCCAACGTCAATCGCCGCCGATCTAAAGCAGGCGCTTTGACGATCATTGATCTGGAGAAAATGGCTGAGCCGCAAAATGAAAGCTTGGCTTCCACGCGTGGTGGATGCCGCGCCCCTGCCGTTTCCACCTGATGCACTAAGGGCGACCTCTATCGCGCACCTAGAATGGGACTGAGGGCCAATCCCCGAATTTCCGGAAAAATGCGCGAGAGAAAGCAGCCGCACTGCCAAATCCGACTTGACGCGCCACCGCCTTCACCTTCGCCCCTTTGGCGAGCTTTCGTCGAGCAAGAATCAAACGCCATCCCGTCAAATAGGCCTGCGGCGTTGTGCCAACCACGTCGCGAAACAGGGCCATGAAATGGCTCCTTGACATCCCTGCCGCTGCAGCAAGGTCATCGCTGTTCCAGGCGCGCGCCGGCGCATCATGCATTGCCACCAAGGCCCGGTGTAACGAGGGATGGGACAGGCCCGCGAGCAAGCCAGGCCCAGTCGCCCCACGATCAATCGCCGACCTCAGAATGAGCAGAACAATGACTTCGCCAAGGCGATTGAGGGCGGCGCTGCGTCCGCAGCGAGAGTCCAGCGCTTCCTCCATGAAGGCGGCCGTGATGTCCCGAAGAGCTGGAATATCGTTGATGCCGACGAGGACCTGGTCAGGCAACGCATTCATGAGCGGGTTATGCGCCCCCTCGAAATCGACCGCCGCGGTCATCAACACCGATGGCTCGGGAACGCTGTCGCCCCGTGGTTGGAGAACGATTGCTTCGACGGGGCCGCCTGCTTCACCAATCACGAACAGCCGGGCGCGGCCATAGCTTATCGGCGTTGGGTCCAGCGAGACTTCCAGTTCGAATGCGTCAAAGAAGGCCGTCAGGCGATCAACTTTTCTAAAAGGCTTCGGACTTTCGATCATGATTCTCGGACTAGTGATGATCAAAATTATGAAACGGTGAGGCCTCGACGTCAACACGGCGTCTGACGTTTGACCTAAGGGAGTTGATCGATGTTGATCCCGAGAACACTGGCCCCCAATTTGACCATTAAGACCCTTCAGCATGGCGAGTTCGATCTGACGAGCGAAGGCCCATCGCTCATGACGCTTGTGTGCTTCTACCGTGGGCTCCACTGCCCCGTCTGCGCAAACTATCTCAAAGAGTTGGAACGGATGACGCCAGCCTTCGAAGATCGCGGGGTAAGTACAATCGCTATAAGCTCTGATGGGGAAGACCGCGCCAGGCAGATGGCGGACAAAATCGGTGCTGAACACCTGCGGGTCGGTTATGGCCTGCCGTTGAGCGTGGCGCGGCAATGGGGTCTTTATATTTCCAGTTCGCGCGGCAAGACATCGATTGGCATCGAGGAACCCGAACTCTTCTCAGAGCCGGGCGTGTTCTTAGTCAGGCCGGATCGGACGGTCTATTGGCTCTCGGTCCAATCCATGCCGTTTGCGCGGCCAAATTTCGCCGACATGGTGCAGGCGTTGGATTTTGTGGTCAAAAACGGCTACCCGGCAAGAGGTGAATATACGGGAGGGGTCTAACGCCGCCTGATCGCGACGCGCCGGAAGGCAGCTGTGGCCGCCGCCTTGTTCAAGTGATCGTCAGATTTGGGTTTCACTTCGGATCGGCGGGACTGCGATTGACAAATTTGACCGGGACGCCCGGCTTGACCATGCCGGCCAGCTCTTCGGCGTCCCAATTCGTCAGCCGCACGCAGCCATGCGAGCCGACCTTGTCGATGAGCTTCGGCTCCGGCGTTCCGTGTATGCCATAGGTCGGCTCGGTCAGGTCGATCCAGACGGTGCCGACCGGGCCATTCGGTCCCTTCGGGATCGTCAGGACCTTGTTGTTCTTTCCCTGCTTGAAATTTCGCTTCGGATCGTATCGGTAGACCGGCATTCGCGCGACGCCCTTGACCTTGTGCTTTCCTGAGGGCGCCGGATTGTCCTCGCTGCCGATCGTGGCGGGATAGACGGCAAGCAGCGATCCATCCTCACCATAGGCCACCACCTGCCCTGTCTTCTTGTCAACCTCGATACTCCTAACCTTGCCTTCTCTGGGAGGGCCGGGATCAACGACCCACACATTGTCGCCGGGCGCGAACTGCGAACCCGGGTTGAGCGCATTCAAGAGATCGAGATCCATGTGAAAGCGCTCGGACAGCTTCTCCGCAACGCTGGTATAGCCGAGGCTCTGCATCTTTGCCTTCTCGCCGTAATCCTCAGGGATTCTGTCAACGAGCCCCGTGGCGTCCTCCGGCGAGACGACATAGCTCTCGATGATGGGCGAATTGTCTTCCAACCGGGAGGCGACATCCGGATCCGGCCTGCCGTCTACGGGAAGCTTGTTCATCGCCTCGAAGCCGGCCACCGCCTTGTCGACGTTCTCGCCGGAGAGACCGTCGATCACGCCGGGAGACGAGCCCGCACGGTCGAGCAGGACCTGAAGGCGGATGATCGCCGGGTCCGGATCTGCGGGCGGCAGCTTTCCTTTCCCGATATCGGCAAGGGAAGCGGCATTGATCGCTTCGGGACGAAGCTCCCCCGCGGAAGCGCCGCCAACGGAAAGGGCCAGAGCGAGCAGCGAGATCGGCAGGGCTGTTTTCATGGACAACAAATGGCCGACGTGGGAATTTGTTCCCACACCAGCCGGGCATCCTCCGACGCAGCATCTGCTACAAGTCCGCACGACCGGTGGCAGGCTCCGGTCACGGCGCCTTCGCTTGCTTCCTGGCTTCGCGTGCTCTTGCCGCGCGGCGGGCGGGCCTCAGTTCTTCGATCGTCGGCTGCCACCATTCGGCATCTCGACGGGGAGGCGTTTTCGCAGGCCAGGTACGGACAAGTTCGTCGAATGTCGGCACCCGCCAATACCCCCAGAGATAATCCTCCGTGACCCCGGGATAGAAATCCGCGACGAGAGCCGGATCGACCAGTTCGCCGGTGATTTCTGTGAAGACGACGATCCCATACGAGGTGGCCACCGGGCGTCCTGTCGGCGGCAAGTCGTCGGTCGGAAGCGGGTAACGGCGGCGCTTGCGTTCGGCTGTGCGAAGCTTGCTGCGCATCTCCCGTTCGGTTCCCTTCCGCTCCTCGGCGCGCCGTCGCCTCTCCTCCGGTTCGTTTCTGCGAGCCGCCGCTTCGATGTCAGGCCATCTGCGTCTCAGTTCCTCATAGGATCGAAAGGGAACGTGCCATATTCGAAGATCGCCGTCCCATCGCGAGAACGGCACCTCGCGAAGCTCGTCGACGACGGTTTTTGAATAGGGCGTGCGGATTCGAAAGCCGTCCTTGCCGAGTTCCAGATATGGACTGTCGATGGGATCAAAGGCGAAGGCATCGCGCCCCTTCGCATCCGCATGCGCGTCGGCTTCGGCCTCCAGCTCGGCAAGCCATCGGCCGATGCGACGGGACGCGGTTCGGCCGGGAACGAACCAGGCCCTTCGCACGTCGTTCCAGCGGGCACGCGGGAAGCGATTTCGGAACTGCTCTACAGTCATCCTGTCGTAAGGGAAGGAAACCTCTGCGCCTGGCTTCGGCTCATCGTCACGGGGCGACATCTCGTCCTGGTCAGCAGGCGATTTTGTTTCTGTCATAGGAGGAGAACGCTTCCGCACCGGGATCGGTTTCCGGCGCGGCCGTACGTCGCCTTAACGATGCTAGTGAACTGTCTTCGACGGCTTCTGCGGCTGCGAAATGTTATGCAGCGTTGCCATGAGCTTTTCGAACTCGTTCAAGACACGGTTGAACTCGGCGTCCGGCATCGTGACGATTTCCGATACCGTCGAAGAAACTGACGCGATCAGTTTATCGATCCAAACGCAGCGATCGGCCGACACATTCCCGAGAACTTCGCGACGGAGTATCTTCAACTCGCGAAGAATGCGAACGATAAGGGCTCCGCGCTCCGCCCTACTCAAGAACGGAAGCCTTGTCTGCGCCTGGTGGATTTCTGCTATCAGCGTCGTCGCCATCCCCGCTCTCCGCCCCTCAAATACAACCGGATATCACAACCGATGCGATTACAACACGGACTTTAGTCTGGCTCGCCAGCACGGTACGATTTTGTACGCCGTACCCGGTCATGGTTAATTGCTCGTCGCGACCAGATCCGACATCTCGCAGCTTCGGCGCTGCCCCTCCCACGGCTGATAGGTGTTGTCTTCCGGCCGATACGATCTGTATCGGGCGGCACATCGGGTTGCCGCCTGGGCATTGACTTTTGTGCCGCCGGCTTCAGGGCTTGCAGCGATATTCTGCTGAAACGGCGAGGCGCATTCGCGGATCTCGCCCCTATAGGATCGGTAGCTGTTGGTCGCAGGATCGAAGGAACGGTAACGCTTGGCGCACCAGGCAAGGTGCTCGGCGGCGAATTTTGGCTGCGGTGGCTGCAGTTCTGTCGACGAACGAGCGGGTCGCGTAGTCACCCTTGGCGCGACGGTCGCCGCAGCCTCGGTGACATAGCTGGAATAGACAGGCGGAATTCGTTCATAATGCTGCCGATGGGGATCGACCTTCACCGGACTCGTCGTCCATAGATCGGGGGCGGCAAGGTCCGTGAGCGCGGGTGGTCCGGAATCCGCCACCACATGCGAGGCAACGGAGGCCGCTGCCATGCAGGCGCCAACCGAGCTGGCAATGCCGAAGGCGACGCTTGCAATGGCATTCATTGGCCCGCTCCCTGCTGTTGTGCCTGGGGAATCCAGACACGCGCCCCGGCGCTGCTGTGCCCGCCGGTGGCGACCAGCACGGCGATAATGCCGACCATCGACAGGAGAATGGCGATCAGCGGCACGGCGAGACCAGCGGATTTCTCTTCGGAATAGATCATGTTCCCTCTCCTCGATCCGTGCGGCCGCACGACGACGCTGCCGTCCATCGTGCGGCTGATCTGAAGATGATTTGCGAAAGGAAGACGCGGCAGAGCCACGTGAACGATCAGGTCACTTGATCACCTGGATCACCTTGCGCGACGACGGTTCGACAATGACACGCTCGTCATTGACCACCGCGTAGGCATATGTCGGATCGTCCGGAACGGGAGTCACGACGACCGTTTCCGGCAGCGGCTGGCCGACGACCACCTTTTCCTTCACAACGACGCGTGCCGACGGTGCCGGAGCCTCGCGGACATAGGTGACGACCTTTTCAGGCGGCGGATCGATCGCCGTGCCGACGACTGCGCCGGCAACGCCGCCGATAGCAGCACCGGCCGGCCCACCAACGATAGCTCCGGTGATTGCGCCACCGGCCGCACCATTGACGGTCGAGGACTGGGCGAATGCGACGCCCGACATCACGGTCATGGCAGTTGCGGCGCCTGCGATAAACTTGAAGAGCATCTTTTCCTCCTTGCTTTTCAATGCGGCCTGCTTGCCGCTGCCAAACCAACTTGCTGGCAACGAGGTCGTTCCACGCCCCGGACCTCGGTCTGAGGCATCCCGGCCCTTGGTCTGGATTTCATTATTCGTCAGCCGCGCTATTCTCGAGCCGAACGCCATCGCATCGCGGGCTTGGGCAGGAGACCGAGGGAGATGACACGATCCAACCGTCGGGAAGCGGGACGCAGGCGCCTGGCCATGCGTCTGCCGCAAATGCGGGCGCTGATCATGCAGGCGCGCGACCCGTGGCAGCTCGAGCTTTTCGAGGCCTACCAGATGGCAGTCGAAGCGCGTGATCGGCTTCGAAGACGACGGTTCAATTTGAAGCTGGTGCGGGAATATGACGAGACCTGCGTCGAGATCGAACAGCACGTCATCGGCGCGATGCGCGCGCCTGACTACCCCCACTACTGCCTCATCCCGTAATCGGCGACCGCAGGTTTAATCCGGGCGCCAGGGAATGATTATCCGCACGAGCCCCGAGCACAGGTAATCGGCGCGCGAGAAGATTGCCGGAAGCGGTTAAGGGGCCCGGCCGGAGGCGACCAGGGCGCTCATGCTGCCGCGAGGACGGGCGCCATAGCGAGACGCCACCCGCTCGGCCACCTCATCAACGATCTCCGACATGCGCTCCGGCGCCCGCCATTCGATTTCTCCGCTGAGCGGCGTGCCCCGGCAGAAAGCGGTCGCGATATCCTGTGCTGTGGCCGCGATAGAGGTCAGTTCGAGCCGTTCGCAGGAAACTGCCTCGAATCCCGCCGATGATACTTCAGCCTTGATCGGGCTGGGGTCGAAGTAAGAATATGGCAAGCGCCTGAGGAAATCGGGAGGATCCGACGGGAAAAGGCTTGTCAGACATTCGTCCACACATCTTGCGAAGTCGTTGGCAGCAAGCGAATCCCAAGTCGAAAACAGGAAATGGCCTCCGCTCCGCAACACTCTTTTCGCCTCGTGATAGGCCTTCGGCTTATCCGGAAAAAACATGACGCCGAACTGGCAAACGACGAGATCGAACATCAAGGGGGCGAACGGCAGATCTTGCGCATCTGCGTGCATCCAATGCGTTCGCGACATCGTCACAGATGGTGCGCCGACGTCGATCATCGCCTGGCTGAGATCGGTGGCAACGATCTCGGCGGCCGGATCGAGCTTCGCCCGCAGAGCGCGTGTCAAGGCGCCGGTCCCCGCCGCGACTTCGAGCACGCTGACCGGCTTCGACCGTTCGGCGACGATTGCCATTTCCAACGCATAGGGCTCAAAGAGAATCGGCACGAGAAGGGCTTGGTAAAGATCGGCGACGCCTGCCCCGAACGGAGGGGGAGGCGCGACAGATGCGGCATCTGCACCGTCATCGATGTTCGCAGAAACTGTCACCACACGTCTCCAAACACAGCTCCATCGAAGTTGAAATATGGCTGAATCGGATGTTGTCCACGGGGACGGACCTTGGTCCCAGGCCTCTTCGACCGAAGTCCCCGAAGCGGAACGGTCGCCTGACCGCGTCGTTTGAGCGATATGGAAGGAGATCCGCTTATGCCCCAAAAGAACAGATCCCATGTCAACGATGCCTGGAACGCCTCCGTCATTGCCCTCGTCATCGTTCTGGCCGGTCTCCTCTATGTCTTCGGCGCAGCCATGTCAGGCGATAGCATTCATTTGACCGAGAGCATCAGAGGCGCCGAGGTCTTCGATACTAGGAATCTGCCCTGATACAGTCTGGAAAAACTCCAAAGACGCTGTAGGTTAGTCGGCAAAGTCTCTTGCCGGTATCAAAATGAATTGGCTGCGCCGCTGGAATGCCCGCTCACTCGCCTCGCAATTTTTCATCGCGGGTGGCTTGGTCTCGATCGCCGCCATGTTTCTCGTGGGCATCCTTGTCACCCATCTGATCGAGGAAGCCGTCATTCATAATTCCGGCGCGGCGACGGCGCTTTACGTCGACAGTGTGGTGGCGCCGCTGCTTCCCGACATGCAAACGGAATCGCTGCTGGACGAAGGCAGCGCTCAGGCTCTCGACGAAACACTCGGTCAAGGGGCGCTTGGCAGGCGCCTTGTCTCCTTCAGGCTGTGGCGGAACGACGGCACCATCCTCTATTCGAAGGACAAGGAGCTGGTGGGCCAGAAGTTTCCCATAAATGCCAAGCTGCAGAAGGCATTCGCCGGCTCGCTCGTCGCGCGATACGAAGTCGCCGACGACCCGGAAAGCGGTGCCGAGCGCGCGCTCGGCAAGCCGCTGATGGAAATCTACAATCCGGTTCTCCAGCCGTGGTCCGGCCAGGCGGTTGCTGTGCTCGAATTCTACGAGACCGCGGAAGGCCTCGGCGACAGTCTGGCGCACGCAAGGCTGCAGAGCTGGGGAGCAGTCGCCGCTCTCACAGGCGTCTTTTTCCTCGTTCTCTCCGCCCTGGTGTTTCGCGGAAGCCGCACGATAGAAGCGCAGCGCAGGGATCTCAAGGAACGGGTCAAGGAATTGTCTGCGCTGCTGGCGGAAAATCGCGGACTCCAGCGGCGGCTGCAGCGCGCTTCGCAGCGCGTGGCGGCGCTGAACGAAACATATCTGCGCAGCATCGGCGCCGATCTTCACGACGGTCCGGCACAGCACATTGCCTATGCTTCACTGCGACTGGACAGCGACTTGTTGATCAACGCATCCACCGAACCCGAAGCGCGCGAAAAAGAACTTGCCTGGATACGCTCGAGCCTCGCGGAGGCCATGACGGAAATCCGCAATATCTGCAGCGGACTGGTGCTCCCGCAGATCGAAAAGTCCTCCATCACCGATATCGTGCTGCGGGTCGTCGAAGCGCACCGGCACAAGACCGAAACCGTTGTCGAAGCGATTATCGACGAGGATGGACCCGAGCTCGCTGCTGCCGTAAAGATCTGTATCTATCGCTTCGTTCAGGAAGCCTTGAACAACGCCTATCGCCACGGCGGCGGCGTTCAGCAGACCGTGAAAGCCGTGTCGCATAATGGTCATGTTTGTGTGGAGGTCAGTGATCGTGGCGATGGGTTCGACCCGACGGAGGTGAGGCCGACAAGCCTGGGCCTGGTGGGGCTGCGCGAACGCATCGACAGCCTGGGGGGATCTTTCGATATCAAGACGGGTGAAGGAGGAACGACCGTGACCATGACCTTCGAGCCTATGGAAGCTGGAGAATAGAGATGACACCAATCACCGTCGGCGTCGTGGACGACCACCCGCTTTTTCGCGAGGGTGTAACGCGCAGCTTGTCGGAGATGAGCGACTTCGTGGTCATTGGCGAAGGGGCCAGCAGCGAAGATGCCGCCATGATCGCATCGAACAACCTCCCCGACGTGATGCTTCTCGATGTCTCGATGCCCGGCGGCGGATTGGCTGCGATCGCCGACGTCCTGGCGCTCAGCCCGACGACGAAAGTGCTGATGTTGACGGTATCCGAGGAGGTGGACACGCTGCTCGGAGCCCTGCAGCAGGGCGCGATGGGCTACGTTCTCAAAGGTGTCGGTTCACGCGGCCTCGCCGAAGCGATTAAAACCGTCCTCAGCGGGTCGCGATATGTCTCGCCGATGATGTCGGCGAAGGCGATGGAAAATTCGCTACAAAACGGAAACTCCGACAAGAACAGTCTGACGCCAAGGGAGCGCGAGGTGATGGATCTCGTCGCCCAAGGTCTGTCAAACAAGCATATCGGCCTGCGCCTCAACCTGCAGGAAAAGACCGTGAAGCACCATATGACCCAGATCCTGAGCAAGCTCGGCGCCTCGAACAGGACCGAAGCGGCCCTGCAATGGCGCGAACGGCGATAGCGCCGGCTCGACCTGCGATCCAGAGCTTTTCCGGGTTAGTTGAGCCAACAGAATACTGCACTCCAACCCGGAAAGGCTCTACGGCGCCGTTTTCCGCATTCTGCCTCAGCGAAGGAAATTGCTCAGCCGGTTTGCGTCGCCGGCCGTCGCCTGCCGGCTTATGATCGTCCTGCCCTTCGAGTCCTTCATGATATAGCGGCCACTGCGCAGGCTTTCGGTGATGCCGTTCGCGTGGCGAACGTTGATCGACCCATCGGTGCCTTCGGTCGCTCTGGCCTTCGATCCCGTCGACGACGCGGCCGAGGATGAAGAGGATCCGGCGTTGCTGTTGGAGCTTCCACCTGCGCTGCTGCCGGAACCACTACTGCCGTTTCCGCCCCCGCCGCCATTGCCTCCCCCGTTGCCATTCCCTCCGCCGTTGCCATTTCCTCCGCCGTTGCCGCCGCCGTTATTGCCGTCCTTTGCCGCTGCGTGTTTCACCGTCAGAACGCGAAGGGAGCCATCGAGATTGATTGTCACAGGCGATCCGGCAACAACGAGGGCGACGGCCGCGCAGCCGCCCAATCTCAAAAAACCCCGTTTCGAGATAGTCAATGCCATTGACTTGTTCATCCGTTCTTCGCCGTTCCTACGCCTATTGGACGCCTTGAGAATTTTCGCCTTTCTGAGGGCTAAATGCAACCGGACCTAGGTACTAAGAAAAGGCAGGACTTTGGTCCGGCATGCAGTGGATGCGCCCCCAAAAATACGAGCGATGTCATCACAAATACTGCCACGGCGCGTATATTGTCGACATCGTCGCCATGGTGTTGCTGGACAAGGCGCAGACGCATTTTTCTGGAACTTCTTTCCTCGTCACCGCTTTGATTATCAAATTGCAACAGAGGAAACCGCGATGCCGAACCCGAATGATTCACCCGCCGTCCAGTCCCTGCGAAAAGAGCAGGCAGAGCAGCGAAAACAGTCCGGAAAGGGCGAACTCGACAAAGCGATCGAAGACACGTTTCCCGCGTCTGATCCTGTTTCCGCCACCCATACCTCCATTCCCGTCGGCCGCAGCGATGTCGAGGCGGCTGAGCGGGTGAAGCGGGAGCCGGATCCGACCGCCATTGACCAAGAGTATCCGCTGGTCGATCAGGCCCTGCAGACTTCGCACGCCTCGGACAGATTCGATGCCGACCGCGAGGAACTGCGCGCGCTTCAGAAAGAAGCCGGTCGGATGGCTGAGTCCGCGTCGGAGCTGGCGTCCGGAACAGCCCGTCTGGCAAAGGCGGAAGCTAGGAGTTTCGTCCAGGATATGGAGGAAAGGATACGCCGGCAGCCGCTGACTGCCGCAGCGATCGTCGCCGCCATCGCCTTTGTGTACGGCGCAACGCGCTGAAAGGGCGGCACCATGGCGAGTCAATGGACTGGCTGTCTGCACGAATCCTGCGCGCGACAAAAGAACCAGGAAGAACGCGGCACGCTTTCGGATCTGGCCAGCACTGCCTCGACATGATCCCTCATGAAAATCGCATCCTACAACGTGAACGGGATCAACGGGCGACTGACCAACCTGCTGCGCTGGCTGAAAGAGGATGCCCCCGATGTAGCCTGCCTTCAGGAACTGAAAACCGACGACGCCAGGTTTCCGCGAAAAGAGATCGAACGGGCCGGCTACGGCGCCGTCTGGCACGGGCAGCGATCCTGGAACGGCGTCGCCATCCTGGCAAAGGACAAGACACCCATCCTGACGCGGCGCGGTCTTCCGGGCGATCCTGACGACACCCACAGCCGATATATCGAAGCCGTCATCGAAGGAATGCTGATCGGATGCCTGTATCTGCCGAACGGCAACCCTTTTCCCAGCGCCAAGTTCGAATACAAGCTTCGCTGGTTCGGGCGCTTGCACGCCTATGCCGCCGAACTGCTCGACATCGAGGTGCCTTCCATCCTTGCCGGCGATTTCAACGTCATGCCGACGGAGATCGACGTCTACAAGCCGGAGCGCTGGCGAGACGATGCACTTTTCAGGCCCGAAGTCCGCAAAGCCTACGCCAGGCTCGTCTCCCAAGGCTGGACGGATGCCATCAGGCATCTGCATCCGGACGAGCGCATCTACACCTTCTGGAAATATTGGCGGAACAGTTTCGAGCGCGACGCCGGGCTTCGGATCGACCACTTTCTGCTCAGCCCGACAGTGGCGCCGTGGCTCCGATCGGCAACCGTCCGGCGCAAGCCCCGGAGTTGGGAGCATACGAGCGACCACGCACCCGTCATGATCGAGCTCGATCTTCCGGCAGCTGAAGCCGTGTGAGCGGCAATGCATCGGTCGCAGAGTAGCACGGAACCTGCGATGCCTGCTGGAGTTAGCTCTGCAAAGGAGATTGTCCGATGCGTATAAAACCCATTCCCGATTCCGCTAAGCTTCCGCCCAAGTCGTTGAACGAGGACACTCAGGACGATGAGCTGTCCGAGGCAGGTGTCGACGACCAGCGCAAGCCTCCCGTCAGCATGGGCAGCAGCCGCGAGGCAGTCGACGGCGTCCCCAGCTCCGATCCTGAGACAGGCCGCGTCGATCAGAAGGGGCGCATTCCTGCCCCGCAATTCTCCAACCGGAAGTGATCGTCATGGGCGAGAGCAAGAATTATCTCAATACCGACGAAATCCAGGCCGACGATCAATTGTCGCCGAAACCCGTCGAAGGAAAAGATCCACCACGGCATGTGCGCAAAAGCGAGGAAGCCGTCGCCGAAGGCTCTGACGATACGGAGCGCATCCGGGTTCCGCCAGCGGTCGCCAATCCTGATTGATACAATGACAGCATCGCCTCATTCGCCGCCGTCCAGATCATAGATGCGGCCCGTCAACCAGGCGGGCCAGTCGCGCTCGAAAAAGGATCTGGCACCTTTATCCAGTTCGCGGTTCGGACGGGTTGAAAGCCTGACCTCTTCGCCTTCGAGCCGAACGACGATCTGCTCCTTGCGATGCGCTTCGTTTTCCTTGCGGATACGATAGTCCTCCAGCCGACTGGCACTCGCCAGCGGCAGGAATTCGCCCTCCGCATCGCAGATCGCCCGTGCTCCCCGACTGCCGCCGCCCCTGCCGATGTAGAAGTCCAGGGCGCTCAGCACCGCCTCCGAGGCGAGCGCCATGTGCCGCCATTGCACGCCTCGGACCGCTTCGGCCGCGCGCTCGTAGGCGAGGCCGTTGGCGCGGATTTCGGCGTTCAGCGCCCGCGCTTCGATCAAGGCCTGGCGGACGCTCCCCTGATCGCAAATGATGCCAGCCTTCTCGCTCATGCGTGCCTGCACCGCCGAGCGGACCGCTTTGACAGTGAGCGGGCTTTCGGTTCGCAGGGCGGAGAGGAGATTGGCGATGCCCGCCTCTGCAGCCTCCGGTACACGTCCCGCCGCAGGCCGCTTTGCCCCGCCGGCGCCGATATGTTCGGCCACCCTGGTTCCGAAGACCTGCCCGGCATTCAGCGCCGCTCCGCCGGGCCTTGTTACCCCATGCGTGCCAGCCGCCTCTCCGACCGCGTAGCAGCCACCCAGATTGGTGCGGCCCCAGCTGTCGACCATGATGCCGCCGTTCATGTGCTGGTTGTTGACCGCGAACTCCAGCGGCTCTGCGGCAATATCGATCTTGTAACGGCGATAGAGCTCGATCGCGAGCGGGTTCATATGCTTCAATCGATGAATCGGCATTTGCTGATCGGCGCCAGCCTTGCCGAGATAGAGGCGAACGTCCTCGTCCAGCCTCTCCAGGCTGAATGGCAGGTCGCCGGGAACGGGCAGAGGATTGCGATTGAAGTCCATAAAGACGCGCCGACCGGCTGCGGTCTCACGGTAAATGGCGAGATCGACCAGGCTCGAGCCGAAATCAAGCATGCGGGTCGCGTGGAACGGCCATTGATAGCCCTTACGGAAGATGTTCGACGCCAGCTCCTGGGTACTTCGATAATATCCCGCCAGGAAATGGTGTTCGGCGCCTTCGCCGTCGACCGAATAGATATGCGGAATCGCCTGGACGTACGTGCCGGACAGATTCCAAGGGAATCCCTCTCTGCGCGTTCCGATGCCGAACTGGCTTTCGGTCAGGTTGACGAGTTCGACGCCCGCCTCCAGCGCCAATCCGAGGGAGCCGAAGCAGCCGTTGGGATAAACGCTGTCGCGATAGAGTTCGCCCGGCCCGCCGGCGGCAAGCACGATGATGCCACTCACGAACAAGGCGATGCCGAGCGGATTCTCCTGCGTACGGTCGCCGGCGCGCATGACGAGCATGCCGGCGATATTACGCTCAGCCCCCTCGCCCTCGGTGAGGATTTTCACCGCGGTGGTCTGGTTGTAGAACGGCACGCCCAGTCGGATCGCCTCCTCCGCCAGCACCTTGACCATCAAGCGCGAGGTGCGCGGGCCGCAGCTGGTGGCGCGGCCGACCTCGTCATGGTCGGTCTGATATCTCAGTGTTCCGCCAAGCGGATCCTGGGGCAGCGGCAGCCCCAAGAACTGCAGCGATGCCATCATCCGTGACGAGCCGACCGCCTCGACATAGGCCGTGTCCTCGTCCATGGCGCCGCCGCTGCCGATGGCGCGGGCCATCGCCCGGTAATTATCGCCCTGATCGGCCGTGTTCGCGGTGTGGAGGGTTTGCTTGTCGGAGCCAGAGCAGGCCGAGGTTCCGCCCCATGCGCTTTGGCTGATGATGACGACATCGACGCCGCGCCGCTTCATTTCCACCGCCGCACGCAGACCCGCAGCGCCGGAGCCGACGACGACGCAGCCGGCTCGGTAGATCGGCGTCGCGATGCCAGCGAGCCGGACCTCTTCCGAAGCGACGCCTTCGGCTGGAAGCCGCGGCATATCGACATCGGTCAGTGCGTCAAGAATTTCCTGCGGGACATCTATCGTCATCGGCGCACCACAATCAATTGAGCGGGATATCGACCCAGCGTCTCTGCCGGGAAGACTCCATGCAGGCGTCGACGATCTGGCAGATGTGGTGGCCGGTATCGAATGTCGGCCACATTGGTCTGTTTGCGACGATCGATCTTATGACCTCGGCCACCTCGATGATCTTGCTTTCATTGTAGCCTATGCCGAAGTTCGGCAACGGAAGGAAAGCCCTGAAGGTCGCATTCTCAGGACCGGCGTCGATCTCGCGAAAGCCGCGCCGTCCCGTGCTGTCGTCGTTGGTGTAGAAACGCAGCCGGTTTATCTCGTCATAGGTATAGGCGATGCTGCCTTTCGTTCCATAGACCTCGTAGGTCTGCATGAATTTGCGGCCGGTGGCGACGCGGCTGAAGTCCACGATGCCGGCGGCGCCGTTTTCGAACCGGCACAGCAGGTTGGTCGCGTCGGGATTGGTGATATCGGCCCAGGCCTCGTTGCCCGACAGTTTCACCTGCTCGCCATAGGCAAGCCCCTCGACGATCGGCCGGCGCGGAGTGACAATGAGATTGTCGGCGATCAGGGAGCTGACGCGGCCGACGAGGAAATCCATGAAGCTGAAGATGTGCGAACCGGTGTCGCCGACGATCCCGGTCGGCGCGAGCTTGCCATCGGCGCGCCACATGAACGGTGCTGTGGGATCGCCATACATGTCGACGTGTTGGCAGCCGCGAAACAGCTTGATCTCACCGATTTCACCGGATTCGATGATCTCTTTCGCCAGATCATGAACGGGGTTTCGGGGGAAGGCGTGTCCGACACGGGTGATGACACCCTTTTCTCTGGCGATCTCGGCCAGCTCCAGCGCTTCGTTAGCGGTATTTGCCAGCGGCTTCTCGCAATAGACATGTTTGCCGGCCAGCAGGGCCGCCTTGGCCACCGGATAGTGCAGATGGTCGGGCAAGCAGATATCGATGAGATCGACTTCGGGATCGGCAACCGCCAGCTTCCAATCCTGGTAGATCCTGGCCCCCGGCGCCCTGTTGCCGATATCCTGCGCTACGTCAGGATTGCTGTCGACAAGCGCCACGATCCGCGCCGTTCCGTCTGAGACGCCGAAGAAATGCGGAAAGGTCTGATAGGCCATCGTGTGGACCTTTCCCATCCAGCCCGAGGCGCCAAGCACTGCAACTTTCACTTCAGACATTGTCGCTCTCCTTAGCGGATCTCGGCGCGGGCCCGGGTCCTGGTATCATTGCGTTCATAGGCGAAGATCGCCGATGGCAGCGCGGGCAGACCCCGAATGAGATCGGATCCCTTTTCGCCGACCATGATCGTCGGAGCGTTGGTGTTGCAGGACGGGACGCGCGGCATGACCGAGGAATCGCAGATCCGGAGGCCTTCGAGGCCATGGACCTTGAGATCCAGCCCGACAACCGCGTCGGGCCCCGTTCCCATCTTGCAGGTGCCGACCGGATGATGGTCGGTCTTGGCGTTGGCGCAGCCATAGTCGAAAAGCTGCTCGTCGGTGATGACCTTCGGACCCGGAAGCCTTTCGGCCATGACATAGGGCTTCAGCGCCGCCTGCTGCATGATCTCGCGGGCGATCTTCAGCCCCTCCAGCGACATCTTCCTGTCGTGCGGATCGGACCAGTAGTTGGGATCGATCAAGGGTGCTGCACCCGGGTCGGCAGAAGACAGACGCACCGTGCCGCGCGAGCGCGGATGCAGATAGGCGGAGTTGAGGGTCACGCCGGCGTTCTTCAGCCGCTCGACGCCTGCTTCGATGCCGGAACCCAGGCCGAGATGGAACTGGATATCGGGAGACCGTGCGTCGGGATCGGCATACCAGAAGCCGCCGGTCTCGAAGAGCGACGAGGCGACCGGACCGGTGCGGAAGAGGACATATTGTATCCCCGCCCAAAGCGTGCGGTGGAGCTTCGCAACGCCGTCATAGGTGTGATCGCCGGTGCATTCGGCGATAACGAAAAGATCGAGATGGTCCTGAAGATTGCCGCCGACGCCAGGCAGATCGTGGAAGGGCTTGACGCCGACCGAGGTCAAATGGTCGGCCGGCCCTATGCCGGACTGCAAGAGGAGCTTCGGCGATCCGATCGCGCCTGACGAGACCAAGACTTCGCGTTCAGCACGCACGACCTCCAGACCGTGTCCGGTGGCGATCTCGACGCCGATGGCGCGGCCTGCCTCCAGCACGATGCGGACGACACGCGCGCCCGTCCGGATCGTCAGATTCTTCCGGTTTTTGATCGGCGAGAGATAGGCATACGATGCCGATGAGCGGCGCCGGTTGCGCTGGGTGAGCTGGTAAAATCCGACGCCGGCCTGCTGGCGACCGTTGAAATCGTGATTGTAGGGTATGCCGAGTTCCTGTCCCGCGCGGATATAGGCATCGCAGATCGGCAGCGGTGCCGCCGGCATCGAGACACCCAGCGGACCGCCATAGGCGTGGTAATCGTCGGCGAAACGTTGATTGTCCTCGGCACGTTTGAAATAGGGCAGGATCGAACGGTAGTCCCAGCCCTCGCAGCCGTCTTCACTGGCCCAGAGATCATAATCGGCCGCGTTTCCGCGGGTGTAGAGCTGCGCATTGATCGACGAGCCGCCGCCGATGATCTTTGCCTGGGTGTAGCGAAGCACCCTGTCCTTCATGTGCCTCTGGGGAACGGTTTCCCATCCCCAGCTGGCGACGCCTTTGGTCATCTTGGCGAAACCGGCGGGCATGTGGAAAAGAGGATTCCAGTCGCCTCCGCCGGCCTCCAGAAGCAGTACCTTGACATCGGGATCTTCGCTGAGGCGGCTTGCAAGAACGCAGCCCGCAGGACCGGCACCGGTGATGATATAATCGAATCCCATTTTACTGTCCTATTTGAAGCCGGCGCGCACCAATGGATCTGCCTGTGTCTGCAAGTCCGTCGATGCGATGTGATGGGCAACTCTGAGAGCTTGGCTGGCGACGGTGAGCGCCGGATTGACTGCAGCCGAGGTAGGCAGGAAACCGGCGTCGACGACGAAGAGGTTTTCGTGATCGTAGGACCGGCAATAGGGATCGAGCGGCGCCGTCGCAGGGTCATTGCCGATCCGGATCGTTCCGCACTGATGGGAGGGCGTGCGCTTGTCGAAGGGTCTCGATAGTACGATCGGAAATCCGACCGACTTCAGGATCGCCTTCAGCTTGGCGACAAGCGCCAGATGCGCGTCCCAGTTGGTTCTCTGCCATTGGAGGATGATCCGATCGCCATCGACCATGACGCGGCTTTCCGGATTGGGCACGTCTTCGCTCATGGCATAGAAGTCGATGGCATGGTCCGTGATGAAACGGAGAAGCCATTCCGGAGCCTGCGGCAGAGAGCCCTTCAGAACTCTTTCGGAGATACGGCCCAGCAACTGCACATTGCCGAGCGGCGGTCCTCCCTCCCCGTCGGAGAGATAGAAGTCGTTGAAGGCGAAGGTTTTCTGGTAGACGGCGGTGTTCCTGAAGCGCGGCGAGACCGCTATCACGGCCGAGGCATTGTGGTTCATGAAGTTGCGGCCCACCTGATCGGAAGAGTTGGCGAGTCCCCTCGGGAAGCGGTCGTTTTTCGAACGGAGCAAAAGCACGGATGACTGAACCGCGCCGGCGGAAAGGATGACGATCCTGGGCGAGACAGTCAGCGTCTGTCCGTTCTTGACGTAGGTGACACCGTCGATCCGGCTCCCCGCCCCGGTGTCGAGCCGTATCACCCGTGCATTTATCTCGAGCCGCACGTTCTTGTGTTTCAGCGCCACAGCGAGTGCCGCGGTTTCGGCATCCATCTTGCCGTCTTGTGAATTCGGATGTGCATCCCAGGGCGTGCGCGCCTTGGAGAGCCAGGCATCGAGATCCAGGCCGAGCGGCAGCGAAAACGGATGCAGTCCTTTCGCCTTCAGACGTACCCTGACTTCGGCGATCGGCGCCTCGTCGGGCACGGGCGGGAATTCGTAGGCAACCGAGTGATGCGGTTCGGTCGGATCTTCGCCAAGACTGCCGCGGACCTGATACATCAGCTCCGCCTGCGAATACCATGGCTCCAGCTCTTCATAGGGAAAGGGCCAGGCCGGCGAAACGCCTTCCCGATGTTCGATGACGTCGAAATCTTCTTTGCGATAGCGCGACAAGACGGCGCCGTAGAATTTCGAATTGCCGCCGACATTGTAGTAGTTGCCGGGGTTGAAGCCCCTGCCGTTCGCCTCGTACCAGGTTTCCTTCGGCCGGAAATGTCCATGCTGGAAGATGGCGCGCTGGTCGCGATTGACGGGAAGATCGGCGATATGATCGCCGGCTTCGAGGACCAATATCTCAGCACCTGATACAGCCAGGCCGGCAGCGACTGTGGCGCCGCCGACGCCCGAGCCAATGATGACGATGTCTGGCGAACTGCTCATGTCAACACCTGCCCGTCACACGATCCGCACCTGGCTGTCCGGATCGAAGAACACAGCCTTGTCGAGATTGAAGGCAAGGCGGGTATTTTGTCCCGGCGCAATGCCGGCATCGGCGCGCAGTCGGGCGACGACGGATTTGCCGCCGAGTTTGGTGACGGCGAAGGTGTCGGAGCCGGCCGGTTCGACCACCTCGATCAGGCAATCGTCCTCGGTCAGCGAGCGCGCCTTGCGGTCGGCGCCGTCGGGATCGGTCAAGGCTTCGGGGCGGATGCCGAAGATCACCGGCTTGCCGGCATAGGCAGACAGGCCGTGATTGCCGGAGACGACCGGCAGCCTGAGCGGCGCGCCGTTCGGCCGCTCGAGCGAGACGGCCAGCCCGGCAGCACCGTTCTCGACGGTGGCGTTGAGCAGGTTCATCGCCGGCGATCCCATGAAGTCGGCGACGAAGAGATTGGCGGGGCTGTTATAGATCTCGGCCGGCGTGCCGAACTGCTGCAGCACCCCGTCCTTCAGCACGGCGATCTTGGTCGCCAGCGTCATCGCCTCGATCTGGTCGTGGGTGACATAGACGAAGGTGGTGCCCATGCGCTGGTGCAGCCGCTTGATCTCGGTGCGCATGTCGACCCGCAGCTTGGCGTCGAGATTGGAAAGCGGCTCGTCGAACAGGAAAACCTGCGGGTTGCGCACCAGCGCCCGGCCCATGGCGACGCGCTGGCGCTGGCCGCCGGACAATTGCGACGGCTTGCGGTCGAGCAGATGGCCGATCTGCAGCATGTCGGAGACCTGCTTGATCGCCTTGGCCCGCTCTTCCTTCGGCACGCCGCGGATCTCCATGCCGAAGGCGATATTGCCTGATACCGTCATATTCGGGTAGAGCGCATAGGACTGGAACACCATGGCGATGTCGCGCTTGGAGGGATGCAGGCCGCTGATGTCGCGGCCGTCGATCCTGATCTCGCCCGAGGTGATCGTCTCCAGCCCGGCAATGGTGTTGAGCAGGGTCGACTTGCCGCAGCCGGAGGGGCCGACCAGCACGAGGAAGCCGCCCTTTTCGAGTTCGATGTCGATGCCCTTGAGGATGTCGACGGCGCCGAAGCGCTTTCTGAGACCGGAGATTTCCAGGAAGGCCATGACTTACCCTTTGACTGCGCCCGCCATCAGACCGCGCACGAAGTAGCGGCCGGCGAGGATATAGACGATGAGCGTCGGAACGGCCGCGATCATCGCCGCGGCCATGTTGACATTGTATTCGACCACCCCGGTCGAGGTGTTGACGACATTGTTGAGCGCCACCGTCATCGGCATGGAGTCACCGGTGCCGGCATAGGCGGAAGCAAACAGGAAGTCGTTCCAGATATTGGTGAACTGGTAGATGACGGTGACGACGATGATCGGCAGCGAGTTCGGCAGCATGATGCGGCGGAAGATCTGGAAGAAGCTGGCGCCGTCGACCTGGGCGGCGCGGACCAGTTCGGTCGGAAACGCCTCGTAGAAATTGCGGAAGAACAGCGTGGTGAAGCCCAAGCCGTAGACGACATGGACGAAGACCAGATTGACGGTCGAATTGCCGAAGCCGAAGTTCCAGCCGGTGGCGTTCTGCAGCGTCACGCCGAAGCGGCCGAGCGAGCCGAGGATGGTCGCCATCGGCAGCAGTACCGACTGGAACGGGATGAAGCAGGCAAACAGCATCAGCCCGAACACCAGCGTATGGCCGGGGAAGCGCCATTTGGTCAGGATATAACCGTTGAGCGCCCCCATGATCGTGGAGATCACCACCGCCGGCACCACCATCTTGATCGAGTTCCAGAAGTAGCCCTTGATGCCGGCGCAGGTCAGCCCGACGCAGGCCTCGCCCCAGGCTTTGACCCAGGGATCGAAGGTCGGCGCCTGCGGCAGCGCCAGCATGTTGCCGCCCTGGATCTCGTCCATCGTCTTGAACGAAGTCGTCAGCATGACGAAGAGCGGCATCAGGTAGAGGATGGCGAAGATGACCAGCAGGCCGTAGATGACCAGTCGGCCGATCCAGCGGGCGCTGTTAGTCCTGCTATCGCCGCTCTGCGAAAGCATTGCGGCCGACGTGCCGATGGAAGAGGTGAGGCTGCTCATCGCGCCTTCTCCTTCAGTTCGGAATAGAGATAGGGAACGATGATGGCCGAGATCGTCATCAGCATGATGATGGCGCTGGCCGAGCCGACGGCCATCTCGTTGCGCTTGAAGGTATATTCATACATGAAGTTGGACGGCAGCCAGGCCGAGCCGCCCGGCCCGCCCGAGGTCAGCGCCACCACCAGGTCATAAGACTTGATCGCCATATGGGCGAGCACGATGAAGGCCGACAGGAAGATCGGCCGCAACAGCGGAATGACGATGCGGCGATAAAGCTGGAAGGGCGAGGCGCCGTCGATCTGCGCCGCCTTCATGATCTCGCCGTCGATGCCGCGAAGCCCGGCCAAAAACATCGCCATGACGAAGCCCGAGGCCTGCCAGACACCGGCGATGACGACGGTATAGATGACGAAGTCCTTGTTCTTGATCCAGTCGAAGTGGAAGCTCGTCCAGCCGAAGTGGTGCAGTGTCTGCTCGAGTCCGAGGCCGGGATCGAGGAACCACTTCCAGGCCACCCCGGTGACGATGAAGGAGAGCGCCATCGGATAGAGGAAGATCGGCCTGAGCAGCCCCTCGCCGCGGATCTTCTGGTCGAGCAGGATGGCAAGCAGCAGGCCGAGGCCTAAACAGATGCCGACATAGAGGAAGCCGAAGATCGCCATGTTGGTGATCGAGGTATACCAGGAGGACGGCGGATCGTTCTCGAAGGTCCAGCGCCACAGCCGCTGATAGGCGCGTGCCCCGGTCAGCGCATAAGAGGGAAAGGTCTTGGAATTGGTGAAGGAGAGATAGGCCGTCCAGACGATGAAGCCGTAGACGAAGACCAGGGTGATGACGAAGCTCGGCGCCAGCACGATTTTCGGCAGCGCATCCTGCAGCCGGCCCCGCAGCGAGATCGGCGTCGCTTGTGTGAGAACCGGATCGGTGGTGGCAACTGTGCTCATGGAATGTCATCTCCTCCCTGCATGTCGTCATGCATGTCGTCATGGGGGTGGCCAGCATGCCTGTCCCCGCATGATCGCCCCCGCATATCCGCCAGGGGCTGAAGCTTCCCCGCGCAGACGCGGGGAAGCCTTGTTCATCGACGACCCTTAGCGGGCGTCGTCGATCGCCTGGACGAGCTGCTTGACGGCTTCGTCGGAGCTCTTGATCTGGCCGTGGACGAACTTCGAGACGACGTCCTTATAGGCATTGGCGATCGCCGGAGGCGCGCCGTAGCCCTGGGCCAGCGAACCGAACAGCGTGCCGCCCTCATTGGCGGCCTTCAGGTCGGCAATGCCCTTCTTGCCGCAGGCGTCGAAGTCGGTGTCGGGAACGTCGGTGCGGGCCGGCACTGAACCCTTGACGACGTTGAAAGCCGACTGGAAGCTCTTCGACAGCGTGGCCGTTGCCAGCGCCACCTGCGCCGCCTTGCGGTCTTCAGGAACGTTGAACATGCCGAACATGTCGGAGTTGTAGATGACGCTGCCTTCGGTGCCGGGGAAGCGGTAGCAGAGGAAGTCCTTGTCCGGGGTCTTCTTGGCGGCAACGAATTCGCCCTTGGCCCAGTCGCCCATCACCTGCACCAGTGCGTCACCCTTGATGACCATGGCGGTCGCCAGGTTCCAGTCGCGGCCGGAGAAGTTCGGATCGACATATTTGACGATCTTGGCCAGGTTGTCGAAGGACTTCTTCATCGTCTCCGACTTCAGCGACGCCTCGTCGAGGTCGTTGAACGCCTTCTTGTAGAACTCCGGGCCGCCGGTCGACAGCACGATCGAATCGAACATCGTCGCTTCCTGCCAGTTCTGGCCGCCGAGCGCCAAGGGGATCACACCCGCAGCTTTCGCCTTGTCGAGCAGGGCGATCAGGTCGTCGAAGCTCTTCGGCTGGCTGCCGCCGATCTTGTCCATGACAGCCTTGTTGATCCACAGCCAGTTGACCGAATGGACGTTGACCGGGGCTGCAACCCACTTGCCGTCATAGACGGAGAACTTCTGCAGCGCCGCCGGCACCGACTTGTCCCAGCCTTCCTTCTTGGCCGTCTCGGTCAGGTCGCCCATGACGCCGGCCTGGGCATAATCGAGCACGGTATAGCCCAGCATCTGCGAGGCCGTCGGATAAGTACCGGCCGCCACCATCGCCTTCAGGGCCGTCATCGCCGCATCACCGCCGCCGCCTGCAACCGGGACGTCCTTCCAGGCAAAGCCTTCCTTCGCCAGGTCCTGCTTCAGGACGTTCAAGGCAGCCGCCTCGCCGCCAGACGTCCACCAGTGCAGCATCTGCACTTCCTTGACGTCGGCAGCCTGCGCCGCACCCAATCCAGCCAGCATCACGACAGCAACCGCTGCCGAGCTCATGAACTTATTCATCGAAGAACCTCCCAGTTCCCGTTTGGAGATGCGGGACCATTCCCGCACCCGATCACCCGCCTCCTCAGGCGTAGTTTTCTCGCCGGCAAAGCCAGCCTCAGGTTCGCGGCATCCACCAATTGGTGCGCATGCCGATATGCATGTTCAGCGTCTTGGTCTCCGTATAGTCCTCGACCGCATGGCGGCCGAGCTCGCGGCCGAGGCCGCTCTGCTTGTAGCCGCCGAAGGGAAGCTCCGAGGCGCCGTCCATGAAGGTGTTCATCCAGACCGTGCCCGCCCGCACCGACCGGCCGATGGTCAGGCAGGTGTCGAAATCGCGACTCCAGACACCGGCCGACAGGCCGTAGTCGATGGAATTTGCAATCCCGATCGCTTCGGCAGTCTTCTCGAAGGTCAGAACCGACAGCACCGGGCCGAAGACTTCCTCGCGCGCCACCGCCATATCGGGCGTCACCGCTTCGAGGATCGTCGGCGACATGAATTGCCCCATGCCGAGGTCAAGCGTCTCGCCGCCATGGGCGACGCGGGCGCCGTTGCTCCTGGCGCCGGCAACATAGCCTGAGATCTTCTCCAGATGCTGCGGCGTAATGATCGCGCCGACCTGCGTCTGGGGATCAAGGGGGTCGCCGACCTTCACCCCCTTCGACAGCTCGGCAACCCGCCTGACGACATCGGCAGCGATCGATTTGTGCAGGATCAGTCGCGAGCCGGCGTTGCAGCACTCGCCGGCATTGAAATAGGCGCCGAAGACCGCGGCATCGATGAAGGCGTCGAGATCGGCATCCGGGAAGACGATCTGCGGGTTCTTGCCGCCGAGTTCCAGCGAGACCTTCTTCAGCGTCTGCGCCGCATTCGACATCGTCAATTTTCCCACGCCCGTCGAGCCGGTGAAGGAGACCATATCGACGTCGGGATGGGACGTCATGACCGCGCCGACCTCAGGTCCTGTGCCGGTGACAATGTTGACGACGCCATCCGGAATGCCTGCTTCCTGCAGGATTTCTCCGAGCACAAGCGTCGATCCCGATGTCAGTTCCGAGGGTTTGACGACGGTCGCGCACCCTGCGGCGAGCGCGAAGGGCAGTTTCTGGCCGACGATCAGGAAAGGGAAATTCCAGGGCGTGATGATCGACACCACGCCGATCGCCTCGCGCAGGACGACGCCGAGCGTGCCGTCGCCAAGCGTGTTGTAGCTTTCGCCGTGAAGGTCACGAGCAAGGGCCGCCGCATAGCGCCATATATCGACAGAGCCGGCGATTTCACCCCGTACCTGCGTGATCGGCTTTCCAGCCTCCATAGCATCAAGAAATGCGAGCTCTTCGGCACGCGCGGCGATTAAATCGGCGGCCTTTAGGAGGATGGCGGAACGTTCGGAGGCGGTCATTCGTGGCCATGGCCCAAGATCGAAGGCCTTGCGTGCGGCGGCTATGGCGCGCTCGGCGTCCTTTCTGCTCCCAGTCGGGAAACGGCTGACCACGACCCCGTGGCTCGGCGCGACACGCTCGATCGGATCGGCGGCGCCGGCCTCCCATCTGCCGTCGATGAGCATCTTGAAATCGCGCGCCCTACGGTCGCTCAGCACAGTGGGGTTGACGAGGACCGTCATTACCATTCTCCCTTGAACGTTGCCGGGCGCTTCTCGCTGAACGACGCGACGCCCTCTTTCAGATCGCCAGTCGTGGCGGCGAGGATCGAGCCCAGGGCTTCGACCGCAGTTCCGTTGTCTTCGCCGTTTGCCGATGCGATCATCAGCTTGACGATCTCCACGGCGGCCGGCCCCCTTGCGGCAATCCGCTCGGCATAGTCCCTGGCGGCAGCCAGCGAATTTCCTGTCGGAACGACTGCGTCGACGATGCCGAGTAGGCGGGCTTCCTCGGCAGTGAATATCTCGCCGCCGAGCGCCATGCGCCGGACGGCCTGCGCGCCAAACCGGCGCACGAGACGCTGGGTGCCGGACCAGCCCGGCACCATGCCGAGGCCGGTCTCCGGCAGGCCGATCTTGATGTGTTCCTCTGCGAGGCGAATGTCGGCAACGCCCGCCAGTTCGAGCCCGCCACCGAGGGCGTGGCCGTTGAGGGCCGCGACCAGCGGCACCCTGAGCGTCGCCAGTCTTTCGAAGATGCGATGACCGTGGCGAACCCAGGCGTGACCGAACTCCTGAGGCTGCATTCCGCCCCAGGCCTTGATATCGCCTCCCGCGGAAAAGCCCTTTCCTTCGCCGGTGAGAACGGCAGCGCGCACATTCGGGTTCGCCTCCACCGCGTCGGCCGCCTCCGCCAAGGCTTTCAGCATATCGAGATCGAGCGCGTTCAACTTCTCCGGACGGGACATCGTCAGCATTGCCACGTGACCTTCGATATCGACCTTGACCGTTCCGCTAGCCATTGAAGGTGCCCTCCAATGTCCGCGCCCTCTTTGCCGAAAGCGAAAGCCCGATCTCAGTCTCCCGGAACAATGCAGCGTCCATCACCTTCAGATCGGGCGCGACGATCAGCCGGAATTCGGACTGATCGAGGATCTGGGTTTGAAGATCGACCCCGGGAGCGATTTCGGTCAACACGATGCCATCAGGTGTCAGCTTCATCACGCACCGCTCGGTGACATAGGTGATGTCCTGTCCCTGCTCTATCGCGCGCCTGCCGCTGAAGGTGACGTGTTCGACCTCGTTCACCAGCTTCTTCAGCTTGCCTTCCTTCTCGATGAGAAGAGTTCCATCAGCGATCGAAAGCTTCGCGCCGGCGTTGAACATGCCGGAGAAGACGATCTTCTTCGCCCGCGCCGTGATGTCGACAAAGCCTCCGGCGCCGGCCGTGACATGCGGCCGGAACGACAGCTTCGAGACGTTGACCGAACCGTCCTTGCCGATTTCGAGGAAGGACAGGAGCGACGCATCGAAACCAGCGCCTTGGAAATAGGTGAACTGATAGGGAGACGGCATGTAGGCGTCGGCGTTGGAGGCACAACCGAAGGCGAAGTCGAGCAGCGGCACACCGCCGACCGCGCCCTGCTCGATGACCCAGGTGACAGCGCCGTGAAGCCCCTCCTCCAGCAGAATCCGCGGGACGTTGGCCGAGATTCCGAAGCCGAGATTGACGCAGCTTCCGGCCTCAAGCTCCTGCGCGACGCGGCGCGCGATGACCTTCTGGACATTGAACTCCGGAACGCGGAAACTATCGAGCGGCCGGAAGATCTCGCCCGATATTGCCGGGTCGTACCCAGTCTGCGTCGTCTGCTTCTGATCGGGATCGACGATGACATAATCGACCAGCATTCCCGGCACGCGGACGTCATGCGGTTTCAGTGAGCTTTCCTTTGTGATCCGCTTAACCTGCGCGATGACGATCCCGCCATTGTTGCGGGCGGCGAGCGCCTGGTCGAGGCCGCCGAGATAGGCGCCTTCATGTTCATAGGTGAGGTTGCCGCGTTCGTCGGCGGTGGTGGCGCGGATGATGGCGACCTGAGGAACGATCGAGGGGAAGAACAGCCAATCGTCGCCCTCGAAGCTGACGCGCTTGACCACCGGATCGTCCGAAGCGAGAGCGTTCATCGCACAGCCTTGCCGCTGCGGATCGACGAAGGTGTCGATGCCGACCTTGGTCAGCACACCCGGTCGCTTGGCGGCGGCTTCGCGGTGGATGTCGAACAGGATGCCGGAGGGAATGTTATAGGCCGGAATCTCGTTGTTGGTGATCATCTGCCAGATCAACGGCGGCTCGGCCGATGACGGGCCTGAAGGATAGGAGCCGCCGATGATGCGTTTGAGCAGACCTTTCCTCGCGATATAGTCGACGCCCTTGATTCCGCTCATATCCCCGGCGGCAATCGGGTGAAGGGTGGTAATGTGACTGGGATGACCGGTCGCATCGAAACGCTCGCCGATCGCCTTCAGCATCAGGTCAGGGCAGCCGAGACCGCTCGACGACGACACCGTGACAACGGCGCCGTCCGGGATCAATGCCGCCGCTTCGGCTGGTGTGAGATGCTTCTTCATGTGCGTCACTTCGAACCCCATTTCAATTTACCGCTCTGCCGGCCCTCGCCGGCGAGGCTGTGCCGGCGCCGCAACTTTCGCGGACCACCAGCCGAACGGCTGTCGTTACCGTCTCGGCTTCCGCCTTGCCGGCATTGATCTGCTTGAGGAGCATCTGCGCGCCGCGGCGCCCGATGCCCTGCGGATCGACCGAGACCGTCGTCAGCGCGGGAACCGCCGCCTGAGCCTCGATGACGTCGTCGAAGCCGACGACGGCGAAGTCGGCGCCCGGTTCCAGACGGCGCGCACGCAATCCGTCGCAGACTCCGAAGGCGACGGCATCATTGAAGCAGACGGCTGCAGTGGGTCGGTCGCCAAGGGCGATCGCCTTTCCGATGGCCTCCACGCCGCCCGCTCGCGACGGGGCGGACGAGATCACGAGTACCTCGTCGTATCCGAGCCCGGCCGCCTCCATTCCGCTGCGGTAACCGGCAAGGCGATCGTCGAAGACAGCGGTATCGGGAAAGCCACCGAGAAATGCGATGCGCTTATGACCGAGACCCACCAGATGCTGAACGGCGGACATCATACCGGCCCGGTTGTCGGAGACGATGGACGAGACTTTGGCGCCAGGCAGATTTCGAACGACGACCACGACGGGAATGCCTGCCGCGACCAGCGGCTTGAAGTCGGCGGCATCGGTGGCGCGCGCCGGCGAGACGATCAGGCCCGAAATGCCATGTTCGCGCATCGATGCGACAACCTCGCGCTGCCTGTCGATGCTCTCACCGGTATTCGACAGGAACTGCACGAAACCCGCCGACTGAACGACCATATCGACCCCGACCGCCAACTCCGCAAAGAAGCTGTTCGTCAGATCGTTCACGACGACTCCAATGATCCTCGATTTGGAACCGGCCTGCCGAAGATTGGCTGCGCCGCGATTATAGACGTATCCGAGCTCGCGCATCACGGCATTGACCTTGGCACGTGTCGCCTCGTTGACCAGGGAGGATCCCTGAAGCACGAGCGACACCGTCGACTTGGAGACATTGGCGGCCTTCGCAATGTCGATGACGGTCACCCGCGCCTTTGTCACTTCACCCTCCCGACGTCGTCGTCGACTGATGTCTATTTATTTGGAACGTTCCAAATATGTCAAGGACTAATTCAATTAAAGCTGCGCTTTATTGACCTTTCTCTAGCGCTATCACGCCGCGAGGCGGGGGACGATTTTTGGAACGATTTAAAACATGGGATCAATCCGACGGGCTTTTCCCAACGCTGCGCGCTCGGGTCACCCTGCGAAATCTCTCATTCTTCAAGCCAGAAGATGAAGCGCGGCAATGTCGTGGATCCAATAGCGTGACGCAGAATCGCGATGCAGTTCTGCTGGAATTGCTCCCAAGGAACTCTCGCCCAGAGGCATTAGCGAAACTTTATCGTTTGTGGCTAATGCTACGGATAGGGGACGTGCCAGATCTAAAGCGGGGCCGGAAATGCCGCATTCGTTTGAAGCCATTCTGGAGAACCTGCCGCAGGGCATTGTTCTCCTCGATTCTGCCGATACAGTGACGGCTTTCAATTCCCGCGCGCTCGACATTCTCGGCCTTTCCGATGGCACTCTGCGCAGGGGAATGAATATCGACGGCCTGCCCGGCACCGCCGCCTGCCGTGCAGCGGCCTGTTCACGGTTGACGACCGGTAGGCCGCACACCTCGCAGTTTGCACTGGCCGACGGACGGATGATCTCATTGACCTGCGCCCCGTCGAGAGCGGGAAGCTGGATCCTGAGCTATGAAGACATCTCGACCCTCAGCCGCGTCGCAGACAGTCTGAGCGAACAACATCAGCGGTTCGACGCAGCTCTCAGCAACATGCCACATGGACTGTGCATGTTCGATTCGATGAAGAAGCTGATATTGTGCAACGCATCTTATGCACGGATGTACGATCTGCCGGATTTTCTCACTCAACCCGGAACGTCGCTGGTGGACATCCTCGCCTATCGGAGCCGGCTGGGAAATGGTCCGGCAGACACCGCCACCTATTTTGACGTTGTCTTCGAAGCGACGGCACTCGGCGCGCCGGCGAGCCAGAACATCGCGCTCACCGACGGGCGCATCATCAAAATCACCCACAATCCGATGCAGAACGGCGGATACGTGGCGACCCACGAGGATGTCACCAAGACTGTGCGGCTCGCGGAAGAGCTGCGCCGCCATCACGATCGGCTCGAAGTTACCGTGCAAAGCCGTACGGCGGAGGTCGAGCGGCAGGCGCGCGAGCTTGAGCGGATGCTCGCCCAGGAGCGGAGCATCAACGAATTGCAGCGGCAGTTCGTGGCGATGGCATCACATGAATTCCGTACGCCGCTTGCAATCATCGATGCCGCCGCCCAGCGACTGTTGCGGAAGGGAGGCGCGGTCGAGCCCGATTTTCTCAATGACAAGGTCGAACAGATCCGTGCATCGGTGAGCCGGATCGTCGATCTCATGGAGAGCATCCTGTCGGACGGACGCCTCGATACCGGGGAGATCGATATCAGTTACGACGCCTGCGCCCTGGGACCGTTGATCAGAACCTGCTGCGAGCGGCAGTCGGCAATCTCGAAGACGCATGGCTTCGTGCTTGACATAGACGGGTTGCCGGAATTCATCGATGCCGATCCCCGCAGCTTGAGCCAGGTCTTCACCAATCTGCTCTCGAATGCAGTGAAATACGCGCCAGGAACATCCGAAATTCGGGTTGCGGCATGGGAGGAGACGGGCAACGTCAAGGTTTCGATCAGCGATGACGGCGTGGGGATCGATGCTGAAGACGTGCCCCGGTTGTTTCAGCGCTATTTCCGGGCGCGCACGTCGACGGGGATTGCCGGAACCGGTATCGGCCTCAACCTTGTGAAGCAGATCATCGAACTGCATCAAGGCTCGATAGAGGTGCGAAGTGCAAAAGGGTGTGGATCCACCTTCACGGTCACTCTTCCAATCAGGAGAGCCGCTGACGTTCTGGCGGGCAACGACGTTGCCTGATCATTCAGATCCTCAAATGGCGTCCTCCAGGGCCGATGGCTCGTTCCCGAACTGACGGCGCAGGATTGCTGTCCGGCATATCTACCCTATCCTTCTCGCAATAGAGGAGGACCATGCCATGGCTTTCATTCACACCCCGGATGCATCCGCCAGCGAGAGGACGACGTCGATGTACGCGTCGGCCGAGGCGAATTATGGTTATCTGCCGAACATGTATCGTGCCTTCGGCCATCGGCCGGAGGTGATGGAGAGCTGGGCGGGGCTGCTTTCGAGCATTCGCAGCCATATGAGCCCCAGGCGCTATGAACTGGTGACGCTGGCGGCCGCCAAGGAGCTCAAATCCTCTTATTGCATGCTGGCGCACGGCTCGGTGCTGCTGCGCGAGGGATTTACCAGCGACGGGCTGACGGCCCTTGTCAACGAGACGGAAAAGGCGCCGGTCGATGCCAGCGAACGTGCGATCATGGCCTTTGCGGCCAAGGTGGCGCGCGATGCGACGTCGGTCACGCAGCAGGATATAGACGGGTTGAAAAAACACGGGCTGAGCGACGCCGAGATCTTCGACGTCACGGCCGCCGCAGCCGCCCGCTGTTTCTTCTCGAAAATGCTTGATGCGCTCGGCGCTGCGCCCGACCACGCCTATATCGAGCGGCTGGAGCCGAATGTGCGAAAGGCGCTCAGCGTCGGCCGGGAGGTCGAGCGGCCTCTGGCGCCTTCACCGGCCGGCGGCACATCGCGATGATGCGGTGACGCGGGCTGCTGCGCCCCTACTCTTCCGGCTTATCGGCAAAATGCCGGATCGCAAACTCGGCAATAGTCTGGCTCGAGCGATCGGCATCGTCGAGCATCGCGGGAAACAGTTGCCACTGATGCGGCATGCCCGGCCAGACCTCGGTGGTGACATCTACGCCCTCCCCGCGCGCCTTGTCGGCGAGGCGCAGCGTGTCATCAAGCAGGGCTTCGCCGGAACCGACCTGCAGCAATAGCGGCGGGAATCCGGTCACGTCGGCATAAAGCGGTGAGGCCTGAGGATCGGTGGCAGGCCGGCTGCCGAGATAGGTCTTGCGCAAGGTCTCGATCGACGCCTTATCGATCAGCGGGTCGCTGCCGGCATTTGCCGTCATCGTTCCGCCCGTCGCGGCAAGATCGGTGATCGGGCTCAGCGCAATCACGGCCGCCGGCAAGGGTTTGGCCGCCTGCTTCTGCCGCAGCACCGTCTCGAGCGCGATATTGCCACCGGCGTCGTCTCCTGCCACGACGACATTCTCGTTGCGATAGCCGTTATCGAGAAGCCAGCGATAGGCCGTCAGCGCGTCGTTGATCTGGGCGGGATAGGTATATTCCGGCATCAGCCGATAATTGATCAGAAGCACGTCGCTGGATGCGGCCTTGGCGAGCGAACCGGCGAACAGGCTATGCGTGCGGATGGAACCGCCGGAAAAACCGCCGCCATGAATGTAGAGAATCGCCCTTTTGCCGATCGGATGATGGAGCCGGGCGGGCCACATCAGCTCGCCATCCACACCATCGGCATCGACCTGCCGGACCTGAATGCGCGTCGGCCCCGGCATCGTTTCCATCAGCCTGGCGAAAGCAGCCCTGCGCTCTTGCAGGCTGTCGGCGCCGGCGAAGTGCTCCTTCCACAGGCCGAGCAGTTTTTCGACCTGGGCACGCGAGGACTGGCTTTGCGGCCCGATGTCCTCTCCCAGCGCCAGCGGTGCCGATAGGATCAGCGCGGCCAAGACGGGAAACAGATATCCGAGCCGCTTCGGCGCTCTTCGATCAGCATTTGACAAAATCCGCCCCTTCATCAATCTCTCCCGATGATGCTGCCGATGGCCGTATCTTTGGCCGCTTCGCCCAGCGAAGTCAAAAGGGTGACGAGCGCAACCTTCCGCTTTTTCGTCTCCAACGAGCAGCCTGATGCCGGCCCGCGGCAGCTGCGGCCTGCCGCGGGCTGACCGGACTGTCATCGGAAAAAATCGACAATTGCTGCCGGCGCGGCTTGCCATCTGCCAGGCTTCCATCGGAAATAGGCTCCCGCCCTGCCCTTAACTCCAATGCTTCGGCTCGCGTAGGAATGAAGGATACCGATGACCACCATTTACCTTGCCGGCCCGGAAGTCTTTCTTGCCGACGCACTGCCCATCATGGCCGAAAAACGCCGATTGGCGCGTCAGTTCGCCTTCGAACCGACCGGTCCCGGCAGCGATGAAAACCAGACACCCGTGAAGCGGACGGCTGCAGAGATCTACGCCCGCAATGACGTCGCCATGCGCCGGGCCGAAATTTGTCTCGCCAATATCACGCCCTTTCGCGGCGTCAGCGCCGATCCGGGTACAGTCTACGAGATCGGCTTCATGATTGCTCTCGGCAAATCGGTCTTCGCCTATACCAATCACCCCGACGACTATGGGCTGCGCGTCCGCTCGATCTGGTATGCGGGAATGGAGATCGACGAGACGAGCGGACGCCCGCGTGGGCCTGACGGCATCGCCATCGAAAATCACGGCATGGCCGACAACCTGATGATCGACGGAGGCGTTGAGGCGGCGGGAGGCAAGGTATTCCGTGCGACCGCGCTGCCGACGGATCCTGCCCGCGACCTGACGGTTTATCTTCAGGCTCTTCAGACGATCGCCGGCATGCGCGGGTAGGATTGCACGCTTCACTCCGCCCTGATCGCGTCGATCACCGCCCTGAAGCCCGCAGACATGTGGCGGCGGCTGGGATAGTAGAGATAGAGCGGTTCCTCCGGCTGACACCAATCATCGAGCACCTGGACGAGCTCTCCGTCGGCAATGGCCTTTGCGACGCGAGGCTCCCAGATATAGGCAAGGCCGACGCCGCCGAGCGCTGCTTGCATCATCAGTTCATGATCGTCGAGTGACAGCGGGCCGGTCGGCTGAAAACTCACCGTTTGGCCGGCCTTCTCGAATTCCCAGGCATAGCGGGCACCGGAGGGAAACATGTTCTGAATGCAGAGGTGGCGCTTGAGCTCGTGAGGCGTTTCCGGCCTCGGGCGCCTCTCGAAATAGCCGGGTGAACCGACGACGACCAGGCGGATGCGCGGCTTGATGCGCAAGGCGATCATGCCTTCCGTGACGCGCTCGCCGAAACGGATGCCGGCATCAAAACCCTCCTCGACAATGTCGACCAGCCTGTCGGTCGCGTTGATTTCCAGCTGTAAATTGGGATTACGCTCAATCAACGGTGCGATGACACGGCCGATGACGAAAGGACCGATCGAATTCGGCACGTTGATCCTCACCCTGCCGAAGGGCGTGTCGCGGTAGCGGTTCAGCGCATCGAGGGCCGCCGCCATCTCCCCGAAAGCCGGGGCGAGATGCGAGACAAGGAGTTCGCCGGCTTCCGTCAGCGAAACGCTGCGTGTCGTGCGGTTAAGCAGGCGGACGCCAATTCGGTCTTCCAGATTGAGCACGGCATGGCTGACGGCAGAGGCAGTAACGCCCCGCTCCTCCCCCGCCTTGCGGAAGCTCTTGTGCCGCGCCACGGCCGCGAAGGCGGCCAGTTCAGAAAGTTCGGTCGCACGCATTATTGAACTGTACTCATCATAGCTTCAATAATAACAAATCTTATACAGCATCGTAATTTCGGTCAAATTCAGCCCGTCAGCACAAAGATGCGACGCCAACAAAAGGAATTCGTCATGAAAGTCTGGTTCATCACTGGTGCATCCCGCGGCTTCGGCGCGCTGATGACCAAGGAAGCACTCGCATCAGGCGATGCCGTCATCGCCACCGCCCGCAACCCGAAGACCATCATCGAGCAATTTGGGGACCATCCGAACCTGCTGGCCGTCGCCCTCGACGTCACCAACGAGACGCAGGCGAAGGAGGCTGCGGCCGCCGGCATCGCCCGCTTCAGCCGCATCGACGTTCTCGCCAACAATGC
Organism: Rhizobium sp. TAL182; assembly: GCF_002117725.1. Taxonomy (NCBI): domain Bacteria; kingdom Pseudomonadati; phylum Pseudomonadota; class Alphaproteobacteria; order Hyphomicrobiales; family Rhizobiaceae; genus Rhizobium; species Rhizobium sp. TAL182. The sequence continues at coordinate 1,823,472 of NZ_CP021024.1, read as the reverse complement.
CGGCTACGGCCTCCTCGGCGCGGTCGAGGAAGCCACAGCCGAAGAGATCGAAAAGATCTATGCCACCAATGTCTTCGGTCTCCTGAAGGTGACACGCGCCGTGCTGCCCTATATGCGTCGCCAGCGTTCCGGCCATATCCTGAACTTCTCCTCGATCGGCGGTTATTTCGGCTATCCCGGCTGGGGCGTCTACGGCTCGACAAAATTCGCCGTCGAGGGACTGTCGGAATCCATTGCCGCCGAACTCGCACCCTTCGGAATCAAGGTGACGATCGTCGAGCCCGGCTTCTTCCGCACGGACTTCCTCGCCGACACCTCGCTGGCAATAAGCCCTGCTTCCATCGCCGATTACGAGGGCACGCCGGCCGGAAACATGCGTAATTTCGCCGCCGACGCCAATCACGCCCAGCCCGGCAACCCCACCAGGCTCGCGGCTGGCATCATGACGATGGTCAACTCGGCCAACCCACCGCTGCGCATGCCGTTCGGCAGCGATACGGTCGCCATGATCGAGGCGCAGCATGCGAGTGTCGAAAGGGAGCTGGCCGCATGGCGCGAGCTTGCCGTCTCCACGGATTTCGCAAGCGATGCAATGGCTGGGGCCTGAGCAGCCAGGATCGATGCCGTCGCATTCAAACTTGGAGATGCGGCGGCAACACCATGATCATGGAAAGAACACCTTGTGGCAAATTGGCATTCGCCTCTCGCCGGGGATGGCCTATGTAGTCAGCGTGACCCGTGAAGAGGCAACGCATGTCCATCAAGACCATCTGTATCTATGGCGCCGGCGCCCTTGGCGGCACCATCGCCGCCAAGCTCGCAGGCAGGGAAGATAACGACGTCTCCGTCGTCGCGCGTGGGGCGCATCTCGACGCGATCCGCAGCCACGGTCTCAGCCTGCGCGAGGCCGATGCGGAAACCCCGCTCAAGGTGCACGTGACAGCAACCGACGATCCGAAGACATTGCCGCCGCAGGATCTCGTCATCACCGGCCTCAAGGGGCACCAGCTGCCCCCTGCCGCCGAGGGGATCGCCGGTCTGCTCAAGCAAGGCACCCGCGTCGTCATGATCCTCAACGGCATTCCGTGGTGGTATTTCCATCGCGATACCAGGAGCGGACATGCGGAACTGCAATTTGATGAGCTCGATCCCGGCGGCAGGCTCTGGCGGCTGATCGGGCCGGACCGCGTGATTGGCTGCGTCGCTTATCAAGGTGCGGAAGTCGTCAGCCCGGGCGAGATCCGGCTTTCTCATAACGGCCGCTTCGTGCTTGGCGAGCCCTGCGGCGAAATGTCTGCCGACCTTTCGGCCATAGCAGCGGTGCTGACCGGCGCCGGCCTCAGCATTACGACCACGGCGGACATCCGCAGTGAAATCTGGAGCAAGTTGATGGGCAACGCCGCCTTCAACCCGATCAGTGCTCTGACACGGGCGCTGATGACTGACATCATGGCGGATCCGGCGCTGATGGATATGGTCAGCAAGGTCATGAAGGAAGTGCGCGCCGTCGGCGATGCGGTCGGCGCAGATTTCGCCATGTCAGTCGAGCGGCGGCTGGAGCAATCGCGCCACATCGGCGGCGTTCGAACCTCGATGCTGCAGGACTTGATCGGCGGCAAGGCGCTCGAAATTACGCCGCTTGTGGGCATGCTGGTGGCGCTTGGACGCCTGACCGCCGTGCCGACACCGGTATCGGAAACGATCCTGGCGCTGGTGACGCAGCTGGATCGGGAAAACCGGCGCGGCAACTGACAACGAGGAGAACGGCAGCCATCAGGCGGTCATCCCTTTCCGACACCGCGCGCCGAAATTTCCGCCGCCCGCCTTTATGCCATTCCTATATTTTTGTCCCTCGCCCCGAATGGATTTCCTATCGCAGCCGGCTGTAGATTCTCGCCGTAACGGCAAGGGTCAAACGCCATGCGAAATATCATGTCCTCCGCCTTCCACGCTCTTCGCCCACATCGGATCACGCGCGGCGACCGGCGGATGCGCGAGAGGCGCACCGCCTGGGCGCTCATCGCCTTCAGCGTCCTGCTGGCCTGTGTCGAACTTTACATCGTCTACTCCGCATTCTGAGCCCTCTGCGCGTGTTTTCCACGCAGCGAGAGAAGGCATGGGATGAAGGGGCCGATCTCCAACTTTTCGTTAACCGGCATGCTGGTAAAATCTCGTCGCCAAGTTATCAGATGCCACGAGACCGATGCCGAAACCGAATTTCCGCTTCAGCCATTACGATCTCAAGGAACAGCGAGCCGGAACGATCGTCGAGGTGTCACTGAATGCGGTGAACAATGTTCGTCTGATGACGGCGCCGAACTTCCAGCGGTTCACCGAGGTTCTCGATTTCAAATATATTGGCGGCGTGGCGCGCAAGTCACCCGTCAAGCTCACCGTTCCGGAAAGCGGCCACTGGCACGTCGTCGTCGATATGGAAGGCCACCACGGCCTTGCCGAATCTGCTGTCAAGGTGATCGCCGCGCCACCCAATCAGAAGACGCCGCGTTCTTCCTGACATTCGGACGGGTCAGCGCGGATTGCGCTCCTTACGAAGCTTCGCCCACCATTCCAGCCGCTTGCGGATGTCGCGTTCAAAACCGCGTTCCGGCGGATCGTAGAAGGTCTGGCGGCCCATTTTCTCCGGGAAATAATCCTGGCCGGAAAAGGCATCCGGCTCGTCATGGTCGTAGCGATAACCTTCACCATAGCCCTCGCCTTTCATCAGCTTGGTCGGCGCATTGAGGATATGCTTGGGCGGCAGCAGCGAACCGTTCTGCTTCGCGGCCTGGCTTGCCGCCTTGAAGGCGGTATAAACGGCATTCGATTTCGGAGCGGTGGCGAGATAGACGCAGGCCTGGGCGAGCGCCAGCTCCCCCTCCGGCGATCCGAGATAGTCATAGGCATCCTTAGCGGCGTTGCAGATCACCAGCGCCTGCGGATCGGCAAGCCCGATATCCTCCACCGCCATGCGCACCAGACGCCGGCCGAGATAGAGCGGATCCTCGCCGGCATCGAACATGCGGGCGAGATAATAGAGCGCAGCATCCGGGTCCGAACCGCGCACCGATTTATGCAGCGCCGAAATGAGGTTGTAGTGACCGTCCTGCGCCTTGTCGTAAACCGGGGCGCGGCGCTGGACGATGCGCGTCAGGCCTTCGGTGTCGAAGCTCTCGCCCTCGCGGGCGGCACGCCAGACCTCTTCGGCAAGCGTCAGCACCGCGCGGCCGTCGCCATCGGCCATGCGGATCAGGCTGGCGCGGGCCTCCTCGGTCAGGGGCAGCGGCCTCTGCTCGATCGCCTCGGCGCGCGTCAGCAATTCCTCCAGGCTCTCCTCGTCATGTGATTTGAAGGTGAGGACGCGGGCGCGCGACAACAGAGCGGCGTTGAGCTCGAAGGAGGGATTTTCGGTGGTGGCGCCGACGAGGATGACGGTGCCGTCCTCCATAACAGGCAGGAAACTGTCCTGCTGGGCGCGGTTGAAACGATGGATCTCATCGACGAACAGCAGCGTCTGGCGGCCGTCCATGCGGCGCATGCGAGCCGCCTCGAACACTTTCTTCAGATCGGCAACGCCGGAAAAGATCGCCGATATCTGCTCGAAGGCCAGCCCCGCCTCACCGGAAAGCAGCCGCGCCACCGTCGTTTTGCCGGTGCCTGGCGGCCCCCAGAAGATCATTGAGCCGAGCGAACCACTTTCGATCATCCTCTTCAGCACGCCGTCCTCACCGGTCAGATGTTCCTGACCGGTGACATCGGCAAGCGTCTTCGGCCGCAACCGGTCGGCAAGCGGCCGCCTGGCGGCAACCTCTTCCGGAACACGCGGCGCGAAGAGATCATTGCTCATCGAAAGAACTGCCGGATGCGCTGGCCGTCGCGCTCGATCTCGACCCGCCACAGGCCGGGGTCGCTATCGGCGATCTCAGAGAGCTCTTTGGTCGATTTCACGTCCGTCCCGTTGATCGAAACGATGATATCCTTGGGCTCAAAACCAAGGCGGGCTGCCGGCGAATCCTCCTTGACATCCGCAACGACGACGCCCGCCGATTCCGAGGGCATACGCAATTCGTCTGCGACACGCGGCGACAGGTTTTCGACGACGGCGCCGGTAAAGGGCGTGCGCCCGCCGATAACGCGCTGGTCGCGCGGCGAGGTTTCCGGGGCGCGATCCAGCGCCAGCGATAACTGCTCCTCGCGACCGTTGTCGATGACGGTCAGATTGACCGATTTGCCAAGGCCGGCTGTCGTCAGGCGATAGAGCAATGCGTCCGGATGCTCGACGGAGATGCCGTTGACCGACGTGACGATCTGGCCGGCCTTCAGCCCGGCCTTGGCCGCCGGGCTGCCTTCCGAAACCTTGACGACGAGTGCGCCGCGCACTTTGTTGAGTCCAAGGGCTTCGGCGACTTCCGACGTCACCGCATCGAAGCTCGCGCCGACATAGGGCCGCTCGAAGGATTTGACGCCGGCATCGGCGGAAGCGAGGAAGACCTTGACCAGATTGGCGGGAATGGCAAAGCCGATGCCGTTCGAGCCGCCGCCGCGCGAGAAGATCGCGGTATTGATGCCGATCAGTTCGCCCTTGATGTTCATCAGCGCGCCGCCGGAATTGCCGGGATTGATCGACGCGTCGGTCTGGATGAAGAAGCCGAACTCGTTCTTGACCACCTGGTTGCGGGCAAGCGCGGAGACGATACCGCTCGTCACCGTCTGCCCGACACCGAAGGGATTGCCGATCGCCAGCACGAGATCGCCGACCTCGACGTTATCGGAATTGCCGATCGGCAGCGTCGGGAAGCTCTCCTTGGTGTCGATCTTCAGCACGGCGAGGTCGACGCGGTCGTCGCGCAGCACCACCTTGCAGGGGAATTCGCGGCCATCCGACAGCGCCACCTTGATGTCGTCGGCGCCTTCGACGACGTGGTTGTTGGTGACGACGGTGCCGTTCGCCTCGACGATGACGCCGGAACCGAGCGAGGACTGCTTCTCGGATCGATTCGGCATCTGCTGGCCGAAAAACTGCTCGAAGAAGGGATCGCCGGCAAAGGGCGACTGGCGCTGGATGATCTTTTCCGCGTAGACGTTGACGACTGCGCCCGACGTCTGCTTGACCAGCGGCGCGAAGGAGAGCTGCATCTGCATCTGGCTCTCAGGCACCGTCTTTGCCGTCTGCGCCTGGGCTGCAGCCGGCAGAACGAGCATGAGAGCGAACAGCGAAACGGAGGCGCGCTTGAACAGGCCTTGCATGGGTATCCCTTTTGAATCCTCTTGAGCAACGTTGTAGCGTCCGACGCTAGAAAGGAAAGAGGGCGGAAGCATGGAAGAATAAGGCAAGAGAATGCCCTGAAGTCGCTGCGAATTTGATTCCGGAAGATCAGCCATGGAACTGATATCAAAAGCCAAAATCTGGGCAAAGTCACTGAAGCGTGACATCGTAGCGCTGTGGCTTGCCGCTCGCGATCCTCGCGTGCCCTGGTATGCGAAAGCGGTCGCCGGTGCTGTCGCAGCCTATGCGCTTTCGCCGATCGATCTGATCCCCGATTTCATTCCCGTGCTCGGCTATCTCGACGATCTCGTCATCGTTCCGCTCGGCATCCTGCTGGCGACGCGTCTTGTTCCAGCAAAGGTGATGGCTGCGCTTCGCGTCGAAGCTGCGAGGCGGATCGAACGCCCGGCCGGCCGGGCAGGATTGATCTTCATCCTTGTCGTCTGGCTCTCCTGCATCATCTTTCTGGCTCTGGCAGTGCGCAAGCTGATTTGATCGGCAGTAAAGGAAGATGATGATGACATGGCGAATGTCGGCCGCGCTTGGTTTGGCGATCCTGATTTTCCCATCGGATCCGGCATGGTCGGCGAGCTTCGATTGTGATGCGAAGGAATTGAAGCCGGACGAAAAGGCGATCTGCGACAACCGCGCCCTCAACGACGCCGACGTCAAGATGGTGACGACCTTCGAGCTGCTCTCCGGGCTGCTGGCCATGGGTTCGCGCGGAACATTGCAGGACGAGCAGACCGCCTGGCTGAAGAAGCGACAGGAATGCGGGGCCGACGCGGCCTGTATCAAGGCTGCCTATGACGAGCGGATGAAGCAGCTCGGCGAGACCTACAAAAACATCAACCGGCCCCTTTGACAGCGGCCGGTTGGCAAAGCCGCTGACTCTTAATCAGCGGGTCGTAGTTCGAGACTACTCAGCGGGCGTTGAGATCCCGCACGGCGCCGCGGTCGGCGCTGGTTGCGAAAGCCGCATAGGCCTTCAGCGCTGTGGTCACATTGCGTTTGCGAACCTCGGTCGGCTGCCAGCCCTTGCCGTCCTGCTCGGCGCGGCGGGCGGCGAGTTCGGCCTCGCCGACGCGCAGGCTGATCGTGCGGTTCGGGATATCGATATCGATCATGTCGCCTTCGCGCACCAGGCCGATCGTCCCGCCATTCGCCGCTTCCGGCGAGACGTGGCCGATCGAAAGGCCGGAGGTGCCGCCGGAGAAGCGGCCGTCGGTGATCAGCGCGCAGGCCTTGCCGAGGCCCTTCGACTTCAGGTAGCTCGTCGGATAGAGCATTTCCTGCATGCCGGGACCGCCCTTCGGGCCTTCGTAGCGGATGACGACGACGTCGCCGGCCTTGATCTCGTTGGCGAGGATCGCCTTGACCGACGCATCCTGACTTTCGAAGACGCGGGCCGGGCCGGAGAATTTCAGGATCGATTCATCGACGCCGGCCGTCTTGACGATGCAGCCGTCGACCGCGAGATTACCCTTCAGCACGGCAAGACCGCCATCCTTGGAGAAGGGATGTTCGACCGAGCGGATGACGCCGTGCTGGCGATCGGTGTCGAGTTCGTCCCAGCGAGCCTCCTGGCTGAAGGCGACCTGGGTCGGGATGCCGCCGGGAGCGGCGCGATAGAAGTTGCGGACGCTGTCGCTGGTGGTGCGGGTGATGTCCCAACGATCGATCGCATCGCCGAGCGTCTCGGCATGAACGGTCGGGCAATCGCGGTTCAACAGGCCACCCTTATCGAGCTCGCCGAGGATCGACATGATGCCGCCGGCGCGGTGGACATCTTCCATATGCACATCGCTCTTGGCGGGCGCGACCTTCGACAGGCACGGCACCCGGCGCGACAGTGCGTCGATGTCGGCCATGGTGAAATCGACCTCGCCTTCGTGAGCGGCGGCCAGGATGTGCAGGACCGTGTTGGTCGAACCGCCCATGGCGATGTCGAGCGCCATGGCATTCTCGAAGGCCCGCTTGGAGGCGATGGTGCGCGGCAGCGCCTTGACGTCGTCCTGCTCGTAATAGCGGCGGGCGAGATCGACGATCAGGTGGCCGGCCTCGACGAAGAGGCGCTTGCGATCGGCATGGGTGGCGAGCGTCGAGCCGTTGCCGGGCAGCGACAGGCCGAGCGCCTCGGTCAGGCAATTCATCGAGTTTGCAGTGAACATCCCGGAGCACGAACCGCAGGTCGGACAGGCTGAACGCTCGATGACCTTGACGTCGTCATCGGAGATCTTGTCATCGGCAGCCGCGACCATGGCATCGACGAGGTCGAGCGAGTGTTGCTTGCCATGCAGCACGACCTTGCCCGCTTCCATCGGACCGCCGGAAACGAAGACTGTCGGGATGTTGAGGCGCAGCGATGCCATCAGCATGCCGGGGGTGATCTTGTCGCAGTTGGAAATGCAGACCATGGCGTCGGCGCAATGGGCATTGACCATGTATTCGACACTGTCGGCGATCAGCTCGCGCGACGGCAGCGAATAGAGCATGCCGTCATGGCCCATGGCGATGCCGTCGTCGACCGCGATCGTGTTGAACTCCTTGGCAACGCCGCCGGCCGCCTCGATTTCGCGAGCGACCAGCTGGCCGAGATCCTTCAGATGCACGTGGCCGGGAACGAATTGGGTGAAGGAATTCACCACCGCGATGATCGGCTTGCCGAAATCCGAATCCTTCATGCCCGTGGCGCGCCAAAGGCCGCGCGCGCCCGCCATGTTGCGGCCGTGGGTCGTGGTTCTGGAACGGTAAGCTGGCATTGGTGTCTTCCTCGACATGTCGGAAACATCAGGCGAAGCCGGGGCGGCAATGAAGCCTGCGGCCCGGGCGAACGCCGCTTTTTGGAATTGTCCTAATCCAATCGATGGGAGCTGTCACTACCGGCAAGGCCAAATCCGGTACGCTGCCGGGAGAAGCGCGTTGAGGGCCATTCGAATATATACGGTTCGGCGGGACCTTTGGTTACGACCTATTCCATCACAGCCGAACACAAAAAATTGGCTTCCCGTCGGCAATATTCAAGGCATAGAGATTGATCCGAACATGCGGGCAGTTCGTTTAAGGACTATATTCGGAGTATCCGCCCTGGAGGTTTTCGACATGCCAAGCTATCGCCCCCCGAAGATCGCGTCGTCGGAGATCACGCCGCGCCAGATCTATCTGCGCCGCCGTGAATTCCTGGGCGCCGCAGCGCTGGGCGCCATGGCGCTCTATGGCGCCGGCAAGGCGAGCGCGGCCGCCCTTTCCGCCGTCGAGAGCAAGTACAAGGTCGATGAGAAGACGACACCGATCAAGGACGTCACGACCTACAATAATTTCTATGAGTTCGGCCTCGACAAGGGCGACCCTGCCGCTCTCTCCGGCGATTTCAAGCCGCTGCCCTGGACGGTCAAGGTCGACGGCATGGTCAACAAGCCAGGCACCTTCGACGTCGAGGCGCTGATGAAGGAATTCCCAATCGAGGAGCGCACCTATCGGATGCGCTGCGTCGAGGCCTGGTCGATGGTCATCCCATGGAACGGGTTTCCGCTGGCATCGCTGCTCGACAAGGTGGAGCCGCTCGGCAGCGCCAAATATGTCGCCTTCGAAACCGTCGTGCGGCCGGAGGAGATGCCGGGCCAGAAGGGCTTCTTCCAATCGCTCGACTGGCCCTATGTCGAGGGGCTGCGGCTGGACGAGGCGCGCCACCCGCTGACGCTGCTTGCCGTCGGACTTTATGGTGAAACGCTGCCGAACCAGAATGGTGCGCCGATCCGCCTGGTCGTGCCGTGGAAATACGGCTTCAAGGGCATCAAGTCGATCGTCAGGATCACGCTCACCGACCAGCAGCCGAAAAACACCTGGCAGGTAACAAATCCGCAGGAATACGGTTTCTACGCCAACGTCAATCCTGCCGTCGACCATCCACGCTGGAGCCAGGCGAGCGAACGACGCATCGGCGAAAGCGGTTTCTTCGGCGCAAGTCGCCACCCCACCCTGCCCTTCAACGGCTATGCCGACGAGGTGGCGAGCCTTTATGCCGGCATGGACCTGAAGGCGAATTTCTGATGGCCGAACTGTCGCTTGCCATCCCGAAGCGCTGGCAACCTGCCTCCGTCTGGCTGCTTTATACCGTCGGGCTCGTGCCTGCCGTCTGGACCTTTTATCTCGGCGCGACCGATCAGCTCGGCGCCGATCCGGTCAAGACCTTCGAGCTCTTCCTCGGCATATGGACGATCCGCTTCCTGATCGCGACACTTGCGGTGTCCCCTGCCCGCGAGTTGTTCGGCTGGAATTATTTGCGCTACCGCCGCGCTCTCGGCCTTTTGACCTTCTACTACGCGCTGATGCATTTCACCGTTTACATGGTGCTCGACCAGGCGATGGATATTCAGGCCGTCATAAATGACGTGCTGAAGCGCCCGTTCATCATGTTCGGCATGGCCGGCCTTGCGATGCTTATTCCCCTGGCGGTGACATCCAATAATTTCTCGATCCGTCGCCTCGGCAATCGCTGGATCTGGCTGCACCGCCTCATCTACATCATTGCCGCCTCCGGGGCTCTGCATTTTGCGCTTTCGACCAAGATCCTCGATCTCGAGCAGTTTATTTATGTGGGGTTGATCATCGCGCTCATCCTTTACCGCTCCTGGCGGCCGATCGCGCGCAGTCGGAAGAAAAGCCAGGGGCGGCAACGCAATCGCGCGGTGGCGTCGGTTTCTTGAAGCCAGCCGTCAACGGCGCGCGGGATCAAAGGCACAGGCCGCAGCGATGCCGATCGCATAGGCCAGTATGTTCCAGAGGGAAAATATCCGGCCAAGCAACAAGGCGCCTGCAGTCGTCAGCCGAAACGCGTCCAACCAGGGTGTATGATAAAGCCGGAACAATTCGACTGCGACTGCCATGAACAGCGCCATGACCGCAATGACTGCCCGCGGTGACTTTCCGAGAACGAGTGCCACCAGCAGATAGACCATCGCTCCCCACAGCGCCGACCCGCCATATTTGACGACGACGAAAGGCAGATCGACCGCGTAGCCGAAGCGCCTGAGTGCCAGGCCGGCCGCAATCGCCACAAGCACAGCCGCGAGACGGAGGAACTGCGCTCGAGAATGCGCTTCGCGCATAGAATCTTCTTCCCTCTTAATCTCCACAGTTTGGAGCTCTGGGCGGACATCAGAATGGCTCCGTCGCTAAAGAAGCTGCGCCGCTTCCGTTTTCGACCGATGCACAAACGAAAACAGCCGGGCTTTGCAGGCCCGGCTGTTTTCTATCCGCCGAAGCGGAAGACTTAGGCGGCGACGGCCTGCTCTTCGGCAGCGACACGGGCCTTGTCGGCTGCGCCCTTGGCGTAGGTGTCGCGGTCGACGAACTCGATCACGGCCATGGCGGCGTTGTCGCCCTGGCGGAAGCCGGCCTTCATGATGCGCAGGTAGCCGCCGTTGCGGGTGGCGTAACGCGTTGCGATCGTGTCGAACAGCTTCGAGACGACGGCGGCATCGCGGATCTGCGAGATCGCCTGACGGCGAGCGTGCAGGTCGCCGCGCTTGCCGAGCGTGACCAGCTTCTCGACGATCGGACGGATTTCCTTGGCCTTCGGCAGGGTCGTGACGATCTGCTCGTGGGTAATCAGCGAAGCCGCCATATTGGCGAACATCGCCTTGCGGTGGCTTGCGGTTCTATTCAGCTTGCGGCCGGCTTTACCATGGCGCATTGCTATTCTCCTTTAATGCAGTGCCCTTACGTTAGGTGGGCCTGCCGTTTCCTGGCACATGCAGGCGATCGGCCTGCTGTTTGACGGGGAAAGGCAGCCGAAAGAGCCTGCCTTTTGTTATGTTCTTGCGATCGGCGTGCGGGCGGAAAACCGCTTTACACTTTTCCTCACGCCGCTCAGTACTGGTCTTCGTAACGCTTGGCGAGATCTTCGATGTTCTCGGGCGGCCATGCCGGCACTTCCATGCCGAGGTGCAGGCCCATGGAAGCGAGAACTTCCTTGATTTCGTTCAGCGACTTGCGACCAAAATTCGGCGTGCGGAGCATTTCTGCTTCGGTCTTCTGAATGAGGTCGCCAATGTAGACGATGTTGTCGTTCTTCAGGCAGTTTGCCGAACGGACCGACAGTTCGAGTTCGTCCACCTTCTTGAGGAGAGCCGGGTTGAAAGCGAGTTCGGTGACTGCTTCTTCTTCGGTTTCCTTCTGCGGTTCGTCGAAGTTGACGAAGACGCCAAGCTGATCCTGGAGGATGCGCGCCGCGAAAGCGACGGCGTCTTCGCCGGTGATTGAGCCATCGGTTTCGATGGTCATGTTCAGCTTGTCGTAGTCGAGAACCTGTCCTTCGCGGGTATTTTCAACCTTGTAGGACACCTTCTTGACCGGCGAATAGAGGCTGTCGACCGGGATAAGGCCGATCGGAGCATCTTCTGCACGATTGCGTTCGGCCGGAACATAGCCCTTGCCGTTGTTGACGGTGAATTCCATGCGGATTTCGGCGCCCTCGTCGAGCGTGCAGATCACATGCTCGGGGTTGAGGATTTCGATATCGCCGACCGTCTGAATGTCGCCAGCCGTGACAACGCCCGGGCCCTGCTTACGGACGACCATGCGCTTCGCGTCGTCGCCATCCATCTTGATGGCGATTTCCTTGATGTTGAGCACGATATCCGTGACGTCTTCGCGGACGCCGGGAATCGAGGAGAATTCGTGCAGCACGCCGTCGATCTGCACCGCCGTGACGGCAGCACCGCGCAGCGAGGAGAGCAGAACGCGGCGCAGCGCGTTGCCGAGGGTGAGGCCGAAGCCGCGCTCCAGCGGTTCGGCGACAAGCGTCGCCCTGGTGCGCGAGCTCGAGGAGAACTCCACCTTGTTCGGCTTGATCAGTTCCTGCCAGTTCTTCTGAATCATGAGTTTGCCTTCCGTTCGTTGCCACCATCCAATCGTGACAACCGAGCTTGAAAACCACCGGGAGCACCAAGGCGCTCACCGGTGACGAGAGCGATGATCAGACGCGGCGCTTCTTGCGCGGACGGCAGCCATTGTGCGGGATCGGGGTCACGTCGCGGATGGACGTGATCATGAAACCTGCAGCCTGGAGCGCGCGCAGAGCCGATTCACGGCCCGAACCCGGACCGCAGACTTCGACTTCCAGCGACTTCATGCCGTGCTCCTGGGCCTTCTTGGCGCAGTCTTCGGCAGCGATCTGGGCAGCAAAGGGGGTCGACTTGCGCGAGCCCTTGAAGCCCTTGGCGCCAGCCGACGACCAGGCGATCGCATTGCCCTGCGCATCAGTGATGGTGATCATCGTGTTGTTGAAGGTCGAGTTGACGTGAGCGACACCCGACGAGATATTCTTGCGCTCGCGACGGCGAACGCGGACGGCTTCCTTAGCCATGCTATTCCTTTCGTTGATCTCTTCACCGCCGTAACACCAGCGGCTACACCGGAACGGCGCCTATATGGTCCCGATCCAAACTCAAAAGAGGCCGGCGCGGACCGCCAGCCTCCCCACCCCGGTTTCCCGGAAATTACTTCTTCTTGCCAGCGATTGCCTTTGCCGGACCCTTACGGGTGCGGGCATTGGTGTGCGTGCGCTGACCGCGGACCGGAAGGCCGCGACGATGACGCAGGCCGCGGTAGCAGCCGAGGTCCATCAGACGCTTGATGTTCATCGCGGTTTCGCGACGAAGATCACCCTCGACCTGATAGTCACGGTCGATGGCTTCGCGGATCTGAAGGACTTCAGCGTCCGTCAGCTGATGCACACGACGTTCAGCCGGAATACCGACCTTCTCGACGATTTCCTGTGCGAATTTCGGACCGATCCCGTGAATGTAGGTCAGCGCGATGACTACGCGCTTTGCAGTCGGGATGTTGACGCCAGCGATACGTGCCACGCCTGTTCTCCTTGCATTCCAGTTGCCATCCGGCAAGTGGGCTTCGTTATGCGGCCCTCAGGACCGCCCGTTCAGATTTAATGTCCGTAACATGTCAAAACGACCGCACCCGGACTTCCCAGGGAAATCCGCGCCGATCGCAGGGAATGTCGCGAGTTGGCGCGGTGTTTAGCGGAATCACTGCTGAAAAGCAACCGTTTCCGCCAAGTTTATTTTCAAGCCTTACAGCTTGGAAAGAATGGCTTCGACCTCGCCAGTCACCCGATCGATTTCGGCCATGCCGTCGACGGACCTGAGCTTGCCCTTGGCATGGTAGTAACCGATCAGCGGCGAGGTCTCCTTGTAGTAGACCTGCAGCCGGGCCGTCATGGTCTCTGGATTGTCGTCGGGACGGCGCTTGAAGTGGGTAGAGCCGCACTTGTCGCACACGCCTTCATTGGCCGGGACCTTGTCCGTGTCGTGATAGACGCTACCGCACTGCGCACAGGAGTAGCGACCGGCAACGCGCCGGACGAGCTCAGCGTCGTCGACGCGGAATTCGATGACGACGGAGAGATCAAGACCCTTTGCTCTCAGCATCGCTTCCGTAGCGTCCGCCTGAACAAGGGTCCTGGGGAAGCCATCGAGAATGAAACCGTTGGCGCAATCGGGCTGATCGATTCGCTCCGAGACGATGGCGATGACGATCTCATCCGAGACCAGCTTGCCGGCGTCCATCACCGCCTTGGCGCGTTTGCCGACCTCCGTGCCGGCGTTGACCGCCGCCCGCAGCATATCTCCCGTGGAAAGCTGCGGAATGCCGTGCTTTTCCACGATCCGCTGGGCCTGGGTTCCCTTGCCCGCGCCCGGCGGCCCCAAAAGGATAAGTCTCATCGCCCCCTCTTTCCTCCTCGCAACTTCGATTTCTTGATCAGGCCTTCGTATTGCTGCGCGATCAGGTGACCCTGGATCTGTGCAACCGTATCAAGAGTTACGCTAACCACGATCAAAAGCGAAGTCCCACCAAGGGATAATGGAATGCCGGTTTGCGACACCAGAATCTCAGGGAGGATGCAGACGAAGACAAGATAGATGGCGCCGATCAGCGTGATGCGGGTCAGCACGTAGTCAATATATTCGGCGGTGCGCTCACCGGGACGGATGCCGGGAATAAAGCCGCCATGCTTCTTCAGATTGTCGGCCGTGTCCTTCGGATTGAAAACGATGGCCGTATAGAAGAAGGCGAAGAAGGCGATCAGCGCCGCATAGAGCACCATGTAAAGCGGCCGTCCGTGACCGAGGGCGGCAACGATCGAGGTCGCCCAGGCAGGCATCGCAGTGGTGTTGGCAAAGCCTGCGACTGTCGCCGGCAGAAGCAGCAGCGAAGAGGCGAAGATCGCCGGGATGACGCCCGAGGTGTTCAGCTTCAGCGGCAGGTGCGAGGTATCGCCTTGGAACATGCGGTTGCCGACCTGGCGCTTCGGATACTGGATCAGCAACCGGCGCTGGGCACGCTCCACGAAGACGATGACACCGATGACGGCGATCGCGACTATGATGACGAGCAGGATGAGGCCGGTCGACAGCGCGCCGGTGCGGCCGAGTTCAAGGGTGCCGGCAAGAGCGCTCGGAAGGCCTGCTGCGATACCGGCGAAGATGATCAGCGAAATGCCGTTGCCGATACCGCGCGAGGTGATCTGCTCGCCGAGCCACATCAGGAACATCGTGCCGCCGAGCAGCGTCAGAACGGTGGAAATACGGAAGAACCAGCCCGGATCGACGACAAGGCCCTGGCCGCTCTCAAGGCCGGCGGCAATGCCGTAAGCCTGGAGCGCACCCAGAATGACGGTGCCATAGCGGGTGTACTGGTTGATGATCTTGCGCCCCTGCTCGCCTTCCTTCTTCAGGTTTTCAAGCGTCGGCACAACCGAAGTCATCAGCTGCACGATGATCGAAGCGGAGATATAGGGCATGATGCCGAGCGCAAAGATCGCCATGCGCTGAACGGCGCCGCCCGAGAACATGTTGAAAAGGCCGAGAATACCGCCTGCCTGGCCGCGGAACGCCTGGGCATAGGCTTCGGGATTGAGACCCGGAAGCGGGATATGGGTGCCGAGCCTGTAGACGAGGAGAGCAGCCAGTGTGAACCACAGGCGCTTCTTCAAATCCTCGGCTTTGGCAAAGGTCGAAAAATTGAGGTTGGATGCCAATTGTTCCGCTGCAGAAGCCATGCGATTCTCCGCCCTACCAATTCCGGCGTCCCTGGGGAAATACCGGCCCCGGAATCAGTATGAAAATAATTCAAAACCGGGCTTTGGACGGATTGCAGCGCAACCCCATGCCTCACCCTTGTTTTCCAGTCTTACCGGCATGACGCGGGCGCGCCAGCCAAGTTTTTGTGAGGCCCACATATGGGAGCAAAATCGCCCGGTGTGAAGCACTCCGGGCGATATATCATCAGATATTATTCTGCTGCAGCCGGAGCCGAAAGCAGCGTCACTGTGCCGCCGGCCTTTTCGATCTTCTCGACGGCGGGCTTGGAAGCGCCTGCGACGACGATGGTGATCTTGGCCTTGAGCTCGCCGTCAGCGAGAACGCGAACGCCATCCTTGGCGCGGCGGATAACACCGGCAGCCTTCAGGGCAGCTGCGTCAACAGTCGCCTTTGCATCGAGCTTGCCGGCGTCGATCGCAGCCTGAATGCGGCCGAGCGACACGACAACAAAATCGGAAGCGAAAATGTTGTTGAAGCCGCGCTTCGGCAGGCGACGATAGATCGGCATCTGGCCGCCTTCGAAGCCGTTGATGGCGACGCCGGAACGGGACTTCTGACCCTTGACACCGCGACCAGCCGTCTTGCCCGAGCCCGAACCGATACCGCGGCCGAGGCGCTTGCGGCTGTGGGTCGAGCCTTCGTTGTCCTTGATTTCATTGAGTTTCATGAGCGTTTCCTCCGTCTCACTTCTCGTCGACGATGCGAACGAGATGCTGGACAGCACGGATCATGCCGCGAACGGAAGGAGTATCCTCCAGCGTGCGGCGACGGTGCATCTTGTTCAGTCCGAGACCGATCAGCGTGCGCTGCTGGACGTCCGGACGGCGAATCGGGCTGCCGATCTGTTCGATCGTGACAGTCTTCGCTTCAGCCTTCTTGGTAGCCTTGGCCATTGGTCAGCTCCTCTTATTCTTCAGAGGCGTTGCCGGAGGCGCTACGACGAGCCTGCAGCGTTGCATATTTGATGCCGCGCTGAGCTGCGATGTCCTTCGGGTGAACCTGGTGCTTCAGAGCGTCGAAGGTGGCGCGAACCATGTTGTAGGGGTTCGACGAACCGGTCGACTTGGCGACAACGTCGTGCATGCCGAGCGTTTCGAAAACGGCGCGCATCGGACCGCCGGCGATGATGCCGGTACCGACTTTGGCGGAGCGCAGCAGAACCTTGCCGGCGCCGTGGCGGCCGTGGACGTCGTGATGCAGCGTACGGCCGTCACGCAGCGGTACGAAGATCAGCTCGCGCTTGGCGGCTTCGGTTGCCTTGCGGATGGCTTCCGGCACTTCGCGTGCTTTGCCATGGCCGAAGCCGACGCGGCCCTTCTGGTCGCCGACGACGACGAGTGCTGCGAAACCAAAACGACGGCCGCCCTTGACGACCTTGGCGACGCGGTTGATCGCGACCAGCTTGTCGACGAATTCGCTATCGCGCTCTTCACGGCTCTGGCGGTCTTCCCGCTGCGGCCTTCTTTCCTGTGCCATTGTCCTCTTCCTTTTTCTTTTCCGGGTGCAATCGGCAAATGAATGTGGACCGCATCAGCCTCCCCTTCTTGCCGGGGAGTGCCTGCGGTCCGGCGAAAATCCGGCCGGAGCGACAGCGCCCGGCCGGAAACTGATCAGAAGGTCAGACCGCCTTCGCGGGCCGCTTCGGCGAGAGCCTTGATGCGGCCGTGATAGATGAAGGCGCCACGGTCGAATACGACGTCCGTAACACCGGCCTTGGAGGCGCGCTCGGCGACGAGCTTGCCTACGGCGGCGGCGGCGGCGGTATCGGCACCGGTCTTCAGAGAACCGCGCAGATCCTTGTCGAGGGTGGAGGCGGACGCAAGCGTCTTGCCGGCCACGTCATCGATGATCTGAGCATAGATGTTCTTCGAGGAGCGATGAACCGACAGGCGCGGACGGCCATTGGCCACCGACTTGATATGACGGCGCACGCGGTTGGCACGACGTGCAAGTGCTTCTTTCCTGCTAGCCATTTCGCGTGATCCTTACTTCTTCTTGCCTTCTTTGCGGACGATCCGCTCGTCGGCATACTTGACGCCCTTGCCCTTGTACGGCTCGGGACCGCGATATTCGCGGATTTCAGCGGCAACCTGACCGACCTGCTGCTTGTTGATGCCGCTGACGATGATTTCAGTCGGCTTCGGAACAGCGATCGAGATGCCGACCGGCGGTTCATAGACCACGTCGTGGCTGAAACCGAGGGCCAGCTGCAGGTTCTTACCCTGCATGGCGGCGCGGTAACCGACGCCGTTGATTTCGAGCTTGCGCTCGTAACCGTCCTTGACGCCCTTGAAGATGCCTTCGATCATCGTGCGGGACATGCCCCACTTCGAACGCGCATCCTTGGACTGGTTCAGCGGCGTCACGACGACCGCGTTGTTTTCGAGCTTGAGGCTGATTTCGTCATTAGCGACGAAGAACAGCTCGCCCTTCGGGCCCTTTGCGGTAACCTTCTGGCCTTCGACCGTAGCCGTGATCCCAGCAGGCACCTGAACGGGCTTCTTACCGATACGAGACATGTTTCAATCCTGTCTGTTCGCTATGGAGATCCCTGCCGATCTTAGAAGACCGAGCAAAGAACCTCGCCACCAACGTTCTGTTCGCGAGCCTGGTGATCGGCCATCACGCCCTTCGGAGTCGAAAGGATGGTGATGCCGAGGCCGTTCGCGACCTGCGGAATGGACTTGACCGAGACATAAACCCGGCGGCCCGGCTTGGACACACGGCCGATCTCACGGATCACCGATGCGCCTTCATAATACTTCAGCTCGATGTTGAGCTCCGACTTGCCATTGCCGAAATCGACAACGGAATAGCCACGGATGTAGCCTTCGGACTGCAGGACATCGAGAACACGCGCACGGAGCTTGGACGCAGGCGTCGAAACCGACGACTTGCGGCGGGAAGCGCCGTTGCGGATACGGGTGAGCATATCGCCCAACGGATCAGTCATTGTCATCTAACCTGCTCCTTACCAGCTCGACTTGACGATGCCCGGCACCTTGCCGAGATTGCCGAGTTCACGCAGCGCGATACGCGACATGCGCAGTTTGCGGTAGTATGCGCGCGGACGGCCCGATACTTCGCAACGGTTGCGAATGCGGGTCTTCGATCCATCGCGCGGCAGGGATGCCAGCTTGATCGAGGCCTTGAACCGCTCTTCGATCGGAAGAGCCTGGTTCATGATGATCGCCTTCAACGCAGCCCGCTTTGCGGCCTGGTTGGCGACCGTATTACGGCGGCGCTTGTTCTTTTCAACTGCGCTTGTCTTCGCCATGTCAGGTTCCTTTTCTACGCTCGTCGTTACGGTTATTGACGGAACGGGAAGCTGAACTCCTTCAGGAGAGTCCGTGCTTCGTCGTCGGTCGTCGCCGTCGTGCAAACGATGATGTCCATGCCCCACATCTGATCAACCTTGTCGTAGTTGATTTCAGGGAACACAATGTGCTCCTTGATGCCCATGGCGAAGTTGCCACGGCCGTCAAAGCTCTTCGGGTTCAGGCCGCGGAAGTCGCGAACGCGCGGGAGCGCGATGTTGACCAGGCGATCCAGGAACTCGTACATGCGGGCGCCGCGCAGGGTGACCTTTGCGCCGATCGGCATGTTTTCGCGGACCTTGAAGCCTGCGATAGAGTTGCGTGCGCGGGTGATGACCGGCTTCTGACCGGCGATCGCTGCGAGGTCGGCGGCAGCAACCGTCGGCTTCTTCGAATCAGCGGTCGCTTCACCGACACCCATGTTGATCACGATCTTGTCGAGCTTCGGGATCATCATCTCGTTGGCGTAGGAGAACTTCTCCTGCATCGCCTTGCGGATGCGCTCGACATATTCCTTCTTGAGCCGCGGCTCGTATTTTGCCTCAGCCATCGATCACTTCTCCAGAACGCTTGGCCACGCGGACCTTCTTGCCGTCAACGACCTTGAAACCGACGCGGGTCGGCTTGCCGTCCTTGTCGACGATTGCAATGTTGGACAGGTGGACCGGGGCTTCCTTGTTGATGATGCCGGCTTCCTGGGTCTGCGTCTGACGCTGGTGGCGCTTCACGACGTTGACGCTACGGACGACCGCACGATCTTCCTTCGGCATGACCTGAACGACTTCGCCGGTGCGGCCCTTGTCCTTGCCAGCGAGCATGACGACCTTGTCGCCTTTACGAATCTTTTGCATCGCTTCCGCTCCTTACAGTACTTCGGGAGCCAGCGAGATGATCTTCATGTGGTTCTTGGCGCGAAGTTCGCGCGGAACCGGTCCGAAGATACGGGTGCCGATCGGCTCTTTCTTGTTGTCGATGAGGACTGCTGCGTTGGTGTCGAAGCGGATGACCGAGCCATCCGGACGACGGATGTCCTTGGCGGTGCGAACGACAACCGCCTTCATCACGTCACCCTTCTTCACGCGGCCGCGCGGGATCGCTTCCTTGATCGAAACGACGATGACGTCGCCGATCGAGGCATACTTGCGCTTCGAGCCGCCCAGCACCTTGATGCACATGACACGACGTGCGCCGGAATTATCCGCGACGTCGAGGTTTGTTTGCATCTGAATCATATCAGGTCGCCTTCTTGGTTTACCGGAATGGTTGGGCCTAAGCCCCCTACCCCGGCTTATGAAAATGTTCGCCGGCCAGCCTGCCGTAACGGCAGGCAAAAACACGGCATAGCTGAATAGCGCGGGGTCGATCGTGCCAGGGTGGTTTCCCGAACGGGACCTTCCGTGCGCTCAAAGCAAAAGAACGCCCGGCATTCGAGCGTTCTGACGCTGCTTCATACAGATATTTCGGCGAGACGCAAGGCCTCGCACAAAATTCTGTTACTTGCCCTGGGCGGCAATCACCGTCCAGCGCTTGTCCTTGGAGATCGGCGCGCATTCCTCGATGGATACGGTATCGCCGATCTTGTACTGGTTGTTTTCGTCGTGGGCCTTGTACTTCTTGGAACGACGAACGGTCTTCTGGAGCAGCGGGTGAGCGAAACGACGCTCGACGCGAACCACTACCGTCTTCTCGTTCTTGTCGCCAACGACGACGCCCTGCAGGATGCGCTTCGGCATATTTTTCTTCCTTTAGGCCTTAACTTCTGCCGCCTTCTGGCGGGCAATGGTTTTGACGCGGGCGATGTCCTTGCGGACTTCGTTGATGCGCGAGGACTTTTCGAGCTGGCCGGTCGCCTTCTGGAAGCGCAGATTGAACTGCTCCTTCTTCAGCTTGGCAAGCTCGTCCTTGAGTTGGTCGGCGGTCAACGCGCGAACATCTGAGGCTTTCATGAGCTCAATCCTTACTCTGCAATGCGCTGTACGAAGCGCGTCTTGACCGAGAGCTTGGCAGAGCCGAGACGAAGCGCCTCACGGGCGATCTCTTCGCTGACGCCGTCGATCTCGAACATCATACGACCGGGCTTGACCTTGCATGCCCAGTACTCAACGGAGCCCTTACCCTTACCCATACGGACTTCGGTCGGCTTTGCGGTTACCGGAACGTCCGGGAACACGCGGATCCATACACGGCCGGCGCGCTTCATGTAACGCGTGATCGCGCGGCGGGCCGCTTCGATCTCGCGTGCGTTGACGCGGTTGGGCTCCTGAGCCTTCAGGCCGAATTCGCCGAATGCCAGGTCAGAACCGCCCTTGGCGACGCCCTTGATGCGGCCCTTGAACTGCTTGCGGTACTTAGTACGCTTTGGCTGCAACATTTTCTTACTTCTCCGAGCTTATCTTTCGCCAGCGCTAATTACGCGTTGTCGCGTTCGCGGCGACGATCGCCACGGTCGCGTTCGCGGCTTGCCGGACCCTGTGCGTCGCCTTCCAGCGCGCGACGTTCGGAAGCCATCGGATCGTGCTCAAGGATTTCGCCCTTGAAGATCCAGACCTTGATGCCGCAGATACCGAATGCGGTTTCGGCTTCTGCCGTGCCGTAATCGATGTCGGCGCGCAGCGTGTGCAGCGGCACGCGACCTTCGCGGTACCATTCAGTACGGGCGATTTCAGCACCGCCGAGACGGCCGGCGCAGGTGATCTTGATGCCTTCGGCACCAAGACGCATTGCCGACTGAACGGCGCGCTTCATGGCGCGGCGGAAAGCCACGCGGCGCTCGAGCTGCTGGGCGATCGACTGAGCGACCAGCGTCGCGTCGACTTCGGGCTTGCGCACTTCGACGATGTTGAGGTGCGTTTCCGAGTTGGTCATATCAGACAGCTTCTTGCGGAGCTTGTCGATGTCGGCGCCCTTACGGCCGATGATCAGGCCCGGACGGGCCGAATGGATCGTGACGCGGCACTTCTTGTGCGGACGCTCGATAACCACCTTGGAGATGCCTGCCTGCTTCAGTTCGCTCATGACGAACTTGCGCATCTTCAGGTCTTCGTGCAGCAGCTGGCCATACTCGGCATTGTCCGCAAACCAGCGGCTATCCCAGGTACGGTTGATGCCGAGACGGAAACCGATCGGATTGATTTTCTGACCCATTATGCGGCCTCC
This sequence comes from Rhizobium sp. TAL182, assembly GCF_002117725.1. Classification (NCBI taxonomy): domain Bacteria; kingdom Pseudomonadati; phylum Pseudomonadota; class Alphaproteobacteria; order Hyphomicrobiales; family Rhizobiaceae; genus Rhizobium; species Rhizobium sp. TAL182. The sequence continues at coordinate 1,801,612 of NZ_CP021024.1, read as the reverse complement.
TCTGCTGCCTGCACTTCACGAACGACGATCGTCAGGTGCGCGAAGGGCTTTTCGATGCGCGACGCGCGACCGCGGCCACGAGCGTGGAAACGCTTCATGACGATCGACTTGCCGACGTAGGCTTCGGCGACGACGAGCGCGTCGACGTCGAGGTCGTGGTTATTCTCGGCGTTGGCGATCGCGGATTCGAGCGTCTTCCTGACGGCGCCCGCGATGCGCTTGCGGGAGAACTCCAGCTCAGCGAGTGCACGCTCGACCTTTTTGCCGCGGATGGCCGCAGCAACCAGATTGAGCTTCTGGGGGCTGACGCGGAGCGTGCGGGCGACTGCTTGCGCCTCGTTGTCCTTCAGCCGGCGTTCGGCTTTTGCCTTGCCCATTGTTACTTCCTCTTCGCCTTCTTGTCCGCGCCGTGACCGTAGTAGGTGCGGGTCGGAGAGAATTCACCGAATTTGTGACCGACCATGTCTTCATTGACACTGACCGGGACATGTTTGCTGCCGTTGTAGACGCCGAAGGTAAGACCGACGAACTGCGGCAGGATCGTGGAGCGACGGCTCCAGATCTTGATCACTTCTGCACGTCCGCCTTCACGAACCTTCTCAGCCTTCTTGAGAAGATAGCCGTCAACGAACGGACCTTTCCATACTGAACGAGCCATTGGAGACTTCCTCTCTTACTTCTTGCGCTGATGACGCGAGCGCATGATCATCTTATCGGTCGACTTGTTCGAACGGGTGCGCTTGCCCTTGGTCGGCTTGCCCCACGGTGTCACCGGATGGCGACCACCGGAGGTTCGGCCTTCACCACCGCCGTGCGGATGGTCGACCGGGTTCATGACGACACCGCGGTTATGCGGACGCTTGCCGCGCCAGACGGTACGACCGGCCTTGCCGTCGTTGATGTTGGCGTGGTCCGGGTTGGAGACGGCGCCGATCGAAGCAAGGCAGATGCCGCTGACGAGGCGCTGTTCGCCGGAGTTCAGGCGAAGGATCGCCATGCCCTGGTCACGGCCGACGAGCTGTGCGTAGGAACCGGCGGAGCGGGCGATCTGACCGCCCTTGCCCGGCTTCATTTCCACGTTGTGGATGATGGAGCCGACCGGGATGTACTGCAGCGGCATGGTGTTGCCGGGCTTGACGTCGACAGCCTTTTCCGAAGCGATGACCTTGTCGCCGGCAGCGAGACGCTGCGGAGCGATGATGTAGGCCTGCTCGCCATCCGAATAGGTCACCAGCGCGATGAAAGCCGTGCGGTTCGGATCGTATTCGATACGTTCGACCGTGCCTTCGACATCGAACTTGCGACGCTTGAAGTCGACCAATCGGTAGCTGCGCTTATGACCGCCACCGATGAAGCGAGCCGTGATGCGGCCGAGGTTGTTACGACCGCCGCTCTTGGTCAGACCTTCCGTCAGCGCCTTGACCGGCTTGCCCTTGTAGAGCGAGGAGCGGTCCACGATGACCAGCTGACGCTGGCTCGGGGTCGTCGGATTGAATGTTTTCAATGCCATTTTCTTATACCTCAGAGACCGGTGGAGACGTCGATCGTCTGGCCTTCAGCCAGCGTCACGACAGCCTTCTTCACGTCCTTCTGCTTGCCGACGAAACCGCGGAACCGCTTGGTCTTGCCCTTGCGCAGCAGAGTGTTGACGGCCGTGACCTTGACGCCGAACAGCGCCTCGACAGCAGCCTTGATTTCCGGCTTTGTCGCCTGCTTGGCGACATTGAAAACAACCTGGTTGTTTTCGGATACCAGCGTGGACTTTTCGGTGATCGCCGGAGAGACGATCACATCGTAGTGGCGAAGATCGGTCACTTGAATCGCTCCTCTAGCGCTTCAACCGCAGCCTTGGAAAGCACGAGCTTGCCGCGGCGCACGATGTCGTAAACATTGATGCCCTGGATCGGCAGAACATCGATGTTCGGGATGTTCTGCGCTGCGAGCTTGAAGTTGCCGTCAAGCTCTGCGCCGCCGATGAAGAGGGCGTTGGTCAGGCCGAGCGTCTCGAAAGCGGACGCGAGAGCCTTGGTCTTGGCTTCAGCGGCGACCAAGTTGTCGATGACGATGACGTCATCAGCCTTGATCTTGGCCGAAAGGGCATGGCGAAGGCCGAGTGCGCGAACCTTCTTCGGAAGGTCGTGCTCGTGGCTGCGAACGACGGGGCCATGGGCCTTGCCGCCGCCGCGGAACTGCGGAGCGCGAGCCGAATGGTGACGAGCGCGGCCCGTCCCCTTCTGCTTGTACATCTTGGCGCCGGTGCGCGAGACTTCAGCGCGGCCCTTTGCCTTGTGCGTGCCCTGCTGCTTCTTGGCAAGCTGCCAGCGGATAACGCGGGCGAGAATGTCTTCGCGGGGCTCGAGGCCGAAAATCTCGTCCGAAAGCGAGACCTTCCCGGCGTCTTTTCCCTCGAGGGTCTTGACGTTCAATTCCATTGATCTGGCTCCCTTACTTCGCGGCCGACTTGACGGCGTCGCGCACAATGATCCAGGCACCCTTGGAACCAGGAACAGCACCCTTGATCAGGATCAGACCACGATCTTCGTCGGTCGAAACCACTTCCAGGTTCTGCGTCGTGACGCGCGTCTGGCCCATGTGACCAGCCATCTTCTTGTTCTTGAAAACCTTGCCCGGATCCTGGCGCGAGCCGGTCGAACCGTGCGAACGGTGCGAAACCGACACACCGTGCGTGGCGCGCAGACCGCCGAAACCGTGGCGCTTCATGGCGCCGGCAAAACCCTTACCGATGGTCGTACCCGTCACATCGACGAGCTGACCGGCGGCAAAGTGACCCGCCTTGAGCTCCGTGCCGATCTCCAGCAGATTATCTTCCGACACGCGGAATTCTGCGAGCTTGGCCTTCGGCTCGACGTTGGCAACGGCAAAGTTGCCGCGCATCGCCTTCGACGTGTTCTTCACCTTCGCCTGGCCTGCACCGAGCTGAACTGCGGTATAGCCATTCTTTTCGACAGTGCGCGTGGCAACGACCTGGCAGCCGTCCATACGCAGTACCGTTACCGGGACATGCTCGCCGGCGTCGTTGTAGACGCGGGTCATTCCCACCTTTTGTGCAATCACACCTGAACGCATCGGTTCAATCCTTCCAACTCAGCTCGAGCAAGCTCAGAGCTTGATCTCAACATCGACACCGGCGGCGAGATCAAGCTTCATCAGCGCGTCTACCGTCTGCGGGGTCGGGTCTACGATGTCGAGCAGGCGCTTATGCGTGCGCATCTCGAACTGTTCGCGGCTCTTCTTGTCGATGTGCGGGGACCGGTTGACCGTAAACTTCTCGATGCGGGTCGGAAGCGGAACGGGGCCCCGGACGCTTGCACCGGTGCGCTTCGCCGTCGACACGATCTCGCGCGTGGAAGCATCGAGAATCCGGTGATCGAACGCCTTCAGGCGAATGCGGATATTTTGGCCGTTCATTCGACGTTATCCTTGTGTTTGTTTTCCACATGTCTCTCAACAAGACACGGGTTGTTCTTTCTTCCTAAGGCGGACCACCGGTTTCAAAGATCGAGAGGGCGCCGATGCCGGCGTCCCTATCCAGTCTTCAGGGCCTTCTAGCCCACCTTATTTGCTTGTTCAGTCACCGCTTCGTCATCCGAAGCGGTACGCAAATCGCGCTCGCGCGCCATTTGCTACATTTCTGTGTAATAAGCAAGCGGCTTGCGCCGCCTGCATCATAATATTGTCATCGAATCGGCCACCCCACCGGAGTGGCCGAAGGAATTACTCGACGATCGAAGCGACGATACCGGCGCCGACGGTGCGGCCGCCTTCGCGGATAGCGAAGCGCAGCTTTTCTTCCATCGCGATCGGAACGATCAGCTCGACGTCAACCGTGACGTTGTCGCCCGGCATGACCATTTCCGTGCCTTCCGGAAGCGTCACGATGCCGGTCACGTCCGTCGTGCGGAAGTAGAACTGCGGACGGTAGTTGGTGAAGAACGGCGTATGACGGCCGCCCTCTTCCTTCGTCAGGATGTAGGCTTCTGCCTTGAACTTCTTGTGCGGCTTGACCGAGCCCGGCTTGCACAGAATCTGACCGCGCTCGACGCCGTCACGGTTCACACCGCGGATCAGCGCGCCGATGTTGTCGCCGGCCTGGCCCTGGTCGAGCAGCTTGCGGAACATTTCAACGCCGGTCACCGTCGTCTTCGAGGTCGGACGGATGCCGACGATCTCGACTTCTTCACCAACCTTGATGATGCCACGCTCGACGCGGCCGGTCACGACCGTACCACGGCCCGAGATCGAGAACACGTCTTCGATCGGCATCAGGAACGGCTGGTCAACCGGACGCTCAGGCGTCGGGATGTAGGAGTCGACCGCTGCCATCAGCTCGCGGATCGCATCTTCGCCGATCTTCTTGTCGGAATCTTCAAGAGCAGCAAGCGCCGAACCCTTGACGACCGGAATGTCGTCGCCCGGGAAGTCGTAGGACGACAGAAGCTCGCGAACTTCGAGCTCGACCAGCTCGAGAAGCTCGGCGTCGTCAACCTGGTCGACCTTGTTCAGGAACACAACGATCGCCGGAACGCCGACCTGGCGGGCGAGCAGGATGTGTTCGCGCGTCTGCGGCATCGGGCCGTCAGCGGCCGAGCAAACCAGGATCGCGCCGTCCATCTGCGCCGCACCGGTGATCATGTTCTTCACGTAGTCGGCGTGGCCGGGGCAGTCGACGTGCGCGTAGTGGCGGGCCGGCGTCTCATATTCGACGTGCGCCGTCGAGATGGTGATGCCGCGGGCCTTCTCTTCCGGAGCCGCGTCGATCTGGTCGTACGCCTTGAACTCACCGAAGTACTTCGTGATCGCTGCCGTCAGAGACGTCTTGCCGTGGTCAACGTGGCCGATCGTGCCAATGTTGACGTGCGGCTTGTTGCGCTCAAACTTACTCTTTGCCATTTTCGGCTCTCCGTTTTGCTAGTCCCCGAGGGGAGCTAATTCTTGTTATCGGTCAATAGGTATGCCGGTCACTTCTGACCGGAATACTTTGCCTGGATTTCGGTTGCGACGTTCGACGGGACCGGCGCGTAGTGATCGAAGGTCATCGTGTACTGAGCGCGGCCCTGCGACATGGAGCGCAAGTTGTCGACGTACTTGAACATGTTGGCCAGCGGAACGTTGGCGCTGATGACAACCGCGATGCCACGGCTTTCCTGACCCTGGATCTGGCCACGGCGGGAGTTGAGGTCGCCGATAACGTCACCGACGTAATCTTCCGGGGTGACGACCTCGACCTTCATCATCGGCTCGAGGAGCTGAGCGCCGGCCTTCTTGGCTGCTTCACGGAAGCAAGCGCGGGAAGCGATTTCGAACGCCAGGACCGAGGAGTCGACGTCGTGGAAGGCACCGTCGATGAGCGTCGCCTTGACGCCGAGCATCGGGAAGCCAGCGAGCGGACCCGAAGACAGAACGCTTTCGATGCCCTTCTGAACGCCCGGGATGTATTCCTTCGGAACAGAGCCGCCGACGATCTTGGATTCGAACTTGAAGTCTTCGCCTTCCGGGTTCGGTTCGAAGATGATCTTGACGCGCGCGAACTGGCCGGTACCACCGGTCTGCTTCTTGTGCGTGTAGTCTTCTTCGGTCTGGCGCGTGATGGTTTCGCGGTAAGCAACCTGCGGCGCACCGACGTTTGCTTCGACCTTGAACTCGCGACGCATGCGGTCGACGATGATGTCGAGATGCAGTTCGCCCATGCCGGCAATGATCGTCTGACCGGATTCCTGGTCCGTCTTCACGCGGAAGGACGGGTCTTCGGCTGCCAGGCGGTTGAGCGCGAGGCCCATCTTTTCCTGGTCGCCCTTGGACTTCGGCTCGATGGCGATCTGGATGACCGGCTCGGGGAATTCCATGCGCTCGAGGATAACCGGCTTCAGCGGATCGCAGAGCGTATCGCCAGTGGTGGTTTCCTTGAGACCGGCGAGAGCAACGATGTCGCCTGCAAAGGCTTCTTCGATGTCTTCACGAGAGTTGGAGTGCATCTGCAGCATACGGCCGACGCGCTCGCGCTTGTCCTTGACCGTGTTCAGAACCGAAGAGCCCTTTTCGAGCTTGCCGGAGTAGATGCGTGCGAAGGTGAGCGAACCGACGAAGGGGTCGTTCATGATCTTGAACGCCAGCATCGAAAGCGGCTCGGCGTCATCTGCATGCCGCTCGATATCGGCTTCGGTCTTGAAATCGATGCCCTTGATCGCCGGGATGTCGAGCGGCGACGGCAGGTAGTCGACCACGGCGTCGAGCAGCGGCTGCACGCCCTTGTTCTTGAAGGCAGTGCCGCAGAACATCGGATGGAACTTGACGTCGATGGTGCCGCGGCGCACGAGTTCGCGGATCTTGTCGTTGTCGGGCATGTTGCCTTCGAGGTAGGCTTCCATCGCAGCTTCGTCGATCTCGACAACGGTCTCGATCAGCTTTTCGCGATATTCTTCAGCCTTGGCCTTCAGATCTTCCGGGATTTCGACGACATCCCACTGGGCGCCGAGCGATTCGTCGCGCCAGATCAGCGCGTTCATCTCGACGAGGTCGACAACGCCCTTGAAGTCGCTCTCAGCGCCGATCGGCAGCTGCATGACGACGGCGGTCGCGCCGAGACGCGTCTTGATCATCTCGACAGAGCGATAGAAGTCCGCGCCGGTCTTGTCCATCTTGTTGCAGAAGATCATCCGCGGAACATTGTACTTCTCAGCCTGGCGCCAGACGGTTTCCGTCTGCGGCTCAACGCCGGCGTTGGCGTCGAGCAGCGCGATGGCGCCGTCGAGAACGCGCAGCGAACGCTCGACTTCGATGGTGAAGTCGACGTGGCCGGGGGTGTCGATGATGTTGAAGCGGCGCATCTTGCCGTCACGGCCCTTCCAGAAGGTCGTGGTGGCAGCAGAGGTGATCGTGATGCCACGCTCCTGCTCCTGCTCCATCCAGTCCATGGTGGCTGCGCCGTCGTGGACTTCGCCGATCTTGTGCGACTTGCCGGTGTAGTAAAGGATACGCTCGGTGGTCGTGGTCTTGCCGGCGTCGATATGCGCCATGATACCGAAATTGCGGTAGTCTTCGATCTTATATTCGCGAGCCATTGTGGACTGCCTTTCGATACCGTTCGGAATTACCAGCGATAGTGCGAGAACGCGCGGTTGGCGTCAGCCATCTTGTGCGTGTCTTCGCGCTTCTTGACGGCGGAGCCGCGGTTGTTGGACGCATCGAGCAGTTCGCCGGACAGACGGTCGATCATGGTGGTTTCGTTGCGCTTGCGGGCAGCGGCAATCAGCCAGCGAATGGCGAGAGCCTGGCGGCGCTCCGGACGGACGTCGACCGGAACCTGGTAGGTCGCACCACCGACGCGGCGCGAGCGGACTTCAACGTGCGGGGCAATGTTGTCGAGCGCAGAATGGAAAACCGAAAGCGGCTCCTGCTTGGACTTGCCCTGGACGGCGTCGAACGCACCATAGACGATGTTTTCAGCAACGGACTTCTTACCATCGAGCATGATGGCATTCATGAACTTGGTCACGACGAGGTCACCGAACTTCGGATCCGGATTGATCTCGCGCTTTTCTGCTTTATGACGTCTGGACATACTTTTCGTCTCTTCAACCGTTAAGGCGCTTCATCACGCGGAGGACCTCGCGCAGCGCCGGATTATTCAAAATCCGAATTACTTCGGACGCTTCGCACCGTACTTGGAGCGACGCTGCTTGCGGTTCTTGACACCCTGGGTATCGAGAACGCCGCGGATGATGTGATAACGGACACCCGGAAGGTCCTTGACGCGGCCGCCGCGGATCATGACGACGGAGTGTTCCTGAAGGTTGTGACCTTCGCCGGGGATGTAACCAATGACTTCGAAGCCGTTGGTCAGGCGGATCTTTGCGACCTTACGCAGAGCCGAGTTCGGCTTCTTCGGCGTGGTCGTGTAGACGCGCGTGCAAACGCCGCGCTTCTGCGGGTTCTCCTGGAGAGCGGGAACCTTATTACGCTTTACGTTCGCCTGGCGAGGCTTGCGGATCAGCTGGTTTACGGTAGGCATTCAACCATCCCTTACGTTTATCTCAGTACCCTTGCGGGCTTGAACTCACGCCGTCTCCGGCAATGACGCATGCTTTCCGTCAATGCGCAAAATATGGCCCGATCCGCTTCCGCAGATGGACCACAAGGAGCAGAGGACGCATAAAATCCTGCGTCATGCGTGCAGCATCATGACTTCAACGTGCGTTTAGAACCTTGTTTGAGGTGAATTTCAGGGCGCGTCGCCCCGAACAGCCAAGCCTCACATGGGATCTGATGGGCGGGGTACTACTGGTTTCCACCCGTCCCGTCAAGGCCGGTTAAGAAATAAACTTGGCCGCATCACCTTGATATGCGGGCCGAACGCCCTGTTTTCATCCTTCTAGACGCATTCAGGGACGTGCGCCAAGATAAAAACTTGGGCCTTGCAGCAAAAGCAGTTAAGGAATCAGCAATTGCGGCGTTAGGTCCTCTCAGCGGATTCGACAAAGCGAATCCCCAGAAACCGAGGACAGGCGATGATCACGACACCTGATAACGACAATAATTTCGACGGACCGATGATCTTCATCATCATCGGCAAAGGCTATGAGTCCGAGGCCAGCGAAGGCATCGACCTGCACATCCTGCTCCAGGCGCCCGATGACGACACCGCCGTGCGCGAAGCCTTGAACGCCCTTGCCGAGGAGGGTTTCATCGAGGCCGATCTCGACCAGATCGGCATGCTGACCGAAATTCCGGCGGAAGAGCCGCACGCTTCGGCCTATCAGGGTGCGGTTGACGGCGAGGTCGCGATCATCCGGTTCAACTGACGGGAACGCCTTCCCTCCCCTGTCAATCAAAGACTAGCATATAAACGAAAACCGCCCGGATCGCTCCGGGCGGTTTTTCAATTCGTGGACCTCAGCTGCGGATTATTCAGCAGCCGGGGCGTTTTCGGCCATGTCCTGCAGCATCGGGGTGGCGACCGCTGCCCCAGTGCCCTTGCGGCGCTCTTCGAGGATGAGCTCGTCGCGCGACGTGGCGATGCGGCGGATCTGGGTCATGGTGCCGCCGGTGCCGGCCGGAATGAGGCGGCCGACGATGACGTTTTCCTTCAAGCCCTGCAGACCGTCGGTCTTGCCGGCGATTGCAGCTTCCGTCAGCACCTTGGTCGTTTCCTGGAAGGACGCGGCCGAGATGAAGGACGGGGTCTGCAGCGACGCCTTGGTGATGCCGAGAAGAACCGGCTCGCCGCTGGCGGGCTTCTTGCCCTGCTCGATCAGGTGGTCGTTGACGTCCTCCAGCTCGATCCGGTCAACGTTGTCGCCGACGATGTAGGTCGAGTCGCCGGCATCGGTGATCTCCACCTTCTGCAGCATCTGACGGACGATCACCTCGATGTGCTTGTCGTTGATGACGACGCCCTGCAGGCGATAGACTTCCTGGATTTCGTTGACGAGGTAGGAAGCAAGAGCCTCCACGCCCTTGATCGCCAGGATGTCGTGCGGAGCCGGGTTACCGTCGAGGATGTAGTCACCCTTTTCGATATAGTCGCCGTCCTGAAGGTGGAAGGGCTTGCCCTTCGGAATCAGGTATTCGACAGGCTCGACACCGTCTTCCGCCGGCTCGATGATGACGCGACGCTTGTTCTTGTAGTCGCGGCCGAGGCGGATCGTACCATCGATCTCTGCGATGATGGCGTGATCCTTCGGACGGCGAGCTTCGAACAGTTCGGCAACACGCGGCAGACCGCCGGTGATGTCCTTGGTCTTGGCGCTTTCGAGCGGCGAACGGGCGAGAACGTCACCCTGCGAGACCTTCGTGCCCGGCTCGACCGACAGGATGGCGTCGACCGAGAGCAGGAAGCGGGCGTCACCACCGCGCGACAGCTTTGCGACATTGCCGCTGGCGTCCTTGATGACAATCGCCGGCTTTAGATCCGAGCCGCGCGGGGTCGAACGCCAGTCGATGACCTGACGCTTGGTGATGCCGGTGGATTCGTCGGTCGCTTCCAGAACCGAGAGACCATCGACGAGGTCTTCGAACTGAACGGTACCGGCAACTTCCGTCATCATCGGACGGGTGTAAGGATCCCACTCCGCCAGACGCTGGCCGCGCTTGACCTTGTCACCTTCGTCGACATGCAGCTTCGAACCGTAGGCGACACGCTGCGAAGAGCGCTCGACGCCACGCTCGTCCAGGATCTGGACAGTCATGTTGCGGCCCATGGCAACGAGGCTGCCTTCAGAGTTGCGCAGCACGTTGCGGTTCTTGATCTGCACCGTACCTTCGTACGAGGCTTCCAGGAACGACTGGTCGACCACGGTTGCCGTACCGCCAAGGTGGAAGGTACGCATGGTGAGCTGGGTTCCCGGCTCGCCGATCGACTGAGCGGCGATGACGCCGACGGCTTCGCCCATGTTGACCGGCGTACCGCGCGCGAGGTCGCGGCCGTAGCAGACCGAGCAGACGCCCGTCTGGATTTCGCAGGTCAGCGCCGAGCGGATGCGGATCGACTGGATACCGGCCTTCTCGATTTCGATGACATCGGGCTCGAGGATCATCTTGCCGGCATCGACGATGCGCTCACCCGTCACCGGATGATCGATATCGTCGAGCGCCGTGCGGCCGAGAATACGGGCACCGAGCGAGGCGACGACCTGGCCGGCATCGACGATGGCGGTCATGGTCAGGCCGGTTTCGGTGCCGCAATCGACGTGCGTGACGATGCAATCCTGCGCGACGTCGACGAGACGGCGGGTCAGGTAACCGGAGTTTGCGGTCTTCAAGGCGGTGTCTGCCAGACCCTTGCGGGCGCCGTGCGTCGAGTTGAAGTACTCGTTGACGGTCAGCCCTTCCTTGAAGTTCGAGATGATCGGCGTCTCGATGATTTCGCCCGACGGCTTGGCCATCAGGCCGCGCATGCCGCCCAGCTGGCGCATCTGGTTCGGAGAACCGCGGGCGCCGGAGTGGCTCATCATGTAGATCGAGTTCATCGGCTTCTGACGGCCGGTGTTCTCGTCGAATTCGACCGCCTTGATGCGTGCCATCATCTCTTCGGCGACCTTTTCAGTCGCCTTGCCCCAGGCATCGACAACCTTGTTGTACTTTTCGCCCTGGGTGATGAGGCCGTCATTGTACTGCTGCTCGTATTCCTTCACCAGATTTTCGGTGTCGTTGACGATCTTGGCCTTCGTGTCCGGAATGACCATGTCGTCCTTGCCGAACGAAATGCCGGCACGGCAGGCATGGGCGAAGCCGAGCTGCATGATGCGGTCGCAGAAGATGACCGTGTCCTTCTGGCCGCAATGGCGGTAGACCGTGTCGATCATCTTGGAGATGTTCTTCTTGGTCATTTCCTGGTTGCAGATGTCGAAGGGCACCTTGCCATTTTTCGGCAGCAGTTCGCCGATGAGCAGACGGCCAGGCGTCGTCTCGTAGATCTTCGAGTAAGGCTTGCCATCCTCGCCGATCGACTTGAAGCGGCCGCGGATCTTGGTGTGCAGCGTCACGACCTTGTTTTCCAGCGCGTGATGCAGCTCGCCGAGATCGGAGAAGGCCATGCCTTCGCCCGGCTCGTTCTGGTTCAGGATCGACAGATAGTACAGGCCGAGAACCATGTCCTGCGAGGGAACGATGATCGGCGCGCCGTTTGCCGGGTGCAGGATGTTGTTGGTCGACATCATCAGCACGCGGGCTTCGAGCTGGGCTTCGAGCGACAGCGGCACGTGAACAGCCATCTGGTCACCGTCGAAGTCGGCGTTGAAGGCCGTGCAGACGAGCGGGTGCAGCTGGATGGCCTTGCCTTCGACCAGGGTGGGTTCGAAGGCCTGGATGCCCAGGCGGTGCAGCGTCGGTGCGCGGTTCAGAAGAACAGGATGTTCGCGGATGACCTCGTCGAGGATATCCCAAACTTCCGGCTTTTCCTTCTCGACCAGCTTCTTGGCCTGCTTGACGGTCGAGGAGTAACCCTTGGCGTCGAGGCGGGCATAGATGAACGGCTTGAAGAGTTCGAGCGCCATCTTCTTCGGAAGACCGCACTGATGCAGCTTCAGTTCCGGACCGGTGACGATCACCGAACGGCCGGAATAGTCGACGCGCTTGCCGAGCAGGTTCTGGCGGAAGCGGCCCTGCTTGCCCTTCAGCATGTCGGACAGCGACTTCAGCGGACGCTTGTTGGCGCCGGTGATGACGCGGCCGCGGCGGCCGTTATCGAAGAGCGCGTCGACAGATTCCTGCAGCATGCGCTTTTCGTTGCGGATGATGATGCCCGGAGCGCGCAGTTCGATGAGGCGCTTCAGACGGTTGTTACGGTTGATGACGCGGCGATAGAGATCGTTCAGATCCGACGTCGCGAAACGGCCACCGTCGAGCGGCACGAGCGGGCGCAGATCCGGCGGGATGACCGGAACGACCTTCATGATCATCCATTCCGGACGATTGCCTGACTCCATGAAGTTCTCGACGATCTTCAGGCGCTTCATCAGCTTCTTCTGCTTGAGATCCGACGTGGTGTCGGCAAGCTCGGAGCGCAGATCGCCGGCGATCTTTTCGAGGTTCATCGAAGCCAGCATCTCGTAGATCGCCTCAGCGCCGATCATCGCGGTGAACTGGTCTTCGCCGTACTCGTCGACGGCGAGCATGTACTCTTCTTCCGAGAGGAGCTGGTGCTCCTTGAGAGCGGTCAGGCCCGGCTCGGTCACGATGTAGTTTTCAAAGTAGAGAACGCGCTCGACATCCTTCAGCGTCATGTCGAGCAGCGTCGAAATGCGCGACGGCAGCGACTTCAGGAACCAGATGTGGGCAACGGGAGCAGCGAGCTCGATATGGCCCATGCGCTCACGGCGAACGCGCGACAGCGTGACTTCGACGCCGCACTTTTCGCAGATGATGCCCTTGTACTTCATGCGCTTGTACTTGCCGCACAAGCATTCGTAGTCCTTGATCGGGCCAAAGATGCGCGCGCAGAACAGACCGTCGCGTTCCGGCTTGAACGTGCGGTAGTTGATGGTTTCCGGCTTCTTGATCTCACCGTAGGACCAGGAGAGGATCTTCTCCGGAGACGCGATCGAAATCCGAATGGAATCGAAATTCTGTGCAGGCACCTGCGGATTGAAAAGATTCATGACCTCTTGGTTCATGCCTGTCTCCTTCATGGGCTAAAGCGCCCTCAAAATGCGATGGCCGGCGGCAATTCCCGGGAGCCGCCTCCCTCGCTTAAACGAGAATAACCGCAAGATGCGGCGAAACTTCCCTTCCGGGCCGACACGGATGCGGCTCCCGGCGGGACCGGCGTGCGCCGCATTGGCAGCGCACGCCCTATCAATGTTTACTCGGCCGCGTCCGGCAGCTGGGTTGCCTGCGCTTCATCGAGCTTGGTGTTCTCGAGCTCGACGCTGAGGCCCAGCGAGCGCATTTCCTTGACGAGAACGTTGAAGCTTTCCGGAATACCGGCTTCGAACGTGTCGTCTCCGCGGACAATGGCTTCGTAGACCTTGGTGCGGCCGGCGACGTCGTCCGACTTCACCGTCAGCATTTCCTGCAGCGTATAGGCGGCGCCATAGGCTTCGAGCGCCCAGACTTCCATTTCGCCGAAGCGCTGACCACCGAACTGCGCCTTGCCGCCCAGCGGCTGCTGGGTCACGAGCGAGTAAGGGCCGATCGAGCGGGCATGGATCTTGTCGTCGACCAAGTGGTTGAGCTTCAGCATGTAGATGTAGCCCACGGTCACCTGGCGGTCGAACTGCTCGCCGGTACGGCCGTCATAGAGCGTCGACTGGCCGGTGTCCTTGAGACCCGCCAGACGCAGCATGTCGTTGACGTCACCTTCATTGGCGCCGTCGAAGACCGGCGTCGCGATCGAAACGCCGCGCTTCCACTGGTCGGCGAGACGCAGGACGGACTCGTCGTCGAAGTCCTGGACCTGTTCGGCCTTGGGACCGTCGCCGACGACATCGCCGATGGTCTTGCGCAGCGGCTCGATGTTGCCGTTGGCCTTATACGCTTCGATCAATTCACCGATCTGGCGACCCATGCCGGCGCAGGCCCAACCCAGGTGCGTTTCCAGAATCTGGCCGACGTTCATGCGCGAAGGCACGCCGAGCGGGTTCAGAACGACGTCGACATGCGTGCCGTCTTCGAGGAACGGCATGTCCTCGACAGGCACAATGCGCGAGACCACGCCCTTGTTCCCGTGACGGCCGGCCATCTTGTCGCCCGGCTGGATCTTGCGCTTCACGGCGACGAAGACCTTGACCATCTTCATGACGCCCGGAGGCATTTCATCGCCGCGCTGGACCTTCTCGACCTTGTCCATGAAGCGCTGTTCAAGGCGCGACTTGGATTCGTCGTACTGGCCGCGGAGGGCTTCGAGTTCGCTCTGGACCTTCTCGTCCTCGACGGCGAACATCCACCACTGCGAGCGGGGATATTCGGAGACGACGGCGTTCGAAAGTTCGGTGCCCTTCTTGAAGCCCTTCGGGCCGGCGATGGAGACCTGGCCGCGCAGCATGTCGATCAGACGGCCGTAGACGTTACGGTCGAGGATCGCCTGCTCGTCGTCGCGGTCCTTGGCGAGCCGCTCAATCTCCTCGCGCTCGATCGCCATCGCGCGCTCGTCCTTCTCGACGCCATGGCGGTTGAAGACGCGAACTTCGACGATCGTGCCGTAGGTGCCGGGCGGCATGCGCATGGAGGTGTCGCGCACGTCGGAGGCTTTTTCGCCGAAGATGGCGCGCAGAAGCTTTTCTTCCGGCGTCATCGGGCTTTCGCCCTTCGGCGTGATCTTGCCGACAAGGATATCGCCCGGCTGAACCTCGGCGCCGATATAGACGATGCCGGCTTCGTCGAGGTTCTTCAGCGCTTCTTCCGAAACGTTCGGAATATCGCGGGTGATTTCCTCGGGGCCGAGCTTGGTGTCGCGCGCCATCACTTCGAATTCCTCGATGTGGATGGAGGTGAACACGTCGTCGGCAACGATGCGCTCGGAGAGCAGGATCGAGTCTTCGTAGTTATAGCCGTTCCAGGGCATGAACGCGACGAGGGCGTTGCGGCCGAGCGCCAGGTCGCCGAGATCGGTCGACGGGCCGTCGGCGAGAATATCGCCGCGGTTGACGACGTCACCGACAGTGACCAGCGGACGCTGGTTGACGCAGGTGTTCTGGTTCGAACGCTGGAACTTCTGCAGGCGGTAGATATCGACGCCGGACTTGCCGGCTTCGAGGTCTTCCGTGGCGCGGATAACGATACGCGTCGCATCGACCTGGTCGACGACGCCGCCGCGGCGGGCGCCGATGGCGGCACCGGAGTCACGCGCGACGACCGGCTCCATGCCGGTGCCGACGAACGGAGCTTCGGCACGCAGCAGCGGCACGGCCTGACGCTGCATGTTCGAGCCCATGAGGGCGCGGTTGGCGTCGTCGTTTTCCAGGAACGGGATGAGTGCCGCTGCGACCGAAACGACCTGCTTCGGCGAAACGTCCATCAGGTTCATGCTGTCGCGGGGCGCGAGCATAACTTCACCCGCGTGACGGCAGACGACGAATTCGTCGACGAAGGAACCGTCAACGTTCAGCTCGGCGTTGGCCTGTGCGACGTAATACTTGGCCTCTTCCATGGCGGAGAGGTAGAGCACGTCGTTCGTCACCTTGCCGTCGACGATGCGCCGGTACGGGCTTTCGATGAAGCCGTATTTGTTGACGCGGGCAAAGGTCGCAAGCGAGTTGATAAGACCGATGTTCGGGCCTTCCGGCGTTTCGATCGGGCAGATACGGCCATAGTGGGTCGGATGCACGTCGCGGACTTCGAAGCCGGCGCGCTCGCGGGTCAGACCGCCCGGACCAAGAGCCGAAAGACGGCGCTTGTGGGTGATTTCCGAGAGCGGGTTGACCTGGTCCATGAACTGCGAGAGCTGCGAGGAACCGAAGAATTCGCGGACGGCTGCGGCAGCCGGCTTGGCGTTGATCAGGTCCTGCGGCATGACCGTGTCGATTTCGATCGAGGACATGCGTTCCTTGATCGCACGCTCCATGCGGAGCAGGCCGAGACGGTACTGGTTCTCCATCAGCTCGCCGACCGAGCGGACGCGGCGGTTGCCGAGGTTGTCGATGTCGTCGATCTCACCCTTGCCGTCGCGCAGTTCGACCAGCATCTTGACCACGGCCAGGATGTCGTCCTTGCGCAGGATGCGAACGGTGTCCTCGACGGAGAGGTCGAGGCGCATGTTCATCTTGACGCGGCCGACGGCGGAGAGGTCGTAACGCTCCGCATCGAAGAACAGCGAGTTGAACATGGCTTCGGCCGATTCCATCGTCGGCGGTTCACCCGGGCGCATGACGCGATAGATGTCGAACAGAGCGTCCTGACGGTTCTCGTTCTTGTCAGCCGAAAGCGTGTTGCGGATATAGGCGCCGACATTGATGTGGTCGATGCCGAGAACCGGGATCTCGTCGAAACCGTTCGCGAGAATGACGGCGAGCGTCTTCTCGTCGATCTCGTCGCCGGCCTCGAGATAGATCTCACCCGTCGAGTAGTTGACGATATCCTCGGCGAGGTAGTTACCGTAAAGGTCGTCGTCGCCGGCCTTCAGCGCCTTCAGGCCCTTATCGGAAAGCTGGCGCAGCAGGCGCGGCGTCAGCTTCTTGCCGGCTTCCACGACGACTTCGCCGGTATCGGCGTCGACCATCTCGGTGATCGCCTTGGCGCCCTTCAGGGTTTCCGGCTTGAAGGGAATGCGCCAGCCTTCGCCGTCGCGCTTGTAGAGCGACTTCGTGTAGAAGGTGTCGAGGATTTCCTCGCCGTCCATGCCGAGCGCCATCAGCAGCGACGTGACAGGGATCTTGCGGCGGCGGTCGATGCGGGCGTAGACGATGTCCTTGGCGTCGAATTCGATATCGAGCCAGGAACCGCGATAGGGAATGACGCGGGCGGCGAACAGCAGCTTGCCGGAAGAATGGCTCTTGCCCTTGTCATGGTCGAAGAAGACGCCCGGCGAACGGTGCATCTGCGAGACGATGACGCGCTCGGTGCCGTTGACGATGAACGTGCCGTTGTTGGTCATGAGCGGCATGTCGCCCATGTAGACGGACTGTTCCTTGATGTCCTTGATCGACTTTGCGCCGGTATCCTCGTCGATATCGAACACGATGAGACGGAGAGTGACCTTCAGCGGCGCAGCATAGGTCAGGTCGCGCTGGCGGCACTCGTCAACGTCGAACTTCGGCGGTTCGAATTCGTAAGACACGAACTCCAGCATCGAGGCGCCGGAGAAGTCGGTGATCGGGAAAACGGATTTGAAGACGGCCTGAAGGCCTTCGTCTGGGCGACCGCCCTTCGGCTCTTCAACCATCAGGAACTGGTCGTAGGACGCCTTCTGAACCTCGATGAGGTTCGGCATTTCTGCGACTTCGGGGATCTTACCAAAAAACTTGCGTACGCGCCTGCGACCATTGAACGAAAGGGTCTGAGCCATCGTCGCTCCTTCAAAAATTGCATCCGGGCCTGCAACGGACGGGAACCGATGGCCAGTCGATCCCGCCGATCAATGAGTAGTTCAACCTCGTCCCACCTCCCGAAACAGCCAGGCCGGATTGCCTTGGCGATTCGGTTCGAGACCATGCTCTTGAAGAACCCATTACCCAAAAGCCGTTTTCACGCGGCTTTTGGGTAATTCGTTCAGGAAAACGGCAAATGGGAGGCAGTAAATGCCGCCTCCCACGTGCAGTTCAAGATTACTTGACGTCGGCCTTTGCGCCTGCGTCTTCAAGCTTCTTCTTGATGTCGGCGGCTTCAGCCTTGGAAACAGCTTCCTTGACAGCCTTCGGAGCGCCTTCGACGAGGTCCTTGGCTTCCTTGAGGCCGAGGCCGGTGATGGCGCGGACTTCCTTGATGACGTTGATCTTGTTGGCGCCGGCATCCGTGAGGATGACGTCGAACTCGGTCTTTTCTTCTTCAGCCGGAGCAGCAGCGCCTGCACCACCAGCAGCGGCAGCAACAGCTACCGGAGCAGCAGCGGAAACGCCCCACTTTTCTTCGAGAAGCTTCGACAGTTCTGCAGCTTCCAGAACGGTCAGCGAGGAGAGGTCGTCAACGATCTTTGCGAGATCAGCCATTTTACTAGTTCCTTTTGTTCGGTTCGAACCGGTTGATTATAAACAGCGAAAAACCGCCTTAAGCGGCTTCGTCCTTCTTGGCGTAGGCCGCAAACACGCGGGCAAGCTGGCTTGCCGGTGCTGCAACAACCCCAGCGATGCGGGTAGCCGGTGTCTGGATCATGCCCAGCAGCTTCGCACGCAGCTCGTCGAGCGAAGGCAGGGTCGCAAGCGACTTGACTGCATCGGCGTTGAGCGTGGTTGTTCCCATGGCGCCGCCCAGAACAACGATCTTGTCGTTGGTCTTGGCGAAATCCATGACGACCTTCGGAGCGGTGATCGGATCGGTGCTGTATGCAATCAGCGTCTGACCCTTGAAGAGATTGGTAATCCCTTCCGCTTCCGTACCCTGAAGGGCAATTTTGGCCAGGCGGTTCTTCGCGACTTTGACGGTACCGCCAGCTGCACGCATCTTCGAACGAAAATCGTTCATCTGCGCGACTGTAGCACCAGCATAGTGGGCCACGACGACTGAGCCCGAAGCCTTGAAGACTTCGTTCAGTTCCGTGACGAATTCGCGTTTTTCCGCTCTTTCCACTGCCTATCTCCAGTTGGCGGGACCGAAAACGGGCCCGCCGGGTTGCCTTTTGCCTCCCGGGATCATGCGAGATCCCAAGCGACGCTTGAGGATCCTGTCCCCCCGCGCTCCCGCGCCAATTAAGGCTAAAGAGGCACAAGGCATCCAAGGCTCGAACCGAGTTACGAGAAGTGAACTTCATGCAATTCGGGTCTTACCCGTCTCATGCAGGCGAAGTGATTAAGGGAAAACCACCTGCAATCTCGGACAGGATTCCGGATTTCTCCGGAATATTCCGGCCCCTTGCGAGGCCGGAAATTCAGTGACCGGGCCGAAGCCCGGCCATAAACTTATGCAGTCGGAGCTGCGGTGACCGAGCCGACTTCGATCTTGACGCCCGGGCCCATGGTCGAAGAAATCGCCACGCGCTTGACATAGTTGCCCTTGGCGCCAGCCGGCTTTGCCTTGATGACGGCGTCAGCAAAGGCGCGGATGTTTTCTTCCAGCGCCTTGGCATCGAAAGAGGCCTTGCCGATGCCGGCATGGACGATACCAGCCTTCTCGACGCGGAACTCGACAGCGCCGCCCTTGGAAGCCTTGACGGCTCCAGCGACATCCATGGTGACGGTGCCGACCTTCGGGTTCGGCATCATGCCGCGCGGGCCGAGAACCTTACCGAGACGGCCGACGAGCGGCATCATGTCCGGGGTAGCGATGCAGCGATCGAAGTCGATCTTGCCACCCTGAACGATTTCGACAAGATCTTCTGCGCCAACAACGTCTGCACCAGCAGCCTTGGCTTCGTCAGCCTTGGCGCCACGGGCGAAAACAGCAACGCGAACCGTACGGCCGGTGCCGTTCGGCAGGTTGACGACGCCGCGAACCATCTGGTCCGCATGGCGCGGGTCGACGCCGAGGTTCATCGAGACTTCGATGGTTTCGTCGAACTTGGCGACAGCCCGTTCCTTGACCATGCCGATGGCCTGGGTCAGAGCGTAGAGCTTGGTCGGATCAACACCTTCGTTGATTTTGCGAGTGCGCTTGCCTGCCATGGTCTTAACCCACCACTTCCAGGCCCATGGCGCGGGCAGAGCCCTCGATCATCGCCATTGCACCTTCGATATCCGCTGCGTTCAGATCCTTCATCTTGGCTTCTGCGATCGACTTGATCTGAGCCTTGGTGAGGGAGCCGGCCTTGGCGCCCTTGCCGGGCGTCTTGGAACCGGACGTGATCTTCGCTTCCTTCTTCAGCCAGTAGCTGACCGGAGGCTGCTTCATCGCGAAGGTGAAGGACTTGTCCTGGTAATAGGTGATGACGACCGGGATCGGCATACCCTTTTCCATTTCCTGCGTGGCGGCATTGAACGCCTTGCAGAATTCCATGATGTTAATGCCACGCTGACCAAGCGCCGGACCAATCGGCGGGGACGGGTTTGCCGATCCTGCCTTGACCTGAAGCTTGAGCTGGCCTGCAACTTTCTTAGCCATATCTCTCTGCCTTTCATGAACGGCCGGTCGCCCGGCCCGTGATGCCGGATTGCTCCGGCGGCTGCGGTTGCGTGGTGCGGATCATTAGGGTCCGGCTAAGACCCCTCACCTTCCACGCGGATGCGGACAAGATCCGCAAGAAGCGGGCCACAAGGACCAGCTTCCCATCTCTCGCGATCAGACCTTCTCGACCTGCGCATATTCCAGCTCGACCGGCGTTGCGCGGCCGAAGATCGACACTTCCACCTTCAGGCGCGAACGCTCTTCGTCCACATCCTGAACCGTACCGTTGAACGAAGCGAAAGGACCGTCGGAAACGCGGACCTGCTCGCCGATCTCGAAGGTAACGGACGCCTTCGGCCGCTCGACGCCTTCCTGAACCTGACCGAGAATGCGCTCGGCTTCATAATCCGGAATCGGAACGGGCTTATTGTCGGAGCCGAGGAAACCTGTGACCTTCGGCGTATTCTTGATCAGGTGATAGGCCTCGTCCGTCAGATTGGCGCGGACCAGGACATAGCCCGGGAAGAACTTGCGCTCGCTGTCGACCTTGCGGCCGCGACGCACTTCCACAACCTTTTCGGTCGGCACGAGAATCTTCTCGAACAGGTGCTCAAGCCCCTTCTGGCGAGCCTTGTTCTCGATGTCTTCAGCCACCTTCTTTTCAAAATTCGAGTACGCGTGGACGATGTACCAACGTGCCGCCATTTTCATCTCCACCCGTATCAGTTGCCGGTATTGAGCACGAAGCTCAGGGCCCAGCCGATCAGCTGGTCAGCGGCAAAGAAAAACAGCGCGGCAAAAACCACCATCACCAGCACCATGACCGTCGAGATCATCGTCTCGCGGCGCGACGGCCATGTGACCTTGGACGTCTCGGAGCGAACCTGCTGCAGAAACGCAAATGGATTGGATTTGGATGCCATCGACTGCCCACGCAATTACGGCGCGTAAAGCTGAAACTATCAGCCCCACGCACCGCGTGTCTGTTGAACCCTAAATAAACACCGATTTCCGAATGCACAAGAGGGAAACCGAAGTTTAACGAAATTAGTTGCCACCCATCAATCCCCAGCCGGAATGCCGCGAGCAACGCCGCGCTGTCCGTATCAGGGAAGATGGCAGGGGCAGAGGGGCTCGAACCCCCGACCTGCGGTTTTGGAGACCGCCGCTCTACCAACTGAGCTATACCCCTTCATGCCCGTCCTTCAGCGCCCGGGTCAACACCCGCAAATCGCTGCCGAAATGCATGGCGCTCCCTTTAAGACGGCGGCAGCGGATTGGCAAGCACGATTTTTGATTTTCGAAGCCTTCTGCTCATTTGCGAGCGTCCGCTTTTCGATCGCGTAACCGGAGAGCATTCAGACCTTCACATATTTCCGCCAGTCGTGTTCTTCCTTGAAGCCCAACACCTCGCGAATCTTGCGGTTGGAAAGCAGCCCCTCATATTCACCGATCTCGCGGGTGAAGGGCACATTCGGGAAGAATCGCTTCGCCAGCTCTTTCGACGGCGTATTGGCCGAAACCGTGTCGTTAGAGGCGTTGAAGACCTGGTAGCCAAGCCCGTCCTTCTCGATGCAGAGATGGCAGATCTGCCCGAGGTCGCGAGCATCGATATAGCTCCAAGCGATGCGCTTGCGCATCTCGGGATGGGCAAAATAGGTTGGGAACCTCTCATATTCATGCGGCTCGATAACGTTGCCGATGCGCAGCGCATAGATGTCGAAACCCGACCGTTCGGCAAAGGCGCGCGCCGTTTTTTCGTTGACGACTTTGGAAAGGCCGTAAGAATCCATCGGATTGACGTCGTAATCTTCCTCCAGCGGGAACTGGTGGAAGTCGCGATGGCCTTCGGCAAAGCAGACGCCGTAGGTCGTTTCGCTCGACGCGACGATGATCTTCCGGATGCCGAGCTTCACCGCAGCCTCGATGACATTGTAAGTGCCCATCACGTTGATGCGGAAGGTCTCGTTGTCGGGCTTGATCAGGATGCGCGGAATGGCGGCGAAATGCACGACCGCATCAAAGGGCTGAACGCCCCTGCCCGCGTCGAGATCGGGAAAATCGCGATGCATCGACAGCGCGTTGAAGACCTGGCCGCTATCGGTGATGTCGGCGATGAGATTCGTGACGCCGGGGCTGTCCAGAGGCACGAGATCGAGGTTGTGAACCTCGTACCCTGCATTAACGAGCCATGGCACGGCATGGCGACCTGCCTTGCCGGAACCGCCTGTGAACAGAATCCGCTTTTTCATGGAAAAGTCCTCCGCATCATTAAACCGGAGGCATAGTTAGACGCTTCCGCGCGAAGAGCAAGCGAGCGTCCTGCGAGGGGTTTCACCCCGCCGCGCCAGGAGCACCCTATCCGGGAGCACCTGGCCCATTATTGCCCTATCACCGCAGCCCGGTGCGATGAACTGGAAAGGTCGTCACTTGACGACGCTTACCTCATTGATCTGCACTCCGGCCGATTGAACAACCTCTTGCGGAATCGCAGCGATGAAAAACATCGTGAAAACATACATCGCGAATATCGTCGCAACGAATGTGGCCTTTGGAATCATCCCGACTCTCCTCTTTACAAGGAGGAGTCTGGACTAAAATGAGCCAATCACAACTGCTTTCTGAACGTGAGATGAACAAAATACTGTGACGGGCATTCTTAACGATATTTTTACAACACCTGTTAAACGGCTCGGATGCATCAAAAACGAAAAACCCCGCTGTTTCCAGCGGGGTTTTCCTGATTGTGGATAACCTGAAAGGTTACTCGACGATCGAAGCGACGATACCGGCGCCGACGGTGCGGCCGCCTTCGCGGATAGCGAAGCGCAGCTTTTCTTCCATCGCGATCGGAACGATCAGCTCGACGTCAACCGTGACGTTGTCGCCCGGCATGACCATTTCCGTGCCTTCCGGAAGCGTCACGATGCCGGTCACGTCCGTCGTGCGGAAGTAGAACTGCGGACGGTAGTTGGTGAAGAACGGCGTATGACGGCCGCCCTCTTCCTTCGTCAGGATGTAGGCTTCTGCCTTGAACTTCTTGTGCGGCTTGACCGAGCCCGGCTTGCACAGAATCTGACCGCGCTCGACGCCGTCACGGTTCACACCGCGGATCAGCGCGCCGATGTTGTCGCCGGCCTGGCCCTGGTCGAGCAGCTTGCGGAACATTTCAACGCCGGTCACCGTCGTCTTCGAGGTCGGACGGATGCCGACGATCTCGACTTCTTCACCAACCTTGATGATGCCACGCTCGACGCGGCCGGTCACGACCGTACCACGGCCCGAGATCGAGAACACGTCTTCGATCGGCATCAGGAACGGCTGGTCAACCGGACGCTCAGGCGTCGGGATGTAGGAGTCGACCGCTGCCATCAGCTCGCGGATCGCATCTTCGCCGATCTTCTTGTCGGAATCTTCAAGAGCAGCAAGCGCCGAACCCTTGACGACCGGAATGTCGTCGCCCGGGAAGTCGTAGGACGACAGAAGCTCGCGAACTTCGAGCTCGACCAGCTCGAGAAGCTCGGCGTCGTCAACCTGGTCGACCTTGTTCAGGAACACAACGATCGCCGGAACGCCGACCTGGCGGGCGAGCAGGATGTGTTCGCGCGTCTGCGGCATCGGGCCGTCAGCGGCCGAGCAAACCAGGATCGCGCCGTCCATCTGCGCCGCACCGGTGATCATGTTCTTCACGTAGTCGGCGTGGCCGGGGCAGTCGACGTGCGCGTAGTGGCGGGCCGGCGTCTCATATTCGACGTGCGCCGTCGAGATGGTGATGCCGCGGGCCTTCTCTTCCGGAGCCGCGTCGATCTGGTCGTACGCCTTGAACTCACCGAAGTACTTCGTGATCGCTGCCGTCAGAGACGTCTTGCCGTGGTCAACGTGGCCGATCGTGCCAATGTTGACGTGCGGCTTGTTGCGCTCAAACTTACTCTTTGCCATTTGAATGCTTCCTGTGAACGAAATGGTGGCCCCGGCGAACCGGTTTAGTGCCGCCGTTTAAGGCTTTCGGCGAAATTGCGCAAGACTTAATTGCAGACGCCAATCTTGGCGTGACAGCGCATATGGGAGACAATTCGCAGCCTGCAAGGCGATTCGCCGCGGCCCTTCCAAAAATCGCTGGAATCCCAGGGAAATTCGCACGGATCACCAAGGATGAACCGCGGCCATTGACGATCCCTCGCCTGCGGCAACAGCGGTCGGCGCCCCCCCATGGCTGGAAACAGCGCGCACAACGATCGCGACTGCGATGCATCAACCAGCTTTAAGGGAAACTGGAGCGGGTAGCGGGAATCGAACCCGCGTATTCAGCTTGGAAGGCTGCTGCTCTACCATTGAGCTATACCCGCGGGATGGTCAGATCCGATGACGAATGGTGGAGAGAGTTGGATTTGAACCAACGTAGGCTGAGCCAACGGATTTACAGTCCGTCCCCTTTAACCACTCGGGCATCTCTCCAGTTTTTCGTCCGGATCTTGAAGACCAAGTTCGTCAGACTTCGAAGCGTTGCCGCCCGTCGTCTGCGCCGCGTATATGACCGGAGCATTTCCGTCTGTCAACACGATGACAATGGAAAAAACACGAAAAATTTCATTCGCCGCCGAAAGCCGGCACATGAAAGAAAGCCTATGCGGCAGCGAACGCCATGGCTATAAAGCCGCATGAGCAAAGACAACAAATCCGGCGGCAAGGCCGCGACAGACCCATCCGCCAAGGATACGCACTACGCCAATCTGAGGCGCGCCCACCGCGACGCCAAGCGCGAACGCGGCGAGATCCCGACACCCCAGCCACAGAAGCGCCGGCGTGGAGCTGAGGACTGGAAGCCGCCGGCGCTCGCGCCCGATCAGGTATATCTCTACGGTCTGCATACAGTGCGCGCCGCCCTCGACAATCCGGAGCGCAAGAAGATCAAGCTGTTTACGACGCAGAATGCGCTCGCGCGTCTGGAAATCGATGTCGAGATGCTGGGCATTCCCTTCGAAATCGTCTCGCCGCACGAGATCGACAAGGTGCTCGGTCCCGAGGCGATCCATCAGGGCGTCATGCTGGAAACGCAGCCGCTGCCGGTGCGCCGGCTCGAAGCGCTAAAGGACAGCCCTCTCCTGCTCGTGCTCGACCAGGTCACCGATCCGCACAATGTCGGCGCGATCATGCGCTCGGCCGTCGCCTTCAATGCCGGGGCCGTTATCACCACCCAGAGACATAGCCCGACCGAGTCAGGCGTGCTCGCCAAGTCCGCCTCCGGCGCCCTGGAACTGATACCTTATATACAGATCACCAACCTCGCCGACGCGCTCGGCGAATTGCACAAGCTTGGCTTCTCCACCATCGGCCTCGATTCGGAAGGGCCGGCGCCGCTCGAAGGTACCTTCTCAGGCGACAAGGTGGCGCTGGTGCTCGGCTCGGAGGGCAAGGGGCTCAGGCAGAAGACACGCGAAACCGTCAACGCGCTTGCCCGCCTCGATATGCCGGGCGCGATCAAATCGCTGAACGTTTCGAACGCCGCGGCGATCGCGCTTTATGCGGCGCGGCTTTACTTAAAGACATAGGCTGGACTTAAAGGCCGGCTTACGGGCCGCGGCAAAGGGGGATTGCCATGATTGGTTTCATGCTTCGGCTCACAATTCCAGCAGCCATGCTGCTGGACTGCGGTCCGGCTGGGGCGCAGGATATCGATCCCGATATTCTCAGGGCGCAGGCGGGAACCTATCTGGTTGCGCCCCAAGACGGACGCGCCGGATGTCGGCTGACGCTCGAAACCGACCTTGCGATCGGCGGCTATTCGCTATCGGGCCAGGACAATTGTTCCAAGCCGCTGCCGGCGCTTGCCGAAGCCGCTGCCTGGAATTTCGACGGCAATGGCGGCCTCATCCTGATCGATCCGACGCGCAAGGCCATCGCCCGTTTCGTCGAGAATGAGGGTTCGCCGATGAAAACGGAAGACGAAACACCGCTGCTGCTGCTCTCGGCACCCGACGGTGTCGATCGCCTGCCGACCCTCAGGAGCCTTGCCGGGACATGGGCGATGCAAAGACCGGGCGGCGAAGAACTCTGCAGCGTGACACTCGACGGCACCAGCGATGCGGACGGCCACGCACCCCTATCGCTTTCCCGAGACTGCGCCGCCAAGGTCGCCAGGCTCAAGCTCGCCGTCTGGAATATCGAAGGTTTCGGGCTGACTCTGATGAGTCATGACGGTTCGTCGCTCAGCTTCGACATGCGCGCCGACGGCAATTTCAATAAGTCCAGTGAAGAAGGCGGCAAGCCGCTTTCGCTCGTGCGCCACTGATCCCGGCGCAGGGCTCGATCCGGAGAAATCCACTTTTTGCCTTGGAATGACCTTCTGGAGCATTATGATCTGGCGGCGATCGATCCGTAACGACCGGTCACAAGCAAGAAGGAGCGATTCCCATCATGGCCATTCGACCGCTGATTTTCGGTATCCTCTTCATCGCGGCCTTTGTGGGAATCATCCTCAGCATCATCTGGGTGGACACGTCGCATCCCGTTCACCAGCCCGATCCCCTGTCGCCGACGGCGCCCGGCCCAGCGACGCCGGGGCCGGTGCAATAGGTCGAGAGAAACGCGGACGGCGATTGCGCGTTAATCCCACCGAACGACTATCCTCAGCTGCGATAGAACCGAGGCATGTCGCGATCATATTGGCGCCACTCGCGACGCTCTTCCCAGCGCCACGGCCGCCAATGGCGGCGTTCATAGCGCCATTCGGACCGGCGCCAATCGCGGCCATCCCGCCAGTCACGATTACCCCGCCAATCACGGTCGTCACGCCAGTCACGATCGTCACGCCAACGGTCGTGTCGCCAGCTGTCATGAATCTGGATGATGTCGCTTTGCGCGGATAGCGGCGACCGGTCGACAGGCATGGCGGCGGCGGGCGCAACGGCAGCAAGGGCCGCACCGAGGGAAATGGCTGCGGTCAGGAAAATATGCGCGAACTTCATGGCTGCTTCCTCATTGACGATGAGGAGACACTGCGCCACCACGGCTGAATTGCTGCTGAAGCAGTCCTTCAGATAGGGTTCATCAAGGAAAAGCGCCGGAGCATTATCGGAACCAATCAGCCTTGTTCCCAACGGAACTACAGCGCGACAGCCTTCGCTTGGCCGCTCTCTTCGGCTCGCCGAGCCGAAGCTTACAGAGCGCAGGCTGGTGCCCCCGGCAGGGTTCGAACCCGCGACCCCCTGATTACAAATCAGGTGCTCTACCAACTGAGCTACAAGGGCAATAGCTGCCCAACTAACAGATTCTGCGATCCTGTAAAGAAAAATCCGTGCCGGCGCGGACAAGTCTGCGTGTGTCCAAACCGCCTTGTCGTGCAAAACGGCCTTGTCGCAACTGCCATTTATCCTTTAGCTAGAGCAGCTTCACAAAGGGTATTGTATGGGCCGTTCATTCCAGACGCTTTCCTTTATCGCCTCGCCGACGATGGAGGCGCTCGCAGCGCGCGAAGAGCTGATTCGCATCTATGGCGACGTGCCGCAGGACAAGGCTGATGTCATCGTCGCGCTGGGTGGCGATGGCTTCATGCTGCAGACGCTGCACAGCACCATGAACTCGGGCAAGCTGGTCTACGGCATGAACCGCGGCTCGGTCGGCTTTCTGATGAATGATTACAGCACGGAACGGCTTCAAGAGCGTATCTGCGTCGCCGTCGAAAACGCCTTCCGTCCCTTGAAGATGACGACGGCCAATGCCGACGGTACCAATTCGACAGCGCTCGCCATCAACGAAGTCTATCTTTTCCGCCAGTCCTATCAGGCCGCCAATCTCAGGGTCGTGGTCGACGGGCGCGTGCGTCTGGAGGAGCTGATCTGCGACGGGCTGATGGTGGCTACCCCTGCCGGATCGACGGCCTATAATCTTTCCGCCCATGGTCCCATCCTGCCGCTCGAGGCGCCACTGCTCGCCATGACGCCGGTCAGCGCTTTCAGGCCGCGGCGCTGGAGGGGCGCCCTGCTTCCGAACAAGGTGACTGTGGATATCGACGTGCTCGAGCCGGTGAAGCGGCCGGTGAATGCGGTGGCAGACAATACGGAAGTCAAATCGGTGCTGCATGTCCGCATCGCTCAGTCGGAGCATATGACGGCGCGTATCCTCTCCGATCCGGACCGCTCTTGGTCCGACCGCATTCTCGCCGAGCAGTTCAAGGATTGAGATGATGGCAATGCGCCTGACATTGATGGCTACGATTTTCCTCGTCGGATGCTCGGCCGCGATCGCTGCTCCCACGCAGGACGTCATCCTGCCGGCTTCTGTGATTTTTGCGACCAGCACCGGCTACTGGGAGGACGACGGCAACGCGCCTGATGTCGAGCGGGCGCCCACCAAGGCCGAAAGCGTTTCCGACACCCAGGAAAAGCGCCATGGTTACTATAAGCTCTTTGCCGTGCGTCAGCCGGACAGGACGTCGAAAGTTTATCTTCAGCAGATTGCCCAGACCGAGATCGGTCCGACGATTGCCTCGACCATCGAACTGCAGGAGATCAGCGACCTGAAGCCTTACGTGACCGATATCCGCCCGGAAAACTCGAGCGGCATCATCAAGCAACCCGGCCTCTTCGCCACGATCTATCTGAAGACCGATCCCGCGGCCGAGCCGGACGGCTGGACCGTGCTGATCGACGAACTCGGCGACGTCACCATCGAGAAAGCGACCAATTGAGCAGCAAGACGCTGTTCGCACAGGCGACCAAGATGAAGCTCGGCTTTCGCGAGGGCGTCCTTTACGACGACCGGAGACCGGATTGGGATGCTGCCGGTCCAAGGCCCGTCCGCTGGTCGCTATGGTATCCGGCTGCCGATGACGCGCTGGAATGTGAAATCCAGGAGAGAAGCTGGTTTCGCAAGGCGGCGGTCGCTCGCGATGCACCGATTCGGCTTTCAGACAGGCCTTATCCCCTGGTGCTGCTGTCACACGGCACCGGCGGTTCTGCGGCGGGACTGGAATGGCTGGCGCGACGCCTGGTCGATCGCGGATTTGCAGCGCTCGGCGTCGACCATCACGGCAATACGGGCAGTGAGGATTATCGCGCCGAAGGTTTTGCCTGTCTTTGGGAACGGGCGCCGGATCTGAGCTTGATGCTCGACCGCTGTCGCGACTGGCTTGGCGATCTCGCCGGTCGGATCGATGCAGACCGTGTATTCGCGGCCGGATTCTCAGCCGGAGCCTATAGCGTCATGCTGCTTGTCGGCGCTGTCACCCAGTTCTCCCAGTTCGAACCATCAAGGCTGAAGCCGGGTGCTCCACGCGGCCCAAGGGAATTTCCCGATCTTGCCGATCATATCCCCTCCTTACTTCGCACCAGCGAGGTGTTTCGCGAGTCTTGGTCCCGCATGTCGCAATGCTACCGGGATGACCGGATCACGGCGGCGCTCCTGTGCGCACCAGGTCGTTCCATTCTCGGTTTCAGCGAGGAAAGCCTGAAAACTGTCGAGGCACCCGCTCTTATCCTTGTCGGCGATGCCGATAAGGCGGCACCAGCCGAGGAATGTTCTTCATGGCTGCATGAGCGGCTGACCGGCAGCGCCCTGAAAATATTCGGCGGCGGTCTCGGGCATTATGTCTTTGTGCCGGAGGGCACAGGGCTCGGTCTTGCCTTTGCCGCCGAGCTCTTCACCGATCCGCCGGGCATCGAGCGGGGAGCCGTTCATGACGAGATTGCCGCTCTATCGGCAGCGCTGTTCATGATGGCGACGCCGGCGCGATAGGCTGAACAAAGAAAGCCCCGTTTCGGGGCTTTCTGATTTCCATGATGCTGATTGTCAGTCGACATCCTCGACGACCGCATCGGCGGCGCCGCTGATGCGGTGAGCAAGGGCCGCTTCCATGAATTCGTTCAGATCGCCGTCGAGCACGTCGTCCGGAGCGGTGCTGGCAACGCCGGTGCGCAGGTCCTTGACCAACTGGTAGGGTTGCAGCACGTAGGAGCGGATCTGGTGACCCCAGCCGATATCCGTCTTGGAAGCGGCTTCGGCGCTCGCGGCCTCTTCGCGCTTTTTCAACTCTGCTTCGTACATCCGGGCACGCAGCATTTCCCAGGCCTTGGCGCGGTTCTTGTGCTGCGAACGTTCCTGCTGGCAGGCGACCACGATCCCGGTCGGGATATGGGTGATGCGCACGGCCGAGTCCGTCGTGTTAACGTGCTGGCCGCCGGCGCCCGACGAACGATAGGTGTCGATGCGGCAATCGCTTTCGTTGATGTCGATGTTGATTGAGTCATCGACGACCGGATAGACCCAGATCGACGAGAAGGACGTATGGCGGCGCGCATTGCTGTCGTAGGGGGAAATACGCACCAGACGATGCACGCCCGATTCCGTCTTCAGCCAACCATAGGCGTTGTGGCCCTTGACGAGCAGGGTGGCGGACTTGATGCCCGCCTCTTCGCCGTCATGGACTTCGAGAAGCTCGACCTTGAAGCGCTGGCGTTCCGCCCAGCGGGTGTACATGCGCAACAGCATGTTCGCCCAGTCCTGGCTTTCGGTGCCGCCGGCGCCGGAATGGACTTCGAGATAGGTGTCGTTGCTGTCGGCCTCGCCGGAGAGCATCGCCTCCACCTGGCGGCGTGCGGCCTCGGCCTTCAGTGCCTTCAAGGCATCCTCGGCTTCCTTGACGACACCCTCGTCGCCTTCTTCCTCGCCAAGCTCGACCAGCTCGACATTGTCTTTCAGCTGCTGTTCCAGCTGCCGGACGCCGCTAACGCCGTCATCGAGCTGCTGGCGCTCGCGCATCAGCTTCTGGGCTTCGGCAGCGTCATTCCAGAGGTTCGGATCCTCTGCCTTGTTGTTCAACCAGTCCAGTCGTCTTATCGCCTGGTCCCAGTCAAAGATGCCTCCTCAGCAGGGTGATAGCCTGCTTGGTTTCATCGACCACGTTTTCGATTTCGGCTCGCATTTCCCTGCTTCTCTGTAACGGTCTTCTTCAAGTGCTGGTGACATAGAGACGCCCGCCGCGGATGTAAAGAGCCGGGGCGGACTTCCAAAACTGGGTGAGGCTCAGAACAGGCCAGGCGTGCCGGTCTGAACCGCCTGGTTGGCCTGCGGCGAGGTTTTCAGGATCTCTTCCGGCGCCATGGTGCTGTCCATGCCGATGACCGAGAAGCTGTCGGCGGGTCCGGTACCGGGCTTGAAGGCTTCGACGATCGTGTTCGGATCGCCGTCGGCGGCGGCCATGCCGGTCTTGCGGTCGATCGGGATCAGGTTCATGCCCTGCGGAATGACAAACTTCGATTCCGGCATGTCCTTGACGGCGGCCTGCATGAATTCGTTGAAAATCGGGGCGGAGAGACCGCCGCCGGTACCGCCGCGGCCGAGCGGGGCCGGCGTATCGAAGCCCATATAGAGGCCGGCGACCAGATCCGGCGTGAAACCGACGAACCAGGCATCCTTTTCATCATTGGTGGTGCCGGTCTTTCCGGCGACGTCGCGGCCGCCGAGATCGATCTTGCCGGCAGCGGTGCCGCGCTGGATGACGCCCTGCATCATCGAGGTGATCTGGTAGGCGGTCATCGGGTCGAGGACGGTTTCGCGGTTGTCGACGACATTAGGCTCTTCCTGGTTCTGCCAGTCGCCGGCATTGCAGCCCTCGCAGAGGCGCTCCTCATGCTTGAAGATCGTCTTGCCGTAGCGGTCCTGGATACGGTCGATCAGCGTCGGCTTGATCTGCTTGCCGCCATTGGCAATGACCGAATAGGCCGAGACCATACGCAGCACTGTCGTGTCGCCGGCGCCGAGCGACATCGAGAGAACCGGCAGCATGTGATCGTAGATACCGAAGCGTTCGGCATATTCGGCAACGATATTCATGCCGAGATCGTTGGCGAGGCGCACCGTCATCAGGTTGCGCGAATGCTCGATGCCCGAGCGCAGCGTCGACGGGCCGCCGACTTCGCCGCCGTAATTTTCCGGCTTCCAGACCTGGCCGCCCGAGACGATCTCGATCGGCGCGTCCATGATGACGGAGGCCGGCGTATAGCCGTTGTCCATCGCCGCTGCGTAGACGAAGGGCTTGAAGGAGGAGCCCGGCTGGCGCATCGCCTGGGTGGCGCGGTTGAATTCCGACTGGCCATAGGAGAAGCCGCCGACCATCGCGAGCACGCGGCCGGTCTTCGGATCCATGGCGACAAGGCCGCCCTGTACCTTCGGCGGCTGGCGCAGACGGTAGGAGGTCGACGCGTCGTCACCGAGCTTCTCGACATAGATGACATCGCCCGGGCTCAGGACGCCGGCCGGCGATTTCGCTGTCTTGCGCGAGCCATCCGCCGAACGGTAGGCCCATTGCATGTTCTTGGCGTCGATGGTGCCGCGAAGACGGTCCGCCGCAACCTTGCCGCTCCCGTCCTTGGCCGGCTGCAGGCCGATATCGACGTTATCGTCGGAGACGGCGAGCACGACGGCAAGGCGCCATTCCGGAACGTCGGACAGCGCGGGAATATCGGCAAGCGCCTTGCCCCAGTCGCCGTTTGCGTCGATCTGCTTGATAGCCCCATGGAACCCGCGGCGCTCGTCATAGGTCACCAGGCCATCCTGCAGCGCCTTGCGGGCGGCGAGCTGCATCTGCGGATCGAGCGATGTGCGCACGGAAAGGCCGCCCTCATAGAGGACCTTCTCGCCATATTGGTCGATCAGCTGGCGGCGCACGGCTTCGGCGAAGTAATCGGACGCGAAGAGCGACGGACCGTTGCTGCGGGCGGTAACGCCGAGCGGCTGCTTCTTGGCTTCCGCGCCGTCGCTCTGGCTGACATAGCCGTTCTCGACCATGCGATCGATAACCCAGTTGCGACGCTCAAGCGCCGCCTCAGGATGGCGGAAAGGATGATAATTGGCCGGCCCCTTCGGCAGCGACGCCAGATAGGCGGCCTCGGCGACGGTCAGTTCGGTGACCGACTTGTTGAAATAGGTCAGTGCTGCGCCGGCGATGCCATAGGAATTCATCCCGAAGAAAATCTCGTTCAGGTAGAGTTCGAGAATCTTGTCCTTGCTGTAGGCCTGCTCGATACGGAAAGAGAGGATTGCTTCCTTGATCTTGCGGTCGATCGTCTGGTCCGAGCTCAAAAGGAAGTTCTTGGCCACTTGCTGGGTGATTGTGGAAGCGCCGACGGGACGGCGGCCGGAACCGAAATTCTGCAGGTTGACGAGGATTGCGCGGCCGAGACCGGTGAGGTCGACGCCCGGATGGTTGTAGAAATTCTTGTCTTCGGCCGAGAGGAAAGCGGCCTTGACACGGTCGGGAATGGCCTGGATCGGCAGGAAGAGACGCTTTTCCTTGGCATATTCAGCCATGAGAGCGCCGTTGCCGGCATGGACGCGGGTCGTCACCGGCGGCGCGTAGCTGTTCAGAACGGCATAGTCCGGAAGATCCCTGGCGACATTGGCGAGATAGATGGCAATACCCGCCGCCGCGACCAGAAACAGGACGCAGGCCATTCCGAAGAAATATCCAAGAAGTCTAAGCATATTTTCAGCTACCGGTCTCTTCGATCTGCAATCGGCGCAGACGCAACGATTGCACAGATCGAGACAATTTGCACGTTGCGCGCGGCTTACTCCATGAGCGCTACCGCCACAAGCCGATTCCGCGCCTCAAGCTAGGAAACATAAGCCGGAGTAACGGCGCGAATGTGAGCAAAATAGGGCTCTGCCCGCCGCAATCACCGCCGCGGCAGCGTTTCATCAGGACTGTCACATCCAAGCAACGCCCGTTCTGTTCCTGATTGAAACATCTTACTCAGAATTTGAATCAGGCGAGGCAGGCTAAGTCTTTGTTTTTCAGGCTGCCGCCGTTCCAGCAGGCGCGAGGGATTTTTTGAACGGCGTCCATCAGCCGCCATTCGCCACGACGCCGGTGCGGTATCGCTTCACCGCCTCGGTCAGGAGATCGGCGATCCTGGTGCGCCAGGTTTCGTCGAGCAGCAGTTTTTCGTCTTCGGCATTCGACAGGAACCCTAGCTCGAGCAGGATCGACGGCACGTCGGGCGCCTGCAGCACGCGGAAGCCGGCGTGGCGGTGCGGATTGTTGATGGTGCCGACCTGGTCCTTGAAGGAATTCAGCACGCTCTCGGCCAGCGAGATCGAGAAGGCCTGCGTCTCGCGCCGCGTCAGATCGAGCAGGATGTCGGCGACCTCGGGCGGCTCGGCGACTACCTCCTTGCCGGCGATCTGGTCGGAAAGGTTTTCGCGATCGGCAAGATCGGCTGCGAGCTTGTCGGAGGCCTTGTCCGAAATCGTATAGACCGTCGCGCCGCGGATATCCTTCTGTTTCAGCGTATCGGCATGCAGTGAAATGAACAGGCCGGCATGGTTCTGGCGGGCGATCAGCACGCGCTGAGAAAGCGACAGGAACTCATCGTCGCTGCGCGTCAGGAACGCCTTGATGCCCGGCTCCTTGTTCAGCCGGTCGGCCAGAGCCCTGGCGAAGGCAAGCGTCACCTGCTTTTCCTCGGTCTTCGTATCGACGCCGACAGCGCCGGTATCGATGCCGCCATGGCCGGCGTCGACGGCAATAACGAAATCGCCGGGGGCGGCTTTCTCTGGCGCCGGAATGGCGCTCGTCGTCTGGGCCGCCTCGGTCCGATCATCCCAGGATTGTGTCTTGACCAGTTCGGCAAAGGCCTGCTTATCGATCATTTCGGCGTCGAGCACCAGGCGATGGCCCCTGCCCGCCTCGTCGGCCTGCACCTTGGCGAGCGAGAGCTTCACCGGCCTTGCCGCTGTCAGCACGATGCGGGCGCTCTCCTCATCCATCTTGCCGTAGCGGATATCTTTGAAGAGGCCGCGAGCGGCCAAATCCTTCGCCGGAAAACCGAAGGCGGTGGCCGGCAGATCAACGACGATCCGCTCCGGATTGGCGATATAATGGACAGAGAAACGCGGCTCGCGGTCGAAATCGATGACGATGCGCGTCCTGGCGTCATCGCCGATGATGCGCGCCCCATAAGCGAGCAGCGGATCCTTCGTCTCGGCCGAACCCGCGAGGCCAGGCAGGAGGCAACCTGCAATGAGCACCGCCGTCTGAACCCGCCTTGCGAATGTCGATCGCCGCGTTGTGGACTGCACCGCGATCCGAGCCCTCTTAAACAATAAACCGCCACACCCTATTTATAACCACGATGGACCTGAAATGGCCGGAACGGACGCTCGAGAGCGAAACGCCTTGCGACCTGCCGAATCGCGGTCACCCGCCCCCAGTTTCTATGCGATTCGAAATCCATCAATATTATGGCACATTTGGCTTTTCCCTTGCTATTGTGACACAGAAAACATACAACGCATTTTAGGGTAGAAGTGTTGACGGGATAGAGTCGCCGCAAGGGCTGCCAGCCAGATCTGGACCTGGCGCCACATCGGTCATCGTCCGCCGTCTCATGCGCTTCAACCCGGGAACTGGATCCTGATTTTCCGGCTTCTGTCGGAACTTCATTGGTGGATCAGCCACCACGCTCTCAGGGAGCAACCTCATCGGACCCGAACCGGGTCTTCGTATTTGTCGATCACGCTTGGTTGTTGATGGTTTCGCAGCAGGTTTTATCTGAAGTGTACAGGCCCCGGACCGAAACGGTTCCGGCTGCGGTCTGGCTGCTGCTCTCCTCTTCGCGCCAGGCGCGACTTTCATTATCCGGCGCGGCCACGGTGGACCGCATTCTTTCTGTTTCTACAGCAGTCGGGAATGCGCTCTCGCGGCCACGCCGAGGAGCACAGCTTACATGGCAGACAAAATGCTTATCGATGCGTCTCACGAGGAAGAGACGCGCGTCGTTGTCGTTCGCGGGAACCGCATAGAAGAATTTGACTTCGAGTCACAGCACAAGAAGCAGATCCGCGGCAATATCTATCTTGCAAAGGTAACGAGGGTCGAACCCTCGCTGCAGGCCGCTTTCGTCGATTACGGCGGCAACCGGCACGGCTTCCTGGCCTTCGCCGAAATCCATCCTGATTATTACCAGATTCCGCTCGCCGACCGTCAGGCGCTGCTTCGGGCCGAGGCCGAGGAGCACCGTCGCGACGAAGACGTCGAGCACGTCGAAACCGCGCCGATGGTCGACCTTTCGACCCAGGACCAGCCGGATGTCGGTATCGTGCCGCCGGAGGCGCCGGAGCCGGTTGCCGCAGCCGACGAGACAGCGACCGGAGAGGGTGCTGCAGCGCCGGAGGTCGTAGCTTCGCCCAAGGCCGCCGAAGAAGCCCCGGCCAAGAAGGCCAAACCACGCCGCAGCCGTAAGAAGGTCGCCGAAACAACCGCGACGGAAGACGCCGTTCCGACCGACGTCGAAGCGGAAGGCGCTTCGAGTGTCGACAACGACGATGATGCCCCTGCCGGCGGCACGATGGCCGCGATGGTGGAAACCGACGCCATCTCCGAGGATATCGACACCAGCAAGCGTCGCCACGATGACGACGATGACGATGATGATCACGGTGAAGAGGAAGTCATCGAATCCGTCGGCGCCGAAGACGCGATGGAAGAGGTGCCGGACCGCGTGCAGCGCAAGCCGCGCAAGCAGTATCGCATCCAGGAAGTCATCAAGCGCCGCCAGATCCTGCTGGTTCAGGTCGCCAAGGAAGAGCGCGGCAACAAGGGTGCCGCTCTCACCACCTATCTCTCGCTTGCAGGCCGCTATTCGGTTCTGATGCCGAACACGGCGCGCGGCGGCGGCATTTCCCGCAAGATCACCAATCCGCAGGACCGCAAGCGCCTGAAGGAAATCGCGCGCATGCTCGAAGTGCCGCAGGGCATGGGCGTCATCCTGCGCACCGCCGGCGCCAACCGCACCAAGGTCGAGGTCAAGCGCGATTTCGAATATCTGATGCGCCTGTGGGAAAATGTCCGCACGCTGACGCTGGCGTCGACCGCCCCCTGCCTCGTCTATGAAGAGGGCTCGCTGATCAAGCGCTCGATCCGCGACCTCTACAACAAGGACATCGGCGAGATCATCGTTGCCGGCGAGGAAGGCTATCGTGAAGCGAAAGACTTCATGAAGATGCTGATGCCGAGCCATGCCAAGGTGGTTCAGCCCTACCGCGACATCCACCCGATCTTCTCGCGTTCCGGCATCGAGGCGCAGCTCGACCGCATGCTGCAGCCGCAGGTGACGCTGCGTTCCGGCGGCTACCTGATCATGAACCAGACGGAAGCGCTGGTCTCGATCGACGTCAACTCCGGCCGCTCGACGCGCGAACACT
Organism: Rhizobium sp. TAL182; assembly: GCF_002117725.1. Taxonomy (NCBI): domain Bacteria; kingdom Pseudomonadati; phylum Pseudomonadota; class Alphaproteobacteria; order Hyphomicrobiales; family Rhizobiaceae; genus Rhizobium; species Rhizobium sp. TAL182. The sequence goes on along the minus strand of NZ_CP021024.1, from coordinate 1,764,265 downwards.
CGATCGAGGACACCGCGCTGCAGACGAACCTCGAAGCCGCGGAAGAAATCGCCCGCCAGCTTCGCCTGCGCGACCTCGCCGGCCTGATCGTGATCGACTTCATCGACATGGAAGAGAAGCGCAACAACCGCGCCGTCGAGAAGAAGCTGAAGGAATGCCTGAAGAACGACCGCGCCCGCATTCAGGTCGGCCGGATCTCGCATTTCGGCCTGCTCGAAATGTCGCGCCAGCGCATCCGCGCTTCCGTTCTCGAATCGACTACCCAGGTCTGCTCGCATTGCGGCGGCACCGGGCACGTCCGTTCGCAGTCCTCCGTCGCGCTGCATGTGCTGCGTGGCATCGAGGAATATCCGCTCAAGAACACGACGCACAACATCACCGTGCGCACCACGCCCGATATCGCGCTCTACCTGCTCAACCACAAGCGCCAGACGATCGTCGATTACGAAGCGCGCTTTGGCGTAGCGATTATCATCGATGCTGACGGTTCGGTCGGCGCGCAGCACTTCGCGATCGACCGCGGCGAGCCCGTGGAAAACCCGGTCAAGATCGAAAGCCTCTTCAATTTCGCAGCCATCCCCGAGGATGAGGACGACGACATCGTCATCGAGGCTGATGAGGACGAAGACGAAGAACTCGAGGAAAAGGCTGCCGCGACCGAACGTCCCGCTGCGGCGCGTTCGGAAGGCGAAGGTGAAGGCAACCGTAAGCGCAAGCGTCGCCGCCGCCGTCGTGGCCGCAACGGCAATGCCGAGCAGCCGGCAGCCGCTGCAGGCGAAGCCGGCGACGAAGAGGAAGACGGCGACGACGCAGGCGCCGAGGGCGACGAAACCGCCGCCGCGGCACCCGAGAGCCGCGCCGAAAACGAGGAATCGCAGCGCCGCAAGCGCCGTCGCCGCGGCAAGCGCGGCGGTCGGCGCAACCGGGAGGACGGCTCCGAGCTGACGGCGAATGAAGCCGGCGAAGACAGCGGAAGCGAGGATGAAGACGACGGTACTTCGGATGACGTCGCTCCCGGTGAAGCCGCAATTGCCGAACAGGCCGACGAGAGCCAAGCTGTAACGGCTGCCGTCGAGGACGTGGCTGTCGTCGCCGAAGAGGTAAAGCCTGCCCGTGGCCGCGGCCGCCGCAAGCCCGCCGCAGCGCCGGTCGAAGAACCAGTCGCGGAATCGGCACCCGCCGTAGAAGCAGAGCCGGAGGTGGTCGAAGCCTCCGCCGATCTCGCAACGCCCGCGCAGGAAGAAGCAAAGCCGGTTCGCGCCAACCGCGAATCCAATATTTCTTCCTCAGAGCCGACGGTGAAATCCACCCGTACCGAAAATGGCGAAAGCGACGAAGGTAAGCCGAAGAAAGCTGGCTGGTGGCAGCGCCGTGGCTTCTTTTGAACGCTGATTTTCGGACGTAAATGAAGATAAATCCGGCCGTGGCGACGCGGCCGGATTTTCGTTTATGGCGGCGGCATCAGCATCGATTTTCGGCAAGGCAGCGCGAGTATGTGTATTGTTGAGATTACACACATGGGATACGACCGTGCGAACGACTCCGGATATCGATAGGGGCTTGCTCGAAGCGGCAATGGCCCCCACGGGATTGGCGACGAAAAAGGCCACGATCGAACAGGCATTGCGAAGCCTCGTCGACAGGCACCGTCGGAAAAATGCGATCGCAGATCTCGCAGGGATCGGCTGGGAAGGCGACCTCGACGAGATACGTCATTCCCCCGCCGACAATCAGGCGGCCGGTGGGTAGAGCAGATCGACGACGTAGCTGGCGTCGAAGCGGGAGTCGAGCATGCCGTAAGTGGAGCGCCAGCCGCCGGCGAGGCGTGTCTCGATGAAGGCGTCGGCGATGCGCCCTGCCCCGAGCCGGTAGAGCTCGGCGGCGCCGGCGGCAAGTGCCAGCTGCTCGACAAGCAGGCGCGCCGCGCCCTCGTCCTGTTCGCAAAGCGCGATTGCTGCGCGCAACACGTCGATCGTCTTCTTGCCGGCAGGGCCGAGATCGCGGGCGAGACCTGCGAAGACCGTCTCGAACAGGTCCTTGCCACGGTTGAGCACGCGCAGCACATCCAGAGCCATCACGTTGCCGGAGCCTTCCCAGATGGCATTGACGGGGGCCTCGCGGTAATGGCGGGCGATCGGGCGCTCCTCGATGTAACCATTGCCGCCGATGCATTCCATCGCCTCATAGATCAGCGCGGGCGCGATCTTGCAGCACCAGTATTTGGCGACCGGCGTCATGACGCGGGCATAGGCCGCCTCCTCGGCATTGCCGCGCGCCTTGTCGAAAGCATCCGCAAGGCGGAAGGACAGCGCGGTGGCGGCAGCGACATCGAGCGCCATGTCGGCCAGCACGCGCGTCATGATCGGCTGGTTGACGAGCATCCTGCCGAAGACGCTGCGGCCGCGCGTGTGATGCACGGCCTCGGCCAGCGAGGCGCGCATGATCCCTGAGGAGGCCAGCGCGCAATCGAGCCGCGTCAACGTCACCATGTCGAGGATGGTGCGGATGCCGGCATCCGGGCCGCCGAGCAGGAAGCCGAAGGTGTCGGTGAACTCCACCTCTGAAGAGGCGTTAGAGCGGTTGCCGACCTTATCCTTCAGCCGCTGGAACTGCAGTCCGTTGGCGGACCCGTCCTCCAGCAGGCGCGGCACGAGGAAGCAGCCCATGCCCTCCTTGGTCTGCGCCAGCATGATGAAGGCATCGCTCATCGGCGCGGACATGAACCATTTGTGGCCGGAGAGCCGATAGATGCCTTCGCTGACCTTTTCGGCAGCGCTTTGATTGGCCCTGACATCGGTGCCGCCCTGCTTTTCCGTCATGCCCATGCCGATGGTCACAGCGGATTTCTGCATGGCGGGGCGATTGGAGGAATCATATTTGCGCGAGAGGATCTTCGGCGCCCAGTCCTTCTGCACCGCGGGCGAAGCAGAGAGGGCCGCGACGGAGGCGCTGGTCATCGTCAGCGGGCAGAGATGGCCGGATTCCAGTTGCGCCGTCAGGTAAAACCGCGCGGCGCGAACCTTATGGCCCGCGTCCTTCGCCTCAATATCGGCCTGCGGATCCCAGACGGAGGAATGCAGGCCGACCGACATGGAGCGACGCATCAGCGCGTGCCAGGCGGGATGAAACTCGACGACATCGAGGCGCTCGCCGCGCGGACCATGGGTGCGCAGCTGTGGCGCCCCCTGGTTTGCCATGCGCGCCAGCTCCTGTGCCTCCGGCGAGGTGACGTAGCGGCCGATATTTTCCAGGTCTTCACGGATGCCGCGCGGCAAGGCCGCCGTCAGATCGACAATCAGCGGATCGGACCGATAGGCATTGATGCCGGACCACAGGCTCGGCTGGTTGAGTTCTGCGAGTTTGTCTTCAGTCCGGTTTGCGGAGGTCATTGTTCGCTTCTAGTGCAAGAACCCGGCAAGGAAAACCGGAAGTTATGATTCGCTTTATTCTGCTCTATCGGAATTCGGGCGAAAATGCATGGGGACATAAGCCTTTGCCCACAGCGCGTGCTTGCCCCGGCGGGCGGCACTCATTATAGACCCGCAAGAGACAGCAAGAGGCAGGGTCATGGTCTTTTTCCCCCACCGCCACCTCATTGGCATCAAGGGCCTCACCGAGCAGGATATCACCTATCTTCTCGACAAGGCCGACGAAGCCGTCAAGATCAGCCGCCAGCGAGAGAAGAAGACGTCGACGCTGCGCGGATTGACGCAGATCAACCTCTTCTTCGAGGCATCGACCCGCACACAGGCCTCCTTCGAGCTTGCCGGCAAGCGGCTTGGCGCCGACGTGATGAACATGTCGGTCGGCAATTCCTCGGTGAAAAAAGGCGAAACGCTGATCGATACGGCGATGACGCTGAATGCGATGCGCCCGGACGTGCTGGTGATCCGCCATTCAAGCGCCGGTGCGGCCGCCCTTCTCGCCCAGAAAGTCTCCTGCTCGGTCGTCAATGCCGGCGACGGCCAGCATGAACACCCGACCCAGGCGTTGCTCGACGCGCTGACGATCCGCCGCGCCAAGGGCAAGCTTTCGCGCATCATCGTAGCGATCTGCGGCGACGTGCTGCACTCGCGCGTGGCGCGCTCCAATATCCTGCTGCTGAACGCGATGGGCGCACGCGTGCGCGTCGTCGCGCCCGCCACCCTCCTGCCCGCCGGCATCGCCGAGATGGGCGTCGAGGTGTTCCACTCGATGAAGGAAGGATTGAAGGACGCCGACGTCGTGATGATGCTGCGGCTGCAGCGAGAACGTATGTCCGGCGCCTTCGTGCCGTCGGTGCGCGAATACTATCACTTCTACGGACTCGACGCCGAAACGCTGAAAGCGGCGAAGGATGATGCGCTGGTCATGCACCCGGGGCCGATGAACCGCGGCGTCGAGATCGCCTCCGAGGTGGCCGATGGTCCGCAGAGCGTGATCGCCGAACAAGTGGAAATGGGGGTCGCAGTCCGCATGGCCGTCATGGAGACGCTGCTCGTCTCGCAGAACCAAGGTCCCCGAACCGACGGAATGATGGCATGAGCAACTCGATCGTCCTCAAGAATGTCCGCATCGTCGATCCCTCGCGCAATCTCGACGAGATCGGAACGATCGTCGCTAAAAATGGCGTGATTCTTGCCGCTGGCAGCGAGGCCCAGAACCAGGGCGCGCCGGAAGGCGCCGTCGTGCGCGACTGCACCGGCCTCGTGGCAACGCCCGGCCTCGTCGATGCGCGCGTCCATATCGGCGAGCCCGGCGGCGAGCATCGCGAGACGATCGCCTCGGCGAGCCGGGCGGCGGCAGCCGGCGGCATCACTTCGATCATCATGATGCCGGACACCGATCCCGTCATCGACGACATCGCGCTGGTCGAATTCGTCAAGAAGACGGCGCGGGACACGGCCGCCGTCAACGTCTATCCGGCAGCCGCCCTCACCAAGGGTCTTGCCGGCGAGGAGATGACGGAGATCGGCCTGTTGATGCAGGCGGGAGCCGTCGCCTTCACCGATGCTCATTCCAGTGTCCATAACACACAGGTGCTGCGCCGGATCATGACCTATGCGCGCGAATTCGGCGCCGTCATCTCCTGCGAGACCCGCGACAAATATCTCGGCGCCAATGGCGTCATGCATGAGGGCCTTTTCGCCAGCTGGCTGGGGCTCTCCGGCATTCCGAAGGAAGCCGAGCTGATCCCGCTCGAACGCGATCTCAGGGTGGCAGAGCTGACGCGCGGCCGTTATCACGCCGCGATGATCTCCGTGCCGGAGTCGGTCGAGGCCATCGAACGCGCCCGCAGCCGTGGCGCCAAGGTGACCTCGGGCATCTCGATCAACAATCTGGCGCTCAACGAGAACGACATCGGCGAATACCGCACCTTCTTCAAGCTCTATCCGCCGTTGCGCCCGGAGGACGATCGGGTCGCCATGGGCGAGGCGCTTGCGAGCGGCGCGATCGACATCATCGTCTCCTCGCACGACCCGCAGGATGTCGACACGAAGCGGCTGCCATTTGGCGAGGCGGCCGATGGCGCAGTCGGATTGGAAACGATGCTGGCGGCGGCCCTCAGGCTTCACCATGACGGCCAGGTCGGCCTGATGCGGCTGATCGACGCCATGTCCACCCGCCCGGCACAAATCTTCGGCCTTGAGGCCGGCACGCTGAAGCCGGGTGCCGCGGCCGATATCACGCTGATCGATCTCGATGAGCCTTGGCTTGTCGCCAAAGACATGCTTCTCTCCCGCTCGAAGAACACGCCGTTCGAGGATGCGCGCTTCAGCGGGCGAGCGGTTGCGACCTACGTTTCGGGAAAGCTTGTCCACGCGGTTTAAAAGACGATCGGAACGATAAGGAGGGCTGAGGGAGCACATGTTATCCAATCTCATGTCATGGCAGATCACGCTGCCGATCGCACTTGCGGCCGCCGTCATCGGCTATCTCTTCGGCTCAATCCCCTTCGGCCTGATTCTCACCCGCGCCGCCGGCCTCGGCGATGTGCGCAGCATCGGCTCCGGCAATATCGGCGCGACCAATGTGCTCAGAACCGGAAACCGCAAGCTCGCCGCCGCAACCCTGCTGCTCGACGCTCTGAAGGCATCGGCGGCGGCCTGGATCGTCGGCTATTTCCTCGGCGAGGAGGCCGCGATCATCGCCGGCTTCTTCGCCTTCATCGGCCATCTCTTCCCCGTCTGGATCGGCTTCAAGGGCGGCAAGGGCGTGGCCACCTATATCGGCACACTTCTAGGCGTCGCGCCGATCATGGTGGTGCTATTCGCCGCCATCTGGCTGGCGGTCGCAGTCACCACCCGCTATTCCTCGCTGTCGGCCCTCGTCGCCATGCTCGTCATTCCGGTTGCCCTGTTGATACTCGGCAATGAAAAGGTCGCGGCCGTCATGGCGATCATGACGCTCATCTCCTACTGGAAGCACAAGGCAAATATTTCACGCCTGATGGGCGGAACGGAAAGCAAGATCGGGGCGAAGGGATAATGGACGCGCCGAGCGCGGGATCAACAGGTACGGTGCTAAGCGAAAGGCAGAGGATTGCCTGGCTGCGCCTGATCCGTTCCGACAATGTCGGCCCTGCAACCTTTCGCGATCTTATCAATCATTTCGGTTCGGCCGAGGCCGCACTCGCGGCGCTGCCGGAACTTTCGGCGCGCGGCGGCGCGACACGGGCCATCCGCATTGCCAGCGAGGCCGAGGCGCACCGGGAACTGGAGGCGGCGCATCGTTTCGGCGCCCGCTTTATCGGCATCGGCGAGCCGGACTATCCGCAGGCGCTGAAACAGATCGACGGCGCGCCGCCGCTTCTTGCCGTCAAGGGCGCACTTGCTGCCGCCAAACGACCGGCCGTCGGCATCGTCGGCTCCCGCAACGCGTCGGCCGCAGGCACCAAATTCGCCGCGATGGTGACGCGCGACTGCGGCCGGGCGGGTTATACGGTGATCTCCGGCCTGGCGCGCGGCATCGACACGGCAGCGCATCGGGCAAGCCTCGGCACGGGCACAATCGCCGCCCTTGCCGGCGGTCTCGACAAGCCCTACCCGCCGGAGAATATCGGGCTTATCGAAGAGATAACCGGCGGCAACGGCCTGGCGGTGAGCGAAATGCCTTTCGGCTGGGAGCCCCGCGCCCGCGATTTCCCGCGCCGGAACCGGCTGATTGCCGGCATCGCGCTTGGCGTGGTGATCATCGAAGCGGCGATGCGCTCGGGCTCGCTGATCACGGCGCGCCTCGCCGGTGAGTTCGGCCGCCTGGTGTTTGCCGTGCCCGGCTCGCCGCTCGATCCGCGCTGTCACGGCACCAACAGCCTGCTCAAGGACGGCGCTTCGATCGTTACCGAACCTGCCGATGTCATCGAAGCCCTGGCGCCGCTTGCGCAACTCGACCTCTTCCCCTTGTCGATGGCGGAGGAGCCGGCACGCGAGAGCCGGGCAATAACGATGCCACCCGGCGATTCGGACCGGATGCGCATCATCGGCGCGCTCGGGCCGACGCCTGTCGAGATCGACGACGTCATCCGCCACACCGGCCTTGCGGCATCCGCGGTCTATCTCATCCTTCTGGAACTCGATATATCAGGCAGGCTGCATCGGCATCAGGGCGGTCTCGTCTCGCTTTCCGATTGAAGCTTGCGGGGAACGGGGGAACTGCGTGTTGAAAACTGCACTGGCGCAATCTAGCATTGTTTTCTGCTGCAAATCTTGTTTCGCTTGCACCGTACGCAAGAAGTAAAATTGTTGCAAACCCCTTGACCGCAGCGATTTCCCTGTCCATGTCGGAGGGCCGGTATCCAATGTTGCGCTGCGCGTTGCGCTGGCTTCCACGCCGGCGTAGCTGTTTTTAGAGAATCATCATGAATGTTGTAGTGGTGGAATCGCCTGCCAAGGCCAAGACGATCAATAAGTATCTGGGTTCGGGATACAAAGTGCTCGCCTCCTTCGGCCATGTGCGCGATCTGCCTGCCAAGGATGGCTCCGTTCTTCCCGATCAGGATTTCGAAATGCTCTGGGAGGTCGACGGCGCTTCGGCCAAGCGGATGAAGGACATCGCCGATGCGGTGAAGTCCTCCGACGGGCTGTTTCTCGCGACCGACCCCGATCGCGAAGGCGAAGCGATTTCCTGGCACGTCCTCGACATGCTGAACAAGAAGCGGGTGCTGAACGGCAAGTCCGTCAAGCGCGTCGTCTTCAACGCAATCACCAAGAAGGCCGTCCTCGATGCGATGGCCGATCCGCGCGATATCGACGTGCCGCTGGTCGACGCCTATCTAGCGCGCCGCGCGCTCGACTATCTCGTCGGTTTCAATCTTTCGCCGGTGCTGTGGCGCAAGCTGCCGGGCGCGCGTTCGGCCGGCCGCGTCCAGTCGGTCGCGCTTCGTCTGGTCTGTGACCGCGAATCCGAGATCGAGCGCTTCATATCGGAAGAATACTGGAACATTTCGGCGCTGCTGAAGACTCCCCGCGGCGACGAGTTCGAGGCCAGGCTGGTTTCTGCGCACGGCAAGCGACTGCAGCCGCGCGCGATCGGCAACGGCGAGGATGCGGGCCGCCTGAAGGCCCTGCTCGAAGGCGCCAGCTATATCGTCGACACGGTCGAGGCAAAACCGGTCAAGCGCAACCCGGGACCGCCGTTCACCACCTCGACGCTGCAGCAGGCCGCCTCCTCCAATCTTGGCTTCTCCGCCTCGCGCACGATGCAGATCGCTCAGAAGCTCTATGAGGGCGTCGATATCGGCGGCGAGACCGTCGGCCTTATCACCTATATGCGAACCGACGGCGTTCAGATGGCCCCCGAAGCGATTGACGCAGCGCGGCGTGCCATCCTCGACCAGTTCGGCGAACGCTACCTGCCTGAGAAGGCCCGCTTCTACTCGACCAAGGCGAAGAACGCCCAGGAGGCGCACGAGGCGATCCGCCCGACCGATTTTTACCGCTCTCCGGACCGCGTGCGCAAATTCCTCGACGCCGACCAGATCAGGCTCTACGAGCTAATCTGGAAGCGTGGCATCGCCAGCCAGATGGCTTCGGCCGAGATCGAGCGCACGACGGCCGAAATCACAGCCGAGAACAAGGGCGAGAAGGCCGGCCTGCGCGCGGTCGGTTCGGTCATCCGCTTCGACGGCTTCATCGCCGCCTATACCGACCAGAAGGAGGACGGCGAGCAGAGCGACGACGGCGACGAGGATGGTCGCCTTCCGGAGATCAATGCGCGCGAGACGCTCGCCAAGCAGAAGATCAATTCGACCCAGCATTTCACCGAACCGCCGCCGCGTTATTCGGAAGCTTCGCTGATCAAGAAGATGGAAGAGCTTGGCATCGGCCGTCCCTCGACCTATGCAGCCACACTGGCGACGCTGCGCGACCGCGACTATGTGACGATCGACAAGCGCAAGCTGATCCCGCAGGCCAAGGGTCGGCTGGTGACGGCCTTCCTCGAAAGCTTCTTCACCAAATATGTCGAATATGATTTCACCGCCGACCTCGAGGAGAAACTCGACCGAATTTCCGCCGGTGAATTGAACTGGAAGCAGGTGCTGCGCGATTTCTGGAAGGATTTCTTCGCGCAGATCGAAGACACGAAGGAACTGCGCGTCACCAACGTGCTCGATTCTTTGAACGAGGCGCTGGCGCCGCTCGTCTTCCCGAAGCGCGAGGATGGCGGCGACCCGAGGATCTGTCAGGTCTGCGGTACTGGCAACCTTTCCCTGAAGCTTGGCAGATACGGCGCCTTCGTCGGCTGTTCAAATTATCCGGAATGCAACTACACCCGCCAGCTTTCTTCAGAAAACGGCGGAGAAGCGGAGGGTGTCGCGCTCAACGAGCCGAAGAGCCTCGGCACCGATCCGACGACCGGCGACGAACTGACGCTGCGTTCCGGCCGCTTCGGACCCTATATCCAACGCGGCGACGGCAAGGAGGCCAAACGCGCCTCGCTGCCGAAGGGCTGGAAGCCTGAGGATATCGACTATGAAAAGGCGATGGCGCTGATCTCGCTGCCGCGCGATATCGGCAAACATCCCGAAACCGGGAAGATGATCTCGTCGGGCATCGGCCGCTACGGGCCGTTCCTTCTGCATGACGGCTCCTACGCCAATCTGGAGACCGTCGAGGATGTCTTCTCCGTCGGCCTCAATCGAGCCGTGACGCTGATTGCCGAAAAAGCCAACAAGGCGCCGGGCCGCGGCGCGCGCGGTACGCCGGCGGCTCTGAAGACGCTCGGCGACCATCCCGACGGCGGCGCCATCACCGTTCGCGACGGCAAATACGGTCCCTATGTCAACTGGGGCAAGGTCAACGCGACCCTGCCGAAGGGCAAGGATCCGCAGGCGATCACCATCGAGGAGGCGCTTGCGCTGATCACCGAAAAGGCCGGCAAGGCCCCGGCCGGCAAGACGGCCAGGGCGAAAGCCAAGCCGAAGGCGGCCGCCGCCGAAGCCAGGGCAACCAAGACGGCCGCCAAGCCGAAGGCAACGAAGGCGAAGGCGCCCGCGAAATCGAAAAAGAGCTGACGTGAGCAAGACACCGCGCGACAGAACGAACCCCCGCAAGCGCCCGGGCAAGATCGGCCGCGCCGGCAGGGATATTTCCGCCGTCGAACCGCTGAACATCGTCCACGGCACGCTGCCCTCGCGGGAAGTGATCCTGCGTTTCATCGCCGATCATCCGCAGAAGGCTTCCAAGCGTGAACTTGCCAAGGCGTTCGGGCTGAAAGGTGACAGTCGCGTCGAGCTCAAGCACATGCTGCAGGAGCTCGAGCAGGAAGGCATGCTGCAAAAGAGCCGCAAGTCGCTCATTCGTCCCGGCGCTCTTCCGCCCGTCACCGTTCTCGATATCACGACGCGCGATAAGGACGGCGACCTGATCGGCCGGCCGGCGGAATGGCCAGAGGAGCAGGGTGTGGCGCCTGCCGTCGCCATCCGTCAGCAATCGCCGGCAGGCCGCCAGGGTAAGGGCAAGGCGCCCGTCGCCGGGCTCGGCGACCGAATCTTGGCGAAGATCTTCCCGGCCGTCGATCGCGGCGGGCCGGCTTATACAGCGCGTATCATCAAGGTGATCGACAGGCGCCGCGGTGCGGCGATGGGCGTTTTCCGCAGCGCGCCGGGCGGCGGCGGCCGCCTGTTGCCAATCGAACGGCGCGGCGAAGAGATGGTGATCGACCCCGACTATACCGGCGGCGCCAAGGATGGCGACTTGGTCGAGATTGAAGTTGCGCGCCTCGGGCGCTTCGGCCTGCCGCGCGCCAAGGTCCTTTCCGTCGTCGGCTCGGTCGGCTCGGAAAAGGCGATCTCGATGATCGCGATCCATGCACACGGCATCCCGCATATCTTCCCGCCGGCCGTGATCGCCGAGGCGGAAGCGGCAAAACCAGCGACGATGGCGCATCGTGAAGATTGGCGCGACGTGCCGCTGATCACCATCGATCCGGCCGACGCCAAGGACCATGACGACGCAGTTTACGCCGAGATCGACCCCTCGCCCGACAATGCCGGCGGCGTTATCGTCACCGTCGCGATCGCCGACGTCTCCTGGTATGTCCGCCCCAATTCGCCGCTCGACCGCGAGGCGCTGAAGCGCGGCAACTCGGTCTATTTCCCCGATCGCGTCGTGCCGATGCTGCCGGAGCGCATCTCCAATGATCTCTGCTCGCTGAAGGAAGGCGTCGACCGCCCGGCGCTCGCCGTGCGCATGAGCTTCTCGGGCGAAGGCCGCAAGATCGGCCATACCTTTCATCGCATCATGATGAAGAGTGCCGCCAAGCTCTCCTATCAGCAGGCGCAGGCGGCGATCGACGGAAGACCGGATGATCAGACCGGACCGATGCTCGAGCCGATCCTGAAACCGCTCTGGCACGCTTATGGAGTAATGAAGCGCGGACGCGACCGGCGCCAGCCGCTGGAACTCGACATGCCGGAGCGCAAGATCCTGCTGAAACCGGACGGCACGGTCGACCGGGTCTTCGTGCCGCCGCGGCTCGATGCCCACAAGCTGATCGAAGAGATGATGATTCAGGCGAATGTCTGCGCCGCCGAGACGCTCGAGAAGAAGCGTCAGCCGCTGGTCTACCGCATTCATGACGGCCCGACGCTTGCCAAGCAGGAAGTCTTGCGCGAGTTCCTGGCGACACTCGGCATCTCGCTCGCCAAGGGCGGCAATATGCGCGCCAACAGCTTCAACGGCATCCTGGCCAAGGCGGACGGCACGGCACACCAGACCATGGTCAATGAGATGGTGCTGCGCTCGCAGAGTCAGGCGATCTACAGCCCCGAGAATATCGGCCATTTCGGTCTCAACCTGATGAAGTACGCCCACTTCACCTCGCCGATCCGCCGCTACGCCGATCTCATCGTGCATCGGGCGCTGGTCGGTTCGCTCGGCTTCGGCGAAGGCGGCATCACCCCCGATGAAGAAGCCTCGCTCGACGATATCGCCGCCGAAATCTCGACCTTCGAGCGCCGGGCGATGGCGGCCGAGCGCGAGACCATCGACCGGCTGATCGCTCATCATTTGAGCACCCGCGTCGGCGAGGAGTTTGCCGGCCGCGTCTCCGGAGTGACGAAATCCGGGCTCTTTATTACCTTGCCGGACTATGGCGCCGACGGTTTCGTTCCTATATCCACGCTCGGGACCGATTATTTCATCTATGACGAGGCGCATCAGGCACTGTCGGGTGAAAAGACGGGCCTCGGCTATCGTCTTGGCGACAGCGTCACAGTGAAGCTTGCGGAAGCAATTCCGCTGGCCGGCGCGCTGCGTTTCGAGATGCTGAGCGAAGGACGCGAGATGCCGACGGCGGTGCGTTCCTTCCATAAGGCCGGCCGCCGCGACAGGGGACAGGTCCGCAAGAAACCGGGAACGCGTCCCCCGCGCGGGCGCCGCTAAGCCACGGGGTCGAAAGCAGCAATGGTCCCATTGCGGCGCTTCATGCTTTTTGCCTGAAAGAGGAAGATGCAATGAACACACCGACCGATCCGGTCGTCCGCTACGGGGATGGACCCGAAGCCGAGCGTCCGCTCGGGCGTTCCATCATGCGCGGGCTGTTGAACCGCTGCCCGGCCTGCGGCAACGGCAAGCTCTTCCGCGCCTTCCTGAAACCGGTCGATCATTGCGGCGCCTGCGGTGAGGCGATACATCACCATCGCTCCGACGACCTGCCGCCCTATATCGTCATCCTGGTCCTCGGCCACGTCCTCGTCGGCGGCTACATGCTGACCGATCTGACCTTCGTGTTGCCGGTATGGGTCCATCTTGCCATATGGGCGCCGATCACGGTCATCGCCGCGATCGCCTCGATCCAGCCGATCAAGGGCGGCGTCATCGGCCTGCAATGGGCGTTGCGCATGCATGGTTTCGGCGGCGAGAGCGACAGTCCCGATGATTACGAGCTTCCCCGCCGGCCGGATTGAGCGCCTTCACCTTCCAGACATATTTAGCGTGTAGTGCCAGCGCTCCACCGACCACCACCGACACGCGGGAGTCAACGATCTTCAACGACTTGACACGGTAAGCTTTTCTTGTCTGAACAGGCTTTACATTCCGCAGATCACATCGGAAATACTGCGAAACGCCGCCCGTCACCTGGATTTGGCACATCTGTGTCCCTTCTATGTGAGACGAGAGGTCGATTCGCTCGCGCAGCTTTCTAAGGATGGATAAATGTCTCAGCCGAGAACCGGCACACCGGGCGATGTCGAAGAAATCCATTGGCCTTCTCTGGTGGCAGCCATCTCGTCCATTTCAGCCGTCGGCATAGCAATCGGTCTCGGACTCCCGCTTCTCAGCATCATCCTCGAAAAACGCGGCATCTCATCCACGTTGATCGGGCTCAACACGGCGATGGCCGGGATCTCGGCGATGGCCGCGGCACCCGTTACCACCAAGCTCGCCCACAAATACGGCGTTGCGCCGACGATGCTCTGGGCGGTGCTGATTTCGGCGCTGAGTGCGCTCGGCTTCTATTATGCCGAGGATTTCTGGATGTGGTTTCCGCTACGTTTCGCCTTCCATGGCGCAACGACGACGCTGTTCATTCTCTCCGAATTCTGGATCAACGCCGCGTCGCCGCCATCCAAGCGCGGCTTTGTGCTCGGCATTTATGCGACCGTGCTCTCCATCGGGTTCGCTGCCGGGCCCCTGCTCTTTTCGATACTGGGCAGCGACGGCATCTTTCCCTTCCTGGTCGGCGCGGGCGCCATCCTGCTTGCCGCCATTCCGATTTTCATCGCCCGTGACGAAAGCCCGGTGCTCGAGGAAAAACCGGAATTGCATTTCATGCGCTACGTCCTGCTGGTGCCGACAGCGACGGCTGCCGTCTTCATCTTCGGCGCGGTCGAAGCTGGCGGGCTGTCACTTTTTCCGATTTTTGCCGTGCGCGCCCATTTCACCGAATCGCAGGCGGCGCTGCTGCTCACCATGATGGGCGTCGGCAACGTCATCTTCCAGATTCCCCTCGGGCTGCTCTCCGACCGCATCCGCGACAAGCGACCGCTTCTGGCAGGAATGGCGCTGATGGGCTTTATCGGCTCGATGACGCTGCCGATCCTCGTTAATAACTGGCTGCTGATGGCCGGGATCCTGCTCTTTTGGGGCGGCTGCGTCTCCGGCCTCTACACGGTCGGCCTCAGCCATCTCGGTTCGCGGCTGACGGGCTCCGATCTGGCTGCCGCCAATGCCGCCTTCGTCTTCTGTTATGCGATGGGAACCGTTGCTGGGCCACAGGTGATCGGCGCAGCAATCGACGTCGCCGGAAACAATGGTTTTGCCTGGGCGATTGCCGCTTTCTTCGGTCTTTATGCCCTACTTTCCGGCATCAGATTGATGTTCGTTCGAAAACGGACTTGACTTTTCGGGCGGGATTCGTAGTTTCGCGCCAGAATTTGCCGTGGAGCCCATCCGGCTTCCACGGCTTTCATTTCTTAAAGGCAGGACGACCATGGCCAAGGCTACAACAATCAAGATCAAGCTGCTGTCGACAGCCGACACCGGTTTCTTCTACGTCACGACGAAGAACAGCCGTACGATGACGGACAAGATGACGAAGACGAAGTATGACCCGATCGCTAAGAAGCATGTCGAGTTCAAGGAAACCAAGATCAAGTAATCACTTGGCCTGATGGATTTCAAAAAGCGCGCGCCTCCGGGTTGCGCGTTTTTTATTGTCCCGGAAGATGGCCTTGGAAATGATAGCGCAAACAGACAAACGCCGCCCTTCCATCTTCGGGAAGTGGCGGCGTTTTCTTGAAAGGGGGTCGGCCAGCATGCAAAACGGCACGAGGAACCGTTATGACTTGCCTACTAGCCGACCGACCCCACGACCCAGGAGATGCGGCGGACCTGAGCATCATGGGGTATCGACAGCTCCTCTGCGGGAGCGCTTCTTTTATGAGCCGATAATTTGCGCAGAAATGAAAGAAAATCAACAAATTCTTAATGATGAATTTTCCGAGCTTGATTCTATGGTTAAAAGTCCAGTTTTGGAACATACAAAGATTCGGCGGCTCTGCTTGACGGCTAAGCCTAATGACGACGGGCTGGAAGAAGTTCGACAATATAACTTACTAACTTAAGCAGCCCCTCCCCTTACGTGAGGTGATGCCACCACACTTTATTTGACCCTGTTGGCGGCGGGCGTTTTTTATAGTCTTCATTTCATTTTGGGCTGGGCTCCGGCATTCCGAAGACTGTCGCGCCGCACCATATCCACAGCAACGCCGGGAGTCCATTTTGGCCCACCGGGCTGGAAAAATCTGGGCCTGTGTCGCACAGGCGAAGGTTAAATATCGGTAATAAACCGCTTACCGCAGTGGAAAACCCGCAAATGGCCGATATGGCGCCCAAAGTGATTCGTCAGGCAGCCGCTGCGACCACGCGATTGCGGCCGGTATTCTTGGCCTCGTAAAGAGCAAGATCGGCCTGCTTCATCAGCTGGTCCGGGGTCAGCACAGCGCCAATGCGCGAGGCGATGCCGAAGGACGCGGTGACATTCAGGGCTTCACTTGAGCGCTTCAGCATGAAGGGAGCGCTTTCGACAGCCGCGCGCAGGCGCTCGGCGACAGCGGCGGCAACTTCCGGCGAGGTGTCCGGCATCACGACGACGAATTCCTCTCCGCCGTAACGGCAGGCGAGATCGGCGCCGCGGATGGTCGAACGGACGCGGTTTGCGAATTCGCGCAGCACTTCGTCGCCACCGTCATGGCCGTAGGTGTCGTTCACCTGCTTGAAACGGTCGATATCAGTGATCAGCACCGAAAGCGGCCGGCCCCGCGCCATCGACCGGTTGAAGAGCACGTTCAGGTGATTGTCGAGATAACGTCTGTTGTAAAGGCCGGTCAGTGGATCGGTCACGGCCAGCTCGATCGTCTGCTTGACGCTGGCGCGCAGACGGTCGTTGTAGCGCTTGCGACGGATCTGCGTCAGGCTGCGGGCGACGAGCTCGTTGGGATCGACGGGGCGGATGATGTAGTCGTTGACGCCGAGATCAAGGGCGCGGACGACCATGTCGTCGGCGCCCTGCTCGGTGATGATCAGGATCGGCAGGAAGCGTGTGCGCTCCAGCGAGCGCAGTTGCGAGCAGAGGCGAAGCGGATCGTAATCGTCGAAATTGGCATTGACGATGACGAGATCGAACATGTTCTCGGCCGCCTCGAAGAGGGCCGCCTGCGGATCGGAGAGGGCAAGCACATTGGCGACGGGCTTCAACGCCCTGACGATGCGCTCTTGCGAATTGGCGCGGCCATCGACCAACAACACCTGGCCGGCCTCGTCGCCACGGCCTTCGCCTGCCCGCATCAGATCGCCCATGCCCATCGTATGAGCGGTGTCGGCGCGGATGCGCAGTTCGTCGCTCAACGTCTTCAGCCGCAGCAGGCTCTTCACCCGCGAGATCAGTTGCAGATCGTTGACCGGCTTGGTGAGAAAATCGTCGGCGCCGGCCTTCAGACCGCGCACGCGATCGGCAGGCTGGTCGAGTGCGGTGACCATGACGACGGGAATATGGGCGGTCTTCTGACTGGCCTTCAGCCGCTCGCAGACCTCGAAACCATCGATACCGGGCATCATGATGTCGAGCAAGATCAGGTCGACCTGGTTGCGCTCGCAGATTGCCAGCGCTTCGTGACCGTCGGCAGCGGTCATCACGTCGAAATACTCCGCGAGCAGCCGCGCTTCAAGCAGCTTCACGTTGGCCGGAATATCGTCAACCACCAGTATTCGCGCGGTCATAAGCGTCTTTCCGATGCGTCAGGCATCGCCCAGATAGGTCTTGATCGTCTCGATGAATTTCGGAACCGAGATCGGCTTGGAAACATAGGCCTCGCAACCGCCCTGGCGGATCCGCTCCTCGTCGCCCTTCATCGCGAAAGCCGTGACGGCGATGACGGGAATCACGTGCAGCTCGTCGTCCTCCTTCAGCCATTTCGTGACTTCGAGGCCGGAGACTTCGGGAAGCTGGATATCCATGAGGATGAGGTCGGGGCGATGCTTGCGCGCCAGATCGAGCGCCTCCATGCCGTTTCTCGTCTGGATCGTGGTATAGCCGGACGCCTCGATGAGGTCGCGAAAGAGCTTCATGTTGAGCTCGTTATCTTCTACAATCATCACCTGTTTGGGCATGACAAGCTGTCCCTACGTCCGTTCGCGCAGCGGTTCGTCCCATGAGAAAGGCACATGCGGATGAAGAGCTCCGTGAAACCGATAGCGCACGCTAGCGGTATTTGGTTGAAGAAAAGGTAACTTACCCCTCGAAATGCAAAGCAACTTCAAGACTTCGAAACAACTGGCGGCCGACCCGCACGAGACGGCGATCGCCGTGCTCGGCTGGCTTGCCGCCGATCCCGACATGTTCGGTCGCTTCCTTGCACTCACCGGCGTGGCGCCCGAGCAGGTGCGCAACGCGGTCAACGATCCGGGGTTCCTCTCAGGCATGATGGACTTCCTGATGAACCACGAACCGACGGCGATGGCCTTCTGCACGGCGAGCGGCCTTAGCCCGGAGACGGTAACCGCCGCCTGGCGGCATTTCTCTTCGCCGGGGCTCGATTCGGGAGAATACTGAGGGTGACAGAGCTCGATATTTCGCACATCCGACTCGGCGAGCGGCCGCTGATTGTCTGTGACGTCGACGATGTCGTGCTGCAGTTCATCGACCCCTTCCAGCTTTTTCTCCAAAGCCTGGGTCACGAATTCCTGCCGCGATCGTTCCGGCTCCACGGCAACATTGTCTCGAAAGCGGACGGCACGGAGATCGAGGGCCGACAGGTCAGCCGGCTGATCGAAGATTTTTTCGAAGCGCAGGAATTGTGGCAGACGCCGGTCGACCGCGTCGTCGAAACGCTCGGCCGGCTTTCGCAGGTCGCCGATATCCTTTTCCTGACGGCGATGCCGCCACGGTTCCAGGATCAGCGCCGCCGCCTGCTGGACAGCGCCGGCCTGCTCTTTCCGCTGCTTGCCAGCGAGCAGCCCAAGGGGCCGATCGTCCATGCACTGCATGCCAGCCGCTCCTTTCCCGTCGCCTTCATAGACGATATGGCGCACAATCTGCATTCGGTCAGGGAATACATGGCCGATTGCCTGCTCATTCACCTGATGCCGGACTCGCCCGTCCATCGTTTCGCGCCGGCGGCAGCCGATGACATCACCCGCGCCACCGATTGGGCGCATGCGGCCGAGGTGATCGAGGCCCATTTCCTTTCCGGCACAGTCAACCGCACAGTTCCAGCCGCATGAGCGGACGACCGTCTTTGCGTCTGGCAATCGTCTCGAAACCAGCTGCCTCGAAGATTGCCGTCGAGCCGATGCAGAGCGTCACCGATTTCGACTGCTTCACATGATCGATCGGGCAGGCTTCGAGCAGCCGCGCGCCCTGGCGCCGGGCATGGTCGATCGCGCCGGCGAGCAGGCGATGACTTAATCCCCTGCCGCGCAGTTTCGGCAGCAGGAAGAAGCAGCTGACTGCCCAGATAGAGGGATCACGCGCATCCTCCTCCTCCAGCGGCCGCGAGGCGGTGCGCGGTGAATTGAACTGCGGTACGTCGTGGCGCGCCCCGACCTGCACCCAGGCGACCGGTCCGCCATCGGCATAACAGAGAATCCCCGGCGGCGGTCCCGCCCCGATCCGTTCGCGCATATGCGCCTTGCGCTCGTCGGCGGTCATCGTCGTCCTCACCGCATGCGGCAAGCGCAGCGCGACACACCAGCAATTATAAAAAGCCCCCTGCGGGCCGAACAGGGTCTCGAAGTCGCCCCACCGGTCTGCCGTCACCGGCTCGAAACGAAGATCTTTATCCAAAGGCAAAGCTCCCGTCCTCTCTTGTGACTCATAAGCTTAAGGCGTAGTGTCGCGCCGTTCAACCTTTGTTCTCACCATGACGCCCGCGCCTGACAAGACACCCGGCTTCTGTCGCGACTGCCTTGCCGAGCAGAAGGGCGAGGCGCGTCGTTGCCTATCCTGCGGCAGTCCGCGTCTGGTGCGCCATCGCGAACTCTATCGACTGACACTTGCGCATATCGATTGCGACGCCTTCTACGCGGCGGTCGAGAAGCGCGACAATCCCGAACTTGCCGACAAGCCGGTCATCATCGGCGGCGGCAAACGCGGTGTCGTCTCCACTGCCTGCTATATCGCCCGTATCCACGGCGTGCGTTCGGCAATGCCGATGTTCAAGGCGCTGGAGGCATGCCCTCAGGCCACCGTCATACGCCCGGACATGGAGAAATATGTCCGGGTTGGGCGCCAGGTGCGCGCGCTGATGCAGGATCTGACGCCGCTGGTGCAGCCGCTGTCTATCGACGAAGCCTTTCTGGAACTCGGCGGCACGGAGAGGCTGCATCACGATCCACCGGCGCGTACGCTCGCCAAATTCGCTCGCCGCATCGAAAAGGAGATCGGCATTACCGTTTCGGTCGGGCTTTCCTATTGCAAATTCCTCGCCAAGGTCGCTTCCGACCTGCAGAAGCCGCGGGGCTTTTCCGTCATCGGCCGTGAAGAAGCGGTGGAATTCCTGGCGCCGCGTCCCGTCACCACCATCTGGGGCGTCGGTAAGGCCTTTGCCGCGACGCTAGAAGCGGACGGCATCCGCACCATCAGCCAGTTGCAGCAGATGGAGGAGAACGACCTGATGCGCCGCTACGGCAGCATCGGCCAGCGGCTCGCCCGGCTGTCGCGCGGCATCGACGACCGCGAGGTGCATCTCAATGATGCCGCCAAGAGCGTTTCGGCCGAAACGACGTTCTTCGACGACATCTCCCGCTACGACGATCTGGTGCCGATCCTGCGCAACCTTTCCGAAAAGGTTTCCTGGCGGCTGAAGAAAAACGATATCGCCGGCCAGACAGTGGTGCTGAAGATGAAGAGCGCCGACTTCAAGACGCGCACCCGCAACCGCAAGCTCGAGGATCCGACCCAGCTTGCCGACAGGATCTTCCGCATCGGGCTCGAGCTTCTCGAAAAGGAAACGGACGGTACGAAATTTCGCCTGATCGGCATCGGCGTCACCGATCTCGGCGATGCCACTCGCGCCGATCCGCCCGACCTGATCGACCGGCAGTCAGGCCGGCGGGCGGCGGCCGAAGCGGCGATGGACAAGCTGCGCGACAAGTTCGGCAAGAACACGGTCGAGACCGGCTACACCTTCGGCAGCGGCAAGCGCGATCACTAGAACATCTCGCGCAAAAGTGCGCGCTGTTATCAGAAATACATACGAAAACAATGCTTTAAATAAGACAGCTCAAACTTTGATTCATGCGACATGCTTTGCCTTTATCTTATGCTTGTCGTTATTGCGGAAGCGCTGCACCGTTCCGGGCGAGCCGACGAGTCCGGGTTTTAAAATCTTCCTTAAACTTCATCCCGTAATGTGCCGAACCAGTATTGCGTATGGTTGGGTATCATGTTCTCGCGTCTCGTCTTCGGCCTCGGCTTGCTGTCGGCCACCGCACTCGTGCACCCTGCTCTTGCCGCGGATGCACGCACGCTGCAGATCTTCGTCTCGAAGAGCAAGCAGTCGCTTGTGGTTTATGACGGCACCGAGGTCGTCGCGACCTCGAAGGTCTCCACCGGCAAGGACGGCCATACGACTCCGAGCGGCATTTTCTCGGTGCTCGAAAAGCAGAAATACCACGAATCCAACCTCTATTCGGCCGCCCCGATGCCCTTCATGCAACGGCTGACATGGTCCGGCATCGCGTTGCACGAATCCAATTCCGTGCCGCGTTATCCGGCCTCGCACGGCTGCGTACGCATGCCCGGCGCCTTCGCAAAAATGCTCTACCGAATGACCGAGCCCGGCATTCCCGTCATCATCAGCGACGACGAATTGGTGCCGCAGCCGATCGACCATCCGAACCTTTTCCGCCCCGATGCGCCGGCAGCGATGCCGCTGCTTTCGGATGTCGAGCTGCGGCCCTCCATACCCGTCGGTCCCGGGACACCGGTGCAGGTGGCCATGAACGACACCGCCGCGATGCCGATGCCGGCGGTCTCGCCGGTTACCGCGCCGGAGATCCGGCCGCCGTCCGAACCGATCAGCATGCTCGTCACGCGGCGCGCTCTGCGCGAGACGGTGATCGACATCCAGACGCTACTCAATCAGCTCGGCTTTTCCGCCGGCGATCCGGACGGCCTGCTCGGTCCGTCGACCGTGCAGGCGATCAACGCCTTCAAGATGCTGCGGCCGACGGAATTTGCCGGCGACAGGAGCCTGGTCTCCGACGCGTTGCTCAAATCCGTCTATGCCGCAAGCGGCAAGGGCGAGCCGCCGAACGGCGTCATCATGGTGCGGCAGGCCTTCAAGCCGATCTTCGAGGCCCCCGTGACGATCGCCGATCCGGGCCTGGCACTCGGCACGCATTTCTTCACGCTGCATGCCGTCGATGAACAGGCCGGCACGGCGGATTGGCTGGGCATCACGCTCGAGAACAATCTCTCCCGCGAGACGATGAAACGACTCGGCATCACCAGCCAGGAAAGCTCGATTGTGATGGGCAAGCCGATTGCCCTTTCGCTGAGCCGCATCACGATCTCCGACGAGACCCGCCGCAGGATCGACGCGCTGATCTCGCCCGGCTCGACGTTGACGATCTCCGATACGGGCCTTGGCCGCGAAACCGGCGAAGGCACGGATTTCATCACAATCACCCGGAGGTGATGACTGTCACCCGGGGGTGATCACGATCAACTGGGTTGATCAGGATCAGCCGGGTTGATCAGGATCAACCGGGTTGTCAGACAAGCTCGACGTCGACGACGCCGGGGGCGGCGCGAAGGGCAGCGGCAATCTCCGGAGTGATGCGGTATTTCTCCGGCAGCGCCACTTCCACCTCGCGTTTGCCCTCTTCCTTGATAACAATGAAGGAAACCAGACCGTCGCCCTTGGTGTTCAGATGGCCGGCAACCATTTTCAGCGGTCCGGAATCTCTGATATAGACGCGCAGCGCCTTCTGCATCTGCAGCGACTTTTCCTCAAGCGACTGGATCGTCTGGATGCGAAGACCGATACCCTCCGGCCGCTCCTCACCGGTCGCGGTCAGCAGGAAGGATTTCCCGGACTCGAGCACGTCGCGATACTGGTTCAGCATCTCCGAAAACAGCACCGCCTCGAACTGGCCTGACGAATCGGAAAAGACAATGATGCCCATCTTGTTGCCGGTGCGGGTCTTGCGCTCCTGCTTTGAGATGACGGTTCCGGCAAGACGCGCATTGGCAGCCCCCTGCTTGATCGCCTGAGAAAACTCGGCAAAGGTCTGCACACGCATCTTCTGCAGGATGTTGCTGTAAGAATCGAGCGGGTGGGCCGTCAGATAGAAGCCCAGCACTTGAAATTCCTTGAGCAGCCGCTCCGATGCCAGCCAGGGTGAATAGGGCGGTAAGGAGATCTTCTCCGGGCTTGAGTTTAGTGCGCTGCCAAATATATCCGACTGGCCGCTCAGCTTGTTTTCCTGGGCGCGCTGGGCATAACCGAGAATGCGATCGAGGCCGGCGGCCAGATGGGCTCGGTCGGTGCCGAAACAATCGAAGGCGCCGGCATAGATCAGGCTTTCGAGCACGCGGCGGTTCACCTGGCGGGGATCGATGCGCAGGCAGAAATCCTCGATGCTGGCAAAAGGCTTGTCGCCACGCACCTCGACGATGTGGTCGACGGCGGATTCGCCGACGCCTTTGAGGGCGGCCAGCGCATAGTAGATACGATTGTCGCCGGTCTCGAAATGGCGGAAGGAGGTCTGCACCGAAGGCGCGATCACCTCGATGCCGAGCCGCTTGGCGTCCTGACGGAAATCATTGACCTTTTCCGTGTTGGACATGTCGAGCGTCATCGAGGCGGCGAGGAATTCGACCGGATAGTGCGCCTTCATGTAGGCCGTCTGGTAGGAGACGATCGCGTAGGCGGCGGCGTGCGACTTGTTGAAGCCGTAGTTTGCGAACTTCGCCAAGAGTTCGAAGATGTTGTCGGCTTGCGGCTTTGATACGCCGTTCTTGACGGCGCCGACGACGAAGCGTTCCCGCTGCTGGTCCATCTCCGCCTTGATCTTCTTACCCATGGCGCGGCGCAGAAGGTCGGCTTCGCCAAGCGAATAGCCCGACAGGACCTGGGCGATCTGCATCACCTGTTCCTGGTAGACGATGACGCCCTGCGTCTCCTTGAGCAGGTGGTCGATCATCGGATGGATCGATTCCAGCTCTTCATCGCCGTGCTTGCGGGCATTGTAAGTCGGGATGTTCTCCATCGGGCCGGGGCGGTAAAGCGCCACCAGCGCGATGATGTCCTCGATGCAGTCCGGCTTCATGCCGATCAGCGCCTTGCGCATGCCCGCACTTTCCACCTGGAACACGCCGACCGTCTCGCCGCGCGACAGCATCTCGTAGGTCGGCTTGTCGTCGAGAGGAATGGCCGCAAGATCGACATTGATGCCGCGCTTGGCGACGAAATCGACGGCGACCTTCAGCACCGTCAGCGTCTTCAGACCGAGGAAGTCGAATTTGACGAGGCCGGCCTGCTCCACCCACTTCATGTTGAACTGGGTGACAGGCATGTCGGAGCGCGGATCGCGATACATCGGCACCAGCTTGGAAAGCGGCCGGTCGCCGATGACAATGCCGGCGGCATGGGTCGAGGCGTGACGATAAAGCCCTTCGATCTTCTGGGCGATGTCGAGCAGCCGCGCCACCACCGGTTCTTTCGCCGCCTCCTCCTGCAGCTTCGGCTCCTCCTCGATCGCCTTGGAAAGCGGCGTCGGATTGGCGGGATTGTTCGGCACGAGTTTGCAAATCTTGTCGACCTGGCCGTAAGGCATTTCCAGCACGCGTCCGACGTCGCGAAGTGCGGCACGCGCCTGCAGCGAACCAAAGGTGATGATCTGCGCCACCTGCTCGCGGCCGTACTTGGCCTGGACGTAGCGGATCACCTCTTCGCGGCGGTCCTGGCAAAAGTCGATGTCGAAGTCAGGCATCGAGACGCGTTCTGGATTGAGGAAGCGCTCGAACAGTAGCGAGAAGCGCAGCGGGTCGACATCGGTGATCGTCAAGGCATAGGCGACCAGCGAACCTGCCCCCGAACCGCGGCCGGGACCGACCGGGATGTCGTGCTGCTTGGCCCATTTGATGAAGTCGGAAACGATCAGGAAGTAACCGGGGAAGCGCATGCGCTCGATGACGCCGAGCTCGAACTCCAGCCGCTCGCGATAATCCTTTTCCTCATAACCGGGCGACATGCCGAGGGTCGAAAGCCGCATGTCCAGCCCTTCCACCGCCTGACGGCGCAATTCGCCCGCCTCGGCGCGTTCCGCCTCCTCGGCATCGTCAGTGGCGCCCGTGAAACGCGGCAGAATCGGCTTTCGCGTTTTCAGCACGAAGGAGCAGCGCCTGGCGATCTCGATCGTGTTCTCAAGCGCTTCCGGCAGGTCGGCAAAGAGCTTGGCCATCTCAGCCCGGCTCTTCAGGTAGTGATCCGGAGTCAGGCGAAAACGGCTGTCGTCGGAGACGATGGCGTTATGCGCAACCGCCATCAGCGCATCATGGGCGTCGTAATCGTCGCGGGTCGGAAAGAACGCCTCGTTGGTGGCGACGAGCGGCAAGTCATGCGTGTAAGCAAGCCCGACGATCTTCTGCTCGTGCCGCTTGTCGTAGGTGCCGTGCCGCTGCAGCTCGACATAGAGTCTGTCGCCGAAGAGACGCTTCAGCGTGAGCAGCCGGGCTTCCGCCTGGGCGGAATGACCTTCCCTGACAGCTGCGTCGACCGGCCCGGTCAGGGCGCCGGTCAAGGCGATCAGCCCTTCCGTGCCTGCCTCTTCCAGCCAGGAGGTTCTGATATGAATGGCCTGGTTGCTATCACCGCCGAGATAGGCGCGGCTGACGAGATCGACCAGCCTTTCGTAACCAGCCTCCGTCGCGGCAAGAAGAACGATCGACGGCAGCTTGATCAGGGCCGGCTGACCGCCGCGCTTTTCGCTTTCCAATCCGTCTTCCATGTCGATTGAGACCTGGCAGCCGATGATCGGCTGCAGGCCCTCGTCCATTGCCTTCTGGGAGAATTCAAGGGCGACGAAGAGATTGTTGGTGTCGGTAATGGCGATCGCCGGCTGACTGTCGCCGGTCGCCTTATAAAGGATCTTCTTCAGAGGCAGCGCGCCCTCAAGAAGCGAATAGGCGGAATGGACCCTCAGGTGGATGAAGCCCGGCGTGCCGCCGGTCGCCTCACCCATTGAACCCTTTTCCGTCTCCGCCATGATATGCCTTCCCAATCAGCCGAAATGAATCGGACGCATTGTCGGCATTGAGGGCGATGATGTCCAGAAGAAGACCCGCGTGCGAACCGCATGACTGCCATGCGATCCCCGAAAACTTTAGATTGCGATGACAATAAGCGAGAAGCTGGCAACGAACATTGCGATGGAGGTGAATGCTGCGATATCACGGATCATGTCAGTCATCTGGCTCTCCTTTACTCGTTATGTTTTCAATTTGTTCCATCTATGTTCCGATGTCAACAGGAATCTTTTCCTTTGCGCTTGCGTTGAAGAATCTCGAAGCGCTTGGCGATTCGCATGGGCGCCTGCGCTCGGTTCGATTGGCGGCAGCCCGCCCCCTTTCCCAACCTTCGACAGATCCGCCATTCCGTTCAGATAGGCCACCGCCCAAGTCGATCTTCTGAATTCCGACGCACGTTCTCTTTATGTTCTTTACATGCCGCAGCATATTTGCCAGCATCCCGCTGAGAGGAGAATGACATGCTCGACATTGCGCAGTTGAACGAATTCATCGTGGAGGCGAAGGCTGCGACCTATGTCGGCGGCGGAGTGCCGCGCACGCCCTGCCGGCCGGGTTCCCATGATATCGGGTATGAGAGCGGCGACTGGCATTATCTCGACAGCTATTTCGGCGGCACCGACTTCGCCGGACAGGAAGTGGTTTGGTTTGCCCGCCAACCCGTCTGGGCGATGAATTATTTCGGCCGCGTCGTCGCGCCCGATCTCATCGACGGCAGTGCCGCCGGAACGGTGATCAAGGCAGCGCTGTCGGCAATGTATCGGGAGCGCCGCTTTCTTGGCGGAATGGAATTCGATCATCCGTTCGGCCGCTATGTCGACCGCAGCGAAGGCGGCTGCGAGCGTTTCAGCGGCCATGAATGCATCATGGTCGCCGGCAGGAAGGCCTATGTGCTCGATTACCGCGGCGGGCTTGTCACCCCGTGATCACCTTAGACTAAAACTCTATGACCTTGCCATCGGAGATCGTGACGCGCCGATCCATGCGGCCGGCGAGTTCGTGATTGTGGGTGGCGATGAGGGCCGCAAGACCGGATTGGCGCACCAGCGCCTCCAGCGCGTCGAAGACGTAGCTTGCCGTTTCCGGATCCAGATTGCCGGTCGGTTCGTCGGCAAGAAGCAGCGTCGGCGCATTGGCGACGGCGCGGGCGATCGCAACGCGCTGCTGTTCGCCCCCGGAAAGCTCGGCCGGGCGATGCGAACCGCGATGGCCGATGCGCATATAGTCGAGGAGCTGCCCGGCCCGCTCCTGGGCTTCCTTCCAGGACAGCCCGGCGATCAGCTGCGGCATCATGATGTTCTCAAGCGCCGAAAATTCCGGCAGGAGATGGTGGAATTGATAGACGAAGCCGATCTCGCGGCGGCGGATCGCCGTGCGCTTCTCATCGGAAAGGCCGTCGCAGGCATGGCCGTTGATGGTAACCTCGCCGCCGTCGGGATGCTCGAGCAGGCCGGCGACATGCAGCAGCGTCGACTTGCCGGTGCCGGAGGGGGCGACAAGGGCGACGATCTCGCCTTTCGCCAGCGAAAAATCCGCTCCCTTCAAGATCGTGAGCAGCGTATCACCCTGCCCGTAATGGCGCTCGACGCCGGTAAGCTTGAGGACGACGTTGCGATTCATGAATGCGGCATTCCTTATTCGTAGCGCAGGGCCTGCACCGGATCGAGCCTGGAGGCGCGCCATGCCGGGAAGATGGTGGCGATGAAGGAGAGGCTGAGCGCCATGACGACCACCGAGATCGTTTCGCTGATATCCATCTCGGCCGGCAGCTGACTGAGGAAATAGACCTGGGGATTGAAAATCACGGTGCCGGAGATCCAGGAGAAGAACTGGCGGATGGATTCGATGTTGACGCAGACGAGAACGCCGAGCAGCACACCGGCAAGCGTGCCGACGATGCCGATCGCCGCCCCGGTCATGAAGAAGATGCGCATGATCGCCCCGGCGCTGGCGCCCATGGTGCGCAGGATCGCGATATCGCTGCCCTTGTCCTTCACCAGCATGATGAGGCCGGAGATGATGTTGAGCGCCGCCACCAGCACAATCAGCGTCAGGATCATGAACATGACGTTGCGCTCTACCTGGAGCGCGGAGAAGAAGGTCTGGTTGCGCTGACGCCAGTCGGTGAGATTGATCTGGCGGCCGGCCGCCTCTTCCACCTTCGGCCTCAGCGCGTCGATATCATCGGGATGATCGACGAAGAGCTCGATCGACTGCACCAGCCCGGCCGCATTGAAGTAGAGCTGCGCTTCCTCGAGCGGCATGAAGATGATCGACGAGTCATATTCCGACATGCCGATCTCGAACAGACCGGAGATCTTGTAGGATTTGACGCGCGGATTGACGCCCATCGGTGTGATGTCGCCTTCCGGCGAGGTCAGGGTGATGGCGTCGCCGACGCGCAGACCCAGCTGGTCGGCCATGCGGGTGCCGATCAGCACGCCTTCACCGGAGGCAAAGCCCACCATGTCGCCGGACTTGATGTTATTAGAGATCGTTTTGAGCTTGGTGAGGTCTTCAGCGCGGACGCCGCGCACCAAAGCACCGGTGCTACCCCCAGCCTGGGCCGAAGCGAGCACCTGGCCTTCGACCAAGGGCAGCGCCATCTTGACGCCCGGCACCGCGGCGAGTTTGGCGGTCAGGTCGGGATAATCGGTAAAGGGGCCGTCGACCGGCTGCACGATCATATGACCGTTGATGCCGAGGATGCGCGAGACGAGTTCGGTGCGAAAGCCGTTCATGACGGCCATGACGATGATCAGCGTCGCAACGCCGAGCATGATGCCGACGAAGGAGAAGCCGGCGATCACCGAGATGAAAGCCTCCTTGCGGCGGGCGCGCAGATAACGCCACGCCACGAGACGCTCAAAGGTGGAAAATGGCTTGCCAGCCGGACCCAAGCCGGATTTTGAACTCCGGTCCACTGCTGCCTCCGCCATTTCGCCTCCGTTTCCTTAAGCCACGAACCTGTTGATCGCCGCTTCGATGGTCATCGTTTCGCGGGCGCCGGTCTTGCGGTCCTTCACTTCGACCTCGCCGTTCGCGACCGCACGCGGGCCGGCGATGATCTGGACAGGTACGCCGATCAGGTCGGCCGTCGCGAATTTCGTGCCGGCCCGGTCGTCGGTATCGTCATAGAGCACATCCTTGCCGGCCTTTTTCAGAGCGGCGTAGATCAGCTCACACGTATCGTCGCAGGCCTCATCGCCCACCTTCATGTTGATGACGACGACATCGAAGGGTGCGACCGATGTCGGCCAGATGATTCCGTTGTCGTCATGCGAGGCTTCGATGATGGCGGGAACAAGGCGTGTCGGGCCGATACCGTAGGAACCCATGTGAACGAAGTGTTCCTTGCCGTCAGGTCCCTGCACCTTCGCGCCCATCGGCTCGGAATATTTCGTGCCGAAATAGAAGATGTGGCCGACCTCGATGCCGCGGGCCGAAAGGCGGTCGCCCTCGGGCACGGCATTGAAGGCCGCCTCGTCGTGCATTTCCGAGGTCGCCGCATAGAGCGAGGTCCATTTGTCGAAGATCGCCTTCAGGCCCTCGACGCTGTCGAAATCGGTGTTCTCGCCGGGAATATCGAAACCGACGAAATCCTTATGGCAGAAGACCTCGGATTCACCGGTATCGGCGAGGATGATGAATTCATGGCTGAGATTGCCGCCGATCGGGCCGGTATCGGCGCGCATCGGGATGGCCCGGAGACCGAGCCGGTCGAACGTTCTGAGATAGGCGGCGAACATCTTATTATAGGAATGCTCCGCCCCTTCGCGCGTCAGATCGAAGGAGTAAGCGTCCTTCATCATGAATTCGCGCGAGCGCATGGTGCCGAAGCGCGGCCGGATCTCGTCGCGGAACTTCAGCTGGATATGATAGAGATTGAGCGGCAGGTCCTTATAGGACTTGACCGCAGAACGGAAAATATCCGTCACCATCTCCTCGTTGGTGGGACCATACAGCATCGGCCGGTCCTGGCGGTCCTTGATGCGCAGCATCTCCTTGCCGTAAGCATCATAACGGCCGCTTTCCTGCCAGAGCTCGGCCGACTGCAGGGTCGGCATCGAAAGCTCGATGGCACCGGCGCGGTTCTGCTCCTCGCGGATAATGGCGTTGACCTTGTCGAGCACACGCTTGCCGAGCGGCAACCAGGAATAGATGCCCTGAGACTGCTGGCGGATCATGCCGGCGCGCAGCATCAACCGGTGGGAGACGATTTCCGCCTCCTTGGGGTTTTCCTTAAGAATGGGCAAGAAGTAGCGAGACAGACGCATGGCGATTCCGGAGCAGTTGAGATCCCGCCGGCAAGCGGAATCGAAGATACATGGTGAATGTGGGAGCGTTCATAGCCGCTTCGCGGCGGGAAGGAAACCCGCAACTGCCGTCGGCCGCCTCCCGGACACGCATGTTCGCCCCCGCAAAATGAAAGGGCGTAAAAAAGCGCGTGTTTATAAGGACTTGAACGAAAATCTTGTCAACAGAAAAATTTTGCTGGTGTGTAGCAAAAATGCAAAAAAAGCTGATGACAAAGCCCAATGTTTGAGCTAGTTTTAGCTCACAAAACAGGCAGGAAGCTAAATTCTTGTCGAATTCGCGGTCAAGTCTTGGGAGGATCAGATCTTAGGCGCGCTCGTCGCAGCCCCGGCAACGGTTACAGATCACGCGATACTTAAAACAAGGCTTCCGGCCTTGTTTTTTTTTGGCTTTTCGCCCTCTCCTCCCATTCAAGCTCCAGACGGCTTCCGTAAGGGAACCCTCTCATTCCGTTAGGCGAGTTCCTTGCCGCAACAGCATGACACCAATATGACGAAACGAATTTTCCCTGAATTTTACATCTGCTCAAAGTTTGAGCAAAAGCTATCTCAATAGAAGCTAGGCCCGAGTTGTGGAAGGGCGTCAAAGCCCCAGCCGAAATAGGTGTCGCAGACATACCAGATGCCATAGATGAGCGCCGAGATCAGCGTCGTCAGCGAAAAGACGAAGGCGGCGCGAAAGCGGGTGGGCGCGCTTGGCACGGTGCCGAGCACGATATTGTCGTCTTCCGCCTGGGTGCGCAGGCCGATCGGCAGAACGGCGAACAGCGTCATCCACCATATGATGAAGTAGACGGCGAATCCCTGAAGGAAGGTCTGGAGCATTATCTTTCCCGGCCGTGTCTTGCCGACAGAACGCGCGAAGCGCTGTGTCGCATGGAACTGGCGTACTTATACGGCGGAATAGCGTCCAACTCAAAGCGAAGGAAACATTTCGCCGTCTTCGGGTCACTCTGCCGCAGCGAAAAACGCGTCCGATTATATTTGATTTAGGCCTGTTCGAGTTCGATCAGCGTACCGAAGAAATCCTTGGGGTGCAGAAAGAGCACCGGCTTGCCATGCGCGCCGGTCTTCGGCTGGCCGTCACCCAGCACCCGCGCGCCGGCGACGATCAGTCGGTCACGGGCGAGGATGATATCCTCCACCTCGTAACAGATATGATGCATGCCGCCGGACGGGTTCTTTTCGAGGAAGATCGCGATCGGCGAGTCCTGCCCGAGCGGCTGCAGCAATTCGACCTTGGTGTTCGGCAATTCGACGAAGACGACGGTGACCCCGTGTTCCGGCAGAGACTGCGGCTGCGATACGGCGGCCCCCAGCGTGTCGCGGTAGGCGGCCGTCGCCGCTGCGAGATCAGGGACGGCGATGGCGATATGGTTTACCCGGCCGAGCATGGTCAGACCTTGGTGACGAAGGCGGTGACAACGGGTTTTTTGCCCCAGGCGTGATTTGCGGCTGCGCGGATGGCACGGCGCACGGCCTCCTGTAGCATGTCGATATCCTTGCGGCGGGCGCGCGGAATGCTTTCGATGGCGCTGATCGCCGCATCGTAGAGCGTATCCTCCATCTCCTCGCCTTCGTCATCATAAACCGGTAGGCCGATTGAGACGAGATCGGGATCGCCGAGAATGTCATAACGCGCGTCGAGCACGACGTTGACCGCAACATGGCCGACATAGGAGAGCTTCTTGCGCTCGCCGATACCCATTTCGTCGAAATCGCCGATCAGCAGGCCGTCCTTGTAGATACGGCCATGCGGCGCTTCGCCGATCACCTCGACCGGACCTGGCGCCAGCCGCAGGATATCGCCGTTGCGCACCCGCGGGACGATCGCGATGCCGGATTGCTCTGCCAGCTCTTTATGCGCCGTCAGATGCGTCGCCTCGCCATGCACGGGCACGACGATTTTCGGCCGGGTCCACTCATACATCCTCTGCAACTCGTTGCGGCGCGGATGGCCGGAGACGTGGACGAGCGCCTCGGTATCGGTGATGATATGCACGCCCTGCTCGACGAGGCCGTTCTTGATATCCTGAATCGCCTTTTCGTTGCCGGGAATGGCACGCGAGGAAAAGACCACGATATCGCCTGCCGCAAAGGCCACGTTGCGCATCTCGTCACGGGAGAGCTTGGCAAGGGCGGCCCGCGCCTCACCCTGGCTGCCGGTCAGGATGACGACGACCTTGTCGCGCGGGATATAGCCGTATTCCTCCTCGGAAATGAAAGGTTTGACCCCTTCCATCAGGCCGATATCGCTAGCGACATCGACGACACGCTTCAGCGAACTGCCGAGCAGCAGCACTTCGCGGCCGGCCGCCTCGGCAGCCTCGGCGACGGTTCGAATACGCCCGACATTCGACGAGAAGGTGGTGATCGCTACCCGGCCCTCGGCATCCTCGATAATCTTGCGCAGGCTTTCCGACACATCCTTTTCGGAGGGCGAAACACCGTCGCGCAGGGCGTTGGTGGAATCGCACATCAGCGCCAGCACGCCCTCGTCGCCAAGCTGGCGGAATCGAGTCTCATCGGTCAGAGGCCCGAGCGAAGGCTCGTGATCGATTTTCCAGTCACCGGTATGGATGACGTTGCCAGCCGGCGTGCGGATCATCAGCGACATCGGCTCGGGGATCGAATGGTTGACGGCCACACCTTCGATGCTGAAGGAGCCGACATTGATAGTATCGCCTGCCTTGAACGGCGTCACCGGCACTTCGCCGATCGTTGCCTTCTCGAAATTGCGTTTGGCTTCAAGCAAGCCCGATGTAAAGGCCGAGGCGAAAACCGGAACGTTGAGGCCCGGCCAGAGGTCGGCGAGTGCGCCGTAATGGTCTTCATGGGCATGGGTGATGATGATCGCCTTGAGGTTCTTGCGCTCATTGGCGAGGAAGCGGATATCGGGCAGCACGAGGTCGACGCCCGGCAGGTCGGGACCGGGAAAGGTGACGCCGCAATCGACCATGATCCACTGGCGATGCTCGGGCGGGCCGTAGCCATAGAGAGCGAGATTCATCCCGATCTCGCCAACGCCGCCCAGAGGCAGGAATACCAACTCGTCCTGTTTCGCCATGATTTTCGTTTTATCCGCTATCCAAAAAACACATCACCGGCGGCAATGGGCATGATCCTGCCAGCGCCGGTATCGAGCATCAACAAGCCATTATCATCAATCCCGGCGAATTGTCCGGAAATCGACCGGTCCGGTAAATTGACCGTGATCTTTTCACCGACGCCGCAGGCAATGGCGCGCCAGCGCGCGGTGATCTCGGCAATGCCGCGGCCCTGATCCCATATTTCCAGCAGTTCCGCCATCGCCGCGAAGAGATGGGCGAAGAGTTCCTCCGGCGAAGCCGCGCTCGCATGCTGGCGCAGGCAGGTGACGGGATAGAGCGGATTGTCCGGCATGACCGAAACATTGATGCCGATGCCGACGATCAACGCGTAACGGCCGTCCGGCAGCTGCTCGCCCTCGACGAGGATGCCGCAGGTCTTTTTCCGGCCGATGAGAATATCGTTCGGCCATTTGACCTCGAGCGATTCGGCGCCCGCGGGCAGCACCTGGCGGATCGCCTGGTGCACGGCGACGGCAACTGCCAGCGGCAGCGAGCCGAGGCGCTCCATCGGCGCCGGGTCGATCAATAGAAGAGACGCGTAGAGATTGCCGCGTTCGGACACCCAGAGACGGCCGCGGCGGCCGCGGCCGCCGGTCTGCCTCTCGGCCGTCACCCAGAGATTTCCGGGATCGCCCGCCCGCGCCCGGGCGAGGCATTCGCTGTTGGTGGATGATGTTTCCGACAGCGCCTCGTGCCTGAAATCGCCGAGCGATATCCGGCGCCGTCTGTCGGAAACCATCAGAAGAGCGTCGCGGCGGCAAGCTCTGCCGCGCCACCGATCGGGCCGCCGATCAGCACATAGGCGGTGACGAAGAGACCGGAGAGACCGAAGACCAGGCGCAGGGCGCTGGAGACACGGGCGAATTCGCCGGCCGCTTCATCGAACCACATCAGCTTGATGACGCGCAGATAATAATAGGCGCCGACGACCGAGGCGAGAACGCCGATGATGGCAAGCGCATAGAGCTTGGCTTCGATCGCGGCAACGAAGACGAAATACTTGGCGAAGAAACCGGCGAGCGGCGGAATACCGGCGAGCGAGAACATCAGCGCTGTTAGCACCACGGCCATGAACGGATTGGTCGCAGAAAGACCGGCGAGATCGTTGACGTCTTCGACAACGGTGCCGTCCTTGCGGCGCATCGACATGATGATCGCGAAAGTGCCGAGCGTCATGATCATGTAAATGACCATATAAAGCATAACGCCGGAAACACCGGTCTGGTTGCCGGCGGCAAGGCCGACCAGGGCATAACCCATATGGCCGATCGAGGAATAGGCCATCAGTCGCTTGATGTTCTTCTGGCCGATCGCAGCAAAGGAGCCGAGCAGCATCGAGGCGATTGAGATGAAGACGACGACCTGCTGCCAGTCGGCCAGGACCGGCTGGAAGGCGGTGATGACCATGCGTGTCATCATCGCCATAGCGGCAACCTTAGGGGCTGCGGCAAGGAAGGCGGTGACCGGCGTCGGCGCGCCTTCATAAACGTCCGGCGTCCACATGTGGAACGGAACGGCCGAGATTTTGAAGGCGATGCCGGCGAGGATGAAGACCAGGCCGAAGATGAGGCCGAGCGAGCGTGCACCTTCAACCGAAAGCGCCTGGGCGATTTCGGCGAAGTGAGTGTGGCCGGTGAAGCCGTAGACCAGCGACATGCCGTAGAGCAGCATGCCGGAGGACAGCGCGCCGAGCACGAAATATTTGAGGCCGGCTTCGGTCGACTTCAGGCTGTCGCGGTTGATCGCGGCGACGACGTAGAGCGCCAGCGACTGCAGTTCCAGCGCCAGATAGAGCGAAATCAGGTCGTTGGCCGAGATCATCAGCAGGATGCCGAGGGTCGCAAGCACCAGCAGAACCGGGAACTCGAACTTGTCGAGCTGATTTTCGCGGGCATGCCCCATCGTCATGAACAGCGCAACCAGCGAACCGATGAGCGCCACCAGCTTCATGAAGCGCGAGAAGCCGTCGGCCATGTAGACGCCGCCGAAGGCGAGGCCTTCCGCCGGCACGAAGAGCAGCCACAGGCCGGATGCGAGCAGCAGGACGATGGCAAGGCCGGTGACGACAAGGCCCGACCGCTCGCCTGAAAAGACGCCGACCATCAACAGGACCAGGGCGCCGACCGCGAGGATGAGCTCCGGCGCGGAAAGATGCAGACTGAGGAGAATTGTTTCAGCGGTCATGTCCGATAAGTCCCGTCATCATTTCATAGACAGCGCAACGTTCTGCGCTGCGTGCACGGCGGCCGTGTAGTTGTTGACCAGCAGATCCACCGAGGCGGCCGTCGCATCGAAGACCGGAGCCGGATAAACGCCGAAGAAGATGGTCAGCGCGACCAGCGGATAGAGGATCAGCTGTTCGCGTCTGGAAAGATCGAGCAGCGCCTTCAGCTTTTCCTTCTCCAGCGCGCCGAAGATCACCCGGCGATAGAGCCAGAGCGCGTAGGCGGCCGAAAGGATGACGCCGGTGGCGGCAAAGAGCGCGACCCAGGTGTTGACCCGGAAGACGCCGATCAGCGTCAGGAATTCGCCGATGAAGCCAGACGTGCCGGGAAGCCCGACATTGGCCATGGTGAAGACCATCATTGCCACGGCGTATTTCGGCATGTTGTTGACGAGGCCGCCATAGGCATTGATCTCGCGGGTATGGGTACGGTCGTAGACGACGCCGACGCAGAGGAAGAGCGCGCCGGAAACGATGCCGTGCGACAGCATCTGGAAGATCGACCCCTGAACACCCTGCATGTTGGCGGCGAAGATTCCCATGGTCACGTAGCCCATATGCGCCACGGAGGAATAGGCGATCAGCTTCTTCATGTCATCCTGCATCATTGCCACCAGCGAGGTGTAGATGATGGCGATGACCGACATGGCGAAGACGAGCGGCGCGAAATAATCAGACGCTACCGGGAACATGCCGAGCGAGAAGCGGATGAGACCGTAGCCGCCGAGCTTCAGGAGAACGCCGGCCAGGATCACCGAGCCTGCGGTCGGCGCCTGAACGTGCGCATCCGGAAGCCAGGTATGAACCGGCCACATCGGCATCTTCACCGCGAAGGAGGCAAAGAAGGCAAGCCAGAGCCAGGTCTGCAGCGCCGGCGGGAACTTGTAGGCGAGCAGCGCGGTGATGTCGGTCGTGCCGGCCTGCCAGTACATCGCCATGATGGCGAGCAGCATCAGCACCGAGCCGAGCAGCGTATAGAGGAAGAACTTGTAGCTCGCATAGACACGATCTCTTCCGCCCCAGACGCCGATGATCAGGAACATCGGGATGAGGCCCGCTTCGAAGAAGACGTAGAAGAGCACGATATCGAGCGAAACGAAAACGCCGACCATCATCGTTTCGAGGATGAGGAAGGCGATCATGTATTCCTTCAGGCGTTTCTCGATCGAGAGCCAGCTTGCCAGTACGCAGAAGGGCATGAGGAAGGTCGTCAGGATGACGAACAGCATGGAGATGCCGTCGACGCCAACATGATAGCCGATGCCGGTGCCGAGCCAGTCATGCTTTTCGACCATCTGGAAGCCGGGATTGGCATTGTCGAAGCCGATCCAGATGACGAGCGAAACGATGAAGGTGAAGACGGTGGTGAACAGCGAAATCGCCAGCACGTTCCTCCGGCCGCTTTCGCTGTCGCCATTCATCAAGAGCAGGAGCACCACGCCGGCGAGCGGCAGGAAGGTGACCGTTGAAAGAATAGGCCAATCGGTCATCAGAAGGAACTCCCGAGCATCATCCAGGTAACGAGCGCCGCAATGCCGAGCAGCATGGCGAAGGCATAGTGATAGAGGTAACCGGTCTGCAGGCGGACCACGCGATCGGTGACGGCGACGACGCGGGCGGCTACACCGTTCGGGCCATAGGTATCGATGACGCCGACGTCACCCTTCTTCCACAGGAAGCGGCCAAGCGCCCTTGCCGTGCGGACGAACAGGAAGTCGTAGAGTTCGTCGAAATACCACTTGTTGAGCAGGAAATGGTAGAGCACCCGGTGCTGCTTGGCGAGGACGCGCGGCGTCTGCGGCGAGCGGATATACATGTACCAGGCGATGACGAAGCCGAGCACCATGGCGATGAAGGGGCTCAAGCCTACGAGCGCCGGCACGTGGTGGAATTCTTCGACGAGTTCGTTTTCGGCGCCGGTGAAGAGCGCGCCCTTCCAGAACTCGGCGTATTCCTC
This sequence comes from Rhizobium sp. TAL182, assembly GCF_002117725.1. Lineage (NCBI taxonomy): Bacteria > Pseudomonadati > Pseudomonadota > Alphaproteobacteria > Hyphomicrobiales > Rhizobiaceae > Rhizobium > Rhizobium sp. TAL182. The sequence goes on along the minus strand of NZ_CP021024.1, from coordinate 1,726,921 downwards.
GCCGTAGAACCTGCCTTCGAAGATCACGCCGGCCAGCACCGCGCCGATCGCCAAGAGATAAAGCGGTACCAGCATGACCTGCGGCGATTCATGCACATGGTGCATGACCTCATGCGAAGCGCGTGGCTTGCCGAAGAAGGTCATGAAGATCAGGCGCCAGGAATAGAAGCTCGTAAAGAGCGCAGCGATGACCAGCAGCGAGAAGGCAAAGCCTGCGACCGGCGAGTGCGATGCATAAGTCGCCTCAATGATCACGTCCTTGGAGAAGAAGCCGGCAAAGCCGAACGGCGTGAAGGGAATGCCGACACCGGTAATCGCCAGCGTGCCGATGATCATCAGGCCGCCTGTAACTTTAATATGCGGCCAAAGCCCGCCCATGTAGCGCATATCCTGCTCGCCATCGACGGCATGGATGACCGAGCCGGCGCAGAGGAAGAGCAGCGCCTTGAAGAAGGCGTGCGTGAAGAGATGGAAGATCGCTGCGCCATAGGCCCCTACCCCCAGCGCCACGAACATGTAGCCGAGCTGCGAGCAGGTGGAATAGGCGATGACGCGCTTGATGTCGTTCTGCACCAGGCCGACGGTTGCCGCGAAGAAAGCGGTGATCGCGCCGATCACGGTGACAACGGTCAGGGCGTCCGGCGACAATTCGAAGAGCGGCGACATGCGGGCGACGAGGAAGACGCCGGCGGTGACCATGGTGGCGGCATGGATGAGAGCCGAGACCGGGGTCGGGCCTTCCATGGCGTCCGGCAGCCAGGTGTGCAGCAGGAACTGGGCCGACTTGCCCATCGCGCCCATGAACAGCAACAGGCAGATGCCGGTCAGCGCATGCGCCTTGTCGAGCTGCATGCCAAAGAGGTTGAGGATCACCTCGCTCGCCTCACCGCCGCCTTCATGCGGGGCGAAATTCGATGCATTGGCGAAGATCGTATCGAGGTTGATCGAGCCGAACAGCACGAAGACGCCGGCAATGCCGAGCACGAAACCGAAGTCGCCGACGCGGTTGACGATGAAAGCCTTCATCGCCGCGGCCGTCGCCGACGGCTTCTTGAACCAGAAGCCGATCAGCAGATAGGAGGCGAGACCGACGCCTTCCCAGCCGAAGAACATTTGCGCAAGGTTGTCGGCCGTCACCAGCATCAGCATGGCGAAGGTGAAGAGCGAGAGATAGGCAAAGAAGCGGGGGCGATGCGGATCGGTATGCATGTAGCCGATCGAATAGATATGCACCAGCGTCGAGACCGTGTTGACCACGATCAGCATGACTGAGGTGAGCGTATCCACGCGCAGCGACCAGGAGACATCAACGCCGCCGGACTGGATCCAGCGCAGCACCTCGACCTTGATCGGCCCGCCTTCAAGATGGCCCATGCCGACGTTGAAGAAGACGATCCAGGAGAGGATGCCGGCGATGATCATCAAGCCGCTGGTAACATATTCCGAAGCCTTGGCGCCAATGGCGCGGCCGAATAGGCCGGCGACGATCGCGCCGATCAAGGGAAGAAAGACAATAGCCTTATAGAGGAACATGAGCCACTCAGCCCTTCATCATATTGACGTCTTCGACCGCGATCGAGCCGCGGTTGCGGTAGAAGACAACGAGAATTGCAAGACCGATCGCCGCTTCGGCAGCCGCGACCGTCAGAATGAACAGCGCGAAGACCTGACCGACAATGTCGTTCAGGAAGTGAGAGAAGGCGACCATGTTGATGTTGACGGCAAGCAGGATCAGTTCGACCGACATCAGGATGACGATGACGTTCTTCCGGTTCAGGAAGATACCGAAGACGCCGAGCGTGAAGAGGATGGCGCTGACCGTCAGGTAGTGGGAAAGTCCGATGACCATGTTCTTTGTTCCTTGACCTGCCTTTAGACGCCCTGCCCCGGCTTGACCGACACCACCTCGACGGCGGTGGCTGGCGTGCGGGCAACCTGCCTGGAAATATTCTGCCGCTTGATATTGGTGCGATGCCTCAGCGTCAGCACGATCGCACCGATCATGGCGACCAGCAGCACCAGGCCGGCAATCTGGAAGAAATAGACGTAGTTGGTGTAAAGCACGTCGCCGAGAGCGGCCGTATTGGTGCGCTCGGTGAGCGCCGGGATCGGCATGGCGACTGATTTGGCGATCTCGGGCGAGATGACGCTGCCGCCGATGACGACGATCAACTCGGCCGCCAAGATGATCCCGATCAATCCGCCGATCGGCGCATATTCGAGCACACCTGCCCTCAATTCGGTGAAGTCGATATCGAGCATCATCACCACGAAGAGGAAGAGGACGGCGACGGCGCCGACATAGACGACGAGCAGGATCATCGCCAGGAACTCGGCGCCGAGCAGCAGGAAGAGGCCGGCCGCGTTGAAGAACACCAGGATCAGGAACAGAACCGAGTGAACCGGGTTCTTCGCCCAGATGACCATGAACGCCGACGCCACCGCGACAAAGGCGAAAAGGTAGAAAAATAGAGCCTGCAGACCCATGTTGGTGCCTTTTTCATCTTCCCCCGGGCAGCCGGGAGTTTTCCCTGCCCGATGGAGCTTCGCGGCACTCGCCGGCAAAGCTCCTGTGCATATTGACCGCGACAGAAGCGAGCAGCTCCGTCGCGGCATTTCAGATCTCAATCAGCGGTACGGCGAGTCGATCGCGATGTTGCGGGCGATTTCGCGCTCCCATCGGTCTCCATTATCGAGAAGGCGCGCCTTGTCGAAATAGAGCTCTTCGCGGGTTTCCGTCGCAAATTCGAAATTCGGACCTTCGACGATCGCGTCGACCGGGCAGGCTTCCTGGCAGAAGCCGCAATAGATGCACTTCACCATATCGATGTCGTAGCGCACGGTGCGGCGTGTGCCGTCGTTGCGGCGCGGACCGGCCTCGATGGTGATCGCCTGGGCAGGACAGATCGCCTCGCAGAGCTTGCAGGCGATGCAGCGTTCCTCGCCGTTCGGATAACGGCGCAGTGCATGCTCGCCGCGGAAGCGCGGGGAGACCGGACCCTTTTCGAAGGGGTAGTTGATGGTCGCCTTCTGGCGGAAGAAATAGCGCATCGACAGAAAGAACGCGCCGAAGAATTCCTTGAGGAACAGCGAGTTGATGGAGCTGGACAAGCTTGCCATCTTCAACCTCCAATTTTGCCGCAAACGAGAGCTGGGATCATTACGCCCATCCCATCAGTTTCAGCACGAATGCAACGATGATGACCATGGCGAGCGACAGCGGCAGGAAGACCTTCCAGCCGAGGCGCATGAGCTGGTCGTAGCGGTAGCGCGGGACGAAGGCCTTGACCATCGCGAACATGAAGAACACGAAGCAGGCCTTCAGCATGAACCAGATGATGCCGGGAACCCAGTTGAGGATCCAGATATCGACCGGAGGCAGCCAGCCGCCGAGGAAGAGGATCGTCGTCAGCGAGCACATCAGGCAGACGGCCGCATATTCGCCGAGCATGAACATCATGTATGGCGAGGAACCGTATTCGACCATGAAGCCGGCGACGAGTTCCGATTCGGCTTCCGGAAGGTCGAACGGCGGACGGTTCGTCTCGGCGAGCGCCGAAATAAAGAAGACGATGAACATCGGAAACAGCGACAGCCAATGCCAGTCGAGGAACGAGGCCGGCAGGCCGAGCATGGTGCCGAGGCCATTGTGCTGCGCATTGACGATGTCGGTCAGGTTGAGCGATCCGACGCAGAGCAGAACGGTGACAATGACGAAGCCGATCGAGACTTCATAGGACACCATCTGCGCGGCCGAGCGCAGCGCGCCGAGGAACGGATATTTCGAGTTCGATGCCCAACCGCCCATGATGATGCCATAGACTTCGAGCGAGGAGATCGCAAAGATATAGAGAATGCCGACATTGATGTTGGCGATCACCCAGCCGTCGGCGAGCGGCACCACCGCCCAGGTCGACAGCGCCAGAAGCACGGTCACCAGCGGAGCGAGCAGAAACACCGCCTTGTTGGCGCCGGCCGGAATGATCGGCTCCTTGAAGACAAACTTCAGAAGGTCGGCGAAGGACTGGAACAGGCCGAAGGGACCGACGACGTTCGGACCGCGGCGCAGCTGCACCGCCGCCCAGATCTTGCGGTCGGCAAGCAGCACGTAAGCGATGAAGACGAGTAGGCAGACGAGAAGCAGCAGCGACTGACCGATCATGATGATCCCCGGCCAGACATAGGTTGAGAAGAAAGAATCCATGAGTTCCTGCCCTTACTCTGCCGCGACTTTGAAGTTGTTGCGGGCCAATGCCGAGCACTCGGCCATGACAGCCGAGGCGCGCGCGATCGGGTTCGTCAAATAGAAGTCTTTGACCGGCGACGCAAACCCTGACTTGTTCATCTTGCCGGCTTTTTTCGCGACTGCGGCAATTTGGGCGCTATCGGTTTCGGCGATCTCGTCGATGGCGGCGAAATGCGGGAAAGCGGCATAGAGCCGGCCACGCAACTCACTCAGCGAATCGAAGGGAAGCTTCTTGCCGAGCACATCGGACAGGGCACGGATGATCGCCCAGTCCTCACGGGCATCGCCCGGCGCAAAGCCTGCTCGGTTGCCCATCTGGACGCGGCCTTCGGTGTTGACCCAGGTGCCGGACTTTTCGGTATAGGCGGCGGCCGGCAGGATGACGTCGGCATGGTGCGCACCGTTGTCGCCGTGCGAGCCGATATAGACAGTCAGCCCCGCCTTCTTGGCGGTGAAGTCGAGTTCGTCGGCGCCGAGCAGGAAGAGCACGTCCATCGACGTCAGCATTTCGGCGGCATTGACGCCCTTGGCGCCCGGCACGAAACCGAGATCGAGGCCACCGACGCGCGAGGCGGCGGTGTGAAGAACAGCGAAGCCGTTCCAGCCTTCGACAACTGCGCCGACCGAACCGGCGAGCTTGGCGGCACTGGCGAGAACGCCAGCGCTGTCGCTGCGAGACAGCGCGCCCTGGCCAATGATGATCATCGGCTTGGCGGCGTTCTTCAGGACATCAGCGAAGGCGTGAGTGCCGTCGACCAGATCCTTCAGCGTGTCGGGACCGCCACCGAGATAGTCATAGCTGTAGCGCAGTTCGCCGGGCTCGCCGATGACGCCGATCGGGAACTTGCCACGGCGCCAGCGCTTGCGGATGCGGGCATTCAGGATTGCCGCCTCAAAGCGCGGATTGGTGCCGATGATCAGCAGCGCGTCGGCTTGATCGATGCCTGCGATGGTCGGGTTGAAGATGTAGCTTGCGCGGCCGAGCGACGGGTCGAGTGCCGCCCCATCCTGGCGACAGTCGAGATTGGCCGATCCGAGCGACTTCACCAGTTCGGAGAGCGCATACATTTCCTCGACGGAAGCGAGATCGCCGGCGATCGCGCCGATCTTGTCGCCCGAGGTGGCGCCGACGGCGGCCTTGATAGCGCCGAAGGCCTCGGCCCAGCTCGCCGGCTGCAGACGGCCGTCGCGGCGGACATAAGGCCGGTCGAGGCGCTGGGTCTTCAGCCCGTCCCAGATGAAGCGGCTCTTGTCGGAAATCCACTCTTCGTTGATCGCCTCATTGACGCGCGGCAGGATGCGCATGACCTCACGGCCGCGGGTGTCGACTCGGATCGCCGAACCGACGGCATCCATGACGTCGATCGATTCAGTCTTGTTCAGCTCCCAGGGGCGCGCGGTGAAGGCGAAGGGCTTGGAGGTGAGCGCGCCAACCGGGCAAAGGTCGACGACGTTACCCTGCAGTTCGGAGGTCATCGCCTGTTCGAGATAGGTGGTGATCTCGGCATCCTCACCGCGGCCGATCAGACCGAGTTCGGAGATGCCGGCGACTTCGGTGGTGAAGCGGACGCAACGCGTGCAATGGATGCAGCGGTTCATCACCGTCTTGACAAGCGGGCCGATATACTTGTCCTCGACGGCGCGTTTGTCTTCCTGATAACGCGAGGTGTCGATGCCGAAGGCCATCGCCTGGTCCTGCAGGTCGCATTCGCCACCCTGGTCGCAGATCGGGCAATCGAGCGGATGGTTGATCAGCAGGAATTCCATCACGCCTTCGCGGGCCTTCTTGACCATCGGCGTGTTGGTGAAGACCTCGGGCAGTTCGCCGTTCGGGCCGCCGCGGATGTCGCGAACGCTCATGGCGCAGGAAGCCTGCGGCTTCGGCGGGCCGCCCTTCACTTCGACAAGGCACATGCGGCAATTGCCGGCAACCGACAGGCGTTCATGGAAGCAGAAGCGCGGAACCTCGGCCCCGGCATCCTCGCACGCCTGCAATAGCGTGAAATGATCCGGAACTTCGATCTCGTTGCCGTCAATCTTCAGTTTTGCCATCGTCGCTCAGTCCTGTTTTCCGTTTGCCTGATGACGGCAAACAAACCTGTTTTTGCAACATTCTCTTTGCCGAGCCGGATCTTTCGTCCTGCCGGCAGCCGATGTCGCCCAAATTTTCTGTCGCGCGTTCCAGACGCGGAACCCGCACCGGCATCTGCAGCGTGAGGCTCCCGCCCCTGCGCCGATCCGCCCTATCTCCGGCCGGTTTGCACGGCCGGACAGTTCATTTCCTTCTGCGGCCCCGCCCGGCGAGAACCTTCGCCTGGCCGATCCAGTCGTCGCGGGCGATGCGGCCGTTGAAGCCAAGATCGGCGTCGAGCCGGGCGATGTCCTCGTCGGTCCAGGCGGCAATCTCAGCAAAGCTGCGAACGCCCCTGGCATTCAGCACCTGCTCCAGCTTCGGGCCGATGCCGGCGATCAGCTTGAGATCGTCGGCCTTTGCAGTCCGCGCAATCGGCTTTGCATTCGCGACCGACTTTGCCTTGCTGGCCGGCTGGGGTTCGCTTGCCGGGATGGGCGCGCTCGCCGGTTTAACCACGGTCAGTCTCGGCCCTGCCTTCTTCTCGAGCTCGGGTTTGTCGGCCGCGGGCTTGGTGAAAACCTTGACGGCCGGACGGATATTTTCCGGCCGGATGTCGACATCGGGCACCGGTTCGTCCGGCGGCGTATCGTCGAGGGCGGCCGCGAGCTTGCCGGTCGTTTCCAGCGCGCTCTGGAAGGCCCCGAAAAAGGCGCCCGCCATTTGTGTCGAGAAACCGAAGCCGATCGCGGTTGCGGCGGCAAAGGCTGCGGCGGGATGCGCCATCAGCGGATGCACAGGCAACGCCTGTGCGTTTTCCAGCATCTCGGCGGCAAGACGGCCGAAGCCGGCCGCGATATCGGCTGTCTCTTCCTTCTTCCCACTTTTCGATGCCTTGTCCGTCATGATTATTCAGCCGCCTCCAGAACCGCGCCGTGGTCGAGCGCGCTTGCGGTATACTGGTCGATGCGCTTTTCGATCTCGGGGCGGAAGTTACGGATCAGACCCTGCACCGGCCATGCGGCGGCGTCGCCGAGCGCACAGATGGTGTGGCCTTCGATCTGCTTCGTCACCTGAAACAGCATGTCGATTTCGCGCTTCTGGGCATTGCCCTTGGCCATGCGTTCCATCACCCGCCACATCCAGCCGGTGCCTTCGCGGCAGGGCGTGCACTGGCCGCAGCTCTCATGCTTGAAGAAGGCGGAGATGCGGGCGATCGCCTTGATGACGTCGGTGGACTTGTCCATGACGATCGCGGCGGCCGTGCCGAAGGAAGAGCCGACGCCGCGCAGGCCATCGAAATCCATCGGGCAGTCGATGATGTCCTTGGCCGGAACGATCGGGCAGGATGCGCCGCCCGGAATGACGGCGAGCAGATTGTCCCAACCGCCGCGGATGCCGCCGGCATGGCGGTCCACCAGTTCGCGGAAGGTAATGCCCATTTCCTCTTCGACCGTGCACGGCTTGTTGACGTGGCCGGAGAGCATGAACAGCTTGGTGCCGACATTGTTCGGGCGGCCGATGGACGAGAACCAGCCGGCGCCGCGGCGCAGGATCGTCGGCGCCACAGCAATCGATTCGACGTTGTTAACCGTCGTCGGGCAGCCGTAGAGACCCATATTGGCCGGGAACGGCGGCTTCAGGCGCGGCTGGCCCTTCTTGCCTTCGAGGCTTTCAAGCAGCGCGGTCTCTTCGCCGCAGATATAGGCGCCGGCGCCGTGATGGACGAAGATGTCCATGTCCCAGCCGAGCTTGTTATTCTTGCCGAGCAGGCCGTAGTCATAACATTCGTCGATCGCCGCCTGCAGCGCCTCGCGCTCGCGGATATATTCGCCGCGCACATAGATATAAGCGGTATTGGCGCCCATGGCGAAGCTTGCGACGACGCAGCCTTCGATCAGCGTGTGCGGATCGTGGCGCATGATGTCGCGGTCCTTGCAGGTGCCGGGCTCCGATTCGTCGGCATTGACGACGAGGTAATGCGGACGGCCGTCGCTTTCCTTCGGCATGAAGGACCATTTGAGACCCGTGGGGAAGCCGGCGCCACCGCGGCCGCGAAGGCCAGAGGCCTTCATCTCGTTGATGATCCAGTCGCGGCCTTTTTCGAGGATCTGCTTGGTGCCGTCCCAGTGGCCGCGGCTCATCGCGCCCTTCAGGGACTTGTCCTTGAGGCCGTAGATGTTGGTAAAGATGCGGTCTTTATCTTGTAACATGCTTCACCTCTTACCGCGGCTTCTTGCCGAAGACCTTGATATATTCCGCTTCGCCGCCCTTGGCGAGCGCCTTGGCCTGCTTGACCCAGTCGTCACGCTCGATGCGGCCGCGGAAATTCAGGTAGCCATCGACCCATTCGCGCTCGGCCTTCTTCCAGCGTGCCACCTGCGAGAAGGTGAAGATGCCGATTTCGTTCAATGTCGCCTCGATCTTCGGACCGACGCCGGAGATCATCTTCAGGTTATCCGGAGCGGCGGGCTTTTCGATGCCGGCCGGGCGGTTCTTGTCGGTCAGGCTTGGCTTGGCCGCCGGGGCGGTTTCGGCCTTCGCGGCCGGCGCCGGCTCGGCAGGCGCGGTGCCGGAAACCGGCTGCTGCTCGGCTGCCTTGGCGTTTTTCGCTGCCGCCTTCGGCGCCGTTGCCGGCGTCTTCAAGGTCGCATTGGTCTCGGCATCGGTGCTCTTCGGGCGGCCGGCCTCGGAGGGCGGGATCGGCGCGCCGTCGGCCGGCGCCGACACGCTTTCGGCATCGGTCTTCTTGGCGCGTGTCCTTGCCTTCGGCTCTTCCGTCGTCAGCGAGGTCAGGCCGCCTTCAGGTGCTGAGAATATCCGGTCGACCTGGGTGCCCGGCTTGATGCTCGCGCCATTGCCGGTGGCAAAGGAGTCGATGATCTCTTCGAGACGTTCGGGCGTCAGATCCTCATAGGTGTCCTTGCCGATCATCACCATCGGGGCGTTGACGCAGGCGCCAAGACACTCGACCTCTTCCCAGGAGAGCGTGCCTTCGGCATTGCGCTCGAAGGGGTGCGCGTGGATCTTGCTCTTGCAGACCGACATCAGCGCTTCCGAACCGCGCAGCATGCAGGGCGTGGTGCCGCAGACCTGGACATGGGCCCGCGTGCCGACGGGATGCAGCTGGAACTGCGTATAGAAGGTCGCGACCTCGAGCACTCTGATATAGGCCATGTCAAGCATGTCGGCGATCTTTTCGACCGCCGCGCGCGTGACCCAGCCGTCCTGTTCCTGCGCTCGCATCAGCAGCGGAATGACCGCCGATTGCTGGCGGCCGGCGGGGTATTTCTGGATCGTCTTGTCCGCCCAAACCGCATTTTCATCGCTGAAAGCGAATGCGGCAGGCTGAAATTGATCTTCGGCTAATCGACGAACGGACATTCTTCCTCACGCCTTGTCAGTTTAGGGTTCCACACCGCGAAGCGGTCAAAGACTGCATTTCGCAGGCATAGGCCGACTGGTCTTTCTGCATAAATACGACGAATTTTCCGCCGTTCGGAACGGCGGCCTTAATCTGATAGCCCTTGGACAAAAGCTCGCCCATGGACGATTGCTGCCCCGGCGGCGTCACTTCCTTATGACCCAGCGGCGTGCCGAGGGTGTCGGCCTCCTGGGCCGAAACCCCGGATGCCGCAAAAAGAATTGCGACGGCCAGCGGCAGAAGCTGCATCAGCGGTCCACCTCGCCGAAGACGATATCGAGCGAGCCAAGGACGGCAGCGACGTCGGCAAGCTGGTGGCCGCGGCACATAAAGTCCATCGCCTGCAGATGGGCGTAACCCGGAGCGCGGATCTTGCAGCGATACGGCTTGTTCGAGCCGTCGGAGACGAGATAGACGCCGAACTCGCCCTTCGGCGCCTCGACGGCGGCGTAAACCTCGCCGGCTGGCACGTGGTAGCCTTCGGTGTAGAGCTTGAAATGGTGGATCAGCGCCTCCATCGAGCGCTTCATCTCGCCGCGCTTCGGCGGCACGACCTTGCCGTCGATCGACGAGAACGGACCGGTCTTGGCATCCGAGAGCAGGCGATTGACGCACTGCTTCATGATGCGGACCGACTGGCGCATCTCGATCATGCGGATCAGATAGCGGTCGTAATTGTCGCCGTTCTTGCCGATCGGGATGTCGAATTCGAGATCGGAATAACATTCGTAAGGCTGGGCGCGACGCAGGTCCCAGGCAGCGCCCGAACCGCGCACCATGACGCCGGAGAAGCCCCAGGCCCAGCAATCTTCCAACGAGACGACGCCGATATCGACGTTGCGCTGCTTGAAGATGCGGTTGCCGGTGAGAAGGTCGTCGATATCATCGAGCGCCTTCAGGAAGGGATCGCACCAGTCGCCGATGTCCTGCACGAGCTTTTCCGGCAGATCCTGGTGGACGCCGCCCGGGCGGAAATAAGCGGCATGCATGCGCGAACCGCTGGCGCGTTCATAGAACACCATCAGCTTTTCACGCTCTTCAAAGCCCCAGAGCGGCGGCGTCAGCGCGCCGACGTCCATCGCCTGCGTCGTGACGTTCAAGAGATGCGAGAGGATGCGACCGATCTCCGAATAGAGCACGCGGATCAGCTGGCCGCGGATCGGGATCTCGATGCCGAGCAGCTTTTCGACGGCCAGCGCATAGGCATGCTCCTGGTTCATCGGCGCGACATAATCGAGCCGATCGAAATAGGGCACCGCCTGCAGATAGGTCTTGGTCTCGATCAGCTTCTCGGTGCCGCGATGCAACAGGCCGATATGCGGATCGACTCGCTCCACAATTTCGCCGTCAAGCTCCAGGACAAGACGAAGAACGCCGTGCGCCGCCGGATGCTGCGGTCCGAAATTGATATTGAAGTTGCGGACGTTATGTTCTGTCATGGCGATGGGCTCGCGTTCTCAGATAACCAGTGAATGACGGGCGCGGAGCCCGCCAGCCGCATTGAACTATTGTTTCGCTTTTTCGTCGCCAGGAAGCACATATTCCGTGCCTTCCCATGGCGACATGAAGTCGAAGTTGCGGAATTCCTGCTTGAGTTCCACCGGCTCGTAAACGACGCGCTTCGCGGCGTCGTCATACCGAACTTCAACGAAACCAGTGGTCGGGAAGTCTTTACGCAGCGGGTGGCCTTCGAAACCGTAGTCGGTCAGGATGCGACGCAGATCCGGGTGGCCGGTGAATAGGACGCCGTACATATCCCAGGTTTCGCGTTCGAACCAATCGGCGCCGGGATGAACCGCACAGGCCGATGGGACCGGCGTATCCTCGTCGGTCGCGACCTTGACACGGATGCGCAGGTTCCTCTTCGGCGACAGCAGATGATAGACGACGTCGAAACGCAGTTCGCGCTGCGGCCAGTCGACGCCGCAAATATCAATCAGATTGACGAATCCGCATTTGGCGTCGTCACGCAGGAAGGTCAGCAGCGCGATCAGGTTCTCACCCGTCGCCGTCAGCGTCAGCTCGCCATACTTCATTTGCGAAGCGGCGATCAGGTTGCCGCGCGTTTCGCCAAGATAGGAGGCAAGCTCAGTCAGGGCTTCACTCATATGCCTTGTCCTTAACCCTTAGCGTTCGATCGTGCCGGTGCGGCGGATCTTCTTCTGCAGCAGAAGCACGCCGTAAAGCAGTGCCTCCGCCGTGGGGGGACAGCCCGGCACGTAGATGTCGATCGGCACGACGCGGTCGCAACCGCGCACCACGGAATAGGAATAATGGTAATAGCCGCCGCCATTGGCGCAGGAGCCCATCGAGATGACATAACGCGGCTCGGGCATCTGGTCGTAAACCTTGCGCAGAGCCGGCGCCATCTTGTTGGTCAGCGTGCCAGCGACGATCATCACGTCGGACTGGCGCGGCGAAGCGCGCGGCGCGAAACCAAAGCGTTCGACGTCATAACGCGGCATTGACAGCTGCATCATTTCGACGGCGCAGCAGGCAAGACCGAAGGTCATCCACATCAGGGAGCCGGTGCGAGCCCAATTGATCAGTTCGTCCGTCGAGGTGACGAGGAAACCCTTGTCGGCGAGTTCGTTGTTGATCTCGCCAAAAAATGCGTCGTTGCTGCCGATCGGCTTGCCGGTCGACGGATCGATGATCCCCTTCGGCTGCGGCACGACGAGCGGCTGATTGCTCACAGGGGTCACTCCCATTCCAGGGCTCCCTTCTTCCATTCATAGATAAATCCGATGGTCAACACGAGGAGGAAGACCATCATGGACCAGAAGCCGAACCAGCCGATGGCGCCGAAGGAAACGGCCCAGGGGAAGAGGAAGGCGACCTCGAGGTCGAAGATGATGAAGAGGATCGACACCAGATAGAAGCGGATGTCGAACTTCATGCGGGCATCGTCGAAAGCGTTGAAGCCGCATTCGTAAGCCGAAAGCTTTTCCGAATCGGGCGCTTTGAAAGCCACGGCGAACGGCGCAATGAGCAGCGCCAGGCCGATGACAAGCGCGATACCAATGAAGATAGCGATCGGAATATAGGAACTGAGCAGTTCAGTCATCATGTTCATCCTTGCTTGCCGGAGGCGCCAGGCGGCGCATTTGGGCAATTGCCCGGCAAGCGAACGTGCGTTGCAACAAGCCGTGGTTAGCGCAGCCGAAGCCCCGGCGCAAGACTTTTACAGAGGCAATTCGACGCGTCGCGCGCGGACATTATCAAGCAGATGCAACGATGTCGCGACAAATCCGCAGAAGTCGATTCAAGCTGCATGCCTGACCCTTGGAAACTGCATGGCTTTCGGAAGAGAATGGCGCGAGTGACGGGGCTCGAACCCGCGACCTCCGGCGTGACAGGCCGGCACTCTAACCGACTGAGCTACACCCGCGCATAGTGGATGAAAGAGCCGGACCGTGGCGTCTGAACGCCTGCTTTGAAATGGCGCGAGTGACGGGGCTCGAACCCGCGACCTCCGGCGTGACAGGCCGGCACTCTAACCGACTGAGCTACACCCGCACTTCATTTCAAGCAATCCGGATGCCTTCGCACCCTCACCAAAACGGCTGCCCGTTTCGATGAGCGGCTAACTACGGGGTTCGCCTTTTAGTGTCAAGCAGGTTTGGAGACAAAACCATGACAGTCGTTGAATTGTTTCGGCAAAGCCGCTGCAGGAAGAACGGAAAGCCGGCAATTCCAACCTCCGCAGCCGTAGCGAGGCACGATCTGAGCCGACGGCGCAGGCAAAATGCGTAAGTCCGCCGCCTTCCCCTCCCCTTTATCCACAGGCGACCGCGCCCGATCGGCAGCGCAGACCAGCAGACGACCGCCAAAAAAATCAAAAATTCTTCACAAACACTCTTGCGGTTTTGCCGCGATCCGCATAGATCACGGCCACCAACGCAGCAGGCCGATCCGGCTTCGCCAGCGATGGGCGATTAGCTCAGTTGGTAGAGCGCCTCGTTTACACCGAGGATGTCGGGAGTTCGAGTCTCTCATCGCCCACCATTTTTTACAAAGTGCCAAACAGCTGGATAATGCCGAGGCTTCGCAGACAGACGCCCGCATTGATTCGTCACCATATTTGCAATTCCAGTTGCACAACCTATCCAGCCGAGGCGCCCGGCAGCTTTAGATGCGCCGCTCCTTGAAAGCCAGTGCTCCACCAAAACGGACTATCCCCGGCTGGCACGCCACTCCTATTGGGCGAATGGATGGGGGCGGGCAAAAGTGAGACTATTCGTCGCCCGGAAGTCTCCGCAGTTGAAGGCTTACGGCGCCGGGGGGTGCCATGAGAACTCTATGCTCCGCATTGACGCTGTGCATCGCGATCGCCCTTGGCGCGCCAAGCGCTACGTATGTCAGCCTGCCCGGATACGCGTTCAAAACGAATCCGAACTGCCAGCGCCACGTACCGAAGACGAAGTTTGACAGAAGGTGCGACCAGCCGAGACTGGGTTTCAAGGACTTTACGCCCCCGCTTGTGACCGTGCTCGGGATCTGAAGATCCTGCTCGGCTCCTAGCAAATCATCCTTTCGCCAGCTCTTGATCCACCGCCGAAACCAGCCGCGAATCGTCTGCCGTCACATCGGGCGCGAAGCGGGCGGCGATTTGGCCGTCGCGGCCGATCAGGAATTTTTCGAAATTCCAGAGGATGTCGTCCGCGTCGCCGCCTGATATGCCGTGGGATTTCAGGCGTTCGCGCATCGGACCCTCGCCCGTCGTCTTCACGCCCGATTTGGTCAGCTGCCGGTAGAGTGGGTGCTGCGCCTCGCCCTTGACCGAAATCTTAGAAAAAATCGGGAAGGTGACGTCGTAGGTGGTGGTGCAGAAATCGAGGATCTCGGCGTCGGTGCCGGGTTCCTGGCCCTTGAAGTCGTTGGCGGGGAAAGCGGCGATGACGAAGCCGCGCTCGCGCTTTTCGCCATAGAGTCTTTCAAGCCCCTCATATTGCGGCGTGAGCCCGCATTTCGAGGCGACGTTCACGATCAAGACCACCCTGCCCTTGTATTCGTTCAGCGTGGTCTGTCGACCATCCACCGTCTTGACCGGAATATCCAGCACATTGCCCGTCATGGGAACCTCCAATTGGCAAGGATCGTTCGGGGGAGCTTAGCGATAGCGCCGCCATTGTCATCAGGGTGAAGGATCAACTCGGCGTCGGCATCCCCGGCGTCGCCGTCTGGCGACACCGGGGAAGCCCCTCAGGCGGGTGAGGTTTCCCTTACGTCGTCGAGCAGGAAATGGACCACGAGGTAATCGGTCCTGTAGTGGCGGCCGCTGTCGGAGACGGATTCGACGCTGCCGCCATCCTTTGGATGCCAGGGATGGTAATGGGGATTAGTGGTGATGAGCGTGATGGCCTTGCCGGCGAACGGTCCCTCGCCCAACCGGAAACGCATCTCGGCGAGCGGCCAGATTCGCTCGTAATCTTCCATGGCGATTCGCGCCTTCAGCGCTTTCCGATGCAGCGGCTCGCCGGCGCCAGCCTCGGCGGACGATTCCAGCATCACTTCTTCGGCATCGGCAATGATGGCATTGAACTCTTCGGGCCACATCCGTCTCATGAAGTCGCTCCTCCCAGGGCTCTTTCGTCATTTACAGGCGAAACTTAACCTTTTGTCCGGAAGAAGCAAATTCTTGTCATGCCGTTGTCATCCGCGTCGGCTGCTCCTACGTTCCCGTCATACCGCATCAGGGCCGTCAGCCGCCCCAATCCCGAGATCAGAGATGAAGACACGTGAAGAAAGGCAGGCGCTGCGGGCGAGCATGCCGCGCACCCCGCTCAGCGCCCATCATATGGAAAACGCCCGCCTGCTGCCGGATCGCGGCGAACTGCTCTACCGGATCCCGAATGGCGGCATCGGCGTCGAAGTGGGCGCAGCCTTCGGCGAATATACGGCGGAGATCCTGGAAAAGAATCGCCCGGCTCAGCTATATCTCATCGATCCCTGGTCGATGGATCGCTACAGCTCCGGGCTCGACGCGATTCACACGAATTTCGCGGCCGAGATCGAGGCCGGCCGGCTGCACCTGATGCAAGGCACATCGCTCGACAAGCTCGCCGAATTCGAGGACGACTTCCTCGACTGGGCCTATATCGACACCGACCATTCATTCGAGCTCACCTGGCAGGAGCTCCTGCTCTGCGAGAAGAAGGTGAAGCGGACAGGACGCATTGCCGGCCACGATTTCTGCACCGGCAACACGGTCAAACCGATCGTCTACGGTGTCGTCGAGGCGGTTACCAAATTCTGCAAGGATTATGGCTGGCAATTCGAATTCCTGACGGTCGAATCACACGCGCATTTTTCCTATTGCCTGAAGCGCCTCTGATCAGCTCACGCCTTGCCGGAATATTGATCGTCGCTGACCTTTTCCATCCAGTCGACATGCCTGCCGTCCAATGCCTCGTGGATGGCGATGTGCGTCATTGCCGTGTCCGGGCCGGCGCCGTGCCAGTGTTTTTCGCCCGGCGCAAACCAGACGGTGTCGCCGGCGCGGATCTCGCGGATATCCCCGCTCCAGCTCTGGGCGAGGCCCTTGCCCGAGGTGACGATCAGCGTCTGGCCGAGCGGATGCGTGTGCCAGGCCGTGCGGGCGCCCGGTTCGAAGGTGACGGAGGTTGCCCTCACCCGGGCCGGCGCCGGCGGCTCGATCAGCGGATCCTGGCGAACGGCGCCGGTAAAGTAGTCGGCCGGCGGTTTCGTCGAAGGGCGAGAGCCGGCGGGTTTGATCTCCATGATCGTTCCTTTCCATCCATTGCGGTTGAAGCCTTATCTGCGGACGATATTTGATCGAGGCGACCGATCAAGACCGGATCGGCAATTGCCGCACAGTTGCCCGCCTGATAGGCCAGTGTCTTTCATAACCGGGGAGATGTTCATGAAACACCATGCTTTTGGCCGCATGCCCTTCACCGTCACCAATGTCGGCTTCGGCGCCTGGCAGATCGGCGGCTCCTGGGGCGACATCAGCGAGGCGGATGGGCGCGCGGCGCTGAATGCCGCGCTCGATGCCGGTATGACGTTCATCGACACGGCGGATGTCTACGGCGACGGACGCTCGGAAAAGATCATTGCCGATGTCTTGAAGACGCGCGGCGGCGAGCGCCCGATGGTCGCGACCAAGGCCGGCCGCCGCCTCAACCCGCATGTCGCGGAAGGTTATAGCAAGGCCAATCTCGAAGGCTTCATCGACCGCAGCCTGGAGAATCTTGCGGTCGACAGTCTCGACCTCGTGCAGTTGCACTGCCCGCCGCGCGAGGTGCTTTACCAGCCTGAAATCTTCGAGAGCCTGGATACGCTGCAGAAAGCCGGCAAGATCAAGGGCTATGGCGTCAGCGTCGAAAAGGTCGAGGACGGGCTGAAGGCGATCGAATATCCCGGCGTCGTCAGCATCCAGATCATCTACAACATCTTCCGCCAGCGCCCCGACCATCTGTTCTTCGCCGAGGCGCGCCGCAGGAACGTGGCGATCATCGCCCGCGTGCCGCTCGCAAGCGGCCTTCTCTCCGGCAAGATCAGCCGCGAGACGCAGTTTGCCAGCGACGACCACCGCAATTTCAACCGCCACGGCGAAGCTTTCGATGTCGGCGAGACCTTTGCGGGTGTACCCTTCGAGGTGGGGCTGCAGGCGGTCGAGGAAGTGCGCAAGCTAGTGCCGGCCGGCGCCACCATGGCCGCCTTTGCGCTGCGCTGGATCCTGATGAGCGATGCGGTCACCGTCGTCATCCCCGGCGCCCGCAATGCCGAACAGGCGCGAGCCAACGCGGCTGCCGCCGACCTTGCGCCGCTTTCAGCGGATGTCATGGCGGCAACGCGCGAGATCTACGAGCGGCTGATCGCGCCGCATGTGCATCAGCGCTGGTAGCGCTGGAGGTTCTTCGTAAGGACTACGGCGAGACGAGAACAGCCTCTCATCCGGCTACCCCCACCGACCGGGGTCGAGCCACTCGTCTCGACCTGTCCTTCGGACCCCCGCTCGCGGGGCGAAGGGACCAAGCCGCAACCTCCCCGTCCCCCGCTTGCCTCTCGCAGGGCGCGTCCCCTCTCCCCGTTTTTACGCATGACGGAGACATGACGACCGGCAGGATTTCAGAGAGTCGGCGTCAGGCTGCCTGTTTTCCCCGACGCATCTCATTTCTCATGATGAAGAGCGACGCGGAAAGAATGAGTGCAGCGCCCAACCACAGATAGCCGGCGGGCGCGTAGCCGAAGAACAGCCAGCCGGCGAGAACGTTCAGCGGCAGCTTCAGGTCATCGAAGGGCTGGACATAGGCGGCGTCGGCGCTGGCATAGGCTAGGGTCAGCAGATATTGCGCCACGACCGTCAGGAGGCCAGCCAGAAGGAAGAGCGCGAGTGTCGTGCCTGTCGGCACTGCGAAACCCGCGGCAAGCGCCAGACCGCAGTTGATCGGCGTCAGCAGCACCAACAGCCAGACGGTGATGGTCTCCGGCCTCTCGATACCGGTCAGGCTCTTGGTGATGAGCGATGAGGCACCCCAGAGCAGTGCCGAGAGCACCGGCAGGAGCGCTGCCCAGGTGAAGCTGTCCGACCATGGCTGGAGGATGATCATCGCGCCGGCAAAGCCGACACCGGTTGCTGCCAAGCGGGCGGGGCCGACGCGCTCACCGAGGAACAGGCGGGCACCGAGAATGATGAAGAAGGGTGAGGTCATGACCAGCGCGATCGCTGCCAGATCGGCACCGAGGCAAGACCGGAAACCCAGGCCTCGACACCAAGCGCGGCAAAGACGACGCGCACGACGTGGCGCCAGGGATAGTCCGTCCGCATAGCAGCAAGGCCGGATTTGCGCAGGAAGGGCAAGGAGAAGAGGAAGGCGAAGGCATATTGCCAGAAGGCTGCGGAGGCTGGCGGAAAGGCAAGCTTCATGGTCAGCCATTGGGTGACGACGTTGAGCAGCGAGAAGGCGACGCCTCCAAGCACCATGAAAACGGCGCCGGCAATGGCGCGGGAACGCGGCATTGTAAGGGAATTCTGATTCATGTCTTCCATCCAGAACTACAGCGCCGCGCGTCTTTCCAGACGCGCAAAGGACGCTGTAGCGCTTTTAATTGCTGCATAATTTCATCCTTAAATCGATTCCGATTTGAGGAGTTATGCAGGCGACCAACATAAATCAGGACGCATGAGTCAACGGCGCGCAGACGCCGGCAGTCCTCTGCTCGCTCGCGGCCATGCTCATTCTCTTTCATCCGGACTATACCGTCGGCTCCGGAATCGCACCGGATCTGCTGACCCTTCCCCGGCCAAAAGCTTCGGAAGGCGCTCGCGGGCTCGGGCCGCAGCCCTTACCGCCGGTGGGGACTTTCACCCCGCCCTGAGAACAGCACGTTCGTAAAACAAAGCACTGCCTGCGGCAAGCGGCAAAACAAAAGGGGTCCGGCGGTGCCGAACCCCTCGAAATCCTGCTCAGCCGTTCTCGTTTACGGCCGGCGGACGATCAAATCAGCCGTTGACGGCGTCCTTCAGGCCCTTGCCGGGCGTGAACTTCGGCACGTTGCGAGCCGGGATATCGACTTCAGCGCCGGTCGACGGGTTACGGCCCTTCGTTGCAGCGCGATGAGAAACGGTGAAGCTGCCGAAACCAGCGAGGCGGATGTCGCCCTTGTTCTTGAGTTCGGCCTGGACAACGTCGAAAACCGCGTCAACAGCGGAAGCCGCGTCAGACTTCGTCAGCCCTGCCTTTTCGGCGACTGCGGACACGAGTTCATTCTTGTTCATGTTTCCACCCCTTTCTAAATGGTATGAAACGACTCAAATCTAAGCTAGGCGCAGATTAGGTTTCATCAGGCCCGCCGGGAACCCAAAAGCCCTGCAAATCAAGGAAAAGCAAGCGTCTCCATGACGTTTTCACAAAAAAGGCTGGCGTTTCCGCCAGCCTTTTCGCGTCTTTTGCGCTAATAGGGCACAAATGTGGCAAACGCCACTCAATGCGCTATGGTTGCGCCCGTATCATCAAGGCCTTCGACCGACGTGATGACAGGCGTTTCCACCGTGCCATCCCACTCGATCGGCTCCGGCCGCCGGATCAGCGCGTGCTTGATCACCTCGCCCATCCGGGAGACCGGGATGATCTCCATGCTGTTCTTCACATTGTCCGGAATCTCCGCCAGATCCTTGGCGTTCTCCTCCGGAATCAGCACCTTCTTGATGCCACCGCGAAGCGCTGCGAGCAGCTTTTCCTTGAGACCCCCAATCGGCAGCACACGGCCGCGAAGGGTGATTTCACCGGTCATGGCCACATGCTTGTTGACCGGGATGCCGGTCATGATCGAGACGATGGCGGTTGCCATGGCGACACCGGCCGACGGACCATCCTTCGGCGTCGCACCTTCCGGCACGTGCACGTGGATGTCGTTCTTTTCGAACATCGGCGGTTCGATGCCGAAATCGACGGCGCGCGAGCGGACATAAGAGGCCGCCGCCGAGATCGATTCCTTCATGACGTCCTTCAGATTGCCGGTAACCGTCATGCGGCCCTTGCCCGGCATCATCACACCTTCGATGGTCAGCAGTTCGCCGCCGACTTCCGTCCAGGCAAGACCGGTCACGACGCCGACCTGATCCTCGCCCTCGGCTTCGCTATGGCGGAAGCGCGGGACGCCGAGATAGTCGGCGATGTTGGCGGCCGTCACGTGAACGGACGTCGTCTTGCCCTTGATGATCTCGGTGACCGCCTTGCGGGCGAGCTTCATCAATTCGCGTTCAAAGCTGCGGACACCGGCTTCGCGGGTATACTGCTGGCTGATCGCCATCAGGGCGTCGTCGCTGACCGAGAATTCTTCCGGCTGCAACGCATGTTCCTTGATAGCCTTCGGCAGCAGGTGCCGCTTGGCGATCTCGCGCTTCTCGTCCTCGGTGTAACCGGCGATACGGATGATTTCCATGCGGTCCATCAGCGGTGCAGGGATGTTCAGCGTATTCGCCGTCGTGATGAACATCACGTCCGACAGGTCGTATTCGACTTCCAGATAGTGGTCCATGAAGGTCGAGTTCTGCGCCGGGTCGAGCACTTCGAGCAGGGCGGAGGACGGGTCGCCGCGGAAATCCATGCCCATCTTGTCGATTTCGTCGAGCAGGAAGAGCGGGTTGGACTTCTTTGCCTTCTTCATCGACTGGATGACCTTGCCGGGCATCGAGCCGATATAGGTGCGGCGGTGACCGCGGATTTCGGCTTCGTCGCGAACGCCGCCGAGCGCCATGCGGACATACTCACGGCCGGTCGCCTTGGCGATCGACTGGGCGAGCGAGGTCTTGCCGACACCAGGAGGGCCGACGAGGCAGAGGATCGGGCCCTTGATCTTGGTGGCGCGGGCCTGCACGGCCAGATATTCGACGATGCGCTCCTTGACCTTGTCGAGACCGAAGTGATCGGCTTCGAGGATCTTTTCGGCGTTGTTGAGATCGGCCTTGATCTTCGACTTCTTGCCCCAGGGAATGCCGAGCAGCCAGTCCAGATAGTTGCGCACGACGGTGGCTTCGGCCGACATCGGGCTCATCTGACGCAGCTTCTTCAGCTCCGCATCGGCCTTTTCACGGGCCTCCTTGGACAGCTTGGTCTTGGCGATGCGCTCTTCCAGTTCGCTCATCTCGTCGCGGCCTTCCTCGCCGTCGCCGAGCTCCTTCTGGATCGCCTTCATCTGCTCATTGAGGTAGTACTCACGCTGGGTCTTCTCCATCTGGCGCTTGACGCGCGAGCGGATGCGCTTTTCGACCTGCAGGACCGAAATCTCGCCTTCCATGAAGCCGAGAGCCTTTTCGAGGCGCTGCTTGACGCTGGTGGTTTCCAGCATCTCCTGCTTCTCGGTGATCTTGATCGACAGGTGCGAGGCGACCGTATCGGCGAGCTTGGAATAGTCGTCGATCTGGCTGGCGGCGCCGACCACTTCAGGGGAAATCTTCTTGTTGAGCTTCACATAGCTCTCGAATTCGGAAACGACCGAGCGCGACAAGGCTTCCAGCTCGACCGGATCGTCATGGGGCTCCTCGAGCACATGGCCGAGCGCCTCATAGAAATCCTCACGGCTCGTATAGGTGTCGATCTCGGCGCGGGCGCGGCCTTCGACCAGAACCTTGACGGTGCCATCAGGAAGCTTCAAGAGCTGCAGCACGTTTGCCACGGTGCCGACATTGTGGATCGCCGAAGGGTCCGGATCATCGTCACTGGCGTTGATCTGCGTCACCAGCATGATCTGCTTGTCCGAGCCCATGACCTCTTCGAGCGCACGGATCGACTTTTCCCGTCCGACAAACAGCGGCACGATCATATGCGGGAAAACCACGATGTCACGCAAAGGCAGAACGGGGTAGGCAGTGCTGCTCGCTACAGACGTTTTCTTCGTCATTTTTTGTCCTTTCCATCGTCCCGTTACCGGGCTCTCTGCACGACCGCTTGGGATCGGCCGGCACTCTCACTTGGCCTACAAGTGGAGGTTCTGACTACGCTTTTCAAGCCACGCTAACGCCCGCGTTCCCCGGATATGACAGCTTTGTTACAACGGAACACCAGCACTATGAAACGCGTGGCTGGACCGGCGCTTACCACTTCCGACCCGGCTAAATACAACGCCAGCAATACACTCACGGAATCACTGCATCATTGCCAAGCACCGCTCCCTGCGCAACATCGGCAAGGGCAAGCTCCAGTTCCCACCGCCAAAATACTAACAGCGCCTCGCATGGTTTTTCAAATAGAAAGGGGCTCGCCCATGGCAAGCCCCTTAAAATAATGGTGTGAAAACCATAAGATTACGCGGAAGCGTTGGCTTTTTCTTCCTGACGATCGGCATAGATGTAGAGCGGACGCGCCGAGCCGCGCACCACTTCCTCCGAGATGACGACCTCGCGCACGCCTTCCAGCGTCGGCAGCTCGAACATCGTGTCGAGCAGGATCTTTTCCATGATCGAACGAAGGCCGCGGGCGCCGGTCTTGCGCACGATCGCCTTGCGGGCGATTTCGCGCAACGCATCCTCGTGAAAGGTCAGTTCCACATCCTCCATCTCGAACAGGCGCTGATACTGCTTGATCAACGCGTTCTTCGGCTCGGACAGGATCTGGATCAGCGCGTCCTCATCGAGGTCCTCGAGCGTCGCCAGAACCGGCAGACGGCCGATGAATTCGGGGATGAGGCCGAACTTGACCAGATCTTCCGGCTCGAGTTCGCGCAGGACTTCGCCGACACGGCGGTCGTCCTGAGCCTTGACGGTCGCACCGAAGCCGATCGAGGTCTTCTCGCCGCGGGCGGAGATGATCTTGTCGAGGCCGGCGAAGGCGCCACCGCAGATGAACAGGATGTTCGTCGTGTCGACCTGCAGGAATTCCTGCTGCGGGTGCTTGCGGCCGCCCTGCGGCGGGACGGAAGCGACCGTACCTTCCATGATCTTCAGAAGCGCCTGCTGCACGCCCTCGCCCGAGACGTCGCGGGTGATCGAAGGATTGTCGGACTTGCGCGAAATCTTGTCGACTTCGTCGATGTAGACGATGCCGCGCTGGGCGCGCTCGACATTGTAGTCAGCCGCCTGCAAGAGCTTGAGGATGATGTTTTCGACGTCCTCACCGACATAACCGGCTTCCGTCAGCGTCGTCGCATCGGCCATGGTGAAGGGAACGTCGATGATGCGGGCGAGCGTCTGAGCAAGATAGGTCTTGCCGCAGCCTGTGGGGCCGACGAGCATGATGTTCGACTTCGCCAACTCGACTTCGCCGTTCTTGGAGGCGTGCGCCAGGCGCTTGTAATGGTTGTGAACGGCGACCGACAGGATCTTCTTCGCCTGGCGCTGACCGATGACATATTCGTCGAGGACCTTGATGATGTCCTGGGGCGTCGGAACGCCGTCGCGGGACTTGACCATCGAGGACTTGTTTTCCTCGCGGATGATGTCCATGCACAATTCGACGCATTCATCGCAGATGAAGACGGTCGGTCCGGCAATCAGTTTCCGGACTTCGTGCTGGCTCTTTCCGCAGAACGAACAATAGAGGGTGTTCTTGGAGTCGCCGCCGTTGCTGCCGCTGACCTTGCTCATATCATTTTCCTTCCAGCACGCCGCATTTCAAGGCGAAATCGCGGTCCACTCTATCAGCTCCTGGCGGCACTCCGTTTCCGGAGCCTTTGCCGAGAAGGGCTTCAGGGGCTACGAACCGGTCCCAATCAACCATGTCCAGGTTCCGGCGGCAACGAATTCCCCTTCGAATGCCGAATGCTATGTCATAAAAATTCAACATAGCATTAATAGTTACTATTAGCGTCTTCGTCGCCAGTTGAAAGCCTTGTTCGATCACAAATGAGATAGAACTGTGGCGAGGAAAACACCATCCCAATTAATTACTAGGCCTGCTCGCCTTCCATCTCGAGGCGTGATGTCAGAACCTTGTCGATCACACCCCAATCCTGGGCCTCGTCCGCATCCATGAAATGGTCACGATCGAGCGTCTTTTCAACTTCCTCGTAGCTGCGGCCGGTGTGCTTGACGTAGACCTCGTTCAGCCGGCGCTTCATCTTGAGGATGTCGCGGGCGTGGCGCTCGATGTCCGAAGCCTGGCCCTGGAAGCCGCCCGAGGGCTGGTGCACCATGATGCGGGAATTCGGCGTGGCGAAGCGCATGTCCTTATGGCCGGCCGCCAGCAGCAGCGAGCCCATGGACGCGGCCTGGCCGATGCAGAGCGTCGACACCGCTGGTTTGATGAACTGCATCGTGTCGTAGATCGCCATGCCGGCAGTGACGACGCCACCGGGCGAATTGATGTAGAGAGCGATTTCCTTCTTCGGGTTTTCTGCCTCGAGGAAGAGAAGCTGGGCGCAGACGAGCGTCGCCATATGATCTTCGACGGCGCCGGTCAGGAAGATGATGCGTTCCTTCAACAGACGGGAATAGATGTCGTAGGAGCGTTCACCGCGGTTGGTCTGTTCCACGACCATCGGCACGAGGGCCATTGCGGTATCAACTGGGTTTCTCATGTGCGTCCTTTGTCAACGTCATGCCGGCAGGCCGGGAATCAAAGAAAATGTCTTATCCCTACATAGAGTGTCCCTGCCCTCCTCTTCAAGACACGCCTTGGGATAACGTTAAGAAGGCGGGGCAAGACGGCGAGGTTTCGAAGCCGGCAGCCTCTATCTCGCAAACGCCTGTTGGGCGCGAGCCTTCGATGGCGTCTGCCCCCGCTTTTCTCCATGACAGGATGAAGGAAAGGTTACTCCAATCGGCAGCGCTCACGCACGTTTACCCGACGGAAAGCCTATCGCCAGATACCGGCCGAAAATCATGCCGCAGTGCAACGACATTAAGGAACTGGCGAACTTCCTCCGCAAGGATGCGGGCCAACAGACAAGGTCGACGGGCAAGGGGTTGCTGCCGTGTTCAATATCGCTACAGGTCTCGCCATCTGGTGTTCGGAGGCCATGACGCTCGCTTTGGTGCTTTTCGTCGCCTGGCGCCACAATGTCAGGAATGAAGCCTATCTCTATTGGGGCCTCGGCTTCTTTCTGACCGCCATCGGCTTTGCGATGATCTCGCTGCGCAGCGAAATTCCCAGCCTGCTCTCCATCGAGGTGGGCAATGCCATCGCGCTGCTCGGCCAGAGCGCCTGGGTAGCGGGTTTTCTCGCACTCGACCGCAAGAAGATCGAATGGTGGGCTCTGCTGCCGCCGGCAATCTGGCTGGCCGGGATCTTTCTGCCCTGGGTCAACACCGATTATTCCAACCGCGTCGTGCTCTATAATCTCGCTTCGGCGACGGGTGCCACGGCATTGGCCATGGCGGTCGCCGCCGGCGACATGCGCCGCGAGCGCACCCGCATCAAGCTGATGGGCGTGTTCGTCGTCCAGGGCGGCCTGTGTTTCGCCTCGGCGCTGACGATGGCGGTGACGCTGCCAAGCGATATCGAGGCAACCAATCTCGGCGGCGTCTCGGCAATGGCAAGCGCCTTCCTGCTCACCATCGCCTTCGCGCTCACCTGCCGACTGGTGATGGAGCGCTCCGAACGGCATCTGCGCGCAATGACGCTGACCGATTCCCTGACCGGCGTTCTCAACCGCCGTGGTCTGCTCGGCTATTTCGAGTCGATCCAGGAGAGAGCCCATGGCGAGCAGCGGCAGGTCGCGGTGATCCTTTTCGACCTTGACCATTTCAAACGCGTCAACGATCGCTTCGGCCATCAGTCCGGTGACGCCGTGCTCACCGCTTTCGCGCGCATGGCCCGGCAATATGTTCCAAACAACATCTTCGGCCGCATGGGCGGCGAAGAATTCGCCGCCTTCGCGGCCGTTGCCGACCAGACGGAAGCCGAGGCGATCGCCGAAGCGATCCGCACCGAATTCTGCCGCCTTCCTGTCAGCACCGGCGAAGCGATCGTTCCGGTCACGGTCAGCATCGGCATTGCACTCGCCTCCTCGATCGAAGCCAATATCGACAAGCTGATCTCGGCCGCCGACCGGGCACTCTATGCGGCCAAGGCCGCCGGCCGCAATTGCACGGTCACCTTCGGCGAAGAGGAAGCGGCGGCCCCGGCGCCGGCCACGCCGAGCACCACCGCCGGCGAGCTCGTTCCGACGGTCGACGACCAGGTGGAGGCGCTGCGGCGGATGGGCGCGCTGTCACGGGCCGGCTAGCCGCAAGTCAAAAAGCAGAATCAATCACCGGGTTTAGACATGGATCTTAAAGCCGTGGGCGCCTCCGATCGAGCGCGCCTCGTTCCGTGCCGAACACTCCTCACCCACATCTTTTCGAGGGCCGGCAAATCCGCTAAGCCTTCGGTTCATGACGATACCGCCCTTTTTCTCGATCGACCCCGCCCTCCGCCACGTCTCGCTGGACGCCCGCAATCCGGCCTTCTACGGCAACCCGAATGCCGTTTACGCCGCGCTTCACGCTCATTGTCCGACCTTCTACTGGACCGAGCAGAAACAGTGGTTCTTCACCGGTTACGACCATGTGAACGGGTTGCTGCGCGACCGCCGCTTCGGCCGACAGATCCTGCATATCGCCAGCCGCGAGGAGCTCGGCCTAGCGGAGCCGATGGCGCATCTTGAAAGTTTCGATCTCTCGGAACGTTATTCCCTGCTCGAGCTCGAACCGCCGGAGCACACGCGGCTGCGCACGCTCGTCAACCGCGCC
The DNA here is from genome assembly GCF_002117725.1 of Rhizobium sp. TAL182. Lineage (NCBI taxonomy): Bacteria > Pseudomonadati > Pseudomonadota > Alphaproteobacteria > Hyphomicrobiales > Rhizobiaceae > Rhizobium > Rhizobium sp. TAL182. The sequence continues at coordinate 1,700,040 of NZ_CP021024.1, read as the reverse complement.
TTCGTCTCCCGCCATGTCGAGAAGATGAAGCCGGAGCTTACCGAGCTTGCCAACCGGCTGATCGACGGCTTCGCGGACAAGGGCGAGGTCGAGCTGCTCTCGGCCTTTGCCGACATTATCCCGGTGACGATGATCGCCCGGATGATCGGCATCCCGGAGGAGATGGGGCCGCAACTGCTCGCCTGGTCACATGCCTATGTGCGCATGTACTTGTTCGGCCGCACGCGCCGGCAAGAAGAAGAGGCCGAACGGGCGGCCAGAGAATTTTCCGACTATGTGAGAACAGTGATCGCAGAACGCCGGGCCGAGCCGCGCGATGACCTGTTGACCCATATGATCCACACCGAGCACAAGGGCCAATACCTCACAGAAGAAGAGCTCATCTCAACCACGATCGTGCTGCTCAATGCCGGACACGAGGCAACCGTGCACCAGATCGGCAACTCCGTGCGCACCATCCTCGACAGCGGCTGCGATCCGGCAGAACTCTTCCGGGACGAAGCGGCGACGGAGCGCACCGTCGAGGAAACCCTGCGCATCTGCGCGCCCGTCCACATCTTCCAGCGCTGGGCGCTCGAGCCCGCAGAGATCGACGGCGTCTCCTTCAAGCGCGGCGACAAGGTAAGCCTCATTCTCGCCGCCGCTAATCTCGACCCGGCGAAATTCACCGATCCCCTTGCCTTCCGGCCCGACCGCAACGAGGCGCCAAACCTCTCCTTCGGCGCCGGCATCCATTTCTGCATCGGCGCACCGCTGGCGCGGCTGGAGCTCAACGTCGTGCTGCCGATCCTGTTCGAACGGCTTGCCGGCCTCAGGCTGGCGAAGACGCCCGTCGTCAAGGACGTCTATCATTTCCACGGGCTCGACCGGCTGGATCTCCGGTGGTGATCCGCTCAGGACGGCGGATCCGCGGAAGCTCTGCGCAGCGTGCTGGCGCGATCTCGCGGCATTACGCTGCCTGTTCTTGAAGCTTGCTCGATATGTCGAGCGCCGACATGGGTTTTCCGAGCAAATAGCCTTGCAGCTGGTCGCAGCCGGCCTCCCGCAAGATCGTTGCCTGGCGGATATTCTCGATGCCTTCCGCGGTGACGGGAATCTGCAGCGCGGTCGCCAAGGAGATGGTCGCCTTGAGAACATCGGCACCATTCGAGGCTTGGTCGAGAGCAGACACCAGCGAGCGGTCGATTTTCATCCGATCAAAGCCGAACTGCCGCAATGCGCCAATGCTTGCATAGCCGCAGCCGAAGTCGTCGAGCGCGAATTTGATACCGACCTGCTTGAGGTGATCTATCGATCGACGCGCCTGATCCGGATTGGTCATGAGGACGCCTTCGGTGATTTCCAATGTCAAGCGCCTCGGATCGAAATCGAGGTCCTGCAGGAGGGAGATCACTTCGGCGGCGAATTCCGGATTGCAGAGCTGGACCGGCGAAACGTTGACGGACAACGCCAGACCGGGCCAGTTCTTGGCGTGCTCGATCGATGTTTTCAACATGTGACCGCCGAGCGCATCGATGAGGCCGCATCTTTCGGCAAGCGGAATGAAAATCTCCGGACTGATATTTCCTGTCGCGGTCCGCCAGCGGGCCAGCGCTTCAAGACCGGTCACCACGCCCGTCGTCGCAGAAACGAGAGGTTGGAAAACAGCTTCGATCGCACCATTGCCGATGGCGTTTTTCAACAGAGTTTCCAGTTCGGCGACCCTTTGGCGCTCCCGATCCAGCTCGGGGTCGTATTCGATTGCCCGGCCTCTGCCATTTTCCTTGGCGCGATAGAGCGCCATATCAGCCCTGCGCAAAAGCTCCAGAGGCTCGATGTCTGCGTCACGTGCAGCAGCGCCGATGCTCGCACCGACCTCGATCGTTCGTCCGTCGATTTTGAAAGGTTCGGCAAACAGCGCCAGAATCGTATCCTCTATCTCCTGTCGCTCGGCGGTTCCGACCTGGACCAGAGCGAACTCGTCGCCCCCCAACCGGGCCACGGCAACGACTTCGGGATGGCAGGCGATCAGCGCGTTCGAGACGATCCGGATAAGTTCATCCCCGACCGCGTGCCCCCAGGCGTCATTGACCGCCTTGAAACCATCGAGATCGACCAGGTAAAGCCGAGGCGGCGAAAGCTCCGAGCCTTCCAAGTCTTCCAGCAGGGCGAGAAGCCCATGCCTGTTCAGGAGACCGCTCAGGCTATCGTGGTTCGCTTCGAAAATCGCTGCTTGCGCCAGTTGACGAAGACGCCGCGCTTCGGCTGCGCCCACCAGCAGAACGCCGGCCAGGAACAGGACGAGGATGATGATGGCGGCTGCAACGAAAGGATAGACCTGCCGGAACACGGCGCTGCCTGGCGCTTTGCTCGGCCAGACGAGCTGGCCGATGACGCCACCCTTCATATCCGTGATCGGTGTGTTCAGCAGGCCCGGTTCGGGCGCGGCGGCAAGGCGCAAGCCCTCGAGTTCGTGTTCGTTCGAAAGCGTGCTGAGAACGTCCGAGTTGAACTCCTTATAGAAGCTTAGCACGCTGAGCTTCGTCGGAAGCTCGCCTTCCGCTTGATACGGCTGGATCGGCTGTGACGCGATGAGCGCGATGCCCGTTTCCGTCTTGATGAAATTGACCACCGGCGCCTGTCCGAAATCGGTGGCCGTATTGATCTGCCGGTAGAAAGCTTCGCCGAAAAAGGCACTCGGCTGGAAGGGCTTGCCTTTGGCATAGGCGGAGACGATCGACGAGCGGTCGGGACCGGTCACGATGGCGCCGTCGTAGAGCGGATAATCCTCGCTGGTTTTACCCCAGTTCTCATAAGCCCAATCCGCGGCGGCGGGAGATGCGATCGCCTTATAGGCATCATCCCATACGGCGTTATCAGTCGTCGTTGCGCTCAGGCGGCTGACAAAGGCTGCGATCGCCGCGCGGGAGGCGCGAATGGCCCTGGCATCGTCGATTTCGTTCGCCGACCGCGTCATCGTGGCGACGACATGCGCCATGAGGCCGGTCAAGACGAGCGCGACGACGAGGAAGAAAACGGTTGTTGCAATGATGGAAGACGTTTGGGTTCGAACGTGCCTACCCGCAAAATTCGACGACATGCCAATCCCGAAAAGATGAACTGTGAGGCCATGTCTATGGTGACGGCAGGAGACATCATGTCCGCAATGCGCTGCAGATAAGGTCTAGCATTTGACGATGTAGGTCCCATTAATGGGAAAGATCAAATGCCTTCTACCCGCGAAAGAGAAGCGGTTATTTTGGGGGAAACGCACAATAATCGCCGCAAACCGGGACAGACCGCCACCGCCAAAGCCGGCTCGCAGCCGCTGTTCAGACCTTGATCACATAGTCCTTGCGAGTCGTTTCAACGACTTCCCAGGTTCCCTTGAAGCCCGGCCTCAAGATCATCCGGTCGCCCGCCTTCAGATGCACCGGCTCACCGCCGTCCTCCGTGACGATCGAATGGCCTGATAGCAGGCTGAAATATTCCCACTCCTCGTAGACGATCCGCCACTTGCCGGGTGTCGCCTCCCAGATCCCGGAATAGAGGCCGCCGTCGCCCTCCTCCAGATTCCAGGTGCGAAATTGCGGATCGCCGGAGATGATTCGAGCGGGCTCCGGCGCGCCGAACTCGGGTTCGACTCCATCGATGTTGAAGGTGATGAAATTCGCCGCAACCATCATGAACCCTCCGGCGTCAGTGTCCTTCGCAGCAAACGTCTGCGCGCGATTGTTTGAAATCTTTGCAATTTGTCTCTCGTCGCACAGGGCATTGACCGCGCTTGGAAACGGAGCCTCTTCTCCCGTCACCTTGAGCGACATTTGTGAAGATAGCGGTTAGAATTGACGGCAGTGCTTTCACTTTGTGAGAATTTTGCCTGCCTTGACCGCGGCAGTATCTGACGCAATGCCACGCTGATAGGAGCCGCTTGAAATAGGGGCTATCTTGGCGCGGCCGAGCGCAGGTCCGGTCGCCGCTCTGTCACTCCGACGGGGACAATTGTCAGAGCAGCGATACCCGCTTCATCGGCTGCAAGCAGAAGCGCCTCGCGGAATCGTTCCGGGCTAATTTTCCCGGTAATTGCATCGACACAGGCTTTTACGGCAGCGACGTATTCCTCGCCGTCGTCGGAAGGCCAGTCGTTAATCAGGAGATGCGCCGCATCGCCGAGCGTCCGGACGATCTTGCGCGTTCCCGGACCGCGCAAAGCAAGCGCGACCGGCGTGAATGCCGATGATGTATTCCAGCACATTGTCCCCGAACCCTCAAGGCATGATTACTGCAATCCTAACCGCGCAACATACGCTTGTTTCCTGAAATTTGGAATTGAAAACTGAGCGATAAAACCGCTCCAACGCGAAGTAGCAGAAACTAAAGAAAGGGCTCAGGGACCTGATGTCCGCGCGCTCTGAGCTACGGCGACATGTGTCGCATTGATGACAGGGCAGCAACTGATACGACCGAATTTGCAACTGGTGGCCGCGGCGGAGCCACAGCGTGTTTGGCACGAAGCCCATTGCCGCCATGACGGACCGGTCAGTTCGTATGGGTGCTGGTCACTCTGACATAGTAGCCGTCGGGATCGACAAGGCGAAAGTCGCGCAATCCCCAGGGCTGCGTGGCGAGGGCGGAAAGTGGCCACCCGCTCTCTTCCGCCTTGCGATAGGCATCCTCGACATCAGCGACCTTCAGGACGATCTCGACGCCGAGGCCGACCCTGTTGCCGATTTCGCCGCGTAACGGATGATCGCTGGAAAGGACGCTTTGGGAATTGATCGCGATGACGGCGTCGCCATTTCTCAACATCGTATATTCCCTGCGCCGAGCCCTCGACTTCAAAACCCAGGACTCGCCGGTAGAAATCAATCGATGTCTGAGGCGTTTGGACAAACAACTCCAAGTCAGGTTCAACTGGGCCTCCCTCTGCGCGAATTTTATGCTTTTTACCAGAAGAAGCGGACGAACGCCGCACTGGAACGGCCAAACTTCAAAGCCTGGTCCGGATCAAACACGCTGCCGCCGCAATTCGCCGAAGAACTCGTTCAACCCCCTGTTCCAGCGTCAAGTTCGACGTGTCGAGAATTTCGCATCCGTATGCCGCTGCTTCATGCCGTAGGAAGGCGGCCCAATTCATCATATCCGGATTTGCCAACTCCGGCTGACCTCGATCAATGGAAAGGCGGCTGGCTCTGGTGTCGTCGTCGCAATCGATCAGGATACAGGAATGCGATCCGATCCCGGCACGTTCGGCAGCTTCGGCCAGAAAGGAAAAGCGCGCCTGGCCCTCAAACAGGACGCTGCGCCCCTTTGTCAGGAGCGGCGACAGTCGAGCCATCCATCCGAAAATGGCCGCTCTCTGCCATCCTTCGACAGAGCCGAATTGATGAACCATCTCCTGGACGGGCGGAACGCCGATGCGGTCTTTGTAAATGACGTCGATCTCTTGCCCATGCAGCCGCTCAACAGCTTCGGCAATTGTCGTTTTCCCGGCCCCAGATGCACCGGTGAGAATGACGAGAGGCATGATTGCTCCATCCACCGCGGTCAGCAAAAGGTGGCGGCGGTCGTACTCCAAAGGTCGTCGGGCCGACATTACGACGTCCGCCCCGAAGGTTGGCGAGGGCCGCCTCTTCAACGGGCGCGGCACTTCAAAGGCGAAACGCCTTAGATCGTTCATCGAGCGCGCCGTCGTCTTAGGTCGCAAGGCTATTGCGCGAACTCTGGGACTACCGCGACACCATCGTCACGTGAGCAGGCGCTGGAGGCCAGCTACTTCATAAGGGACCATGCCCAGATCGCCTCGGTCAAGAACTGAGGCGACCGCCGAAATACGAACAAGGCGCGTGACCTAACTCCGCCAATCAGAGAAGCGCCATCTATTGCCTATTAGACTTTGTTGCTGGCCTCGTATCGGATTTCGAGTGCGCTGAGATGCGAGATGTTCCCATTGCCTCGGATCGATTAATGGAAGGCTGCGGGCGCCGGCGCGATCAGGGGGAACCGCGCGATTAATATACTGGTGAGTTCCTCCTGGGTGCGATGGCCGCGATTGAAAAGGTCGATTGCCGCGCTGCAGATTATTTCCGATGTTTTGTCGTCCGGTTTGGCCTTGTAGTGCCTAAACCAAGATTGAACGGACAGCGAGAGCACGGCCCATTCTGTTTCTTGGACGCTCGTGATCAACATTCCTCATCTCCTCACAAGTTGAAAAGGCAGCTTTGCAGGGTTTCATAAGTGAGCCTGCAGTCCCAGTTGTGCCGTGGCGTTGAAGAATATCTCCTGCCATTCAGTGAGAGGCGATCGCGCGACCGCTGGACGCGAGATGCTCTGTAATGGCGCGCCGGATTTCGGTAACCGTGTCGAAGAGCCTGTTGTCCAGGTCGATGACGTTGAAGCGGACAGCGATGAATTTGAGGCGGTTTTCGACAGGGACCGCGATCCCGACTTCCTGACCATTGAATACGACAGCTTGCTTTTGCATAACAAACCCCGGGCGCGCCATACGGGAGCACCATCTTAGAAAAGCGGAACAAAGGATTTACGACGCGTCAGATTGCCGTCGTAGGTCGGTATCGGATCGAGACGAGATCACGCATTCGCTGCACCATTGCGAAGAAACGAAGTCGGACAAGCAACGTCATCATCCTCCCCTCAAGCGAGGTCAGCAGACCACGGAGTATCGTCGGCGAGAGCCGGTTATTTCGGAGTTCCCCTGTAAAAAAACCTAGTCGAGAAATTTCGAGTAAGCAACTGATTTTTGTATTTATTTAGCGTTTTAAATCGTATGATAATTACCGCAGATGCGAAGTAATAAATGATGTACGTTCATCCAACCTATCGTCGAGGCCCGCTGGCGGGACCGACGTAGCGACAGGGCCGTTATTGGGCAGGTATTTCGAAGGCCCTACACGAACGATAGCGCGTGTAGCGCCAACGCTTGTGTGGCTAACCGGCACAACAGGGGCGGTGTTCCGCTCCTGCGCTGCCCTTCCAGAAGCTGTCGGGACCTACCTTCATGATGGCGGTACGCCTTCCGGCCATGGCTTCTCGGATCTAAATCCCCATCGCGAACCAAATTATCTGTTCGCTGTTTCCTTCGTATCACGAAGGAGGACTGCCATGAGCTTTGAGCCTGAAAGCCTATCCTACGATCAGCTTGCGAGCGTGCAGGCAGCGGTGTTTTGTGATGCCCTTCTACCACCCTCCTACTGTTGACAACAAAGGGCGGGCTTCACGCGGCCCGATGGGGAGCGAGGCGACGCGTCAGAAACCCCAAGACGCCGTCAGCCTCGAGGCGACGACCTCAGCCTGACTTCGACACGACATCCCTTGTCCGAAGGGTGCCTTATTACCACGCCGTCGAACTGCCGCGATCAGCTTGACGACTTTCGATCCGACCCCGTCGCCAGGGTCGGGCGGGCAGCCTGCCCCGTCGTCTTCCACTGCAATAATTATGTCTGCTCCTTCCCTGGCCGGCGTAATCTCAATTCAGAGGCGGACGTAGGTGTCAGAGGTATGTGACGAACTACACTAGATCTTGGAGAGCGCCTGTTCGAGATCGGCGATGATGTCCTTGACGTCCTCGATACCGATGGAAAGGCGCACCACATCGGGTCCGGCACCGGCCGCGATCTTCTGCTCATCGTTCAGCTGCCGGTGCGTCGTCGAGGCCGGATGAATGACGAGCGAGCGGGTGTCGCCGACATTGGCAAGATGGGAGAAGAGCTCAAGTCCTTCGACCAGCGTCTTGCCAGCCTCATAACCGCCCCTGACGCCGAAGGTGAAGACGGAGCCTGCGCCCTTCGGCGAATAACGCTGCTGCAGGGCATGGTTCGGATCGTCTTCGAGGCCGGCATAATTCACCCAGGCGATCTTGCTGTGCGCCTTCAGCCACCGGGCGACAGCGATGGCATTGTCGCTGTGGCGCTGCATTCTGAGCGGCAGGGTCTCGATGCCGGTCAGAATCAGGAAGGCATTGAAGGGCGAAATCGCAGGACCGAGGTCGCGCAGGCCGAGCACGCGGGCAGCGATTGCGAAGGCGAAATTGCCAAAAGTCGCGTGCAGCACCATGCCGTTATACTCCGGTCGCGGGCTCGACAGCATCGGGTAATTGCCTGACTTCGACCAGTCAAAGGTGCCGCCGTCGACGATAAGGCCGCCCATGGAATTGCCGTGGCCGCCGAGAAATTTTGTCAGCGAATGCACGACGATATCGGCGCCGTGTTCGATCGGACGGATGAGATAGGGTGTTGCCATCGTATTGTCGACGATCAGCGGCAGGCCGTGACGATGCGCGACGTCGGCAATGGCGGCGATATCGACGAAGGTACCGCCCGGATTAGCAAGGCTTTCGATAAAGATGCCGCGGGTCTTGTCGTCGATCTGGCTTTCGAAGCTCGCCGGATCGGCAGAATCGGCCCAGCGCACCTGCCAGCCGAAATTCTCGAAAGCATGGCCGAACTGATTGATCGAGCCGCCATAGAGTTTGCGGGCGGCGATGAAATTTTCGCCCGGGCGCATGATGGTGTGGAAGACGATCATCTGCGCCGCATGGCCGGAGGCGACGGCAAGGGCCGCCGTGCCGCCCTCGAGCGCGGCGACGCGTTCCTCGAGCACGGCCTGCGTCGGGTTCATGATGCGGGTGTAGATATTACCGAAGGCCTGCAGGCCGAAGAGGTCGGCGGCATGATCGGAATCGTTAAAGACGAAAGCGGTCGTCTGGTAGATCGGCGTCACCCGTGCGCCGGTCGCCGGATCGGGCTGTGCGCCTGCGTGGACCGCCAAGGTGTTGAATCCAGGATCGTTCTTGGCCATGTCGCCCTCCGAATTATTGTTCACCGGGCAGGATCATAGCTTGTCGCCGACGAAAGTTAATCGCGATCCGTTTCAACCCTTGGGCGTTCGGTGGAAAATCCGTCTCAGGGCAGCTCTGCTCAGGCAATGAGACGAGGATATTCGATCGCCGGGCAGCGGTTCATCACCACTTTAATGCCGGCAGCCTCCGCCTTTGCCGCCGCGGCATCGTCGCGGACGCCAAGCTGAGCCCAGATCACCTTCGGCAACGGCCTCAGCGCCAACGCCTCCTCAACAACCCTATCGAGATATTCGGCGGCGCGAAAGACATCGATCATATCGATCGGCACCGGAACGTGGGCAAGCCGGGCGTAGACGGTGCGGCCCTGGATCTGTTTGCCCGCCTGTCCCGGATTGACGGGTATGACCTCATAGCCGCGCGACAGCAGATAGCCCATGACGCCGTTGCTCGGCCGGGCCGGATTGGGCGAGGCACCGGTCAGCGCGATGGTCTTTACCGACTGCAGGATTCCGGCGAGATAATCATCCGTGTAGGCGTCGTGATTCATATCCGTTTCTCCATTCCGAGAATGCCTTTGAGTCCGCCGGCATTTTTTCATTTCGGCAAACCGGCTGCACGCGTTCTGCGTATATAGGAGTTGAATGGCCCTGAGGATGATTCAGTGAGAAAAATTGCTCTTGCCGTCATGCTTGTGCTCGCCGCATCACCGGCAGCGGCGATCTCGCGCTACAATCCGCTCACCATGAGCTGCGCCAACGTGCGGGCGGCCATCCACAATCAGGGCGCCGTCATCTTCCGCTACCAATCTCCCCGCGGGCTGCCGCTTTATGATCGCTACGTCCGCAACAGCAATTATTGCGACGCAACCGATTATGCGGAATGGACTCATATCCCGGCAAAGGATGATCCCCGCTGCCCGGTTCTGAATTGCCAGAGCATAGACAACCTTGACGGGATGCTCTTCGTTCCGCTTCATCAGCTCTGACGTCGCCGCCGCCGCGCGCCCTGCAGGCGCCGTTTGCCTTTCGCGCTTGCAAACAGGCTTAGAGTTCAATCGCGCGCTGCGATTTCTCCGAGAATATACAATCTAAAGCTTCTTTTTTCGCCTATGTCAAAGTTATAGAATAATATCTGTATTTCAGCAGCATAGAAAGAACAGCTCGGGATTTCCCCCAGTCGTTTTCTCCTTCGGTTCCCCATAAGATCACGATGTGTTCTCTCGTCCATTAGAAGCATCTCATAGTTGAGAAGATCGCGTGGATTGAACGCATATCGCGCGCACGTAAAACTTGTCGTCGGACCCCGACATTGTTTGCATATTGAAAGGATGGTATTGGACCCGAAAACGCATCCGCGACCGCGGCAATGCATTTTCGTGCAAATATCAGTTGTCTTTCCACAATTCTGCCCCGTCGGGGCGAGGCGGTTCGCCTTCCTCCGCAGCACCGGATTTATCCCTTGCCTCTCGACGTCATCCTGCTCGTTCTGTTCGGTGCACTGCTGCATGCGACATGGAACGCGATCGTCAAAGCGGGAAGCGATAAATCCCTGGATGCGGCGTTGATTTCGGCCGGCGGCGCAGTGTCCGCGTTGCCGTTTCTGGCATTTCTGCCGTTGCCGCAAAGTGCAGCCTGGCCGTTCATCGGCGCCTCGGCCATCCTGCAGTTCGCCTATTTCCAGCTGGTTGCCGCCGCCTACCGAGCCGGTGATATCGGCCTCGTCTATCCGCTGATGCGTGGTTGCGCGCCGCTGCTGGTCGCCGCGACAAGCGGTGTCGTCCTGCGCGAACATCTTTCCGCCGCCGCTCTTGCCGGGATCATGACGATTTCAGCCGGCGTCCTGACGCTCGCCCTGGAGGCTCGGCGCAGCAGCGGCCATGCGGTCGCCTTCTCCATTGCCAATGCTTTCGTCATCGCCAGCTACACTTATGTCGACGGCATCGGCGCGCGTCTTTCAGGCAATGCGGTTTCCTATACGTTGTGGATGTCGCTGCTGCCGCCGATACTGCTGTTTGCCTGGGCGGCGTCGCAGCGCGGTAGCCTGACGGTGTTGCATCACGTTCGCCGCAATTGGTGGCGCGGCCTGATCGGCGGCGCGGGATCGATTGCATCCTACGGACTGGCACTTTGGGCGATGACGAAGGCGCCGGTGGCGACCGTTGCCGCACTGCGGGAAACTGCGATCCTGTTTGCGCTGGTGCTCTCGGTTGCCGTCTTCAAGGAAAAAGCCGGCATCTGGCGTTACGTCGCCGGCGTCGTCATCGCGATCGGCGTGCTGGTTCTGAAACTCGCCTGATCATTCGCCTTTCCACTCCGGCTTGCGCTTGCCGAGAAAGGCGCCGATGCCCTCCTGCGCATCCCGCGTGAGCATGTTCTCCACCATCACCTTGGAGGCATAGTCATAGGCAGCCTCCACCGGCAGTTCGAGCTGCCGATAGAAGGCCTCCTTGCCGATCTTCAAGGTCAATGGCGATTTGCCGGCAATCACCGCCGCATATTTGGAAACGACCTGCGCCAGATACTGCTTCGGCACGATGCGGTTGACGAGGCCGAAATCCTTGGCGGTCGAAGCATCGATCGTCTCGCCGGTCAGAAGCATCTCCATCGCCTGCTTGCGATGGGCGGCACGGGTTACCGCCACCATCGGCGTCGAACAGAACAGGCCGATATTGACGCCCGGCGTGCAGAACGTCGACGTGTCCGTGCAGATCGCCAGATCACAGGAGGCAACGAGTTGACAGCCGGCAGCGGTTGCAAGCCCGTCGATCTCGGCGATGACGGGTTTCGGCAGATGCGTGATCCTCAGCATCAGATCGGCGCAGAGTCGGAAGCTTTTCTCGAAGAACACAGCGCCTTGGTCTTCGTCGACGCGATGGGCGGTGAGCTCCTTGAGGTCATGGCCGGCGGAAAAGACGGAGCCGGTCGAGGCGATGACGACGACGCGCACATCCGCGTCCGATCCCGCCTTTTCGAGCTCGGCCATCAGCGCCTCGAGAAGCGCGATTGAAAGTGCGTTGGCCGGCGGGTCGTTGAGCACAAGCCGCAGCACGCCATCGCGCAGCGAACGGAGCAACAATCCGTCCGCCCTCTCCGCGTCCCTTCGGAAGGATACGATTTCGGCCATGATGCTGCTCCCTGCGCTTGGATTTCCACACAGCTGTTCTGCCACAAGGCACAGATAATTTCGAGCAGGATCCGCCCTCCCCGCCACGGCGTCATTAGGACCAGAACCACGATTTCGATATCTCGGCCGTCGCCTGTGCACGGGTCAGACCGATATCGCGAAGCTCGTCATCGGTGAGTTCCGACAGTTTGCGGCGGCTGCGACGCTTTTTGAGCCGGCACTCGATGACCGACAGCAGCCGCCTGCCCCAACGCGCCGTCTCACGACATTTCAGCCGAAGGGCGCTGAGCGGTATCTCCAAGATTTCGTCGAATTCCACGGTCATCTCTTCATCCTTTCCCGATGGACGAAAGATGCGCTGGAAGGTGCAGCGAAAGAAGCTTATGGATATTATCATATGCATAAGGATTTCTTTGGCATGCTCCTCAATCTCGATCAGCTCGCAACCTTCATCAATGTCGCCGACCTGGGGAGCTTTACGGCTGCGGCCGACAAGGAAGGCGTGACGCAGCCGGCCGTCAGCCTGCAGATCAAGGGGCTCGAACAGCTGCTCGGCGTCAGGCTGATTGAGCGCGTCGGACGGCGAGCGCAACCGACCGCGGCAGGCCTCGACCTGCTTTCGCATGCAAGGCGTCTGCTTCAGCAAGCGGCCGCGGCGGAAGAGGCGATGCTGCCGCACAGGGATGGCGCCAGCGGCCGCGTGCGCATCGGCAGCGGCGGCACCGCCTCGATCCACCTGCTCCCGCGCGCCATCGCCGCCGCCAAGAAATCCATGCCCGGCCTCGAAATCACCGTCCATATCGGCAATGCCGACGACATTCTGCGCGATCTGGAGGCCAACAGTCTCGACATCGCCGTCGTCGCTCTGCCGGCCTCGGGACGAAACTTCGAGATCGAACCGTTCTACGAGGAGGAGTTGCTGGCGGTTGCTCCCGTCGGCAGCCTCGTGCCCGAAGGCGGACCGGACGCTGCCTTCATGCGCGACAGGACGCTGCTGCTTTATGAGGGAGGCAATACCAGACGGGGAATCGACGCCTGGCTGGGCGCTCCTGATATCAGGACCCGCCCCGCGATGGAGTTCGGCAGCGTCGAGGCGATCAAGGAACTGGTGGCAGTGGGGCTCGGCTGGTCGATCCTGCCGGGGCTTGCGCTAAAGCGCGACCGTGCCGGTCTCGTGACGACATCTTCGCTGAAACCAAAGCTTACGCGCCGCCTCGGCATGGTTCTGCGCCGGGACAAACATCTGACACGCGGCCTTCGGGAAATGATGAAATGCCTACGGGAGTTCAAGGATTAGGAGCGCTCTGGACCGTGGCCCCGGCGCGTCCCAATCCAGGTCGCGGCAGCGCTAGAAGGGCGAAACGCGCCCTCCTGAGATCCGGCAAATTTGAGGTATTATAATACCGCACCAATAAGTTGCTGTTTTTATTATTATTTTTTTCAGATCGTCAAAAATGTCGATATTGACCCGATGTCACATTCCCTTTATACACCGCGCCAGAACGCAGCCTTCCGGGCTGCTTTCTTTTTGGCATGTCTTGCGCCTGCCAATCCAAGCAACAAGAAACGCCCTTAAAGCCCTCGGGCCAAGGGTCCTAAAAGAGAGTATTCACTATGGCAACCTTCTCACAGAAGCCGGCAGAGGTGGAGAAGAAGTGGGTGATCATCGACGCCGAAGGGCTGGTCGTTGGCCGTCTCGCTTCCATCATCGCTATGCGCCTGCGCGGCAAGCACAAGGCAACCTTCACGCCCCACGTTGACGACGGCGACAACGTCATCGTCATCAATGCCGACAAGGTCGTTTTCACCGGCAAGAAGTACTCCGACAAGGTCTATTACTGGCACACCGGTTATGCCGGCGGCATCAAGGAACGCACCGCACGCCAGATCATCGAAGGCCGCTTCCCGGAGCGCGTCCTCGAAAAGGCCGTCGAACGCATGGTTCCGCGCGGCCCGCTCGGCCGTCGCCAGATGAAGAACCTGCGCGTCTACGCCGGCTCCAACCATCCCCATGAAGCCCAGCAGCCGGTCACCCTCGACGTTGCCGCGCTCAACAAAAAGAACGTAAGGAGCGCCTGATCATGGCTGACCTCTCCTCCCTGAAGGATCTCGGCACGGCTTCCGAAGCTGCTGCTCCGGCCCACGTCCGCAAGGTCGATTCGCTCGGCCGCTCCTACGCGACCGGCAAGCGCAAGAACGCCGTCGCCCGAGTCTGGGTCAAGCCGGGCTCCGGCAAGATCATCGTCAACGGCAAGGAATTCGCGGAATATTTCGCCCGTCCGGTACTGCAGATGATCCTGCGCCAGCCGATCGTCGCGGCTGCCCGTGACGGCCAGTTCGACATCGTAGCAACCGTTGCCGGCGGCGGCCTCTCCGGCCAGGCCGGCGCCGTTCGCCACGGCCTGTCCAAGGCGCTGACCTACTTCGAGCCGGGCCTGCGCTCGGTGCTGAAGAAGGGCGGCTTCCTGACCCGCGACAGCCGCGTCGTCGAACGCAAGAAGTACGGCAAGGCGAAGGCCCGCCGCTCGTTCCAGTTCTCCAAGCGTTAATCGCTTCGGACAGACGGGAATTTACGAAGGCCGGGGAAACCCGGCCTTTTTGTTTTGGCGTTCGATGAATCCCGGCATCGCCTCGCCGGTCGCCATTGCCGCACTCCGGTTCTGCTGGTAGAAATCCGACAAACCGCTTCGCGAACGAGCGGAGCCGCAATCAAGGTCGCATCATGGGAACAACCAAGTCCGCAGACGACTAAGCCGCAACAACTTTGCGCTGTTGTTGCGGCATCTGTCCCAGCAAATCCGATACTGATGAATGACAGATCGCCGCCGAATGAAAATCATTTGAGCGGATCTTACTCATGTCTTACCCGAAAATTCCGTCGTGGAATTACTCCGTGCCGGCAAGCTTGTTGCTGATGGCTCCTTTCGACATCCTGGCGTCGCTTGCCATGGACATCTATCTACCGGTCGTACCGACGATGCCCCAGGCGCTCGGCACCTCGCCTGAAGTCATCCAGTTGACCCTCAGCCTCTACATGCTTGTGCTCGGTGTCGGCCAGATTGTCTTTGGTCCGATCTCCGATATCGTCGGGCGACGGCCCGTGCTGCTCGGCGGGGCGGCACTCTTTGCCTTTGCGTCCTTTCTGCTTGCCGGGGCCTCATCCGCCCTCCTCTTCGTGGCCTTGCGATTGTTGCAGGCGATCGGCGCCTCGGCGGCTCTTGTCGCCACCTTCGCAACAGTGCGCGACGTCTACGCCGAACGGCCGGAAAGCAGCGTGATCTATAGCCTGCTCGGGTCCCTGCTATCGCTTGTGCCTGCGTTCGGGCCAATCGTCGGCGCGGTGATTGCCGACCATTATGGGTGGCGAGCCATCTTTCTCGTCATCGGCCTGCTGTCGACCGTCGCAATTCTCAATGCCGGCATGCGGTGGCATGAAACCTGCCCCGCTACGACGGCGACAAGCATTGCCATACGCCCGATCCTCGCGAGCTTTTCCTTCTGGATCTACACGACCGGCTTCAGCGCGGCGATGGGAGCCTTCTTCGTCTTCTTCTCGACCGCACCCCGCATCCTGATCGATCGGGCCGGCTTTTCCGGCATCACCTTCAGCTTCATCTTTGCCTCGGTGGCGTTGGTGATGATCGTGACAGCGCGCTTTGCCAGCCGCTTCGTCACACGCTGGGCATCGCAGGCAGTCTCGCAAGAGGCATGGCGATGCTGCTTGTCGGCGCAGTCATGCTTGGCACAGGAGAGATGTTTCCGCGGGCACCGCTTATCGGCCTCATCCTGCCGATGTGGATCATCGCGATCGGCATTGTCTTTGCGACAGCCGTCACGGCCAATGGTGCGCTTGCTGCTTTCGGCAATACCGCGGGAACAGCCGTGGCGCTCTACTTCTGCGTCGAAAGCCTGCTGGTCGCTGTTGCAGGCACATTGTTCGTGATTCTGCTCGACGGCGACACGACCTGGCCGCTCGCAGCCTATACCGGCGCGGCAGCGCTGATAACGCTGGCGGGATTGCGCCAGCTGGCGCGCAAGGCGGTCTGAGAATTTGCCACGGAATGGCGGCAGCTTAAAACGCAGAGCGGCCGTCAAGCGAGGCATCGCTTGAAATCTCGGCGCACCTCGCCTACCCCTTACCTGCCCCGAAAGGAAACATCAGTTCCTTTCGGGGCAAGATCGGGCGGACGCCATCAGGCGGTTTGGTCGTGATCGGTGGCCTGGCAATATAAGGTCGACATCGAAATAAGGTCGACATCGAACGCGACTACGTTAGCGCCCACAGAGAAGGAGCCCCCCTTGGCGAACAAGACCATTGATCATGCCTTCATGGCGACCAGCCTCACTTCGGCCGCCAGCGATCCCACCTTTGCCGGTGCGCTGTCCTTCATGCGCCGCCGCTTCACCAAAGAACTTACCGGCGTCGATGTCGCCGTTTGGGGCATTCCCTTCGACGCCGCCACATCGAACAGGCCGGGCACGCGCTTCGGCCCGCAGGCGATCCGGCGCGCCTCGGCGATTTTCGACAATGATGCGCAATATCCCTTCAACCGGGACCTGTTTGCCGACATGGCGGTGATCGACTATGGCGATTGTCTGCTCGACTACGGCAATCATCAGGACACACCTGGTGCCATCGAACGCCAGGCGAACACGATCCTCGACAGCGGCGCCTTTCTGCTGACGCTCGGCGGCGATCACTACGTCACATGGCCGCTGCTGAAAGCCCATGCGGCAAAACACGGGCCTCTCGCACTCGTGCAGTTCGACGCTCACCAGGATACCTGGTTCGACGAAGAGCGGCGTATCGACCATGGCTCCTTCGTGGCGCGAGCCGTGCGCGAGGGCATCATCGATCCTGACCGCTCGATCCAGATCGGCATCCGCACCCATGCGCCGGAGGATTGCGGCATCAATATTCTCTATGGTCATCAGGTCGAAGACATGAATGCCGGCGACATCGCCTCGGCAATCATCTCTCATACGCGCGGCGCCCCTGCCTATCTCACCTTCGATATCGATTGCCTGGATCCGGCCTTTGCGCCAGGTACCGGCACGCCGGTTGCCGGCGGACCATCGAGCGCCAAAATCCTCTCGGTGCTGCAGCGTCTGCACCAACTCGATGTCCGCGGCGCCGACGTGGTCGAAGTGTCGCCGCCCTACGATCATGCCGATATCACCGCCATTGCGGGGGCAACGGTGGCAATGTATATGCTTGGCCTTCATGCCGAGCGACGCGCCATTGCGGTGTCACAAGGCTGATTTATCATTGTTCAAATTGAATCCGGAAATCCTCAGAACCCATTGAAAGCGCAGGTCAACATGGCACCGAAAATCTTCATCGATGGCGAACACGGCACAACGGGTCTGCAGATCCGCACGCGCATGGCCGGCCGCCGCGATGTCGAGCTTCTGTCCATTCCTGAAGCCGAGCGGCGCAATGCCGCCATGCGCGAAGATATGCTGAACGGCGCCGATATCGCCATCCTGTGCCTGCCCGACGACGCGTCGAAGGAAGCAGTTCAGATGGTTTCGGCCAACAACAACGTCCGCGTTATCGACACCTCGACGGCCTTCCGCGTCAATCCCGGCTGGGCCTACGGCTTTGCCGAAATGGACAAAGAGCAGGCCGAGAAAATCGCTTCCGCCCGCTTCGTCTCGAACCCCGGCTGCTATCCCACGGGCGCGATCGGCCTTATCCGGCCGCTTCGCGCCGCCGGAATTCTGCCGGATGGCTATCCGGTGACGGTCAACGCAGTCTCCGGTTATACCGGCGGCGGCAAGCAGATGATCGCGCAGATGGAAAACCCGGATCATCCGGATGCGATCACCGCGCCGCATTTCCTTTATGGCCTGCCGCTCACTCACAAACATGTGCCCGAAATGACCGTGCACGGCCTGCTCGACCGCGCACCGATTTTCTCGCCATCGGTCGGCAAGTTCGCGCAGGGCATGATCGTGCAGGTGCCGCTGCATCTCGACAATCTCGCCGAGGGCACGACGATGGAAAGCATTCATGCCGCCCTCGTCGCGCATTATGCCGGACAGGATATCGTCACCGTCGTGCCGCTTTCCGACAGCAAGGTGCTTGCCCGCGTCAATGCCGTCGAACTCGAAGGCAAGGACACGATGAAGCTCTTCGTCTTCGGCACGCCGGGCGGTTCCCAGGTCAATCTGGTGGCGCTGCTCGACAATCTCGGCAAGGGCGCCTCGGGTGCGGCCGTGCAGAACATGGACCTGATGCTCGCCTCCTGACGCCATGACGCTGGATGCGCTTGTCTCCGACGGGCAGGCCTGGTTTGCCGCCGCCCTGCCCGATCACGGCATCTATGCGCTGATGGCTTTTGCCTTTATCGCCGGGCTAGCCCGCGGCTTTTCCGGTTTCGGCGCAGCGTTGATCTTCGTCCCGCTCGGCGGCGCCATCGTCGGGCCGAAGCTGGTCTCGCCGATCCTGCTCGTCATCGACGGCATCGCCACGCTGGGGATGATCCCACCCGCCTGGCGCGACGCCAACCGGTCCGAAGTCTTCGTCATGGCGGCCGGTGCGGCACTCGGCGTCCCGGCCGGCACGGCGCTACTGGCGCTGCTCGACCCGACGCTGCTGCGCTGGAGCATCACGATCATCGCCATCTCTCTGCTCGCGCTTCTCGTATCGGGATGGCGCTACCACGGCGCGCCGTCAGCGCCGCTCAGCAGCGGCGTCGGCCTGATCGCCGGACTTTTCAGCGGCGCCGCGCAGCTCGGCGGGCCGCCTGTCGTCGCCTATTGGCTCGGCGGCAAGACCGACTTCGCGCGTGTCAGAGCGAATGTCGTGCTGTATTTCTCGATCTCGTCGGTGTTCAGCGCCATCAGCTATTATATCGGCGGACTGTTCGTGCCCGCCGTCTTCGCGCTCACCGTCGTCGTCCTGCCGAGTTATGCGCTGGGTCTCTATGGCGGCTCGAAATTGTTCGGGCTTGCCGAGGAACGGACCTTCCGGATCGCCTGCTATGTGCTGATCGCGGCGGCTGCCATCATCGGTATGCCGCTGCTCGACGGCGTGCTGCGTTAGAACGAATGAAGGCCTCCCGCTTTCAATCGCGTTCGGTGATCATCGTCTCGTGCGGGTATTCACCGTGAAAGCCACGCCAGTTGGCGACGGCGAAACCGAATACAACAAGCGCGCCGGCCTGATGCAGCAGCCCCCAGTGAAGCGGCACCTGCATCAGCAGCGTGGCAATGCCGATCGCCGCCTGAACGGTCACCAGCGCGAAAAGCAGGACGGCGCGGCGGGCATGGGTGGTCCAGGGTGCGGCGCGAAGGGCGATCACCATGTTGATCAAGGTCAGCACGAAGAGCGTATATGCGCCGATGCGGTGGATGAACTGCACTGTCTTCGGGTTCTCGAAGGCATTGATCCAGAAGGGTTGCTGAATGAGCAGATCTGAGGGGATGACGGCGCCATCCATCAGTGGCCAGGTATTATAGGAAAAACCGGCATCGAGTCCCGCCACCAGGGCACCGAGATAGATCTGGAACAGCGCGAAAACAGCGATGGCGGCAGCGAAGCCGCGCGAGCTGCGTGCCGGCGCCGGATCGTTGGAGTGCGGCGACAGCCCGCGCATGATCCACATGCAGCCGGCAAAGATCAGGCAGGCCATGACGAGATGCGTTGCCAGCCGGTACTGACTGACGTCCGTGCGGGCCGACAGCCCTGACGATACCATCCACCAGCCGATGAAACCCTGCAGGCCGCCGAGCGCCAGGATGCCGACGAGCGGCCAGCGCAGGCGTTTCTCGATCCGCCCCGTCAGCCAGAAAAAAAGGAGCGGCAGCGCGAAGATCACGCCGATGCCGCGGGCGATTAGCCGGTGCGCCCATTCCCACCAGAAGATACCCTTGAACTCGTCGACGGTCATGGAACTGTTCAATTGCTGAAATTCGGGAATGCGCTGGTAGAGGCGGAACTCCTCTTCCCATTCCGCGGCCGACAGCGGCGGGATGACGCCATGGATCGGCTTCCACTCGGTGATCGACAGGCCGGAATTGGTCAGCCGCGTTGCCCCTCCGACGAGCACAAGACAGAAGAGCGCCAAAAGCACGACGCCGAGCCATAGCCGCAAGGCGCGGCGGTTGCGGTTCTGCTTGCGTACTTCGCTCAGGATCGCCTGTTCCATGGTGGGGTTCGCGACGGCCATGATGTCTCCTTCTATCCGGCAGTTGATTTGCCCCACCGGCTCATGCAAAACAAGCCCCGAAGCTTTGCGGCATGCCGTCGCGCCGCTTCGCGCTACCTCAGACAAGAGATAAACAATGCCCGTCCGTCTCCGCAAATTCATCGGCACGATCCTTATCATCGTGCTTGTGCTCGTCTATGCGCTGGTGGCGAACACGATCGCGGTGGCGACGCTCGGCAACGCCCCCTGGTGGGGGCACCTGCTCTACTTCCTGCTGACCGGCCTGCTTTGGGTATTGCCGGCAATGGTGATCATCAAGTGGATGGCCGGACCGCGGCAGCAATAGGCCATTAACGGCCGAATAACCGTGATCGGCGGAAAACCTCGCTGAGAAGCGGCGCTTAAACCAAATATACGTCCCGCACACCTACCTTCCCGTTCAGCATTTTGACCGGAGAGTTCCCGTGCAGACGCAAAAGCTCGATGTTGATGAACAGCCGTCAGGCGATGACGCGCTGGCCGATGTGGCGATTTCACGCCTACGCCAGGTGAGCATGAAACTTGCCATGGCAAAAATTGACATCTCGGTATTCGACGCGATGCAGCCGCTGGAGGATGATTGGCGGGCTCTGGAGACTGACGACCTCCACTCGCTTCATCAGAGCTATGATTGGTGCGCCGCCTGGGTCAACGCCTTTCGGCGGCCGCTGGCGATCCTCAAAGGCGCCTATGCCGGGGAGACAGCCTTCATTCTGCCGATCGAGATCGTCAGATCCCGCGGATTGGCCGTCGCCAAGTTCATCGCTGCCGATCACAGCAATATCAACACAGGCCTGTTTTCCGGCAATTTTGCCGAAAGCGGCGGCAGCATCGACGCGGAGAAGTTCGCGGGGCAGCTTCGGCAGGCCTTGAAGGGCCATGCCGATCTGCTGCTGCTGCAAAACCTTCCGCTGGAATGGCGAGGGCGGCCGACCCCGCTCACCGGACTGCCGACGGTGCAGAACCAGAACCACGCCTATCAATTGCCGTTCCTCTCCAATTTCGAGGAGACGCTGAAGCAGATCAACACCAAGAGCCGGCGTAAGAAATTCCGCGTTCAATCAAGGCGCCTGGAGGTGGCAGGCGGCGTCGAATATGTCATCCCGGAAACATCGGAAGAACAGCACCGCCTGCTCGATATCTTCTTCCACCTGAAGAGTATCCGCTTCGCGAGCCTTGGCCTGCCCGACGTCTTCGCCGATCGGGAAACGCAGACCTTCCTGCACGGCCTCATCGACAAGCGGGATGATGCAAGACAGTATTTCGGTCTGCAGATGCATGCGCTGCGGCTGAAGGGCGAGAACAAGGACCGGATCGCTGCCATCTCGGGCATTTCGCGCAAGGGCGATCACGTCATCTGCCAGTTCGGGGCGATCGATGAAGATCTTGTGCCCGATACGAGCCCCGGCGAATTCCTCTATTGGCAAATCATTTCGGGACTGCACGGCAGCGGCGTCGCGCTATTCGATTTTGGCCTTGGCGATCAGACCTACAAACGATCCTGGGCGCCGGTCGAGACCGCTCATTACGACGTGGTGCTGCCGGTTTCGCCATTTGGCCTTGCCGCCGGCGCGGCACACCGGATCGTTACCCGGGGCAAGGCGCATATCAAGGCGCGCCCGAAGCTCTATAAATTCGCCCAGAACATCCGCGCACGGATCGGCTGAGCGTTCTTTGTCTTGCGCATGTCGTTCTTCGCAAAACCGCTGCACACTTTTGCGCGACATGCTTCAAGCGGCCTGGCCGAGCGTCTGCTCGGCCCCTTCGCCGCCCGACATCAGCACGACGCGCTCATAGCCCGCAGCCTGGAATTCCGTCATCAAGGTCACAAAGATGGTCTCCTCCATCTCCGGAAGGGAAAGGACGATCTCGACATCCCGGCTGCGCGTCAGTCGCGAGACGCCGGCAACATCGGCCGCACCGCATTCGACCACCACGAGGTCATAAGCGGCGGCGAGCGCATCGAGCAGCAGCGACAGCCGGTCGACACCGCGCATGGCGCGGCGCACGTCGCTCTGACCCTGCGGGATCAGATGAGCATCGGAAAGACGATCGCTATGGATCGTGTCGCCGAAGGCGGCCTCGCCGCACAGCAGATCGGTGATGCCAGCCGCCACCTGGTTCTCGGCCATCAGTTCTGTGGGATAGCCGGAGCCGGTCATATCAATCAGAATGACGCGGCGGCCGGCATCGGCGAGCATACGCGCCAACGCAACCGTCGCCGCCGAGCCATTGTCGCCAGTTGGAGATATGGCGATTGCCAGCGGCGCGCGGCTGCCCGTGAGGTAGTCCGCAACGGAGGCAATGGAAAATTCATTGTCGTCCTCCGGCGTCTCTTCGGCAGCCGCCGTTTCTTCGATCACGTCCTTTCCGTCATCCTCCGTGATAACGGCGAGCATGCTCGCCTGGACGGGCCTTCTGACGGCAGCGACGACCGAGGCGGCCTGCGGCACATTCTTGTCTTCGGCGACCGTTTCAGCCTCGACCGTGTCACGGGACGCATCGACGGCACGAAGCGCCCGGCCGCTGAAGAGTTCGGCGAGCATGGTGACGATGGCGCTCAGGATCAGCGTCGCGACGGCGGCGACGACAACGATCGGCACCACCTTCGGGAAATAGGGATCGACTGGCTCGATGGCTCGGGAAACGATACGGGCGTCCGCCGGGCTGGAATTGCTGTCGGCGCGCGAGGCGGCCTCGCGATAGCGTACCAGATAGGTTTCGAGCAGCTGGCGCTGGGCGTTTGCCTCGCGCTCCAGCGCATTGAGGCCAACCTCGTCTTCGCCGGCACGGGCGCTGTTGGCCTGAACCGCGTCCTTCTGGCGCTCGAGTTCGCTCGCGCGGAGATCGGCAACCTTCGCCTCGTTTTCGATGCTTGCCAGGATCTTCTGCGTCTCCTGGCGGATTTGGCCGCGAATATCGGAGAGCTGGGCGCGCAGGCTCTTCAGCCTCGGATGACTGTTGAGAAGGCTGGTCTGCAGATCTGATATTTGCGACTGCAGGCCCGATTCCGTCGCCTTCAGCCGCTGGATCGCCTGGGAAGACATGATGTCAGGCAGCGTATCGGAGGCTTCGCCCGATGACAGCGCATTGCGCACCGCCTGCGCCCTCGCCTCGGCATTGGCCCTGTCGCCCCGCACGCGGGTGAGTTCTGCGGAGATGTCATTAAGCTGCTGGGCGGGGAATGTGGTCGTGCCGTTCGTTTGCAGCAGACCGTGGTTGGTGCGATATTCGGCAACCCTCTTCTCGGCCTCGCTGACCTTCTGCCGCAGGTTCTCGATCTCCGGCTCAAGCCAGCGCGTCGCTTCCGAATTGGATGCGAGCTTGGCGCCGCTCTGAGTGGAAAGGTAGACATTCGCCATAGCGTTCGGGATGGCGGCTGCGAGCTTCGGATCCTTCGACGTGAAATTGATGCCGATGACGCGCGAACCCGGCACCTGATAGACCTGCAGCCGCTCGACGAAAGCGTCGATCACCCGTTCTTCCGGCGGGTTCTCCATCGGGTTCTTCTTCAGATGCAGCTTCACCAGGATGCTAGTCATCGCCGAGCCGTTGGCGGCATCGTCGAATTCCGGCAGATTGTAGAGCTTCAGGTCGTTGATCACCTTCTTGAGGAGATCGGCCGATTGCAGGAGTTGCACTTGGCTGGCGATATTCAGCTCGTCCATCAGCGGCCCGGCGCCGGCTTCGTTCGCCTGCTGGGTGCTGGCGAAGGCTGGCGCGCGTGGTTCGATGAGGATGCGTGTTTCGCTGCGATATTGCGGCGAGATGATCTTGGCGCCGGCAAAGGCGACGCCGGCCGCCGCGAGCGTGATCGTCAAAATCCTGAGCCGGCGTGCCCAGACGGCGCGAACCAGCTGGCTGAGGTCGATGTCCACATCCTGATCACGCGCTACGCCGGACATGCTCTTACTCCACAACAAAGGTCCCGCAAGCGTAAACGACCGTGGTAACTCAACGGTTAATGGCAACCTTGCGAAGAAATGATCGGGATCAGCAAAGAACGCCGGAAATTGTCGGCCGTCTTTTACCGGGCATTAACCCTAACGGATCGATAACGATCTCACCAAGTTCATTTTCTGTGAGCACCAGCGGATGTCTGTCGCCCCGCCCAAAATCGTTTTGGCCCTGAGCCTTGCAGCCATGACGGCTGCATTGGGCGGATGCACGACGTATAAGCCGGCTCCGAAAGCCTTCAACGAGGCGACCATCCAGCCCTATACGCTTGATAGCGGCGACCGGCTGCGCATCACCGTCTTCGACCAGCAGAGCCTGACCAATACCTACACCGTCGATCAGGCCGGTTATATCGCCTTCCCCCTCATCGGTCAGGTCCCTGCCCGCGGCCGAACCCTGCAGCAACTTTCAGGGCAGATCGCCCAGAAACTGCAGCAGGGCTATCTTCGCGATCCCGATGTCACCATCGACGTCGACCGCTACCGCTCGATCTTCATCATGGGCGAAGTCGGCCAGCCCGGCCAATATGCCTATGTTCCGGGCATGACCGTGCAGAACGCCATTGCGGTTGCCGGCGGCTTCTCCAGTCGCGCCAACCAGAGCATGGTCGATGTCACCCGCAAGATAAACGGACAGGTGCTGACCGGCCGCATCAACATATCCGGCCCGATCATCGCCGGCGACACGATCTACGTTCGCGAACGGCTCTTTTGAGCAATGGCAAGAGAGAGACCGCTCCGCATTCTGCACTGCTTCAGATCGCCGGTCGGCGGGATTTTCCGCCATGTCCGCGACTTGGTCGAAGAACACAGCAAGGCCGGTCATCACGTCGGCATTCTCTGCGACAGCTCGACAGGCGGCGAGCACGAGGACAGTTTGTTCGATGATATCCGCCCATATCTGTCTCTCGGCCTGACGCGCGTGCCGATCCGCCGCTCGGTCAGCCCGTCCGATATCGCGACGATGTGGGATACGTACAAGAAGATTAAAAGTTTGCGGCCGGATGTGCTGCACGGGCACGGCGCCAAGGGCGGCGTGCTCGCGCGACTTGCCGGCTCAGCCCTGCGGGTGAACAGGTATCGCGTAGCCCGCCTCTATACCGCGCATGGCGGAAGCCTGCATTATTCGCGCTCCTCATTCACAGGACAGTTCGTCCTCAGGATGGAGCGCCTGCAGGAATATTTCACCGATGCGCTGGTCTTCATCTGCGAATACGAGCGCGACACCTATGCCCGCAAGGTGGGCAAGCCGCGGACGAAGACGAAACTGATCTATAACGGCATCGGGGAGCGTGAATTCGAGCCGATCCACACCCGGTCGGATGCGGTGCATTTCATCTATGTCGGGATGCTTCGGGACCTCAAGGGTCCCGATCTGTTTGTCGATGCCTTCGCCAAGACCGAGCGATTGCTCGGCCGGCCGCTTTCGGCGCTGATGATCGGCGACGGACCTGACCGCGACCGCTACCGCGAGATGATGATCGAACGCGGCCTCGGCAAACGGATCGGCATGTTGCCGGCAATGCGTATCCACGAGGCCTTTGCCATGGCGCAAAATCTCGTCGTCCCCTCTCGCGCCGAAGCCATGCCCTACATCGTGCTCGAAGGGCTGGGGGCCGGCAAGACGATCATCGCCAGCCGCGTCGGCGGCATTCCCGAGGTGCTCGGCAAGGACAGTCCGGCTCTTGTAGAGCCCGGCAATTCAGACGATCTCGCCCGCGTGATGGCGGAAGCGCTCAGCACGCCCGGCTGGCACGCCAGAACAATGCCGTCGCATGAGGCAGTAAAGGCCGTGTTTTCCTCGACCGTGATGGCGCGGGATGTTCTGCAATTATACCATGAGCTCGTCGGCCCTGCCGCCGAACCAGCAGTGTTCGTTACCCCGTAAATATTTCTTAGGGGCTTTCTGGTATTTCGCTTGCTGACAACGAGCGACAAAACCCCATGAACAAGCTGGAAAAAAGCGATCCGTTTGACGTAGAAGCGCTGCGCAAGCAGGTCTCCGACATCGAGGCGCGACGCAATGCAAGTCGGGAGCAGGCCTCCGAGCCGACTGAAATCAATGCCTATGCCCGGCAGATCGCCGGACAGTTCCGCGACGGCACTCGTTCGCCTGCCATTATTATCGGCCAATTGCGGCTCCTGGAATTCTTGGCACTGTTTTCGATTGCCCTGATCGTCCACTACTTCTGGCCGGGCGACGGCAGCGATGCTCTGCTGGTGCGGGCCGGCATGGCAGCGATCGCTTCAACCGCGACCGTCATCGCCCTGCAGCTTGCCGACACCTACACCATCCCCGCACTCCGGACGAAGCTACGGCTGATGCCCCGCATTCTCGCCTCCTGGACGATCGCGCTTGTGCTGACCATCGGCCTGTTCGCGCTCATTCGTGGCACCACATGGGCGATGGTCGATGCCTATGTTCCCTGGTTTGCCGCCGGCGCGCTTTTTCTTGCGACCGAGCGTTTCCTCGTGGCCTACGGCATCCGCAACTGGGCGCGCAACGGCATCATGGAGCGGCGCGCCGTCATCGTCGGCGGCGGCGAACCGGCCAAGGAGCTGATCCGCACCCTCGAACAGCAGGCCGATAACGACATCCGCATCTGCGGCATCTTCGACGACCGCGGCGAGAAGCGCTCACCGATCATGGTCGCCGGTTACCCGAAGCTCGGCACCGTGGCGGAACTCGTCGAATTCGTGCGGCTGACGCGCATCGACATGCTGATCATCGCCCTGCCGCTTTCGGCTGAGGCGCGCATCTTCGATCTCCTGAAGAAGCTCTGGGTCCTGCCGGTCGATATCCGGCTTGCGGCGCACGCCAACCGGCTGCGCTTCCGGCCACGCGCCTATTCGCATGTCGGCGCTGTGCCGATGCTCGACATTTTCAAGATGCCGATCCGCGACTGGGATTCCGTCGCCAAACGCGGCTTCGACATCTTTTTCACTCTGGTCGCGCTTGCGCTGCTCTGGCCGCTGATGGCCGCAACCGCAATCGCCATCAAAGCGACCTCGGAAGGTCCTGTCTTCTTCATGCAGAAGCGTCACGGCTTCAACAACGAGGTCATCAACGTCTTCAAGTTCCGCTCGATGTACACCAACATGGCCGACCCCTCAGGCAAGGCCGCGGTGACCAAGGGCGATCCACGCGTCACCCGTGTCGGAAGGTTCATCCGCAAGACCTCGATCGACGAGCTGCCGCAGCTTTTCAACGTGCTGCGGGGAAACCTCTCGCTGGTCGGTCCGCGTCCGCATGCGGTTCTCGCTCAAGCGCGCGACCGCGCCTTTGCGGATGTCGTCGAAGGTTATTTCGCCCGCCACCGCGTCAAGCCTGGTGTGACCGGCTGGGCGCAGATCAACGGCTGGCGCGGCGAAGTGGACAATGACGAGAAGATCAAGTTCCGCACGGCCTACGACCTCTATTATATCGAGAACTGGTCGCTCTGGTTCGATCTCAAAATCCTGTTCCTGACGCCGGTCCGGCTGTTCAACACGGAAAACGCCTATTGAGCACGATCGAGGCGACATATTCGCGCGTCGCCCAGCCGCAGCGGGCAACGCTGCGGCTGATCGGTTCCGCCTTCGTCGCTTTCGGTGTTTTCCTCTCCGGCTTCGTCATCGATGAGCCGGCGCCCTATGAACTCTGGATGGCGGGACTGATCGGCCTCTGGTTCATCCTGGGGCTCAGGATTTCGCGCAGCGTCGCGCCGTTACTTGCGCTGCTGCTCACTTTCAATATCGGCGGCATGCTGTCGCTGACGCAGATGAAGGACCTTGCGACGGCGCCGATGTATATCGCCGTCTCGACCTTCCTGGCGCTGACCGCGGTATTCTACGGGGCGATCATCGAGGACAGCCATAAGCGGCTGCCGCTGATCTTCAACGCCTGGACCCTGGCTGCCGTCGTCACGTCGGCGCTTGGCGTGCTCGGCTATTTCCACGCCTTTCCCGGCTCGGAAGTGTTCACTCTCTATGACCGCGCCAAAGGCGCGTTCCAGGATCCAAACGTCTTCGGCCCCTTCCTGGTGCCGCCGTCGCTCCATCTCATCCACGGCATTCTGGTCGGCGACCTGAAGAAATCGCCATTGAAGGCAGCCGCCCTTCTCGTGATTGCCCTCGGCATCTTCCTCTCCTTTTCCCGGGCTGCCTGGGGCCTCTTTGCGCTCGGCGTGGTGCTGCTGATTTTCATCATGCTGCTGAAGGAGCGCAGCGGCGCCTTCCGCTTGCGCGTGCTGATCCTGTCACTGGCGGCGATCATCATGCTGGTCGCATCGCTGCTCGTGGCGCTGCAGATTCCGAAGGTCGCAGCGTTGTTTTCGACACGCGCCCAGCTCGTGCAGCAGTATGACGGCGAACATCTCGGCCGCTTCGAGCGCCACAGGATCGGTTTCACCATGATGATGGAGCGCCCGCTCGGCATCGGTCCGCTCGTGTTCGGCACCATGTTTCCCGAGGACGAGCATAATATCTGGCTGAAGTCGCTCACCTCCTATGGCTGGCTCGGCTTCGTCAGCTATGTCGGAATGCTCCTCTGGACGCTCGTCCTGGGTTTCCGGAACCTGCTTCACGACCGGCCGTGGCAACCCTTCCTGATGATTGCCTGGATCTCCGTTCTCGGCCATGCGGCGATCGGCAACGTCATCGACATCGACCACTGGCGGCATGTCTATCTGCTCTTCGGTACGGTCTGGGGCTGCGCGGCGCTGGAAGCGCGTCACAGGCGCGGCCGAAATCTCGCCGGAGCGGCTTGAAGCCTTGCCGCCAATGGCTTGGGCTGCCTATTTCGTCGTCCCGGCCGTCAAGCCGGCGATGAACCGCCGCTGGAAAATGAGATAGGTCAGGATGAGCGGGGCAATGACGATCACCGCCCCGGCGGTCAGAACCGGCGTGTTGACGGTGTAGCGCCCCTGGAAAAACAGCATGCCGAGGGGCAGCGTCCGATAGGCATCGTCGTTCACCAGAATAAAGGGAATCAGAAACTCGTTCCAGGTCCAGATGAACAGGAACAACGCCAGTGTCGACATTGCCGGCACCATCAGGGGTACGACGATCTTGCGAAGGATATAGAAGCGCCCGGCGCCGTCGAGGACTGCCGCTTCGAGAATCTCTTCGGGCAATTGCTGCATCGCGCTGGCGAGGAAGATCGTCGAGAATGGGATCGACATCGCGATCTGCGGCACGATCACGGCGGCATAGGTATTGATCCACCCGAGATACCGCATTTCATAATAAAGCGGGATGATGAAAGCCTCTGCCGGCACCATCATGCCGAGTGTCAGGATGGCGAACAGCATACGCCTGAGCGGGAAAGACAGAAAAGCGAAGGCGAAACCCGTCAGCAGGCCCAGAAAGACGCTCGCGGCGACAACGGGTATGACGACAATGATCGAATTCCAGAAGTAGATGTTGAAATGCCCGGCATTCCAGGCATCGAGGTAATTTTCGAAGTGCGGATATGCCGGCAAGGCGAACGCACCCTTCAGGACGTCGGCCTTGCTCTTTATTGACGTCAGAAGCAGAAGCAGGAATGGCGTGATCGTGACGAATGCGAGAAGCCAGAGGAGAATGCGAAGAGGGAGTGTGGTAGTGGGGATATTGGACGAACGGCTCATCACGCCACCCCTTTGTTCTGCGAGCCGACAAACCGGTGAATTGCATAGTTGATGATGAATGTCAGGGCCGCGCCGACAATGGCGATGGCCGCCGCCGCGCCGAACCGGTTGAGCTCGAAACCGAGCTGGTACATGTAGATATTCGGTACGAGCGTGGCGTTGGCGGGCCCGCCGCGGGTCATTGTGAAAATCAGGTCGAAGCTCTTGATCGACGCGATGACCGTCAGCAGCAAAACCACCCTGATTTCCGGCATGAGAAGCGGCAGCGTTATCCAGAAAAACGTCTTTCGCGCCGAAGCGCCATCGACCTTCGCAGCATCAAAGAGCGACGGGTCGATGCGCTGAATTCCCGTGAGGAAGATGACCATGCAAAAACCGAAGAAATACCAGGTGGCAACGATCCCGACCGCGGGAAGCACGAAGTTGAAATCTCCCAGCCAGGGGAGTGCGAACATGCCCAAGCCCACTGCTCTCAGAAACTGGTTGAACGGACCGAATGCAGGATTGTAGAGCCATGCCCAGATGATGCCCAACACGGCAGTCGGCATGATATATGGCAGGAACAGGAACGTCCGCAGAGCGAGTTGTTCGCGTTGCTTCAGATTCCAGACGCAGGCGGCAAGACCTATGCCGAGCCCGAGCGGCAGGACGCAGTAAAAAATCATCAGCTCGGCATTGTTGCGCAAGGCGATGTAAAAACGATCATCGGAAAAGAGATCGACGTAATTGCCGAGGCCAACCCACCTGGGCACGGTCAAGCCGTCCCAACTGGTCAGGCTCAACCCCAAAGCCGCGACAATCGGCCCGAAGACAAAGGCCGCGTAAAGCAGCAATCCGGGGAATAGATAGATCCAGTTGGTATGTTCGGAGCCATCAAGTGGGGAGCGCTTCATTCCGGTACTCCATGAAGCCAAAGCAATCGTCGTCGTGCAGCAAGCCTGAGATCGCAGCGCTGTTTTTTAAGGTGATGTCGACCAGACGCAGGCCGCGGACGGTCGCGGCCTGCGTCCGCGCCATTTATTTCTGGCCCTTCAGGTAGGCCTGATAATCCTTGTCCATAGCGTCGACAAAGGCTTCAGGCGTGATCTTGCCGGACAGGAGAAGCGGCGTGTTATCGTCGATTGTCTTCAGCATCGTCGGGCTAGACCAATCGGGATAGTGGCCGAGAGCGTCGTTGGCGTTGAGCGTCTTCCACATCTCGATGCCGGAGCTCAGCAGCGGCGTGAGCTTTGGCTTCGCATCCGCCGCAAGCGACGTTGCCGGAAGATAGCTGGCATTGGCCCAGGCTTCGGCAGCTTTTTCCGAAACCATGTAGTCGATATATTCACCGGCCAGATCCTTCGTTTTCTGGTCTTTGGCAAGGCTTGTTATTGCCCAGGCAAGATCCACGCCTCCGACGCTCAGCGGCTTGGTAATGCCTTTTGGGGCAGGAATGGCCATGAAGCCGATATCCTGGTTGTGCTGCATATCACCGAAATACCAGGTTCCCGAAATCAGGAAGGCGCCCTGGCCTGATATGAAAAGCTGGACGGCGTCGTCACCCGAAATGCCCTCGAAACCGGGATAGAAATAGCCGCCCTGCGCCCACTTCTGCACCAGTTTTGCGGATTCGATGTTGCCCTTGGTGTTCCAGGAGCCGCCCCTGCCGTAGATCAGATCGTCAAGCTCGGCGCGATTGCCCGCGTCGATATGGGCTTGATCGATGGCGCCGATCATGTGCAGGGCCAGATGCTGCTTTGCGCTGCCCATCATGAAGGGCGCCACGCCTTTTTCCTTCAGCTTGTCGAGATCGGCCAAAAGCTCCTCGAAAGTCTGCGGCAGTGCTATGCCGGCGTCGTCAAGGATCTTCTTGTTGTAATAGAGGCCGACGATCTCGGCGAGGCCTGATATGCCGTAGGTCTTGCCGACCCCGAACTTTGGCCCATCCCATCGATCTCGCGCCAGCACGGAATCGGACTGGCGCTTGTCCCAGCTGTATTTCTTGATGTAGTCGTCAACCGGCAGGAGCAGTCCTTCCTTGACCATTGCGCCCATATCGCCGGCGCCCTGGTTGACTTTCGTGACGACCGGGCCGTTCCCTGCCGAAACCGCAAGCTTCAGCGTCAACTTCATGTCATCGAATGTGCGGGCGGTACGCTTGATCGTAACGCCGGGATGCGCAGCTTCGAACTCTTTGTTCAGCTGCTCTATGACCGCACTCTGACCTTCGTAGGTCTGGTCATCCCAAACAGCCAGATCGTCAGCCCGGGCGGCTGCCGAAAGGCCAAAATTCATAAGCGCTGCACCAGCAAGCGCGACGGCCGTTTTCATTTGAAATGCCGGCAGTATGTTGATCGATTTCACGCTTCTTTTCATCTGCTCCACCTCACTTGGTTTATTCTCCACTCCCCGTCCGAGCCTTGCGCCAGGCGCCGTCGAACGTTTTCTTCCCCCAGAGCTTTGCCTGACCGGCGAATCTGAGGTAATCGTCAGTGCATCAGCTCCTCTCGCGACCCAAAACGACAACGCGCCACGCAGGAGGTGGCAAAGTGATGGACACCAGCTGCTTCATCCGTCCCGCGATTGAAGCGGATATCGAAGCCTTTTTTGAAATCTGCCTGAAAACCGCGAATGGCGGTCACGATGCCAGCGCTCTCTATAGTGACCCGCGTTTGCCCGGTTACATCTGGTCGGTGCCATATCTCAAGTTCGCCAAAGACTTTGCCTTTGTTCTCGTCCAGCATGACCGTCCGGTCGGCTATGTCGTGGGCGCCCCCGACACCAGCCAGTTCGATCAGGACCTGGCGGCAAGCTGGTGGCCGCTCGTGCGCCGAGAGATCGCCGGACTGGCGCCGACCCGTCCGCGCGACGCCGACGTCTTGGAACGAATCCAAAATCCTCGCAGCGGGACGGCCTGGCTTCAGCACCAGTACCCGGCGCATCTGCACATCAACATCCTTCCCGGGCTTCAGGCAAGCGGCTGGGGACGAAAGATGATCGACACCGAGCTGCAGGCGCTTCGAAATCATGGAGTCACGGCCGTGCATCTCGGGGTCGACCCCACAAACGAACGCGCCAAAGGCTTCTATCGTCACCTTGGCTTTTCCGAATTCGAACGCGATGGCGCCGTCGCCTTTGCAATGCGGATCGATCAGGGATCCCGCTGAAACCGCCGGCGCCAGACCGCTCATGACATCGGCTCCGAATTTGCAGCGTCGAGCCCATATTTCAAAGCGACGGCTGCCGGCATGGCGCTCCAGCCCTGAAGCAGGGAGCCGCGTCCATAGGGCGGCGAGAAATATTCCACCGCGCCGATCCAGCCATTGTCGAGGCAGGTTTCCCACCAGCGGGTCAGCGCGTAGCGGGCGCCTCGAAGTCCGTGGCGAAGGCGTTCTTCGGCATAGGCGCCGTCCCAATAAGGCCAGTCCGAGCCGTTATGGTAGCGGTAGGGAAAGGCGGTCTTGGATCGCAAATCGCTTTGCCGCTTGAATGGTGGATAGGCGCACATCACACCCCAACTGCCATAAGGCTGTTCCTGATTGTTGCGCGTTTCCAGCCTGGTTTCAAACGCCCTCAGGAGGCCGACAGCCCTCTCCTCTGAGATAGCACTAAATCGCGATAAGGTCAGACTGTCGAGAGCCAGATGATCTTCGACAAAAGTGCCGGGTGTCCCATAGTCGAGATATCCTCCCGTTGCCGGCACGAAGAGCCTGGCTTCGATTTCCCGGCGGGCAAGAATTGCGGTCTTGCGTGCATGTTCGGCAAGGGTTGGATCGTGTCCTTCGCCCAGCCTCGCGACAGCATCCAGCGCGCCGACGAAGAGACCGAGGTCATAGGAGACAAGGCCGTCACGGAAGACATTGTCGGCCCAATCTCGGTCGTTGCGCGGTTTCAGCGGCAGAACGCTGTCGGAACCGGCCAGGCTGACATAGCGATCCATGATCGCCCTCACTGTCGGCCAATGAAGCTGCACCTCGGCCGCGTCTTTCGTAACTCCGAAATAGTCATCGAGAAAAAGAATGAAGAAAAGCGGACTGTCGAAGTGGTCGCTCCACCAATCCTGGGGACGATTATGATACTCCGGAACTGCTCTTTTGTGGGTTTTGGGATTGGCTTTGCTGTCGGCGACGAAGCGCTGCCAGGCATCCGATTGCGCCGGTCCCGTCAGGATAACGCCGCTCGGGGCCTCTCCGTCGGGCTGTATTCCCTTGGCGAGCAGTCGGATCTCGTCGCGCACCGCCTCCGGAGCAAGCGTCAACAGCGGCTGCATCGTCCAATAGCCGTCGCGGTAATAGGTCCGCGCCGGAGCGCTATAGGCCTGTCCGGCGGCAAGGCCGGCGAAGGCACCATTTTCGTCGCGCCTTATGCTGGAAAGGGCCGCATGTATCCCCTGACTGACCATGCTGCGCATTAGCGGGTCGGCTTCAGGCATCATGTCGCAACGCGCCACATATTCCGCGGCTTCGGTGATAATGGCTTCGCTGCTGAGATCGAGGGCTCTCTCGGCTTCGTCTCTCGAGGCGCCGCCGGCAATCCGCAGATCGGAATCTCGAGCTTCCGCGATAAGGACGCCCCAGCCCATTTCGAAAATCTGCCGATGACCGCTGCGGGACACCTTCGCCCTCGCGTCTCGCCCATCCGGCTCGTGCCACCAGGCGCAACGGCGCGCTGGATAGACGCCCTGCAGGCTCACTCCATTGATCAGCATCACCGGCAGCGACTGCGCGACAAAAACGCCGCCCTGTTTCGAGACGAGCCGGTTCGGAGCGAAGGTATAGGGGCCGGTGATCGGAGAAAACCGCACACGCCCCAGGCTGCCGGCACCCCAAAGGGCAAGATCGGCATATCCGTCCGGATGAACATCCGCCTGAAGGCGTGGCGCCATTATGGGCAGCAAGACGCCGGCGTCGGCTGAAAGCTGCCCGTCGGTCGAGGGTTTTATCATAGACAGGTCCCCGACAGCCGCGTGGAGGAACCCGCAAAATGCGAAACGAAGAAACAGCTGAACCAGCCTGAGCTGGTTCCTCTTTGGGCGATCTTGGCGCGTGCGCGCCGACCCAGACAATATGTACGGTGCATACTTGTCCTCGACCCTGTTTCATTCGCGCGTTGATCACGCGTTGATCCCAGCCTACAGGCGGCTCCTCCTTTGTCAAGGACGTAGACAAATTGTCGGCTTCCGTGTACTGAACTGGGCTATGGAGATGAGGGTTGAGGACTAAACCCATCATTTCGCGACGGCTGAGAACCGGACCGACCTTACATTAGGGATACACCTCGAACTAATTGGAACGATTAGCCGGATGGCAACGACGTCGTCTATCGTACAGACTCCCATCGCACGAAAAATCTCGACCAATACGGTGATCCGAACCGTGTTAGCCAAGGGGAAGATCTCGCGCGCCGATATTGCCAAGCTGACCGGCCTGTCGAAACAGACGATTTCCGATGTCGTGCGCGATCTTGAGGATGACGGGTGGCTGAAACCTGTCGGGCAGACCGATGGTCGTCCCGGTCGGAATGCGATCATCTATGAAATCAACGCAAGCGCGGGCCTGGCGGTCTCCATCGATCTCGGAGGTACCAAGATCGCTGCGGCTATCTGCGATTTGTTGGGTAACGTCGTTGCGGAAACCAAAGTGCCCACCGACCCACGCGGCGGACCGCATCTCGTCAACCAGTTCAGCGACCTGATCACTCAACTCGCGCTTGCGGCGGGGACGACTGCCGACAAGCTGCGTCTCGTCGTTCTTGGCAGTCCCGGCGTCCTCGATCCGGCTACCGGACATATCAACGTCGCGCCGAACATTCCCGGCGTGGACGCAATGGATCTGCGGCAAGCGTTCAGCGACAAGATGGGCATACCGGTGATCATTGAAAATGACGTCAACCTCGCCGCGCAAGGGGAGAGATGGCGGGGACACGGCGTCGATGTCGGCAGTTTTGTTTTCGTGGCGCTTGGGACGGGCGTCGGCATGGGCATTATCGCCAATGGCGCGCTGTTGCGCGGTGCCCGCGGCGCGGCCGGCGAAATTGCCTATCTTCCACTCGGCGGCGATGCTTTTGATCCAGGCGGTTTTACACTGGGAACCTTCGAGAGCGCAGTCGGCAGCGTCGCCATGCTGCGGCGCTACACCGGTTTCGGCGGGCGCAACGCCTCTAGCGTGGCCGACCTCTTCGCTGCGTTCAATGCAGGCGAAACGAGCGCCATCGCAGCAATCGAAGAGACCGCGAGACTGGTGGCGATCGCTATTGCCGCCATCGGAGCAACTCTCGACCCGGAACTGGTGATCACCGGCGGCAGTATCGGTGCAAGGCCGGAGCTCGTAAACGCCATCCGCGCTTTTCTGCCGCGTTGCACCCCTTACCCGCCGCGGATCGAGATCAGCCGCTTCGGCAACCGCGCCGCTCTCATGGGAGGCATGGGTATCGCCGTCGAGCGCATGCATGACGATCTGTTCGGTGTAAAATTGCAGGACGCTTGACGATCGCAGCGGCTCGCAATCAGCCGCTGCGCCACTTGCGAAGCGCGGCAAATGCGCTAGATTTTGCGTCATGATAACAGCAACGCAGATACGCGGCGCGCGCGCCATGATCGGAATGAGCATCGAAGAGCTCGCCGCCGCAAGCGGCCTGCCGGTCGAGACCGTGACGGCCTTGGAAAAGGGCGAATTTGAGGGCGAGCCGCATGCGCTGTTCGACGTGCGCAGCACGCTCGAGGCGCATGGCATCATCTTCCTGTCGAGCGGCAATCAAGATGAAGGCGGCCCCGGCATCCGGTTGCGGGCACGCACATCAACCGATGATGGCATCCGGCCGGAAAATCTCAATGCCGCCAATGACGACTGACCAGATCCGTCTGTCAGGTTTCGCGGTCCGATCCTTTATTGCGGGAACCGGGTGTCAGAGATAGGTCTTGGCAAGGTCGGCGAGTTTGCCGCCGTCTCTCACGCCCTGTCTGTAAAGCTGAATGATAACCGCACCGATCCTCTCGGCTTCCGGCGTCGTTCTGACCAGGCCGCGTTCGTCGCAGACCTTGTCGAGCACTTGCGAAAGCAGATCGAGATCTTCCGAAAAGAGCGGTAAATCATGCGGATGAATTGATGACCGTAACATCACGCCGCACTTCCCTCCGAGGGCAAACGCCTACACGCTTGCATCGCCGGCCGCCCTCCGCAACCGGCAATGAAGTTATTATGCGTGAGGGTCCGAACTTTAGCAACTGCGCAAACTCCTGCGGAACAAAATTTCCTTCCGCATTTGCAGCAGGGATCCGAACCGGCTCAGGCGTGTTGCGATCTTTCAGATCCGCTGTTCGGCTTCATCCTGATCTGGCGTTACCGCAACATGCTTCAGCCGTTGCGGCGGCCGCCAGCAGCGATGAACGGCGGATCGATGAAGCCTTCCATGATCACCTTGGCGGTCAGCTCGATCACTCGTTCCTCGGCAAGTTCGGCAAGCGCGAGGGCAACGTCGCCCTCTGGCCAGCCGGCCTTGACCGCCTCGTCCGACAGAGCTTGGAAAGCATCGGCAAGGGCCTGCCTGCAAGTTAGGTTCTGGTTCATATCCGCCATGAGCTCGCACCAGGCCATCTCTGAGAGGAACAATCCTAATCTACACATATTCGCAAAAATGCGAAGCGCCAAAAGGTTCTCTGAAATTTAAAGCCAGACTATTCAGCGTAAAATTCTGTATAGCCTTAACGAAATAAACAAACGTCAGTCCATACTATTGATGGATTCTCAAAAATAACTAGAAGAGATATTTTCAACCACTCCCGTTAAGAGAGTATTTCATTGGATGATTTACTTCAAATGGTCAAATCGAATTCGATACACTGACCATTTTCTCTGCCCAATGGCATAGACCCGAAATCCGGCCGTTTTCAGCATCTTCGCGCCATCCTGTCAATCAGCTTCGGGATATTCCCGGCGCGAGCATGACCATCAATCGCGTCGTGGTGAAGAGGAGCTTAAATCGGTTCGGCCGTTGGGCATCGGAGGATGGCGGCGAATGCCGACCGGCGTGATCACCTTATTACCATAACGGCACCACACTGCCGTCAAAGTCCGCCGTACCATTGCCTCGGCGCGTTCAATTTTTTCAGGAGGTAAAATGTCTATCGAACTGGACGCTACTACCTATGTTCACGCCAAGCCAACGACCGCTCATTCTTATATCCTGCCGGCCGTTGTCGACGTCCTTGAAAACAGTTTTCACGAGGCAAACGAAACGGCGGTCTTTGATCTCGGCTGCGGCACCGGCGGCGCTGCCTCGGTGCTTGTGGAGAAAGGCTACGACGTCGTCGGCGTCGATCCGTCGGAGGACGGTATTGCGAAAGCGAAAGCGGTCCATCCCGATCTTCCGCTGGAAATCGGTTCCGGCTACGACGATCTTTCCAGCCGCTACGGGACCTTCGATGCGGTGATCAGCATAGAAGTCGTGGAGCATGTTTACGACCCGAAGGCTTTCTCGGCGACCATGTACGATCTGGTGAAACCGGGAGGCATCGCGGTCGTATCGACGCCTTTTCACGGTTACTGGAAAAATCTGGCTTTGGCGGTAAGCGGAAAGATGGATGACCATTTCATGCCGCTCAAAGACCACGGCCACATCAAATTCTGGTCCCCGGGGACACTCAGCACGCTGCTGCTCGACACAGGCTTCGAAGACGTCGACTTCGAATATGTCGGGAGAATTCCGCTTCTGGCAAAGTCGATGATTGCAATCGCGCAGAAACCGCACTGACCCGTCCGCTACCGCGGCCACGCACGCGCGGCGCTCACCATTAACGTGATGTGCTGACTGGGATTTCAAGGGATAAATGGTCGGGGCGACTGGACTCGAACCAGCGACCCCTTGACCCCCAGTCAAGTGCGCTACCGGGCTGCGCTACGCCCCGACCTGCCGAAACGGCTTGATTGCTTTATGAAATCGGCCTTCATAGCGCAAGGGGAAAATGATGGTCGTGGAATAAAAATAGAACGGAAGGCGTCGAAAAGCACAGATCGGCGCAAACAGTCCCACGAAAGTCCCAGGCGATGTTTCCGATGCGTTCCGAGAGCGAATTCGGGTTGACCATCCTTTCCATTTGAATCGCAAGGCGTGCTCAGCCTTAAGTGACCGGAGTCTCGTCGTCTGCAGTAGAAGCGTTCTCATTTGCAATCTGCGCCCGACCTTTGGCGATTGCAGCTTCTTTTCATCAGCGATGGCTTTGAGTACCGCCATCTTTGCGTATCCCCCTCTCCCAAGATCCTGATCGCCAACAGACACTTGATGTTGAAAAGCAATCGCGAAACAGAGACTGAAGTCCGATGTCACCACAGGCGGACATGGCTGGGTTGTTAGATTCACCGCAGGCAGACCACCATTTGCTTTTGGTCTCACCGCTCTACCTCAATCGACAGAGACAGTGGAGGAAGTCGCAGTGCGTAAGCCGATCATATTATTTGCCTTTGCCGCATTCGCCCTACCCGCTGATGCGATGGCGCAGTCGCCTGAGCTCGAGGATACCTGCAAATCCGTGGCAAAGAGCTTCTTCATGACCGATCAGCTCGCTATCGGCACCGTGCAATCGTTTCCCGAGTTGAAGCCGCCAGGTGTCCGCATGTCGTATTCGACGCGGCAGGGAACCGCGCCGGCCGAAATGACCGACATATTCGAATGCGAGTTCGACAAGGCGGATAAGCCGCACAACCTGGCGCGCTTCTGCGTATCGAGCACGTGCTATGCACCGAACGCCGATGACGGTGACCGCAAGCGCCGCTTCGACGAAATGCGCATTCTCCTCAACCGCGCTGAGAAATAGGATGGCGCCGTGCTCGGCATGATGGGTGGAGATGAAGCGTTTCGCGAAGGAAGCAGTGCGCCCGGTAACGTTCAGATTGCGACGATCTTCAGCCGACCTTCGGCGGTCTCGCGGGGCTGCCACGCCCGATAGTTCGCAATCGAAAAATGCGGAGTTTCGAAAGGCGTGGCGTGGGTTTCGGTGATGACGGTGACGTCGGCGCTGGCGGCCTCGCCGGCAAGAATGCCGGCAACGGCATCTTCGAAGACCAGGCAGTTTGCCGGGTCGACTCCGAGGCGGCTTGCACCGAGCAGATAACCCTCGGGGCTGGGCTTGCCGGCCACGACCACCCGACCGCTGACCATCACCTTCGGCATTGGAATGCCGGCTGCAGCCATGCGGCGCCTGGCGAGTTCGATCGGCGCCGAGGTGACGATCGCCCATCTGCCGTCGGGGATGGCGTTGAGGAAGCGGGCGGCATCGGGAATTTCGATGATGCCGGAGACGTCCTCCATCTCCTCGGCCAGCAGCAGATCCGCCTCGTGCACCGGATCGACACCCGGCAGGCCGAGGCCGCGGATCACGTCGGAGGCACGAATACCGTGGATCGTTTTCAGGAAAACCTCCGGCTCAAAACCATGTCGTCTTGCCCATGCGCTCCAGACGCGCTCGACGACGGCAATGGAATTCAGCAGCGTTCCGTCCATATCGAAGAGGAAGGCGTCATAGGATCTGTCGAGGACGTCGTGGTGACCGGGCACGGGTGTTTCCTTGCGAACACGAGGCAATCGGGCCTCTCCGGCAGGCGAGTAGCCGAGAGCGACGACGGCGTCAACGTCAGTCGTTGACGTCCGGATGCGTGACGTTGCGAACATCGGCCAGACCACGTGCGGCGTCGCGATTGCCGGTCGCGGCGGCGGCTTCGAAGATTCGCATCGCGTCATCGTACATTTTCAGATTGAGATAGCAGTAGCCGCGCAGAACCATCAGATCGATCCGCTCCTGCTGCAACTGGGCGCGCTGATCGAGATAGATCAGGGTTTCACGGTAACGCCCCGCGTCGAAGGCCGACAAGGCGCGATCGGCGAGGATCGCCACCTGCAGTTCTGCAGCGCGCTGGCGGCTCTGCGGCGCCTTGGTTGCCGCAACGGCGGCATTGCTGGAGAGACCGGCGCGCAGATAGGCGAGGCTCTGACCATAGGCTGCGTCTTCGCGGATCTTGCGGACCGGGCTCTGCAACGCCGTCTCGAAGGCCGAGACCGCCTCCATCGGCCGGTTGATATCCATCAGGCACCAGCCACGCGACAGCGCCTCGCCCGGCCCGAGTCGTCCCGCGTCAATGGTCGTCGAGCAGTCCCGCACCTGGCGCGGACCGCGCTCGACAGTCACCGTCTGCATCGCCGGCCTTGCGGCGCGGATGGCGAGGTCCGGTCCCGGCTGCCGCACAGTCGGCCGCTCGGCCGGAAGCGGCGCCATTGAAGCGGCCGGACGCTGCCGCGGCTCTACCGGCTGGCCCGGCTGCTGCGGCGCGAGCGGCGCCTTTGAGGACTGGGTATCGGCGCTCGACGCCGGCAAGGAAGTGTCCTGAAGATCGGCGATTCGCGCCGACCGGCCGGCCCAGCCGCGCTGGAGGTCGAGGACGCCCTTGCGGTCGTTCAGCTGCTCACGCGTGACGGCAAGGCCATAGGCGGATGGTTCGTCATCCGGCTTCCATGCCAGCGCGGTTTCGAACCAGCGCGCGGCGGTCTGGAACTGGTTGAGAGAACGGGCATACCAGCCGAACTGCTGCGCCGTCGGTACATATTTCCGGGCGATGACTTCGGCTGCGATCCGATGAAGCACGTCCTCGGTCAGATCGGCCGGCGGTTGCAGCGCCATCAGGTTGGCGGTGGCGGCAAGATAGGTTGCGGTCGCATCATCGGAATCGGCGCGCCAGCGGAACATCACGTCCTCGGCTTCCTGAGGCGCCTTGCGGGCGATCAGCACCAGCGCCAGCCCCTGCGAGGCGGCCGCCGTATCCTCCCTGTCGCGGGCGGCACGAAACCACTTTTCGGCAAGGGCAGGATTGTTGCGGCGAAGCTGGTGCCAGCCGAGCAGCAGCGCATCGGAGGCCAGCCCCTGGCTTTCGGCGAGCTTTTCGAGATGAGCGATATAATTCGGCGCGATGGCGAGCTTCGGGTCGTCATTGCTTTCAGCGACAAAGCGTCGGGCAAGGTTGTCGCGGATTGCATCGAATTCCCTGCTGCCGTCGACAGCAGGCTTTTCCAGCGCCAGCAGCGCCTGCATCGGCTGGTAGTCAAGCAGCGTCGAGGCTTTTTCGACCGTCGCCTGCCGTTCGGCAGCGTCGGCGCAGTTCTTCAGGATATAGGCATAAGCATCCTGCCCGCGCTGCGCCCTCTCCGTCCGGATGAAGGCCTCGGCGACACGCCAGAGCACGTCGACCTCGCTGCAGGTGAGCAGGCTCGGCGTCGCGGCGGCGATATCGACCACGGTCGCATATTGCTTGAGATCCGAAGCATTGATGAGGCGGGAGCGGGCCTCGGCGACACCAAGCCGCTCGAGCAGATCAACCGGCGGCTGCCATCCGGCGTCGGCGGCCTGACGGTCGGCGATCGCTTTGCGCAACTCCGCATAGCGGCCATCGGAATAAAGCTTCCACATGGCCTCGAGCTGCTTGTCGCCGTTTTGCGGCACGGCGAGCGGATCGGCCGGCGGAACCCAGTTTGGATAAAGCGCCTGAAGCCGGGAGATTTCAGCCCGCAGACGCACTTTGTCGCCGCGGCTGGCAAAATAACGAAGCGCGCTTTCATCAACGGCAGGCGGCGCGGACGCCGCGGCCTTTTGAGGCGCCGGCGGGTCGGAAACGATCGGCGGTGCGACCGGCGCCGGCTCTGCAGCTGTCTGAGGCGCGTCGGGTTGCGGTGCTGCCGGCTGCTCTGCAACGGCATTCGGCTCATCGCCGCTCTGTGCCGGTGGCGGCGACGAAGTGATCGCTTCGATCCTGTCGGCGACGCTCTCGGCATTGAATTCGGAATTGCCCGCGGGAGCGTCGTCCGGCTTGATGCGCCCCATCATCAACAGCTCCGGCGCCGGCCTGTCTGCGGAGCCAAGGCCGAGCTTTTGCTGCAGGGCGGCACGATCCTTCAGTCCGGTGACGAGGGTCGCCACCACGACTGCCGCTGACATCGCCACGAGAGAAGCTTTCACAGACACTCCGGATGCTTCTCCCCGATATAGGCCAGGCCCAGCAGTTGAAGCGTGGACGGATAATAGAGCGTGGGTGCGAATTGCAGAGCCGAGACCGGCAGCCTCGTCCCGTCGATTACACAGGCCACAACATCGTTAACAATTCTATAACCCGGGTCCAGCAACACGGTCTTCGGCCGGCCGGTGGTCAGATCGATCGTGACCGGAATGCCATTCTGCGACATGCCCGTTCGCAGGCGGTTTAACAGCGCCTTGTCTCTGATGCCGCCGCGCGCGAGATAAAGCGGGATGCGAAGAGCATTATAGGCAAATTCGGCGTCGAAACCCTCTGCCGGTCGCGGTGGGCCGCTGAGGCTGACCCATTCGGCAGGAAGCTTGCGCGGACCGAACTGCATCGTCTTCAACAGCGCCACGCCGTCGTCCGAAAGCTTTTTCCAGGCATCGGAGGGAGCAAGCGCTGCCATGACGGGCATTGCCTCGTAAATCCAGTAGGAAGGATTGACGACAGGGCCGTCGCCACGATCGGCAGCGCCAAAACCTTCGCTGCCCGGCATCAGCAGCGTCCGGCCCGCCGATCGGACGACGGCTTTCGCAAGCAGCGCCTGCGCCATGCGGGAGGCGGCGAGGATATAGTCGTTGCGCTTCCATGCGGTGCCGGCAAGCGCCAGGGCATAGGCGATCAGCATGTCGCCATCCGTGGCATTATTGGTGTCGGTCACGTGCGGCTTGACGTTGGGATCCCATTTCCAGACGGCCAGGCCATCGTCGCGCAACAGCAGCTCGGTACGGGTAAAATACCAGATCTGCTCGAAATCCGCAGGGCTCGCCGAGAGATAAGCGAGCAGCATGCCATAGCCCTGCCCTTCGCTATGGCTGATATTGCCGTTGCCGTTATCGATGATCCGGCCGCTCGCATCGAGAAATTTCGCCTTGTAGGCGGACCACGCATCGGCATTGATCATCGCCGGCTGCGCGGCGGCGGACGGGCCTGCCGGGGCGAACGCAGCCAGCGCCGCAAGCAGAAGCACGCGCCACCACCTCATTTGGACCGCCCCAGCGTTTTGAGCATGCGCGAGGTGGCGAGGCCGATCAGCAACACGAAGACGACGAGTAGCGAAGCATAGGAGAGAATATTCGT
Organism: Rhizobium sp. TAL182; assembly: GCF_002117725.1. Taxonomy (NCBI): domain Bacteria; kingdom Pseudomonadati; phylum Pseudomonadota; class Alphaproteobacteria; order Hyphomicrobiales; family Rhizobiaceae; genus Rhizobium; species Rhizobium sp. TAL182. The sequence goes on along the minus strand of NZ_CP021024.1, from coordinate 1,656,249 downwards.
CGACAACCAGTTGGCGGCGATCAAGCGGTAATTGGCGATAGACCAGGGCGTGGACGGGACGAAATCGAAGCGGGTGACGGGCACTGTATCGATCTTGCCGGTCTTGCTCGAATAGGTGGTGATATGGCCTGATATCTGCGGCCAGTTCAGCTGACCGGTCAGCACCTCGAGCCCTTCGCGCAGATCCTTTGCCGATGGTGCCGCCACCACGGTCCATGAACCCTCTCCCAGGGGGCTGGAGCCTTGCGCAACCATGAGCGTGTCGGCGTTGGAGGGCGTGAAGACCGTCTCGGCGCCGGGGATGAACTGCAGCGAACTGCGGGTGATATCGAAATTGCGCCCCAGCCATTCACGGAAGGCGGTAATGCGGCTGCGCAAGATACCGCCGCTGACCTTGGAATTCCACGTCTCGAAGGCCGTGCCGGTATCGACGGCACCTGGCTCCGTGTCGGCCACCGGACGCCACGAGGCTTGGCTCGCCGTCGAGATGTTGGCTTGCGTCAGCGCGGTTGCCGGCATCTGCGAAATCGAGCCGATGAAGATGGCGTCCCGATCGCCAATCGTATTCGGCGAAGCTACGGTTTCGACGGCGATCGGATGGCCGGCCATCACCGCCATCTGACCGAGCAGCGTAGCCGCGGCCGAAAGCGTATCGGCATCGACGCGATCGATGAAGAGCGGCGTCGGTTCCGTCGCCCGGCCATAGGGATAGGCTGTGCCGGAAATGGCGGCCAGATTCGGACGCTGCCCAACGCGGGCAAAATCCGGAATGTGCACTTCGGAGGTATCGAACAGGGCAAAACGGGGATTGGCACCGGCGGTAGCACCCGGAGCGCAAGCGGCATCGTCCTTCGTCATCAGGATCGTCTCGATCCCAATCGTATTGAGGCCCGGTTTGAAGTGGCGCATCGTCACGCGGATCGGCAGATGACGGAGAATGCCTCCGGTGGTCGAAGTAAGCGGCACGGTGGAGGCAATGTTGTCGTTGATGTAAATATCGATCTGGCTGCCTGGCAGCACATTGTCGGTATAGGCGGCATCGAGCAGCACCTTCGCCTCGCCATAGGCATTGGCATAAAAATCGGCCGGCACGGCGACATTGAAGCTGGTGCGGAACCGCCGGCCGGAAAATTCCGTCGTCTTCACGCCGAGTTGCGAGAGGGCAATGCTGGTGTCGGAAAAGACCAGCGGCGCATTCGGCGCGCTCCAGCGCTCGGTGGTCAGCGCATCGCGGCGGACATCCGCGGACCTGTCCGTCGGCGAAACGATGGTATCGATCGCCGAGGACACGGATTGCCAGGAGGGGCCGCTGATCAGAAGCACCGGCGAGCCGCTGCGCGGATCGGTCACGAAAGCCGCGAGCGGCGCGCTTTCGGCTCCGGGCGGCAGGCCGGGAAGGAACGGCCGCAGCTCCGCGGCAGTCCCGACGAGCACCCCGAGCTTGCCAGGACCGGCGGTCGGGAGGGAGGCAGCGCTGAAGGCAAATATCTGGTTCGGCATGCTACTCAGCACCGACAGACCCTGTGCCAGCCGCAACAACGGCTTGGTCGTCCCCGGCTGCTCCAGCGCCGGGACGACGATATCGAACTCCGTCCTGCCGGCGCCATCGACGCCGATGGCGCGGATCGCGTCGGCACTCGAAAGCTCCGCGGCATTGCCGCCGGCAAAGCTCAGAAAGGTTCCGGCCGGATCGATATTCGACCATAATTCATAGGTGGACTGGATGCTGCAATCGGTGCGATGGCGTTGCTCTGCCTGGAAGGTCACAAGATTGGCGCCCGGCTGCAGCAGGCCGGAGGGAACTTCGAAAGTGACGGCGGAAAAGCCGTCCGCCGAGCTGACCCGCTGCTGACCGATCGGACGATTGTTGACATAGACGGTCAGCGCGGAGGCTTCCGGCGCGACGACGATCGAATTCTGATAGGCGAAGGTGAAACTCGCCTTGGCGGCCGCCTGCTCGGGAGTCAGATAGACAGACCATGACCGGCGGTCATATTCGCCGCTGAGGCTGAATTTCGAAAAGGGCACTAGATACCGCCTCATATCGCGGTGGCGCGGGTGCGAAGCGGCATTCGCCGCCGCGCCAGGCTGAGGCGCCGGTGTCGCCGGTTGCGGCACGGCAGTGATCGGCGCAGGAACGGGCGTGGGCGTTACGGAAATGGGTGGCGTGACAGGTACCGGCGCCGTCGCTGCGGGCGGAGCGGGCGGCGTCAATCTCGGGGCGGTGGACGCGCCGGGCGGCCGCTCGCCGGACATATCGAAGGGCGCCGTCTGCGCCTGGGTGACAGCGGGGGCATGCAACAGGAGAAGCGCAGCGGCGACGATCTTTCTCATCCGGCATTGACCTTTGCCGCCCGCTGCTGCGCCTCCCGCTCCGGCCGCATGCTGCGGAAGAGGTAAACCAGGCCGCGGCTGGTCTGATAGAGCGACAGGCCGAGAAACCAAAAGGTGCCGCGGATGAGGCCCGGATTGCGGCGGCGCGATTCCTGAAACTGGGTCCACTGATCGGAATTGGCAAACATCAGATCGGCGATCAGGCGATGATCAAGCGCGCTTTTCGGCACATATTGGCAGCCGACATTGCTGATGTCGCCTGATGGCTCGATGTTGCGGACGATCAGCGGCAGGGTTTCCAGATCTGCCCCGCTATAGGGCCGGAAGCGCATCTCTCCGGGGGCGCCGACGAGCAGTTCATCGAGATGCTTGTTGAAGATATGCAGCCTTGCACCGTGGACGGAGACATCCTCGATCGAGGCCGCATACCACTTGCCGTTGGCGTAAAACTCGCAGCGCCGGTTGACGCGGACGCGGCGGGACAAAGCGCGCTCGCCACGTTCCGACACGACGCCGAGCGCGCAGCCGGCCATGATCAGGTTGATGATGTTCCACCCGCCGACGACAAGTGTGACGTCGGCCTTATAGGGCTCGGCATAAATCCTGTAGAAGGTGATGACGAGCGCGATGATCTGTACCGCAAAGATTACGAAGAAGGGACGGCTGATCTCAGACAGGCGGCTGACGGCGATCGATTCGTCCTTGGCGGTGACCTTGAAGGTCGGCTTCCGCGGATTGAGCATGACCGAGACGACGGCCGGCAGCAGATGCACGGTCTGAACATATTCGTAAAGCTCGGAAATCCAGGGCCAGCGGAAGGATCCGTAGAGGTAGTTCTGCATCATCAGGTTCACGAGCATATAGGCAAGCGTATAAGCAAGGAATTCGCCGCCGGAGGCCGTGAAGATCTCCAGGTCGAAGAACAGGTAGAAGAGCGGCGCAAACAGGAAGATCGTGCGCGGGAACGGGAAGAGCCAGAAAAGCGTGGATGACATGTAGCACAGGCGCTGCGGGATCGACAGGCCGCGCTTCAGAAGCGGGAAGCGGAAGCGCAGGATCTGCATCATGCCCTGCGCCCAGCGGCTGCGCTGGCCGATGAAGCTTGCGAAAGTGGCCGGTTGCAGCCCGGCGATCAGCGGCTTGTCGACATAGATGCTGTTCCAGCCGCTGCCATGGAGAGCCAGCGCCGTCTCGCAATCCTCGGTAATGCTGATACCGGAAAAGCCGTTCTGGGATTCGAGCGCCTTGCGGCTCAAGACTGCAGCCGAGCCGCAGAAGAAGGCGGCGTTCCATTTGTCGAGGCCGCGCTGGATGATGCCGTAGAACATCTCATTCTCGCTAGGCATTTTTTCGAAAGTGCGCAGATTGCGTTCGAGCGGATCGGGATTGATGAAGAAATGCGGGGTCTGGACGAGAAAGAGCTTCGGGTCGTCTTCGAAGTAGCCGACCGTCTCGAGCAGGAAATCGCGAGCCGGCGCGTGGTCCGCGTCGAAGACGGCAATGAGTTCGCCGGTCGAATGTTTCATGCCGTTGTTGAGATTGCCGGCCTTGGCATGCTCGTTGCGGTCGCGCGTGAGATAGGTGACGTCAAGATCCTGGCAGAGCTGCTTCAGCTCGACATGGCGGGCCGCCGCCGCCTGGGCCTCGAGCAACTTGCCGGAATTGCGCTTCTGCAGGGTGCCGCCGTCGTCGAGCAGCCAGACATGCAGCTTGTCGGCCGGATAGTCCATCGCCTTGGCGGCAGCCAGCGTGTTTCCGAGAAGGCCGGCATCCTCGTTATAGGAAGGCACGAACACGTCGACATGGGGCAAGCGCCCGGGATTGGCGGCTCGCGATGGGCGCGACGGAAGCGGTGTGGCAACGATGAAAAGGCTGAGCGCCAGCATCGCGACGCTGTACATTTCGGCAAGATAGAGCAGCAAGCCGGGAATGAAATTCTCAGGCTGGTTCAGCGGCGGCAGGGTGTTGGTGGTGCGCCAATAGACGTAGCGCAGCACGATCGACGTTCCGAAGGCAAGCGCCACCAGGCGCCATGTCCCCTCGCCCTTCAGAATCTTGATGAGCGCCATCACCGTGACGACCGTAATGCTGGTGATGAGCTGGGTCTGCAGATTAACCGGCAGAGTGATCAGCACGATCATGCAGAGCGAAACAACGGCCCATATGAAGACACTGCGGGCTTTGCGCATCGACGTTCCTTCGAAATTGCGCCGAGGCACCCTCTGTTACCCCGGGGCATACTCTATCTCCGGCAGACGGCCGTCATGGCCGCGTCGCCTATGCAGTCCGGCGAGGGCACCGTGACGCCGATCGCTCTTGCCGATTGTTCCAACGGCGCGGCGGCCGGCGCGGCACTCGTCTGTGGCGCCTCGCTCGGCAGCGGCACGCGCGGGCCGATGGGCGCCGGCAAGGGCGCGGCGCCCTGCGCCGGTTGCTGGCTTGGGGCGCTGCGAACCGGAGCTGTCCGCGGCAGGCGGACTATGTCAGGCGCCGGCTCGTAGCCGATCGGCATCGGGCTGGCGCGATATCCGCTCTCATCGGGATAGATCGGTTCACCGGTACGACCGAGCGCCGCGCTGGCGGGGGGCGGGTTACCGTACGGATTCCAGGTCGGGCCGTCGAAGGTGCCGGTGATGGTATAGCCGTAGACGATGCCAAGCAGCTGGCGCTCGGTGGCGCGGGCATCGCACAGGCGCAGGCGCAGCTGGATCATGCCGAAATTGCGCGCCTGGGTATTGGCGGCCGCGCTCGAGCGGATCTGCTGCCAGGCATAGATGCAGGTATCGCCGGCGCGGCTGTGGCCGGAAGCATAGCCGAAGGGGCCATAGGCGTTCTGGAGGAAGGTCGCCGATGTCGCCATCGGCACGCCGGGAGCCGAACGGGCCACCTCGCGGGCAATGCCGCTCTCGTTGATCATGCTGAAGCTGGCATTGCCTATCCCGGGATTGGCCCCGGAAGCGCCGAAGAACTCGGCTCTCAGAAAATTCTGGCCGGGTACGGAAGATGAGGTGAACAGCGAGATCGTCTGCTCGACTCCATTGCCGCGCTTGCGCTCGACGACGTTGACAATCGACGGTCCGCCCGGCGGCGGCAGGACCAGCGCCTTTTCAGGCGCCACCGTCTCCGGTCCGGAAGGCTGTCGCACACCGCCTGTCGACGTGCAGCCGGCCATCAGACCCGCCACGGCCAACAGCGATATCGTCTTCCCCAAGCGCATGTCTCGAGCCGCCGTAATCGTCTTTCCAGATATCCATTCGCAGACCGAAACGCGACGGACCGTCGAATCAAGGGCCACCCGGCCGTTCACCTGACATAAATCGCCGACATGGTTAACGAAGAGTAAAGAGCCCGACCCTGATGCCACCAGACGACTCGCGTTGAACGTGATTCGGACAGCTCAACCGTATGGTGCATAAACCGGTTTAGCAACAAACAATCGGCGCCCCGGCCTCTCCCACGACGCCAAGGCGGTAGCGGAACTATGCGGTATGGCGGGCGTTGCCTTGATGTCCAGAGTTCAAAAAGGAGATCATCCCATGCGCAAGATCATGCTGGCTACAGCCGCCATGCTGACCATCTGCTCGGCCGCCTTCGCACAGAGCACGGTAATTGTCACCGATCCCGCACCAACCGGCTCCGTCGTCCTGCCAGGCGAGGTGCGCACCTATGTCATGGAGCAAAACACGCCATCCGTCGTCTATGACGGCGAAATCGCGGTCGGCGCGACGCTGCCGGATACTATCGAAGTCCACACGGTGCCCAATGTCGATGGCTATGCCTACACCGTCGTCAACGAGCGGCGCGTGATCGTCGAGCCGAAGACGCACCGCGTGATCCAGGTTCTCGAATAAGGGATTGGGGGCTGGAAACGCGAGTCCTGTACGACTTCACGTCCCCTCATCTCCCGCGCTCACCGGCACGTTCAAGAGTTCCCGGATCTTATGAGCGAGTTGCTCCAGGCTGAATGGCTTGGCGAGCAGCGAGACGCCGTGGTCGAGCACGCCATTGTGGACGATGGCATTGCGCGTGTAACCCGTGGTGTAAAGAATCCGGATGGCCGGCCATTTTTCTTGAACGGCATCAGCTAGCTGACGTCCGCTCATCTGCGGCATAACGATATCGGTGAAGATCAGATCGACGTCGGGATTCTCCTCCAAAAGGAGAAGCGCCTCCACGCCGCTTGCCGCCTGCAACACGCTGTAACCGAGTTCGTGGAGGCTTTCGGCAGTCATGGTGCGGACGTGTTCATCGTCCTCCACCACCAGGATTGTATCATTGACGCTTCCCTGAGGAATCGGCTGGGCCCCGGCGGCGGCCAGGCGGGCATCCGCCTTGCCGACATGACGCGGCAGATAGATCTTCACCGTCGTTCCCCGGTCGATCTCCGAATAGATCTTGATGTGGCCACCACTCTGCTTGATGTAGCCGTAGACTTGGCTCAGCCCGAGACCGGTTCCCTTGCCGGGTCCTTTGGTGGTGTAAAACGGGTCGAAGGCGCGGTCGATTACATCGGCCGACATGCCGATTCCGGTGTCGGTGATGCTGATCATCACATACTGGCCCGCCTCAACCTCCGAATGCATCCGCGAATATCGCTCGTCTAGTTCGGTATTGGCGGTTTCGATCGTCAGATGACCGCCGCCGGGCATGGCGTCGCGCGCATTGACGGCAAGGTTCAGCATGGCGTTTTCGAGTTGGCTGAGATCGGCGAAAGTCGGCCAGAGGCCACCGGCAAGCACGGTCTCGATTCGGATATGTTCGCCGAGCGTGCGCCGCAGCAACTCCGACATGCCGCCGACCAGCTTGTTGACGTCGATCACCTCCGGCGCCAGTGGCTGCTGACGAGAGAAGGCGAGAAGACGTGCGGTCAATACCGCGGCTCGCTGGGCTCCATCTCTGGCGTTCTGAAGAGAGTTCAGCAGGCGCGGATCCTCGCGTCCGGTCATCCGCCGCTGGGCGAGATCGAGATTGCCGATGATGATTGCCAGCATATTGTTGAAATCATGGGCGACGCCGCCAGTGAGCTGACCGATCGTCTCCATCTTCTGCAGCTGGCGCACCTGCGCCTGGGCCGCGGCATTCTCTTCCATCTCATGCCTGAGTTCGGCAGTGCGCTGCACCACCGTTTCTTCAAGGCGCGCATTAAAGCTGTTGAGTTCGCTGCGAAGGCGGCTCTGCCTGCCATGGGCGACAACAATCGTCTCCATCAGGCCGATGATGATCACCGCATTGATGAGAAAGGTCGCAAGGCCGATCCATTGGCCGGCGCTCACCGGCCAGAAGGCATCGTGCGGCTCGACGAAAAACTGCTGGACGAGGAAACCGGCGAGTATGGCCGCCACGAGGCCCGGCCCGGCGCCGCCCATGAAACTTGCGAGCAAGATCGCCGGAAGGAAGCTCAGGAAGGGAAATCCGGAGAGATAATCGCTGGCGGCAAGTCTTAGAAGGAAGGTCAGACCGACGAAGGCAACGGCCAGCGGATAGGTATAGCCCGGCCTGTGACGCAGCCAATCCGTGGCACTCAACAAATCCATTCCACACCCCTTCTCGGCCGTCGCGGAAACGGCATCCCAGCTTTTGCACATCGAATTTCGCCGGGCAATATGCTGTTTCCAAAGCGCGGCGCGATCTTTCAGATTCGCTTGCCGCGCCTTACACTTATATGTTTACACATATCGGCGTCTCAAAACGGCTGAACTGTTTTGTGCGACAAGTTTTACACCGCTGCGCGTGGCGTCTTGACGAGCTTCGCAAGCGGTCCACATAAATCTTCGTGCCCGGCAGGGGAATGGGTGGACGGGATCATGAAAGACATATTCATCGTCGAGGACGATGCGCTGATCGCCATGTTGCTGGAGGACATGCTCAGCGATCTCGGCTATCGGGTTTGTGCGAGCGCGCCGGATCTGGAAAGAGCGCTCGCAACCGCCAGGGACGCGGAATTCGACGCTGCAATCCTCGACGTGTCCCTCGCCGGCCGGAGCTCGCTGCCGGTCGCAAAGCTGCTCGACGAACGCGGCAAGCCCTATCTCTATGCAACGGGATATGGCAGCGCCCCGGAAGGCAGCAGCCCCAGCGCGCTCCCGGTGCTGCGAAAGCCGTTCCAGCTCAGCGAGCTCGAGCAGGCGATGAAGCAGCTTTGCGGAATCTAATCAGCGCACCTGATCGAGCAGACGCTTGCATTCCAGGAGGTCGTAGAGGGCCTCCTGAAGCAGCGCCCTGTCTTCCTTGCCGACGCTCGATTTGCCGATCGAGACTTCCGGCTGCTCGTCGTCTCCGGCGACGAAATTGAAGAACCGGCGGGTGATCGGCGGCTTGGCACGGCCGACAATCTGATCCTCCTCCGCCATGGCGACACGCGGTTCCCCGGCGCCCGCCTCCTGCGCACCCGAGGCAAGCGCCTCGACGCTGGCGAGATCGCCATGGCCGACCGATATGACGAACTTGTTGCCGTTGGTCTTCAGAAGCTTCTGCACGCCCTTGATCGTATAGCCGTGATCATAGAGCAAATGCCGGATGCCCTTGAGAAGGTCGACATCCTCCGGCCGGTAGTAGCGACGGCCGCCGCCGCGTTTCATCGGCTTTATCTGAGGAAACCGCGTCTCCCAGAAGCGCAGCACATGCTGCGGCAGATCAAGATCGTCTGCGACTTCGCTGATGGTGCGAAAGGCATCGGGGCTCTTGTCCAACGTCATACTGCTACGCAACCTCGCAGGCTCGATCCAACGGCGACTCACCATATTTCAAAGGTTTGGCGCCGACAATTCAAGTCATGTGTCGACGTTGCGCACAGGCGATGGATGATGCGGGAGAAAAAAGCCGTTCCGACCAGGCGGAAGACCGATATCAGAGAGCCGGATTCTGCGGCTTCAGCTTGACCTTGCGAGAGACGTGCGCCTTGAGGATGCGCGTCTTCAGCACGTTCGATGCCTTGAAGGTCATCACCCGGCGGGGAGAGATCGGAACCTCCTCGCCGGTCTTCGGATTGCGGCCGATCCGCTCGTTCTTGTCGCGAACCTGAAACGTGGCGAAGGAGGAAAGCTTGACGGTTTCGCCACGCACAATGGCATTGCAGATTTCGTCGATGACGGTTTCGACAAGTTCGGCGGATTCTGTCCGGGAAAGCCCAACCTTTCGGAAAACCGATTCCGCCAGGTCTGCTCGCGTCACTGTTTTTCCGGTCATGGTTTCCCCGCCCATTACAAATTATTTTGTGAAAGCGATCGAAGAGTATTTGTCTTGCGCCTCACGGTCAAGCTCTTGTTCGCCGCCAGTTTTTTAGGATTTGCGCTTACCAGCGCAAGAGAACAGCGCCCCAGGTGAAGCCGCCGCCCATCGCTTCGAGCATCACGAGGTCGCCCTTCTTGATGCGGCCGTCGCCGGCAGCAGTCGCAAGCGCGAGCGGGATCGAGGCGGCCGAGGTATTGCCGTGCAGGTCGACGGTGACGACAACCTTGTCCGCATCGATGTTCAGCTTCTTCGCCGAACCGTCGATAATGCGTCGATTGGCCTGGTGCGGCACCAGCCAGTCGAGGTCTTCGGCAGTTGTCCCGGTCGAATCGAAAGCGGCCTGAATGACATCGGTGATCATCCCGACGGCATATTTGAAGACTTCGCGGCCTTCCATGCGCAGCTTGCCGACGCTGCCCGTCGTCGACGGTCCGCCATCGACATAAAGCTTGTCCTTGTGCGAACCGTCGGAGCGCAGATGCGCGGTCAGCACGCCGCGATCGGCAGACGTCCCCTCACCTTCTGCCGCCTCGAGCACGATCGCGCCGGCGCCATCGCCGAAAAGCACGCAGGTGGTGCGATCGTTCCAATCGAGAATGCGCGAAAAAGTTTCGGCGCCGATGACGAGAACGCGCTTTGCAAGGCCGCCGCGGATATAGGCGTCGGCGGTCGTGACCGCATAGACGAAGCCGGTGCAGACGGCCTGAACGTCGAAGGCGAAACCGTGGCTCATGCCGAGACGGTTCTGGATGTTGACCGAGGTCGCGGGAAAGGTGTTGTCAGGCGTCGAAGTGGCGCAGATGATAAGATCGATATCGGCGGGCGTCAGGCCGCCATTGGCAAGCGCCGCACGCGCGGCCGCCTCGCCGAGCGAGGCCGTCGTTTCGTCATCGCCGGCGACGTGACGCTGGCGAATGCCGGTGCGCTGGACGATCCATTCGTCCGACGTATCGACGATGGCCTCCATGTCACGATTGGTCATCACGCGCTTCGGAAGTGCGGCTCCGAATCCGCGAACCACTGAACGGATCATATTCGATTGAACCCCATAGCTCATGCCGCTTCCGGGCCTATGGGAGGCAGCCGCTTGGCATGATATTTCTTAAGATCGTTTTCTATTTTCTGATTGAGGCCGTTCTTAGCCATATCGTAGCCGACCTCGATCGCAGCAGCGATGCCTTCGGCATTGGCACCGCCATGACTCTTGATGACGATGCCGTTCAGCCCGAGAAACACGCCGCCATTGACCTTGCTCGGGTCGAGCTTCTCACGAAGCATATCGAAGGCGCTCTTGGCGAAGAGATAACCGATACGGGCAAGCAGGGTGCGCGACATGGCGGCACGCAGATATTCGGCAATCTGCTTGGCGGTGCCTTCAGCGGTCTTGAGCGCGATATTGCCGGAGAAGCCTTCGGTGACGACGACGTCGACCGTGCCCTTGCCGAGATCGTTACCCTCGACGAAGCCGGAATATTCGAGCGAATCGATATTCGCCTCGCGCAACAGCCGGCCGGCCTCCTTGACCTCTTCCTGGCCCTTCACCTCTTCGACACCAACGTTCAGAAGGCCGATCGTCGGGCGTTCGATCTCGAACAACGCGCGCGCCATCGCGCCGCCCATCAGGGCAAAATCCATCAGTTGCTGCGCATCGGCGCCGATCGTCGCACCGACATCGAGCACGATGCTCTCGCCCTTCAGCGTCGGCCAGATCGCCGCGATCGCCGGGCGCTCGATATTGGCCATCGTGCGAAGACAGAATTTCGCCATCGCCATCAGTGCGCCGGTATTGCCGGCCGAGACGGCAACATCGGCGTCGCCGGTCTTCACCGCCTCGATCGAGCGCCACATGGTGGAGACATAGCGGCCGCGGCGCAGCGCCTGGCTCGGCTTCTCTTCCATGCTGACAGCAAGCTCACAGTCGTGAAAGACCGATTTTTCCCTGAGTTTCGGGAATTTGGCGAGAACGGGATCGCACTGTTCCTTAAGGCCGTAAAAAACGAAGGAAATATCCGGATGCCGGTCCAGCGCCTTGGCGGCGCCGGGGATGACAACCTGGGGACCAAAGTCGCCACCCATGAGGTCGAGAGATATTCTGATCACGCGTCCCTGATCCTTCTTTTCGCCGAGGGGCGAAATTTCGGCCAAAATACCGGTTTTGGCGTCGCATACAACTGAATTATGTCAAATGCCAGAGGTGCTTCAGTCCTTTTTCCAGTCCTTGAGGACCGCGAAAGCGGAGGGCTTTTTGTCGTTTTCGCCACTATCCTCGATATGGCCCTTGAACTCGACACCCTCCTTGCGGGGATAGGGATCGATCGCGAGAGCAGCGAATTCGGCAACCACCTCGCCGGCATCGATCGTGTCCCCGACAAAGGTCTCGGGCAGATCGGGACCATCGGGATCGAGCAGCATCTCGCCGGCGTCGTTACCGGGCTGGCGGGCAAGCTTGGAACCCTCAGGCACGAAGATCTGCTCGAAGCTTTCGTCGATCACGGCCTCGACCGGTTCCAGCGTCACGACGCAGGACTGAACGATCTTCGCGTGTACGCGGCCCTTGACACGCACGCCGTCGCGTTTCCAGCGGGCGATCTGCAGATCGGCGCTGAGATCGTCGACGGAGACGACGCTCCAGGCCTCGGCAAGCGCCTTCAACTCGCTGGCATCGGCCTCGATACGGACCTCGACGGGATTGGCCGAGATGTGGCCGACCTTGACGTGATAAGAGAAGGGAACATCCCGATCGTTCTTCATCGTTTCCTCCTTCAGGCGACCGGCGGCAGCGTTGCCGAGCCGCTAACGATCAGCTCTTCCGGAACGGCGGACAGATGGGATTCTGCGGCCATCATCCAGCTGGCCAGGCCGGACATATCGGCCGGTGTCTCGGTTTCCGGGTGGATATTGCGCGTTAATGCAAGCGCCAGCGCTTCGCCATCGCAGGCGTCCATCGCCTTCGAATAGGTTTCGAGCCGGCCGTAGAACATGCCGGCGAGCTTCTTCATGCGTTTCGGCACGCTGTTGTCGCCGATGCCGAGCTCGCGGATCGAGTAGTCGATGTCCTGAAAGAAGGCATCGACGATCTCCTGGGCAATCTCCTGACCGCTGACGGCCGAGGCGCGCGTGCGGCGAAAAAATAGAATCATCACGATCGACAGCATTTCGAAGCGGCCCATGACCGTATCCGGTACATTGAGCCGCTCGTAGAGATCGGGCATGCGCGCGGCTGCGGTCAGCGCCGCATATTGCCTGTCGACGATCACCTGATTGTTGTTTTTCTTGCTGAAGAGCCCGAGGATCATTGTTTTTTCCGGAAATGCCTCATTCTTCACGCCGGCTGGCGTCCGGCCTTGTTGCATGATTTCGAAAGCTGGTTTACCGAAGCAGGCGCGAATTGCAATGCCGATCGTAGCCTGTTTCGGGACGATGCCTTCGAGGTGTCGGCGGAACGAATTCGGGACACTCGACCCGGAATGGCCACAATGGTTTTGCAGGAGGAAGCGTGTAAGGCCCAAACGGCTGCTATCGACACTCAAGGGAGTAGATGTCGTTGAAGAAACGGTATTTCAAGTCTGACATGAAATTCTTCAGCAACGCGGCCATTGCCTTCATAATCGCCTCCACCACTGCTCTTTCCGGCTGCCAGACCAGCACCGTGCTCAACGGCGGCTATGTCGTCGATCAGCAGTCGCTCAATCTCGTTCCGGAAGGCTCCAGCCGCGAACAGGTCCTGCTGTCGCTCGGCACGCCGTCGACGACAGCGACCTTCGATGGTGAGGTTTTCTATTATATCTCGCAGCGTCGCACGCGCGCCGTCGCCTTCCAGAAGCTGAAGGTCGTCGACCAGACCGTTCTGGCCATCTATTTCGACAAGGGCGGCGTCGTCACCCGTCGCGCCAACTATACGCTGCAGGACGGCAAGGTCTTCGATACGATCTCGCGCGTCACGCCGACCGGCGGCAAGGAACTCACCTTCCTGCAGCAGATGCTCTCCGGCGGCAGCGCAGCAAGTGCTGCCCGCAGCCTGTTCGGCGGCGGCGCCGGCGGCACGCCGCAAAATCCGAGCAGCCTGCGCTGAGCGAACATGCTTTCCACGAAAAACCCGCCGGATCGCTCCGGCGAGTTTTTTAGTGGATGTCATCTCGGCCGGGGCGCACATCTCGGCCCAGTAAATTGTCGAGGCCTGCCCATCCGCCTGCCGGCACCCCCCGTTTTGACGGGGAGAAGGGGATATGCCGCAACCTCTCAGTCCCTCTCCCGCGTCTCGCAGGGCACGTCCCCTCTCCCCGTTTTTACGGGGAGAGGGTTCGGGTGAGTGGCAGTGGTTTGTTCAACTTATCCAGCCGGTTGCACACATCCACTGTTGCGGCATCAGCCCGCGAGAACGGCAAGCAACAGCAGCGCAACGATGTTGGTGATCTTGATAGCCGGGTTGACGGCGGGGCCGGCGGTATCCTTGTAGGGATCGCCGACGGTATCACCGGTGACGGAGGCCTTGTGCGCATCCGAGCCCTTCATGTGACGCACGCCGTCCTTGTCGACGAAACCGTCCTCGAAGCTCTTCTTGGCATTGTCCCAGGCGCCGCCGCCCGAGGTCATCGAGATGGCGACGAAGAGGCCGTTGATGATGACGCCGAGCAGCGATGCGCCGAGGGCTGCAAAGGCCGAGGCCTTGGACCCGGAGATCAGAAGCACGCCGAAATAGACGACGACGGGGGCAAGCACCGGCAGCAGCGAAGGCACGATCATCTCACGGATGGCGGCCTTGGTCAGCAGGTCGACGGCCTTGCCGTAATCCGGCTTTTCCGTGCCCTGCATGATGCCGGGCTTCATCTTGAACTGCCGGCGAACCTCCTCGACGATCGAGCCGGCGGCGCGGCCGACGGCTGTCATGGCGATGCCGCCGAACAGATAGGGAATCAGGCCGCCGAAAAGCAGGCCGGCGACAACATAAGGGTTCGACAGCTCGAACGAGATCGTGCCGATATTGGCGAAGTAGGGATATTGGTCGCCGTGGGCCGCAAAATACTGCAGGTCGTTGGCGTAGGCGGCGAAGAGCACCAGCGCACCGAGACCGGCAGAACCGATCGCGTAACCCTTGGTCACCGCCTTGGTGGTGTTGCCGACGGCGTCGAGCGCATCCGTCGACTTGCGCACTTCCGGCGGCAGATGCGACATTTCGGCGATACCGCCCGCATTGTCGGTAACCGGGCCGAAAGCATCCAGCGCAACGATCATGCCGGCAAGGCCGAGCATGGCGGTGACGGCGATGCCGGTGCCGAACAGGCCGCCGAGCTGATAGGTGGCGAGAATGCCGCCGACGATGACGATGGCCGGCAGGGCGGTCGATTCCAGCGAGACCGCAAGTCCCTGGATGACGTTGGTGCCGTGGCCGGTCACCGAAGACTGGGCGATCGAAACGACCGGACGTTTGCCGGTGCCGGTATAGTATTCGGTGATGACGACGATCAGCGCGGTAACGACGAGGCCGACGAGACCGCAGACGAATAGGTTCGTACCGGTGACGTCGGCGCCGGCAACCGTGCCGAGCGAGCCCCAGCCGACGGTCAGCGAGGTGGCGGCGCCAAGACCGACAATTGACAGCAGGCCGGTGACGATCAGGCCCTTGTAGAGAGCGCCCATGATCGAGCCGTTCGAGCCGAGCTTGACGAAGAAGGTGCCGATGATCGAGGTGATGATGCAGGCGCCGCAGATCGCCAGCGGATAGATCATCGCAGACTGGAGAATCGGCGCGCCGGCAAAGAAGATCGCTGCGAGAACCATGGTGGCGACGACGGAGACCGCATAGGTCTCGAAAAGGTCGGCGGCCATGCCGGCGCAGTCGCCGACATTGTCGCCGACGTTATCGGCAATCGTCGCCGGATTGCGCGGGTCGTCTTCGGGGATACCGGCCTCCACCTTGCCGACGAGGTCGCCGCCGACATCGGCGCCCTTGGTGAAGATGCCGCCGCCGAGACGGGCGAAGATCGAGATCAGCGAGGCGCCGAAGCCGAGCGCCACCAGCGCATCGATGACTTCGCGCGAGCCGCTCTCATGTCCGAGCCCGACGGTCAATATCGTGTAGTAGATGGAGACGCCGAGCAGCGCGAGGCCCGCCACCAGCATGCCGGTGATCGCACCCGACTTGAAGGCGATGTCGAGGCCGGCGGAAAGGCTGGCGGACGCCGCCTGGGCAGTGCGCACATTGGCGCGGACCGAGACGTGCATGCCGATGAAACCGGCAGCACCTGATAGTACGGCGCCGATCAGGAAACCGATGGCGGCGGTGGCGGAGAGAAGCAGCCAGGCAGCGATAAAAACAACGACGCCGACAAGCGCAATGGTTCTGTACTGGCGGGTCAGATAGGCCTGAGCGCCTTCGCGGATATAACCCGCGATCTCCTGCATCCGGCTATTGCCCTGATCGGCGGCAAGCACCGACCGGGTTGCCCAGGCGGCATAGACCACCGAGAGCAGACCGCATGCGATTACGCATAAAAGAATGGTCATTTCGCTCTTTCCTCCCATAGGCCGGAGCTCACTCCTTCTCCGGCAGATACGCCGCCGACTCGCCTTCCTCTCCACAGAATGCACAGCTAAGCGGTGCGGAGATTGCGTGGTCGATCACGTGGCGTCAAGCCCGCAAAGGCCGAAAACCATTGCGGTACGAAGAAAGACGTAGGGAGACGTTCGGCGGCTAAAGAGTTACTTCTTCGCCTCGCCGCGGACCTGCTTGGCGATTCGGTCGAGCACGGCATTGACGAGCTTCGGCTCGTCGTCATCGAAAAAGGCTCGAGCGATCTCGACATATTCGGTGACGATAACCGCCACCGGGACGTCTTTGCGATCGAGGAGTTCGAAAACGCCGGCACGCAGGATGGCGCGCACCGTGCTATCGAGGCGCGACAGCGCCCAATCATCCTGCAGCGCTGCAGCAATCAGCGGATCGAGGCGGACCTGATCACGCACGACGCCGGAGACGATGGAGCGGAACCAGGCGGCATCGGCCCTCAAATAGGTCGCGCCGTCGAGTTCCTGGCCGAGACGGTGCGCTTCGTATTCGGCGACGATTTCCAGAACGCCGGTGCCGCCGACATCCATCTGGTAGAGCGCCTGAACGGCCGCCAGGCGGGCAGCGCCCCGCTGGTTCGCAGTCTTGACCGGTCGTTCCGTCTTGTCGTCGTTCATTCGTTATGCACCCAGTTTCTGCTTCAGCGCGATCATCGTCAGCGCCGCACGAGCGGCAAACCCGCCCTTGTCCTTGTCCGAACGGCGGGCGCGCGCCCAAGCCTGTTCGTCATTTTCCACGGTCAGGATGCCGTTGCCGATGGCAAGGGATTCGCTGACTGCCAGATCCATCAGAGCGCGCGAGGATTCGTTCGATACGACATCGAAATGGTAGGTCTCGCCGCGAATGACCATGCCGAGAGCGACATAGCCGTCATAATGCGTGCCGCCATTGTCGTCCCCATCGAGTGCCATGGCAATCGCTGCCGGAATTTCCAACGCGCCGGGAACGGTGACGACCTCATAGGTGGCCCCGGCTTGCTCGAGCGCAAAGGTCGCGCCTTCGAGCAGCGCGTCGGCCATGTCGTCATAGAAGCGGGCCTCGACGATCAAAATATGGGGAGCGGTCTCTCTCGACATTGTTTACCTTCGGTTGGCGGGACTTTTTCCACTCGACAGCCCGCGGTCAAAACATGCCTTCATCGGAATGGCAAGCACTTTCGGCCGGTGCCGCAAATGCGAAAGAGGAAATATCGACAAGGGGATAGCCGAAACATCACTGCCGAGCCGGCCAAGCCTTCGAAATCCGCTTTTCCGGAAGCGCGGAAAACGGCAATTCGAAGGCTGTTTTCATGAAGAATTTTTAATGCGTTTTCAGTCGCTTAACCTATTGAATGGCGAAAACGGCACCGCCAATTCCTTATCGTGACGCAGACGATCCCCTGCACGACAGCCGACCGTCAAAGCAGATGAAAGGATTAAATCATGAACCGCATTGTCACAATCACCATCGCCGCAGCCCTCTCCTCCCTCGCATTTGCCGGCGTCAGCCGGGCCGAGAGCTTCGGAATGAACTCCGCCCAGGGCATCGAGCAGACGCTCAGGACCTTCCGGGGCAATGACTTCAATGTCGAGCAGGTTCGCAACTGGCACAATCTCGACGACGAAACGACAGGTCCGCGCTCGGCCCCGGAACGCTCCAGCCAGGCGATACGCGGCATCCAAGCCTCGATCGATGCCAACAGATCACTTGCACACCGTCTGAACAATGAGGGCGTCGATGTCCGCAACATCGTTAATGCCGAACAGGCGGCGGATGGAAGCGTGACCTTCTACGTCCGCTGAGGTCACAACCTGCTGCAAGCAACAGAGCGTCCGGCGCGTCCATCCGAAGCGCGGCGTTCGAAGCATGGGCGGCGGTCTCCTCTCCGCCCATGCCGAGGATTTTCCAGGGTCAGCGCCCCATCGCCATTGAATTTTCCGGCAAGATGATAGCTTCTCTTCCTGCAACAGGAGGACATCATGGCGGCGGAATCGAAAGCGGTCATCAATATCGCTGATCTCAAGCTCGACCACTGGAAACAGGGCGAGTTCTACGAAGGCGCCGACGTCTCGTTCGGCGTGCTGCTCGGCCTGGCGGGCCTCGGCATCAGCTACAATGAGGTTCCATCGGGCAAATCGAGCTGCCCCTTCCACAATCACCACGTCGAAGACGAGCTATTCTACGTGATCGCAGGCACCGGCGAATACCGCTTCGGTAGCGAGCGCCATCCGGTCCGGGCCGGTGACGTGCTCGGCGCACCGGCGGGCGGGCCGGAAACGGCGCACCAGCTCATCAATACCGGCACAACCACGCTCATCTATCTCGGCATTTCGACGCTGGCGAAAACCGAGATCGTCGAATATCCCGATTCCGGAAAGTTCCTCGCCAAGACCAACAGGGACGCGACAGTAACCGGGCGCTTCCGCCATATCGGAAGGACCGAAGGCGATCTTGACTATTGGGACGGCGAGCCCGGCGCCTGAACGCGATTTCCACAAGGACCCATCGTGATCGACATACCCACCCTAGAAACGGAGCGGCTGACGCTTCGCCCTCACCGTCTCGACGATTTCGAGGCGCATGCGGCGCTGTGGGCGGATGAAACCGTCGTCCGCTTCATTACCGGTGCGCCGTCGACGCGCGAGCAGAGCTGGAGCCGCATGCTGCGCATCGCCGGCATGTGGCACCATATGGGTTTCGGCTTTCTGGCGATCGTGCAAAAGGAAAGCGGCAGGTTCATCGGCGAAGCTGGTTTCCTCGAAGCCCGGCGCGATATGGAACCGTCGATCGAAGGAACGATGGAGATCGGCTGGGCGCTGATGCCCGCAGCCCACGGTCGCGGTTATGCCACAGAGGCGCTGACGGCTCTGATCGGCTGGGCGGAAGCGCATTTTCCGGGAAAGCCGATGAGCTGCATCATCTGTCCCGAGAACCACGCCTCGCTGCGGGTCGCAGCCAAACTCGGTTTCCGCGAGATGGTGCGCACGCAGTATAATGGCGAGGTCATTCAGTTTTCCCGTTAGGAAATTCGGCCAGCCGGGCAGCGTAACGCGCCATGGTGTCAACTTCGAAATTGACGAAATCGCCGGCCTTGCGCTCACCCCAAGTGGTGACGTCGAGCGTATGGCGGATGAGCAGGACGTCGAAATCGGAGCCGTCGACCGCGTTGACGGTCAGCGAAGTGCCGTCGAGTGCGATCGACCCCTTGGGGGCGACGAATTTCGCCAGATGTTCGGGCGCACGCAGGCGATAGCGGGTGGCGTCACCTTCCGATGTCACCGAGAGGATTTCCGCCTTGCCGTCGACATGGCCGGAAACGATGTGGCCGCCGAGTTCGTCGCCGATCTTCAACGACCGTTCGAGATTGATGCGGCTGCCTTCGCGCCAAGTGTCGATCGTCGTCAACCGCAGCGCCTCTTCCCAGGCTTCCACCTCGAACCAACGGCCATTGCTGCCTTCATCAGGCAGGCCGGTCACGGTGAGGCAGATGCCGGAATGGGAGATGGACGCGCCCATATCGATGGTCGCAGGATCATAACTTGTTGCGACGCGGAGCTTGATGCCCTCCTTCAGCGGGGAAACGGATTCGACTGTGCCGACATCGGTGACTATTCCGGTGAACATCAAAGCTCTCTCTCGTATTCGTCCAGGCGATCGTCGCCAAACGTTCGCGTGTCCATATGCATGAAACCGGATGGTATGTCGGTTGCCTGCAACGGGGATTCAATACCGCCCTTACCGATGACGATAGGCGACTGGTAAAGCTGGATACGGTCGACAAGGCCGGCGTCAAGGAAAAGCCGGGCAGTCTTGGCGCCGCCCTCGACCAGAAGCGAGGAAATGCCGCGCGTGGCAAGCGCCGGCAGCAGGACCTCGGGGTGATAGGGATTGCAGTAGACGATTTCGACACCGGCGGCTTCGAGCGCAGCGCGGCGGGAATTTATGACGGAGGGGTCAGTGGGTGGGGTACCCCCCTCTGCCCTGCCAGGCATCTCCCCCACAAGGGGGGAGATTGGCTGGGGGTTAGCTCCCTGCCCTACATCTTCTGTTGCTGGTGATGCTGAATCTGCTTGGGACGTCGGATCGCGCTCCTTGCCGATCTCCCCCCTTGTGGGGGAGATGTCCGGCAGGACAGAGGGGGGTAATCCCTCAGCATCCGCCGCCAACGGCGAAACGTCCTCGCTCGCCACCACGATGACCGGCACCTCCCGCGCCGTCTGAACCAGCTTGCTCGTCAGCGGCAATGCCAGCGCGGGATCGAGCAAGATGCGGATCGGCGACTGGGCTTCGAGCCCCGGGGTCCGCACCGTCAGCAGCGGGTCATCTGCTACAGCGGTGCCGATGCCGACCAGGATCGCATCGGTTTCGGCGCGGAGCGCCTGCACCTCTGCGCGAGCCTCCGGACCGGTGATCGCCACCTGCCCGGCCCCCTCACGGCCGATCATGCCATCGGCGGAAACGGCAAGCTTGAGAGTCACATAGGGGCGGTTCTTCGTTTGGCGGGTGAGATAGGCGGCCAGCGAACGCCGGCCCTCCGTCTCCAATACGCCGGCATCCACCTCGATGCCGGCTTGGCGCAGCATGGCGATGCCGCGGCCGGAGACGCGCGGATCGGGATCGGTGACGCTGATGACGACGCGGGCCACGCCATAGGCGATCAGCGCTTCGGCGCAGGGCGGCGTCTTGCCGTGATGCGAGCAGGGTTCGAGCGTCACATAAGCGGTAGCGCCACGGGCGAGTTCGCCGGCTTCGGCGAGCGCCTGCGGCTCGGCATGCGGGCGGCCGCCGAGCGCCGTGACCGCGTGGCCGACAATGATGCCATCTTTGACGATCAAGCAGCCGACAGAAGGGTTGGTGGCAGTGCGGCCGAGATGCTGACGCGAGAGGTGGATCGCAGCCGCCATGAAACCTTCGTCATCCGCCGTGACGCTCATGGCTCATCTATCCAGCGGGTCGCGGGCGATCTTGGCGTTGATTTCGGAAATGACCTTCTCGAAATCCTCGGCAAGCGAGAAATCCCGGTAGACCGAGGCGTAGCGCACGAAGCCGACATCGTCGAGGCTCTTCATCGCTTCCAGCACCTGCAGCCCGATCTGCTCGGAGGAAATTTCGGTCTCGCCGGAACTTTCGAGCCGGCGGACGATGCCGGAGACGGCGCGCTCAATGCGATCCCGCTCAACGGGGCGCTTGCGCAGCGCCACTTCGAAGGAGCGCACCAGTTTGTCGCGATCGAAGGGCACCTTGCGGCCGGTCTTCTTGATGACCATCAGCTCGCGCAGCTGAACGCGCTCGAAGGTGGTGAAGCGGCCGCCGCAATCCGGACAGATACGCCGCCGGCGGATGGACGTATTGTCCTCCGCCGGACGCGAATCCTTGACCTGGGTATCTTCCGAACCGCAATAGGGGCAGCGCATCGCTACTCCTTACCCCATGTAGCCATACATGGGGAAGCGGTCTGTGAGGTTGACCACTTTGCCGCGCACGGCGGCTTCGACGGCGGCGTTGCCGTCATCGGAATTGGCGACCTTGAGGCCGTCGAGAACTTCGACGATCAGGTTGCCGATTTCGCGGAATTCGGCCTCCTTGAAGCCGCGCGTCGTGCCGGCCGGTGCACCCAAACGCACGCCTGACGTGACGAAGGGCTTTTCCGGGTCGAAGGGAATGCCGTTCTTGTTGCAGGTGACGTAGGCGCGGCCGAGCGCTGCCTCGGCGCGCTTGCCGGTGGCGTTCTTCTTGCGCAGGTCGACGAGCATCAGGTGGTTGTCGGTGCCGCCGGAAACGACATCGAGGCCGCCTGCGATCAGCGTTTCGGCAAGCGCCCGGGCATTCTTGACGACCTGGGCGGCATATTCCTTGAATTCCGGCTGCAGCGCCTCGCCGAAGGCGACGGCCTTGGCGGCAATGATGTGCATCAGCGGACCACCCTGCAGGCCGGGGAAGACGGCCGAATTGAACTTCTTGGCCAGATCCTCTTCATTGGTGAGGATGACGCCGCCGCGCGGGCCGCGCAGCGACTTGTGGGTCGTCGTCGTCGCGACGTGGCAATGCGGGAACGGCGACGGATGCTGACCACCGGCGACAAGACCGGCGATGTGGGCCATGTCGACCATCAGATAGGCGCCAACCGAGTCGGCGATCTCGCGGAAACGCTTCCAGTCCCAGATACGGGAATAGGCGGTGCCGCCGGCGATGATCAGCTTCGGCTTGTGCTCTTCGGCCTTGCGGGCGACTTCATCCATGTCGAGCAGGTTGTCGCCTTCGCGCACGCCGTAGGAAACGACGTTGAACCACTTGCCGGACATGTTGACCGGCGAACCATGCGTGAGGTGGCCGCCCGAATTCAGGTCGAGACCCATGAAGGTGTCGCCCGGCTGCAGCAGCGCCAGGAACACGGCCTGGTTCATCTGCGAGCCGGAATTCGGCTGAACGTTGGCGAAATTGACGCCGAACAGCTTCTTGGCGCGCTCAATCGCCAGCTCCTCGGCAATGTCGACGAACTGGCAGCCGCCGTAATAACGCTTGCCGGGGTAACCCTCGGCATATTTGTTGGTCATGATGGAGCCCTGGGCTTCCAGCACGGCGCGGGAGACGATGTTCTCGGAAGCGATCAGTTCGATCTCGTGCCGTTGGCGACCGAGTTCCTTTCCGATCGCGCCGAAGATTTCCGGATCGACGTCCGCAAGCGAGCGATTGAAGAAGGATTCGGTGGAAGCATTGGTCATGGGCGGGCTCCTCAACTGGAATGCGCTGAGGTATTAGCCTTCCGCTGTGGCAAGGGCAATACGAAGAACGACATTTGCTGAGCAAACAGCGCGCTCCGGTCATTTTGCGACAGCGCGGCACCGATGAATGGTGGCCAGATGACGCAGCCCCTCCCGGCATAAAAAACCGCGCCCGAAGGCGCGGTTCTCAAAATCACGATGCTGGGATCGCCGCTTACTGAACCGGCTGTTCCATGCCGGCCGTGGTGTCGAGCGCGAGCTCGGCATTGCCGTCCATCTGATAGATGTCGTCGCGGAACTGGACGATGCCGTCGGGCATGCCCCAGGCGGAGATGTAGACGAAATAGACCGGAACTTCGGTGGCGAGCTTGATTGGCGTGTTGACGCCGCTTGCGATCACCTGCTCCATCTGCTGGCGGTTCCAGCCCGGCGTCTCGCGCAACAGCCAGGTCGACAGGTCGCGCACGTTCTGAACGCGGACGCAGCCCGACGATTCGAAACGCATGAGCTTGTTGAACAGGCCCTGCTGCGGCGTGTCGTGCATGTATTCGCCGTTCTTGTTGTAGAAGTTGATCTTCGTCGACGCCATGGCGTTGATCTTGCCCGGGTCCTGGCGGAACATCAGGTTCGGCGCCTCGCCGTTCCAGTCGACAGTCTCCGGAGAAACCTCGTTGCCCTTGCCGTCGATCAGGCGGATCGCGTTCTTTTCGAGATAGGTCGGATCCTTGCGCATCAGCGGCATGATGTCCTTTTCGACGATCGAGCGCGGCGCGGTCCAGTATGGGTTGAGGATGACTTCGTAGATCTTCGAGTTGACGAGATGCGTCGGGCGGCTCAGACGGCCGACGACCGCGGTGTGGCGGGTGGCAACGCTGCCGTCTTCGACAGCCTCGACATAGGCGGCCGGAATGTTGACCATCAGATGGCGGCGGCCGAGATCTTCCGGGAAGGTCTGCAGGCGGACCAGGTTGGTGTTCAACTGCTGCAGGCGGACATCGGCCGGAATGTTCATCGCCTTCAGCGTGAACTCGCCGAGAACGCCGTCGGACGGCAGGCCGTGACGCGCCTGGAAGCGCTTGACGGCGCCGTCGACATAAGAATCGAAGGCGTTCGACATGCCTGCCTCGCGCGGCAGGTCGCCGGTGATCGCAAGGCGCTGGCGCAGCGCCTGGACGGCGGGAGAGGAAACGCCGAGTTGCAGGCGCTGATCACCGGGATTGACTTCAGGCCAGCCGCCGGCGGCCGCAATCTGCTGATACTGCATGATCGCCTGCTGGGCACTCGCGACCGACTGGGGACCGAGGATCGGCGTGTTGGAAACGACGGCGGTCGCCGTGCGCGAAGCCGCCTTGGCATCGAACTGGTCGTCCCAGTTGCCGCGGCGCGGCGCGTTGATCAGCGTATCGAGCGCCGACTGCGCCAATGCCGGCGCGGCCATCGCGCTGGCGCCAATCGTTACCGCGGACGCAAGGAAAGCGCGGCGCGAGAGAGCTTCATTTCCGTTTTTCTTCGACATAGTCCCAACCACTGAATGCCGCATGCAAGGAAGCGCGGCGCTTTGCGATATCACTGCGCCGCAACGCAGATCCCTATCCATTCGTTCTCCCGGCACATCGGAATATTCCGCCCGTCGCATCACAAGATTGCGATGCGAAAGTCTGAACGTTCCTGGTCCATTGAAAGCGCCGGTTGCTAACTTCCGCTGCCACACCAATATGGCCAATTCGTGTTGCCTGGACCGCAGATAGCTGCCGATGGCCGAGTCATCACGCAACGAACCATGTGACGAGGTAAATCGTGCCGGTTAATAACGGCTAAAAAACGGCTTGAATACCGGCCCTTACGCTTGGCCGCTATGCGTTGCAAAGATGCCACGCGGAGCGCAAACGGCAAAACCGGACGCGCAGGGAACACATCCGGTTTTCTTCAACCCTGAAAGGAGGTCGAGGGTCTTAGAGGCGATACATGATCGAGTCGTTCCAGAAGCGATCCAGGCGCTGGAGCAGCTTGTTCATCTGGGTGAACTCGTCGGTGCCGATCCCGCCGACCTTGTCGATCGAGGCGATGTGGCGTTCGTAGAGCTTGGCGACGGTTTCGGCTATGTCCTGGCCGGTTTCGGTCAGGCTGATGCGAACCGAGCGGCGGTCGATGCGCGAGCGCTGGTGGTTGATGAAGCCGAGGTCGACCAGCTTCTTGACGTTGTAGGAAACGTTGGAGCCGAGATAGTAGCCACGGGAGCGCAGCTCGCCGGCGGTCAGCTCGGAATTGCCGATGTTGAAAAGGAGCAGCGCCTGGATGGCGTTGACGTCGCTGCGACCCTGACGGTCGAACTCGTCCTTGATGACGTCGAGAAGACGGCGGTGAAGACGTTCGACAAGATGAAGGGATTCCATGTAAAGATCACGGATGCCCTGATCCTGTTGGTCACGGAAGTTGGATACCGCCTGCGGCTTGATTTTCGTGTTCATATTGACTGCCTCACTGTTTGTTTGGCGGTGTCGTTTTCTTCCCGCCTTGAGTGAGACCCTATCGAATACATATAAAATTCGACTTAAACCGCAGGCTTAATGGAGCCTTACCGGAAACTCCACGTTGTCTCAGGGTAAATCAACACTTACCTGGCGGCGGTGCCGGCGCTTTTCCAGCCAGAGCAACAGGCGGAAAATGCAGTAGACCGCGGCGACCATGAGATGCAGCAGGATGATCAGCTTGTTGGGCCCGAAAATGTCAGGCAGCAGACCATACATCAGGATCTGCCCGCCTGCGGCCAGCACCCAGATAACCGGCCCCCAGGAGACGGTGAGCCAGAGGCCGAGCGAGGCGACGGGAAAAAGCACGGCAAGGCTGGTGCTCGCCACCTTCCACGGCAGGCTCAAAAGATCGAAGCGGCCGGCTCCGACCAAGGAATAGCCGACGAGCATCGCCCAATATTGCAGCCCGAACCAGAAGCAGGATACGGCCACCAACCTCAGGAAGAGGATGAAGAGAAGATCCGCCAGAGTGCGTTTCGGTATTGTCGGGGAATCGGTTTCCATGGCGCAAACATCGGTTCGGGATCGGATCGTTACAAGCAGTTTTTCCGCCGCGGCCAATCGTCCGGTTTGGATTTTCCGGGCGCCATGATAATGAGCGCTCCGATAAATGGAATGGGCCAGGGATAGATATCATGCAGGATAAGACGCATCTCGTCGACGACATCACCGGCCATCGCCGCATGCGGCGCAATCGCAAGGCAGACTGGACGCGCCGGCTGGTGCAGGAGAACCGGCTGACGGTCGACGACCTGATCTGGCCGATCTTCATCGTGCCGGGCTCCGGTATCATCGATCCGATCCCCGCCATGCCCGGCGTCAACCGTATGAGCATCGACAAGGCCGTCGAGGCCGCGCGCGAAGCGGCCGACCTCGGCATTCCGGCGCTGGCGACCTTTCCCAATATCGAGATGGAGCTGCGCGACGAGACCGGCTCGAACAGCCTCGAGGCCAACAATCTGATCAATCGGGCAACAGTGGCGATCAAGAAGGCGGTGCCCAATATCGGCGTCATCACCGACGTGGCGCTCGATCCCTTCACCAGCCATGGCCATGACGGAATCCTGAGAGACGGCGAGATCGTCAACGACGAGACCGTCGACCAGGTGGCGCGCGCCGCCGTCGTGCAGGCCGATGCCGGCGCCGACATCATCGCCCCATCGGAGATGATGGACGGGCGCATCGGCGCCATCCGCAGGGCGCTCGATGCGGCCGGCCACCAGAGCGTCGGCATCATGAGCTATGCAACGAAATTCGCGTCCGCCTTTTACGGCCCCTATCGCGAGGCGATCTCGACCGGCGGGCTGCTGAAAGGCGACAAGAAGACCTATTATATCGACCCGGCTAACGGCACCGAGGCGATCCGCGACGCCGCCCTCGACGTCGAGGAAGGTGCCGACATGCTGATGGTCAAGCCCGGCCTGCCCTATCTCGACATCTGCTGGCGGATGAAGGAGGCCTTCGGCCTGCCGACCTTCGCCTACCAGGTGTCCGGCGAATATTCGCAGATCAAGGCAGCGGCGATGAACGGCTGGATCGACGGCGAACGGGCGATGCTCGAAACGCTGCTGTCGTTCAAGCGAGCGGGATGCGACGGCATCCTTACCTATTTCGCGGTCGAGGTGGCGAAAATTCTCGCAAAGAGGTGATTTCGGGGCGAATGATTGTATTTCGCCCCGCCGACACCATATCAGCGGCGTCGCTTTTGCGAGAGGAGATTGAGATGAGCTACAACCCCAATCCGCTTTATGCCGCACCGGAGGACTGGCGCGCCTATAGCGGCGTGTTGAGCCGCCGTGTCTTTGCCTTCATCCTCGATTACCTCATCGTGGCGCTGCTGTGCATTCCCGCCGCAATCGTTCTGTTCTTCCTGTCGATCGTCACGCTCGGCCTCGGCTTCTTCCTCTACCCTGCCCTCTTCGTCATCGTCGCCGGCCTTTACTTCGGCCTGACGGTCGGCGGGCCGAGCCAGGCTTCGCTCGGCATGCGGGCAATGGGGATCGCGATCGTGCGCGTCGATGGACGGCCGATGGATTTCCTGACGGCGATCGTGCATCTGGCGCTGTTCTGGATCCTCAACTCGGTGCTGACGCCGCTCATCCTGCTTGCCGGCCTGTTTATCGAGCGCAGCCGTCTCATCCACGACCTCCTGGTCGGCACGGTGACGGTACGCACTGCCTGAGACCTGCCTGTCTGAGATCCTGGCGGAGACGAAAAAGTCTCCGCCTTCCCCTGTACCGGGGATGACGACGCTCCATATCCAAGATTAGAAGACTGAAATGTACGGCGACGGCCGCCGCGCTGTTGACGTTTTCTATTCTTAGGTCATGCTGTCAGAAAACGGCACTGTCTCGACAAGGAAATTTCCGCGACACATGAATACGCAGACGACGCCATCCCCGCAGTTTTATCTGACGGCTCCGGCTGCGTGTCCGTATCTGCCGCATGAGATGGAGCGCAAGGTCTTCACCCATCTGGTCGGCCCGCGGGCCGCCGAAATGAACGACATCCTCACCCAGGGCGGGTTCCGCCGCTCGCAGAACATCGCTTACCGTCCGGCCTGCGAATCCTGTCGCGCCTGCGTTTCCGTGCGGATTCTCGCTCAGGAATTCGAACCGACGAAATCGATGAAACGGGCGCTTGCCGCCAACTCCGACGTCATCGCCACCGAATTCGCAGCCCAGCCTTCCAGCGAGCAATATTCACTCTTCCGGCGCTACCTCGATTTCCGTCACCAGCAGGGCGGCATGTCCGACATGACCGTGCTCGATTATGCGATTATGGTGGAAGACACGCATGTGAACACGCGAATCATCGAATACCGCCGGCGCGAGGAAGGCTCCGGGCTGGAAGAGCGGCCGAAGGGCGAGCTGCTTGCCGCCGCACTGACCGACACGATGAGCGACGGGCTGTCGATGGTCTATTCCTACTTCAATCCGGCGCTCGAGCGTCGTTCGCTCGGCACATTCATGATTCTCGACCATGTCAGGCGCGCGAAAGCGCTCGGCCTGCCGCATGTCTACCTCGGCTATTGGGTTCAGGGATCACGGAAAATGGACTATAAGACTCGTTTCCAGCCGCAGGAGCATCTGAGCCCGCGCGGCTGGGAGCGTTTCGACCCCTCCTCCATGCCCGAAAGCACCCACGACTGAATGTTCCCCACTGCTCTTTCCGAACATCGGAAAGGCCTGTTGCTGACGGCGATCGGCGGGCTGGCGCTTTCCATGGATATCCCGCTCGTCCGCCTTGGCGACGGCGACATTTGGTCGATTCTCGGAGTGCGGAGCGCAGCAACGGTTGTCGCCACGCTCGTCATCCTCGGAGCAATGCGCCTTGTTTCGGGCAAGTGGCCGGTGCTCGTTCCAGGGCGACCCGGTCTGATCGCCGGTCTGCTCTACGGTCTCTCTTCCCTCACCTTCGTGCTGGCCGTCTTCAACACGGCCACCGCCAATGTCGTCTTCATCGTCGCCTTCAACCCAATGTTCGGGGCTCTTCTTTCCTGGATTTTCCTCAAGGAGAAGCCCCCGGCCGCAACGTTGATCGCCATGCTGTTCATGATCCTTGGCGTTGGATTGATCGTGAGCGGAGGACTTTCCAGCGGCCATGTTTTTGGCGACGCCATGGCGCTTCTCAGCGCGCTTATTCTTGCCGCAGCCATCACCGTCGGACGGGCCTCGCGCCGGCAAATGGGCTTCGTGCCGCTGCTTGCCGCCATCCTGCCGGCTGTACTCGGCCTCACGCAGGCTCTGCCCTCAGGGCTTTCTATCGCCCATCCCGGCTGGATCCTCTTCAACGGCGCCATCGTGATGCCGGTCGCCTTCTGGTGCCTGGCGACCGGGCCACGTTATCTGTCCGCGCCTGAAGTCGGCATGTTCTATCTCTTGGAAACGGTGCTCGCGCCGATCTGGGTCTGGCTGATCTTTGCCGAAACGCCCGTAACGACGACGCTCGTCGGTGGCGGCATCCTCACGGCGACAATCGCAGTGCATTCCCTCTGGATGGCGCGACGCAAGAGCGCCAGGCAAGTCTCGTGATGTGACGTTGTCGCCTGCTCGGCGCAGGCACCTTCCCGCGGCCGGCTGATGCATAAGGCCAATTACGGTTGCGACCATGTCGTCGACTCGCCGCCGCATAGCTTTGGCCTTGCCCGCAAGCATGCATTCGTCGACGGCAACAAAAGCATCGAGATCGTCGCCGCCGGTGTATTCCTGCTCGAAAATGGGTAAGAGATTGAGACCACCGATGCCAATCTCTAGGCTTTCGTCCTCGGCGTCGCCGCCGAAGAGATGGAGGAAGAAGGCGCGACGCGCTTTCTGCGTGACTTCAGAGTGCCGCTCAACCGGTAGCCTTCAACTGCTGCTGTTCCAGTTCCCTGCCGAGCGCTTCGACGACATGCGCCCAGCCTTTCCGTGTTTTCTCCTCGTGTGCGGCCCATTCGGCGCACATTTCATGGGTCAACGTCAGGCGGCTGCCGCCGCCGAGAGGCTCGATGTCGATTTCGACGCGATCGCAATTGTGGTCGTGCTCCTCGACGGAAAAGCTGAAGACCATGCGTTGCGGGCGCTTCAATTCCAGGAAGACGCCCTGATGAAAGGCGTCGCCGGTCGGGCGACGGTCGACGACGAAGAAACGTCCGCCGACGCGCGGATCGATGTCGGCACGGATGACGTGACCATCATCGGTCGCAAACAGGAAGCGGCGGGCAATTTCGGGGTTGAGCCAGGCGTCGTAGACCACAGCGGGCGGGGCCTTGTAGGTCTGGCTGACATGCAATTTGATGGTGCTGGCGGGCATCGATTTTCCTCCGGTAGGGGCACGCGCGCCTTCCCGAAGCGCAACGAACCACAGCCGTTCCGTCCGCCCACGCAACCGGCCTTCTCTTATTTTTGATAACAGCAATGAGATAGAGAAGTTCCCGCGCCCGCCAAGAGCCGAGCGCGCAATTTAATTCGGTACAAAATCAAGGCGTTACGGCAAGTCCTTTGTGCGCCTGAACAGACACGCGGCGCTGTAAAGCCTCAGCCCGCGAATTTGCCGCTGCGCGGGAAGCCCTTCGGCACGGTGCGGCCGGCGCTGGCGCGGTCGCCCAGCCATTCGGCGAGCTCGTCCTTGTTCTTCGTGAAGGTGCGGCCGGCGCTGTCTTCCCAGACGAGGCCGTCTGATATCGCGAAGCAGCGGACGTCGGAAATGCCGCCATCCTTGTAGCGCTGCAGGCGCACGCCCTTGCCGCGCGACATTTCCGGCACCTGCGCGAGCGGGAAGACCAGCAGCTTGCGGTTTTCGCCGACGACGGCGACATGATCGCCGCTGACGGGCACCAGCAGCTGCGTTTCCTCCGGAAGCGCGACATTCATGATCTGCTTGCCTTTGCGCGTGTTGGCGACCAGTTCCGCCTCTGGAACGACGAATCCGTTGCCGGCCGTCGAGACGATCAGCTGCTTGCGCGAGGAATCGTGGACGAAGGCGGTCAGCACCGCCTGGTCGTTGTCCATGTCGACCATGATGCGCAGCGGCTCGCCATGGCCGCGACCGCCAGGCAGCTTATCGCCACCGAGCGTGAAGGCCTTGCCGCCTGTCGTGACGATCAGGATCTTGTCTGTTGTCTGCGCCGGGAAGGCGACCTTCAGGCCGTCGCCTTCCTTGAAGGTCAGCGTCGCCGTGTCGGCGATGTGGCCCTTCAGGGCGCGGATCCAGCCCTTTTCGGAAATGACGACGGTGATCGGTTCCTTCTCGATCATCGCCTGCTGGATCGCCTCTTCATCGGCCTCAGGCGCTTCGGCGAACTGAGTGCGGCGGCGGCCGACCTCGGTCGCCTTGGCGAATTTCTTCTTCACTTCGCCGATTTCCCAGGCGACCGTCTGCCACTGCTTGTCATCGGAGGCAAGCAGCGCCTCGATCTCGCTCTTTTCCTTGGTGAGTTCGTCGAACTCCTTGCGAATTTCGAACTCTTCCAGCTTGCGCAAGGCGCGCAGCCGCATGTTGAGGATTGCCTCGACCTGATTGTCGGTCAGATCCCATCGCGCCATCATGACGGGTTTCGGCTCGTCTTCCTCGCGGATGATCCGGATCACCTCGTCGATGTTGAGGTAGGCAATCAGAAGACCGCCGAGGATTTCGAGACGCTTGTCGATTGCGGCCAAACGGAAGCGTGACCGGCGCTGCAAGACCTCGCGACGATGGTCCAGCCACTCCTTCAGCACCTCGTTCAGCGCCATGACCTTGGGAATGCGCCCCATGGACAGGACGTTCATGTTGAGCGGGAAGCGGCTTTCGAGCTCCGTCAGCTTGAACATCGATTCCATCAGGATCGTCGGATCGACGCTGCGCGACTTCGGCACCAAGACGATGCGGATGTCCTCGGCCGATTCATCGCGGATGTCTTCCAACAGCGGCAGCTTGCGGGCGATCAGCAGTTCAGCGATCTTTTCGATCAGCCGCGATTTCTGCACCTGGAAAGGGATTTCGGTGACGACGATCTGGTAACCGCCACGGCCCAAATCCTCCGTCTGCCATTTCGCCCGCACGCGGAAACCGCCGCGGCCGGTGCGATAGCTCTCGATGATGCTGTCGCGGCTGTCGATGATGATGCCGCCTGTGGGGAAATCCGGGCCGGGAATGAATTCGACGAGCTTTTCGACCGTCGCATCCGGATGTTTGATCAGATGCAGGGCGGCGTCGCAAAGCTCGTGGGCATTGTGCGACGGGATCGAGGTCGCCATGCCGACGGCGATGCCGGAGGAGCCGTTGGCGAGCAGGTTCGGGAAGGCGCCCGGAAGGACAACCGGCTCGGAATTCGATTCGTCATAGGTGTCGCGGAAATCGACGGCGTCCTGATCGATGCCTTCGAGCAGCAGTTCGGAGACCGCCGTCATCTTCGATTCGGTGTAACGCATGGCGGCGGGGCTGTCGCCGTCGATATTGCCGAAATTGCCCTGGCCGTTGACCAGCGTGTAGCGCTGCGAGAAATCCTGGGCGAGACGGGCAAGCGCGTCATAGATCGACTGGTCGCCGTGCGGATGGTAGTTACCCATTACCTCGCCGACGATCTTGGCGCATTTGCGGAAGGCCGAGGTCGGCCTCAGCCCCATCTCGTTCATGGCATAGACGATGCGGCGATGGACGGGCTTCAGCCCGTCGCGCACGTCAGGCAAGGCGCGATGCATGATGGTCGACAGCGCATAAGCGAGATAGCGCTGCTCGAGCGCCGCCTTGAGGTCGACCGGCTGGATGTTGTCGTCGTCTCCGCCGGAAGGCGGCAAAATCTCTTGTCCCATGGGTCCTGACTAGCCCAGAAGTGGCCGGCGGGCAAGGAATCCGGGCCATTGCAGCTGTGGATGAAGTCTTGGCACCGACATCAAAGGATGAGACAAACGTTCCGCCGCAATTTGGACTTCGTTTGCCGTTCCTTTCAACAGAAATTTAGAAGTCCGTAAATATAAAGCGGGCCCAATCCGTAGTAGCGTAACTGCAGATTTTAGAACCGCCACACGCCACCAGAGGAATCACCCCATGAACTTTTACCGGACAACGCGGCTGATGCTGTCGAGCGCAGCCTTTTTCTCGCTCGCCGGCTCGGCCTTCGCTCTCGATGGCACCGATCTGCTGAACAAGATCAATGCCGCTTATGCCGCACAGGGTGGGACGATTGCAGCTGAGAACATCGACATCGACGGCACGACCGTGACGTTGAAGAATGTCACCCTCAAGCCGACCGGCGGCGAAAGCCTGCCCATCGGCGAAATCACCCTTTCCGGCGTCGAAGAAGACGAAGACGGCGGCTATTACATCGAAGAAGCTGCCTTCCCCGACATCAACAAGACCCAAGACGGCGTGACTTTGACCGCGCAGGAGCTGACGCTCGGCGGCATCTCCGTGCCGGCAACGGCTGGCGGCGACACGCTCGACACCATGATGCTCTACGAAACCGCCCATACCGGCCCGCTGAAGGTGGTCAAGGACGGTGCGGAAGTGTTCTCGCTGCTCCAAACCGACATGAACCTGACGCTGCGCGAAGACGAATCCGGCTTCGATTTCGACGGCGCCTTCAAAAGCATGAAGGCCGATCTCAGCAAGGCCGAAGACGCGCAGAGCAAGGACGCGATCGAGAAGCTCGCCCTGCAGCACGTCCAGGGCGACATTACCATGAAGGGCGCCTGGGAACTCGCGCCCGGCACGATCGATATTTCGGAATTCGCCTTCGACTTCACCAATATCGGCAAGCTGAATCTTGGCTTCAAGATCTCGGGTTACACGATGGCCTTCATGAAATCGATGCAGGATGCGATGAAGGAATCCGAAGCCAATCCGAACAAGGAACAGTCGCAGCAGGCGCTCGGCCTTGCCATGCTCGGCCTGATGCAGCAACTGTCCTTCGAGGCCGCACAGGTGCGTTTCGAAGATGCGTCGATCACCAAGCGCGCGCTTGATTACGCCGGCTCGCAGCAGAACATGTCCGGCAAGCAGATGGCGGATTCGCTGAAGGCGATGACGCCGATCATGCTGGCGCAGCTCAATATCCCGGAACTGCAGAACGCCGTTTCGGCCGCGGTCAACACCTTCCTCGACGACCCGAAGAGCTTGACCGTCAAGGCCGCTCCCGAAAAGCCGGTGCCGTTCCCAACGATCGTCGGTGCTGCCATGGGCGCTCCGAACACGCTGCCGCAGGTGCTCGGCGTCAAGGTTTCGGCTAACGACTGATCGTTTGGCTTTCTTCATGAGAGCAGGCTCGGCAGTTCCGCCGCCGAGCGTTAGGCATGTGCAGGCATCGGCACAAATGAAAAGCCCGGCGATTGCGATCGCCGGGCTTTCTCATTCGAAAACGAACCGAACTCAGTCCTTCTTGACCGGCGGGATCGGCCGGATCGCCAGTTCGCGCAACTGCGTCGGCGTTGCCGGGCTCGGTGCGCCCATCAGCAAGTCCTGAGCCTGCTGGTTCATCGGGAAGAGCGAGATTTCGCGCAGATTCTTCGCGCCGACGAGCAGCATGATGATGCGGTCGATACCAAAGGCAGCGCCGCCATGTGGGGGCGCGCCATACTGGAAGGCGCGGTAGAGGCCGCCGAAGCGGTCCTCGACGTCCTGCTGGCTGAGGCCGATCTTCTCGAAGGCGGCAACCATGGTTTCCGGCGACTGGTTGCGGATCGAACCGGAGGCGATCTCGAAGCCGTTGCAGACGGCGTCATACTGGAAGGCCTTGATCGTCAAAGGATCCTGGTTCTGCAGCGCGTCGAGGCCACCCTGCGGCATCGAGAACGGATTATGGGCGAAATCGACCTTCTTCTCTTCCTCGCTCCATTCGAAGAACGGGAAATCGACGATCCAGCAGAGTTCGAAGCGGTCGCGGTCGACGAGGTTGAGTTCTTCGCCGGCCTTGGTGCGGGCCTCACCGGCAAACTTGTAGAATTTTTCCGGCTCGCCGGCGACGAAGAAGCAGGCGTCGCCGTCACCGAGACCGAGCTGGGTGCGGATCGCATCGGTGCGCTCCTCGCCGATGTTCTTGGCGAGCGGTCCGGCGCCTTCGAGCTTCTCGCCTTCCTTGCGCCAGAAGATGTAGCCGAGGCCCGGCTGGCCCTGGCTCTGCGCCCAGGCGTTCATGCGGTCGCAGAAAGCGCGCGAGCCACCGGTTTTGGCCGGAATCGCCCAGACCTGGACCTTCGGGTTAGAAGCGATCATGCCGGCGAAGACCTTGAAGCCGGAGCCGGCGAAATGCTCGGTCACCGCTTCCATGACGATCGGGTTGCGCAGATCCGGCTTGTCCGTACCATATTTGCGGATCGCCTCGTCATAGGGAATGCGCGGCCATTCCTTGGTGACCGGCTTGCCTTCGGCGAACTCCTCAAAAATCTGGGTCATCAGCGGACCCATGGTGTTCCAGACGTCTTCCTGGGTAACGAAGCTCATTTCGAGGTCGAGCTGGTAGAATTCGCCCGGCAGGCGATCGGCGCGCGGGTCTTCGTCACGGAAGCACGGCGCAATCTGGAAATAGCGGTCGAAACCTGCGACCATCAGCAGCTGCTTGTACAGCTGCGGCGCCTGCGGCAGAGCGTAGAAGGTGCCGGGATGAATCCGGCTCGGCACGAGGAAGTCGCGCGCGCCTTCCGGCGAGGAGGCCGTCAGGATCGGCGTGGCATACTCGGTGAAGCCTGCGCTGCCCATTTCACGGCGCATGGCCGAAATAACCTGGGTGCGCTTGACGATGTTCTTGTGCAGGGTTTCGCGGCGAAGATCGAGGAAGCGATACTTGAGGCGAACGTCTTCAGGATATTCAGGCTCGCCGAAGACCGGCAGCGGCAATTCCTTGGCGGCGGAGAGCACCTCGATTTCCTGCGCGTAGAGCTCGATTTCACCGGTCGCCATCGTCTTGTTGACGGTGTCCTCGGTGCGGGCCTTGACGAGGCCGTCGATCCGGATGACCCATTCGCCACGCACGGTCTCGGCCAGCTTGAAGGCCGGGCTGTCGGGATCGGCGACGACCTGGGTGATGCCGTAATGATCGCGAAGGTCGATGAACAGAACGCCGCCATGGTCGCGAACGCGATGGACCCAGCCGGCGATGCGGACGGTCGAGCCGACATCCGTCTTGCGGAGGGCGGCACATGTGTGGCTGCGGTAGCGATGCATGATCTCAAATCCTGGCATGTGGCTGAAGACGGCAGCAGGGGTTCGAAGATCCTCCCGCGCCGACAAGAAAATCGGGCGGAAAAGCGCATGGACGCTCCGATTTGTCAAGGCTTAGCGCGCCCAGCCCCTGGGTTTGGCATGCGTTTGTGGCGAGGCTGCGACCCGCAGGCTGCGGCAGTTTGGTCGCGTTTCCCATATTGATGAAGATGCGGCTCAACTTTAAAAGGATCGGCATTCTCGTCCTGGAGCCTCTGCATGCCTCTGCTGACCCGCCGCAACCTTCTGAAGGCATCCGCCGTCGCCGGCGCCTATGGCGCCGGCATCGCCGTTGCAGGCAAATTCGGGCTTGCCGAGGCGGCGCCGGAGCCGCAGCTGCTGACGGCTGTGAAAACCGAGGCCTTGCTGACCGAGGCGGGGCCGACCAGAGATGTCATGAGCTGGGGCCATGACGGCATGCCGCCGGTTCTGAGGATGACCAAGGGGCGGCCCTACGCGGCAAGGCTGAAAAACGGGCTCGACGAGCCGACGACGATCCACTGGCACGGGCTTCGCATCGACAACCGCATGGATGGCGTGCCCTTCGTGACGCAGCCCTATA
This sequence comes from Rhizobium sp. TAL182, assembly GCF_002117725.1. Classification (NCBI taxonomy): domain Bacteria; kingdom Pseudomonadati; phylum Pseudomonadota; class Alphaproteobacteria; order Hyphomicrobiales; family Rhizobiaceae; genus Rhizobium; species Rhizobium sp. TAL182. The sequence continues at coordinate 1,619,670 of NZ_CP021024.1, read as the reverse complement.
TCTATACCGGCGACAGCTTCGATTATGTCTTCACGCCGCCCGATGCCGGCACCTTCTGGTATCATCCGCATTGCAACACGCTGACGCAGATGGGACACGGCATGACCGGCATGCTCGTCGTCGAGGATCCGGCCGATCCGGAGTTCGACACGGAGGTGCTGCTCAATCTGCGCGACTGGCGGCTCGGAGGCGACGGGCAGTTCATCGCGCCCTTCCGGCCGCGCGACGCTGCCAAGAGCGGCACCTACGGCACGGTGCGCACGGCCAACTGGCGCCAGGAGCCGCAATATGATGCGCCGGCCGGCGGGCTGGTGCGGCTGCGCATCGCCATCACCGACGTGACGCGCATTTTCTCGCTGACGATGGCGGGCGCAGATGCGACCGTCATCGCCATCGACGGCAATCCGGTGCCGAAACGCTTTCCCCTCGAGCTCCTGCAGATCGGGCCGGGCCAGCGGCTCGATCTTGCCGTACGCATGCCAGATGGCGAAGGCGCCGTCGCGACGCTGGAAGACATTCGCGGCACGGCGCCGAAAACGATCGCCAGCCTGCGTGCGGTCGGAGCATCGCTGAAGCGCCATATCGGCGATCTCGGACCTCTTGGCCGAAATCCTGTTCCGAAGGCCGATCTTTCCGCTGCCGAACAGATCCCGCTCGTGTTGAGCGCCACAGCGGAAAATGCCGCCGTGGAAAGTATCTGCGGCACGCTCGGCTACAGCTTCTGGGCGATCAACAAGGTGCCCTGGCCCGGAGACACGCCCGATCCGACGGCGCCGCTGGCGGAACTGAAGCTCGGCAGGAGCTATGTCTTCAACCTCGAGAACACCACGCCGCACGCGCATCCGATCCACCTGCACGGAATGAGCTTCACGGTGATCTCCTCCTCGACGCGCGAGGTGATGCCGCTGGTGTCCGACACCTACCTCGTCCAACCGGATGAGAAGGTACAATTGGCCCTTGTCGCCGACAATCCCGGCGACTGGGTGCTGCATTGCCATATCATCGAACATCAGAAGACGGGAATGACCAGCTATATCAGAGTGAGCTGAAGCATTCGCCTTGCCTCAGTTTGGACGTGATTCTTCTTCAGCAATGCGCGAAGCCTGTGCTGTTGTATTGACATATCGAAGCGAAAGGAGAAGGAAGGTTCAACCAACCTTTTCCTTGCGAATGAATTGATATGATCGAAACCACCGCCGATTTGGCGGCCGCCTGCAAAGAGCTGGCCAAGTCCGACTTCATCACCATTGACACCGAATTCCTGCGCGAAACGACCTTTTGGCCGGAGCTCTGCCTGATCCAGATGGCAAGCCCGACACTGGAAGTTCTCGTCGATCCGCTGGCGAAGGGCATCGACCTCGCCCCCTTCTTCGAGCTGATGGCGGACACGAAGGTGTTGAAGGTCTTTCACGCGGCGCGCCAGGACATCGAAATCATCTTTAATCGCGGCAATCTCATTCCGCATCCGATCTTCGACACGCAGGTCGGAGCCATGGTCTGCGGTTTCGGCGACAGCGTCTCCTATGACCAGCTGGTCAGCCGCATCAAGAACGTCCATATCGACAAGTCGTCGCGCTTCACCGACTGGAGCCGCCGACCACTCTCCGAGAAGCAGCTGGAATATGCGCTGGCCGACGTCACGCATCTGCGCGATGTCTACCTGTCGCTGAAGGCCGAACTCGATCGGGAAGGCCGCACATCGTGGCTGCGCGAGGAAATGGACATTCTCGAAGCGCGTGAAACCTACGACATGCATCCCGACGACGCCTGGCAGCGTCTGAAGATGCGCTTGCGCAAGCCGCAGGAGCTGGCGGTCCTGAAATATGTCGCCGCCTGGCGTGAGCGCGAGGCGCGGGCCCGCAATGTGCCGCGTTCGCGCGTCTTGAAGGACGATGCGATCTATGAGGTCGCCCAGCAGCAGCCTAAGGATTCCGAAGCGCTCGGCCGCCTGCGCACCATTCCGAAGGGCTGGGAGCGTTCGGCCGCCGGGACGGCGGTGGTCGAGGCGGTCAATGCGGCGCTCGCCCTTCCGAAAGCCGAGATGCCGCATGTGCCTCGTCAGGCACAGGCCCCGGAAGGCGCAGCTGCCGCCGTCGAACTCTTGAAGGTGCTGCTGAAGCTGATCTCGGAGAAACATGGCGTGGCGCCGAAAGTGATCGCCAACAGCGAGGATCTCGATAAGATTGCCGCCGATGGCGAGAAGGCCGATGTTGCTGCCCTGCACGGCTGGCGGCGTGATCTTTTCGGCGAGCCGGCGCTGCAGCTGATCCAAGGCCAGATCGGGCTGCGTTTCGCCGGCCGAAAGGTTGAAACCGTCAGCCTCTGAAAGCAAATCGAATTCGCTTGACGCTTTTTTCCCAGCTGAAACAATGACTGGAGGAAACCTCAGGCGAAGAGGCGGCATGCGGGAAATATCTCCAACGCAGAACTGGATTTTGATCGCGATCGTGCTGGCTGCCAGCGGCGTCGTTTACGATCTGATGTTCTACTCCAATCAGACGCCCGTCATCGGGGCGATCTTCGCGCTCTTCATCGGCATGCCGATTCTCGCCTTCGAGCGCAAAGTTCTGTTTCGCACCCTCTACAGACGCATCCAGAGGCTGCCGACCTTCGTGTTCATCATCACGGAACTGGTGATCTACGAGATCCTGATGAGCATAGGCTTCGCCTGCGCCGGCCTCCTGCTCTGGTCGCTCGGCATGCTGAAGCCGTCGTCGTTCCTCGACCTCGTCATCATGCCGTTCGAGGTCTTCCTCTATGCGCTTGCCGTCTGCTCGGCACTGATCTTCATCCTGCGCGTACGGGAATTGCTCGGCCGCGAAGTATTCGTCAGCATGCTCATCAGCCGCTATCGCAATCCGGTCAAGGAAGAGCGTGTCTTCCTCTTCATCGATCTCGTTGATTCGACAGCTTTTGCCGAAAAACATGGCGACCTCAGAGCACAGCAGCTGCTGAGCTCACTGTTTGCGACCTTCGCGGAACCAGTGCGGCGCCACAAGGGCATGATCAACGACTATGTCGGCGATGCGGCGATCATTACCTGGCCGCTTGCCCGCGGCGTCAAGGATGCGCGCTGCGTTCGCTGCATCTTCGATATCCTCGCCGATATCGAAGCCAATGCCGCCGGCTGGCGGAAAAATTACGGCCAGGTGCCGAAGCTTCGCGTTGCCCTTCATGGCGGCGATATCATCACGGCGGAAGTCGGCGTCGACCACCACAAGATCAGCTATTTCGGCGATACGGTGAATACGACCGCCCGGCTGGAGACGCTCTGCCGCAGCCTGAACCGGCAGGTGCTGATCTCCGCGGAGCTGGCCCGGCGCATGACTTTTCCCGACGACATTTCCTGCGAAGATCTCGGGATCCATGCCGTCAAGGGACGCGGCCAGGCACTCGGCGTCATGGCACTGTCCTCGCGTGCGGTGACCGTTCTGAACACGCCCGCAGTCGTTCTGCACGGCTGAGCAAGTCCATTTATCACGCGTCACCAAAGCTTCACCCAACCGTCAATTCGCTGATACGGAAGCCCTGTTAAGCGGAAGCCATTCGCATCCGTTTCATGGGGATATTATGAAGAACCTCCTTTTTGCGTCCGTATCGCTTTTCATGCTGATTGCCGGCCCCGTTTCGGCCGACCAGCAGCAGTTCCCGGCCAAGCTCGCTGGCCAGGCGATCCTGCCTGCCAACACCATGGTCCCGGCTCCGGCCGACGCGCCTGACTTCCTCAAGCATTCCGGCAAGTTCACGACGCCGGACCGCAAGCGCACCGAAGCGCTCGGCACCGTTCCCGGCAAGGACGGCGCCCGCGTGACCGATCTGAAGCTTCCGTTCGACGGCCAACCGATCCAGGGTTTCTCGGGCATCAAGACGATGGCCGATGGCACCTTCTGGACGCTCTCCGATAATGGCTTCGGTTCCAAGGCCAACTCGTCCGACTCCATGCTGTTCCTGCACCAGATGAAGTTCGATTGGACTGTCAACAAGGCTGAGGTCGTCAAGAACCTCTTCCTCTCCGATCCGAACAAGATCGCCCCCTTCCCGATCGTGCTCGAAGGCACGGATACGCGCTACCTCACCGGTGCCGACTTCGACATCGAGTCGATTCAGCCGGTTGCCGACGGCTTCTGGCTCGGCGATGAATTCGGTCCCTATATCCTCAAGGTCGATACCGAAGGTCGCCTGACGGACGTGATCCCGACCACGCTCGACGGCAAGCCGGTGCTCTCGCCCGACAATCCGCTGATCCAGCTGCCGGGCAATCCGGCCGCCAAGATGCCGGTCTTCAACCTGAAGCGCTCCGGCGGCTTCGAAGGCCTTGCCATGTCGAAGGACGGATCCAAGCTCTACGGCCTGCTGGAAGGCGCCATCTACAAGGATGACGGCACGATGGAAACAGCCGACGGCCACACAGCCATCCGCGTCATCGAATTCGACGTCGCCGCGAAGAAGTGGACCGGCCGCAGCTGGCTTTATCCGTTCGAGGGCAAGGGCGTGTCGATCGGCGATTTCAACATGCTCGATGACGCCACCGCTCTCGTCATCGAGCGCGACAGCGGCGCCGGTACCAGCGACAAGGCCTGTGCCGACCCGAAGCAGCCGAAGTCGGATTGCTTCGAAGCTCCGGCCGTGCTGAAGCGCGTCTACAAGATCGAATTCAACGATGCCAATGCCGGCAAGGCTGTACGCAAGATCGGTTACATCGATCTCCTTGATATTCAGGACCCCGACAACAAAAAGAAGGCTGGCAGCAAGGACGGCGTCTATGACATGCCGTTCGTCACCATCGAAAACGTCGACCGCGTCGACGCCACGCACATCATCATCGGTAACGACAACAATCTGCCCTTCTCGGCCGGCCGCTCTGTCGACAAGGCTGATGACAACGAGTTCAGCCTGCTCGAGGTTGGCGAGTTTTTGAATGCGAAGTAATTGGGGGTTCTAGTGTGAGATTGAGAGGGCGGTGCGTCAGTGCCGCCCTTGTTGCGGCGGTTGTGCCGTGCGCGCCCCTTGCCCAGCCGGGCATTTCCCCCCAACAGGTAGGAGATTGGCTGGGCGCAACGATTCCACCAAACAATACTGCTTAGCATCAGTAGATTGCTGGAAAGGGACCGAGCGATCACCTCCTGCCAATCTCCACCCTTGTGGGGGAGATGCCCGGCAGTGCAGAGGGGGTGCCCATGGCCCAACCGCCGCAAATCAACCTACTCGAACCGAAACGCCAGCCTCTTGTTCGTCAGCCTCGACAGCTGCTGCAGGCGGCCGTCCAGGCGCTCGCCGGCGAAGTCCCGGTATTCCGGCGGTACCACGAATTCGAGGTCGAAGTCCGGGTTTGACGATTTGCGGAAGGTCAGGTTCTTGACGATGCCGGGCATGGAGGCCGAGAAGAGATAGACGACCCGCAGCATGCCGCCGAGCAGTTTGGCGCGGTCGATGAACTGAGGGGTGGCGATCTGCGCCAGCGGACCGGTGGCGCCGTCGTCATGCAAGCCCTCGAAACGGTAATAATTGGTGAGCGCGATGAAGGCGCGGCCGGGATGGCTGATGCCGACGAAGGAGGAGTGGGCGATGACGTTCAGCGCCTGCAGGCCGCGATAGTCGGGATGGGCGCGCCAGCTGATATCGGCAAGCAGACAGGCGGCCTGACGATAGCGGCTTTCCTCTTCGGTTTCCTGGACGCCGAACAAGGGCATCATCCGACCGGTCCATTCCGCCAGCTCGCGGGCATGCTCCGGCGAACGGGCACGCAGGATCGCCAGTTCGCCGGCGGCAGCCAACAACGGATCGGCGCGGCGCTCGGCCTCCGACAGCAGCGAATAGAGATATCCCTCGCGCACGCCCTGCGCCGAGAAGGAAATCACCGACGGCTTCATGACGCTCAATACTTCCTTCATGGCGATGGCGCCGAAGGGCAGCAGCGAACGGCGATGCTTGGAGACCGCCTGAAGGGCCGGCTCCTTGGAATCGCGCGCGGTGGCCACCTGATCGAGGAACAGCATCATCGCTTCGAGCGACACTTCATAACCCTGCATCATGTGCAGCGGATAATTGGTAATCTCCATGTGCAGCTTGGCGATGTTTCGCCAGGTGCCGCCGACGGCGTAGAAGGTGCGCCCCTCGCCTTTCGCCAGGAGCTTTGCCGTTTTCACCTGCTTGCGGGCAAAAGTTCGCGCCTTGGGGAGCGAGCCGCCGGCATATTCCGACAGGCGCAGACCGCCAAGCGGCAGCGTAATGCCCTTGCCGACCTCCTTGCCCTTGATGTCGATCAGTTCAAGAGAACCGCCGCCGAGGTCGCCGGCAATGCCGTCAGGATTGAAGAAGCCGCTGATGATGCCGAGCGAGGCGAAGCGAGCCTCCTCCTCACCTGACAGCACCCGGACGTGGCGCTGCAGGATCGTCTCGGCCTGATGGATGAAGTCGGGACCGTTGCTCGCCTCGCGGGCGGCGGCCGTCGCCAGCACATACATGGTGGCGGCCCGCGCCTGATCGGACAGGGCCTTGAAACGGTGGAGCGCCGCCAGAGCCCGGGCGACGCTCTCTTCATCCATCTTGCCGGTGACGGCTATGCCTTTGCCGAGGCCGCAGAGGACCTTTTCGTTGAAGAGGATCGTAGGCGAACGGGACAGGCCTTCGTAGACGACAAGACGAATGGAATTCGATCCGATGTCGACGACGGAGACCGGGGCGATCCCTGGAAGGCGCCCCTGGGCTTCAGATTCAACCATATGGTCCAGTTTTACTTGTTGTTGCGGCCTTCGAGCAGACCGGCGATCAGTTTCGGCGCGCTTGATTTCAGAGCTTCACCACGGCCCGACAGGCTCGGATTGGTCATGAAATACTGCTGCGCATTGAACGGTTCCTCGCCCCTGCGCACTTCCATGCGCCGCGACGTACCGTCGGGCAATATCTCGTAGCTTTGTTGATTGTCAATCACGTTGCCGAGCATAATCTGTGACAAGACCTGCTCATGAACAGTCGGATTCGTCAGCGGAACCATGGTCTCGACGCGGCGGTCGAGATTTCTCGGCATCATGTCGGCCGAGCCGATATAGACCAGCGCCTTGTCCGACGGCAGGCCATGGCCGTTGCCGAAGCAGAAGATACGGCTGTGTTCGAGGAAGCGGCCGACGATCGACTTGACGCGGATCTTCTCCGAGAGACCGGGCACCTGCGGACGCAGGCAGCAGATGCCGCGCACGACGAGATCGATTTCGACGCCGGCATGGCTGGCGCGATAGAGCGCATCGATGATGTCGGGGTCGACAAGCGAGTTCATCTTCATCCAGATCGCCGCCGGCCCACCGTTCCTGGCATGCTGAATCTCTTCCTCGATGTGGCGCAGGATACGCGAGCGCAACGTATAGGGCGAGACGGCGAGCTGCATGCCCTCTTCAGGTTCGCCGTAGCCGGTGATGAAGTTGAAGATGTTCGCCATGTCGTGGGCGATGACGGGATTGCAGGTGAAATAGGAGAGATCCGTATAGATCTTGGCGGTGATCGGGTGGTAGTTGCCGGTTCCCAAGTGACAATAGGTTCTGAGCTTCCCTTCCTCGCGGCGGACGATCATCGACATCTTGGCGTGGGTCTTGAGCTCGATGAAACCGAATACGACCTGCACGCCGGCGCGTTCGAGATCGCGCGCCCAGCGGATATTCGCCTCTTCGTCGAAACGGGCCTTGAGTTCCACCAGCGCCGTCACCGACTTGCCGGCTTCGGCGGCATCGACCAGAGCGCGGACGATCGGGCTGTCGTTAGACGTGCGGTAAAGCGTCTGCTTTATCGCCAGAACGTCAGGATCGCGCGCAGCCTGGAGAAGGAACTGGACCACCACATCGAAGGATTCATAGGGGTGATGGACGACCATGTCCTTCTCGCGGATGGCGGCGAAGCAGTCGCCGGCATGTTCGCGGACGCGCTCAGGAAATCGCGCATTGTAGGGCTGAAACCTGAGATCGTCGCGCGGCGCCTTGGTGATCTCGGACAGAGTGTTCAGCGCCAGGAGCCCCGGCAGAACGGCGACGCGATTGTCGGGGATGCTGAGTGCCTGCACGACGAACTGACGCAGCGAGGCCGGCATTTCCGAATCGGTCTCGATGCGGATGACTTTGCCGCGGCGGCGCCGCTTCAGTGCCGTCTCGAAAAAGCGCACGAGATCCTCGGCCTCTTCCTCGACTTCGATATCACTGTCGCGGATGACGCGGAACGTACCGGAACCCTGCACCTCGTAGCCCGGATAGAGACGGTGGATGAAGATATTGGCGACGTCTTCCAGCGTGATGTAGCGGATTGTGTTCGCGTCATCCGGCAGGCGGACGAAGCGGTCGAGCGCCGGCGGCAGGCGCAGCAGTGCCGTCATCGGTTCGCGGCCATTCTTGCTGACGAGCTGCAGCCCGATCGAAAAACCGAGATTGGGAATGAAGGGGAACGGATGGGCCGGATCGATGGATAGCGGCGTCAACACCGGGAAGATCGCCTGTTCGAATTCGGCCGCCAGCCACTGGCGGTCTGCATCACTCAGGGCGCCCGGGCGCACGATCAGAATATCTTCCTTGGCGAGATACTGCTGCAGCACCGCGAGCGAGGCCTGCTGCTCCATCTGCAGATGGTCGATCTCCTGCAGGATCGAATCGAGCTGTTCGGCCGGTGTCTTGCCGTCAGGGCTGCGGATGGCGATGTTCTGGCGCACCTGACCTTCGAGGCCGGCGACGCGCACCATGAAGAACTCGTCGAGGTTGGCGGCCGAAATCGACAGGAAGCGGACGCGCTCGAGCAGCGGATGTTCGGTATTCAGCGTCTCTTCCAGGACACGGCGGTTGAACTGCAGCCAGGAGAATTCGCGGTTGATGAAGCGCTCGGGGCTTGCCAGCAACTCTTCCAGCGGGGGCACGTTGTCGTTGGTTTCCGGAGTGAGTTCCTGATGTTCTGCGACTGCGCTGTCCATGGTCGGCTTACCCCGTTTTCAATCGCGACGGCAATTATATCAGTTTCACGACGGAACTGTGACAGTCAATCGGCCGGTTCCGAATTTCCCAATTCATTCAATACTTCGGCAGCAAGAGCTCGGGTGATTTTCGTGCCCCGCGACAGGGCCAGCCGGTCAAGCCTTTCGACAATCGTCTGGGCCGCGTTCAACGAGCGCTCCATCCGGTTGACGATATAGAGCACGAGTTTGTCATCTATATAAATCTGCCGGTCGGCGAAGAGCTTGACGATCACTTGCGACAGCAAGGCCTCGTCGGGTTCGCCGATCTCGACGACGGTCGCAGCTTTCAGACGCGAGCGCAGATCGGGCAGCAAAACCGGCCAGGAGATCGGCCAGAGACGGCTTGTTATCAACAGGCTGGTGGCGTTTTCGCGCACGCTGTTGATGACGTGGAAAAGCGCATTGTCGTCGAAGCCGAGGCGGTCGGCATCTTCGAACAGCACCGGACCGGCAGCGGCAGCGACAGCCGCGTCCGAACCGAGTTCGGGATGAATGCTGACGGCGCCGCTCAACTCCTGCCAGATGCGGGCGAGATGCGATTTCCCCGAACCGACCGGGCCGGCGAGCACGACTACCGGCGACGGCCATGCCGGCCAGGCGTCGACGATCGACACGGCGGCGGCCAGCCGCTCCGAAATCAGAAGATCGTCGCGGCCGCTTGCGGCGTCGTGCGAAAAGGCCAATGGCAGCTGCTCTCCGGCCTTGCGCTTCGGATCAGCGTTCTTCACGTCACTCATTGGGAACTGATTTCGTCTTCTGAGCGCGGGCGCTCGGCGACCCGCCAAAATAAAGATCGCTCTGAAGGTAGCGCGAAAGCGCGAAGCGAACAAGGACGCCGACGGCGGCGGCAGCCGGCACGGCGACCAGAAGACCGACGAAGCCGAAGAGCGCGCCAAAAGCAAACAGCGCAAACATCAGCCAGACCGGATGCAGGCCGACGCTAGAGCCGACGAGCTTCGGCTGCAGGATATTGCCTTCGAGGAACTGGCCGCTGAAGAAGACGACCAGCACCAGGCCGATCCAGGGATAATCCGGCCAGAACTGCACGATCGCCACGCCGACGGCGAGAACGAGGCCGACCAGCGAGCCAACATAGGGAATGAAGCTGATCATACCGGCGAAGAGGCCGATCAAGAGGCCGAAATTCAATCCGACGAGGGAAAGGCCGGCGGCATAATAAATACCGAGAATGAGGCAGAGTGAGCCCTGGCCGCGGATGAAACCGGCGATTGCCTGATCGATCTCACTGGCGATCTGGCGGACATCATTCACATAATCGCGCGGAATCCATTGATCGACCTTGGCAACCATGCGGTCCCAATCGAGCAGGATATAGAAAGCGACGACGGGGGTGACGACGAGCAGCGAGATGACGTCGACAATCGCCTTGCCGGAATTCCAGATCTGCGCGAAGAGCCCGGTCAGAAAGCCCATGCCTTCGGAGAGGATTCCTGAGAAATTATCCTTGATCGTGCCGACTTGGCTCCTGATCCACTGCGGCAGCAGCGAATGCTGCGACTGGGCGATGAATTTCTGCAGCTGGCTGATGTAACTCGGCAGGCGCTCGGCGAAATCGTTGAACTGGCTGATCAGCACGGGAATGAGGATCATCAGCGCCAGCGCAAAGACGATGACAAAGGCGATCAGAATGCCGACCGTCGCCATCATGCGGCTGAGGCCCAGGCGCTCCAGCCGGTCGGCGACGGGATCGAGGAAATAGGCGATCGCCATACCGGCGATGAACGGCAAGAGGATAGAGCTGAAGACATAGAGAAAGGCGATGAAGAAGACGAGCACGGCCAGCCAGAAGAAGATCTGGCGCTTCAGACTGTTGCCGCTGACATGCTGTGGCATTGCTTCCCCGTTTCACTCGCCGCCGCCGAACGCCACCTCTTGTCCGACGCGGCCATTCAGCACATAGGATGCAGGCGCAAAGATGGTCAACCCTATCACGCCAAATCCCGGATAGGCCGGTTAAAGACGCGGGAAATTGGGGGCTTTTCCCATGCAGCGCTTGCATAAATGCCCCTGTCATGCAATTGCGACCGGCAGATGACGCGGCGCGTCTGCCGCCTGGAAATAGCCATCGGAGACCAGCATGAGCCAGTCTGGAAAAAACGGCCTGACCTATAGCGACGCGGGCGTCGACATCGATGCCGGCAACCTCCTCGTCGAGAAGATCAAGCCGGCGGTGCGCTCGACGCGCCGTCCGGGCGCCGACGGCGAGATCGGCGGCTTCGGCGGGCTCTTCGATCTCAAGGCGGCGGGCTTTACCGATCCGGTCCTCGTCGCCGCCAATGACGGCGTCGGCACCAAGCTGAAGATCGCAATCGACGCGGACTATCACGACACGGTCGGCATCGATCTCGTCGCCATGTGCGTCAACGATCTCGTCGTTCAGGGTGCCGAGCCGCTGTTCTTCCTCGATTATTTCGCCACCGGCAAGCTCGATCCCGACCAGGGTGCTGCGATCGTCGGCGGCATTGCCGCCGGCTGCCGGCAGGCCGGCTGCGCGCTGATCGGCGGCGAGACCGCCGAGATGCCCGGCATGTATTCCTCCGGCGACTATGATCTTGCCGGCTTTGCCGTCGGTGCCGCCGAGCGCGGCAAGCTGCTCCCCTCCGGCGACATTGCCGAAGGCGACGTCATTCTCGGTCTCGCCTCCTCCGGCGTCCACTCCAACGGTTTCTCGCTGGTCCGCAAGATCGTGGAACTGTCCGGCCTCGGCTGGGACGCGCCGGCGCCGTTCGCCGAAGGCAGGAAGCTTGGCGAAGCGCTGCTGGAGCCGACCCGCATCTATGTGAAGCCACTGTTGAAGGCGATCCGCGAAACCGGTGCGCTGAAGGCGCTCGCCCATATTACCGGGGGCGGCTTCCCGGAGAATATTCCGCGCGTCCTGCCGAAGCATCTGGCGGCCGAGATCGAGCTTGCGGCCGTCAAGGTTCCGCCGGTCTTCTCGTGGCTCGCCCGGACGGGCGGCGTCGAAGCGAAGGAAATGCTGCGCACCTTCAACTGCGGCATCGGCATGATCGTCGTCGTCGCCGAAGAGAATGTCGCCGCGGTATCGCAGGCGCTTGAGGCTGAAGGCGAGAAGGTCGTCACGCTCGGCCGCATGATCGCCCGCGCCGAAGGCGCTGCCGGCACGGTCTACAAGGGTACGCTTGCCATATGAGCACGCCGCGCAAACGCGTCGTCGTCTTCATATCAGGTGGCGGCTCCAACATGATGGCGCTGGTCGCGGCGGCAAAAGCCGCCGACTATCCGGCCGAAATCGTCGGCGTGATTTCCGACAAGGCTGAGGCCGGCGGGCTTGCCAAGGCGGCCGCCGAAGGCATCGCCACCTTCGCTTTTCCCCGCAAGGACTATGCCAGCAAAGACGCGCATGAAGCGGCGATCTTTTCGGCGCTCGACGAACTTTCCCCCGACATCCTCTGCCTGGCCGGCTATATGCGGCTGCTGACGCCGACCTTCATCCAGCGTTACGAAGGCCGGATGCTCAACATCCACCCTTCCCTGCTGCCGCTGTTTCCCGGCCTCCACACCCATCAGCGCGCCATCGACGCCGGCATGCGCATCGCCGGCTGCACGGTGCATTTCGTGACCGAGGGCATGGACGAAGGCCCGGTCATCGGCCAGGCGGCCGTTCCGGTTCTTTCCGGCGACACGGCCGAAAGCCTTGCTGCGCGCGTGCTCACCGTCGAACACCAGATCTATCCACAGGCACTGCGGCTCTTCGCTGAAGGCCGCGTGACGATGCAAGGCGGCAAAGCCGTCGGAGTCGAGGCTTCGGGCACTGCACCCAAAGCCCAGCTGATTTCGCTGATCGGCGATCGCGCTTAAGCCGCCAGCGCCCGCAGCTGATGCAGCGTGCCGTCGCTGTAGACGAAGCGGCCGGAGCGGAAGGTGGCGCGGATGCGGTGGATGTCGCCCGGCTCGACGACGACCAGATCGGCGCGCTGGCCGATGGCGATTTCGCCACGGTCCAAGAGACCGGCGGAGCGGGCGGCGTTGCCGGTCGCCATGGCGACGGCTGAAGGCAGGCCGCCTTCCACCATGTCGGCGAGCTTGAAGATGCCGGGCACAAAGGCAGCCGGGTGATAATCGGCGGCGATGACGCTGAGCAGCCCGGCCCTTGCAGCGTCGAGGGCGCTGAGATTGCCCGACATCGACTGGCCGCGCAGAGCGTTCGGTGCGCCCATCAGCGTCCAGAGGCCGCGGCGGCGCGCCTCTTCGGCCGCAGGTGCGGTGACCGGAAACTCGCTGATGGTGACGCCGAGATCATGCATTTCGGCGACTTTCTCGACGCTGTCATCGTCATGCGAGGCAAGCGAGAGCTTGTGTTTCAGCGACAGCGCGACGATCTCCCTGAGCTTCGCCTCGATCTCAGGATTGCTGCGCATGGCGATGCGCTTGGCGACGATCTCGGCGGCCATCTCCTCGGAGATGGCGCGGCGCTCGGAAATGCTGAGGATGTAGCTTTGCAGGTTGTTGTACTGGCCCTGACCCGGCGTGTGGTCGGTCAGCGAAACCATGTCGATCTGATCGGCATTCAGCAGGCGCTCGAGTGCGGGAGCGGCGCCGACATTGGTGATTTCGTAACGGGCATGGACGCGGTGGTCGATCAGGAGATCGTCGCGCAGCCGGTTGATGCCCTCGATCACCGCCGACGTCGTCTCCAGCGAACGGACGTGACCATAGACGCTTTCGGTGGCGAAAGAGACCGCGGCAAAGGCTGTCGTCACACCGGCAGCGGCAAGCTTCTTGTCGAGTTCGTGGATGCCGAAATCGATCGGCATGGTCGCGTTCGGCCGCGGCGCGATCTCGCGCTCGATCATGTCGCCGTGCAGGTCGACGAAGCCCGGCATCAGCAGCCGCCCGCCGCCATCGATCGCCGCGCCGGAAACCGGCTCCGGCCGGATCTCGGCGATGGCGCCGTCCTCAACACGCACGGAACCTTCGCTCACCGCCTCGTCGGGGAGAACGAGGGTGAAATTGCTGAGCCACATGGGCTTTCTCCTGACCGCATCCGATGATCGACAAACCGCAGCGGATAGAACCGCTTCGTAACAAGCGTATGAATTCTCGAGCGCCGACGGCTCCTTTCGGGAACGTCATGGCTGCAACCGCACGTCCTCCGACGCGCTCACCTCGCTATCTGATCCTATCCCGGTTCAACGCGGCCCATTGCAAAAGCATGATCGTTTTGGCGTCGAAAATCTCGCCGGTCTCGATCATCCGCGCGGCTTCGTCGAGCGGGATTTCCAGGACCTCGATATCCTCGTGTTCCTCGTCCAGACCGCCGCCTTCGGCCACGCGATCGGCGGTGTCGATCAGGGCTGCGAAGACGTGGACGACTTCGCTGATTGCGCCCGGCGACATGTAGCATTTGAAGAGGAAACGCGCCTCGCGCAGGCGATAGCCGGTCTCCTCCATCGCCTCGCGGCGGATCGCCTGTTCGGGATGGTCGTCATCAAGAAGGCCGGCCGGCACCTCGATCATCCATGCGGGATCGCCGTTCAGATGAACGGCGAGACGGAACTGGCGGACGAGAACGACGAGATCGCGTTTCGGATCATAAAGCAGGATGCAAGCGGCCGGCGTGCGGTGGTAGACCTCCCGCTTCAGCCGCTGTGTCGCGCCCTTTCGGTCGATATAGTCGAGCAGATAGCTGCTCAGCCGCGTCCACCCATTCGACAGGATTTCCTCGCCGACGATCTTCACCCGCGATTTCGGCTGCATCATACCGTGTCCTTGCGAAGCCAGACCTTGTTGTCGTGCACGGCCGCGCCGCCATAAGGAGCGACCGGATCGGCGCCCGTCAGAACGTTGATGCCCTCGCCGTCCACATGCGCCTTGTTCGGCCAGAGGCCCTCGGCGATCAGCACGCCCGGCCTGACCTCGATGGTGATGCGGGCATGGATGCGCAGATCGCCGCGGCTATTGCCGATGCGAATGAGCTCGCCATGCGCAATGCCATTGGCCTCGGCATCAACAGGATTGATCATCACCTCCGGGCGACCTTCCTTTTGACGCGAGGTCTTGGTCTCGGAAAAACTCGAATTCAGGAAGTTGCGCGCCGGCGACGTGGCGAGACGGAAGGGATGCTCTGGATCGGCAACTTCGATGACATCGACCTGATCGGGGAAGGCCGGCAGTTCGGCATGCGGGCCGAGCGCGCCGATCGCGGCCGGCGGCTTGTTTGGCGCCGGCTGATTGATCCAGTCCGGGCGAAAATGGAACCTGCCGTCCGGATGGGCAAAGCCGTTCAGGAAATGGGCGTCCTCGAAAGCCGGCTGGCGATCGAACCATTTATGTTCGAGGAAATGGTCGTAGTCCGGCAGGTCGCTCGATTGGAGGATGCGGTCGATCATCTCGCGGGCGGTAAAGCCGAAACCGGGGCGATCGGCGACGCCGAGGCGTTTTGCCAATTCCTCGATCACGAAGAGATTGGTGCGCACGGTCGGTGGCGGCTCGACCAGCTTCGGTCCCAGAAGAATGTGATTCTGGCCGCCGGCGCGATAGATATCGTCATGCTCGACGAACATGGTCGCAGGCAGCACGATGTCGGCAATCTCCGCCGTTTCGGTCATGAACTGCTCATGGACGGCGACGAAAAGGTCGTCGCGGGCAAAGCCGCGTCTGACGAGGCGCTGTTCGGGAGCGATGTTCGCCGGATTGGTGTTCTGGATCAGCATCGCCGTCACCGGACCGCGATGGCGCAGCGCCACCGGATCTCCGGTCAGCACGCGACCGATCTGCGATTGGTCGAGCATGCGGATATCGCCATCCTTCATCGATCGGCCGGTCAATTCCGCATTATTCATGCGGAAGATATCGCTGTTCGAATGGAAGGCGCCGCCGCCCTCATATTGCCAGGAGCCGAGAACGGTAGCAATCGAGGCGGCCGCATGCATGGCGACCGCGCCGTTGCGCTGGCGGGTGAAACCGTAACCGAGGCGGAAGAAGGTCTTCTTCGTCGTGCCGACGAGGCGGGCAAAGGCCTCGATCTCCTCGACCGAAAGGCCGGTGATGGCAGCGGCCCATTGCGGCGTCTTCGTCTTCAGGTGCGCTTCGAGACCGCCCGGATCATCCGCATATCTCGCCATATAGTCGCGGTCGGCATAGCCGTCGCGGAAGGCGATGTGCATGGTGGCGCAGGCGAGTGCAGCGTCGGTGCCAGGCCTGACGATCAGCGCCATATCGGCCTGCTTCATCGTCGGATTGTCGTAGATATCGATGACGACGATCTTGGCGCCGCGTTCCTTGCGCGACCTGATGGCATGGGTCATCACATTGACCTGGGTCGAGACCGCATTGGTGCCCCAGATGACGACGCAATCGGTGCGGCCCATCTCACGCGGATCAGGCCCGCGGAGCACGCCGGTCGCCATGGTGAAGCCGGTCCAGGCCGGGTTGGTGCAGATCGACGAGAAAAAGCCGGAATAGCGCCTGGCGTGACGCAGGCGATCGATCGAGTCGCGCTGCACCCAGCCCATGGTGCCGGCATAGAAATAGGGCCAGACCGCCTCGCTGCCGTCCCTCGCCTCGGCCTTTAAGAAGGCTTCGGCAATTTCATCCAGCGCATCGTCCCAGGAAATCTGCTGCCATTGCCCTGCCCCCTTGGGGCCGGCGCGGCGCAAGGGGTGCATCAGGCGGTCAGGATGGTAGAGCCGCTCGGCATACCGGGCGACCTTGGCACAGATGATGCCCGACGTATAGGAATGGTCGCCGGCGCCGCGCACGCGGCCGATGCGGCCGTCTTCCGATATCTCAACCTCCAGCGCGCAAGTGGAGGGACAGTCGTGCGGACAGGCTGTGTGGCCGATCTTGCTGTCCAGCTTCGGGGATTTGGCGTCGATGGGGGTCGCATTATTCATGGCATTTGTATATGCCAAGGCCTGCATGGCCAAAAGCCAGAAAAACTCCCCATGATACGAATTCATACGGGCATCAGCGAAAATGAACTACCGCCATATCTACCACGCGGGCAATTTTGCCGATGTGCTGAAACATGCCGTGCTGGCGCGGCTGATCCGCTACATGCAGAAGAAGGAGGGCGCCTTCCGCGTGCTCGACACGCATGCCGGCATCGGCCTCTACGACCTCTCCTCCGAGGAAGCGCAGAAAACCGGCGAGTGGCAGGCTGGCATCGGCAAATTGATGGAGGCCGAACTCGGGCCTCAGGTCTCCGAGCTGCTGGAGCCCTACCTCTCGGCGATCCGTGAACTCAATCCCGAGGGTGGCATCCGTTTCTATCCCGGATCGCCGAAACTTGCGCGCATGCTGTTCCGGCCGCAAGACCGGCTGTCGGCCATGGAACTGCATCCGGAGGATTACGCCCGGCTGCACCGGCTGTTCGAGGGCGATCACCATGCCCGCATCACCGAGCTCGACGGCTGGCTGGCGCTCGGCGCGCACCTGCCGCCGAAGGAGAAGCGCGGCATTGTGCTGGTCGATCCGCCGTTCGAGGAAGAGGACGAATATGAACGCCTGGCCGAAGGGCTGGAAAAGGCCTATCGCCGCTTTCCCGGCGGCACCTATTGCCTTTGGTACCCGCTGAAGAAGGGCGCGCCGATCAAGGAATTCCACGAGACTCTGCAGGCGCTCGACATCCCGAAGATGCTTTGCGCCGAACTCACCGTTCGCAGCGACCGCGGCATTACTGGACTGACCGGCTCCGGCCTCGTCGTCGTCAATCCGCCCTTCACATTAAAGGATGAGTTGCACCAGATGCTTCCGGCGCTGAAGGATCACCTGGCCCAGGACCGCTTCGCCTCGCACCGCGCCTTCTGGCTGCGCGGCGAGAACAAGACGGTCAAGGGCGATTGACCGGGTAATCCGCATCGGGGATAGTCCGTCCCACAGCCCCACAGCCTCATCAGGTGTCCCATGAAGCTCCTCTGCTCACCCGCCTCGCCCTATTCCAGCAAGGTGCGGATGGCCGCGCACTTTCTGGATATCGAGATCGACGCCATCCGGGTCGATACCAATACCGGACCGGCGATCCTGGTGGACAACAATCCGCTCGGCAAGATTCCGACGCTTCTGACCGACGACGGAGCCTCGATCTTCGATAGCGTCGCGATCATGCATTATTTCGACAGGCTGACGAAGGGCCGGCTCTACCCCTCCAAGAAGGGCAAGCGCACGGATGCGGAAGTTCTCGAAGCGCTCTGCGACGGTATCTGCGACTGCCTGCTGACGATTGTCTACGAGCGCCGCTTCCGCGAGGAAGAAAAGGTTCACCAGCCCTGGATCGACCGGCAATGGAAGAAGGTGACGGCCGGGCTCGCCCATCTCGGCGCCAAGCCGCCGAAACTCGGCAAGAAGCTCAATGGCGGGCATTTCGCGCTGGCCGCCACGCTCGACTATCTCGACCTGCGCTTCAAGGACCAGTGGGAAGCCGATCACGCGCCGCTTGTCGACTGGCTGGCGCAATTCGAAAAGAAATTCCCTGCTCATCGTGAGCTCAAAGCCAGCGCCTGAGCCTGATCCGGAGCTGAAACGGAGCGCCGGACAGCAAAAAGCCGGGCGATGAGCCCGGCTTCTGCATATTGGGATGTTCAATCGGCTTAGAACTTCACGCCGATACCGAGCTTGACGCTGTTCTCGTCGTAACCGCGCGAGAAGCTGCCGGAGTCGAGGTCGTAGTCCTTGCTCTGGTAGTCGGTGTAGCGATATTCGAGGCGCGTCGTGATGTTGTTGGTCACGAAGGCTTCGACACCGGCGCCGACCGTATAACCGTAGTTCGTCTTGCTTTCGTCCGAGGTGCCGTCGGAAACCTTGACGTTGCCGAGGGCAAGACCGGCTGTACCGTAGAGCAGGAAGGGGTTCATGTCGTAGCCGACGCGGCCACGGACGGAGCCGTTCCAGCCATACTTATTCTTGACGCCGCCCGAGGAGACGTCATCGCCGCTGTAGCCGAGATCGGATTCAACGCCGTAAACGATCTGGCCTGCTTGCCAATTGTAACCGGTGAAGACCTGGCCGCCGAAACCGTAGGTGTGGCGGTCGGAACCGAAATCACCCATGTTGTAGGTGCCGGCGCCGCCGAGGTAGAAGCCCTCCCAGTTGCCGGCCGGCTTGACCGGGGCTTCCTGAGCAACCGGTGCTTCCGGAACCTGGTCGACGGCATCAGCCGCCTGAGCTACCGAAACGCCCGCAATCGCAAAAGTGGAGGCCATGAGGCCAGCAATGAGTACACGCATACTTTTCTCCTTTCAGTCCCGCGCCGCTTATCATCTGCCTCTCAGCGAAGCATTGGCGGGGAAATTGCCAGATGTCCCTTCCGGATCGAGACTGAAATTGGAACTGAATTGCGGATTTGAAAGAGCCAAATTGTGATATCATTGTGGCTGCCGGATGGCGGAAATTCGATGTTGCTTGCGAGCAACATAGGTTTCATTAACCCTACCGAATGGTTAAACTTAAAATATCGATTTTAAGAAATCACATTATTAAATAATACATAGAATATCTCGGCCATGGATGCAACCGTGGCCGCCTATTTATATAATCTCCGCCCGCCCTTATATAGGTTGCACACAGACTCGCGGGATCAGAAGGCAAGATTTTGAACCACAAAAGACTTCGCTCAGCCCTGATAACAGGGGCGGCCAAGAGAATAGGCCGGGCAATCGCCGAAGACCTTGCTGCAAATGGCTTTTCCGTCGCGATCCACGCCAACAGCTCCGTCCGCGAAGCGGAAGAGCTGGCGGCTGAATTGCGGCGAAAGGGACAAAGAGCGGTCGCGTTGCAGGCCGATCTTACCGATATCGGCGAGGCGGGCGAACTGGTCGCGAAGGCGTCGGAAGCGCTTGGGCCTCTCGATCTGCTCGTCAATAATGCGTCGGTCTTCCAGCATGATTCCGCGCGTAGTTTCAACGCCGACACATGGGCTCTGCACTTCGACCTGCATGTGCGTGCGCCGTCGATCCTTGCGGCAGCCTTCGCGCAGCAGGTGCCCGCCGAGGCAGCGGGGATGATCGTCAACATCATTGATCAGCGGGTCTGGGCACTGAGGCCCAGCTTCTACTCCTATACGCTCTCCAAGTCCGCGCTGTGGACGGCAACGCAGACGCTCGCCCAGGCATTGGCGCCACGCATTCGCGTCAATGCGATCGGCCCCGGCCCCTCGATGCCGAGCGAGCGGCAAGCATTGGAGGACTTCCAAGCGCAGGTCTCAGCCCTTATCTTGCAGCGAGGGCCGGCACTGGAAGAATTCGGACAAACGATTCGCTTCCTTTACGACACGCCCTCGATCACCGGCCAGATGATTGCCCTCGACGGCGGCCAGCACCTTGCCTGGCAGACGCCCGACGTGGCGGAGATTACGGAATGAACGGACGAAAGCTGCCGGATGGCGGCGTTCTCTACGACGATACGGATGAGAGCGAAGACGATATCGAGGTGGAAGGCGAGGTTTCCGCCGCCCCTCTGGCGGCTGCGGTCGACTGGAATGTGGGCAGCCTCAACGAGACCGGGCTTGTCGGCGCCGAACTGATCGCCGAATTCGTCAAGCGGCTGCCGAACAGCCCCGGTGTCTACCGCATGTTCAATGCCGAGGGAGACGTGCTCTATGTCGGCAAGGCGCGCAGCCTGAAGAAGCGTGTCGGCAACTACGCCGTCGGCCGCGTCCATTCCAACCGCATCGCCCAGATGGTGCGACAGACGGCGAACATGGAGTTCGTGACGACGCGCACGGAAACCGAAGCGCTGCTTCTGGAAGCGAATCTGATCAAGCGCTTGCGGCCGCGCTTTAACGTGCTGCTGCGCGACGACAAGTCCTTTCCCTACATCCTCATCACCGGTGATCACCGGGCACCGGCGATTTTCAAGCATCGCGGCGCCAGGGCGCGAAAGGGCGACTATTTCGGGCCTTTCGCTTCGGCCGGCGCAGTCGGGCGTACGATCAATTCGTTGCAGCGCGCCTTCCTGATCCGCACCTGCACCGATAGCGTCTTCGAAACACGCACGCGACCCTGCCTGCTCTACCAGATCAAGCGCTGTTCCGGGCCTTGCACGCGCGAGGTCAGCGATGAGGGTTATGCCGAGCTCGTACAGGAGGCGAAAGATTTCCTGTCCGGCAAGAGCCAGAAGGTGAAATCGCATATGGCGGAGGCCATGAACCAGGCGGCCGAGGATCTCGATTTCGAGCGGGCGGCGATCTATCGTGACCGCCTGGCAGCACTGTCGCATGTGCAGAGCCACCAGGGCATCAACCCGGCCGGCGTCGAGGAGGCTGACGTTTTCGCCATCCACCACGAAGGCGGCGTCTCCTGCATTCAGGTATTCTTCTTCCGCACCGGCCAGAACTGGGGCAACCGCGCCTATTTCCCGAAAGCCGATCCGCAATTATCAAGCGCCGAAGTTCTGAATGCCTTCCTCGCGCAATTCTACGACGATAAGCCGGTGCCGAAACAGATCATGCTGTCGGAAACCGTCGAGGAACTGGAACTGCTCGCCGCAGCGCTCAGCGAAAAGGCCGGCCACAAGGTTTCCATTCTCGTGCCGCAGCGCGGCGAGAAGCGCGATCTCGTCGAGCATGTGGTCGGCAATGCGCGCGAAGCGCATGGGCGAAAGCTCGCCGAGACGGCGTCGCAGTCGCGGCTGCTGGAAGGCTTCAAGGAAACGTTTGGGCTCGCCTATGCGCCGCAACGCATCGAAATCTACGACAACTCGCATATCATGGGCACCAATGCCGTCGGCGGCATGGTGGTGGCGGGGCCGGAAGGCTTCGTAAAGAACCAGTACCGCAAGTTCAACATCAAATCGACCGACATCACCCCCGGCGACGACTTCGGAATGATGAAGGAGGTGATGACGCGGCGCTTCTCGCGGCTGATCAAGGAGGAAGGCATTCCCGACCGGACGGCGCAGGCAGCAGCTGCCGACGCCGCTGACATGCCCTTCCCCGCCTGGCCGGATGTGATCCTCATCGACGGCGGCCAGGGGCAGATGACGGCGGTGCGCGCCATCCTGGCCGAACTCGGTATCACTGACAGCGTGACGGCGATCGGCGTCGCCAAGGGTGTCGATCGCGACGCCGGGCGGGAGCGCTTCTTTCCGCCCGGGCGCGAGAGCTTCACACTGCCGCCGCGCGATCCGGTGCTCTATTTCATCCAGCGCATGCGCGACGAAGCGCATCGTTTTGCGATCGGCTCGCACCGGGCGCGGCGCAAGAAGGAAATGGTCAAGAACCCGCTCGACGAGATCGGCGGTATCGGCCCGTCACGCAAACGCGCGCTGCTCCAGCATTTCGGCACGGCGAAGGCGGTTTCTCGTGCCGCTTTGTCCGATCTGATGGCGGTGGAAGGTATTTCGGAAGCCGTGGCAAAGCAGGTCTATAACCATTTCCACGACGACGCCGCGAAATAAGCGGCGGCCGTCGCAAATTCCACGCAATGGCGGTGAAAAGACAGAAAGAATGTTGACGGTCCCTGGCCAAAGCCGTCATCTACATCGACCCGAAAATCGGAATCGGTTTTCGTAAAGACGCGGCGCTGCAGCGGCGCATCAATTCAGAGAAACGATCCATGGCATCGCGTGCGTACAGCCTTCCCAACCTTTTGACTTACGGCCGCATCCTCGCCGTGCCGCTGATCGTTCTCTGCTTCTTCGTCGAGGGCAGACTGTCGATCAGCAATACGGCGCGCTGGGTGGCGCTGTGGATCTTCATCATCGCCTCGATCACCGATTTTCTCGACGGCTATCTCGCGCGGATCTGGAACCAGACGTCGAATATCGGCCGGATGCTCGATCCGATCGCCGACAAACTGCTGGTCGCCTCGATCCTACTCCTGGTCGCGGCCGACCAGACCATCGCCGGCTGGTCGATCTGGGCGGCAATCATCATTCTCTGCCGTGAGATCCTGGTTTCCGGCCTGCGCGAATATCTGGCGGCGCTGAAGGTCAGCGTGCCGGTGACGCGGATCGCCAAGTGGAAGACGACGCTGCAGCTCGTTGCCATCGCCTTCCTGCTCGCCGGCCCGGCCGGCGACGAGATTTTCCCTTATACGACGCAGACCGGCATCGCGCTCTTGTGGATCGCGGCACTGCTGACCATCTATACCGGCTATGACTATTTCCGTGCCGGGCTGAAACATATCGTGGATGACGAGGAATGACGCGGCTTGTCTATTTCGCCTGGGTGCGCGAGCGCATCGGCAAGGGCGAGGAGGAGATCGACCTCCCCTCCTCCGTCGTCACCGTCGCCGATCTTCTGAATCATTTGAAGACGCTGGGCGAGGAATATGAAGCCGCACTTCAATATCCAGAGGTCATTCGTGTGGCGCTGGATATGGAGCATGTCGAGCATGATGAGCCGATTGGAGCTCCCCGTGAGATCGGGATCTTTCCGCCGATGACGGGGGGATGAGACGGTGACGGTGGTGCCATGTCGCTACCCCCCTCTGCCCTGCCGGGCATCTCCCCCACAAGGAGGGAGATCGGCTGGGCGCACCGGTCTCTCCAAACAATCAACGTTTCAGCCCAACGAAACGGTAAACGGGTGGGAAGAGCACCCCACTTGTAATCTCCCCACCTGTGGGGGAGATGGCCGGCAGGCCAGAGGGGGGCGGACACGGCACAGCCTTTCCGCATTCTTCACAGCGGCATCAAAGCAGCGGAGGATTTCGCTGTGACCCCCACCATCCGCGTCCAGCGCGAGGACTTCGACCTGCAAGCCGAGGTCGATCGCCTCTCCAAGGGCAAAGCCGGCGTCGGCGCCGTCGTCACCTTCTCCGGCCTCTGCCGTGACGAAGGCGGCACGCTGGTGGCGCTTGAACTCGAGCATTATCCCGGCATGGCCGAAGCCGAGATGACCCGCATCGGCGAACTCGCCATCACCCGTTTCGGGCTGCTCGGGCTGACCGCCATCCACCGCTACGGCAAGATCGCTCCCGGCGAGAATATCGTGCTCGTCGTCGCAACCGCCCCGCACCGACAGGCGGCCTTCGACGGCGCCAATTTCGTCATGGATTTCCTCAAGACCGCAGCTCCCTTTTGGAAGAAGGAGCACGGCAAGGACGGCGCCGAGGGCGACTGGGTCGCGGCGAAAGACGCCGACGATGCGGCGCGCGACAAGTGGAAGTGATCAGAGCACGATGCCGAAAAGTGTGCGCGGTTTTCGGATAACATCATGCGCCATTTCTAAAGCACCACGCGCTCCCTGCGGCTCATAACCAGCAGCAGGACGAGCAGTGAGAAGATGACGAGATCCCGCCAGACAAAGGGACCATAAGCGCTCCACAGGGTTTCGACGACGGCAAGCCCGGCAGCGCCGCCAGCCGAGCGCAGCGGATCGGAATAGCCGCCCACGGCTGCGATCAGCAGCACCTTGAGCCCGAACATCAGACCCGCGCCGAAATCCATAGAACCGTAATAGAAGGTGGCGAGGATGCCGCAGAGGGTGGCGACGAGCGCGGCTGCCGCATAGGCGACAAGGAAGACGCGACTGGCGCTGGTGCCGCAGAGCTCGGCGGCCAGCGGATCGTCGGTGACGGCGCGCCAGAGGCGGCCCCAGGCCGTGCGCCTGAGGATCAGCGCACCGACCGCGACGATGGCTGACATCAGCGCCGTGTCGATCAGTTGGATGTAAGTGAGCGTCACCTTGAATGAACCGTCGTTCCAGAAGACGACGACATCGTTCAGGAACGGCGGCAGCCAGATGGCGCGCGTATCGGCGGCGAGTCTGGCGGTCTCCATCAGCACGATCATAATGCCGAGGGCGGCAACGATCACCGTATTCGGCGATTTGCTGGCGAGCGGCAGCATGATCGAGCGGCCGATCCAGATGCCCGCGGCCAGCGAATAGATAAGTGCAGCGCAGGCGCCGATGGCAAGGGCGGCCGGCAGCACCAGCCAGAACCTGATATAGGCGAGTTCGGTAAAAAGCAGCAGGATCTGGCCCGAGAAGGCGAAGATCGCCCCATAGGTGATATCGGCCCGCTTGGTCACGCCGAAGGCAACGGCATAACCGAAGGCGAGCGCGGCATAGAGGGCGGCAAGCGGCACCGCATTCGCCATCTGCTGCAGAAGATAAGCCATTCCGAGGACTCCGCGTCAGCAAATTATAACTGGTAAAACCTATTTCGCCAGTTATAATTTCATCATGAGCTTTTCCTGGACCCCTCACCGTTTTGCCGGCGGCGCGCTGGCGCTCGATGTCGCCAACAGCGTCGTGCTGCGCGACGACCCAAAACGGCGGATCGACCGCTTCGCGAGCCGCGAGCAGATGCGGAACTTCCCGCGCGCCGCCGCCGAATTCTGCGCCGAACGCGCCTTGTTCGGCGAGATCGCACCGCTGGCAGCACAAGACGAGGCGGATTTCTTCGCGCTGAGGGATGCGATCGACCTCTATTTCCGCAAGCGTATACTGGACGGCAGCGACAACCAATTGCTGGCCGGACTACTGGAAGCGGTGGCCAAGATCTTGCGTGGAGCCAGTCCTGGCAATCTGGCCGCGGCGACCGCCCATTCGGTGCTCAGGCTGATCGCCATGCCGGATCCCGAACGCATGAAGATCTGCGGCAATTGCGGCTGGCTGTTCATCGACCGCAGCAAGAACAGGAGCCGCGCCTGGTGCGACATGGCGGTCTGCGGCAACCGCGCCAAGGCGAACCGTCACTATCGCCGCAAGAAGGAGGAGACGCCATGAGAAGACATCTGATCGTCACAGCGGCGGCAATCGGCCTTGCGCTATCCGCCTGCCAGCGTCAGGCCGAAAACCTGGTCGAGGTCACCGGCCATCTCTTCGTCTTCAACTATCGGGTGGCGAGCGCCACCTATCTGCTGACACTGAAGAAGACCGGTCCCATTCCCGACGGCTCGGTCATCATCGCCGAATTCGAAAATCCTCAAGGCGGCGCGCCGCTGGTGCTGAACCAGAAAATCTACCCGATCGACGACAAGATCGCGCTGCAGAGCGAAAACCTGCACTGCGTGCGCAAGGACCGTCCCTATTCCGTCAGCGTCCGGCTGGTCGACAAGGACGGCAAGGTGCTGCAGCAATTGAAGACTGAGTTCCGCTCCGACCTCGACCAGACGGTGCTGTCGAGCAAGCCGCTCGTCGTCGGCGCGCTTTATGACAAGAACCCGGAAGTCTTCAAGCCTGACGGCAGCGTCGATTTCTCGAACACCGACAAGTGCCCATCATAGAAAAAGCCGGGGCGAGGCCCCGGCTTTCGAGAGTCAATTCAAGGTATTGCGAGGCAATGCCGAAGCGCGGCCTCAGCCGACGATTTCGGTGTCGGAGAACCAGTACTTGATTTCCTGGGCAGCCGTTTCCGGAGCGTCAGAGCCGTGCACGGAGTTTTCGCCGATCGACAGCGCATGGACCTTGCGGATCGTGCCTTCATCAGCGTTTGCCGGGTTGGTCGCGCCCATGATCTCGCGGTTCTTCAGGATCGCGCCTTCGCCTTCCAGAACCTGGACGACGGTCGGGCCGGAGGTCATGCCTTCGACGAGTTCGCCGAAGAAGGGACGATCCTTGTGAACCGCATAGAAGCCTTCAGCTTCGCGGCGGCTCATCCAGACGCGCTTGGAGGCGACGACGCGCAGGCCGGCATCTTCGAGCATCTTGGTGATGGCGCCCGTCAGGTTGCGCTTGGTTGCATCCGGCTTGATCATCGAGAAGGTGCGTTCAATCGCCATAGTCAAATCCTCTGTTTTCTCGGGAAAAGTGGGCGGTCTTTACCCGCCCCAACGCTCGAAAACAAGAGGTCGGCGGCAATTTCACGCCGCTGTCACAGTCCGGCCGCGGCTTTGGTGGAGATCGAGGCAGCGATCGAACCAGGCGATCACGGGATCGTCGGCGGCCAGCATGGCCAGCCCTGCGGACACGCGCAGCCATTGCAGCGCGCCGAAGACGATATAATCGGCAAAGAGCGGCGATTGCCCCCCGATGAAGGGCTGGAACTTCAGCATGTGACGGAGCGGCTCCAGCTTGGCGCCGAAGGCAGCCTTCTCCGCCTCGCTGTCGGCGGCAAAGACTTCCAGCGGCTTGCCGAGCCTGACCTCGCGGCTCTGACGAAAGTAAGCCTTGTCGCCTTCGTCCAGGATCGCGTGGATATCGGGGAGGGCGATCCGCATGATCGCCGGGTGGATGATCATCTGCGAATAGCCCTCCACCATGCGCGACAGCGCCTTGCCGCCCTCGCCATTGAACAGCGACGGCCGCTCCGGATAGGCCTCTTCGAGATAGAGGGCGATGGCAAAACTGTCCGAGATCAGCCGGCCATTATCGTCGAGCACGGGCAGGGTCGACGAGACGCCGCCGCCGATTTCACGGATGCGGGCATAGGTTGTCGGGATCTCCTCGAAATCGAGCCCCTTATGCGCGAGCGCCATCACCGCTTTCCAGCAATGGGGCGAAAAGAAGCGCCCTTCGTCGGCGCCGCAGAGGGAATAGAGGGCTCTGGTCATGATAATCCTTTCGAGGTCTGATCTGCCTGCATTCGACGACAGAAAGCGAGCGTGATCAAATCAGGAAATTTCATGGCGCCATCACTCGGACTTCTCGGGAAACCGGCTAGACTGCGCCAGCAACGTCAGGGGAAACATATGCTTAGACATTTCAGGATGTTCGCGGCCTATAACCGCTGGGCCAATGCCCAAGTCTATGCGGCTGCGGCCGAACTCAGCGAGGCGGAGTTCCGCAGCGACCTCGGCGCCTTCTTCGGCTCGCTGCATCGCACGCTCAATCACCTACTCGTCGCCGACCGCATATGGATGAAACGCTTCACCGGCATCGGCGAAGCGCCGGTGACCCTCGATGCCGTGCTTTTCGAAGAGCTGGACGCGCTTGCCGCCGCGCGCAAGGCGGAGGACGAGCGCATCATTGCCTGGACAAGTACGCTCGATGAGGCGAGCCTTGCCGGTGACTTCACCTACATGCCGGTGACGCAGCCTATCGAAATCAGCCAGCCGTTGTGGACAGCGCTCTCGCATCTCTTCAACCATCAGACTCATCATCGGGGCCAATGTCACATGACGCTGACGGCGCTAGGCAAACCGAGCCTCGGGCTGGACCTTATCTATTTTCTGCGCAGCGAAGGCCGCGAGTGGATGTGAGGCAGCGGCCTGCATCAAGACTGAATTAACCGCCTTCGCCGGTTCCCATCGCCGATCCGCCGCTTCCCTTCGCAAATTCAGCCTCTTTTAAAAGCTTGCGAGCATAGCAGAAGGCGAGAAACGAGATCGCGCCGCGAGGGATCGTCATGCAGAATGCAAGCACAAACGCATTGGTGGCGCGCGAGGCCGTGCGCCCGGGGCCAATGTCCGATATCCAGAAGATTGCCCAGCACATGGCGCGGCTCAACGTCGCCGCGCTGCCGCGCAACTATGAACTCTTTCATGAGGCGATCATCGGATACAATCCTGGTCTTGCGCAGGATATCGCCGCGCTCGGATCGCAGCCGCAACAGGCGATGCTCGACGAACTCGGACTGAAATACCGCCTCGTCGGCCATTGCGGGCTGGCGGGCGAGACGTCGCGCAACGAGGCCAGCCGGACGCTGCGCGCGCTGGCGGAAAGGCTTGCCGAAGGATTGCGGCACAGAGACGCCTTTGCCCGCGCCTGCGGCACGATCCTGAGATCTGTCGCCGGTCATGAGGACCAGAGCCTTGCCGCCTTCATCGGCGAGGTCGATTACCTCACAGCCTCGCTTGCAACGGTGATGTCGGCGGAGATGGAAATCGGCGCCAGACTGCAGGACGACATCGACAGGCTGGAAACGTTGGAGCGCGGCATTTCGGCGATGCAATCGGCCACCGTCGCCGACAAGATCACCGGCCTTGCAAACCGGATCGCGCTGAACCGGCAGATCGCCGAACTCTACGAACGTGAAGAGGGTGCCGCCGGCAGCGCGCTGATCATGGTCGATATCGACGATTTCACCGAGATCAACGACAGATACGGCACTCAGGCCGGCAACAAGCTCTTGAAGAAGCTTGCCGCCCTGTTTCGGAAATCAGTGAAGAAGAACGACTTCGTCGCCCGCACCGAGGCCGACGAATTCGCCTTGCTTTTTGCCAATGTTGGTATGCAGGATGCGATTGCGATCGCCGAGCGTCTGCGCGCCTCCGTCGAGGAAAATCTCGTCTTCGCCACCTCCGACAGGGCTGACAGCGGCAGGCTGACCATCTCGGTCGGCCTGGCGCTCAGCGCCGATGCGGCAACACCGGGGCAGCTCCAGGCCAACGCCCGGGTAGCGCTGCTTGCCGCGCAATCGAACCGCCGTCTGCCGGTGCAAGCTTTCGGCCGCTGAGGCGTATGACCGCTGTCGGCGCGGGCGAGCGAGCTCGCCGGACGAACGGGCTCGCCGCCGGACGAGCAAGCTCGCCGGGGGATAAGCGGTCTTGCCTTGGCGGGCAGTTTCGGCCAAAACGCCGGCCATGATCACGATTACCGATATTTCCGCCCGCATCGCCGGACGCCTGCTTCTCGACAATGCCAGCCTCTCGCTGCCTTCGGGCGCCAAGGCCGGTCTCGTCGGGCGCAATGGCGCCGGCAAATCCACGCTGTTTCGCGTCATCACCGGCGATCTCGGCTCGGAGACCGGGTCAGTGTCGATCCCAAAGGCGGCGCGTATCGGCCAGGTGGCCCAGGAAGCGCCGGGAACCGAGGATTCCCTGATCGAGATCGTGCTTGCCGCCGACAAGGAACGCGCGGCTCTGCTTGCCGAGGCGGAAACCGCAAGCGATCCGCACCGCATCGCGGAAATCCAGATGCGCCTCGTCGATATCGATGCGCATTCGGCCGAAGCGCGGGCTGCGAGCATCCTCGCCGGCCTCGGCTTCGACCAGGCGGCGCAAGCCCGTCCCGCCTCCTCCTTCTCAGGCGGCTGGCGCATGCGCGTTGCCCTTGCCGCCGTGCTGTTTGCCGAGCCGGACCTCCTTCTGCTTGACGAGCCGACCAACTATCTCGACCTCGAAGGCACGATGTGGCTGGAGGACTATATCCGCCGTTATCCGCATACGGTCATCATCATCAGCCACGACCGCGATCTCCTGAACAACGCGGTCAATTCCATCGTCCATCTCGACCAGAAGAAGCTCACCTTCTACCGCGGCAATTATGATCAGTTCGAGCGGCAGAAGGCGGAGGCCGAAGAGCTGCAGACGAAGGCCAGGGCCAAGAATGAGGCAGCGCGCAAACATCTGCAGAGCTTCATCGACCGCTTCAAGGCCAAGGCTTCCAAGGCCCGGCAGGCACAGTCGCGCGTCAAGGCGCTCGAGCGCATGGGAACGGTCGCTGCCGTCATCGAGGATCATGTGCAGCCGATCACCTTCCCCGAACCGGAGAAGCAGCCGGCCTCGCCGATCGTCGCAATCCAGGGCGGCGCCGTCGGCTACGAACCCGGCAAGCCCATCCTGAAGAACCTCAACCTGCGCATCGACAACGACGATCGCATCGCTCTGCTCGGGTCGAACGGCAACGGCAAGTCGACCTTCGCCAAATTCATCTCAGGGCGACTGTCGCCGGAGAGTGGCGAAGTAAAGCTTGCGCCGAGCCTGAAGATCGGTTTCTTCGCCCAGCATCAGCTCGACGATCTGATCCCCGAGCAGTCGGCCGTGGAGCATGTGCGGCGGCTGATGCCCGCCGAACCGGAGGCCAAGGTGCGCGCCCGCGTTGCGCAGATGGGACTGGCGACCGAGAAGATGGCAACGGCCGCCAAAGACCTTTCCGGCGGCGAGAAGGCACGCCTGCTGATGGGGCTTGCCGCCTTCCATGCGCCGAACCTGCTGATCCTCGACGAGCCGACCAACCATCTCGACATCGACAGCCGCCGTGCCCTCATCGAGGCGCTGAACGATTATGACGGTGCAGTCATCCTGATTTCGCACGACCGCCACCTGATCGAGGCGACCGTCGACCGGCTGTGGCTGGTCAACGGCGGCACTGTCACCACCTTCGAAGGCGATATGGACGAGTATCGCGACCTCATCGTCAGTTCCGGCAAGAAAAAGGAAGAGAGGCCGCAGACCAGCGACGATACGACCTCGAAGGCTGACCAGCGCAAGCTCAATGCGGAGAGACGCGCCTCGCTGACGCCGCTGAAGAAAAAGATCAACGAAATCGAATCCTTGACGGCCAAGCTGGAGAAACAGATTCAGGCTCTTGATGCGGAACTTGCGGATCCGGCCCTTTATGAGAAGACGCCCGCCAAAGCCGCCGAAAAGGCAAAACAGCGCGGCGAGGCTGCGGCAAAACTCACTGCTGCCGAGGAAGAATGGCTGATGCTGTCGTCCGAATACGAAGAGGCAATGGCA
Organism: Rhizobium sp. TAL182; assembly: GCF_002117725.1. Taxonomy (NCBI): domain Bacteria; kingdom Pseudomonadati; phylum Pseudomonadota; class Alphaproteobacteria; order Hyphomicrobiales; family Rhizobiaceae; genus Rhizobium; species Rhizobium sp. TAL182. The sequence continues at coordinate 1,588,418 of NZ_CP021024.1, read as the reverse complement.
GGATAGCCACAGTCTTCGAGGAAACGCGGCGGACTGCCACGCGTTAACGAGAATTCCTGCCGATCTCAACCGATCGTTAACCATAATTCGAAAGGTTGTCTCAACATTACTGATTTGTTGAGCCCTTTCCATGCATCGATTTTTCGTTCTTTCCTGCATCGCCCTTGCGGCCGCCCTCTCCGCCTGCAGCACGACCAGACAAGCTCCCGACACCTCGATCAAAACCGCCTCGGTTGTTGCGCCCGAGGGGCGGACGCCTTCAGGCAAGCCCGCCAAGGATGATGATGCAACGCCGCTCTTCGTCGGCCCGCATCATCTTTCCGGTAGGACGCTGGAGATCTCCTCGCTCGCCGATCTCAAGCTCAACGACAAGGAAGTGATCCTGAGCTTCGACGATGGCCCGATCCCCGGCCGGACGGACAAGGTGCTGGCGATCCTCGACCAATTCGGTGTCAAGGGCGCCTTCATGATGGTCGGCGAGATGGCCGAGATGCATCCGGCGCTGGCGCGCAAGGTGGCAATGGAGGGCAATGCGATCGGCAGTCACACCTATGACCATGCCAATTTGACTGCGCTGAGCTTCGATGCGGCAATGGACGAGGTGGTGAAGGGCGAACTGGCGGTGACCAAGGCGACGGGAACAGACGTCTCGTTCTTCCGCTTCCCCTATCTCGCCGAGAGCCACAGGCTGCGCGCCGCCATCGCCATGCGCGACATGGTCGTCATGGATGTCGACATCGACAGCAAGGACTATTTCACAACCACACCGGTATCCGTAACGCAGCGGACGATGAATCTGCTGCACAAGCGCGGCCGCGGCATCGTTCTGATGCACGACATCCACAAGCGCACCGCGACGATGCTGCCGACCCTGCTTTCGAAACTCGAAGCCGAAGGTTACAAAGTCGTGACGCTGAAGTTCAAGAAGCCGGCGGCGCCAAGCAACCTCGTCGCCTCGGCCGATCTGGTGATGACCCGCTAAGGCGGCTTGCCAAGCGAGGACCGGCTGCCTAGATCTCAGCGACATCAATGCAAGCGGCAGCTCAGACATGAACCTTCATCTCGAAACGGACGAAGATCCACGCACCCGCCAGTTCATCGCCGAACATAATGCGCTCTCCGACGCGGCATTGAGAACGCCGCAATTTGGCGAAGATCGCGAGGCGATCAAGGCGCTGATCGAGCGTCAGGACAGGCTGATCGTGCCGATGCGCCGCGGCGGTTGGCTGTTCGATTTCCGGCAGAGCAAGGACAATCCGCTCGGGGTCTGGCTGCGCCTGGCAGCCAGCCAGCAGCCGTTGCCGGAGGCCGATTGGGAGCCGGTCTTCGATCTCGACGCCTTCTGCCTCGCCGAAGGCAAGCGCTGGAGCTGGCGCGGCGCCGTCACCTGCCCGTGGGAGCCGACGCGCGTCCTACTGATGCTTTCGGACGGCGGCTCAGATCTCATCCGCCTGCTCGAATTCGACGCGGAGCGCAAACAGATCGTGAAGGGCGGGTTCGACACGCCCGCCGTGCGGTCGCATGCCACTTGGCTGAGCCGCGACGAAATTTGTTATTTCGGCTCGATCGACCGATTTTCGGCGACCCGCTCGGGATGGCCGCGCGTCGGGCGGCGGTTGACGCGCGGAAAGCGGCCGGAAGATGCCGCCATCATGTTCGAAGCCGCCGATGAGGATGTCTATGGCTTCAATCTCGTCATCGACCCTGCCCTATCGGGCGCTTCGGCGGATGCCGGACTGATCGACATTTTCGTCACCACCCACGAAATCGGCGTGGCCAGCGCTTTCCTCATCGCCGAAGATGGCGCGCAACGGCACATCGATCTGCCCAAGGAAGCCGATTTTCAGTTCAATCATAATCATTGCCTCTGGCGGGCAAAGACCGATGAGCGCGTTGCGACCGGCAGCCTCGTACTGCAATCTTTCGATCCCGCCTCGCAGGCGCTGCTCGGGCCGGAACGGATCCTGTTTCAGCCTGGTGAGGGCCAGTCGATTTCGCAGATGATGCTGATGCGCGAATGGTGCGTGTTCATCGTTTCCGACCGGCTGCGGCCGCGTCTTCTGGTGCTCGACCTGACAAAGCCCGATGCCGAACAGCGGGAAATCGCGCTGCCGGCGGAGATGCAGACGGCTTATGTCAGGCCGCTCCATGCGGATCTGCATCTTGGCGACGACACGCTTCACATCGTCGGCCAGGGTTTCCTGCAGCCGCCGACCTGCTACCGCCTCGAACTCTCCGATCGCAGCAGAGAGCCGGAGCCGATTTTCGTAGCGGCGGCGCCGAGCTACTTCGATGCGACCGATATGTCATCGGAACTGCTGGAGGCCGTGTCCGAGGACGGAACCAGGGTCGCCTACCGGCTGGTGCTGCCGCGACAGTGGACCAAAGGCGCACTGCCGGTGCTGATCTACGGTTATGGTGGCTTCGATGTCTCGCTGTCGCCAAGCTATTCCGGCGTAACCGGCCGTTGGCTGGAGCAAGGCGGCGCCTATGTGCAGGCCTATATCCGCGGCGGCGGTGAATTCGGCCCTGACTGGTATCGAAGCGCCAAGCGGCAGGGGCGAGACCGGGCATTTGCCGATTTCGTCGCCATCGCCCGCGATCTCGTCGCTCGCGGCTACACTGTGCCATCGCGGATCGCCTGCCAGGGCGGCAGCAATGGCGGCCTGCTGACGGGCGTGATGCTGACGCGCTACCCGCACGATTTCGGCGCGGTCTGGTGCCAGGTGCCGGTGCTCGACATGACGCGCTTCCACCTGTTCAGCGCCGGCCGGGCGTGGATGGACGAATATGGCGATCCGGAGACGCCGGCGGACCGGGAATTCATGCTCGGCTATTCACCGCTTCACAATATCAGGCCGGCCAGCGAGGTCACTTATCCGCCAATCTATATTGAAAGCTCCAGCAATGACGATCGCGTGCATCCCTCGCACGCACGCCGTTTTGCTGCGAGGCTGGAGGAAGAAGGACATCAGTTGCTCTTCCACGAATTCGGCTTGGGCGGGCATGGCGGCGACGGCAGTTCCGAGGAGCGCGCCGCCCGCGCGGCGATGGGTTACAGCTTCCTTCGCGAGACCATCATGCGATAGGATAGAGGAGCAGAGCTTGTCGGCGCTCTTCTTTCTGCTACAACAGGCTCAATAAATCATACTTTTCATACAGGCACGAGCGAAACACCATGTCTCCTATCAATCTCGCCATCGTCGGCGTCGGCAAGATCGTCCGCGACCAGCACCTTCCTTCCATCGCCAAGAACCCGGATTTCAAGCTCGTCGCCACGGCAAGCCGTCACGGCACGGTCGAAGGCATCAACAGCTACACAACGATCGACGCGATGCTCGACGCCGAGCCCACGATCGATGCCGTTTCGCTCTGCATGCCGCCGCAATATCGCTATGAAGCAGCCTATAAGGCGCTCGTTGCCGGCAAGCATGTCTTCCTGGAAAAACCGCCGGGTGCAACGCTGAGCGAAGTGGCCGACCTCGAGACGCTGGCGAACAAGCAGGGGGCGTCGCTCTTTGCCAGCTGGCATTCGCGTTATGCCCCGGCCGTCGAAGCCGCCAAAGCCTTTCTTGCCTCGACGAGGATCAAAAGCGTGCATGTGATCTGGAAAGAGGATGTCCGCCACTGGCATCCGAACCAGGACTGGATCTGGCAGGCCGGCGGCCTCGGCGTTTTCGATCCCGGCATCAATGCGCTGTCGATTGTCACCCATATCCTGCCGCGGCAGGTCTTCATCACCGGGGCTGTGCTGGAATTCCCGGAAAATCGTGATGCGCCGATCGCCGCCGACATTCACTTCCGCGATGCAGACGGCCTGCCCGTTCATGCCGAATTCGACTGGCGCCAGACCGGCAAGCAGAGCTGGGACATCGTCGCGGAAACGGCAGCCGGCCAAATGGTCCTCTCCGAGGGCGGCGCCAAGCTTTCCATCGATGGTAGGCTGACATTCGCCGAACCGGAACAGGAATATCCTTCGCTCTATCGCCGCTTCGCCGAGATCATCAAGGCAGGTAAATCGGATGTCGATCTCGCCCCGCTGCGCCACGTCGCCGACGCCTTCATGCTCGGCAAGCGGAAATTCGTCGAGGCCTTCCACGACTGAGTCATTTGGGTCCTTGCCGGTCGGCTCCGACGGCAAGGACTCGCTCAAGCCTTCTTTTCCCACCGCCCTTCCGGCGTCTGCTGCCAATAGGTGAGGTTATGCCCCTCACCTTTCAGCTTCTTCCATTGGGCGCGGGCAGCTTCCAACTGCTCCTGATCGTGGCCATCGAACATGAAGACGACGCGCTCATAGGCATCGGCCGGCGGCGGCTCGGCGCCGTCGACGATGAAACGAACCGTCGCCGCATTGGCATTGTCCGACGTGACCGTCAAAAGCACCGGCTGGTTTTGAGCGAAATCAGCCGTGTCGATCCCATGTGGCAGGAAACTCTCCTCGCGAAACGTCCAGAGATGCGCATCGAGTGCATCGCGCCGCGCGGCCTCGCTCGTCTGGACGACGACGCGCCAGCCGCGCTCAATGCTTTTGTCGAGGAGCGGCGGAAGCGCGTCTTCCAGCCTGGTTTCGGTCAGATGATAGAAGAGAATGTCGGTCATCGGGATTCACAGTGGGCGCGAACGAGCTCGTCGAGCAGGCGCACCCCGAAACCGGAACCCCAGGACTGGTTGATCTCATCCTGCGGCGAACCCATCGCCGTGCCGGCAATGTCGAGGTGCGCCCAGGGCGTGTCCTGCACGAAGCGTTTGAGGAAATGCGCCGCGGTGATCGAGCCGGCCTGACGGCCGCCGGTGTTCTTCATGTCGGCGAATTTGCTGTCGATCAGCTTGTCATAATCCTTGCCGAGCGGCATGCGCCAGAGTTTCTCGTTTGTCGAAAGGCCGGCCGCCGTCAGCTGGGCGGAAAGCTCGTCGTCATTGGAGAACAGACCGGCGTGCACATTGCCAAGCGCCACGACGATTGCACCAGTCAAGGTGGCCAGATTGATCATGAACTGCGGCTTGAAGCGATCATTGCAATACCAGAGCGCATCACAGAGCACGAGGCGGCCTTCGGCATCGGTGTTGATCACCTCGATCGTCTGGCCGGACATGGAGGTGACGATGTCGCCCGGACGCTGAGCATTGCCATCCGGCATGTTCTCGACCAGGCCGATGATGCCGACAGCGTTGACGGCCGCCTTGCGGGCGGCGAGCACGTGCATCAGGCCGGTCACGGCGGCGGCGCCGCCCATATCCCCCTTCATGTCCTCCATGCCGGCGGCCGGCTTGATCGAAATGCCGCCGGTGTCGAAGACGACGCCCTTGCCGACGAAGGCGACGGGACGGTCCTTGCTCTTGCCGCCCTTCCACTGCATGACCGCCAGACGCGGCGGGCGCACGGAGCCCTGCGCGACGCCGAGCAGCGCGCCCATGCCGAGACGGCGCATCTCCTTCTCGGTCAGAATTTCCACCTCGACGCCGAGATTTTCCAGTTCCTTTGCCCTGGCGGCGAACTCGACGGGTCCCAGCGCGTTCGGCGGTTCATTGACGAGGTCACGGGCGAGATTGACGCCGCCGGCGATCGCTTCGGAATCGGAAAACGCCTTTTTGGCACCGGTCGCATCCGCGGTGACGATCGTCACCTTGACGGATTTTGCCGGCTTCTCCTCGTCATCATTTTTCTTTGTCTTGTAGGCATCGAAGCTGTAGGCGCGCAGCAGCATGCCGAGCGCGAAATCAGCGGCGGCGCGTGCGTTCGTCTCAAGGCCGGGCACGTCGATGAAGATGGCGGCCTTGTCAGTATTCTTGACTTTCGACGCCGCAGCGCCGCCGGCCTTCAGCCAGTCATGGGCGGCGAGTTCGCCGACCTTGCCAAGCCCGATGACGACGATGCGATCGACGGGGGCGCCTTCCGGGGCGACAATATCGAGCGCGGCCATTGATTTAGCGGAGAATCGAGCGATCTTGGCAGCCTTGGCGATCACGCCTGCCGGATCAGCCGTTTCGGTGCCTGCGGCGCTGTCGGCCTCGGCAGTCTTCAACAGGATCGCCAGCCCGCCATTGAGCTTTACCGACTTCGAGAATGAAATTTCGAACTTTGCTGACATGTTTTCTCCGCTGGGATTCTTGAAATCCGTCCCTGGCGGATAATTTCGCGTTTGGCGGGTCTGTCAATGGCTCGCGACACTTGTTATGGTCGCCCGCGTCCGTCCAGGCTCTCGTGTTTCGTCACTTTCGTAGATATTCGCGTTGACAGTTTTTTCGAAAAATCGATGGCAGGGCCCTGTGATCCGCCTGCCGAAAACGACTTTCGGTGCATTCCTGTTTCTGTTCTGGGCGTGGTGGGCGCTGCTTGCCATCTTTCGCGCCTTCCCCGGAATAGACATCTATTTTTCCCAGCTTTTTTTCCTGGGCACTGATTGTGACGCGACCTCCGCTGCCGGGAGCATCTGCGGCGGTTTTCCCTATCGCGATTCGGGCAATTTCGACCTGCTGCGCACCATCTTCTTCCGCCTCCCCTATGTCGTGGCGATCGTGATGGCTTGGAAACTGATCGAATGCTACCAGCAGCACGGCGCGACCTTCAACGCCGAGCGGGCGCGCAAGCTCAAAGTCGCACTCGGAACGATGCTGATCGGGCCGGTGCTGCTCGTCAATGTTATCCTGAAGGAACATTGGGGTCGGCCGCGGCCGGTGCAGACGGATATTTTCGGCGGGAGCCTGCATTTCGTCGAGGCCGGCTCGCTTGCCGGCAAATGCGTGTCGAATTGCTCCTTCGTCTCCGGCGAGGCGGCGAGCGCCGGCTGGCTGTTCTGCCTGCTGCTCTTTGTCCCGAAATCGCTACGCTATGCGCTGGTGCCGCCCGTTGCCGCGATCTCGATCCTGACGCCGGCAATGCGGCTGTCCTTCGGCGCGCATTATCTCTCCGACGTCACGCTCGGATGGCTCTCGTCGCTTGTGGTCTTCGCAGCGCTGCTGGCGTTAACTGAGTCGCAACAGCACCAAAAAAATTCTGAAATTTGAATGAATTTTTGACACCTGCTTGTCGCAAAAGCGCGACAAAGAGCGTAGAGGGATTCTCCTGCAAGCCGTTTGGGCGTGCAGGTGCTTTCAAGGGCCGGCATGAAACTACTCGAGACATACATATTGCGGCGCGTCGGCCAGATGTTTCTCGTGGCGCTCCTGCCCGTGCTGGCGATCATCTGGACGACACAGGTTTTGCAGCGCATCAACCTCGTCACCGACAGCGGCCAGTCGATCGGCTCGTTCGCCAAGCTCGCGACGATGATCCTGCCGTCGATCATTCCCGTGGTGCTGCCCTTCGCCCTCGTCATCGCCATCACCCAGACGCTGACGACGATGAACAACGATTCCGAGCTGACGGTCATCGACGCGGCCGGGGCACGGCGCACCATTCTGGTCCGGCCGATCCTGCTGCTCGCCGCCGTCATCAGCGTCTTTTCCTTTTTCGTCGACAACATCGTCGAGCCGCGCGCAAAGACCGTGGCGCGTCAGATGATCGCCGAAACCTATGCCGATCTCCTCTCCTCGGTCATCGAGGAAAAGACCTTCCGCAAGCTCGACGAGGGTCTCTATGTGCAGATCTCGCAGCGCCTGGCGGGGCGCATGCTGAAGGGCCTGTTCGTCGCCGACGAGCGGGACCCGGCCTACGAGCTGATCTATTACGCCAAGGAAGGCGCCGTCGACGATACCGGCACGACGCTGATCATGCACGACGGCGAGGTGCATCGCAAAACGCCCGACGGCAACGTCTCGGTCATCAATTTCGATTCCTATTCCTTCGACCTCTCCGACATGACGGAGAGCCGCGGTCAGGCGACGCTGAAAGCCAGCGACCGTGACCTGTGGTTCCTGTTCAATCCGGATCCGAACGACAAGGATTATACGATCCGTCCGCAGAGCTACCGTGCCGAACTGCATCGACGGCTGACGGACTGGATCCTTCCTGTCGTCTTTGCCCTGTTTTCGCTGGCGATCGCCGGCGACGCCCGCTCGCACCGCGAAGCGCGGCTGCATCCGATGGTGAGCGCGCTCGGCTATGCTTTCGCACTACGGTGGGCTGCCTTCTACGCGGCAAACCAAATCGACACCGATCCGGAATATATCGCGGTTCTCTACGCTCTCCCGATCGTCAGCAGCATCGTCTCGATCATCTTCCTCGGCTTGCACAAGCGACTGGTCATGCCTTCGTTCGTCTGGGACCGGATATCGGTTTCCTGGAGACGCATGCAGGAAAGACTGCTTACCGCGACCAGCAGGTCCGGCGGGGGCGCGGCCCAATGATGTTCGGGACATTGTCGCGTTATTTCTTTCGCCGCTACCTGGCGACGACGGGCTGGTTTCTGATCGGCGCGTCGGCGATCGCCTTTCTTCTTGATTTCAGCGAGACGGCGGGACGTATGTCCGGCCTGCCCGGCTACACGATCGGCGGCGGCATCGTGATGACCGCCGTGCGCCTGCCGCTCATCCTGCAGCAGACAATCCCCTTCGTTGCCCTCTTCGTCGGCATGACGGTGCTGATCGGGCTCAATCGCAAATATGAGCTCGTCGTCACCCGCGCAGCCGGCATTTCGGTCTGGCAGTTCATGTTTCCCTTCATCGCCGGCTCATTGGTGCTCGGCGTACTGACGACGACGGCGCTTAACCCGCTTGCCGCCTGGGGACAGCGCCAGGCGCTGCTGGTCGAGTCCGACTGGCGCGGCGAAAACGCGGTTCTGCGCAAGGCGCCACAGATTCCATGGCTGCGCCAGATCAGCGGCCGCGACGATGTCATCATCGGCGCCCAGACGGTCCAGGAGAACGGCACCAAGCTGATCGACGCCGTGTTGATCCATTTCGATTCAAGCGGTCGAGTCATTCTGAGACAGGATGCCGCCACGGCTAAGTTGGAAGATGGTTACTGGCAGCTTAACGGTGTCGTCGAGCGCAAGCCTGGCGAAATCCCGTTGCGCAAAGCTTCGGTCCAACTTCGCACCAATCTGAAACAGGATTTCGTTCAGGAGCGGCTGACAGCGCCGGAAACAATTGGTTTCTTTGACCTTTCCAATCGCATTGCGGCGGCCAAGTCCTTCGGCATCTCGACCAAGGCCTTGGAGACGCAATTCAACTCTCTGTTGTCTCAGCCATTGCTGCTGGTGGCCATGACTCTCATTGCTGCAACAGTGTCCCTAAAATTTAGCCGGTTCAACCAATCCCGCTCCGTGATTCTGGGTGGAATCCTGTCAGGCTTCATGCTTTATGTCATCACCGTGCTTGTAAAAGCATTCGGAAGCAGTGGAGTCGTGCCTCCCTTCGTGGCGACCTGGATACCGGTTGTTGTCGCGCTGGCCTTGGGCGCGACTATTTTGCTTCATCAGGAGGACGGCTAGTGGCGGTAGGCGACCGCAAGTATTTTAGTAAACAATCGGTTGCCCTGCTTGTCGGTGCGGCTCTATGTTCCTATTTCGGCAGCGTCCCGGCCTCCCACGGCCAGGCCAGCACGCCTGAGCAAAATATTCAGAACAAGATTCCCGAAGGCGCCAAATTGCTGCTTTCGGCCAATGAACTCGTCTACAATCGTGACGCCGACCTCGTCTCGGCGGTCGGCGGCGTGCAGATCAACTATGGCGGCTACAAAATGGTCGCGCAGAAGGTCGAGTACAATCAGAAGACCGGCCGGATGATGGCGATGGGCAATGTCGAGCTCGTCAGCCCGGACGGCAACCGCATCTATGCCGACAACCTTGACGTGACCGACAATTTTGCCGACGGGTTCCTGAACTCGCTGCGCGTCGAAACCTCCGACAATACGCGTATCGTCGCCGAAAGCGGCGAGCGGATCGGCGGCACGAAGATGATTCTCAACAAGGGCGTCTATACCGCCTGCCTTCCCTGCGCCGAAGATCCGAAGCGCGCACCGTTCTGGCAGGTCAAGGCCAAGCGCGTGATCCAGAACGGCGAGACCCATACGATCCGTCTGGAACGGGCGCGTTTCGAGCTGCTCGGCTACCCGATTGCCTTTGTGCCGTTCATCGAGGTTCCCGACAATACGGTGAAGCGCAAATCCGGCTTCCTGTTCCCGACGATGAGCCTGTCGCAGAACCTCGGCTTCGGTCTTTCCATTCCTTATTATTATGTGATCTCGCCGAGCATGGATGCGACGGTCACGGCGACCGGCTACACGGCCCAGGGCTTCCTCGTCGAAGGCGAATTTCGTCAGCGCTTCGAGAACGGCACGCATATCCTGCGCGTCGCCGGCATCGACCAGGCAAAGCCGGGCAATTTCAGCTCCGGCACCAGCGATGCCGAAGCCGAGCAGCGCGGCATGGTGGCGTCAAAGGCGGAGTTCCGCATCAATCCGCGCTGGACGTTCGGCTGGGATGTCATGGTGCAGAGCGACAACAATTTCTCGAAAACCTACAAGCTCCGCGGCCTGAGCGGCACCGATCGCACGAACCAGATCTACCTGACGGGACTTGGGAAACGGAATTATTTCGACATGCGGGCGTTTTATTTCGACGTCCAGGATGCCGATCGGACGAACACGGCCGAAAAACAGCAGGCCATCGTCTACCCCGCGCTTGATTACCACTATGTCGCGCCTCAGCCGCTTGCAGGCGGCGAACTTTCTGCGGACGTCAACCTGACGAATATTTCGCGCACACACGACGACTTCTATACCGTCGACGGATTCGACCGCTTCCGCGGCCTGAAAGGTCAGACGTCGCGCCTGACGGCCGAACTTCAATGGAAACGCACCTATGTCACGCCGACCGGTCTGGTGATCACGCCGCTTCTGGCCGCGCGCGGCGACGCTTTCGCGCTTAATATGAATGACCCCACAGGTTACGCCGGCAATTATCTTGACGACGAATCCGCCACCCGCTCGATGCTCACCGCCGGGCTGGAGATTCGGTATCCGATCCTGATGACGACTGATAACAGCACCCATATCCTGGAGCCGATGGTCCAGATCTATGCGCGCCCCGACGAGCAGCTCGCCGGACGGCTGCCGAACGAGGATGCACAAAGTTTCGTCTTCGATGCCACCTCGCTCTTCGACCGCGATAAATTCTCAGGTTATGACCGCGTCGAGGGCGGCACCCGCGCCAATGTCGGCTTCCAGTATACCGGGACTTTTGACAGCGGTTACAAGCTGCACGGCATTTTCGGCCAGTCTTATCAGATCGCCGGCCAGAACTCGTTCGCGACCGATGACCTCGTCAATGTCGGCGCGGATTCGGGCCTCGAAACCGACCGCTCAGATTATGTCGGCCTCGGCGGCATCGAAACACCCTACGGTGTTTCCGTTGCGGCCTCCTACCGGCTCGACGAGAAGGATTTCGAGTTTCGCCGTGGCGACCTGACAACAGGCTACCAGAACGACACCTTCCAGACGCAGGTGACCTACACGCATCTCAGCGCCCAGCCGGCCTATGGCTTCGCCGAGGACAATGACGAGATCCAGACCAGCAGCAAGGTCAAGTTCAAGGACTATTGGTCGATCTTCGGCGGCATCGCCTGGGATCTGAACAACGATGTGATCAGCCGCCGGACCCTCGGCCTTTCCTATGAGGACGAATGCACGATCTTCACGATCGCCTATACGGATAGCAGGGATTCCGACGACGAATCGGCAAGCGACTGGACGATCGGCGCGCGGCTGACGTTCCGCACGCTCGGCGACATTAAGATCGGCTCCGACACTCTCTCCAACTAGCGGGCGACGGCGTAAACATGGCCTCAAGTCATTCTTTCGCCGTAAGCCTGTGCAGGACATTGCCGCCAGTCGATATCCGAGGCATTAGGAGTTTCGCGCCGCGATGGAAGCGATTTCCGCGTGTCTCGCACTGTGGTAAGGACGCCGCGATCAACGTCTCGCGGCGCTATTGGGAGGTCAACAGATGATTGACGCGAAAAAAGCCATAACCGCCTTTCTCGCCGGCGCAGCGATTGCCTTGCTGACAGGCCTTGCCGGCCCGGCGCTTGCAGTAAGCGGAGTCCAGGCCGTGGTGAACGGCACAGCCATCACCAGCGGCGATGTCGCCAAGCGTCAGGCCTTCCTGCGCCTGCAGCATACCAAGGCCGACGCCAAGACCGCCACGGAGCAGTTGATCGACGAGACGCTCAAGCGCCAGGAGGTCGCCCGCGTCCATATGTCGGTTTCGCAGCAGGACGTCGACGCGTCTTTCGCACGCTTTTCAGCCGGCAACAAACTTTCCGTCGAACAGATGTCGCAGATCCTCGATCGCGCCGGCGTCGGCGTCGACCATTTCAAAGGCTTCATCGCCGTGCAGATGAGCTGGCCGCGCGTCGTCAATGCGCGCTACGGCTCGACGTCGCGGCTGTCGAACTATGATCTCGTCTCGCGCATGATGCAGAACAACAAGCAGAAGCCGGTGACGACGGAATATATGCTGCAGCAGATCATCTTCGTCATTCCCGAGGCCAAGCGCGGCGCCATCACCGGCAAGCGCAAGGGCGAGGCCGAGGCATCGCGGTCGAAATTCCCCGGCTGTGATCAGGCAAAGACCTTTGCCGCGACGATGCGCGATGTTTCCGTGCGTGATCTCGGCCGCATGCTCGCTCCCGAGATCCCGCCGGATTGGAAGCCTCTGGTCGAGCAGGCCAAGGGCAACACCACAGGCACCCGCGTTACCGAGAAGGGCGTCGAATATCTGGCGATCTGCAGCCAGCGCCAGGTCTCCGACGACCAGGCCGCCGAAATGGTCTTCCGCCAGGAGGATCTCGACAAGTCCAAGGCGGGCAAGAGTGGCCCACCGGAAAACGAAAACAGCAAGAAATACCTGGACGAACTGCGCAAGAAGGCGCAGATCGCCTATCGCTGACCGACGATGGCGATACCCTTTTCACGACCGCTTGCGCTGAGCCAGGGCGATCCCGCCGGCATCGGACCGGATATCACCTTGATGGCCTGGCTCCGGCGGCGTGAACTCGGGCTCCCGCCTTTTTTCCTGATCGGCGATCCGGATGTCCTGGCTCTGCGGGCCCGCCAGCTCAATCTGGCGGTTTCCATTCGTGAGATCGACACGGCCGGCGAGGCCACCGGCATATTTGCCGATGCGCTGCCCGTGATGAGCGTCCCGGCCGGCATTGAGGTGGTGGCCGGCGAGCCACATGCGGCAACGGCGAAGGGCACGATCGCGGCGATCGAGAAAGCAGTCTCGCTTGTCATCGGCGGCGAGGCACTCGCGGTCGTCACCAATCCGATCGCCAAGGCCGTGCTCTACGAGGCGGGTTTCCGGTTTCCAGGCCATACCGAATTTCTCGCCGATCTTGCTGCCAGGGCAACCGGCAGGCCGGTGACGCCGGTCATGATGTTGTCGGGACCGAAACTGAGGGCCATTCCCGTTACCATCCACATTCCTGTCCGCGATGTGCCGCAAGCGCTGACCGGTGACCTGATCATCGAAACCTGCCGGATCGCCGATGCGGATCTCAGGCAGCGTTTCGGAATCGACGCGCCACGGCTTGCCGTCGCCGGTCTCAACCCTCATGCGGGTGAAGGCGGAGCGATCGGGACGGAGGATGAGGACATCATCCGCCCGTCGATCGAGCAGCTGCGTGACGAGGGTATCGATGCGATCGGCCCCCTGCCCGCCGACACCATGTTCCATGACGAGGCGCGGGCGCGATACGACGTCGCCATCTGCATGTATCACGATCAGGCGCTGATCCCCGCCAAGGCCCTCGGTTTCGACGACAGCGTCAACGTCACGCTCGGACTTCCCTTCGTGCGAACCTCGCCGGATCACGGCACCGCTTTTGGCATTGCCGGCAAGGGTCTGGCGCGTGAGCAGAGCCTGGTTGCGGCACTGAAGCTTGCCGCCCAGCTCGGCCGCGCTTGGGAAGGCCGCCGCTGATGGCAGCACTCGACGGCCTGCCGCCGCTTCGCGACGTCATTCAGCGTCACGGCCTCGATGCGCGTAAGGCGCTCGGGCAGAACTTCCTGCTCGACCTCAACCTTACGCAGAAGGTCGCCCGCACGGCAGGCGCGCTCGAAGAGGCCACCGTTTTCGAGGTCGGCGCCGGTCCCGGCGGGCTGACCCGCGCGATTCTGGCGCTCGGCGCAAAGAAGGTCATTGCCATCGAGCGGGACGCGCGCTGCCTGCCGGCGCTTGCCGAGATCGCCGATCACTATCCCGGCCGACTGGAGGTCATCGAAGGCGATGCGCTGAAGACGGATTTCGAAGCATTGGCGCCGGAAGGCCCCGTCAAGATCATCGCCAACCTGCCTTATAATGTCGGCACGCAACTGCTGGTCAACTGGCTGCTGCCGAAAGCCTGGCCGCCGTTTTGGCAGTCGCTGACGCTGATGTTTCAGAAAGAAGTCGGCGAGCGTATCGTCGCGGGCGAGGACGACGACCATTACGGGCGCCTCGGCGTTCTCTGCGGCTGGCGGACGGACGCACGCATGGCCTTCGACGTGCCGCCGCAGGCATTTACGCCGCCGCCGAAGGTGACCTCAACGGTCGTGCACTTGCTTCCTCGTGAAAACCCCATTCAGTGCGCTGTCGCCAATCTGGAAAAAGTAACGCAGGCCGCCTTCGGCCAGCGCCGCAAGATGCTGCGCCAGAGCCTGAAGCCACTCGGCGGCGAGAGCCTGCTCATCAAGGCGGGAATCGATCCAGCGCGGCGGGCGGAGACCCTCTCAGTCGAAGAATTCTGCCTTCTCGCAAATAGCCTTTAGCGCTACACTTCCTGTGGACGCACAAAGGACGCGCCTCAAAGAGACGGCGTCTCTTCCAGCAGCTCGCGAACGAAATCGAACATGCCGTGGCGGCGGTCGCGGCGCAGGCGTTCGGCCTTGACGATCGACTGGACGGCGTCGAAGGCGGTGTTGAGATCGTCATTGACGATGACATAATCATATTCGCGCCAGTGGCCGATCTCGGCGCGGCTGTTGGCCAGACGCGTCTGGATGACCTCCTCGGAATCCTCGGCACGGCGGTGCAGCCGCGACTGGAGTTCCGTCATGGTCGGGGGCAGCACGAAGATCGAGACGACGTCGGCCGACATCTTCTCCTGCAACTGCTGGGCGCCCTGCCAGTCGATATCGAACAGCATATCGCGGCCTTCGGCCATGGCCTGCTCGACCGGCTCGCGCGGCGTGCCGTAGAAATTGCCATGCACTTCGGCCCATTCGAGCAGTGCGTCGCTATCGCGCAGCCGCTCGAACTCGCGCACGCTCTTGAAATGGTAATGCACGCCTTCGACTTCGCTCGGGCGGCGCTGGCGCGTAGTGACGCTGACGGAGAGGCCTATATGCTTGTCCGTTTCCAGAAGCGTGCGCGCGATGGTGGACTTGCCGGCGCCCGATGGCGACGAAATGACAAGCATCAGACCGCGGCGGGCGATCTGTACGGGCGAGGATTTCGCCGGTTTCATGTCCTACTCCAAATTCTGGACCTGCTCGCGGAACTGGTCGATCACGACTTTCAGCTCGATGCCGGCGGCAGTGACCGCCGAGGCATTCGACTTGGAGCAGATGGTATTCGATTCGCGGTTAAATTCCTGTGCAAGGAAGTCCAGCCGGCGCCCGGCAGGCCCGCCTTTCACCAGGAGATCGCGCGCGGCGGCGATATGTGCTTTCAGGCGATCGATTTCCTCGCGCAGATCCGCCTTGGTCGCCAACAGCGCGGCTTCGGCATGCAACCGGTCGCGGTCGAGCGCGGCCATGCCGTCCATCAGCAAGGCGACCTGCGCCACGAGCCGGGAGGCGATCTCCTGCGGCGAGCGCGAAGGATCCATCTCGATCGTCCGGGTCAGACCCTCGATCGTTGCGACGTGATCGAGAAGAATGCGGGAGAGCGCCGCCCCTTCCTGTTCGCGCATCGCCCGGAGGTCGGCAAGCGCGGCCATGAGTCCGGCGGCAATATCGGCATCCCGGGCAGCCAGCGCCTCCTCAGCGTCCTCGCCCTCACGGAACTCCACGATGCCGCGCACCAGAAGCAGCGTGTCGAGCTTCAGCGGCGCCGGATCGATCACGCCCGCCAATTGCTCGCGCATGGCAAGCACGGCGGCAAGCGCTTCCCTGTTCAGCACCGCCTCGAAACGGTTCTCGTCAGCGGTGACCGAAAGCGAAGCCTGCAGGTTGCCGCGGCTGAAGCTTTCGCCGGCAAGGCGGCGGACCTCCGCCTCCATGCGTTCGAGGCCGGGCGGCAGGCGCAGGCGCAGGTCGAAACCCTTGCCGTTGACCGAGCGCAGCTCCCATGCCCAACGCCAGCGGCCGCTTGTTCCCTCGCGCCGCGCAAAACCGGTCATGGACTGCAAAGCCATGCGAGCCTCCCGAAAACTGTCAGTTGATCTTCTTTTTCTTCGGCGGCACGACAGTCGCGCCACTGTCGCCCGGCTGCTCTTCCGGCTGGCCGTCGACGGCGATGTTCGGGTCCGAGCCCTTGTCGGCCTCAAGCTTGCGCCAGCGCTTGACGTTGGCATTGTGCTCCTCAAGCGTAGCGGCAAAAACGTGGCCGCCGGTGCCGTCGGCGACGAAATAGAGATCCTGGGATTTCCAAGGATTGGCGACGGCTTCCAGCGCATCCTTGCCGGGATTGGCGATCGGCGTCGGCGGCAGGCCCTTGATGACATAGGTATTATAAGGCGTGTCCCGTTTCAGATCCGATTGATAGATCGGCCGGTCGGCCGGTTTTCCCTCGCCACCGAACAGCCCGTAGATGATTGTCGGATCGGACTGCAGGCGCATGCCCTTGCCAAGCCGGTTCAGAAACACGGAAGCGACATGGGCGCGTTCGTCGGGAATGCCGGTCTCCTTTTCGACGATCGAAGCGAGCGTCACGAATTCTTCTTTGGATCGCAGCGGCAGAGAGGCGTCGCGCTTATCCCAGATCTGATTGACCAGCTTCTGCTGTGCAGCCGCCATCTGTTCGACGATTTCCGAGCGCTTGGTGCCGCGCGAGAATTTGTAGGTGTCCGGACGCAGGCTGCCTTCGGCCGGCAGTGCGGCCGGCAAGTCGCCTTCCAGCACCGGATCCTGCAGCATGCGGTCGAACATCTGGCGGACCGTCAGGCCTTCCGGAAAGGACACCGAATAGAGGATGGACTTGCCCGATTTCAGCAGCTCCATGATATCGCTCATGGAGGCTCTCGCCTTGATCTCATATTCGCCGGCCTTCAGGCTCTCGCCGGCGGAAAGATGCGTTGCCGTCAGATATCGGAAGATGCGGGCATCGGAGATGATCGCGTTGCGCTCGAGGTTCGAAGCGATTTCGGCGAGACCCGCGCCGTTGCGGACGATGAAATTGGTGTTGGTCTGCAGCGGGCCTGGGCTCTGATAGGTCGATGTCGCGTAGTAGAAGCCGATAACGGCGAGGACGCAGACCAGCACCGTCATCGTCATGATGAAGTTCAGGAAAAGGACGATCTGGCTGCGGGCATTCTTGGAGCGCTTCGGCGGCTCCGGAACACGTTCCGGACGCAGGGCTTCGCTCGGCGACTTCGGGATGATCGGTCCCTTCTGCGCCTGGGTATCGCTGCTCTGGTTCGTCGTATCGCTCACCGGCAATCCTCTATAACTCAGCCCTCATTCCGCTATTTCGCGAAGCAATGCGGCAAAAGCAGGTTCTGCCACCGTTCAACGAAGCCGCTACCGGCCGTTGTGCTTTCACCCGGCCGGCTACGGCGGACCCTCTATTGCGCGTAGCGGCGCAGCACGAGCGATGCATTCGTGCCGCCGAATCCGAACGAGTTGGACAGGGCCACGTTGATCTCTCGCTCACGCGCCTTGTGCGGAACAAGATCGATCGCCGTCTCGCGTTCGGGATTGTCGAGATTGAGCGTCGGCGGCGCGATGTTGTCCCGAATGGCGAGCATGGCGAAGATCGCCTCGATCGCGCCGGCAGCACCGAGAAGGTGTCCCGTCGCCGACTTGGTCGAGGACATGGAGATCTTCGACGCCGCGTTGCCGACAAGGCGCTCGACCGCCCCGAGTTCGATCGTGTCGGCCATGGTCGAGGTACCGTGGGCGTTGATGTAATCGATATCGGCCGGCGTCAGCCCGGCGCGCTTCAGCGCCATCGCCATGCAGCGGCCGGCACCCTCGCCGTTTTCGGAAGGCGCGGTAATGTGATAGGCGTCGCCCGACAGGCCGTAACCGACGACCTCAGCGTAGATCTTGGCGCCGCGGGCCTTGGCATGCTCCAGCTCTTCGAGCACCACGATGCCGGCGCCCTCGCCCATGACGAAGCCGTCGCGATCACGGTCATAGGGGCGCGAAGCCTTCTGCGGATCGTCATTGTGCTGGGTCGACAGCGCCTTGCAGGCGGCAAATCCTGCCAGCGAAATACGGCTGACGGGAGATTCCGTGCCGCCGGCGACCATGACGTCGGCGTCACCAAGCGCGATCAGCCGCGCGGCATCGCCGATCGCATGCGCGCCCGTCGAGCAGGCGGTGACGACCGAATGATTGGGTCCGCGCAGCTTGTGGCGGATCGAAACCTGGCCGGAAACGAGGTTGATCAGGCGGCCAGGAATGAAGAAAGGGGAGATGCGGCGCGGGCCCTTGTCGCGCAAGGTGTAACCCGCCTCGACGATGCCTTCGATGCCGCCGATGCCGGAGCCGATCAATACGCCGGTGGCAATCTGATCCTCATCGGTCTCGGGATGCCAGCCGGCATCGGCAAGCGCCATATCGGCGGCGGCCATGCCGAAGATGATGAAGGGATCGACCTTGCGCTGCTCCTTCGGCTCCATCCACTGATCGGCATTGAAGGTGCCGTCGGTACCGTCACCGATCGGGATACGGCAGGCGATCTTGGCGGGAAGGTCGTCGACTTCGAATTCGGTAACCAGACGAGCGCCGTTCTGGCCGGCAAGCAGCCGCGACCACGTCACCTCAGTTCCGCATCCCAAGGGTGATACCATGCCGGTACCGGTGATGACGACACGTCTCATCGCGTGCTTTCCCCCGTCTCTTATGTTCTATGGAGAAATATGCCGAAAAGAAAAGGGCGGACTCCAGGCCCGCCCTTTCTCAAATGTACAGGATCAGGCCTGGGCCTTCTCAATAAACTTCACTGCATCACCGACCGTCAGGATCGAGTCGGCAGCGTCGTCAGGAATTTCGACGCCGAATTCTTCTTCGAATGCCATGACAAGTTCGACCGTGTCGAGCGAGTCAGCGCCCAGATCGTCGATAAAGCTGGCGCTCTCGACGACCTTGTCGGCATCGACGCCAAGATGATCAATAACAATTTTCTTTACGCGTTCTGCGATATCGCTCATGTCGGTTTCCTCGACCTTATGTCCTGATCGGAATGCCGTTGCGGCACCCCTACCCTGTTTCAGCCTGCGATGTTTTCAGACATCCTCGGCAAACTCGTTTAACCCGGCTTCAGAGATGTCCGAGGCTTGCGAAAAGCCCGCCGGTTCGTCTGCTTTCTCGGGACGACTGTTCACAGTCATTGGCCCGCTTAACATGGTTTAAGTCTGCCGCAAAGCCAGAAAATCAACGCTTCGTGATTGCTCAACATGCTATTGCGGGAAATATCCCCGTGCCAACAGTTTGTCGTTTCAGATCATCGCCATGCCGCCGTTTACGTGCAGCGTCTGGCCGGTCATGTAGGCGGCTTCGGCGGAGGCAAGATAGGCAACCGCCGAAGCGACCTCGCCGCCCGTGCCCATGCGCCTCATCGGGATCGCCCCCATGATCGCTTCCTTCTGTTTGTCGTTCAGCTTGCCGGTCATGGCGCTTTCGATGAAGCCGGGCGCGACACAGTTGACCGTCACGTTACGGGTGGCGATTTCCTGCGCCAAGGACTTGGTGAAGCCGATCATGCCGGCCTTGGAGGCGCAGTAATTGGCCTGGCCCGGATTGCCGGTGACGCCGACGACGGAGGTGATGTTGATGATACGGCCATAGCGGCGGCGCATCATCGGATGCGTCAACTCGCGCGTCAGGCGGAAGGTCGCCGTCAGATTGACCTCGAGGACCGCATCCCAATCCTCGTCGCTCATGCGCACGAACAGGCCGTCCTTGGTGATGCCGGCATTGTTGACGAGGATATCGACACCTTCGAGATCGGCCTCGGCCTTCTGGCCGAGCGCCTTCACCTCGTCGCGGTCGGACAAGTTGGCCGGGAAGATCTTCACGCGCTCGCCGAGCTCGGCCGCCAGCGCTTCCAGCTTCTCGACGCGGGTGCCGTGCAGGCCGACGATGGCGCCCTGCTTATGAAGAAGGCGGGCGATTTCCTCGCCGATACCGCCCGATGCGCCGGTGACGAGAGCCTTGCGGCCGGAAAGATCGAACATGGAAAGGTTCCTTATATCTGGAGATATCAATCAGGCCATGAGGGCGGCGACGGCCGCTTCGATATCCGCCGGGCCGCTGACGGAGATGCCATTCACTATTTTGTCGATGCGGCGGGCAAGACCGGTGAGCACTTTGCCGGAACCGAGCTCGTAAAGCGTCGTGACGCCGTTTGCGGCAAACCATTCCACTGTCTCGCGCCAGCGGACCTGACCGGTCACCTGCTCGACCAGGAGGCTGGCGATCTCGCCGGCGCCGGTCACCGGCGCGGCGCGGACATTGGCGATCAGAGGCACGACGGGATCGGACTTGGCGACCGTTGCCAGCGCCGCGCGCATGGCCTCGGCCGCAGGCGCCATCAGCTTGGAATGGAAAGGAGCGGAGACCGGCAGCAGGATGGCGCGCTTGGCGCCCTTGTCGGTCGCAAGGCCGGCGGCCTTTTCGACGGCTGCCTTCTCGCCCGAGATGACGATCTGGCCGCCGCCGTTGTCGTTGGCGATCTGGCAGGCGCCGATGGCGGCCGCCTCCTCGCAGACGGCAACGACATCGGCGTGTTCGAGGCCGATGATGGCAGCCATGGCGCCGACGCCGACGGGAACCGCCGCCTGCATGGCATTACCGCGAACGCGCAGCAGCCGCGCGGTGTCGGCGAGCGAAAAGGTGCCGGCGGCGCAAAGCGCAGAATATTCGCCAAGCGAGTGGCCGGCGACATAAGCAACCTTGGACTTCAGATCCAGTCCCTTGGCCTCGAGAACGCGGACGACGGCGATCGACACCGCCATCAGCGCCGGCTGGGCGTTCGCCGTCAATGTCAGCGTCTCCTCAGGACCATCGAACATGATGTCGGAAAGCTTTTCACCGAGCGCTTCGTCGACCTCTTCGAAAACGGCGCGAGCTTCCGCGAAATTCTCGGCGAGATCCCTACCCATGCCGACGGCCTGACTGCCCTGGCCGGGAAAAGTGAAAGCGATGGTCATTCTCGTATCCCTGATTGCGCCCCTAAGGCTATTTTGCCTCCAATTGACATTCTTTCCGGTAGAGTCAAGTGGCGGCCCACCCTCTGCAAAGCCTCGCACCGGTACAAAAGCCCGGTTTGCTCTTGCACTCCGTCAAATCCGGCCTAGATTTGCGCGGGCACCTCCCAAGGCTACCATCTCAAGATCGCTTCCAAGGTTTTTCAATGAAGTATAATCCACTCGGCCGCACCGGCATCTCCGTTTCAGAAATTTGCCTTGGCACCATGACCTGGGGTTCGCAAAACAGCGAGGCGGACGCCCGTGCGCAGATGGATTATGCCGTCGAGAAGGGCGTCAACTTCTTCGATACCGCCGAGCTTTATCCGACGACCCCCGTCTCGGCCGAAACACAGGGTTGGACCGAAGATTATATCGGCAGCTGGTTCAGCAAATCAGGCAAGCGCGGTGACATCGTGCTCGCCACCAAGGTCGCCGGCCGCGGCCGCGACTACATACGCGGCGGCGAAGGCGCGGATGCGAAGAATATCCGCCTCGCGCTCGAGGCCAGCCTGAAGCGGCTGAAGACGGATTATATCGATCTCTATCAGATCCACTGGCCGAACCGCGGCCATTTCCATTTCCGCCAGAACTGGAACTACAATCCGTTCAACCAGGATCGAGAGAAGGCCGTCGCCAATATGCTCGATATCCTGGAAACGCTCGGCACGCTGGTGAAGGAAGGCAAGATCCGCGCGATCGGCCTTTCCAACGAAACCACCTGGGGTATCCAGAAATATCTGACGCTCTCCGAACAGAAGAACCTGCCGCGGGTCGCCAGCGTTCAGAACGAATACAACCTGCTCTGCCGCCACTTCGACCTCGATCTCGCCGAGCTCTCGCACTACGAAGATGTCGGGCTGCTTGCCTATTCACCGCTCGCCGGTGGCATCCTGACCGGCAAATATGTCGATGGTCTGAGACCGAAAGGTTCGCGCGCGTCGATCAATCCCGATATCGGCGGCCGGCTCCAGCCACTGCAGGAGCCGGCGACCAAGGCCTATCTGGAGGTCGCGGCACGGCACGGCCTCAATCCGGCAGTCATGGCGCTCGCCTTCTGCCGATCGAGGCCCTTCATGACATCGGTCATCATCGGCGCGACGTCGATGAAACAGCTCGATACTGACCTGAGTTCCGTCAATCTCAAGCTGTCAATCGAGGTTTTGGCTGAAATCGAAAAGGTTCACCGCCAGTACCCGACGCCGATGTGAGGCAAACGGACATCCCGCAATCGATGCGGCCATTCGCGGTCGGATCCCCTCCCAGCCGAGCGAACATCGCCTGGCCCTCGACGAACTGCAACGACGAGTTCACGCTCCCGAGGCGATTTCGCTTCTCCGTTCTCGGCATTTCAGCTAGATTTATATAGTTCTGGCGGCGCCGCAGGAGCGCTCACCCCGTGGAACGAAAGCTAGCAGTGATACTTGCCGGCGACGTTGCCGGTTACACTCGCCTTGTTGCAGCCAACGAGGAAGACGCCCTTGCGACACTCAGTGTCTATGGCGCCACCATCGGTGATCTGGTGCGCGAGCATGGCGGGCGGATTTTCGGCAGCGCCGGAGATAGCGTGGTCGCCGAATTCCACAGCGCAGTACAAGGCGTCCGTGCAGCCGTCGCGATCCAGCGCGCCCTCCATCGCCGAAATGCGGACCTGCCTGTGGATCGACGCATGGAGTTCCGCCTTGGGCTCAACCTAGGCGATGTCGTCGTCTCCGGAGACAACTTGCTTGGCGACGGCGTGAACGTCGCCGCCCGCCTTCAAGAAGTGGCGCTGCCTTCAGGTATCTGCATTTCCGGCGCTTTGCGGGAGCAGATCGAAGGCAAGCTGGACTTTCCGCTCGTGTCGATGGGCGATCGCACACTGAAAAACATTCCCCGCCCCGTGCCCGTGCATCGGGTTGACTGGAGCCGCGAGGACCCTGTTGAAGCGGGGGTGCTCGGCGGACCACTCAGACTGCCTGACAAACCCTCGATCGCCGTATTACCCTTCGTCAACATGTCCGATGACCCGGAGCAGGAGTTCTTCGCCGATGGCTTGACCGAAGACATCATCACGGCGCTCTCGCTTTATCGCTGGTTTTTCGTCATCGCTCAGAACTCGTCCTTTGTGTTTAAGGGGCGCGCGGTCGATGTGAAGCAAATCGGGCGCGATCTCGGCGTGCGCTATATCGTAGAAGGCAGCGTGCGCAGGGTCGGGATGCGTATTCGCGTCACAGGCCAGTTGATCGAGGCGGAAAGCGGCGTGCACCTCTGGGCACAACGCTACGACCGTGAAATCGCCGATATCTTCGCCATTCAGGACGAACTCACCCAAAACGTCGTCGGGGCCATCGAGCCTGAAATCCTTATCGGCGAGAGCCGCCGTGCGCTGCTGCGAACCACGGACAACCTGGATGCCTACGAGAGCCACATGCGCGGCACCTGGCTGCATAACGCACAGGATACGGCCGAGCATTTCACCGAGGCCATCATCTGGCATCGGCGAGCCATCGAACTCGATCCCAGCTTTGCGCGCGCCCACATGATGTTGGCCCGCTCGCTCTACGCCCGCTGTCTCCGCGGCTTCAGCGACGACGTCGACAGGGACAGTACTGAACTTCGCCTCGAGGCAGAGCGTGCTGTCGCGCTCGACCCGCGCGATCCCTACTCTCATTATGTTATGTGCCTTGGCCATTTTGCGGCCCATAACGCTCCAGCCGCGGTCGAGGCGTCCCAGCAGGCGATCGATCTC
Source organism: Rhizobium sp. TAL182 (assembly GCF_002117725.1). NCBI lineage: Bacteria > Pseudomonadati > Pseudomonadota > Alphaproteobacteria > Hyphomicrobiales > Rhizobiaceae > Rhizobium > Rhizobium sp. TAL182. The sequence continues at coordinate 1,564,408 of NZ_CP021024.1, read as the reverse complement.
AACCCCAATTTTGCACTAGCGCATATGGCGCTCGGATGGGCTCGCATTTTTGTCGGCCATTTCGCCGAAGCCTGCGACCCGCTCCACATGGCCCTGCGGCTCAGTCCGCATGACCCCTTTACCTATCTCTTTTTCGACCGACTAGCGTTGTCCCATTACCATCTCGGCAACTACGAGGAGGCCACTCACTATTCCGAACGCGGACTGTCGCTCCGCCGTGCCTATTTCAACCGACTCGTGCTCCTCGCAAGTCTAGGACAGCTCGATCGCCACGACGAAGCGCGGCGGCTAATACCGGAAATTCTAGCACATGCACCGACGGACCTGGAACACTACTGGAAGTTTCTGACACCATATGTCGCCACCAACCACTACGACCATTTCGTCGACGGTTTACGCAAAGCAGGACTACCTTTGTTGAACTCGCCGCGAGAACAATGCTGACTGTCCCTTGCGTTTCGCGCAAAAATCCGTATAAGCGCGCCTGTTCGTTAGCCCGGTCTTCTGGCTGGTGGCTGAACGGAGGGCCGGTTTCCTCTCGGAAATCGTTCGGAACGGAAGCGTTCCAGCCTCCCGTGTCTCCGCTCTCGACCGTCTCGGAAACGCTTTTCTTGCCTGGGTCCGCCCAATCAGGAGCAGTCGTTGAGGCTTAGCCGCCGAATATCGGGTTGAACCAAACGCAAGAAAGGCAAAGCTGTCATGGCTCTTTATGAACATGTATTCCTTGCCCGGCAGGATATTTCCGCTCAGCAGGTCGATGCCCTCGTAGAACAGTACAAGGGTGTGATCGAAGCTAACGGCGGTAAAGTCGGGCGCATCGAAAACTGGGGCCTCAAGTCCCTCACCTATCGCATCAAGAAGAACCGCAAGGCGCATTATGCCCTGATGGACATCGATGCACCGGCAGCAGCGATCCAGGAAATGGAACGCCAGATGCGCATCAACGAAGACGTTCTTCGCTACATGACCATCGCCGTCGAAAAGCACGAAGAAGGCCCGTCTGCCATGCTGCAGAAGCGCGACCGCGACGACCGCGGCCCGCGCGAAGGCGGCGACCGTGGCCCGCGCCGCGAATTCGGTGACCGTCCGCCGCGCCGTGACGGCGACTTCCAGCGTGGCCCGCGTCCGGATCGCGCTCCCCGCGAAGACCGTGCATAAGGAGATATAAGAATGTCTGAAGCTTCCTCCGCACCGGTCCGCCGTCCGTTCCATCGCCGCCGTAAAACTTGCCCGTTCTCCGGCGCAAACGCGCCGCGGATCGACTACAAGGACGTACGCCTGCTGCAGCGCTACATTTCCGAGCGCGGCAAGATCGTTCCGTCCCGCATCACGGCCGTTTCCCAGAAGAAGCAGCGCGAACTCGCCCAGGCGATCAAGCGCGCCCGTTTCCTCGGCCTGCTGCCCTACGTCGTCGCTTAATCGGCCGACGCAATCAGATTTGGGGGAAGGCATTCGTGCCTTCCCTTCTCCCTTTCGCGATGGGCGCGGATCGGAATTTTTAAAACCCATGTTGAGACGTTTCTGAATTCGATTCAGCAACAGCCTCTAACTGCTTGATGAAGCAGGACAGCGACTTTGAAACGACCGGATCTTAAAACGCTGCTGATCGGCGCACTCGCCGGATTGACCGCCGCCCTGCTTGTGCTGGGCGCGAGCATGCAGCCGTCGTTTTTCAGCGCGCTCCTCTACACGGCCTCGGCGCTGCCGATCCTGATCGTCGGGCTTGGCTGGGGCAATGCCGCCGGGATTTCGGCCGTCGTCACGGGAGCGGCGCTTGGTGCGGTCCTCATCTCCCCGTCTTTCGCGCTCATCATGACGCTGGTGACGCTGCTGCCGGCCGGCTGGCTCAGCCATCTTGCCAATCTCGCGCGTCCCGCCTCCGAACTCGGCGGCCCCGACCATCTGCTTGCCTGGTATCCGCTCTCCGATATCCTGCTGCATCTCTGCGGACTGGTGACGCTTGCCGTCATCGTCATCGGCGTAATGATCGGCTATGGGCCTGATATCACCGACCCGATTGTCGATCTGCTGATCACCTCGGTCAAGCAGCAGCAGCCGGAATTCATGCCCGATCCGGCGGCGACCGCGCAGACAAAATCGCTGATCCTGCTGATGCTGCCGGCCGTGCAGGGCGGCATGTGGGTCAGCATGCTGTTTGCCGCCTATTACTTCGCCGTGCGCATCGTCGCCGCATCCGGCCAGGGCCTTCGGCCGCGCGAGGATATTCCCTCATCGCTGCGGATGAACCGCAATTCGATCTTTATCTTCCTGGCCGGGCTTGCTGCCTGCTTCTTCGGCGGCGTTCCGGCGCTCGTCGGCGCCACCGTGATCGGCACCTTCGGGGCCGGTTTCATGCTCTCCGGCTTCGCTTCGCTGCATTTCCGCACACGTGGAAAGGACTGGCGCATACCGGCCCTCATCCTTGGCTACCTGGCTTCGATGCTCATGCTGCTGCCAGCTCTCCTCATCCTCGTCCTGGGTCTCAGCGATACGCGCAAGGCGATCGCGCTCACCCCGGCGAAAGATGCCGATACCTCCAAACAATCCGACACGAAAATCTGAGACACCAGAAAGGAACAAGAAAATGGAAGTCATCCTTCTCGAACGCATCTCCAAGCTCGGCCAGATGGGCGAAACCGTAAAGGTTCGCGACGGCTTTGCCCGCAACTACCTGCTGCCGCTCGGCAAGGCGCTTCGCGCCAACGCTGCCAACAAGGCTCGTTTCGAATCCGAGCGTGCGACGCTCGAAGCCCGCAACCTCGAGCGCAAGTCGGAAGCCCAGAAGGTCGCCGACGTTCTCGACGGCAAGTCCTTCATCGTCGTGCGCTCCGCCGGCGAAACCGGCCAGCTCTATGGCTCGGTCGCTGCCCGTGACGTCGTCGAAGTTCTCGCCGCCGAAGGCTTCAACATCGGCCGCAACCAGGTTCACCTGAACACGCCGATCAAGGCGATCGGCCTGCACAAGGTCGAGCTGCAGCTGCATGCCGAAGTCGAAATCCATGTCGAGCTGAACGTTGCCCGTTCCGCCGAAGAGGCCGAGCGTCAGGCCAAGGGTGAAGAACTCACCTCGGTCGACGCGATCTACGGTGTCGATGAAGACGCGCTGCGTCCCGAAGACTTCTTCGATCCGGAAGCCGACGGCCTCGACGAAGACGAAGCATAAGTCTCGCCGGTACGATCCGCGTGAGGGAAGCCCGGCCGTTGCGCCGGGCTTTTTCTTTTCCGTGCGTTCCGGGTTCGCGCAGCGGGTCGCTTTTTTAGCGGGGGATTACCCGGATGTTTTTGCTGCGTGCCCAATGTCATCGGGCTAACATATCCTTCTCCGGAACGGATGAGCTGAGTCGGCTCCGTACCGTGTCCTGCGGGTGACACTGCCAGTATTTCGCATTTGTGGCGCCCGCGACTGTGGAGAAGTCGAACAATGGGCACAGCGTTCAGGATTTAGGCGAGACGAGCCCCGCTCCTTTCGCAGCCCCTTGATTTTCTCCATCCGGAATTGCAAATCCGGAGTTGGAAAAAGACAGAACGGATGATGATGAACGACGCCGCTCGAAAGATTGCAGCTGTTGCTCCGTCGGAGCAGCATTACCGCGAAGCACCCAACAATATCGAAGCCGAGCAGGCGCTTCTCGGCGCCATCCTGATGAACAACGACGCCTATTACCGGGTGTCGGATTTTCTGAAGCCGATCCATCTCTACGAACCCCTGCACCGGAAGATCTTCGAGGTCGCCGGCGACATCATCCGCATGGGCAAGATCGCCAATCCGGTAACAATCAAGACCTTCCTGAAGGCCGACGAGAAGGTCGGCGACATGACGGTTTCACAATATCTGGCGAGCCTCGTCAGCAATGCCGTCACCGTCATCAACGCCGAGGATTACGGCCGGGCGATCTATGATCTCGCGCTGCGCCGGGCGCTGATCACCATCGGCGAGGACGTCGTCAACATCGCCTATGACGCGCCGCTCGACATGCCGCCGCAGTCGCAGATCGAGGATACCGAGCGCCGGCTGTTCGAGCTCGCCGAAAATGGCCGCTACGACGGCGGCTTCCAGTCCTTCAACGACGCCGTGGCGTTGGCGATCGACATGGCGGCCGTCGCCAAGGAACGCGACGGCGGCCTTTCCGGCATTTCCACCGGCATCCATTCGCTCGATGCCAAGATGGGCGGTCTGCAACGTTCGGACTTGATCATCCTCGCCGGGCGTCCCGGCATGGGCAAGACCTCGCTTGCCACCAACATTGCCTATAACATCGCCGCCGCCTATGAGGGCGAGGTGCAGCCGGACGGCAGCATGAAGGCGAAGAACGGCGGCGTCGTCGGCTTCTACTCACTCGAAATGTCGTCCGAACAGCTCGCCACCCGTATCATCTCCGAACAGACGGAAGTCTCCTCCTCGAAGATCCGCCGCGGCGACATCAACGATGCCGATTTCGAAAAGCTCGTCGCCTGCTCGATGATGATGCAGAAGGTGCCGCTCTATATCGACCAGACCGGCGGCATCTCCATCGCCCAGCTTTCGGCGAGGGCGCGCCGCCTCAAGCGCCAGCGTGGCCTCGACGTGCTCGTGGTCGACTACGTGCAGCTGATGACCGGCTCCGGCAAATCAAGCGACAACCGCGTCCAGGAAATCACCCAGATCACCACTGGCCTCAAGGCGCTCGGCAAGGAGCTCAACGTCCCGATCATCGCGCTTTCGCAGCTCTCACGTCAGGTCGAAAGCCGCGACGACAAGCGCCCGCAGCTCTCCGACCTTCGTGAATCCGGTTCGATCGAGCAGGATGCCGACGTCGTGCTCTTCGTGTTCCGCGAGGAATATTACGTCAAGAACCAGGAGCCACGCGATCCTCACGATCCGAAATATCCGGAATGGGAAGCACTCTTCGACAAGGTGAAGGGCACCGCCGACGTCATCATCGCCAAGCAGCGTCACGGACCGACAGGCACCGTGAAGCTCGCCTTCCAGGCGGAATTCACGCGCTTCGCCGATCTCGCAGATCCTTCCTTCATACAATACGAGGAACATTGACGCGGTTTCCCGCGTCGATTTTCCTCAGAGCCCTGCAGCCCGCAACAGTGCAACCGTCGCGACGCCGACCACGACGCTTGCAAGCATCGGCAGGCGGCGCGCGGCGATTGCGGTTGCTGCGCATGCCAGCGTCTCCGCCCAGCCGGTCGCAAAGGCGGTCGGGGCGATGACGGCCATCAGCACGGCCGGCGGAATGGCTTCGATCGCCGTTCTCCGGCGCTCATCGATCTCGACATGCCGGATCAGGACGAGACCGCTGACGCGGGTGAAGACAGTTGCGGCAGCCATCGCGAGGATGGCGAAAAAGATATCGCTGTCCAGCGTCATGCCGCCTGCTCCCGCGCCCTGCCCTGCCAGAGGGCCATCGCCAGCCCTGCCAGCGCACCGGCGGCGATATACCAGACCCCCGGCACGAAATGGTGGATTGCAACGGAGGCGGCACCGCTTGCGGCAAGCACGGCGCCGGTTTCCGGCCCCTTCCAGAAGCCCATGACCAGCACGACGAAGACAGCCGGAAAGGCGAAGTCAAGGCCAACGACGGCAGGATTGCCGAGGAAGGCGCCGAGCAGTGCGCCTGTCAGCGAGGAACCGACCCAGGTGAGGTAGAAGGGCGTGACGATGCCGGCATACCAGGCGGGTGTCAGCCTTGTGCTGCCGGCTCGGAATTCCGCCATGGCCCAGAGCTCATCGGCGAGGAAGAGCATGGCGATATAACGTTTGACGCCGGGGAAGGACTGCATCTTCGTGCCGATCGACGCGCTCATGAGCACGTGGCGAATATTGACCAGCAGCGCCGCGAAGCCGACGCCGATCCAGCTTGCCGGATGCGTCCAGATGTCCATCGCCACGAATTGCGAACCACCCGCAAAGACCAGCGCGCTCATCAATGTCGTTTCCAGCGGCGAAAGGCCCTTGGTGGCGGCGACCGCGCCGAAGACCAGGCCGATGGGCAAGACGGCGACGACGAGCGGAAAGATGGTGCGCATACCGGCGAGAAATTCGCCAAGACGAAATTCGCCGGATGGCCGGCTGTGCTGCAACATGGCAACCTCCTGATCAAGATCGCGGAGGAGTAGCCCAGCACGCCACGGCCGTATTGAACGAAAGTGATCAGCCCGTGCGGAATTGACCGGGGGTCACGCCCGTGCGCGCTTTGAAATGCCGGGTGAAATGCGCCTGATCGGCAAAACCACATTCGAGCGCAATATCGGCCGGCATGCGCCCCTGCCGCAGCAGCCGGCGGGCGACCTGCACGCGCCGATCCGTCAGGAAGGCATGGGGCGTGATGTGATATTCCTTGCGGAAGGCGCGGATGAGGTGAGCACGGCTCAAACCCGCCACTCCGGCCAATTCCTCGAGGCCGACGTCGCTATCGAAATTCTCGACCAGGTATTCGCGGGCGCGGGCGACGGCGCTTCGCTCCTGCGTATCGACAGGCACGACAATCGTGCTGCCGTGACGCGCAAAGATCGCCGCCAGAACCGAGAACATGCCTTCATCCGCCTCCAGAGCGCCTGCGCCGCTTTCGAGCGTGCGATGGGCCGCATGAAAGGCATTGGCAAGCTGCAGATCGCGTGGAAGCGCGCCGGCGAAGGACGGCGTCGCGTGGAAGGCCTTGCCGGTGACATCCTCCAGAATATCGACGAACAGCTTCGTGTCGGGATAGATCATGCGGTAGCGGTAGCCTTCACCGCCCGGAGCGCCGTCATGGATGACACCGGGGTCGATCAGATAAAGGTCGCCGGGCCCGGTTTCCTCCCGCCTGCCGCTGAGCGTCGCGATCTGGGTGCCGCTTTCTATCGCGCCGATGCTGAAGGTATCGTGCGCATGCGGCGCGTACTCATGCGTGAGAAAGGTAGCGCTCAGGCACTCCATGCCGCGGAAACGGGTATCCCGCCAGAAGCGGGCCGATTCCACATTGGCCAGCGGCATGGCCTCCGCGGCCTCTTTTTGCGATACGTTGTGCATCCAATAGAATTAGCGCGGAAGCCGGCATGCGTCTTGAACAAAAGTGATCGGACGACAGGCAAAGGGTGATATGTGACCGCCTGCGCTTTTCCTTGGCCACAATGCTCTCTAGACTGGGCGACACGGCTCCTTCATTTCTTCACGGCGATTCATGACAGATTTTCCCATCCTCTCCGAAGACGACGATCTCTTCACTTCCGCAGGCCTGCGGCTGACCGTCGACCTGAGCGCGCTCACGGAAAATTGGCGCGACATGGCGCGCCGCTCAGGTGCAGCGCGCGCCGCAGCCGTCGTCAAGGCGGACGCCTACGGCACAGGCATCGAGGATGCCGGCGAAGCGCTCTACCTCGCAGGCGCCCGGGATTTCTTCGTCGCGACCGTCGATGAGGGCGTCACGCTTCGCCTCTATGCGCCCGAGGCGCGCATCTTCGTGCTCTCGGGCATATGGCCGGGCACGGAACGGCGGTTCTTCGACAATGATCTGGTGCCGGTGATTTCCTCCGACGAGCAGCTCGCCTTCTGGATGGCGGTGCTTGCCGATTACGGCGATTATCCCTGCGCGCTGCATGTCGATACCGGCTTCAATCGGCTGGGATTGCACATCGACGACGCGGTGGCTCTCGCCAATGACGTCTCGCGGCCTGCAAGCTTCGCGCCGGTGCTGGTCATGAGCCACCTCGCCTGCGGCGACGATCCCAGCCATGCCATGAACCGGCAGCAACTCGAATCGTTCCGTAGGGTTACGGCCGCCTATGAAGGCATCGATTCAAGTCTTGCCGCCTCGGCCGGCATCTTTCTCGGCGAGGATTATCATTTCGACCTGACCCGGCCGGGCATCGCGCTCTATGGCGGCGAGGCGGTCAGCGGCATGGCGAACCCGATGCGGCCGGTCGCCACCGCAGAAGCGCGCGTCATCCAGGTTCGGACCGTCGAGGCCGGTGAGACCGTCAGCTATGGACGGGCGCTGCAGCTTGGCCGTGAAAGTCGGCTGGCGATCGTCTCAGCCGGCTACGCCGACGGTTATATGCGCAGCCAATCGAGCGGCGGCGTGCCGCTGCGCCAGCATGTGCCGCAAGGCGGACAAGGTTTCATCGCCGGGCATAAGGTACCGGTTGCCGGCCGGATCACCATGGACCTGACGATCTTCGACATCACCGACCTGCCAGAGAACGCGGTGCGCGCCGGCGATTATGTCGAGCTGTTCGGAAAGAACATGCCTCTCGACGACGTAGCGCGGGCAGCGGGCACGATCGGATACGAGATCCTCACCAGCATGGGGCTGCGTCACGAACGGCGCTATGTGGCCGAGGAGTAGGCCTCGTTATCATCGACTGCTCAGGGCAAGACGCACACCGAGCGCCACAAAAAGCGCGCCGAGACTGCGATCGAGCCATCGTCCGATTTTCGCATTCCGCCTGAGCGCATCGGCAAGGCGTCCTCCGAGAAGCACGAGCGGCGGCTCGATGAAGGCGGCGACGGCGATGATGAGCCCGCCGTGCAGCATCAGCTGGGCCCATGCCGGCCCTGCCCCCTCGACAACGAATTGCGGCAGGAATGCCAGGAAAAATATCGCCACTTTCGGATTGAGCAGCGACACCAGGATTCCTTGCCGGTAGATCCTTGCGGCTGGGATTTCCTCACCAGTGGCGTTGATCAGGCCACCGTCGCCGCTGGTGCGCAGAGCTTGAATGCCCAGCCAGACGAGATAAGCGGCACCGAGCCATTGGACCGTAGAGAATGCCAAGGCAGAAGCGGCAAGCACGGCGGAAAGGCCCAATGCCGCCATCAGAACATGCAGGCAGGCGCCTGACCAGACGCCGAATAATGCGGAAAAACCGGCGCGTTTCCCGCCTTTCATCGTATGGCCGAGGATGTAGGCGATGTCTGGACCTGGCGAGAGGTTGAGCAAAACCGCCGCCGACAGAAATGCAAGCCAGTGCGTGAGCGAATAGTCGAACATCTTCCACCGTTTCTGATGATCAGAGGCGAAAAGCATAGGCACGGGGAAGGCTGATGGGGAAATCATTAGTTTTGATCCATCGCGATAGCCATTATCTCGAGCACGACAATGATTCGGTGAAGCCTTCGACGGCTTCATTTGTGGAACGCGACTGAAAGAAAGATCGATGGCGAAGGCCAAGACACAGTTCATCTGCCAGAATTGCGGCGCGGTTCATAACCGATGGGCCGGCAAATGCGACAATTGCGGCGAGTGGAACACCATCGTCGAGGAAGACCCGATGGGCGGCATCGGCTCCGGTCCGGGCAAGACGCCGAAGAAGGGCCGGCCGGTGACGCTGACGGCGCTGTCGGGCGAGATCGAGGAGGCACCGCGCATCCATACCGCCATGTCGGAGCTCGACCGGGCGCTCGGCGGCGGATTCGTGCGCGGTTCGGCGGTGCTGATCGGTGGCGATCCCGGCATTGGCAAATCGACGCTGCTGATGCAGGCCGCCGCCGCCCTGGCGCGGCGCGGCCACAAGATCATCTATGTCTCCGGCGAGGAGGCGGTGGCGCAGGTCCGGCTGCGGGCGCAACGTCTTGCCGCAGCCGATACCGACGTGATGCTGGCGGCCGAAACCAATGTCGAGGATATTCTGGCGACGCTTGCCGAGGGCAAACGCCCGGATCTCGTCATCATCGATTCCATCCAGACGCTGTGGAGCGAGCTTGCCGACTCCGCACCGGGAACGGTGACGCAGGTGCGCACCGGCGTGCAGTCGATGATCCGTTTCGCCAAACAGACGGGAGCCGCCATGGTGCTCGTCGGGCATGTGACCAAGGACGGGCAGATCGCCGGGCCGCGCGTCGTCGAGCACATGGTCGATGCCGTTCTCTATTTCGAAGGCGACCGCGGCCATCATTACCGCATCCTGCGCACGGTCAAGAACCGCTTCGGCCCGACGGACGAGATCGGCGTCTTCGAAATGTCCGACAAAGGACTGCGCGAGGTCGCCAATCCCTCCGAACTCTTCCTCGGCGAGCGCAACGAAAAATCCCCCGGCGCTGCCGTCTTCGCCGGGATGGAGGGCACGCGGCCCGTGCTCGTCGAGGTGCAGGCGCTGGTGGCGCCGACCTCGCTCGGCACGCCGCGGCGCGCCGTGGTCGGATGGGATTCGGCCCGGCTGTCGATGATCCTGGCGGTGCTGGAGGCCCATTGCGGCGTCAGGCTCGGCCAGCACGACGTCTATCTCAACATCGCGGGCGGCTACCGCATTTCCGAGCCGGCGGCCGATCTCGCCGTCGCTTCGGCGTTGGTTTCCTCGCTCGCCGGTATTGCCCTTCCCGCCGATTGCGTCTATTTCGGCGAAGTCAGCCTGTCGGGCGCCATCCGGCCGGTTGCGCACACCGCCCAGCGCCTCAAGGAAGCCGAGAAGCTGGGCTTTTCCGCAGCGCTGCTTCCTTCCGCCTCCGCTGAGCTGCCGAAGGGCTCCGGACGATGGAGCGAGGTCGAAAGCCTGCCGGATCTGGTGGCGCGCATCGCCGGGTCGAAGGGAGCGCTGCGTGTGGAAGACGAGGTTTGATCCTTTCATTGCCGGGAACGGTGATGATATAGGAGGCACACGATAAGGCGCGACACGGCCGCCCAGCGGCAGTCCTGGAGTTGAATTTACATGCCCATTACGATTTTCGACGGTATTGTCATCGGCGTCGTGCTCTTCTCCGCCGTGCTGGCGATGGTCCGCGGCTTTTCGCGGGAAATCCTTTCGATCGCGAGCTGGGGCGGTTCGGCCGCCGCTGCCTACTATCTCTACCCGTACCTGCTGCCCTATGCGAAGAAGTACACCGATGACGACCGTATCGCGATCGCCGGTTCGGCAGCCGTCGTCTTCCTGATCGCGCTCATCGTTATCTCCTTCATCACCATGAAGATCGCCGATTTCATCATCGACAGCCGCATCGGCGCCCTCGACCGCACGCTCGGCTTCCTGTTCGGCGCGGCCCGCGGCCTGCTGCTGATGGTTGTCGCCGTCGCCTTCTGGAACTGGCTGGTCGATGTCGAACACCGGCCGGCCTGGGTCAACGAGGCCAAGTCGAAGCCCTTTCTGGATTCGATGGTGGTGAAGCTGAAGGCGGTGCTGCCGGAGCAATTCGCCCAGATGATACAGGCGAGCTTCCGTGATAAGATGCAGTCGCCGGCACAGGGCAGCGAAGGCGCCACGCCGCCGGCGGCCGATCAAGCGCCGGCGGAAGACGCGCCTGCAGGCAGCGCGCAGCAGCCGGCGAATTGACGCAGTGTTCAAGAGCTTGACCCGCCGTCCGGCAATTGCCATTTGAGCGGGACGTAAAGTCAAGGTCCGGCCGGGCATTCCAGCTCCGCCGGGCCTCAGCTGTTTCAGAGCCGGCAAACGAGCTTTGAAAGCAGATGTCGTTCAGCATGACGTTATCGGAAAGCTGTCAGGTTTCCGATATATGATATTGGAAATGCCGATCCATTCTTGTGAGAGCAGAGGCCCGCAGAAATGAACCAGTCCCATTCCTTCCCAATCGACGATCCGCTCGACGGAGATACGCTGCATGAAGAATGCGGTGTTTTCGGAATTCTGGGACATCCCGATGCCGCGGCTCTCACGGCTCTCGGGCTGCATGCCCTGCAGCACCGCGGACAGGAGGCAGCCGGCATCGTCTCCTTCGACGGCAAACGCTTCTATCAGGAGCGCCATATGGGCCTGGTCGGTGATCACTATACCAATCCGATGACACTGGCCCGCCTGCCCGGCAGCATAGCGATCGGCCACACACGCTATTCGACGACAGGCGAAGTGGCGATGCGCAACGTGCAGCCGCTGTTTGCCGAACTTGAGGAAGGCGGCATCGCCATTGCCCATAACGGCAATTTCACCAATGGCCTGACGCTGCGCCGCCAGATCATCGCAACCGGGGCCATCTGTCAGTCGACCTCCGATACCGAAGTCGTCCTGCATCTTATCGCCCGCTCGCGCCATGCTTCCACGTCCGACCGGTTCATCGACGCCATCCGCCAGATGGAAGGCGGTTATTCGATGCTTGCCATGACCCGCACCAAGCTGATTGCCGCGCGCGATCCCACCGGCATCCGCCCGCTTGTCATGGGCGAACTCGACGGCAAGCCGATCTTCTGCTCGGAAACCTGCGCGCTCGACATCATCGGCGCCAAGTTCATCCGCGACGTAGAAAACGGCGAGGTCATCATATGCGAAATCCAGCCTGACGGCTCGATCAGCATCGATGCGCGCAAGCCCAGCAAGCCGCAGCCGGAGCGTCTCTGCCTGTTCGAATATGTCTATTTCGCCCGTCCGGATTCGGTCGTCGGCGGCCGCAACGTCTATACGACGCGCAAGAACATGGGCATGAATCTCGCCAAGGAATCGCCTGTCGATGCCGATGTCGTCGTGCCGGTGCCGGATGGCGGCACGCCCGCGGCGCTAGGCTATGCCCAGGAAAGCGGCATCCCCTTCGAATACGGCATCATCCGCAACCATTATGTCGGCCGCACCTTCATCGAGCCGACGCAGCAGATTCGCGCCTTCGGCGTCAAGCTGAAGCATTCCGCCAACCGGGCGATGATCGAAGGCAAGCGCGTGGTGCTGGTCGACGATTCCATCGTGCGCGGCACGACATCGCTGAAGATCGTGCAGATGATCCGCGAGGCCGGTGCGCGCGAAGTCCATATCCGCGTCGCAAGCCCGATGATCTTCTTCCCGGATTTTTACGGGATCGATACGCCCGACGCCGACAAGCTGCTCGCCAACCAATATGCCGACGTCGAAGCCATGGCCAAATATATCGGTGCGGATTCGCTTGCCTTCCTGTCGATCAACGGGCTTTACCGCGCCGTCGGCGGCGAGGACCGCAACCCGGCCCGTCCGCAGTTCACCGACCACTACTTCACAGGTGACTATCCGACCCGCCTGCTCGACAAGAACGGCGAGTCGATGGGCAACAAGCTTTCGATGCTTGCCAGCAACGGCTGAGCCGCTGCCGCTTTGACTTTCGCTTCCGAGGGGCCTATTGCGCCCCTCACCTTCGCAAGCAAATCCGGAACCGGACAGATGAACATCAATCTTGAGGGCAGGATCGCACTCGTCACCGGTGCGTCGCGCGGCATCGGCTACTTCACAGCCCTGGAACTTGCCAAAGCCGGCGCCCATGTGATCGCCTGCGCACGCACGGTCGGCGGGCTCGAGGAGCTCGACGATGCGATCAAAGCCGTCGGCGGCAGCGCGACCCTCGTGCCCTTCGACCTTGCCGATATGAATGCGATCGACGCGCTCGGCGGCTCGATCTTCGAACGCTGGGGCAAGCTTGATATCCTCGTCGCCAATGCCGGCGTGCTCGGCGTCATTTCGCCGATCGGCCATATCGAGGCGAAGGTGTTCGAGAAGGTGATGACGATCAATGTGACGGCGACATGGCGGCTGATCCGCTCGGTCGATCCGCTGCTCGCCCGCTCGGATGCCGGCCGCGCCGTGATCCTGTCCTCGGGTGCGGCCCACAAATGCAGACCCTTCTGGGGTGCTTATTCCGCGTCCAAGGCCGCTGTCGAGGCGCTGGCGCGCACCTGGGCCGGCGAGAGCCAATCGACGCCGCTGCGCATCACCAGCGTCGATCCGGGCGCCACACGCACGGCGATGCGGGCGCAGGCCGTGCCGGGCGAAGATCCGCAGACGCTGCCGCATCCTTCGCAGGTCGCCAAGGCGATCCTGCCGTTGCTCGGTCCTGGTGTGACCGAAACGGGCAAGCTGTTCATCGTGCGCGAAAACAAGCTCGCCGACTACCGCTTGCCGGAATAAACGGACGCTTCAGTTCGCGGCAACGGCCGGGAACAGATGTGAGAAACCTGTTTCGGCGGGGCATAGGACATTGAGGTCCACTAGTCCCCGGATGCCGTCCAGGGCGCCATTGTCGGCAAATTGCCAGATCGACCAGCGACTGCACCCCTCCTGCGTCGGCTCATTCAACACGCTTCGCAGCCAGAGGTAGTGCTCGGGGAAGCGGGCCTCATTGCCCTTCAGATATTGATCGAAGAATTCCTGCGTGACGTAGAAGATCGGCTTTTCCGGAAAGATGGCTTTCAGTTCGGTGACGAAGGCATTCACCTCCGTCGCCATCTCCTCGACCGTCGGGACCTTGTTGCAATTGCCGACGAATTCCAGATCGATGGCGATCGGCAGGGTGCGCGGCGCCTTCGGCACCGTCGCCAGCACATTCTGCGCCTGATCCCTGCCCGGGCGGCAGAAGGTGAAGAAATGGTAGGCGCCTCTCACGATCCCTGCATCTCCGGCACGCTGCCAGTTCTCGGCAAATCTGGAATCCTTGTGATCGCCGCCTTCGGTCGCCTTCATGATTGCAAAACGCACATTCGGCTGCGCGGCCACCGTCCTCCAATCGATGTCGCCCTGGTGATGGCTGACATCGATGCCTTGGATCGGATAGCGCGATAAGGACGGATTGTTGAAGCGAAGCATGCCGAAATCGTATGCGAAATATGCGGCGGATGCGACCACCAGAATTGCTGCCGCACCGATCGTCCACCGAACAACGCTCCCCACTCATTCCTCCCGTATTTTCAGCAGCTTCCGAACCGCCTATACGCGATTTGCGCCACGAAAATGGCAGACGAGCCTCAGGGGACGCAGCGCACCGGATAGGTCACTGCAGTTGCCGCCGATCCTTCCTCGCCCCTCTTGACCAAACGTCGTTCCCGCGCCATAAAACGCGGCATGAAAACGGTTATCTGCATTATCTGCGGAAAGATTATTCGCTAGCGCACGCGCTGGCCTGGCCGTTTTCGTCTCCCCAATAGTCAAGATGCGAAACGCCCCGGCCTGCCGGTCGCGATATTTTCTGATCGTGCATTTGGGAGAGTGAAATGGGCCGCACGCCGGAACTGAAGCTATACAACACGCTGACGCGGGAAAAATCGGTCTTTGCGCCAATCGACCCCGACAATGTCCGCATGTATGTCTGCGGCCCGACCGTCTATGATTTCGCCCATATCGGCAATGCCCGGCCGGTCATCGTCTTCGACGTGCTGTTCCGGCTGCTGCGCCATGTCTACGGCGAAGATCACGTCACCTACGCCCGCAACATCACCGACGTCGACGACAAGATCAATGCGCGGGCGCTGAAAGATCATCCCGGTCTGCCGCTGAATGAAGCGATCCGCGCTGTCACCGAAAAGACCGAGACGCAGTTTCACGCCGATGTCGCCGAGCTCGGCTGCATCGAGCCGAATGTCGAGCCCCGCGCCACCGACAATATCGCAGAGATGATCCAGATCATCGACAAGCTGATCGGCAATGGGCATGCCTATGTGGCGGCAGGCGAAGTGCTGTTCGACACCAGATCCATGCCCGATTACGGCCAGCTTTCGAAGCGCCCGCTCGACGAGCAGCAGGCCGGCGCCCGCGTCGCCGTCGACGCGCATAAGAAGAACCCGGGCGATTTCGTGCTGTGGAAACTGTCGAGCCATAACGAACCCGGCTGGGAGAGCCCCTGGGGCCGCGGCCGACCGGGCTGGCATATCGAATGCTCGGCGATGAGCCGGCGCTATCTCGGCGATGTCTTCGACATTCACGGCGGCGGGCTGGACCTGATCTTCCCGCATCATGAAAACGAGATCGCCCAGTCGCGCTGCGCCCACGGGACCGAGGTGATGGCGAATGTCTGGATGCACAACGGCTTCGTGCAGGTCGAGGGCCGCAAGATGTCGAAGTCCGAGGGCAATTTTGTCACCATCCACGAGCTGCTGCACACGGAAACCTTCGCCGGCCGCAAATGGCCGGGCGAAGTGCTGCGTCTTGCCATGCTGATGACGCATTACCGCGAGCCGATCGATTTCTCGATCAAGCGGCTTGAAGAGGCCGAACGGCTGCTTGCCAAGTGGCCGGCGACGGAACGAGGCGACGCCAAGCCGGACGAGGCCGTCCTGAACGCGCTGGCCGACGATCTCAACACTGTCGCGGCCGTGCAAGCCCTGCATGCGCTGGCGCAGGCTGCCCATACCGATGCCGCAGCGGGCGCCACCTTCGCCGCAACGGCTTCCCTCCTCGGCGTGCTGCCGAAGAAGGCCGAAATCGATGAAGCCGTCGCCGCAGCGGTCGATGCACTGGTCGCCATGCGTCTCGAAATGCTGAAGGCGAAGAATTTTGCCGAAGCCGACAAGATCCGCGACGAGCTGACGGCGAAAGGGATCCAGCTGAAGGACGGCAAGGATGCGGCGACGGGCGAGCGGGTGACGACGTGGGAGGTGAAGCGGTAGGATGGGTTGGGCGGCCAGATATACCCCCCTCTGCCCTGCCGGGCATCTCCCCCACAAGGGGGGAGATCGGCAAGACGCGCCCGCTTGCCAAGATATCGACCGCGCACCACGTGGCTTTGGCCAACTGAGGCGTTTGATTAGGGTGAGCGGCCGCTCCTATCCGATCTCCCCCCTTGTGGGGGAGATGCCCGGCAGGGCAGAGGGGGGTGCCGCCGCAGCCCCGTCACGTCATCGCGAGAGGCAAGCCATGCCGCATGCACCAGCCCAACGGCGGGCGAACGCCCGGCGCATGCGCAAAGCTCTGACCGAGGCTGAGCTGAAACTCTGGAACGAGCTTCGCGCCCATCGTCTGATGGGCCTCAGGTTCCGTCGACAGATGCCGATCGCCGGTTATATCGTTGATTTCGCATGCCCTAGCCATCGCCTTATCGTAGAGATAGACGGCTCGCAGCACGCCCTCGCCCCGAACGTCTCCTACGATCATATCAGGACCCAACGTCTTCAGGCGGACGGCTGGACCGTTCTGCGCTTCTGGAACGAAGATATCCTGCGGGATATCGACAACGTGTGCAGCCATATCATCCGCATCATCGGAAAGGACCTGCCATGACCGAGACCTATACCGGCGGGTGCCAGTGCGGCGCGATCCGTTTCCGCGTCAGCGGCGAGCTCAAGGATTCGTCGATCTGTCATTGCCGCATGTGCCAGAAGGCGTTCGGCGCCTATTATGCGCCGCTGGTCTCGGTGCGCGGCGCCGATTTCGAATGGACGCGGGGAGCACGCAAGACGTTCCGGTCTTCGAATTTCGTCCTCCGCGGTTTCTGCGGCGATTGCGGTACGCCGCTGACCTATGAGGCGCCTGATGGAATGGCGATTGCGGCGGGTGCCTTCGACGATCCGTCGCAGCTGCCGCCGACCATTCAATGGGGCGTGGAAGGCAAGATCGGCTTCGTCGATCATCTGCACGAACTGCCGGGAGAACGGACCGAGGCGGATCTGACGGCAGGCTCCTTCCTGCACGGACTGATTTCCTATCAGCACCCCGACCACGATACGCCGGTCTGGCCGCCGGAGGATCGCACCTGATGGAAACGGCGAGACAGACCGGCGGATGCCAGTGCGGCGCGGTTCGTTATCGCGCGCTGGGCGAACTCGGTTATCCACATATCTGCCACTGCCGCATGTGCCAAAAGGCGGCCGGCAATTATTTCCTGCCGCTCGCAGCGGCCAAGCGCGAACATTTCGAGCTGACGCGCGGCGAACCGAAGTGGTTCCGCTCCTCCGACCTCGTGCGGCGTGGCTTTTGCGGTGATTGCGGCACGCCGCTATTTTACGATATTCCGGACGCGGACTTCATCAACATCGCGCTCGGCACGCTTGACGAGCCCGATGCGGTCAAGCCCGTGATGCAATCAAACACCGTGCGCAAGATGTCGTGGTTCCACGCACTCGACGGCCTGCCGGTGGAATCAGAGCCTGAAACGCCCGACCGCGAGGAGGCGATCGCGGCAAGCAACAACCAGCACCCGGATCAGGACACTTCCCATTGGCCACTCGGAGAAACACATGACGGATAAGATCAGAACAGGCGGATGCCAGTGCGGCGCCGTGCGCTTCCGCATATCGGGCCAGTTGGGGCGGCCGTCGATCTGCCATTGCCGCATGTGCCAGAAGCAGTTCGGCGGCTTCTTCTCCGCGCTGGTCACAGCACCGGAGGAAGGAATGGAATGGACGCGCGGCGAGCCGAGCTATTTTCAATCCTCGGTCAATATCGATCGCGGCTTCTGCAGCAATTGCGGCACGCCGATGACCTACCGGCATCCAGGCGGGCTGGAGCTTGCGATCGGCACCTTCGACGACCGCAGCGATCTCGCGCCGCAGATCCAGGTCAATTACGAGGCCCGCCTGCCCTGGGTCGAGGAAATCTTCGACGCCCCTGTTCATAAGGACGCGGATTTCTACGCCCGACAGGAGGCGATCATCTCCTTTCAGCATCCCGACCACGACACCCGGGCGTGGCCCGCGAAAGGCGTGAAAATATGACCGAGATACTGCGCACGCTCTATCCCGAGATCGAAGCCTATGCCTCCGGCCATCTCGATGTCGGCGACGGCCATGTGATCTATTGGGAGCGCTCGGGAACGCCTGGCGCCAAACCCGCCGTCTTCCTGCATGGCGGCCCGGGCGGCGGCTTCTCGCCGGCGCACCGCCGGCTCTTTGATCCCCATCTCTACGACGTCATGCTGTTCGACCAGCGCGGCTGCGGCAGGTCGACGCCGCATGCGGAACTGAATGCCAACACGACCTGGCACCTCGTCGCCGACATCGAGCGGCTGCGCGAAATGGCCGGAGTCGACAAATGGCAGGTGTTCGGCGGCTCCTGGGGCTCGACGCTGGCGCTCGCCTATGCCGAAACGCATCCGGAGCGCGTCTCCGAGCTCATCCTGCGCGGCATTTACACGCTGACCAAGGCCGAGCTCGATTGGTACTACCAGTTCGGCGTCTCGGAAATGTTCCCGGATAAATGGGAACGCTTCATCGCTCCCATTCCGCCGGAAGAGCGGCACGAGATGATGCATGCCTATCATCGCCGCCTGACGCACGAGGACAGAACCGTGCGCCTTCAAGCCGCGCAGGCCTGGAGCATCTGGGAAGGCGAAACGATCACGCTGCTGCCCGAACCGTCGACCAGCGGCAAATTCGAGGAGCCGCAATTCGCCTATGCCTTTGCCCGCATCGAGAACCATTTCTTCGTCAATGCCGGCTGGATGGACGAGGGACAATTGATCCGCGATGCCGGCCGGCTCAAGGACATTCCAGGCGTGATCGTGCATGGGCGCTACGACATGCCCTGCCCGGCAAAATATGCCTGGCGGTTGCACAAGGCCTGGCCGAAGGCGGAATTCCACCTGATCGAGGGTGCCGGCCATGCCTATTCGGAGCCGGGCATTCTCGACCAGTTGATCCGGGCGACGGATAAGTTCGCCGGGAAGCCGGACTGATCATTTGGGGCAGCCCCTCACCCAAGCCCACTCCCCGCTCGCGGGGAGAGGGGACGTGCCCTGCGAGACGGTGCGGCATATGCCTTCTCCCCGTCAGACCGGGAGAAGGTGGCGGCAGCCGGATGAGGGCAGCATCCGCAGTACAACAACACCCGCCTGGCGGGAGGAAACGACATGAAAGAACGCATCTACCTCTTCGACACGACGCTCCGGGACGGGCAGCAGACGCCCGGCATCGACTTTTCCGTCGAGGACAAGATTGCGATCGCCGACATGCTGGATGAGTTCGGCCTCGATTACGTCGAAGGCGGATATCCCGGCGCCAATCCGACCGACACCGCCTTCTTCAGCGAGAAGCGCACGAACCACGCGACCTTCGTCGCCTTCGGCATGACGAAGCGGGCGGGCGTTTCTGTCTCGAACGATCCAGGCATCGCCGGGCTGCTGCAGGCCAAAAGCGACGCTATCTGTTTCGTCGCCAAGAGCTGGGACTATCATGTCGCCGTGGCGCTCGGCTGCACCAACGAGGAGAACCTCGAATGCATCGCCGAAAGCGTCAAGGCGGCGGTCGGCGCCGGCAAGGAGGCGATTGTCGACTGCGAACATTTCTTTGACGGCTTCAAGGCCAATCCGGCCTATGCGATCGCCTGCGCGAAGACGGCCTATGAAAGCGGCGCCCGCTGGGTCGTGCTCTGCGACACCAATGGCGGGACGCAGCCGCCGGAGGTCCGCGCCATCGTCGAAGCGGTGATCGCGTCAGGCGTTCCCGGCCGCTGTCTCGGCATTCACGCTCACAACGATACCGGCCAGGCGGTCGCCAATTCGCTTGCTGCGGTCGAAGCCGGCGCCCGGCAGATCCAGGGCACCTTGAACGGCATCGGCGAGCGCTGCGGCAACGCCAATCTGGTGACGCTGATCCCGACCCTGGCGCTGAAGAGCGCCTACAATACACGTTTCGAAACGGCGATCGATGAGGAGCGGCTGCTCAACCTCACCCGGCTCTCGCATGCCTTCGACGAGTTGCTCAACCGCTCGCCCGATCACCAGATGCCTTATGTCGGCGCTTCCGCCTTCGCCACCAAGGCCGGCATTCACGCATCGGCGCTGCTGAAGGATCCGAAGACCTATGAACATGTGCCCCCGGAAAGCGTCGGCAACTTCCGAAAGGTCATGGTCTCCGACCAAGGTGGCAAGGCGAACTTCATCAATGCGCTGAAGCGGCGAGGTATCACCGTCGCCAAGGACGATCCGAAGCTCGACCTGTTGATCTCGATCGTCAAGGAACGTGAATCCATCGGTTATGCCTATGAGGGCGCCGATGCGAGCTTCGAGCTCCTGGCGCATCGCACACTCGGCACCATCCCGGAATTCTTCACCATAGAAGGCTTCCGGGTGATGATCGAGCGCCGCTTCGACAGTCTCGGCCGCGTGAAAATCGTCTCGGAAGCGGTGGTCAAGATCACCATCGACGGACAGACGCTGATGTCGGTTGCCGATGCCGAAGGTCCGGTCAACGCGCTCGACCTGGCGCTGCGCAAGGATTTCGGCAAGTACCAGCACGAGATCGACGATCTGGTGCTCGCCGATTTCAAGGTGCGCATCCTTAATGGCGGCACGGAGGCGATCACCCGCGTGCTGATCGAATCCACCGACAGCGACGGCGTGCGCTGGTGGACGGTCGGCGTCTCGGAGAACATCATCGATGCTTCGTTCCAGGCGCTGATGGATTCCGTCATCTACAAGCTGATGAAGAACCGGCAGCTGGCGGGCAAGATCGCGGCGGAATAACCCCATTCCGCCGATGCCGCGAGCCGATGTCGGCCTCTGCCGCCATCGGCTGTCCATCGCTTCATCTCGTCCCATATCCATCGAGGGTCGGTTCAACGAAATGAATTGGCCTATTCACGGCGCTTAAGCTAGGCCGGATCAGAAGAAGAACAAAGATGGAAACACCCGATGTCGACCGATGCATCCGTTCCGTTGATCAAGAACGAAGATAGTCCGCGCGGTTTCGCTTTTGCGCTGACAGCCTATCTGCTCTGGGGCTTCCTGCCCTTCTACATGAAGGCGGTGGCACATATTCCGCCGGCCGAAGTCATCGCCCACCGTATCGTCTGGTCGCTGCCGCTGGCAGGCATGGTATTGATCGTGCTCGGGCGCACGGCGGATATCCGCGCGGCACTGCGCTCGCCGCGCATGCTGGCGATGGGGGCGCTGACGGCGTCGCTGATCACCGTCAACTGGGGCACCTATGTCTGGGCGATCGGCGCCGGCCATTCGCTTGATGCAGCACTTGGCTATTTCATCAATCCGCTGTTCAGCATCTTCCTCGGCGCGGTGCTGCTCAACGAGAAGCTGCAGCCGCTGCAGATCGCGGCGATCGCGCTGGCGGCGCTTGCCGTCGCCATTCTCGCATTGGACAGCGGCGGCATTCCATGGGTGGCGGCGACGCTGGCTGTCAGCTGGGGTTTTTATGCCTTGCTCCGCAAGACGCTGCCGCTCGGCCCCAACCAGGGCTTCTTCCTCGAGGTTCTGATCCTCAGCGGGCCGGCCCTCGTCTACATCCTCTATCTCGAATATGGCAGCGGCCTTGGCCATTTCTACCGTACCGGCCTTGCCGACACGAGCCTGCTGCTTGGCTGCGGTGTCGTCACCGCCGTACCGCTGATGATCTATGCCAATGGCGCCAAGCTCCTGAAGCTCTCGACGATCGGCATCATGCAGTATATCGCGCCGACGATGATCTTCCTGATCGCCGTCTTCGCTTTTCATGAGCCGCTCGGCACGGCGCGGATGATCGCCTTCCCGCTGATCTGGGCGGGGCTGTTTCTCTATAGCTGGTCGATGCTGAAGGGAAGCCGCGGAAGGAGGTAGCCGTTGCGCTGGTCGCAACCCGACCGACTTGGTTCAAAGCCAGGATAGCAGCGCTGTGCGGACCAGGATTCCGGCCAATGCGCTGAAGACTGCGACGCCTGCAACCGAGCGGAGCGCCGGTACCGATGCGATAAGAATGGAGAGGCCGGGAAGGTCGAGAGGGTTTAGCAGAAATGCGGATCCGTGAATGATTTTCTCTGGCGGAAGACTCAGTTCCTTGTGGGCGTCGAGTAACAGCGTGACCGTTGCGCTCGATCCTGCCAGGCACTTTGTGAGGAAGAACAGCACATCCTGCTGCGAGGCGCCGAGCAGCTGAAGCAATGGCTGCGCAACGGACGTGAAAGCCGAAAGTGCGCCTGTACTTTGGGTCAGCCTTACCAGGGCAAGTGAGATCACGAGCACCGGCAGGATCGCAGCAATGACGCCAATGGCATCTGCGCCACCGCGATTGATCGCGGCCAGCAGATCGCGCCTGCCGACGTCGTCGTCATCCGCCCTGTCGCAGGAACAGATCTTTCCAGGCAAGGAACGGCGGCCGACGATCCAACCGGCGAGAGTGGACGCAGCGAGCGCCCCGCAAATGCCGTTCATTATGATCGAGCCCGGATCGACACCGAGGCTTGCGAGCGGAAAACTGGCATTCGCCGGCGCCGCCGCAAGCACCGCGGCAAAGGCCGCGGCCATAAATTTCTCCGACGTTCTTTTATGCGCCATCAGCGTCAGGGCAGCGACCGGGGCAGCCGAACTCACGAGGCTGAGCTGGATGATTGCCAAAACCCCAAAACCGTCCAGACCGAAAGGTCTGAACAGCGGGTTTACCTTGCCGGCGATTGATCGCAACGCGCTCACGCTCTCGAGGTAGCGCATCAGCGAAAATGTCACGATCATGAGAGGCAGAAAGGTGAATATCGCGATGTCGACGGCACTTCGCCCGGCATCCAGGATGGCGGTTATCAGAATTGTCATGGAAACGAATGGCTCGATGGCCGGGTGAACGCGCGGCCGGCTTGATGGAGGAAGCAGACTCCGGATTCGATGCCGGAGCCTGATCGTTCAGACTCTATTCCGGTTTGAAAGCTTCATCGAAGAAGCGGACGACCTCGGCATAGGCCTGCATGCGGTGGCTCTCCATCAGGGCCAGATGTGTCGCCTCCCCGATTTCCACCCATCGCCTGTAGGAGGCGCCGGTCAGCTGCTCGAAATAGGCCCGCGCCAGATCAAGCGGAACGTCGATGTCCCATTCGCCGTGCAACAGCAGCACCGGCGCGCGAATCTCGCTCGGCTGATAATATGGGGTTCCAGCTCTCCAGTAGGTGCGGATGTCTTGGATCGGCCCGTTGGTGGCGCGAAGTTTGCCTTGCTCCCTATCGTCTTGCGACGTCTCCTCCGAGAGGGTCAATTCCGACCAGAGATCGAACCAGCCCTCGGGCACAAGACGTTCACGCGCGTATTCGGGTGCGGTGCCCAGCCAACGCGCCAGGGCCGCTTTGACGGGAACAAGCCTGTAGGAGCCGAGGGAACCGCCCTGGTCGATGGGAATGGGAACGTCACTCAGCCATTGTGGCGCGAGCAGCGCGAGCTTGACGACCTTGTCGGCGTTGCGAGCAGCATATGCGCCGGCTACGGTACCGCCCCACGACATTGCGAACACGTTGACAGCCTTCAGGCCCCGAAGTCGATGCACGAACTCGACAGCCGTTGCGAAGTCGGTGACGCCCGTGTCGGTGGAAACAAGGGGCGGGTTGAGATCGGGCTGCGCCTGCATTTCCGGTGGACGGGTCGATTTTCCATAGCCCCGGACATCGACGGCAAAGACGTCGAACCCATGATGCGCGAGGAAGTCGATGAAGGACATTCCATTGAAGGGAACGTCGTAAAGACTTCCGGACGAGAAGGTCGCTCCATGCACCATCACGATTGTTTTCTCCGCAAGAAAGACTTTGTGGTCCTTCCTTCGCTTGTTGCGCAGATAGAGCTTGATGCCCTCGGTTCCGCTGTCGACGTAATGCTCGTCGAATACGATCTGACTGGCGTCAAAAGCTGACGATGCGAGCTCGTTGTTAGACATAGGACCACCTGAATTTTTCACCGTCGCGGGTGACATAACCAGCAGACGAACCGGGGAAATGCGTGGAGAAGTACATGGCGCGATTATCAGCTGCGAGTTCGAGGACGCGCTGTCTGGACTGGGCAGCCTGATCCAGGAATTCGCAGAAGACCGTGTTGAGATCGGGCCGTTCCACCTGGATCGGATGGTGCATGACATCGCCGGCGAAGATTGCCGCTTCATTGTCCGCCTCCAGCATAACGGACATATGGCCGATGCTGTGCCCAGGCGTCGGCAAGAAGATGAATCGATCGAGGAAAGGACCGCCTGCGCTGTCGATGAAATCGGCAAGCCCCGCCTCGATCACCGGCCTTACGCTGTCTTCATAGACGCCGAGGCTGGGAATGTTGACGTCGTTGTGACTCGCCGTCGACGCGTAATATTCCTGCTCGGCGCGTGGGAAGACGTAGCGGGCGTTTTTGAAAGTCGGGATCCATCGTCCGTCCTGAAACACGGTATTCCAGCCGGAATGATCGACGTGGAGATGGGTATTGATGACGAAGTCGACATCTTCGGGCTCGACACCCGCCTGACGCAGCCTATCGAGAAACGGAATGGTCTGACGATGGAAGCCGGAATTGCGCGGTCTCTCCTTGTCGTTCCCCGAGCCCGTGTCGATGAGGATGACGTGGTCGGGCGTGATGACAAGCCAGCTATGAATGCTCACTACAAGGGCATCGCGGCCCTCTTCCATATCGACGGCGGAAAGCCGCGGCTCGACCGCCTTGATCTCCTCAGATCCGGCAGTCGGGTAGAGGAATGAGGGCGGAACGTCGTGAAGGTACTGCTCCTGCACCTTTCTCACTGTCACGCCGGCAATACGATATTCCTTTCCAAGATCGCTCATGGAATTCCTTTCGAGTTGAACTGGAACCGGGACAGCGCTGTCTGATGGCTATGGACAGTAAGAACGATTCATGTAACGATCAAATCGATGAATGAAATTGTCTCCATTGATCATTTCAATTTGTGGTCTTTCGACCTCAATCTGCTGGTCGCGTTCGATGCGCTCATGAAGGAGCGGAGCGTGACGAAAGCTGCTGTTCGCCTGAAAATCCAGCAGCCCGCTATGAGCCACAATCTCGGCACTCTCCGGACATTGCTGCAAGATGAGCTGTTTGTGCGTGTCGGCCAGGTCATGCAGCCGACTCATCGGGCGCTGCGTTTCGCCGAAGCCGTAGAGCAGATACTCAGCCGCACGCAGCAGGCGATCGTAACGCCGGCAGTCTTCGAGCCCGATCAGGCCGAGCAGATATTCCGCATCGGCTTTTCCAGCGAGCTTGAGGTGCTGCTCGTGCCGCGCCTCGCCGCTATGTTAAACGAGACAGCCCCGGGTATTAAAGTGCTTGCGCGAGCGGTCGACCCGGAGCTGGTCCACAAGCTTCTGGACGACAATGTCATCGACCTCGGCGTCGGTTGCTACGATGACGGCAACAACAGACACCGGCGGACCCTGCTGTTCGAGCAATCGCTAATGTGTTGCTACAATCCTGAGCTTCTCGATCTTCCCGAAACTTTGGACCGGGACAGCTATGTCGGGCTGAGGCATGCACTCGTTTCCCAGAAGGACGCCATCGAAGGCTGCATCGATGACGCGTTGAAGCGGATCAACGTGCGACTGGACGTGTCGGTGGCAGCGCCGGAATTCCTGACCGTGCTTACCGCCGTCCTGGAAGCGCCCCTGATCGCGACCCTGCCGACCAGGATCGTGAAGCGGTACGCCGGCCTTTTCGGCTTGGCGACAGCAGAGGTTCCCCTCGATTTAACGGTGAGCCCGATATCGATGGTCTGGTCGGCGGCAAGTGACAATGATCCCGCCAATCAATGGATGCGATCTCAGGTGACGCAGCTTGTTTCGGCCTACAGCTGAATTTGCCGGCCACAGGGCTGGGCAGTCCAGGTCTCTTGCCGACCTACATCTTCGAAATTACCTCGTCCTCGCCACCGCGATCGGCGGCGAGCTGGGCGGCCTGGGCCATGATCGCGGGAATGATGCCGGCGACGTCGTCGACGACGAGCGGCTGCACCCGATGAGCGGTGTGCAGGAAGCCTTCTTCCGTCATATGGCGCATCAGCTCCATCATCGGATCCCAGAAACCGTTGATATTGGCAAAGACCATCGGCTTTTCATGACGGCCGAGCTGCGCCCAGGTCATGATCTCGACGATTTCCTCCAGCGTGCCGATGCCGCCGGGCAGCGCGACGAAGGCATCGGAACGCTCGAACATCGTGTGTTTGCGCGCGTGCATGTCAGGGGTTACAATAAGTTCGTTGAGCTGACCGAGCGAATGGCGAGTCGCTTCCATATCGATCAGAAATTCCGGGATGATGCCCGTGACCTGACCGCCGCCTGAAAGCACCCCGCTCGCAACCGCGCCCATGATGCCTTTGGTACCTCCGCCATAGACGAGGCGCAGGCCGTATTCGGCGATCTCTCTTCCGAGAGCACGCCCGGCCGCCATGTGAGAAGGATCGCGTCCCGGCCTTGAGCCGCAGTAAACGCAGATGGATCGAATCGATACAGATTGTTCGGTCATAGGGCAAAACAACTATTCCATTTCAATGCAGTCAAGAAAATTGACTGAAAAGCAGCGTGCCGAGCTTGCGAAATTGCGTTGAATGCTTGTGAAAAGCATCGGAAATCGCTAGCAATTTCGGTTACTACGGCAAATTGCCGCCTTGGGAGACATAATGATGAAGAACCGTGCCGGCTTGCTGGCCCTTGCAGTGCTCGTAATCGCAATCCTACTGATGGTATTCTTCGTCATGCCGCGCATCGACGGCGATGCATCCAAAGTCGGCGACGCCATCAACCAGGCGGGCACGGAGCTCAAGAACACGGTTAACGAAGCGGCAAAGACATCACGCTCTGCCGTGGCCGACTCGGCTGCGGTCGTCGATCAGGTCAGACACCTATCGACCGACGCCGGCGTGGCGCTCGGCGAGCTGAAGGCGCTGTTTGCCGACGGCAAAGGACCGGCCATCGATGTCTTCACCGCCGCCAAGACCAAGGCCATCAATGCGCTCACCGCACTTGTCGGCTTCACCGTTCCCGAGGGCATCGATCCCGCAACACAAGCAATTGCCGTCAAGGTTAAGGAAGGCGGCGCCAAGGCGCTCGCCATCGTGCAGTCGCTGCCGGAAAACATGGCGGATGCGCCTGCCGCGATTGCCAGGGCCGAAGCTGCGCTGACCGGTGCGCCCGAACCAGCCTCCGCCGCGACAACGGCAGCCGGCCCGAAGCTTCCAGCCTTCGACGTCCTGCGGGTCGAGCCTGATGGATCGACCGTCATCGCCGGCTCCGCCGAGCCGAACGGCAAGCTCGAAGTACTCGATGGCGAAAAGGTGGTGACGACGGCCGATATTGGCCCGAGCGGCGATTTCGCCGCCGTCCTCGACGATCCGCTTCCGGCCGGCGACCACCAGCTCGTGCTCAAGGTGACGGGCAAGGATGGCAAGACCGCGCTTTCCGAAGAAGTCGCCACCGTTTCCGTGCCGAAGGACGGCAATGCCGCAAACCTACTCGCGATGGTCTCCAAGCCTGGCGCGGCGAGCCGCATCATCACTGCACCGACAGGGGACACCGAAGTCGCCGATGCCTCCAATCCGTTGGCGCCGGCTGCGGACAAGCCGGCAACTGGCGAGACCGCGACTGCTCCCGCTGCAGCCAACGCGCCTGCCGCAACAGCAGCACCGACCGGCGAGCTGGCGCTGCAGACGCCTGGCCTGCCCGACGCCTCCGTCGGTGGGACAGATGCGGCGCCGGCCGTACCCGGTGCGGGCCAAACCGACAAGGCCACTGCGCCCGATGTGATGGTCAACGCCGTCGAGATCGAGGGCAACAAGATCTTCATTGCCGGCACGGCGCGGGCCAACGCCAAGGTCCTCGGTTATGCCGACGACAGCCTTGTCGGCCAGGACACGGCCGGACCCGACGGCCATTTCGTCATCGACGGTGTCGCGGCGCTTTCGGTCGGCGATCATAAGATTCGCGTCGACGTCGTCGATCCAGCGGGCAAGGTGATCGTGCGGGCCGCAGTGAACTTCAACCGCCCGGCGGGCGACCAGGTGCGGGTTGCTGCTCAAGCCGGCCCCGCCGATGCAAATGGCGCTTCCTCGATGGTACCGCTCGACGAAGGCGAACTCGGCAAGCTCAAGGCCGAAGCCGGCAAGGCGTTCGGGCTTTTGAAGGGGCTGTTTGCCGATGGTAAGCTGCCAGGTGCCGAACAGCTGGCGGCGGCGCGCTCGGCAACGGAATTCGCGCTGCGCTCTGTCGCCGACTTCCGCCCCGCGGCGGATGCGTCCGACAGCTTCAAGCAGGCCTCCGGCGCCTCCTCGCAAACCGCCGCCAAGGCGCTGAAGGTGCTGCAGGATCTGCCGAAGGATGCAAAATCGGTCGGCGCCGGTCTCGACGGGCTGGGCGCAATCATCGGTGAACTGACCGACACGCCCGCACCGGCCGCGCCCGCCGCAAACGATGCTGCGAGCAATCAGCCGAAGACGATCGAACAGGCGCCGCTGACGGCAAACAATGCGGCGGTCATCATCCGCCGCGGCGATACGCTGTGGCAGATCTCGCGCCGGACCTATGGCCTCGGCGTGCGCTATACGACGATCTACATCGCCAACGAGGACAAAATCGTCGACCCGGATCGCATTCGTCCCGGCCAGATTTTCGGCCTGCCGAAGGACGCGCTGCCGAACGCCGAGGAACTGCACCGTAAACGGCTCTCCAAGCAGCACCTCTGAAAAGGCGGCAGCTTAAGCGCAACGCGACATGATGAAGCCGGGCGGGAGAAACGCCTGGCCTCACTTTTCCCGGCTACTGCACGTGTTGCATTCCTCGGCCCGACGCCCTATCTGCCGGTGGCGTTCGGGATTCAGGGAAGCGCGCCAGATGCGCCCTGCCCCACGCCTTGCCGGACATCGAAGCAAATCATCCGGACTGGAGATACGGCATGGCAAACGGCAAGACAGTCTCGGAATCACACCTGCTGCGGACGCTTTTCAACCTCTGGCCCTATATGTGGCCGGCCGGGCGAACCGACCTCAAGATGCGTGTCGTCTGGGCGTCGGTCTATCTGCTGATCTCCAAGTTCGTCCTGCTGCTCGTCCCCTATTTCTTCAAGTGGTCCACCGATGCGCTGAACGGCAGAATGGACCTCGCCGGCACCGTACCGCCGCTCCTTGCCGGAGCCATCGCCCTTGTCATCGCCTATAACGTCACCCGGCTGATCCAGCTCGGTCTCAACCAGCTGCGCGACGCGCTCTTTGCCAGCGTCGGGCAACATGCCGTGCGCCAGCTCGCCTACAAGACCTTCGTGCATATGCACGAGCTGTCGCTGCGTTTCCATCTGGAGCGAAAGACCGGCGGGCTGTCGCGCATCATCGAGCGCGGCACCAAGGGCATCGAAACGATCGTGCGCTTCACGATCCTCAATTCCGTTCCGACCGTCATCGAATTCCTGCTGACGGCGGTGATCTTCTGGTGGGGCTACGGCTTTTCCTATCTTGCCGTCACCGCCTTCACCGTCTGGGCCTATATCTGGTTCACGATCCGCGCATCCGACTGGCGCATCGCGATCCGCCGGTCGATGAACGACAGCGACACCGACGCCAATACCAAGGCGATCGACTCTCTTCTCAATTTCGAAACCGTCAAATATTTCGGCAACGAGGAGATGGAGGCCAAACGCTTCGACAAATCGATGGAGCGCTACGAGAAAGCGGCGACCGACGTCTGGACGTCGCTCGGCTGGCTGAACTTCGGCCAGGGCGTCATTTTCGGTATCGGCACGACGATCATGCTGGTGCTGTCGGCGCTGGCGGTGCAGCGCGGCGAGCAGACGGTCGGCGATTTCGTCTTCGTCAATTCGATGCTGCTGCAGCTTTCCGTGCCGCTCAATTTCATCGGTTTCGTCTACCGCGAAATCCGCCAGGGTCTGACCGATATCGAGCAGATGTTCGACCTGCTTGAGGTGAAGGCCGAGGTCAAGGACGCCCCCGACGCTGCCGAGCTTCGGATCCGCCAGGGCGCGATCTCTTTCAAGGATGTGCACTTCGCTTACGATCCGGCCCGTCCTATCCTGAAGGGCATTTCCTTCGAGGTGCCGGCCGGCAAGACGGTCGCGGTGGTGGGGCCGTCGGGCGCCGGCAAATCGACGCTGTCGCGCCTGCTCTACCGTTTCTACGATATCCAGAGCGGCACCATCACGGTCGACGGCCAGGATATCCGCACCGTGACGCAGAAGAGCCTGCGCTCAGGGATCGGCATGGTGCCGCAGGATACCGTGCTGTTCAACGACACGGTCGCCTACAATATCCGCTACGGCCGCACGTCGGCCAGCGACGGCGAGGTGTTTGCAGCGGCCGAGGTCGCGCAGATCGCCCATTTCATCGAGGCGCTGCCCGAAGGCTTCGATACCAAGGTCGGCGAGCGCGGGCTCAAGCTTTCCGGCGGCGAGAAACAGCGTGTGGCGATCGCCCGCACCATCCTCAAGGCGCCGCCGATCCTGATCCTCGACGAGGCGACGTCGGCTCTCGACACGACGACGGAACGGGAGATCCAGACCGCTCTCGACGTGGTTTCAAAGAATAGGACGACCTTGGTCATCGCCCACCGGCTTTCGACCGTCATCGGCGCCGACGAGATCATCGTGCTCAAAAGCGGCGAGATCGCCGAGCGCGGCACCCATGCCGCCCTCCTCGAAAGGAACGGCCTCTATGCCTCGATGTGGAACCGCCAGCGCGAGGCGACGCAGGCGGAGGAGCATCTGAAGCAGGTGCGCGACAGCGACGAGATGGGCGTGATCACGCGGCTTGCCCCGGCAAGCTGAAGCGGCAGGCGGTAGCGTTACCCCGCCACTAACGCAAATGTGGAATCGTTGGAACGATCTTCAGCAATCGGGTTTTTTGCGGCAAGGCTTATAAGCTGCTCGTGTCTTCCCGAACTTTCAGAATACGGTCTATAAGACCCCATTCAAGCGCTTCCTCCGCCGTCATGAAGCGGTCGCGATCCATCCCGCGCTCAAAGTCTTCGTAGGAACGTCCGCAATGGTCCGCGTAGAGCCGCGTCATGCGTTGCTTGGTCTTTAGAATTTCCTCGGCATGAATCAGCATGTCGGAAGCCTGCCCTTGAAAGCCGCCGGAGGGCTGATGAATGAGGATACTGGCATTGGGCAATGCGGCTCTTTCGCCAGATTCACCTGCCATCAGCAGAAACGACCCCATTGAACGGGCCGTCCCCATGCAAAGTGTATGAACCGGCGCACGGATGAAGCGCATGGTGTCGTACATGGCCAGGCCGCTGGTCACGGCGCCGCCCGGCGAATTGATATAGAGGTTGATGGGCTTTTTGGGGTTTTCCGCTTCCAAAAACAGCAGTTGCGCACAGACGAGGGCCGAAACGGTATCGTTCACCTCGCCATTGAGGAAGATAATCCGCTCGCGCAGAAGCCGGGAATAGATATCGAAGGATCGCTCCCCCCGGCTGGACTGTTCGACCACCATAGGGACGAGTTGCATCGCTTCGCGCATCGGCGACCTCCAGACTTTCAGAATTTAAGGGGAAGGCTCGCCGTGTCAGGCGGCGAGCATGAGGGGCGGGCTGTTGCTGTTCGCCGGCGCTCTTGCCATTCTTGCGTCCGTCAGTTCGTGGACGATCCGAAGGCAGGTGCCGCCAGTGGCATTCGGGGTGATCGTGAACGTCACGGTGCTTTCAAGGAAAGGCGGGTTATCGTCACGCAGCTTGTAGCGAACTTCCTGGCCGGGGGTGACGGTGATCGCATCGGGATCAGACAATGCTTCCTTCGGCAACCACCTTTCCCGAAGTTCCGGAATGGTGACGGCACGCCAGACCTTTTGCGGCGGATCGCCCAAGTCAAACTCCAACTCGACGCCGCTATCCTGCTCCTTGGTCTTCCCTTCGTTCATTGATCCATGTCCTTCAGCAAGACTTTGAGTGCTGCGATTCGCTCCGGCCAGTAGGCCCGGTATATTGCGAGCCACTGGGCGATGAGAGCCAACCCTTCGGAGTCGACTTCGTAATTCACGAAACGCCCCTGTCGTTCTTCCCTCACGAGCTTTGCACTGCGCAGAACTGCGAGGTGTTGCGACATCGCCGGCTGGCTAATCTCCATGCCCTCGCGCAAGGCACTAGCGTTCATCCTCCCAGACGCCAGCTTCTCAAAGATCGCACGGCGGGTCGGGTCTGCCAAAGCGCGGAAAAAGTCATTCTCGATCATGCGGACACATAAGCACATACTTATGCGATTCGCAAGCTGTTTCGAGGCAGCTTTCTGTTGCTGCGGAAATCCTAGACGATGTCCGCATCGGGCCGAAGGCGATCAAAAGCTACAAAGTGCGATCATAAAACCTTAGCGATTCCACATTTACGCTAGCGGCTGGGTAGCGTTACCGGCTTTTGTTGTTCAGAACCACGACAGCGGAACCAGGGCCAGGGTCGCAGCATTGCTCAGGAGCTGGTTTTTCGCTAACCAGCAAAAACCGAAAAGCAAGGAGACCGGCAGCCATGAGCCTGTTCAACACGGTTCGCAACACGATCGTGCCCGTGCACAAGGAGGGTTATCCCTTCGTCGCCGCCTTCTTCGTCGCATCGCTGGTGCTGGGCTGGATCTTCAAGCCGCTCTTCTGGATCGGCATGATCTTCACGCTCTGGTGCGCCTATTTCTTCCGTGATCCCGAGCGGGTGACCCCGCAGGACGACGATCTCGTGATCTCTCCCGCCGACGGCAAGGTCTCGGCGATCCAGATGGTGACCCCGCCGGCAGAGCTCGACCTCGGCTCCGAGCCGATGCTGCGCATCTCCGTCTTCATGAACGTCTTCAACTGCCATGTGAACCGGGCGCCGATGCGCGGGCGCATCGTCAGCATCAACTACCGCTCCGGTAGCTTCGTCAACGCCGAACTCGACAAGGCAAGCGAGGACAACGAGCGCAACGGACTGGTGATCGAAACGCGGCACGGCCAGATCGGCGTCGTACAGATTGCCGGCCTCGTGGCGCGGCGTATCCTTTGCTGGGCAAACACCAACGAGCCGCTGGACGCCGGCGAACGCTTCGGGCTGATCCGCTTCGGCTCGCGGCTCGACGTGTTCCTGCCCGCCGGTGCGGCGCCCCGCGTCTCGCTCGGCCAGACGGCGATTGCGGGGGAAACGGTCATCGCCGAATTCGCCTCGGCCAAGGGTCCGGTCATCAGCCGCCGCAGCTAAGGCGCGGAACCTCCGAGCCCTTGCCGGAATTGCTCTAGGAACGATTGGAACGCGACATGGAAACACCCTTTCCGCCTTTCGAACCAAACGGGCCGGATGATTCCGCCCGCGGCCCACGCCTGCGCGAGATTCCGTTCCGCCTCGTCTTTCCGAACCTCATCACCATTCTGGCGATCTGCGCCGGGCTGACCGGCATCCGGCTCGCTTTCGAGAACCGTTACGAGCTCGCCGTCGCGATGGTGCTGCTCGCCGCCTTCCTCGATGGCATCGACGGGCGCGTAGCGCGGCTGATGAAGGCGACTTCGAAGTTCGGCGCGCAGATGGATTCGCTTGCCGATATCGTCAATTTCGGCGTCGCGCCCGCGCTCGTCGTCTACGTTTTTGCCCTCGATCAGGCTCGTTCGCTCGGCTGGATCGCCGCCTTGATCTATGCGATCGCCGCCGGGCTTCGCCTTGCCCGCTTCAACGTCATGGCCGAGCGCGAAAACAAGGCGAGCTGGCAATCGGAGTATTTCGTCGGAGTGCCAGCGCCGGCCGGCGCCATGCTGGTGCTGCTGCCGGTCTATCTCGGCTTCCTCGGTCTGGCGACGGACCGCACCTTCGCCTATCTCTCTTCGGTCTATACGGTCGCCATCGCCTTCCTGCTGATCAGCCGGCTGCCGGTCTGGTCGGGCAAATCGGAAGGCAACCGCTTGCGGCGCGATCTGGTGCTGCCGATGATGCTCGGCGTCGTGCTCTATGTGGCTCTGCTGATGAGCTACACCTGGGAGGTGATGGTCTTTACCGTTGCCGCCTATCTCGTCTCCCTTCCCTTCGGCGCACGCAGATGGCGGCGCAAATATGGGACGCTGACGATCGAGGAACCCGGCGTCGGCGACGACGATATTGGCCGGCACATCTGACCTCCGCGCGCTCCCGGATTCTCCCGGGCCACGGAATTGCTTCTCTCCCTGTTGTCACCTCCCGAATATATGCCCACGCGTTTTCCCGGGGAAAACCGCTTTGCGTTTTTTTTGGAACCGCTCCCTTCAGTAAGTATTAACCAACGTAGGCTTCAGTTAAGCCTCGCGAATTATGGTGGGCGTTCACAAATCCTGATAAGCGACGCCGCCGTTTTGTCGCTATTTCCGACGAAAAGCAAAAATACAAAATACCCAGGGAAGCAACACGCAAGGAGAGTATCGTGACTTCGAAGAAGAGCAGTACCGGCGAACAACAGGCGGCCAAGCCAGACCTCGCCGCCAACTATCGCCCGGTCGGCTTGAAGGCCGTTGCCGCGGCATCGCTGATGGCAAAGAACAAGCCGGACAGTGTCAAGAAATCCGCTTGAAGCGCCGAGCTTCGAACAGTAGCCATCCGGTTTCCGGCATGCCGTCATCCCGAGACTGCGGCATGGCTCTCGTGACATGCCTTCAGCATCGCAGCTGAGCCGAACAGGCGGCCGTGCCGGAAGCGGCCGATCCCGTTTTTAGAAAAAGCTGAGCTGGCCGTGATCCGGCTTTTGTTTCGCAGGCGCCTCGAGCGGTCTTTCGATGACGACCGGCTCCTGCAGGTCCGGTCCCATATTGGCAACCTTGTTGACCTTGTCGGAAATCGGTATGGCCTCGAAGAAAGCACCCTGAGCAGGCTGCATCAGGTCGACCACCTCGCGTGGTTCCTGCGTCTTGCAATCGAGCCAGCGCGAGAAGTCCTCCGGCTTTATGACGACAGGCATGCGATCGTGGATCGCGGAGATGCCCGCATTGGCTGACGTCGTCAGGATCGCACCGGTATCGACCTCCGAACCGTCGGCCGAGGACCATGTCTCCATCAGTCCGGCGAAGGCGACGACCCCGTCCTGGCGCGGCCTGATCCAATAGGCTTGCGGCTTGCCGCCGCTCTCCTTTGACGGGCGATGCCATTCGTAAAAACCTGAGGCCGGAATCAGCACACGGCGATGACGCATCGCCGCCCGAAACGAAGCCTTGCCGATCGCCGTCTCGGCGCGTGCATTGATCAGCAGCGGGAAATCCTTCGGGTCCTTGACCCAGCCCGGCGTGAAGCCCCAGCGCACGAGCACGGCGCGCCGGTCGGGCAGGTTGCTGCCCCGCTCCCTGCCCTCGCCTGCGATGACGACGAGGATCGGCTGCGTCGGGGCGATGTTGTAGCGCGCCGGGAAATCGTCGAGATCGAGACCGGAGAAGAAGTTGCGCAGGTCGGCGCTGGAACTTGTCAGGGCGAAACGTCCACACATCGGCCTGTCTTTGCACCCGGTCCGAGTCCGGTCAAGGCGCACTGCATGCTTTGCGTGACGTGATTCAGGCTCGCGGCGCAAAGAGGATGACGCTCGCCCCGGCAAGGCAGATCAGTCCGCCGCCGATATCATAACGATCGGGCACACGGCCTTCGATCAGCCACAGCCAGAACAGCGAGGCAAGAATGTAGATGCCGCCATAGGCTGCGAAGGTTCGACCGGCGGCCTCGCTCGGCACCAGCGTCAGAAGCCAGGCGAAAAGCGCGAGCGAGATCATGCCCGGCGCCAGCCACCAGATGGGCTTTTCAAGCTTCAGCCACACCCAGAAGGCGAAACAGCCGACGATCTCGAAAACGGCGGCAAAGGCGTAAATGAGATAGCTCACGCAAAGCCCTTTCGAATATTTTGACTCCTTGTTGCACAGATGTCGTTATCTCGGGAGCCGCTGCGCGGATTTTGGGACTTGTCTCGGGAGCTATCCCACACGAAAATCGGGCAGGCCCGCTGCCGCGGCCCGCAATCATCAGCCCGTCGGATCGAATAGCCGTCACAGCAAGAGCAGCCATGACCTCCACCGCCAAAGCCGCCTCCTCCGCCATTCTCGAACGCGACGGGCGATTCCTTCTGGTGTTGCGGCGCAACCCGCCCTCTGCCGACATGTATGCCTTTCCCGGCGGCCGCGCCGAACCGGGCGAAACGCCGGAGCAGACGGCGCTGCGGGAGTTCCGCGAGGAAACCGGCATCTCGGCGCATAATCCGCGGCTGTTTTCGACCTATGACCTGAAGACGCATGGTCCGGATGGCAGCATCAGGAGCCATTTCTTCCTGTCGGTCTTTTGCGTCGACGCCGACCGGGAAATGGTGGCAGAAGCCGCCGACGATGCGGCGGCGCTCGGCTGGTATACGGTGGAGGAGATCCGGCGGCTGCCTGTGCCGCAAAGCGTGCTCGAATGCGCGGAACGGCTGGCGGGCGGTGAATAGAAGTGGAAACGTTCAGGCGCGCCTTGTTGCCGTCACGCTCAAAGTATCAACTGGCAGCATGATTCCCGTTCGACGCGTTGTCCTGTCCCTGCTCGTGCTTGCCGGCCCCGCCATGGCTCAGGGCAAGAATACGGCGTCTGTGCAGGAGGAGATTGCGCCGCCGGTCGCGACCGTGCCCTATGACGACAAGCTGGCGCGGCTCGCCGAAGTGCTGGGTTCGGTGCATTATCTGAGAACGCTTTGCAAAGCGCCGGGCGGGGATGAGTGGCGGGAAGGCATGAAGCAGCTGCTCGATTCGGAGACAGGCAACGAGCCGCAACGCAAGGAAAAGCTCACCGCCGCCTTCAATCGCGGCTACCGGGCCTTCGCTTCCGTCTATACGGATTGCACCCCGGCGGCCATCGTGGCAGAAGAGCGCTACCGTAACGAAGGTGCAACACTCGCCACAGAAATTACCTCGCGCTTTGGAAATTGACGTTTAATTAACCTGTTTTCGCATGCGGACGTGTCGTTTTGGGAAAAGGCTGCTAGTGTTATTAACGGTGCAGTAAGACATGAGAAGTTCTGAGGAAAAGACAATGGAAGCAAGCCTCAACGACATCGACGACATGATCGTCCACGAAAAGATGCAGGCGGCTCTGGAGTACCAGAACGAGGCTTGGGCCGACGGCATGGCCGATGGAATCGAGCCGGAGATCATCGCTGATGCCGCCATCGCGCATGCCCTGCGCGAAACCATCCGATTGCACGGGGAAAACAGCGCCGAAGCTCTGCTCGATTCGCTGCGCGACCGTATGCTTGCCGGCGAATTCTCCGCCAACCGCACCCTGCAATAACTATTATCAGAGAGTTCGATGCGCATCGGTAAAGAGAAAGTTTCGCGAATTCGGCTCGCGCCGGTGCTGCTTGCGCTGAGCTTTGCCGCCGGCAACGTCCTCCTCGCGCCCTCGGCCTACGCACTTTCCGAACTCCACAAAATCCCCGGCCAGGCTCCCAGCGATGCGCCGCCGGCACAGGGGAGTGCTGAGGGGCAGAACCAGACTCAGGGCACCACTCCCGGCGTTCCCATGGCCGAACCGCTGGTCAACAGCCAGAACAATCAGGGCGTCGACAAAACGCCGGGCGCCCAGGACGCATCCAAGCCGGTCGAGGTGATTTACGACATCAACAAGGCGCCCGAGCCGGTTCGCAAAATGCGCCAACAGATCGTCGAGGCCGCTGCCTCCGGCGATCTCGAACGGTTGCGGCCGCTGGTGGGCACCGGCAAAGACCAGACGCAGGTGACGGTGGGTGAAGCGACCGACGACCCGATCGGCACGCTGAAAGACATCTCCGGCGATCCCGACGGAGATGAAATTCTCGCCATCATGCTCGATATCGTTTCGACCGGTTTCGTCCATGTCGGCCAGGGCACATCAGACGACATGTATGTCTGGCCCTATTTCGCCGAGAAGGATCTGAAGTCGCTGACGCCGCCGGAGCGAGTCGAGTTGCTGCGCATCGTGACCGCCGGCGACCTTTCCGACATGCAGGAATTCGGTGGCTATAATTTCTACCGCCTCGGCATTACGCCGGACGGCAAGTGGAAGTTCTTCACGGCGGGCGACTGACGCCGCCTCGCATGCGTCTTCCGTATGTCGCATGGCGCTTGCGATCCACTTCACGAAGTCATACCTCTGAGCGACGACCAACGCGACAGGTTCCGCCATGCCAGCCGTATTCCTGAAAGACCGCTCCCTGCTCTCCGTCGGCGGTGCGGACGCCCAATCCTTCCTGCAGAACCTGATCACCACCGATATCGTCTCGCTGGCGCCCGACGAGGCACGCCCGGGAGCCCTGCTGACGCCGCAGGGCAAGATCCTGTTCGACTTCATGGTCTCGCAGGACGGCGACGGCTACCTGATCGAAACGGATGCCGACCAGAACGACGGGCTGCTGAAGCGCCTGACGATGTACAGGCTGCGGGCCGCCATTACACTTACGCCCCTTGCTGAGAATGGCATTACCGTTTGCTGGGGCGAGGATGCCGATCGCATCGGGGGTGCCCGAGACAGCCGCTTCGCCAAGGCGGGTGTCCTGCTCAGCCGCCGGGCAGGAAGGCATGGCGATGACGCGCCCGCGCTCTACGAGGCGCTGCGCATCCGCCACGGTATTGTCACCTCCGGATTGGACTTCGCCTTGCAGGATGCCTTCCCGCATGACGTGCTGATGGATCTGAACGACGGCCTCTCCTTCAAGAAAGGCTGCTATGTCGGCCAGGAGGTCGTCTCGCGCATGCAGCACCGCGGCACCGCGCGCCGGCGCGTCGTCACCGTGTCCGCCGCAACGGCCTTGCCTCAAGCGGGCACAGAGATCACCGCCGCGGGCAAGCCTGTGGGGACACTCGGTTCGGTCGAAGGCGGCAGCGGGCTTGCGATCGTGCGAATCGACCGCGCCGGTGCTGCGATGGCGGAAGGCACGCCGCTGCTGGCCGGCCAAACGCCGGTTTCTCTCGCCCTGCCGCAATGGTCCGGCCTTGTCTTCCCCACCAGCGCCGACGAGGCCAGCGCGTGACGGCCAAAGCTCCGCGTGCCTGGCAACGCATGCTGTCGGGGCGCAGGCTCGACCTGCTCGACCCCTCCCCGCTCGATGTCGAACTCGCCGATATCGCCCATGGTCTCGCGCGCGTGGCACGCTGGAACGGTCAGACATCAGGCGATCATGCCTTTTCGGTGGCGCAGCACAGCCTCGTCGTCGAAGATATTTTCCGCCGCTCCAACAATGCGCGGCCGGAGGAATGTCTGATGGCGCTGCTCCATGACGCGCCCGAATATGTGATCGGCGACATGATCTCGCCGTTCAAATCCGTGGTCGGCGGCGGCTATAAGGCGGTGGAAATGCGGCTGGAGGCCGCCGTGCACCTGCGCTTCGGCCTGCCGCCTCATCCATCGCGCGATCTCAAGGACCGTATCAAGAGGGCCGACACGATCGCGGCCTATTTCGAGGCGACGGTACTTGCCGGCTTCACGCCGGCCGAGGCGCAGAAATTCTTCGGCCAGCCGCGCGGCATCAGCAAGGAGATGTTGCTGATCGAACCCTTGCCGGCGCTTGAAGCACAGCGGTTGTTCTGTCAACGCTTTGCGGCGATTGAAGCCGAGCGTGGGATAGTATCGTGAGCTTCATCGTCGTCTCGCCGCTGTCACGCATCGCCGAAATGGCGGTGCGCCACAAGGCGCGCGACATGATCAGCCTGATCGCCAAAGAACAGAGCTTTCATCGGCCGGGTGTGATCGCGCCCGATCGTCACCTGACGCTTTCGATAAACGACATCACCTTTAAGGGCACGGGCGGTCTGGTGGCGCCTGACGAAACCCATGTGCAGGCGATCATCGAGTTCGCTGCATCGTGGCGACAGGAGACACCGCTGCTCATCCATTGCTGGATGGGCGTGTCGCGATCGCCGGCCGCCGCACTCATCGCAGCGCTATCGATCGCGCCGGATCAGGACGAGGGAGGGCTTGCCCGTCGGTTGCGCGCCGCCTCGCCTTTCGCGACGCCGAACGCCCGGCTGATCGAGATCGGCGACACATTGCTTGGCCGCGGCGGCCGGCTGGCTGCGGCCGTAAAGGCAATCGGGCGCGGCGCCGATGCCGACGGCAATGCGCCCTTCCTGCTTGGGCTCCGCGACGACGCCTGCGGTTGACGCTGCTGCCGCCTGCTCCATTTTGGCCTCGACCCCGCAATAGCCACAGGGCCTGATCATGGAACAGCAAGCAGCCGATGTCCTCCTCGCCACCCGCACGGCACTCAGCCAGGCAAGCGCGCTTGCAGTCCAATATTCCTTCTCCGTCCTCGGGGCGTTGATCCTGCTCGTCATCGCCTGGACGTTGGCCGGCTTTGTCAGCCGCTGGGCCTTTGAGGGCCTGTCGCGCATCCATGGCATCGACGAGACACTGGCGCGCTTCTTCACCAATGTGGTGCGTTATGCGCTGCTGATTCTGGTGTTCATCACCGTGCTCGGCCAATTCGGCGTCCAGACCGCATCGATCATCGCCGCCCTCGGCGCAGCCGGCCTGGCGATCGGGCTGGCGCTGCAAGGGACACTGCAGAATATCGCGGCCGGCATCATGCTCCTGATCCTCAGGCCGTTCCGGGTCGGCGAATATATCGAAACCAGCAGCGTCGCCGGCACGGTGCGCGAGGTCGGATTGTTTGCGACAGAACTCAGAACCGGCGACGGGCTCTATCGCCTGGCGCCAAATTCAACGCTGTGGAACACGCCGATCACCAACTTCAGCCGTGAACCTACGCGGCAGAACGACCTGAAAATCAGCATTTCTCGTGAGGATGACCTCGATCTGGCGATGGAGACGTTGATGGGCATTGCCAAAGGCAACCCAAGGGTGCTGCAGTCACCGGCACCCAGCGTTTTCATCGACACCCTGGGTGACAGCACGATATCGCTAACGCTGCGCTACTGGGCAAAGACCGGTGACTGGTGGCAGGTCAGCCGCGACATGGTGAAGCGAGTAAAACTTGCCTTCGACGAAAAGGGCGATCCGGCCGCTGTGCGGGACGGTGGAAATTCCGCCCTGGGAGAAAGGTCCAACGGGACCGCGAGGGAAAAGCCGACACGGCAGTGAAACATTGCAGCGCGGGGGCCATCGTCGACCTATTGGACCACTCCGCAGGCAAGTCTTTCCCCGGCGTCACCGGAAGGCTGGCTGCGATAATCATCCGAATTGGCGTGCACCATCAATGCGCGGC
Source organism: Rhizobium sp. TAL182 (assembly GCF_002117725.1). Lineage (NCBI taxonomy): Bacteria > Pseudomonadati > Pseudomonadota > Alphaproteobacteria > Hyphomicrobiales > Rhizobiaceae > Rhizobium > Rhizobium sp. TAL182. The sequence continues at coordinate 1,522,992 of NZ_CP021024.1, read as the reverse complement.
CGCGAATGCCATCTTTCTTGCCGTCGAGCGTGACCATGCCATCGAAGATCTGGGCTCTGAGCACGCCGTCCTGGCCGACATACTGGTTGGGCATGTCGCCGGCATGCGGCCCCTTGGCGGCGAGGATGCCGTGCTCGGCCGAGCCCGGGTTGAAATGGCCGCCTGCCGACTCGTAATGGGCCGCCGCGTCGCAGCGGCCGGTTTCATGAACATGAAAGGCCACCCATTTATTCGCCGGCAGCCCCGATATCTCCACTTCGATCAGGACGCCGCCATTAGCGGCAGCCGTCAATTGCGCCCGACCGTTTTCCTTACCGTCCTTGCCGACGAAATTGGCGACTGCCGTCTGCTTATCCTGGGCGCTTGCCGGCAAGGCAAGGGCGGACAGGCTCAGGGCGGCGATGATGCGCATGGCTTTCATGGAGATCTCCTTCCGTCCGGTTGTCCTTCTGAACGTCTCAGTCCGAAAGCTGTTCCTCTGGGGAGCATCCAAAGAGAAAAGCCGGCCAAAGGGCCGGCTTCAGATCACGTGAATGATGATATCGTCAGGCGACGGCGTCGAAATCGAACTGGCCGTAGGTGTTGCGATAGAGATCGTCGGATTGGCTGCCGGTCGCAGACGCGCTCTGCTGCAGCGGATAGGGCACGGCGATGCTGCTTGTCGTGCCGCTATCGTGGGTATCCATCATCAGCGCAATCAGGCTGCCGGAAAATTTGGGCTGAGTCTCGCTGCCCATGTCTTCCTCCAGGAGTTCCTTGATGATGCCTGGCTTCTCATCGGCGGCACGCTCGCCGCGGCTCAATACGCCGTCGCCGTTTAGATCAAGCCGCGAAAGCGTCGCAAGATACGCATATGAAGTGTCTGAAACGGATGTGGTGCGGGTCATACAAACCTCCATTCACCGCCTTTTACCGGTGGTGTTTGTACGCAATACGAGGTGGGAAATCACTGTTGACTCGGTGGTTAAACTGATTTGCGCAGTGCGTCAATAAGTTGTTAACTTCTCATTAACAATGGTTGACAGAAATTAACGGAGCGTGCTCGGACCGGGTTTCCGCCGCTGCCCGCCTTGGTATTTCAGTAATTTTCAATATAGAAAGCAACCTGTCTGACGACGTGCAACTCTGCTGCACTGCAACCGAATATTAATCCGCCCGCTTCAAAATAGTCATCAGGCATTACCCCATACGTCACTCATAAAAATTAATTTCAATGGTTTCTCTCAGAAAGGTTTTCATGTCCAATATTTTGAGGCACGTCCATCAGACGATGACGGCTTTTGCTATTGCCGTCAGCCAAGATGCTTTTCCATGAAGGCTGAAGCGCTCTTCTGGCGGCAATGTACGGAGGCTGTCATGGCCGACGGATCAATCGACGCGCAGCGTCTGATGGAGCTGGTGATCGCAACGTATCACAGTTATGAAAGCGATTATGAGGCAATCGAGAGAAGCGCGGAAACGCTTCTGAGGGAAAACCAGACGCTGAAAGGGAATCTATCGGCGCTCAGTCAAGCGTTCGACGGACAGAAAAAACTCTTCGAGATCGTCCTGAATAACCTGCCGCTCGGCCTCAGCGTTTTCGATGCCGGCCAGCGGCTGACGCTTTACAATCTCCGCTTTCCTCACCTCTTCGGCCTGACACCGGAAGACGTCGCCGCGGGCGCGACGATCGCCGAACTCATCGGCAAAATGCGCGGCAACGAACGCACTGCCTCCAAACCCGTCCGGCAGACAGCACGACCTTCTCTCGCCAAGACAGGAAGCAGCAGCATCCGCCGGCGCGAATGGCAGATGCATGATGGCCGCATCATTCAGAGCGTGGTGACCATCCTCTCCGACGGCAGCAGCATCGCCATTCATGCTGATATCACCGAGGATCGAAAGGCGGCCCAGCGCATCACCTATCTCGCCCATCACGATCCCCTGACCGGTCTTCCCAATCGGATGTATTTCCGCGAGCAGGTCGATGCGACGCTCGCCGAGCGCAAGCCGCACGAGCAGATCGCCCTCATCCATCTCAATCTCGACCGGTTCAAATCGATCAACAACACGATCGGGGTGTCGGTCGGCGACAAGATCCTGCAGCAGGTCGCGGAGCGGATCCGAGCCTCGGCCGGGTCGGAAAACATGCTGGCGCGCCTTGGTTCGGACGAGTTCGCCATCCTGCAGACGGGCAAGCAGCAGCCTAGAAACGCGACGGCGCTGGCCGACCAGATCCGCCGCGAGCTTTCCGAGCCATTTCTGAACGGCGAGAAACGGGTGACGCTCAGCGTCTCCATGGGTATTGCGATCGCTCCCGAGAACGGCGGGGAAACCGATATCCTGTTGAAAAATGCCGGCGTGGCGCTGTCGCATGCCAAGGCGGACGGACGCAAACGCGAGCGCTTCTTCACCGGAGAAATGGAAGCGCAGATGCAGTTGCGCCATGCGCTGGAGGCAGATCTACGAGCCGCGGTCGAGAATGAGGAATTCGAATTGCATTACCAGCCGCTCTACGATCTTGCCGAGCGGCGAACCTGCGGTTTCGAAGCATTGATCCGCTGGAACCATCCGGTGCGAGGCCGCGTGCCGCCGATGGATTTCATTCCGCTTGCCGAGGAGGTCGGCCTTGTCGTCGATATCGGCCGCTGGGTTTTGCGCCGGGCCTGCAGGGATGCGGCCCAATGGCCGGAGAGCATCAAGGTCGCAGTCAATGTTTCGGCGATCCAGTTCCGCAGCGGCAACCTGATGCAGGACGTCAGCGAAGCGCTTGCCGCCGCCGGGCTGTCGCCATCGCGGCTCGAACTGGAAATCACCGAGAGCGTGCTGATGGAGAACCTCAGCGAGGTGCTGCCGATTCTGCATGCCCTGAGGGACAGCGGCATCCGCATCTCGATGGATGATTTCGGCACCGGATATTCCTCTCTGAGCTATCTCTCGAGCTTCCCCTTCGACAAGATCAAAATCGACAAATCCTTCGTCAACGACATCGTCGACAATAAGGAGGCGCATGCGATCATGCGCGCAATCATCCTGCTCGGTGATGCGCTCGGCATGCGCGTCACTGTCGAAGGTGTCGAGACGGCCGCCCAGTTGGCGCTGCTCGAATGCGAGGAATGCGACGAGATCCAGGGCTATCACATCAGTCCGCCGCGCCCGGTCCGTGACGTGCCCCATCTTCTCTGCCTGCCGCCCAAGAGCGGCGGCGCGACAGCTTTTCCGACGCTCGAGCGCTGACCTCCTTCGATTGCGACTCGCACGTTAAGCCGCTACAAACCGGCTTCGAGATCCCTGGGTTTCGTAGCGGAGTTGCTTCCTGTGAAGCTCCCTTCGCTTTCGGCCGGCGCTCTTCGACGTTTTTCCTTCCGACAAGAGGTGGCGCAATGTTCGAGGCCGAAGCCTTCTCCCCTCATGAAACGCTCGCAGCGGCGCTGATCGCACACGCGGCCGAAGGCGACGACGGCTCACACGATCTTGCCCATATCCTGCGCGTCTTCAGGAACGCCATGCGCATCCATGCGGGAGAAGGCGGAGATGGACGGATCCTTGCCGCCGCGGTGCTGCTGCACGACTGCGTCGCCGTCGAGAAGAATTCACCGTTGCGGGCAAAAGCGTCGGCCTTGGCGGCGGAAAAGGCTTCGGTGATCCTTTCCGAACTCGGCTGGAGCGAAGCGGATATCGAAGCCGCCGCCCACGCCATCACCGCTCATAGTTTTTCCGCGGTGGCGCCGCAGACGCTCGAGGCGAAGATCCTGCAGGATGCCGACCGGCTGGACGCGATCGGCATGGTCGGCGTCGCACGCTGCTTTTATATCGGCGGGCGAATGGGATCGGGGCTCTACGATCCGTTCGACCCCGCGGGCGCGAACCGGCCCCTCGACGACAAGCGCTATGCCATTGACCACTTCCAGACGAAGCTGTTCAAACTGGCGGAAGGATTTCAGACCGAGACCGGCCGCCGGATCGCGGCCGCGCGCGACAAGAGCCTGCGCGACTTCCTTTCGGCCTTCATGGATGAGATCTAGTTTAGGGAACGAGATCCAGGAGAACAGCATGCGTATCAGCGACCTCTTCATCTACCCGCTCAAGAGCGCCCGCGGCATTGCATTGCCTGCCGCCGAGGTCGACGCCTATGGGCTTGCCGGCGACCGGCGGGTGATGATCACCGACCCGCAGGGTCACTTCATCACTCAGCGCGAAATGCCGGATCTCGCGCGCATCGCAGTACGAGCGGAACCAGGCACCTTTCGGCTGCTGATGGAAGGAAAGATTGAACTGTCGGTGCCGCCGCCTCGGCCTGGATTCCGTATGGATGTGACCGTTTGGAAATCGACCGTCAGCGCTGCCGTCGCCGATCCCGACAGCAACAGGCAGATTTCCGAATGGCTTGGTCGCGAGGTGCGGCTGGTCTTCTTCGACGGGCAGGCACGGCGGACGGCGAGCGCCGAATGGGCCGGCGAAGGCTCGCCCGTCACCTTTACCGACGGCTACCAGACTCTGATAACGACGACGGGCTCGTTGAAGGCACTGAACGCCGATCTCGCCGCGCATGGCGAAGGCAGCGTCGGCATGGAGCGTTTCCGTCCGAACATCGTCATCGACACCGATGAGGCCTGGCCGGAAGATCGCTGGGCGGCGATCGAAATATCAGGCGTCCGTTTCGATCTCGTCAAACCTTGCTCCCGCTGCATCATGACCACGCAGGACCAGTGGACCGGTTCACGCGAGGGGCCGAACCCGATGCCGGCCATGGGCCGCATCCGCATGTCTGCCGACCGGCGTGTGCCCGGGCCACTCTTCGGCTGGAATGTCACGCCACGCGGCAGCGGACGGATTACGATCGGCGACGAGGTGAGGATCATCGAGGCTCGACCGGAGGGCTGGGCGATAAAGGTTCGCGCATGAGGGTAGGTCGAATTGCGGAAGGGCTGAGGGCGCTTTGTCCCTTATATCGCAACATTCTCCCTCATTCCTGTCCTCGGGCTTGACCCGAGGGATGTCACAGGAATGAGGGAGCGTGGGGAGAGTTTCACCGGCTCTCACCCATGTCCGAGTGCGGCGTCGATCGCGGCCATGATCTCGGCCGAGAGCGGTCCCTTTTCCAGCGCACCGGCATTTTCCTCGACTTGGGCGACGGTGCGGAAGCCCGGAATGGGAAAATTGCGCGGCGACCTCGCCAGGAGCCAGGCGAGCGCCCCCTGCGTCAGCGTGCGACCGCCCGACGTCAGGAGATCGCGGACGGCATCGAGCCTTGCGGCAAATTCCGGGGCCATGCGCCCGTCCTTGAAATAGACCATCCAGGGGAGTGCCGCGCCGCGGACATCCTTGGCGCCCACTGCCTTATCGGCGGTGAACTTGCCGGTGAGCAGCCCCATGGCCAGCGGACCGCGATTGATGGAGATCAGGCCCTTCCCTTCGATCACAGAGATCATCTCCGGCACCGGATCGAAGACGTTCATCGTATGCTGGACCGAGACAAAGCCGGCGCGGCCGGCATGGCGGGCGGCGCGATCGGGATAATCGGTGCTCCAGCCGAACGCGTCGATCTTGCCTTCGGTCCGCAGCGCCTCCAGCGTATCGAAGACGGCAACCGACTCTTCCAGCGGAAAGTCATTGATGTGAAACTGCAGGAGATCAAGACGGTCGCGCTTGAGACGGCGCAGCGATGTCTCGACCGAGCGGCGAATGAAAGCCTCATCGGCGAAGGCGCCGATTGCCTGCTTCGTCTCCGGATCGGTCGCGAAGCCGAATTTGGTGGCGACGATGATATCGTCACGATTGCCGACCGCCCGGCCGAGCACCTCTTCCGAATGGCCGGCGCCGTAGTTCGAGGCGGTGTCGAAGAAGCGGATGCCGAGGGCGATAGCGCGATTGATCGCTTCGACGGATTCATTGTCGTCGACTTCGCCCCAGCCAAGCGGCGTGTCACCGGCGTAGAAAGGGCCGCCGATTGCCCAGCATCCCATGCCGAGGCGCGGAATTTCACGGCCGTTCCAGAGCGTAATCGTCGTCGGTGATGCGGTCTTGGTCAGCATGGGATCCTCCTTGATTGGCATTTTTCAAGAAATAGGTGCCGCCCATCGGCGGGTAAACCGCCAAATCCGGAGAATGTTTTGCAGCAGTAAAAAACCAGGTCAGGCGGGGACGCCGTTCGGACCGGAAAGCGTCCGCGAGGCTGGATCAAGCGCCCTGAGCGCGGCCCGCACGAAACCGTCACGGGCTGCCGCAGCCTCGATGCCGCGCGGCTCGTAAACATGGCGATGCAGGAAGAACCCGGTCAGACGGAACGCGGCTGCAAGGCTGTCGAAGTCCGCCGCGTGATTGCCTTCGACGCCGAGGAAGGGCGGCAGGATCAGCATCTTGTCGGCCCACGGCGCGCCGGCGCTACGACTGACGGCGCGGCCGGATTTCGGCGAGACATAGGCGAGATCGGAGCGGGCGCCCGTCGCCGCGCATTCGGCAAGATCGAGACCGAAGCCGAGATCGTTCAGCACCGCCAGTTCGAAACGTACGAAAAGCTCACCGGCATCGGCCGGGTTATGCAGGTGATCGAGGATCACCTGCAGCGCGTCGAACAGGTGCGGATGCGGGTCTCGCTCCGGCAGCAGCCGCAGCAGAGCGCCCATCGCCTGGACGCCGTAGACGGCGGTCGCCGTTTCCATCAGACGGGCGGCGCGCAGCGTCACAGGCTCGACGCGGAATTCGCCGAGATGTTCGTCGAGCCGGGCGCGCCAGACGACCTCGACGGCATTGCCCGGCTGCAGCACCGGCTGCATGGCGCGCGAACGGCCGGAACGCACCAGGCCGAGATGACGACCACGACCGCGCGTCATCACCTCGGCGATGACGCTCGTCTCGCCGTGGCGTTTGACGCCCAGAATGATTGCGTGGTCCTGCCACTGCATAAAAAAGTCCCTGCGGCCGATTGGCTCATCTTAGCCGATCGGACCGAAAATCGGAATCGATATCAGAAGAGCACGATGTCGATCGAGAGTGCTCAAGCAGGTCTGGCATTTGTCATGGACCGCGTCAGCCCGCAGCCTGCAGAAGCCTCTGCAGGAAGTCGCTCATTGCCTTTTCGTCGAACGGCTTCACCAGGAGCGGTATGTGCTGAAGGTCGCACGGGAAGTCCCGTATGTCGGAATAGCCGCTAACGAAACCGAAGGGGATGCCGACATCGAGGAGATGACGGGCAAATCCGAAACTCGTACCCTCGCCCAGGTTGACGTCGAGAAGGGCGAAATCGTATTTCTCCGCGGCGATGGCAGCTCTCGCCTGTTCGAGACTGCCGACGATATCGATGCTCTCGACGCCGGCCAGCCGCAGGATATCCTCCGCCTCCATCGCAATGATCAGACTGTCCTCGAGAACCAAAACACGCAACGCGTTCATGATTCCATGCCCCTCGTGGTGCGCCTTTCGCAGCGCCCCGGTCGTTTCGCCAACATCATTGCCCTCCGGTGCCCCGCATGGCACGCTATCGGTGAATTCCGCCACCAGTTCTGAATAAACCATTTTTCTGCCCGGTCGATAAGAATCAAAATCGGAGGAAAGATGACGACCGACCTTATTTTCTCAAATGCTAAACTGCATTTAAAAAAGACATAGACGCTTCTGCTAAATGAAGGGACGCTTGCCCTCTCCAAGCCCCTCCCAGCCGGCGATCGCCATCAACTCCTCACCGTTTTGAACTTCGCAGCCGCGTTCCTGCCAGCGGATCAGACCACGTTCTCCAAGCTTTCTCAGGGTCTTGTTGGTGTGAACGATGGAAAGACCGAGAGTGTCGGCGATATGCTGTTGAGTGATGGGGATGAATTTGCGGCCGTTGAAGAGATCGAGCTTCCTGCCGCGCTCATACAGGAAAGCGATCAGATAGGCCGCTCTTTCCAATGCAGTGCGGCGACCGATGCTCAGGAGATGCTCATCCAGTATTCGTTCTTCGCGCGCGGCAATCCAGGTAATGTCGAAGGCGAGCGAAGGATGTTTGTTGTAGAGCGTCATCAAACGATCACGCTCGAAGACACAAAGGGAAACGGGTGAAAGCGCTTCAATGGAATGCTGCATTTCGCCGGCGATCGTTCCCTGCAGACCGATCAGGTCACCAGGCATGATGTAATTCAGAATCTGCCGGCGACCGTCCTCCAGCATCTTATAGCGGAAGCCCCAACCGGACAGCACGGTGAAAAGATGAGCGCTGTGGGCGCCTTCGACGAGGATGGTGGAGCCGGCATCGACGGCAAGTTCGCCGCGCTTGAAACGCGAAACGAATTCCAGCTCGTCGCGGCTAAACTCCCTGAAGTGCGGCAGAGGCCGCAATGGACATAGCTCGCAAGGAGTTTTGAAAGAATGGATGCGTTTCGACGTTGCCATGCCTGCCCTGCAGTCGCGCAAACGACGACGCGTCCGGCGCGCGCCGTCAACCGAGGAATGCGCAAGGCTCGGATTCGTTCCGCAACGACACGGATTTTTTCCTAAGAAACAAGGGACTGGAGGTCGCCCGGTAAAATCGTTGCCATCCTTATTTGGGGAATTCGAGACCCATTTCGCGGAACCGCTCGGGATCATCTCCCCAGTTTTCGCGAACCTTGACGAACAGGAAGAGATGGACCGGCTGCTCCAATATTTCCGACAATTCCTTACGGGAGGCGGTCGAGATTGCCTTGATGGTTTCGCCACCTTTGCCGAGGGCGATCTTCTTCTGGCTGTCACGCTCGACATAGATCACCTGCTCGATGCGCACCGAGCCGTCCTTGCGCTCCTCCCACTTTTCCGTTTCGACATGCGAGGAGTAGGGAAGCTCCTGGTGCAGGCGCAGGAACAGCTTTTCGCGGGTAATCTCGGCGGCGAGCTGACGCATGGGAAGATCGGAGATCTGGTCTTCCGGATAGTACCACGGCCCCTCCGGCAGGGTGCTTGCCAGATAGTCCATGACGTCGTCGCATCCTGAACCGGTTTCGGCCGAGATCATGAAAGTGCGCTCGAAAGCGACCTTCTCGTTGGCGCTTGCGGCCAGCGCCAGCAGATCCTCGCGGTTGACGCGGTCGATCTTGTTGAGCACCAGGATCTTCGGCTGCTGAACTTCCTTCAGGCCCTCGAGGATGGCTTCGGCGTCACCGCGCAAACCGCGCTCGCTGTCGATCAGCAGCATGATCAGATCGGCATCCTTGGCGCCGCCCCAGGCAGAGGTTACCATGGCCCGGTCGAGCCGACGGCGCGGCTTGAAGATGCCGGGCGTATCCATGAAGACGATCTGGGCATTGTCGTGAATGGCAATGCCGCGGACAATCGCGCGCGTCGTCTGCACCTTGTGACTGACGATCGAGACCTTGGCGCCGACGAGGCGGTTCACCAGTGTCGACTTGCCGGCATTGGTCGGCCCGATCAGCGCGACAAAGCCCGAATGCGTCGGGCCATGGCTTTCTGCAGCAGCGTCGGCCGCGATATCTTCTTCTTGTGTCATTGTCCCGTCAGTTTCCGGCAGACGATTGCTGCCAAATGCCTTCACGCTCGAGCATCTTGGTCGCCGCAACCTGTTCGGCGGCACGCTTCGACCGCTCTACGCCGGTTTCCGGCCTTATGCCAGCAACTTCCACCGTCACCTTGAAACGCGGATCATGATCCGGTCCGCTGCGTTCATCAACCCGGTAGATCGGCGTGACGCCGAATTTCGCGTGTGACCATTCCTGCAGCTCGGTCTTGGCGTCGCGCTTGGCGCCGTCGGCCCTGACCGCCCTGCCCTGCCAATAGCGCAGGATGAACCGCCGGGCGACTTCGAGACCACCATCGAGATAGATCGCGGCGATCAGGCTCTCGACGACATCGGCGCGCACGTTCATCATGCGCTTGCCGGTCAATTTCTTCACATCGGCGCCGGTGCGGATATAAAGGTGGAGATTGAGTTCGTCGGCCACCGCGGCGCAGGTTTCGGCGCTGACGAGCTGGTTGAGACGAACCGAGAGCTCGCCTTCACCCGCCGTGCCGAAGGTGCGGAACAGAAGCTCGGCGATGCAGAGCCCGAGGACCCTGTCGCCGAGAAACTCCAGCCGTTCGTAGTTGCCGCCCTTTTCCGTACGCGCGCTGGCATGGGTCAGCGCCCGGTCCAGGCGTGCCTTTTCGGCGAAGTCATGGCCGATCAGGCTTTCGAGCTTTGCGCGGTCCGCCGCAGAAAGCGTCTGCGCCTTGCTCATTCAACGACCTTGAAAAGGCGGTCCCAGCGCATGTTGGTCGGCCACTTCCAGATTTCGCGGAAAGACGTGTCGTTGCCGAGCGAGAAGAAGATCACACTGGCGCGACCGACAAGATTTTCAGCCGGCACGAAGCCGACGTCGAAGCGGCTGTCGAGCGAGTTGTCGCGGTTGTCGCCCATCATGAAATAATGGCCTTCCGGCACGATGAATTCGCGGGTGTTATCGCCGCGCGACACCGGCGACTGGTCGAGCGTGTCGTAGGTCTTGCCGTTATCAAGCGTTTCGCGGAATACCGGCACGTCCTCGCCCGGATCGAGCTTGTAGTCCGAGGTGAAGCTGCCATCCGCCACCTTCGGAACAGGCTTGCCGTTGACGTAGAGGACGCCGTCGGTGACCTGGATATGATCGCCGGGCAGGCCGATGCAGCGCTTGATATAATCGACATCGGGATTCGGCGGGAAGCGGAAGACGACGATTTCGCCGCGCTTCGGATCCGAGCCGAAGATGCGGCCGCTGAAGAGATCAGGCGAGAAGGGCAGCGAATACTTCGAATAGCCGTAAGCGAACTTATTGACGAAGATATAATCGCCGACGAGCAGCGTCGGCATCATTGAACCGGACGGAATGGTAAAGGGCTGGAACAGCACGGTTCGGATCACCATCGCCAGAATCAGCGCCTGAATGATGACCTTGATATTTTCCCAGAGGGCGTTCGGCTTGGTATCGACTTTTTCGGACACGCAGTCTCATTCCTTCAAGACGCCGTAAAGGCGCAATTCTTTCTGCCGTTCTCTCTAGCGGCTTCGGCCGGTTGCGGCAATGGCGACAACATGAAAAGCGACGAGAGGTCGCGATCAACGCTACCGAGGTCGCGATCAACGCTCCCGAGGTCACGATCAGAGGCTCTCGGGCAACGCCTCGATGATGACGAAGGCCTGCGCCAACGGATAATCATCGGTTATTGTCAAATGAATGGCGGGCCGATGGCCCGCGGGCAGCATCGACTTGAGGAGTACGGCGGCGGCACCGGTCAACTGCATGGTCGGCTTGCCGCTCGGCAGGTTGACGACGCCCATATCCTTCCAGAAGACGCCCTGGGCTATGCCGGTGCCGAGCGCCTTGGAACAGGCCTCCTTGGCGGCGAAACGCTTGGCATAAGATGCGGCGCGGTTTGCCCGGTGGTCGGAACGGGCACGCTCGATCTCGGTGAAGCAGCGATGGGTGAAGCGCTCACCGAAGCGCTCGATCGATTTCTCGACACGACGAATGTCGATCAGATCGCTGCCAATGCCGATGATCATGCCGGAACCTTCCGTCGCCTAAGAATTCTGCACCGGTTCATACGCTCGGCATGTCGCCGGTCGGACCCGCCAGGCGCAGGCGCGCCCGCTCCATCAGCCGCGTGCGGCGGCGCGCCTGAAAACCCTTGACGGTGTAGAACGTCAGCGCATAGAGCGCAACGGCGGTCACGGTTCCCGGCGGAATGGCACCGATCAGCATCGGCTCCAGCACCGGCCTCCACAATTCGGTGAAGTTCAGCTTGTGAAAGAGCGCGGCGAGATCCACCGCCTGACCGGCCAGATGATCCTCACGGCTCAACAGCAGATGGCCGATCTCCCAGGTGATACCCCAAATGAATGGATAGGTCAGCGGATTGCCGAAGGCGGCGCAGCCGAGAGCCGCGGCCACCATATTGCCGGAGAGGAAATAGGTGATGACGAAAGCCATGACGAAATGCACGCCAATGAACGGCGTCCACGAAACGAAGACCCCCGCGGCGACGCCGGCCGCAACCGCATGCGGCGAAGCGCTCAGGCGCAGGATGCGCATTGTCAGGTAACGGATCGGGCGAAGGAAACCTTTTCGGGGCCATAGAAGCTCCCGCATCTTTTCCTTGAAACCAGCAGGCTTGCGACGGCGAAACAACATGGCCGCTATTTAGTGCAGTGCACCGGACCATGACAAGAGCGGCAAATGGTACCGCCCGAAACAGCCCCCTCATCTTTCTTGCAAAGGAGCGTCTTCATACCGAGGGGCGCTCGCTATACGTAACGTCCCTCACTCGACCAAGTATAAAGGCGGTATCAGCGATTGCGGAACAGACCGCGATCGACCTGACGCTGACGAAACTCGAGATCGATACGATCCAGCGAGCCGTTCAGATAGGCAATTTCACGTTCCTGTGTGGTCGGAGCGCGAAAGGCGCGAGCAATTTTCCTGATAGGATCAAACATTACCTTGTCTCATCTTCTGTTTGCGTTTTCGATGACCAGAAGATAGTCGTGCCGGAGGTTAATTACCACCGCCGCAACATGGACACAGCTATGCACTCAGCGCATTCCTTGCCTTATTGCTGCGCCGTCACAATTATAAACCGATCATAAAATGTGCATTTTTGTCGATCAGGCCCATGGCAGGCTTAACAAAAGCCTACTCATAGAGTCGTCGGACCGTGGCGATGCAATCCAGTTCCTTCATCTGGGCGAGCAGCTGGTTGAGTTGCCGCAGGTCCCACACCTCGACTTCGAGCATCATCTCGGTGAAATCGGCGGCCACACGCACAGTATTCAGCATGCGAATATTGACGTCGAGCCCGGCGACGGTCTGGGCGACCTTGGCAAGCGTGCCGGGCTCATTCAACGCATTCACCATGATACGCGCCATGAAACGCGATTTGTTGGCCTCGTCGAGATCCCAGCGCACGTCGATCCAGCGATCGGGCTGATCGTCGAAACGCTGCAGGCTCGGCGACTGGATCGGATAGATGGTGATGCACTTGCTCTGATCCATGATGCCGACGATGCGGTCGCCGGGCACGGCGCCGGTCGAGGCGAACTTGACGTCGACGTTGCCGGACAGACCGCGGATCGGGCCGACATCGACATCGGCATCGAGTTCCGAATGGGCACCTTCGGCCCCTGCCTTGGCCTTGCCAGGAATCTTGAAGATCATGCCCGCGGCGCTGCGGACATTGAACCAGCCATCATCGCCGGAAGGCTTGACGGTGACACGCTCGTCCTGGTGGTCAGGATAGACGGCGCGCAGCACGTCGAGTGAGGACATCTCGCCGCGGCCGACGGCGGCGATCGCATCCTCGACATCCTTCTGGCCCAGGCGGTGCAGTGCCGGCTTCATCGCCTCCCGCGAGAAAATCTTGCCGGCCCGGTTGAAGGTGCGCTCGAGAATGCGGTGGCCGAGGCCGGCATATTGCTTGCGGATCGCCATGCGGGTGGCGCGGCGGATGGCCGCCCGCGCCTTGCCGGTGACGACGATCTCCTCCCAGGCGGCCGGCGGAACCTGCACGCCGGAGCGGATGATCTCGACCTCGTCGCCATTTGCCAGCCGCGTCACCAGCGGCATGATGCGGCCGTTGATCTTGGCGCCCACCGTCGTGTCGCCGATATTGGTGTGCACCGCATAGGCGAAATCGATCGGGGTGGCACCACGCGGCAGGGCAATCAGCTTGCCCTTCGGCGTGAAGCAGAAGACCTGATCCTGGAAGAGTTCGAGCTTGGTGTGCTCAAGGAATTCCTCAGGGCTGTCACCTTCAGCGAGCGCCTCGATCGTATGGCGCAGCCAGGAATAGGCATTGGATTCGCGCGAAAGAATGTCGCCATCGGCATTGGTGGCGCCGTCCTTGTAGAGCGTGTGGGCGGCGATGCCGAACTCGGCGATTTCGTGCATGCGCTTCGTGCGGATCTGCAGCTCGATGCGCTGGCTGGAGGGGCCGACGATGGTGGTGTGGAGCGAACGGTAATCGTTCTGCTTCGGCGTCGAGATATAATCCTTGAACCGGCCGGGCACCACGCGCCAGCGCGTGTGGACGATGCCGAGCGCCCGGTAACAGGACGGGATGTCCTCGACGATCAGACGGAAGCCGTAGACATCGGAAAGCTGTTCGAAGGAAAGCGACTTCGACTGCATCTTGCGAAAGACCGAATAGGGCTTCTTCTGCCGGCCCTTGACATAGGCGCTCGTCAGGCCGCTTGCGACCAGCAGGTCGCGCAATTCGGCCTCGATCTTCTTAACGATGCCTTCGTTGCGCTTGGAGAGCTCTTCCAGCCTTTTCGTGACGGTCTCGTAGGCCTCCGGGTTCATGTGCCGGAAGGAAAGCTCCTCGAGTTCCTCGCGCATGTCCTGCATGCCCATGCGGCCGGCGAGCGGCGCATAGATTTCCATCGTCTCCTCGGAGATGCGGGCACGCTTATCGGCCGACATGTGATCGAGGGTGCGCATATTGTGCAGGCGGTCGGCGAGCTTAACGAGCAGCACCCGCACGTCATCTGATATGGCGAGCAGAAGCTTGCGCAGGTTCTCCGCCTGCTTGGCCTTCTTGGTGACGAGATCGAGCTTCTTTATCTTCGTCAGCCCCTCGACCAGGCGGCCGATATCCTCACCAAAGAGTTCGTCGATCTCGGCGCGCGTCGCCGTCGTATCCTCGATCGTATCGTGCAGAAGGGCAACCGCGATCGTCGATTCATCGAGATGCATATCGGTCAGGATGGCGGCGACCTCGAGCGGATGGGAAATATACGGGTCGCCGCTCGCGCGTTTCTGCTGGCCATGTTTCTGCATGGCGTAAACATAGGCCTTGTTCAGCAGTGCTTCATTGGCATCGGGCTTGTATTGCTGAACCCGCTCCACGAGCTCGTACTGCCGCATCATTCCAAAGCCACTCCGACAAAAATAAAAGCGCGCCAATCAACGATTGGCGCACACATGGGCAATAATATGCCTAAGCAATAAAGGCGCAAGATTGACGATTGGTAATCGTCGCTCTTTTCCGGATCAGATCCGGTCGAGACGCTTAATAATCGTCGCTCTTTTCCGGCGGCACGAGGCCCTCGATACCGGCAAGCAGCTCTTCTTCCGACATCTGGTCGAAAGTGATCGTCTCCGGCAGGTCGTCCTGCTCCTCGCTGTCAGCGGCAGCAGCGCCGCCGGCGGCGATCATGCTGGCCGGATCGGGCTCGGGCTCGTCGACTTCGACATGCTTCTGCAGCGAATGGATCAGATCTTCCTTGAGATCATCGGGCGAAAGCGTCTCGTCGGCGATTTCGCGCAGCGCCACGACAGGATTCTTGTCGTTGTCGCGATCGATGGTGATCGAGGCACCCTGGGAAATCAGCCGGGCGCGGTGGCTGGCGAGCAGAACCAGCTCGAAGCGGTTCTCCACCTTGTCAATGCAATCTTCAACTGTGACACGGGCCATTGCCTGTCCTTTACGGTCGTCATTTCGGGATTAGCACGCCCGATACAATTAAAACCGGGCAAATACAAGTTTTTCGTTCCGGCTCCCCTCGTCTTTATCCGCGGCCGAGCTAAATTTCCATGGAGAATGTGACAATTCCACCAAAGGTTGCTTGGAATATGCGGAATCGTGCCCTAAATCTCTCTTATATGAACAGATGGTAAAGTAAGCATCAGATCAAAAATCACAATAAGCCATTGTATTTATTGAAATTTGATGCCCCGCGAATTTCGATTTCTCTCATTGGAATTGGTAAGCGATGTTTGACCCACGCGAAAAAATTGCACTCTTCATTGACGGCGCCAACCTCTACGCTGCATCCAAGAGCCTCGGTTTCGACATAGATTACCGCAAGCTCTTGAAGGCATTCCAGAAACGCGGCTACCTCCTGCGCGCCTACTATTATACGGCGTTGATCGAGGACCAGGAATATTCATCGATCCGTCCTCTGATCGACTGGCTCGACTATAACGGCTATAAGGTCGTCACCAAGCCTGCCAAGGAATTCACCGACTCCATGGGCCGGCGGAAGATCAAGGGCAACATGGACATCGAGCTTGCGATCGACGCCATGGAGCAGTCGGAAACCGTCGACCATCTCGTCATCTTCTCCGGCGACGGCGACTTCACGAACCTCGTCGAGGCGCTGCAGCGCAGAGGCCGCAAGGTCTCGGTGATCTCGACGATGGCGACGCAGCCGCCGATGATCGCCGACGACCTGCGCCGGCAGGCCGATCATTTCATCGACCTCTTGTCGCTGAAGGCTGAAATCGGTCGCGATCCCGCGGAGCGGGCGCCGCGCCCGGTCGAAGTCGCCCCGGCCAGCGATTTCGGGGAGTAATCGAAAGCGCCGCGAGCCGATCGGCTGCGGCGCGATGGGTTAGCCGTTATCCTTCAACAAGCGGCTCTTCTGCCGGTTCCAATCGCGCTCCTTCTCGGATTCGCGCTTATCGTGCAATTTCTTGCCCTTGGCGAGCGCAAGCTCCATCTTCGCCCGACCCCGATCATTGAAATAGATCTTCAGCGGGACCAGCGTCATGCCTTCGCGGTTGACAGCTGAACGCAGGCGATGGATCTCACGGCCCGACAGCAAGAGCTTGCGGCGCCGGCGCGGTTCGTGATTGAAGCGGTTCGCCTGCAGATATTCCGGCAGGTAGGAGTTGATCAGCCAGATCTCGCCATCCTCATCCGACGCATAGGATTCGGCGATATTGGCCTTGCCTTCGCGCAACGACTTGACCTCCGTGCCCTTCAGCACGAGACCTGCCTCATAAGTATCGATGATCTCGTAGTTGAAGCGGGCCTTGCGGTTTTCGGCCACGACCTTGTTCACCACACGCTGGCTGCCTTTGGGGGCCATGACGATATTCCCTTCGGGGCGCGAAAAGCCGCGCCCTCATTGACTGTCCTTATGTAAGGGAACGACCCGGCCTTGTGAAGGTGGCCGGTCTCCTCAGTTCAGCAATCCTGCATGACGCATGGCGGCGTCGATCGCTGCTTCGGTTGCCGGCTCCAGGGTCGAAAGCAGCGGCGAGCGGACATTGCGGCTCATCCGGCCGAGCTTGGACAGGCCGTATTTGGCGCCGCAGAGACCGGGCTCAAGGAAGATCGCCTTGTGCAGCGGCATCAGCCGGTCCTGATATTCGAGCGCGCGGGCGTATTCACCGGCCAGCGTCGCGGCCTGAAAATCGGCGCAGAGGCGCGGGGCAACATTGGCCGTCACCGAAATGCAGCCGACGCCGCCATGGGCGTTGAAACCGAGGGCTGTCGCGTCCTCGCCGGACAATTGTCTGAAGTCCTTGCCGCAGGTGATGCGCTGCTCGGAGACACGCTCGATCTTGCCCGTCGCGTCCTTGACGCCGACGATGTTGCTGTGCGCCTTGGCGAGAGCACCCATCGTTTCCGGCGTCATGTCGATCACCGAACGGCCGGGAATATTGTAGATATAGATCGGCAGGGCGACGGCCTCGGCGATCGCGGAAAAATGCGCGATCAGACCCTTCTGCGTCGGCTTGTTGTAATAGGGCGTGACGACGAGCACGGCGTCGGCGCCGACCTTTTCGGCATGCTGGGCGAGTTCGACCGCCTCACGCGTATTGTTCGAACCGGCGCCGGCCATGACCGGAACGCGTTTTGCCGCCACTTCGATGCAGAGTTCCACGACCCGCTTGTGCTCGGCATGAGACAGCGTCGGCGATTCGCCGGTCGTGCCGACCGGAACGAGACCGCTGCTGCCTTCCTTGATCTGCCAGTCGACATGGGCGGCGAAGCTCGCTTCGTCGATCAGTCCGGCATCGGTGAAGGGGGTGACGAGGGCGGGAATGGACCCATTGAACATGCAAAGCTCCTCACGACCAAATCCTTGCTTCGGCCGCATTCCATGAATATTTTGCGCACCATAGAGCGCCGAAATCATCGCGACAAGCGCGGAGAGTTCGGTTTAGGGCAAATTCCGATAGCAGATGTGAATGAATTTTACCTGGTACGGTAAGGTTTCGTTAAGATGCCTCTAGCCAAATGGGCGGGGCGTGTTTTCGTTGCGAGATCCCGGATGAAGAAAGCTGTGCTGATTCTGACCGCCTTCGGCTTTGTTGCCGCCGCGTGGGGCAGCCTCGCGTCGCCGCTTCCCGGCGAAAGCGTTCCGACGCCTGGCATCAAGCCGATCGGCTTCGTTCCCGAGACCTCGATACCGGAAGCGCTGACCACCGGCGCCATCCCGCGCAATCCGGCCGTCGCGCCGGTCGCCAATGATCTGAAAAGCGGCCTTGACGCGCTTTCCGCCAAGAATCCGCAACTGGCCATCTCGATCCGCGACAGCCTGCGCGACGATACGCTCGACCGCCATATCCTCACCTGGGCGATCGCCGTCTCCGGCTTGAAGGGCGTTCCCTCCTATGAAATCGCCAGTGCCGCGCAGGAGCTCAAGGGGTGGCCCGGCCTTTCCAGGCTGCGCGCCTATTCCGAACGTGCGCTCTACGACGAAAACCCCGCCCCGTCGGCCGTGCTCGCCGCTTTCGGCGATACCGCGCCGGAGACGGTGCAGGGCGCCGTCATCCTCGGGCGGGCGCTGACTGCGTTAGGCAAGCAGGCGCAGGCAGCAAAATATATCCGCAAGGTCTGGCGCACCGAGGCGCTCGACAAGGCGAGCGAAGACAAGATCCTCCTCGAGTTTTCCGCCCTGCTGACGCCAGCCGACCACAAGGCGCGGATGGACTATCTGATGTATCGTGGCCGGGTGGCGCAGGCCAAGCGCTTCGGCGATATGGGCGAGGTGCAGTCCCTCTACAAGGCCTGGGCCGCCGTCGACGCCAAAGCTGCCAATGCCGACGCGCTGCTCAATAGCGTCGAGCCGAAATGGCGTGGCGATGCCGGCCTGCTGTTCGCGCGCATCGAATATCTGCGCAAGCAGGACAAGTATGCCGAAGCAGCGGCGCTTCTGGAAAAGATGCCGCGCGAGCCGGGCGAACTGGTCAATTCCGGAGAATGGTGGAACGAGCAGCGGATCGTCAGCCGCGGCCTCGTCGATCAGGGACAATTCAGACCGGCCTACCGCGTCGTCGCAAGTTCCGCGGCAACCAGCCCGACTGATATCGTCGAGGCCGAGTTCCATGCCGGATGGTATGCGCTGCGCGGACTGCAGGATCCGACAACGGCAGAAAAGCATTTCCGCAAGATTCTGGCGACATCGAACGGCCCCATCTCGGTGTCGCGCGCCTGGTATTGGCTCGGGCGGGCAGCCGAGGCCGGCGGCCCCGGCAACTCCAGCGAATTCTATGGCAAGGCCGCGAATTTTCCCGGCACCTTCTATGGGCAACTCGCGGCCGAAAGGCTTGGACGCAAGACGCTCAACGTCAGCTATCCCACCCCGAGCGCAGCCGACCGCCAGAGTTTCCAGGCGCGCGAGGCCGTGCAGGCAATCGCCCGGCTCGAGGCAGCCGGCCATGGATGGCGGGCCGACATCCTCTATCTCGCGCTCGCCGATCAGCTGCAAAGTCCCGGTGAACTGGCGATCCTTGCGGCGCAAGCCGAGCAATCAGGCAATCATCATCTGTCACTGCAGGTCGGCAAGATCGCCTATGGCCGCGGCATCGACGTCGCCGCGCTCGCCTTTCCCGTCGGCGTAATCCCGGCGAATGCCAATATCTCCGGCTCCGGCAAGGCGCTCGCCTACGCGATTGCCCGGCAGGAAAGCGCCTTTAACCCGGCCGCCGTTTCGGCGGCGAATGCTCGCGGCCTGCTGCAGCTTCTGCCCGGCACGGCCCAGGCGGTGGCCAAGCGCCACAACATCACCTTTTCGAAGGACAAGCTGACGGCCGATGCCGGTTATAATGCGACCCTCGGCGCGCATTATCTCGGCGAGCAGATCGAAGCCTTCGGCGGCTCCTACATCCTCACCTTCATCGCCTATAATGCCGGGCCGAAGCGGGTGCCGGAATGGATCGGACGCTACGGCGACCCGCGTGGCAGGCCGGTCGACGAGATCGTCGACTGGATCGAGCGCATCCCCTTCCCCGAAACGCGCAACTACGTGCAGCGGGTGATGGAGAATTACGAAGTCTACAAAGCCCGCCTCGGCCAGCCGGCGGATATCGAGCGCGACCTGATCGGCGGACGCAGCGCCTCCTGAAGCCGTTTGGCGCGGCTTGAAAAGCAGGCTGGTCTTTGTTTTGCGCATGTTTTTATCGCAAAACCGCTGCACACTTTTGCGAGACATGCTCTACACCTTCTGGATCAGACAGGTCTCGAGGATGCGATGCCGGATATGGATGCAGGCGGTTTCCAGGAACGATTTTACTCTTCCCCCGATGGGCTGAGGCTTTATGCACGCGACTACCGGCCGGAGGAGGCGGCAGCCGCCGAACGGCTGCCGGTGATCTGCCTGCCCGGCCTGAGCCGCAATGCCCGGGACTTTCATCCGCTTGCGCTGCTTCTCAGCCGCGACAGAACAGGCCCGCGCAGGGTGATCGCGCTCGATTCGCGCGGGCGCGGAAATTCTGCATGGGATGAGAACAAGGCCAATTACAATCTTGCCGTCGAGACCGGCGACATCATTGCCGCCTGCACGGCATTCGGCATACAGCGAGCGATTTTCATCGGCACCTCGCGTGGCGGCCTGATCCTGCATTTGATCGCGGCGACACGGCCGGATCTTCTCGAAGCCGTGGTCCTGAACGATATCGGACCGGCGATCGAGGCGAGAGGGCTGGCGCTCATTCGCGACTACCTCAACAGCGGCAAGGCGCCGGCCGACTGGAAAGAGGCGGCCGATCTATTGCGGGAAAATCACGGCGCCTCGTTTACCGCGCTTACAGGCGAGGACTGGCGCGAAATGGCGCTTGCGCTATATCGCGACGTCGGCGGAAGGCCGGTCGCCGACTTCGATCCGGCGATCGCCGAGGCGCTGAGATCGATCGATTTCAGCCAGCCGCTGCCCGATCTCTGGGCACAATTCGAAAGCCTGAGCCGCTTTCCGCTGATGCTGATCCGCGGCGAAAATTCACCGCTTCTTTCCCAAAAAACCGCGGGCGAAATGGCCCGACTGCATCCCGGATTGATCCTTCATACCGCCGGAGGGCAAGGACATGCGCCCCTCCTCCATCTCGGCAATATCCCTGCAGCAATTCGCGCTTTTCTCGCCACTTTCCCGGTAGGCTGATTAATCGGAATCGAATGCGGCTCCCGCTGCTACCCAAACGCCTTGGGGGCGGCTGCCTGGAATCCTGGCGCGCCATCCCCTCCCCCGGCCTGTGCCGAAGGCCCTCGCCTCCGCCTCGTCTGCGGCTTTCTCAGTTCGGTTCCCGGATGGCATCATCCAGGCCGCGCAGCAGCGGGTAGAGGAAATAGGAGATTACCGTCCTGTTGCCCACCTTGATCTCTGTCGAGACGGTCATGCCCGGCAGCAGTCTGACCGGCACGTCCGAGGCGTTCAGCCTCGTATCGGCAAGCAGGATGCGAGCCTTGAAGAAGGGCGCGGCCGGCTGGCTCGGAGTGGCGGTCTGTTCCGGCTGCTGGCCGGTCATAAACGTGTCCTGGCTGATGGTGCGAACCTCGCCCGACGCGGTGCCGTATTTCTGGAAGGGATAGGCGTCCAGCTTGATGCGGGCCTCCTTACCCACGGCGATGCGGCCGATGTCGCGGGTGTTGATCGAGACTTCCGCTTCGAGCGGCACGTTGATCGGCACCAGCGTGACGATGGGTTCGGCTTCGCGCACGACGGAGCCGATGGAGCGCTGGGCGAGATCGAGCACGACGGCGTCGGCAGGTGCTGTCAGCGACACCATGTTGCGGCGCAGCTCCATCTTCTTCAGCTCTTCATCCGCCATGTCGCGCTGGCCGCGCAGCTCTACCAGCTGTTCCATCGCGGCACGGCGGAAATCCTCGATGAAGGCCTGCCGATCGGCTTTCAGCTTGGCAAAGGCATGCGCGGCCTCGTCGGCCTTGCCGCGCACGGCAGTCAGATCGGACTCGACGTCGAGGCGGGCGTCGCGCGAGCCGAGCATAGTGATCAGCGAGCCGCTCTGCGTGTTAAAGAGCCGCTCGCGCGCGCCTTCGATCTGCGAGAGCGTGTCGCGTCGGTCGATGAGCACGGCCTCCTGGTTCTTGGCCGCGGCAAGCGCTGCCGACTGGCCGGCGATCTGCTGCTCGAAATTCTGCAACTGCGCCGTGTAGAATGCCCGCCGCTGGCCGAAGAGCTGCACCTGCAGCATCTCGTCGGGCGTTGTTCCCGCCATCATCGTGTAGTCGTCGCCGGCAAGTTCCGCCTCGATGCGCTTCACCTGGGCGTCGAGTGCCGAGAACTTCGCCTGCTGCTGGTCGACATCGGCCTGGCTGAAAGTGGCGTCGAGCGTTGCGAGCGTCTGTCCGGCATGCACCACCTCGCCGGCCTTCACATCGATCGTGCGGATGATCGAGGTTTCGAGCGGCTGGACGACGATGGTCGGCTGGGTGGTGACGAGCTTGCCGGGCGCAATCACCACCTCGTCGATATCAGAAACGGAGGCCCAGATGATGGTCGCAGCAATCAGCGCCGTCACGCAATAGAGCGTCATGCGCGCAACACGCGGCGGAGCACGTTCCTCGAGCTCGACGGCGTCGGACTGAAATTCCGCAATTGCCGGCGGCAGCGGCAGGCGGGCGACGAGCTGCCCACCTCTGCCTGGCGGCCCCTTGTCTGAGGGACCATGGTCTGGGGCTACGGGCAGGTTCTCGCCGGATTTTCTGACACGCGCGTTCATGCGACCTGCCTCATTTGCTGTGCCCACAGGTGGCGATAGGTCATGCAGCGCGACACCAGCTGGTCGTGCCGGCCGATATCGGCGACCTTGCCCCGATCGATAACGAGAATGGCATCGGCATCGACGAGCGTCGAAAGCCGGTGCGAGACGATGACGACGGTGCGCCCGGCAGCGATACGGCTTAGATTCTCGCGGATGATCGCCTCGCTGTCGGGGTCGAGCGCGCTCGTCGCCTCGTCGAAGATCAGGAGCTTCGGATCGGTGATCAGCGCCCGCGCAATGGCAAGCCGCTGCCTCTGGCCGCCGGAGAGGTTGGCGGCGTTTTCTTCCAGCATCGTGTCGAAGCCGCGCGGCAGGCGCTCGATGAATTCTTCCGCGCCGGCGATGCGGGCGACCTCCATGATTTCCTCGATGCTGGCATCGGGTTTGGCGGCGGCGATATTGTCGCGCACTGTTCCGCGGAAGAGGAAATTATCCTGCAGCACGACGCCGATGCTGGTTCTCAGGTGCACGAGGTCGATCTCGCGGCTGTCATAGCCGTCCATGCGCACCAGCCCTTCCTGGCTCTGATAGAGCCCCTGGATGAGCCGCGTGATTGTCGTCTTGCCCGAGCCGCTCTTGCCGACCACGCCGAAAACGCAGCCCGCCGGAATGGCGAAGGACACATTGTCGAGCGCCGGCGGCCCATCCGGACCATAGCGGAAAGTGACCCTGTCGAATTCGATACGTCCGTGCAGATGCGGCCGCACCCCTCGCCCGCGGCCTGCCTGTTCCGGCCGCTGGTTCATGATCTCGCCGAGCATGCGCACCGACAGAGCCACTTCCTGATATTCGTGCACCATGGTGACGATCTGCACCAGCGGTCCCGAGACGCGGCCGGCCAGCATGTTGAAGGCGACCAGCGCGCCGATCGTCATGGAACCGCTGAAGACATCGAGCGCGCCGAGCCCGATGATGGCCACGCTCATCAGCTTCTCCAGAAGCCCGGTCATCGACTGGGCGATAGTCGAGATCTTCTCGACCCGGAAACGCACCGAAATCGACTGGGCCGAATAATCGTCCCACACCTTGCGTTGGCGCGGCTCCAGCGCCAGTGACTTGACGGTGCGCATGCCATGCACGGTTTCCACCAGCAGGGCCTGCCGGTCGCCTTCGGCCTGATAAAGAGCCTGCAGGCGACGCTGGAACGGCCCGACGAGCAGCATCACCACGAGCCCGACGAGCGCCGCAAAACCCAACACCACGAGCGTCAGCTTGACGCTGTAGAGAAGCAGGATCGGCAAGAAGACGAAGAGTGAAACACCGTCGAGAAGCGTCAGGAACAGCCGGCCGGTCAGGAATTCGCGGATGCGCCCCGTCTGCTGCATATGCTTGACGAGAACACCGGCTGAGGCCTGTTCGAAGAGCGCGATCGGCAGGTTGAGCAGGTGGCCGAAGGTGCGTGTCGCCACCCGGATGTCGATCCTATTGGTGGCGTAGAGCAGCAGATAGCGGCGCAGGAAGCTGAAGGTCGCGTCGAAGACGAGCGCCACCGCGATGCCGACCGTCAGAACCGTCAATGTCGCGTAGCTCTGATGCACGAGCACCTTGTCGATGACGAGCTGAAAAAACATCGGCGTCGTCAGCCCCAGGCCGTAAAGCACGAAGGCTGCGAGCGCCACGTCACGGAAGAAGCTGCGCTGGCGGATGATTTCGGGGACGAACCAGCGGAAGCCGAAGGGCCGGTCCTCATCCGACATGCGATAGTTGCGCTTCATCAGCACAACCGATCCGAGCCAGGCCTTGGCGAATTGCTCCTCGCTCAGCAGCATGACTTCGGGGCGCGTGGCGAGCGGGTCGAGAACGCGGATCCGCTCATCCTCGCCCTCCCCGAGAGCGCCGGCGATGACCACCCAGTTGCCGTTCGAAAGTTCGGCAAGCACCGGGAAAGCCTCGCCGAGCTGGAACAGGCTTCGCCAGTCGAGGGTCAGATGCCTGGCCCTGAGGCCGGCATCCTTGGCCATTCTGAGCATTTGCCGCACGGCCACCGGATCGTTGCCGACGGAATAATCGTGCTGCAATCGCTCAGGAGAAAGGTCGACGCCGTGGTGACGCGCGACGAGCGCAAGACAATGCAGGTTGGTATGCAGAAAACCACTCATGGCCCACCCGAAACACTACGAGACCGAGGCTGTCCCCGTTGTCAGTTGAAATTCGGCGAGGCGTTCGAAGCGCCGCCCTGCACCGATTGGATATCGGTGGCGGCTGCAGCCGACATGTCACCGATGCGACGGACCGCGCCCGCCTCGACCAAACCGCCAAGCGCCTTCTGCATGAGGTCGACCGCATTGGCGAAGGCGTCGACAGGCATGATGATGCGCTGGCGGAAAACCGGCTTCGGATTGTTGTTGGCGTCACGATCGGTGGCCGAGAGCGACATCAGGTCGATGCGCACGATCGTTCCCGTGACGGTGATTTCGCCGATTCCGTCGGCATAAAGTTCGCTGCTCATTGTTCTCTCCTCTGGTTGATAATCAAAACCTGTTCACCTTTGGGCCGACGCATCGGATTATCCGAAAAACCGCTTCACACTTTTCGGTCCGATGCGTGCGTATCGTGCCGCCATGCCGGAAACGGATCGCGAAGGCCGACGGCCGTCTGTGGATCGAAACCCGTCTCCTCCCCGGTCAGGCAATCGTCGAGCGCGGTGCGGATGGCGCCCTCGTCGAAGCCGGAGCCGATGAAGACCAGCTCCTGGCGGCGGTCGCCCCAGACATCGTCCCAATGCCGGTCGAGCAACTGGCGGAATTGCGGATGGCGCGGCCAGTGCGCCCGCGGCACCGAGGCCCACCAGAACCCTCTGGTATCGATGCGGCATTGCGTGCCGGCAATCGACAGCAAGCCGATCTCGTCCGGCCGGGTCGCCAGCCAGAAATGGCCTTTCGCCCTGATGACCCCGGGCAATGGCTGCTCGAGCATGCGGCCCAGCCGCGCCGGATCGAAGGGCTGGCGGCTGCGATAGACGAAGCTTGTTATGCCGTATTCCTCGGTCTCCGGCACATGATCGCCCCAGCCGTAAAGCTCCTTGTGCCAGAGTGGATGGCGGGCGGCCTTGGCTTCGCTGAAAAAGCCGGTATCCAGGATCGCGCCGAGCGGCACCTGGCCGAAAACCGCCTCGATGACGCGGGCATCCGGATTGAGCGCTGCGACGACCCGGCGAACCTCGGCAAGATCGGCGCAGGGCACGTCGCCCGCCTTGTTGATGATGACGACATCAGAAAATTCGATCTGCTCGACGAGCAGTTCCACGAGTTTGCGATCATCGTCCCCGTCACGCCTTTCGCCGCGATCGGCCAGGAACTCGTCGCTCCGGTAATCGGCAAGCAGATTGACCGCGTCGACGACGCAGACCATGGTATCGAGCCGCGCCACATCGCAAAGGGCCGCTCCGCTCTCGTCGCGGAAGGAGAAGGTCGCCGCTATCGGCAGGGGCTCGGCGATCCCCGTGCCCTCGATCAGCAGATAGTCGAAACGGCCGGCGGCGGCGAGCCCGCGGACCTCGCTCAGGAGATCGTCGCGCAATGTGCAGCAGATGCAGCCGTTGGTAAGCTCGACCAGGGTTTCGTCCGTCCTCGAGAGGTTGGCGCCGCCGTCACGGACGAGATCGGCATCGATGTTCACCTCGCTCATGTCGTTGACGATCACGGCGATCCGACGTCCCTCGCGATTGTTCAGGACATGATTGAGGACCGTCGTCTTGCCGGCGCCGAGAAACCCCGCCAGGACTGTTACCGGAAGTCGATTGTCTGCACCCGTCATCGATACCCCCGCTCGCCTTTACGCCGCGAGCTGCGGTTTGAACGCCACGTCCACATAGTAGTTTGTGCTGTTGTAACTGCTGGTCGGGAACAACCCGCTCGATCCATAGGCGTAGACGCCGTTGTCACCGCTGAGCGCCCTGAGGTCGCCGCTCGTCTTCTCGGCGCTGAAATAATTGCCCGTCGCCGAGTAGTTGCCGTTCGTGCTGTAGGAAACGACGTAGGTCGTATCCGCTTCGACCGCGACCTGCTGGGTGAGCGCGGCAGTCTGCCAGCCGCTTGCTGTTTCGTTGCTGAAGGTGATGCTTGCAAGCAGCGTGCCCGAGGCGGTCCAAAGATAACCGTTATGCGGGCCCGTATTGTCGGCGCCCTTATAGAAGCGGATGCCCGTGACCCAGCCTGCCGTGTCCGCCTGAAATTTCATGCCGAGATTGACCGGGTGATTGTCGTTCACCGAGACGACTGCAGGCGTTTCATTGGCGCTGAAGAGGTTCTGCTCACTCCCCTGGGCGTTGACGGTAAGCGCAACCTCGGCCGATGCCGTGCCGCCCTGACCGTCGGTGATGGAATAGCTGAAGCTCGCCGGCCCGGTATATCCTGCTGTCGGCGTGAAGGTGACGGTCTGCGTCTGGCTGTTGTAGGACACCGAACCGTTGACCGCGCCGCTGACGCCGGTGATGACAAGCGGGTCGCCATCGGCGTCGCTGTCATTTGCGAGCAGGTTTGCTGCGGCGATCGACAGAGCCGTATTGGTATAGGTCGTATAGCCATTGTCATTGGCGGCGACCGGCACCGTATTGCCCGTCGACTGGTTGAAGACGACGTCGACCCAGTAATTCGTCGACTGGTAGCTTGACGTCGGGAAGGTCGAGCCCGATCCGACCGCGTAGACGCCGTTGCTGCCTGCAAGCGCCGTCAGCGAGCCGTTGGTATGAGCCGTGTTGAAATAGTTCGAGGTTGCCACATAGGTGCCGGTCGTGTGGTAGGAGGCGACATAGGTCGCGCCCGCCGTGATCTGCAGCGGCGTGGCGAAATTCGCGGTCTGCCAGCCGGAAAGCGACTCGTTGGTGAAGGTGACTGCGGCGACGAGCGTGCCGTCGGCCCTCCAGATGGAGCCGGTATGCACACTGGTATCGCCGGCAGCCTTGTAATAGCGGATGCCCGAGATCGTGCCGGTCGAGGAAGCGACGAACTTCATGCCGAGTTCCAACGCGGTATTGTCGTTGAAGCTGCCGCCGGTCGGCCCCTCACTTGCCGTAAACAGCGTCTCGCCAGCCGAACCCGTCTGGACGGTCAGGCTGACATTGCCCTGATCCGTGCCGCCGCGTCCGTCCGACAGCGTATAGGTGAAGCTCGCCGGGCCTGAATAATCGTTGGCCGACGTGAAGGTGATGGTGCCGGTCTGCTTGTTGAGAGCGACCGTGCCGTTGGCGGCATTGCCGACGGCCGTGATGGTCATCGCATCGCCATTGGGATCGGTATCGTTTGCCAGGAGCGCGGCAATGGAGATAACAAGCGTTCCGTTGTGGCCGACGATCAGCCCACTGTCGTCGGTCGCGACCGGTTGGCTGTTGGGGCCGGCATCGAAGACCACGTCCACCCAGTAATTGCTGCCGCCGGGGTTCTGGCCGGGGAATGTGCTGGGCGTGGTGCCGTAGGCGAAGACGCCGCCGCCATCGACGGCCTTCAGCTGGCCGCTGGCATAGGGCTCGTTGAAATAGTTCTGGGTGAGCGAGTAGTAGCCATTGCTGTGATAGGAGGCCACATAGGTCGTGCCGGCCGCGATCTGGATCGGGCTGGAGAACATCACCGTCTGCCACCCTGAGAGCGATTCCCCTGTCGCTACGCCGGTCGCCAGCAGCGTTCCGGTGCTGCTCCAGAGGCTGACGACGTGTTCGCCGATGTTATAGAAGCCCTTGTAGAAGCGGATGCCCTCCACCGAGCCTGCCGTCGTCGCCTGGAAGCGCAGGCCGAGCTCGACTGAATCGCGATCGACCGCTACTTCGGTCGCGGGCTTTTCGGCGAGCGTCCACAGGCCCTGCGTGCCCGGCAGCGTGACGGTGACCTGCTTGCCAGCAGATGGCGCCTCCAGATTGACGCTGTCGTCGACGGCGCGTGACAGGATCGTATAGGTGCCGCTCGCCTGGACGACCCAGTTATAGCTCCAGTTCTCGCGGCCCGTGGCCTTGAACCAGTGCTGGCCGCCATCGGTGGAGACCTCGACGCCGGCAATGATGCCGCCGCCGAAATCATGCGCCGTTCCTGATATCGTCACATGCTGCCCTTCGACAAAGCTTGCGCCTGATATCGACGAGGTGATCGACGAGGTGGGCTTCAGCGTGTCGGTCGATTGGGTCGCGAGGATCAGGCTCGCGTCGAGCGTCGTCGGCTGGATGCCCATGTCCGCGAACATGTTGACCATCGCCTGCTGCACGTTGCGATCGGTTGGCGTTGCCGGCCCCTGATGCTGATCGTTCAGCCCCCAGGACCAGAAGACGGTGCCGGCGCCGAAGACGAGCGCGCCGCTCGCCGCCCGGTACATCGTCAGGCTGTGGGTCGCCACCGCATCGCCGATCGTCGAGCCGTAATCGCGGAGATAGGTGTTGACCGCGACCGAGGAGAGCGACAGGTCGATCAGTCCAGCCGGACGGAATCCATTCTCGACATCCGAATCCCATTCATAGCCGAGCAGGTTCTGCACCAGATTGTAGTTTTCGCCAGGTTGCAGCTCTGCCACATCGGTATTGCGCCAGAAGCGAAGGTTCGAATAGTCGTAGGGGATGGAGATTGTATCCTGGCGGTAGCCGTCCACCTGAAACATCGTGCCCGTCAGCGAATTTTCCGGCTCCTGCCCCGGATCGGCGTAACGCGGATCGCGCCAGGTGCCGGTGCCGATATTGCTCGGGTCCGTGCTCGTGCCGTAGGTCTCCTTGTAGCAGACCATGGTGCGGTAAGCCTGGCCGCTGCCGTCGATGCTGCTTTCCCAGCGAACCTTCCAATAGACTTCGTTGCCGCTCCAGAAGGCGAGGTTCACGCCGGCATCGCGCGCGGCCTCCACATTGGTGCGCTGCTCGGCCGACCAGTATTCGTCATGGCCGACCGACAGGAAGGCCTGATGGTTGAGCAGCAGATTGCCGCTGCGCGTCGCATCGACGCCGGAAATATAGGAAACGTCGTAGCCGTTCTGCTCCAGCCACTGGATGGCTGAATGCTCCACGCCAAAGATGAAATCGTGCGAGCCGCCGACCGGGCTCGTATTGGTGATGATCGGCCTGTTATAGCTGATCGCCGAGGCGCGACCGATTGCGGTCAGGCCGCAGCTGCAGTTCGGCGGCAGGTAGCCGATCATGTCGGCGGGATCGACGGGGACATCGCCGTAATAGAGGCTGGCGCCCCCCCAGGCATTATAGGCCTGCCAGGTCGTGTCCGAGGTCTGGAAGACAATATTGCTGTGCGAGGAGTCGTCGCGCACGACGAAGGGGATGATGCTGGCATCCTCGGTGCCGTCCTCACGCACCAGCTTGGCGAAATAGACGCCGGAGACGGCATCGGTCGGAATCTGCCAGCTCGCCGAGACCGACCAGTTGCCGCAGTCGATGAGACCGAGCGACATGTCGACGATCGGATGCGGCTGGATCTGCGCCGTGGTCAGCTGCTGCTCGATCGAGTCGACCTTGCGCGCACCGGCCCCGCCGTAATAACCCATTCGGTAGATATCGATGCGGTAATGCGTGGAATCGGTGGCGATCTTGAAATCGACCGTCTGGCCGATATTCGTGCTGATTTCAGTGGCGAAGCCCTGAATGGTGCCATTGCCATCGCCCTCCAGGCCCCACTCGCTGATCGGGTTGCCCTGTTTCAGGTTTTCCAATGCGATCTTGTTGAGGGTCACCGCAGCCGGAGCCGCCGCCGGTGCGGCCAGCGATGAGACCGCGGTCGTCTCAGCCGAAGCGTCCTGACTGGGTTCCACCGAGAGGGATGCTATCGAGGTCTGAAGCCGCAACGAAGTCGTGTCGAGACTGCTGGAAGACATCACCGGCGCCGCCGTCGTGGCGCTTCCGGTGTCGGCATCGCTGGTAATACCCGTCAGCGCGGGAGCGGCAGGCAGTGTCGCAGCCTCTTCGTACGGATCCGGGCCAAGTACGGTGTCTTGCGACGTCGAGGAGGTCGTGTCGAAGACCGTCGCAGCCGACGCCGTCTTCGTGGATGTGTCCTGCGCGCCGCCATCGGCGGCAGGCGTTGGCATCGGCGTCGACGACTGCATGTCGCCTGATGATATCAAGGAAGATGTAACCGTGCCGATGAAAGAGGATTGAACGGTTGCGTTGCCTTGATTGGCAAAGCCGGAAGAACCCTGAGTGCTCGAAGACACTACGGTTGGAGTTCCAAGCAGTGCGGCCCAGGCCGAGGTTGCGTGACTGACGCAAGGCGTGCCGCCGGCAGCGGTCAGGTATTTGCGATTCCTCACATGAAATCTCAGCAAGAGCGGCGTCCCCATTTCCCCTCGACCAGCATTGAATGACTTCATCCTGCCAGCTTTCGGAGCGGAACGTACGACAGCAATCTTGGGTATGTGGGTGGTACTCCATACGCCGATATGATGATCCTCACCGCATATCCGACCGACAGGTTCTGGAGCTGTCTGGTGCTTCCGCTAAGCCGCAGATGCTGGGTGAAAGGAAACTGGTCGGCCTTGTTTTTCCGGTCCGGCTGGTCGAGCCGGTAAACTCCTGCGCCGCTCCGTGCTACCAGGTCGGAAAGGGATCTTCGAGGGCCGACCAGTCCCGAGGATCCGAGCTGGCCAGGCAGTCGTCCAACGCACTGCGGACGCCTGTCTCGTCCATGTCAACACCAATGAACACGAGTTCCTGCCGACGATCGCCCCAAGCGCTGTCCCATCGACGCTCGATTTGCTGGCGAAACTGGTGGTGGCTCGGCCAGTCCTGCCGGGGAACGGCCGCCCACCAGAGCCCCATGGGTTCACAGCGCCGCTGCGCTCCGGCCGCCGACATCAGACCCACGTGACGCGGTCGCGTGGCCAGCCAGAAATGACCTTTGGCGCGGATGACCCCCGGCCAGGGCTCGTCCAGGAACGCCCGAAACCGCGTCGGGTCGAAGGGACGCCTGGTGCGATAGACAAAGCTCGATACCCCATATTCCTCCGTCTCCGGAACATGAGCACCCGGGCTGTACAGTTCCTTGTGCCATAACGGGTGAGCGGCGGCCTTTGCTTCGTCGAAGAGGCCCGTACTGAGAATGCTTGCAAGAGAAACCTTGCCGAAGTCCGTCTCCACCTGGTGCGCATCCGGGTTGAGCGCAGCCACTGTCTTGCGGACTTCCGCGCGACTCTCCTCGGTCGCGTCCGAGATCTTGTTGATGACGACAACGTCGGCAAACTCGATCTGGTCCACCAAAAGGTCGATGAGTGTCCGCCGGTCCTCGCCGTCCCGCTGCATGCCGCGATCGCGAAGCAGATCGGCGCTGCTGTAATCAGCCAGAAGGCTGGCGGCGTCGACAACAGTCACCATCGTGTCAAGTCTGGCAAAATCGGAGAGCGAAACGCCGTTCTCGTCGCGGAAGGAAAAGGTGGCAGCGATGGGGCGCGGCTCGGCAATACCGGTTCCCTCTATCAGCAGATAGTCGTATCGCCCCTCTTCGGCCAGTCGCCGCACTTCCGTCAGGAGGTCATCGCGCAGGGTACAGCATATGCAGCCATTGCTGAGCTCAACCAATGCCTCCGTCGTATGCGACAAGTTGCAGCCGCCGTCGCGAATGAGGCTGGCGTCTATGTTCACGTCACTCATATCGTTGACGATGACGGCGACCCTGAGGCCCTGACGATTGGTCAGGACGTGGCTGAGAAGCGTCGTCTTGCCGGCGCCGAGAAAGCCGGCGAGCACTGTCACCGGGAGCCGCTCGCCCTTGTTCATCACTGTCGCTTGAATGGGAGCGGAGGCGGCGTCCCTCTCTGCGATCCGCATTTGCGTCGTGTCAGCCTCATTCGAAACCGATCCTAATCTTATCCTTTGCATCACGCGACCAGTTGCGGCCGGAAGACGACGTCGGCGTAGTAATTGGTTGAATTGTAGCTGTTGGTCGGGAAAAGACCTGCGGTGGCGGAACCGCCATAGGCATAGACGCCATTGCCGCTGGCCGGTGCCGTCAGCGGCCCGCTGGTGACGGGGCTGGTATAGAAATTGCTGGTCGCCACATAAGCGCCGGTCGTGTGATAGGAGGCGACATAGGTGGTATTGGCGGCGATGGTGACTGGTTTTGTGAAGTTCACCGTCTGCCAGCCACTCGCGGTGGTGGTGGTGAAGGTGGCGGTGGCAAGCTTCGTGCCTGTCGTGGTCCAAAGGTCGACGACATTCTGGGCGTTGTCATTGGCGCTGCGATAGAACCTGATGCCGGTGACATCTCCGGCAACGTTCGACGTGAACTTGACGCCAAGTTCGAGCTGCTGACCATCGTTGAAGGTCCGGCTCGGCGTGCTGGAAGCAGAGAACAGGCTGTAGGTCGTCGGCGCCGTCGACACGGCGATATTGAAGGTCTCGTTGGCAGCAAGGCTGCCGAGATCGGTTGCCGTCACCTTGACGCCGTAAGTGCCTGACGTCGTCGGCGTGCCGGAGAAGGTGCGTGTCGAGGCGTTGAAGCTCAGCCAGGAAGGCAGCGCCGTGCCATCGGCGGAAGTTGCCGCATAGGCCAGCGTGTCGCCGCTGTCGACATCGGTGAAGGTGGTCGTCGGCAGCGTGAAGGAGAAGGCAGAGCCGACGGTGGCGTTCTGGGTCGTCGTCTGGACGGCCAGCACCGGCGCATCGTTAGCGCCATGGATGGTGATCGTCAGGTTCGCCGTGGCCGTGGCGCCAGCGCTGTCGCGCATCGTGTAGCTGAAGACATCGCTCAGCGTGTTGGTCGACTGTCGCAGCGCCTGGACGGTCGCATTGTTCTCGTTGACCGCATAGCTATAGGCACCCGATGCATTGAGCACGAGACTGCCATAGGTGCCGTTCAGCGCCGAGCCGAGCGTGCCTGACGTCGTCCCGAAACGGACTGCCGTAACGGTCTTGGTGTCACCGGTATCCGGATCGGTGTCGTTGGTCAGCACGTTGCCGCTCGCAACCACGCCGCCCGAACCATTCGCCACACCACCCTTCTCGGTCGCATCCCCTGTATCGGCAACCGCCGTCGGCGTCGTATTCGAGCTCGGCGTCGTAAACATCACATCGACCCAATAGTTCGTCGACTGGAAGGTGCTCGTGGGGAATAGGCTGTTGCTGCCATAGGCATAAACGCCGTTGCCGCTGGCCGGCGCCGTGAGCGGACCGCTGGTTACATTTGAGGTGAAGTAGCCGGTCGTCGACGAATAGTGACCGGTATTGGTATGGTAAGATGCAGTGTAGGTTTGTCCGACCGTCAGCGATACCGGACTGGTGAAATAGGCGGTCTGCCAGCCGCTGGCAGTCTCGTTCGTGAAGGTGAGGGTCGCAATCCGCGTGCCGGTACTCGACCACAGTGAACCGGTATGCGTGCCGGTATCCTGACTGCCCTTATAAAAACGAATGCCGGTGACCGTACCTGCCACGGACGTCTGGAATTTGAAGCCGAGTTCAACCGCCGAGGTATCGTTGGTGTTGACGACCGCTGGCGTCCCCGAACCGAAGAGAGAGGTGTAACTCGGCCCGCTGACGGTGACCGTTCGTCCCGCCGAGGGCGTTTCCAGGTTGACGTTATCATCGACTGCGCGAGACCGGATGCTATAGGTGCCCGCGGTTTGCGGCTGCCAGGTATAAGTCCAGTTCTCATCGCCCGTCGCCGGATGCCAGCTCGCACCGTTGTCGGTCGAAACCTCGACCGCGGCGATGACCCCGCCTCCGGTATCGGCAGCGGTGCCGGTAATCGTCACGGTGGATCCAACGGTCGCCGTGGCGGGCACCGTGATGACCGATGTCGGCGCAGTGTGGTCCAACGAAGCGGTCGCGGCGGTGAGCCCGGACTGTAGCGTTCCAGGCTGAATGCCCATGTCAGCAAGCAAATTGACCATCGCCTGCTGTACGCGCGAGTCCGTCCGGGTCGCCGTGAGGTCGTGATTGTCGCTGAGACCCCATGTCCAGTAGACCGTGCCGGCGCCGAACACCAGCGCGCCGCTGGGCGCGCGATAGAGCGTCAGATTGTGGGTCGCCGTCGCATTGCCGGTCGTGTTTCCGTAATCGAACAAATAGCTGCTGACCGGAAGCGTCGTCGACGACAGCTTCACCAGGCCAGCCGGATCGAAGCCGTTATCGGGCGCTTCGTCCCACTCGTAACCGAGATAGTTTTTGGTGAGCGTTGCCGTCTGCCCCGGCTGGAGATTGGCAACGCTCGTATTGCGCCAGAAGCGAAGGTTGGCATCATCATAGCCAACGGTGATCGCACCGAGGTTGCTGCCGACATCGTCGACCTTGAACAGCTGGCCGGTCAGCGAATTCTCCGGATTGCCGCCGCCGATGGCAGGTGGGCTGAAGCGTGGGTCGCGGAAGGTGCCTGTCCATTGGTCGGAAGGATCGATATCGCCGCCCGCCCATGTCTCCTTGTAGGTGATCAGGGTGCGGTAGGGCGTGCCGTCGGCGCTATAGGCGTTGCCCCAGCGGGTGCGCCAATAGACTTCGTTGCCGCTCCAGAACATCAGGTTGACGCCCGCATCGCGCGCGGCCTCCACATTGGTTCTCTGCTGTCCGGACCAGTATTCGTCATGCCCGGCATCGACATAGGTCTTGTGATTGAGCAACAGGCTGCCATAGCGGTCGGCGTCGACACCCGACAGGTAGGAGACGTCATAGCCGTTCTGTTCCAGCCAGTAGATGCCCGCATATTCAGCACCGAACAGATAGTCCTGGGGACCGGCGTAAGTGCCGACCCCGCCGCGCGTCGCGATCGGCCTGTTGTAGCTAACGGCATAGGCGCGACCGGCACCCTGCCCTGTCGCCGGACCGTTGCCGCCATAGAGGTTTGCGCCACCCCAACCATTGTAAGCTTGCCAGGTCTCATCCGCGGTCTGGAACACGACGTCGCTGTGGCTGTCGTCGTCGCGCACGATGAACGGGATGTGATTTTCGCCGGAGGTGCCATCCTGACGGACGAGCTTGGCGATATAGACGCCTGAAACGGCATCATCCGGAACGGTCCACGACGCCGAGACGGCCCAGTTACCGGCGTCCACCGTGCCGGTCGTGGAATTGCGCAACGGACTAGGTTGGGTCTGCAATCCTGTGTGCTGCATCGTCGCGACCTTGCGCGCCCCCATGCCGCCATAATAGCCGAGCCGATAGATATCGATCCGGTAGTTGGTGGAATTGGTATTGATCTTGAAGCTGATCGTCTTGCCATTATCAACGCTGATATCGGTCGCAAACCCTTCGATGTTGGAGCTGCCGGCACCGTCGATGCCCCACTCGCTCTCCGGATTGCCCTGCTTCTGGTTTTCCAGCACGATCGCGTTGCTGACCGCCGCCGCAGCCGCCAGACTCTGCGTCGTCGAAGACCCCTGCGTAGAAGGCTTAGGTGGCTTCGTCACAGAGCCGGACAGGATACCGATATCCTTGGATTTTGTTCCCGTTCCCGTCTCTCCCCCGCCTGGCAGGGTTCCATTGGTGAGCGCCGCGTCCGACCATATTGCAGTGCCGGTCCAGCCCGAGAGTGGGGACACGTCACGATCGAGAAGCGGATCGCTGACCGAGGCGCCGATGGCCGGCTTGATCGTCGCCACATAGTCCGGCCCTTCGGTCAGCCTGGTCCCCGGCAATTGACCGTCCTGTTGAAGCAGGGCGCCGCCATGAGCCCAATCGAGAATCCGCGTGGGGGAGGTAAAATAGCCGCACCCGCACACGCCAAAGGGCATGCCGAAGGCCAGCGAATTCGCGCCGACGTCGTGCGCAGTCGCCTGCCCTGACGGGCTCGATTCGAGAATGACGACCTTGCCCGAATGAGCACGCCCGGCCGCCACGTTAGGAGCTCCATGCCCCGAAGCTGTCGGTGCGGGGCTTTGCGGCAGATAGGGAGCCAGAGGATCGTCGCCCATGGAGCTCATTGCCGTATCGGTGCGCTGAAGGGACGATGCGGCCCCGAACGCAACTCCATCCGCGTGCCACTGGAAACGTGCAAAATCCGGCATAAGCGCCGACAGCGCGGCCACATCGCCGCTTCGAATTCCCTTTTCGCCAGGCGTTGCGAAAGTGTCAGGCAACGGCCGCTCTTCGAGGCTGTTGACCGCGTCGTCGTTCACCTGCGCTCTCGGCCCGCCATCATGCTCGTTGAGGGCCGCATCCTTATAGGGACCGTCGACAAGGGTGCCCTGCTTGTGTCCATCGACGGTTTGAACAGATGCCGCAAGTTGAGCACTATCCTTATGCTTTTCGGCAGGTTTGCGCGATCTTTCCTTTCCGCCGACGGTCAACCATTGGGGTACCAACGAATCCACCAGAAGTGAGTGCGAAATCCACCGGCGAGCGTTGCGATACATGGCGGGTACCTCTCGCTATATCTATCAGGATCAAATCTATGAGGATCGTTTGACACGACTCTGGGAAGTATAGTCGAAAAATAAGCGAGTATATCCTACGCCTTTCGCTCTACGGGCGCCATCCTTTGGGCAACAGCCGTGTTGTATGAACTAGTGACGGGTGCGACGGGCCGTGAAGCTGCGCCGCGTCCGGTGCAGGGGCTCAAGCCGCGGCGGCGGCTTAGTCCACCATCGCCACTTGGCGGCACTGACGCTGGAAACGCCCAAGCAGGAAGCAACGGACCGGGTCGACCAAGCGATGCAAAGGCCGTCTGCATCGGGGCACCTTCGATCCGGCACGCCTATGCGATCGCGGTCCTTCAGGGCGAGCGCACCTATTCCTGCGTGCATGATCTCGTGACTTTTCAGGACGATACCTCTCTGAGATATACGCTCCTGCTCGATTTAGACTGAGGCACCCACCCCATCTCATCAATAGTGATGAGGCAAAGCAAACGACCTTCACCTTCCTCAAGCCTTCGCCAGACGGCACACTAACGATGCGGCTTCGGACCTGCCGGCCGGCGGTCGAACAGCGTGAAGGCATTGGATCGGCATCCGTTCAAGGATGTTTCGCAGACGAGATATGTATATGAATTCATCGCACCGCATCCCCCAGCTGCTCTTTCGCATGACGTTTGTCATCGGTGCACTCGCATTTCTTGCCGGAGCGGTGTCGCCGGCTCTCGCCGATAGCGCGTTCTTCGCTCCACAAACGAAAATCCGTCTGAGCGTCGTGCAATGGATACCGTCCAAGGGTCAGTTTGATCGGTTGGATGGGATCAGTGGGGAATACACTGTTTCGGATTCAGGTATAATCTCCCTGCCCTTCCTGGGGTCGCTGGCCGTCGCCAATCTCGACAATGAGGGCCTTACCATCGAGATTGCCAAGCGCCTTCAGGCGAAGATGGGTCTGACCCAGGCACCTGCAGTGACCATCGACGTTCTGGACTATTCCTCCATTTACGTGGTGGGAGACGTGATGGCGCCGGGAGAATACAAGTTTCGCTCCGGCCTCAGTGTCTTGCAATCCCTCGCCATGAGCGGCGGCCCGTTGCGGGCTGCGGCGCAGCAGCAATCGCAGGCGATCAGGCTTGCCGGCGATTTGCGGGACATTGACCACTCGCTGCTGCGCAGTTCGGCAAAGCTCGCGCGGCTGCAGGCGGAGATGGCCGACGCGAAGGAGATAGTCTTCGATCAGCCCCCCGCCGCCGATCGGCAATATGCCGAGAGTATCTACCAGGAGGAGCGGGTCATTTTTCAGGCCCGTGCAAGCGCGCTGGACAGACAGTCGGTAGCGCTCGTCGAATTGCGTAATCTCTTGACTGCGGAAGTCGAAACGCTGCAAGAAAAACTGAAAGGCTCGGATGACAATATCCAGTCAGTGGAGGAACAACTGACGAGCGTGAAGACGTTGGTCCAAAAGGGCCTGACGATCTCCTCACGTCAGATGGATCTGGAACGATTGCTCACCACCTATCGCTCCGATCGGCTCGATCTCGTGACTGCCATCATGCGGGGACGCCAGGCAATCAACGAGACGACGCGCAGTCTCGAGGGACTTTCCGACACTCGCCGCAACGAGCTCGCTACCGAGCTACAGGCGGAAAAGGCCAACCTCGATCAGCTCAAATTGAAGCGTGACACCACGCAACAGCTGCTTCTCGAGGAACTGTCGAGCGGCGCCAGCGTGAAGAATTACAATGAAGAACTGCCGCTGACGTTCATTGTGAGCCGGCGGGAAAAGGGTGAGGTCAGTCAATTCCAGGCTTCCGAAATGACGGAGCTGGCACCGGGCGACGTGGTCAAGGTGACTCGGGTACGCACCGCCGATGCGTCATCCGAAGACGCCGCTGCGCTGCCTGTCCAGACAGGGGCGAATGTCAGTCAGGTAAGCCGATGATCACGGGCTGGGGCTTTCGATGACTTTCAGAATGATCCCACCAAGCCAGACCTACACCCAGATCCTCAAATCGACGATGCTGATGGGCGGCTCTTCGCTCGTCAAC
Source organism: Rhizobium sp. TAL182 (assembly GCF_002117725.1). NCBI lineage: Bacteria > Pseudomonadati > Pseudomonadota > Alphaproteobacteria > Hyphomicrobiales > Rhizobiaceae > Rhizobium > Rhizobium sp. TAL182. The sequence goes on along the minus strand of NZ_CP021024.1, from coordinate 1,484,000 downwards.
GTCGCACTTAGCATCGTCAGAAACAAAGCCATGGCCGTTCTGCTCGGGCCGGAAGGCATCGGGCTGATGGGCCTTTACAGCTCGATCGTGGACATGGCGCAGTCCCTCGCCGGCCTGGGCGTCGGCGGCAGTGGCGTGCGTCAGGTCGCTGAGGCAGCCGGCACTGGCGATACAACCAGGATTGCCCAATCGGCGACCGTACTGAGACGCATATCAGTGGTGCTGGCGCTCTTTGGGGCGCTCCTTCTTGCCGCATTGGCGTATCCTGTCTCAAGTTTCACCTTCGGTGATTACCAGCACGTCGGGGGCATTGTGCTGCTGTCGCTCGCCGTTTTCTTCCGGCTGGTGTCTGCGGGACAAGGCGCATTGATTCAGGGTATGCGCGGAATTGCGGATCTTGCCCGTATTAACGTGCTTGCCGGGCTCTTCGGTACAGCGGTGAGTATCCCTCTGATCTATCTCTTCGGGGTGCAGGCGATCGCACCGTCGCTTGTGCTCATTGCAGCTGCCTCAATCGTTCCGACGTGGTGGTACAGCCGGCGGATCTTTCCAAATCCCTACCCGATGTCGGCGCGCCAGTTCGGCCGGCAGGTGTCGGCGCTGCTCCGGCTCGGGTTCGTCTTTATGGCAAGCGGGCTTCTGACCTTCGGCGCGGCCTATGCCATCCGCCTCATCGTGCTGAAGGAAGGCGGCGTCATGGCGGCGGGATTGTATCAAGCTGCCTGGGGTCTCGGCGGTCTCTACGCCGGCTTCATCCTGCAGGCCATGGGGACGGATTTCTATCCTCGCCTGACTGCAATGATCGACAACGATGTCGAATGCAACCGGCTCGTCAACGAACAGGCCGAAGCCAGCATGCTGCTCGCCGGCCCCGGCCTGCTCGGCACGCTGACGCTGGCGCCGCTCATGATGAGCCTGTTCTATTCGGCAGAATTCCACGGGGCAGTCGAACTTCTGCGCTGGATCTGTCTCGGCATGATGCTGCGCATTATTTCCTGGCCGATGGGTTTCATCGTTGTGGCGAAGAACACCCAGGCGCTTTTCTTCTGGACTGAGGTTGCGGCTGCAGTCGTGCATGTTGGGCTTGCCTGGCTCCTGGTATCGCTGCTCGGTACCCAAGGAGCCGGCATGGCATTTTTTGGCCTCTATGTGTGGCACGGCATCCTGATCTATGTGATCGTCCGCAAATTGACCGGTTTTCGCTGGTCCGCCGCCAATCGCCGACACGCGTTGCTTTTCTTGCCCGCATCGGGGCTGGTATTCCTGATGTTCTCGATTTTGCCGCTGTGGCCGGCGACGGTGATCGGCTTCGTCGCCGTCCTTGTCTGTGGGTTGTATTCACTGCGCATGCTGGTCGACCTGCTTCCGCCGGAGTCCGTGCCGGCCATGATTCGCGGATGGATCACGAAGTCAGCCTAGAGCGATTCAGCTCTTCACGGAAACGCAGGGCCGCTCTAACCTTTTGTATTTACCGCAATCCCCGGCAACAGCGCTTCGCGGTTTGCCTGGGAAAACCGCATCGCACTTTCCTGGTGCTCTAACGAACAATGCGCGCATCCTCGGATCCGCGCATCGTTTGTTATGCAATTGCCGTATCAGGAGATGGCGTTCAGGCGACAGCGATATCCATGGGACGTTGGACGTTGGCGGCTCCGACGGTCGCCTCCTCAAGGGCTGCGCGAAGTGCCTCAACAACCCTGACGATGTCGAGGTCCGTCATCTGGGCGAAGAGCGGCAGGATTATCGTTTGCTGCTGCGCTGACACGCTTCGCGCCAGGCCAGTGGCGGCTCGATGGACGCTTAGGCCGGAATAGGCTCCTTCCAGATGAATGTTCATCACGCCGCGCCTGGTCGATATCCCTTGATCGAGCAGTACCTGCATGACTGCCCGTTGGTCGACGGCATCAGGTAATCTCACACAGAAGCTCTGCCAGTTGCTGCGGGCCCAATCAGGCTCCATCGGCAGCTTTAGGCCGCCGATCGTCGACAGGTGCTCGCAATATTGAGCGGCAATCCGCCTTCGCTCTGCAACCAGCTCCGGCAGCCGCCGGAGCTGCACCCGTCCGACCGCGGCCTGGAGGTCGGTCATGCGATAGTTGTAGCCCAGTTCATCATAGTCTTCGAAAATCACCTGTTTCGAGCCGTGGCGGACGGCATCGGTGACGCTCATGCCATGCTGGCGCCACAGCCGGAATTTTCGGTCATATTCCGGATTCACAGTCGTCAGCATGCCGCCGTCACCCGTCGTGACGACCTTTCGGGGATGGAAGGAGAAGCAGGCAATGTCGCCATGCGGCTTGCCGATCTTTTCCCAACGCCCGTCCCAAAGGATTTCGCTTCCCGTCGCACAGGCAGCATCCTCGATAACCGGTATCGAATGGCGCTTGCCGATCTCCACGATCGAACGGAGATCGCAGGGCATGCCGAGCTGATGCACGCACAGGATTGCCTTGGTGCGGGGCGTGATTGCCGTTTCGATCAAGCTGGGGTCGATATTGTAGCCATCCGGCTCGATGTCGACGAAGACGGGCACCGCATTGCAGTACCGAACAGCGTTCGCGGTGGCGATGAACGAATGGCTGACCGTGATGACTTCATCGCCGGTACCGATGCCGACCGCCATCAAGGCGAGATGAAGCGCGGTCGTGCAGTTGGAAACGGCACAAGCGTGCTCGGTGCCGACGAAGGCTGCGAACTCCTTCTCAAATGCCGCGACTTCCGGCCCTTGCGTCACCCACCCCGACAGGATGACGCGGCGCGTGGCTTCAGCCTCTTCCTCTCCGAGAACGGGTTTGGCGACGGGAATCGTCGATAACAACGGGCTCATGCAGCCTGGCCTCCTGCCGAAGCAGTCTTCGACTGCCACCACGCGACAAGATCACGAAGCCCCTGCTCCATCGAGATTTCCGCCTTGAAGCCCAGAAGCCTTTCGGCCTTGCTGATATCGGCAAGACGACGCGTGACGCCGTTGACGGCGCGCGCCTCTTTGTGCTGCGGCTCGAGTGAGGATCCCATGATATCGCTCAGCATCTGCGCGAGTTCCAGCAGGCTTATTTCCCTGCCGCTCGCGACGTTGAACACCTCGTCCGTAACGTCGCTCTTTGCCGCCAGCATGTTTGCCCGCGCGATATCGCGTGCATCGACGAAGTCCATCGTCTGGCTGCCGTCTCCATAGACGAGCGGCGGCATTCCGGCCGCCAGACGTTCCATCCAACGGATCAGAACTTCTGTATAGGCGCCGTAAACGTCCATTCTCGGCCCGTAGACGTTGAAATAGCGCAGCGCCACATAGCGCAGGCCGTACATTTCCGCGAAACTGCGCAATAGACCCTCGTTGAAGGTCTTGGCCGCGCCGTAGATCGTCCGGTTATTGTAGGGATGATGCTGCTCGGTCGTCGGGAAGCTTTCGGCAAGCCCCAGCACGGAGGCGGAGGAAGCAGCAACGACCTTCGACACGCCGGCCTTCACGGCAGCTTCGAGGACGTTGAACGTGCCCTCGGCCAGAACATCGAAGGCGAGCCGCGGTTCTTCCGCGCATTGGGTGATGCGGATCGCCGCCTGGTGAAAGACGATGTCGACGCCTTCGAAGGTTTTCGCCAGCAATGCCCTGTCGCGGATATCGCCCTCGATGATGTTGACGGAGCCGCTTGATATTGCCGTGCTGAGATTGTCCCGGCGCCCACGCACGAAATTGTCCAGGACGATGATCTCGCGAGGTTTTTCCAATGCAACAAGATCGGCAATATGCGAACCGATCAGACCGGCACCGCCGGTGATGAGCACTCGTTTGTTTCTCATGATCTTCCCTCACGCGACATGTTCGTCATCGGATCATTCTCCGAACGCCAACGTATGAATTTCGCCGGTACACCGGCGGCAACCGAGAACGGCTCGACGTCGGAAACGACGACTGCTCCCGCTCCAACGATCGCCCCCTTCCCGATGGTCACGCCGGGAAGAATGGTCGCATTCGTTCCGATATCGGCCTCTGCACAGATGCGTACCGGCTTGATTTCAAGATCCGTACGGATGATCGGCACGTCTATCGGCAGTGCGGTGTGGGTCGAGCCAAGCACCTTGGCGCCCGGCCCCCACCCGACAGAATCCTCGATCACGAGGTCGCGCGCGTCGAAATAGGCCATCGGGCCGATCCAGACATTGTCGCCGATGACGCAAGTGCCATCGTAGCGTCCCTGGATGTAGGCCTGAGCACCGATGAACACGCCATTGCCGATTTCGAACGTTTCCGGATGTTTGAAACCAGCGCCGCTTGCGACCTGCAGACCTTCGCCGCAGCTCCGCGTGATAGCCTGCCAGATGGCTTTGCGCATCAGCGCATCGACGATGCCGTCGCCTGTCGAGAAGCGGCCGTAGAGTTCGATCAGGCCGGCGCGCCCATATGATTGCCTGAGCTCTTCGACGAGCCCCGCCTGATAGGCTGGATCTGCCGGCTTCTGGCTGCGGCCGTGGACGGCCTGCACGACGCGAGCCTCGCGTGGACTAGCTGACATAGGCATACTCCAGCGCAGCCGCGACCTGATCGACGTGCTGTACGGGCATTTCAGGATAGATCGGTAAGGAGAGAACCTCGCGTGCGGCAGCTTCCGAGACCGGGAAGTCGCCTGCTTGGTAACCGAGGTCGGCATGGGCCTTCTGCAAATGAACGGGAATAGGATAGTGCAGGCCGGATGGAATGCCCTCTGCTGTGAGCACACGTTGCAGGCCGTCCCGATCATGGCTTCTGATGGCGTAGACATGGTAGACATGCCGCCGCTCCGGCACTTCGACAGGCGTTCGCAAATGCGGCGATCCTGCAAGCAGCGAGGAATAGCGGCGACCATGCGAACGACGGGCTTCGGTCCAGGCTTCGAGATGCCGGAGCTTGACACGCAGAATGGCTCCCTGGATGGCGTCCATGCGATAGTTGAAGCCCTTCAGCAGATGGTGATAGCGCTGCTCCTGACCCCAATCTCGCAGCATGCGCATTGTCTTGGCCTGCTCATCGCTGTTCGTGACGGCGATCCCGCCCTCGCCGCAGGCGCCGAGGTTCTTGCCCGGATAGAAGCTGAAGCAGCCAGATGCGCCGATGCTGCCGGCGCGCGCGCCCTTATACCGGGCGCCATGTGCCTGGCAAGCGTCCTCGATGACCGGGATCTGGTAGCGATCGGCGACTGCCATAATGCCATCCATATCCGCCATCTGACCATAGAGATGGACGGGGATGATGGCCTTGGTCCGGGAGGTGATCTTCGCCTCGAGCTGAGCCGGATCCATGGTCAGCGTCACCGGCTCGACATCGACGAATACGGGTGTTGCGCCCGTATAGCAGATCGCCGACACAGTCGCGACAAAGGTGAGTGGCACTGTGATGACTTCATCGCCGGGACCAATGCCCGCCGCAAGCAAAGACAGATGCAGGGCACTCGTCCCGGTGTTGACGGCGATCGCGTGTTTGACGTTGCAATAATCCGCGAATTCCTGCTCGAGGCGGATGACTTCCTCGCCCAGTATGTATTGCCCAGAGGCGAGCACGCCGAGCACGGCGGCGTCGATTTCGCTCTTGATCGATTGATATTGTGCTTTGAGGTCCAGAAAGGGGATCATGCGATGCGCCTCGCCTCTTCGAGCTCGACGATACGACCGCGCTGTGCGAGCGACCTGCTTGCGGCTTCAAGGACTCGAACGACACGCAACCCGGCATGCCCGTCCGTAATGGGCCGGGAATTCTGCTCGATGCACTCGACGAAGTGATCCAGTTCGCGCTTCAATGCCTCGGTCATATCGAGCTTGGGCGCCCACATATCGCCGCTGCGGTAGCCGACCAGCATCTGATGCACCTTCTCGCCATACGCATCGGAATTTGGGCACATGGTGATGCCCTTGTCATAGACCTTGATCTTTTCGCTGGGCTCGAGATCGTCATAGACGATCATCTTGTTGCTGCCGCCGATCAGCGTGCGGCGCACCTTGACCGGCGCAAGCCAATTGACGTGGATGTGCGCGATGAGCTTGCTCTCGAAAAAGAGCGTCAGATAAGCGATGTTCTCCGGCTCGCCGAGCACGTGGCTCATGCCCGTCGCAGAAACAGCCACCGGTTTTTCCTGCAGGACGTGGTCCAGGATGGAAAGATCGTGCACGGCGAGGTCCCAGATGACGCTGACATCATGCTGAAAGAGCCCGAGATTGACCCGAACCGAGTCATAATAATACATGTCGCCAAGGCCGCTTTCGACCAGTTCGCGCATTTTCCGGACGGCGCCGGTGTGGACGAAGGTATGATCCACGGCCAGCACGAGGCGCCGGCGCGCAGCTTCGTCGACCATTCGCGAGGCTTCTTCCGCCGTCGCTGCCATCGGCTTTTCGACAAAGACATGCTTTCCGGCCATCATCGCCTGCATTGCAAGCTTGAAATGTGTCGAGACCGGCGTCGCGATAGCAATCGCGTCGACTCTCGGATCGCGCAAGACTTCCTCGAAATTGTCGGTGACCGTTATTGCGGGGTACCGGCTTTTGACAGCGCCCAACCGTTCGACATTGAGATCACAGACTGAAACAAGGTGGGCGCCGGCCGCTTCCGAGATGTTACGAACCAGATTCGGACCCCAATACCCATATCCGACAACAGCGATACCGATCATTCCATTTCTCCCAACGCAAACATGTCTACCGGTCCGTCATTGACGCGGCCGATCACCCGAGCCGGAACGCCCGCGACGATGGCGCCGTCAGGCACGTCCTTCGTTACAACCGCCCCGGCGCCGACCTGCGCAGCCTCTCCGATGGTCACGCCGGGCAGAATGGTGGCGTTGCTGCCGATCGACGCGTGGCGCTTGACAAGTGTCGGGATGAGGATCCAGTCGGCCTCCGTCTGCAGGCTGCCGTCCGGATTAATGGCGCGCGGGTAGGTGTCGTTCGTAAACATGACCCCGTGGCCGATGAACACGCCGTCTTCCAGCGTCACGCCCTCACAGAGGAAGGAATGGCTGGAAATTTTGCAGTCTCTCCCGACCACGACATTCTTCTGAATTTCGACAAAGGTGCCGATGCGCGTTCCTGCGCCGATCGTGCAGCCATACAGATTTACGAGATCTCGATGGTGGATGACGCTGCCGTCGCCCAGCTTGACATTTGATGCAATCATCCCTGAAAACCCCTACTACTCCTAACAGGGCCCGATTTTCAGTTGAAACAAACAATCGGGCGATTGCGTCCAAGGTTTCAAACCAACAGGACAAATATTTCTCTACACCTCAAAGAGAATTGTTTTCGTCACTCGAGTAAAGAAACAAAACGGTTAAGCTTACTCACCTAAAGGCGTATCTACTTATGACGACTTACGCCCCGGCTCATGCTATCGACCAGCACTGGTGGCAGGAGTCACCTCCCGTACGCAATGCGGCCTACGCCGGAGACAGCGATTGTTTCCATGCATTTAGTGGCTTGCCATAAAACTGATATGTAAAAACAGAGACTATCTGTGCGATGAATCCAGTAAGACCTAAGTCTATACTCATGATTACCTTCAAATTTCAAGCGATTTAAGGAAGTTGTGCTGTACTTAGCCTATATTAGCTACTGTAACGTTCCGCGAATTGTGGTATTCGATTCCTACTTTAGAGTTTCCTAAACCCCCGTATTGAGAGGGGTCGGTACTCGGGTCGTAGTGAAGCGTAACGTGTTAGAGGGAGGGTGAAGCTGTGAATTCAGCACTTATACCGAATTTGGACCTCAGGCAGGAAAACGTAGCTCTTCCCCTTAATAACGCGCACACACTTGCCCTGTCGGCAGGACAGACGCATTCGCTTGTCATTCTCGATAATCGCGAACTTGATCGTCAATGCCTGGCGCAATGCATGGCTGCCCAAAAGGCGGATTTGCAGATTCTGGCGTTTGGATCGATTGAGGAGTGGAAGCAGAAGCGCGACGAATACGCTCCGCTTGCGGCAATCCTCTTGAACGTCGGCGGCAAGAAGGTCGATGAACCGGCCGTTTCGGAACAAATCCGGAAGCTTTCGTCGGAATTCGCCTCTACACCCCTTATCGTATTGGCTGATAGCGACGATTTTGGCCAAATCGTCAGGGCTCTTGAGTACGGTGCCAAAGGCTTCATACCCGCCTCAGTCAGCGTCAGCGTCTGCATGGAGCTGATCGCGCTGTCGGTGGCAGGAGGAATATTTGTGCCTGCAAGCGCCCTGTTCGCCATGCGTCACCTGCTGGACTCGAGCAACTCGACGGCCCGCCCGCTCTCCGGCATCTTCACCGATCGTCAGGCAGAAGTGGTGGAGGCGCTCCGACGCGGAAAGGCGAACAAGATCATCGCCTACGAGCTCAATCTCCGAGAGAGCACCGTCAAGGTGCATGTTCGCAACATCATGAAAAAGGTCAAAGCGACCAACAGGACGGAAGTTGTTTTCAAACTCAACGACTTGTTCCAAAGTGGTGTTCCGGCGTGAGATACAGCGATGCGCTGATACAATTCTTGGGGTCAATCTTTTCGTATTTTGCAGCACATTTGTGCTCAAATCACCCCGGTGGCGCGAAATGCGTCACCGGTTTTTTTGATACCGGGCAGGTCTGTCTCGTATGGCGTGAAGAGCGATCGAGCGCTCAGCTGCCGACCGTTGTTCCCGTACTTGCAGATGAACTAACCCGGTTCCTGCGCATGCATCCTGCAACTCGTCGCGCGATGGACTTCAAGGCGTACCAATACTTTGGCCCGATCATTTGCTTGCAGGCCAATTTGAAGCAGGGCACCGAATTTCGCAGCTCAGGAGAGACCTCCAGTGCAAAACGCTGAATGGCAGCGGCCGTTGCGAGGTCGAAGTTGTTGAAGGCGATGCCAGCCTGTTGAAGCGCCTTATTTCCGAGCTCCCTGGCAAGAAAGCGTCTCAGCGTCTGATCCTCTTTGAGGCTATCTGTCGCTTGGCTAAACAGCGCATCAAAAGCCTTTTTTCTTTGCAGAAGGTCGGAAAGAATGTTTTCGCCGTAGTATTGCAGCGACATATTCGAAGCATGTCGGCGATATACTGCTTGATCCTCTTTGATGAAGCCTACATCGGCATGTGATGCGAGCCGCAGCCACATTTCCATATCGCCGGCATGCGGCAGCTCCTTACGATAGCCGCCAACCTGCTTTTGCAGCGCCGTCCTCACGACAGCCGTCGGCGTTGGAACGAGATTGCTTGCCCCGCTCAACCGCATGAATTGCGGACCGGACAAGACCTGCATGGGACGCACGTTATCGCCGAGAGGATCAGCGCGGCTCGTATTACCGTCCGGCTCAGCTATGAGCGCGTTCCCGAACGCCATCCCCACATTTGGATAGGTGCGCATCAGTTCCGCCGCGCGGCCCAGCGAGCCCGGCAAAAGATAATCATCCGCAGAAAGAAGCAGGAATAAGTCACCGCCTGCCCAATCGATTCCCTCATTGTAGGTGGCGATGTGGCCCATGTTTGTCGTGTGCCGCCGATAAGTGACCCGGTCATCCCGGGACGCCAGCGCCTTTCCGACTTCCGGTGTATTGTCCGGCGAGCAGTCATCCAGAATAAGCACGCGCACATCGACGCCTGCTTGTGAAAGGACACTCTCAACAGACTCCTGCAGGAAATGAGCGTAGTTATAGCAGGGAATGACGACATCAACACGTTGCAAACTTATTCCTCCGCTGGCACAGCGCCACGCTTGGTTCGACAGATCTTCCGCTGGCGGCATCGTCTTGTTGTTCAGTGGCGTTTGTTTCCCGCTCGCAGGTGCGTTGAGAGATGTTTCCGCCTCAGCACTCATATTTTGGCTCCGAGATAGGAGTACGGGGAAAGTCTTGACAGCGCATATTGACCGATCAGCTTTGCTACCGTGCGTCGCCTGAGCGGAAAGCCGAAATCCTGCCAGATGCGCCAGCGGTCTCGAACCGGAAGGGACTTGAGCCAGTAGTAGGGCTGATCAGTGAATGCGAGGGTCTTGCTGCCCGCGGGGGCAGGTTCACCCATCCGCTTGTAGTCGGCTTCCCAAGTCGTGCGGTAACAGACCGTCGAGATCGGCTCATGAGCGCGCGACAGCCCAGAGCTCCGTATCGAGCTCCAATAGACAGAATCTCCTACTGGATAGAGTTCCCTCGGCATGTGAGCCCAACGCGCGATGATCGGCAGGCACGGCCGCGTGAGAAACAAGCAGTTCGTATCCACGTGCGTGCGGCCGTCGCTTTTTGAGTCGTCGAACATGTAGGTGCCGTCTGCGCGATGCATCGAACGTCTCGATGAGCAAACCGTAGCACCGGTACGGTGGTGAAGTTCAAGCAGACGCTGGATGTGGTCGAATCTGTACCAGTTGTCCGCATCGAGAAACGCCACCGCGTCATAACCCTGAGCGAAGGCGCTGAGGCTGCCGATCACGCGAGCCATGTTGCCCGCATCGCCGTGAGCATTGGGCAGGATGAAATGTTTTGCGCCCCAGCGACCGACGGAACTGTTCGGAAAACCGTCGGCAACAAAGACATGGTCGCATGCAACGGTTTGGTCGACAACGCTCGCCCGGCACTGCTCAAGGAGTTCGTTAGGCTCCTTGTAATATGGTGTAATAACAGCAACGCGCATTGCCCATGTCCTCGGTGTTTTTTTGCGGCGATTTGCACATCCGACGATCGCCGCCCCTTTTTACAAACCGCGATATGGGCTCGGTTCAGCAAACCCAAACCGAGCCATGATTTGCGCTTTGACGTTGCCGATCACGTTCCCAAGGGCGCAGCGTGCGGAACGGGAACGCCGACGGCCGGAGCAGGCGGATTGGTGTAGGCCATCTGTGGAAATCTGACGCCGGGCATGCTTCTGGCCTCGCCGGAAAGCTTCCACTCGAAATAGGCGATCGTTCTCTCGAGCCCCTGGCGCAGGCTCACCGTCGGCTGCCAGCCCAGTTCCTGCTTTGCCCGGCTGATATCGGGCTTGCGCTGGGTCGGATCGTCGATCGGCAGGGGTTTGAAGACGATGCTTGATTTCGATCCGGTCATGTCGATGACCATTTCGGCCAGTTCTCGGACCTGGAATTCTCCCGGGTTACCGAGATTGATCGGACCGGTTACGCCGGCCGGCGTACCCATCAGGCGGATGAAGCCCTCGATCAGATCGTCGACATAGCAGAAGGAGCGCGTTTGCGTGCCGTTGCCGAAGATGGTGATCGGTTCGTTTTGAAGCGCCTGAACGATGAAATTGGAGACGACGCGGCCGTCATTGGTCTGCATTCGTGGCCCGTAGGTATTGAAGATCCGTGCCACCCGGATTTCCACGCCATATTGACGGTGATAGTCGAAGAACAGCGTCTCGGCGCACCGCTTGCCTTCGTCGTAGCATGCCCGCGGGCCTATGGGACTGACGCTTCCGCGATACTCCTCGGGCTGCGGGTGAACCGCCGGATCGCCATAGACCTCGCTTGTCGATGCCTGGAAGATCTTTGCCTTGGTGCGCTTGGCCAGGCCGAGCATATTGATTGCTCCATGCACATTGGTCTTCACGGTCTGCACCGGATCGTGCTGGTAGTGGACCGGAGATGCCGGGCAGGCAAGGTTGTAGATCTCATCGACCTCCACATAAAGCGGGAATGTGATGTCGTGGCGGAGTATCTCAAAACGAGGATCGTCAAGAAGATGCAGCACGTTATCGCGCGAGCCGGTATAGAAATTGTCCACGCAGAGGACGTCATTGCCCTCTCGCAAAAGCCTTTCGCACAGGAATGATCCCAGGAATCCGGTGCCGCCGGTAACCATAATTCGCTTCTGTCCGTGCATTGATTTGCTCCGTTGTTAATGTTTGCCCACAGGGATGGAGAACATGTCAGCAGGCTCCCTTGCCTTTCAGGACCGCAGGAATTGTGCTGAGAAGGATGTGCCAGTCGAACCACAAGGATCGATTGTCGATGTAGAACTCGTCGAGTTGCTGCTGCAGTTCGATATCCGCATTGCTTCGTTCGGATATCTGCCAAAGCCCAGTCAGCCCCGGCGTTACCGAGCGCCGCTTGGCACGAAACTCGCTATCCATCGCCGAAAGGTGATATTCCGGGAAGGGGCGCGGTCCCACGAAGGACATCTCTCCTGCAATGATGTTCACCAACTGCGGGAGTTCGTCGAAACTCGATGAGCGAAGGACATGCCCGATCACCGGCAGGATGCGCGGATCCTGCCGAAGCTTGAAGTGGTTCGACCACTCGGCCTGTATGTCCGGATTGTCCCGGAACAATGTTTCGAGCCGCTGCTCCGCATCTCTGTACATCGTTCTCAGTTTCAGGACGCGCACCGGTTTGCCAGACAAGCCTTCCCTGGCGTGTCTGAAGAAGACGGGGCCCGGATCGATGGCATAGATCGCGGCGGCGGCAACCAGAATGCAGGGCATCAGCACCAGCGTCGCAGGGATAGCGATCACGAGATCGAGGACTCGACGAACCAGGTTCGAGCTTGCCGATCTCCCGCCGACGGCCAAACGAACACCGATCTCTCCGCCGACGTCCGCGGGTCGCAATCCGGTTATCTTGAGGTTCGGCGTGTCGGAGAGGAGGATGACTTCGGCGAACTGCCGACGCATCGTTGCCAACTCGGCGATAAATGAGCCCGTATCATCAGCGATCAAGGCAATCGACGGTCCATTGTCGGCTAATGCTTCCGAAGTATCGGGAGAAAAGGATTCCGGCCGAATGCCGTAGTGCCAATGCTCTGAGAAATACGCCATGAGCGCGGGGATGCGATTGCGGGCACCGACGATCACTGCCCGCTCACCCCAGATACCGATCCTCCAGGACAGTCCTCGTGCGGCCCCACGCATAAGAGGTTGAACAACCAGTCCGAGACCCAGGAAGCCGATGATCGGAAGCAGCACTCCTAGCCCTTCCGGCAGAAGAATCGCCCCAAACGCTGCAATGACCCCCACCTTGAAGGACGCTATCGTGCGGCGGCGCAGATGTTCGTGGTCGTGGAGACGATATCCGGGATAGAGCGCGTTCGATGCATAAAGAACGATCGCTGCCAGCGCTGCGAGGGCGAAAGCGCGCTCCGGCACCATATTCTCCGAACCGTGCGGAAGAAACGGCAGCAGAAGAAGATAGGCTATCAGATAGCTTGCGATGTCGCCGGCAATCAGAAATGACGACGTAGCAAGCCGAGGCAACCTGCGCCTGAATGGAACCGGTATCTTCAGCCCTGCCCGCTTATTGAATTCGTCGGTCGGCGTGGGGTTTGCCACGAAAGGGTTCGCCTTCCGCAGGTCGGACGTGATTGCTGACGGCGCAAATAGGGACATGATCGCTTCACACCTTTACGGCTGTTGCTTTTGGCGCACTCGATCCGAAAACCTGGTCTTCGATCGGAAACTTCCGAAGCCCCAGTCTCTGGAATGCTGTCAGTGAGATGAAGGTCGGCACGACGAGCGCATAGCGCCGCCACAGCCGTCGCGGCTCGCATAAAAGACGAAAGGCCCATTCGAAGCCGCTTCTTTGAATGAACCTTGGAGCTTGCCGCTTGAGGCCGGCGTGGAAATCGAATGCAGCTCCGACGCCGATAAGCATCGATGCATCCAGACGGTCACGCATGCGCGCCATCCAGAGTTCCTGCTTGGGACTGCTCAGCCCCACCCAGATGATATCGGCGCCGGATCGATTGAGCCGGTCCGCAATATCGGCTTCCTCTTGCGGCGACAGTTTATGAAAAGGCGGTGCATAGGAGCCGGCTATCTCAGCTTCCGGGAATTTCGCGAGAAGCCGCGCCTGCAAGTGCTGCAGCGTCTCGGGCGTTGCGCCATAAAGGAAGTGGCGTATACCCTTCGATGTGCCGGCCTCGAAAACAGACAACATCAGATCAGGTCCGTAGACCCTGTCGCTGTCCACATGGCCAGCACGCTTCAACGCCCATACCAACGGCATGCCGTCGGGGGTCACGAGGAACGCCCGGTTATGTATCGACCGGAGCTCTGGGTCATCTTGACATCGGACGACACCGTGTGCGTCGCGAACACACACATATTCCCTCCTGCCGTCTTCAATCCCTTTTTGAATAAAACCGGTCGCGCTTTTAAGATTAACTGCCGAAATGCGAACACCAAGGACATTAGTCCATTCCAGGGAGTCCTTTTGCTTAAGAACTGAAGTTTGGCCTCTGTCTGCTGGTTGCTTTCCCATGACCTACGCTTTCGCGATTTAAACTGTCACCAGAATATGCCGGCAGAGCGATTGCCTCCATACTTTCAGTTCCAACTATTGGACGTAGAAGACACTTCATATTCCTACGCCTTCGGCCGAGATAAGTTACAATGTTCGAAGTAAGGCGGCGTACCCCCACGGCTTGCCACGTTGCTCTTTTTGATGAGTACGATCCCGAAAGAGCGGTTTGACCTTCACAAAGCCGCGGAAGATAGTCACTCTCGCGCCAAGCCTGGGCGGACCTGCGCGCGAATAAAGCGGGGGGAGAGATGGTTAACCCAACAGGCGAGATGACAGGCCCGGCTGGCGAGCCTTCAGAGCTGCCCGGCAAAACTAACCAGCTACAGAAAGACCTGAGCTCTCATGGGTATATCGTCATCAGAGAACTATTGTCCCCCGATCAGGTGGAGCGCTTACGGCTGATTATCAAGCAGCACCTGAAGTCGGGAGGTCGCTACCAGTACGGCGGCAAACTCCAGCTTCATGCCATGTATGTCGCAGAGGAAATCGCCAAGTTTCTGACTTCCGATGTGATCCTCAGTCGCCTCAAGGAAATCACGCGACCGCTTGACGTCATTCTCACGGGCGAATGCGATATGATGATCAACACGACATCGTCATGGCATAACGACGTTCCCCACCACCCTGGCTGCATCGACGGAACCATCTTCGCGGACGAGTCTTTCAGGGTCTACAAGATCGCATTCTATCTACAGGATCAGGACGAAAACTCGCCGGCGACATTGAAGGTTCGACCAAGATCTCACCTCAAGGGCCTGGTTGAGAGCATGCCGGAGAAGGGCTTGGGTATAGGGGCAGGCGATGCCATCATCTTCGACGTGCGCATCGAACATGCCGGTCAAATGCCGACACTCGTTGACAGAAGCCTACGCAAGTTCTTTGAGCGGATCGGGCCGCGACTTCGCCTCGACTCGCAAAAGGCTTTCACCCTGACACGTTCAGCCCTCCGACGGATGGTCGGGACCGGTGACCGCATGGCGCTTTTCATGACCTTTGGTCCGTCCGATCCATGGACCCGTTCTTATGCCGAAGAAGGCTGCAATCGCCATCCCGGCGTTCGGGGAATGCTGAGTGCAGAGGCTCTGAAACAGCTCGCTGCCAATAACATCAGCCCGCCCATTATCGGCAAGCCGGTCGCACCCCAGCAGGTTTCCGGCCCGGGAACTTGATGCGTATAGCTCCGTCGGCGTATGCATTCGAACCTGACGCAGGATCCGTTCAAATTTTCGCTCTGGGCCGGTTCGCTGAGGCCATGACGCCATAACTCCTGCCGGCAGCAGTCATTTCCGTCGCGTTGCGGCCTTGTTATTTGGGGTGCGACGCTACGCTGCCTATGTCGATCCCAGCCTTTTGAAGATCGCTTAGACTGCCAAACTCTCCCGACGGCATGGTCTCCGGATGTATCCTGAAGCTCTTGTCGTTCAGATTGCCGCTGTAGCGGTTACGCGCAAATTGCACCGATCCGAGCTTGTGGTCAGGCACGTAGATGTATGCCGCCAGCCCATTACCGCTGTCGACCGACACGATATTGTCCTCGATACGATTGGGGCCTGCCCAAGGGGGACGCCACCCCCGGCCCGTACCGTCATCGACGCGAAAGGCAGCCCCAGACCCGCCTGTAATGATGTTCCCCGTCACCAGGTTGCTCCAGCCGCCGTTTATGCCGATCGCCGATATGTTATCCGAAAGCGTATTTCCTTCGATGCGCACTCCACTCGCCTTGCCGTCGGTATAGATCGCCCAACTGATGGGAGAAGGCCATTCACTGGTATTTTCATATCCAGGAGGCCAGAATGTCCCATCGACCCTGTTCATAAGCTGACCTGTTCCGGTGACGAGATTGTAGCGAATGCTGCTGTTCAAAGGGTCCGTCTGCTCACCCATCATCTTGATGGCACCGCCATCTGCCGTTTGCTGATTGGCGTTTCGGACCACGTTGTGCTCGATGACCGCGTCATGAACTGCGTCCTGATCTCCCCACAGCGAGCCACCGGCGATACCGAACTGGGCTGCGTTTTCGATGAGATTATCAGCGATCCTGACATTGTCGGCAGCCTGGAACCAGATCCCGGCCGTTTCGAAATAGACCCTGCCGATGTCATGGATGTGGTTCGACAGGATTGTCGCACCGTGGGATTTGAGGAAGGTGCCGTAGGTCGTGCCGACATAAATCCCGTTGCCGGCCACATCCGCAATCACGTTGCCGGCAATCAGGACATCTTTGCTCTCGGAAACATGGATGCCGACGCCGACATTGTCGATGGAATTGCCGAGCAGCCGGACGCCGTCCGCCCGGTCGAGCCGTATGGCGCCGAAGCTCCTGGTGTCGGTACCGAACTTGCCGCTGCCGCGCGGATCCCCATCCCGGAACTGGAGCCCGGATACAACCATTCCATCGGCTCCATCCAGCCTGAAGAATGTCGGCAGGATGCCGGCGACAGCCGTAGAGCTGATTGGCAATCCATCGGTCGGGAGGTAGACAAGTTGCTCCTTGGCGCGGTCATACCACCACTCGCCGGGAGCATCGAGCAGGGCCGCCGCCCCGGCCAGGAAATAGCGGCTGCCTTCCGCGGTGAAGAAATAGGCAGTGCCTCTTGTGTTGATGGCCCGGTTCGCGGTGTCGATTGAGACCACTGGGAGGGTGTCACTGCCCCATTGGCTGCCGGGGCGAAAACCACCGACAATATGGGCGACAAGCCCCGCTGTATTTTTCGAGATCGCAAGATCGCCGGCATGGAAGCAAAAACGCGTGTTGCCATGCCATATGTCATCATCCTCAGTACACTTGGCCGCAAAAAGCCATCCTTTGCGCGGATCTCCATCGAGCGGGGCGTTGGGAAAGCGTGCCTGCGTCTGCAGCGCCCCCTTGACGAAAAGGTCGCCCACCTCCCTGCCTGCAGGCAGCTTCAGTGATGCCGTCCAGCGGCCATCGGCCTGTGCCGTCCAATTGCGTACAAGCGGACCGCCGTGCAGAACCGGCGCTTCGTTGCACCTCGCCGCGATGACAAGGCCCGCGTCGCGCGCGTCGAAGACGATCGGTTCAGAGAGATAATAGTCCCCGCCGCCCATTGCGATCATGTTTTGGCCGCCCTTCTCGCGCGCAGCATTCTGAGCTCTCTCGATGCTGACAAAAGGACCGTCGGTATGCTGAGGATTGGGTTTGGGAAGACGCCCACTCCAACTGTCCTTGCCATTAGGAGAAACATAGAATACCGCCCGGGCCGCAGATGTGCCCGTCAGTACTTTGCTCAGTGAAGTCCCCTTCAACCTGTCGGAAAAGATAGCCGGCGACGCTTCCGCGCAAGTCGCTTCCCTGAGCGCCGTCTGCAGCTTATCGGGCGCATCTGCGTCCGAAGTCACTGAGGCCGGGTTGCTCGGCTGCGGAAAGAGCGTCGTAAAGAGAATGCTCAAGATTGGTGCGAAACGCAGCCTCAAATCTGCATCTCCGCCGTTTTGCTGCGCGCCGATGTCCGCATTTGCTGGCCGGGGGTCATTGAAACAACGGGCTCGTATAGAGAGAACATGATGATGCCCGACATAAACAGAACGAAAATCGCGTCATTCTGAATTAGGAAGATGGTCTCGGTCATGTTCATCACCAAAATGACGACTGTGAAGACATTCAGCCAGAGCCAGCAATAGCGCGGGTCCCGGCATTGGAGGACCGCCCCTTGGCGCAATGCCTGTAGAAGCATCAGAGCGAACAAAATCATTCCGCTTATTCCGAAGTTCAGCAGCGTATCGCGGAATCCGTTATGGGCGTGGGGAGCCATCCATTGGATCTTTGACCAGATAATCCAGGCCTCGGGATTCGCCTCTGTCCAAAACGCCTGGTAGCCGAAGCCGAGCAGCAGATGATCGGCAATCTGACCATCGACCAGTTCCCACAAGGGCACTCGGCCCGTTAAAGTGGCATCCTTGCCAAGCGCCTCCAGGAATGGAACCAGGAATTCGTGAAGCAAAAGGAGGAGCCCGATGAACATTTGAACAAAAAACAGGATGAGGACGATGCGACTGATGCCACCGATCCGCCGCAACAGGGAATAGAACCCGATCAAGCAATAGGCAGATACCGTCGCAATGATCGCGGTCATCGATCCGGAGCCCATGAGACAGGCCCCACCCGCGATCAAGAAAAGCAAAGCGGTTCGCCGCAAACCCCGGTTACCGTCCATTAAAACGGCCGTCGACACCAGTATCATCATGGCGGCATACCAACCGAGACTGTTCTTGTGGATGAATATGCCACGCACGGCGCCGTCCATCGGCATGCGAGCGAGCCCCGGCGACGCCACGAAGACCAGCAGGCTGAGGACGATGCATATTCCGAAGGTGGCAAATGCCAGGAGAAGCAACTGCCGTGGTGTGAAGCGTATCGCCAGCACGTAAGCCAGAAGCACCGTAAAGAGCAGGCCGATGGCGCGCCTGAATGTCGTTGATGGGCCTACCGACCAGAAGACGGACACAAACGGCATGGCGACCATCAGGGGGACAAACCAATTTCGCTTGAGCGCCGTTAGAAATTGCGGAAAATTCCTGACCAGCATCAACAATGTAAAGCCGTATACGGGTAGGCAAAGCAGACGCAATATAGACCGGGCGTGATCGCTAAGGGCTCCGTCGGCGTCCGCCAGCATGAGCGGGAAAAGGGCGCCTGTCTGAAGGAAAAGGCAGAAGCCCGCGCCCCAGCATTCTATCGCTCGCCAACTGACGGTTGGCCCATTCGCGGCTCTAAGCGTATCGGCTCTCATCATCGGTCCCGATTTGCTTGGACAGATGAGAGGCTGTTGATCGCGGCAATTTGGAAAGACATGGGTCCCCTTTCACAGCTGCGCTGCTTACCAACGAACATCCCGCCACATCCCCAGTCAACTGACGCAAACGAAGACGGAGCTAAGCCTAACGCGCATACCCACCGTCCAAGGACGTTGGTTGGGTTAAGCTCACGGTCACCCCCTCCCCCAAAAGTTGGTGCTTGGGCCAACGGCATTGCCCATAAGAGCAGATGTCACCCGTGACCAATCGCCGGTAGCTTGGCGATGAAAACATACCGCGAAGATCGCGCTGAGCCGCAGTTGGTGGTGAAGTGAGGCAATAATTCTGGCGCAGCTGGCTGTTGGCAGTGACGCTTAGAAGGGTTGGGATTCTTATGGTTCTGCGTCATGGTCCTGGTTTCGTATGCACTATAACGGAAGCGTCACGCGTTGCGGTGGTGACCCTACGAGCTCAGGGCGGAAGCCTAATCGCGCAGAATCATGCCTGTCCGCCTCTCATCTCTTTCCATCAATTCGCGTTGCCGAACGAACGAGCGTTCGCAACTCCGGCGTACCGATGTGTCGCGCAGCAACGCGCTTGAGAGGGGGTGTCATGGAGCGGCCGACGATCAGCGTCCTCATCAACAACTACAACTACGGTTGTTTTCTTCCTCGGGCGATCGAGAGCGCCTTGCGCCAAAGGGCGTCTGATGCCGAGATCATCGTCGTCGATGACGGCTCGAGCGATCAGTCGCGCTCGGTTCTCGAAGGTTATGAAAAGCGGGTGAAGGTGCTCTTCCAGGAGAACCAGGGGCAGGCCGCCGCCATTAATGCTGCTGTGAAGGCAAGCAGTGGTGACATCCTCTGTTTTCTGGATGCCGATGACTGGTGGGCGCCGGGCAAGCTGTCGGCAACAGCCGCTGCTTTCCAGTCGAATCCTCATGCATCGCTTGTTTATCACCGACTTCAGCCAACGCAGACCGATGGCTCAATGGCCTTCAAGCCAATTCCTCGAACCCTGTGTTCGGGAGATTTGTCGCTGCGCCTTGCGAGATCGGCTGGCTGGTGGCCCTTCCCACTGACATCAGCCATCGCAGTAAGACGTAGCGCCTGGAAAGCGGCAGGAGATATTCCCGAGCAGTTCCACATTTCCGCCGATGCCTGGCTCACGGGCATCTACCCATTTCTGGGGGATGTTGTCGCCCTGTCGGATTCACTCGGATTCTACCGGATTCACAACAATAACTGGTATCGGCCAGTCGATGACGCCGCCATGCTGCGAAAGCGGCTGGCCCATTGGCGGACTGTCGTTGACGCGACGAACCAGTTTCTTTCCGTGCACGGCTTAGCCGGAAGGCTGCGTCTGGCCGATCACTTTCCGTATCGGGTGGCCTCAGCCAGACTGGAGGGCGCAGATGCACGCACCCGGTTCAGACTTGCCGCCGAAGGACTTTTTTTCGCCGGAGAACCAAACTTGCTGAGGCGTATGCGTGAGGCATTGCGGACAGCCCGCGACCTTCCTCGACGCGGTCAGGCCGGTAGCTTGTCGGAGTCGGCACGATGAAGGCGCTGATGCTGGTTTCCGAACTCGAAGACTACACCATCTCCTTCGCCAGCGGTGTTGCGCAACACCTGCAGGTCGTGCTCGCAGTCCCGCGTCGGCGCTACGCCAACCTTGTCTCCTCTTTCGATCCGGCTGTCGATCTGCGCCTTTTGGACTGGCCACGGCACCGCTCGCTCTCCAATCCCTGGTTCCTGCACCAACTCACGCGTCTCATCCGGCACGAGCGGCCGAACGTCATTCACCTTCTAAGCAATTCAACGCTCTGGCTGAACTTTGCTGCGCCATTCTGGCGGCCGATCCCGCTCGTGACGACTGTCCATGACGTTGACGTGCATCCCGGCGATTCCGACACCCGAACGCTGCCGGCCTGGGCTCCGCAATTGATCGTGCGGCAATCGGGTCATGTCGTCGTCCATGGCGAGGGGCTGAAACGAATGGTTCTCGAGCGATATTCAAAATCGCCCGAGTGCGTCCATGTCCTGTCGCATCCGGCCATTCATCGCTACGCAGAACTCGCTCGGCAGCACAAGATGGCGCGGCGCCGCGCAGATGGAACCTTGCGCGTCCTGCTTTTCGGGCGGATTTTTGCTTACAAGGGGTTGGAGCATCTGGTCCGCGCCGAGGCGCTGCTGAAGGACCAGCTCCCCAATCTGCGCATCACGGTCGCCGGCCGCGGCGATGATCCCTGGATCTTCCAGCCTCTTATGGGCGAAGCCGGCCGCTATGATATTCGCAACCGTTTTATCGAGGACATGGAGGTCGCCCAGCTTTTTCTGGATGCCGATATCGTTGTTCTTCCCTACACGGAAGCCTCGCAAAGCGGTGTACTCAACCTTGCCGCGGCATTTGGCAAACCAGTCATCGTGACCGATGTCGGCGAATTGCGCGCCACCGTTCTGCCGAACGGACTGGGAATGGTGGTTCGGCCAGGGGACGTCGAACAGCTCGCCAGCGCCATCCGGACACTGGCTGATAACAGCGAACTGAGAAGCAGCTTCGGGACCAGCGCGCTCGCCTGGGCCACAGGTCCGAATTCGCCTGAACAGGTCGGGGCGCAGGCTGCGGCCGTTTATCGCGAGGTGGTCGGAGCATGCGAATGACGGCGCTCACAGAGGGGAATCGGATAGCGGTGCGGAATGCAGCAGCAACCGTGCGCCACTATGTCCCGGGTGGATGCGAGAACGGCGGCGGAATTGGCAGGCTGGTCGGCTATATATCGAGCACGGCGAAGGAGGCGGGCGAAACGCACCTCGTCACCGACACCAGAGGACCGCGCTGGTCCCTGGTTACGTCGCCGATCCGCATGCTCGGCGCCATCTTGATGATGGCCAAGGATCGGATAATTGCTCCGGCGCGCATTCACCATATCCATATCGCCGGTCGCGGCAGCACCGCAAGAAAACTGATCCTCACCGAGGCTGCCCGCCTCCTCGGATGCTCTCACATATTGCACCTGCACGATTACGACTATGCGAGTGACTTTGCCGCGCGCTCGCCACGGCAACAAATGCTCATACGCCGGATGTTCCAACATGCCGACCAGGTCGTAGCGCTGGGGCAGCGCGACCGTATGACGCTAACGACGCTTCTGGGCGTGGACGAGCGCCGCGTGGTCGTCATCCGCAATTGTGTTCCCGACCCCGGGGCGCGCAGTGTTCACGTCGGCAAGATGCCGTTGATCGTCTTTCTCGGCCGACTGAGCGAACGCAAAGGCGTTGGGGAGCTTCTGCTCGCCTTAAGTCATCCGACTATGAAGGCGCTCCAGTGGCGAGCCGTGCTGGCAGGCGACGGACCCGTGGAAGACTACCGACGCCAAGCCGCAGCCCTGGGCCTTTCAGATCTGGTGAAAATGCCGGGCTGGCTCGGCGCCGACGAGGCGCAAGCCTTGTGTGCACGGGCAGATATCCTGGTCCTACCTTCGCATGCCGAGGGTTTGGCAATGGCTGTGGTCGAAGGACTCGCCCACGGGCTTGCGGTCATTACCACGCGCGTCGGCGCGCACGGCGAGGTCATCTCCGACGGTGAAACGGGCGTCTTCGTGCCTGTCGGAGACAAGGATGCCCTGGCTGCGGCGCTGGCGAAACTCGTCAGCGATCCGGAAATCCGCAACCGACTCTCGGCAAAGGCCCGAGCTCATTATCTCGATCAGTTCAGTATGAAGGCCTATATGCGATCGCTGGAAAAACTCTACGACGCCGTCTCCGCGCAACCTCAAACGTCGGTTGGTGAACGATGACCATTTCAACTATCCCGCCAGACCGCAACACCTCGCTCTCGTCGATGCGCTACGATCCCCGGTTTCAGGTAGAAACGAGGTCGGACGACTTTGACCTCACATCGGGCCTGCGTCTTATCCGGCGAAGGATGGCGATGATCGCGGCTATCATCACGCTGTTTATGGCGATCGCCGCGATCATGGTTTCGGGATTGAAGCCGAGTTTTCATGCCGAGTCCCGGCTGATAATCCACACGCCTCTGGCGACGAAACTCGGCCCGGAGGATTCCGGCCGCAACGATCCGCTGGACGCCGCATCGGAGACCGAACGGCTTCTTTCCAGAAGCATTGCAGAGCGGGTAATCCGCGACCTGCGGCTCGATCAGTGGCCGGAATTCAATCCGGCGCTGCAAGAGAGCTCGCCTATCGACAGGATCCGAGCAATGTTGCGCGGTCTGGTCGACAGAGAAAAACCATTCTCGCCGGTACGAAACAGCATCGAGCCAATCATCCCGAAGTACTACAAGGCATTGCGCGTATGGCGTGATGGCCAGAGCGACGTTATTCAGATCGGCTTCGATGCGAGCGATCCCCAACTGGCAGCCTCAGTCCCGAACCGGCTCATCAGCATCTATCTCGAAGAGCGAAAGGACGGTCTGCGGGGGCGCCTGGACGCGGCAGAAGAATGGGTTCTGCAGCGCATCGCCGAACAGAAGGACCGCGCTGCGGCAGCACGCGATGCCGCCGACGCGTATCAGAAAACGATGGACGTCGTCTCAAATGACGACGATCAGGTTGAACAGATCAAGTCAATAATGGAGCTGGGCGAGCGGCAAACAAAAATCGAACAAAGCCGTACTGAAGCGAGAGCAACGATATCCGCACTGGAAGCGGCTGACGACCTCTCGCTTGCCCTGCAGAATATCGTTATTCCCGACAGCATTGGCACGGCGCAACGGGAGCTTCGTACGCAAGAGCAAGATCTCGAGCGCCTTCTCGAGATATATGGCAACACCGCCGAAGCCGTTGTCGATATGCGGGCGAAAATTCTCAAATCCCGCACCGATCTCAGCCTTGCGGTCGATCGATATCTTCAATCCATCCGCTCCAAGCTTGCGGCGCTCGATCATGAGGATGACGCGGTCCGGTCGGCCTTGGCGGTTGCTCATGAGAAGCGCGCTCGCTCTGCCCTGGCGCAAACGGAGCTGGCGCGACTCCAACGCATGGCTGACAAGGAGCAGACCGCGCTTGATAAGCTCGAGGAGCAGCGCCGTGGCCTGGCTGCGCAAGCCATGCTGCCGGGAGCGGAACTGGAAGTTTTGTCACCGGCAGCAGTGCCGCTGGCACCGCAGGGGCGCGGACGACTTTTCTATCTGGTCGGCGCCCTCCTGGCTTCGATATCGATCGCGGTAACAGCCGCTTTCGTGGTCGAGATGCTGGATAACTCGGTCCGCAGCTTCGATCAGATTGCCGGAATGCCTCGTATAGCGCCAGCCGGATTCATCCCGCGCCTGAAACGGAAGGACCGGGGGGATCCATCTATGCTCTTTGGGTACATTCAAGATGGAATGTTTGACGAAGCAATTCGCTCGGTCATAACTTCGCTCAAACAGTCCAACGGTGGAAAGCTGCCTAACAGTATTGTCGTGACGTCGGCTCACAGCGGAGAGGGCAAGTCGCTTGTCGCCAGATCACTGGCAATCGATCTCGCCGCAAACGGAATTCCGGTGCTGCTTGTTGATGGCGACCTCAGACACGGAAATCTCGACTCGTTTTTCAGGTCAGAGCTACAGCAGGGGTTGAACGAATTCCTGTGTGGACAGGCTGGAATCCGGGACATCATCGATCACCATCCGAGCGGCATCGATTTCATTCCGGCCGGCAATGCCACTCTCCATCGGCGCGCCCGCATGACGGATGCGGCCGACATCGTCTCGATGGCCGCCTCGCTGGGCCAAGTCGTGATCTTCGACAGCGCACCTGTGCTCGCCTCGGCTGATACGATGCATCTGACGGCCTTAGCAGAACGAACGCTCGTGGTCGTTAAATGGGGTAAGACGAGCCGTCGCGCCGTCGATTTTTGCTTACATCAGCTGAGGACCGCACGCAACGCAGAGCTCTGCGTTGCGATAAACAACGTCAATCCGAAACAACACGCCATGTACAACTTCAGCGATTCGGAATTGTTTGTGAAATCACTGAGGAAATACCACGAATTCACCTGAACCGGGAGTGCATTCACATCTGGTTCTGCCGAAACAAATTACGGAGACCGTAGTGAAGAATAAAAACAAGGTTGCGCTGATTACGGGTATAACAGGTCAGGACGGTGCTTACCTGGCCGAGTTTCTCTTGGAGAAGGGTTATATTGTTCACGGCCTCAAGCGACGCTCATCGTCATTCAACACCAGCCGCATCGAGCACCTATACGAGGATCCCCATGTCGAGAATCCCCGGTTCATCTTGCATTTCGGGGACATGACCGATTCAACGAACCTCATCCGTGTCGTTCAGGAAACGCAGCCGAATGAGATCTATAACCTCGCAGCACAGAGCCACGTTCAAGTCTCCTTCGAGACGCCGGAATATACGGCCAACGCGGATGGAACCGGCACACTTCGGCTGCTTGAAGCAATTCGCCTCCTGGGACTGACCAGGAAGACTCGCTTCTATCAAGCGTCCACCTCGGAACTCTACGGCAAAGTGCAGGAAGTTCCGCAAAGCGAAACGACGCCTTTCTACCCTCGATCACCCTACGCAGCGGCCAAGCTCTACGCCTATTGGATCGTGGTCAACTATCGCGAGGCATATGGCATGCACGCCTCGAACGGCATCTTGTTCAATCATGAAAGTCCGATTCGCGGCGAAACATTCGTGACCCGTAAAATCACTCGGGCAGCGGCTGCGATCCATCTTGGACTGCAGGAAAGGCTCTATCTCGGCAATTTGGATGCACAGCGCGACTGGGGACATGCGCGCGAATATGTCCGTGGGATGTGGCTGATGCTGCAACAGGACGAACCGGAGGACTATGTCCTTGCAACCGGCGAAACGCACTCGGTCCGTGCCTTTGTCGACAAGGCCTTTGCCAAGGTGGGCATGCCGATTGATTGGCGTGGGACCGGAGTTGAGGAAAAGGGGTATGACAAGACATCCGGTCGGTGCGTGGTGGAGATCGATCCGGCTTATTTCCGCCCGACTGAAGTTGACCTTCTGATCGGTGATCCGACGAAGGCGCATACGAAGCTTGGCTGGAAACACGAGACCAGTCTTGATCAGCTGGTTACGGAGATGGTCCGCGAAGATCTGAAAGTCATGGCACGAAATGTTCCGGCGGTGAGCGTAACCAAGGGTTTTGCCTATGCCTGAGGTGATCTGTCGCCGGCCACACCGGCATGGTGGGCTCCGCGATCATGCGATCGTCTCGCTTCCGAGGGCTGCGAGATTCAAACACTACCCTGCACAAGGCAAAAAGCCCGGCTCGAGAGCCGGGCTTTCCTGATCGACCGAAGTCAAACCAGATTAGAACGAACGCTGCAGGCGGAAGTAGCCCGAGGTGGAGTCGTCGCCGTCTTCCGGATCGAGGTACTGAACCGAAGCCTTGGCGTAGAAGTTGTCGACGATCTGGTAATCAACCGTCAGACCAACCTTCCAGGCATCGCCGTCGGCGAAGTCGTTGCCGTCAACACCGTAGTCGCTGTAGTACTGGACACCGGGGGTGATCTTGAGCTTGTCGGTTGCCTTGATTGCGTATTCGGCAGCGATAGCCCATTCAGCTGCGGTGTAGTAGGAGCTCGGGCCGGTGGCGTAGACGGCTGCGAGGCCGAGCGTGCCGGGACCGATGTCAACCGTACCCATTGCGCGGATAGCGCCTTCTTCGTTGTCGACGTCGTAGCCGGCAGTGATCTGGTAGCTGAAGATACCACCCTTGCCGCCGAGGCCGACGGCAACGCCGACGTTGTTCGGATCTTCGTCAGACTTGAAGAAGCCGTCTTCGAGTTCGTCGACGCTGATGCCAGCGTAGAAGGCGTCGGTTTCGTACTGATAACGGATGGAGTTATGCAGCGTTACCGGAGAACCGATATCGTCGGTTTCGCCGGAGAGGCCGTCGTCCCACCAGCTGTAGAAGAGACCAGCGCGGAAGCCGGCGATGTCGAGGTAAGCGGAGTCGAGCTTGGCGTTCTGGTCGGTGGCATTGTCAGCATTGAACTGCATGACGATGACGCCGGTCAGCGGACCGTATTCGGTGTCGCTCTTGGCGGTGAACTGAACCTGGCCGCGAGTGACGGCATCCCAGTCGGAGTCGTTAGCGCGCGTCAGCGAATTGCCAACCCGATCGCCAACGTTAACCTGGAAACGGATGTAGCCGTTGATCTTCAGGCAGGTTTCCGTGCCCGGGATGTAGAAGTAGCCGGTGCCGTAAGCGTCGCAGACGCGAACATATTCAACCGGTTCCGGCTCAGCAGCAACAATAGCGTCAGCAGCCTGAGCACCGGAAACTACTGCGAGAGCAGCAGCGGAGCCGAGAAGAAGGCTCTTGATGTTCATAAATGACCTCCAATTCAAAGTTTCGATCGGGTTTGAGATCTTTCGCTGAGCAGCGTTCCCTGCCCCATCCCCGTGTTTCAAGAAGTGGACGATCCGTCGCCCTTGCTTCCGAGGGTGAAAATACAAGACGGCGCCCGTCACGCAATCACCAACTTACTCGAATGGGTGGTTTGCGGGAGCCTTCCCGGCATTCTGTTGCCGAAAGGACACAAGTCGGGCAACCGGCCCCGATTTCCTTTATGCTTTGTTAAGAAAAGCCTGATTTTGCCGCTGCTTAGCCGAAGTCGATAAAGAGCTGGACAGTCGCTTTCCGACGCATTCGCGACACTTTTTTGACAAGTTCGGGGAGTTGCGGGAAAGACGGCAGCTCCCGAGAGCGTAACCGCACGTTCACGGATCCGCTCGCTACCGCCTGGGCGCAGAAGCGCGGGACGTGATTCCTGCCGGCGATTCTCCCTCTTCGAAGCGAAGCGATTCTACCTCGCGCGACGGCAGAGATAGCCGACCAGCGCATCGGCCCGAAAATCGGAATCGATTTTCCGTAAGCATGATGCGTAGATTCGTAGCGTTAGAGCCTCCTCGTGCGTCCGACAGGACGTACGGCGCTCTAAGCGGCCGTGATTCGCCAATGGAAAGTGAGACCAGAGATACGCTGCGGAAATCGAAGTGGCGGAGAAGATGGGATTCGAACCCACGATACGCTTTTGACGTATACTCCCTTAGCAGGGGAGCGCCTTCGACCACTCGGCCACCTCTCCGGTGCGGCCTAACTAGGGTGAGCGATCTGTGAATGCAAGGGTTTTTTGAGTTTTCACCAGAAGAAATGCAGGGGCCGGCGTTTTGGCTTTTGACGGACGGACGAGAACAATCGCTCGTCTGCGCCCACCCCCAAAAGCTCTGCCGATCGATCCTTCAGGCGCACACGCCTTACGGCGCGCGCGCTCGCGGACTCAGCTCAACAGGCTCTTCAGATCGGCCGAGGGGTCGGCGAGAATCGCTCGATCGGGATTGGCTCCGGATTCCAGCAGCTTCTTGCCGGTCACATAGGCCTTCGCATCATTGATCGCATCGACAGCGATCAGCCGGCCTTCCCTGAAGTACCAGATTGAATGAGCCCCTTCGCGGACACCAGGACGCAAAAGCGTGTCGTCATAGCCGAGATTGAAGCCGGCAATCTGCAGCTTGACGTCATACTGGTCGGACCAGAACCAAGGCTTCGGTTCATAAGGCTCGTCGCCGCCGGCGATGAGAGCTGCCGCAGCTTCGGCCTGGTCGACGGCGTTCTGCACCGATTCGAGCCTGATGCGCCCACCCTGCCATGGAAGTGCGGCGCAATCGCCGGCAGCAAAGATCGCCGGATCGGAGGTGCGGGCGAATTCATCGACGAGGATGCCGTTGGCGACCTCGAGGCCGGCTTCCTTGGCAAGCTGGTCGTTCGGCACGACGCCGATACCGACGACGACGAAATCGACATCGATGACCGAGTCGTCGGAAAGGGCGGCGCCGGAGACCCGGCCATCCTTGCCGATCAGATGTTTCAGGCCGGTCTTCTCGCGGATCACCACGTCGTGGCTCTCGTGGATGGCGCGCATGAGGTCGGCCGTTTCCTTCGCCGCGACGCGCTGCAGGATGCGATCGGCCATTTCGATGACCGTGACTTCGAGACCACGATGGCGGGCGACGGCCGCAGCCTCGAGGCCGATGTAACCGCCGCCGATGATGAGGACGCGACGACCGGGGCGCATTTCATCCGCCAGCAGATCGGCATCGCGCTTGTCGCGGGCGACATAGACGCCTTCGAGATCGCCGCCGATGGCGGCCGGCAGCCGGCGCGGCGTTGAGCCGGTGGCGAGCACCAGCGTACCGTAGTCGAGAACGGAGCCGTCCTGCAGCAGAACTTGCTTGCTGTCCCGCTTGATCTCCTCGGCCCAGGTCGAAAGGCGAAGATCAACGTCGTTGTCGGCATACCAGTGTTCCGGGCGGAACAGCAGGCGGTCGAAGCTCATTTCACCGAGCAGATATTTCTTCGAAAGCGGCGGACGCTGATAGGGAGCCACATCCTCGGCGCCGATGAGGGTGATCGGGCGCGTATCCTTCAAAGCACGCAGTTTGGCCGCCAAGGCGAAGCCCGCCTGTCCCGCGCCGATGATCACCACTCTATCCGTCACGATCTCACTCCTAAAACCAGGCTTGACACTTACGCCAAGGCCTATCCCCTGCCCCATGCGCCGTCAACGGAAAGCGGCTTCTTACATTCAGCCGATCTCGATCCAGCGACGCTCGTGGAACGACTGTGCCATGGCATGCACCGACTTCTCTATCCTGAGACCGTCTTTAAATGTCACGATCGACGACGGCTCGCCTGATATTGCCCGGATCAGCTCGCGGCACTCGATGATCTTCAGATCGTTGAAGCCGAGGCCATGGCCAGGAGCCGGGATGAAGCGATCATAGGGCCGATGGGCAGGCGCCGCCAGTATCTTGCGGAAGCCCTGCTCCGAACCAGGCCCTTCTGCCTGATAGAGTTCAAACTCGTTCATGCGCTCCTGGTCATAGAGGATCGAGCCTTTCGAGCCGTAAATCTGCAGGGCGATGCGCCCCTTGCGACCCCAGGCGGCGCGATTCGCCATCAACACGGCGGAGAGGCCGCCGCCGAGCCGCATCAGCACGTTGGCGGCATCGTGATTTTCGACGGCACGGCGACCACCCTCGCTGAGCGGACGGTCGGCATAGGGCTTCACCATGTCCGTTATGACGGCCTCGACATGGCCGAAAAGATACCAGAGCAACGACAGCGGGTGCACGGCGAAATCGTCCAGCGCACCATAGCCGGCGGAAAGCTCGCTCTTCCAATAAAAGAAGATGTCCGGATCGGCCATGAAATCCTCGTCCATTTCGACGCGGACATGATTGACCGTACCGATGACGCCGTTGCCGACGAGCGTCCTGATGTGCCGCATGATGGGATTCTGAATGTAATTATAGCCCAGAGCGGCAACCTTGCCGGAGCGCTCCGCCGTCACCAGCATGCGCTCGGCATCGGTATAGGCGGGCGCCATCGGCTTCTCACACCAGACATGCTTGCCGGCTTCCAGGGCTGCAATCGCCATCTCGGCGTGGAACTGGTTGGGCGTGGTGACGGAAACGACGTCGACCTCGGGGTCGGCGATCAGCGCCCGCCAGTCGGCCGTTGCCTTCTCGAAGCCGAACTCGCCGGCACGGGCCTCGGCAAGCCCGGCATTGGCTTCAGCCAGGTGCACGAGCCGCGGACGCTCGACATCGCCGAACACGGTCTTTACCGCATTCCAGGCCAGCGCGTGGCACTTGCCCATATAACCGGTGCCGATCAAACCGATGCCAAGTGGCTTCATTTTCCGTCTCCTCCAGAAGTGTGCGCGGATTTTTGGAATATTTGGATCATTTTGACAAGAGACCGTTGGCAGGCATATGGCTTCATTCTCTCGGTGCGATTGTCCAAAACCCTTCAATTACAGGCGATTAAAAACAATTAGGCGCACCGTTTGAAATCGTCTATGCTCGGGGATATGGAATATTTGTTTCATCCCGTGAGCCGCAAGCATGGATAATGACCCCCAAAGGCACGCGCGCGTGCCGCGCGATTTCGAAAGCCTGCGCAGCACCATCATCGAGCGCAAGGCGAACATGCCGAAGCGGCTGGCGCAGGTCGCCGCTTTCGCGCTCGGCAATCCCGACGAGATCGCCTTCGGCACGACGGCGAGCATCGCGGCCGCCTCCGAGGTCCAGCCGTCGACGCTGGTGCGCCTGGCGCATCATCTTGGTTATGACGGCTTTTCCGATCTGCAGAGCATCTTCCGTGAAAGGCTGCGCGACCGAACGCTGAGCTATGAAGAGCGGCTCGTCACGCTGGAGCAAACGAGCGGCGACAACGAAGACGCCAATCTACTCTCCGGATTCATTGCCGCGGCGAACCAGTCGGTCAATCGGCTGGCCGCGACGGTGCAGAGCGAGACATTCACGAAGGCGGTGGATATCCTCGCCGCCGCCGAAACGATCTATCTGATCGCCAAGCGCCGCTCCTATCCGCTGACGGCGCATATGAGCTACGCATTTTCCAAGCTCAACATCCGCCACCAGATCGTCGCCTCGCCGAACGGAGTCGATCTTGAAATGGTGCAGTTCGCATCGCCGAGGGATGCGGCGATCGCTGCGAGCTTCTCGCCCTATGCAGCCGACAGCCTTAGCCAGAGCCAGGAGCTTGCCGACCGCGGCGTCCCGGTCATTGCGATCACCGATTCGGCCTTTTCGCCGCTTGCCGCCTGCGCCACGCATTGGTTCGAGGTGGCGGAAGCCGATTTCGCCGGCTTCCGCTCGCTTTCGGCCTCGATGGCGCTCACCATGGCGCTGCCGGTTGCGATCGCCGAGCGGCGTCGCAAGCGTCAACATCACAAAGCTGGAAAAGAGAAAATGGAATAAACATTCCGAATTGACAAAATATCGGAACCAATGTTTCATTATCGACATTCGCAGGCACTGGAAGCCGCGCAAAATCTAGCGGGAGGACATCATGGTACAAACGAATCCGGGTTCACAGCCGGAGCCGGCGCTTGATGTAATCACCATCGGCCGGTCCTCGGTCGATCTTTACGGCCAGCAGATCGGTTCGCGGCTGGAGGATATCGCCTCCTTCGCCAAATCCGTCGGCGGCTGCCCGTCCAATATCGCCATCGGCACGGCGCGGCTCGGCCTCAAGTCCGGGCTCATCACCCGCGTCGGCGACGAGCAGATGGGACGCTTCATCCGCGAGCAGGCCGCGCGCGAGGGCGTGGCGACGGACGGCATCGTCACCGACAAGGAACGGCTGACAGCGCTGGTGCTGCTGGCGGTCGAGGCAGAGGGCGTGTCGCCGATGATCTTCTATCGCTCCGACTGCGCCGACATGGCGCTCGAGGAAGGCGATATCGACGAAAACTTCATCAAATCGTCGCGCGCCGTTCTCGTTTCCGGCACACATTTCTCGCGGCCCAACACCGAAGCCGCGCAACGCAAGGCAATCCGCATCGCCAAGGAGAACGGCCGCAAGGTGATCTTCGACATCGACTACCGGCCGAACCTCTGGGGGCTTGCCGGCCATGCGGAAGGCTTCGAACGCTATGTGAAATCCGACCGCGTCTCATCGAAGATGAAGGAAACGCTGCCCGATTGCGATCTCATCGTCGGCACCGAAGAGGAAATCCTGATCGCATCAGGCGCCGACGACGTGCTCGGCGCGCTGAAGGAAATCCGCCGCCTGACGCCGGCGACGATCGTGCTCAAGCGCGGTGCGATGGGCTGCATCGTCTATGACGGGCCGATCGCCGATGACCTCGAAGCCGGCATCGTCGGCCAGGGCTTCCCGATCGAGGTGTTCAACGTGCTCGGTGCCGGCGACGCCTTCATGTCCGGTTTCCTGCGCGGCTTCCTGCGCGACGAGCCGCTGAAGACCTGCGCCACCTGGGCCAATGCCTGCGGCGCCTTCGCCGTGTCCCGCCTGCTCTGCTCGCCGGAATATCCGACCTGGGCGGAGCTCGACTTCTTCCTGAAATCCGGCAGCAAACATCGGGCGCTGCGCAAGGACGAGGCAATCAACCATATCCACTGGGCATCGACCCGGCGCGGCGAAATCCCGCTTCTGATGGCGCTGGCGATCGACCACCGCTCGCAGCTTGTCAGCGTCGCCGACGAACTCGGCGTCGGCCATGACAAGATCGTTGCCTTCAAGCGGCTGGCGGTCGAGGCGGCAGCGCGCGTTTCGAACGGCCGCGATGGCTACGGCATGCTGATCGACGAGCGCTTCGGCCGCGACGCCTTCTTCGATGCGGCGACGAAGAATTTCTCCTGGATCGGCCGGCCTGTCGAACTGCCGGGCTCGAAGCCGCTGCGCTTCGAATTCAGCCAGGATATCGGCTCACAGCTTGTCGAATGGCCGCTCGGCCATTGCATCAAGTGCCTGTGCTTCTATCATCCCGATGATCCGGCCGAATTGAAGACGGAACAGCAGGAGAAGCTGCGGACGCTGTTCGAAGCCGCGCGCAAGGTCGGTCGCGAGCTCCTGGTGGAAATCATCGCCGGCAAGAACGGACCGCTCACCGACGATACGATCGCGACCGCGCTGGAGGAGCTCTACGCGCTCGGCATCAAGCCGGACTGGTGGAAACTGGAGCCGCAAGCCTCCCGCGAAGCCTGGAAGAAGATCGATGCGATCATCGCCAAAAATGATCCATGGTGCCGTGGTATCGTGCTCCTGGGACTCGAAGCGCCCGCCGACGAGCTGATCTCCTGCTTCGAGGCGACGCTGGCAGCTCCATCCGTGAAAGGCTTTGCCGTCGGCCGGACGATCTTTGCCGATCCGGCGCGCGCCTGGCTCTCGGGCAACATGAACGACGAGGAGGCGATCGCCGACATGGCCGACCGCTTCCGGCAATTAACAGAGGCCTGGCTTAAGACGCGTGGGCTTCAGTAGCATAAAATTTAGACCCCTCCCCAACCCCTCCCCACGAGGGGGAGGGACTTAACCTGAGGCGCCGCCTCGAACCAGGCGGCAACCGTCCTGCTGGAAGAAGCGCTGCAATAGGCGTGAAACGGCACGGCAGGTTAGCCCCTCCCCCTTGTGGGGAGGGTTGGGGAGGGGAAACCAGACAAAAAGTTAAAAGTTCGGGAGGCCCCGATGGGCAAGACGATACGGTTGACGATGGCGCAGGCTGTCGCGCATTTCCTGAAAGTACAGATGACTATTGTCGACGGCAAAAAGGTGCCGATCTTCGGTGGCGTCTGGGCGATCTTCGGCCACGGCAACGTCGCCGGCATCGGCGAGGCTCTCTATCAGGTGCGCGGCGAACTGACGACCTATCGCGCCCACAATGAACAGGGCATGGCGCATGCCGCGATTGCCTATGCCAAGGCGAATTTCCGCACGCGCTTCATGGCCTGCACGACCTCGATCGGCCCCGGCGCGCTGAACATGGTGACGGCCGCCGGTGTGGCGCATGTCAACCGCATTCCCGTTCTCTTCCTACCGGGCGATGTCTTCGCCAACCGCGCGCCGGATCCGGTGCTGCAGCAGATCGAGGATTTCGGCGACGGCACGGTCTCTGCCAATGACGCCTTCCGTCCGGTTTCGCGCTATTTCGACCGCATCACCCGGCCGGAGCAGATCATCACGGCGCTGAAGCGGGCCATGCAGGTGCTGACCGATCCGCTCGATTGCGGGCCGGTGACGCTGTCGCTCTGCCAGGACGTTCAGGCCGAGGCCTTCGATTATCCGGAAAGCCTGTTCGAAGAAAAAGTCTGGACGAGCCGCCGGCCGCAGCCGGATGCGGACGAGCTGGCAAATGCCATCGCCCTTATCAAGGCATCAGAGAAGCCGGTGATCGTTGCCGGCGGCGGCGTGCTCTATTCGCAGGCGACGAAGGAACTCGCGGCCTTTGCCGAAGCTCACGCCATCCCCGTCGTCGTCACTCAGGCCGGCAAGTCGTCGATCAACGAGACCCATCCGCTGGCTCTCGGCTCGGTCGGCGTCACCGGCACCTCGGCGGCGAACGCGATCGCCGAAGAGACGGATCTCGTCATCGCCGTCGGCACGCGCTGCCAGGATTTCACGACTGGCTCCTGGGCGCTCTTCAAGAACGACAGCCTGAAGTTGGTCGGCCTCAACATCGCCGCCTATGACGCGGTGAAGCATGACAGCCACCCTGTGGTGGCCGATGCCCGCGAAGGGCTGAAGGCGCTTTCGGCAGGCCTTTCCGGCTGGAAGGCGCCGGCGGCACTTGCCGAAAAGGCAGTTGCGGAAAAGAAAATCTGGATGGAGGCTGCCACCAAGGCTATGGCGGCGACCAACACCGCCCTGCCCTCCGATGCGCAGGTGATCGGCGCGGTGGCGCGCACTCTCGGCGGTGAGAACACGACGGTGCTTTGCGCCGCAGGCGGTCTGCCCGGCGAGCTGCACAAGCTCTGGCCGGCGACGGCGCCCGGCAGCTATCATATGGAATACGGCTTCTCCTGCATGGGCTACGAGATCGCCGGCGGGCTCGGCGCCAAGATGGCGCGCCCCGAACGCGATGTCGTCGTTATGGTCGGTGACGGTTCCTACATGATGATGAACTCCGAGATCGCGACCTCGGTCATGCTCGGCCTCAAGATCAATATCGTCATGCTCGACAATCGCGGTTATGGCTGCATCAACCGGTTGCAGATGGGCACCGGCGGCGCCAACTTCAACAATCTGCTCAAGGACTCCTATCACGAGGTGATGCCGGAGATCGATTTCCGCGCACACGCCGAAAGCATGGGCGCCATCGCCGTCAAGGTCAGTTCCATCGCCGAACTCGAGCAGGCGATCGTCGATTCGAAGAAGAACGATCGCACGTCCGTCTTCGTCATCGACACCGATCCCTTGATCACCACTGAGGCCGGCGGCCACTGGTGGGATGTCGCGGTGCCGGAAGTCAGCCCGCGCGAAGAGGTCAACAAGGCGCGCAAGGGTTATGTCGAAGCCCGCGGCTCCCAGCGCATCGGCTGAACAGGTTAGCCCCATTTTTCCGGAGGAGCGGACCCGCTCCTCCGCAATGTCTTTAAGGAGAATATTGATGAAGGCCAAACTCGGCATGTCGCCCATCGCATGGTGGAACGACGACCTTCCTGAGCTTAGCGACGATGTGTCGCTCGAAGAATGCCTGCGGCAGTCGCGCAGCGCCGGTTTCACCGGCATGGAGCAAGGGCGCCGTTTCCCGAGCAACCCGGAAGAGATGCTGCCGATCCTGCGCGCTGCCGACGTGACGCTATGCGGCGGCTGGTTCTCCGGCACGCTTGTCAATGAGGAACTGGCGGCCAACAAGGACCGCATCGCGCCGATGATCGAGCTTTTCAAGGCGGTCAATGCGCCCTGCATCGTCTATGGCGAAGTGGGCCGCTCCATCCAGGGCGACCGCTCCAAGCCGCTCGCGACCAAGCCGCGCCTCGCCGAAGACGAGATGAAGGCCTATGCGCGCCGCGTCACCGAATTCGGCGAATGGTGCGCCGACCAGGGCATGCCGCTCTCCTACCACCACCACATGGCGGCGGTGGTCGAAACCGAGCCGGAACTCGACACCTTCATGCGCAATTCGGGCGAAGGTATTCCGCTGCTGCTCGACGCCGGGCATCTGGCCTTTGCCGGCGGCGATGTGCTGCGCGCCATCGACAATCATCACGCCCGCATCAACCACGTCCACGTCAAGGATATTCGCCAATCCGTGGTGGATGGGCTCGACCGCAGCCGGCAATCCTTCCTCGACGCCGTGGCGCTTGGCGCCTTCACCGTGCCGGGCGACGGCTCGCTCGATTTCGGCGCCATCGTCCAGCGCTTCGCCGACCATGGCTATGAAGGCTGGTTCGTCGTCGAGGCCGAACAGGATCCGCGCAAGGCGCCGCCGCAGAAAATGGCCGAGATCGGCCATGCCGAACTGATGCGCGTCATGACCGCGGCTGGTTATACTGTGGAAACCGAAGGTTTCCCGAAGGGATAACGTCGCCAGGGGGCTTAATAGCATCGTCGGGGCAAGGCGCCCCCTCATCCGCCCTTCGGGCACCTTCTCCCCGATGGGGAGAAGGGGGAATGGAGACGGCACGGCACATCCCTTCTCCCCCGCGCCCGCTAACGTTACCAGGAGAAACACCAATGCCAAACCTCAAGGTGAAACCATCCGGCACGCATGGTCGTGTGACGCATGTCACCCCGGAGAATGCCGGCTGGACCTATGTCGGCTTCGATCTGCATCGAATCAAACCGGGTGAGACCGTTTCTGGGGAAACCGGCAATCGCGAAGTCTGCCTGGTCTGGGTGACCGGCAAGGGCAAGGCCTCGGCCGGGACGAAGGATTTCGGCACACTCGGCGGCCGCATGAACCCCTTCGACGGGCCTCCGCATGCGCTTTATATCCCGACGGGCTCGACATGGTCCGTCACGGCAGAGACCGATCTGGAACTGGCTGTCTGCTCGGCGCCCGGCGGCGGCGGCTATGAGGCAAAGGCGATCCCGCCCGGCACGCATCCGCAGGTGACGCGCGGCAAGGGCACGAATGTGCGCTACGTCAACAACATCATGCCTGAGGACGATAATTCGGCGCATTCCTTGCTCGTCGTCGAGGTGATCACGCCAGGTGGCCATACCTCCTCCTATCCGCCGCACAAGCACGATCAGGACGACCTGCCGAACGAGAGCTTCCTGGAAGAGACTTACTATCATCGCCTCAACCCGCCGCAGGGTTTCGGTTTCCAGCGCGTCTACACCGACGACCGCTCGCTCGACGAGGCGATGGCGATCGAGGACGGCGACGTCACACTGGTGCCGAAGGGCTATCATCCCTGCGCGGCAACGCATGGCTATGATCTCTATTATCTCAATGTCATGGCCGGGCCGAAGCGGATCTGGAAATTCCACAATGCCGTCGAGCACGAATGGCTGCTGAAGGCATGAACGCCGTGCTCGATCGCTAAATAATCTGACAGCGCCAAACTGTCGGTGATGGTTCACTGCCTCCATCCAATGAGGATGGAGGATCATCATGCACAGCTCGAATTTCACGATACCGGCCCGCAATATCCGCTCTTCGCGGCGCATCCGGCCCGGCCTTCTTTCTGCAGTCGGCACCGCGGTCCGCTGGCTGGGGCGCAAGATCAGCGAACGGCGCAACTACAATGCGCTGATGGAACTTTCCGATGCTCAGTTGAAGGATGTCGGCCTCTCCCGGGGGCAGACAGAAAGCGACGTGCACGTTTACAGCCGCTACTGAAACATCAAACTCACTGTGGTACTGTGCCCCTGAGCAGCCTTGTCGGGCTGCCGGCCTGAACCCGGACGATACGATGTCGCAGTTTTCAACAGCACTGCTCCTGAAAACGAAGACCGTCACCATTCGTGACGTCGTCTGCAATGGCGAGTGCCGCCACAAGAGCGACGAGGAATGTGCGCACAAGACAAGCCTCGTCTATCCCTATCGCAGCGTCTTCATGCGCCATGTCGGCCGCACGGATACTGTGGCTGAAGCCAATCAGGTGTTGTTCTTCAATGCCGCTCAGGGCTATCGGATCAGTCATCCGATCGCGGGCGGCGACGCATGCATCGACCTGTCGATCGACGAATCCATGCTGGAAGAGCTGGCGCCGAAGGAGCAGGCGCAGCCCGGCCCGGCCTTTTCCTTCCGCCGCCAGCGCCGGCGGATCGACCCGCGCGCGCAGGCGCTGGTCGCGCTGCTGCGTCACGGCCTCAGGCGCAATATCGCAG
Source organism: Rhizobium sp. TAL182 (assembly GCF_002117725.1). NCBI lineage: Bacteria > Pseudomonadati > Pseudomonadota > Alphaproteobacteria > Hyphomicrobiales > Rhizobiaceae > Rhizobium > Rhizobium sp. TAL182. The sequence continues at coordinate 1,445,451 of NZ_CP021024.1, read as the reverse complement.
AAACGCTCGAGGCGGAAACGCTGGCTCTGACGCTGGTTCGCCGCTCGCTCGGCGAGCGTACGTCGCACGCAGCCGGCGCCAGCGTCGGCCGGCAGAAACTCGTCGACCGGGCAAAGCTGGTGCTTTCCTCCGATCTCGCGCGACGCTGGACGCTCGCGGAAATCGCCTCGGAAGTCGGCGTTTCCCCTGTTTACCTCACCCAGGTCTTCCAGCAGGTCGAGGCCACGCCGCTCTATCGCTATCAGTTGAGGCTGCGGCTTGCCCGGGCGCTCGATCTGCTCGGCCAGTATGACGATCTGACCTCACTCGGCCTCGATCTCGGTTTTTCCAGCCATAGTCATTTCAGCGCTTCCTTCAAACAGGCCTTCGGTCAGACTCCGGCCGAATTTCAGCGCTCGGCGCAATTGCGGCGCCGACCGTAGAGCTTTTCCGCATTGATAATCGCTAAAGTTTTCGACAGCGGTGATGCGGTCTTCGATGCTCTCATGACGCTGTCCCGATCCGGGGACGATCAATGGAGGATTACCCGATGAAGAAGACCACATGCGCTGCCTGCGACTGCGAACTCGGCGCCGAGATCATCACCGTCAAGCTCGGCGGCAGGACCGTCGAAGTCTGCTGTCAGGAATGCGCCGAGGCGCTGAACGAGGCGGAAGCGTCGACGTCGGCCGCTCAGAGCAGCAAGGAATAAAGGGCAATCGACGGAGGCCGCGCCAGGGAGGCGCGGCTCCCACATCTCAGGCGGGCAGAAGCCCGTATCGCCAGCCGCGGCGCCTGGCATTCTCAGACAGCACCAGCAAGGCAAGCGCCACCATGCCTGCCTCGGCAAAGACAGGCACCATCCAGATTCCCTGCTCGCCGAAGACGAAGGGAAGCAGGAAGGTGAGAGGCAGGGTGAGAAGATAGGGTCGTGACAGACCGAAGATCGCCGCGCGCGGCGCATCGCCGATCGACTGGAAATAGGACGACAGGATCAGCATCTGCCCGAAGAGAAAATAGGCGCCGATCGTCCAAGGTAGAATTCGCCTGACCTCGGCGATAATGGCGGGATCGCCGACGAAGACGGCGCCGATGCGGCCGGCCAGCAATTCCACCGTGATCTCCACCAGGCTGCAATAGACGAGCGCCGAGAGCATGGCGATCTGCAGGCTACGGCCGACGCGCAATCCAAGGCCGGCGCCGTGATTGTTGCCGGCGATCGTCTGTAGGGCGATGCTGAGACCAAGCAGCGGCAGATAGGTGAAGGTCAGGATGCGGGTGATGATGCCGTAGGCGGCAATGGTGGCGGTATAATCACGCGTGCTCCAGAGCGAGACGTTGACCAGAATCGCGGCCGAGGCAAGCGATATGCCGATGAAACCGAGGCTCATGGGCGCGCCCAAGGCGACGATGCCGCGCCATTCGACAAGGGCGAATGCGGGAGCAGGTCTCAGCGTCGCCGGCCGGCGCCAGCGATAGACGAGCACGGCCACGAGACAGACGAATTGCGAGGCGATGGAGCCTGCAGCCGAACCGAGCACGCCCCAATGCATCACTGCCATGAACAGCCAGTTGGCGAGGATGTTGAGCAGCGAGGCCGAGAGCGTGACCGCCGTCATGAAACCGATCCTGCCTTCACAGCGCAGCCCGTCGAGATGCAGCGACAGGAAGAAACTCACTGGCGTCGAGGCGATCATCGCGCCCATGAATAGTGTGGCGTCGTCGGCCACAGCGGTGTTTTCGGCGGCGCCGGCATTGATGATCCGCCCGCCGAGGGTCCAGTAGACCATGATGAGGATCACGATGACGGCGAGCGCCAGCGTATGGGCGCCGGAAAATACCCGACGCGCACCCTGGCGATCGCCGGCACCGAGCCGGCGGGCGAGGATGCTTCCCATGCCGTTCGAGACGAGCGATTGCAGGGCGACCAGCAGCATTAACCCCGGGAAGATCAGGCTGACGGCTGAGAGCGCGTCGGGGCCGACATTGGCGCCCAGGAAATAGGCGTCGACGACAGTAAAGAGGCCGTTGACGGTGGTGATCGCGACGATCGGCGCCGCAGTCCTGATGAATACGCCCGGCAGCCAGCCGGTGAGGAAGGCATTGCCTTTGGAAGGATCGGTCATGGGGAAATCCGCGCGATATCGGGCGACATCCGCTGCGGCTTGAACAAGCGCATGCGGGCAGCCTGGAAAGGATGAGGAGCAAATCAGAGATCGAGCACCAGATGAGGCACGCCGTTCGAGGTCTTCCTGGGGGAGACGCCGTCGGCATCGATCTGCGCAGTCACGCGCCGCCGAAAGGCTGAAAAGCTCTCGAAGGTGACCACGTCAACCGCTTCGTCGAAATGGATAGTGATCCGGTGGAGTCCGCCCGGCAGAGCCGAAAGCGAGAGAATTTCGCCAGTGAACGGCTGGTTGAGATAGCGTCCGCGAATATGGGCGCCGACGAAGAGCGGCGTTTTCGCAGCCGCATTGGGCCTTGCCGCCAGAGCCGCAAGCGTGTTCCAGTCACGCGCGCCGTGCTGGCGGGCGATCATTTCCAAGGCCGCACTGTGGGTCAGCGCGGTGCCGCGATCGTTCATCGCCTGGCGCAAGCGCTTGGCCTGGGCCTTCAGTTCTTCAATGCCGGGATAGGTCGTCATGGAGTGAGCCTTCGCAAGGCATGCGCTTCGACTGCAAATGGGAGCTCGCATTGCCGTCAGTCAGCATGCACAAGGGGCCGTGACCATGATCGCGAAGGCTTCACCATGGATTTTCATCCGCGAGCGGCCGGTGCCTCGAACCGGGCTTTGTATGCGCGATCGCCGTCGGCATGTCAAGAATGGCGCGATTGCCCGCGGAATTGCGCGAATTTGGAGCAGATCTGGACGGAATCGGTGCGATTTTCAGCGATTCACAGCAACAGCCTTCAATCTTAACGATGATCTTCAGCAATCGTCAGTACTCTTGCATTATTCTCTGCTTACGATGAGCGGAGGCTAAAAGGGCCTTTCAGATGCACCTCGACACAGAACACCCCAAGCCGGAACGTGCTTACCGGGAATTCAATCTCGACAGGCCGGGCAATATCATCTTCGTCGGCCACCACCTCAGCACCGGTACGCAGGTACGCTGCCTGATCCGCACGATCACACTTGCCGGCGCCGTGCTCGAAGTCAGTCCGAGCCTGGAGATGCCGAGTCATTTCTTTCTCGAAATACTCGGCATCCATGACGAGATCGGCGCCACCGTGGTCAAACGCGAAGACGAACTGGTGACGATCAGCTTCAACATGCTGCTCAATCCGGCATTCCTGCACCACGTGCTAAGATTGAGCTTCGAAAACTGAGGCCGCCTCCAATCGCCGCCCGATCGGGGCGCGGCCTCCTCGTCTCGCCTCTTCTTGCTGAGAGATGCGCGATGATCGGTATGATCCAGAGAAGTCCGCGCCATTCCGGGCCATCGAGCGGATCGGCCATGGGATCGCGGCGCATCCGGCAATTGCGGGAAGCGACTTCGTTGAAGAAAACTACCCAGTTGAGAAGCATAACCTATCCTCCATCTATTGCTGGAGTAGTTGAGCTAGGCCTTCACGCCCCCACTATGTAGAGGCATGGGGGAAAGGGGGTTTTCATCCATGAAAGAGGCGAGCTGGGACGATCTGCAGCTTTTCTTCCATGTCGCGACCGGCGGCGGGCTTTCGGCGGCGGCGGCGCGGACGGGGCTCAGTGCGCCGACGATCGGCCGGCGCATGCTGGCGCTCGAACGGGTGACCGGCCGGTCGCTATTCAACCGCGGCCCCACAGGCTACCTGCTTGCCAAGGACGGCCAGGAACTGCTCGATCGCGTGCGGCGGATGCAGGATGCAGCGCGGGCGATCTCCGACTGGCGCGGTGAAGTTCTGACGCTGCCGATTGTGTCGACGGTCGTCGACAGCTGGACGTCGCGCTTCATCGCCGACCACCTGGCCAGTGTCTGGACGCCGAAAGACTGCTTTCGCATGTGCTACAAGACCTGTGACGCGAGCGTCGATTTCACCTATCGCGAGGCGCATATCGCCATTCGCCACAGCCGGCCGGACGGCGGCAACGTCGCGATCCGCCGTTCAGTCAAGGTGGCGCATGCGGTTTATCAGGCGGTCGATTATGACGAGACCAATTGCAACTGGATCTCGCTCGGAACGGACATCGCCATCACACCGGCGGACAAGTGGACTTTCGAACAGCCGGATTATTGGATCACCAGCTGGACGAACACGCCGCATATGCTCTTTTACCTGATCCGAGGCGGCGCCGGCCGCGGCGTGCTGCCCTGTTTCATCGGCGACCAGGAGCGCAAGCTCGTCCGCGCCGGACCTGTCATCGATGAATTGACCTACGAGATGTGGATCGTCGCGCATGACGACGAGCGGCAAAGGCCTGAAGTCAGGACGGTCATCGATCGCCTGGCCACACTGTTTGCCGATCATGAAGATCTGTTTGCCGGAGAGAGACCGTTGGTCTGAAGCGAACAAGAACACGGGCCAACGGGCCCGCGTTAGCTCATCGGTTGGTTTCATCACGCGGCGAGATGCCGCTCGATCTCGTCTATCGGCAGATTGGTATAGTCTTTCGCCAGTTCCGCCGATATCGCCGCCTGCGTCTCGGCGCTCAGCGCCGGCCGCAGGGTGCCGAGCGCCTTCGGCGGCGCGATAAGGACGATACGGCGTGCATCCTTTGCCTGCGTCAGTTCGTCCATTCGCTCCGCCACATGTTTCAGAAATTGCGCTTCGGCCTGCTCCTGCCAGCTGGTCTCTTCGACAGCGCTGCGGCTCCATCCATCAGCGGCATGGCTGCGGCCAGGCTTGTCGGTGCCGAGCTCGCGATCGGGCTCGTTCGGCTGCGTCAGGGTTTCCAACACCTTCAGGTTCATCAGCTGGGCATCGCCGGCGTTCTGCATGATGAGGGCCTTGGCTCCATTGCAGACTACGACCCATGATTTCCCGGGGATTCTGATGTCGGTCATCTTCAACTCCTCGCTGTCGTCATCGAAGCGCCCTTGCTTCATCGATCGAAAATGCGTCGCGATCTTTCAGATTCGCTCCTTGCGCTTTCGCTGTTTGTTTTTACGCATGTCGTTACCGCAATACCGCTGACACTTGTGCGCGACATGCTTTAGGCAGAACGCCCGGCCTTTGAAAGAGTTCGGGAAAACTGCGCCGAAATCGGTAGGGGCACATCCGTAATGCGTTTCGGCAGCATAGTCTGCGTACCGATTGTGAACATTCGGCGTCCCGCATGGAAACAAAATTTGAACTCGTTAAAATTGTCTTTTTATATTTGACGAATGTGCAAAACATTCATGTGACCGTGGCTGAAGCAAGATCAGCTTGCTCGAGAGCAAGAACCCCCAATTGTGCCCTGTCTGACGGAGAATGTAAGATGACTATGCTCCGCGCCACACACCTTGCGACGGTCAAGTCCGCCATTTACGACCTGCGCTGGGAAGAGTTCAACGTCAAGCGCCCGGCCCGTATCGTCGCCGTCCGGCCGTGCCTCACCGGCGTCTCGATGCGAAGCGCCGAGATCATCGACATATCGCAGGGCGGCGCAACCTTCATCGTGTCGACCACCGCCGGTCTGCCGAAACATTATTATCTCAACATTCTCGGCCTGGCCTATCGCATCGGTTGCGCCGAGGTCTATCGCAATAAAGAACGCATCGGCGTACGGTTCATCAACCTCCTGGACCCCGAGGTTCTGCGCCGCGTCGTGCGCGCCGATTTCCTTGTCGGCAATATGGAAGCGATCGACGCCCGGCGTGCACCGATGTTCCGCGATACGAGGCTCGCCGCCGGTCCCGCATAAGTCCTTGGATGGAAATGACCCAAGGACAATTGTTCGGCAATTCAAAGCGCTACGTCGCCCCCGCCGCTTTGAAAAGGACGCACTGTGTGAGCGCTGCGGCTGCAGAATAATCTTGCTTGCCTTGGCCGTGCCCGGGCCTATTGTTGCGCCTGATCTCAACATGTCCGGGAAACCGCCTTCGCATGTCCGCCTTCTCGCGCTTCACGCCCCTCATCAGCGCCCTGCCCTCCACAGTTCCCTTCGTCGGCCCCGAAGCCATCGAACGCCAGCGCGGACGTGCCGTTTTGGCGCGCATCGGCGCCAATGAGAACGGCTTCGGCCCGGCCCCCTGCGTGCTCGCCGCGATGGGCGAAGAGGCACGCGACATCTGGAAATACAACGACTCGGAAAATTTCGCGCTGAGGGAAGCGCTTGGCGCGCATCTTGGTGTGACGGCCGCCAATATCGCCATCGCCGGCGGCATTGACGAATTGCTCGGCCAGATCGTCCGGCTGGTGATCGAACCGGGGGCACCCGTCGTTACCTCGCTCGGCGCCTATCCGACATTCAATTTCCATGTCGCCGGTTTTGGCGGCCGACTGGTGACCGTCCCCTACGCAAACGACCGCGAGGATCTCGACGGGCTGCTCGACGCGGTCAGGCGCGAGAATGCGCCCCTCGTCTATTTCGCCAATCCCGACAATCCGATGGGAAGCTGGTGGGACGCCGACAGCATTGTCGCTTTCGCCCGGGCGCTGCCCGAGACCACGATGATGGTGCTGGACGAAGCCTATAGCGAAACCGGGCCGGCACATTCGCTGCCGTCGATCGCCTCGCTCATCGAGCTGCCGAACATTGTGCGCACCCGCACCTTTTCCAAGGCTTACGGGCTTGCCGGCTCACGCACCGGCTACGTGATCTCGACCTCAGGCACGGCACAGGCCTTCGACAAGATCCGCAATCATTTCGGCATGAACCGGCTGGCGACGGCTGCAGCGCTGGCCGCGCTCAAGGATCAGGCCTATCTGGCCGAGGTGGTCGGGAAAATCCATGCAGCACGGGAGCGGATCGGCCGCATCGCCCGGGCAAACGGTCTTGAGCCGCTGCCCTCGGCAACGAATTTCGTGGCGATCGATACCGGCCGCGACGGCGCCCATGCGCGGGCGCTCGTCGATGGCCTGATGGAGCACGGCGTCTTCGTCCGCATGCCGGGTGTTGCGCCGCTCAATCGCTGCATCCGCGTCAGCGCCGGACCGGAGGCCGAGATGGCGCTGTTCGAGGAAGCGCTGCCGCAAGTCCTGAAGACGCTTACCTGAGGTTGTCATTCCTGTCCGTTCGCCGACATGCTCGGGTCTTCGCCATTTGCCTGCGTATTGCGATCAGCTGAGTTCCTGGGCGAGGCCGATCAGAATCCCTTCAGGTCCGCGAATGTAGCAGAGCCGATACGCATCCTTATACTGAACGACTTCCCCTACGAGCTGCGCGCCGCGCCCGCGGAGGCTCTCAAGCGTCTCGTCGATGTTATCCACTGCGAACATGACGCGGAGGTAGCCGAGGGCGTTGACCGGGGCGTTCCGGTGATCTGCGACGACAGGCGGCGCCAGGAAGCGGGAGAGCTCAAGCCGGCTATGGCCGTCCGGTGTGCGCATCATGGCGATCTCGACACGCTGATCTCCCAGCCCGGTGATACGTCCGGCCCATTCGCCTTCGACCGTGGCCCGCCCTTCCAATTCGAGGCCGAGCTCGCGAAAGAAATCAATCGCCTCTCCGAGGTCTTCGACGACGATTCCGACATTGTCCATTCGCTTGAGCGCCATGTTTTGATCTCCAAGGTGTCGTTGCAATCGACGAGGTCTTGCCTCGTCTAACGAAGGACGTCTGAGGCGTCCCAACACCGACAACCTCAGAAATTTGAATCATGGACCCGCTCAAATCGCCATTCCGATTTCAAACGTCTGTTGGAGCACCGTGCGTCCCTTGGACACGCGGCGCTCCAACACGTCGAGTTGAGCTATCGTTCTGTCCGGGAATCGTTTCGGATTTTCGGTCGATGCGTTAGTGGACCGTCATCCATTCGCGGGCAGCGCGCAGTGCTTCCACGAGCTGCATCTTGTTCATGGCAGCGGCCACGTCGGCGCGAAGCTCGGCGGCGCGGTCGTTGCCCTTGATCGCGGCAATGTTCAGCCACTTGTGGGCGGCAACGAGATCGACGGCACAGCCGCGGCCGGTTGCGTACATCAGGCCCATTTCGCAGAAGACATCGGCGCTGTTGTTGTCGCCACCCATGGTGGCCGTTTCAGCATTGTGCATTTCAAAGCGTGCCATCGGTTTTATCCCTGTTAGCCTGTTTACGACTTACCCTGTTTTACCTTCGGACCCGCCGTCTATCGCGGCTTTGCGGCCCTTCCGGTCCGGCGGGTTTGCCCCGCTCGTCTGATGGCTTGACTATGCCAAACGGCTTTCAAAAAACGCCTAAAATGCATGATTAATTTGAGACAAACAAACTGCAAACGCTTGGTAAAATTGGGTTTTTGTTAAACATCGGATTCCCTGGGATTTAGGCATTTTCGCTCAAATTTTACAAAAGATTCAGATTCGTAAATAAACGGATCATTCATCATGAAATCAGCAAGCGACGGGTTTAAAAGCTCTACGGTCGGCTTTTCGGCTGCTTTCAGCGAGCGGCGAACGGACAGCCGGCTCTATTTACCTTTACGTTCGCGTCAGTTATTTTCGCGGCCGGTCAGAGGACATCAGGGAGGAAAAGATGATCCGCAGTCTCATTCTTGCCGGCGCTATCGCCGTGATCGCTGGTACAGCCCATGCCGAGGAACCTATCGTCGGCAAGTGGAAGACGGCTTCCGGCGAAACGGCGGTGATCGCGGCATGCGGCGGGAGTTATTGCGTGACGCTGAAAACCGGCAAATATACCGGCCGCAAGATCGGCACACTTGCCGGGACCGGCGGCAGCTATGCCGGTGAGATCACCGACCCCGCCGCCGACAAGACCTATAGCGGCTCAGGAAAGATTTCCGGCAATTCACTGAAGATGCAGGGCTGCGTGATGAATATCCTCTGCAAGACGCAGACCTGGACGCGGCTCTGACACGATAAGGCCGACGCAACAATCATCCCAAACGTATAATCATGCCGGCCAAAATGCCGGCATGCCTCATGGCCTTCTCCGGCTTGCCGATCCTCACTGCAATCGCCCGAGCCTGCCCCGCAAGCTGAACGGCTGATGAACCGGCATCTCAGCACTCGTTCAGCCGAGGTGTGGCAAAACTCATGTCACGGTTAGGTTGCGTATCGGGGGCCTGGGATGAACTTCTATATTCTGGCAAGACGTTTCACCATCATCACGCTGTTCGCGGCGATCTTCGCCGTCACATTTTCGGCGGTCGTCGTGCACAATGGCGGCGGCGGCACGCAGTCGCATTTCGGTGCGAGCTATACCTGCCTGGAGAGAAGCGGAACCTTCTGCGCACCCACGGTGCGATGACCGGCATCAGACTCGCGAGAGGATAAAAAATCGGATTCCGCCGGCGCGCGTCGTTTGCTTGTCAAAAACAACTCTCTATAATGCCTCATGAACAAACGAATCTCCCCTCTGTCGCCCCTCGACATATCCTCTCCGCCTCCTTTCCAGCCTGAGAGTTTCGATGATCCGGCCAAGGCCGTCGAGACGCTGACAGCGCTTTATGAACGCAATACGGCGTTCCTGATCCAGAGCTTCACCGACCTTGCCCAGGGCGCTCCGATCGCCTCGCGCTACCGCGCCTTCTATCCGCAGGTCAGCATCGAGACGACGAGCTTCGGCCATGTCGATTCACGCCTCTCCTACGGCCATGTCACGGCGCCCGGCATCTACACGACGACGGTCACCCGGCCGAAGCTCTTCAAGCATTACCTGAAGGAGCAGCTGTCGCTCTTGATAAGGAGCCACAATGTTCCGATCGTCGTCTCGGAATCCTCGACGCCGATCCCGCTGCACTTCGCCTTCGGCGAGGGCGCGCATGTCGAAGCATCGGCCTCAGCCTTCGTCGACGTTCCCATGCGCGATATTTTCGACACACCGGACCTCAACACCACCGACGACGAGATCGCCAACGGCGAATATATTCCGCCGCCGGGAGAGCCCTCGCCGCTTGCGCCGTTCACCGCGCAGCGCATCGACTATTCGCTCGCCCGGCTGTCGCATTATACGGCCACCCATGCCGAGCATTTCCAGAACTTCGTGCTGTTTACGAACTACCAGTTCTATATCGATGAATTCTGCAGCTGGGCGCGCAAGCTGATGGCGGAAGGCGGCGATGGCTATACGGCCTTCGTCGAGCCTGGCAACATCGTCACCTTGCCCGGCTCGAGCGTGCCTGAAACCGATGCCACGCTCGCCCGCCTGCCCCAGATGCCGGCCTATCATCTGAAAAAGAAGGGCCATGCCGGGATCACCATGATCAATATTGGCGTCGGCCCTTCCAACGCCAAGACGATCACCGACCACGTCGCCGTGCTGCGCCCGCATGCCTGGCTGATGCTCGGCCACTGCGCCGGCCTGCGGAACAGCCAGCGGCTCGGCGATTATGTGCTTGCCCATGCCTATATGCGCGAGGACCATGTGCTCGACGACGACCTTCCGGTCTGGGTGCCGATCCCGGCGCTCGCCGAAGTGCAGGTGGCGCTGGAGGCCGCCGTCGCCGAAATCACCGGCTACGAGGGCTTCGAACTGAAGCGCATCATGCGCACCGGCACCGTCGGGACGATCGACAACCGCAACTGGGAACTGCGCGACCAGCTCGGGCCGGTGAAGCGGCTGTCGCAGGCGCGCGCCATCGCGCTCGACATGGAATCGGCAACGATCGCCGCCAACGGCTTCCGCTTCCGCGTGCCCTACGGCACGCTGCTCTGCGTCTCCGACAAGCCGCTGCACGGCGAATTGAAGCTGCCGGGCATGGCGACGGCCTTCTACCGCACGCAGGTCAACCAGCATCTGCAGATCGGCATCCGCGCCGTGCAGAAGCTTGCCGCCATGCCGAAGGAAGCCCTGCATTCGCGCAAGCTGCGCAGCTTCTTCGAAACGGCCTTCCAATAGGCCGTTTCCTCATCTGCCTGCGACGACGGGTGCCGCGTGCTGCGCAACCACCTGCGGTCTGCCGGCAGCAGCGTTCAGCCCTGCGATCAACAGGGTGAAGCCGACGATGGCGAAAGCGGTGCGTGAGAGAATCGTCAGCCCATCGCGTTCGTCGAACGCCTGACGACGCTTTTCATGGCGGCGAGCCCAGATCTGGCTTGCGAGCGCGATTTCAAGAATACTCATTGCCGTTCTCCTCGACGGGTTTCGATGAAGCCTTGTCGAGTGCTGCCTTGCGATTTCGACACCGGACCGGCACAAATTATTTTTCCCGCCGCTGTCGAAATGCGCGGCGATCGTTCGTCCAGGGATATGGAGACAGCAAAGGAGGCTGCCTGCGATGAAATATCTCTGCCAGGTCTGGTTCGATGGCGCGATACTCGACGCCATGACGCAAGAGGAGAAGGCCGAACTCGACGCGAACTCCTTGAGCTACGACAGAGATCTCGTCGGAAGCGGACATATGATCGTCGCCCAGGCGCTGCAGTCGCCGAAATCAGCGGTGACCGTCAGGGTGCGCCATGGCGAGATGTCGGTGACGGACGGCCCCTTCGCCGAGACGAAGGAGGCGCTCGGCGGCTTCATCCTGATCGAGGCCAAGGATCTCAATGATGCGATCCGGGTTGCGGCTGGCATTCCGCTAGCGAAACTCGGCGCGATCGAAATTCGCCCCATCCATGAATTCGGCTGAGGAGGTCACACAATGAAGTTTCTGGGTCAGGTCTGGTTCGATACCGAAAAGAGCAGCAAAGTCACGCAGGAGGAATGGGACGCGGTCACGCAGGAGTGCATCGTCAGCGACGACCATTGGCGCGACAGCGGTCACATGCAGAGCGCCCTGGCGCTTTATGAACCGGAGCGAGCCGTAACGCTCCGCATTCGCAACGGCACTGTCGCCGCTACAGATGGTCCCTTCGCCGAAATCAAGGAGCATCTCGGTGGCTTCGTGGTGATCGAGGCCAAGGACATGGAAGAAGCGAAAGCGATCATTTCCACCTTCCCGATCCTCAAATATGCGTCGATCGAAATCAGACCCGCCTATTCGATCAAGGATGGGAGATAGCCATGCGCTTCGTCTGCCTCATCTATAATCCCGCCGATATGGATGGCACGCTCAGTCAGGCCGAGGGCGACCAGCTCGTGAGGGCGCATTTCCAGTATGACGAGGAGCTTCAGCGCAAAGGCATCATGATCCATTCCGATGCATTGGAAGGTCCCGACAGCGCCTCGGTCCTGAGAGTGCGCCATGGCATTCTGTCTTCGACCGATGGCCCTTACGTCGAGACCAAGGAACATCTGGCTGGCATCTACATCATCGAGGCAGCCGATCTCGAAGAGGCGCGCAAGGTCGTCGCGGGCATTCCAAGCGTCCGCGTCGGATCGATCGAATTGCGTCCGGTGAGGCTGCTCACCCTGCCAGAGTGAGGATCGCCTGTTGGAAAGCGTGATCGAGGAAATCTACCGATCGCAATCGCGCCGGGTTCTGGCGACGCTGATCCGTCTGCTCGGCGATTTCGACCGGGCCGAGGAAGCGCTGCACGACGCCTTTGCCGCGGCGGCGCGGACCTGGCCGGCTGACGGCATTCCCGGCAACCCTTTCGCTTGGCTCGTTTCGACGGGACGCTTCAAGGCAATCGATACAATCCGCCGCCGGGCGCGCTTCGATGCCTCGCAGCAGCACATCGAGGACAGTCTCTACACGTTCGACGAAATGGAGATCGGCGACATGGAAGCGATCGAAGACGATATGCTGCGGCTGGTCTTCACCTGTTGCCATCCCGTTATTCCCGCCGATGCGCAGATGGCGTTGGCGCTTCGGGAAATCTGCGGGCTGACCACCGAAGAGATCGCCCATGCCTTCCTCATTCCGGCGCCGACGGTCGCCCAGCGGATCGTGCGCGCCAAAGGCAGGATCCGGGCTGCGAACATCCCTTATGAAGTGCCGGGCCGCGAGGCGCTGCCCGAACGGCTCGACCGAGTGCTGCATGTCATCTATCTCGTCTTCAACGAAGGCTATTCCGCCTCTTCGGGAGACGCGGTCGTTCGCGCCGATCTGACCGGCGAGGCCATCCGGCTGGCGCGGCTGCTGCTGGCACTGCTGCCGCATCCCGACGTTTGCGGACTTCTGGCCCTGATGCTGCTGCAGGATTCCCGTCGCAGCGCGCGCAGCAGCGAGGAGGAAGCACTGGTGCTGCTTGCCGATCAGGACCGCTCGCTCTGGGACCGCGCCAAGATCTCGGAAGGTCTGACACTCCTAGCCGAGGCAATGCGGACAGGAGAGATCGGCACCTATACGGTGCAGGCGGCGATCGCCGCCGAACATGCGAAGGTGCCGACCGCCGAGGAAACCGACTGGCGGCGCATCGCCTTCTATTATGACCTCCTTCTGGCGGCCCAGCCCTCACCGGTCGTCGAACTCAACCGCGCCGTGGCGATCGCGATGGCGGAAGGACCGGCGACAGGCCTGGATCTGATCGATGCCATTCTGGGCCGCCAGGAGCTCACGGCCTATCACCTCGCCCATTCGGCCCGCGCCGATCTCCTGCGCCGTCTCGGCCGGCGGGAAGAGGCAATCGCGGCCTATGAAACGGCGCTGTCGCTCTGCCGGCAGGAGCCGGAGCAGGCTTTTTTGCGGAACCGGATTTCAGAGCTTGCCGCGGCGCCCGAGCGGCAGTGAGATTGCGGTGCCCGTCAGCGCCGAGACGATGATCAAGAGATGCGCATTGACGCTTGCCTGCGCCAGCGCGGCCAGAGCCATCCGCTCGCTCGAGGCTCCGAGCGCAATGGCGCCGGCGGTGATGCCGGCCGGATAGGTGCCGACGCCGCCCGGCGCGTGGACCGGCAGAACGGAGGAGAGTTCGCCGCCGAGCGCGCCGCCGAAGCTTGCCGCCATCGGCAGCACCCCCATCAGGCCGAGCGCCCATGCTAGCACGATCACCTTCACCAGCCAGTTGACGATGGTCATCACCCAGGCGCGCGCAAAGGCTGCGGCATCGAGCGGTAGCCCGTTTTCGATCTCGACGACGAATTTCTGCGCCCTATCAGGCAACAGCCTGGCAGCGAGCCGGAACAGCGGCTTGCGCGCGGCGAAAGCTGCGACCGGCAGCAGCAGGAAGACTGCCCAAAGCGACCATGCGACAAGTGCATCGGCCGCGGCGAGCGCAAAGCCGATACCGGCCGCCGCCAGGAGCGCGTGCAAGTCGAGCAGCCGCATGACCAGGAGCGCCGAGGTTCCGCGGGTCAGCGGGATGCCGAACTCGGTGCGCATCAGCAAGGGAAAGCTGGTCTCGCCGGTGCGGAAGGGCAGCATAATGTTCAGGAGATTGTGGATCTGCGTGACGCGAAAGAGGGTCGCAAACCGGCCCGCAGTTTCCTTGGGAAAATAGTCGTAGATGCGCCAGGTGCGCAGGAAATAGGTGCTCGTCAATGCCACGAGCGCGCCGATCACCGGGCCTGCCCCGACATCGGCCCATTGGCTGATGATGACGGGCCAACCCCAGAACCATTGCACGAAGAGCGCATAGGCTGCGACAATTACGACCGTCAGCGCCGTCATGCGATTGCGCATAAACCAGGACTGCTGGCTTTCAACGATCGAACTCTTCATGTAGTAGGCATTCCTCGCTTGGCGTCGGCATGAGCCTCGGCTCCATTGCCAGGCGTTTTAGGAGAAATGAAGGTTGGGCACAACGGCGGAGTTGAAGCGACGGCGGCGAGATCGCTTTAAGGCCGACAACCGCCGTGGCAGACCGACAGATCACGGCGCCTTGCCGGCTTGACTTGGAGATCGATGTTGGAGCGCATTACCAAAAACATCACGAGCGCGAGCATTTTTCTGGCAGTCTATTTCCTGCTGAACATCGTGCTCCGCATCGCGCTGCCCCATACGCTCGATCTCGACGAGGCGGAACAATCGTTCTATTCGCAATATCTTCTGGCCGGCTACGGCCCGCAGCCGCCCTTCTACAACTGGATCCAATACGCCATCGTCTCGGTCACCGGGATCACGATGTGGGCGCTCTCGGTTCCGAAGAACATCATTCTCTTCGGCTGCTATCTTTTCTATGGGCTGGCTGCCCGCGAGGTGCTGAAGAGCCGTCTGCTCCCGCCCGTCGCCATGCTCAGCCTGATTACCCTGCCACAAGTCGGCCTGATGGCGCAGCGCGAACTGACCCATACCGTTGCCCTGCTGCTTGCGACCTCGCTCTTCCTCTTCGGCTTTTTTCGCACACTTCGGCAGCCGACGATCGGCAGCTATCTCGTCATCGGCATCGCCACCGGCATTGGCCTCATCTCCAAATATAATTTCGCCATTCTGCCGTTTGCCGCCTTCGTCGCAGTCCTGGTGGACCGAAAGTGGCGCAGCCGTCTGTTGGACTGGCGTCTGCTGCCGGCGTTCGCAATCGCCATTCTGATCGTTCTGCCGCATGCGCTCTGGCTGCCCGATAATCTCGTCAGTGCTTCGGCCCCGACCATGGAGCGGATGACCGCCGAGCACGAGGCCGCCGCTGGCCTTCCCCGTATCGGACAGGGGCTGTTGTCCCTCGTCATCGCCGTCCTCGGCTTCGTCGCGTTGCCGATCGTTGTCTTCGCGGCAGCCTTCCGACGGGATTTCTTCCGTGCGCTTTCCGCGTCCAGCCCGATGATCCGGGTCATTGAGCGGATGATGGTCGTCAGCCTGCTTGCCTTCGTCGGTGTCGTCATCGTCGCCGGCGCAAGCGATATCCACGAGCGCTGGCTCGACCCGTGCCTGCTCGTCCTGCTGATCTATCTGTTCCTGAAGCTGGAAACCGCAGGCTTCGATCTTTCCGCAGGCCTTGTACGCTTCCGGCCTGTGGTGCCGGTCTTCATGGTCGTCATCCTGGCGATCCTTCTGCTACGGATCGTCGCCATGCAATATACCGGCGTTTATACGAGAACGAATGTGCCCTTCTCCGGCTACGTGGCCGAACTGACCGCGGCCCGCAAGCCGGTTCTCATCGTGGCGGGAACCAAGTTCGTGGCCGGCAACATGAAGCTGGAATTCCCCGACGTTCCCGTCGTGATCCCATTCTTTCCAGGCCCCGGAGTGCCTGAATATGCGACTGCGAAGGGTCCTGTGCTCGTCGTCTGGCGCGGAGAAACCGCAAATGACCCCACCATTTCTCCCGACTTTGCCGATGATCTCGTGAAATCGGGTATTCATCTGCAGGAGGTGAAGACGCTGACCCTTCCCTATCTTTTCGGTGACGGCAAACATACGTTCTCGATTGGTTATTCCTGGGTGGAAGGCGGCGCGAAGTAGGTTTCGGCAAGTCGGCCGATTGCGGGAAAGCGGCATTGCCCGCTGGCAACGGGCGGACACTTCATGTAGTAGGCTTCCGCAAGCGCGGCGGCGGCAGTAAGATTGCAAGGCCGCTCGGCCTTTTGGAGATGCAAAGTTGCAGACAACGGTAGAGCCCATTCGCGGCACGAATGATCCGGTACAATCGCTTGAGCTGTCGCTGGTCGTGCCCGTTTTCAACGAAGAGGAAAGCGTCGGCCCGCTGGTCGAGCGCATCGTTGCGGCGATGGCCGAGTATCCGCATCGCTGGGAACTGATCCTCGTCGACGACGGCAGCACGGATGCGACGCTCGTCAACGCCCGCAAATTCGTCGGACACGAGGGCCTGGCGCTCCGGATTGTCGAGCTGCAGCGCAATTTCGGCCAGACCGCCGCCATGCAGGCCGGTATCGACACCGCCCAGGGCCGCCTGATCGCGACGATGGACGGCGACCTGCAGAACGATCCGAAGGATATTCCTTCAATGGTCGCCGAGCTCGAGCGGCGCGAACTCGACCTCCTGGTCGGCTGGCGCAAGAACCGCAAGGACGGTCTGTTCCTGCGCAAGATCCCCTCCTGGTGCGCCAACTACCTGATCGGCCGCATCACCGGCGTCAAGCTGCACGATTACGGCTGCAGCCTGAAGATCTACCGTGCCTCGATCATCAAGCAGGTGAAGCTGATGGGCGAAATGCACCGCTTCATCCCGGCTTGGGTGGCGGGTGTCGTCCCGAGCTCGCGCATCGGCGAGATGGCCGTCACCCACCATGCTCGCGAACACGGCGTTTCGAAGTACGGCATTTCGCGCACCTTCCGCGTCATCCTCGACCTGCTGTCGGTCATGTTCTTCATGCGCTACAAGGCAAGGCCCGGCCATTTCTTCGGCTCGCTCGGTCTCGGTCTCGGCGCGGTTGCCATATTGATCCTGCTCTATCTCGGCTTCGACAAGTTCATCCTGGGCAACGATATCGGCACCAGACCCATGCTGATGGTCGGGGTCGTTCTCCTCCTTTCGTCGGTGCAGATGATCACCACCGGCATTCTGGCGGAGATGATCGCGCGTACCTATTATCGTGACGACGCCTCCCCGAACTATATCGTGCGGCAGATCTTCGACGATCAAAGCCAAGCGTAAGCCGGCAGCATGATGCTGGACCGCGCGACGAGGACGATCAGAACCGCGGCGCTGCTGCTTGCAGCCTATTTCGTGCTGAACATCGCGCTCAGGCTCGCGCTTCCGCACGCGCTGGAACTCGACGAGGCCGAGCAGTCCTTCTTCTCGCAATATCTGCTGGCGGGCTACGGTCCGCAGCCGCCCTTCTACAACTGGATGCAATATGCCGTCGTTTCGGTGACCGGCTTGTCGATGGGCGCGCTTATCATCCCGAAGAACATCCTGCTCTTCCTGTGTTACCTCTTTTACGGCCTTGCCGGGCGCGAGGCACTGAAGGACCAGAAGCTTGCAGCCGTCGGGATGATGGCGCTGATCACCCTGCCCCAGGTCTCCTATATGGCGCAGCAGGATCTGACCCACACGACGGCGCTGCTCTTTGCAAGCTCGCTCTTCCTCTATGGCTTCTTCCGCACGCTCGAGCGGCCCGGCATCGGCAGCTACCTCCTGCTCGGGCTTGCGACAGGCATCGGGCTGATCTCGAAGTATAATTTCGCGCTTATGCCCATCGTGGCGCTGCTCGCCATCCTGCCCGATGCCGAGTGGCGGCGCCGGGCACTGGACTGGCGTATCCTGGCAGCGATCGTCATCGCGCTCATTATCGTGCTGCCGCACGCGATCTGGCTGCGGAGCAACCTCGAATTCGCCTCCTCCGATACTCTGGTCAAGATGGCCGCCGGCAACGAACCGGCTGGCGCGGTGCGGATCGGCAAGGGCATTCTTGCCTTTCTCATCGCCATCATCGCCTTTGCAGCGCTGCCCGTCGCCATTTTCGCCGCCGCCTTCCGCCGGGATTTCATCCAGGCGCTCTCATTCGGAAACCGCTGGACGGGGATGCTGGAGCGAATGATGCTCGCGAGCCTCGCCGGCATTCTTCTGATCGTGCTGCTCACCGGCTCCACGACGGTGCGTGAGCGCTGGCTCGACCCGTTCCTGCTGGTGCTGCCGATCTATTTCCTGGCAAAGATGCAGGCGGCCGGGCTCGACCTTTCCGCCGGACTGCGCCGCTTCCGGCCTGTGGTGCCGGTGCTGATGGCCTGCGTCCTGGTCGCGCTCGGTTTCCGCGTCGTCGGCGCCGGGCTGATCGGCACCTACAGCAGGCCGAATGTGCCGATGGCTGATCTCGTGCGCGATATGACCCGACAGGTCGAGCCCGCGCTGGTGATTGCCTCCGATCCCTATGTCGCCGGCAACATGCGCCTGCAGCTTCCCCATGTGCCCGTCGTCATCCCCGATTTTCCCGTTGTCGGCATCCCGGCCTACACAACAGCAGGCGGACCGGTGCTGATCGTCTGGCGCGGCAAGAAGACGGCGACGGCTGCGGACGCCGTCATGCCGGAGCGGTTTTCATCGGCGCTGACGGCGGCTGATATCACGCCGCAGGAGATCGGCGCCCTGTCGCTTCCCTATGCCTTCGGCCGCCAGGGCGATAATTTCGCCCTCGGTTATGCCTGGGTTCGGCCGGGGGCGCGATAATGACCGAGACTAGGCTTCGCGACATCCGGTGGATTTTCGTCCTGCTGGCCGCCTATTTCGTGCTTCAGGTCGGCGTGCGGCTTGCAACCTCACATTCGCTCGATCTCGATGAGGCCGAACAGGTCTTCCGCTCGCAATGGCTCGCCGCCGGTTACGGCCCGCAGCCGCCATTTTACAACTGGCTGCAATATACTGTCTTCCAGTTTACAGGCGTTTCGCTGGCTGCCCTGTCCGTCGTCAAGAACCTTCTGTTGTTCAGCTCTTATCTGCTGTACGGCCTGACGGCGCGGCTCATCCTGCGCGACAAGGCGCTCGTGGCGATCGCAACGCTCGGGCTGCTGACGATCCCGCAGATGGTTTTCGAGATGCAACGGGATCTGACACACACAGTCGCGGTCTTCTTTTCTGCCAGCCTGTTCTTCTACGGCTTCGTTCGCAGTCTGAAACAGCCGAGCGCCCTCTCCTATCTGATCGCGGGCATCGGCATCGGTTTCGGCCTGCTTGCCAAGTATAATTTCGCCATCCTGCCGGCGGCGGCCCTGATTGCCGCGCTGGCGGATGCGCGCCTGCGGCCGCGGATCTTCGACCGGCGGCTGGCGCTGACCACGGTCGTGGCGCTCGTCATCATCCTACCGCATCTTTTCTGGCTGAAGGACAATCTCGATTTCGCAAGCGCGCGCACGCTGGAGAAGATGACCGCGAGCGGCCATGCGAGTTATCCCATGCAGGTGGCCATGGGCATCGGCTCGCTCGCTCTCGCGGTCATCAGCTTCGCAGGATTGACGGTGGCGGTGTTTGCAGCCGTCTTCGGCAAGAAGCTTCGCTCGGCGCTCGCCGCCCGATCGGAATGGACTGGGCTTCTCGAGCGGATGATGCTCGTCTTCGTCATCGGCATCCTGCTCCTGATCGTCTTCGGCGGCGCGGCCGGGATCAAGGATCGCTGGCTGGTGCCGATGCTCTTCATCGTGCCGCTCTATCTCTGCTTGAAGATCGAGGCGGCGGGCGTGGAGACCGACAGGGCTTTCCGGCGTTTCATGCCCATGGTTGCCGTCATCATGATCGGCGTGCCGGCCGCCCTTTACGGCAGCGTGGCGAGCGCGAGCTTCTCAGGGCACTACGAACGATTGAACAGGCCCTATGCCACGATGCTGAAAAACCTGCGTCAACAGGCGGAACCGGCCGCAATCCTTGCCGGCGACAGCCTTCTTGCTGGCAATCTCAGGCAGGATATTCCCGGGGTACCGGTCCTTTCCGTCGATTATCCAGGCTTCCATCCCGATCTGACCGGCCGGCGACCGCTTCTCCTCGTCTGGCTGATACCGCCGAAGGGAGGCAGCGAAGCGCTCCCGCCTGATATGGTTCAATGGCTCCAGGCCAATCTCGGCGCCTCCGCGCCTGAGACGTCGGTGATCGACGTTCCCTATTTCTACGGCCGCGGCAAGGACAGCTATCGTTTCGGCTATGCCTGGATCAACCAGCCGGGCTGAGCGAAATCAGGATTTCAGCTCCTTCCAGGCCAGGTCCAGCGCCAACCTGGTAATCCTCGCCATCTCGTCCACCTCCGCGTGGCTGATGACAAGCGGCGGCGAGGCGAGCATA
This sequence comes from Rhizobium sp. TAL182, assembly GCF_002117725.1. Taxonomy (NCBI): domain Bacteria; kingdom Pseudomonadati; phylum Pseudomonadota; class Alphaproteobacteria; order Hyphomicrobiales; family Rhizobiaceae; genus Rhizobium; species Rhizobium sp. TAL182. The sequence continues at coordinate 1,424,987 of NZ_CP021024.1, read as the reverse complement.
CGGTCGCCGGTGGCGCGCAGCACCAGGCCGTTCGCCAGTGCATGGTTGCGCACCAGCGCGCCGATCTGATCGGGCTTGTCGAAGCGAGTGCGCGTGCTCTTGTCGGCAGCAAGCTGCAGGCCGCCCATGAGGCCGATGCCGACTGCCTCGCCGACAAGATCGTGTTCGGCCAGCGCTGCCCAGGCCTTGCCGAAATAGGGACCGATATCGTCGCGCACGCGCTCGACCAGTCTTTCCTCCTCGATGATGCGCAGGTTTTCGAGGGCGGCGGCGGCGCAGACCGGGTGGCCGGAATAGGTGAAGCCGTGATTGAAGTCACCGACCTCGTTGATCAGCACGTCGGCAATGCGGCCGCTGACCAGCACGCCGCCGATCGGCAGATAGCCGGAGGAAAGCCCCTTGGCGATCGGCGCGAGATCCGGCTCGACGCCGAATTGCTGATGGCCGAACCAGGCGCCGAGACGACCGAAACCGCAGATCACCTCGTCGGTCACCAGCAGAATATTGCGCGCCTTGCAGATGCGGTCGATCTCCGGCCAATAGGTCTCCGGCGGGACGATGACGCCGGCAGCACCCTGCACGGGCTCGGCGACGAAGGCGGCGACATTCTCCTCGCCGAGCTCGTCGATCTTCGCTACCAGCTCACGCGCGACTTTGAGACCGAATTCGGCCGGCGAGAGATCGCCGCCCTCGCCGTACCAATAGGGCTGGCCGATATGGACGATGCCCGGGATCGGCAGGTCGCCCTGTTCGTGCATGTATTTCATACCGCCGAGGCTGGCGCCGGCAACGGTCGAACCGTGATAGCCGTTCTTCCTGGCGATCACGACCTTCTTCGACGGCTTGCCGACGGCGCTCCAATAGACGCGGGCCATGCGAAACCAGGTGTCGTTCGCCTCCGAGCCCGAGCCGGTGAAGAAGATATGGTTGAACCGTTCGCCGGCATGGGACGTCACCTTCTCAGCCAGCAGCGTCGCCGGCGTCGAGGTCGTGCCGAAGAAGGTGTTGTAATAAGGCAGCTCATTCATCTGCCTTGCGACGGCCTCGGTGATCTCCCTGCGGCCGTAACCGATATTGACACACCAGAGACCGGCGAAGCCATCGAGATATTTCCTGCCGTGATTATCGAAGATGTAGACGCCCTCGCCGCGCTGAATGATGCGCGTTCCCTCGGCATTCAGCTTCTTCATGTCGGCGAAGGGATGCAGATGGTGCGCGGCGTCGATAGCAGCAAGGTTGGAGGGCGGGTAAGTATCGGGCATGACTGGTAAAAGACCCTCGCGGATTGAAAGGCTGCTGTCGATGGGATAGGAGCTTGGCCTTGTCCCGGAGGATTTTCAAGGTCATGGCGAGCGACAGGATGGACGGCAAGGCCGATGGAGAGCCGCGTTTCGAAATCCTGATCGTCGGCATGAACGGTGAGTTGCGCGGCAAGCAGCTTCCTCAGAACAGCGAAGGTAAGATCTGGACCGGCGAGATCCGCCTGCCGACCTCGACGCAATCGCTCGACATTTGGGGCGACGACAATGACGATATCACTGGCCTGTCGCTGACGATCGGCGATCCCGACGGCATGGTCGTTGCCGACCGACGCAGCCTCGCGCCGATGCCCTGGGCGCCGGAGGGCTCGATGCAGGTGCTGGCCACCATGTGCGAATTCGACGGCAGCCCGAGCTTCATGGATCCGCGCGCCATCCTTGCCTCGGTGGTTGAGCGCTACAGGCTGCGCGGATTGACGCCCGTCGTCGCGACCGAACTGGAATTCTATGTGATGTCTGGAGACTGGCGCGAGACCGGACGCCCTTCCCCGCCCGAAAGCCTCACCTATCGCGGCGAGCCGAACGGTTTCCAGCTTTACGACATGAGCGCCGTCGATGCGCTCGACGCCTATCTGCAGACGCTGAGGGCCTATGCGAAGGCGCAGGGCCTGCCGGCGGATGCGACGACAGCGGAATTCGGGCCCGGTCAATTCGAAGTCAACCTCATGCACCGCGCCAATGCGCTGGCGGCGGCCGACGACTGCCTCTACTTGAAGCGCATCGCCGAACAGGCGGCGCGCCGCCACGGGCTGAAATCGACCTGCATGGCCAAGCCCTATACCGACCATGCCGGTTCCGGCCTGCATGTGCATGTAAGCGTCATCGACGAACAAGGCCGCAACATTCTCGACGCCAAAGGCGGCGAGCCGAAGCTGCTGAAATCGGTCACCGCAGGCATGCTCGACAGCATGCGCGAGGCGCAGCTGATCTTCGCCCCCTTCGCCAATTCCTACCGGCGCTTCCAGCCAGGCTCGTTCGCGCCCGTCGATCTGACCTGGGGCAGCGGCCATCGGGGCACGGCGATCCGGATCCCCGACAAGGACGGGCCGACCGCGCGCATCGAACACCGCGTCGCCGGCGCCGACGCCAATCCTTACCTGCTGCTGGCGGCGATCCTCGGCGGCATGCTCACGGGGCTCGATCACGAACTCAACCCCGGCGAGGAGACGACGCCAGCGCATACGCCCCCCAATACAACGCGACTGACACATGATTTCCTGAGCGCGGTCGATGTTTTCCGCGCCTCACCCTTCGTCGCCGATATCTTCGGCACACGCTATCAGGCGCTCTACGGCGACACCAAACGCAAGGAAGCGCTGGCGCACCTGCGCGCGGTCTCCGATTTCGATTACCGCACCTACCTGCCGCGTGTCTGACGTCTTCGGCCCTTACGCCGCGGGTTCGCGGCGTTCGTCCGCATCAATCTGAGCTGCCAGACCCTGCTTGACGAGAACCTTCAGTTCGCCGGGATGCAGACGGATCAAAACGTCGCGTTCGAGCGGCAGCAACTCGCCGTCCATGACGCAATTGGCCTTGGAGCGCAGCTTCGGGAAATGCAGGCGCACCTCGGCCGGATGCATCACCATGACATCGGCATTCTCGCGCACCTTTCCGCGCAGCATGTCGATGGCAAGGCGGGCGACACCAAGGGGTTTCAGCGGATTTGCCGTATAGAAGCCGAGCTCGCCGCTTCTGAGATTATCGGCATAAAGCAGCGCATTTTCGCCGAAAGGATTGTTGGAGACCGAGACCGCCGAGACCCTGCGGCGCTCACGCATGCCGGCTGCTTCGAACTCGACCTCGAACTCGGGCGGATTGAAGATCACGCCGAGAGCAGCCTTCATGCTCGCCCTGATCTTGCCCAGCCGCGAACGATAGCTGTAGGCGTTGCGGTAGCGCACCATGCGGGCATGCAAGCCGGCGGAAAACTGGTGAATGAAGGGGCGGCCATTGGCGCTGGCGATATCGACGTTGTCGATCTCGCCTGATGCAAGCACATCGAGCGCCTGCCAGATATCGAGCGGCACGCGCAGCGAGCGGGCAAAGAGGTTCATGGTGCCGGCCGGCACGACGCCAAGCGCGATGCCGTTTTTCCAGGCGATCGAGGCCGCCGCCGAAATCGTGCCGTCGCCACCACCGGCGACGATGCCGTCGATATCGTCGCGCTTGGCCGCCCGCTCCATGGCGGGAATGATTTCCTTGCCGGAGAAAACGATCGCCTCGAAATCGTGTCCGGCGTCGCGGAAAGCTGCTTCCGCCCTCTTCTCGTAGGCCAGCATATCGGTGGTCTTGAAGGTACCGCCGTCGCGATTGAAAAAGCCTACAAGCTTCATGAGGGCTCCCGTTCCTGGCGCGGAAATGGTCCTGCCTTGCTCCTCAGATGGTTGCGCCCCCGGCGATTTCAAGCGCCGCCCCTTCACGGCAGGAAATGACAGAAATGCAAATATTGCAACGGACATATGCACATAGCAGGACGCTGCACTGCGAAAATTGCACTCGACGCCGGCCGCTGCATTGCGGATAGATCGGATATCGGAGAGATCGTCCACTTCCCGCCATTTATCCCGATCGCCTCGCGGCGACGCCAGGGGTCATTGCCAAGCAGAAAACCTTTCCACGGAGCTCTCATGACTGAGATCGCCATCAGTGATTCCATTGGTACCCGGCCGGGTGACGAACTGCCATCGGCAACGACCGTGGCCTTGGTTCAACTGGCGCTCGCTTGCGGCGGCTTCGGCATCGGCACCGGCGAATTCGCAATCATGGGGCTGCTGCCCAATGTCGCCGATACCTTCTCGGTAACGACGCCGCAGGCGGGATATGTCATCAGCGCCTATGCGCTCGGCGTCGTCGTCGGCGCGCCCGTCATCGCCGTTCTTGCCGCGAAGATGGCGCGCCGCACACTGCTTTTGACGCTGATGCTGGTCTTTGCCATCGGCAATATATCGAGCGCCATGGCGCCGACCTTCGAGGCCTTCACCGTGCTGCGCTTCATCACCGGTCTGCCGCATGGCGCCTATTTCGGTGTCGCCGCGCTTGTGGCCGCCTCGATGGTGCCGGTTCATCGGCGGGCACGCGCTGTCGGACGCGTCATGCTCGGGCTGACTGTCGCAACTCTCCTCGGCACGCCGCTGACGACATTTTTCGGCCAATCGCTCGACTGGCAGGTGGCGTTCCTGTCGGTCGGCGTCGTCGGCCTGCTGACAGTGGCCTTGATCTGGCTCTATGTTCCAAGGGACAGGGTTTCCGAAGAAGCGAGTTTCTCACGCGAACTCGGCGCCTTCCGCCGACCGCAGGTCTGGCTGACGCTCGGCATCGCCGCCGTCGGTTATGGCGGCATGTTTGCCATGTTCAGCTATATCGCCTCGACGACGACCGAGGTGGCGATGTTGCCGGAAACAGCCGTTCCGATCATGCTGGTGCTCTTCGGCGTCGGCATGAATGCCGGCAATTTCATAGGCTCGTGGCTCGCCGACAAGTCGCTGCTCGGCACGATCGGCGGCTCGCTCATCTATAACATCGTCGTGCTGACCACCTTCTCGCTGACTGCTGCCAACCCCTATATGCTCGGCCTCTCGGTCTTCCTCGTCGGCTGCGGCTTTGCCGCCGGGCCGGCGCTGCAGACGCGGCTGATGGATGTCGCTGCCGATGCTCAGACGCTGGCGGCGGCTTCCAACCATTCGGCCTTCAACATCGCCAATGCGATCGGCGCCTGGCTTGGTGGTCTCGTCATCGCCTGGGGCTATGGGTTTGCGGCAACGGGCTATGTCGGCGCGGCACTCTCCTTCCTCGGCTTGTTCGTCTTCGCCGCCTCCGCCCGCCTGGAGCGTCGCAGCACGCAGGTGGCGTAGCGCATCTCCGCCTGCAACGCGCACAGGTGCGACATTCTGGCGTTAAGCATTTAGCCGGCTTGACTTTTTCCGCGTTCGGGACCACCTAGCATACATGTGGACGGCACCTGTCGGCCACGGATTTCAACGGAGTCATCTTAGCGATGCCAAGCGACAGTAGCAGTCGATTGCCTTTGCCGTACGCGGCCGCCCTCGTGCGCTGACCGACTCCTGTCGGCTCGCCCGATCGGACGCTACGGCGGATCGACGGAAAGGCGAGCCTCATGAATATCAATCGCTTCCCTCTTCGGGCAGGCCATGCCGCCCGCGCCTTCATCAACAACAGCCGCGGCGCCACGATCGCCGAACGCGTCGACGCGTTGAACGCGCTCAGCATCCAAGACGCCGGGCGGGTGCTGTCGGCCATGCCGCTCGACTATGCCGTCAACATTTTCGACCGGCCGGAGCTTCGCAACGCCGCACAGATCCTCGCGCTGATCAGCGCCGAGGACGCCGCACGGCTGCTGCACGGCATGTCCAACGACCGCGTCGCCGACGTGCTGCTCGAACTCGACGGCGAGACCCGCGCCCGGCTGTTCTCCAGCCTCGACGAGCCGGTGCGCGTCGCCATCCAGCATCTGATGGGCTATCCGCCACGCACGGCCGGCGGCATCATGACGACGGAGTTCGTCAGCGTGCCCGACAGCTGGACCGTTGCCCAGACGCTCGATCATGTGCGCCAGGTCGAACGCTCGCGCGAGACCGTCTACGCCATCTATGTGCTCGACGAGCGCAGCCATGCGCTGATGCATGTGGTGACGCTGCGCCGCCTCATCACCGGCGAGCCTGACGCCTCCATCCTCACGGTCGCCCAGAAAGGCGTTCCGGTTTCGGCCGATCCGCTGATGAAGCAGGAGGATGTTGCCCGGTTGATCCGCAAACACGACCTGCTCGCCTTGCCGGTGACCGACGAACATGGGCAGGTGCTCGGCATCGTCACGGTCGACGACGTGATCGATACGATGATTTCGGACACGACGGAAGCAGCCCAGAAGTTCGGCGGCATGGAGGCGCTCGGCCAGCCCTATATGAAGATCGGCTTTGCCGGCATGATCCGCAAGCGGGCCGGCTGGCTCGCCGCCCTGTTCCTCGGCGAGATGCTGACGGCGAGCGCCATGCAGCATTTCGAAGGCGAGCTGGAAAAGGCCGTGGTGCTGACGCTGTTCATCCCGCTGATCATGAGCTCGGGCGGCAATTCCGGTTCGCAGGCGACGTCACTGATTATAAGGGCGCTGGCGCTCGGCGAGCTGAAGCTTTCGGACTGGTGGAAAGTGCTCTTCCGCGAGCTGCCGACCGGCATCGTGCTCGGCGCGATCCTCGGCCTCGTCGGCTTCATCCGCATCGTCTTCTGGCAATCGGCCGGGCTCTACAATTACGGCCCGCACTGGCCGATGGTCGCCGTCACAGTGTTTGCCGCGCTGATCGGGATCGTCACGTTCGGCTCGATCTGCGGCTCGATGCTGCCGTTCGTGCTGCAGAAGCTCCGGCTCGACCCGGCCAGCGCCTCGGCCCCCTTCGTCGCCACGCTGGTCGACGTCACCGGCCTCGTCATCTACTTCTCGGTGGCGCTGCTCATCCTCAGCGGGACGCTGCTGTAGCACCCAAGACCCCTCCCCAACCCCTCCCCACAAGGGGCCACAAGGGGGAGGAGCTTAGACTGCCGCACCCGCATCCCAACTATTGACCTTTGATGGGAGCGAGACGGTGCCCCAGATTAGTCCCTCCCCCTTGTGGGGAGGGGTTGGGGAGGGGCTTTTATTAGCGAGAAAAACTATTGGGAAATTATCTTCCCTCGGGCAGTTTCAACGGCCCATGCGTCTTGATACTGCGGATGGCGAAGTTCGAGCGGATGTCGCTGACGTTCGGCAAGGTCAGCAGCGTGTCCGTCAGAAGCCGTTCATAGGCGGCGAGATCTTCCACTACCACTTCGGCCAGGAAATCGGCTGTTCCCGAAATCAGGAAACAGGAGACGATTTCGGGGATGGCGAGCAATGCCTTCTGCTGTGCCTCGGAATTTTCGCGGCTGTGATGCACCACCTTGAATTCGACGAAGACCGTCAGGCCGAGACCGACCTCCTTGCGATCGATATCGGCGGTGTAGCCGCGGATGATACCGGAGCGTTCGAGATTACGGATGCGACGCAGGCAGGGCGACGGCGAGAGGTTCACCTTCTCGGCGATCTCGACGTTAGTGGCGCGCGCATCTTCCTGCAGGCATTTCAGGATGGCAATATCGAATTTATCGAGATTTGGCACTTTCGTGAAACCCTTGGGCATGATTTGGCAGAAGATTGCGTATAGCACGCTTTTCGAGCCATAGATAGCAAGGACATGCCCTGGCTCCCGGCGCTAATCTCTTCCTCGACCGGACAAGATCCGGATGGAGGAAAGGATTAGGGACGATGAGCACGATTGTATTTTCAAACGACAAATCACCTTCGCAGACGTTCGGTTATGCCGCCGGCAGTATCACCGTGCTGATCTGGGCGACCTGGTTTCTGGCGACCCGCCACAGCGCGGCGACGTCGCTCGGCTCCATCGATATCGGCCTCATCCGCTTCGGCATTCCGGCGCTCGCGCTTTCGCCCGTCTGGCTTCGCATCGGCCTGCTGCCGAAGGGCGTGCCGCTCTATCTGCTGGCGATCATGGTCGCCGGCTGCGGCGCGATCTTCTTTCTGGTGACGACGCTTGCCATTCACTCCACACCGGCAGCTTCCTCCGGCATCCTGCTCGGCGGCTCCATGCCGCTTGCCACCGCACTGATCGGCATTCTCTTGTTTCGGGAACGGCCGGATGCCACACGCATTGCCGGGCTGGCGGCAATCGTCGGCGGCGTCCTGATCCTGCTTGCCCGCAGCCTTGCCGATGCCTCCCTGCCCTGGACAAGCTTTGTCATGCTGCCGGTCGGCGCCGTGCTCTGGGCAAGCTACACCCATGCCTTTCGCCGCTCGGGTCTGACGGCCATTCAGGCCAGCGCGCTGATTGCCGCCTGGTCTTTCCTGATCATGGCGGTGCTCGCACTCGTCTTCGGAATCTCGCTGCCGCAGGCCCCGCTTGCCGAAATCGGCCTGCAGGTTTTGAGCCAGGGCATTCTGTCAGGCCTCGTCGCCATGGTCGCCTATGGCACGGCGGTCCGCATCCTCGGCGGAACACAGGCCGCCGCCTTTACGGCTTTGACGCCTGTTCTTGCGACCCTCGGCGGCGGTCTCCTGCTCGGCGAAACGATCGGCCTTGCCGAAATCAGTGCCGCGGTGGTCACCGGCATCGGCGTCGCACTTTCGACGGGAATTGCCGCGCGACGCTGACCATCAGCCGCGACCGACATTACGAAGCCGCCGGCAGCCATCGCTGCGGCGGCTTTTCAGCGTGTTCTCGGTCGCTCAGGCCTGAATGACGACAACCCTGGCTCCGACCTCGACGCGGCTATAGAGATCAATCACATCGTGGTTCATCATGCGGATACAGCCGCTCGACATGGCGAGGCCGATCGATTCCGGCTGATTGGTGCCATGAATGCGGAAATGCGTGTCGTTGCCGCCGCGATAGAGATACATCGCCCGCGCGCCGAGCGGATTATTCGGGCCGCCCGGCATGCCGCCGGCAAGCCTGCGATAGCGTTCTTCGCGGCGCTGCATGTTTTCCGTCGGCGTCCAGCTCGGCCACTCGGCCTTGCGTCCGATATAGGCGTTGCCGGCAAATGCCAGTCCCTCGCGGCCGACACCGACACCATATCGCATCGCCCTGTTGTTATCGAGGACGTAGTAGGCGCGACGCGCCGGCGTGTCGATGACGATCGTGCCCGGCGCATGCGTGCTTTCATAGGCCACTTCCTGGCGGCGAAGTTCCGGCTTGATCTTGTCGATCGGCACCTGCCTCAACGGAAACTTTTCATCCGGAAGTGCTGCATAATTCGTCTGGCTGTTGAGGCCGGTCGAGGAGCAGCCGGCGACAAAAAGCGGCAGAGCGATCAGAAAACCCCGACGGGAGATCGTCATGAATGTGTCCTTAGTGCGTCAACAAGATGTCGCAAGCTAAGGAATTTATGGTTAACGAACGGCTAACGGCAGGCGATCACGAAGACGTCAGCGGTCGAAATCACCGCCGATGTCCGCGATGCGCCTCACATATTCGGATAGACCGGCCCCTCGCCGCCCTGCGGCGGCACCCAGTTGATGTTCTGGTTGGGGTCCTTGATGTCGCAGGTCTTGCAGTGCACGCAGTTCTGGGCGTTGATGACGAAGGTCTTGTCGCCATCCTTCTCCACCCATTCGTAGACGCCGGCCGGACAGTAGCGGGTCGACGGCCCGGCATAGATGCCGAGCTCGGAGCTCTTCTGCAGCCCCATGTCCTTGACCTGCAGATGCACCGGCTGGTCTTCCTCGTGATTGGTGTTCGACAGGAACACCGAGGACAGACGGTCGAAGGTCAGGACGCCGTCGGGTTTCGGATAGGCGATCGGCTTATGCTGGGATGCCGGCTCCAGGGACTGCGCATCGGTCTTGCCGTGCTTCAGCGTGCCGAAGAAGGAGAAGCCGAGCAGCGTGTTGGTCCACATGTCGAGACCGCCGAGCGCGACGCCGAGCGCCGTGCCGAACTTCGACCACAGCGGCTTGACGTTGCGCACCCGTTTCAGGTCGCGGCCGATGTCGGTGCCACGCCATTCATTCTCGATCTCGACCACCTCGTCATGGCTGCGGCCTGATACAATCGCCGCAGCAATCTTCTCGGCGGCCAGCATGCCCGACAGCACCGCATTGTGGCTGCCCTTGATGCGCGGCACGTTGACCAGACCGGCCGAACAGCCGATCAGCGCCCCGCCCGGGAAGGACAGCTTCGGCACCGACTGGTAGCCGCCCTCGGTAATGGCGCGCGCGCCATAGGAGAGCCGCTTGCCGCCCTCGAAGGTTCCGCGGATCGCCGGATGGGTCTTGAAACGCTGGAACTCCTCGAAGGGATAGAGATAGGGGTTCTTGTAGTTCAGGTGAACGACGAAGCCGACGGCCACCAGATTGTCTTCGAGGTGATAGAGGAAGGAGCCGCCGCCGGTCTTCATGCCGAGCGGCCAACCGAAGGAATGCTGCACAAGGCCCGGTCTGTGGTTCTCCGGCTTGACCTGCCAGAGCTCCTTGATGCCGATGCCGAATTTCTGCGGCTCACGATCCTTTTGCAGGTCGAACTTGGCGATCAGCTGCTTGGCGAGCGAACCGCGCACGCCCTCGCCGATCAGCGTGTATTTGCCGCGCAGCTCCATGCCGCGGGTATAGTTCGGGCCGGGTTCGCCATTCTTGTCGATACCCATGTCGCCGGTGGCAACGCCGATTACCGCACCTTCGTCATCGTAAAGCACTTCGGCGGCGGCAAAACCCGGATAGATCTCGACACCGAGTTCCTCGGCCTTCGTCGCCAGCCAGCGACAGACATTGCCGAGAGAGACGATGTAGTTGCCGTGATTGTTCATCAAGGGCGGCATCAGCACATTCGGCAGACGGATCGAGCCGGCCGGGCCGAGTACCAGGAAGTGATCTGCCGTCACCTCCGTCTTGAACGGATGATCGGCTTCCTCACGCCAGCCGGGCAGCAGCCTGTCGATGCCAATAGGATCGACGACGGCGCCGGAGAGGATATGGGCGCCGACCTCGGCCCCCTTCTCCAGCACCACCACCGACAGTTCCGGATTGACCTGCTTCAGCCGGATCGCCGCCGCCAGACCGGCAGGACCGGCGCCGACGATCACAACGTCGAATTCCATGCTCTCGCGTTCGGGCAGCTCAGTCGTCTCGGTCATTCATTCGTCTCCGCTTGGCCAGTGGCCATCATCCCATGGCCACTGTCTTGTCAAAACCGCGAAGCATTGTCGAGCCGGGATGCGACAGCCAATCCTCAATTCGCACAAAGACATTTCAGCCGATGCGAGACTTACAGTACCGCTTACGTTAACGTCAAATGCGAAACCTGTGAGACCACGGCCCTCTCTTTCCTTTTTTGTCGCCCGCGCCTTATACATCCCTCGAAGACATCGGAGGAAATCATGGATCTCGGCATCAAGGGCAAACGGGCGCTCGTTCTCGCCTCCTCGCGCGGGCTTGGCCTCGGCATCGCCGTAGCACTCGCACGCGAAGGTGCAAACGTGCTGCTTTGCGGACGCAGTGGCGAACAGCTGGGGGCCAATTGCGCGGCGATCAACAGCGAAGGCAATGGCCGGGCCGACTGGATCTGGGCCGATCTCGGCGATGAGCGCTTCGTCGAGACGGCAACAACGGCGGTGAAGGAGAAGTTCGGCGGCATCGACATCCTCATCAACAATACCGGCGGACCAACGCCCGGTACGACGGAGGAGATGACGGCCGAAAAGCTCGAAACCTACTTCCTCTCCATGGTTGCGCGGGTGATAACGCTCACCAATGCGCTGCTGCCCGATATGAAGGCGCAAGGCTGGGGCCGCATCCTGACGGTTGCCTCATCAGGCGTGATCGAACCGATCGCCAACCTGGCGCTGTCGAACACGCTGCGCCCGGCGCTTGCCGGCTGGAGCAAGACGCTTGCTTCCGAAGTGGCGAGCTTCGGTATCACCACCAACCTGCTTCTGCCGGGCAGCATCCTGACGAGGCGGCTCGACGACCTCGACGGCGCCGCGGCAAAGCGGACGGGCAAAAGCCTCGAGGAAATTCGCGCCGACAAAGAGGCGCGCATTCCCGTCGGCCGCTATGGCACGGTCGAGGAATTTGCCGCAACGGCCGCCTTCCTGTGCAGCCAGCCGGCAAGCTACATTACCGGCTCGCTGATCCGCTGCGACGGCGGCGCCGCACGGTCCGTCTAGAGCCGCTCAGGCCGCACGGGCCGCCGCAGCGGCCCAGGTCGCCGCGCTCCGGATCATCTGTTCGACATTGGCAGGATCGTCGGCAAGTTCGGCGAGTTCGGAAAGCCGATGGAAGCCCGTCAGGATCGCAATGCGCCGCCGGTCAAGCCTGCGTCCGGTCAGGATTTCATAGGCCGAGACGATGCGCGCGGTCAGATCGGGCGAGATGAAGTTCGAATAGATGAACTCCTGGTGCAACGGACCGAAACCTGAATCGGCGAAATCGTAAATGCCGTTGAGCCTACCCTGGCGATAGTCGAAGGCCATATTCCAGCCGTGACCGTCGAAGAAACCGTAGACGTTGCCGTAGGGATCCGGCGGCAAGGCTTCGAAATCCGAAACAACGGTTTCGGCAAAGCCCTTGATATCAGCCGGCAGCAGCGGCAAAGCCTTCGTCCGAACCGCCTCCGGCGATTGCCATGGCTGGATCGCTCCGGCGCCGGCCGCCCGCAGGCGATCGGCATCGAGCGCGTGCAGTTCGGCGTAGAAACGCGCGAGGTCATCCGCCAGGCGCTGACGGCCGCCCTCTCCCAGCGCATCGTAATCTTCGGCAATGAGGTGTTCGCCCTCGAGCTTGGCGTGGCTGGAGAAGATCGGCGGCCCGTCGTGAATGCGCATGTCGGGAACTGCCATCGACAGCGAGGGTCGAACGATATCGAGCAAAGCGGCTTCCTTCACGAGCGCTCTTTCGGCGCCGAGATGGCGGGGAAACTTGAAGATCAGCGTGTCGTCGACGTCGACTGCCATCGAATCCCAGCCCTTCGCCGCGAGCTTGAAAACGGAGGCCGTCAGTTCCGGAAATACACTTGTGATGAGAGAGCGAAATTCGCTGACGTTCAACTCTGTCATGACGACCTGCCTTTTCTGTTTTCCCTGTTCTTTGGATGCAGGCGAGCAGCATCGGCCTGTCGAAACCCGTTGGCGTCCAGCCGCCGAAGCCGCGCCAAGTGGCACCCGCACTATATTAGTATAATTTGAATATTACGGAATATTCATTACAAAAATTTAAGCCGTTATAACCACTTAGTGATCGCGACACCGGAATTATGTCTTTTTTGCGCCGCAATATAAGCGGCTCAATCAAAGCATAAATTTGCACCCTTGCTCAAACCCCGGTCTAGCCCATGAAGAAATTTTGGATCACCGTCAGCTTTGTCGCAATCGCCGCGGTCGGCGTTTGGCAATTCGGGAATCTGGTCCCTTATGCGGCGCGCATTCCCTACCTCTCCGAGCTCATCAAGCAGCCGGCCGGCGGCAATGGCGGCAGCAGGCAGGCACAGGGCGATCAAACGCAGGCAAATCAGGCGCCGACCGATCAGGCCGAGAATGGCGGGCAACACCAGGGTGGCGGGCGCAGACGCGGCGGCGGTCCAACTGTCGTCAAAACAGTCGCTGCGGTGAAAACGACGCTGCCGACGGATGTCACCGCGTCCGGCTGGGCCGATGCCGACGACAATACGACCATGGCCGCACAGGAACAGGGCCTGATCGTCAGCATCAATGCGCAGGATGGAGCGACCGTCAAAGCCGGCGACCTTATCGCCAAGCTGGACGACCGGACGGCGAAGGCGGCGGTCGACAAAGACAATGCGATGATCGTCCGGGATACGGCAACGCTTTCGGAAGCAGAGACAGCGCTGGTTCGCGCGCAGGACCTGTTCGACCAGAAGGCCGGCACGCAGCAGAGCCTCGACCAGGCAAGAGCTGCCCGCGACACCGCCGCGGCCACGGTCGAGGCTGACAAGGCCACCCTCGACTCGGATCAAGTCATCCTCGAGAATACAGATATCCGGGCGCCCTTCGACGGCCGGCTCGGCGATATTGCCGTCAGCAAGGGCGCCTTCCTCAATGCCGGCTCGGCAATCGTCACCATCGCGAAATACGATCCGATCTATGTGAAATTTCACCTGCAGGAACGTTATCTGCGCGTCCTGAAGAAGGCGCTGGCAGTCGGTCCGGTCGAGGTCAGCACAGTTCCCGCTTCCACCAAGGGGCAGATCCGCAAGGGCGAAATCAGCTTCTACGACAACACGGTCGATACCGCCTCGGGCACGATCTTGGCCAAGGCAAAGTTCGAGAATGCCTCCGGTGCGCTCTGGCCTGGCCAATCGATCAACATCATCGTGCATTTCAACAACGACCAACAGCAGGTGGTGGTGCCGACGGTTGCCGTCAGCCCCGGCCCGGACGGGTTCTTCGCCTTTGTCGTCAAGGACGGCAAATCGCATCTGACGCCGGTCACCGTCGCCCGCGCCAATGGCGGCTTTACCGCCATCGAATCGGGTCTTCAGCCGGGCGACCATGTCGTCATCGAAGGCCAGGGCCAGCTCAGCGACCAGCAGGCGATCAACGAGCAGTTCGACGACAAGACCCTTGATGTCGCCTCTGCCGAAGAGCCTCGGCAACCGCAGCAGTCCGAGACGATCGCGGTGGGAGCTCAGCAATGATCCCGAATTTTTGTATCCAGCGCCCCGTCGCGACGACGCTGCTTGCCATCGGCGTCATTCTGGCCGGTCTTGCCGGCTACCGGCTCGTGCCGGTTGCAGCCCTGCCGCAGGTCGATTTTCCGACGATCAACGTTTCGGCCCAGCTGAGCGGCGCCTCGCCGCAGACCATGGCGACCTCGGTTGCCACGCCGCTGATCAAACAGTTCGAGACCATTCCCGGGATCAGCGAAATCAGCGCCTCGAGCTCGCTCGGCAGCACCAGCATCGTGCTGCAGTTCGATCTCAACCGCGATATCGACGCGGCCGCAGCCGACGTGCAGGCGGCGATCTCGCACGCGACCCGGCAGCTGCCCGACAACTTGACGACACCACCGAGCTATCGCAAGACCAACCCAGCCGATGCGCCTGTGATGCTGCTCTCCGTGCAGAGCAACACCATGCCGCGCAGCAAGCTCGACGAGATCGCCGAGGACATCATCTCGCCATCGCTTTCGACGCTGCCCGGCGTTGCCCAGGTCAGCGTCTATGGTGCGCAGACCTATGCCGTGCGCGTCGAAGTCGACCCCAACAGGCTGCTCACCCGCGGCATCGGCATCGACACCGTCAACAAGGCGCTTGCTGCCGCCAACAGCCAGCAGCCTGTGGGGACGCTGCAGAACAATTCGCAGAGCATGACGATCACCGCCAACACGCAGCGCACCAATGCCGACCAATTCCGCTCGCTCGTCATCGCCAATCCGAATGGAGCGCCGATCCATCTGGGTGATGTCGCCGATGTGCAGGATGGGGTCGAGAACCAGTATACCGGCAGCTGGTATGATGGCCAGCGCGGCATCATCCTCGCCATCCAGCGTCAGCCGGATGCCAATACGGTCGATGTCGTCGATGCGATCAACGCCAAGCTGCCGCAGCTGCACGCCGAAATTCCGTCTTCGGTGACGACCGTGGTCATGAACGACGCCGCAAAACCCATTCGCGCCGCCATCGCCGATGTGAAGTTCACACTATTCCTGACGATCGGCCTCGTCGTTCTCGTCATCTATCTCTTCACCGGCCATGCGACCGCGACGATCATTCCGGGGCTTGCCGTTCCGCTGTCGCTGATCTCGACGTTCGGGATGATGTATGTGCTCGGCTACAGCATCGACAATATCTCGCTGTTGGGGCTGACGCTCGCGGTGGGTCTGGTGGTGGACGATGCGATCGTCATGCTCGAAAACATCCTGCGTCACGTCGAAGAAGGCATGCCGGTGCGTGAAGCGGCGATCAAGGGAGCGGGCGAAGTCAGCTACACCATCATTTCCATGTCGGTTTCGCTGATCGCGGTCTTCATCCCGATCCTCTTGATGGGCGGCGTCGTCGGCCGCGTGTTCAACGAATTCGGCATGGTCGTTGCCATCGCCATCATATCGTCAGCGATCGTCTCGCTGACGGTGACGCCGATGCTCGGCTCGCGTCTTTCCAACAATCACAGCCGGCCGCCGCTCCTCATTCGCCTCTTCGATGCAGGCTTCGAGCGGACGCTCAACGGCTACGACAGGGCAGTTGGCTGGTGCCTTCGCCATCGTCTGACGATCCTCGGCATCTTCCTGGGCTCCGTCGCACTGACGTTCTATTTCTTCATGACGCTGCCGACGAGCTTCTTCCCGCAGGAGGATATCGGCCGCCTGTCGATCAGCACGCAGGCCCGGCAGGACATTTCCTATTCCGCCATGGAGGCGCTCCAGCAGCAGGCGGCAGCCGCCGTCAAGGCGAACCCGGCGGTCAATCACGTGATGTCGACAATCGGCGGCAACCCGAACAAACCGCAGAACAATGGTTCGATGTTCGTCGAACTCAAGGACAAGAAGGAGCGCCCGCCGCTTGATCAGACATTGCGTGAGCTGCGCACTGCAATCAACAAGATTCCCGGATTGCAGGCCTTCGTGACGCCGAACCAGAGCCTGCGCTTCGGCGGCCGCCAGACCGCCAGCCAGTATCAGCTGGTCATCCAGGCGCTGAGCGCCGACCAGACCAACCTCTGGGCCGGCAAGATCCAGGCGGCGATGCGTGGTGACCGCGGGCTGTTCACCGATGTGACATCGGATGCCCAGAACAACGCCCTGCAAGCCAATATCGTCATCGATACCGAGCGGGCGGCCGCCTATGGGATCGACAATGATACGCTGCGCACGACGCTGCAGGAATCCTTCAGCGGATATGCAGCGGCGGAGATCCAGTCGACCGGCGACAGCTACGACGTCATCGTCGAATACGACACCAGCAAGCTCTGGGACGACCAGAAGCTGTCGGAGATTCGCGTAGCCTCGTCCAATGGCAGTCTGGTGCCGCTTTCGAACTTCGCGCACGTCCAGCGCACCACCGGCCCCGTGACGATCAATCAGACGGGCCAGCTCGTCTCGACCACCGTTTCCTTTAACCTGCCCGAGGGCGTTTCGCTCAGCGACGCGACGGCAGCGATCGACCAGATCAAGAAGGAGATCGGCCTGCCGGCCGATGTCTTCACCTCCTATGGCGGCACGGCCGAGATCTTCGAACAGTCGCAAGGCAATACGCCCTATCTGATCCTGGCGGCCATTCTGACCATCTATGTCGTGCTCGGCGTCCTCTATGAGAGCTTCATCCATCCGCTCACCATTCTGTCCGGCCTGCCCGCGGCGGCCTTCGGTGCGCTGCTCGCCTTGAAGATCACGGGCTTCGACCTGTCGATCATTGCCCTCATCGGCCTGTTGATGCTGATCGGCATCGTCAAGAAGAACGCGATCATGATGATCGACGTGGCGGTGGAGACCATGCGCACGACCGGCGAAAAAGCGACGGCCGCGATCCACGAGGCATGCGTGCGGCGCTTCCGGCCGATCATGATGACGACCTTCTGCGCCCTGCTCGGCGCCCTGCCGATCGCGCTCGGCACCGGCGCCAGCTCGGAGCTACGCCAGCCGCTCGGTATCGCCGTCGTCGGCGGCCTCGTCGTGTCGCAGCTGCTGACGCTGTTCATCACCCCCGTCATCTTCGTCGAGATGGACCGGTTCGGAAGCTTCCTCGGCAGGCTGATGGGCCAGAAGAAGGTCGAGGAGCCGGTGTTGCAGGAGACAAGGGCGCTGGCCGCCGAGTAAGGCGTTCTGACGATACCGGGCCTTGCCGGTCCGCTTCTTGCCCGAGCGGCGAAGAAGCGGACATGGCAGCGCGCCTCGATCTTCAATCCACTTGAATGTGTCACGCCGCTATGGCATCAACCGCCCTCCTTGATCCGGGCGTCCTTACGCCCTTGCGGAGCGCTGCTCCGTCTCCATCAACAATCGGCATGAAGAGGTGCGGGCATGGCTCAGGCGCTGGGTTTCGACTTCGGCACGACGAATACGGTTCTCGCCATGGCGGATGGCGGGGCGACGGGCTCGATGACGTTCACAAGCGCGGCCGGCACGGCCGACAGCATGCGGACGGCACTCTCCTTCATGAAGGACTCCCAGCTCGGCGCCTCGGCGCTGAAGGTGGAGGCGGGCCATGCGGCGATCCGGCAATTCATCGACAATCCCGGCGAATGCCGGTTCCTGCAGTCGATCAAGACCTTCGCGGCAAGCGCGCTGTTCCAGGGCACGCTGATCTTCGCCAAGCGGCACAATTTCGAGGACCTGATGGAGATCTTCGTGCGGCGCCTGCGCAACTATGCCGGCGACAGCTGGCCCTCGGATGTCAGCCGCATCGTCACCGGCCGTCCGGTGCATTTCGCCGGCGCCAGCCCCGATCCGGCGCTGGCGACCGAACGTTACAACGAGGCGCTGTCGCGCTTCGGCTTTCCCGAAATCCACTATGTCTACGAGCCGGTCGCCGCCGCCTTCTATTTCGCGCAGAATCTGAAGCAGGATGCGACGGTGCTGGTCGCCGATTTCGGTGGCGGCACGACCGACTATTCGCTGATCCGCTTCGAAACCGTCGCCGGCAGGCTGACGGCAACGCCGATCGGCCATTCCGGCGTCGGCGTCGCCGGCGATCATTTCGACTATCGGATGATCGACAACATCGTCGCTCCGCTAATCGGGAAGGGAAGCCATTTCAAGAGCTTCGACAAGATTCTCGAAGTGCCGTCCAACTACTATTCCAGCTTCGGTCGCTGGAACCAGCTGTCGATCTTCAAGACCACGCGGGAGTTCGAGGATTTGAAGAAACTGGTGCGCACCAGCCTGGAGCCGGAAAAGCTCGAAATCTTCATCGACCTCATCGACCATGACGAGGGATATCCGCTCTACCAGGCGGTGTCGGCGACAAAGATGGCGCTCTCGACTGCCGACGAGGCGCATTTCGACTTCGCGCCCCTTGGCCGCGGCGGACAGCGCAGCATCAAGCGCCGCGACTTCGAAGGCTGGATCGCCGAGGATCTCGCCCGCATCGAAGGTGCGCTCGACGAGGTGCTCGTCAAGACCGAGACGAAGCCTGCCGACATCGACAAGGTGTTCCTGACCGGCGGCACCTCCTTCGTGCCGGCGGTGCGCCGCATCTTCACCGAGCGCTTCGAGCGCGGCCGGATCGAAAGCGGCGGCGAACTGCTGTCGATCGCCCATGGACTGGCGCTGATCGGCGAACGCGACGACATCACGCAATGGACTGTGCAATAAAGCCGGCAAGCGCGGCCAATGTGCCGCCCGCCCTTTCAATGCCACGATCTCTTCGCTAGATTTGCCGCATGATCTCCGCCAACGACCTTTCCCCCGCCGAGCTTGCAGCGCTTCTGCATTTCCATGCGGATGCCGGTGTGGAATGGCCGCTGGAAGAAGAGGCGGTCGACCGCTTCGCCGAATTCGAGGCGATGAAGGCCGCGCGCCGTCCGGCGGCGCAGGCGCAGCAGGAACGGCCCATTGCTGAGGAACGTCCTCTCCCGGGGCAGCGCCAGACATCGCCTCGTCCGAGTGCAGCGGCGCGTCCGGCCCCGGCCTCCGGGCCGCAACCGGCGATCCCGGACGGCGAGGCCGTGCAGCAGGCGCGTTTCGTCGCCGAAGCGGCGCGGTCGCTCGGTGAGCTCAAGACCGCGATCGAGGCCTTCAACGGCTGCAATCTCAAGCACAGCGCCCGCTCGACGATCGTTGCCAGCGGCGACGCCGACAGCGGCATCATGGTGATCGGCTCGGCGCCGAGTGCCGAAGACGATCGTGAGGGCACGCCGTTCTCGGGAAAATCCGGCCAGCTGTTCGACAAGATGCTGGCGGCGATCGGGCTTAGCCGTTCCGGCGTCCTGCTGACGCAGGTCATTCCCTGGCGGCCGCCCGGCAACCGCGCGGCGTCGCCGGCCGAAATGGATATCTGCCGACCCTTCATCGAGCGGCAGATTGCGCTCGCCGAGCCGCAGGCGATCCTGCTGCTCGGCAATTTCGCGGCGCGGTTCTTCTTCGGAGAAAACGATACGATTCACGGCCTGCGCGGCCGCTGGAGAGAAATTGCCGTCGCCGAGCGCGTCATCCCCGCCATTGCCAGCCTGCATCCTCAGGATCTGTTAACCGCACCTGTCAACAAACGGCTGGCCTGGAACGACCTGCTGGTCTTTCAAGCAAAGCTTAACTCGCTCGCTTTGCTTAGAAATTAGTCGAAGTGAATAATTCATGAAATGATCCATGCGTTTTCCGCATGGCTGCATCGCGTCACGATGCATTGCAGAATCGATGCTGCACTGCAATATAAAGGGGTGTCTTGGGAGGAATTACAGGAACCAAGGCCATGAACAAGCGATTTCGTCCTATCCATTGCGGGTTTGAAACCCTTCGCCTCGCCGGCGACCAGATTCGTTCCACCCAGGGCTATAGCCGTTTCGGCTTTGCCGCGAACGAGCAGATGGTTGCCCGCGGCACCGGCGTCAACGGCCGCACAGCGCGTCCGAACGCTATTTTTTCCGACTTCCAGCAATATTGAGTGGCGGGCACTACAGCCCCGTGCGTCTTTTCGCGGGCGCAACGGCTTCGATTTAACGAAGCGTGCGCTCCGTATCAGAGTAAGCCAACATGTCGACGATCCTGCTATCCATTCTTCGCAACATTGAAACCTTCGAGCATATCCGCGCCGCGGTCTGCGCCGCGCGGGAGTATGAGCGCGAGCGGCTAAGGCCTGTCGATGGCGTCTCCGATTTCGGCGCGAGTGCAGCGGCGATCGTTCTCTGATCAGACCGCCAATTCTTGGATCCGGGTTTTCGCCCATTCGAAGGCTTCGTCGACATAGGCGAACTTGACGGCCTGCCAGGCGCAATATTCTTCGACAAAATCCCGCGATATCCAGAGCCGCGTCTTGCGCGGCTCGTCATGCCAGCCGACGCAGCCGCGCTGCGCCGCCTTTGCCAAGAGCCGCTGCAGGTGCGTGCGCGACATCATGAAATCGGCGGCGAGCGCGCGAGTTTCGACGCGGCCGACGACAAACCTGTCGGACTCGGTGTTCTCGATATCCATCCGGCTGATGAAGTTGTCGACGACGAGGCCGCCGGCTTCCGTCCAGAGAAACTGTGCCACCTGCTCCGGCGGCTCCCGCCAGGCGGCATCTTCCAGGCAATGGCGGGCAATGCGCGGCTGAACGAGCTTCATCAATGCTGGATTTGCCTGGAAAAAGGTCGCCCTTTCGCCGCCGTCGAGCAGGTCGAGGGCGGCCAGATTGGCGTAGATCCAGCCGAACATCGCCTGGTGGCTGACACTGGCCGGTTCAAAATGTCGTGGCCGGCGCCGCTCGTCGCCAGGTGTGTGGGTGATGAAACGGTAGGTATAGAGTTCTTCGATGAAGGCGAGCACGGTGTTGCGGCTCGCAACCTTGTGTGCGGTGATGCGACCGGTCAGCCGAACGGCGGTGAAACCCGACGTCGGGTCGCGCGGATCAAATTCCAGGTGGAGGGCATAGGCGGTCTGAGTCAGGAGCCAGCGCTGATGCGAGGCGAGCAGTCGCGCCAAACGTGGACCGGCGTCGAACATGCCGCGCGTCTGCCCAGCCAGAAAGCGGATGCTCATCAGAAAGGAGCAGTTCCCCGCCAATTGCTCCGCCGTGAATGCCATTATGCTTTTCTCCACCTCCGCTCGCAGGCCAGCGTTCGGAGCAGTAATATCGAAGCCGCAAAGCGGCCTATCAGACATGCATAGTGTTGAATAAATGATAGTTTCTCATGTTCAACAATCATATTCCGCGGGTCGACGCCATCCCAAGAATTCGCCATTCCTTTCGCTCACCGGAAGCAAGCCTCGCACGGAGGCAATCTTCGCGTTAATGCCGGTCAGAGCGTCAGGCTTGCGGCGTCGTCGCCTTGCGCGCCTCGCGCTGTTCGATGCCCAGCTGATGCTCGCGATAGATGATGAAGATACCGGCGGCAACGACGATGACGGTACCGATCAGCATGGTGACGGTCGGCACGTCGCCGAACACGAAGTAGCCGACGATACCGCCGAGCAGGATCGAGGTATATTCGAAGGGCGCGATGGTGGAGACATCGGCATGGCGATAGCTTTCCGTCAGCAGAATCTGGGCGACACCACCGCAAAAGCCGGCAGCGACCAGATAAAGCGCCGACGGCCATGGCAGGACGAGCCAGCCGAAAGGAAGGGAAGCCAGCGAGAAGGCCGACGCGGTGAGTGAAAAATACAGCACGATCGTCGCAGTCTTCTCCTCCTCGACGAGACGACGCACCTGGATCATCGCCATGCCGCCGAGAACGGCCGAGAGCAGCACGCAAAGTGCGCCGACTGCCTGTTCGGCTTCCATGCCACCGTCACGCAACAGCGTCAGTTTCGGCCAGGAGACGATAGCGACGCCGACGATGCCGACCAGAACGGCGCTCCAGCGATAGATGCGTACGGTCTCGCCGAGAAAAACCGCGGCGAAGATAACGGCGACGAGCGGCAAGGCGTAGCCGAGCGCGATCGCCTCCGGCAGCGGCAGATGCAGCAGGCCGTAAAAACCGAAAGCCATCGACAGGATGCCGATCGTGCCGCGCTTCAGGTGGCCGACCGTGTTGGCGGTGTGGAAGGCGGCGCGCAGCTGGCCGATATAAGCGAGGTAGGCCATGATCGGGAATAGCGCGAAGAAGGACCTGCAGAAGGTGACCTGGCCCGGCGGGATGTCCGGGCCGGCCAGCTTGATGAAGGTCTGCATGGCCAGGAAGACCACGACCGACGAGACTTTCAGCGCAATGCCTCTCATCGGGTTTCTGAGAACCGAGTGCATGATCCTGGCTCTGATGCTGACTTAACAGGAACGGGGAGACGCGTCCGACTCGGGGACGCGGCGAGTGACGTCTGTCATCCTAGCTAAAGAAAATCCGAGATGGGCGAAAATTTATCACTTTTCGCATCCAATCCGACTGGTCAGGCGGGAGAGCGACGCTGCGGCGCTCGATCCGATATAGCACCTTCGGCCGACAGCCACGTTCATCCGCTTCCAATAGATATTTTGCCTGCGAACTTCGCGTTTGCCGGCAATTTGCTTTAACTTTAGTTCAGACTTTAATGTAATCATGCCCGGCAATTTAGGCAGAGTGCGCCCGCCTCTGTATCCGCGGTTGTCAAATAACGGTCTTCAGGAAACACCATGCGAACAGATACCGGCCAGGTCATTCATCTGGCAGATTACCGTCCCACCGACTTCGTGCTGGAACGCGTGGACCTGACATTCGAACTTGATCCGACGGAGACGAAGGTCGAAGCGCGGCTCATCTTTCATCGTCGTCCGGGCGCCGACATTGCGGCGCCGATCGTGCTCGACGGCGACGAGCTGACGCTGGCGGGGCTGCTGTTCGACCAGGTCGAGCTTGACCCTTCACGTTATGACGCGACGCCGGAAAGCCTGACAGTGCGCGACCTGCCGGAGAGCGCTCCCTTCGAGCTGACGATCACCACGATCATCAATCCTGAAGCCAATACCCAGCTGATGGGCCTTTACCGCACCGGCGGCATCTACTGCACCCAGTGCGAGGCGGAAGGCTTCCGCCGCATCACCTATTTCCCCGACCGGCCGGACGTGCTGGCGCCGTTCACGGTTAACATCATCGCCGACAAGGACGCCAACCCGCTGCTGCTGTCGAACGGCAATTTCCTCGGCGGCGCCGGCTATGGCCCCGGCAAGCATTTCGCCGCCTGGTTCGACCCGCATCCGAAGCCCAGCTATCTCTTCGCCCTCGTGGCCGGCGATCTCGGCGTCGTCGAAGACACCTTCACTACCATGTCCGGTCGCGAAGTGGTGCTGAAGATCTATGTCGAACACGGCAAGGAGACCCGCGCAGCCTATGCGATGGATGCGCTGAAGCGCTCGATGAAGTGGGACGAAGAGCGGTTCGGGCGCGAATATGATCTCGACATCTTCATGATCGTCGCCGTCTCCGACTTCAACATGGGCGCGATGGAGAACAAGGGTCTCAACGTCTTCAATGACAGATATGTCCTTGCCGATCCCGAGACCGCGACCGATGCCGACTACGCCAATATCGAAGCGGTCATCGCGCATGAATATTTCCACAATTGGACGGGCAACCGCATCACCTGCCGCGACTGGTTCCAGCTGTGCCTCAAGGAAGGCCTGACGGTCTATCGCGACCAGGAATTTTCCTCCGATCAGCGCTCGCGCCCGGTCAAGCGCATCGCCGATGTGCGCCACCTGAAATCCGAGCAGTTTCCGGAGGATGGCGGCCCTCTGGCCCATCCGGTGCGGCCGACGACATATCGCGAGATCAACAATTTCTACACGCGGACTGTCTACGAGAAGGGCAGCGAAGTCACGCGCATGATCGCCACGCTCATCGGCAAAGACAGTTTCAAGAAGGGCATGGACCTCTATTTCGACCGCCATGACGGCCAGGCCGTGACGATCGAGGATTTCGTCAAAT
This sequence comes from Rhizobium sp. TAL182, assembly GCF_002117725.1. Taxonomy (NCBI): domain Bacteria; kingdom Pseudomonadati; phylum Pseudomonadota; class Alphaproteobacteria; order Hyphomicrobiales; family Rhizobiaceae; genus Rhizobium; species Rhizobium sp. TAL182. Next base: position 1,400,643 of record NZ_CP021024.1, on the reverse strand, counting down.
GCTTCGAGGATGCAAGCGGGCGCGACCTCACGCAATTCTCGCTCTGGTATCATCAGGCCGGCACGCCGCTGGTCACCGCATCGGGCGGTTATGATCCGGCAGCCGGCACCTTCACCCTGTCGCTCGAACAGATGATCCCGGCAACACCCGGCCAGTCGAGCAAGGAACCGATGCATATTCCGCTCAGCCTCGCGCTCTTCGGCGAAAATGGCGGCAAGATCGAGCCGAGCGCGGTCAGCGGCGCGGAATATTCCGGCGAGGTGCTGCACCTGACCAGCCGCGCACAGACGGCGGTATTCCACGGCGTCGGCTCACGCCCGGTCGTCTCGATCAACCGCAGCTTCTCGGCGCCGATCAACCTGCATTTCGATCAGAGCCCGGCCGATCTTGCTCGCCTCGCCCGTTACGAGACGGATCACTTCTCCCGCTGGCAGGCGCTGACCGATTTGGCGCTGCCGAACCTTCTCAAAGCCGCCCGTGACGCGCGTGAGGGCAAGCCGGTTGCCTGCGAGGCGACCTTCGTCGAGACCCTGGTGGCGGCTGCCGCCGACGAGAGCCTCGAGCCTGCCTTTCGCGCCCAGGCGCTGGCTCTGCCAAGCGAATCCGATATTGCCCGCGAACTCGGCGGCAATAACGATCCCGACGCCATCCATACCGGCCGGCAGGCGATTCTGAAGCAAATCGCCGATGCCGGAAAGAGTATCTTTGCCGGCCTCTACGCATCGATGACGACATCAGGCGATTTTAGCCCGGATGCCAAAAGCGCCGGCTTGCGCGCGCTGCGCAATAGCGCCCTCACCTACCTCTCCTATGCCGAGCAGACACCGGTTCGCGCCAAGGCCGCCTTCGATGCGGCCAACAATATGACGGTTCTCAGCCATGCGCTGACGCTTCTCGTCCATCATTTCCCCGAGAGTGCAGAGACGGGTCAGGCGCTGGCCGCCTTCCGCGACCGCTTTGCAGAAAACGCGCTCGTCATCGACAAATGGTTCTCCATTCAGGCCGGCATTCCAGGCGCCAAGACCCTGGAGCGGGTGCGCGCCCTCATGGAGAATTCTCTCTTCAGGCGGACCAATCCGAACAGAATGCGGGCGCTGGTCGGCACCTTCGCCTTTGCCAATCCGACCGGTTTCGGCCGTGCCGACGGCGAAGGCTATCATTTTCTCGCGGGCGAAATTCTCGAAATCGACGAGCGCAACCCGCAGCTTGCCGCCCGCATTCTGACCTCGATGCGCTCCTGGCGCTCGCTGGAGCCGACGCGCGCCGATCACGCCCGCGCCGCATTGAGCAGGATCGAACAGGCGCCCAACCTTTCCACTGACGTCCGCGACATCGTGGAACGCACGCTTAAAGGGTAATTTGCCGAACCGGCCGCCGCGCAGGACGTGGCGGCCGGCCCGCCCGTGATTCGAATCGCGCAAAAAATACAGAAATATAAATAGTTAACGGATTTTTACCTTTGCCTCTAGACAAGGCGAATCACCCATGATTCTCTAGGTCAGGTTCGGGCGAGCGGCGCGCGAATCACACGAGGGACAAGGCGAAGAGATGATGGACGTGCGACGGGCAACCGTGGCCGGAGGACGGCTGCGTGTCGATTTTGACGGGCTGAAAGCTTGGCGAAACAGCCTTTCCGGTCATGCGGCATCGGAACCGCTCCTTCGTCATCTGCCGAAGGCGGAACTCATCTTGAAGCGCACCATTCCGGCGCTGATCATCGCCTTCCTCTCCGTCGTCGCCGCCTCGCATTTCTTCGGCATGGCGAGCGAGTATGCCCGACTTGAGGCTTCCGCCCGCCATGCCACCGCGCTCTCGGCGGCCACTGCCTCGGCCGTGTTTGCCGATGCGGCCCAGATCTTCGACAGCGGCGACGTCGGCCAGGCGCAGACCCGCCTCATCAAGTACCTGCCGCAGGACCGGCTGGACAGCGGTGCTTTCGTGCTGCTGGTGCAGGCCAGCGGCAAGGTTTTTGCCGCAACGACCGCCGGGCTCCCGCATGTCGGCAGCAATGTCGGCGATTTCTTCCCGGAGGTCTCGGCGATCCGGCGTTTCGGCGATCGTGCCGGCGTCATCGAAACCACGATCGGCGGCGTGCCGCACTATGCCGAGATCACCTTGATGGGCAATGCCGGCGGCTATATCGTCGCCGCCACCTCGCTTGAGGAGATCAGTCAGGTCTGGCGCGAGGAGCTGGCGCTCAACGTCACGCTGTTTGCCGGCATATCCTCGATCCTGCTCGTCATCCTCTACGCCTATTACACCCAGGTGAAACGCGCCCGCGACGCCGACGATATCTTCCTGGAGTCGAACCTGCGCGTCGAGACGGCGCTGTCGCGCGGCCGTTGCGGCCTCTGGGATTTCGATTTCGAGAACCGCGAATTCTTCTGGTCGCGCTCGATGTACGACATGCTCGGCCTGCCGGGTTCGGACAAGACACTGGGGTTCGGCGAGGCCGCGCGACTGATGCATCCGGATGACGGCGGTCTCTACGAAATCGCGCGCGCCATCGCCAACGGCCATTCCGGCCAGGTCGACCAGATCTTCCGCATGCGCCATGCCGGCGGCCACTATGTCTGGATGCGCGCCCGCGCCCAGGTGATCCGCAGCAATTCCGGCCGCATGCACCTGATCGGCATCGCCATGGACGTGACCGAACAGCATCGCCTCGCCCAGCGCTATGCCGAAGCCGACCAGCGGCTCGCCGACGCCATCGAATGCACCTCCGAAGCCTTCGTACTCTGGGATAAGAACGACCGGCTCGTCATGTGCAACACGCATTTCCAGGAAGCCTACGGCCTGCCGGACAACGTGTTGGTGCCCGGCACCGAACGCTCGATCGTCAATGCCGCCGCCGCCCGCCCGGTCATCGAGCGGCGGGTCGCCGATGCCGACGGCTCGGGGCGCACGACGGAGGTGCAGCTTGCCGACGAGCGCTGGCTGCAGATCAATGAGCGGCGCACGCGCGATGGCGGCCGCGTTTCGGTCGGCACCGATATCACGCTGATGAAACGTCATCAGGAGCGGCTGCGGGAATCCGAACGCCGGCTGATGGCGACGATCGGCGACCTCTCCGCCTCGCGTCAGACGCTGGAGCTGCAGAAGGCCGAGCTTTCGACGGCGAACGCCAACTATCAGGCGGAGAAGGAGCGCGCCGAAGCCGCCAACAAGGCAAAGTCGGAATTCCTCGCTAACATGTCGCATGAGCTGCGCACCCCGCTCAATGCCATCCTCGGTTTCTCCGAGATCTTGCAGAACCAGATGTTCGGGCCGCTCGGCTCGCTGAAATACGACGAATACGCCCGCGATATCCATGACAGCGGCAAACATCTGCTCAACGTCATCAGTGACATTCTAGACATGTCGAAGATCGAGGCCGGCCACCTGAAGTTGCACCGCGAGCGCATCGACCTCGTGCCGTTGATCGAGGAAAGCCTGCGTTTCACCGCCATTCCGGCCGCCGAAAAGAACATCGTCATCGAACAGCGCATTTCGTCGGGCCTGACGCTGACGGCCGACCGCCGGGCGATGAAACAGGTGCTGCTCAACCTGCTCTCCAATGCGGTGAAATTCACCGACAATGGCGGCCGCATCGCGGTGCGCACGCGCCGCGTCGACGGCGCCGTCTTCGTCACCATCGCCGACACCGGCATCGGCATTCCCCGCTCGGCGCTCTCGAAAATCGGCCAGCCGTTCGAACAGGTGCAGAGCCAGTACGCCAAGAGCAAGGGCGGCTCCGGCCTCGGACTTGCCATCTCGCGCTCGCTGACCTCGCTGCATGGCGGCCGCATGAAGATCCGCTCCCGGGAGGCGGTGGGCACGGTAATCTCGCTGCGCATTCCGGATGATGTCTAAGCTTTCACGGTATTGACGAATATCTTTCTCACCGCTTTCGAAAGCCGCTTCACCTCTCCTTCCAGGGTCCTGATGTCAGGGCAGTCGCCGGCACGGCAGACGAGCTCGATGAGGCCGGCCGGCGCATCGTTCGGGTCGAACTCGCTCTCGATGCAGAGCCGGATGAGCTGCGAAAGACTGGTGTAGAGCGCAAAGGCTTCGAGGCAGATGTCGAGGTCGGCCGCCGACATCAGTCGGTCGCCGAGCAGCTTAAGAGCCTCGCCGGTGCTCTTGCCGTTCACGGCAATGCCGACGTCCCTTGTTGGCGCGATCAACGCCAGATATTGGGCAATGAATTCGAGATCGATGACGCCGCCGGGGATCTGCTTCAAGTCCCATAGACTGGATGGCGGCTTTTCCTTGTCGATCAGTTCGCGCATCTCGGCAACGTCATGCGCCACCTTGGCGATGTCGCGATCTGAAGTCAGCACCTCGCGGATAATATGCTCCGCCTCGGCGATCAGGCTTTCATCGCCCGAAATCAACCGGGCGCGGCTGAGCGCCATGTGCTCCCAGGTCCAGGCCTCCTCGCGCTGGTACTTGCCGAAGGCATTGATGCGGGTGGCGACCGGGCCCTTGTTGCCGGAGGGGCGCAGCCGCATGTCGACCTCATAAAGCACGCCCTCGGCGGTCGGCGCAGACAAGGCGGCGATCAGTCGCTGGGTGATACGGGTGAAATAACGCGTCGCATCGAGCGGCTTCGGCCCATCGGATTCGGAAGCCGCGTCGTCATAATCATAGAGCAGGATCAGATCGATGTCGGAACCTGCCGTCAGCTCGAAGCTGCCGAGCTTGCCCATGCCTGAGATGGCGATGCGACCACCGGGATAATCGCCGTGTGCGGCCCGCATCTCGCTCGTCACGGCATCGAGTGCGGCTGCGATGATGAGATCGGCGAGATGGGTGAAGGCGCGGGCGGCCATTGCGCCATTGATTGCGCCGGTGAGCAGGCGGATGCCGATCAGGAAGCGCTGCTCGGCAGCAAAGATGCGCAGCCGGTCGAGCACTTCCTCATAATGGCGCGCCTGAGCAAGCGAGCCCTTCAGGCGCTCGCCGAGATAGTCGCGCGTCGGCAGCTCGGCCATCAGGCCGGGGTCGAGCATGCCGTCGAAGACATGCGGCCTGGCGGCGATCACCTCGGCAAGCCGGGGTGCGGAGGACATGATGTTGACGATCAGCGACAGGAGCGCCGGATTGCTGCCGAGCAGCGAGAAGAGCTGGATGCCGGCGGGAAGGCCGGAGATGAAGCTGTCGAAGCGCAGCAGCGCCTCATCGGCGCGCTTGCTTTCGCCGAAGACACGCAGCAACTCGGGCGTCAGCTCCGTCAGCCTTTCGCGCGCCTCTACCGATTGCGTCGCGCGATAGCGGCCATAGTGCCAGGTGCGGATGATGCGGGAAATGTCGGATGGCCTGGTGAAGCCAAGCTTCTTCAGCGTCTCCAGCGTGTCCGGGTCGTCGCCCTGGCCGGTGAAGACGAGGTTTCCGGTTTCAGTGGAAAGCCTGGTCTCCTGTTCGAAAAGGCGGGCATACCGCCGCTCCACCGTCTTCAGTACGCCGACCAGCCTTTCGGAAAAGCTCGGCGTGTCGGAAAAGCCCATCATGAAGGCAATGCGCTTCAGGTCGGCATCGGTCTCCGGCAGAAGGTGAGTCTGCTCGTCGCGCACCATCTGGATGCGATGTTCGACATCACGCAGGAACCAATAGGCCTCCGTCAGTTCGTCCCGCGTCTGCGAATCGATCCATTTCGCCTTGGTGAGTTCGCCGAGCGTCTCCTCCGTCGCCCGGCCGCGCAGCGCCGGCATGCGGCCGCCGGCGATCAGCTGCTGCGTCTGGACGAAGAATTCGATCTCGCGGATGCCGCCGCGGCCGAGCTTGACATTATGGCCCTTGACCGCGATCGCACCATGGCCCTTGTGCGCGTGGATCTGCCGCTTGATCGAGTGGATATCGGCGATTGCCGCGTAATCGAGATATTTGCGGAAGACGAAAGGGCCGAGCCCGCGCAGGAACTCGCCGCCGGCCGCAAGGTCTCCGGCCACGGCGCGCGCCTTGATGAAAGCCGCCCGCTCCCAGTTCTGGCCCCTGCCCTCATAATAGATCATCGCCGCGTCAACCGGGATCGCCAGCGGCGTCGAGCCGGGATCGGGACGCAATCTGAGATCGGTGCGGAAGACGTAACCGTCCGCGGTGCGCTCCTGCAGGATGCGAACCAGCCGGCGCATCAGCCTGGGGAAAATCTCGATCGCATCATCCGGGTCGGGCACGATGCCGGCCTCTTCGTCGAAGAAGACGACGAGATCGATATCGGAGGAATAGTTGAGTTCGGACGCGCCGAGCTTGCCCATGCCGAGCACGATCAGGCCCGAGCCCTCGCTTGGCTGCGCCGGATCGCGCAGCCTGAGCTTCCCACCCTCATGCGCCGAAAGCAGCAGATGGTCGATCGCGGCCGCAACCGACGCTTCGGCAAGCCGGCTGAGCCAGGCCGTCGTCGCACGTCCGTCCAAGATGCGCGAGAGATCGGCAACGGCAACGAGGAAAGCAGCCTTGCGCTTGATGATGCGCAGCCTGCTCATCACCACAGATTCCGCGGGTGCGGTGCCCTCGCCGTCCGGCCGCCAGCAGCCACGCGCCTCGGCGATCAGTGCCTCGATCTGCGGCTCCAGCGGTTCATTGATGGCGCCAGCGAGGATGGCGGGATCGAGACTGACGATTTCGCGCAGGTAGGGCGACAGCGACAGCACGGCGGCGATGAAATCGCGCAGCCGCCCTCCCGTCTTCAGCATCGCCGCGACTGACGGCTCGCTTTTGCCGGCCTCCTGAAGATCGGCCACCGCCAGCTTCAGCTCCGTCTGGCTCAGCGGACGCAGCAACCCTTCGGCGACATCCTTCAGGCCATGCGTCGATTTCGTCAGCATGCGCTCTCCCTGGCTCTGCAAAAGAAGTGACGATTACCCGGAATCGCGCTCGCCGCCTCCGTTCCGAATTAACTTAGGGCCCAGGCGGAAAACCGCCAATACGCGATTCAGCCTATCGCAATTCGGACAAGACCTTCAGGCAGCCTTGGCCGGGAAGATCATGCTGACGGTCAGTCCGCGCTGTTCGGGCTTGTCGGGATTGGTGTCGGAGAGCTCCAGTCGGCCGTTATGCAGTTCCATCACTGCTTCGACCAGCGAGAGTCCAAGCCCGGTGCCCGGCTTCGAACGGCTTTCATCGAGGCGAACGAAGCGCTTCACCACATCGTCGCGCCTGTCGGCCGGAATGCCGCGGCCATGGTCGGCCACCGACAGGCAGATGCCGTCCGGATCGCGGGCAAGCTTGAGCGACACCTCGCCCGCCCCTTCCGTATCGGAGGAATATTTGATCGCATTGTCGAGCAGGTTGAAGATCGCCTGGCCGATCAGCTCGCGATTGCCCTGCACCTCGATGCCAGGCTCGACGCTGGCACTGAGACCGAGACCGGCTTCTTCAGCCGCCGGTTCGTAAAGCTCGGCGCTGTCGGAAACGATTGCCGAAAGCTCGACCGGCGACATCTCCGCCGCGACCGATCCGGCCTCGACGCGGGAGATCATCAACAGGGCGTTGAAGGTGCGGATCAGCTGATCCGATTCGGAAATGATGCCTTCGAGCGCCGTTCGTCGCGTTTCGCCATCGGCCATATCGAGGGCGTCGGCGGCCTTGTTGCGCAGCCGCGTCAGCGGGGTCTTGAGATCGTGGGCGATGTTATCGGAGACCTGCCGCAGGCCTTCATTGAGCTTCTCTATGCGTTCCAGCATGGTGTTCAGCGACATAGACAGCCGATCGAATTCATCGCCGGATCCGCCGACCGGCAGGCGCTGCGACAGATCGCCCGCCATGATCTTCTTGCTCGCATCCGACATGCGGTCGATGCGTTTGAGCGCGTTGCGGCCGATGCCGAACCAGATGATGATCGCGCCGAGCCCCATGATCGCCAAAGCCACCATCAGCGCCTGGCGCACCAGCAGGCGGAAACGCTCGGGATCGCCGAGGTCTCGGCCGACCAGAATTCTCAAGCCGTTGTCGAGCACGAAAATGTTGGCGATCGCCTTGTGCCGGCGCTCGACACCACCACCGTCTGTATAACGCTGATAGGCGAAGGGAGCCGAGGTCCAGCCGACCTCCTCGAAGACACCAGGCTGCACCGAAGCGACATTGCCGGCGAGAATATCCCCCGAGGGACCGGCGATGATGTAGAGATTGGCGCCCGGCTGGCGGGCACGCCGCTCCATCGTGCGCAGCAGAAGGTTCATGCCGCCGGTGTCATAGGCGCGCTGCACCTGCTCCACCTCCTGCCGGACGGCGTCGCGGATCTGGCCGGTCAGCAGCCGTTCCGACATCGCCGTCACATAGAAGACGAGCGTCGCGGCGCAGATGGCGAATAGCAGGATGTAGAGTGCCGATAGGCGGACTGCGGTGGACTTGAAGAGAACCCTGAAGCGGCTCATCCCTCGTCCTTGATCATGTACCCCGCGCCCCGGATGGTTTTCAGGAGCGGCTGGCTGAAGTCCTTCTCGATCTTCGAGCGCAGGCGCGAGACATGGACGTCGATGACGTTGGTCTGCGGGTCGAAGTGGTAGTCCCAGACATTTTCGAGCAGCATGGTGCGGGTGACCACCTGGCCAGCATTCTTCATCAGATATTCGAGCAGGCGGAATTCGCGCGGCTGCAGCGGGATTTCCTTGCCGCCGCGGCGCACCTCGTGGGAGAGTCGGTCGAGTTCAAGATCGCCGACGCGATAGACGACGTCCTGTTCCGGCGTGCCCTTGCGGCGGCCGAGCACTTCGACGCGCGCCAGCAGCTCACTGAAGGCGTAAGGCTTCGGCAGGTAATCGTCGCCGCCGGCACGAAGGCCGGTCACGCGGTCATCGACCTGGCCGAGCGCCGAGAGGATGAGGACCGGCGTGTGGATGCCCTTGCGGCGCAACTCGCTGATGACGGAAAGTCCGTCCCGGCGCGGCAGCATGCGGTCGATGACGATGACGTCATAGGTGTTCTCCGACCCCATGAACAGGCCGGCCTCGCCGTCGCTGGCGTGATCGGCGACGATGCCCGCCTCGCGAAAGGCTTTCGTGAGGTAGGCCGCGGCTTCGAGATCATCTTCGATGATGAGAATCTTCATGCGGCCGACATTACCCACCGGCTGCGTTTCGGCAAGGCTCAAAGCATCTTGCTGCGGGGCGGCGCTCATCGCGATCATCCTTGAAAGGTCAGAAGAAACGAGCCGCGCGGACCTCGGTCCGCACGGCTCCTGCTTTCTTTGCGGATCAGCCCTGGCCGTTGATCGGAAGCGCGACGAAACGGCTTCCTTCGCTGGACTGGATCTGGAACAGCGCGCGGGTGCGGCCGTCCTTCTTGGCCTGGTTCAGCACCTTGACGACATCGGCGGCGGTGGAGACCTCCTGGTTGTTGACCGAGGTGATCTTTTCGCCTTCCTTGATGCCCTTGTCGGCGGCATCGGAGTCGGGATCGATGCCAGTGATCGCAAGGCCCTTGCCGTCATCAGAGGGACCGACAGTCAGACCGAGATTGGCAAGGGCCTTCTCGGAAGCCGGTGCCTCAGGCTGCTGCGGCTGATTGTTGTTGTCATCGGCATTGGCATCCTTCTGATCGGCCGGCAGCGTGCCGAGTTCGACCGTGAGCGACTGGGCCTTGCCGGCGCGCCAGACCGAAAGCTCGGCCTTGCTGCCCGGCTGCATCGCACCAATTCGGCGGCTGAGATCACGGGCATCCTTGATCGTTTCGCCATTCAGCGCCGTGACAACGTCACCGGCCTTCATGCCGGCCTTGTCACCCGGCGATCCGGGCTGCGGGGCGACAACGAGAGCGCCGCTCGGCTCGGAAAGGCCGATAGATTCGGCGATATCCTTGGTCACCGGCTGGATCTGGACGCCCAGCCAGCCGCGCGACACCTGGCCATCCTTCATCAGATCGGCGACGACATCCTTGGCGGTCGAGGCGGGAATGGCGAAGGCGATGCCGACGCTGCCGCCCGAGGGCGAGAAGATCGCGGTATTGATACCGACGACTTCGCCGTTGAGGTTGAAGGTCGGACCGCCGGAGTTGCCGCGGTTCACGGCCGCGTCCACCTGCAGGTAATCGTCATAGGGACCGGAACCGATATCGCGGCCGCGGGCCGAGATGATGCCGGCGGTGACGGTGCCGCCGAGGCCGAAGGGGTTGCCAACGGCGACGACCCAGTCGCCGACGCGGACATTGTTGTCGTCGGCCCAGTTGACATAGGTGAACTTCTTGCCCTTGCCGTCGACTTTGAGGACGGCGAGATCGGTGCGCGGATCCTTGCCGATCAGCTTGGCATCGAGTTCGGTGCCGTCATTCATGACCGCGACGAAGGCCTGGCCATCCGAAACCACGTGGTTGTTGGTGACGATGTAGCCGTCCTCGGAGATGAAGAAGCCGGAACCTTGAGCGACCGGCCGCAGGCGTCCTTTACCGCCCGGACCGTTCGGGCCGCCCGGACCACCGGGGCCGTTCTGGCCGAAGCGGCGCTGGTGGCCCTGCTGGTCGTTCGGATCCTGGCCAAACTGCTTGAAGAAGCGCTTCAGCGGGTGATCGTCGGGCAGATCGTCGAAGCCGCGGCCATTGAAATCGAAGGAGAAGCCGTCATTGTTGTCGGCAACGGGATTGACGCGGTTTTCAACGCGAACGGAAACAACGGCGGGCGAAACGGCATCGACGACATTGGCGAAGCTCGGGACGGCGGGGGCCTGAACCTTGACCGCTTCAGCGTAGGACCGGGTAATTTCGAGCGGAACGCCGGTTGCGAGCACAGCGGCTGCGATACCGGCGACGGTAGAAGCCTTGAGCACAGTGGCGAGGGACGGACGTCCGTTGAAATTCTGCAGCATTGGAGCACCTTCTCTTGTTCTTGGATCTTCAGACCGGCGACGCCGGATCAGTCGATGACTTAAGATATAGGATGGCGCACCTTACTGCGAACTGTCCGGTCAATGAAAAGTTCGTAATGTTTGTGATGTTTCTGACGGTCGGACGCGCCCGGCCATGTCTCAGGCCCGCTCAGAGCATGCGGAAATAGTGTCGCTACCGCCTCGTCCGAGCGCTATTTCTTTAGAAGTTCGCGCAGCTGCGCCTGTTCTTCCGGCGTCAGCTTGCTGCCCGTCGGCTTGCCGGCCCTCCGACGCGCAAAGACCAGCAGTGACAGCCCCCCGGCGAGCACCAGCAGCGCCGGCGTTCCCCACAGCAATACCGTCTTCAAGCTGAACTGCGGTTTCAGCAGGACGAATTCGCCGTAGCGCGAGACGATGTAGTTGAGTACAGCCTCATCGCTGTCGCCGTTGCTGATGCGCTCACGCACAAGCAAGCGGAGATCCTTGGCGAGCTCGGCATTGGAATCGTCAATCGACTGATTCTGGCAGACCATGCAGCGCAGTTCGGCCGACAGGGCGCGGGCCCGCGCCTCCAGCACCGGATCGGCCAGCACCTCATCGGGATTGACAGCGAAGGCGGAGACGGGCGCGAAGAGGATGAAGAGAATGACGAGAAGCCGGGAGAGAAGCGGCATTCCCCTTCTCCCCTCGGGGAGAAGGTGCCCGACAGGGCGGATGAGGGGGCGACCCCTCGCAGCAATAACGACCTTTCGCTTGCGCTCAAAATCCTCGCGGCTCTGCCGTTCGGCCCCCTCATCTGCCCTTCGGACATCTTCTCTCCGGTGGGGAGAAGCGGAAAAAAGGTGCGAGCGCATCATTCCGCCGCCTCCATCACAGGCGCGGCCGGTTTTGCCTTCGCCTTCCGGCGCGGGGCGCCGACGCGCAGGCGCCGGTCGGAGAGCGAGACGCAGCCGCCGGCGGCCATGAACAGCGCGCCGCCCCAGATGCAGAGGATGAACGGCTTCCACCAGATGCGCACGACGATGCCGCCGTCCTTGGTGGCGTCGCCGAGCGAGACATAGAGCTGGCTGAGGCCGAAGGTCAGGATGCCCGCCTCCGTCGTCGGCATCTGCCGGGCGGTATAGAGCCGCTTGGCCGACCAGGTGTCGGCAATGGTGACACCGGCGCGCCGGATGGTGAAGTGGCCGCGCTCCTCGGTGTAGTTCGGCCCCCTGCCCGCCCGCATGCCGTCGAACTCAAGGCTGTAGCCGCCGGCTTCGACCGTCTGACCCGGCTTCATCTCGACGACATGTTCGCTCTGGAAGGTGGTGACGGCGACGATGCCGAGCACACTGACGCCGAGCCCGGCATGGGCAAGCGCCGTGCCGAAAGCCGAGCGCGGCAGGCCCGACAGGCGGCGCCAGGCGACAGAGCCCGCCACCTTGCCGATGCCGGCCCGATACCAGAGATCGGCAATGGCGCCGAGGATCAGGAACAGCCCGGCCGCCAGCCCGAGCACGGAGAGCACCGGCCCGCCATGTTGGAGATAGAAGAAGACCAGAGCGGTGGCGAAGGCGAGAGCCGCGACAAGGTAGAGCCGCTGCAGGGCGCCGAGCAGATCGCCGCGCTTCCAGGCCAGCAGCGGTCCGAACGGCACGATGACGAGCAGCGGCGCCATCAGCAGGCCGAAGGTCAGGTTGAAGAAGGGCGGCCCGACCGAGATCTTGTCACCGGTGATCGTCTCCAGAAGCAGCGGATAGAGCGTGCCGGTCAGCACCGTGCCGCAGGCGACCGTCAGGATCAGATTGTTGAGGACGAGCGCGCCCTCGCGCGAGATCGGTGCAAACAGCCCGCCGGCCGCAAGCTTCGGCGCCCGCAGGGCAAACAGCGACAGCGCCCCGCCGATGAAGATCAAGAGGATCGAGAGGATGAAGACGCCGCGAGTGGGATCGCTGGCAAAGGCATGCACCGAGGTCAGCACGCCGGAGCGCACCAGGAAGGTCCCCATCAGCGACAGCGAGAAGGTCAGGATGGCGAGCAGCACCGTCCAGATCTTCAGCGCCTCGCGCTTTTCCATGACGAGGGCCGAATGCAGCAGCGCGGTGCCGGCCAGCCACGGCATGAACGAGGCGTTCTCCACCGGATCCCAGAACCACCAGCCGCCCCAGCCGAGCTCGTAATAGGCCCAGTAGGAGCCCATGGCGATGCCGAGCGTCAGGCAGGTCCAGGCAGCCAGCGTCCAGGGCCGCACCCAGCGGGCCCAGGCGGCGTCGATCCTGCCTTCCAGCAGAGCCGCCACGGCAAAGGAGAAGCAGACGGAAAAGCCGACATAACCGAGATAGAGCAGCGGCGGGTGGATGGCGAGCCCGATATCCTGCAGCACCGGATTGAGGTCGCGGCCTTCGGCCGGGGCCGGATCGAGCCGCAGGAAGGGATTGGAGGTCAAGAGAATGAACAGGGTGAAGGCGAGCGAGATCCAGGCCTGGACGGCAAGCACATTGGCCTTCAGCGTCTCCGGCAGGTTGGCGCCGAAGATCGCGACCAGGGCGCTGAACAGCGCCAAGATCAACAGCCAGAGCATCATCGATCCCTCGTGATTGCCCCAGACGCCGGAATATTTGTAGATCAGCGGCACCAGCGAATGCGAATTCTCCCAGACGTTCTCGACCGAGAAGTCGGAGACGACATGGGCATAGGTCAAAACGGCGAAGGCGAAGGCGACGAGCGCAAACATGACAAGCGAACCGACGCTCGCCACATCCATCATCGCCCGGTCATGGCGGCGGGCGCCGATCACAGGCACGATCGAGACGATCAGCGCCGTCGCCAGCGCCAGCACCAAAGCGTAATGGCCGATCTCGATGATCATGGCGTCGCCTTCGCCTCCTGCCCCTGCCCCGGATTTTGTTGGCTCTGGCCCTGCCTCTGGCCCTGCCCTTGGCCTTCCTGCCACAGCCCCTGCGCCTTCAGCTTGTCGGCCACCTCCTTCGGCATATAGGTCTCGTCATGCTTGGCCAGCACCGTGTCGGCTGTAAAGACGTTCGTTCCGGCGGCAAACATGCCTTCGGTGACGACGCCCTGCCCTTCGCGGAACAGATCGGGAAGGATGCCGGTAAAGTGGACCTTGACCGCATTGGCGCTGCCGTCGGTGACGGAAAACTCCACCGTCGAACCGGCGCCGCGCACGACGCTGCCGGCCCCGACCAGGCCGCCGAGCCGGATGCGGGTCTCCGGCGCCACCGGCGTCCTGGCAAGATCGGCCGGCATGTAGAAATAGGCCACCGACTGGCTGAAGGCGAACATCACCAACAACACCGCCGCAAGGATGAAACTCATCCCGCCAGCAATCACCGCAAGGCGCTTCTGCTTGCGCGTCATTGTGTCATTCCCTCCGTGGCAATGCCAAGTTCCCTGGCAAGCGCCAGCAATTGCCGACCCTGCTCGCCGGACGGCGGAAAGGCGGCAAGCCCTCGCTTCAGGGCGTCGGCTGCGCGATTCTTATCGTTCAATACGGCGTAAGAGCGGACGAGCCGCATCCATCCCTCGAAATTGTCGGGATCCTCGCTGAGCTCGGCATCAAGCCTTTCGACCATGCCACGGATCATCTGCTGACGGTCGCCGGCATTCATGTTTTCAGCCGCCGCCACATCTTCCGACGTCGGTCCACCGGGCGTCGCCGGCGGGGCGGCCGCGCCGCCGTTCTTGGCGATATGTTCATTGACCAGCGGCAGCCAGGGCGCATCGGCCGGCGATTGCTGCGCCAGCGCCTCGAAGGCCCGGCGGGCCTCGTCGGCCCGTCCCGCCTGTTCCATGCTGAGCGCAATGTAGAAGCGGGCACGAGGATTATCGGGCTCCAGCGTCAGCGACTGTTCCAGCGCCTGGCGGGCCTCCTCCGTCACGACGCCGTCGGAGACCGCCATCAACGTCTCGGCAAGACCGTCGAGCCGGATCGGGCTCGGGCCAAGAAGCCGGATCGCGTTGCGGTAGGCCACCTCAGCATCGGTCACCCGCATCGTGCGGAAATAGATCGGCGCCAGCACGTCCCAACCCTTGCCGTCGTCGGGATTTTGAGCCAGATGCCGTTCCGCCTTGGCGATCAGCACCGCCACGTCGTCACCGGGATTTTCCAGCCGCGCTTCCAGCGGCTGCGACGGCAGATCCGGCCTGCCTGTCGTCAGATAAAGACAGAGCCCGAGCGCCGGCAGGATCAAGAGGACGAAGACTTCGGCAAGGCGATGATGCCGTGCGGGTTTCTGCGTCATCTCCGCCTCTCCGGCAGAGACGGCGATCAGCCGCCGGCCGATTTCGGCTCTGGCGTAATCAGCCTCCTCAGGCGTGATCAGCCCGCCAGCAAGATCGCGGTCGAGTTCGCGCAACTGGTCGCGATAGACTGCCGCCTCGCCGGCGCGGCTGTTCTGCGCCGCCTTCGCACCACGCAGAAGGGGGTAGAGCAGGATGACGGCGACGGCTGCCGTCAAAACGGCAACGAGAATCCAGAACAGCATATCGGCCCAAATACGTGAAGCATACGCCTATTCCAACTGCCAAAGCCGGAATGACGAAGATTTGAGGCTATTCGCCGCAATCTAGAGCCGGATTTCTCAGCCGAGCGGCGACCAACTGCCGTCTTCGTTGCGGCAGGCTGCACCCCGCGCCACGGTTTCCTTGCCATCGACGGTCAGCGTATGGGTATATTGCCGGCAATTCTGCGAGCCGACCTGATAGGGCGCGGCCGCCACGACCTTGCCTGTGACGTCCTTGCCGCTCCAGACTACCGGCTGGCCGACCGCCGCTCCTTCCAGCGCCCGATATTCTGCCTCAAGGGCCCGCTGCTTGTTGCTGTCGCTCAAGCTCACGCCGCTGCGGCCGACGATGCCGCCCTGGAGCGCGGTGATGAACGCGGCCGACGCGGAGGGTTTGCTCGAAAAAATGCCGCGCGAAGCGGCACCCTTCGTCGTCGTGCAGCCGGTGAGCGCGACGGCGATAAGAAGGATGGAAACCATCATGCCTTGCGAGCGTAGAATCATTGCGTCGAACCGCGATCAGAGGTCAAATTCAAGCCGATCGAAGTGCAGCGTCCCCGTGTCAGCATTATGGCAAAGCATGCTATACGTTTGCCACTATCCTTGTGACATCAAGCAGTTGGTCATGCAACATCCTTTGTGACGCCTGGCAGGATAAGCTTCGCCTTCAGGCCGCCCCATTCGCCGCGGGAGAGCTCAAGCCTTCCCTGATATTCGTTGGAAATCTCGGTGACGATCGAAAGGCCGAGCCCGGTTCCCGGCTTGCTTTCATCGAGCCTGCGGCCACGCTTCAGCGCCTCGCGGATCTGGTCGGGCTCAAGGCCGGGCCCGTCATCCTCGACGGCAAGCTCCACCCAGCGCCGGCGGGCGCTCGCCTCCGCCCCCTTCACGTCCTCGCCAGCCTCGACGGCCGAAAGCCGCACCCTGCTCTTAGCGAAACGCGCCGCATTTTCCAGGAGATTGCCGACGGTTTCCTCGAGATCCTGCTGTTCCATGGCGACGGCAAGATGCGGCGGCGAGACGACAAGATCGAATTCGGTATCAACGTTCAGCCGGCGCATGACGCGCACCAGCCGCTCCAGCGCCGGTTCGGCATCGGTGCGGGCCAGCACGGATTCGCGCTGGGCGGCGATGCGGGCCCGGTTGAGATAGGACTGCACCTGCCCTTGCATCGATTCCGCCTGGCTGCGCACCAGTTCGCCATGGGATTTTTCCAGCACCCGCGCCTCGTTGAGCAGAACGGCGATCGGCGTTTTCAGCGAATGCGCCAGGTTGCCGACCTGCATGCGCGCCCGCTCGACGATGCGGCGGTTGCTGTCGATCAGCGCATTGACCTCGTTGGCGAGCGGCAGGATCTCGCGCGGGAAGTCACCCTTCAGCTGCTCGCTCTCGCCGGCGCGGATGCGCTCCAGGGCGGCACGCGCCTTGTCGAGCGGCTTCAGGCCGTAGAGGATCGCCAGCGCATTGACGATCAGGCTGCCGACGCCGAAACCGGCGAGCGCCAGATAGAGGCTGTGGGAAAAGGTGCGGACATCGTCCTCGACGACGTCGACATTGCCGGTGACGCGGAAGCGCGCCGCGCGCCCGTCGGTGTCGAGCACCACTTCGGTCTCGGCCACCTGCACGCGGTTCCCGGAGGCATCCATCACCTGGTAGTAGCGCTCGTAATTCTTGTCGAAAGGCGCCTCGACGACGGAGGGTACCGGAATGAGCGCCGAGCCGAGCGAGGGGGAGACCAGCGGCGCAGTCGTATAGGTGCCGAGCGGCTCCACCACCCAGTACCAGCCGGTCTTCGGCTGAGCAAAGCGCAGATCACCGAGCTGCGGGCTGCCGCTCAATGCCCCCTGATCGCCGATCGTCACGGAATTGATGACATTATAGAGCTGGGCCCGCAGCAGATCCTGGAAACCACGTTCGGCGCTCTTGCGGTAGAGCGTCGAGATCAGCAAGCCGATCACCACCAGGGCCACCGTCGACCAGACCGTGGTCAGCAGCAGCACGCGTGCGGTGAGCGACTTAATTCGCATGTTTCGGCGCTTGGATGCGGTAGCCGAGACCGCGCACCGTTTCGATCAGGTCGACGCCCATCTTTTTGCGCAGGCGGCCAACAAAGACCTCGATGGTGTTGGAATCGCGGTCGAAATCCTGGTCATACATGTGCTCGACCAGCTCCGTGCGCGAGACGACCTCGCCCATGTGATGCATGAGATAGGCGAGCAGGCGATATTCATGCGAGGTCAGCTTCAGCGCTGTACCGTTGACCGTCGCCTTCGAGGATTTGGTATCGAGCCGCACCGGCCCGCAGACGATCTCGGAGGAGGCATGCCCGGCGGCGCGGCGGATCAGCGCCCGGATGCGCGCCAGCACTTCCTCGACATGAAAAGGCTTGGTGACGTAATCGTCGGCGCCGGCATCGATGCCGGCGACCTTGTCGCTCCAGCGGTCGCGCGCCGTCAGGATCAGAACCGGCATGCCGCGGCCGGCGCCGCGCCATTTTTCCAGCACGGTCACACCGTCCATCTCCGGCAGGCCGATATCGAGGATAATGGCGTCATAGGGTTCGGTGTCGCCGAGGAAATGGCCCTCTTCGCCATCGAACGCCTGGTCGACGACATAACCCGCCTCCTTCAGCGTGTCGGTCAGCTGCCGGTTCAGGTTGACGTCGTCTTCGATTACCAGGATGCGCATCGGTCCGCCTTCGTCCACTTTAAATCGATCGTGTTTGAATAGACCGATTCCGCTTACATCGGAACCTTTACCGTTACCTTGCGTGGACGCTGGCCATTGCCCGACACGAGAACGGTAATGATGCAGCTATCGCCCACCGGTTGCACGGACAGGAGCTGCCCGCCCGTCTGTTCGACGACCTGGGCTGCGGCGGCGCTGCAATCGCCAGCCACGTGCAGAACGAGGGTGCCTGCGCCATCCGGTGAGGGCGCCGATGCCACCAGTCCGGCGGCCACTACTGCGACGCTCAGAGGAAAGGCCATGTCTTACGCTTTCAAGGTAATTCCAACTTGCTGCGAATATGTACTCAAGCGACCTGAATGGCAAATGAATGCGCTGTAATACAGGGCATTTAGAACCGTTCTCGACTGTTTGGGGCAATCGATTTCAGCCCTTGGAATCGGCGGCCGCCACAAGTGCCGGCGGTCCGCCTTGCGCCTGGAAACAAGGCGTCCCGCCGCTGGAATCCGGATGCTGGCCAGTTCCTCCGGCAAGCATGCAAATCCGGGGTGATCCCACCGCGGTCATCGTTTCCGAATCGGCCGCGTCGTTCTGATTCGCGCCGAACAGCAATTACGTCAGGCCGGCCGACAGCGGCACGCATTAAGGCGCAGCGGGTCGTCCTCAAATTGTACCGCTCTCTCATGTCGTTCGCTCATCTTTTCATCCGTTCGAGAAAAACGCAGGCGTCAGGCATAGCGGAATTGCCGATCGCGGCTTTCGCCGGCTGGTTGAAACTGCTATCCCTTGCTGGCCTCGCATTTCAGAGCCTTTTCAGCCCCAATGCCAAATTCCTTCCGCTTCCGTTCAGCGCAGACGGTCACCGTGCTTGCCGCTACCCAGCTGATCGGCTGGGGCACGACGTTCGACATGCTCGGCGTCATGGGCCGCGACGTGGCACCGGCTCTCGGCGTGGCGAACGAGGTTATCTTTGCCGGCCTGACGATCATGATGGTGGTCAGCGCCATTGCCGGTCCGACGACCGGCCGTTGGCTCGGCCGCTATGGCGCCGCCCGGGTGCTTTCGGCCGCCTCGCTGATCTTCGCGTTCGGCCTCTCTCTGCTGGCGGTGGCAAACGGCATTCTGCTCTACGCCGCCGCCTGGCTCGTCATCGGCATCGGCGGCGCATTGGGTCTCTCGGCACCGGCCTATACCGCCGTCGTCGAACGCGAAGGGATAAACGGCAAACGCGTCATCGCCATCCTCATGCTGTTCACCGGGCTATCGAGCACCATCTTCTGGCCGATCCTCAGCCTGCTCAACGAGGCGGTCGGCTGGCGGCTAACCTTTGTTTTCTGCGCGGCGCTGCAATTCTTCGTCTGCCTGCCGCTGCACCTTTTCGCTCTGCCGAAGCCGATCGTGACGCATGCCGAGAGCAGCGCGGCGGAGATTCCGCCGGTGCCATTGTCGAAGACGGCTCGGCGCAAGGCTTTCCTGCTGATTGCCGCGGTGACAACGATCTCGACCTTCGTCACCTTCGGCATCGCCCCATCGCTGCTCGAAATCTTCCGCCAGTCCGGGGCTTCACCGGCGCTCGCGCTGCAGCTCGGCTCGGCGCGCGGCGTCCTCGGCATCTCGGCCCGTTTCCTCGACATGCTGTTCGGCCGCCGCGGCAACCCCATCCTCAGCGCCGTCATGGGCACCAGCCTGACGGTAGTCAGCTTTCTGATCATGCTGACAGCCGGCCCATCGACGCCGGTCCTCGTCACCTTCATCCTGCTCTACGGCTTCGGCTCGGGCGTCATGGCCGTCGCCCGGGCCCTGCTACCGCTGGCGCTGTTCTCGCCGAGCGAATTCGGCCTGCATTCGGCCCGGCTGTCACTACCGCAGAACCTCGCCAATGCCATCGCTCCCGTCGTCTTCACCGCCATTCTAGATCGCGCCGGCACCGGTCCGGCGCTGCTCGCCTGCGCCGTTTTCTCAGCATTGGCGTTCACTCTCGTGCTGATGCTGATGGCGCTGGTGCGGGACGCCGGGGCACCGGAGCCGAGCCCGGTCGTTTCGTGAGGCTCGGGCCTGGACGTCAGCGGTTCCGAATATCTCTCGATCAGCATCTTCAGGCCGCTGCAGCTGTTCCGACGAGCCATGATCCGTCGTGATCGGCGAGTCTTTTGAGTCCCTTGCGGCGGGTTTCTCGAAAAGTGATTCCGGTGTCTCAGAAGGTCGATCCGTGTCGCAACGACCTAAATCCGAAAAATCGCTCATCTCTCTGAAAAAAAGGCGATTTCCCCATGCCCCAAGCGCGGCTACCGGAGGATGGCCGGCGTCAGAGCGGCCGCGTCACGGCCGTGCGGCTGTCGTAATCGGCGGCGATGCGCTTTTCCCGAAGCGGGCGCACGCGCTCGATCGAACGCTGGTAATCGGGGTGCGCCTTATAAGCAGCGAGAGCCGCCTCATCGTCGAATTCGCCATAGACCACAAGATCGATCTCGGTGCCCAGCTGATCGGTCTTCACATTGGAGCCGATTTCCAACAGGCGCGCGTATGGAATGGCGGTCAGGATCGAAAGTCCCGCCCTCACCTCCTCCAGATGTTCCTCCTGCACGGTGAAGAAGACGATATGGCGGATCACGCGGAAGCTCCTGTCAGATTCCAGAGGGGGTGGCCCGCGCGATAACACGCGCGGCGTGGGCCTTCAACCGCGCGGCCTGCCCTGCGCGGCATCCGGACGCAGTGCCGCATGGAAGGCCATGGCGTAACCCGCGAGCTTTTCCGCCCGGTCGGTACCGTTGACGATGCGGCGCGCGTTGACCCAATCCTCGGTCGTCGCATTCAGGTGATCGGCGAGTTTGTGGCCGGTAAAGCTACCCTGCAGCATGCCTTCGATCAGGATCGTCACCGCCGCCTCCATTCCCATCGCCCGATCGGGATCGGCAACCAGATCGATGCCTGTCAGCGCGCTCATTGCCTCGTAATTCCGCTTATGGGTGAGCTGCACCAGTCCGCGCCCGAGCCAGCAGCGGCCATCCTCGTCCGGCCGCCAGTAGGGCGTCTTCACCCATGAGAGTCGGCCTGCGGCAAAGGCTGCCTCCAGGATCTCGACCGCGCGCACATCGCTTTCAGCCAGTGTCTCGCGCACCGGCTGCATCGTATAGGCGGTCTCATGATAGGCGGTTGCGAGGATATAGGCCAGCCATCGGCGGTCGGTCGGCGCAGACCGCTTTTCCCAGGCGTCGAGAATCGCCGTCATCCCCACTACCTGAGGATGAGTCAGCTCTCCCCTGAAGAGCTCGCGCCGTACAGCGTCAAAAAAGAATACCCGGTTCATGTGAACAACCATTCCGCGCTTCCCGCAGGCCTTGTGGTTAAAACGGTCTTAATCGATTAAAATAAACTTAATCGTTTGAAGTGTCTAAGCCCCTGATTTACACGCCTTTTGTCTTGTGCAATGCATTTTTCACGCCCTGAAGCCTTACCACCACAAGAGGAGACTTCCGATGCAGACGCCCGCCAACACGCAGACCACCATTCCCCAGCATGTCGTCGACCAGATGGAAAATGAGTGGCGCCAGATTCGCCTTGAGCGCGAGAATACCCGCCCGGCACCGGCAGCCTCAACAGCAGCGCTGATTGATACAGGCAAGGCGGCGCGGATGTAAGGCCTGACCTCATCGTGTTGCAGCCTCAAGCCGGTTCGCCAGCGCTTCGAGCGACCGAGTGAAGACCTTTCCATCTCTGAGTGCGCGCGACAGCACCAACGCGCCTTGAATGCCGCAGACGCCTTCCTCAGCGAGCGTCTGCGCCTCCGTCTCAGCACAGCCAGCCCGCATCAGCGCCGAACTCAACGCCTCGATCCAGCGGATGAAATAATCGGCGATCTCCGACGAAAACCGCACGCGGGTGTCGTCGAGCGCGAAGGCGCCGACAAGGCAGATGCGGCCGCCGGCGCGGAAGTAGTCATTGACATTGACCCACATCGCCGCAATCGCCTGACGGGCGTCGTCATTCCTCAGCGGCCGATAGATCGCCTGTTCGAACCAGGCATCGATATCGGCCAGCACAGCGCCGGCCATCTCCTCCTTGCCGCCGGGGAAGAAGTGATAAAGGCTGCCCTTGCCGATGCCGGTGCGTTCGGTGATGCGGCTGAGCGTGGCGCCCTCATAGCCGAGCTCGCGGAAGGTTTCCGCCAGCAGCGGTACGATATCGGCGCGTTCATAGACGGTCCTCACCGGCCCAAGTTCATCCTATTCTACAGGCCGAGCTCGGTCAGGCCGGGATGGTCCTCAGGCCGCCGGCCGAGCGGCCAGTGATATTTGCGCTCCGTTTCCCGGATCGGCAGATCGTTGATGCAGGCAAAACGGCGCTGCATCAAGCCGGTGGCGTCGAATTCCCAATTCTCATTGCCGTAGGAGCGAAACCAGTTGCCGCTGTCATCGTGCCATTCATAGGCAAAGCGCACGGCAATGCGATTATCGGTAAAGGCCCAGATCTCCTTGATCAGCCGGTAATCCAGCTCTTTGGCCCATTTGCGGGTGAGGAAAGCGACGATCTCGCTGCGGCCGGTGATGAATTCGGCGCGGTTGCGCCAGCGGCTGTCCGGCGTATAGACGAGCGAGACGCGCTCAGGGTCACGGCTGTTCCAGCCGTCCTCGGCAAGCCGAACCTTCCGGGTGGCAGTCTCGAGAGTGAACGGCGGGACGAGGCTGGACATGGTCTTCTCCTTGTACTGATCTGCCTTCTTTGTACTGATCAGTACAAAGATCAGCAAGCGGGACGATGAGGTATTTTCTCAGAGGCCGAGATTGCGGCTCCAGCGCAACGGCAGGGCATCCGGGCGAAACACTGTGTTTTCAGGAGTAAAACGCCAGAGTCTTTCGGCCCTTTCAAAGCTGGCGATCTCAGGCGAAGACAGCAATATTTCAGCTCTTCCGGTCATCTGCAGCATGTCACCGGTTTCAAAATCGACGAAGACCAGGCCGGCCTTCGGATTGACGAGAAGATTGCCGAGCGTGTTGAAGAACCGGTTGCCGGGAAAATCGGGGATGGTCAGCACGCCATCGGCGCCGAGCCGCACGAAGCCGGCATTGCCTCCGCGATGAGAGACATCGACCTGCCGCTCGCCATTATCACGATCGACATAGGAGGCAACGAAAAACGTATCGGCGCCCTCGACCACGCGCCTCGCCCGGTCGTCGAGGATGACGGAGTGAACCGGCCGCATCGCGGTCGGTTTATCGGGATCGCGAACAAAGGCGGCCGCGCGCGGCTGGATATATTGCGGGCAGTTGCCGAAGCTCTGGCCGACCCGCAGGCGGAAAGCCTCGGCACCCGTCCTGCGGATGACGCCGTTCAGCCGATTGCGCCTGCGGGTCTCGAGCTGGATGCCGAGCAGCGCGATCGCGTCTCCATCTTCCATGCCGGCATCGGCAGGATCGTCCGGATCGCGCCGCAGATCGACGTCGAGAGCCTCCGGCACCGGCGAGGACATAAATCCCGGCCGTCCCGCCCGCATCGTCGCCCAGACATCGCCCTTGGCATCGACCGCGCCGAGCACGACAAAAGGCAGCATCGGGAAGAAGGCGCGGTGCTGTTCGGGCATGGCCTTGCGGATGAAATTGCGCCCCGGCCCGTCCATGCGTTCGACGACGCCGATACTGCGCTGCATGGCAAGTTCGCCCTCATGCCAAGGCGATGCGGCATCCTGTCCTGTCTCGTTCAGCATCATGGCCTCCTTGCGGGATCATCGGGAGGCCGGGACGGTGTTCCGCCCCGGCGGCTCATCATGCGGCAAGGCCGATCTTCGTCTTGCGAAAGCCGACGAAACCCGGCAGCGCCTCGACACGCGCTAGCCATGCGCGGACGCTCGGATAGGCCGAGGTATCGACATTGCCCTCGGGCGCATTTGCGATGTAGCTGTAAAGCGCGATATCGGCGATCGTCGGCCTGTCGCCGAGCAGGAGGCTGCGGGCGCCGAGCTCCGCCTCGAGCAGTGCAAGGATGCGGTGCGCCCGGGCGATCACCTCCTCCGTGCGGAAATCGGCGCCGAAGACGGTGACCAGGCGGGCCGCACACGGTCCGTAAGCGATCTCGCCCGCGGCGACCGACAGCCATTTCTGTATTCGCGCCGCCGCAACCGCGTCCTCCGGCAGCCAATCGGAGCGGCCGTATTTGCGCGAGAGATAGACGAGGATGGCGGAGGA
The DNA here is from genome assembly GCF_002117725.1 of Rhizobium sp. TAL182. NCBI lineage: Bacteria > Pseudomonadati > Pseudomonadota > Alphaproteobacteria > Hyphomicrobiales > Rhizobiaceae > Rhizobium > Rhizobium sp. TAL182. The sequence goes on along the minus strand of NZ_CP021024.1, from coordinate 1,376,499 downwards.
ATCGGCAATGACGGTGCCATCATCATCGAGAACCGGCACCTGGCCGAACGGATTGAGCTTGAGGAAATCCGGCGCCTTGTGGGCGCCTGCCGCCAAGTCGACCTCGACCAGTTCATAGGGCACACCAAGCAGCGACAGGAAAAGATGGGCGCGATGCGAATGGCCGGACAGCGGGTGATGGTAGAGTTTCATGATGGCTCCTCTGCGAACGAAGGCGATTGGCGATGGCTGCTCGGAACCATCGGCAGTGAATCTACGGCCTTCCACAGAGATGCAGTAGAATGCTAATCTGAGAGACGGATTTCCACTTTATGGTAGGATAGGATGGACCGCCTTGAAGCCATGACCGTGCTTCTCACCGTCGTCGAACAAGGCAGCCTGTCGGCCGCCTCACGGCATCTGCACTCGCCGCTTGCCACCGTCAGCCGCAAGGTTTCGGAACTCGAAGCACATCTCGGCGCCCGGCTTTTGCAACGGACCAACAGGAAGGTCGCGCTGACGGAGGCCGGCCGCGCCTATGTCGAGGCGGCGCGGGAGATTCTCGACCGCGTGGAAGAGGCGGAACGGGCGGCGGCCGGCGAATACAGCGCGCCGAAGGGCGAGCTGACGATGACGGCGCCGATCGTCTTCGGGAGGCTGCATGTCCTGCCCGTCGTGGTGGACTTCCTGAAGGCCTATCCCGATATCAATCTGCGGCTGATGCTCGGCGACCGGCTGGCAAACCTCGTCGAGGATCATATCGACCTGGCGCTCAGGATCGGCAATCTGGCCGACAGCAACCTGATCGCCACAAGGCTCGGCGCCATCCGCCGCACGGTCTATGCAAGCCCGGATTATATTGCCCAAAGCGCAATCCGCCACCCCAGCGATCTTTCCGCGCATGACTGCATCACCTTCGAGGGCATGGCCTCGACGCGAAGCTGGACATTCGTCGAGGGCAAACGCGACCTCGTCGTGCCGATCCGCTCACGGCTTGCCGTCAACACCGCCGAGGCGGCCGTAGATGCCGCCGTCGCCGGCCTCGGCATCACCCGCGTGCTCTCCTATCAGGCCGCCCGCGCCGAGAAGGCAGGCCTGCTGGTGCCGCTGCTTGCTGATTTCGAACCGCAACCGGCGCCGGTGCATCTCGTCTATCCCTCGCAGGGGCTGGTGCCGCTGAAACTGCGCGCCCTCATCGATTTCGCAACCCCGCGCCTGCGCGCAACGCTGAAATAGCGTCAGGCAAGCCTGCCCTCTTCCGCCTTGTAGAAATACTGGCTGGCGACCAGCCATCCTTTCAGCGGCCTGAGCGGCGGAATGCAGGTCGCGAGCATGAAGGGGCCGGTGACGAGAAGCTGCACCCAAATCGGCGCCGAGAATGCCACCTCCAGCCAGACGCCCAGCAACACGCTCGGGATGCAGGCGAAGCAGATGACGAAGAAGGCCGGGCCGTCAGCCGGGTCGGCGAAGGAATAATCGAGGCCGCAGGCCTCGCATTGCGGCTGCAGCGTCAGGAAGCCTTTGAACATATGGCCTTGGCCGCAGCGCGGGCAGCGTCCCCTGATGCCGGTCTGCATCGGAGGAAGCGGGGGGTATTCGGTGTCCATGACGATGTCGTCCTATCTTGCGGCTCATTCAATGCCGCGCAATGTATGCATTCAATATAGATACATTATATGGAAGGCGCCAATCAATCTGTCAGATTGCCGCAGAAGTCCGCCGGTCAAGGACCGGTCGCAGATGTCGCAAATCCATTGAAGGACGGCCCCGCCTGGCAGGCCCAGCCGCGACGTCGGCGGATCAGAAGAACGAACTCGCCATTTCCGGCGGACCGTCGAGCGCATGGGCCATGAACTCCAATGCGCCCTGCAACTTCGCCCGTGCGATCGGACCGCCGAGGCAGACCCGGACTGCCTCGGGTGCGGCGCCCTCGACCGCGAAGGCATCGCTTGCCACCACGCCGATGCCGGAGGAATGCATATGGCTGCCGAAGGTGGAACGGGTCCAGCCGTTGCTCAGCGGCAGCCAGATATTGAAGCTGATCGGATCGGCGCGGTAGCTGCCGGCGGGCAGGATGGCGGCGACCATCTGCTGGCGGGCGCCGGCCTCGGCGCGGATGAAGCGCAGGATCGCATCGGCCGTGCCGTCCTCGATCCAGCGGGTGGCGAGCGCCATATTCAACGGCGAGGCCATGACGGTGTTGGCGCGCATGGCGCTGACGAAGGGCCACACTGCCCTGGTGTCGGGAGCCACCACATAAGCAAGGCGCAGGCCGGCGCCGAGGCATTTCGCCAGGCCGCCAATATACCAAGTCAGATCGGGCGCCGTTGCCGCAAGCGGCGCGGGCCCTTCCGGCGGGATGAAGCCGTAGGCATCGTCCTCGATGATCGGCAGATGATATTTGCGGGCGACGGCTGCGATTTCCTCACGGCGACCAGACGAAATCGTCAGCGTCGTCGGGTTCTGCAGCGTCGGATTGAGGTAGAGCGCCTTCGGCTTCAACCGCTCGCAGGCACTGGCCAAAGCATCCGGCCTGATCCCGTCCCCATCCATCGGCAGGCCGGCAAGATTAAGCCGCAACTGGGCTGCGATCGAGCGCATGCCGGGATAGGTGACGATTTCCGAAAGCACGGTCTCGCCGGGCTTTGCCAGCAGGCCGAAGATCGCCAGCAGGGCCGGATGGGCGCCCGGCGTGACGAAGATCCGCTCCTGCGAAGGCGTGAGACCGCGGCGGCCGAGCCAGGCGGCGGCGGCCTCCTTGTCCATGCCGGCGCCGCCGAAGCCTTGATAACGAAGAAGCGGGACCAGGCTCGCCGCCACCGCCGACATGCCCTCACGCATGCGGGCGATCAATTCCGGATCGTCCGGTTCCGGCGGCAGGTTCATCGAGAAGTCGACAACCGATGCACGGCGGGGATCGGGCGCGGCATCGGCGCTCAAATCCTGGCGCCGCCTGACCGCAGCGCCGGTGACGAAGGTGCCTCGGCCGACGTGGGAATCCACCAGGCCGCGCTTCTGCGCCTCGACATAACCTCTCGCCACCGTGGTGAAATCGACGTTCAGCCGTTTGGCGAGTTCTCGCTGCGGCGGCAGCCGGTCACCTGCCGCCAGGTGACCGCTGCGCAGATCCATTTCGATCAGATCGGCGATCGCCATGTAACGCGGGCTGCTGCTGCGGCTGAGATCGGGATGCCAGTCCTTCATGTCGTGATCCGTGCACGTCTGATTCCTGGATTGACTGTATATTGTTGCGCAGCGCCCCACCACCCCGCATATTCCGGTATTCCTTCACGCCAGCAGATGCGGTTGCGGAAATTCCCGCCGCTCCAACCTTGCCGCCGCCCCTTCATCTCCTTACCTATGGAAGGAGAAGTGCCGGCTTTCGGCGTTGCGCGGCGGCACTCATCGGGATGAAAGCATGAATATCGATCCGATCTTGCGGTCAGTCGTGGCCGTCCGTTCCACCATTCCGGAAGATGCCTTCACGGCGGAGACGCTGGGTACCGTCCGCGAGGGCAGCGGCGTGGTCATTCGCGACAATGGGCTGGTGCTGACCATCGGTTATCTCATCACCGAGGCCGAGGAAGTCTGGCTGACGACCCTTGACGGCCGGGTGGTTCCCGCCCATCCGCTTGCCTATGATCAGGAGAGCGGTTTCGGGCTGCTGCAGGCGCTCGGCGTGCTGAACGCTCCGGCGGTGGATTTCGGCGATGCGGCCGCGGCCAAGCCCGGCGATCCCGTCGTGCTTGCCGACGGCGACGGCGAATATGTCCAGGCAAATATCGTTGCCCGGCAGGAATTCGCCGGTTATTGGGAATATCTGCTGGACGAGGCGATTTTTACCGCGCCGGCTCATCCCGCATGGGGCGGCGCGGCCCTGATCGGCGCGGATGGCAAGCTTCTCGGCATCGGTTCGCTTCGTCTGCAAATGAGCCAGGACGGCGAGGTCGCCGATATCAATATGATCGTTCCGATCGATCTTTTGCCGCCGATCCTCGACGATCTCTTGAACCGCGGCCAGGTCAACAAGCCGCCGCGGCCCTGGCTCGGCGCATTCTCCGCCGAGAGCAGTGGCGGCGTGGTGGTGATGAGCGTCGCCGAAGGCGGCCCGGCCGCCGAGGCCGGCCTGCGTCAGGGCGATATCATTTCGGAAATCCGCGACGAAGAGGTCGATGGCCTGGCCGATTTCTACCGCAAGCTCTGGAGCAGCGGCCCGGCCGGCGCCGAGATTCCGATGCGAATTCTGCGCAACGGCCGGGAAGCCTGGCTGCGGATCAAATCCGCCGACCGCAACAGTTTTCTGAAAAAGCCGCAACTGCAGTAGGGCCGTATCGCGTGACTGCCGTCGAAGGCTGAAATCACGGCTGCTTCGCAGGCCGGGCCGGTCATCCGGCGCACCTATGAACGAGGCAAGTTCGTTCGTTGACTTGGAGCGGCCGTTGAAAGATGCTGCCGGCAATCCTGGGATGAACGGAGTCTGCGGTCCATGTTCGATCATATCTCCATCGGCGTCAAAGATCTCGAAAGAGCCCGCCGCTTCTACGACGCGGCGCTGGCGCCGCTCGGATATGAGCGCCTGTCGAATTCCGACGGCATGATCGGCTACGGTTCCGAACAGGTCGGCCTCTGGGTGATGCAGGTTGCGCATCCCGTTGTCGCCGACATGCGGTCCGGGCTGCATTTCTGCTTCGTCGCCCCGAACGAGGCCGCGGTCGACGCGTTTTTTGCGGCCGCGATTGAATCCGGCGGCACGGATAACGGCGAACCGGGCATCCGGCCGGATTACGGCCGCTTCTATTACGCCGCCTTCGTCATCGATCCGGACGGCTACCGCCTCGAAGCCTACTTCCACAAAGGCGAGATATAACGGCCGTCAGGCCGCAGCTCTGGGATCGCCATCACCTGCCTGCGGCCGTCGGTCCGAGGGCAGCCCTCGCCCGTCCGCCAGCCGCAAAAATCCCGTTGCGTTGCCCCGGCGAAAGGCGCATTGTCTGAGCTTCGGCAGCCATCGCAGGGGCGCTGCCGACTGAGGGTTTCATAACCCCGCCCCGACGAAAGGAGGACTTCGATGTCTTCCACTTCCGATAAGCCCTATCTGACGTCATCCGATCTCGACATGCTTCAGGGCGTGCTCGATGCCGCCGGCTACAAAGCAAGAATCCCGGCCGGCGACGAACAGACCTGCAACGCCGCAGCCATGCTGCTGATCAAGCTGTTCCAGGACGGCGTCACCTCGCCGGCCATGCTCTTGCGGGCGCTCGAATACCATTTCGGTAAACCGAAGAAGCAACCGAAACCGGTCACCCCCGTCTGTAACCGCTATGCGATCCAGGGATTGCCGCGCGAGCGCCGAACGACGCGGCGGGGCAATTCCGCGGGCCGGTAGCGCGCGGCTTTCAATTCCGATCCAAAGGGAGATCTATCCATGGCAAAGGGACAATTGAGAAGCAATCGCGAGGCCCGCAAGCCGAAGAAGGACAAGCTGGCGACAAAGCCGGAAACCAGCTTCGCCGGACAGATGAAGACGGCGGCCCAAACCGCGCCTCACGGCAGCAGCGCGCCCAAGAGCGGCGGTCAGCCTCACCGGTAGCCGGTTACATCAGCCGGTTTGCCCGGCTCCTGCACTTCCACCAGATAGCGCCAGCAATCCGGCCGCGAACCGTCGATGTCGTCGAAATCGTAAGCCTCGGCCAGTCCGCCGCTCGACAGCGACTGGCCGTTCCAGCGGGCGCGGTCGGGATCGGCTGACAGGGCCGCGACCGCACGGCCGACGAAGCGCGGGGTTTCGGAAATGGCGAAATGCGGCTGTGCCCTGGTCGCGTCACGCCAATTCTGCTCGCCAACGCCATAGGCCTCCAGCATCATTTCGGAGCGCAGCCAGCCGGGCGTGATCGAAACGGCGGTGGCGCCGTGTTTGGCCAGGTCCTGGGCATGCGCCCAGGCCATGCGGGTGACGCCCGTCTTGACGAGGTCGTAGAAGGGCGAGAGCCGGTAATGCGTGGCATTGTATTCAGCCGTGCCGTCGGTTACCTCCACCAGCAGCCCGCCCGGCCGCTCGATCATCAGCGCCAGCGCGTAATGGGCCGTGATCAGGTGCGTCTCGATGCCGAGCCGCAGCATGCGCAGGCCCTTGTCCAGCGAATGCTCCCAGATCGCCTTGTCCCATTCGAACAGCTTCTCGCAGCCCCAGATGTCGTTGACGAGGATGTCGAGCCGGCCGGCTTCCGCCCGGATGCGCGCGACGAGCGCCTCGACCTCATGCGGAACGAGATGATCCACTTGCACGGCAATGCCCTTGCCACCCGCCGACGTCACCAGCTCGGCCGTCTCCTCGATCGTTTCCGGCCGGGCATAATCGGACTGCTCGGCGCGTGTCGTGCGGCCGGTGACATAGACGGTGGCGCCGGCAGCGCCGAGTTCGACCGCAATGCCTCGACCGGCACCGCGCGTCGCGCCCGCTACCAAGGCCACCTTCCCCCGCAAATCCGCTGTCACGTCTCCATCCTCCACGCTAGAACCGAGAGCCGGCCGACTGTGATTGGCCCTAGTTGAATATAAACGAATGTTCGTTCATATTCAAAATGAACGCAAGAGGAATTTCATGCCGCGCCGCCGCACCCTTTCTGACGAACAGCTTCTCGCCATGGTGCTGGCGCTGATCCATGCCGAAGGGCCGGATGCGGCGACCTTTGCCGCGGTGGCGAAAGCGAGCGGGCTTTCCGGTTCGACGCTGGTGCAGCGCTTCGCGACGAAGGCCGCCATGCTGCGCGCCGCCCTGCTCCATGCCTGGGACCGGCTGGATGCACAGACGGCGCATCTCGCCGACAGTGTGGCGAAAACGCCGGAGGGCGCCGTCGCGCTGCTGGTCGGCCTGTCGCAGGATTACGGCGACGATGCCGCCGCCTATGGCGAGGGATTGCTGGTGCTGCGCGAGGATTTTCGCGATCCGGTGCTGCGCGCCCGAGGTGCGGCCTGGGGAACGACGCTGACGGCGGCGGTCGCACAATGTTTCGGCTCGGCGAAGGCGCCGGAAACGATCGCCCGGCTGATGCTGTCACAATGGCAGGGATCGCTCACCTGGTGGGGGTTTGGCGCAGGCGGCCCGGTGGCAGCCTATGTGGAGACGGAATTGCGGCGCTTCCTGTCAGCAGTGGAATTATGACCGCCGCTCACGCTTCTTCTTCATCCTTTTCCGCGCCCACGGTCAGCGGCCAGTCAACGACGTAATCCTCGAGATCGTCGATATCGATCTCGTTTTCATTGATCGTGCGGCCGCGGGCGGAAATGCCGGCGGCGTGAACGGTCCCGGGATCGCCGGAGACAAGCGGATGCCACCAGTAGAGATCGCGGCCCTCATTTATCAGCCGATAGCCGCAGGTCGGCGGCAGCCAAGCGATCTCGGGCACGTTCTCCTTGGTCAGCTGCACGCAGTCCGGCACGAAATCCCAGCGGTTCTCATAGCTGGAGCAGCGACAGCTTTGGCCGTCGAGCAGTTTGCAGCGGACCGAGGTGAAATAGATATCGCCGCTCTCCCATTCCTCGAGCTTGTTGAGGCAACAGAGACCGCAGCCGTCGCAGAGGCTTTCCCATTCGGCGGTGGTCATTTCAGCAAGCGTCTTGCTCTTCCAGAAGGGCAGATCGTTCATCGTCCGTTTCTTGCAACAGCGGCCCGCAAATTCACGTGACCGCCACTCTATCTCTCTTGTTATCCGCGACAAAATCAATCAATTCTTCAGCATGCTCCTGGTATTGGAGCGCTACAGGCCCATCGGGCCTCGCGCTTTCATCGCTTTCCGGCGACCGGACATGAATGACGCGCGATCAGGCGGGAATACAGGACGTGCAGGATCCGGACAAGCCAGAAAAGGGGCCAGGAAAAGAGGCGGGTGACCCAGCGAACCGGCGGCCGGCCAAGAGCCGTCATATTCTGCTGCGCATCGATTCCTGGATCGACTCGACCGTCTGGAATGCCGGCTTCCGCGCCGCCGAGATCTGGGAAGACACCACCATTTTCTTCCGCCGCTTCCGCGTGCGCGGCTGGAAACGCATGGTCTTCGAACTCGCCGGCGAAGGGCTGACCCTGGGGGCGGTCGGCGCGGTGCTGATGCTGGTGCTTGCCCAGCCGGCCTTCGAGGCGACCAAGGAGGACTGGCGCAATCGCGGCGATTTCGCCGTCACTTTCACCGACCGCTATGGCAACGTCATCGGCCATCGCGGCGTCATCCACCAGAATTCCGTGCCGATCGACGAGCTGCCGGATTCCTTGATCAAATCCGTCCTTGCCACCGAAGACCGGCGCTTCTTCGACCATTTCGGCATCGATGCGATCGGCCTCTTCCGCGCCATGGTCACCAACGCCCAGGCCGGCGAAGTGGTGCAGGGCGGCTCGACGCTGACCCAGCAGCTCGCCAAGAATCTGTTCCTCTCCAACGAGCGCTCGATCGACCGCAAGATCACCGAGGCCTTCCTGGCGCTGTGGCTCGAAGCCAACCTTTCCAAGAAGGAGATCCTGTCCACCTATCTCGACCGCGCCTATATGGGCGGCGGCACCTTTGGTGCGGCGGCAGCGGCGCAGTTCTATTTCGGCAAGAATATCACCGATGTGAACCTTGCCGAATCCGCGATGCTTGCCGGCCTGTTCAAGGCGCCGGCCAAATATGCGCCGCATGTCAACTTGCCGGCCGCGCGTGCGCGTGCCAACGAAGTGCTGACCAACCTGGTGCAAAGCGGGCTGATGACAGAGGGCCAGGTGATCGCCGCCCGACGCAATCCGGCCACCGTCGTCGACCGCAACGAGGTAGAATCCCCGGATTTCTTCCTCGACTGGGCTTTCGACGAAGTGCAGCGGCTTTCGCCGCGTTTCCACCAGCATTCGCTGATCGTGCGCACGACGATCGACATGGGCATCCAGCAGGCGGCCGAGGATTCGGTCGAGACGTCGCTGCGCGAATATGGCGAGGCCTATCACGCCAAGCAGGGCGCAATGGTGATGATCGAGAATGGCGGCGCCGTACGCGCCATGGTCGGCGGGCGGGATTATGGCGAAAGCCAGTTCAACCGCGCCACCAAGGCGCTGCGCCAGCCGGGCTCCTCATTCAAGGTCTATACCTATGCCCTGGCGATGGAGAGCGGGATGACGCCGCAGACGACGATCGTCGACGCGCCGATTTCCTGGGGCAACTGGAGCCCGCACAATTACGCCAACCGTTATGTCGGCCGCATCACGCTCGAGACCGCCATCGCCCAGTCGATCAACACCGTGCCGGTGCGGCTCGCCAAGGAGAAGCTCGGTATCCAGCCGATCCGGGCAATGGCGAAGAACCTCGGCGTCGAAACGCCGATCCGCGACGACGTCACCATCCCGATCGGGACATCGGAGGTGACGGTGCTCGACCAGGCGACGGCCTATGCCACCTTCCCGGCCGGCGGCTATCAGTCGCGCCGCCACGGCATTACCCAGATCCTCGATTACGAAGGCGATGTGCTCTACGATTTCGACCGCGACGAGCCGGCGCCGAAACGCGTGCTGTCCGAACAGGCCGATACCTATATGAACCAGATGCTGTCGCGCGTCCCCTATGTCGGCACGGCGCGCAAGGCGGCACTCGACAACGGCATCCTGACCGCCGGCAAGACCGGCACGACCCAGGCCTATCGCGATGCCTGGTTCGTCGGCTTTACCGGCAATTACACCTGCGCCGTCTGGTTCGGCAATGACGACTATACCTCGACCAACAACATGACGGGCGGCTCACTGCCGGCAATGACCTTCAAGCGCGCCATGGACTACGCCCATCAGGGTGTGACGTTGCGCCCCATCCCCGGCGTCGAAAACCCCCTGCCCTCGGAGAAGGATGTCGCCAAGACCGCCGCCGCCAAACCGCAGGATGGACCGCCGCAGCTCATCCGGCCCCGCATGCTCTCGGTGCAATCGACAAACATCCTCAAGAAGCTCGGAGAGAAGCTGAAGGCCGCCACGCCGCTGACGCCGCAGAAGGTGGCGAGCGCGGAATAGACGCTGCGTGGAAGTGTCGCTTTCTCTCTCTCTCCGCGAGCATGCAGACGAGACCACCGCCTCTGGACAGATCGGCGTTCATTCGCCACCCGGCATTCCACCCTGCCAGAATCAATGCTAACCCTGTCATCCCGGTTTCCAAGGTCATGACGTGTTTCGATTCCCCCTTTTCATCCTGATCACGCTGATTGTCGCCTTTGGCGGCGGGATCATGATCTCGCTTTACGCGCTGGATGCGACGCAGGGTTTCGGGGCGATCAAGCTTGGCGCCTGGGAGGCCTTTCCGGCTTTGCAGACGGTCGATGCCGACCCTTACGCCAAGTCGCACCGGGCGCGCGCCGGCAAGCTGCTCTACGGCAGCGCGGAGGGGCTGACCTTCACGGCGAGCGTCGACGACGACGGGGCGCGGCTGAATGCCGGCTGCCGCTACCGCCTCAGCGGGCAGACCCCGCCCGCCCGGCTTTGGACGCTGTTTACCGCCGACAATGGCGGCAATCCGGCGGCGGTGAAAACCGGGCTTCCGGCGGCGCTCAATTCCTGGACGGTGCTGCGCCAGCCCGACAGCAGCTTTTCGATCGAGATCTCTGCCGCCGCTCAGCCGGGCAACTGGCTGGCCTTGCCGCAGGCCGGCACCTTCCGACTGGTGCTGACGCTGTTCGACACGCCGACCGCCGGCAGCTCCGGCGTGATCGATCTCGCCATGCCGAAGCTCACCAAGACCGGGTGCGGCAATGCTTAGGATCTTCTTCGCCGTCCTGACCGGGCTTTTCGGTGCGGCGCTGCTGCATCTCGTCATCATCCTGTCGCTGCCGCATTTCACCGGCAGGGATGCGGCGACCCGCGTGGCGGCAGAGGGCGATCTCAACAATTTCTATCTGCTCGGCGAGCAGTACGACGAGGCCGGCCTTGCCAATGGCGACCCCTTCCTGCGGACCGCCGTCTGCTCCTTCGATGTCGAGGATGCGCCGGTGCATTTCACCGCCAAGGGGAATGTGCCCTTCTGGTCGATCGCCATTTACGACAGCGCCTCCAATGAGGTGTTCAGCATGAACGACCGGACATCTGTCGGCGGCGCGCTCGACGTCCTGGCCGGCGGCCCGATCCAGTTGACGGACCTGCGCAAGAACCTGCCGAAGGAATTGGATCAAGCGATCCTGGTGGAAATGGCGCGGCCGGACGGTTATGCCGTGCTACGGACGCTGGCACCGCAGGCAAGCTTCGACGAAGCAGCGCGCAGCTTCCTGACGGAAGCGGGCTGCGAGCAATTCACCCCCGGCAATTAAGCGGGATGTCTGTTCTCAATTTCGGCATCACGCTCTGGGGTTGAAGAAGCGCTTACTTCTTCCTGGCGCGCTGCGAGGGCGTCGGACGATGTTTCGGATTCTCGGCGAGCCGCTCGTAGCGGACCCCGGTGAACCAGAGGATCTTGGCTTCGCGCGGTTCCTTGTCCGGGCGACGCGGCGCCCGCGGCCGCCGATCCGCCAATGCGACTACTATTGCCATTCTCGTCTCCATGCACTGCCCGAGACGGATGAACTTGCGACGGATTTCACCCTGCCCGCCAATCTGCGGGCCGGCGCGTCCTGCAGTGCCGGCATGGCCGAACCGAGGGCATTCGCGCCTTTCCCACGGCACCTGACTGAAATACCGTGATGCGGAGTTTCGACGATCCAAACACTCAAATCGCGTCGTTCCTGTCCGAATTGAGACACATGACAGTTAACAGTTTACTAATATTCGGCGGATGCCAAATACAGTTTCCGTAACTTCCTCTTCAACGCTTGAGGAGTCGATTTGGTTTCATGCCTCCGCTGAAAGAACGGAAGGCGGCCGATAATATAAAATTAGAAACAATTCATACGGTTGACGGTATCTGTCTGCCGCGGGCAGTGCCGGTGTTGCAAATATGCGGCACAAAAATATTCGTTGCGGCAGATCTGGATCGGCTTTGGTCTGTCCTGCGTCGGCCACGCGTTTCGGGAGAGGGACCGATTGCAGTTCCCGCCACACTTGAAACGGCTGCAGCGGCCCGATTTTCATCTTTCTCGATGCGGCATGTTCGAAGCGCCGGACCCGATCCGGAGGAAGCAACGAGCTGCTTCAGCCGCCGCACCGGCGGTGGAAATTGCCGCAGCGCCTTTTTAAAACCGATCGCCTTTCCATTGCCGGCTAACCATTCGCCGCGCGTTCCGCAGGTATATTTCTGTATCATTTTAATAAAATCTTCAGCATCCATTAACCGTACCGGTGTAGGATTTGTTCATATCCGTGTGGTCCGAGAGGCGTCCCCGCCAGCGCTATCGGCCCGTGGTTTCCCTTGGTTCTGCGTTTTCAGGGTGTGCTTGTGCGTGACCGGTTTCGAGACCTAGAGGGCCCGTTGGCCGTCAGGAAAAAGGACGTGGTGTTAATGGCGACTGTGAGCAGTTTCGAGAGCCTGTCTCATCCGACACGATCCGAGCTGCGCCAATTCGCCGAGCTTTTCACACCGCTGTTCCAGGCTTCCTCCGACGAGGCCAAGCGCCAGGCAGTCGCCGCCCTTTCCCAATGCCAGACCATGCCGGCAGCCGTGGCGCTGTTCATCGGCAATCAGCCGATCGAGATCGCCGCGCCTTTCCTTATCGCCTCGAAGGCCATTGCCGACGACACGCTGATCACCATCGCGCGCATGCAGGGTGCGGCGCATGTCAAGGCGATCGTCAGCCGCGACTCGCTCTCGCCGAAGGTCATCGACGCGCTGGTGGCGTTGCGCCAGACCCAGCCGCGTTCCGCGACCGCTTCGGCGCCGATCACGGAATCGGTGGCCGTCCCGCTTTCGCCAGTCCAGGTGGAGAGCAACGAGGCCGAAGCGCTGGAGGAACAGCGCATCGCCAATGAGGAAGCCTTGCGCGGACGCATTCTGGATCTTGCCGGCCATCTCGGCCGTGACGATCAAGACAGGCTCGGCCTGCGCACCCTCACCGACATTCAGGAGGCGCTGCTGGTGCGCTTCGCCCGCTCGCATGAGGCGACGCATTTCGCCACCGCACTCGCCGATGCGCTTTCCGCCAGCCGCTGGCTTGCCGAACGCATCATGCTCGACCTCTCCGGCCAGCAACTCGCCACGACGCTGACGAGCCTCGGCATGGGCTTTCTCGACGCCGTCTTCGTGCTGGAACGATTCTATCCGCATCTTGCCGAACAACAGCACAATGTGACGCGCGGCTGGATGGTGCTCGATGCGCTCGATCCGGAAGAATGCCACGAAAGAGTGGAGGCCTGGCGGCGCGCCGATCGCTACACCTATAAGGCCGAGGCATCCGATTCGCGCACATCTCGGGAGACTGAAACGCACCGTTTCGCCCGCCAGGCGCCGGCGCGGCGCGACATGCGCGCGCTAGGGCGGCGGTCACGTTGAGTTGAACAAGACCTGAACTCAGCGATCCCCCGCCAAGGGGATCATGTCCCCCAATTCCTCCGCCTCCAGCTCGACGATCCAGAGGTCGGGGTCGAAGCGGCGTTCGCGATCCAGCATCGCCCGCACCGCTTCAGGCTCGCTGCGCGCGAGACGGACTTCGAACAGCCGGTCGCGGATCTCGTCTTCATCGAAGGCGGTCTGCGGCGCCGGCGCATAGAGCGTCTCCAGGCCGTCGCGAAAGTGCTGGCGGATGAAGATCGCGCCCGCCTCCTCCGCGCCCTTCTTCTCCACAGCCGCGAAATCGCCGCTTGCGAAGACGCGGCGCAGAAGCGAAGAAACGAAGATGTCAGCGCGTAATCTCATCGGCGCGATATAAACCGGCGCGCGGGCGCCGGCAATCGGCAGCCAAGTTTTGGCGGATACGTCAGACCTTGATCGCCAGCCGCAAGCCGCCCCAATGGCGGCCCCTGACGGTGATGGGAGCGGAGATATCCTTCATCATCACGAAATTGCCGCCGCCCATGTCGCGGCGATAGGTCTGGACGAGGGAAGGCGCAGTGCTGCGGCCGGCGGCAAGACCGACGCGATCGGCGAAGATACGGCGATTGCGGCAATTGGCAGTGTTCCAGACGATATCGCCAGGCCGCTGCGGTTGCGAAAACTTCCGGTTATGGGTCGGCAGATAGCCGTTCTCGTCGATCGCCGCGCAGAAGGCGACGCGCTCGTCAAGGGCAACGACGGGCTCCTGGATCGGCGGCAGCAGACGGTCGGTGAGTTCGGTGAAAGCGGCCATCATCTGAACCGGATCGGTGCCAGGCATCGGCCGGTAGCGTCGGTCGAAGAGGGCATCGAAACCGATCTGACCCTCGGCGACGGCGCGTTCGAAAGCGCCTGATATCTGCCTTGCCACCGATTGTGCTTCCTCGATCCAACGGCTGTCGGCGGTCTTGACGCCGGCGCTCGCCGTCAGCTGGATCAGCGTTTCCGAGAGGCCGACGACGCTGTCGACGCGGTTTGCCGCCTGTTGCAGCCTGACATTCGAACCGGCGACCTCGCCGGACATCTCGCCGAGCTTCTGGACGAAACCGGCGCATTGCTGGTCGACCGCCTCGGTGGTGTTGGCCATGACCGTCGAACTGTCGAGAATGCGGGTGATGACATGTTCCATGCTATCGAAGGCGCCGCGCATCGCGTCCGACTTGTCACGCACGCCGGCGGCACTGTCGTGGGCATCGCCGCCGACCGCCGACAGCCGGTCGATCTTCACCCGCAGCTCATCCAGCGTGTCCTGAATGGAGCCGGTCGCCTTTGACGTCTGCAGCGAAAGTGCGCGCACTTCAGCGGCGACAACGGCGAAACCCTTGCCCGCATCGCCGGCACGCGCCGCCTCGATCGCGGCGTTCAGCGCCAGGAGGTTGGTCTGGCGGGCTATGGTGCTGATCTCGTCGGCAATCTTGTCGACATCGGCAAGCGATTTCGAGAAGCCGGCGATTTCGGCGCCGATGACATTTGAAGCCTGAACCATATGGCCGATCTCGGCAACGGAGCCGGACAGGCGGTCGGCCGATTCCTTGAGCATCTGGCGAGCTTCGGCGGCCGTCCGGTCTGTCTCTCGCAGCGACAGGGCGACCGAGCGATTGGTCTCGGCGATGGAAAGTGCGGTGCTGGTGACATGATCGAAGGCTGACGCATGGCGCGCCGACATCGCCGCCATGTCCTGAATGGCGCCGGCAATGTCGACGAGATCGATCCCAAGAGTGGAGGCTTCTTCGGCAAGGCGCTGCAGGATGTGGCGCAATGCCTCGCGATCCGGGCTTTCCGCTTCGACCGCCGGTTCTGCGGCCAGATCGTCTATCGCCTTCAGCGCATGCATGACCGACATTCCCCCGCCGCAATGGGCAAAGCTTCGGACAACATGGTTAACAAGTTGCAAACGGCGCCGGCATCTTAGACTTAGGTTGTAACCCAAAGACCGACCCTGCGGCTGCGCCGCTTGGCGCGTATGCCTTAAATCGCGCCGATTTCCCTCAACTTCTTCAGCACAGCCTCGTTCGGCTCGCCGTTTTCGGGGAGATTGTAGTGCTTCTGGAAATGGCGGATGGCAGCGCGGGTCTGCTCGCCGGCCACACCGTCGACGCCGACATTGGCATAGGCCATGTTGGAAAGGCCCTTCTGGATCTTCAGCACCAGGTCGACGGTGGCGAGCTCGCTTGATGGAAGCTGCTTTGCCGCGGATGGAGCCGTCTTGACGGTCTTTTCGGCGCTACGGATAGCAGCGGCGACCGGGTCTTCCGCCGCCGCCTTCGAGGTGACATCCTCACGCGGTTTTTCCACGGGCACGGTCGAGGGGCCGGCAGCTTCGGTTTTCAGCGCGGCCAGCACCTCCGGCGTCGCTTCCCCAGTCTGGGCCATGCCGACGGTCTCCTGGAAGAACAGGATGGCAGCGCTGGTGCGGGGGCCGATGATGCCGTCGGCGGTGCCGTTATAGAGGCCGCGGCGCACCAGCTGCTGCTGGATGTCCATGACCAGCTCGCTCGGCTGCTGAGCGGGTGCGGCCGGCGCCGGCGTCCCGCTGGTGGTGGCGGCGGCATCCTCCGGCCGTTCGATCCGGAAGGTGGTGACATCGCCTGGTTGTTCGTCGGCTGGACGGCGCGCACCGAGCACGTTTGGAGACTGCGGGTCGCGGGTGCGGAAAATCGGGTGCGGATGCAAGCCAGGCTGATACCAGAGGGCGTTGGCCGCAACGAAGGAGAAGATGACGAAGAAGGCGATCGCGCCGCCGGCGACCGACGGATTGCGGCCGATGACGCCGCCGAGCGCGGACGCCCCCTGCAGCCCGAGCCCACCCAGCGCGGATGCGCCCTGCAGACCGAGGCCGCCGAGAGCGGCCGCACCCGACACGACAAGGCCCGGCTGCTGCCGCCGCCGCTTTCCCTTAGGCGATTTTCGCTTGCGCGCGGCCATCGAAAAGCCCCTCTTCCAATTCTGCTCCGGTACCGACCGCGTCCTTCAGCCGCGGCGGAAATTCGACGGTTGCGCCATGGCCGGCATTATCGGCGCGCCGGGCGCCCGAGCCATCCACCGCGATCTCGACGGTGATGATCGTACCTTCGCCCGGCTGGCTGGCAATGGCAAAATTGCCGCCATGCAGCGCCACCAGCCCCTTGACCAGCGAGAGGCCGAGACCGCTGCCCTCGAAGCGGCGGGTGTAATCGTTCTGGATCTGGACGAAAGGCTGGCCGAGCATCGCCAGCTTGTCGGCGGCAATGCCGATGCCGGTATCGCTGACCGTCAGCTTCAGAATGCCGTCACGCGCAGCCGCATCGACCGAGACGACGCCGCCGGCTTCGGTGAATTTCACGGCATTGCCGACGAGATTGATGAGGATCTGCTGGATGGCGCGCTGATCGGCGACGATCTCGCCAAGCCCGCGCTGAATCCGGCTCGTCAGCGTGACGCCCTTGGTCTTGGCTTGCAATGCCAGCATCGATTCGCAGGATCTGACGGAGCTCGAGATATCGAAGGCATCGAGAATCAGCTCGTAGCGCCCCGCTTCGATCTTGCTCATGTCGAGCATGGTATTGACGACGGAGAGCAGATGCGCGCCGGATTCGCGGACGAGCCCGACATATTCACGCTGGCGATCGTTTTCGAACTTGCCGAAATATTCGCCGATCAGAATATCGGAGAAGCCGAGGATAGCGTTCAGCGGCGTGCGCAGCTCGTGGCTGACCGCGGCGAGGAAGCGCGACTTGGCATCATTTGCCGATTCGGCGTCGGCCGCACGGTTCTGGGCTTCGGCCCGCAGCTGCTGCTCGACGGAGACATCGCGCAGTTGGGCGATGACGGCGGCAAGCTCGCCATCGGCATCGCGTCGCGCCGTCATGTCCATTCTCAGATAGGCGAACTGGCGCTGATCGCGCGAGACCGAAGGCCGATCGAGGCGCAGATCGACGCTTGCAGCATCTTCGCCGCGCCTGATCTCATCGAGCGCCTGCAAGAACAGGATACGGTCGGAGACATGCACCTGCTCCAGGAAGCCCCTGCCCTTCGGATCGCGCATCCAGCCAAGGAAATCGCGCCGGTCGCGGCCGCCAATGGTGGCGACGCTGCCGTGCGGATCCAGGAAGAAGACGAGGCCGGGGGTGACGGCGAGGAAGAAATCCTCGGCCGACTGTGTGGCAATGCCGGCGGACGAGCCCTGGCGGGCCAACGCGATGCTTCCGACGGCGGAAAAGAGGAAGGCGGCGCAGACCATGGCGACGCCGGCCGGCAGCGCGACGGCCGGGCTGGTGACCGCCGAGAGGCCGATAGGCGCGGCGACGAGAGCGGCCGAGGAGAGCAGCACGAGGCGGCGCAGAATCGCAAGCTCGCGCTGGCGCACGGCTTCGCCGCCACCCGTCCGGGAAAGCCAGCTTGTCGCCGCCCGGTCTACGAGGGTCGTCACCCAGCCGCCAATGTCACTCAATACTCGCACGCAATACCCGCCCAAAGAGGCTGTCTGTCGATCCGGACAATAGGCCCCCGCGACTTAAGGAAAGGATAAGGCAAAGGCGCTGTTCACAGCCAGAAAGAGCAGAAATTCCCGTTTTGGAGCATCCGAGAGCCCCTTTGCTTTTTGTGGTTAATGGCGGGTAAGCGGCGGATTTCCTTCATATTTCAGCATCGCGTTAACTCCTGTGGCAAGGCGAGCCGGCAAAAGCCCTGCAATTGCAGGCAGGTGCTGCCCTGATGCTTAACAACAATCGCTCGCATTCGACTTGAATGCCGCTCAAATGCGCTTCGCTAAAATTTGAATTAAATTTGCCGCAAATGCGCACGAGTTTCGAAAAGCGGCATTCGCAACTTGCCGATAGGGTGAAAGCACACCGGACAACCGGCCTGATTCGGCGATAAGAACCGGACGGGAAAACAGGATGGGCAACGACAATGTGGTTTCTGATCAAAGGATCCTTCTGGTTTGGCCTTGTGCTCGTGCTTCTTTCCGTCTTCAGCACGGAGGGATCCGACAAGCTCGCCGGCGGCCCGCAATTGCAGCTCTCCGACGCCTTTACGGCGGCGAGCGGCGCTTATGACTATCTCACCGGCATGTGCTCGGAAAAGCCGGAGGTCTGCGCCAAAGGCGCCGAGACCTTGACGGCGCTCGGCTATCGGGCCCGTGAGGGCGCCCGCGTCGCTTACGAACTTCTCGACAGCCAATTCACGAACGAACCGACGACGACCGCAAGCCCCGCCGAACGGGCGAACCGGGTGGCAGCCGCCGCCCCCTCCCTCGCCTCTCCTTCCGTCCAGGAGAAGGACCGCGAGGCAAAGGCTGCGCTCAACCAACCGATGCCTTATCGTCCGCCGGTCGACGATGAAGCCGGGACCGTGGTAACCGGCGCGATCCCACTGCCGACGCCGAAGCCGGCGATCTGACGAAATTGCGCGGGCAACCGGCCCGCCGCACATAAGCAACGATCGGACGCGTCTCACTAGAATTCTACAGCTTGCATCGGTGGTCCGCATGACGCGGAAATGCCCCATGCCTGACGTGCCTGCCCTGTTTAATCTGCAGATTGCTGCGCCGTGAGGATGCCCATCCCTCACGGCGTTTCTTTTTGAGAGCATGTCGCACAAGAATGTGCAGTGGTTTTCGATAACGACATGCGTAAAAACAAAAGCCGGAGCGCGGCATCACTAAGATGGCTCGCTTTAGCGGTTCAAATCTGCAGGTCTATCACCTATATGCAGTCCTAGAGCATGTCCGGACGCAAAATTGCCGTGTCGTTTTGCCAGCATGCCAAAACGTGAAAGGCTTTTTATGGCATCCCTCGACCAGATCATCGATGACTTCGCCTTCCTGGACGATTGGGAAGACCGCTACCGCTATGTCATCGAACTCGGCAAGGCGCTGCCCGAGCTCGCCGAGGAAAAACGCACCTCGGAGAACAAGGTGATGGGCTGCGCCAGCCAGGTGTGGCTGGTGACGCATACGTCGGGCGATCCGGAAAACCCAATCATGAGTTTCGAGGGCGATTCCGACGCGCATATCGTGCGCGGCCTCGTCGCCATCGTGCTTGCCACCTATTCCGGCAAGCCGGCTTCCGAGATCGCTGCGCTCGATGCCTTCGAGATCTTCTCGAAGATCGGTCTGGTGGAGAACTTGTCGTCGCAGCGCTCCAACGGGCTGCGCTCGATGGTGAAGCGAATCCGGGAAGAGGCGAAAGTCCGCGCCGCGGCCTGAACGCGATTGATTCGGTCGGCGAGCGCGGCCGATTGCGCATTTGCGGAAACGGCTAATCGACTATATTAACACTTGCTTATAGTATAGGAATACATTCTACGCCGCCTTCCCAAGCGTAAGAGAGGCTTCCTGATAATATCCCGTCTCCCCCAGTGCATGACTTGCGATAGCGGCGGAATAGTCAGGGAGGTATTATCCTCATTCAGAACAGGATGAACTCTGGGCCGTTCGGACCAAAGTCTGAATCGTGCTTTCTTTTAACAGGCCGGGACAGACAGCGCCGGGAAACGCTTCCGGTTTTCGGCATCATGTTTGCGGTACAGACAGAAAAGCCGGGCACAAGACCCGGCTTTTGTCGTTGACTGCTCCGAGAAGCTCAGCCGCGGCCGCGCTTGCGGCGCTGACCCAGGCCCATCTCCTTCGCCAGGCGCGAACGCGCTTCGGCATAGGCGGGCGCTACCATCGGGTAGTCGGTCGGCAGGTCCCATTTCTCACGGTACTCTTCCGGCGAGAGACTGTGATGCGTCATGAGGTGACGCTTGAGGGATTTGAAGTTGCCGCCGCATTCCAGGCACGTAATCTGCTCGTCCTGTACGGACTTGCGGACAGAGACTGCAGGCTTCTGCTTTTCGACGACAGCCGCAGCGGGCTGCGGTACGGACGTGTTGCTCAGTGCCGAATGCACGTCGGAAATCAGATTTGCCAGGTCGCTGACCGGGACAACATGGTTGCTGACATAAGCCGCGACGATGTCGGCCGTCAGTTCCACAAGCAGCTCCGGCCCATTGCCGGTCGCCATATCCGTCATATTTTTTCTCCTGTTAGCATGCTCAAACGATCTTTGACTGTCACGCCAAAGACCCGCCTCGTAGAAGCGAACAGCAAAAGCACAGGAAGCAATCTTCTGTTTCGAAAAACGTGAAATCCACCCCTAGATTCCGAAGTCCGAGACCTGTTCTTATACTGCCTGACCGAAAACCACTACCGTCTTGCTCCAGGCGATGGCCCCAGTTAGACATTGAAAAATCAAAACTGAGGGACTTGGAAGCAGTACGATTGTAATTCACAATCAGAATTCTACTTGCATTTTCAAATACCATCGTTTGGCCGAAAGGCCAATTATTATTTGTCGTTTTTCTTGAGAAAAAATGGCTGATGAAGAATTATAGGACTTTAGGCCAAGCTTTACTCACAGCTTCCTGTGCATAAGTGCGGCGTAAAACAGGTTAAGACGCCAATAGCATGGGCTCAGAGAGTTGCCGTGCTCAGGCCGGCGATCGGGAGAGACGCGTCAGCAGCCGGACGACCGAGCCGTGCAGGACGAAGAGCAGAAGCGTCAGCGGCCAGAGCAGGCAGGCGAGAAGTCCGGCGAGACGATGGAACGTCAAACCGGCATGATTGGCCCAGCCCTCCAGCAGCGTGACCGCCATGGCGGTCACGGCCACGAGGCCGTAGAGCAGGACGATTGCGGCTTCAAACACCAATGGCTCCTCAATGCACGTAACATTAACCCTAACAGAAAACCCTTAATAGATGTAAAAGCAGACGTCCTCCCTGATAGCTGCATGCCGCGATTCCGCGGCCCGGCGCCGGAGGCTTGATGAAACAAAGATGGCGCACCACATTTCTCGCGAAACGGAACCGCCCCTCGGCGAAAGGAGCACGTCATGTCCGAAACTGCAACCACCGCCAAGATCCATAAGTCAGACGCCGAATGGAAAGAGCAGCTCACGCCAGAGCAATACCGCATCACCCGCCAGCACGGCACCGAACGCGCCTTCACCGGCCCCTACTGGGATTCCTTCGAGACGGGGCTCTACCGCTGCGTCGGCTGCAACGCGCCGCTTTTCCGCTCCGACACGAAATTCGACGCCGGCTGCGGCTGGCCGAGCTATTTCGAAGCGGTCTCTCCCGATGCCGTGACCGAGCATCGCGACACGAGCTACGGCATGGTGCGTACTGAAATCCGCTGCGGCACCTGCGATGCCCATCTCGGCCACGTCTTCCCGGACGGCCCGCCGCCGACCGGCCTGCGCTACTGCATCAACGGTCATGCCATGGTGTTCGAGCCGGGGGAATAGGCGCTGAGGCAATGATCGGCTATCCGCCGACCTGCAGACAGGAGGATCCAATGGCGCGCGCCGTCCTGGAGACCGACCGGCTCACTCTACGAGAGATCACGCCTGACGACCTGCCGTTTCTCCACCGCATTTTCGGCGACGCTGAATGTATGCAGTACTATCCCAGGGTTAAGAGCTTTGACGAAACCGCCCGCTGGTTTCAATGGCTTGCCTTCGACAGCTACGCCAGTCACGGATTCGGCCTCTGGGCGGTAACGGACCGGCAGAACGGTGCACTGCTCGGCGATTGCGGCGTTACGCTGCAGGAAACCTCGCGGGGCCTGGAACCGGAGATCGGATATCATCTTTGGCGCGACCATTGGGGCAAGGGCTATGCTGTCGAGGCGGCTGCTGGCTGCGAGGTTAGTCCTGCCGCGACCGCGCACCCATTCATGGCGATCATTGCGTCGCGGTCGTCAACCAGTCTGATCGGCCGCCGGGCCTCTCCTTCGGGGGCGGCTGGCGAAGAAATAAGGCGAGCGGGCCCGGACGTCCGAGCCCGTTCGCACTCAGTCATGCGGTCGACAACGGATGGTTATGACTGAACCAGATGCTGCCCGCTGCGAGGGCAGCGACGACCAGGCCGACAATCACATGCGCCCACATGGCCGCTGTCACGGCTGAAAAGCCAAGGAGCCACGGAGCGATCACAGCCCATAGCCCGAGGACCAGGTTGCACCATTCCTCGGCCTCATAGAAAGCGTAGAGAGCGGCAACGGCGATCAGGGTGATGGCCGCGCCAACGATCCACGCGTTCCAGGCGGCATAGGTCTCAGCGGCGAAACCGAACAGCCAGGGCGAGATGAAAAGGCCAAGACCGGCAACGATATTGACGATATCGAAAGCCGTCCGGTTGTTGGAAGACAGAGACTTCAGCATCGATCATTTCTCCTTCTTAGTTGGTTGCATCATCAATGGCCGCCTCCTGCGGGCAGAAGACGGTTGCGGCGGCAGCGGTTCGAACCACCATCGCCGCAAAGCTCGGTCATCGTGTAGTGGGACGCCAGAAATGAGATGCGGGCGACGCCGTTCCCTTGGAACTGCGGAACTGTGAAAGGAAGACGGCTGCCGGTCGTCGTTCGAGGCGCGGAAGCGGGAGATCGGTGCTGTGTTTTCGCGTTGTGTACGTCCGATAATCTTCATCGTTTATCCTTCCCAACCTGGTGAAGGATGAGCGGCGGCCGGCCAAGTGTCGGCCGCCGCGCTCGTCAGCTTCTGATGGCGATGCGCTTGACCTGTGACTGCGCCTTTTCGGTCTTGGGCAAAGTGACGGTGAGGACGCCGTTCTTGAAGGTGGCGTCAACCTGGTCTTCCTGGACCTCGGTGCCGAGCGGGATGCGTCGTTCGAAGCGGCCGTAGTAGCGCTCCGAGAACTGCTTTTCCTTGTCTTCCGTTTCCGAACGCTTCTCACCCTTCAGGGTCAGTACGCCGTCATTGAGAAAGACTTCGATGTCCTTTTCCTCAAGGCCGGGTATTTCGGCCGTCACCTTAATGTCCTTGTCGGTGTCCGAGATCTCCACGCTCGGCCAGCCGGCACCAAAGCCGCTGGCGCCGCGAAGTGACGGCAAGCTGGAACCGAAGCCACGGAAAACGTCGTCGAACAGCCGGTTGACCTCGCGGTGGAGCGACAGGAAAGGATCGCGGTCGTCGTCGCGAAGGACACTCGGCATCTGATTGCCGTTGTTGCGGCCCCAGGGAATCAAATCACGAACACTCATGGCTCTACTCCTTTCTGATGGTTCATGGGCGCTAGACGGCGCCTGGCGCCACGCTTAGGCCGCCTGTGTCCCACCCTCGATCTGCTTGGTCTCGGCCTTCGGCATTGCGTGACCAGTTCCGATCTCGATTTGGCGCGGCTTCATCTCTTTAGGAATTTCGTGCTTCAGATCGATGGTCAGCAGACCGTTGACCAGACCGGCGTCGACAACCTTGACATGATCGGCCAGTTCGAACCGGCGCTGGAACGAGCGTCCGGCAATTCCGCGATGTAGGTATTGAACATCTTCGCTGTCTGCCCTCTGCCCCGATACCATGAGCATGTTCTGCTCTTGCGTGATTGCCAGCTCGTCCTGCGAGAAGCCCGCCACAGCCATGGCAATGCGGTAGTCGTTCTCACCAGCCTTGACGATATCGTAGGGCGGCCAGTTGTCGATTGTCTCGGCGCGGCCGGCAGCCTCAAGCGCGTTCAACATCCGCTCGAAGCCGATGCTCGACCGGAACAGGGGAGAGAAATCGAGGTTTGTCCTCATAGCCATATCCTCCTTGCAAGCAACATGGACACAAGGAGACGCCAAGAGCGACCGGCGTCTCCTGGACTTTCTGTCGACCCCTTTTGGGCGATCGACAATACTGATATAATTCAGTGTCTTACAGTTTCAAGGGGATCGAATTTCTTAACGAGAAAAATTGATCTTTTCGAAGACGCCACCATATGTTTTGGAGCTTGAGCGAGGAGCAATGGTTATGACACTGACTTCACACGATGTCGTCGCCGTCCTTGGGCCCGCCGACAAAACGCTTGTGGCCGAGATCATCGCGACAGGTGCAACCCAAGCCGAGCTTGCCGAGGCGTTTGCATGGGCCAACAACGACGAGGCCCTGGTGGGCGAAGGGCGGCATCTACCGACCGGCAGGGTTGCTGCGCTTGTTGACCTGCTGAGGTCGGACGAAGAGGAACCGGATTAGAAAAGGCGGTTGACCCGCCTTCCCTGCACCGTCCTTCATCAGGCCGTGGTGAGCACGCTGACATTGCCCTGTCGATTGATGACATCGACCACGACCTGGTGTCGAGACCGACGGATAGCCACGTCAGCCGAGCAATTGCCGATCAGCAGACGCCGCAAGATCACCTCGTCGAGAAACGAGGGAAGCCGCGGCACGCTGAAGCTGATCTGCAAACTATTCGGATCGAAGTCGAGGCCGAGGCAGGATTGCAGCAGCGACAAAGGGGCAGCTGCTGCCCATGCTTGCGGCGAGCAGGCAACCGGATAAGAGGTCGGTCCGCGTGCGCGTTGACGTGGCAGGCCGCAGAGGAGTTCGGGAAGCCGCCGCAGGTCGATATAGGTCGCAGCGGCAAACAGCCCCTCGAAGATTCGTGCGGCTTCGGCGCGATAGCCATAGCGGGCAAGACCACTGGCAATCATGGCATTGTCATGTGGCCAGATCGAGCCATTGTGGTAGCTCATCGGATTGTAACGTGCTTCGGTCGAGGGAATGGTCCGGATGCCCCAGCCACAGAAGGACGAAGCATTCATAAGGGTGCGGGTCACCTGTGCGACCCGTTCAGGATAAGCAATTCCGGTGAACAGAGCATGGCCGGCATTGGAGGATCGGACCCGGCAAGGCCGTTTATCCCCGTCGAGAGCCAACACATAGGTGCCCAGTTCCTCATCGAAGAAGCTCATGTCGAAGGCGCGGCGCAGTCCCTCCGCGCGCGCGAGAAAGCTCGCCGCGCGTTCCGGTTTGCCCCTCCACCGGAAGATTTCGGCAGCACTTTGCCAAGCGCCGTAGACATAGGCCTGGACTTCGGCGATCGCGATCGGGCCCCGGGCCAACGTGCCATCGGCATGGAAAACCGAGTCGTTGCTATCCTTCCACGCCTGATTGATCAGTCCTTCTTCCGTCAGCCGCCCGTATTCGACGAAGCCGTCACCATCGCGATCCCCATGTTCGTCGATCCAGGTCAGTGCCGCTTCGACATGAGGCAGGATACGGTCGATGGTCGCAAGATCACCGGTTCGTTTAAGATAGTCGCCGGCCAGCATCACGAAGAGTGGCGTCGAGTCGATGCTGCCGTAGTAACGCCGGAATGGAACCTCGCCGAGCTCGGCCATTTCGCCGCAACGCACTTCGTGCAGGATCTTGCCCGGCTCGGCGTCTGAAGCAGGATCGACGTTCGTCGCCTGATTGGCGGCAAGATGACCGAGAACCCCGCGAGCGATCTCCGGATCGAGCCAAAGTGTCTGAAGCGCCGTGATCAGGGCGTCGCGGCCGAAAACGGTGCTGAACCAGGGAATACCTGCATAAGGATAGGGGCCTTCCGGCTTGTCGGTGATCAGCATATAGAGGTCGGAGGCGCTTCGTCGCGCGACTTCGTTGAAGATCTCGTTGGAGGTTGTGACCGACGCCGCGCGCGAGGAGGAGGCGCGCAACGCACGGCGGGCATCCCTCAAGGTAAGGAAGAAGGAAAGGCGGCTCAGTCGATCGGCGGAGGTATGGTCGCAGCCGATCTGCATGAAGAGCGATTTGGTCTCGTGCGGCTCCAGGTGGAGGTCGTAAGTAACCAGATCGCTACGAATTTCGGCCGGTTCGGGCATGAAGGAAAGGCGCGTCGACCGCTTGCGATCGTCCAGGCCAATATAGGAAAGCAGGATCCAATCCTGTTCCACGACGGCGGGAAGATGGCGCCCTTTTCTTGCTCTTGCGGTGCCGCGGACTTCAAAAAGATCGGCGAAATCGGCCCCGAAAGAGATCTGAATGCGAACATGTTGCCGCCGCTCGTCATAATTCCTCACGGCCAGCCGTTCATAACAACAGGCATTCCAGAGAAAGCGCGATCTGCGCAGATGAATCACGTCATGGCCCAGAACCAGCCTTCCCTTCTCATCGAACTGATCAGGATTGGTGAGATCGCAGGTCAGCGTGGCATTGTCATCCCGCAGCGTCGACGACAGAAGCATCGGCCGCTGTTCGTTGATCGTCAGATAAAGATGCGAGAGATGACGAGTGTCCTGGTGGAAAAGGCCTTCCGGGCTGCCGGGACCGGAAAGAGCATCGCCATTATGGTCGAAGACGGCGAAAGTATCGCCGTGCTTCAAGGTACGCGGCCGGCGCTCCTGCAGCGATGCGGCGGCCGGAATGAAGAACTGAGCGACCGGCGCTGCCAGGCCTGACGATGCTGTGGCGGGGTTGCTGTCCGCAGACAGTTTCGACATGGTCTCCTCCTTGCCTCAGGCGACAGCCTGCAGGTCGAGCGCTTGACCATTCGACCGGCGGGTCGGCGCGGCTTTGATGCGAACGCCAGGCAGGTTGCGATAGATGTCGAGATAATCGCACGCCATTCGCTGTGCGGTGAAGCGCTTTTCAAACGCGGCACGCACCTTGCGACGATCGAGGCGGAGTGCCCATTCGACGTTTTCGGCCGCCTCGGTGACGCTGTCGACCAGGATGCCGGAGATGCCGTTGTCAATGACCTCGGGAACCGAGCCACAGCCGAAAGCAATGACCGGCGTGCCGCAGGCCATGGCTTCGATCATCACCAGCCCAAACGGTTCCGGCCAGTCGATCGGGAAAAGCAGAGCGCCTGCATTCCCAAGGAAGTCAGCTTTCTCACGTTCATCGATCTCGCCGATGAATTCCACATGCGGATGGCTCTTAACCATCGGCTCGATGACCGTTTCCCAGTAGGCCTTGTCGACATTATCGATCTTGGCGGCGATCTTCAGCGGCATTCCGACCCTTGTCGCGATCTGAATGGCGCGGTCCGGGCGTTTTTCTGGCGAAATCCGACCAAGGAAAGCAAGGTAATTGCCCCTTGGATTCTCCGTGAAGGGAAGAAGATCGGCCGGCAGACCATGATAGACCGTTCCGCGCCAGTCGACCGGAGGCATCGGACGGCGCTGATCATTGGAGATCGACACCAGTGGAATATCGGGGAACGTCCCGTAGAACGGCTTGAGATCCGGCAAGTCGAGTCGCCCGTGCAGCGTTGTCACCGTCCGATCGGCGAAATCGCGGATCAGCGGGAAATGCAGCAGGTCGATGTGGAAATGCAGCACGTCGAACTCGTGCGCCCGCTGTCGGATCTCCTCCAACATCAAGACCTGATGTGGAAGATGGTCCCTGACCGCCGGATTGAGCCGTAAGGCGACGTCCGCACACGACACGAGTGTCGCCTGGGTGACGGAATCGCCGCTGGCAAAGAGCGTGACCTCATGCCCCTGGGCCACGAGTTCTTCAGCAAGGTAGGAAACGATCCGCTCGGTTCCCCCGTAGAGCTTCGGCGGAACGCTTTCGGCGAGCGGTGCAATCTGAGCGATCTTCATCGGCAAACCTCCTCAGTTGAGCAAAGAGCCGTCGGCAAAAATCATGCCCGCGTCCTCGAGAGGCACACGGCAGGCCAGACGAGGGTCAGGTTTCGAACAGCGGTCGACGCCGTCCTCCTTTCCAGTAGCTGCACAAGCCAAGGCCGGGAAGCCGGCGTGCGGGCGGTTTTCGACGGCGGATCCTATGGCAACTCAGGGAAGCGGACGTATCCTGCCTCGCGGATGGTTGATCGCCATTATCCAAAGCCTTCAGCGCTTCAAGGATCTCGTCGTAGGATACAGCTCTTTCGGCCCCGGGGTAAAGGCGGAGGGCTGGTACGGATTCGACTGCGAAGATATCGGATGCCCATGAAGCGAGAATTGCCCGCTTCTCGTCGTTGTCGATCTCGGCGGTGGCAAGCACGTCACGCGGGTGACCGAAATGCTTCGCCGGATGAAGCAGATGCGCCGCGCTGATGGCTGCCACGGCATTCTGCTGTATGGAATTGCTGATGTTTTCCTTTCTCATAGCTTGGCTCCATTGATGTCGACCGATGGAACTTGATTCATTCGATAGCGTGGGGCCCGCCCCGATGGCAGAGCGGGCCGAGCGATCGCTTAGAAGTCCATGCCGGCGCCGGCCGGCATGGCCGGAGCAGCTTCCTTCTTCGGCTTCTCGGCGATCATCGCCTCTGTCGTCACCAGCAGGCCGGCAACCGAAGCTGCGTCCTGAAGTGCTGTGCGAACGACCTTTGCCGGATCGATGACGCCCTGCGCGTAGAGATCGCCATATTCGCCGGTCTGGGCATTCCAGCCATAGGAGAAGTCGCTCTTCTCCCGTAGCTTGCCGACGATGATCGAACCTTCCGCGCCGGCGTTTTCGGCGATCTGGCGGACCGGTGCCTCGATCGCCCGGCGGACGATGTCGACTCCGACCCGCTGGTCGTCATTGGCGGTCTTGACATTGTCTAGCGCCTTGACCGCGCGCAGCAGCGCCACGCCGCCACCTGGCAGGATGCCTTCCTCGACCGCTGCCCTTGTTGCATGCAGCGCGTCGTCGACGCGATCTTTCTTTTCCTTCACCTCGACTTCTGTCGAGCCGCCGACGCGGATGACGGCCACACCGCCGGCGAGCTTGGCAAGACGTTCCTGCAGCTTCTCGCGATCGTAGTCGGAGGTGGTCTCTTCGATTTGGGCGCGGATCTGAGCGGTGCGACCGTCAAGTTCCGCCTTCGAACCGGCACCGTCGATGATGGTGGTGTTTTCCTTCTCGATCGCCACCTTCTTGGAGCGGCCGAGCATATTGAGCGTCACATTCTCGAGCTTGATGCCGAGATCTTCGGAGATGACGGTGCCGCCGGTCAGGATGGCGATGTCTTCGAGCATGGCCTTGCGGCGGTCGCCGAAGCCAGGGGCCTTGACGGCAGCGATCTTCAAGCCGCCGCGTAGCTTGTTGACGACGAGCGTTGCCAGCGCTTCGCCTTCGACGTCTTCAGCGATGATGAGGAGCGGCTTGCCGGATTGAACGACGGCTTCGAGAACCGGCAGCATCGACTGCAGGTTCGACAGCTTCTTCTCATGGATGAGGATATAGGGATCCTCAAGCTCGACCCGCATCTTGTCCTGATTGGTGACGAAATAGGGGCTGAGATAACCGCGGTCGAACTGCATGCCTTCGACGACTTCGAGTTCGGTTTCGGCGGTCTTGGCTTCTTCAACGGTGATGACGCCTTCGTTGCCGACCTTCTGCATGGCTTCCGCGAGGTAACGACCGATCTCGGAATCACCATTGGCGGAGATCGTACCGACCTGGGCAATTTCGGAATTGTTGGAGATCTTACGGGCGTTGTTCTTCAGCTCCGTGACGACAGCGTCGACGGCAAGATCGATACCGCGCTTCAGATCCATCGGGTTCATGCCGGAGGCGACTGCCTTGGCGCCTTCCTTGACGATTGCCTGGGCGAGAACGGTCGCCGTCGTTGTACCGTCGCCGGCGAGATCATTCGTCTTGGATGCTACTTCACGCAGCATCTGGGCACCCATATTCTCGAATTTGTCTTCGAGTTCGATTTCCTTGGCGACCGAAACGCCGTCCTTGGTGATGCGCGGCGCGCCGAAGGACTTGTCGATCACCACGTTGCGACCCTTTGGGCCGAGCGTCACTTTCACTGCATTGGCCAGCACGTCGACCCCACGCAGCATGCGTTCACGGGCATCGCTATGAAATTTGACTTCTTTCGCAGCCATTCTGTTACTCCTTCGATAGGTAGCTTTTTTGACTAATGCGCGGAAATCGCCTCAGGCGGCGATCTTTTCGGCGACCCGGGCCTCGATGATGCCCATGACATCGCTTTCCTTCATGATCAGCAGGTCTTCGCCATTGATCTTGATCTCGGTGCCAGACCACTTGCCGAACAGGATGCGGTCGCCGACCTTGACGTCGAGCGGCTGGATCTGGCCGGCATCGTTGCGGGCACCGGGGCCGACGGCAATGACCTCGCCTTCCTGCGGCTTTTCCTTGGCGGTGTCGGGAATGATGATGCCGCCCTTGGTCTTTTCTTCGGAATCGACGCGGCGGACGAGAATGCGATCATGAAGCGGTCGGAACGACATGTTTTCCTCCAATGGACAAACAATAATGATGTTGTTCCCCTGGCCGGACCGGATGACCAGTCCGGGCGGGTGCAAAACCTCGATCGAGCGTTCTGCGCGCAATGATCTGGTTTTGCGCTTTTTCCATTTCAAGAGGGCACCATAAAAAAATTAGCACTCACTCGAAGTGGCTGCTAACATCCTGTAAAGGAACAATAAACGGGGTGGACGCGTTCAGAAATCCGTTGATGGCCGCCAAATTTTGCGCCACCTTTCGAGCGTCATGAAACGGAGATGAAGCATGCAATTTTCATCAGATCTGGAGCGTCAGCTGAACGGCTATGGACTGACCACCGCCCATATCCTCTATCGCATTCCTGATTTTGAATCCGTGCTGCAGACCTATGTCTGGCAGGATTACGACCTCGCTCCGGACTTTCCGGAAATGCACAAGTTCCTGGATTTCTGGCAGTCCACGCTCGACGGGCCGCTGCATTCTGTCCGCTACACTCACCAGCGGCTGATCGGACCGAACGAATGGCGTCGCGTCATGGGCGAGTTCAAATTGCACTAGGTCGAACCCGACATTCCCAAGCCAGCCGGGCGCAGTTGCCATAGCGTTTTTTCAACACGTACGATGTCGCCCGGGTAATCACTCGTGCTCGGCAGGGCATGGCCAAGTTGCCGGTGTCGAGAGGCCGGACGGCAGCTTGGTCGAGGCATCGCCGCAGGCGAGCTCGATCTGCGCCTGTTCGAGCCCAGCGGCAGCCGAGAGGTCCAGGCCTTCGATGCGGGTCAAGAACATGAAGGCGCGCTCGAACGTTGCCGGGCCCTCGAAGACGGCGCTGGAGAGATCGGCGCGGGAGAGATTGGCGAAAGAGAATTTCACTCCCGTCAGCACCGCCTTGTCGAAATCGGCGCGGCCGAGTTCGGCCTTTTCGAAGCTCGCGCCGGAGAGCCGGGCGCCGGCAAAATTGGCCCGCTGCAGCTCGGCGCCGGCAAAGGAAGCGCCTTCGGCGGCAATGTTGGCGAAGCTGGCGCGATAGGCCTCCACTTTGGCGAAGTTGGCCCCTTCGGCATGTGACCCCTCAAGCGAGGCACGCACCAAGCTCGCCTTTTCCAGATTGGCGGATTTGAAATTCGAACCGCTGAGATCGGTCAGCGAGAAATCGGTGCTGAAGAGGTTGGCGCTTTGGAGATCACTGCCCTGCAGCATCAGGTTTTTCTTCGTGCATTCCTGCCAGTCGAGCTTCGGTGAGGCCGTGCTGCTGCAGTCGGCAGCGCGTGTGGAGATCGGAGCGGAGGCGAGAAGAATGAGGGCAAGGAGGCCGAGCGGCGATCGATGCATTGCCATTGAACTGTTGATCTCCATGACGCTTATCACGCCGCCTCTCGCGAAGCAGGCGGCCTCTCTTTTCTACACAGCTCAGAATACAATAAAAAGATAGTGACCGCTCCGGCAATGATTTGCCGGTTCACTCCATCCGGCGAGCGCTCATCCTCCTTGCCCCGGTAGGCCGTCGGCCTTGCCCGAGCAGGCAGGTCAATCGGCCTCGCCGGGCAGACGGAGTTCCATGCAGGTCAGATCCAGCCAGCGGCCGAACTTGGTGCCGACCTCGGAAAATCTGCCGGCGATGCGGAAGCCGAGCTTTTCGTGCAGCCGGATCGAAGCAGCGTTGTCGGCCTCGATGCCGGCGATCATCACATGGATATTGGCGGCCGCCGCACGCGCGATCAATTCGCGCATCAGGGCCTCGCCGATGCCGGCGCCGCGATGATCTTTGTCGACATAGACGGAATGTTCGACCGTGTGGCGATAGCCCTCGAAGGCGCGCCAGTCGCCATAGGAGGCGTAGCCCGCAACCTTGCCCGACATCTCGGCGACAATGACCGGAAAGCCGCGGCCCTTGCGCGCACTCAGCCATTCCCGTCGGTTTTCGAGATCGACGAGCGTTTCGTTCCAGATCGCCGTCGTGTGCTCGACGGCATGATTGTAGATATCCCGGATGGCGGGAAGATCGGCTTCGGTGGCGTCGCGGAGAAGGATGGCGTCTGTCATGATGGCCCGGTTCGGATTGACTGCGCGGGTTGGCATACGCCGCGGTTCAAAAGATGTAAACTGCTGATACAGCAGAGAAAGGCTTGCGGGACGCCTCGGGCGGGCGGCAGCTCAGAACTCTGGCATCGGCAGGCTGAAACAGGTGAAAACGGCCGAATAATGCACGGCCGCGGCGATGACGACGAAACCGTGCCAGATGGCGTTCTGGAAACGCAGTTTCTCCCAGACATGGAAGATGACGCCGAGCGAATAGATGACGCCGCCGATGACGATCAGCAGCATCGAAGCGGAGGGAATGCGCGCGGCGACAGGCCCCGCCACGAGCACGCCGCTCCAGCCCATGGCGAGGTAAAGCAGGATGGCGAGACGGTCGTATCGCCCTGGAAAGGCGCATTTCAGGACGATGCCGACGGCAGCGAACAGCCATATCGCCACCAGCATGAAGGAGATCAGCGGATCGTCGGCGCCGCGTTCTAGGAATGGCGTATAGGTGGCGGCGATCAGGATGAAGATCGCCGAATGATCGAAGCGGCGCAGGAACCATTTGGTGCGCGAGACCGGCCAGACATTGTAAGAAAAGGAGATGGCAAGCGTCAGCACCAGTCCGACGCCATAGATCCAGGCGGCGGCGAGCGCCCCGTGGGAGCTCCAGACCGTGGCGTAGAAGATCAGAGCAGTGGCGCCGATCAGCGCCAGCACGAGACCGACGCCATGGACGATGCCGTCGGCGATCAGCTCATATCTGTCGTAAGCCCAGCGAATACCGTTGAACTCGGCCATGCACGCCAACCCGTTTCGTACCCGATCGCGATGGTCGCACCGAACCGGCGGGGGCGCAACTGCGGCGCATCGTGCGGGCAGTAAATCTTCGTGACAGACCGCACAGGCCCCGCCCCCTCGACGGCGGCACAGATTCAGATCTTCTGCCGCTCGACCAGCACGGAGCACTTGGCGTGCCGCACGACGCGGTCGGCCGTGGCGCCGATAAAGTAGTTGGAAAAGTCCGGAATATGCGAGGCGAGGATGATCAGGTCGGCGCCGTGGCTTTCGGCGGCCGCGATGATGGCCTTGGCCGGCGGGCCGTTGCGGATGTCGATCGTTGCCGCGACCCCGGTTGCGGCGACCAGCGCTTCCAGCTTGTCGCGGCCGTCCTTCATCGCGTCTTCGAGCATATTGGCCGGCAGTTCGATCGCGACATAGGTCGGTACATCCTCGACGACGTTGAGCGCGACGATCTGGCCGCCCGTGTCGAGCAGCGAGGCGGCCTTGCGGAGAATGTTCTCTCCCCTGTCGAGGCTGCCGAGCGCGACCGCCACGATGATTTTCCTGTACATGGCTTCCCTCCATGACTGCGATGCATAAGCTTGCTCTGATGAAGATATGCACGCATTGACTGCGATCAAGCCGGTGCAGGTCATCGTCAACATCTGCTCAACGCTTCATCCTCAAAAACAAGCCTTCTGTGAACAATCGGGATGGGCCATATAGAGACCAAGTACGGCACCGAGGAGACCAGGCGCATGAACGGCGTCACCTCCTCGGATTTGCTACAGGCGGCAGGGTTGCCGCCCCCGCCGGTACGCCTTCAACTGCCAAGGCAGGAGACCCATTGATGACGACAGAAACATCTTATGCGCTGACGCGGCCTGCCTATATCGACCAGTCGCATCTCGTCGTTACCGACCTCGGCCTGGTTTCCGGCTTCTATCAATCGATGCTCGGCCTGAAGGTCATCGAGAAGACGACGAGCGGCGAAGTGCTGGGTGTCGGGGGGCATCCGCTGCTGACGCTGACGACGACAAAGGACGCGGCAGTCGCGCCACGCAATGCCGCAGGCCTTTTCCACACCGCGTTCCTGATGCCCGACCGCGCCGAACTGGCGCGATGGCTACGCCATGCCGCCCACAACAACGTCGTGCTCGACGGCGCCTCGGACCATCTCGTCAGCGAGGCGATCTATCTTTCCGACCCCGAGGGCAACGGCATCGAAATCTATGCCGACCGGCCGCACAAGGGATGGAAATTCCTTGAGGACGGCATGGTCGAAATGGCGACGCAGCGCCTTGACCTGCAGGCGCTCTATAACAGCGCATCGGAGGATCGCTGGGACGGCATGGCTGAGGGAACAGCGATCGGCCATCTGCACCTGCAGGTGGGCGATATCCCGCAGGCCGACGCCTTCTATCGGGACGTGCTCGGCCTCGAGCTGATGGCCCGTTATCCCGGCGCGAGCTTCTTTGCCACCGGCGGCTATCACCACCATCTCGCAGCCAACATCTGGAACAGCCGGGGCGCCACTGCCCGCGCCGACAATATGACCGGGCTGTCGGATTACCGGATCCGTTTCAACGACAAGGCGACGCTCGACGCGGCGGTCTCCAGGTTCGACGCGCTGGAGATCAACAGCGAGAAGCGCGATGGCGGCGTTTTCCTCAAGGATCCTTGGGGCATTGGCCTGACGCTTTCGGCCTGAACCTGCTATTGGACCTTCTCGGTTCCTGAGGGCGTCGTCACCTGCGTCGGTCCGCCGCCGTTTCCGCTCGGCGTTGGCGACCGGTCTGTCGCTTCGGGCGGCCGTGCAGGGCCGGAGGCCGGGTCGTTGTTGAACGCGCCGGGACCGGAGGGCTGCGTATTGATCGGATCCGGCTTGGTCGAAGCCGTTGCCGCCGGATCATTGTTGCTGGGATTGGGCCAGATCGCAACGCTCACGCCGGCTACGATGAGAACTGCCGCGCCCGCCACAAGAACGGTCCAAACCCACCAACGCCGCTGATCGGCGGCTTTCAGCCTCGCCTCGTCCG
The DNA here is from genome assembly GCF_002117725.1 of Rhizobium sp. TAL182. NCBI lineage: Bacteria > Pseudomonadati > Pseudomonadota > Alphaproteobacteria > Hyphomicrobiales > Rhizobiaceae > Rhizobium > Rhizobium sp. TAL182. The sequence goes on along the minus strand of NZ_CP021024.1, from coordinate 1,341,290 downwards.
CATAGGGGGGATCGGTCGAATAGGTCTCGGTGGTTTTCATCTGATCGGGATCTGCAATCATGAGCACTCTCCTTCCGAGGTCGAACGCCAGTGACGGCGAGCTTGTTCCGGCGGCAGGATCAAATCGGCGCGCGAGCCGATGAAAGGGCGGGCGCTTCAGCGTCCTTGCCCGCAGGCTGACCGATGTCTCTACGACAGCGCCATGGGCCGGCGGAACCGGAACCGCATCAGCGCGTTTTTGTGGCGAAGCAATCTGGCTTCGGGGACCTCACCGCATGGGCATCGCCAACGGCATCCGCAAACACGCAAAGAAGATCGCCATCGGCGAACGCCAAACCAGCGCCTGGGCTAAGTCGTTGCAGGAGACGGCGGAGGAGCTACCGTCCCCGCCGGTGCATCGACTCGAGAAGGACGGGCTCGACATCAGCATGGCCTGGGCGATCATCGGCATTTTCGCCATCCTCGGCCTTGCCGCCGTCTACATGATGTCACTGATCCTCATTCCGATCACCCTGGCCGTCGTCGTCGGCATGATCCTCGGCCTTGCCGCTGAAAACCTCAGCAAAATGGGCGTGCCAAGGCTTGCCAACGCCTTCCTTCTGTCAAGCAGCGTCGCCTTGGTCATCGTCCTGCTGGTCAGCTCGCTTGCCGATCCGCTGGCGACGCTTGCCAACGAAGCCCCGGCTTTCGTCGAGCGGATGATCAGCCGCATCATGCCCTATCTGGAGCGCATCGAATGGTTGCACATCACGCCGGCGACGTTCGAAAGCGGGCCGATGTCAATCGGCGCGCTGCTCGAAAACACCGGTAACGTGCTGCATGTGGTAACGACAAGCCTGACGCCGGCGTTGGTACAGGGGCTAATCTTCTTCGCCGCGCTGCTGCTCTTCCTTGCCAGCCGGGTCAATCTTCGCAAGACGATCATCATGACCTTCCGCACCCGCCCACAACGGCTGGCGGCGATCCGTGTCATCAACGCGGTCGAGCAGGTGCTCGGCTTCTATTTCGCCACCGCCTCGCTGATCTATGTCGGGCTTGGCGTCGTCATGACGATCATCGCCTATGCAGGCGGATTGTCGGCGCCGGTGCTCTGGGGCTTCTTCGCCTTCCTGTCGAGCTTCATTCCCTATCTCGGCATCACGCTGATGACGCTTTCCGTCGCCATTGCCGGCATCATCACCTATGACGGCTTCATCGTCGGTCTGGTGCCGGCGGCCGCCTTCTTCACGGTGCATCTCGTCATGGAGAACCTGATCTTTCCGGCGGTCATGGGGCGGCGGCTGGAAATCAATCCCTTTATCGTCTTTCTCGCCATCCTGTTCTGGACCTGGATGTGGGGCGCCGTCGGCGCAATGCTGGCGCTGCCGCTGTCGCTGATCGTCATGACCATCATCGAGGAACTGCTGATCGAGGAAAAACCGCAGCCGCAATTGCCGAAGTGATCAAGCGAGGAGACATCAGTGGCGTCCGATCTCGATCTCGACGAATCCGATCATGACCAGATGGTCAGTGGCCGTTCGTTCTGGGGGAAGAATGCCATACGTCCGCAATGGCGGCCGATGGCGCAGAGCTTTTCCACCGATGTCGCGGTGATCGGCGGCGGCATCACCGGCGCGCTGATCGCAGATCATCTGACGGCGCGCGGCTTTTCCGTTGTTATCATCGACCGGGAGGAGCCGGGCTTCGGCAGCACAGCCGCCAGCACCGCGATGCTGCAATGGGAAATCGACAGCACGCTCAGCGAGCTCGAGACCTATTACGGCTTCGAACGAGCGGCCGGAATCTATCGCCGCAGCGCCGCTGCCGTCGCCGGCCTTTCCAAGCTGATCGCCGCAAACGGCATCGTCTGCGGCTTCCGGCCGCGCAACACGCTCTACCTCGCCGCCAATCGGGAAGGTGCGCGCGACCTGCAGGAGGAGCGCCAGCTGCGCCGGCGGGCGGGGCTGCCCGGCGTCTATCTCGAACATCCCGATCTCTTCACCCAGTTCGAGCTCGATCGCGACGGCGCGATCTATTCGCCGGGTTCGGCGGAGGCCGATCCGCTGCTGCTCACCTGGGCGCTGATCGCGATGGCTGTGGGACGCGGAGCGCAGCTCGTCAGCGCTTCGGTGACCGCGCTGCACAGCGAAGGCGATCGCGTCACGGCAGAGACGGCTGGGGGGCACGCCATCGAAGCGCGACATGCGGTGCTGGCGACCGGCTATTCGATGCCGGGGCTTAACATGCCGAAGCTGCACCGCGTCAGTTCAAGCTGGGCGCTCGCCACCGTGCCTCAGGACCCGGCGCGGCTCTGGCGCGACAGGGCGCTGATCTGGGAGAACAGCCATCCCTATCTCTACATGCGCACAACCGCGGACAACCGCATCGTCGCCGGCGGCGAGGATGACGGCACGACGGATCCCGCGGGGCGAAATCACAAGCTGCCGGCCAAGATCAGTGCGATTCGGGAGAAGATGAAGCGGTTATGGCCGGCAGCCGATACCCGCGTCGCCCATGCCTGGGGCGGAACCTTCGGAGAGACGGCCGACGGCCTGCCGCTGATCGGCCCGATGCCTGGTGTGGCGCATGTGTTCGCCGCCTATGGCTACGGCGGCAACGGCATCACCTTTTCCTATCTCGCAGCCCAGATGATCGGTGCAATGATTGCCGGCATGCATCGCGACTGGTTCGAGGATTTCGCGCTCGACAGGGAGGGGCCGGGGATGCGGCGGTTCGGAGAGGATGCAGTGCGGGCTGCGGATGAGTTGCGGTAGAGGCCTTGCGTTTGCTGTCGTGCCGTGGCCGCAGAACTACTCCGTCGTCTGATCGTCGCCCATATCCTCGACGTCCTGCAGACGAACGAACTCCGTGCCCTTGGCTTTCAGATCGATCAGCGCCTTCGCCACCCCCTCGCCCGCGGCATGGGTGGGCTGGTTGATGTGGGAGATGACGACATCGCCGTCCTTGGCGGAGGCGATGCGCTTTTCGGTGATTGCTGCGCCGAGCAGCGAGCCACCGTCGCCGTTTACCGAGTAGCCGGCGATGCGATAGCCCATGGTGCGGATCTCGCCGATGGCGGAAAGATCGTATTTGGCCGTGGATCCGCGGAACCAGTGAGGCGCGGGAATGCCGGATGCGACCATGGCCGCGGCGCCGCCTTCGACCTCCTGCTTCACCGCCTGCGGCGAACCGGCCGAGGCAATGCCATAGACGAGCGTCGGCGTATCGACGGCCGGAATATGGTTCTCGCCATGGTTTTCGAGCTCGAAGAGATCCGGATTCTGCAGGAAGACGGCAAGGGCTTGCGGGTTACGCTTCAGCCATCGGGCGGTGACAAAGATCGTTGCAGGAATGCGCTCGCGCACGAGCGTCGACAGGATGCGTTCATCCGCCTGACCCATGCAAGCGTCGAAGGTCAACGCGATGCGGGCATGGCCCGGTATGTTGGAACGGCCGATATGCAGATGCGGTTCGACGAGCTTGATCGGCGGCGCCTTGGCCGGACCAATTGCGGCCGGGGCCGAAGCGATCGGCGGCGGCATTTCGTCCGCCAATGCAGCGGAGACCGAGGCCAGAAGCAGGGCCGATGTGAGTAGGATGCGGTTCATGTCATCAACTTTACGATTCGAGCGCCGCGACTCTAGTCGCTCGCCTTGCCACACGCCATGTGGCCGGATGTCACCGCAGCCGCCCGGGCACATGCAACAGCATCAATCGTAGAGATAGTACTTGTCCCACTTCTCGCGCGGCACCTTCTCGCCGATCTGATAGTCGAGTTCGCGCACGTTGATATGCTGTGGGCCGGTGATGCAATTGTAGGAAAGATGGTACCAGTCGCCCTTGCTGCGGAAGACCGCGCCCGGCGCCTTCAGCGAATTGTCGCCGGCGATCGGGTCCTTGAAGGTATAGGCGATCACCTTATCGGGCTTGAAGCCGGTGCTGTCGTTGTTGATCCGGCTCATCGCTTCCGTGTCGCAGCTCTGTTCCAGGCGGGTGGAGGGATCGAGTTTTTCCAGCTGCTTCTTGATGGCCGGGTCGACGGCAAAAGCGGGGGCAGCCAAGCCGGCCAGAGATACAAACAGGAGCAGACGTTTCGGCATTGCGGAGGAAATCCCTTACTGTTGTACAGTCTTCATCCTGCCGCCGGCGGCTTGCCGGGGGCTGGGCACGTGCAAAATTCGCTCTGTGATAGCGGACCTCCTTAAATATTGTGGTGACATCAAGGCAAGCCGGGCGCTGCCGTCTCCTCGACTGTGGACGGTCACCTGCACCCTTGGCGCTTGATCCGGCGGCGGTGCGCCTCTATCTGTTGCCAACCCGACATTCCCACCGGAGCCAATTCCTTTGTCCGTTTTCAAGAGCCTGCCGACGCCGCCCGCCGCACCGAAAAAGCCTCTCTCCGATACGCGCCACGGCATTACCCGCACGGACGATTACGCCTGGCTGCGCGCCGACAACTGGCAGGCGATGTTCAAGGACCCGTCGATCCTCGATCCCGAGATCCGCCGGCATCTGGAAGCCGAAAACGCCTATATGAACGCGGCGATGGAGGACACCAAGCCGCTGCAGAAGGCGCTGTTTGCCGAGATGCGCGGCCGCATCAAGGAAGACGACAGCTCGGTGCCGATGAAGGACGGCGGCTATGCCTACGGCACGTTCTTTGTGACCGGCGGCGAACAGCCGCGCTATTTCCGCATTCCCCGCGACGGCGACGTTGCCGACGAGGCGATCCGCACCGTGCTGCTCGACGGCGACAAGGAGGCATCAGGCAAGGCCTATTTCCGCCTCGCCGGTCTCGACCATTCGAGCGACCACAGCCGCGGCATCTGGGGCTATGACGACAAGGGCTCGGAGTTCTTCACGCTGCAGGTGCGCGATCTCGCGACCGGCGAGGACCTTGCGGATCGAATCGAGAATACCGGCGGCGGCGGCGTCTGGGCGCCGGACGGCAAGAGCTTCTTTTATTCGGCGCTCGACGAGAACCACCGGCCCTCGAAGGTGTTCCACCACATTGTCGGCCGGCCTCAGTCTGAAGACCGCCTGGTTTATGAGGAAGCCGATGCCGGCTTCTTCATGGGCGTCGGCGGCTCGCTGCTCGACGACTTCATCTATATCGACATTCACGATCATGAGACGAGCGAATACCGGCTGCTGTCGACCAAGGATCTGACGGCCGAGCCGAAGCTGGTGGCGGCGCGCGAGGAAGGCATCGAATATTCGCTGACCGAGGGCGGCGACGTCTTCTACATCCTGACCAATGACGGCGGCGCCAAGGATTTCAAGATCATGGAAGCGCCGGTCGACAATCCGGTCAAGGAGAACTGGCGCGAAGTCGTCGCTCACAAGCCCGGCACGCTCATCATCAGCCACATGGCCTATGCCCGCCATCTCCTGTGGCTGGAGCGCAAGGACGGGCTGCCGCGGATCATAATCCGCGACCGGAAGACCGGCGAGGAACACGCGATCGCCTTTGCCGAGGAAGCCTATTCGCTGGGGCTTTCGGGCGCGGCGGAATACGACACGGATGTCATCCGCTTCTCCTACTCCTCGATGACGACACCGTCGCAGCTTTACGACTACAATATGGTGACGCGCGAGCGCACATTGTTGAAGACGCAGGAAGTGCCGTCCGGCCACAATCCCGATGACTATGTCACCCGCCGCGTCTTCGCCCCGGCCTGGGACGGCGAGACGGTGCCGGTCACCCTGCTCTATCGTCGGGATACGCCGCTCGACGGCAGCGTCCCCTGCCTGCTTTACGGCTACGGCGCCTACGGCATCACCATTCCGGCCGGTTTCAACACCAATTGCCTGTCGCTCGCCGATCGCGGCTTCGTCTATGCCATCGCTCACATCCGCGGCGGCAAGGACAAGGGCTTTGCCTGGTACGAAGACGGCAAGATGGACAAGAAGACCAACAGCTTCAAGGACTTCGTCGCCGCGGCCGACTATCTGAATCAACAGAAGTTCACCTCTTACGCGAAGATCATCGCCGAGGGCGGCTCGGCGGGCGGCATGCTGATGGGCGCCGTCGCCAACATGGCGCCGGAAAAGTTCGCCGGCATCATCGCCGCCGTTCCCTTCGTCGACGTGCTCAACACCATGCTCGACGACACCCTGCCGCTGACGCCGCCGGAATGGCCGGAATGGGGCAATCCGATCGAAAGCCGCGAAGAATACGAGCAGATCGCCGCCTATTCGCCCTATGACAATGTCGGCGCAAAACCCTACCCGCCGATTCTGGCGCTCGGCGGCCTGACCGACCCGCGTGTCACCTATTGGGAGCCGGCCAAATGGGTAGCGAAACTGCGCGACAAGACAACGGGCGAAGCGCCGATCCTGCTGAAGACCAATATGGACGCTGGCCATGGCGGGGCGTCGGGGCGGTTCCAGCGGCTGGAGGAGATTGCGTTCGAGTATGCGTTTGCGATCAAGGTGGCGGGGAAGATGTGAGGGAGTGGATTTGGTGGGGCTGAATGGGTGAGGCGTGCCGTGTGGCACCCCCCTCTGCCCTGCCGGGCATCTCCCCCACAAGGGGGGAGATCACAAGTGGCTTAACCTTGCCGTCCACCTAGTGTTTCGCCGTGCTGAACGCTGATTGTTTGGGGAAGCCATCGCCCCCAGCCAATCTCCCCACCTGTGGGGGAGATGCCCGGCAGGGCAGAGGGGGTGCCGCACGGCACAAGGTCAAGGGAGACAGAAATGCCCGTCTATATCGCCCTCCTCCGCGCCGTTAATGTCGGCGGCACCGGCTCGCTGCCGATGGCTGAAGTCAAGGCGATCTGCGAAGGTCTCGGCTTTACCGACGTGAAAACCTACATCCAGAGCGGCAATGTGCTGTTCCGCTCGGATGAAGCCGAGAAAACCCTTGAGGAAAAGCTCGACGAGGCGCTCGGACAGAAGATGGGCAAGCGCCCGGGCGTGATGGTGCGCAGCCGGAAAGAGCTCGACGCGATTGCCGCCAACGCGCCCTTCCCGGACGCCAAGCCGAACTTCCTGCTCGTCTATTTCCTGCCCGAAAAGCCGCCCGCCGATGCGCTTGATAAAATGGCGGCGCCCGATGGCGAGGAGGCGAAGCTCACCGGCCGGGAGATCTATGTGCATTATCCGAATGGATCCGGCCGCTCGAAGCTGAAGCTGCCGGCGCTGAAGCCCGGGACCTCGCGCAATCTCAACACCGTGCGCAAGCTCGCGGACATGGCGGCCGACATGGAGAACAAGGACTGAGTGCGACGCGCAGAATTTGATTCAAGCGACGCGCGTCAAGCCTTTGTTTCTCCAGGCACCTTCGTGCGTCTGGCCTTATAGCCGCTGATCTCCTCGCCTGCTGTCGGCGAGAAACGCAGGTTCCAGACGGTAGCGGTGATCGAGATGAGGGTGACGACGACGAAGGCGGCGGAGAAATCGCCGAGATCAGGCGTTTCGGTGCCTGACAAGGCCATGGAACCGTGCAGCGCCAAGGCCCCGATGCAGATTCCGAGCGACAACATCAGCTGCTGGAAAGTGGTGTAGAAGCTGGTGGCCGAGCTCATCCGCTCCTTTTCGATCTCGTCATAGGCGATGGTGTTGTAGGCGGTGAACTGGAACGACAGGAAAAAGGCGCTGAGCACCAGGACGACGAAGATCAGCGGCATCGGCCAATCCGGCCGAAAGGCGGCGCAGAGGGCATAACCAGCCGTGCCGAGGATGCCGTTGAGAACGAGGCTTCTGCGGAAGCCGAGCCGGCTGAAGACGAACCGCGCCATCGGCTTCATGGCGAGCGCGCCGAGCGCGGTGGCGATGACGATCTGGCCGGCTGCGGCGGCGGAAAGGCCGAAGCCGATCTGGAACAGCAGCGGCAGCAGGAAAGGTTGGGCGCCCTGGGTGATGCGCGTCAGCGAACCGGCGATAACGGAGGTGCCGAAGCTCGGCACCTTCATCAGTGAAAAATCCATGATCGGCGACGGATGCCGGCGGGCATACCTCAAATAGCCGATGCCGAAGAGCAGGCCGACAGCGATCAGGAAGATCGAGAAGGCGCCCTCGCCGTCATGGCTCGACATTTCGAAGCCGAAGAGCAGCGAGCCGAGCGAAATGCCCGAGAGGATGAAGCCGACCGTATCGAAGGGGCCGGTGGCCTTGCCTTTCACCTCGTCGATGTAGATCGAGACGAAGATCATGCCGATGATGCCGATCGGCACGTTGATGTAGAAGATCCAGCGCCAGTCGAGATAGGTGACGATGAAGCCGCCGAGCGGCGGACCGACGATCGGACCGATCAGCGCCGGCACCAGCAGCCAGGACATGGCGCTGACCATATCCTTGCGGGCGACGCTGCGCATCAGCACCAGCCGGCCGACCGGCATCATCATCGCGCCGCCCATGCCCTGCAGCAGCCGGGCCAGCACCAGGAAGGGCAGCGTCGGTGCGAGCGCACAGAGAATGGAGCCGATGACGAAGACCGCGATGGCGGCGCGGAAGACGGTGCGCGAACCGAAACTGTCGGCGATCCGGCCACTGGCCGGAATGAAGATCGCCAGGCTGAGGAGATAGGAGGTCAGTGAGATCGACATGGCCGGGGCGCTGACGGCGAAATCGCGCGCCATGGTGGGCAGCGCGGTCGCCAGCACGGTCGCGTCGATATTTTCCATCAGCATCGCACTCGCGACGATCATCGCGATCACCCGAAAATTGGGCGCGGCGCGCCGAACCATCGGCGCCTGGTAAATCTGATCCGACATCGTGCGGAATCACTCGCGGTGGCGCGGCGGAGCAGAGGAAGCAGCAAGGCCGCGGGGATGACATGGCGCAAGGCCAAGGGGAGACGATCTGCTATACGCCCGAGATCATGGCGGGGCTATGTCCTTTATGGCAAAGCAGCTTTGACGAGAGGTAAAAGCGGATCACGATTCCTTGCATCGGCGCGATCTGCGTGACGGCCGATGGATCCGGCGCGCAAGACCGGCTTGCGCGCGGGGCACCCCGACCCTACCTATGAACAATGACCTCGACCCCGCAGAAAATCCGGTCCGGTGCGGCCTTTCCGTTCGACAACAGCTATGTCGGCTTGCCCGAGCGCTTCTTTGCGCCGCAAACGCCGACGCCGGTGGCCGAGCCATGGCTGATCAAGCTCAATGAGCCGCTGGCCGCCGAGCTCGGGCTCGACGTCGAGGCACTGCGCCGCGACGGCGCGGCGATCTTTTCCGGCAATCTCGTTCCCGAAGGGGCCGAGCCGCTGGCGATGGCCTATGCCGGGCACCAATTCGGCGGCTTCTCGCCGCAGCTCGGCGACGGGCGGGCGATCCTGCTCGGCGAAGTGGTCGACCGCGACGGCAAGCGCTTCGACATCCAGCTGAAGGGCGCGGGGCCGACACCTTTTTCGCGTCGCGGCGACGGCCGGGCCGCAATCGGGCCGGTGCTCAGAGAATATATCATCAGCGAGGCGATGTTCGCGCTCGGCATTCCCGCCACGCGGGCGCTGGCGGCGGTGACGACGGGCGAACCGGTCTACCGCGAAGAAGTGCTGCCGGGTGCGGTCTTCACCCGGGTCGCGGCAAGCCATATCAGGGTCGGCACCTTCCAGTATTTCGCGGCACGGGGCGACACGGACGGTGTTCGGGCGCTCGCCGATTACGTGATCGAGCGGCACTATCCCGCGCTGAAGGAGACCGAGGCACCCTATCTCCGCCTGTTCGAGGCAGTTTCGGAGCGCCAGGCTGCGCTGATTGCCCGTTGGCTGCATGTTGGCTTCATCCATGGCGTGATGAACACCGACAATATGACGATCTCCGGCGAGACGATCGATTTCGGTCCCTGCGCCTTCATGGATGCCTATAATCCGGCAACCGTCTTCTCGTCGATCGACCAGCACGGCCGTTATGCCTATGCCAATCAGCCGGCCATCGGCCAGTGGAACCTTGCGCGGCTCGGCGAAACGCTATTGCCGCTGATCGATACCGAACCGGACAAGGCGGTCGACAAGGCCAATGCGGTGATCCGCGCCTATGGCGAGCGGTTCCAGGCGCATTGGCTGGCCGGCATGCGGGCAAAGATCGGCCTTGCCGGGCAAGAGGATGGCGATCTCGAGCTGGTTCAAGCGCTGCTCTCACTGATGCAGGCACAGGGCGCCGATTTCACCCTGGCCTTCCGGCGACTCTCCGATCTTGCCGGCAACGACGATGCAGAGCCTGCCTTTGCCGGGAGCTTCCAGGAGCCGGAGGCCTGTCGCCCTTGGCTCATGCAGTGGCGCGAGAGACTGTCGCGCGATCCGCAGACGCCGGTCGAACGCGCCGGCGCCATGCGCCGCGTCAACCCAGCCTTCATTCCCCGCAATCACCGGGTCGAACAGGCGATCGAGGCGGCGGTCGAGAACGGCGATTTCTCGCTGTTCGAGGCGCTGCTCACCGTGCTGTCGAAGCCCTACGAAGACCAGCCGGATTTGGCCGCCTATATGGAGCCGCCGAAGCCGGAGGAACGGGTGCTGCAGACTTTCTGCGGGACGTAAGCGGCTTCAATACAACCGTACCGTGACGCCCGGCTGCGGCAAATGCGGCCGTTGAAAGGCATCTCCCTCGCTCTATCTGCCTGACCGGCGGGCCTTTTCCCGCCGTTCCCACCCGGCTAACCCACGCGGGAGACAGCCTTATGGCGCTCGTCATCACCTCCATTCTCTTCATCATCATCGGGGTTGCGCTCGGCGGCGGCGGGCTCTGGCTCGTCACGCTCGGCGGCAGCGTCTTCTATCTGTTTGCCGGGCTGATGTTCCTCGTCACCGCAGCGCTGCTGCTGATGCGCAAGGCGGTGGCGCTCTGGGTCTATGCGGTGCTCGTCGTCGCCGCACTCGCCTGGGCGATCTGGGAGGTGGGATTCGACTGGTGGCAGCTGGGCCCGCGCGGCGGGGTGATCATTCTTCTCGGGCTCTGGCTGCTGACGCCCTGGATCCGCCGGCCGCTCGGCTTTCGCAGCCCAACCGGCATCGTCTACGGCGCCAATCCCTGGCCGCTCGCCGTGCCCGTCATTCTCGCCATCCTCGTCGCCGTCTATTCGATGACGACGGATCCGCATGATCTGGCCGGCGATCTGCCGAAGGATGCGGTCGCCGCCAATCCGGCTTTCGGCGGCAGCGTGCCGGATGGCGAATGGCACCAATATGGCCGCACGCCCTTCGGCCAGCGCTACTCGCCGCTCGATCAGATCAATGTCGGGAACGTCTCGACGCTGACGGAAGCGTGGCGATACCAGACCGGCGACGTCAAGCGGCCGGAGGATATCAGCGAGACGACCTATCAGGTGACGCCGCTCAAGGTGAAGGACACGCTCTATCTCTGCACGCCGCATAACTGGGCGATCGCGCTCGACGCCAAGACCGGCAAGGAGAAATGGAAATACGACGCCAATTCCGGCATGAACCCCAACCGGCAGCACCAGACCTGCCGCGGCGTCACCTATTACGCCGATCCTGATGTCGCCGCCGGCCAGCCCTGCGCCGAACGCGTGTATCTGCCGACTTCGGACGCCCGGCTGATCGCCCTCGATGCGGCCGACGGCAAGGTCTGCACCGGCTTTGCCGATCAGGGCGTGCTGCATCTGGAAACCGGCATGCGCTTCAATCCGGCCGGCTATTATTATTCCACCTCGCCGCCGGTGGCGGTGGCCGGCAAGATCATCGTCGGCGGGGCGGTGAACGACAATTATTCCACCGAGGAGCAATCCGGCGTCATCCGCGCCTTCGACATCAAGACCGGCGCCCTGATCTGGAATTGGGATTCCGGCAAACCCGACGTGACGACGCCGATCGCCGCAGGCCAGACCTACACGACCAACTCGCCGAACAGCTGGTCGGTCTTCAGCGTCGACGAGGCGCTCGGCATGGTCTACATCCCGCTCGGCAACCAGGTGCCTGATCAGCTCGGCATCAACCGCAGCGACAATGTCGAGAAATTCTCTTCCTCGATCGTCGCGCTCGATATCGCCAGCGGCCAACTGCGCTGGGTGCGCCAGACGGTGCATCACGACCTCTGGGACATGGACGTGCCGGCGCAGCCGGCGCTCATCGACCTGACCAAGCCTGACGGCAGCGTGGTTCCCGCCCTCATCGGCCCCACCAAGCAGGGCGATCTCTATGTGCTCGACCGGCGCAGCGGCGAGCCGATCATCCCGGTCAAGGAAATTCCGGCGCCCGGCGGCGCGGTCACGGGCGATCATACGTCGCCGACGCAGCCGATCTCCGACCTCACCTTCTCGCCCGAGCCGCTCAAGGAAAAGGACATGTGGGGCGTGTCGCTGTTCGACCAGCTCCTCTGCCGCATCGATTTCCACCGCTATCGCTATGAGGGCCGCTACACGCCGCCGTCGCTGAAAGGGACGATCGTCTATCCCGGCAATTTCGGCACTTTCAACTGGGGCTCGGTGGCGGTCGATCCCGAGCGGCAGATCATGTTCGGCATGCCGACCTATCTCGCCTTCACCTCGCGCCTGGTGCCGGCCGCCGACATTCCGCCGCGAGGCCAGGACGAGAAGGGCAGCGAACAGGGGCTGAACCGCAATGACGGCGCCCCTTACGGCGTCTTCATGGGCCCCTTCCTCGGGCCGATGCAGATCCCCTGCCAGGCGCCGCCATGGGGCTATGTCGCCGGCGTCGACCTGCGCACCGGCAAGATCGCCTATATGCACAAGAACGGCACCGTGCACGACATGACGCCGCTGCCGCTGCCCTTCAAGGTCGGCGTGCCGGGCATCGGCGGCCCGATGCTGACCAAGGGCGGCGTCGCCTTCCTCGGTGCTGCGGTCGACAATTACCTGCGCGCCTATGATGTGACCAACGGGCGGGAACTCTGGCGGGCACGCCTTCCGGCCGGCGGCCAGGCAACGCCGATGACCTATACGACCGACGACAACAAGCAATATGTCGTCATGGTCGCCGGCGGCCACGGCTCGGTCGGCACCAAGCCCGGTGATTATGTGATTGCTTATACGCTGCCGTGATGGCGAGGTCTCCTTCGCCGCATGCCTACTCCGGCAACCCCGCCATACGAAGGGCCTCTATATAGCGGTTGCGGTCATCCGGTCGCCGGAACGGTGGGAGAATGTCGGCGAGATTCGAAAGCCGAAGCGCCGGATCCAGCAGGCGCAGGCGCGCAATCGTTTCCCCTGCTTCCGCGCTCCGCCCGGCCATGGCTTGGCCGGCCGCCATCACGCGTATCGCGCTCGGGTAGTTTGGCTGGTGACGCAGGGATTTTGCCGCCCAGGCGGCGGCATCGTCGTAGTGACCGGCACAGAAGTGAGCCAGCCCGGTGTTGAATTGCCAGGCAAACAGGCGCGGATCCAAGGGGCTCAGGCGCATGGCGAGGGCGGCGTGTTCGATAGCAATGTCCGGCTCGCCCAGGCAGGCTCGCACCCAGCTGCTGACGCCGAGCGCAGCGCCCAGGTTCGGGTTGAGGAAGAGAGCGCGATCGATACAAGCCGCGCTGTCATCGAGGTCGCCACCGACATAACCGAGCACATATCCGCCGTAGGAGAGCGCGACTGCATCGTCCCAGCCGAGTTCAACGGCTCTTCTCGCCAGTCGGGTCGCTTCGGCAATCTCGCTGGCGGGATTGACCATCCAGCCATTGCTCTTGCGGGTCGCGTAGCAGCGCGCAGCCCGGGCATGGGCGATGGCAAAATCCGGATCGCGCTCGATCGCCTTCATGAACAGCCGCAAGGCCTCGTCGACGACCGATCTGTTGGTCACCGTCCGGTCGAAGGCCGCCAGCCCACGGAGATAATAGTCATAGGCGTCAAGGCTTTCGGTCGGCTTGCGTTTGGCGCGCTCGATCTCCGCCTCCTCCACCTTCGGGGTTATTGCGCCGACAATACTCGATGCGACCTGGTCCTGCAGATCGAACAGGTTCGCCAGCGTCCCGTCGAAACGGTCTGCCCAGAGATGCGCGCCGGTCGAGGTGTCGATGAGTTGTCCGGCGATACGAAGCCGGTCACCCGCGCGGCGCACGCTCCCCTCGACCACATAATCCACGTCCAGCTCGCGCCCGACCCGCTTTATGTCGACGGCCTGCCCCTTGTAAGTGAAGCTCGAATTGCGGGCGATGACATAGAGGTGGCGGAATTGCGCGAGAGCGATGGTGATATCCTCCACGATGCCGTCGGCAAAATATTCCTGTTCCGCATCGCCGCTCAAATTCTGAAACGGCAGCACCGCGAGGGATGGCCGATCATGATGTTTCGCCGGAGCGAAGAAGCTCTGCAGCGGCAACTCGATTGCGGGCGTGGCCCGCGGATCACCGGATCGCTGCCGCGGTTGCAGCGAGGCGGCCAGGGACGACGTCTCCGCTTCGGGTTCGACATCCAAATGCTTCTTCAGGAGAGCTCGGCAGGTCTCGAACTGGCGCAAGGCCATGTTCTCGTGGCCGCGGAGAGTGTGGATCCGCATCAGCGCCCTGTGGGCAGCCTCCGCCGTGCGGTCGGAGGCGAGAAGTCTCTCGGCAAGTCCTTCACAGGTCAACTCTTCCGCGGAGCCTGGTTCCAAGAGGGCAAGGCTCAAACGTTCCACGAGCTGCAGCGCCTTGCGCTGATATGTGCTCCGGTAAGGTGCGAACCACTCACCCAACTCATCCGGAATGGACTCGCCTTCAAGCAGGTCGCCGCGGTAGAGATCCGCCGCGGAGGCGAGATCTGCGCTCGAGCCCGTCCCCAGCTTCCGGTCGAAGAGTGAAATGTCGACTTCAGCAGGAGCGACAATCAGCGCCACGGTCTCCTGATCCCCTTCGATATAGGCGGTGGCGTCACTGCCTGCCGGGAACGACCGCCTGATATCGACCAGCGCCTGCCGCAAACTATTGCGGGCCTGCTCATCGCTTCGTGCCGGCCAGAAGACTTCGGAAAGCACCTCCCTGCGACAGCCGCGGCGGCCTGCCAGGGCCAGGGCCGCAAACAGCAGCGACGCCTTGCGCGTGGCGAAGCGGACTTGCCGGTCTTCTCCGGAGGTAACCTCGAGACCGCCTAGCAACCTGATGCGCACAGAAAGCCTCCAGCTTTGGACCGCCGCTGGCAGAATAACATTTGGGAAGACGGATTTAACACCGATTTAGCGGCGGCGTATCGAAGTTTTCTTCTCCTTTCACGCTCAGCCGAACAGGCCGAAAACGCCCGCATGGCAGATTTCCACCCACACATCACAGATGGGAGATCGGAAAATGGCCCATACGGAAACACAGACCATCGTCAGCGCGCCGACAAGGCGGATGGCTGGTCTCATGAACGTCATAACGATTTTGTTGGCTGCCCTGAGGACATGGCAACGGGCGGTCGCGAGTCGGAGACAATTGGCAGAGCTGACACCCTATCAGCTGAGAGACATCGGTCACCCGGAGGCCAATCGGCCGGTGCTCGACATCAAAGCGGGTCTGATCACGAACTTGATGTCGATGCGGTAATCGATTGCTGCTGAAGCGATTTCCGGCGTCACACCATCTCGGTGATCATCTTGCCGACTTCGGCAAAGATCGGGTTGAGATCCTTCACCGGCGCGGTCGCCTCGGCGATATAGACGGCCGCGACGATCGGGCCGCGGTCGGGCGGCCAGATGACGGCGATGTCGCCGAGGGAGCCGTTTTGGCCGGTACCCGTCTTGTCGCCGACCTTCCAGTCCTGAGGCAGGCCGGCCCGCAGCCGCTCCTTGCCTGTTGTGCTTGCCACCAGCCAGGCGATCAGTCTCTCCGAGGAGGGTTCGGCAAGCACTGAGCCGAGCGTCAGATTGCCAAGCGTATCGAGCATCGCGTCGGGTGCCGTCGTGTCGCGCGGATCCTCCTTCCGGCCTTCGTTCAGTGTCGGTTCGGTGCGGTCGAGACGGGTCGTGCCGTCGCCGATCGAGCGCAACCAGTCGGTCAGCGCCGGCGGGCCGCCGAAGCTCTCGAGCAGCAGGTTGCCGGCGGTGTTGTCGCTGACCGTCACCGCCGCCTCGCAGAGTTCGGCGATCGTCATGCCGTCGGTATCGGCGTGTTTTTCGCTGAGCGGCGAATAGTCGACGAGTTTGTCCCTGCCATAGGTCACCCGCCGCTCGAGGCTCTCCTGCCCTTTGTCGACGCGGGCAAGGACGAAGCCTGCGGCCAGCGCCTTGAAGGTGCTGCACATCGGAAAGGCCTCGCTGCCGCGATAGCCGAAGGAAATGCTCGTCTGGGTGTCGAGCACCGAGACGCCGAGACGTCCGCCGGTGCGTTTTTCCAGCGCGGCCAAGCGATGCTCGATATTGTCGTCGCCCTCCCCGGCAGTTTCCTGTGCATTGGCCGCAAGCGCCAGCGTGGACAGGCCCAAAGCAGGCAGGCAGAGTGCCGTGCCGATCAGCGTGCGGCGGGTAAGGCTGAGATCCATGAATTCCTCCGACGATTCGGAGAATAGAGCTAAGGACCGATTGCGGCGGCATCTCGTCCCCGCTGCAACTTGTTGTCAGCCGCTGCAACTTGTTGTCAGCCGCTGCAGCCTTGTTGGGTGGCGGCGATTTCGTGCTCCACCGCAGCCGATCAGGCGGCGCACGTGACCTCGACCGTCACATGCGACAATTCTTCCAGCGCTGAAAGCCGGCCCTTGTAGAAGGCCGGGTCGCGCGGCTGCGAGGTGACGACGGCGACGATTGCCGCATGATTGCCGGGGCCGACCTGCCAGACATGCAGATCGGTGATCCGATCCTCCTCGGTCTCGATCGCCCGGCGGATTTCGCTGGGCAGCGTCTCGCCTCCGGGCACGACGTCGAGAAGGACGCCGCCGGATGATTTCAGCAGGCTCCAGGACCAGTTGGCGATCACCAGGCCGCCAACGATGCCCATGATGGGATCGAGCCAGAGCCAGCCATAGAGGCTGCCGAGAGTGAGTGCCGCGATGGCGAGCACTGACGTGAGAGCATCGGCCATCACATGCAGATAGGCGGCGCGGATATTGTTGTCGCCGGTCTCGCCGTGGTGGGCATGGTCGCCGTGGCTGCCATGGCCGTGGTGATGCGCGTGGTGCCCATTCGCGTGCGCATGATGAGCATGCGCGGCATGACCGCCGCTCGCCAGCAGCCAGGCGCTGGCGAGATTGACGGCAAGGCCGATGACGGCGACGGCGATCGCCTGGGCAAAGCCGATCGGCACCGGATTGGACAGGCGCAGAAGGCTCTCCCAGGCCATCAGCAAGGCGATCAGGGCAAGGACAATGGCGCTGGCGAAGCCGGCGAGATCGCCGAGCTTGCCGGTGCCGAAGGTGAAGCGCGGATTGCGCGCCTGCCGGCGGGCAAAGAGATAGGCGAGCGCGGAAATCAAAAGAGCGCTGGCATGGGTGGACATATGCCAGCCATCAGCGACGAGGGCCATGGAGCCGTAGACGGTGCCGGCGGCGATTTCCGCCACCATCATCACCGTCGTCAGCGCAATCACCAGCCAGACACGCCGCTCATTGCGCAGATGATCGGCGCCGAGGAACACATGATCGTGTTCGAGGGTTTTCACTTCGACTTTCCCGATCCCGGCATTCATTCCCAGGGTCCTTCTCTCATCAGCGGATATAGGTTCTCAGCACTTCAGATATTTCTTCGACCGCCTCGCCCCGGGCTCTGTCGTCCTCGGCATTGAGCACGTGCTCGCGCAGGTGATCATCCAGAACCTCGCCAGTCAGCCCGGTCAGCGCGCCCCGAATGGAGGCGAGCAGTTGCAGGATTTCGCCGCAGGGGCGTTCAGCCTCGAGCGCCCGCTCGACTGCTTCGAGCTGCCCCTTCAGGCGGCTGACGCGGGCAACAAGCTTCTTCTTCTGCAGGCTGGTGTGAGACATCGCAGACCTTCGTGTAGCATAGGGGGGTATCCTATTGAGGCTCTCGGCTGGATTCAAGGGTCTGACATGTTTCAGCGTCATGCGCTCACGCCATTGACAAATGCCGCGTTTGCGGCGATGGATGCTCCATGATCAAAAACGTGCACCAGAGCCGCTCGTATTTTTGGCTGTACCTGTAAAGGGCGGCCGGACAGATCATATTGTCAACAAGCCGCCGTCAGGCGGCTTTGTTGTATCGGCAGCGTCCTGACGGCAGATTATCAAAGGACGCGAAGACCATGACCGAAATTGAAGACAGCGAAATCTCACTGATGCGCCCATCGGTAGTGACGATCCGCGCCGCCAAGCCGCGCGATCTGCCCGAGCTCAACGAGATGATCGCCCTGCTTGCTGCCCATCACGGCGATGCGGCCGCCGCGACGCCGGAGCAATTGGAGCGCGACTTGTTCGGCCCGCTGCCGTGGATCACCGCGCTTGTCGCCGAAACCGGCGAAGGGCTGATCGGCTATGCGATTCTCGTGCCGCTCTACAGGGCGCAGGAAGGCAAACGGGGCATGGACCTGCACCATCTCTTCGTGCGCGACGGCCATCGCGGCCACGGCACCGGCCAGCTGCTCGTCGACCGCGCCCGCGAGACGGCGCGCAATGCCGGCTGCGGCTACCTCTCCGTCAGCGCCGCGACCGGCAATGTGCTCGCCCACCGCTTCTACGAACAGATGGATTTCACGCCGAGGCCGGTGACCGGCATGCGTTACATGCAGTCGATCGCTTAACCGCGTTGCGGGTCTAAGTCTTTGTTGTTACGAGGAGATTTCATGCCTGACTTCAAACTCCATTGCTTTGCTCTCTCGGGGAACGCCTACAAGGTCGCCCTCTTCTTTGCCCTTGCCGGCATCGAGTGGGAGAGCATTTTCGTCGATTATCTCGGCGGTGAAACGCGAACCGAACAATGGCGAGAAACCATCAACGAACAGGGCGAGGCACCCGTGCTCGAACATGGGCAAACGAAGATCAGCCAATCGGGGGTCATTCTCGACTACTTGTCAGAGGTAACGGGGCAGTTTGGGGCGCAGACAGCCGAAGAACGGCGCGAGATCATGCGCTGGATCCTTTTCGACAACCATAAATTCACGAGCTATTACGCGACGTTGCGGTTCATCTACGGCCTTCAGAAGAGCGGCGAGACACCGGTCGTCGAGTTTTTGAGGCTGCGGGCCAAGGCTGCCTATGCAATTGTCGACGGCCACCTTGCCCACCGGGCCTTTATGGTCGGCAACCGGCTGACAATCGCAGACCTCTCCTTGGCAGGCTACGTCTTCATGCCGGAGGAAACCGGGATCGATCACAGCGCTTATCCGGCCATCGCAGCCTGGAAAGACCGGATCAGCAACATGCCCGGCTGGCGCCATCCCTATGATCTGATGCCAGGCCCCACCTCCCTGTAAAGAGGCGTCGGTTTTGCAAAGGTGCTAACGCCCCGGCACGGCCTTGAGATAGGCGGCGATCGCCTCGCGGTCGGCAGCCGGCAGGCGGGCGATGTTCTGCTGCACGTCGACCATCGAACCGCCGACGGAATCGAAATCGGGCGTGAAGCCGGTTTCGAGGTAGTTGGCGATATCCGCCGCGCTCCAGCTGCTTGTGCTCTTCGAAGCCGGGGTGATATCGGGGATGCGGCCCTTGCCTTCCGGATTGGGCGCGCCGGCAAGCCACTGATCTGCCTGGAAGCCGCCGAGCGCATTGCGCGGCGTGTGGCACTCGCCGCAATGGCCCGGGCCTTCGACGAGATATTGCCCGCGCTTGATCTTGTCATCGTTCTTGGCGAGCGCGACCCGCGGCTGATCATTGAAATAGAGGAATTTCCAGCCGCCGAGTGCAGGCCGGATGTTGTAGGGAAAGGGCAGTTCGTGCGGGGGCGCGACGTTGGCGCTCTTCGGCAGGGTCTTCAGGAAGGCGAAGAGATCGTTGACGTCCTTGTCGCTCATCCTGCTATAGGATCCATAGGGAAAGGACGGGTAGAGATGTTCGCCGCCGGGGCCGACGCCGCGCTTCATGGCGTTGCCGAACTGGGCGAGCGTCCAGCCGCCGATGCCGGCCTTTTCATCGGGCGAGATGTTCGGCACGTGGAAGGTGCCGAAAGGGCTCTTCAGCGCCAGACCGCCCGAAAGCGTCAGCCGGGCATCGCCTTCGGAACCGGGGGCCGAATGGCAGCTGACGCAGCCGCCCGCCCAGAACACCATCTGACCATTTGCCGGATCCGGCGCGCCGAGCCCGGCCCAATGGCTCTCCGGCAGCGGATCTGGCGCGGTGACGAGATAGAAAGCGCCGCCGCCGAGGACCGCGACGCCGATCAGACAAAGCAGTAACCGGATGAACCTGCGGACCATGCGCCGCCTCCCCTCTTGCCGACACCCGCGCCGGTCGATCCCACATAAGGCGATCCGCGCCGCCGGCAAGTCGGGCACGGATCGCCCTTGCTGGAATTGCTGTGGACGCCCTATCAGTCCTTTTTGATACGATAGGCCTTGTGACAGCCGCCGCAATTGGCGCCGAGGGTGTTCAGCGTAGCACCGACGGCGGCGGGATCGGCCGGAAGCTGCGCCAGCGCGGTCTCGGCATCGGCGGAGAGCTTCGCGGCGCGCGCCTTGAAGTCGTCCATGTTTTCCCAGACCTTCGGGCTGACCTCGGGATCGTTCATATCGCTGCCCGGCTTGAACTGATCGGGGAAAACCTTGGCCGTTGCGGCGATCGTCGTCAGCGCCGTCTTTACCGTCTCGGCATCATAGGGTTTCTCGCCCTTGGCAATGGCGGCCAGTGCGCCCGCCGAACCGCCGATCTTCTTCATGAGCGCAATGCGCGAATCATGGGTGCCATCGGCGGCGGTCACCGAACCGAAGGCTATTCCTGCCATCGCTGCGGCGGCAGCTACTGCTTTCCAATTCATTTGTTCCTCTCCAATTTTCTGAAGGCCAAGGCGGCCGCTGGCCAATCTGCACCGGGAGCATGACAAAATCCATGGCGCAAGACAGTCACGTTTTGCCGGATCATCATAAAAACAATGTGATAACCAGCGAACAGACCCGTGGCGGGGCGAGCCGGACAGACCGACACCGGCACGAATAGTCTCGCGCCCGGCAACCCTACCCATCGGCAAGCTTCGTTGCCAGGAAGTCGATGAGGACTCGGGCAGCCATCGGCAGGTGCTTACGGGAAACATACAGGGCATGGATGCCAAGCGTGGCCGGCTGCCATGCCGGCAGGACGACAATCAACTTGCCGGCCTGAACCTCCTGATCGGCGGCAAAACGCGGCAGCATGGCGATGCCGAGACCGGACAGAGCGGCCCGGCGCAGGGCGACAGCGTCATTTGTCTGGAAGGTTCCTTCTACCGCAATAACGATCTGAGATTCGGAACTCCTCAGCGACCATTCGCTCCCTCCAAGATGGGTGTAAGTGAGGCACCTGTGGCGGTCGAGATCCTCCGGTCCTGTCGGAATTCCGTATTTCTCGAGATACTGCGGCGAGGCATAGAGCAGCGACGAGCACTGTCCGAGCCGCTTTGCGATCAAGGATGGATCCAGGCGGTTGGCGATCCTTATCGCCAGATCGATGCGGTCCTGCACGAGATCGATCGCTCGATCGGAAATTTGTAAGTCGACCTTGATGCGCGGATAGAGGTCGGCAAAATCGGAAAGAAGGGGAATGAGCTGCGCCTCGGCGAGGATGGCGGGCGCCGTCACCCTGAGAAGACCGTGCGGCGTCTCCGCATGAGTTGCGACCTCCGTCACTGCGTCGGCAACACGGACGATGTCCCGACACATGTCGAGAACGCGTTCGCCCGCCGATGTCAGGCTGAGCTGTCGCGTCGTGCGGTGGAGCAGCCGTGTTCCCGACCAGTCTTCCATGGCCGCGATGTAGCGCGAGGCCATCGCTCGGGACATGCCCAATTCTTCGGCTGCAGCCGAAGCGCTGCCGCGCTCGACAGTCTTCAAGAGCACTTTCGCGGCAATGATCCGATCCATCTATTCGCTCGATTTATGCAACATTCTGTCGACCATAGTGACGTTTATCTTTGATCCGCGCAACATTATATCTCTCTCAAACACAGGGAGATCGCAGTGACCACCGATATCGAACTTCAATATTTCTTCGACCCTTTCTGCGGCTGGTGCTACGCAAGCGCCCCGGCCCTGGCTGGTCTTGCCGACAGATTTCCAGATCGCCTCAGGATGCTCCCCTCCGGCCTTTTCGTCGGAGCAAGGCCGATCTCGTCGATATCAGATCATGCCTGGCGCAACGACCAGAGGATTGAGGTTCTCACCGGACAGCGCTTCTCCAAGGAGTACCACCAGAACGTCCTGCTGGCGCCGAACGGCGTTTTCGACTCGGGACCCGCGACGCTTGCGCTCACCGCACTTGGCGAGCACGCCACGCACCTCGAGCCTCGTTTCCTGCATGCCGTCCAGATCGCGCGTTATGTCGACGGACGCGACACTTCCAACGTTCAGGAAGTGGCGACGGTCGCCGTTCAGGTGGCTGCCGGGCATGGCGTCGAACTAAGCGCTGAGATCTTTGCCGAGAAGCTCCGGAACGACCCGGCTCTCAGCGAGCGCACGCTGGAGCGGATGGAAGAGACCCAGCGTCGGATGAATATCCTCGGCATTCGCGGCGTTCCGCAGCTCGTCGCCCGCATCAACGGCCATGCGCACGTGCTGAGCGGCGAGGTGCTCTATCAAGGTCCGGCTCATCTCGTCGCGGCACTCGACGAGCTCTGCGCCGTCGCCTGAAACATCAATCCCAACCAGGAGCACCATCATGAAAATCGCTCTCATCGGAGCCTCCGGTCAGGCCGGCTCCCGCATCCTGTCCGAATTGTCGGCTCGCGGCCATAGCGTCACCGCGATTGCCCGAGACCCCGCCAAGGTCGCCTCTCTGCCTGATGTCACCGCCGCCGCCGGCGACATCGAGGCGCCTGACGCTCTGGCAAAACTCTTGGAGGGGCATGACGCCGTCATCAGCTCGGTGCATTTCTCCGCCAGCGATCCGGACAAGCTGCTTGGCGCAGTCAAGGCCTCCGGCGTTCGCCGCTACTATGTGGTGGGCGGGGCGGGCAGCCTCGAAGTCGCTCCGGGTGTTCTCCTCGTGAACACGCCCAAATTTCCGGAGATCTACAAATCCGAAGCGCGGGGCGGCGTCGATTACCTCAACAAGCTCAAGGGTGAAAAAGACCTGGACTGGACCTTCCTGTCCCCTTCGGCCGCGTTCGGCCCCGGCGAACGGACCGGCGCCTTCCGCCTCGGCAAGGACGAACTGCTGACGAACGAACAGGGCAGCAGCATTTCCTTCGAAGACTTCGCCATTGCGCTGGCTGACGAAATCGAAGCTCCGGCCCACGTCAGGCAGCGGTTCACCGTCGGCTACTAATCCGATCTCCCCAGACCGAATTCCTTGCCGCAGCGTGGTCGACACCGTTCGGGTGCCGGCTGCGGCAGGTCCTCTCTGCCTCGAAGGCGGAATTAGACTCATCCCAAAACCTCGGAAACCTACGATGATCACCAGACGCACCACTCTCAAGACGATCGCAGCAGCCGCGGCCATCATGATCCCGCTCGCCACATCCGGCGTGGCGCAGGAGAAGTCTCCACTGTCATGGACGGCGTTCAGGACGACTGAGGCGGGCTTCCTGCGCGCGCCGGTCCTTGTGACCGGCAAGACGCAGGCCGTCCTCATCGACTCGAGCTTCAGCTATTCGGACGGCAAGCTCGTCGCCGATGCCATCAAGGCCAGCGGCAAAAACCTCACCACGATCTATATCACCACCAACGATCCCGACTACTATTTCGGTCTCGCACCCGTCCATCAGGCCTTCCCTGATGCCCGCATCCTCGCAGCGCGCGACACCGTCGACCTGATGCGGGAGAAGGCCGAAGGCAAGATCAAGGCTTGGTCGCCTGTTCTGGGCGACAACGGTCCGAAGGCGGTCTCCGAGCTCATTTTCCCGGAAGCAAGCGACATTGACACGCTGACGGTCGACGGCGAGAAGCTCGAAATCGTCACCGCGCCGGGTCTAAAGGATCGCGGCCGCTATATCTGGGTTCCGTCGCTCAGCGCCGTGTTCGGCGGTGTGCCTGTCTTCGGCGGGATGTATCCCTGGGTCGCCGATCTCCCGACCGTCGAAGAACGAAAAGCCTGGGTGGCGGCGCTTGACGCCATCCTCGCCCGCAAGCCCAAGATCGTCGTACCGGGTCACGGCACTCCCAGCTGGCCGATGGATGCTTCCGGCGTCAGCTACACGCGCGATTACCTGATCGCATTTGACGCCGAGGTGGCCAAGGCCGCAGACTCCAAGGCATTGATCGCAGCTATGAAAAAGCTCTATCCCGACGCCGCCATGCCAATTTCGCTGGAACTTGGGGCGAAAGTCGCCAAGGGCGAGATGACCTGGCAGTGACAACAACGGGACTCGCGGCTGATCCGAGCCGCGAGTCCCGCCGTGGCCGCCGTGGAGGCGTCCGTGAGCGAAGTTTGCTTTCCAATATCAGTGACGACGATCAGGACAGCCGGCTCAGGCGCTTTTCCACCCCTGCCAGAGGCTGAGCGCGGAGACTGCGACCAGGAGCAGCCCGGCGCAGCGGCCGACAAAGGCCGTGGCATCGGGATTGGCGACGAGAAGATCGCGGCTGCGGCCGGCGGTCATCGCCAGCGTGCCGTAAATGGCGAACTGGGTGGCAACAGTCATGGCGCCCATGATCAGGCCCTGCTTCCAGACCGGGCCAAATTCCGGCCTCAGAAACTGCGGATAGACGGCAAACATGAAGATATAGGCCTTGGGATTGATCAGACAGGTGACGGCGCCCTGGCGGAAGGCGCGCCAGCCGGAGTGCGCTGTTGCCGGCCCGACCGCCTCGACGGTGATCGAACTGCGCATCAGCGAAATGCCGATCCAGATCATATAGGCGACGCCGGCAAAGAGCAGCACATTGAAGAGCTGCGGCAGCATGGTGACGAGCACACCGACGCCGGCCGCGCCATAGGCCGAATGCACGGCCCCGCCGGCCATGATGCCGCCGGTTGCCGCCAGTCCCCGGCGGATACCGCCGGTCAGCGCATTGGCGAGCACGAAAAGCATGTCCATGCCCGGCACGATGATGATGCCGAAGAGAAGGGTAAAGAAAAGCCAGAGGTTTTCGTGGTAATTCATGTCAGTTACCGCCTTTTCGTCTCGGGGTCGTTTCCAAAGACCCTGATAGATTTCAAATCGATAAGCGGCTCTATACGCAAACCCAACTGACAGTGTATTGTCAGGAGCGTGAGGGATGGGAGAGGCAAAATGCGCAAGGCCTCACGGCTTTTCGAGATCATTCAGATCCTGCGGCTCGCCAGAAAACCGATGACGGCGGCTGTTATGGCCGAGACGCTCGAAGTGACGGTCCGCTCGATCTATCGCGATATCGCCGCGCTCCAGGCGATGCGCGTGCCGATCGAGGGCGGTCGCGGCATCGGCTATATCATGCGGCCGGGATTCGACCTGCCGCCGCTGATGTTTTCGATCGAGGAGATGGAGGCGATCGTGCTGTCGCTGGCGCTGCTCGAACGCACGGCCGACGAGGAACTGAAGCAGGCAGCGCGCCGCGTCAACCGGAAGATATCAGGCGCCGTGCCGCCGCCGCTGCGACAGGCAATGGACACCAAGGCGCTTTATGCCTGGGGCTCGACCGCGCAGCCGGCCGGTTTCGACCTTGCAATCGTGCGCCGGGCGATCCGCGACGAACGCAAGCTGACGCTCGGCTATCGCGACGAACTCGGCCGCGCGAGCGAGCGGACGATCCAGCCAATCGCGCTGATCTACTATTCGCAGACCGCCAATATCGTCGCCTGGTGCGAGTTGCGCCAGGCGATCCGCAATTTCCGCAGCGACCGGGTGGAGCGCTGCACGGCCGCCGAGGCTTTCTTCAAGGGCGACGGCGACCGGCTGCGGGAGCTGTGGACGAGTGGGTGGGCGGAGAAGGCGGCGGTGGGGTAATATTGGGCGTTTGTGCGAACAGGTCTGGCAACCCTTGAGGCACGAGCAAGAAGTCAGCGCTATGCGGCCCGGGAAGGCGCATTCTTGCCTGGCGCAATCCTCGACGCCGCCAAAGGACCGCCGACATCTGCCCCCTCCTCCGTCATCCTCGGGCTTGACCCACGGCTGTCCGGTTTAAATTTGGTGGACATGGCGCACGGTGTTGATTCTACTCGTATTCGGATGTTTGGCGACAATCCCGGACACGAAAGAGGAACAACACCGTGCGGCATCAGAATAGCGTCTTTCATGATCTGTTGAAGCGGATTCCGTGGGCGGCCTTCGAAAGACTTGTGGAGGAGCATCAGGCCGACAAGCACGTGCGGCGGCTGTCGACGAAGAGCCAATTGGTCGCGCTGCTCTACGGCCAGCTTTCCGGGGCTGTCAGCCTGCGCGAAATCGTCGGCGGCCTGCAAAGCCACCGCAGCGGTCTTTACCATCTCGGCGCCCAACCGGTGTCACGCTCGACCCTTGCCGACGCCAATGGCCGGCGCTCGAGTGCGGTTTTCGCCGAGCTGTTCGCGCAGATGGTGTCACGCGCCGGGCGTGGGCTCAAGCGGGCCGTCGGCGAGGCGGTCCATCTGATCGACAGCAGCAGTCTGCGCCTTTCCGGAGCGGGATCGGACTGGGCACGCTTTTCCGATCAGGCCTGCGGCGCCAAGGTTCACGTCGTCTACGATGCCAATGCCGAACGGCCGATCTATGCGGCGGTGACGCCGGCCAATGTCAACGACATCACCGCCGCCAAGGTAATGCCGATCGAGGCGGGCGCCACCTATGTCTTCGACCTCGGCTATTACGATTTCGGCTGGTGGGCGAAGCTCAATGCCGCCGGCTGCCGCATCGTCACGCGCCTCAAATCCCATACCAGATTGGCCGTCACAGAGGAAAAAGCGGTCAGCCCGGATGGAACCATCATGTCGGATCGGGTCGGCCTCCTGCCGCAGCGCATGGCGAAAAGCCGCAGGAATCCGATGAGCGGGCCGGTGCGGGAGATCTGCGTGCAGATCGAAACCGGCAAGATATTGCGCATCCTGTCCAACGATCTCGATGCCCCGGCAGAGGAGATCGCCGCGCTCTACAAGCGCCGTTGGGCGATCGAGCTGTTCTTCCGTTGGGTCAAGCAGACGCTGAAGATCCGCCATTTCCTCGGCAACAGCGAGAATGCCGTGCGCATCCAGATCGCCGTTGCCCTGATCGCCTACCTGCTGCTGCAGATGGCCAAGGCTGACCAGACCACCGTCACAAGCCCGCTCGCTTTCGCCCGCCTGGTGCGCGCCAATCTCATGCACCGCCGCAGGATCGACCGCCTGCTGCAACCCACCGCCACTCCGCCACACCATCTCCACCAGATGAGCCTCCAATGGTAACGAATTTAAACCGGACAGCAGTGGGCTTGACCCGAGGATCCACGCCGACCCCTATTAGCAGCGGGCATGGATCCTCGGCTCAAGGCCGAGGATGACGGAGAATGGGGGTGCGTTCCGCCAAACTCACCGTTGGCGGGTTGGGCGCTTCTTCGCGGAGGCACTCCGCATATCTCGGTCAATTTCTGTTATAGAGCCGGTAAAGCCCGAGCATGAGATAAGGGGGAGTTGGCCGACCTTTATCGGCAGTCTCTCCCAGCCTAATAAACCAGCGTTCGACTCTCTTCCCGGCCGAAGCCGCGGACAGCGATGCGGTCTGTATGGACCTCGACGATAGCGAAGGCGTTTTCGTTCTCGGTGTCGACCACGCCCTTGAAATTGACGAAGTGGCAGGCGCCGGCCTTGCCGTAATTGCCGACGTGGTCGTGGCCGTTGAGATAGGCGACGACATTGTCGTGCGAGGCGAGCAGCGTGACGATGCGCTCGCTGTCCCACATGCCGTGCTCACTCGGCGGATGCACGGGATAGTGATTCATGACGATCACCTTCTCGCCAGTCGCGGCCGCCTCTGCGATTTGATCGCCAAGCCAGGCGAACTGCGCGTCGCTCAGCGCTGCATTCCACCGATGCGCATTCCTGGCGCCCTTCGCCTCCAGCGCGGCCAGCATTTGCGCGGCAAGGGCGCGGTGCGAATGGCCTTCGGGCGGCGCGAAGGTGCTGACCTCGTTGCCGTCGAGCACGATGAAGCGCCAGCCGTGGCGAGAAAAGCTGTAATAGGGCGACGGCATGCCGAGACGTGCGGCAACTTCGGACAGATGCCCCGCGGAGACGGAAAAATCGTGATTGCCGAGCAGGAAGAGCGCCTCGTGCCGGAGCCTCTCATAGACCGGCAGGATATCGTCGAAGCTCTGGAAGCTGCGGTCGATGACATCGCCGAGCGTCATGACGAAGCTCAACTCCCAGCCGTTGAAGACCTCGATCGCCTCGGCGACCTTGGCGAGGCTGTTGGCATAGTAGCGGTCCATGGCCGCATGCGGAGGAATGGCCGCATATTGCGGATCGGCAATGATACCGAAGCGGAAGACAGGATGAGCGGACATGGACATGAGGCGTGGTTAGGATCGGCCCGTGACAGGAATGTGACGCCGGGATGTGAAAACAAACACCCGGCGTTCGGGGAACGCCGGGTGCAAATCAAGGTAGCTGAGAGATCGCCGCCGATGGCGGCAGCCTCGCACCGCTTACTTCGTGGCTTCTTCGTAGCGCTCCAGGACGTAGTCCCAGTTGATCAGGCTGTCGATGAAGGCTTCGAGGTATTTCGGGCGGGCGTTGCGATAGTCGATGTAATAGGAGTGTTCCCAGACGTCGACGCCGAGGATCGGAGTGGCGCCGTGGACGAGCGGGTTCTCGCCGTTCGGGGTCTTGGAGATTTCGAGCTTGCCGTTCTTGACGGAAACCCAGGCCCAGCCGGAGCCGAACTGGGTGGCGCCGGCATTGGCGAAATCGGCCTTGAACTTGTCGTAGCCGCCGAGATCGGAGGCGAAAGCCGCTTCCAGCTTGCCCGGCAGCTTGTTGCCGCCGCCGCCCTTTTTCATCCACTTCCAGAAATGGATGTGGTTGTAGTGCTGCGCGGCGTTGTTGAAGAGGCCGGCATTGGTGCCGAAGGACTTCTTCACGACGTCTTCGAGCGACAGATCCGAAAGGCCGGCTTCGGCGGCGAGCTTGTTGCCGTTGTCGACATAGGCCTTGTGGTGCTTGTCGTGGTGAAACTCCAGCGTTTCCTTCGACATGAAGGGGGCAAGGGCTTCGTAATCATAGGGAAGTTCAGGCAATTCGAAAGCCATGTCAGATCTCCTCTTGGCAATAGATTGCGTCATCGGCAGGTGAGGCGGAACATAGGAGGGGAACGGGGGAGAGGCAACCGGCGAAATATCAAAAAACGACCGGACGGAGGAAAATTTGCCTCAGTTTCAGGGCGGGATTCGGGCGTGGAAAATCGCCCGGCATACCGCCCCGAAAACCGCTTCACCGGCGACCGACACCAATGGAGATCCGATATGAACAGGAATATAATCCCGCATCTCGCCATTGCCGCGCTTCCGTTTCTTGTCCCTGCGGCGCATGCCTCTTCGGACGAAGCGTGGAAACAGCTGGCCGCCGACGTAGAAGCCAAGTGCAGGAAAGCGGCGGTCGCGATCGAGAAGCCGAAGGCCGTCGTCGATCCCTTCGGCACCTTGCATTACGGGCTGGCCCTAATGACGGGGAAGCCGAAGGGGGCCAAGGGGCTCATCGTCCAGATCTGCGTCTATGACAAGCAGGAGAAATCGGTCGAGATCGGCAGCGCGATGGATGCTGAGAAGCTCGGGTTCACGCCGGCGAAATAGCCGCCCACCGTGGCGTTTTGTGACTTCAGTCACATTCCGAGCGGAACCCAAATCCGCTCTCAGGAGTTGAAGTCCGGGGTTTTTAGAGCGCCGCGCCTCTGTGAGGGGCGCTAAGGCGCTCTATGTTTGCGATAAACGCATGATCCTTGCCGAGAATCGATTCCGATTCTCGGGTTCATGCGCAGGGAGGTTCAGGCATGTCGGAGCTTCGCAACCGGGCGGAAGATCAGCAGAAAATCTATCAGCGCTGGGCACCGGTCTATGATCGCGTCTATCGCGGCATTCTGCGCGACGGCCACCACAAGCTGGCCGCGCTTGCCGCCGCGGCCGGCACCGATATTCTTGAAATCGGCGTCGGCACCGGTCTGACGCTTACCCACTATCCCAGCCGCTGCCGGGTGACGGGCATCGACATTTCCGAACATATGATCGCGCGGGCGCGAGAGAAGGTGCAGCGCGAGAAGCTCCAGCATGTGCAGGCGCTCGAGGTGATGGATGCCCATGCGCTGAACTTCGCCGACCAGTCATTCGACGCGGTCTGCCTGCCCTTCGTCATTACGCTGATTCCCGAGCCGGAGCGGGCGCTCGACGAATGCGCCCGGGTGCTGCGGCCGGGCGGCGAGATCATTCTCGCCAGCAAGCTCGGCGACGGCGCCGGCCTGCAGGGGGCGATCGAGGCGGCGGTGGCGCCGCTGGTGCGTCACATCGGCTGGTCCTCCGCCTTCCGCATCCACCGCATCCTCGCCTGGGCCGACCGTCGCGGCGATTTTTCCACGACCGATATTCTGCCGGTCTTTCCGAACGGGTTTTTCAAGATCGTCCGGCTGAAGCAGCGCGGACTTTCGGCCTGAGGTCAAAAGTTTCTCACGCATCGCGGATTCTGATGCTATCGTTCGTCTGAGGGGACTATATGACATCGGATATCTTCTTCTTCATCGCCGTCGGCTTCTGCGCGCAGATCGTCGACGGCGCGCTTGGCATGGCCTTCGGCGTACTGTCGACCACGAGCCTGCTGGCCTTCGGAGTGCCTGCGGCCAATGCCAGCGCCATGACGCATGTGACGGAAATGTTCACAACGGCAGCATCCGGCATTTCGCATGCCTATCATCGCAATGTCGACTGGCGGCTGGTGGCGCGGCTGGCGCCTGCCGGCATGATCGGCGGGGCGGTCGGCGCCTATCTGCTGGCCAATATCGACGGCAAGGTGATCGCGCCCTTCGTGTCGGCCTATCTGCTCGCCATCGGCCTGCTGATCCTCTACAAGGCGTTCCGGCCGCCATCCAGGCGCGAAGTGCGCGACTGGGCGGTGCCGCCTGTCGGACTTTGCGGCGGAATGCTCGATGCGATCGGCGGCGGCGGATGGGGACCCGTCGTCACCAGCACGCTGATCGGGCGCGGCCATGATCTGAAGCGGGTGATCGGCTCGACCAACTTCACCGAATTTGCGGTAACGCTGACGATTTCGCTGACCTTCATCCTGACGCTCGGCTGGTCGGAACTCAATTCGGCGATCGGCCTGATCATCGGCGGCGTCATCGCCGCTCCTTTCGGCGCCATCCTCGTCAAGCGGCTGCCGGTGCGGCCGCTGATGGTAGCGGTCTCGATGGTCATCATCACGACGTCGGCGCTACGAATTTTCTAACTACAGATCCCGCCCGAAATAAACCTCGACCGAGGCGATCTTGCCGCCGCGGAAGCGAAGGCTCTCCATGTTGCCGAAGCTTGCGCCGTCCAGTTTTTCGGCGCGGTAGCGAACAGCGGCCTCATTCCCGTCGATAGCCAGGAACTCGATGTCGATACGGCGGAACAACGGCTCCTTCGGCCAGCAGCGCTCGAAATACACAGCCCGGTCGATATGGTCGTCACGCGGACTGGAGAAGGTGAAATCCTCGGTCAGCATGGCGCCGACAATATCCTTGCGGTCATCCAGATAGGCGGCGTAGAGATCACGGACGGTCTGCTGCCTCGTGCGCATATCGTTCATGGCATATCCTCCGATTAACCGATTGCATCACGCAATCAGTACCTCTAGCACATTTACCTCAAATGATCCAGTTTCGGCGCAATTGCGCCCCGTGATCGAAGTCGAGGCAGGGAATGACCGATACGCAATTGGACGCGGTGAGCGTCAAGGCAGGCTCGATCCACTGGAAGCGCAACCTCACCGTCTCGCTGATCGGATCCTTCACCACCATCGTGGCGATGACGCTGCTGCTGCCTTTCCTGCCACTCTATATCGAGGAGCTCGGCGTGGCCGACCATGCGGCGATCGTGCAATGGTCGGGCATCGCCTATGGTGCCACCTTCCTGGCCGCCGCCCTCGTGGCCCCGCTCTGGGGGCGGCTCGGCGATATTTACGGCCGCAAGCTGATGCTGGTGCGCGCCAGCCTCGGCATGACGCTGGCGATTTCACTGATGGGCATGGCCGGCAATGTCTGGCAGCTGGTGGCGCTGCGCCTCTTCGTCGGGCTCGCCGGGGGCTACTCCTCCGGCTCGATGGTGCTGGTGGCGACGCAGACGCCGAAGGAGCGCTCGGCCTGGGCGCTCGGCGTGCTTTCTTGCGGCATCATGGCCGGCAATCTCGTCGGGCCGCTGATCGGCGGGTTGCTGCCGCCTGTTATCGGCATCCGCGGCACGTTTCTCGCTGCCGGAGCGATGATCTTCCTCGCCTTTCTCGCCACCGCCCTGCTGATCAAGGAGGAGAAGTCGCCGGCCCGTAAACAGGCGGCCAAGGCAAGCGGCGGCTGGAAATCCATTCCCGATAAAGGCCCTGTCGTTGCCATGCTGGCGACCGGCATGCTGTTGATGTTCGCCAATATGTCGATCGAACCGATCATCACCGTCTATGTCGCGCAGATCGTGCCTGATGCCACTGAAGTGACGAAGATCTCGGGTCTCGTCATGTCGGCCGCCGCACTCGGCAGCATTCTTTCCGCCTCCCGGCTCGGCAGGCTCGCCGACAGGATCGGCCACTGGCCGGTCATATCGGGCGCGCTCGCCGTCGCCGGGCTGCTTTTGATTCCGCAGGCATTCGTCACCAGTTCCTGGCAGCTGATCGTCCTGCGCTTCCTGATGGGGGCCGCGCTCGGCGGGCTCCTGCCCTGTATTACCGCCGTCATCCGTCACAGCGTGCCGGACAGCGCGGCCGGCGGCGTTCTCGGCCTGTCCGTCTCCTCGCAATATATCGGCCAGGTGGCCGGTCCCGTCCTCGGCGGCTTTGTCGGCGGCCATATCGGCATGCGGGCGGTTTTCCTCGGCACCGCGGTGCTGCTTCTCGCCGGGGCGGCCTATGCCTGGATAGTGCGGCCGCGCGATCAGAAGACACCAGGCTCAGCTTAGGAGCGTCCGCAGATCAGCTCGACGCCTGAGCGGGCGATTGCCTCCAGCGTCTCGCGGCTGTCGCCGGCGCGGGCGCGCACGGCGAGCGAATGCATGACGGCGGAGGCGAGCCTTGCCAGCATCTGCGGATCGGCGCTCTCGGGAAGCTCGCCGCGTTCGACGGCAAGGCGCATGCGCTTTTCGATCTCGCCATCGAAATCGCTGAGGCTGCGGCCAAGCACCTCGCGCACCCGCTCACGCTCGACCGCCTCGGCCGTCGCCGTGCCGATCAGCAGACAACCGCGGGCGGCGGTTTCGCCGTGCAGATAGATCGCCAGCGCGCTTTCATAGACGCGGGCGAGATTGTCGCGCAGCGGCAGCGACGGGTCGAGCGCTTCGGCCAGAGCATCCATGCCGTCTCGGCGATAAGCCTCCAAAGTATCGAGATAGAGATCCTCCTTGTCGCCGAAGGCGCCGTAGAGGCTCGGGCGGTTGAGTTTGGTCGCAGCACTCAGATTATCGAGCGAGGCGGCGGCAAAGCCCCGGTCCCAGAACACGTCGCGCGCCTTGCCGAGCGCTGCCTTGGCGTCGAAAGCCCTCGGGCGGCCGCGCTTCTTCTCATCCTTCATATTCTGTACCGTTTCGCATTAAATTCTTGACGAAGGCTATTTTATGCGAAACAGTACAGATGTTCAATGATATCGCGCAGGCGGCGTCGACCGCCTGCAGGAGAGAGGAAATTGCCATGAAACTCTATATGAACGCCGCGGCCTGCTCGCTTTCACCGCATATCGTCTGCCGGGAGCTGGGGCTCGACATCGAGCTTGTCGAGGTCAACAGGGAGACCCACCGGGCAAGCGACGGCAAGGACTATCTCGCCATCAACGGCAACGGCTATGTGCCGGCGTTGGTGCTCGACGACGGCAAGGTGCTGACCGAGGGACCGGCGATCGCACAGTTCCTCGCCGACAGCGTGCCGCAAGGCGCGGCGATGCTGCCCGAGGTCGGCAACCTCAGACGCAACGAGGTGCAATCCTATCTGAATTTCATATCCTCCGAACTGCACAAGCCGATGGTGCTGCTGTTCGAGCCGGCTTATGCCAGCGTGCATGCGCAGATCCGCGCCCAGGTCGCAAAGCGGCTTTCCTGGCTGAGTGGCCGTTTTGCCGGACCCTATCTGACCGGCGAGGCCTTCACCGTGGCGGACGCCTATCTCTTCGTCTGCCTGAACTGGTCGCCCTGGACGGAGATCAATCTCAAGCAATGGCCGGCGCTGCACGGTTTCATGGCCCGTGTGGCGGCCCGCCCGAAGGTGCGCGAAGCACTGCGGGCCGAAGATCTCCAGGCCTTCGACGTCGACGGCGTTTATTTTGCGCCGAATGCCTATCTCGCCTCGTCGAATTGGACGGGTTCGCCGGTGCAGCCCTGAACGCGCGCCTCAGAGCGCGTTGACGGCCACCGGCAGCGCGCGCTTATGGGCGGTTGCCCGATAGGCGGCAAGAATCCGGCGGCGGGCGATCTCGCCGACCGGCTTGCCTTCGAGGAAATCGTCGATCTCGTCGTAGCTGACACCATAGGCCTCCTCGTCGGGGCGCAGCGGCCGCTGGTCTTCGAGATCGGCGGTCGGCACCTTGAAGATCAGCTCGTCGGGCGCGCCGAGCCGCTTTGCCAGCAGGCGGACGCGGCGTTTGTTGAGGCCGGCGAGCGGCAGGATGTCGGCGGCGCCATCACCGAATTTGGTGAAGAAACCCATGACCGCTTCGGCCGCATGATCAGTGCCGATGACGAGGCCGCCGAGCGCGCCGGCCAAAGCGAACTGGGCGATCATGCGCTGGCGGGCCTTGATGTTGCCGAGAATGAAATCCTGCCGGCCGGCATCGGCAAAGGCAAGGCCGCCATCTTGAGCGGCGGCCAGCATCGCATCCGCCGCCGCCTTGATGTTGACCACCATCGAGCGGTCAGGGTCGATCGTTGCAAGCGCCTTCGCCGCATCGGCCTCATCTGCCTGGACGCCATAGGGAAGGCGTACAGCGATGAATTCGGCCGCATGGCCGCCATCACGCAGCTCGCGCACCGCCTTCTGAGCCAGCAAAGCCGCCGTCAGCGAATCGACGCCGCCGCTGATGCCGAGGACGTAGCCGCGCATGCCCGAGCCGACGAGATAATCCTTGAGGAAAGCGGTTCGCCGTTGGATCTCCCGCTCCGGATCGATCTCGGTGGCGACACCCAGTTCGCGGATGATCTCGGCTTGTTCGTCGAACAGCACAGTCATTAAGCTCCTCCTCCCGGCTTACGGAATTCCGGCGCCACTATGGCGAAAAGATGGGGGAAGACGAAGCCGTTTCCGGCAGACCTGCCATGCGTTTTATGCAAGTGGGCGGCGAGGCTCGAACAGGTCAAAGACGGATAGACTGGTTTCGCCGGCTACCGCACACCTACCGTACAATCGTAAACAGCTCCACTGGCTCGGCAAACCCCTTCAGCCCCTGTGCCCCGACCGACATCACATCCCCTGCCCCGGCTTTTTCGCGGAATGGCTCAGACATCAGCAAGGCCTCGCCCAATTCACTGCAGGCGGTCTGGATGCGGCTGACCAGGTTGACGTCGCGGCCGATCAGGGTGAAGTCGAGGCGGCGGCCGGAGCCGATATTGCCGTAGCTGACCTCGCCGTAATGCAGGGCGATGCCGGCCTTCACGCCGATGCCGTTGTACTGGAAACGGTCGATCTCATCGAGGATGGCGCGGGCCGATGCCAGGGCCGCGCCGCAGGCATGGGCCGCAGCGTAGCCGGGAAAGAAGGCAAGCACGGCGTCGCCCATGAATTTCAGCACTTCGCCGCCTTCCCGGGTAATGGCCGGGACAACCCGATCGAAATAGGCGTTGAGAAGACCAAGCACGGTGCTGCCGGCGAGTTTATTCGACAGCTCGGTAAAGCCGCGCAGATCGCAGAGCAGCAGGGCGGCCTCCATCGATTCGATTTCACCCTGGCGGATGCGGCCGGCCAGAATCCGGCTTGCGGTCAGCGGACCGACATAGGTGTCGAGCAGGCTGAGCTCGACCTGGCGAAGAATGCGCAGCTCGCTGGTGTTGCGCAGCGCCGGCAGAATGCGCTCGATCACCTGACGTTCGGAGGCTGTGAAGCCGGCCGGCCGCCTCGTGCCGAAGACGGCGGCGCCGACCGGCCCGTCGATATTGCAGAGCGGCGCGATGACAAGCTGCATCAGACCGCGATCGGCGAAAACGTCGATATGCTGCCAGCGGCCGTGCACGCTTTCGCCGGGGCCAACCACCAGCGGCTCCCGGGTTTCCATGACCTTGCGCAGCGGCGTGTTTGAAATCGCGACCCGTGCGCCATGTTCGCGGTCGTGGATCTCGACCGGCTCGCCCGGCGCCCAGGCAATGGTGCGGCCGACGAGCTCGGGATGCAGCGTCATCAGATGCAAGGTCAGCCGGTCGAGCGGCAGGCCGAGCGCCTGAAGCCTGCGGCCGAGGCCGGAAACGAGGCCTGCTTCGTCGAGCGCGTGGCATTCATCGCCGGAGAGCCATTCGATGATGGCAAGCAGCGCGCCGGTGCCGACGGCATTGGTCTGCTGTTCGGCGGCTGGAGCATAGATTGCGGTTGTCATGGCTTCTTCTCCTTGACCCGGTGGCGCTAATGGGCGCCGCCGCCCGAGAGCTGACCGGGTTTCTTCAGTAGCAGGATCGCAAGCAAGGCGACGACGAGCGCAACGCCGAGCAGGAAGAAAGCGTCGCTGAAGGCCATGATATTGGCCTGCTTTCGTATCTTGAGCGCGATGGCGACCATGGCCTTATGGCTGGCGAGCGCCTGGTCGCTGACGCCATGGCTCATGAAGTAGGCGGTCAGCCGAGCGATACGATCGCGGGTGGCCTCCTCGAAAACCGAGACCGAGTGGGTGAGGATGTTCGAATGGTACTGCTCGCGCTTCGACAGGAAGGTCTGCAGCAAGGCGATGCCGACCGCGCCGCCGAGATTGCGCATCATGTTGAACAGCGCCGACGCCGAGCCGGCATTCTCCTGCTCGATGCCTGCAGTGGCGATCGCCGAGAGTGGGGTGAAGACCAGCGCCTGGCCGATGGCACGGACGATGTTCGGCCAGAAGAGCTGGTCGCTGGCATAATCGCCGG
This sequence comes from Rhizobium sp. TAL182, assembly GCF_002117725.1. NCBI lineage: Bacteria > Pseudomonadati > Pseudomonadota > Alphaproteobacteria > Hyphomicrobiales > Rhizobiaceae > Rhizobium > Rhizobium sp. TAL182. The sequence goes on along the minus strand of NZ_CP021024.1, from coordinate 1,304,262 downwards.
TCATGTGCACGTTCATGAAATTCGAGGCGGCGAAGAGGGCAAAGCCGACGACGATCAGCAGGCGGACGTCGAAACGCTTCATCAGGCGCGGCACCAGCGGGATCAGCAGCAGCTGCGGAATGCCGGTCCAGGCGAGAACCATGCCGATCTGCTCGGAATTATAGCCCTGGATGCGGGTGAGATAGATCGGCAGCACGAAGACCGAACCGTAAAGCGCGATGCCGAGCAGGAAATTGGCGACGATGCCGAAGCCGAAATTACGGCGCAGCAGCAGACGGAGGTTCAAGAGCGGATGAGCCGCTCTCAGCTCGATGACGATGAACAGGGTCAGCGAGACGACTGATATAACCGACAGGCGCAGGATGAAATCGGAGCCGAACCAGTCTTCCTTGTTGCCCTCTTCCAGCACGGTCTGCAAGGCGGCCAGGCCGATCGCCATGGTGACGATGCCCGGCCAGTCACCTTTGGCGAGCAGTTTCAGGTTCATCGGCGTCCGATCGAGCGAGGCCCAGAGCAGGCCGACCATCAAGGCGCCGGGCACCAGATTGACATAGAAGATATATTCCCAACCCCAGTTCTCGGTGAGGTACCCGCCAATCGTCGGGCCGATCGCCGGTGCGAAGGTGGCCGACAAGGCAAAGAGGGCAAGGCCGATCGGCTGCTTGGCCTTGGGCAGCAGCGTGATGATGATGGTGAAGGCCATCGGGATCAGCACGCCGCCGGCAAAACCCTGAACCGCCCTCAGGACGATCATCTGCTGCAGATTGGCCGCGAAGGCGCAGGCCACCGAGAAGATCAGGAAGAGGATGGCGTTGGCCAGCAGATAGTTGCGCAGCGAAAAGACCCGCGCCAGCCAGCCGCTGAGCGGAATGACAACGATTTCGGCAATCAGATAGGAGGTCGAGATCCAGCCGCCGTCATCGGTGCCGGCGCCGATGGCGCCCTGGATATCGGCAAGCGAGGCATTGACGATCTGGATGTTGAGGACCGCCATGAAGGCGCCGAGTGTCGAGCCGACCACGGCCGACCATATGCGGAGCGGGCTCGTGACGGCAGGCGTCGCGGGCGCTGCCGCGGCGGGGCGCGCAAGCGAATTGCCGTTTGCGGCGATCTGAAGCGTGGCCATGCCCTATCTCCTTCCGGCTGTTGCGGAAACTTTCTGACGATGGGTTCTGCGATCTTTCGGGAGGAGAAGGATCATCCAGCGTGGCTGGACAATTCCTCCTCGGCTTGTCCAGAGGCCTGGGAAGCCTCGCTCTGGACAGCCTTGGTATCGACTTGGGGCTCGACCGACATGCCCGAGCGCAGCAGCCCGCTCAAAGCCTCGTCGTCGATGACTATCTTGACGGGGATACGCTGGACGATCTTGGTGAAGTTGCCGGTGGCATTGTCCGGCGGCAGCAGCGAGAATTCCAGACCGCTTGCCGGCGAAACGCTGTCGACATGACCCTTGATGGCGATATCGGGAAAACTGTCGACCTTGATCTCGACCGACTGGCCGGGACGGACATAGGTCAGCTGCGTTTCCTTGAAATTGGCGACGACATAGACCGAATGCAGCGGCACGACGGCCATCAGCTGGGTGCCCGAGGTGACATATTGGCCGACGCGGATCGAACGGGCGCCGACCGTGCCGTCGACGGCGGCGACGATATCCGTGTAGGAGAGGTTGAGTTCGGCCTGGCGAGCGGCGGCCGCAGCCCGATCGCGCTGGGCCGCCGCCTGTTCCCGCTCAGTCCGGAGCACCGGCACCTTGTTCTCTGCCGCGACGAGCGCTGCCCGGTCGCGTTCGACGGCGGCAGCGGCCTGGTCGCGTGCCGACTGGGTCTGTTCGGCGCGCGACTGGGTGCCGGCGCCGTTGGTGATCAGGCGGGCGGAGCGAGCGGCATCGGAGACGGCAAAGTCCAGCGAGGCCTGCGAAGCGTCGATCGTGGCCTTGGCCTGCGCGATGACCGACTGTTGCAACGCGATCTGGGCATCGATGTTGGTGATGGCGGCCTCGGCTGCCTTGACGTCGGCTCTCGCCTGCGAGAGCGCCGCCTGGAAGTCGCGGTCGTCGATGCGGGCGAGAACCTGGCCTGATTTGACCACGTCGTTGTCGTTGACGAGAACCTGCTTGATATAGCCGGCAACTTTTGGCGCGACAGTGGTATAGTCGGCCTTCACATAGGCGTCGTCGGTGGATTCGATGAAACGGCCAACCGTCCAGTAGCGATAGCCGAAATCGCCCGCGAACGCGGCGCCGGCAAACAGTGCTGCGGCGATGACCGCACGCTTGAGCATCCGGCGGCCGGTCTTTTCAGGCGCTTGCGCGACCGGGGTTCCGGTCATGGGTGTTGCGGGTGCCTCGGCGGCGGGCGCCCTGGCGGCCTCCTCGGCCAAGATGCGCTCGGCCTCTCCAGCACTTTCGAAAACCTGCTTGCGGGGTAGCTCGACCATCGTCCTTTTCCTTCGTCTGTCGCCCTGCTTAGGCGAGGCCTGTTCAATGCGAAGGAAAATGCGCTCTGCCATTCACTTTGATAATCTGCTTAAATCAGGAAGGATCATCAACTCTCAGCGGATAATCCGAGGGCAATATGGATCGGCTGACAAGCCTTGCAGTTTTTGGCCGCGTCGTGGAATGCGGCGGTTTTTCCGCGGCCGCGCGCCGGCTGAACATGTCGGTCACCATGGTCGGCAATCATGTGCAATCGCTGGAGGAGCGGCTCGGCGTGCGGCTGCTCAACCGCACGACGCGCAAGGTCAGCCTCACCGAAACCGGCAAATATTATTATGAGCGCTCGGCGCAGATTCTCGCCGAACTCGACGAAGCGGACCGGACGGCGAGCGCGCTGAGCACGACGCCGCGCGGCACGCTGAAGGTCTATACCAGCGGCTCCATCGTGCGTTTCCTGCTGCCCGTCTTCAGCGAATATATGGAGCTCTATCCGTCGATCTCGGTCGATTTCAGCGTCGGCGAGCGGATGGTTGACATGATCGAGGATGGCTACGACCTTGTCATCCGCACCCTGCCGCCGGATTCGTCGCTCATCGCCCGCAAGCTAACGCCGTGGCGCCATATGCTCGTCTGCTCCCCTGCCTATATCGACAGCCATCCGATCCCGCTGAAGCCGGCCGAAATCGCCGATCACAATTGCCTGCAATATGCCTATTACCCTTATGGCGATGAATGGCGCTTCGAGGATGGCGACGGCCGGCAGGAGAGCGTCAAGATCGGCGGCAATGTCGTCTCGAACAATGCCGAGATGCTGCGCTTCCTGACGCTGAACGGACGAGGCCTCTTCCTGGCGCCGAGCTTCGTAGTGTTCGACGACATTGCCGAAGGGCGGCTGATAAAGATCATGCCGGATTATCGGCCGGTGGAATTCACCATCAACGCCGTTTATCCCAACCGCAGCCATCTGCCGACGAAGGTGCGGCTGTTTATCGATCTCTTGGCGGAGAGATTTGCGGAACATCGGAAGTGGATGACGTGACGGGGTGATTCAACACAGCGGAGCTCGGCAGCAATGCCGATCGGACATCAAAATGCCTCGACTCGCTGGACATCATTCGACGTTTAGAAACAACGAGGTGAATGTGTCGGTTGAGCACATAGACATTTGGAATGTTCGGCGAATGGTCATCGCCGCTTTTCTTGGCACCGCATATGCCGCCTACGATCGCGCCTTGGATTTTTGGCCGCTTGGTTTTGCCAATGGGCTACGAGGACTCTTTGATCTGTTGGGCGGTCCGCTGCTCGTTCTTTCGGTCGTGGGCATACTGCTCGTTTGGTTTATTAGCGCCATTGTTGCCCTATGTCGACGTCGACTCCGTGGGACGGCGAGTAGCTTCATCGCCATCATCATTGTTCCGGTTTGCTTTGGGACGATCGTCACCGTGCCACTCTTCGATCCTTGGCTGTGGTACGCCATTTTCAATAAATCGAGTTTCGAAGCTGCCGCAGCCACGAGTGCTTCTTCACAGAACAGTCCAAAGTTTGCCATCATCGATGCGCGCGACGTTTCGACGGGTATCGCCGGCGTGAGTCTCAATCATTTCGTCGCTCTCATTTACAGCGAAGGCGATCCACACAAACATGTTTATAGCGACAGCGATGAAGAAAAACTGGCATCCAATTCGGTGCTGACGCACCTCTACGGCAATTTCTACAGGCGAGATGAGTACTGGTGACGCCCCATCGGTTTGAAGTTGTCATTGGTGGCTTTACAGATGGCTCCAAGGGGAACGACCGCGCCAGCCCTGCGCTTGCGCTCCGGGCGTTCGTCATTGCAATCGATTCACTGGATCGATTGCTCCCGCTGCGCGGGACCATTCCTCACTCCTCGCTCTCGGTTCTGCCGTGGGCCCAGTTCATGTAGAGCTCCAGCGCCTTGCGGGTGACCGGGCCTTCCTGGAGGTTGCGGTCGTCGAGGCGGGTGACGCCGACGACTTTGGAGTAGTTGCCGGTGGTGAAGATTTCGTCGGCGGCGAGGAAATCCTCGACGGAGAGGGTTGCTTCGACGACGTCGAAACCGGCCTTGCGAAGCAGGCCGATGACGCGGGCGCGGGTGATGCCGGCGAGGAAGGTGCGGTTGGCGGCCGGCGTCATCACCACGCCGTCGCGCACCAGGAAGACGTTCGACGAGGCGGTTTCGACGACGTTGCCGTTGAGGTCGCGCACCAGCGCATTGTCGAAACCGCGGCTGCGGGCCTCGGCGATCATGCGGCCGCTATTGGGATAGAGCGAGCCGGTCTTCGCCTCGGTCATTGCCGTTTCCGGCGACGGACGGCGATAGGGCGAGACGGTGAGGCTGGTGCCGGCATGACCGCCCATCGGCGCCTCGAACAGGCAGAGCGCGAAACGGGTCGATTCCGCATCGACGGAGACGATGCTACCGGCCGAACCATGTTCGCCCCAATACATCGGCTTGATGTAGATCGCCGTCGCGCCATCGAATCTGCCAACGCCTTCCCAGGCAAGCGCGGCAATCTCCTCGGCTGACTTCACCGGCTTCAGCCCCATGGCGAGCGCCGAGCGGTTGACGCGCTGGCAATGCAGGTCGAGATCCGGGGCGATGCCGTCGAACCATCGGGCGCCGTCGAAGACCGTCGAGCCGAGCCACATGGCATGCGAGGTCGGCCCGATCAGCGGCGGATTGCCGGGAAGCCATTCCCCGTCGACATGAGTCCAGGTGGTGGAACGCGGTGATGTATCGACGGCCATTGCTGTTCTCCCTTCAGAATCCGGGAAAGCAAAAACCCCGGTGGCAAGCCGGGTCAAGGACAAATCCCGGCCGGAAATACGGAAGCAAGAAAATGCCGGGGGACAGCGTCCGGCCGCAATATTCGTGCGCGACACCTGCGGCGTGTGCGATGGGTGCATCAGCAAAAATGATCGAATCTCTGTTGGAATGGCGGGCTGGCGCATGCGATCATGAGGAGAAATCGCCGGACAGCAGCAAGGGAGAACGCCGATGAAAGCCATGTATTATGAAGCCTTCGAGCAGGCGCCCGAAATCCGCACCCTGCCCGATCCGACGCCGACTGAGGATGGCGTCGTCATCTCCGTCGGCGCCAGCGGCCTCTGCCGCAGCGACTGGCACGGCTGGATGGGACACGATCCCGATATCCGGCTGCCGCATGTGCCTGGACACGAGCTTGCCGGGCGGGTCGTCGCCACCGGCCGCGGCGTGATGCGCTTCAAGGTCGGCGACCGGGTCACCGTGCCCTTCGTTTCCGGCTGCGGCCATTGCAGCGAATGCCATTCCGGCAACCAGCAGGTCTGCCCGAACCAGTTTCAGCCGGGCTTCACCCATTGGGGCTCCTTCGCCGAATATGTGGCGATCGACTATGCCGACACCAATCTGGTGCACCTGCCGGAGACGATCGACGATGCGACGGCGGCAAGCCTCGGCTGCCGCTTCGCCACTTCGTTTCGCGCCGTCGCCGACCATGCACGCACCGGTCCCGGCGAATGGATCGCCGTGCATGGCTGCGGCGGCGTCGGCCTGTCGGCGATCATGATCGCCACCGCGCTCGGCGCCAATGCGATCGGCATCGACATATCGGAGGAGAAACTTGCCTTCGCCAGAGAGTGCGGCGCGGTGGCGACGGTCAATGCCGCAAGCGTTGCCGATGTGGCCGAGGCGGTGCGCGAAATCACCAAAGGCGGCGCGCATGTCTCGATCGACGCGCTCGGCCATCCCGCCACCTGCTTCAACTCGATCAAGAATCTGCGCCGGCGCGGCCGGCATGTGCAGGTTGGGCTGATGCTCGGCGAATATGCGACGCCGCAAATCCCGATGGCGCAGGTGATCAGCAACGAACTGGAGATCTACGGCAGCCACGGCATGCAGGCCTGGCGCTACGACGCCATGCTGTCGATGCTGGCCGCCGGCAAGATCGCGCCGCAGAAGCTGATCGGACGGCGGATCAGCCTGGAAGAGGCCGTACCGGCGTTGATGGCGCTCGACAAGGCCGAGGGCACGGGGATCAGCGTGATTACGCGGTTTTCGTGAGGGAACGGGGCCCTGCCTGCCGGTGGCGGCCGGAAGGGTCGCCTTGGTCTATGCGCCGCTTCTGTGTCGGCGGCATTACGGGATCCGGGTCATTTCCACGCAGCCGGCGAGGCGTTGCCGGGCCTTGCGGAAGTGGCCGGGCACACCGATATCAGCCGCGACGCCCTCATAAGGCGTATGTTGTCGCGTGATCCGGCGATCTGCCCCCACAACGGGGCGGTTGTCAAAGGCCGCGCAAAGGTCTAACGGCTGCGCCCGCTGGAAAAAGCCTATAAGAAGAAGAAGAAAGAGACATGATGTCCAACTCATTTGTGACAAAGCCTGCGGGCGAAGAGGCGAAGCGCTTTTTCGTCCTCGGCGACCGCATCGAACGACAGGTCCGTATCCGCGGAACCTGGCTCAATATTTTCGACGTCACCGTACCACCCGGCAGCCGGACGCCGAAACACGCGCATGCAAGCCCGGAAGTATTCCGCATTCTCGAGGGTCTTTTGACGATCTGGCGGCTGACCGACAGCGGCCCAGAAGAGATCGAGGCCGGTGCTGGCGACATCGTCACGATCGCGCCCTTCATGGTGCATGGCTATGCCAACCGGGGAACCGTTCCGGCGGTGTTTTCGGCGATCGTCGATCGCGACATGGCCGAATTCATCGAAGCGGAAGGCACGAGCGAGCCGCTGAAAGCCCCCTCGCCCGAGACCATCGCCCGGATGACGGCCGCCGCCAATGCTTATGGGATCACCATTCTGGCGGCCTGACGGTTCGAGCGCGTGATGCCGGTACGTTCGAGCATCTTCGGCATCACGCAGACATGTGAATCGCCCCGAAATTCCCAGCCGGAAGCCATGTTCGCCGCCGTTTTCGAAACTGTCACATCAAGACGCTATAGGGAATTCGCCCAGCGCCTCTTGCGCCGGACCCGTTTCACCGCCAAAATTGCGCCATGCCCGATAGCGACCCATCCAGTACAAGCTCCGCCCGCTCAAGCCGGAAAGCCGCGGCAGAAGATGCCGGCGCTGACTGTAGACGGTGTGGCGATGTCCGCCTCGCACCCAGCCGGGCTCGCACAGAAAGCTTTGCCGATGGGTGATGCGCATATATAGCGTCTCTGCGAAAGCCCCGCCGCCTTGCCTTATGCGGCATTAAAACCTCAACGAATAGGGTCCCTGTGTTTCTGGAAATTGGCATTGTGGCGTTTCTCACCATCCTGAATGGTGTGCTCGCCATGTCTGAGCTCGCCGTCGTGTCTTCTCGAACGGCACGCCTGAAGGTTCTCTCCGACAATGGGAGCAAGGGTGCAGCTCAAGCCATCAAACTTGCCGAAAACCCCGGTCGCTTTCTCTCCACGGTTCAGATCGGCATCACGCTGGTCGGTGTTCTCTCCGGCGCTTTCTCCGGGGCCACGCTCGGCGGCCGCCTGACAGCATGGCTGGAGGCGCAGGGGATGTCATCGACGGCTGCTGACGCCATCGGCGTCGGTTCCGTCGTCGTGGCTATCACCTATCTCTCCCTGATCGTCGGCGAACTTGTTCCAAAGCAGATCGCATTGCGGGAACCCGAAGCGGTTGCGGCGAGGGTCGCACCCGCCATGGCGATGCTTTCAAAGATTGCGCTGCCTCTCGTCTGGCTTCTCAACGCCTCGGGAAATCTGATGCTCAAGCTGCTCGGCCAGACAGGAAAAGCCGGCGATAACGTCTCGGACGAAGAGATCAAGACCGTTCTGGCCGAGGCGCAGTCGGCGGGCGTCATCGAGAGCGAAGAGTCCGCGATGATCTCTGGCGTCATGCGGCTGGCGGACCGCACCGCCCGGGCGCTGATGACGCCGCGGCGGGACGTCGAAATTATCGATATCGATGACAGCCTCGATGAAATCCGGGCGCAGTTGCACCGGACGAAACGGTCTCGATTGCCGGTTCGCAAAGGCAGCTCCGACGAGGTGATCGGCATCCTTCCGGTCAAGGATTTCTACGACTCGATATCCGAACACGGCAGCGCCGACATCAAGGCTTTGACGCAGGATGTCCCCGTCGTTTCGGACCTTGCAACTGCTACCAGTGTGATTGAAGCGATCAGGAAATCGCCTGTTCACATGGTGCTGGTGTTTGACGAATACGGCCATTTCGAGGGAATTGTCTCGTCGGGCGACATTCTGGAAGCGATCATGGGCGCGCTGCAGGAGGGACCGGTCGACGAGCAGGCCATCGCTCGCCGAGACGATGGTTCCTATCTCGTCTCCGGCTGGGCGCCGATCGACGAATTCGCCGAATTCCTGAATCTCAAGCTCGAGGACGATCTCGAATATCAGACCGTGGCCGGCCTGGTGTTGGAGGAGCTGAAACATCTGCCGGACCTGGGGGAGAGCTTCACGAGAGATGGATGGCGCTTCGAGGTCGTCGATCTCGACGGCAGGCGCGTGGACAAAATCCTTGTCTCTGAAGTGCGCGACTGAGCTCGACGGGGCGCAACATCGACACGATCCGCATCCGCCACATGGAAGACGTGGCTCGACATCAGGAGGTATCGCCATGGCATGGTCCGCCAGCCAATATGTGAAGTTCGAGGACGAGCGCACGCGGCCGGCGCGCGATCTTCTGGCGCAGGTGCCGCTGCAAAGCCTTCGCCGCGCCGTCGACCTCGGCTGCGGCCCAGGCAACTCGACCGAGCTTATCATCGCGCGTTATGGGGCTGGCGGCGTCTCCGGCCTCGACAGCGACATCAACATGCTGGAGGCGGCCCGCAAGCGGCTTCCCGGCACCGCCTTCGTCGAGGCGGATCTCGGCAGCTGGCAGCCGACGGAACCCGCCGATCTGCTCTTTGCCAATGCCGTCTTCCAATGGCTGCCCGATCACCTCGACATTTTCGAGCGGCTGATGGACGGACTTTCCGAAGGCGGGGTCCTTGCCGTGCAGATGCCCGACAATCTCGGCGAACCCTCGCACCTGGCGATGGAAGAGACTGCCCATGCTGGCCCGTGGAAGGCCGCTTTCGAGGCAAAGAGCGTGCGTCGCCAGCCGCTGGCACCGCCGTCCACCTATTATTCCAGGCTGATTGCCAAGGCGGCGCGCGTGGATATCTGGCACACCATCTACAATCACCCGATGGCCGATGCGGGGGCGATCGTCGAATGGGTTAAGGGAACCGGGCTGATGCCCTATCTCGCCCATGCCGGCGAGAGACATCGCGAGGCTTTTCTCGCCGAATATCTAGAACGGGTGGAAAAGGCCTATCCGAAGCTGTCGGACGGTCGGGTGCTGCTGCGGTTCCCACGGATTTTCATCGTAGCGGTGAAGAAATGACCGACTGCGGCCCGATGATGACTTCGCACCAATGGTTTCGAAGCTTGTGTCGATCATTCTGTCGTGGCCACGAAACCACTGCACATTTCCGAACGACGTGCTTTATTTGACGGCGGCCAGTCCGCCAGCCAACAGCGCATCCAGTTGGGCAATCTCCGCTGCGGTCAGGCTGATTCCTTCGGCTTCCGATTTGAAGCGCGCGGCGAAGCGGCGCTGCGACGGAAGCCGCGCGCCTTGCCCGACGATCGTTTCAAAGAGCGCTTCGGCGCGTGCGAACGGATCGCCGGGGCGGCCCCTGGCGAAGGCTTCGGGTGACATCGCAATGATCAGTTCGCCATGGAACGGCGCCAAGGTCGTCGTGCCGAGGTAGTCTAAGACCTCGGGACTGGTGAGATCGCCGATCATGATGCCGGCGAGCAGCTCTATCATGGTGGCGATGGCGGACCCTTTGTGGCCGCCAAAAGGCATCATTGCGCCTTCAAGCGCGGCAGTCGGGTCAGTGGTGGGATTGCCGTCAGCGTCGATCGCCCAACCCTCCGGCAGTTGCTTGTCGGCGCGGCGGTGCAGTTCGATCTCACCGCGCGCCGCCACCGACGTCGCAAAATCGAACACGTAGGGCGGCCGGTCTTTGCGAGGCCAGCCGAAGGCAAGTGGATTGGTGCCGAGCAGAGGCTTGCTGCCTCCGGATGGGGCAACTGTCGCATAGCTCGGACACATCACCAATGCCGCCAGGCCGTGCGCGGTCAGCGCCTCGACCTCGGGCCACAGGGCCGAGAAGTGCGAGCAATCGTTGATGACCATCGCGGAGATGCCAAGCCGCTTGGCGCGTTCCGCCAGGGCGGGTACGCCGAGTTCAAACGCCGCGCTGGCGAAACCGCCCCGCGCATCGACCCTGACGATGGCGCTGCCGTCATCCGGTGCAAGGACAGGAGCGGCATCAGGCATCACCTTGCCCGCCTTTACCGTGCGCAGCGCACCCTCGATGCGGTAAATGCCGTGCGACTTGCAAGCATCGCGTTCTCCGGCCACGATGATATGCGCCAGAGCCGCCGCCTGGATCTTGTTCAACCCTGCGCGCTCGAAGATGGCGACGACTCGATTTTGCAGGGCTTCGACGCTGATCGTAACGGCTTCAGTCACGCGAATCTCCATCCGAGGTTAAGTTCGGCCTTCGCCCGCCTGCCTCTCGCCACCGACACGCGGGCAAGTCTTCAACCGTCCTGCAGCCCAGTTGCGCCATCGTTGCCGTCAGTTCGGCTTTGAGGACGTTCATCAAATGATCGCCGCCGCGACGCCCGATGGCGGCGGAGGCAAACAGGAAGGCCCGGCCAATCAGGACAAAATCGGCGCCGAGCGCCAGCATCCGGGCGATATCGAGGCCGGAGCGCACGCCGCCGTCTGCCAGCAGCAAGGTCTCAGGGCCCAGTCGTGCGCGGATTTCACCGATGACCTCCGTCGCCGATGGCGCGGCGTCGAGTTGCCGTCCACCGTGATTGGAGACGATCAGGCCATCCCCGCCCATGGACACATACTCCTCCGCTTCGTCGGGGCGAAGTACGCCCTTGACCAGGATCTTGCCTGGCCATGCGTCCCGGATTTTCTTGAAGCGCTCGCGCGTGACGTCACCGGTCATCACCCTGCCGACAAATTCGGCGGCTGCGGAGAGGCTCGAGCCCTTCGGGTAGTAAGGCGAGAGATTGGCGAAGTCGGGAACGCCGTTTTGCAAAATGCCCATCGCCCATGACGGCCGCATCGCCACCTGCATGATCGTTGAAAGGCCATAGACCGGTGGGATGGTCAAACCATTGCGGATATCGCGCTCGCGCCGGGTGGACGCGGGAATGTCGACGGTCACGACAAGAACGTCGTAGCCCGCTTTGCGCGCCCGATCCAGCATGTCGTATTCCATGGCGGGATCGTTGGGCGGATAGAACTGGAACCAACTGTGCTCACCGCCCGCAGGACGGATCGCCTCAAGCGAGGTATTGGCGAACGTGCTGAGGATATAGGGAACATTATGCTGCATGGCAGCCTCTGCCAGCGGCAACTCGGATCCGGGCCACAGAAGGCCGGCCAGCCCGAGCGGCGCCACGGCAAACGGGGCGTTGAAACGATGACCGAACAGGCTCGCGCAAATATCGGGCTCGTCACCGTCGGCGAGGTAGCGCGGCATAAGCACCACCTCCTCCATAGCGGCCAGATTGCGCCGCACGGAAGCTTCGCGCCCGAGCCCGCCGGCGAGATAGTCCCAAGCGAAACGCGGCATGCGTCTTTGCGCGGCTTTTTCCATGTCGGCGACGCAGGGAAAGCGTCGTTCTAGCGCTAGGTCCATCTCGGTGCTTCGATGTTCAGGAGGAAGGGACGGCTGATCGTCCTGGCGTTGCGTGGCGGGGACTGGTTGCTTCGATCAGGGTTCGTTTGACGTCATCGCGCCTAGCAGTTTTGGAAGGTCGCCGAACCGCGCGACGAGACTGAAGACGATCGCTGCCGTCGCCACGAACAGGACCGTCACCGCCGCCATGGTCGGCGTGTAGCCGTAACGCAGCGAATTGAAGATCTTGATCGGCAGCGTTTCCAGCGTGAAACCGATCGTCATGTAGGCAACGATGTATTCGTTGAGCGACAGCACAAAGGCAAAAGCGTAGCCCGACACGATGTAAGGCGAGATCAGTGGCAAAACGACGGTTCGGAACACCGTACGGTCGTCGCCTCCCAAGGTCGAGGCGGCCTCTACCAGCGAGCGGTCGATCGCCGAAAAGCCGAGCGAAATGGTCACCAGCGGCAGCGTGACGAAGAAGATGGCGTGGCCGATCACCGCCGTCCAGGGCTGGCCGTAAAATCCGGTCGTGGCCCAAAAAGTCAGCAGGCCGAGCGCCGTGATAACCGGCGGCAGGGTAAAGGGCGCCACGCCGAGCAACTGGAAGATATTGGCCCAGGGCGCGTAGCGGCGCCAAAGGAACCAGGCCAGTGGCAAGGCGATCAGCACCGCCAGCGCCGCCGACGACAGCGCCAGCACAAGTGATGCGATCAGGGCGTTGCGCCATTCCATGTCGAGAAATATCTGACCGTACCAGCCGAGCGAGAAGCCTTGCGGGGGGAAGGTGAGGCTCTGCTTGGCATTGACCGACACGCCGGCGACAACGATCAGCGGCAGAGCGAGAAACAGCCCGACCAGCCCGAAAAAAACGTTACGGAGATTGGTCATGCGATGGCCCCTCCTCGGCGGCCAACGAGCAGAGTCAGCGCTACCAGAGCCAGCGTCACCAACACCAGGAACACCGCCATCGCAGCCGCGAAGGGCATGTTCGATTGATAGATCGCCTGGTCGGTAATGTGCACGGAAAGGGTCCAGTGCTGCGGGCGGCCGAGCAGTTGCGGCAACAAATAGGACCCGAGCGCGAAGATGAACACCATGATCAGCGTAGCGAGGATCGTATCACGCAGCGCAGGCACAACGACCGTGAAGAAGGCCCTGATAGGCGAAGCGCCGAGTGTGCGGGCGGCCTCCGACAGCGTCGGATCAAGCCGCACCAGCGCCGGATAGAGCACCAGAACCGTGTAGGGGAAGGCCTGATAGACCATGCCGGTGAATACGGCGCCGACACTCGGCGTCAGGGCGACTGGTTGCTGCATGAGGCCGAGCCACACGAACAGGTTGGTGATGCCGGCCGTGCGCGAAAACAGCGTCGACCAGGCGAAACCGATGATTACCTCGGACAGGGACAGGATCGAAAGGAGTGCGACCAGCCAGACCACCTGGGTGCTCCGCTTCATCCGGATCAGCAGATATGTGAAAGGCAGGGCCAGAACGACACACATAACGGCCACCGCAATCGCAAGGATCAGCGAGAAGCTGAGCACGCCGCCGAAGAAGGTCGAGAGGAAGCGGACATAATTGTCGAAGACAAAATCAGGCGTGTAGAAGCCGCCCTGTTGGCGCTTGAAGAAGCTGACGGAAATCATCGTGCCGAAAGGCACGACAAAGAAGACGATCAGCATGATCGCCGGGAAGGCTAGTGGGGCATAGTCGCCAAGTGTCCGCGGGGCATCGCGTCTCATTGCTCGAGCACCACGCAGTCCTTGTCGGTGAGCACAATGCCCACCTTCTGACCCACCGCGACGTCAGGGCGCTCGCGCGGCGTAGAGACCGCAATGAACTGCTGACCGCCGACATTGACAAAGGTTTCGATGACCCCGCCGAGATCGCGCACAAAGGTGACCTCGCCCGTCAGTGCACCGGCCTTCGGCGGGCCCAGGCGTACATCTTCCGGCCGGATCGAGAGCGTGGCGCGCTCGACGCCCGCCGACAGCGACAGGGCGGCGACTGGCTGCCCCAGTATATTGACCGCGCCGCCCTCTCGCCTGGCTTCGACCAGATTTGTCTGGCCGATGAAATCAGCGACGAAGCTGTCTGCCGGTCGACGATAAATTTCGGTCGGCGACGCCGCCTGGCGTATCTGACCGCCGTTCATGACCACGACCGTATCGGCCATGGTCATCGCCTCGCGCTGGTCGTGCGTCACGGCAATCGTGGTAATGCCGAGCCGCTGATGAAGCTGGCGGAGCTCCACCTGCATCGCTTCGCGCAACTTGGCGTCGAGCGCCGATAGCGGCTCGTCGAGCAGGAAGAGTTTTGGCGAAATCGCCAGTGCCCTTGCGATCGCCACGCGCTGCCTCTGGCCGCCAGACAGTTTCGACACGGCGCGATCAGCGTAACCCGGCAAATAGATCATCGCCAGCAGCTCTTCGACCCGCTTCGCCTGCTCTTCCTTGGAACGGCCCCGAATCCGCAGTGGATAGGCAATATTCTCGCCAACAGTCAGGTGCGGGAACAGCGCCAGCGACTGGAAGACCATGCCAAGCTCGCGCTGGTGCGTCGGCGTCCTGGTGATGTCGTTCCCATTGAGCGTGACGCGGCCCGCTGTCGGCAGATCGAGACCTGCGATCATGCGCAGTAAGGTTGTCTTGCCGCAGCCGGAAGGGCCGAGCAGACAGACGAACGCGCCGTGCGGCACCGTCAGGTCGACATTGTCGACGGCGCGAAAGGCGCCGAATTCCTTGACGATATTTTGTAGCGTGAGTCCCGACATATGCCTCTTCCTAACCGGATGGGCGGGCCCCCGACGAGGCCCGCGAAAGAACGATCAGTGTCAGCCGGCGATCATTTCCGTCCACTTCTCGTTCAGCCAGTCGGCCTTGGAGGTGTACATATCGTAGTGCGGAATAATCGGTTCGATGTCGGAAGAAACCGCCGCAAATTCCTTCTCGTTCAGGTCGGTCGTTTCGCGCTTGACCGTTGGCGACGTGCCTACCTTGCGTGACAGCACAGCCTGGACAGACGGCTGACACATATAGTCGATGAAGATATGCGCCTCTTCCGTCTTCTTCGACGCCTTCGACAGCGCCCAGGAGCCTGCGTCCTGAATGCCGCCCTCCTTCGGGAAGGTCGAGCGAACGGGCTGGCCGTCCGCGGCGGCGAGGCCGGTCACGTCATGATAATACTGTCCCATCGGGATTTCGCCCGACTTTAGCGCCTGTTCGAACTGCGCCTCGTCGCGATACCACAGGCGGACATTCGGCTTCAGCTCGGCCAGCTTGGCGAACACCTTGAGGATGTTCTCCTCGGTGTCGAGCGCTTGCGCGCCGCCGAAATAGGTCTTTGCCGTCACGTCGAGCAAGAAGGAATTGGAGACGAGCGCCAGCAGACCAAGCTTGTCGGCATTGGCGGGATCCCACAGCGCTGTCCAGCTTGTCGGCGCTTCCTTGTAAACATCGGTGTTGGTTACCAGGGTGATGAACCACGAGACAGCCCCGATGCCGGCAACGCGGCCATCCGGATATTTGTTGATGAAGCGCTCAAGCAGATTGCTGGAATTCTTGATCTTGGCAAGGTCAAGCGGAGCCCATAATTCTGTGGCCTGGCCCTTGCGCATCGCCACCTGCGACATCATCGAAACGTCTGCCGGCGCCTGGCCTGCCTGGGCTGCCTGCTGCATCTGCACCAGCCAGGCCTCGCCGGTCGGCTCTGCGACGGATTCGACCGCGATTCCGGTCGCCTTGGTGAACTCCGGAAAGATGTTCTTGTCGAACGAGTTCTTGAAGTAGCCGCCATAAACGCCGACCTTCAGCGACTTGTCCTGGGCGCGCAGCACATTCGGCATTGCCAGCATGGCTACACCAGCACCGATGCCGACGCCGAGCACGGTGCGGCGGTTCATTATCAACTTCGTCATGGTCTTTCTCCTCACCGATGCGGCGCCGCCGCTTCCCTCTTTCAATGTAACCGTGGCCTTTGCAGCCTTCTTGTCATTGTGGCCGCCTTGAGCTGCGGCCAAGGCTGTCAGGCGGCGCGGCGGATTGCCGGGCTGAATGCCATCAGGCTCAATATTTCGAACAGCATCTGCGCGCCGGCATGGGCCGTGTTGGTGGTCGCGTCATACTGCGGCGCGACCTCAACGACATCGCCGCCGACCAGGTTCACGCCCTTGAAGCCGCGTATCAGCTCCAGGGCCTCGCGGGTGGTGAAGCCGCCGATCTCCGGCGTGCCGGTGCCCGGGGCAAAGGACGGATCGAGGCTGTCGATATCGAAGGAAAGATAGGTCGGCCCGTCGCCGACGATGGCCTTCGTCTTTGCGATAATCGCAGGGATGCCCATCCCTGAGATCTCCTCGGCATGGATCACCGTCATGCCCGAGGCGTAAGAAAACTCCCAGAGATATTCGGCCGAGCCGCGAATGCCGATCTGAACCACGCGCGTCGGGTCGAGCACACCGTCCAGCACCGCGTTGCGGAACGGTCCGCCGTGGTGGAACTTGGTCAGGTCGTAAGCGCCGCCGGTGTCGCAATGGGCGTCGATATGGATCATGCCGACTGGCCGCTCCTTGCCGACGGCCCGCAGAATCGGATGGGTGATCGAGTGGTCGCCGCCTACGGAGAGCGGCAGCACGCCTGCCGCCACGATCTGCGCCACGCGTTTTTCGATATCCTCGTGCGACAATTCCAGCCGATAGCGGCTCTGAAACGCTACGTCGCCAATGTCTGCCACGCGCAGTTCCTGAACCGGCGCGCAGCCGAGCACATGATTGTAAGGCCCGATGCGCTCAATGGCGCGTAGCGCGCGCGGTCCAAAGCGCGAGCCCGGGCGGTTCGTCACGCCAAGATCCATCGGCACCCCGAGGATGGCCACCTGCAGGTCGCCGAAATCCGGGTTGTCGTTGTCGACCTGCATGAGCGGGGCCGAAAGGAATGTCGGGATGCCGGAATAGGGCGCGAGCCGGGTGCCGCTCTTGTTGAAGATCTTCTCGGCCACCTTGCGGAACTCGGGGTCGTGCAGCTCACCGCCGTGGCTCTCGCCATATTTGGTGCGCAGTTCGGAAAGCTTGGTTTCATTCCAGGACATGGCCGGCCTTCTTGACGGTGACGATGCTGCTATCAGGTGCGTGGCAAGCCGGTCCTCGGCTGCAGCTCTGCGGCAGAGCTCCGACGGCTTCTTTCGTTATTGAATGGCAAGCTTGCTGGAAAATCAATTGATATTAATATGCAGTTTCGTGCGAGTTTTTCTCACAGGTCCATCATGTCCAGCCGCCTTCCGCCACTCAACCCGCTACGCGCCTTTGAGGCCACTGCCCGCCACGGATCCGTTTCCGCCGCGAGCCGCGAGCTGAATGTCACCCACGGCGCTATCAGCCATCAGATACGCACATTGGAGGAATCTCTCGGCGTGCGCCTGTTCGAGCGCGGCGGCAAATGGCTGAAGCTGACAAGCCAGGGCGCATTATTGATGCCGGTCGTCTCAAACGCGTTTTCGGAGATCGCAGCAGCGAAAGCCGCGATGACCCGGCCAGCGACCGGCGGCACGCTACGGGTGACCTGCGTTGCGGCAGTGCTGTCGCTCTGGCTGATGCCGCGGCTGCAGGAGTTCACCGATCAATATCCCGACATCCAGCTCGACCTGCGCGCCTCGAATGACCCGAACAATCTGAGCTCCCCGGATGTCGACCTGTGCATTCTCTATGGCAGCGGCAATTGGCCCAATTATTGGTCGCGCCTGTGGAGCCGGATGGAGCTCTTCCCTGTCGTCAGCCCGGCACTCATGAACAGGCGCCCGCTGCGTTCCCTGCGCGATCTGCGCGACCACATGCTCCTGAACGCCGATCGCGGCAATGAATGGAACACCTGGCTCGCCGCCGCCGGCGTTGCGATGCCGGCGCGCCAGCACATGATGAGCGACGCGCGCCTGTCGATCGAGGCGGCCATGCACGGCCATGGCGTGGCGCTCGGCGACAATATCACCACCGCGCACATGATCGCGCGTGGCGAACTGATCGCGCCATTCGACCTTACGGTTCCGGCCAATGACGCGGTCTATGTGGCCTGCCGATCCGAGGCTCAAGCGACGCCAATCGTCCGCGTCTTCATCGAGTGGTTCTATGCTTCGCTAGTCCGCAACTGAGTATGGGTTGAGGCTGCTTGGCTGAGCGCCCACATTGACATCGCCACGCCCCTTGCAACTCGCCGGTTCTCGGCACTCCCGCCGCCCCAGTGTGTCAAATGGGCGTTACCTCTCGCCGCCTATGTTGCGGCGAAGCCGGCAGGCATTATAGTCGGCCGCACAATCTCGGAGATGACACATATGCACGCTGCCCCTACCCCGCCGGTCACCCTCGTCATCTTCGGCGCCACCGGCGATCTGACGCGTCGTCTCCTGGTGCCGGCGATCATCAACCTGACGCGCCAGGGCCTCTTTGGTGAGGACCTCAGCATTCTCGGCATTGGCATCGAAGCGGGCGACGACGAGTTCCTGCGCGGCCGGCTCGATGCCTTCCTCGAGCATCTGAACGGCGAGGAGCAGACGGTCAAGGACGAGGCATGGGAAAGCCTGCGCGGACGCATTTCCTATATGGCCGGAGATTTCACCAAGGAGGATGTTTTCGTCGAGATCGGCAAGCGGCTGGGGCCGAACGCCAATGCGGCCTTCTATCTGGCGGTGCCGCCGTCCTTCTTCGGGACCATCGTCGAGAAGCTTGCCGCTCATGGGCTGACCGATGAAAGCGAGGGCGTCTTCCGCCGCGTCGCCATCGAGAAGCCGTTCGGCACCGATCTCGCCTCGGCCCGCGCGCTCAACGCGCAAATCCTCGCGCAGATCGACGAAAGCCAAGTCTACCGGCTCGACCATTTCCTCGGCAAGGAGACGGTGCAGAACCTGATGACGGCGCGTTTCGCCAACATGATCATCGAGTCCTTGTGGAACAGCCGCTATATCGACCACGTGCAGATCACCGCCGCCGAGATCGTCGATGTCGGCAGCCGCGGCAAATTCTACGATGCCACCGGTGCGCTGCGCGACATGGTGCCGAACCATCTCTTCCAGCTCTTGGCGATGATCGCGATGGAACCTCCAAACAGCTTCGATGCCGAAGCGATCCGCAACGAGAAGAGCAAGGTGCTGAAGGCGCTGCGCATCTATACGCCCGAGGAGGCAAAGACGCATGGTGTGCGCGGCGCCTACACGGCCGGCCCGCTCAACGGCGTCGATCTTCCCGCTTACCCCGACACCAAGGATGTTTCGCCCGACAGCCGCACCGAGACCTATGTGGCGCTGAAGCTCTATGCGGATACATGGCGCTGGGCCGGCGTGCCCTTCTATCTGAGAACCGGAAAGGCCCTGACGGCGCGCGACACCGAGATCGTCATCACCTTCCAGCCGGTGCCTTTCGCTCAGTTTCGCGAGACCGAGGTCAATCGCCGCCTGCCGCCGAACCGGCTGGTGATCCAGGTGCAGCCGGACGAGGGCATGAGCATGGAAATCTCGATCAAGTCACCGGGGCTTTCGGTCGATACGACGCCTGTTTCCCTCGACTTCCGCTATGCCGACAAATTCGACATCGGCAAAACCACCGGATACGAATCGCTGCTCTACGATCTCTTCATCGGCGACCAAACGCTGTTCCAGCGCGCCGATGGCATCGAGGCCGGCTGGGCGGCGGTGCAGCCCTTCCTCGACATCTGGGCTGGGGATACGAGCACACCCGAAGCTTACGCGCCGGGAAGCATGGGGCCGGCCTGCGCCGACGCGCTCATCGAGCGCGACGGGCGCAAATGGCACGAACTCGGCGTCGTCCTGCACCAGGATGGCCAGAACGGCAAAGAGAGGCTTGCCTGAATTACTGACCTTCGCGGCATGCCGGGCTGACAGAGGCGCCGCTATTGCCGCCCTGCGTGGCAAGCGCGCCGCGGGCCTTGCGCGGCGGGCAGCGCGCCCAGTCGACACGGCCGCTCGGAGCACTGTTGACGACGCTGCCGGTTTCTATCGAGTCGAGCGGGATGACCAGCCCGGTCTGCGGCTCGGCGCCCGGCGCGGTGCCGAGCGGCGGCGTGCCGTCGATGCGGCCGCTGGCATCCATGCCCATGTTCGACTGGGCCAGAACCGGGGCGGAAAGGCTGAGGAGAGCGATCGACGTTGCTGCAATGAACCTGCGCATGATGCTGTTCCTTCTGATGTCGGCAATGCGGCAGAAACAGCCATTCTACGCCCCTTGTTCCCTATCGGGCAGGCCCGGACGTTCAAAGTTTGGCGAGCAGATTAAAAACGTCCCCGGGACTCAATCAAGCCAGCGCGACAGCACCCTCTCGAGGCCAGTCGGATAAAGATCGAGCCCGGCATCACGCAGCATGTCGCGGCCGAACCAGCGTGCCGTCGCCGCCGTCTCGTCGAGCTCGGAATAGCGGATCTCATCGCGATCGTAGAGGGTTTTGTCGGCCAGCTCGATATCGGCGGCGAAGATGAATTCGTGGCCGATTGCGCCATGGTGTTCGAAGATGTTTTCGAGAAGATGCCAGGGGCCGACGATGCGGATTTCCGTCTCGATCTCCTCACGGATTTCGCGGTGCAGGGCCTGTTCGCGTGTCTCGCCGAATTCGATCGAGCCGCCGAGCGGCCGGACACCCTTGATGCGGCCGCTGTCATCTTCCACTTCTGCAGCGAGCAACCGGTTCTCTCGCCAGGCAAGCCCGATCACTTTCACCCTGATCTGCTGCGGCGGGCGCCAGACGGTCATGCGGCTCTCCTTCTGGGCGCGGACAAATAGAAGAGCCTCGCAGCGATTACCGCGAGGCTCCTGTTTTCGGCCGTCGTTCAGACGAACTGGCTGAGGCCGGGGACGGAGGCGACGACTTCGTCGACGACCTCTTCGCCGGCATATTGCTTGGCAATCGCGATAGTTTCCTTGGCGAGCGAGGTGATCTCGCCCATGCCGAGGCCCTCGCCCATCAGCTGCTGGCCGAGACCCATGATGCCGCCGCCGCCGAGCGAGCTCATCAGCCCACCGAGCAAACCGCCGCCGCCGGCACCTGCACCATTGAACTGGGCGACGAGATCGGCGCCGCCCGGGATCGCCTCGATCATCCGGGCGACCGGGCCGTCGGCGGCCTCGCGCTGCAGGAAGCCGAGCATCATGCCGAGCGCCTTCTCCGCCTGCTCCGGGGGAATACCCACGCGATCAGCAATCTCCGTCACAATTTCATTCATTGTCAGCCTCCTGATATTTTGACGTTAACGTCAACGTTATTCGAGATTCGAGTGCAACTCAAGCCAGCGGTTTCGCTTCCCATGCGAACAGTTGTCCGCATCTGCCTGCCTGCTTATAACAGGGAAACGATGGTTCGATGAAGGCGGCGCAAGCCGGACCTTCTCAACAAACGGCGGCAGAGCCGAAGGGAGCATGGGGATGATCGAGGACGGCAAGATTTTCATCGGCGCGAGCCGCAATCCCGACGACAGCATCAACAAGCCGGAATATCTCGACCTGAAATTCGGCAACCGCCACGGCCTCGTCACCGGCGCCACCGGCACCGGCAAGACGGTGACGCTGCAGGTGCTGGCGGAAGGCTTTTCCCGGGCCGGCGTTCCGGTCTTTGCCGCCGATATCAAAGGCGATCTTTCCGGCATCGCCGCAAAAGGCGAGGCCAAGGATTTTCTCACCAAGCGCGCCGAGCAGATCGGTTTCAGCGATTATGAATTCGACCAGTTTCCGGTGATCTTCTGGGATCTGTTCGGGCAGAAGGGCCACCGGGTGCGCACCACCGTCGCCGAAATGGGGCCACTGCTGCTCGCCCGGCTGATGGACGCTTCCGAGCCGCAGGAAGGCGTCATCAACATCGCCTTCAAGATCGCCGACCAGGCCGGCCTGCCGCTGCTCGATCTCAAGGATTTCACCTCGCTCCTCAACTATATGGGCGAGAATGCCACCGAGCTTTCCAGCCAGTTCGGTCTGATCTCCAAGGCCTCGGTCGGCTCGATCCAGCGGGCGCTGCTCGTGCTCGAACAGCAGGGCGCCGAGCACTTCTTCGGCGAGCCGGCGCTGAAGATCTCCGACATCATGCGCACCAGCAATAATGGCTACGGCCAGATTTCGGTGCTGGCCGCCGACAAGCTGATGATGAATCCGCGCCTTTACGCCACCTTCCTGCTCTGGTTGCTGTCGGAGCTGTTCGAGGAACTGCCTGAGGTGGGCGATCCGGAAAAGCCGAAGCTCGTCTTCTTCTTCGACGAAGCGCATCTGCTGTTCAACGACGCGCCGAAGGTTCTGGTCGAACGCGTCGAGCAGGTGGTGCGGCTGATCCGTTCCAAGGGCGTCGGCGTCTATTTCGTCACGCAGAACCCGCTCGACGTGCCGGAAACGGTGCTCGCCCAGCTCGGCAACCGCGCCCAGCATGCGCTTCGCGCCTATTCGCCGCGCGAGCAGAAGGCGGTGAAGACGGCGGCCGAAACCTTCCGCCCCAACCCGGCCTTCGATTGCGCCACCGTCATTACCAATCTCGGCACCGGCGAGGCGCTGGTCTCGACGCTGGAAGCCAAGGGCGCGCCGTCGATCGTCGAGCGCACCCTGATCCGCCCGCCGTCGGGCCGCGTCGGCCCGCTGAGCGACGGCGAACGCCAGCAGGTGATGGACAGGAGCCCGGTTCTCGGCATCTATGACGAAGACGTCGACCGCGAATCCGCCTTCGAGATCTTGGCGGCGCGTGCCAAGAAGGCGGCAGATGCCGAGGCCGCCAAGCGGGCGCAGGAAGACGCGGCCGAACAGCCGGGCACGACCTCCGGCTGGACCCTGCCGGGCTTCGGCGGCGATGACGACAACCGTCAGGGCCGCGGCACATCGCGCGGTCGATCCGGCTACCAGCGGGAAACGGTGGTGGAAGCGGCGATGAAGAGCGTGGCGCGCACGGTCGCCACCCAGGTCGGCCGGGCGCTGGTGCGGGGGATATTGGGGAGCCTGAAGCGGTAGAATTGCAATCCTGACTGTTTTGAGGGCCGGTTCTCCATCTGCGCCGCGCCCCCCCTCATCCGCCTGCCGGCACCTTCTCTCCGCTGGGGAGAAGGGAAGCAGGCCGAGAGCTTTTGTGTAGACGACAGGTGGTTTAACAGGGCAGAACATCGCCACATCTCTCTTCTCCCATCGGGGAGAAGATGCCGGCAGGCAGATGAGGGGGCGCCGAATTCCTGCGCTTCCTTGCCCTGGTGTAAGGCACCTGCCCAGCCTTGAACCTTCAGCCTTTCTTCCCTAAATTACCCGGCATCGACCATTCAACAGGATGTGTGCCGCAATGGATTTCAACCCGATCGCAATGCCAGTTCGCCTTGCCAACGGGGAAATCCATATCCATGCCTGCATCTATCACCCTCTCGCAAATTTCCTGGGCCACGCCTGACGGGCGGCCGCTTTTTTCCGATCTCGATCTCAGTTTCGGCAGGGACCGCAGCGGTCTCGTCGGGCGCAACGGCGTCGGCAAGACGACGCTGCTGAAGCTCATCTCCGGTCAGATCCGGCCGCAGTCTGGAACGGTAGCCGTCAGCGGCAGCGTCGGGGTGCTGCGTCAAAGCGTTCAGGTCGCGGCTGACGAAACCATCGTCGATCTCTTCGGCGTGGCCGCGGCGCTCGAGCTTCTGCGTCGTGCCGAAGCCGGCGCGGCAACGGCCGACGAGCTTGCCTCGGCGGACTGGGTGCTGGAGCCACGCATCGCAACCGCGCTCAACCGGACGGGACTCGACGCGGAGCCGCAGACGCTGCTTGCCGCACTCTCCGGCGGGCAGCGGACACGCGCCGCGCTTGCCGCGCTCATCTTCAGCGAGCCGGATTTCCTGGTGCTCGACGAACCGACAAACAATCTCGACCGCGAAGGCCGTGAAGCGGTGATCACGCTGATTTCAGGCTGGCGGGCCGGCGCGGTGATCGTCAGCCATGACCGGGAATTGCTCGAAAGCGTCGATCAGATCATCGAACTGACCTCGCTCGGCGCGACACGCTACGGCGGCAACTGGAGCCACTACCGCGAGCGCAAGGCCCTCGAGCTTGCCGCCGCCCGGCATGATCTTGCCGATGCCGAAAAGCGCACGGCGGAGATTGCCAGGAAGGCGCAGGCGAACGTGGAGCGTCAGGCACACAGGGACAGCGCCGGGCGAAAAATGGCCGCCAAGGGCGGCATTCCGCGCATCATGCTCGGCGGCATGAAGGAGCGGAGCGAAACCACCGGCGGCGACAATGCACGTCTTGCCGAACGCCGGCGCGCCCAGGCCCTCGAAGAGACCAAGGCGGCGCGCGAGAAGATCGAGATCCTGCAGCCGCTATCGGTGCGCCTGCCGCCGACGGGACTGCCGACCAGCAAGATCGTGCTGAAGATCGACGGCGTGACGGCAGGTTACCGGCCTGATGAACCCGTCATCTGCGATCTCTCTTTCGACGTGACGGGACCGGAACGCATCGCCATTACCGGGGCGAACGGCTCGGGCAAGACGACGATGCTCGCACTCATTACCGGCGAGCTGAAAGCCTGGGCCGGCACGGTCGCGGTGATGACCGGTTTTGCGATGCTCGACCAGAAGGTCGGCCTTCTCGATCCGTCAGCCTCGATCCGCGACAATTTCCGCCGGATCAATCCGCAAGCGGATGAAAACACCTGCCGGGCCGCGCTGGCCCGCTTCATGTTCAGGGCCGATGCGGCGCTACAGACGGTTTCGACGCTCAGCGGCGGCCAATTGCTGCGCGCCGGCCTTGCCTGCACACTCGGCGCCGCACCACCGCCGCTGCTGATCCTCGACGAGCCCACCAACCATCTCGACATCGACTCGATATCGGCGGTCGAGGCGGGTCTCGGCGCCTATGACGGGGCGCTGATCGTCGTCAGCCACGACGAGACGTTTCTCGAAAACATCGGCATAACGCGGCGGCTGGAATTGCCGGGCGGCTATGTGGGTGGGTGATTTTAGGGGGAGCTGCCTTTCCCCATTCCCGCCCGCCTTTCAGGAGCGCGGCATCCTCCAACGTCCCTCATGCTGAGGTGCGAAGCCCGAGAGGCGTAGCCTCGAAGCACGCCGCAACATTGCTTCCTGCATCCCTCCGACGTCGCCTCCCTTGCCTTATTTTGCCGGCAATGGTATTTCCCTCCTGCAACTCTTTCGAGAAAGGAGGATCACGTCATGCAGTATTATTTCCGGCATCATCGCCAGCGTGGTCCCGTCGACGCCCTGCAAATGCGTTTGCAGGGCTGACCAGAGACGCTTTCACATCTCTTCCTGGTCTGCCCTTCGTGGCCGATGCGCCGCCGTCAGATGACAGCGCGCATTCCTTTTATTCCCGGACCTCAAGGACGCAATCCGTGATGGGCTGATGCCGCCGATTGCGCCTGCCCCCGGTCAGGACCAGAGAACGAACATGACCCTCATCGCTATCCGCAATCTCGGCGTGACGCTCGCCAATCCGCTGTTTTCCAACCTCAATCTCGTCGTCAATTCAGGCGACCGCATTGGTCTCGTCGCCGCCAACGGCCGCGGGAAATCCACCCTGCTTGCCTGTATCACCGGCGCGCTGGAGCCGAGCGAGGGCGAGATCACCAAGGCCCGCGGGCTCACGATCGGCCATGTCGCGCAGAATGTGCCGGCCGCCCTGTTCGACACGCCATTCTATGATGCGGTGCTGCAGGCGCTGCCGGCCGATCAGGCCGAAAGCGAGAGCTGGCGCGTCGACGTGGTGCTGGAATCGCTCGAAGTGCCGGAGATGAT
This sequence comes from Rhizobium sp. TAL182, assembly GCF_002117725.1. Lineage (NCBI taxonomy): Bacteria > Pseudomonadati > Pseudomonadota > Alphaproteobacteria > Hyphomicrobiales > Rhizobiaceae > Rhizobium > Rhizobium sp. TAL182. Next base: position 1,278,412 of record NZ_CP021024.1, on the reverse strand, counting down.
GCGCGGCCGGCCGCTGAAGCAGTTGAGCGGCGGCTGGCAGCGGCTGGCGATGATCGCCCGCAGCTGGGTCACCGAGCCAGACGTGCTGCTCCTCGACGAGCCGACCAACCATCTCGACCTCAAAAAGATCGCGCAGCTGGAAAGCTGGCTGAATGCGCTGCCGCGTGAGGTGCCGGTCATCCTCTCCAGCCACGACCGCGCCTTCCTCGATGCGACGACGAACAGGACGCTGTTCCTGCGGCCGGAGCAATCGCCGGTCTTTGCGCTCCCCTATAGCAGCGCACGCGCCGCCCTCGACGAGATCGATGCCTCGGAGGCGCGGCGTTACGAGCGCGACATGAAAACGGCGGAACAATTGCGCAAGCAGGCGGCCAAGCTCAAGAACATCGGGATCAATTCCGGCAGCGACCTGCTCGTCGTCAAGACGAAGCAGCTGAAGCAGCGGGCGGAGAAGCTGGAGGATGCGGTAAAACCGGCACATCTGGAACGCTCGGCCGGCGCCATCCGGCTTGCCAACCGCGGCACGCATGCCAAGGTGCTGCTGACGCTGGAGGACGCCGCGGTGACGACGCCGGATGGAACGCTGCTCTTCAGGACCGGCCGGCAATTTATCTGCCAGGATGACTGCATCGTACTCCTTGGCCACAACGGCGCCGGCAAGTCGCGGCTGGTGACGATGCTGAAGCAGGCGATCGAAAGGCCGGAGGCGGCGCCGGGCGGGATCAAGGCGACGCCGTCGCTGGTTCTCGGCTATGGCGACCAGGCGCTTGCCGATCTTGCCGACAGGGACACGCCGATCGGCACGATCATCCGCCGCTTCGATGTCGGCGACCAGCGGGCGCGGGCGCTGCTCGCCGGAGCCGGCATAACGATCGACATGCAGTCAAAACCGATCGGCCAGCTGTCCGGCGGCCAAAAGGCGCGGCTCGGCATGCTGGTGCTGAGGCTGACGGAGCCGAACTTCTATCTGCTCGACGAGCCGACCAACCATCTCGATATCGAGGGGCAGGAAGCGCTGGAGAACGAGCTGATGGCGCACGAGGCGAGCTGCCTGCTGGTCTCGCACGACCGCAGCTTCGTGCGGGCGGTGGGAAACCGCTTCTGGCTGATCGAGAAGAAGCGGCTGGTGGAGGTGGAGAGCCCGGAGGGGTTTTTTGCTTCTGTGGCGGGGTGATGGATGGCGGCGGCGTGCCGTGCAGCCCCCTCATCCGGCTGCCGCCACCTTTGCCTGGGTAGAGCCAGGGGTCTCGGCCCGTCCTTCGGACCCCCCTGGGGAGAAGAGACTCGTTGCTATGCCGCGGGACAGCATCCGCGACCCCCCTTCTCCCCAGCGGGGAGAAGGTGCCCGTAGGGCGGATGAGGGGGCCGGCGGCACGACCCCAAAAGCAGCCCAAACACTACCGCTTCGGCGCCACCAGGCAGAAGAAGGCGCCCTGGGGGTCGGTGGCCTGGATGATCCAGCTGCCGCCGGGGACCTCCATCGGGCCGTTGACGACCTTGCCGCCGCCTGAGGTGACGCGTTCGATCGCGGCATCGAGCGCCGGCACGATGAAATAGTAGCACCAGAAGGTCGTCGGCAGGTTGTCCGGCTTCGTCATCATGCCGCCGGTCTGCCGGCCTTCATGGGCGAAGATGTAATAGACGCCCATCGGCCCCATGTCCATTTCGCTGTCCTTCGTCCAGCCGAATCGCTTGGAATAAAAGTCCAGCGCCTCTTTGCCGTTGCCGGCGTAGAGCTCGCGCCAGCCGATATTGCCGGGCGCGTCGGGGGCCAGTTCCGGCCGGGTCTGCTCCATCGGCGCCGGCGTCATGATGCAAATGACGGCGCCATGCGGATCGGCGACCACGGCGAAGCGGCCGATCGTCGGGATGTCCTGCGGCGGACGGCGCACCGCCCCGCCATTGGCGGCGAAATCCTTTGCCGTCTGGTCGACATCGTCGACGCCGACATAGCCCGTCCAGTTCGGCGGTATGCCCTTGCCTGCGAGCTCGGGCGGAAACTCCATCAGACCGGCAACGCCAATACCGTTCGCTTCGAAGACCGTATAGGTCGGCATGCCTTCCACCTTCATTTCGGAGGTGGTCCAGCCGACGACGGAGCTGTAAAATTTTGCGGCGGCTGAGGTGTCGGGGGTCATCAGCTCACACCAGATGAACTTTCCGTGCGTCTTGGACATCATGCTCTCCCTCTTCTGACGCCGCCCTTTCGCTTGGGGGCGCCGTGATTGTCAGATTTTGCGGATGTACTGTGCTTCCATGAACTGCTTCCACGAGCCGTCCTCCTGCTTGGCGCTGGAGGTGAAAGTGCGGTGATTGTCGTCGACGAAGGTGATGCGCTCACGGTAATCGGCGAAGCCATCGCCGCTGAAGTCGGGTCCAGTCGTATAGAGGTCGAGCACATTGCCGGAGGCGTCGACCTCGCCCTCATAGACCCACATATAGTCCATCATGCTGCCGATCCAGCTGCCGACATATTTGCCCTTTCCGGCGTTGTAGCCGAGCGTCAGGATCGTGGAGGCCTGCTTGCCATTCGGCATGGGTCCGGTCCCTTCGGCGACGAACCAGATGCCGTGCAGCGAACGGACGGTCTCCGTCCAGTCCTTGCCGTCGGACATTTCGGGTGCGGTGACGCTCCAGTCGCCGACCAGTCTTTCCAAAAAAGAATGCTCTTTCAGCACTTCGGCCGTCTTCATCATTCTCTTCTCCCTTCGAGTGACGATATTCCAGATGTTTGATGGCTCAGTGACAGCAGGACGATGTCTTCGGAGCATCCTCATATTCGTCATGGCGGCGCACGAAATTCATCGTGCTTTCCTCGTTGCGGCCCTTCGGCGCGCGGTCGAGGATCATCAGGGTGCCGATCAGTTCCTCCGGGCCGCGGGCATAGCTCGAATAGGTATGGAAGATCTCGCCCTTGTCGCTGCGGTAGAAGGCGCTGAGGCCAGGCAGTTCGTCATGGGCCTCAGCCGGCTCGATAGAAGTGAAATTGTAGAAGACTTTGTCTTTGGCAAGGTCCTCCGGACTGAAAGAGACGTGATAATCGAAATTGAAATCGCTGCCGAAGGACGAGACCCAGGGGAATTTCCAGCCCATGCGCTTTTTGTAGGCGGCGATCTTCTCGAGCGGGGCACGCGAAACAGCGACCCAGGTGACGTCGTGATGGTTGAGATGCGGCAGGGCGCCATCGACGTGATCCGACAGGAAGGAGCAGCCGGGGCAGCCGGCCTGCCAGTCGGGACCGAGCATGAAATGATAGATCAAAAGCTGGCTGCGGCCATCGAAGAGATCGGCGAGCGACTTCTTTCCCTCGGGCGTTTCGAAGACATAATCCTTGTCGACCTTCACCCAGGGCAGCGCCATGCGCTCGGCATTGATGCTGTCGCGCAGCTTCGTCGCCTCCTTTTCCTTCAAGAGCAGGGCACGCCGGGCCTCCAGCCATTCCTCGCGGGACACAACCTCATTCTGCATGGAATGCGCCCTCCTCCGGCGCCTGCCGGTGAAGCCGGCTCATCTCCTTCTCCTTGACTAATTACATTGATATCAATATAAATTGCGCATGTCAAATTCGATCGAGATTCCGTTTTCGACGACGCTGCTGGTGCGCGACACCTGCCTCTGCCTGCATGTGCAGCGGGCAGCCCGCGCGCTTGCCCGGCTGTTCGACGATGCGCTGCGGCCGGCCGGCCTCACCAACGGGCAGTTTTCCCTGATGATGTCGCTGAACCGGCCGGAACCGCCGCCGATGGGGCCGGTCGCCGCCCTGCTCGCCATGGACCAGACGACGCTGACGGCGGCGTTGAAGCCCTTACAGCGGAAGGGCTGGGTGACGGTGGTGGAGAACCCGAGGGACCGGCGTGGCCGCCTGCTCAGCCTTACGGCGGAAGGCAAGGCGGTGCTGGCAAAGGCACTGCCGATCTGGGAAAGCACGCATGCGGCCCTCGACGACGGATTGCCGGGCGGCGGCGTTACGCGGCTGCGGCAGGATCTGCAGGCGCTGTCGGGGGTGGAAGCGCCGAAACCGGCTGAGGGGTCGCGCCGGCGGCGTTATAGCGGGCGGGTAAGGGGCGCTTAGGGCGACCTGCCCCTCATCCGCCTGCCGGCACCTTCTCCCCGTTCTGACGGGGAGAAGGGGATATGCCACACCCTCTCCGTCCCATGCCGGCCTTTCGCAGGGCACGTCCCCTCGCCCCGTCAGAACGGGGAGAGGGTTAGGGTGAGGGGCAATTCCAAGGCGCTGAATCGCCGGGATCAGGCGACCGTGACCGGAACTTCGGTCGAGGTGCGCATGGCGTGGCTGTAGGGGCAGACGATGTGGGCCGCGGCGGCGAGCTTTTCGGCGGTTTCACGGTCGAGGCCGGGAATATTGACTGTCAGGGCCACTTCGATGCCGAAGCCGGTGCCGTCTTCGCGCGGGCCGATGCCGACCTTGGCCGAGACGGTGGTCTCTTCCGGAATCTTGACCTTCTGCTGGCCTGCAACAAATTTCAAGGCACCGAGGAAGCAGGCGGAATAGCCGGCAGCGAAGAGCTGTTCGGGATTGGTGCCGGTCGCGCCGTCGCCGCCGAGTTCCTTGGGAACGGTCAGCGTCACGTCCAGAACGCCGTTTTCGGAAGCGGCGCGGCCGGCGCGGCCGCCGGTGGCGGAGGCTTTGGTCGTATAAAGAATAGGCATGACGATCTCCTTTGGTTGGCCCTTCGATCGGGCTGGGGTTTTACTATCGCACAATTAAATTGCACACAAGTGAATTTTGCGAATTGCATTTCACGGATGGAAAGAAGACAATCGCAGCCTCGGGGATGACGGATATGAAAGCGCTAACGGCAAAGACGATGGAGATACCTGAGGAGGAGAAGCGGCTGGAAAAGCAGCTGTGCTTTGCGGTCTATGCGACAGCGCATGCTTTTACACGCGCCTATAAACCGATCCTCGACAGGGTCGGCCTCACCTATCCGCAATATCTCGTGATGCTGGTGCTGTGGGAGCGCAGTGCGCTGCCGGTGAAGACGATCGGCGAGCAGTTGGACCTCGATTCCGGCACGCTGTCGCCGCTGTTGAAGCGGCTGGAACAGAGCGGGCTGATCAAGCGCATCCGCGATCTGCGCGACGAGCGACAGGTGATCGTGTCGCTGACGCCGAAAGGTGAGGCGATGAAGGGAGAGGTCGATAAGATCATGACGGCGATCGGGAAAGCCGCCGGCTGCACGATCGAGGAAATGGCCGAGATGCGCGACATGCTGCACCGGCTGCGGGCCAATCTCGGCCGGGCCGGCGAGGGCTGAAAGCCCCTGCCCCGAGCCCATTGGCGGCTATGGCGGGATCAGGAGCGCCGCTTGGCGATCTTCGCAGTTGAGCGCCGCTTTTTTGCAGGCGTAGGTGAGGCTTCCGCTTCTTCGGCGGCCTGCTGCAGACGCAGCGCCCTCAGCTTCTCCGTCTTCTTGTCACGGGCCGATGCTTCGGCTGCGATAATGGCGCGCGCCGTGTGATCGGTGGCCTCCGCCTTGTCGCGGGACGACAGCTTGGCGGGGTTGAAGAATTCTCCCTTGGTGGCGGTCATGTGCCCCCTTTCTCAGATGATGGCGGCGTTTGATCCTTGCATTGCGGCTGCCAACATCATTTTACGGCCAGGACGCGATTCGACAAAGCCGAGATGTGGCGACCGGCCCGTGACATCACGGCCGGCATGCCACGGCCGGATCAGCGAGCGCGGACAGCCTTTTTCGGCGCCGGCAGCAGGCCCTCGCGCTGCAGCTTCTTGCGGGCAAGCTTGCGCTGGCGGCGAACGGCCTCCCCTTTTTCGCGGGCACGCTTCTCCGACGGCTTCTCATAGGCGCTGCGCGCTTTCATTTCCCGGAAAAGTCCTTCGCGCTGCATCTTTTTCTTAAGCACGCGCAACGCCTGATCGACATTATTATCCCTGACGAGTACCTGCAAACGAATATCCTTCCTGTTGGCGGCGAGGCCGCTGTCATGTGATGAAAATGGCGGGCTACTTGCCCATGCGGATTCCCGAAAATTTCAGCCATGGCTCGGCGTCATCGGCTTTGGCAGCCGCCTCGAGTGACGCCCGCCGTGGCGATTCCCCGATGTCGATATCGTCCTCGGTGATGCGGCGCTCGAAATTCTCGCCGGTGAACTGAACGCGATATTGCACGTGCCCATGATCGTTGGGCAGGATGCTGGCGATCCGGCACCGCTTGTCTGCCTTTGCCGTGCGGGTCAGGCCGGACTTCAGCACGATCATGTCGCCGACTTTATAGCTTGATCTGCTCATTCAGCGTCCCTCAACTCTTCGGCTGCTCAATTTCAAAACAAAAAGGCCGGGCTTGAACCCGACCTCTTTCAGTCATTCAGCCACAAAGCTGCCTTTGATGGTCAGCGCGCTGCCAGTACATCCGTGGTCAGCTCGCCGCAATCTCTGGTCAGCCCAGGCGAACGACAATCATGCGGCCTGAAGGTTATCGGCCGAATTCTTGCCGGACCGCTTGTCGCGGACCAGATCGTAACGGACCTTCTGACCTTCGGTGAGTTCGCGCATGCCGGCGCGTTCGACTGCCGAAATATGGACGAAAACGTCCGTGGAACCATCATCGGGCTGGATGAAGCCAAAACCCTTGGTGCCATTGAACCACTTGACGACGCCTGAATTCATAACGATCTCCTTTTCAACCGTTTGAGTGCGCCCGGGACCGATTCCGCGGGCAATATCGATGTTGAGACGAGATCTGACGAAGCGCACGGAAGCGCATGGACAAAGGGTCACAAGCAATATTCGATACGCCCCATGTAGGGGGTTTATCGAATTAAGCAATGGATTTTCGAAAATAAATTCCTTTACAGGCAGCGAAAGAGAAAGCATTTGCCGAGAAAAATTGCCTGAGGCGGCCGGCTGGCGACCGCCCCGGCAGCATCACTGCCAGACGACGATCGGCGCCTTTGTCGGAACGCGGTCGTAGAGATCGATGATGTCCTGGTTCATCAACCTGACGCAGCCCGAGGAAACGGCCTTGCCGATCGAGCGCCAGTCGGGATTGCCGTGCAGGCGGTAGAGCGTATCCTCTCCATTCGAGAAGATATAGAGGGCGCGGGCGCCGAGCGGGTTTTTCAGGCCCGGCTCCATGCCGCCGTTATCGATCGAATATTTGACCAGTTCCGGCTGGCGGGCGACCATCTCGTTCGGCGGCTTCCAGCGCGGCCATTTCTGACGCCACTGGATGACGCCCGATCCCTGCCAGGCGAAGCCCTCGCGACCGATGCCGACGCCGTAGCGCATCGCCATGCCATCGGCCTGGACGAGATAGAGGAAGCGCGACGGCGTATCGACGACGATGGTGCCGGGCGGTTGGCCGGTGGGGTCGAGGACACGCTGGCGATAGTAGCGCGGATCAATCTGTTCATAGGGAACGGCGGGAATGAGGAAGCCGCCGTCCTCAATCGGGCCGTACATGACGGCAAGCTCAGGCCCGCTCGGCACGCTCGAGGCTGCCGGCGACTGGAACAGGCGGCCCGGCGAACGGTAGATGATCGACGTGTCGCCCGAGGTGACCGTGTTGACCGTGGAGGCGCAGCCGGTGAGCGCCGAGGCTGCGGTCAGTGCCGAAAAGGAAAGAAAGCTGCGGCGGGAAAGATGTCTATCGAAGCTCATGACGCGGGACTGATTTCCTTTGATGCGTGACGCCGGGGTGGCGACATGAGGAAATCTATCGGCTTGCGCCAAATAAACCATAGCTTCACGCAGACGTGTTCCTGATGGAGCCGACGATATGAAGAGCGCTGTTGCAGCGCTACATCACAACGATCTCAGCCTTGGGGGGAAGCCGGTCGTAGAGATCGACGACATCCTGGTTCAGCATGCGCACGCAGCCCGACGACGTCGCCTTGCCGATCGACTGCCAGTCGGGCGTGCCGTGGATGCGATAGAGCGTATCCTGGCCGTCCCTGAAGATATACATGGCGCGCGCACCGAGCGGGTTCTGAAGTCCGGGATTCATGCCGCCGTTTTCCGCCGAAAAGACGCGAACTTCCGGCTGACGCGAGACCATTTCGACCGGCGGTGTCCAGCGCGGCCACTTCTGCTTCCACTGGATGACGCCGCGGCCCGACCAGGCGTAACCGTCGCGGCCGAGGCCGACGCCGTAGCGCATCGCCTTGCCGTTCGCCTCGACGAAATAGAGGAAACGCGCCTTGGTATCGACGACGACGGTGCCGGGGCGTTCGGTCGTCTGGTAGTCGACCTCCTGACGCAGGAATTGTGGCTGAACGCGGCTGACAGGAATCGCCGGCAGGGTAAAATCCTCGTCGCGCAGCTCGCCATACATCGCCATATGCAGCGGGTTCGTGACCGGCAGGCCGTAGGTCTGGTGGAACTGGGTCTTGTAGAGTTCGCGCGTCTGCGGCACCGGCTGATCGGGGATCGGCCGCACCCGGCGCGGATCGACGCCCGGCGGCTGGTAGAAGACCGGCGAGGTTTCCTGGACGAAGCGGGCGGGCGAATCTGCGGCGACATCGGGGATCAGGATGTTGCAGCCACTGAGCGGCGCGACAGCAATCATAAGCCCGGCAATCGGGAAAACCCGGCGCAGAAAATTCATGGGACCACCCTATCAACGATCGGCAAGACAGCGATATCTGCCGTCAAGATGGCACCCGCGGCTGGCGCGAGGCTGGCGTTGGAGCGAAAAAGACCAAGACGAGTGAATGATCAACCCGCTACCAGGATCGGGGACGGCGCGCTCATGCGAAATCAACCGTCCATCATGCTCCGCCAGCCTTGCCGGCATCGGCAGAGCTTACGCCGCCACCCCGTGGAAGAAGCGGATGCTCTGTTCGATCTCGGCCGGCAGCGCCGAAGTGTGGTTGCCGGCGACGGTGTCGGTTTCAATATGGATGCCCGCGGCGCGGGCGCGGCGGGCGAGCAGATCGGCGCGGTCGTTGAAATGCGACTCTTCCGTGCCGTGAACCACCCGGATGGGGCATTTGAAGCTGTGGGCGTAACAGAGCGCCGAACGCACCTCGAATTCATGCGCATTGCTGTCGTCGAAACGGATGTCCTGGGGATAGCGGCTGAAGAAGCGGAAGGCGTTGGGATTGCCCGATATCGGCGCGGCGGCACGGAATTTTTGGGTGCTCATCGCCGCCAGCATGGTCAGAGTGCCGCCGATGCTGTGGCCGGCGATGAACAGGCGGCCGGGATCGACGCCCGGCAGATGCGCCAGGCGCTCGGTGGCGGCAAGCACATCGTCGACCTCATCGTAGAAGCCGGAGAAATTGCCCCTCTGGCCGTTCTCGCCGCGCAGCGACGGCATCATCACAACATAACCCGCATCCATATAGGGCTTCATCAGCTGCCAGTGGCCGACACCCATGGCATTGCCGCCGTGCAGGAAGAGCACGGCCGGCCTGGCGGTACGCTCGCGCTTGTATCTGGAGACCCAGGCCGCCAATTCCAGTTCGCCGCCATAGCCGGAGCGGTAGAAGATCTTCTCGGCGTCGGCAGGCGCGGTCAGCGGTTCGTATTTGTCCGGCGCCGGCCCCTTCTGCAGGAGTTTCGTGCGGAACCGGCGGCGGACCGCGGCATAGTCGTGCTTGGCAAGGCGCGGCTCGTCCGGGACATCGAAGGCGGCCGCCATGCGCGGCAGGACGAGTGCGCCGGCGAGCCCCGCCAGGACGGCGCGGCGTTGGCGGAGAAAAGAATTTTGTTCATGCGAGCTCATGACGCAGCACCTAAATCATTTCCCCGGCACGCCAGATTTGCATCGGAAAATCGGCGCCGCCAATACAAATGATGTTGAAAATATTGCCCTGCGTCATTGTTGCACAGGTTGCAACGCAAGGCTTATCGCAGCAGTCTGCACCCGAAGTCCGGTCGCAAGCGAAATAGGGAATCAATGCCGAAGCCGCAGATGGAACTGCAGGCCATCATTTCGCAGAGTCCGCTGCTCTCGACAGTGCTCGGACACTGGGACGAAATCGGCTTGCCGGATGGGCGCCTTGTCGCCGGCGCGATCGCTCAAACAGTCTGGAACCACGCCTTCGACTTCGCCCATGATCACGGCATCAACGACATCGATCTTTCTATTTCGACGACAATGACCTGTCCGAAAGCGCGGAAGCAGACCACTCGGTCCGTATCCGGAGCTTATTCTCCGATCTGCCTGTCTGGATCGATGTGAAGAACCAGGCCAGAGTTCATCTTTGGTATGGGCAAAAATTCGGACATTCGATCGCGCCCTACACATCCACGGACGATGCGATCACCACCTTCCCGACGACGGCCGCTGCCGTCGGCATTCGGCCGGTGGACAACAGGCTGGATCTATACGCGCCCTACGGCTTGTCCGATCTATTGGCGCCGCTCGTCCGCGCCAACAAGAAACAGATTGGCCGGGAGACATACGAAAGGAAGATCGCGCGCTGGCGCAAACTGTGGCCGGATCTTCAAATCGTCCCCTGGGATGAGTAGTGGGCCGGCCGATGACTTTCCCAAGCCGCTGCAAGCGTTGGAACATGCCTTCGGTCAGCCGGGCTTTGCATCGATCATGGCGACCAGCGTGCGCAGGCGGTCGGCCTCGTAAGGTGGCTTGTCGGGGCGAAGGCGGGCGATGCGGGGGAAGCGCATGGCGACCCCCGATTTGTGCCGCGTCGAGCGGTTTATGCCCTCGAAGGCCACCTCGACGACGAAGCCGAAATCCCTGTCGGCGCGCACGGCGCGCACCGGGCCGAAACGCTCGGTGGTGTTGTTGCGCACGAACTTGTCGAGCAGCTCGAGTTCGGCATCGGTGAAACCGAAATAGGCCTTTCCCACCGGTACCAACTGTTCGCCGTCCTCGTCATCGGCCCAGACGCCGAAGGTGAAATCGGAATAATAGCTGGAGCGCTTGCCGTGGCCGCGCTGGGCATACATCAGCACCGCATCGACATTATAGGGGTTGCGCTTCCACTTGAACCAGGGGCCTTTCATCCGACCGGCCTGGTAAATGCTGTCGCGCCGCTTGATCATCACGCCCTCGATGACCGGATCGGGCGGGGCGGCACGCAGAGCGTCGAGCTCCTCCCATGAGGAGAAAGGCACGAGCGGCGAGAGGTCGAACCGGTCATGGGGGGCGCGGTCGATGATCTCGGAAAGACGCCCGCGGCGCTCGACGTAGGTGCGGCCGCGAATATCCTCCTCGCCGTCAAAAAGCATGTCATAGGCGCGGATGAAGGCGGGGTAGTCGTCGAGCATCTTCGCCGTCACCGTCTTGCGGTTCAGGCGCTGCTGCAGGTCGGAGAAGGTGCGGGTCGGGCTGTTGGAGCGGGCAGTGCCGCCGACCAGCAACTCACCGTCGACGACGCCGGAAAAATTGATCGCCTCGAGAATATCGGGAAAGGCGCCCGATATGTCGTCGCCGGAGCGCGAATAGATCTTGCGCCTGTCGCCGGAGCGCGACAGCTGGACGCGGATGCCGTCCCATTTCCATTCGGCGGCGTAGTCGGCCGGGTCGAGACCTGCCAGATCCCCCTCCTCCACCGCATTGGCGAGCATGACGGAATGGAAGATCGCCGGTGTCGTCAGCGCCGGTTTGTCGCCGTCGCCCGCCAGCCACTGGAACAGCGCCTCGTAAGGCGGCTGCAGGCCGTGCCAGAGGGTCTCGATCTCGGTGACATCCTTGCCGCCGAGATCGGCGAGCGCCTGCTTGGCAAGACGGGCGGAAACGCCGATGCGCAGCGCGCCGGTTGCAAGCTTGATAAAGGCGAAACGGCCTGAGGAATCCAGCCGGTCGAGCAGATCGCGGACATAGCCGCGCACTTCGGTACGGCCGAGCCCGTTCATGCGGGTGACGACCTCACCCAGGCGCGGCTGAGCCAGGGCCGAGCGGTCGATATCCCGCTCATTGTCCCAGACAAGCGAAATGGTTTCGGCGAGATCGCCGACATAATCGTAGGAATAATGGAACAGCACCTCGTCTATACGCTCCAGCGCCAGGTCGCGCAGCATGGCGGGCTTGACATTGCGCACGTCAAGCGTGCCGGCGATGGCGGCAAGGCCGTAACCGCGGTCCGGGTCGGGCGTGTCGCGGAAATAATCGGTCAGCAGCTTGAGTTTGCCGTTGCGGCTGGGGGTCAGGACCAGGCGGTCGAGGAGGTCGGCGAAGGCTTTCATGTGGGCCTCCGATCCAGGGAAGATGACCCCTCCTCAACCCCTCCCCACAAGGGGGAGGGACTAACTCGTGGCGCTGCCCTGCCCTCTTTCGACCTCAGCGTTCGCAGCAGAGATTTTGCGGTGGGACGGTGCGACGCGTTAAGCCCCTCCCCCTTGTGGGGAGGGGTTGGGGAGGGGTTTTGATCCAGCACATAGCTCATCTCAATCCGCCTCATCCTCATAGCCCACCAGATGCAACGGTTTCGCCTTGATGCCCTGCAGCTGGCACCAGCGCACCAGCGCCTCCTCGCGGCCATGGGTCACCCAGACCTCGGCCGGGCGCAGTTCGCGGATCGTTTCGGTTAGTTCCGGCCAGTCGCAATGGTCGGAGATGACGAGTGGCAGTTCGACGCCGAGCTGTTTGGCGCGCTGGCGCACCATCATCCAGCCGGAGGCGAAGGCCGGCAGCGGCTCGTTGAAGCGCCGGGCCCAGCGGTCGGCAAAGGCCGAGGACGGGCCGATGACGACGGCGCCCCGGAAGGTGGATTTGTCGCGGCTTTCGATCGTTGCGGGCAGCAACTCGCCGAGATCGATGCCTTGGCCGACATAATAGTCGCAGAGCTTTTCCATGGCGCCGTGGATATAGATCGGCTCGGCATAACCGGCATCGCGCAGCAGTCGGATGACGCGCTGAGCCTTGCCGAGCGCATAGGCGCCAACCAGATGAGTGCGTTCGGGAAATTGCCGGAGCGAGGCCAGCAGCTTGCCGGTCTCGTCGATCGGATCTGGATGATGGAAGACCGGCAGGCCGAAGGTCGCCTCGGTGATGAAGACATCGCAGGCGACCGGCACATAGGGTGCGCAGGTCGGGTCGGGGCGGCGCTTGTAATCGCCGGAGATAACGATGCGGGTGCCGTTCTTCTCGATGGCGATCTGGGCCGAGCCGAGCACATGGCCGGCGGGGTGAAAACTCACCTTGACGCCATTGATGAGCAGCTCCTCGCCGAAATCGGCAACCTGCTCGCTGGCGCAGAAGCCCTCGCCGTAACGCAGGCGCATGATGTCGAGCGTCTGGCGGGTGGCAAGCACGTTCACATGACCCGGTCTTGCGTGATCGGAATGTCCATGGGTGACGAGCGCCCGTTCGACAGGCCGCACCGGATCGACATAAAAGCCGCCTTCCGGGCAATAGAGCCCTTCCGGGGTAGGATAAAGCAGCGCATCAGCTCTCATAGACCGAGAGATAGCGGGAAATGGGCGCGAGGCCAGAGGAAGCGATCGTCATCACCTGATCCCGTCGAGGAACGATATGATTGCGGCGTTGAACTGCGCGGGCCGCTGCAGCGGCGCGAAATGGCTGACGCCGGGCAGGTAGATCATCTGAGCGTCCGGGATGCTGCCGGCAAGATATTCGGCATGTTCGGCTTTGATGAATTCGTCGTGTTGACCGAGCACGATCGCGACCGGAACGCCGATGCGGCCGAGGTCCTCCGCCCCATAATTCGGCTCGGTGCGCATCATCAGGCCGACCGCCTCGACGAACGAATTGAAATCGTCCGGGGTGGTGGACAATGCCGCATAATCCTTGGCGTGGCGAGCGAAACATCGGTCGATGATCGGGGTCGGAACGAATTCAAGCGTGCCGCTCGGATCCATGTTGCAGGCGAAGAAGAAGACGCCCTCGACACGCGACGGCGCCGTCATGGCGAGGATCAGCGCGATGCAGGCGCCGTCGCTCCAGCCGACGAACGCCGCCGTTTCCAGCCGCAGTTCGTCCATCACCGCCAGCACGTCGGCAGCCATCAGCTCATAGGTGTAGGGACGGTCATCGCGAGTGCTTCGGCCATGGCCGCGGCTGTCGATCAGTACGACGCGGCGGCCGCGGCCGAGCAGCGCCGGGACCTGGTAGCCCCAGTTGCCGCTATGGCCGAGACCGCCATGCAGCAGAATGACGGCAGGGCCCGTCCCGTAGCTCGCATACCAGATGCGGGCGCCGGCCCGCCCGACATGGCCTTCGACAGAAGCCGGCGGCAACGGCGCGGCCCCCTGCGCTTCGAAATGGATGAGTTCGTCGTCCTGTCGTTCCATCGCGATGCCAATCCTTTCCAGCGAATAACCCCGCGCATAGAAAAGCCGGAAAACAGTCCAAGAACAACCAGAATCGCTTTCTAGCTGTTGCCTCCTTCGATGCAATCAGGAGGAGCAGAGAGATGGGCAGGAAGCTTTTCTATTGCGCGGCGGCGATCGCGCTCGCAGCCGCCGGCATCTATCTCAACAATACCAGCCTCATTGCCGAGCATCGGCCGGGAAAGCCGGTGCTGCTCGCCCATCGCGGCATCGCCCAGCGCTTCGACGAGACCGATCTGAAGAACGACACATGCACGGCAAGCCGCATGCTGCCGCCGAAACACGACTATCTGGAAAACACTATTGCCTCGATGCGGGCGGGCTTTGCCGCCGGCGCCGATATCGTCGAGATCGACGTGCATCCGACGACGGATGGCGAATTCGCCGTCTTTCACGACTGGACGCTCGACTGCCGCACCGACGGACACGGCGTGACGCGGGAGCATTCGATGGCTGAGATGAGGAGGCTCGACATCGGCTACGGCTATACCGCCGATGGCGGCAAGACCTTTCCCTTTCGCGGCCGGGGCGTCGGCATGATGCCGACGCTGGCGCAAGTGCTTTCGACCTTTCCGGATCGGCGCTTCCTCATCAACATCAAGAGCCGCGATCCGTCCGAGGGGGAAAAGCTCGCCGCCGTGCTGAACGGGCTTCCGGCCGCACGGCGGGCCGGCGTCATCGTCTATGGCGGCGACGAGCCGATCGACGTGCTCGGCCGGCTGACACCCGATATCAAAACCGCCTCGCGCAAGAGCCTGAAGGGCTGCCTGTTCAGCTATATCGGCTATGGCTGGACCGGCCTCCTGCCTGAGGCCTGCAAACACCGAATGATGCTGGTGCCGATCAATATCGCACCCTGGCTCTGGGGCTGGCCGGACCGTTTTCTCAACCGGATGCAGGATGCCGGCACTGAGGTTTTCGTGCTCGGCCCCTATCGCGGCGCCGATTTTTCCACCGGCATCGACGATGCCGCGCAACTGGCGCGGCTGCCGCAGGATTATGCGGCAGGGCTATGGACCAATGAGATCGAGACGATCGGCAAGCTCATGAAATGAGGCGGAGTCTTCGCGCGCCTCAGAACTCCACCCAATCGCCGCCGGCGACTGCCGCATTGCCGTGGAAGGCCGCGCTCACCTTCGCGGCCATTGCCCGCGGTGCCGATGGGACGGGTCTGGAAGCAGCGGTAGCCGCGGCGGGGCGTGATTGGCGCAAGGCCGCGCTTCCGATGTTGAACTGCCCCAGCAGCTGGAAGAGTGCATCGGCCTCCTTGGCAAGGCTGTGGGCGGCAGCCGTCGATTCCTCCACCATGGCCGCATTCTGCTGCGTGCCTTGGTCCATGGTGTTAACCGCGGTGTTGATTTCCTTCAATCCCGTCGCCTGCTCCTTGGAGCTTTCGACGATCGCAAGGACATTGCCGTTGACCTGCTGAACCTGGGCGACGATTTCTTCCAGAGCCTTGCCGGTTTCGCCGACCAGCGTCACTCCGCTCTTCACGTGCTCGTTGGAGGCGCTGATGAGCTCCTTGATCTCCTTCGCCGCTTTGGCCGATCTCTGAGCAAGCTCGCGAACTTCCTGCGCGACCACTGCAAAACCCTTGCCGGCGTCGCCGGCGCGTGCCGCCTCGACGCCTGCATTCAGCGCCAACAGATTGGTCTGAAACGCGATTTCGTCGATCACGCCGATGATATTGCCGATCTCGGCCGACGATGTCTGGATCTTTCCCATGGCTTCGACGGCGCTGCGGACCACCGCCCCGGAACGCTCGGCATTCTCGCGCGTCCTTCTCACCAGTTGGCCGGCCTCCTGAGCGCGGTTGCTGGAATCGGAGACCGTTGTGGTGATCTCTTCCAGGGCGGCGGCGGTTTCCTCGACGGAGGCCGCCTGCTGTTCCGTGCGCTTCGACAAATCATCCGAGGCGGAGCGAACTTGCTGAGCTCCGGCCGCGATGCCGGTTGCGTTTTCGGCCACGGCCTGCATTGCTGCGCGCAGCTTGCCGACAGCGGCGTTGAAATCGGTTCGGAGTTTTTCCAGGGTCGGAATGAACGGGGTTGCGACTTCCCGGGTCAAATCGCCGCCAGAGAGGCCCATCAACGATGCCGCCAACTGATCGACATTATTGACGCGGGCAGTAACGTCGGTCGCGAACTTGACGACCTTGAACACCTTGCCGTTCATATCGAAGATCGGGTTGTAGGAGGCCTGGATATAGACCTTTCTGCCGCCCTTGCCGATGCGCAGAAACTCATCAGCCACGAATTCGCCACCTGACAGGCGCGTCCAGAACCGCCTGTAATCGTCACTGTTAACGTAAGCGCTGTCGCAAAACATCGAATGGTGGCGCCCCTGGATCTCGGCAAGCTGATAACCGAGCGCCGACAGGAAATTCTCGTTCGCCGTCAGAATCTCGCCCTTCGGTGTGAATTCGATAACCGCCTGGGCGCGCGACAGTGCGCCTATCTTGCCGGCATCCTCGGCGCTCTGCAGCTTCTGCTTGGTGATATCGGTCGCGAACTTCACCACCTTGTAGGGTTTCCCGCCGCTGAAGACAGGATTGTAGGAGGCTTCGATCCAGATTTCCTTGCCGCCCTTGCCGATGCGTTTGTACTGGCGCTGATCGAACTCGCCTCGATTGAGTTTCGCCCAGAACTCGCGATAATCGCCAGACGAGGCTTCTGCCGGCTCGACGAACATCCGGTGATGCTGGCCGACAATCTCAGACAATTCGTAACCAAGGGCAGCACAGAAATTGGCATTGGCCGTGAGAATCCTGCCGGTAAGGTCGAATTCGATAATGGCCTGCGACCTGCTCATCGCGGCCATTACGGCCTTGGCATCCGAACCGAAGCCGAATCCTATCTTCTTCATGCTGTTCCCCCTAGCTCAAATCGAGCGCATGACTGCCGCCACCCACCGCGGGCTTGCGCTGGACGGGCACCCCGAAAATAAAATCCGATAAATTCTTTAAGCTTCCTTTAACCGGGTCATTGCGGCATTTGCTTCCTCCCATTTGGGCCGAGCAAACAAATAACCGAATAGAATCAGCCACTTGAATGAGCCTCCCGCGTCGGGAGAATATCTTCCGGCGCAGACTTCCAGCCGTCAGCATAGCTTTTTTTACCGCAGCCTACCCGGGAGGCGCCACAATAGGTTTACTCTTTATTAAGCATCAATTGCCGGTTATGCTCGCGTGCCCGGCAGCCGGAGGGCTTTACTGTCTTTCCTCTGCAGGCAGATTTCACTGTCCTTCGAGCGTGTAGAATCAACTTCCGATACGAGCGGACAAGCTGGACACATCAGCCGCCAAGCGCCGGATGCTGCCGGGGATCGGAGAAGGACATGAAGCTCGAGGCCGAGTGCAATCGAATTGAGAAAATCGCCGCAGGCTTTAATACGCATTACGAAGTCTTCAAATATATGAAGGGCCTCACTCAGGATCTGGGGATGAGCGCTTTCCTGATCATGATGCTGCCCGCGGTCGAGCTCGTTGAAATCGGCGCAACAAAGATTATCACCAACTGGCCGGCGGAGATGGTCGATTATTATGACAGCCATAACCTGATGGTCGATAGTCCGGTCATTCGCCGGATGTTGAGATCGACAAGCCCGTTCAACTATGATGTCGAGGCGATCAATATCGATCGCGGAGAAGGCAAGAAGCTCACCGTCATCGATCTGTTCAAGCGGTACGGCATGGAAAAGGGGGCCTATTTTCCCGTCCATGATGCCGCGGGCGGACGCGGTGCGATGTCGATTTCGGGGGCTCGGAATTTCAGCATGCCGGAAATGGCGAAAATCCTGTTCATCGCCACGCACATCTATGATCGGCTCTCCCAGCTGACATTAAACGAGAAACACAAGCCGGTTGCCTTCTCTGAGAGCGAGCTGGATTGCCTGAGGCTGACGGCCGGCGGCAGGAAGAGCAGCGAAATTGCGAAGCTGCTCGATCTGTCGGAAAACGCGGTCAACAATCAGATCGGCAGCGTGGTCAGGAAGCTGGGATGCACGACGAGAACGCAGGCAGTGGTCAGCGCTCTGCGTCTCAATATCATTCGGGTTTGAGGGCCGGTCGACGAACTCGGCAGGCCAAAGAAACAAGTCAGAGGAGCTGCGCCTGCAGCAACAGAGTAGCCTCCTCCGGTAAAACGGGCTTCGAGAAACGGTAGCCCTGCGCTTGCTCGCAGTGGGCCTGCCGCAGGAAAGCCATCTGAGCGTCGGTCTCGACGCCTTCTGCAAGCACCGAGAGCTTCAGCGTCTGCGCCAGCGAAATGACCGCCGAGGCGATGGCGACGGCCGTCTTGTCGCCCGGCAGGGCCTCGACCAGCGAACGGTCCATCTTCAGCCTGTCGAAGGGGAAGGTCTTCAGTGCCGCAAGGCTGGAATAGCCGGAGCCGAAATCGTCGATCGACAGGCGCACGCCGAGCGCCCTCAGCTGCTCCATCATGGCGAGCGCACGCTCGGCATCCTGCATCACCACGCTTTCGGTGACCTCCAGCTCCAGCCAGCGGGACTGGAGGCGGTTGCGCTCCAGCGCCTCGGCGACGTGGCTGGCAAAATCCGGATCGGCGAACTGCTTGGCCGAAACATTGACGGCGATTGTCAGCGGCGTCAGGCCCATATCCTGCCAGCTGCGGGCCTGGCGGCAGGCCTCGTTCAGGACCCAGAGGCCGAGCGGAACGATGAGGCCGGTCTCTTCGGCGAGCGGAATGAAATTGACGGGCGGCACCCTGCCCTTGGCCGGATGGTTCCAGCGGACCAAGGCCTCGACGCCGGTGATGCGGCCGGTGGCGACATCGACCTGCGGCTGATATTCCAGGAACAGCTGATCGCCGGTGATCGCCTGGTGGAGCTCGTCCTGCTCGCCGCGCGGCATGCCGACCCCGCTGCTGTCGCCATCATGATGCTGCAGCGTGTTGCGGCCGAATTGCTTGGCGCGGTACATGGCGCGGTCGGCATTGGCAAGCAGCTCTTCCGAGGTGACGCCGTCGACGGGAAAGGCGGCGACGCCGATGCTCGAGGTGATGGTGATGTCACCACTCTCGTCGCGCATCGGCCGAGTGATCGCCTTCTGCAGATCGCGAAGGCGGCGGGTGATGCCGGCATCGTGGCTCGACTGGTGGACCAGCACGACCAGGAATTCATCGCCGCCGAGCCGCACTACCATATCCGAGGGACGGATGCTGTTGGCCATGCGGGTGGCGATCTCTTTCAGCACCTCGTCGCCGGCGGCATGGCCGCGGCCGTCGTTGATGTCCTTGAAATTGTCGAGATCGATATAGGCGACGGTGACCTTGCGGTTGTTGCGCCGGGCCTGGTCAAGGATGCCGGCCAGCCTTTCCTTCAGAAAGGCGCGGTTCGGCAGGCCGGTGAGATCATCATGATGAGCCATGAAATGCATGCGATCGTCGACGAGCTTTCGTTCGATGGCGATGCCGGCGATGTGGGTGGCGAGCGCCACCAGCCTCATTTCATGCTCCGTCGGACGACGCACCTCCCTGGAATAGAGGGCGAAGGTGCCGAGCACATTATTCTCAGAGGTAGCGATCGGCGTTGACCAGCAGGAGCGGAAGCCGAAGGGGGCGACCAGGCCCCGGAAATCCTCCCAGAGCGGGTCGCTCATCACGTCCTCGACGATGACAGGCTGGCCGCGCCAGGCGGCGGTGCCGCAGGAGCCGACCTTGGGGCCGATCGTGACGCCGTCGATCAGGCGGCTGTAGCCGCCGGGCAAGTTCGGCGCCGCGCCGTGATAGAGCCTGGTGCCCTCGCTGTCGAGCAGCAGCACCGATCCGTCGATGCCGGTCAGCTGCGCCTCGATCATCAGCACCAGCGCCTCGAGGATCATCGGCAGCGGCTCGTTGCGGGCGATCATCTCGAGCAGTTTCGCCTGGCCGCGATGGAGATCCTCCTGCAGCTTGCGCTCGGTGATATCGCGGGAAACGCCGATCAGGCCGACGACCTCGCCGCGATCGTTGCGTAGCGGTATCTTCGAGGTCAGCCGGCAGACCGGCCTGGGGCTGCCTGGAAGAACGACAGTTTCCTCCATGTCGATCCGGGCCTGACCACTCGCCATGATCTGCTGCTCAATATCGAAATGCCGGCGCGCCACCTCGAAATCGAAGAGGTCGAAATCGCGCTTGCCGGTAATCTCTTCGGCGCGCGTAAAGCCAAGGTGGCTGGCGGTGACGGCATTGGCGAAAACGAAGCGGCTGTCACGATCCTTGACATAGAGGAAGTCCGGAAGTTCGTGGATGATTGCTTTCAGGCGCAGGTTCTCAACGCCTTCCGAGAGGTGATGAGCGGTCGACGCCATCATCGCCTCAGTCGCAGCAACGAAACGCCGCGTTTCGGCCGTCAGGGAATCGACCGATTCCCGTTGCCTGGCACTCGCTTCTTGCATGACGCCATTCTCCTCCAGCGGCTGAAGGCCCATTCCGCAACACCCAATGTATTTTCACGTCAAAGTAGTCCGCATTCCCTTCGGGTTGCTTAAATGAAAGGGTGAACGACACACCAATATAAGCGGCGAGATCCTGCCATCGGCCCCTGTCCCAGCAAGAATTTTCGATTGATTTGTAGGGCCTGTGCCAAAAGAAGACAGGCGGGCTGGCACGTTTTCTGCTACGGGCGCGTCATGACAGGAGAGCCCGGACTGCCCTTTCGCCGCGACATGCTTCTCTTTCTCGCCGCCTCGGCGCTGGCGGGCGGGACGTCGCGTGCGCTTGCCTCGCCCCTGACGGCTGCCAGCCAGCCCAATCTGCGCGGTGCAATCGACGCGGTGGAATATCGCGCCGTTCCCCAAGGCGGCGACCGTAAGACCCGCAACCTGGAGCAGATGATAAAACAGGCGGCGGCCGAGAACGTGCCGGTCTTCCTGCCGCCCGGCACCTATAAGGTCTCCAACCTCACCCTGCCCGACAATACGCGCATATCAGGGGTGCCCGGCGCCTCGCGGATCGTCTATACCGGCGACGGCCATCTGTTTGCGGCCGAAAACATCGGGCGCATCGAGCTTTCCAATCTCGTCATCGACGGCGGCAACCGCTGGCTCGGCGATTATGCCGGCGGGCTTCTGCAATTTACCGGTATCGACGAGGTGCTGATCGACAATTGCGAGATCGGCGGCAGCCGCAAGCACGGCCTGCAGCTGGAGCGCTGCGGCGGGCGGATCGAACGCAGCCGCATTTCGGGCGCGGCCCAATCCGGCCTCTACGCCGTCGATTCCACCAATCTTTCGATCGTTGCAAATACCGTCTCGGATTGCGGCAATGGCGGCATCCTCGTGCATCGCTGGAAGAAGGCCGAGGACGGCACGGTCGTTTCCGGCAACCGGATTTTCAACATCCGCGCCAACGACGGCGGCACCGGCCAGAACGGCAACGGCATCAATGTCTTTCGCGCCGACGGGGTGATGGTGGTGAACAACCAGATTTCCGACTGCGCCTTTACGGCGATCCGCGCTAACTCGGCCTCGGACATCCAGATCAGCAGCAATCAGTGCCGGCGCTCAGGCGAGACGGCGATCTATGTCGAATTCGCCTTCGAGGGTGCCGTGGTCTCCGCCAATATGATCGACGGGGCGGCGAACGGCATTTCGATCGCCAATTTCGACGAGGGCGGGCGGCTCGCGAGCGTCACCGGCAATGTCGTGCGCAACCTGACGCTGAAAGGCCCCTACAAGCACGAGGTCGGCTTCGGCATCGGCATTGCGGCGGAAGCCGATACGCTGGTGTCCGGCAATGTGATCGAGGGCGCGCCACGCTGGGGCCTGCAGATCGGATGGGGGGCTTATCTCAGAAATGTCGTCGTCAGCGGCAATGTGGTGCGCAAGGCTCCTGTGGGATGCGCGGTCTCGGTCGCCGAGGGGGCCGGCACGGCCATCATCACCGACAACATCTTCCAGGAGGTTGGCGAAGGGGCGGTCCTCGGCTTTGAGTGGGACAGACAAGTCTCGGCCGAAATGGCGGGCGGCAACGCGCCCTATGCGCAGCTGACCGTCGAGCGAAACCGCGTGTCCTGACACGCGGCTCCGTCTTTGCTCAGTGCGTCTGATAGGTGCCGGTGACGGTCGCTTCCGCCAATGCGTGTTTCTTTGCCTCCGCCCACATCGCGCTGATACCGGCGGCATCCGGCGTAGAAAGCTTCGGCACGTCGAGGGCCGCGAGGCGGAAGATGTAGTGATGCGGGCGATCGCCTGCCGGCGGCTGCGGGCCATCGTAACGGGCATTGCCGAAATCGTTCTTGTAGAAGCGCGGCGCCTGCTCCGGCGCCGTATCGACGCTTTCGGCAAGTGCGCACCACTCAGCCGGGATATTGGCGATGCCGCAATGGCGGAACGTGCCATGCGGAGCATCCGGATCCTCAACCATCAGAGCAAAGCTCCTGGTCTCCTCGGGCGCGCCGCTCCAGGTCAGGGGCGGAAAGAGATTCTCGCCGGCGCGCGCATATTTCTTCGGGATCGGCTGATCCTGGGCAAAAGCCTTGCTGATCAATGTCAAAGTCATGACATTCTCCTTTCTAAGCGGGCTCCTTTCCAAGGGGGCTCCTTTCTAATCGGGGCTCCTTTCTGATCGGGAGCTCCTTGATGTTCGGGGCTCCTTCATCGTCATGGACGACCACCCCCCTTTTTATGCTCGCTCTCCTGATTGCGGCCGCGCATTATGGCCCTGTCGTCATTGTGGGGGTCCGGGTCGGCCTTCAGATCATTGCCTTTGCGATAGGCTTCCTTCGCCTGCTCATTGCGTTGCAGATCTGCCTTGGCGTCGAAATCCTTGCCGGCACTTGCGGTTTTCTCGCGTTTCTCGATGACACGAAGCTGTTGTTCATGCGTCTTCTTGCCCGTCATGAGTTCCTCCTTTGCCTGGCCCGCGTTGCGCACGCGGCTCATCGCTTTTCGGCGCTTGGACGGCGCCAATCTCAGGGTCCAACCCGCCGGCTCTCTCATTGTTCCCAATTGTGCTCGATCCGGTCGGGAAGGCCCCGGCCGCATCAAAAGCTTTCATCGTCCCATCAGCGGCGAGGACTTTTCCGAGGGTGATCCGGCGTTTACGGTTTCTGCGACACAGCGAGGGATATCGTCATGCTGACAATCTATGGGGTTTATCGATCGCGCGCTTCGCGCGTCTACTGGATGGCGGAGGAACTCGGGCTCGAATTCCGCTCGATCCCCGTGCTGCAGGCCAGGCGGCTCGCCGACCCGCTCGCCGAAGAGGCGCCGCTCAACACGCATTCGCCCGATTTTACCGCCCTCAACCCGATGGCGCAGATCCCCAGCATTCGCGACGGCGACCTCGTCATGCACGAGTCGCTGGCGATCAATCTCTACCTCGCGCGCAAGCATGGCGGGCCGCTTTCCGGCCAAACCGTCGAGGAAGACGGATTGCTGACAATGTGGACGATCTGGGCGGCCTCGCAGGTCGAGCCGCATTCGGTGCGGATCGTCCTGACCTACGATAACGAGCTTGAGAACAGCGACGATGGCAAGCAGACGATCGCCGCCGCGTGCTACGGGCTGCGCCGGCCATTTGCGGCGCTCGAAGGTCATCTTTCCGGCCGGCAGTGGATCGTCGGCGATCGCTTCACCGTCGCCGATCTCAACATCGCCGAGGTGCTGCGCTATGCCCAGAGCGAGACGGATCTTTTCGACGCGCATCCGAACATCAAGGCCTGGATCGAACGCTGCCAGTCCCGCCCGGCTTACAAAGCGATGCAGGCGGCCCGCAGCAAGGAGCCGGTCGAGGTTTAACACCTACTCGAAAAGCGCCACCGTTCCGGCCATCTCCTCGCGGATCCAGGCCTTGAAATTCTTGACCTTCTTCGGTTCGCGCGCGCCTTCGGCGGTGATGAAATAATGGCCGAAGCCGGTCTTTGCGCGAATGCCGAAGGGCGCCGCCAGCCGGCCTTCCGCCAGCGCAAAGTGCGCAAGCGTCTGCCAGGCGAGCATCACGCCCTGGCCGGCGATCGCCGCATCGAGGCAGAGCGAGGCGTCGTTGAAGACGTGGCGGGTCGACAGCGTCGCGCCCGAAAGGCCGGCCGCGCGCATCCAGACTTCCCAGCTGAACATGGCGCGGCCGTCGATAACCGCTGGCAATCGCAGGATATCCGCGGGTTCATATAGTTTCGCCGCCATCTCAGGCGAACAGACGGGAAAGACCTCCTGTTCCAGCAGCAGTTCAGCCTTCACGTCGGGCCATCGGCCATTCCCGACGCGGATGCCGATATCGACGTCGCCGAGCGCTGGATTGACGAGATTGGTTGTTGCATCAAGCCGCAGCTTGATATCGGGGTAACGCTCGGCGAAGCGATCGAGCCGGCAGACGAGCCAGCGGGCGGCGAAGACCGGCGCCACCGAGATGGTCAGGATCGTATCGTCCTTGCGGCTTGCGATCGAAACCGCCGCCGAAAGGCGGGCGAAGCCCTCGTCGAGCGCTGCGAGCACCGGCCGGCCGGCTTCGGTGGCGATCATACCCCGGGCGGTGCGCTCGAAGATCACCTGGCCGAGTTGGGCTTCGGCCTTGATCACCTGCTGGCTGACGGCGCCGACCGAGACGCCGAGCTCGTCGGCGGCCGCCTGCAATGAGCCGAGACGACCGACGGCCTCCAGCGCCCTGAGGCCGTTGAGATGGACGCTATTCAGGTTCTTCATATAGTTTTTCTATAATGTCGCCGTGGTAATCTCAATTGAAAAAGCACCGGCGCAGGCAGACATTGCAAGCATACAGGATCCCACTCGACCGGCTATGGCACGATGAGCGGGAGAGCTTGTTCGGCACCAGCCGCCGTTTGACCACCTTTCCGCGCCGCTGGAGAATGCGAGGCTTGCCATGTCATGGCTGAAGTTTTTCTTGAGGTCTGCCGCGGGGACGCAGATCGACCCGGACTGGAAGGATGACCCGCTGCGGCATCCCGAGGTCCAGCGCATGTCGCTACGCGAAATCGCCGATCTGCCGCTGGGAGCGGAGACCGGTTTTCATGCCGAGGCCAGGCCGCCGCTGGCGAAATGCGCGTGAGCACCGCTCCCGCGCTTTTGCTGGTTTTGCGTTATGCCGGCGCCCGTTAAACGGCAGATGCCTGCCAGCAAATCACCGAACGCAGCGCCTCGAGAGCCTCATCCTTGTACGTTGCCGTTGGTGTATGATTGGGTCGTGCGGCGGGGATGCATGCCGTTCATGATCTCGTCGGATTGGCCGGATCCTCGCTGACGCCGACGCGGTGGCGATAGACCATTTCCCAGCCTTTCCAGCCGTTGAACAGAAGAAGGGCGGTGGCGATCAACGACAGCACCAATCCGGTCGGCACGATGAAGTCGCCACCTTCGGCCAATCGGCGCCAGAGGTTGACGGCCTCGATCAGGACGAGGACGACATTGCCGATCATATGGAACCAGGCGGCGCGCAGGTCGCGAATGCGGCTGTCGCCGAGAAAGTCGGTCAATCCGGCAACTGCCGCCAGCGCCGCCATGACAAGGCCGGCGCCGAGCATCCAGTTGGTCGCTACTGCCCAGGCCGGATCGCCCGATCTGGCGTAGACGATGTCGACAACAAGCGTGCCGACGAAGGCGGCGACCGGGAACGGGATCAACATCGGATGGATCGGATGACCGGCAATGCTCAAGGTGCTTTTCGGGTTCATCCTATTGTCCTCCGACCTTTTTCAATGCGTCTTGCCTGTGGGCAGCGATATGATCGCTCTTGTCGCTTTTGATCTCGTACTGGGGCGATGTCTCCGTCGCCCGGCGCCGATGGCCTTTGTAATCGAAATCCCGGGTGTGGATCGCGATGATACGGCCGGAGACCTGCCCGGCCTCTGAATTCCAGGTGACGTGATCTCCCCGAGCAAATTTGGCCATGTCGCACAACTCGTCAGATGCAGCAGAGTATGCGTCAAACATCCAGACGGCCTGGTTTGTTCCCGTCACGGCCGACAAGCTGAAACCCGCAGCTGTGGAGAAGAGGCCTGCGGCTTGCCGCGCGAACGAAGATTGTGGAAGCCCAGATAGTGATCGGCATCCGAGGTGTTCCATCGACCGGCAAGAGCGATGATCGCGATGTCCGCAGCGATGATGAGCAAGGCATAGATTTTGCCCATGCCTTCAATGTAGCGCAGGCGGAAATCGGTCAGAGGTGGTGGCGACATAAGGCCGAGATGACGGCCGAAACGCAACTTCAGCTTGAACGAATCCTACTTCGCGCTAGCCTGCGTTCGCAAGCCCCATCGGCGCCCGAGTCGGCTCGCTTCACATCCGAGGGAATAGATATGCCGGCTTTGATCGAAGCACGGGGCGTCAGCAAGCGCTTCCGGCAGCACAAGAGATTTCCGGGTTTGCTCGGCGCCTTCAAGACGCTGGTGACGAGCGAATATACCGAGGTTCAGGCGGTTTCCGATATCGGCTTCGATATTGCCGCCGGCGAAGCCGTCGGCTATCTCGGCCCGAACGGCGCCGGCAAATCGACGATGATCAAGATGATGACCGGCATTCTGGTGCCGAGCGCCGGCACGCTTTCGGTGCTCGGCCGCACGCCGCATCTCTCCCGCATGGACAATGCGCGCGAGATCGGCGTCGTCTTCGGCCAGCGCAGCCAGCTGTGGTGGGATCTGCCGCTGATCGACAGTTTCACCCTGCACCAGCGCATCTATGATATCCCGGCTTCTCGCTATGCGGACAACCTGCGTCACTTCAGCGAGCTGCTCGATCTTTCACCCTTCCTCGACCGGGCGGTGCGCCAGCTCAGCCTCGGCCAGCGCATGCGCGCCGAGATCGTCATGTCGCTGCTGCACGATCCGAAGATCCTCTTTCTCGACGAACCGACGATCGGGCTCGACGTGGTCGCCAAGGATGCCGTGCGGCGCTTCCTCGCCGAGATCAATCGCGAACGCGGCGTCACCATCATCCTCACCACCCATGACCTGCAGGACATCGAGACCATCTGCCCGCGGCTGATCATGGTCGATCACGCCAGGCTGATCTTCGACGGCGAATTGCGCAGCCTGCGAGCCGCCCTCGGCTCGGCCCGGCGGCTGACGCTGGAATTTGCCAGCGACCCCGGCCCTTTGCGGCTCAGCACCGCGTCGCTCGTCAACGACGAGGGCTTGCGCAAGGAATATCTGATCGAGCGCGAGGACGTGTCGCTGGTCAAAATCCTTTCGGAGGTCGGCAGCGACCGCGACCTCAAGGACGTGGCGCTGCACGAGCCCGACATCGAAGAGGTCATCCGCACCTTCTACCAGCGTCGCAATGCCAGAGCCCGGGCCTCATGAGCGCCTATCTCGCCTTCACACGCAAGGCCCGGGCGCCCACGCTATGAGCGCATATCTTGCCTTTACACGCAGCGCCTTCCACGCGCAGCTCGCCTATCGCAACGAGGTCTGGGCCAATATTTTCGGCAAGCTGGTGCAGGTCGTCGCCCGCGTCGCCATCTGGCTCGCCGTCTATGGCGGCGCCGGCGCGACCGTGGTCGACGGCGTCTCGCTGCAGCAGATGGTGACCTATGCGCTGCTCGGCGGGGCTGTGATGGGCGCCACCCGTCCGGAAAGGGTCATCGGGGAGATCGGCCGGTCGCTCAAAACAGGCGATATCGCCGTCTGGCTGCTGAAGCCGCTTTCCTATCCGCTCTATCTCTTCGCCAATGAATGCGGCAGCTTTTCCTATCGCCTGGCGACGCAGGTCATCCCGACCGTCGCCTTTACCGCCTTGATCTACGGCATGCTGGCGCCGGCAAGCCTGTTCCATGGCCTGATGTTCGCCGTCTTCTGGGCGCTGTCTTTCGTGCTGATCTTCCTGATGTCGGCGCTGTTCGGGCTGATCGCCTTCTGGCTGATGACGAGCTTCTCGCTCGACTGGATCCTCGGCGCCCTGCTGCATCTGTTCTCCGGCCTGCTGGTGCCCTTCTGGTTCTTCCCCGAGCCCTTAGCGACGATCGCCCGCCACCTGCCCTTCGCCTGGGTCGTCTATTATCCCAATGCCGTCTATCTCGGCAGGCTTTCGGTGCCCGACACCTGGCTACACCTCGGCCTCGGCCTCGGCTGGGCCGGACTGTTCCTTTTGGGCGTGCTCTGGCTGTGGCGCCTGGCGTCGCGCCGCATCACCGTGCAGGGAGGCTGATCGTGTTCATCCATCACCTCCGCGTCATTCCGCTCCTGGTGCGCATGCATGTGCGCTCACAAATGGAATATCGCGGCGCCTTCTGGCTCGACCGGCTTGCGCAGATCCTCTCCTATGGTAGCGTCTTTGCCACGATCGGCATCCTGCTTGCCCGCTTTCAGACGCTCGGCGGCTGGACCTGGCCGGAGCTGGCGCTGCTCTTCAGCTTCCAGCTGCTCGCCTATTCGCTGGGGGCAGCGATGAGCTTCG
This sequence comes from Rhizobium sp. TAL182, assembly GCF_002117725.1. NCBI lineage: Bacteria > Pseudomonadati > Pseudomonadota > Alphaproteobacteria > Hyphomicrobiales > Rhizobiaceae > Rhizobium > Rhizobium sp. TAL182. Next base: position 1,249,823 of record NZ_CP021024.1, on the reverse strand, counting down.
TGCAATTGCGCGACCTCGAGGAGCTGGTGCGGCTCGGCACCTACGATACGCTCCTGGTGAAGCCGTTCAGCCCCTGGGCCTATCTCGTCTTCTCCGGCCTCAATATCGGCTATGCCGGCCACATCATCCTGGCGGTGCCGCTGCTCTGCTGGGCCGTCCTGTCGGTCGACTTCGCCTGGTCTGCCGCGTCCGTGGCGTTCCTGCTTGCCGCAATCGTCAGCGCGACGCTGTTGACCGGCGCGATGATCGCCATGATCGGTGCGACCGCACTGATGTGGGTGCGGTCGAACCACCTGTTTTCGATCTTCTTCGGCTTCTGGGAGCTGACGCGTTATCCGCTCAACATCTTTCCCGGCAGCATCCAGCTGACGCTGATCACCGCTGTTCCCCTGGCCCTGACCAGCTCGGTCCCGGTCGGCGCCCTGCTCGGCAAAACCATCCCTATCCTCGGCGATTGGGCCGCGCCCGTAACGCTCGCCGCCGGCCCGGTCTGGGTGCTCATTGCCATGGCCCACTGGCGCTACGCCACCCGCAAGTACCAGGGTGCGGGCGGCTGATGGGGCTGACCCCGCCTCAGCCCCGGTCGAAGGCCAGCGCCCGCTGAACGGCGGGGCGCTGCAGCATGCGGGCGTGGTGGTCGCTGACTTTTGCAAAACGGGCTGGGTCGACGCCGTCAGCGGGCAGCCAGTCGGTCATGACGAAGAGATAGGGATCGGCGAGCGAATAGGTCTCGCCCATCACCCACCGGCCTTTGAACATCGTCTCTTCGATCAGCGTGAAGCAATCGGCCATATTCTGCGGTACCTTGGCCTTCATCGCCTCGAGTGCCGCCGGCTCGTCGGCCCAGCGGGAGCCGCGCCGGCGATGGGCATGGTTCACATGTACGGTCGAGCAGAGATAGCTGTTAAAGGATTGCAGCCGCGCCATTTCGAAGGCATCGCCGAGCGGCGCGAGCTTTGCGGTCGGGGCGCTTTCAGCGATGAAGCCGAGGATCGCCGGCGTTTCCGTCAGCACGCCGCGATCCGTGACGAGCGCCGGCACCCGGCCCTTCGGATTGATCTTCAGATAGTCCGGCGAACGCTGCTCGCCATTGGCGAAGCTGAGCTTCTTCGTTTCGAAGGCAAGGCCGGATTCTTCCAGGGCAATGAGGCTTGCAAGCGCGCAGGTTCCGGACGCGTAATATAATGTCAGCATGGTTGTCGTCTCCCGTTCGGCACGAGATATAGCGCAGGGATGGCTGCGCCGGAACGGGGGAGATGGGTTTGCTTGCGTCGGAGTCGCCCCTCATCCGGCTGCCGCCACCTTCTCCCCGTTCTGACGGGGAGAAGGGAATATGCCGCGACCTCTCGGTCCCCTCGGGCCTCTCGCAGGGCACGTCCCCTCTCCCCGTCAAAACGGGGGTCCGCAGGACGGGTCGAGACCAGCGGCTCGACCCCGGCAAGGGCTAGGGTGAGGGGCAAATCACCGGCACAAGCTCGCCGCTCAGCCGCAACCCGGCACATCCTCCAGCCGATGCCAGACCGGGATGCCGCGTTCTCTTGCGATGCGCACGTCGTTGTCGGCGCCCTTGGACTCGCCGGCCAAGCGCAGCACGCCGTCGCAGAGCTGCAGCAACCGGCCGGCGACCGGGTGGAAGATCTGCTCGTAGAGCGCATCGCCGACCGATCTGCCGCCGGCGGCGTGCCAGATCGGCAGGGCCACCCATTCGCCGATCATCGGCACATGGCCGGCTTCAAACAGCTTATGGGAGGGTTCCTCCAGCCGCTTCAGGTTGGCGGCCATTTTTTCCGGGTCGTCGCCCGTTCCGGACCGATAAGGCCCGGCAATCAAAATCAACATGATCCACTCCATCACTCTCCCGGCCTCATGCACGGGATTTCCCGAAAATGCACGATATTTCTTGAATGTCGAGTCATTTCGTGCAATATCATGCCATCTCGTGAATTTTCGTGCGGAAAGACAATGCTAACGACGCAACGCAAGACTCTGATCCTCGACATTCTGCGCCGTGACGGCCAGGTGATCGCCAAGCGCGTCGCCGAAGATTTTTCGCTTTCGGAAGACACGATTCGGCGCGACCTCAGGGAAATGGCAGCGGAAGGGCTCTTGAAACGGGTGCATGGCGGGGCGATGCCGCTTTCGCCCGACTTGCCCGATTTCACCGCGCGGCGTAGCGTCTCGTCCGAGGTCAAGGCGCGGCTCGGAGCCACGGCGGCGGCGATGATCAAGCCGGGGCAGATGATCTTCCTCGACGGCGGCACGACGACAGCGGAGATCGCCAGGCATTTGCCGCGTGACATGGCGCTGACGGTCGCGACCCACAGTCCGACGATCGCCGCCGAGCTCGAGCACCATCCGGCCGAGGTGATCCTGGCCGGCGGACGGCTCTACAAACATTCGATGGTGGCGACGGGCGCTGCGGCGATGGCGGCGATTTCGCAGCTGCGCCCCGATCTCTTCTTCCTCGGCGTCACCGCCGCCCATCCCGTGCATGGCCTTTCTACCGGCGATTTCGAGGAAGCGGCGATCAAACGCCATATCGCCCGCTGCGCGGCCGAAACGCATGTGCTGCTGACGGAGGAGAAGTTCGACCTCGTCTCGCCCTGCCCGGTGCTCGGCGTTGCCGAGGTGGCCGGGTTGATCGTGCCGGCCGAGATGCCGGCCGAGCGGCTGAAGCCCTATCGCGATCTCAATGGCACAATCACTGCAGCCTAATCATCGTGCGAAAACGCACACAGTTTTTGGCATCATGCCGAGAAGATGGAGGTCGCTCTGATATCGCCGACATGGATGCCGTTCCAGTTGCGCATCGGCATTGCGGCAAAGGCCATCAGAGCGGCATGCACCGTCTCTTCCGTCTCGAAGAAGCGGGCGAGTGTGGCCGCCACCATGGCCTCGGCGGCGCGGGTGGCGCCATCCTCGCATTTCAGCGCGATGGCGATGCCCTTTTCCGGGATCGCGGCACAGAAGACACCCTCGGCGCCGGTCTTGACGAAGATGCGGCCGGGAGCGATCTGCATCAGTTTGGTGCAGGCGCGGCCGGAGCCGGCGACATAGAAGGGCTCGGCCATGCAGGCTTCGATCAGGCGGCGGGATGCTTTGGCGCGCAGGGGCTCCAGGCCGATGCCGGTCGCCATTTTAGCAAAGCCGTGGGCCAGGCTGCGCAAAGGCACGGCATAGGTCGGGATTGAGCAGCCGTCGGTGCCGCAGCTCTCGGCGCCGAGCACGGCGCCGGTCAGACTTTCCATCACTGCTCGGATCTCGACCTGCAGCGGATGCTCGTAGCCGATATAACCCTTCGGGTCGATATCGCGGTGGCAGCAGGCGCAGATGAAACCGGCGTGCTTCCCCGAGCAATTGTTGTGCAGCGCCGTCGGTGCGTCGAGCGTGCGGGCCTGATGGATCAGGACTTTCTGGTTCATCGACCAGTGGGCGCCGCATTCCAGCGCTTCGGCATTCCGGCCGGCATGCGACAGCATCGAGGCGGCAAGCGCCACATGTTCTTCCTCGCCATTATGCGAGGCGCAGGCGAGCGCCAGTTCTTTGTCGCCGAAGCCATAGGCATCGGCCGCGCCGCTCTCGACGAGCGGCACTGCCTGCATCGCCTTGCAGGCCGAGCGCGGGAAGACCGCGGCGTCGATGTCGCCGAGCGAAAAGACAAGTCTGCCGTCGCCATCGACGACCGCCACCGCGCCGCGATGACGGCTTTCCACAAGCAGGCCACGGGTGACTTCAACGGCGACGGGATTGGTCATGGGCTCTCATCCTGGTGCTGGCGGGATGCGGCAGGCATAACGCGTCAGGGCGCGAAAGCCAACGGGGTTAGGGCTGCTGACGGTGCCGCGACGCGGCGGCGGATGTTCGGCGAAGACGTCACGTCGCATTCCGTCATCGTCGGCCTTGAGCCGGCGATCCATGTCCGTTGCTAACGGGGGCCAGCATGGATGCTCGGCTGAAGGCCGAGCATGACGGAGGGTGAGACGGCTTGTGGAGCAGAACCGCAATGCCGGGCGGAGGAGGATAATTGCGCATGCCAATTCGGCCTTGACCTCCGTCATCCCAGATCTTGAGCCTGGCTCCAACCGTATTGATGTCCGCGCCCGGTGTGAACCCAAGCCTTGAGATCGGACGCGTAGCGACGCTATCCTGCAACCGAGTCACATTCGAAGGTATCATCTTGCAATCAAGTCTATCTATTTCAGCGTCCATATTGTGGGTATTTTTCACGCTCGCCTCTCTCGGTCTGGCGTGCTGGTTGGCGCGCCGGCCCAAAAGGACAAGCGTTGGAATCATCCTCGGAGCGCTTCTGGGGTTGGCTTTGATGTCGATCGCGTCAATTCTGACCGGTTTCCTCGGAAACGTTCTTCCCATGGGGCAAATCGATTTCTGGCTCTCCAGTTTGACAGCGCAGATCTGACGCAGACAATCATCACCGGAATTGACTGAACAGATCGAAAACTATCGTTTTTCTGATGCATCGGACGCGGCTAAAGATGGTGCGTCAGGAATCGCCCCAATGCCATCCACTCTTTCCTTGATTCTGCGCGACAACAGGATCCGCATTCCCGCCGTGACGCTCGTCGCGCTTGCTTTTACCTACGCCTCGACCGTGCCGTACCAGTCGATCATCGGGATCAACGAGCTGGACTTAAGCAACGGCGCCTATTCGGCGCTGGTGTTCTTCTCGGCGATCGTCAACGTCACGACCAGCCTGACGCTCGGCATCTGGTCGGACAGGCTGAAGGAGCGCCGGCCGTTGGTGCTGGCGCTTTCGGTCGCCGGCATGCTCGGCTTCGGATCGATCGCAATCATCCACAGCCCGGCAATCTTCATCTTTTCGACGCTGCTGCTGGTGCCGATGAGCGGCTCGACCTATTCGCTGCTCTTCGCCAGCCTGCGCGCCAGGACCAACCAGATGGAGCGTGGCGAGGGCGCGGCGGTGACGGCAACGGTGCGGGCGCTGTTTTCCGGCTCCTGGGCGCTGGCGCCGGGGCTGATCGGCCTTTATCTCGTCAATTCGTCATCGATGACGCCGGCCTACGGGATCGCGGCACTCGCCAGCTGCACCTGCTTCTGCCTGTATTTCTTCTTCGCCCCCGGCAACGGCAGCACCGGCCCTGCTCCCGATCCGGTGGGTTTCCTCGCTTCGCTGAAACGGATCTTCATGCCGAACGTGCTGATCCGCGTCGTCATCATGTCGCTGCTTTTCGCGCTGCAGCGGCTGAACGGCATGCTTCTGCCGCTGATCATCACCCGTGCGGCGGGCGGAAACGTCGCCGACGTCGGTTTCATCGCCGGGCTGACGGCGTTTCTCGAAATGCCGTTCATGATGATGTGGGGCATGGCGCAGCGGCGCTTCCGCACCGCGCATGTGCTCGCCTTCGGCGCGCTGATCTATTGCGCCTATCTGCTGCTGCTCGGATTTGCTTCCGCGCCCGGGCACATCTATGCGCTGCTGCTTGTCAACGCCTGCGGCGCGGCGGCAATTCTCAGCGTGCCGATCACCTATCTGCAGGATCTGATCGCCGACCGGCCGGGGCTCGGAACCTCGCTGCTCTCGCTCAACACCTTCATCGGCACCGGCATCGCCGCCGGGCTCTTCGCCTTCGGCACATCGCTCACCGATTATTCCGGCACCGCCTTCGTCGGCGCCGGCGCGGGTTTGGGGGCGATTGGGGCGTTGCTCCATCTGGAAAGCAGCAGGCGGCAGGCGCGGCAGCCGGCCTGATTGCAGGCGGCGCAGGAAGATCAACGTTCACTCGCCATGCCTTAACGCGCCCTGATGCGGTAGGCGCAGCGGCGGGCGCCGGTGAGGATATGTTCGCTACGCTCGACGTCTGCGCCGAGGGCGGCGCGGAAGGTTTCGAGTTCGGAGCGGCAGAAGCCGGCGCAGGCGGTGGCAGCCGCGCAGATCGGGCAGTGATTTTCAACCAGCATGAAGGAGCCGTCCGCCTCCTGCCAGCTGTCGGCCATATAACCCTCGCGGGTGCGGATCGCGGCCAGGCCCTCGACGCGCGCGGCAAGGTCGCCGGCGTTTTCGAGCTCGTGGCGATAGCGCTTCAGCGTCTCGGCCTCGCGGGCGGAGATGACGGTGTCAAGCGCTCCCGCCCCAAGCTGATCGACCAGGGTGCCGAGGAGATTGGCCGTCAGTTCGGCATGGCCATCGGGGAAGCGGCGATTGCCGGCCGCAGTCAGGTGCCAGAGCTGACGCGGCCTGCCCCTGCCGGCAGCGGCAACGGTGACCGGCTCCACCAGCCCCTCCTCTGCCATCTTCGCCAGCTGCTGGCGGGCGGCCTCGCCGGAAATGCCAAGCGCATCGCCGATTGCCGAGCCAAGCTGCGGGCCCTCGGTCTTGAGCAGGATCAGAATTCGGTTGGCCGGGGACTGACGCATATTTCTCCAAGTGAAGTCTTGTTTTAATCGCAGCGACATGCAATTTTCCAATTTATAACTTGGAAAATAATAATCCGCCAGCAAAAACATCGGGAGCATCCCATGTCCGATATCGACCAGACCATTGCCATTCCGAACGCCAGTTCCGTCTTCCGCCTGTTCCTGCCCGCACACCTGCCGGCGACCTTCATGCTTGCCGGCGGCGTGACGCTTTATGCTGTCGAGAGTTATATCACCGCCACCATCACCCCCTCGATCGTGCGCGATATCGGCGGCCTTGCCCTGATTTCCTGGGTGACGAGCCTGTTCGTGGCGGCCGCCATTCTCGGTTCGATCTTCGTCGCCATGCGCCCGCGGGGAATCGGGCTCCGCGTGGTCTATGTGATCGCGGCGCTGGTCTTCGGCGTCGGCAGCATGGTCGCGGCAATCGGTCCTTCGATGCCGGTGGTGCTGATCGGCCGCGCCGTCCAGGGCCTCGGGACGGGCGCGCTGGCTGCCCTCGGCTATGCCTTCATCCGCTATGTCTACCCGGAACCACTATGGCCGAAAGCCTCGACGCTGTATGCGGCGATCTGGGGTGTGGCGACCGTCATCGGGCCGACGCTCGGCGGCTTCTTTTCGTCAGGCAGCAATTGGCGCTACGCCTTCATCGTGCTCGTACCGCTCGGCCTTGCGATGGCGGCGCTGGCGCCGCGGCTTTTGCCCGAGGTCAGGGATGAGCGCGACCAGGCGGGAACACCGGTCCTGCAGATCGGGCTGCTGCTTACCGCCGTGCTGATGGTCAGTGCGGCCGGCGCGATCGACGTGACGGCCATCAAAGCCCTGCTGATCATCGCCTCGGTCATCGCGGTCTCGGCCATGCTCGGCATCGAGGGCCGAAGCCGCAACCGGCTGCTGCCGTCCGGCGCCGTCAGCCTTTCCCGGCCGATTTGCCGCGTCTACCTGGCAATGCTCGCCATGACCGTCGTGCTCGTCAGCGACGTCTTCATTCCCTATTTCCTGCAGGTGCTGCACGGGGTAACGCCGCTGATCTCCGGTTATCTCGTGGCGCTGGTCGCCGTCGGCTGGACCTTCGCCGCCTTCCTCGGCAGTTCGTTGAGTGGCCGACAGGCCTATCTGGCGATCGTCGCCGGCGCGTTGATCGAGGCGGCGGCGACCGCTTCGCTGGCGGTGTTTCTCGCCAACGAAAATCCGCAGGGGGATTTGCCGCTCATCCTGCCGGCAGCGGCCGCCATGTTGATGATGGGCTTCGGTATCGGTCTCGGCTGGGGGCATCTCGTCGCCATGGTGCTGAAGCTTGTTGCCAGCAACGAACAAGACAAGGCCTCGGCGGCAATCCCGACGATGAGCTCGCTTGGCGGCGCCTTCGGTGCGGCTTTCGCCGGCGTCATCGCCAATGGCGCCGGCCTCGTCGATTCGGGCGGCATGTCGGGCGCGCTGTCGGCGGCGCATTGGCTTTATCTGCTGATGGCACTGCCGGGCATTCTCGCCGTCGGCGTCTCGCTGACCCTCAGAACAGGATGATTTTAGGCCGAGTCGGCCTAAAACCTGAATCCTGTTCTAGATTAAAAGAGTTAGAGCATGATGTTGCCCGAAAACCGTTCACACTTTTCGGCATCATGCTCGGCTGACGCGCAGCATGACCTTGCCGACATGGCTGCCCTCTTCCAGCAGCCGGTGCGCCTCGACGACATTCTCGAAGGCGAAGACCTTGTGGATCACGGGGGCGACCGTGCCGGCCTCCAGCAGCGGCCAGACTTCGGAAAGCAGGTCGTCGCGGATGGCGCGTTTTTCTTCGGCGGTGCGCGGGCGCATGGTGGAGCCAGTGACCGTCAGGCGCTTGACCATGATCGGCGAGAGATTGACCTTTTCGGCGACGGCCCCGCCGAGGAAGGCGATGATCGACAGGCAGCCGTCCTTGGCAAGCGAGGCGATGTTGCGCTCGAAATAGGCGGCGCCGATCATGTCGAGGATGACATCGACACCCTGGCCGGTTTCGGCCTTGATCACCGCGGCGAAATCCTCGCTCCTATAGTTGATCCCTCGTTTGGCGCCGAGCTTTTCGCAGGCCTCGCATTTTTCCGTCGAGCCGGCCGTGGCATAGACCTCGGCGCCGAAGGCGCGGGCGAGCTGGATGGCGGTGGTGCCGATACCGCTCGTGCCGCCATGGATCAGCACGCTCTCGCCTTCGGTCAGCCCGGCCATCTGGAAGAGATTTGCCCAGACGGTGAAGAAGGTCTCGGGAAGCGCCGCGGCCTTTACAGCGTCGTATCCCTTGGGAAAGGGCAGGATCTGACCGGCCGGCAGCAGGCAATATTCGGCATAGGCGCCGCCATTGGCGAGGCCGCAGACCTTGTCGCCGACCGCATAGCCGCTGACGCCAGGCCCGATGCCGACGATTTCACCGGATAGCTCCAGCCCGAGAATCGGGCTCGCATCCTTGGGTGGAGGATAGCTGCCCTGCCGCTGGGCGATATCGGGACGGTTGACGCCGATCGCCTCGGCGCGCACGAGGACCTCGCCTTCGCCGGCCACCGGCAGCGGACGCTTGCCGATCACCATCACATCAGGCCCGCCGAAGGACTTGAGATCGACGAAACGCATTTCCTGAGGCAATGACATGGCGCGACCCTCCTGATCCAGAAGGTTCGGAATAGATCAGCCCGGCCGGCTTGGGAAGGCTGGAAGCGGCAAGGGCGTCAATTCGCCTCGCCCAGGAAATGGAAGGCGAGGCCCTCCTCGCTCTCCTTGGCGGCCGACTTGATGACGGCGATTTCGGCGCTGACGCGGTTGATATCGTCGATGACGAGGCCTTCCGGCAGTTCGAGAACGCCGATCGAGCAGCGCATCAGCGGGAATAGGGCCTCAGTGCCGGTGCGGTCGTGGCCGAGGATGCGGCCGGCGGCGCGGTGCTCGTCGGAATAGAGATCGAGCACGTCGTCGTGGAAATCGCTGATCAGCCGGTCGAGGATCTCGGTCAGCTCCTCCTTCGTCCAGCCGACGACGCCGATGAAGAAATCATCGCCGCCGACATGCCCGAGAAAATGCCGCTCGGCGAAGAAATAGCGGCGCATCAGCGCGGCAAACAGCGAGATCGCGTGGTCGCCGAGATGGAAGCCGTAGGCATCGTTGAACGGCTTGAAGTTGTCGAAGTCGCAATAGCAGAAATGGCGGACCTCATCGCCGTCGCGCCCGGACTGGCGCATGAAATCACGGATGGCGCGATTGCCCGGCAGGCCGGTCAGAGGGTTCTGGTCCTGGGCGGTCTTCAGCTGTTTCTCGTTGATGACCTTGATCAGCGAAGCGGCGGAAACAACGCCGGCATAACGCATATTGTCGGTCAGGATCAGGCAGTTGCTGCCCTCCATATTGGCGAAGATCGCCATCAGTTGCTCGGCATCGCTGTCGAGGCCGACGATCGGCGCCATCTCGACGAAATGCGAAATGGAGCGCTCGTACATCTTGTTCTTCAAGAGATCGCGGCCAAAGGGCTGATAAATATATTCCTTGAGGTGATGCTCATGGATAATGCCGCGCGGCTCGTCATTGGCGTTGAGGACCGGAAAGAAGGCCTGACGCGGATTGCGGCGGAAGAGTTCGAAGACGCTGTCGATGCTGTCGTTTTCGTAGACCGTCGGCAGGAGCTCGATCTGCTTGCGGATCAGGATTTCGTCGAGCGACTGGCTCGCCCGCTTGCTCTTGCCGAGCTCCTGCAGATGCGGGAAGGATGGCGCCAGCTCCGACATATGCGTGGTCGGCCGCGAGACGAACCAGCCCTGAACGAGATCGACGCCATATTCGCGGCAGGCGATGAATTCGGCCTCGGTCTCGATGCCTTCGGCGATGACGCGGGTGCCGAGCACATGGGCAATGTTGACGATGCTCTTCAGCAGATGACGCTTGCGCGGGCTGCGGTCGATCTCGGCGACGAAATGCCGGTCGATCTTCAGATAGTCGACGGCATGATCGCAAAGCAGCTTCATCTCGCCGTGACCGACGCCGAAATCGTCGATCGCCAGCTTGAAGCCGGCCTTGCGCAGCGTGGAAACCAGGGCGGCAAATTCCGGCACGCTGGTATTGTCGAAACGTTCGGAGAACTCGAAACAGATGGAGGACGGCGGAATATTGGCCGTCCGCAGGTGTTGCAGCAGGCTCTCGACTAGGCGCTCACCATCGGGGATCAGCCGGACATCGAGATTGAGGAACAGCGTCGCGGTGGAGAAATTCGACAGCGTCGCGAACTTGGCGAGCGCGCGGCTGGCAACCATCTGTTCGAGCTGCAGCAGCTGACCGGTCCGATGCGCCTCGTCCAGAATGTCGGCCGGCGTTTCGTAACTGATGCGCTCCTGGCCGCGCATCAGGGACTCGTAACCGAAGACAGTACCGGTGCCGGCTTCGACTATCGGCTGGAAGGCGTTCTCGAGGACGAGCTTGGCAAGGGTTACCATCTGATCGCTCGCATAACGGCGGAGCACGCCCGGCTCGACGGCGCCAGCCAAAGATATTGCAGTCTTCATTGTGGGCCGATCTCCACTGCGACTTGTTCTTCTTGCTCAGGAACTTGCCGCAGAAGGATCAATGAACCCTTTCGCCAATATGAAAGTTTTGTGAAAGACGCGAATCCCCGACACGCGTTCCGCGTGAATTCGAATTATCCAGTACAATCAGGCGCTTGTTCAGGCGGAGCGACGGCGCTGCGCTTCATGATCGGCAAACATGTCGGCGACGCATCTGCCGCCGGAGGCGACGCTCTCGTCGTCGAGGAGATCTGCCTTGATTTCGCCGAGCTTGCGGGCGGTATCCCAGAGGCGAAGCGCCTCGCGGACGACCTCGCTGCTCGAGGCGTAACCACCCGTGTCGACGGCGGCACGGATGCCCGCCGCCTGTTGCGGAGAGAGGGAAACGGTGACCATCGGCATGAACTTCCTCCCTTTTTTTCTTCAGGCAGTACCCTGCCTTTGGGGGACGCATGACCATTTTCGGCATCTCGGCGAGTGCGCCGGTGCTGTGGTGCATTCGCACGGAAACCGTCCGCATAACCCGGATCGGCCCTAATCCCTAAAGTCTAATCCCCCGTCATGTCCTTGTCAAAAAAGAAACGGCTTTCCACCGTTTCAGCTGCGGATGCCGAGGCCGAAGGCGATCATCGTCCAGCCCTGGACAATGAGATCGACGGCCAGGAAAAGGCCGAGGACCCAGAGGCTGTTGACCGGCCAGCCGAGCGCGATGACGAAACCGGCAAGCGCGGTGATGACGCCGCTTGCGACGATCCAGCCCCAGCCTTTGGCCGGCTTCATGCGCCTTCCGACCCAGGTGCGGAAGACGCCGGCGATGACGAGGGCGAGCGATAGAAACAGCGTCAGCGCCGCCGATGTCAGGATCGGATTGACGAAGGCTGCGATGCCGGCAAACACATAGAGCAGGCCGCTCAGGGTCCAGAAGAGCACATGATCCCAGCCACGGACCTGAAAGGCATGGACGAGATAGGTCACGCCGCCGAACAGCATGAGCATGCCGACGTAATAGACTGAAACGACAGTGGCGAACATCAGGTTGCCGAGCGCGATCAGACCGCAGACCAAGAGCAGCACGCCGAGGCCGACGAACCAGATCCATTTCGACTGCAACTGGGATGCCGGCGTTTCGTTGAAGACATCGGCCATAAACGCACCTCCCCGTAGCTTTGAATATGTTGCAGCAATGGCCCGGGGGAAGATGCGGCCGCGGGCGGCACGCAAGAAAGATTTTTATTGATTGATCAGTCAATCAAAAATAATATGGGTAGAGATAATATGGCCAGAAGTAACATGGCGCCGTTTTCAGGGAGTTGCGGCCTTGCCGAAAGTCGGAATGGAGCCGGTGCGCCGCAAGGCGCTTGTCGATGCGGCGCTGCGGGTCATCGGCGATCACGGCTCGCTTGCCGTCACCATGTCCGACATCGCCCGCCAGGCCGGCGTCTCGCCAGCCCTTGCCCATCATTATTTCGGCAGCAAGGAACAATTGCTGATCGAGACGATCCGCTCGCTGCTGAGGCAGTTGCGCAGCGATACGGTGGCAGCGCTGAAGGCAGCGAAGACACCGCGCGAACGGCTTTCGGCGGTGCTCCGTGTCAGCTTCCACGCCGACCAGTTCGCGCCGGAGACGATTGCCGCCTGGCTTGCCTTTTATGCCGAAGCGCAGCGCTCCGAGGAGACGCGGCGCTTTCTGGTGATCTATGCCAGCCGGCTGCGTTCGAACTTGCTTGCCGATCTCAAGGCGCTGCTGCCGGCCGACGCCGCAGAACGCATCGCCGAGGGCGCTGCGGCGATGATCGACGGGCTCTATATCAGGCAAAGTCTGAAATCGGCGCCGATCGGCATTGATGCCTCGATCGCGCTGACGGAGGATTATCTGAACGCGCTTCTAGCCGCCACCTCTCCTTCTCCCCAGCGGGGAGAAGATGTCCGAAGGACAGATGAGGGGGTGAGCGACGCAGGAGCGAACGGCCGAAAGGCCGAGATTGCCACCCCCTCATCCGGCCCTGCGGGCCACCTTCTCCCCGAGGGGAGAAGGGACGACCACATCGAACACCCCAAGGACAAATGATATGAAAGCCCAGCCGAAAGCCTCGCACTTCATCGACGGCGAATATGTCGAGGATACCGACGGCACCGTCATCGAGAGCCTCTATCCCGCCACCGGCGAGGTCATCGCCCGGCTGCATGCGGCAACGCCCGCAATTGTCGAAAAGGCGATTGCTGCGGCCAAGCGCGCCCAGCCGGAATGGGCGGCGATGAGCCCGATGGCGCGCGGGCGCATTCTCAAGCGCGCCGCCGAGATCATGCGCCAACGCAACCGCGAGCTTTCCGAACTGGAGACGCTCGACACCGGCAAGCCGATCCAGGAAACGATCGTGGCCGACCCGACCTCGGGTGCGGATGCCTTCGAATTCTTCGGCGGCGTCGCACCCGCCGGCCTCAACGGCGCCCATATCCCGCTCGGCCAGGATTTTGCCTATACCAAGCGCGTACCACTCGGCGTCTGCGTCGGTATCGGCGCCTGGAACTATCCGCAGCAGATCGCCTGCTGGAAAGCTGCCCCGGCGCTTGTCTGCGGCAATGCCATGGTGTTCAAGCCTTCCGAGAACACGCCGCTCGGCGCCCTGAAGATCGCCGAGATCCTGCATGAGGCGGGGCTGCCGAAGGGGCTCTTCAACGTCATCCAAGGCGACCGCGACACTGGGCCGCTGCTCGTCAACCACCCCGATGTCGCCAAGGTATCACTGACCGGATCGGTGCCGACCGGACGCAGGGTGGCAGCGGCTGCCGCCGGCAATCTCAAGCACGTGACGATGGAACTCGGCGGCAAGTCGCCGCTGATCGTCTTCGACGACGCCGATCTCGATTCGGCGGTCGGCGGCGCGATGCTCGGCAATTTCTATTCGACGGGCCAGGTCTGCTCGAACGGCACCCGCGTCTTCGTGCAGAAGGGGATCAAGGCCGAATTCCTGAAGCGGTTGAAAGGGCGCACCGAGGCGATGCTGATCGGCGATCCGCTTGATGAGGCGACGCAGATCGGCCCGATGGTCTCCTGGGCGCAGCGCGAGAAGGTGGTCGGCTATATCGAGAAGGGCAAGGCCGAGGGTGCAACGCTTATTGCCGGCGGCGGCATTCCGAACAATGTCTCGGGCGAAGGCTATTACGTGCAGCCGACCGTGTTTGCCGATGTCACCGACGAGATGACGATCGCCCGCGAAGAGATCTTCGGGCCTGTCATGTCGGTGCTCGATTTCGACGATGAGGACGAGGTGATCAGACGCGCCAATGCCAGCGAATTCGGCCTGTCCGGCGGCGTCTTCACCGCCGATCTCACCCGCGCCCACCGCGTCGTCGACCGGCTGGAGGCCGGCACGCTCTGGATCAACACCTATAATCTCTGCCCGGTGGAAATCCCCTTCGGCGGCTCGAAGCAATCGGGCTTCGGCCGGGAGAATTCGCTGGCGGCGCTCGAGCATTATTCCGAGCTGAAGACGGTTTACGTCGGCCTGGGGCCGGTGGCGGCGCCTTACTAAGTCGGCGCAAGCAGCCCCTTCATCCGCCCTCCGGGTACCTTCTCCCCCAGGGGAGAAGGGGAGTCGAGAGGCCGCGGCACGTCCCTTCTCCCCTCGGGGAGAAGGTGGCGGCAGCCGGATGAGGGGGCGACGCGGCGCGACGGCTGAAGCAAAACACGAGAGAAAAACCATGCAAGCAGATTTCGTCATCATCGGCTCCGGCTCGGCCGGCTCCGCCCTTGCCTACCGCCTCTCCGAGGACGGCAAGAACAGCGTGCTCGTCATCGAGGCGGGCGGCAGCGATTTCGGGCCGTTCATCCAGATGCCGGCAGCGCTTGCCTGGCCGATGAGCATGAAGCGCTACAATTGGGGTTATCTCTCCGAGCCGGAGCCGAATCTCAACAACCGGCGCATCACCGCGCCCCGCGGCAAGGTGATCGGTGGCTCTTCCTCGATCAACGGCATGGTCTATGTGCGCGGCCATGCCGAAGACTTCAACCGCTGGGAAGAGCTCGGCGCCAGCGGCTGGGCCTATGCCGACGTTCTTCCCTATTTCAAGCGGATGGAACATTCGCATGGCGGCGAAGAGGGTTGGCGCGGCACGGACGGGCCGCTGCACGTGCAGCGCGGCGGCTTCACCAATCCGCTGTTCCGGGCCTTCGTCGAGGCCGGCAAGCAGGCGGGCTTCGAGACGACCGAGGATTATAACGGCAGCAAGCAGGAAGGCTTCGGGCTGATGGAGCAGACCATCTTTGCCGGGCGCCGCTGGTCTGCCGCCAATGCCTATCTGAAACCGGCGCTGAAGCGCGACAATGTCGGGATCGTCTACGGTATGGCGCGCCGGATCGTCATCGAGAACGGGCGGGCGACTGGCGTCGAGATCGAACGCGGCGGCAGGACAGAGGTGGTGAAGGCCAACCGCGAGGTGATCGTCGCGGCCTCCTCCTTCAATTCGCCGAAGCTTCTGATGCTGTCCGGCATCGGCCCGGGCGAGCATCTGAAGGAAATGGGCATCGCGGTGAAGGCCGACCGGCCGGGTGTCGGCGCCAATCTGCAGGACCATATGGAATTCTATTTCCAGCAGGTCAGCACCAAGCCGGTGTCGCTCTATTCCTGGCTGCCCTGGTTCTGGCAGGGGGTGGCGGGCGCGCAATGGCTCTTATCGAAGGGCGGGCTCGGCGCCTCAAACCAGTTCGAAGCCTGCGCCTTCCTGCGCTCCGCACCTGGGCTGAAGCAGCCCGACATCCAGTATCATTTCCTCCCCGTGGCGATCAGCTATGACGGCAAGGCGGCGGCCAAGAGCCACGGCTTCCAGGTGCATGTTGGCTACAACCTGTCGAAATCGCGCGGCAGCGTGACGCTGCGATCGCCCGACCCGAAGGCCGATCCTGTGCTGCGCTTCAATTATATGAGCCATCCGGAAGACTGGGAGAAGTTTCGCCACTGCGTGCGGCTGACCCGCGAGATCTTCGGGCAGAAGGCGTTCGACGCCTATCGCGGCCCGGAGATCCAGCCGGGCGAAAGCGTCCAGAGCGACGAGCAAATCGACGCCTTCCTGCGCGAACATCTGGAAAGCGCCTATCACCCCTGCGGCACCTGCAAGATGGGGGCGAAGGACGATCCGATGGCGGTGGTCGACCCGCAGACCCGGGTGATCGGCGTCGATGGCCTGCGCGTCGCCGACAGCTCGATCTTTCCGCATGTCACCTACGGCAACCTGAATGGCCCGTCGATCATGACCGGCGAGAAGGCGGCGGATCATATTCTCGGCAAGCAGCCGCTGGCGCGCTCCAACCAGGAGCCGTGGATCAACCCGCGGGCGGCGGTGAGCGACCGGTGATATTCGGGGTGAACATCTATCGTCAGAAAGATAGAAATACGGATGCCGGGGTCAGAAACCGCTCACTCAGCGCGCGAGCTTGTCGGACATTGATTTGCCGTTTACCGCTCAAGATCTCAGACACGACGGACTGAGCGCCCACTTCCGGGAGATCGGCCTGGCCAAGGCTCCGCTCCTCCATGATATAGCGGAGTGCATCGGCGCCGGTCACCGCTGAAACCGATGCCCCTGTCCGGTTGGACGGGCGGGCTGCGCATGCCGCGGCAAGGAAGCCATTTTTGAAGAAAGGGGTGGTCCTTTTCACTCGAACGGGGTTAGGAAGAGCTCCTATCTCGCATCGGATCCGGCCCGCCAGTGTTTCATCGCAAATCCAGACTTCTCCGTAGATCGCGTGTCCTTTGGGGCTCCTTCTCCCTCTGGCGTCCGCGGCTGATCTTCTGGTTCGGCGCCTTTGCGATCGGCATCATCAGCGTCGGCTTCGCCAGGCTTGCGGATCTGGCGCAGCGCGGCTTTGCCGGCGTGACCGCTTCTGGGCAATGGGGCTTTCTGCTGCCGCTCGTCATCACCCCGCTCGGCTTCATACTGTCGGCCTATCTCGCCGCAACATTCTTCCCGAACGCGCAGGGCAGCGGCATTCCGCAAGCGATCGCCGCGCGGCATCTGCGTGATCCGGAGGACCGCTCGCGGCTGCTGTCGCTGCGGCTCGTCTTCGGCAAGATCCTGCTGACCGTGCTCGGGCTCGCGAGCGGCGCATCGATCGGCCGCGAGGGACCGACCGTGCAGGTGGGCGCATCGATCATGCTGGCCGTCGCCAGCTTCGGCGGCATGGCGCAGGCGCGCGGCCTGATCCTCGCCGGCTCGGCGGCCGGCATCGCCGCGGCCTTCAACACGCCGCTCGCCGGCATCGTCTTCGCCATCGAGGAAATGAGCCGGACCTATGAGTCCCGTGCGAACGGGCTGGTGCTGACGGCCGTCATCCTTTCAGGCCTTGCCGCCCTCGGGCTTGCCGGCAGCTACAATTATTTCGGCTCCACCGCCGTCGCCCCCGCCTCGGTAGGCGATTGGGAACTGGTGCTCGTCTGCGGCATCGGCGGCGGCGCACTGGGTGCGGCTTTCAGCGGGCTTGCGCTCCATTTCGGTCAGCACGTTCGCCGATGGGCGCATCCGCAGCCGCTGCGGCGGATGATGCTGCTGGCAACGGCGTGCGGCCTCGCCGTCGCGGTCATCGGCATCCTTTCGTGCGGCATGACCTTCGGAACGGGTTATGTCCAGGCGAAAGGCGCCGTCGAGGGCAATCCCCTGCCCCTGCTGTTCTTCCTCGAAAAGCTGCTTGCCGGTTTTCTGTCGATGATGTCGGGCATTCCAGGCGGCATCTTCGCGCCCTCGCTCTCCGTCGGCGCCGGCTTCGGCAGCACGATCGGCCAGATCATGGGCAGCAGTATCGCGCTTGCGGCCATTCTCGGCATGGCTGGATATTTCTCCGGCGTGGTGCAGGCACCGATGACCGCCTTTGTTATCATCCTCGAAATGACCGGCGACCATCAGGCCGTCATTCCGATCATGGCGGTATCGATGATCGGCTACATCACCTCGCGCATTCTGTCGCGCGAGCCGCTCTATCACGGCCTGTCGCGCGTCTTCATCGCCGCGGCGATCCGGGCCCGGCGCGCCAGGGAAACGGCTGAGAGCTGATCAGGCAAGCAGGCGGGTGACTTCGGCGCCTTGCCTCGGGCCGACGGCATCGGCAATGGTCGTCGAGAACAGCACCTTGCGTGTGGCGTCGGCCACCTTGGCGAAGACGTGCCTGATTTCGCAGGTCTGTTCGCCGTCGCAATCGTCGCACCTGCGATAGGCTGTGATCGACAGGCACGGCAGCGGTGCGATGGGACCATCGATGATGCGCAGGATTTCGCCGAAGGTGATGGTGTGGGCGGGCTTGAGTAGGAGATAACCACCCTGCTTGCCCCGGCGGCTGACGACGATGCCGTGATGTTTCAGGTCGAGCAGGATCTGTTCGAGGAACTTCTTCGGGATCTTCTGCTGCGCGGCAATATCGGAAATCATCACCGGTTCGTCGGCATCGGCATCCGCCAGAGCCGTGAGCGCCCGCAGCGCATATTTCGCCTTTTGCGTAATCATCTCAGACCGTCAACACACAGGCGGCGCGTATTCCCGCGCCGCTTCACGAGTACATTCGCCTCTATGGCACAACCAGCATGAACGGAATTTGAACGCGCTAGAGAAAGCCTTGAGGGACAAGCATTTTTGGCCTTGTTTTTCACCCTTGGCCAACCCCTTGCAATTTACGCCAAAACCCCGCCTTCCGCACCTTTTTCGGCATCACTTCAGATTTCGAATTGACAGGCTGCGTGTAACTCTACTATTTTTATAGACATACAAGCTGGCGGCGGGGATCTTTATCCGCGGGCGGCTGTTTTTTTGCATTGCGGCAGCTTCGGAGAGATATTTGCTCCTGTGGCCGCAGCTTTCGAAATCCCTTTTTCTGTCCGATCGGGGACTGAACTGCGATACTCCGGTCAACAAAGGACAGGATTCTCATGACTGTTATCGATACGATTGCGGAAGGGCCGATTGCGGAAGCCAAGGCGCTGAACGACAAGCTGGCGGGTCTCGACCTTGCCGGACGTCTGTCCCTGGTGGCGGGCCTTGGCGGGCGCGTGGTGTTCACCACCTCGCTCGGCATCGAAGATCAGGTGATCAGCGCCGAGATCGGCACGCACCGCCTGCCGATCGACATCGCGACGCTCGAGACCGGCCGGCTGTTTGCCGAGACGCTGGCGCTGATCGACGAGACCGAAGCCCAATACGACATCCATATCCAGCGCTTCACTCCCGAAAAGGCCGATATCGACGCCTACGCAGCGAAATACGGCCTCAACGGGTTCTACGAAAGCGTCGAGGCACGGCATGCCTGTTGCGGCGTGCGCAAGCTGAAGCCGCTTGCGCGCGCTCTCGAGGGTGCAACGATCTGGATCACCGGCCTGCGCCGCGGGCAATCGGCCAACCGCGCCGAAACGCCCTTTGCCGAATATGACGCCGAGCGGCACCTCGTGAAGGTCAATCCGCTCGCCGATTGGGACATCGAGGCGATCAAGGCCTTCGTTTCGGAAAACGGCGTGCCGGTCAATCCGCTGCATGCGCGCGGCTATCCGTCGATCGGCTGCGAGCCGTGCACCCGGGCGATCAAGCCCGGCGAGCCGGAGCGCGCCGGGCGCTGGTGGTGGGAGCAGGACGAGAAGCGCGAATGCGGTCTGCACGTGGCCGAAGAGGCCTCCGCGGTGGTCGCCGCACAATAATCAACCCTCACGGCTTTCCCAATCAGGGCGCGGCGGCCGCTGCAGCCTTTGGGGAAGCCTACATCAAGGAATTGTTTGCGGGCAGCCGCAAAGATCGACAGTCTGGAGTAAGACATGCCCGATAGCCGTCCGGATACGGAACTCAGCAATCCCCAGAGCGCCAAGGCGCCGCTCGACCCGCATCTGAAGGCGCTGGAAAACGAATCCATCCATATTTTCCGCGAGGTCGCGGCCGAATTCGAGCGTCCCGTCATGCTCTATTCGATCGGAAAGGATTCCTCGGTGCTGCTGCACCTGGCGCGCAAGGCCTTCTATCCCGGCCGCGTGCCCTTCCCGCTCCTGCATGTCAACACTGGCTGGAAGTTCCGCGAGATGATCGCCTTCCGCGACGAAACCGCGAAGAAGTATGATCTCGACCTGATCGAGCACATCAATCCGCGCGGTGCGGCCGAAAACATCACGCCCTTCACCCATGGATCGGCCGCCTTCACCGACATCATGAAGACCGAGGGCCTGCGCCAGGCGCTCGATGCCGGCCAGTTCGACGCCGCTTTCGGCGGTGCGCGACGCGACGAGGAGGCAAGCCGCGCCAAGGAACGCATCTATTCCTTCCGCACGCCCGACCATCGCTGGGATCCGCGCAACCAGCGGCCGGAACTCTGGAATGTCTATAACGGCATGATCCGCAAGGGCGAAAGCGTGCGCGCCTTCCCGCTGTCGAACTGGACGGAGGTCGATATCTGGCGCTACATCCAGGCCGAGGACATTCCGCTCGTGCCGCTCTATTACGCTAGGAAGCGGCCTTTCGTGGAGCGCGACGGCATGATGATCCTGGCCGAGGATCCGCGCCTCGAACTCCTGCCCGGCGAAGTGCGCCAGGAAGGCATGATCCGCTTCCGCACGCTCGGCGACTTCCCGCTGACCGGCGCCATCCGCTCACAGGCGACCACGCTGGAAGAGGTGATCGCCGAACTCGAAATTGCAACGGTGTCCGAACGCCAGGGCCGCGCCATCGACCGCGACCAGTCCGGCTCCATGGAAAAGAAGAAGCGTGAAGGATATTTCTGAGATGACCGCAGCCAACACCGCCGTCTCGGCCGCAACCGCCGTCAGCCCGCCCGCGGCCGAGCCGCAGAAGGCTCAGCGCGACTCGCGCCCGCTGCGCCTCATCACCTGCGGCAGCGTCGATGACGGCAAGTCGACGCTGATCGGCCGCCTGCTCTGGGACACCAAGGCGGTCAAGGAAGATCAGGCCGCCACGCTGCAGCGCGATTCCACCGGCAAGCAGAACGATCTCGGCCTGCCCGACTTCGCCCTGCTGCTCGACGGCCTGCAGGCCGAGCGGGAACAGGGCATCACCATCGATGTCGCCTATCGCTATTTCTCCACCGACAAGCGCTCCTTCATCGTCGCCGACACGCCCGGCCACGAGCAATATACTCGCAACATGGCGACGGGTGCTTCGACCGCCGATCTCGCCATCCTGCTCGTCGACGCGCGCTTCGGCATTCTGGAACAGACGCGCCGTCATGCGACCATCGCTTCGCTGCTCGGGATCAAGCAGTTCGTGCTTGCCGTCAACAAGATCGACCTGACCGGCTACGACCGCGCCGGCTTCGAGAAGATCAGCCATGAATTCCGGGAATTCGCGCTGTCGCTCGGCGTCAAACAGATCACCGCCATTCCGATGTCAGCGCTGAAGGGCGAAAACGTCGTCTATTCCGGCCAGGCCGCCATGCCCTGGTACAGCGGCCCGACGCTGGTGGAGACGCTGGAGCTTGCCACCGTGCGCTCGTCGCAGACGGTCGGTTTCCGCCTGTCGGTGCAGCGCGTGTCGCGTCCGGGCGAAAGCTTCCGCGGCTATCAGGGCACGGTCGCCGGCGGCTCAGTCAAGCCCGGCGACAGCGTCATGATCCTGCCGTCGGGCATGGTCGCCAATGTCTCCAAGATCGTCACCTTCGATCTCGTGCGCAACGCCGCCGTCGCCGGCGACGCGATCACGCTGGTGCTCGACCGCCAGGTCGACGTGGCACGCGGCGACATGATCGTCTCGATCGACGCCCAGCCGCAGGTCGGCCTTGCCTTCGACGCGCAGATCGTCGCGCTGCAGCCCGAGGGCATCGAGCCCGGCAAGCGCTACTGGCTGAAGAGCGGCTCGCGCCGCCAGCGCGTCCAGGTTCAGCCGCTCAGCCAGCTCGAATTGAAGACCGGCACGTGGAACGCCGCCCAGCGGCTCTACATGAATGCGATCGGCAAGGTGCGGCTTTCCTTCGACGAGGCGGCGATCTTCGACCCCTACGAGCAGAACCGCCAGTCCGGCTCCTTCATCCTGATCGATCCGGAGACCAACAACACGGTCGCCGGCGGCATGGTGACCGGCAAGCGTAGCGAGCTCGGCGGGCTGCACACCGGCGACGCCCGCGTCATCCTCTCGCTGCCGGCCGATCTTGCCGAGCAGATCATGGCGAGCGAACTCTTCGCGAGCCGCAGCCATGAAGCCGAAGTGCGGCGGATGACGGCAGCCGAAGCGGCCGACCTCTGGTCGAGCGCTGCGAGCGATATCTGATAAGAGATAGGGGGCCAGCAAGACTGGCCCCTTATGCGAGGCCGAACCCGCTGGCTAAGGGCTGGCGGATTCCTCGCGAAAGGCGCTGTCGCAAACTTCAGTGATGAAATCGATCCGATCCTCGGACGTTTTGCACGCCCGCTTTCGGCCGGAAGCGGCCAAAGCCCTCGGGCTTAAGCGCATTGCCTTGTCCGGCATTTTCCAAGCCACTTAGGCGGGACCAGATTAATCGCAAGACCCGCTCTCAGAGTTGACTCCCAGAAATAGTCACACCTGTTCTGCAGGCGGTGGCTCACGAGGATGTGATGACGAATTGGCGAATATCGGCGGTGGCTAGCGTGTTGTCGTCCAGGGCAGAAAACGAAGGAGTTCTTGCGATGAAAATCCATCACTTGATTACCGCGGCGTTCTTGCTGATTTCCACCTGCGGCGTTGCCCAGGCGGATGACCATCTTTTCCAGGCGGAACAGCATGGATTGAAGTCCGGCAGCACGGCGGCTTCCACGACGCACGCCTTTACCACCAACAGTGCCGGTCACAGCGGTACATTGGCGCCCGGCCAGGGAAGTCCGTTCACCGGACACGACACCCAGACGCCGGCCACTGACACGGATGCCGCCAACGAGCACGCCAACGTGAAGCCCCGCTGAGAAGGCCAACAGTCACTCAGGCGAATTGCAATTAGGCTTAGGTAGATCGATTTTGAAGGCGCTGCGATTGTCTTTCTTGCGCCTTCCTTGTGCATGACGGGCTGCCATCGGCTGCCCTGTCACCGAGATTATGTTTGCTATCAGCCTCGTTTCGTGGCGGCCCTCTCCCGGCCGGATTCTGGCGGCGTGCTTGGAACTAATGACGGGCGAGACTGTTTCAGCTGTGACTTTGGCATGACGCTGACACGCCCTCCTGGCTGGGTAAGCCTCGATTTTGAGGAGACTTGCATCATGAAGAATTCGTCCACAATTCGTTCAGTCGCGGCTGCGGTTATCGCTGCAGCGGGAATCAGCTTTGCCGGCTCCGCGCATGCCGACAGCGGTACGATCAGTTTCTCAGTCTACAAGGCTGCCTTCTTCGTGGGTGGTTCCGGAGGCGAGGGTACGCTGACCTTCCATGGTCGCCGCTATCCCATCACTGTCGGCGGCATCTCGGGCGGCCTCGCCTTCGGGGCTTCTAAGACCAATTTTCATGGTACCGTTCGCCATATTCGCCGCGCTCGAGATGTGACGGGGGTCTACGGTGCGGCGGGCGGTGGCGGCGCCGTCGGCAAGGGGGCCCAGGTGATCGTCATGACCAATGACAAGGGCGCCCAACTCGAACTCTCAGGCAAGCAGGTAGGCCTGCAAGTCAACGCCGATCTCAGCGGTATTGCCATCACGGTAAAGTAAGGGCCGTCGCACCGTTCGCCGTCCCGAAGGGGTCGCGATGCGCAGAGTTGCTAAAACTCTACAGAGAAATCGGGTGGGGTCGCTGCCGTTGACAGGCTTGCGGCCGGTCAGCGTGCGATAATTCACAGATTGGCCGCTAAAAAACAGCGTTTGCAGAAAACGGACTTTTTCAATTCCGATTCGCTGTTTGCCGCTTGCCCGCGGGCTCATATGAGCACATTCTTAAATTTGATCCTGGCGGTGCGGTAAGACGAGAGGTCAGGCCTGCAACGCTCAATCTCGACCTCGCAGTACTTCACGTGGCGCATTTGCTTGACTGATCCCGAGCGAGGAGGTGTCCATGTCCACGCCCTATATCGACCACCCGCTACAACCGGGCGACCCGGTCCCGAACGTTGTGTTTGATGCAATCTCGCGCGAGGGGAAGATCGCACTTGACGATTTTCGTGGCCGCAGCCCGTTGTTGATCGGTTTGTTTCGGGGCCTGCATTGTCCGTTCTGCCGGCGCCATGTCGCCGCCATGGCATATCTCAACCCGATGCTGCGTGAGAAAGGTGTCCAATCCCTGGCTGTTGTAAACACCCCGGTCGAACGCGCGCGGCTCTATTTCCGTTACCATCCGATACCCGATCTTCTTGCTGCTTCGGACCCGGTACGGGCTTCGCACCAAGCCTTCGGCTTACGCGAGGTCGGGATCGACACGGTGATGGCGATACGGATCGATCTTCCGGGCGAGTTGCCCGAGCCCATGAGCGTGGTGGCAATGGGCGAATTTCTTAACAAGAAAGAAGGATATCAAATGACGGAAGCCGATGAGCGGATGATGACCGCCGACCACGGGCAGCTTGTCGGTCAGTTCCTCATAGACCGGCAGGGAATCGTGCGCTGGAGCTTCACCGAGGTGCTGGAGGCTGGGCTCCAGACATTCAAGGCACCGAATTCCCAGGAATTGATGTCGGTAGCTTCCCAGGTCGCACCTTGAGAGAAAAACTGGCTCGACGCCCACCGCCCGGGTGGTGCTCAGTGAGTTGCGGAACTGCTGCGGCCTTTTGAGGTGGAACACTCCGCATCACGCGGATATATAGGTCATGCTGCGTTGGCTTTTTAGCGGTTACCGATGCCCAATTCTCCCGATTCCTCAGGTGAAAGCGTTAGCAGCTCGATCTCGGGTCGCAATCAGACAGCAGATCTGGCGGCGCAAGCGGCTGCCTCGGATTCACCAGACAGTGCCCAAGTCAACGACCCGCAACCGCCCCACGGATCCTTCGGCCAAACCAGACGGGCCGCGAGCAATCTATTCCGGGCGCTACGTCACGATTTGCAGGCAAGTTCTGCCTTGGCGAAGAGCAGGACGGCCGCTTCGGTTTTGAGGCGGAAGCTGCGGCGGTCGATGCGGCTGGCAGCCACATCAGCTCCAATCAGGTGGATGACCACTGCTCTAGCCAGAGCCGGAGGCGGAACTCGCGTTCGGCGTATCAATCCGGCACAAAGCAGCCAGCGCCGGTCGCGTCTGGCGGGCTGGTGGAAATTCGCTCTCGGGCTGACCCTTCTTGTCTGCCTCCTCGTCGGAAGCGTGCTGGTGTGGGCACTGAAAGACGTGCCCTGGAGCGAAATCCGGGATGGAACGTTAAAGCCGGTCGTGGTGCTGGAAACTGCCGACGGCGCGCCTCTGGTCAGGCAGGGACCTTATCAAGGGCCATATGCGCGCTACGACCAGTTTCCGCCCCATCTGATCGACGCCGTCCTGTCGATCGAGGATCGCCGGTTCATGGATCATTTCGGCGTCGATCCCAGGGGCATCGGCAGGGCGTTTCTGCGGAACCTGGAGGCCGGCTCGGTGGTGGAGGGTGGCAGCACCATCACCCAGCAACTCATCAAGCTGCAATATCTCGACAGCGATCGAACGATAAAACGAAAGATACAGGAAGTTGTCATCGCCGTCTGGCTGGAATGGAAGCTCGGCAAGCGGGAAATCCTGACGCGCTATCTCAACAGCGTCTATCTTGGCGCGGGGGCTACCGGCATGCCTGCGGCCGCGCGCATCTATTTCAACAAGGATATCGGCGACCTTAACCTACCGGAGTCGGCGATGCTGGCGGGGTTGTTGCGGGCGCCCAGCCAATGGAACCCCATCGATAATTTCGAAGGCGCCCGGCAGCGCACCATGGTCGTTCTCGACGCGATGACGGCCAATGGCAAGATCACCGCGCCGGAGGCGGCGGAGGCCAAGGGGAGCTTTGCCAAGCTGCATCCAACGACGCCGACGCCGCGCTCGGGAAGCTGGTTTGCCGACTGGATTTCGCCGCAGGCGAGCGAAATCGCCGGCTCGTCGCCAGGTTCGACGACGGTGCGCACCACGCTGGTGCCGCAGTTGCAACAGATGGCCGAGCGCGTCGTGAAACGGTCCCTGGACGGCGAAGGAAAAACAGTGGGGGCATCGCAGGCCGCTTTGGTTGCGATGACGCCGGACGGCGCGGTCGTAGCGATGGTTGGCGGGCGCGACTACAAGGCGAGCCAGTTCAACCGCGCCGTCACTGCGATGCGCCAGCCGGGTTCCACCTTCAAGCTATTCGTCTACTACGCAGCATTGAAGGCTGGGCTCACCTTGTCCGACCAGGTTCTGGACGCGCCAATCGAAATCGACGGCTGGTCGCCGGAAAATTCCGGCGGCAACTATAGTGGGTGGGTTACGCTCGCTGAGGCATTTGCGCGATCGCTCAATGCCGCGTCGGTGGCGCTTACCCAAGAGGTCGGTCTGGACAATGTGATTGCCGCGGCGCGCGAACTCGGTATCGATGCGCCACTGGCCGACACGCCGTCTTTGGCGCTCGGTACCTCCGAAGTCAATCTGCTCAATCTCACCAGCGCCTATGCGTCCGTCCAAGTCGGCAAGGCCCCCGTCAAGCCCTGGGGCATCATCGATTTCCAGGCGGCAGGGCAGCCCAAGGCCTTTCGCGTTGGCGCGCAATCCAAGCCGAGTGTCGATCTTTCGCCTTACCAGTCCGATCTTCTCGGGCTGCTGCAGCTGGTGGTCGAGCGCGGCACCGGACGTGGAGCAGATCCCGGCACCTTTGCGGCCGGCAAGACCGGCACCAGCCAGAACAATCGTGATGCCTGGTTCGTCGGCTTCACGGACAACCTCGTCGTCGGCGTCTGGGTCGGCAATGATGATGACGCGCCGATGAAGGGAGTGACGGGCGGCGCCCTGCCGGCCCATATCTGGCGCGACTTCATCCGCGAGGCGACGACCGCACCAAGCCTGAACGGCGTGCGATCGACCGAAATAGTCGACGATGGTCAAGGCGCACCGCAGTCCTGCAACATCAGCGCCTGCTCGCGCAGTTACCGATCCTTCCGCCCGTCCGATTGTACCTATCAGCCCTATTCCGGCGGCCGACGGCTTTGCGAAAAGTGATCGGGTTCGGGAGATATCCAACCGCGGGGACTACCTGCCCAGAGCGTTTTTCAGCGCATCGACGACGACACGGACGGAGGGGACGTCTTTGATATCGGCATGGACCACAAGCCAGACCTCTCTCGTCAACGGCTGTTCGGTCTCGATGCGCTGGAGACCGCTCGACTCCAGGGCGGCGAAATCGGGAAGCATGACGACACCAGCACCAAGGCTTGCAGTTGCGGCCTGAAACTCCAGAACGGACGACCTCACGGTGATCGGCCGGCCGGCGGCCAGTTCGACAAGCCGCAATTGTTGCGGTGAGGCGTTCATGGTTTCGTCGTAACCGATGAAGGTCCAGTCCGCCGGTGGAACCGTTTCGAGATAGGCCTTCGATGCGTAGAGATGAAAGCTTGTCTCACCGAGCTTGGCGATAGCGTAATCTCCGTCCTCCGGACGCGACATTCGCACGGCGACGTCCGCCTCCCGCCTGTTCAGCGAGGCGAGGCGCTTTTCTCCGACAAGCGTGATCTCGACGCCGGGATGGTCTCGCCTGACGGTCGCGATCGGTTTTGCGAGCAGCACGCTTGAGAGTGCGGGAGGCGCGCTGATCCGGACATGGCCGCGCAATTCCGTGGCGCTGCTGCGACCAAGCTGCTCGATTGCGGCTGTCTGGACGGCGACGAGAGCCGCGTGCCTGGCGACCTGCTCTCCGTCCGAAGTCAAGATGATGCGGCGTCCGCGGCGGTCGACGAGTCTGCGTCCGAGACTGGCTTCAAGCGACGAA
Source organism: Rhizobium sp. TAL182 (assembly GCF_002117725.1). Lineage (NCBI taxonomy): Bacteria > Pseudomonadati > Pseudomonadota > Alphaproteobacteria > Hyphomicrobiales > Rhizobiaceae > Rhizobium > Rhizobium sp. TAL182. Next base: position 1,222,115 of record NZ_CP021024.1, on the reverse strand, counting down.
ACGCGCCGACTGACGGTCGCATGTTCGACGCCGAGTTGTTTTGCTGCGCTCAGCAACGTTCCCGATTGCGCGAGGGCCAGGAAATGCCGAAGGTCGTCCCAATCCAGTTTTGTGAAATCTCTCCCAATCATTGTGCAGTAATAGGGAATTTTCACCCATTTCGCCATCGCTTAATTTGTCCGAAATAAGGAGAGCACGAGCGATGACTGACCAGATCATATGGCTGAACGCCCCCGGCGACAGCACCCAGCTCCATATTGAGCAGTACCAGTGTGAGGGCCCCGGCGATGGCGAGATCCGAATCCGTCATGAGGCGATCGGAACGAACTTCCTTGATGTTTATCACCGAAAAGGTATCTACCCGATGCCGTCCTACCCCACGGTGATTGGCGCCGAGGCGGCTGGCATCGTCGAGGACGTCGGCCCCGGCGTCTCGATGTTCGAGAGAGGTGATCGCGTTGCCTATGCCGGGCCTCCGGTTGGCGCCTATCGCTCCGCACGCAACATCGCCGCCGAAAGGGCGATCAAGCTGCCCGACGCCATTTCGGCAAGAACGGCCGCGAGTTCGCTGCTCAAAGGCATGACCGCCTACATGCTGTTGAAGAAGACCTATAATGTGCGTGCAGGAAATCAGGTTCTGATCCATGCGGCCGCGGGCGGGCTCGGCAGCATCCTGGTTCGCTGGGCCAAATCGCTTCAAGCCACGGTCATCGGGACGGTCGGCTCCTCCGAAAAAGCAGCCCTCGCCGCATCTTGTGGAGCCAATCATCTGATCGTTGGACGCGGCGCCGATATCGTCGCTGAAGTGAAGCGGTTGACGAACGGGCTCGGCGTCGACGTCGCCTATGATGGGATCGGCGGCGAGACGCTTCTCAAAAGCATACGCTCTGTCCGCCCATTCGGCATGGCTGTCACCATCGGTCAGGCGGCCGGCGCCATTCCACCCGTGGCTGTCGAGGAACTTCGCCCGGGCAAGGCGCTATGCCATCCGAGCATCATGGCCTGGTGCGCCGACGTCGAACAATATCGCGAGGCTGCAGTCGCTGCGATCAGGGCGATGGAGACAGGCATCGTTTCGCAAATCGGTGCCGAATACCGTTTGTCCGAGGTTGCCAAGGCGCACGAAGAGATGGAATCGGGGCGCGCGGCGGGCAGTATCCTGCTGATACCTTGATTGCCTGCGCTCCGATCCGAGCGGCGGCTTTCGACGGGCTGATCCGGGTGGGCGATCCGGCAGCCCACTTATCAGAAAAATGGCATTATCTTATCCATTCCGTCTATCTACAGCGACAAAGCGTGTTTCGGTAGACTGCCGCCAGGTGGGCGATCGGCAATGGACCGGCCCGAGCCACCTCGTAAGGACGCCGGCCCGTCCGGCCGGCGGCAAGTGACGGAAAAGGATGAAAGACATGTCTACAGACAACAAGCCACTGATCGCGGTCACCGGTGCAACGAGCAAACAGGGGCGCAGCGTCGTTGCGACGCTTCTTGAAAGCCAGCGTTTCCGCGTCCGCGCTCTCACTCGAAGAAGGGATTCGCCCGAAGCTTTGCGTCTCGAGAAACTCGGCGCGGAAATCGTCGCCGCACCCCTCGCACTCGGCCTTCAGAAGGAATTCGTTGCGGCATTCAAGGGCGCGGACGGCGCGTTTCTGATGACGCCGCCGATCGCCCCGCCGGAGACGACCGAAGCGCCTCTCGGCCGGCAGCTGGCGGATGCGGCCGTGGAGGCCGGCGTCGGGCACATTGTCTTCAGCACGCTGGAGAATGTGGACAAGATCACCGGTGGGACGAAATATGCGCCGCATTTTACCGACAAAGCGCGCGTTGCAGATCATATTCGCGGCCTGCCGATCTCTCATTCCTTCGTCATGCTGGCATTCTTCTATACAAACCTTATCGAGTATTATGCGCCGCGCATGGAAGGCGACACCCTGCTCTTGCCGATTTATCTTCCGGAAGATTTCCGGGCGCCTTTCGTCGATCCGCTGACGGCGACCGGGCCTGTTGTCCTCGAGATTTTTTCGAACCCCGAGCGCTACAACGGCAAAACGCTGCCGATCGTCGGCGATATCATTTCTCCGCGGGAGATGGTCGAAACCTTCCGGCGCGTCACCGGCCGCAAGGCCGAGTATCGAAATGCTTTCACCAGAGATGGGCTGCTGCGCCATTTTCCGGAATTTGCCGCCAACGAATTTTTCGTTCGAGAGCTTCTCGGGATGGTCGAGTATGCGGTCGAATATGGCTATTTCGGCAAGGAGCACGATCTCGAATGGAGCCGGCGGCTCAATCCCCAGACGCTCAACTGGGAGCAGTTTCTGCGGACGACGGGATGGCGCGGCGACAAGAGGTCTTTCGGAGATTGAAGCTGTCTCGCACAAGTGCCGCAGCGCCTGCGTGGCAACGACATGCTTGAAAGCAAAGTCTTACGACGGCCGGATTCCCGGCAGCTTGGCAATCTCGGCGGCAAGAAAGTCGACGAGGAGCCGAACGCGGGCAATGGCTGAACGCTCCGGAACAATCAGCAAGCTCAGCGGAACGGGCGAAGGCCGATAGTCTCCAAGCACCACCTCCAGCCGGCCGTCGTCCAGCAGATCGTGAACCAGCCAGAGATGTGTTGGACCGATGCCGCGTCCGGCAGCAAGGGCTTCGCGCGCCGCAAGCCCGTGATCGACACGCAGCCGGCCGCCGACCGGGATGACCAGGCTGGCGCCATCGGGAGAGGAAAGAAGGAGCTGATTGCTGCCAACCACGTTGGACATCACGATGGTTTCATAGCGTGACAGATCGGCCGGGCGCTCCGGCCGCCCCCGGGCGGACAAATAGGCCGGAGCACCGACCAGCAGCCGCTGGCTCTCTCCGACCGCGTGGAGTTTCATCGAGCTGTCGGCGAGAGGTCCAAGGCGAAGCGCCACGTCAACGCCTTCGCGAACCAGGTCGATGCGCTCGTCCGTCAGGTTGAGGTCGATGCGGATGTCGGGATGCCTGTCCTGGAAGTCAAAGATCATTCGCGTGACATGCATGACACCGAGCGCTGCCGTACAGGAAAGCCGGACAGCGCCCGCCGGCGCCTGACGGGCATCTCTGGCTTCCTCGGCAGCCTGTTCGACCAGGCGCAGGATCTGCAGGCAGTTGGCATAATAGCGACTGCCTTCCTCCGTCAGGGTGACGCGGCGGGTGGTGCGGCTGAGAAGCGGCACGCCGACAGCCTCCTCAAGCTCATTGAGGTGCCGCGTCACGGTGGACTGGCCGAAGCCGAGCTCCTTTGCGACCATCGACAGGTTGCCGCGCTCGGCCACCCGAACAAAGGTGCGCATCCTGTCAAAAGACAATCCCGTGTTATCCATTTTTCAGCACAGTGGTCGCCATCCGCTCCATATACGGAATAATCCTGACTGTGGCCAGGCCCGGCACGTGCCAGATCACCGCGTCGAACCGCGCGGCACTATCGAAAAGCCGCAATCGACCCTGTCTTCCCCGGGCGGCTCATCGTGGATGGCGCGCAGCAGCATGTCGGCGACGCGGTGGCCGATATCCTGGCGCGGTAGGTGCACCGTCGTCAGCGACGGCTCGATGAAGGGCGAAAATTCCAGGTCGTTGAAGCCGCAGATGCCGACATCCTCCGGCACGCGGATGCCGCGCGCCTTGCATTCGATCAGCACGCCGAAGGCCAGTTCATCGCTCTGGGCAAAAACGGCATCGACATCGGGCACGCGCTCGAGCAGGCGGGAGAACAACTCCCTGCCGAGGCCGATACGGCTCGGCGCATCGCCGCCGATGATGAGATCCTCTTGGAAAAGGCCGGCTTCCCGCATCACCGCCTCATAACCGGCAATGCGCCGGCGCGAGCGGACGTCGCCGCCGCGGCCGATGAAGGCGATCCGACTATAGCCCCTCGACAACAGAAAGCGGGTCGGCTCAGCGCCGGCCGCATAATGATCGAGGCCGACGACCAGCCTGTGCGGTTCCTGGCTGAGATCGGTGATATGGGCGATGGGACAGGCGGCGTTCTCGATCAGCGGCAGAAGATTGCAATAGGATTCGGCGCCGGCGATGATGACGCCGGCCGGCTTCTGGGTCAGGATGGATTTCAGCAGGCCGGCCTCGCCCTCGGCATGGTGCAGCGTGCTGGAATATTGCACAGTGAACTCGGTGCCGCGGAAGCGATCCTCGATGCCGATCATCAGGCCGGCAAAACCGTACTGATGCAGGGCGGGCGTGATGACGCCGATAATGCCGTTGTGGCGGCCGGCCAGCGCCCGGGCGGCAAGATTGGGAATATAGCCCATCTCCTCGACCGTGCGCAGAATCTCCTCGCGCAGATCCTCCGAGACGATTTCCGGATTGCGCAACGCACGCGAAATGGTGATCGGGCTGACGCCCACCTTCTTCGCCACATCGCTCAGCTTCACCTGCATCCCGCGTTTGGCTTTCCGCCCCCGCTCACCCGAATTCTTCATCGCCCCTCATATACCGTGGGCGAGACGCGCCTGCGGCTGATTCCCCGGTCATTACTTCCTGACGAAGAAATATTTTAGAGTCTACTAACTTTTATGGCCGCAACGGGTTCCAGATCCGACTTGCCGAAGAGAGCGGGATCGCCTTTATCAGGCGAAACGACCGGCAGTTTGGCAGAGAGCGCGGCGGCCGGCGCCGACACCGGGCGACGAAGGTTAAACTTCAGTAATGTCTTACAAATCGGAAATATAAACATGATCAATATTTAATTTGTAAAGCCATTCGGCGCGATCATATTAATCCCGAGCGCGAATTCTTCTTGCCCTCCCCGATCGTCGCTTCCCGACGATCCGCGCCGGCGAGCGAAGGAATTGGCGCACCTCATCCGACGCCAGGTCCCAGACATGGAACTACGACGCCATCACAAGCCAACGCTCTCGCAAGGGATCACCACCATGTCACATATTCTCAGCAAACATCGCACAGCAGCGCTTGTCGGGGCCGCCATCATCGCCGGCGCGGCTTGCCTGCCCTACGCCATCAATTCGTCCAGCGCCTTTGCCGCGCCATCGGACACGGGCGGTATTCTCGCCCCGAGCGGCTCCTTCGCCTCCGTCGTCGACGCCGACAAGCCTGCCGTCGTCACCATCACCACGACGATGAAGACAACGGATGTCAGCGCCGATCAGCAATCGCCGATGGACGAGCAGTTCCGCCAGTTCTTCGAGGATCAGGGCATTCCGCTGCCGCGCCCGGCGCCGCAACAGCGCGGCTCCCAGCATGCGATGGCGCTCGGCTCCGGCTTCATCGTCAGTCCCGACGGCGTGATCGTCACCAACAACCATGTCATCGACAATGCCGTCGGCATCAAGGTGACGCTCGACGACGGCACGGAACTTCCGGCCAAGCTGATCGGCACCGATCCGAAATCCGATGTCGCCGTCTTGAAGATCCAGGCGGGCAAGCCGCTGCAGACCATCGCCTGGGGCGATTCCGACAAGCTGAAGCTCGGCGACCAGATCCTGGCGATCGGCAATCCCTTCGGCATCGGCACCACGGTGACGGCGGGCATCGTTTCGGCGCGCGGCCGCGACCTGCACAGCGGACCATATGACGATTTCATCCAGATCGATGCGCCGATCAACCACGGCAATTCGGGCGGCCCGCTGGTGGATCGTGAGGGCAAGGTCGTCGGCATCAACACCGCCATCTATTCGCCGAACGGCGGCAGCGTCGGTGTCGGCTTCGCCATTCCCTCCGACGAGGCCAAGGAAATCGTCGCCAAGCTCGAGAAGGACGGTTCGATCAATCACGGCTACCTCGGCGTGCAGATCCAGCCGGTCACGAAAGACGTCGCCGATGCCGTCGGCCTCGACAAGACGGGCGGCGCGCTGGTGGCCGCCGTCTCCGCCGATACGCCGGCCGCCCATGCCGGCCTGAAGCCCGGCGACATCGTCACGTCGGTCGGCGGCGAGACCGTCAAGACGCCGAAGGACCTGTCGCGTCTCGTCGCCGATCTCTCGCCGGGCACGCAGAAATCGCTCGGCGTCTGGCGCGACGGCAAGCCGATCGATCTCAACGTCACCGTCGGCGCCAATGCGGACGGCCAGAAGCAGGCCGCAGCGACAAGCCCGGAAGCGCCGGGTCGGGCCTCCGGCCAGCCGAGCCTCGGCATCGGCCTTGCCGAGCTGACGCCGGATGTGCGCCAGCAGCTCAACCTGCCGCGCTCGGTCAGCGGCGCGGTGGTCGCCAGCGTCAATCCGGACAAATCGGCCGCTGCCGCCGGCATTCAGTCGGGCGACGTCATCGTCTCGGTCAACGACCGGCCGGTGCACAATGCCCGCGACGTCAAGGCCGCAATCGCCGAAGCCGGCAAGGCCGGCCGCAAATCCGTGCTGCTGCTCGTCGAACGCGACGGGAATAAAACCTTCGTCGCCGTGCCTTTTGCCGCGGCGTGAAGCAATCCAGCAAAAGCTTGCGAAAGCGGGCTCACTTTGCTGACAAAATCTCTTCCGTCATGCTCGGCCTTGTGCCGAGCATCTGACCACCGCAATTGTTCCGCCGTAAAAGCGCTAATTATCAAATGCCCGATTGGACGTGCGCAGATCCTCGGCACAAGGCCGAGGATCGTCCCGTCGTGGCTGTCCGGCTCCGGGACAGAGCTGCGCCCGGACCTCGCAATATAAAGGCAGCATTTCCCGCGAAAATCCAAACAAACCGCCTGCATTGTATGCCGGGAAACAACACAAAACCACGACGTTGCCTTATTGCATGACATTCCCGCAGACGGGCCGTCAACTGCCGCTGGACGAATTAACCCTACTGCCTTACCTTAATATCAGCATCAACTTGAATACATCCCGCCCTGTGACATCGTATTTTCATGATCGCTAATTTGTTCCGGCACGGCGCCCCGGAACGGTGACCCGCCTTTCCCGAGAGGGACCGGCTTCATGCATCAAGGAGCGCCGCAACATCAAACGGAGGGGTATGCCATGAATAACATTGTGGAATTTCGTGCCAAATGCCCGGACGACAAAAGCCTGGCCGACTGTCGGGAAGCGCTTGAACCGCAGGTGATGAAGATCATTGCCGAGGCCGTCGGCAGGGGCTATCCGCCGGCCGAAGCGGCCATGGTGGTCGCCGACATCGCCGACGACTATATCCTGATGCTGTCGCGCGAGTTGCGCCATTGAAGGCTCTGAGTGCGTGCGATAGCCGGTAGCCAGGGAATCAGTGGACCGCGCAGCGCCTGCCGGGGTAGCAGGGGTACAGGAGACGAGACCAGCCGCGCGGCCCGGCGATCCAAACGCCGGATAGTGCCGGAAGTTCCGGCTCCGGCGCTATCGCCATTTCGGCAGGCGTGGCGGCGCGTTGGCCTGAATCTCGTGCAGCGGCGCATGAGACCCGAGCAGCTTTTTCAGCTTCTTCTCCTCCGCCGGACCAATCCCGAACTTGCGGCAATGCTCGGCAACATCATGTTCCCGGGGCCCGGGAATACGAACTTGGCGATTGCTCATGCTCTTCATGTCTGCTTCCTCCTTGAAAGGGTAACAAACAGGCGGCGGTTTTGTTCGTTAGAAAAGTCTAATTTTAGTAAGCCGTGCGAGAGAGCAATATATCAGCCGAGCTGACTCCGTTTGCTGCGTTTGACCTGCCGGCAGTCGCCGTCAGTCGCCAAACAGCGCAAAGTGGCGCACCGCTCAACTGATCTTCAACCAATGCCTGAGCGCCGCCACAGCCCCATCGCTCGCATAGGCAATGACCCCGCCCGTCGTCAGGCCTGCGAAGGCAATCAGCCCGGAAATGCCATAGCCGATCGATTTCATCCGTTTCCACTCTTCGAGCGCCGGGCCGACCGTCTCCTGGTTCTTCTCGACGGTTTCCTTGAGCGTCAGGATCTCGGCGCGGATCTGCGCGTCGGCGCCGCCTGTGATTGCCACCCTGGTATCGAGATGGGCGATCTGCCTTGCCTGTTCGTCGAGCCGTCTGTGGATCACCGTACGGCTCTCATGGGCATTGGCCTTTTCGTCGCCCATCTCCTGGCGCAGCAGCGCGACATTTTCCTCGATGCCGGTCAGCCTTCCCTCGACGCGCCCGAGAGCGCGCAGGATATCGTCGTTGGATGTCATGGCGGGGCCACCTCAGGAATTGAATTTGAGCTTCTCGGACTGGGCAACGCCGTTCGATATCCGGTCGATCATGACCGGCTGCGGGTGGATGAAGGAGACCGGCGAAAGCTCCCCGACGGACGGCGCCGGACGCACCACAGAGCCGGCCGGCAGAATGACGGCGCTCACGCCTTGATAGGTGATAAGGTTGCCGGCGATGCTGGCGACGACCTGCGTGCTCAAGCGAGCCAGGCCGTCCGGACCGGAATAGATGTGCAGCGTCTGCTCGGGCCTGAAGATGCTCGCATCCGCGACGACGATCTGGTTATAGGTGGTAACGCCGTCCGTTCCGGCCTGCGCGGTCAATGTCGTGCTCGCAAGCTCCAGCATGCCGGGCCAGACACCGCCTCTGGAGGGGGAGACCCATGCTGCATAGGTATCGATTGCCGCGTCGCAGCAAGCCGATGTCTGCGCAAGGATATCATCGCGAAGCCGCCATTTTCCCGAAGCGTCCGTTCCGTCCGACGGCCAGCTGTTGTTGGTTCCATAGACCTGATACTCGGCCCTGAGGCCGAGATCGTTGCAGGTGATGGTCCCGGTCGCTGGCGAGGTGCCGCCGGCGAAATTGTAGGTGAAGGTGTTGGCGTCGACGACCGATATCACATAGCTTCCATTGTAAGCGGTCGGCGTCGCTCCCGAAATGCTGACGGTCTGGCCGGTCGCCAGTCCGTTGAGGCCGCTTGCGATGGTCGCCGTGGCGACCGTGCCGACCGAGGTCAGCGTGACGTTGCGTGTGATCGTCGTCCGCCCGAGCGGCGGGAAGGCGACGATTCTGACGCCGGCATATTCGGCGCGCAGGCGGGTGACCAGCGAGCGGTAATTGGTGGTGAAGAACTGCGTATAGGTCGAGGCCGTGTCGTTCTGCCCCATCTGATTTGTTATGACCGTGAACGGCCATTTATTGCCGTTGAAGGCGTTGGATTTCTCGGATGATGTCGCGGCGCCTGGTGGCGATCGAAGAGCCGCTGCCGGTGTATTCGCGGACGGAACCGGCGCCGGGCATGCCGATCAGGCAATGGGGAATGCGGCCAGGGCCGCCGTCCCTGTCGAGCCAGCGGCGCAGCCAGCCGAGATTGCCGCGCGCATCGGCAGCGGAAGAATATTCCTGTCGCGCCTCGCCGATGCTGTCGACGAACGCCAGCGCGACCGGCCTTCCATCCCAGTCGCCCTTGGCGACCATGAAATCGGCCCCCCAATATTGCGGCTGAGCCTGTGTGCCATAGCCGGTATCGAGCGCGGCAGTGCTGTCAGCGAGCGGGCTATCCTTGAAGGCAAGAAGCGTGGCGAGATCGCCGGCGCCCCAGACGCGTTCGCCGCGATGCTTCTGGATGCGGTAGACCGGCCAGATCTTCTCGCCGACGGCGGTGTGATAAAACAGCCAGATTTCGATTTCGCTTTCCGGCGCGACATCGGGAATGGTGAGCTCGTCGGTCCAGGCCCCGTTCGTCTGGTCGGCGACGGTCACCGTGTTCGCCCCGGCGAAGCTGCACTGGTAGAAGACGCCGGCGACGCGGATGAACATGGCGTCGGTGATCACGGAATTGCCTGGCGTGCCGATCGTGCTGGTGACGACGGTTTCCTGCGGCGAATTTCCGCCTTCGGTCGAGGCGAAGCCGGAGAGATGGAAGCGGAAGGTCCGCGTCTTGTATTGCGGCGTGTTGACGACGATCTTGGTGCAGACATAATTCGTGCCGGAGGCGGCGGTGACGATCGCGCCCGACGGCATGCGGTTGCGGGTGGCGAAAAACATGTAGCGGTCGGGGTCTCCGGCACTGCCGCCCGCGCCGGTCCGCATCGGATTGGCAAGGGCGAGCGAAATGGCATTCATCATCGGCGTGTTCCGTATCGGCTGGTGAGGTCATCATAGAATTTGACGCTACGCTCCTGGCGGGCGTTGGCGCGGTCGAGCGCCTGGCGCTCGCGCGCGAGGACCGCAATCAGCGGCTCGCCCTCGCGGACAGGCGCATGCGCTTCCTGCTTTCTGAGATCGTCGGGCAGCGGCGGCAGCACGATGCCGGCCGCCGCCTGCCCGCTCGCGACCGCCGCCTTGTTCAGGCGCTCAGTGGCGGAGCAGCCAGTCACGATCAGCAGCAGTGACAGCGCAAGCGCGGTTCGTTTGCGAAAGCTCGAATTCATAGGATCGGATCTCGTTTTCCAATGTGTCTCTGGCGGCCTGCTCGGCGGCCTTGGCGGCCTCCAGGCGCCTGCGGTGCTCCTCACCGGCGCCTGCGGCCGCATTCCGCTGGCGCTCCATCTCGGCCGCCCTGGCTTCGGCCGCGGTCTTTTCGGACATGAGGACGTAACCGGCGCGCGCCTGACGCGCCGCCGAGGGATAGCCGATCGACGCGGCATAGAGGTGATAGAGTACGAGGCCTGCGGCGATGCCGGCGCCCATCTTCAGCGCGTCGAGAAGGCCGAACATCAGATGCCCTCCAGGCAGAAGGCGCGCTCCTTCTGCCGGCGGCGCGTCAGGCCGGGAAAGGTGATGCCGGCGGCGCGGTTCCATTTGAGGAGAGCCTCGCAGCCCTCGGCCGTCCTGCCCTGGTTGATCAGCTTGACCGCGCTCGAGCCGCAGGCCGCCCCGACGCCGACATTATAGGCAAAGGAGGTCAGCGCCACGAAGCGGGCATCCGGAAGCGGGGCCGTGACACACTGCTCTATGCCATTGGCATACTGCTGCAGTTCGAGCGAAAGCAGCGCCCTGCACTCTCCCACCGTCTTATAATCGCCCGGCTTCACACCATTGGTGCTGCCATAGCAGATCGTCCACGGCTGACCTTGAGTGGCCGGGTCAGGATAGGCATGCTGTCGGAGCCCTTCGAAGCTTCCGACCAATGCAACGGCCATCGCGGCCGCGGCGCTACCTTTCTGCAGGCGGTTTGCCATTCAGTTCTCCTGAGATTTTCTGCTGGACGAAGATGCGGGCGACGATCGCCGCCGCGGCGAAGAGCCCCGATGCCGTGGACATGGCGAGCTGGATGTAGAGATTGCCGGATACCCAGGTTGCCGCGAGGACATTGGAGACGGGCTCGAGGAGGATGAAGAGCAGCGCCAGCGCCATGAGGCGAACGCTCCAGGCGCGCCTCAGCACCGCGCGCCAGTTATGGACGAGCATGGGGTAGGCTCCAGATTCTGAATGTGGCGAGGCACTCGGCCCCTGCGTGGAGACGGCAGCGAGAGTTTTACGTTCAATGGTACGTGGTGGTCTTCCGCCGAGCGGAAAAAGGGGTGTGTAGTTCCTGAGTGTGATAGTGCATCATTGATCCTGAGCCGTCTGGAAGAGGATGCACTATGGGAAATGCTCTTCACGGCAGCGCCCGCACAACGCCGTGTCTTCGAACCATCCTCGCTGGCAATTGACAAAGAGGAAAAATTTTCATTTATGCCGGGCGTTGCCCGCGGCGGCAGGGAGACCGATCCCTATCCGGTCTTGGCGATCGGAGTTGAGACTGCTCCGTGGCGGGTCTTTGCTGCTACGAGTTTTTTATTTCCGATCTGATGGTTCGCGAGCTTGCATCGGTGCCGCCCATGAGCGGGAACGCACAAGGGGAAACATCCGGTCATGACTGTCCTCGCCGCCTGGCTTGTCATTGCAGCGATTTTACTATTCGGCCTGACCCTTCATCGTGCGCTTGTGCTTCGGTTGAACCGCGGCATTAATCCTTCTTTTCGTGACGGGACGGATCTGCTCCTCAGCGGCGTCTTGCCGGGACTTGCGCTCGTCGGCGGTTTGGCAACTGCTCTTGGGGCAATTCATTTGTTGCGCGCGGAAATCGTGCTGCCCCTTGCTGCCATGTTGATGATCTGGCGCCGGGATGATGTGCGGGCGATCTTTGGCGATTTGCGCAATTTGGGCCGTAACGGGTGTGCGGGCGACCGCCAAGGGCAATCCATTCCCGCTTTTGGCCTCAGCTGCATTTATTGCCTTGACGGGGGTAATGTCGGTTACAGCGCTTTTCCCGGCAGGATCAGCTGACGTTTGGGCTTTTCAGATCCCACTCGCCCAAAGCATCGTTTCCCATGGCGGATTCGTCTCGCCGCAGATGAACAGCAATTTTTACGGAAACATACCGCTTTTCTTCAATGTACTTTTTGCTTGTGCACTATTGTTCGTCGACCATTGGCTCGCTGCGGGTCTGATGAATGTGGCGATATTCCTCGGATTCCTGCTGCTGCTCACAAGTTGTGCGCACCGTTGGCGGGCGGCCGGATTATTGCTGGTTTTCTTCCTGATCGCGTTCCAGCCCTTTTTTACGCCAGGCGCCGCAGTTCCTCTGACAGACCTTCCCAGATCCTGTTTTTCGGTTGCCGCCGTCCTTTATCTTTGGCGTTACCTTGAGACCCGCAGGCCTTCAGAGATTGTCTGTTGTGCTTTGCTCTTGGGTGGGGCAGTCGGTGGCAAATATACCGAGCTTCAGATGGTTGGATTGATCGGCTTGGCGCTCTTGCCTTCGATCTTTCGCGGCAAATTGCCATTTTCGCTTTTTTTGACTTGCCTGGCCGCGTTTTTATCCCTTGCGGGCTACTGGTACGTCAAAAATCTCATTGTGCTCGGGAATCCGATCTATCCTTTCTTCTTCGGGCATCCCGGACTTTCGGACCAGTGGATGGCGGCTTATCGCATTGAAGTCGGCCGTGCATTCGATCCGGCAAACCGGGTTTTCGTCACCGATCTGACAACCCTTCAAGGCTGGCATGACTTTTTCTTCATACTGCATGATTGGTTTCTGGATCGCCGCCAATATGCAATCGTCGCTCTCATCCTTATCGTCGGTGCGTTGATTGCGTCGTTTAGAAGGATTTTCCTGCTCGTCGCGATGACTGCTGCGATGTTCATCATCTGGTACGCCGTCATGTTCAACCACATACGATGGGCAACGCCCGCTTACCTATTGTATTACTCCACGGCGTATATCGGCGCGAGCTTGATAGTCGAGAAAATTGCAGCGAGCAGTGCTGCCCGGCCGGGTGGAATTTTATTCGAAAAGTCGGCACGTCTGCGGAAAGGACAGAGGGCCGTCAACGGCCATTTGTTCGCGTTTGCGGTGGCGCTCGTTACTGTCGTTGCGTTCTGTCATCCTGCCGTTAAATACATGTCTCGCCCCAAACGCCAACCCTATTCCTGGATGGAGCAGGGCGTCATGGATGTCCTGATTGGCCGGCAAAAACTCGATGATTTTCTGGGAGCCCAGCGTGAAGGTTACACCGTCTATCGCTATGTCGCGGCAAATGATTTGAGGATCGTATTTCAACCATTCGATACGGGTAGTACTTTAATTGCCGCCGCCTATACGGGAGGCAGAGATAAAGGGTGGTTGCTGCCGCCTTATATCTTTCCTGAATCCGAAAACGATGTGGACGCCTTTATCGAGCGCAATCACATCCGGTACTTTATCCGGTTAACAGAGAAACAGCATATAGTGGCCGATCGCATCGGCGCCGCCAAGTTTGCGTTGGCGGAAAAAACCATATCGCGAATGTTGCCGGAATCGACTTTGCTGCTGAAAGACGCATTTGGGTGGGAACTGTACCGGTTCAACGGTTTTCCCCTACAATGAAATCGGACGCGTCCGCAATTTGCTTAGGTGTTTGGTCTTGGAATTGGCTGGTGCGGATTGATTTTGAAGATTGACGGGTCTTTTGTCCAGGCATTGCGGGCGCTGCCATAGCAGATCGTCCACGGCTGACCTTAAGTGGCCGGGTTCTGGATAAAGCATGCTGCGGGAGCCTTTCGAAGGACCCGACCAAATGCAACGGCCATCGCGGCTGCGGCGCTACCTTTCTTGAGCCTGTTCATCTTTGAGATTCTTCTGGTGGATGACGCGCGCGATGGGGGACATCAGAAGGATGCCGATCGACAGCCATTTCGGGATGAAGTCATCGAGGTGCGGCACGACATAAGGCAGCAGCTCCAACAAGCCAAGTAGACGCACCACATGGACAGCGACCACGTGAGCACCGCGGCGCTTGTTGCGGATCAATTTCATGGGGTTTTTGCCTCAGTGTCTGCGGCTTATTAGAGTACTCGCAAGTACACTAATAGTTGTCTCTTGATAAAGTGTTCGCGCCGAGGTTACTTGGCCGCATGCGTTCACTTCAAAATTCGGGCAAAGTCGAAGGTATCGATACCGTCAGAGCGGTTGCCGCCCTGTCTGTTGTATTCGCGCACCTTCTTGGCCCGGCGATGCCCGGACTTTCGAAATACCTCTTCACGGGCCATCCGGCGGTAATTGCCTTCTTTGTAGTCTCGGGCTTCTGCATCCACTATCCGTACCAGGCGCGCATGCTTCAGGTCGGGCCATTCCTTGCCGGCCGCTTTATTCGGATAGTGCCGCCAGCCGCCGCAGCCTTCATCCTGGCGCAAGCGCTGGGTATGCGAGCCTACAATCCGATCGACGGCTATATTCTCTGGTCCGTCGTTTGCGAGGCAATTTACTACTGCCTTTATCCCCTTATCCTAGCCATCTCTCGCCGGATTGGTTGGCCCTTGCTCATCGTGGCATCTGTCGTGGCCGCATATGGCGTAGCGATAGGCGTTGGCTCTGACCAATTCGGAAACGCCAAAGCCTACGGACCACAACTCAATTGGGTTGTCGGGCTCCCCGCATGGCTCCTCGGCTGCTACCTTGCTGAAAATCTTCACCGTCTGAAGCTGCCAGGCAATGTTTGGGGCTGGCGCGCCGCGACTGCCGCAACTGCTTCTGCTCTCTATTGGGCGACGATGAACACCGCAGCCGGCTTTTACCTGACCATGGTGCCGTTCTCGGCGCTCGCCGCTTGCTGGATACTGGTGGAGATCAGGAACGCCTCTGAAAGAGGCCCCATCAATGTCTTGGAGACCATCGGTGAGGCCTGCTTTTCAATTTACCTCGTCCACGTCATCGCGGCCGCGGCAATTGGATGGTTGGTGACGACGCCGATCGTCGTTTGCGCCCTGTCGCTGGCTCTCGCCTATCCGTTCTACCGATGGATCGAGAAGCCGTGCCATGCCGCCGCACGCCGTGCCAAAGCAAAGATGGAGCAGCTAGCCGCCAGACATCGCCTGGAAGAACGCGACGGAATCGCGATAAGGGACGGTGCGTAGTCGCTCGAAGGTGCTGAGGACCGATTCCTGCGGCAGCGAAATGCCAAACTGACGCAACTGTAAAAGCGCAAGCTAATGAAGAATGCTGCGCCGACTAGCTACAATTCATCGCGCCAAACATTCACCAGCAGGTATGATCCCACAAAATGGCCCAAACTGCTGAACTGGCCGGCTGAATTGGGAAGGCCGCTAACGGATCGATCACTTGGTAAGGATATAGCAGTGAAATGCACTGCTGCTATCATTTTTTTGGCCTATAGCAGTGAGAGGATTTGCAAACATCCGGAGCGCATCTACCCACTCTGCTTTTATGCTTGGCAACTTCTGAGGATCGACGCTCGCAACCATGCTCATGAGCGCCGGAAACATCGGTCGAAAGCCAATATCCCATGCTTGGATTACCACTTTGGGCAGGTGTTGTGAATGGTGAGAAACCGAAAGGCCTGCGCTTCTAAAAATCTCCCGCCAAGCATCATCTGATTTTGACTGCTTTATGTTATCGCTCAGTCTTCCGCGGTCTAGCAATTCAAGCCACTTCCACTGCTCATCCTTGGTCTTGGCATATAAGGAGTTATAGAAGCTGAACTGTGGAAGGGTTTCATTCGGTAGCATCAGGCAGATCTTGCCGCCGGGCACCAAAATTCTTCCCAGCTCAGACATGACCTCAGCCGGGTTATCCAGCCAATAGACGATGTTAGAAAAGATCGAACCAAACGAATTACTGTCGAAAGGTAGGGGCGCGTTTCCATCTCCCTTGATCGTTTCCTTATAGAAATTCAGCGCCGCCGCTTTTCGAAGCAGATTAGCTTTATGATCGAAGCCTACGCTTATCTGGTACGAAGGAGAGCTCGCCACGAGGGGATCGTAACTCTCATCATAGGAGTCATACACGTCTACGTTCTGATAAAATCGGTCAAGTTTCTCCGTCTTTTGAAATGCATCGAAGCCTGCGCTAAACCGCCCCCCCGCTCTAATGAACGAAAAGACGCCGTCTCCGCATCCAAAGTCTAGCGATCTCCCTTCGAATTCGAAGCCCTTCATCGCCTCGATATCCAAATACCTCCAGATAGCGGTCTCAGGCCGGAGCCAGAACACGCTCAACAACTGCTCTAAAATCGAAGTCACTTGATCACCGCTATCGCTAATTTCATCCCTATGCTATACGATGGAAGGCAACGCGGTTCAACGCGGATGTGCGGTTGTCCTGCGTAAAAGCCGGGGCCGAAGCGGACCTCTCAGCAGATGAACGATTTCTCTCGGCGTGTCGGAACCGCGAACCGAAACGAGAGTAATCATTGCAAAAGACGTGGCATCAATAATGGCGGTCTCAAGCTTACAATTTGCCGCCTCCTGAAAAAATGCGCTGATCTGCGCCGCCGAGAAGCGTATGCCGCAAACCCCGCCGCCATCATGTGGCTGTCCTGGACGAAGGTTCCGCTATAGTCGAAGGCATCCGGCGTTTCGCGTCCTGCTAGGCTACTTATAACACCACTAGCTCGGCGGATCGGCCTGGCGAAGCGTTAGCCGGAATTGCAAAAGGCACTATGCAGCCCTCCCACACGGGAAACAGAAGCCATCGGTCCACATCCATATATTGCCGGCTGCGCCCGCGACTTGGCGGATTTGCTTGTTCGTGTTTGTCCATATATCCGCTGAGCCGATGGCATAGTTGCCGGCGACCTGGACAGAGCCGACGTTGCCACCGTCATTGCCGATGCTTGCAGCCAGTATTCCCTGTGAGGGATCTGAAAAAAGCGCGGCGGCCGTCGTGGCGGAGGAAGTATACTGGAATCTCAATTTTGCCTTCACCCGCGCTCCATTCGGCACTGTCAGTGCCAGGAATGTCGAGGTTGTAGAGATAGCGGCATTGGCAGCATCCTTGACCGGCGTCACAAAGGTATATTCGTCACGTGGATACAGAACAAATGGCCGAATGTTCGAACTTCCATCTGTTAGCACGACGCCGATGCATTTCACGATCGTATAGCCGGTAAGCAGTGTCGTAGTGATGCCGCCGATGATTGGCGAGGTCGAGAAAACCACGTCGAAAGACAGATCGGCGTCCTTGCGTAAGGCATATGCGAAGTATGTCGCATTTGCTGCGACGGCACCGGCATCGAGGCCGCCGGAGCCCGTTCCGGCCGCAAATGTTCCCGTCACCCTCTTGGTGAACGCCGCTGGGCTGGAAACGAAACTCGACCCCGACCTGGCCGAGCCGGAGGTGAAGTCGATATGGGTGTTCGGGCTCGCGCCGTTGTTGGAAAGGATTAGGCCGACGACGAAATCGCCCACAGCCGAACTGTCGGCTTTACTCTCGATCCTGGCCGCGAGCTTATTGGTGAAGAAGGCGGCACCGGAACATATGATGTTGACGCTATAGCCGTTCTTGAGGACAAGCGTGGCCGCGCCGTCGATCGTCTCCGAGCCTGTGGGATCAATCGTCACGTCACCACCATCGGCAATGACGCAATAGTGCCAGTTTGCGCCGAGCGCTGCCGCCGTGCTGAGCGTGAGCGTCGCGGCCTGGGTGAAGCGATGGACCGCATTGTCGTCGGACGCAAGCGCCGTGTAATCGCCTGACTTCGCCGCATAAACCAATGCCTTGTCGAATCCGACGTCGACGCCGTTCTGCGTGAACCCCAAGAGCCCGCCGCCCTTCAGATAAAGGCCGGTCTGGGGGTTGGTGGCGAAGCCGATGCCGGGCGCCGAAACCGTGCCGCTTGCCGCTTTGAGTGGCGCGGTCATCGGCGCCGAGCCGTCGCGCGGCAGCGAGTTGGTGATTTCGTTGCCGAGGTCGGTGGTCAGCGCATTCCAGGGTGCCGGGTCGATGACCTGGCCGACAGCAGGGGTCGTGCCGGCTGGCTTCGAATAGACGCCGGTCGATGGGTTTCTGGGCATTGGTCTTCTCCAAAAGAAAATGGCCCCGCGGATTGCGAGGCCATTTGGGTGTGTGTAGCTCTACAGGATTGATGGGCGGCCGCATTTTGCGCGGGTTGATCAACCCGGCAGATCGACAGTCTAGATCTGCCACCTCAGGATCGTGGATATAGTCGCTTCCCTGCACTTGAATTTCTCCGTTGTTGAGATCGCCAACGGGGAAAAGACGACTCGAAAGAGACCGCCTGTTTTAGGCTTTCTTTCTTTCTAAACTGCGTCGGCCTATCGTCTCTTGAACAAGAGGTCGGCTCCATAGACGTCCGCGCGGGTACCGATCACGCCACTGTTGCGGCCTTCAAAGCGAGCAGCGAGGTCGAAGCCCATCTCATCGGCAATTCCCCTTAATGATGCTTCTGAAATGGTCTGGTGCGGATAACGTATCTCTATGTTGTCGAATCCTTCAGGAACCGGGCCGGCGCCATTATCGAAAAGCCGGGACGACTGAACGGTGAAAAGTTTTCTGTTCGAGAAGGCATTCCGCGCCAAATAAGCGTAACGAGTTGTCCTGCTCAGAGCCTCGCGCCACAATTGTTCCGGATCGGAAAGGTATTGAAGCGTCCCGCTGCTGTAGAATACGTCAAACTCGGCCGGCAACTGGTCAGAGTACGATAGCCCCGGCCTCAGGGCCTTCGCGGCCTCCGCCATGGATTTTGTCTCCACGATTGTGAATGACCAGGCTGGGAACTGCTTGCGCAAAACGGCGCAGAACTCCCCAGCGGATCCGCCGAAATCAACGAATCGGCCGGACGGAACATCCATAGCCGGCAGGAGATCCGCAGGAAGTTGGACATAGGATTCTTCCTGACCAACTAACTGGCGCGACCGTTCTATCCGGAATGCTGTCAGATGCTTATCCCCATACGCGGGAGCCGCCGTCGCTGCTTGGTTCCATGATTTGTATAACCTCTCACGCATCCGCCAGTGATTTACGGCTACAACTGCGGAACCAGGTAGAACCTTTTTGACGAGACGTTTGAGCATAAAGACCTGCGTTTCAAATATTGGCAAGTGACAGTCGAGGACAAACTGACCGTCTACAGCACTAACGGGCGCCCCGCCACCAATAGTTTTACCTCTGCGTGATCTCAATTTAAGGTACTAACAAGTCTCTTATTTCGAGGTGGCCTGTTTATTCCGGCGCGGCCATCGGTGCCGAGCCGTCGCGCGGCAGCAAGTTGGTGATTTCGATTCCGAAGTCGGTGGTCAGCGCATTCAGGGCGCGGGGTCGATGACCTGTCCCTGAGAATCTCCAAACAAAAAGGGCCCCGGGAATTGACTCTTGGGCGGCGCACTTGGTTTGATAATGACGCTCGCAACATTGCTGCCGATGGCCATCCCAATGCAGATCGCCTGCGGGTGGCTGCCATTATGAACTCCACAGGCTCCCAAGCGCTCAGGAAAGATTTTTGATGAGGAAATTCATATCGATGACACTGGGGACGATGATGGCGATTGGCGGTGCATCAGTCGGCGGTTACATGTTCCTGTATGCCAGCCAACCGGTCAAAATGATTATTTGGGCCATGCCGATAAGCGTGATGGCATTGGGGGTTGCCATTTTGTGGGAAGATATGCGGGGATAGCCCCATCACCACCCACCCCCGCCATTTTGCTGCTGCGGCTGCTGAGAAAGCAATAAAGCTCTTACGAGTGCCTCCGCCTTCGGTTGGCGGACGACTTCCTTCGGCGCCGCATTCAGCGTGGCCTCGTAAAGCGGGGAACGCTGCCGAACCATTCGATCAGCGGCAGACAACGCCCGCCATGTCAGGATATTCGACAGTTCCTTACTGCCCTGGCCCAGGACCGTCGGGACCAAAGCACCCACAGCCGCGCCGCTGGCGGTGGCTCCGGCGCCGCCAGTCTTGCTCGCCACCGCTGCCGCGGCGCCGCCGGCCGCTGCCCCCAGCATCCTGGCCATACCGCTTCCGCCCTCCAGAAATTTTCCTATCCGACGCGTGACGTTCTGGGCCGCGCTTCCCTCGGCAATGGTTTTGAGCGCTGCCAATTCTTCGGGAGAAAAACCGAACATCTCCTGGTCCTGAAGAAGCGTCGAGGCCACACGTTGACGAATCGCATCGGCACCATTCTCGGCCGAATTATGCGGTACAGCGCGGGAATCTGGGGATCTGTCAGTCCCGTTCAGGATATCGGAACGCTTTGCGGCTGCGGAATTGCCGCTTGCAGCCTTAAGGGCGTCGGCCGCGTCAGTGGCCTTTCCGGCAACGACCGTCGCCGGATCGGCAGCCTCAATGAACTCGTCCAATTCTCGAATAACTCGCGACGCTGCAGCTTGATCGTTCGGATCTTTGACGTTTTGGACTATTTTTTCGAACGTCTTGCGGGCTGCGTCCAATCCCTCGATGCTCGCGAAGCTGTCTTCCGGAGGAGTGGAGAGCTTGGCGAGAATTTTATGAGTCTTCCCGGCGATGTCTGCGTCGAAACCCTCTTTTTCGAGCTTCGTTTTGGCTGCCTCTGCCATTGTTTTTACGGCATCGGCTGAGTAATCAACACGACTGTCACGCATCATCTCGAAGTTGCGATTTGCTTCGGCATGGAGAGCGTCGCCGGATGGCGGCTCCAGCTTATCTGGCTTTCGCAAACTCTTGCTCACGCCTGGGACGATCGCCTCTCCTGAGCGAAGCCCCGGCGTTACCGGTGTGAAGATCGACGCAAATTCCAACGAGCGGCCAATGCCCTCCATGGTCGGCCTGCCATCCGGGCCAAACATCTGTACCTTGCCGCTGTAGACGTCACCCGGAAGCATGAAGGCGCGTTTTGCCATCCCCAGAATGCCGGCGTCGCTATCGAAATATCTGTTCCCGTCGCGGTCCCGGCTGATCGGCCAAAGTTGGCCGATATGACTCTTGTCTACAGGTGGAGGGGCGCTATCTGTGGGCTGAGGGAGGCTCCGCAATAGCTTATCAACCAGAAGACTCTGGTCGTCCGGAGAGAGGCTCAAAAAGCTGTCGTCGACGGTCAAATT
The DNA here is from genome assembly GCF_002117725.1 of Rhizobium sp. TAL182. Lineage (NCBI taxonomy): Bacteria > Pseudomonadati > Pseudomonadota > Alphaproteobacteria > Hyphomicrobiales > Rhizobiaceae > Rhizobium > Rhizobium sp. TAL182. The sequence goes on along the minus strand of NZ_CP021024.1, from coordinate 1,200,985 downwards.
CTGGCCATTAACCTGGATTGTCGCCATTACTGTTCAATGCTCCACAAGGTGCCGTTCGGTGTTTTGCGCATGCGCGAAGGCGTGGTCCCGGCAATGGCGACAGGGGTAGCCTGTTGTCTCGGAACGACCGAGGCAGCGACCGGCGGAGTTACCGCTTTCGCTTGTCCTGACCCTACGGGAGTGGCACCGGCCGGGTTGAGCTTGTCATTGCGATCGAATGCTTCGTCGGAGGAGATGATCGGTGGGGGAGCTTCAGCCGCACCCGCACGCTGCTCCTTATCCTCCTGCCTGAGCGCCAGCCCGCCCATCAGGGCCTGGACGAGACGCGCCGCCCCTTGCCACGGCGATTGCACCGGGCTCGTCTCCATGCCCTGCAGCAGCATGGCATAGGCCAGCCGCTTGCGCTCGTCGCTGATCTTATTTTGTGTCTTGCCGGTATCGCCGCCGAAGAGGAAACCCCTCATGCCAATGCCCTTTCGTAATCGACGCGGTCGAAGCCGTCGGCATGTTCGAACACCGCGTCGGGGTGAATCTTGCGCACATCGTCGGACATCAGGCCGATCTGAATCGGGCCGCCCTCCTTGTAGCGGAATGCGTAGACCGGCAGGCCGTTATCCAGCGTGCCGACGCGGCTGATGTCTTGCTTCAGCCGCCGGTCGGATTTCATTGCCCAGCCGCCGAGCAGCGAGCCGCCGAGGCCGAAGAGGCCGCCCAAGGCGGCGTTCGACTGGGCGAGCTGCTGGTTGTAGAGGCCCATCTTCTGATTGAAGTTCTCGTTGATCAGCCCGGCCTGATCGACGGTGGGCAGCTCAGTCGTCGGCGTGTTGACGTAGCTCGGCTGGTGCACCTGCGAGCCGGACATCAGTGCCGAAATCTCGTTCAGCGGTTGGTTGCGCTCGGTCAGGATCGAATTCTGCGCATTGGAATACATATCGCCGAGATATTGGTCGGAGGCGGCCTGCTTGCGGGTGGAGAAATCGCGCATGGCGTTGTCGTAAGCCGCCGAGCCCATGGCGATTCCCTTATCGGCGAGGCTCTGTTCGAGGCTCGCCTGGTCGCGGTTCCATTGATTGTCGAAGCCGGAGCGCCAGTGATCGTTGACATATTTGTCGACATTGCCGGCGCTGAGGTCGACATTGGTGCCGAGGATGCCGGAGACCTTGGCGGTCTGGTCGTTGGCGAGCCTGGCAAGGCCGAGCTGCGTCTGCTGCGTCTGGTCGTAGATCGCCTGGTTCTCGGGCGAATAGGTCTGATAGGCGGAATAGGTCGGCAGCTTGTAGGTCTTGCCGTTCTGGTCGGTCATCGTCTGATAGCCGCTGACCTTGTATTCCAGCGAGCCGTCGGGCGTATACTGGTTTGTGTGGCTGAGCCCCGCATTGGCGATGGCGGTGTCGACGTTGGTGGCGGTCTGCGCCGCCGCGGTCTGGGTCGGATCAGGCGCCTTAGGCGCCTTTGGCGTGGAGACCATAGGGAAAATCCTCCTTCATGATGGCGTAAAGCAGGCCGTCGCAATCGCCGAAATAGCCGCGCTGGCGGCCCTCCGGCTCAGCACCGACTCTGGCGAGCAGTCTCTGGGCGCTGATGTTGTCGGCGCGGGTGCGGCAGGTGACGCGGCGGCAGCCGAGCTGGTTGAAGACATAGTCGGAGACGGCGCGCATCAGCGTCAGCGACAGCCGGTCGGCGGCAAGCGAGATCTCGATATCGTGCTCGGTCCAAACGTTGAAGACGAAGCCGGCGAGAATCCGACCGCGGTCGACCTGGGCAAGCGTGGTGTAGGGCGGGTGAAAGGTGACGCCGATCCTGGCGCCCACCCAGGCGGCGATTTCGGCGCCGGGTTCTGAGACGATCAAATCGGCGCGCCCCTCTCGTAAAGCACCGAGCCGCCGACGACGGCGGCTTCCGAGACGGAGCCCGACGAGCCGGAGATCAGCGCCCGGATTGTCGGCGCCAAGGCCGAACCGGCGCCGCCGGCGGAGGCGAATTTGCGCACCAGCGAGATGCCGGGGAATTTCGAAACACCCCAGACCGCCGTTCCCCATTTCGCCGCCGCACTGTTCTCGACCGACGACAGCAGTGCTGTCGGCACCTTGGTCTGGTAGTCGACCGAAATGCCGCCATACATCAGCGTCGAAACGCCGATCTCGGCCGTCACCCCGATCAGCTTGGAAAGCTTGGTCGAGAGCCCGTCGCCATATCGGCTCCAGGCGCCGACCATCAGCGCGTCGATCGCCGCGCCATTGTCGTTGGCCCCGACCTCCGCCTCGTAAAGCGTGCCGTCGGCGGCGCCGAAGAACAGCCGGTCCTGCCAGGTCGCCCAGCAGGAGGCGGGCATGCCGACGAAGCGGCACCAGGCGCCGGTCTCGGTGTTCATCACATATTGATAGGGGCCGTAGGAAGACGGCAGGTTGACGATCGCCATCTGCCGCGCCGGAAAGCTCGAAAGCTGCCACTCCTCAGAGGTGGTTCCGGTCGCCGCCACGGTCGCGCGCCATGTCGGGCCGATCCTGGCGGTAATGGCGCCGAGGCTGGTGGCGCCGCGGTCGAGCTGCACCGCCTTGGTGATCGGCACGATGCCGTCGGTGGTCATGATCGCCAGATCGGCGCCGACCGACAGCAGGCAGCGGTCGCTGCCGAGCGGCCGGCCGAGCTTGAAGGTGCCGATCAGGCCCCAATTCGCCGCGTTCGAAGGATCGGAGCCCTGGAAGACGATCGCCTCGCCCTCCGAGGAGATCAGCACCAGGCACTGCTGCAGGCCTGTCGACACCGGGATCGTCCAGACATTGATCGCCACCAGCGTGCCGCCGTATTTCATCGTGCCGCCGACCGGCAGCACCGTCGCCGCGCCGCTGACGGCGTCGGTCGCGAGATACCAGACATTGGTCGAGTTCTTCTCGATGAACCACAGGCGCGAGCGATAGGCGGTGACGGCGGCAAGCAGCGAGGCGTCGGATATGCCTGTGATCATCGTCGAGGCGACATAGGGCGTTGCGGCCGAGCCCTTTTCGAGCTGCGCATTGGTGACCGTTCCCGTGACGGTGACGACAAGCGTGCCGGCCGCCGGCGTGAAGGAGAGCGACACCCGGTTGCCGGCGCCGGTCCCGTTCAAGCTGCCCGAGAAGGCGCCCGAAAGCGTGACCGAGCCGGTGCCGAAGAAGCTCAGCGTATAGGCCGTGTTGCGCACCGCGACATTCTGGGTGGCGAGTGCTGCCGTGCCCACCAGGAAATTGTTCGTCCAGGAGGTGCCGTTGAAGATCAGCGGCGTGTCGAGGCCGTTGACAAGGCGCAGGAATTCCTGGCCGGCCGGATTGGTATATTGCTGCACCGACCAATGGGCGCTCGCCAGGCCCGAGACGACGGGCGCGCCGGCCGCACCGCCCACCGTCACGTCGAAGATCTTGTCGCCGGCGGCGGCAAACAGCCGGTTGCTCACGCCGGAATAGGGAATGACCGTCTGCACATCGGCGCCGAGGCCGGTGGAAAAGGCGAGGAAACCGTAGCGGGCGCGCACCCTGTTTGCCTCGGGAAAGAAATTGTCGAGCTGGAAGGCGGCATCCTCGGGCATATCGGCCATCTCGACATCGGTTCGCCAGCCGCCGATCGGCGCGATCCAGTCTATGCCGGGCGAAACGCGGCGGGTGCGGCCGTTCGGGGGGACAGGTCTGCGGGTCATGGCGTCACCGTGATCGTGCCGGGCCAATAATTTTCAGGGCTTTGTCCCCTCGCCGGCAGCGAGAGGTCGACAGGCCCAGCGGCGCGGTCGGCGCCGATCGCGGCTTCCTTGGATCGTTCGAAGCTGGCGAGCTCCTCGCCGTAATCGAGGCCCTTGGCCCGCTTCCAGCGCCAGATCAGCGAGAGTTCGAGAAGCTCTTCGGGAAAGAGCGCCGTGTCGGTGTCGTTGGCCCAGTTGCCGGCCGCGGTGGCGCCGCCATTCACCGCCACCCAGAAGCCGGAGACATAGGCATATTCGATCGTCTCGCCGGCAACGTTCGGATAGATGTCGAGCCTGCCGCCCGCCATGCGCCAGATCTGCGGCACCGGGTTGGCGTTGAGGATGGCCTGGCGCTGCCAGCTCTGCGGCTCCACCGGGCCGTTGAGGGCCCACAGGCGGGAGACGTTCCAGATCCGCGCATTGGCGGCGAAACGGTCCCAGTCACCGGGCGGCTCGTCCGGCTCCGGGTTGGCGCCGGTCGCCTGGAATTGCCGCCGCACCATCAGCGCCGACCAGTCATGGGCCCGCATCAGGTCGCGGCCGGCGCGGGTGGAGAGGATGCGCAGCTGCATGATCTGCGGATCCGCCGAGGACATGACGGCCGTCGGCGGATCGAGGTCGATCTCCGCGCAGACGTTCTGAATGATGGTCAGGAGCGACATGCGGGGTCTCCGGTTCAGAGCAGTGCTGTGGGCGTAAGGTGAATTTGCTTAATGGTTGTGCCGTGTCGCCCCCTCATCCGCCCTACGGGCACCTTCTCCCCGCTGGGGAGAAGAGGGAATCGAGACCTCGCGGCATAACCCCTTCGCCCCAGCAGGGAGAAGGTGCCGGCAGGCGGATGAGGGGGCGGCTTGCTTTAGCGCCTCTTCAGGCGGCCGCGCGACCGCGGGACTTGCTGCCGCTCTCGCTTTCGAGTGCCTCGAAGCGCGCGGCCATCTCCTTCATCTGCGCCTGCAGACGGCTCACCTCGTCCTTCAGCCGCTCGTTTTCGGCAGCAAAGGCGGAAGCGGCGCTGGAGTTTTCGGCGGTCGCCAGATAGGCGCGGGCGGCGGCGGTCAGCTCGTTGGCGCCCATGCCGATCTTCTGCTTGGCGGTATCGGAGAGCGCCGCCAACTGCTCGACGGTATAGATATTGACCGCCTCCAGCTCCTTGATCTGGCTGGGCTTCAGATAGGGCCATTGCGCAAGCGGCGTGCCGGTCAGCTGCTCGCGGGCGGCAGCGCCGTCCTTGAAGCGCTTATAGGCGTCGGCAAAACGCTGTTTGTCGTTGTCCGTCACCTCGCGGTAGACTTCGGTGTGCTTGTCGCCTGCGATGAAGATGCGGACGAATTCCTTGTCGGCAAAGATCGGCCGGCCTTCCTTCTCGGTCAGGAAGGTCTGCTCGACCGGTTCGAGGCTGAAGGAGGCGTAGATTCCGGTGTTGTCGGGCATGTGCTGGTCTCGCTGTTGATGGCGGGGAAAAGAGGTGTCGGCGGGGGAAGCATCCCCTCCTAGTCATCCCAGGCCTTGTGCCGAGGATCTGCTACGCATCGACCGGCAGCAGATGCTCGGGACAAGCCCGAGCATGACGGAAGAGAAGTGTGCAAGCGTTGAAAAGTAGCCATGGCGGGCGCCGAAACGCCCGCCGATTGCTTTAGTTCACCTTCGACAGAAACGGCCGCATCAGCGTCGCCTCGAGCACGCCCGTCGCCGTAATGGTGATACCCGTGCCGTTGGCCGTAGCATTGGCCGAGAGCGTGATGGCCTGGACGACGCCGTTCGGGCTGTAGGTGATGCCCGAAATCGTCGTGCCGCCTGCAATCCCCGTGCCGGCGACGGCCGCGCCGATGAACGGGCCGGAACCGGCGCTGAGACCGGCGAAACCGGTCAAAACGCTGGAGCCGTTGACGGTGTTGGCCGTAAACGTCTGGTTGGCGGCGGCGAAGTTGACGTTGGCGATCGCCTTGGTGCCGACGGTGGCGGAGGCCGGGGCGCTCGCCTGGCCTGCGGTGGTGGTGGTTTCGGCAACGACGAGGGCCGCCGTTGCGCTCGCCACCTGCGACGGCGCCTGGCCATTGCGCTGCAGCCAGATGTAATAGGTGCCGGGCTGAAGCGTCACGGCGCCCACCGGGCCGCCGGTCAGCGTCGGCGGCTGGGCCGCACCGGAGAAGACGCCGCAGCGCTGGCCGACGACGGCGGCGGCCGTGGTCAGCAGCGAAGCGACATAATCCCGGCTCCACTGAAACCATTGGCCCGGCTGCAGGGTCGTCAGCGACGCCAGCACCAGCTGGCAATAGACCCATTCGGATTCGCGCTCGCCGCCGGCGACTGCGCCGAGGGCGAAGTTCGGCCCCGGAATCCCGGAGCCGGCAACGATCGGGCCTTCGACGACGAACGGGTTCGCGCCAAGACGATCGGTCTGGGAAATTGCGATGGTCATGGATGTTGATCCTTTCGTTCGATCAGGCGAACAGCACGCCCTGCAGGAAGGCGTTGTTCATGGTGAGGTTGCCGGCAAAGCCCATCAGCTGCACGAAGGCATCCTGATTGGTGTTCATGCGTTCGTCACCGATCGGGGCCATGTCGCGGTCGCGATGCGGGCGGTAGAACAGGTATTTGGTGTTGAGGAAGAACATCTGGTTGGCAGGCGCGCCGCCGCCGAAGCCGCCGTCGAAGATCACGTCGGCGCCCATGTACTGCAGCGACTGGAAGCCGGCCATGCCCTTGTCGGCGGAGGTGATGCGCTGGATTGCCTGCAGCGATTCCCAGTAGAGGCGGAAGAAGTTGTTGTCGGCGACGACGAGATCGGGCGCGTCGGAACCGCGCACGCAGGACATGTAGAGCCGGTTCATATAGCTCTGGATGTTGGCGTTGGTGGCGGCCGCGCCGCCATCGGCCGAGGCCGAGAATTTCTGGTTGCGCCAGAAACCCCAGGTGGCGCGCGAGATGCCGCCGACCGTGCCCGATGTCGGCGAGGTCGAGATCAACAGCTGCAGGCCGCCGATCTGCCGGCCGCCATCGGCCGTGCCGTCGGAATAGCAGTCGAGCGCGATGTTGTTCTTCAGCGTCGTTTCGGCGTTCTCGATGCGCTGCTCGAGCAGGTCGAGGATCGCATCCTCGCCGGAATTCTGCAGCTGTTCGAGGCCGGACATGGAGACGGCGACCGCGGCCTGCTTCAGGTCGTATTCGGCGGCGGTGATGACGTCGGAGGGCTGGACGTTCAGGATGTCGTAACCGGAATAGCGCTTGAAGGTACTATTCTCTTGATACTGCAGTTCCTGGACGATGGTGCGGCCGCCGGAGACGGGCTTCTTGCGGCCGCGGCTGTTGAGACGAGTGAGAAGACCGTTGTTCTTCGTCACGTCGTCGGCGACCGTGCCGCTGCGGTTGCGCAGCGTCGTGGTGACGATTTCAGAGAGGTTGGGCGAAATGGGCATCGATCATTCCTTTGATCAGACTTGGCCTGTGATCAGACTTGGCCGCGCGAAAAACGCATGGCGTCGCGCAGCGAGTCGCGGATGGAGGTGGGCTGGCCTCTTGCCGCATCGCGGGTCGGGCCCGGGGCGGAAGAGCCAGAGATGGATCGCGAGGCGCGGCGGGCTTGATCTGCCGCTGCGACCCTCTGGGCATGCTGTTCTCGGACTAAGGCCGGCGCAGTCTGGCTGATCAACTGCTGGCGAATGTCTGGTCGCATCCAGCATGCGGCGTCGTAGGCGTCCTGAAGCGTCGATGCCCGCCCCGCATTGATGAGGGCAACCATGTCGTCGAGAACGTCTTCGGCATGCGCATTGGCCGGATCGGAAAGAAAGGCATCGACCTGAGTTTCGGTGTCTCTCTTGCGCAAAACATGTTCGACCGTGGCCTCGACATTGATCGGCCGAGGTTGCGGCGCTGCCTGCTCGTGTCGCTGCAGGGCCTCCCCTGCCCGGCCGTTGACCAGGGCGTGAAGATTAACCCCGGCCACCTTGGCGACATGAAGCACGGTGTTGACGGGATCGCGGATCAGCGCGTTTTCCCAGTCGATCGCCCGGCGCATGACATCGGCATGGGTCATGCCGGCCTGGCGGACGATCGGGGTGAATTCTTCGAGCCCCTTGTAATCCTGCAGGACGCGGAAGCCGCGATCGACCTCCTGCTCCCGCTTGGCAATCGCCGCCTGCACTTCGCTCGGCAGGCTTGAAAACTGCGCCTTGGCCTCCGCCGACCAGCCGGGCGGAACCCGGTTGGCCATGGCGGCCGGCTGTTCGTCGCCCTGCACCCGGCTCTGTGCCTGTGGCGTCTGCTGCCGGTCGACGCCGGCCTGCCCCTGCCCCTTGGCGAGGAAACGGCCGTTTTCGCCGTCGCGCGGCTGGGCCGCAAGATCGCCCGGTCCATTGCCGTCGACGGTGTCGATCGCCGCCTGCAGGCTGTCGCGGATGCTGACCGGCTTATCGCCGGACGAGTCAAAATCGTCGCCGCCGTTACCGGCCTCGTTGAAGTCTTCCATATCCATGGGGAAAGTTCCTATTTCGGGGATTGATGCCCGCTTCATCCTTTGTGCATGTCGTTATCCCGGAACCGCTGCACACTTCCGGGCGACATGCGTCAGGCGTTGTATTCGGCGTGGACCCGCCGCAGTTCGTTGCGGATCGCCTTCCGGTCCGCTTTGGGTTTTTCGATCGCCTGCGGCGTCTCATTGCCGATCTCGACCACCCCGGCTTCCCGATAGGCGGAACGAAGCTTGGCCTTCGAGGTGTAATGCCGGCCGTCATGCATCGACTGGATCTCGATGCTGTCGCTGACGAAATGCGGCGCCGGCAGATCCGACCGCGCCAGGATCTGCGCCGGCAGGCAATTGTGCGGCCACCTGTCGAGTGCGTGCCACGCCGCAGACGCGGCAATAGCGTTCTCTCATCTCTGATCCTCGAAACTATTGATAGGCCGGCTCAGCCTGGAGCCGCTGCGGGATCTGCTGCAAAGCCTGCGCCGCCATTTCACCGCGTGCCTGCTCGACGGCGGCGCGATGCTCGATCTCGGCTTGCGCGACGCCAAGCTCGGCTTTCCGCTGTTCGGCGCCCGCTTTCACTTCAGCGGTCTTCAGCTTGAGCATCTCGGCGGGCGAAGGCTGCGGCTCCGGTTTTGGTGCGTTTGCCGCCTGGGAAAGCTGGCCACCCACCTGTTCCAGCATGCTCTCGAGCTGACGGCCGGCCCGGAAGCCGCGGGCGGCAAAGAGCAGTGTTTCGACCATGACCGGCACCAGCAGCGGGCTCTGCTGCGCCATCGCGCCGGCCTGCTGCATGAAGCCGCCGACCATCTGGACGAATTCCATGCGGCGCTGCTTTTCGGCATCTTCGTCCGGCTCGATCGTCGAATCCGTTTCAATGTCGATCTGGAAGCCGCGAATGCTGTCATTGCGCAGCAGCTGCACCACCTCGTCGATCGTCGGCTGCCCCATCATCTGTTGCAGCTGCGGCGGCATTTCGGGCGGCGCCATTCCTGGGGACGACTGGGCCGGCTGGCCCATCTGCTCGGCCCGCATCGCCGTCTGCTGCGCCGCCATCTGCATCTGCTGCATCTGCATCTCGACCTGCTGCTTCTGAGCCATCGTCGGCAACTTGATGCCACTGACCAGCATCAGCGTTTCCGGCTGGAACTGATCGCAGATGATCTCGCCGGCGAGGCGGATGATGTCGCGGGCAAAACGGGCAAGCTCGGCTTGGCGGTCGCGGATGCGGATCGAGCCCCACTGGCTCTTGATGCGCTGCGCCGTCGCCGTCTCCGATGCCTGCGTGTCGCCGCGGACGATGTCGGAGATGCCGGTGATCTGGTAGACGTCCTCGATCAGCTGCTTGCGCGCCGCCATGCAGGCGACGATCACCTTCTGCACCTCGTCGATCGGCAGCGTCACCACCGCCTTGGAGCCGCCCTTGTCGGTGAAGGCGGCCCATTCCGGGATCGGCACCATCACCATGTCGTTTTCCGGCCGCATCGCCTTCTCAATCGCCGGCGAAATGGCGCCGTCCCCGGAGGGATAGAAGACCTTGAGGCGCAGCTGGTCGGTCAGCTTGTTGATGCGCCTGGTCAGCAGGTCGATCTCATCGCATTGCTGCTGATAATAGACATAGTCGGGAACCGGGATCAGCGAGCTCGTCGACATGGTGCCATAGGCCGGGCGCGGGCATGGCCAGAAATGCGTCAGCTCCAATGGCGGCTCGGAGACCTCCAATGCGACCGGCGAGCCGTCGGCGATCCAGACGGTATAGTTCTCGCTCTTGCACCAGATCTCCCAGACATGGGTCTTGCCCTCATTCTCGGCGCGCTCGGCCTGGCTTTCGCCCTTGCGGGCGCCGGCAGCATCGGCGCCCGAGGCCATCGCCGCACGGCCGAAGCGCTTTTCCATCTCCTCGCCGGTCATCGGCACGCGCCGCGCCACCCAGGTCACATCCTTCCAGCGGCGGGCCGGCGAATGCAGGAAATCCGACCAGTGGACATAATCGATGCAGACGCGCTCGTCGGCGATCGTTTCGAGGGCTGCACCCATCTCGCCGGGCAAGCCATCGGCCGGCGGGTTCGAGGGTTCGACGCCCATGTCGAGCGGCTCGAAATCGGCCTCGTAGCGCAGCCACACCGTGCCGCGGGCGCAGAGCAGGAAATCGTCGCGCACCGCCCGCATGATGGAGTCGAGATCGGCCTCGTCGCCTGTGTAAGCAAGATTGCGTTCGACGATTTCCGAGGCGATGCGCGCCACCGGCTCGGCATCCTTGAAGCGGCGCTCGACGACCGGCTGCGGCACCCGGGCATAGACGGCCGGCTGCAGCACCGCGGTATTGGCCCAGAGCATCGGAAAGCGGCGCTTGGCCGCGCTGGTCTGGTCCGACTGCTGGTCGAGATAGATCTTCTCGATCTTGACGCAGCGGTCGTGCCAGGACTTGAAATAGCGCTGGGCGCGTTCGAGCTCCTGCTGCCAATGGGCGCCGACCTTGGCCGGATCCCAGTGCTGCCCGCCTTCCAAGGCCATCGTCTCGTCTTCCATCAAACACGCTCGCTATGTCTCGGGGTGGAATCGACAAATTCGTTGAAGGTCATCGTCTGGAAGGTCGGCAGCGGCTTACGCTCGGGCTTCAGCGGTTCGGGCGCCAGGCCGGTGAAGATGATTGCCAGACCGCCGAAAGCGTCGGCGCCGTGCGAGGCCCAGTTGTGCAGAGGCTCGTCGCGGAAGACGCCGAGATCCTCATCCCAGTCCTTGCGGTAATTGCGCAGGCATTTGATGCCGTCGGCGCAGCCGGCCTGGTCGAACTCGACTTTTGCCAGGATGCGCCGGGTGCCGTTGATGCGGTCATGGACATAGGCGCGCTCGACCTTCCGGACCGTGCCGAGGCCGCGCGCCCTCACCTCTTTCAGCATGATTTCGATGCGGGTCATGCCGCCGCGCGTCCATTCCCGCACCTTGATATCGTGCGGCATGTTGTGGACGCCATAGACATAGCCATTGTCGCGCGCGCGCCGCTCCAGCTCGTCGAGCATGCCGTCCATGCCGGTGCCGGTATGCTCGAAATAGCCGATCATCCTGACGCGACCGGGCAGCACCTGAAACAGCCAGACACTGTTGGCATCGTCCATGCCGATGTCGGAGATGGTGTGGACGGGATAACCTTCCACATGCGGGAAGACGCCGATGCGCTCCTCGGCGTCGGCGATCGCCATCTGGTGGGCGTAATAAGCGCCCTCGACGCTCGCCTCAAAAGCTTCGGCAGGTGTCGAGGGATATTCGCGCTTCATGTCGCCGAGCTGGGTCTCGGCCTTCTTGACGTACCAGGCCTTCTGCCCCGCCGTCAGCATGATCCCCTGCTCGGCAAGTTGGCGGAAATATTTGACGAAGGCGTCGCCGATGATGACGCCCTCGGGCGCGATCGAATATTGCGGCTCCTTCCACCAGGGAAAGAAGTGGAACTTGAAGTCGAGCTCGGTCAGCCCAAGCGCCTGGCGCTGCTTGACCTGGGCGTCCTCGCAGAGCGCGTAGAAATGCCCCTCCTGGCCTTCCGCCGTGCTTTCGACGAAGACCATCTGGCCGGCCTGTACCGTGTTCAAGGCGCCGGTCCTGACTTCCCGCGCCTTGTCGGGATATTTGGCGCAGAGCTTTCCATATTCGGAAATATGCAGATATTGCAGCGTGCCCGAGCGCAGCGAGGTGCCGACACGGATGCTCGAATTGTTGGCGAGCAGCAATTCGCTCTGGTTGGTCCTGATGACGGGCACGGCGTTGCGGATGCCTTCGGGCAGATTGTCATAGGGATATTTGATCTTGTCCCGGAAGATCGTCTGCACGTCGCCGAGCGTATGGGCGATGGTGCCGGCCCTGATATCGCGGTTGAAGACGCAGGCATCGAGCATGAAGATCTGGATGAAGGTGGTCAGCCCCAGCTGGCGGGCCTTCAAGAGCACGTTGAGATAATGCATCTCCTCGAAAAGGCTCGTCTGCATCACGTTCATCTCGAACCTGACGCGCCTGCCCGCCTTGTCGGTGATCCAGTAGAGATTGTTCAGCCGCCAGCGCCAGTCGGAAAACTGGTCAACCGCCGTTTGGAAGTCCGCGCGTCCTGCCATTGACCGCCTCCAGCAATTGCGAGACTTCGCCGGTCACGCTCTGTTCGGGCTCGACCTTGGCGCCATATTTCTTCGGCCTGAGCTTTTCGGCGACCCATTGGCGGGTGGCGATGCGCAGCTGCGAACGCCTGATCGCCTCGCCATTTTCCTGCCAGCCGGTGGTCTCGCCGGCCGCATTCTTCTTTTCGATCCAGTCGTCGCTGCTGTTGTCGGCGATCTCGACCATCTCGTCGACGAAGCTGTCGGCCATGATCTCGCGGGCCAGCGCATATCGCGCCCGGAACGACGCCTTCTCCTCGTCCGCCAGCCAGGACAGCACCGTCGATTTCGACGGCATGTCCTCATCCCGACAGATCGAGCGCAGGCTCTCCCTGTCGGCGATGCGCGCGCAGATTTTTTCCGCCAGCGCCTGGCTGAACTTGGTCGGCCTGCCCATCGGTCGGGGTCTAACGTTCAGAACAAGGCAATTATGTTGGAGGCCGTTGTCCCGGTCAGCGCCACGATCGCCGCATGAACGGGAAGGATCGTCCCGGCCGGCACGCTCCTGAAGATGACGGGATCCACATCCCGCCGCGGCGCAATCGCCACATCGCCGGCCGTCCCGATATAGAGCGCGCGGGCGCCGACAATGGCGCTATCGTTCGGCGTCACCACAGCGGCCCGCGAGGCCGGAGCAATCGAGGGGTCCATGCACTTCTCCTTGTGAGGGGTCTTCGATCGGAACGCGGCAGCACGCCGCCTCGGCATTTTGCCGGGCCTGCCCGCCGACCTCCGCCCCGCCAGGCCTGACCCGAGGGGAATGGAGTTTGTATCAAGCCGGCGCAATCAAGCGGGTTTGGCAAACCGCTACCCCACCCTCCGTCATCCCAGACCTTGACCCTGGGATCCATGCCGGATCCCCATCGAATGGGTGGATCCCAGGGTCAAGCCCTGGGATGACGGAGCAAGAGGTAGGCTCTGTGGCAAACCTGCTCGGCAAAGCCGGCTGGAAAGCCTTCGGAATGACGCAGGCGGTCGAAGAGCGGTATCGACGTAATCGTCAACATCACCTCTTGATTCAATATTCGCAGCTTGGATTTGCGGTAGTGATAAATGATCTGCCGGGGGGTGATCAAGGGCCAGATCGTCGGTCCCGCTCCCATGCGAAATCGAGCCCTGCGCGACCAGGTGGACGCCAGAATCCACGCGCTGCTCCGGCAGGTTTGGCAAAACGCTACCCCACACTCCGTCATCCCAGGCCTTGAGCCTGGGATCCATGCCCGCCCAGCAAAGCCAGCGTGGATCCTCGGACGGCAAGCAATACCATCCATGGAGATCGAGGATTATAGTGGCAGCAGACTGTCGATCACACGGGTGGAGGAGCCTGTGAAAACCGCAAGACTTTTGGTGTGCCTTGTCGCCTTGGCCGTCGCCGTGCCTGAGGCCGCGGCCACTGCCGAGGAACTGGTGCGGTTCGAAAGCGTGCCGGTAAAACTCAGCCCGTTTCGCATCCGCAAAGCCCGGGAATTGGGGGAAACTCTGCCTCAGCCGCAAGGCACGCCGTTGCTCGGATATTTGTCCCGCCCCGAAGGCGACGGCCCCTTCCCGGCAATCGTCGTCATGCATGGATGCGATCACCTGCGTTCGAGCGTCAGGGAGCTTTGGCCCAAACGGCTGGTCAGATGGGGTTATGTCGTGCTTGTTGTCGACAGCTTCACCACCCGCAACCTTGCCGACCCGTGTCGAAGCCATCTTCCTGCCCGCGCCTTCGATGCCTATGGCGCTTTGGATTTCCTGTCGAAATCAGGCTTTGTCGACGCGCAGCGCGTCGCCTTGATGGGCTTCGCCGCCGGCGGCACCACGACATTGGATGCGACGAAAATCGAAGGATACGAGCAGCTCATGGAGCGCAAGTTCAGGGCGGCGGTTGCCTATTATCCCGCCTGTGACGCAGATCGGGGCGATCCGACGGTGCCGACCTTGATCATGACCGGCGAGAGAGACAATTGGAGCCGGGCCGAACGATGCCAGAAGAGGCTTGCCCGCCTCAGCGACAATGCCCCGCCCGTCGAGCTCAACGTCTACAAGGGCATTTATCACAATTTCGACGCGCCGGAGTTCACGGTGGGAAGGAGGGTGCTGGGTCATATCGAAAAATACGACCCCGACGCTGCGGCGAAGTCCATGCGCAGCGTTTACGCCTTTCTTCGAAAGTACCTGGCGAACTAAAGCTTCGGTGATCTCCCGGCAAACACTGACGGTGCGTTTGCACCAGGACTAAACGCTGCTCGGCCCCCCTGACGGCGTCGCCTGGCTGGACGATGAAAACGCCTCTTCGGCGCTCGGCACTTTCCCCTCCGGCGTCAGATCGTCGACGGCCTTGGGAAGATCGCGGCTCAGCCGGCCGAGGATCTCCTGATGCGAGAGGCCGGTATTCCTGGCGATCTCGTCCAGGACATCCGGGCCGAGGGCTGTGGCAAGTTCGCCGTCATTGATGCCGGCATTCTGCCCGCGGCGCACCCAGGACTCCATCTTGTCGCCCTGGCCGTTCTGCTGAAAGGTCTTCAGGAGGTCGCCGATGCCGCCGCTGACGATGCTGCCGGAGCTCAAGCCGCCGAGAAGGCCACCGAGACCGCCGGAGCCGGCCAGTCCGCCGAGAATGCCGCCGAGCCCGCCTGACGGCTGGCCTCCGGCGCCTGCCTGCTGCGGGTTCTGGAGGCCCCGCAGGAGCTCCCGGATCTTGTCCCTGTTCTGGTAACCGGCAACGGCAAGAACGGCGAGAAGCGCCTTCATTTGACCGCTCATCATGATGAAATCCTCCTGTGGTGCTCCGGGGGTTCACGCCGGCCGGAGTGCTGAATGGGCGCAATGTTCACAATCGTAGAAAGCTCCCCACCCGCGGGCAGAACGGCCCGAGCCGGTGGCACTGTTCGACTGTCTGAAGGTACGGTCAGATTTCCGGGCAACCGCGCCGGTTGGCGAAGACCATCCGATCCGGCCCGCGGCGCGTCATCCCCTCGACGACGATGCTGCGCGGCGACATGCGGACGATACGGGCCCGACGCAGGCCTTCGCTGCGGGCGATGTCGAGCGCATCGTCGGGATCGCAGCGGCGCGGTCCCCGGCGGTCGTAGCGATCGTAATCGCGATTCCGGTCGTAGACGCCGACGCCTCCGGGGCCGATGCGCAGCTCCATATCCTGGGCGGCCGCAATCGTCGGCGCGATCGTCAGGCCGGTCATGGAGGCCAAGCCGATCAACACGAACTGAAGAGACTTATGCATGGATTCCTCCCATGGCCTTATTGCTTATCGCCATACCAACATCGCCATCGGGATTTTGTTCCGTGAAGCAGCAGGAGCCGGCCGCAGGGGAAGCAAGCAAGAGCCTGCAAGGCCGAGAGCTTTAGCCGGGCTTGCCGCCCAGGCACCTCCCACCTCCTCCCACCTCCGTCATTCCAGGCCTTGAGCCTGGAACCCATAGCCGCGGCACGAACGCAAACAAATTAGTCTTGACTCATCAATTAGTAACGGCTATTGTTTTCGCATGATCCAGACCGCCCCCATCACCACCATCATGCGCGCCCTTGCCGATCCCACCCGACGGACCGTGTTCGAGCAGATCGTCAACTCCGATGAGATCACCGTCGTCGAACTGACGCGGGCGAGCACCGTCACACAAGGCGCTGTCTCCCAGCACCTCAAGGCGCTGAAGCAGGCGGGCCTGGTGGCAGAGCGCCCCGAGGGGCGCAATGTCTATTACCGCGCCGAGCCCGAGGGGCTCGCGCCGCTTATCGACTGGATGAGCCATTACGGCACCTTCTGGCGCGAGCGTTTTGCCGATCTCAGAACCTTGCTGAAGGAAATCGATCCATGACCGACACCGCATTGAAGCCCGACACGCAGGAAATCGTCGTCGACGAAGTGTTTCCGCACGCGCCAGAGACGATCTGGAAAACGCTGACCACGGCCGAGCTGATGGGCCGCTGGCTGATGATGCCGGCCGGTTTCGAGCCGATCGAGGGCAAGCGCTTCACTTATCAGACGACGCCGGCCGGCGACTGGGACGGCACCATTCACTGTGAGGTGCTCGAGGTAAAACCGAACGAGCGTCTCTCCTACGCCTGGAAAGGCGGGCATGCGGGAAATACGGGCTACGGCTCGCCGCTCGATACCGTCGTCACTTTCATCCTTGCCAGAGCCGAAAACGGCACCCGGCTGCGCCTCGTCCATTCCGGCTTCGTGCTGCCGAAAAATGAAACGGCCTACCGGAAGATGGGCGAAGGCTGGAAGAAGGTCGTGAAGAATATCGGCGCCCTCGCCGGCGGCGAGGACTGAGCCGGCGCCAGCCACATCACCAATTGTTCAGGAGAAAGCAATGAGCAAGCCCTATACCGGCGGCTGCGCCTGCGGCGCCATTCATTACGAGATCGCCGCCGAGCCGATCGCGATGAACGACTGCCGGTGTCGCGACTGCCAGAGGACGAGCGGCACCGGCCACGGATCCTATCTGACCTTCCCGAGCCGGCAGGCGGTGAAGCTCGAAGGCGAGGCCAGCCACTGGCAGATGATCGCCGACAACGGCAACGTCAAAACCCGCGGCTTCTGTCCGGCCTGCGGCGCGCCGGTTTATCTGACTTTCTCGTATATGCCCGATTTCTTCACCATCCACGCCGCCAGTCTCGATGAGCCGGAGCGATATCAGCCGCAAATGGCAACCTA
The DNA here is from genome assembly GCF_002117725.1 of Rhizobium sp. TAL182. Classification (NCBI taxonomy): domain Bacteria; kingdom Pseudomonadati; phylum Pseudomonadota; class Alphaproteobacteria; order Hyphomicrobiales; family Rhizobiaceae; genus Rhizobium; species Rhizobium sp. TAL182. The sequence goes on along the minus strand of NZ_CP021024.1, from coordinate 1,184,015 downwards.
CACCATGCACGGCCTCGCCTGGGATCGGGTCGACCCGGATGTGCCGAACTTCGAAAAGATGCCGCCGATGTAAGGCTGGCGCAGCGCACGCAAAATCGTGCTCGCGGGTGCTCGGTCGCGAGCGGGAAGGTTCCGCTCACGACATCATCGCTTGCCCAGCAGGGGTCGAGTTTCTTCCGTCATTGCCGATCCAGCGCAAAATTGTCTTTGACATTTCGCCGTGCAGAATATATCCATTTGGCTATATAGCTAATTGGTGATGCATGGACGACAGGCTTGATGCGATTTTTTCCGCACTCTCCGACCCCACACGGAGAGCAATTCTCGCGCGGCTAGCCAAGGGCAAGGCCACCGTGGCCGAACTTGCCGATCCCTTCGAGCTGTCTCAGCCCGCCATCTCAAAGCATCTCAAGGTCCTGGAACAGGCCGGCTTGATCCGCTCTGGCCGGGAAGCGAACTCGCGTCCCCGCATCCTCGAGCCGGCAGCCTTGAAGACAATTGCTGATTGGATCGCCGATTACCGGCGCTTCTGGGATGAAAGCTTCGATCGTCTCGATGACTATCTGTCCAAGATACAAGGAAACGAAAATGACTGATCCAGAGACTGCCAGCGACAACAGCCATGAGTTGGTTCTCGTGCGAAGGTTCGATGCCCCATGCGACCTCGTTTTCAGGGCATGGACCGACCCGAAAGCCTTGGCGCAATGGTGTGGTCCTCACGGCTTCAAGGCGGTGGGCGACAGACTTGAAGCCCGGCCCGGCGGCAGGCACCGCGCCTGTCTGATCGCACCGGATGGAGAAGAGCATTGGGTCGGCGGAAAATATCTGGAAGTCGAGCCGCCGCACAGGCTTGTCTTCACGCATGCCTGGGAGACCGGGGCTGGCGAAACCAGCCCCGAAACGATCGTCGCCATCACGCTGCGGGAAAGCGATGGAGGTACGGAAATGACTTTTCGGCAGAGCGGATTTGCCAGCGCATCGTCCCTTGAGGGTCATGAATCCGGTTGGTCGCAAAGTTTTGAGCGATTGAGCTCTTTTCTGGGACCTTCCGAAGGGCAAAATCATGCGTGAGGCGGCGATGAAGCTCTATTATTGCGAGACGCTCAATCCGCGCAAGGCCTGCGCCGCCGCTCGTTTTCTTCAAGCCGACGTGGAGTTCGTCAGGGTTGACCTGGCGAGCGGAGAGCAGCGCAGCGCGGAATTCCTGGCGCTGAACCCGAACGGCAAAGTCCCGGTGCTGCAGGATGATGCCGGAACTTTATGGGAAGCGAACGCCATCATGTGCAGGTTGTCTGACACGGTCGCATCGGATTTCTGGCCGCATGACCATCGGCAGATCGACGTGCTGCGCTGGTTGAGCTGGGATGCCAGCCATTTCACCCGGCACGGGGCAACACTGTGGTTTGAAAATTTGATCAAGCCGTTGTTCGGCGGGAAGCCTGACCTCGCCGTGATCGAAGACGCGAAGACGAGTTTTCGGCTCCATGGCCGGGTGCTCGACGAACATCTGGCCGCCAACAGCGTCGCCGTCGGCAAGACACTGACCGTTGCCGATTTCGCACTGGCAGCTGCACTTCCTTATGCAACCGCTGCCGACATACCACTCGCCGAATTCCGGCATATCCAGAAGTGGTACGAACGGCTTGAAGAACTGGATGCGTGGCGAAACCCTTTTCCAGCCTGAGAGGCATGCGCGAACGGCATTGCCGGTTTAAAAGGCGCTGCCGCCGAAGTCTCGCTGAGAACGTCGTCGTCTTTTGACCTCTTTTCCGCAGCAACGATTTGTGCCTATATTGCCGCTATGCCGAGCACACCCGCCGTAATGGGCCGCGTTGCTGCAAAGCGTCCTGGGCATTGCCAAACCAGCGGGTACATTCTGTCGTGAGTACCACAAGATACTTGCTGATCTTGCCGCTGATGGCGGTCATCGCCTACGTCGCAGTCGTGGCTCTGGTCTATTTTTCGCAGGCAAGACTGCTTTATCCCGGAGCCGGCGCCACACCTGCTCAGGCGGACGCGCGTTGGGGCGAGTCGGTCCACGTCAAGACGCCCGACGGCGAGTTGCTTCAGGGACTGTACAGCCAGGGCGACAGCGACAAGCCCTGCGTGCTCCTCTTTTTCGGAAACGGCGACCGCGTCGACAATTACGCCTTTCTCGCTCAGGCGCTGGCCGCACACAGGATTGGCTTGCTGGCGATTTCCTATCGCGGCTATCCCGGATCGACCGGCTCACCCAGCGAGCAGGGGCTGCTGACGGACGGCATCGCCGCGTTCGACTGGCTTTCGGCACACGACGGAAGCGAGATCGTCGTGCTGGGCCGGTCACTTGGCACTGGCGTTGCCGTGAACACGGCCGCGCAGAGGCCGGCCGCAGGCGTCATTCTCGTCTCGCCGTATCTGTCGGTTCTGTCGGTTGCGCAGAGGCATTATCCGTACCTCCCGGTCCAGCTTCTTCTCAAGGATCCCTTTCGGTCGGACCTCAACATAGGCAAGGTCAGACAACCGAAGTTGTTCCTCCACGGGCGGCTTGATGACAGCATCCCGCTGTCTTCAGGGCAGGCGCTGTTCGAGATCGCACCCGAGCCCAAGCGGATGGTTATCTATGACGGTGCCGGCCACAATGATATCTTCAACGATGGCATGGTCGGTGACGTCATCCGTTTTGTGGAAACGCTGGAAGGAAACGGTCCTGGATCCCGTCATGGATGAAGATCATAGCGGTGGGTCGGCTTCGAATCCATAAGCTCTTCAAACGAGCGCCACACGAATTTCATAACGCGTGTACCAGTCTGCCCGGCCCCGGCGTTGCGCTTCGACGTGATCGACAACCGCTTTCCATGACCGGATGCTTGTAACCGATGTTTTGCCCCCACGTTGTCCCTCCGCCGCAGTCTGTGATCGGCTTCCATCATGAGCGAAGGGAGTTTCAAGCGATTAATCAGACATGCGCCGAGAAAGGGAGTATGCTAAGTAGTGTGCGAGAACGGACAATCGGGCGATCTTCACCACATGGTGGAATACCTCGAAATGGCAACGACTTATTCGACTCATGTCGAAACCGCACAAACCGCGCGTGGCCGTGGCCAATTCCGTTCTTGCTTCGTAGTTTGACGATTCACATCACTTTGGCGTTTGGTAGCACCCAGGCTCCTCGGACGGAGCTGCCATGACAACTTTCGAGCAATCGAGGACTTACAATACCCTCCTGAGAACGGTCAGCCCTCACGTATTCGCTCGTCTCGCGGACGGTATGGAGCGGGTCGACCTGCCTTTGAAGTTCGTATTGGTCGAAGATGGCGTCCCCCCTGACCATATTCATTTCCTGGAATCAGGACTCGGTTCGGTCGTCGCAACCAGCTCTGACGAAGAAGCCATCGAAGTGGGACATCTCGGGCGGGAGGGCGCATCTGGCATGCATGTCATGCTTGCAGTTTCCACCACGCCGGGCCGAACGTTCATGCAAGTAGCTGGGTCGGGAATACGTGTACCCACGAACGAGTTCACCGAAGCTGTGGTCTCCGACCGGGAAGCTCGCGAGTTCTTTCTCCGTTACGTCCACACGACCGTTCTGCAGCTCGCCCATTCGGCACTGGCAAATGCCCGCTACAGCATGCAGGAGAGGCTCGCACGCTGGCTATTGATGTGTCACGACCGCCTCGATGGTGACAATCTAACGGTGACGCATGAGTTCCTGTCGCTGATGCTCGGCGTCCGGCGCTCTGGCGTGACGGATCATCTTCATATCCTCGAAGGCAGGCATGCCATCCGTTCCACGCGCGGAAATGTCCGCATTCTCAACCGTGAGATGCTGCTCGATATCGCTGGCGGTTGCTACGGCGTACCAGAGAGGGAATATGAAAAGGTGCTCGGCCTTCCGATGCGCGTGAAATAACTCAAGGTGCTGGCTTGATCGCGTCGGCGAACGCCAACGTCAGCAAGACATCCCCAGCCTCGTTGCAAATTTCCAGCCGTCGCGAAGAGATTTCCTGGCCGAGCAAAATTGCGTCGCTCATGAGGGCTCGGGCGTCCTCAATGGCCTCTTCCCAAGTCTGTTCAAGACTTGGAAGCTCGGTTCCTTCCAGGTCCTCCCGAACGCCATCTAGGTGATTGTGAAATGTTCGGCGGTTCAGTGTAATTTCTGAAATGATTTGAGAAAGGCGCCCCCTGCCCTGCGCCTCGCCGCGTGCACTCTTCGCTAGCGCTTGCCCAGGAAACACGCGTGTGAATGGCGGATCGACATGGCACTTACCGGCCGAAGCAGAGCCAGGAAAGCCTCGACTTCATCCGCGCATAGAGTGGCAAAAGCAGCGCCGTCCGCGTCCATTTTCCAGCCGCAACTGAGCTCCAGTGCACCAAGGGCGTGTGAGGATTGACAGAGTTCTACCAATAAAGAGCTACTGGAAAATCCAAAAGATCGGAGCATAGTCCGCCGAGTTGGGTTCAGCGCGCGCGGGAAAAAGTGAGACACAGCACTCCTGCCGCCACGCTTTGACGACTTAGCAGGCAACATTGATAGCTCGACCACTTGGCAGGCAACATTGACAGGTTGATGCGGAGGTAGCGTGTGATGGCGCAGGGCGTTGTTTCTCTCAGCGGGACTCTGACTCAGAATCAAACTTTGGCGGCAAATGTCACGGATATTGACGGATTACCGTCAGGGACGATCATTACCTATCAGTGGCAGCAGAGCAGCGATAACGGTGCCACGTGGAGCAACATAACAGGTGCAGCCACAGCCGCCCTGACCTTGCAGCAAGCTCAAGTCGGAAAGCGGGTGCGGGTAACCGCTGCTTACACCGATGCTTTGGGTAACCAAGAACTGGCTGCCAGCACCACCAATGCCGCCGTCGCCAACGTGAGCGACATAGGCGTGGTCACGATCAGCGGTACACCCGTGCAAGGCCAAGCCCTGACCGCCGCGGTCTCGGATCTGGATGGGCTCGCCAACGTGTCGATCACATATCGTTGGCAGCAACTGATCGGAAATACCTGGAGCAACATCGCGGGCGCCACCGGTTCAACGTGGACGCTTCAGGCAGCGCAGGTCGGCAGGCAAGTCCGCGTCCAGGCAACCTATACCGATCAGTCGGGAGGAACCGAAAACAATCGAACCAGCTTGGCGACATCGCCGATCGTCGCGAGTAATCCTGCCGGTAACGACATTGGCGTCATCTCCGTCATCGGGGCCGCAACTCAAAATCGGACGATCGCGGCGGGCGTTACTGATGTCGACGGGCTCCCCTCCGGGACCATCGTCGCTTACCAATGGCAGCAAAGCAGCAACGGCGGCGGCACGTGGAGCAACATTGCCGGTGCCACTGCGAAAACACTCAGCCTGCAACAAGCGCTGGTTGGGAAGCAGGTTCGAGCGACCGCCACGTACACCGATGCCCTTGGTAACAACGAGACGGTCGCCAGCAGTCCGACGGCGGCAGTCGCCAACGTGAACGACGTAGGCGTGGCGACGATCACCGGCGCGCCCGTTCAAGGCCAAGCCCTGACCGCGGCCGTTACCGACCTCGATGGACTCGCCAACGTGTCGATCACCTATCGCTGGCAGCAGCTGATCGGGACGACCTGGACCGACATCGCCGGAGCCACCGGTCCGACCTGGACACTCCAGGCGGCGCAGGTGGGCAGGCAAGTCCGTGTGAGGACCACTTACACCGATCAACTGGGTGGTGTCGAAACCAACCGGGTGAGCACGTCGACCGCAGCGATTGCCAGTGCCACCAACCATCCGGGTGTGCTTGGCATCAGCGGGACGGCGACGCAAGGTCAGGTGTTGACGGCCGCTGTCACCGACGCCGACGGTGTGCCGGGATCGGTGACCTATCAATGGCAGCAAAGCAGCAACGGGACCACGTGGAGCAATATCGGCGGAGCGACTGCCAATACGCTGACCCTGCAGCAGGCCCAGGTCGGCAATTTCGTGCGGGCAACAGCCAGTTACATCGACAACCTGGGCAACAGCGAGAATGTCACCAGCCCGGCGACGCCCTCGGCAGTCGCCAATGTCAATGATCCCGGCGTGATCTCGATCACTGGCATAGCGAGCCAAGGCCAGACCTTGACCGCCAGCCTCAGTGACATCGATGGCCTGCCGGCAACAGGCGTCAGCTATCTGTGGCAGAGCAGCGACAACGGCAGTACGTGGAGTGACGTCGCGGGCGGGCAAAGCCTGACACTGGGCAGCAGTCTCGTCGGCAAGCGCGTGCGGGTCAATGCCACTTATACCGACCTGCTTGGCACTGGCGAGAACATCGTGAGCGCGGCGACTGCGCCGATTACAACGGTAAGCTCCAGCCCCGTCAGCCTCTTCACCACCCAGACGCCGGCCCAACCCAACTTCACCGACGGGCCTGGAGTGGACTGGGAAGTCGGGATGCGCTTCGTCAGCAGCAATACCGGTTCGATCCAGGCGATCCGCTATTACAAGGCCCCCAGCGAGACCGGCACGCATGTCGGCCGCATCTGGTCGGCTACCGGGCAGCAGCTGGCAAGCGTTACCTTCACCAATGAGACAGCCTCAGGCTGGCAACAGCAGACTTTGGCAAGCCCGCTGGTCATCAGTGCGGGCACCACCTATGTCGTCTCGGTCAATGCCAACAGCTACTATTCGCTGACTTCGAACGGCTTCGCCAACCCCATCAGCAATGGCGGATTGACCGCCCCGGTCGGCGCCGGTGTCTACAACGAAACCATTGGCACGTTTCCAGCCCTCGTCTACCAGAACGAAAACTATTTCCGCGATGTCGTGTTTTCTACTGGATCGAGCGTTGCGTTGCGGGACAACAACACCATCTTCGTCAGTGAATCAGCCGGCGCTGCAACAATCACCGTCGTTCGCACAGGCAGCACGAGCGGGCAGCTGACACTGGAGTACACGACCAACGAGATCGGCGGAGCCGGAGCGGCACAGGCTGGAGCGGACTATACGCCGCCGACCTTCAATGGCCGCGCGAATACCGGGCAAGTCGTTTTCGCGGATGGCGAGAGCAGCAAGACGTTTGCCATCCCGATCGTCAATGACCCCGATGCCGAAGGGACCGAGACATTTTCTGTCGGCATCCAGAATCCCGGGCCTGGTGGTTCCCTGGCAGCGCCGCGGACTGTTCTCGTCTCGATCGTCGACGACGATTCCGCACCCACCATCTCCGTGAGCAATCCGGTCATCACCTTATCGGAGGCGGCCGCCGCTGCCACTATCACGGTTCAGCGCAGCGGAAACATCGATGCCACGGCTAGCGTTGCATATGCAACGAGCAATGGCAGCGCGATCGCGGGCTCCGATTATACGGCAACAACAGGCGTGCTCACATTTGCCGCAGGGCAAGCGATCCAGACCATTTCTATTCCGCTGCTCAACAACACGACGGCCGAGAGCAACGAAAGCTTCACTGTAAACTTGAGCAATCCGACAGGTGCTGTCCTGGGGAGCCAGGCGACCGCGACCGTCAACATCCTGGACGACGACAGCAACCTCGGTAATCTGGTCCGACAGACCGTCGTGACCGGCTTGACCGAGCCAACGGCCTTGGATTGGACCCCCGATGGCCGCTATATGGTTGTCGCGCAACAGAACGGCATTGTGCGGTTGGTGGACAACGGCACGCTGCGGTCGACGCCGCTTGTCGATTTGTCCAGCCAGGTCAACTATACGCCCGGAGATCGGGGGATGCTGGGGCTGGCAATTCATCCGAACTTCGCGGCAAATCCATACGTCTATCTGCTCTACACTTACGATCCGCCGGAAACCGCGAATGGAACTGGCCTGGCGGGACCGGATACCAAAGGGAACCGTCCTTCTCGCCTCGTTCGGCTTACGGTCAACCCCAACACGATGATTGCCGATCCGGCCAGCATGGTGGTGCTGGCCGGTACCAATAGCACCTGGGCATTCACCAGCCGTCCGGATCTCGACAGTACCGGCGCTGTGAACATACCGCCGTCCGGCATCGTCAACGGCACCACCATTACCGCCCCTGCAAGCCTGATCGAGGTGGGAACGCAGGACAACGATCCAGATCGCGCCGGAATCCAGAACCAGAATATTCGGGACTATCTGGCGACGGACAGTGACTCCCATTCCAATGGAGCTCTCCATTTCGGGCCCGACGGCATGCTGTACTTCAGCAACGGAGACGGGACGTCGTACAATTTCATGGACCCTCGCACGGTTCGCGCTCAAGACAATCACAATCTGTCCGGCAAGGTCCTGAGGATAGATCCGATGACCGGCGCGGGCGTTCCGGGGAACCCCTTCTATGACCCCGCGGATCCGAACAGCAATCAGTCCAAGGTATTCTATTCCGGCGTGCGCAACGCCTATCGCTTCACCTTCGATCCGGTGACCAACCTGCCTGTGCTCGGAGATGTCGGCTGGAACAGCTGGGAGGAAATCAATACGGGCCCTGCAGGATCCAATTTCGGTTGGCCGTATCTGGAAGGTCCTGGCCGAACGGGCGGCTACCAGGATCTCCCCCAGGCGATCAGCTTCTACAACAATGGGAACCGAAACAGCCCTTCCGATCAGGCTGCTGTTTTTCCGCTGCTATCGAGAAGCCACGGCGCGCCCGACAACGCCACTGCGATCACGGTCGGGGACTTCTACAACGACGCCACCCTGATGTTTGCGGATCTTGTCAATGGCAATGTCTACACCGCAACAATGAACGCAAGCCGGCAGATCACGAACGTACAGGTCTTCGACACGAACGTCCCCTATCTGGTGGACATCGAGAAGGGACCGGACGGCTGGCTTTACGCTGCTGATTTGGGCACCGGCACCATCCGCCGCTGGGCAGATCCCAATGTGCCGACCGGCGCGAACCTGTTGGCACCGACTTGAGCCATAGCATTCAGGATGGGATGGTGGCACGGATCATTCAGTCGTCGGTAAGCGGTGTGCCGCTGGCACCGCTGAAGTCGTCTAGTTGAAGGCGATGCCGAGATAATGAGGGAGGTTGGTGATGCCGCTGAGAGCTAATCGGTCAAGCTCAGGGTTCAAGAATGGGATATTGAACTTCCTCCGCAAAATCCTAATAGCAGTACTTCTGCCCGTTCTTTCAGCAAATCTTTCATTCGGTGCGGAAAGGACATTTAAAGTTCCTGGCTTCACCCACCCGTTTAGAGTTACGACGGAACGCAATCAGCCGGGCGGCTTTACTATGGTGAAAGACCCGCTGGATCAGTACAACGCGGCCAAGGTGTTCAAGTTTTCGATCAACCCAGGCCCGTGCGTACGGGACGACTGCGAGCAACAGTCGGCTCGCGCGACGGTTCAGCAAGGACGCAAGGCCAAGCAACCCAAGGAGGCATGGTATGGTTGGGACATGTATTTCGTGCCCGACTTTCCGATTGGTTCGAAGCAGGTAAGAGGTCACGAGATATTCGTCGAATTCAAGGATCAGGACCAATGCCAACTCGTGGCCCTGACCACCAATCCCCATAGCAACGACCAATTCCTTTCATGGAGTATGGAAAAGCCAAGCGGGAAGCAGATGACCCAGTTCGGCGGTGACTGTACTGACCTTTTTGACATGCGCGTCGCCCCCATCAGGGAACTGGCGGGCGCTTGGCACCGTTTCGAACTCTTTGTTCGATGGACCAGGGAAGGCGACGGACGCTTCTTGATGTTTCTGGATGGGAAGCAGGTCGTGGACTATCAGGGCATTACCTGTTTTTCATGCGATAAGCTAAATTACTTTCTTTTCGGCAACTACCTGTGCTGCACGACTGGCACCAAATTGGTAGTGCCCGCGACGGTCTACTATCGCTACGTCAGCATGGCGAAATCGCGTGAGGCTCTCGTTTGGAAGTAGTTCAGCAGGATCGACGGCGATGGGACGGCTCCGCGAACAACGAAGCTTGCGGAGCTGAAATGCACGAAGGGAGGTGGGCGGCCCGTCACGAAAATTTCTAGGAAAACGCAGAGCCAGAGAAAGCGGTGTTTTCCTCACACGTTGACCAAGCGCGGTAGGCCGATCCAAAGCTACCGCTTCGATACTGATGGCAAGAATGCGGCGGCAGCGGACATTGACTACGTTCGAAAGTTGTATCGACTATCCTATATCTGGGGCCGTAGTTGGATGATCCTTTGGCGTCTTGTGAAGGGGAGCGTTGGAGTTGAAGAGCAGCGTCAAAATAAGATGGAGTGATGTGATTGCTCAAAGAATCGTAGCCCCAGGGCGCTACGTGCAACCGGCAAAATTTCCGGATTCCCCCGACGACACATGGAGTGTGGTGCTCGAATTCAATGAGCCTACCCACGGTACGGCGTCCTTCCTAGCTGCAGCGGCACCTCACCATTTGCTGAAGCGCGGCGTCACCTTCCAAATGTTTGAAGGTCCGACGCTGGCCGCGACTGTATCGGTCCTATAGGGAGCCGGGTCCGTATTGGGTCGACAGCAGGCTTCAGTCGCTTGTTCGTCCTATCTAATTCCACGGGAGTAGCTCGTCGACCCGGCTCTGTTTGTGGCCATTGACGATGGCGGTGACCCTGGCATTCAGGTAGTCAAGCGGATCAACGGTATTGAGCTTGCAGGTCTCGATGAGCGAGGCGATGGTCCCCCAATTTTTTGCTCCTGAGTCATGCCCGGCAAAAAGAACGTTCTTCCGATTGAGCGCAATCGGCCTGATACTTCGTTCGACGGAATTGTTGTCAACCTCGATACGACCGTCGGTCAGGAAGATGCAGAGGCCATCCCAGTATTTGGCGATATAGGAAAGCGCTTCGCCGAGCGGCGACTTATCAGCGACACGGGCACGCTGCTGCGTGAGCCAGGTTCGCATGTCGGCGATTAACGGTGCGGATCGGTCCAGCCTTCCCGCAAGCCGAGCTTCGGCTGGTAGGCCATGCAGTTCCGCCTCGATCCATAGAGTTCACCGATCCGCCTCAGGTCTGGCAGAACCAACTTGCCCTGCCGCGCCATCGTACGCCAGGTGGACAGATGGTTCGGCTTCAAGCCATGTCGCTCTGCGACTTCATTCACCAATGCTCCGGGCCGCAGACTTTCCGAAACGATCTGCGCCTTGACCTCATCAGGCCAATGCCGGTGAGCCTCACGTCCAGGCTTCCTGGTCGTGAGAACCTCCAATGTACTCTCCATCGAGAAACTCCCCGCTCATCCATGGAAAGCCGATCACAGATCAGGGCAGCCAAGACAACGTGGGAGCGGAACACCGGGTTACTGTAATGGTGTCTCCCACGAGGGTTAGGTTGAGCCCCCGAAACGGGAAGTCTTGGGAGGCAGCGCCAGGCATTGTGGATATTGGAACATGAGCCGCCGCCAAACATTATGTGCTTGCAACCTCGCTCATTTCCATTGAAGGAGATTCCACGTGAATAACTTGATCTGGCTCGTCGGCGCCGTCGTCATCGTGCTCGCTATCCTGAGCTTCTTCGGCTTCCGTTGAGAAAGAAGTGCGGCGGCTCAACTGCACCATCCATGAACGCAGGAGCACGCCGCTACGCCGGACGAAGAACCCGACCGGCGCAGCATGTTATATGGGGAGCATTAGCAGCGACTTAAATGTCTGCCGTCGTACCCACTGTGGATCGAGGTTGTCCCGTCGAACTCGCGGGCTGGACGCGTCCCCGTTTGATGGCGCCTCAAACAGAAACGGCGCCATGAGGCCGCGGGTGAACCTTGATACGATCTGGCTCAGTCCGCTACGGCGTTGGAGATAGTTGAACTGCCCTTCGGCCTCTTAATTAGGCCAATCTCCGCTTGCTACGATTTCGATTTTCGCCAGCCCGCCGCCCAAGCTTCCTCTATGTGATTCCGGAACGACCTGCAGTGGAAGGATGTGCCGTTTATCCGAGCACGTCGAACTCGCAATCACGAGATGAGGTGTTGAATGGCCCTTCCGACGAGCCGCAGCTCGTCGAACTGCGTCACAAATTCATAGGATATGACAAAGAAACCAGAGAAGAACAAACCTGGAAAGCGCTCCTCTACCGTTAGCACAGACGGCATCAATAGCTTCTGGAGGGGGCGCGCAACCACGAGGGCTGTGCACACGCCCACAAAAGCGCCACCCAGGATGTCGGTCGCATAGTGATAGCCAGCATAGATGCGCGGCAGGCAAATCACGAACGTCGACCAGATGAAGCAGGCCGCACCAAGCGGTCGGGATGCGCGCCACATCGTTGTCGATACCGCGAAGGTCAGTGCGGCATGGTCACTGGGGAAGGAACTCCAATGCTCAAGCGCTTTCGGATCAACGCCCAAAGGCAGCACGAAGTCGGGATTGCCTGAATGCAGCGGCCTCATACGCTCTGGCAGAAACAGTTGTGTAAATCGCGATATGCCAATTCCGAAGAACATGTCGATGATGCATTCGACAACAACTGGCTTCCACTTATTTCGAAAAAACCATAAAAACCACAATAATATAAATAAAGTCAGAAATTTTACAGTGTTCAAGTCAAGAAAATGAATAATGAGCTTATTCGCTATAATCGACTTTGATGAATATTGACCCATCATCTTCATCACGAAGGTGTCGAGATCGTTTAGCATTGAGAAGCCAGCCAATTTCTTTGGTTTGGAATGATCTATGATGTTATACTTATGTCATCATCCCATTAAGACCACTCCGCGCAGCCGGCGACACAGCAATAGTGCTCAATAATCACATTAGCGCCCGGCGCCGATGATGCCCTTATGCCCTTGTCCACTCGTGGTGATTACAGCAAATTCGTTTGCACCGGCTCCCCGGCGTTGCTGATGATGGTGGAGCCATAGGCCTCGCGCGATATCACCCTGATTGCATCGTTCGGCAGCGGGCGGGCGAGCGCCTTTGCCTCTTCCCAAGGGGCGCGCATCCACACGTCGACTTCTTCTTGCGTCAGCAGCAAGACCGGCATCGCCTTTCCATGGATCGGTTTGACGACGTCGTTGGGGTCGGCGGTCAAGAAAGCGTAGAGGTCGTCGGTCGTAAGGCCATCCTTGACCTTGCGGACGCTTTGCCATTGCGGAACGTGGATCCCAGCGAAGAACATCAACGGCTTGCTGTCGTCACGGGCGAACCACACGTTCGGCGTGCTTCCCCCGTCCTGTTTGCTGGCGGGATCGGGTTCGGCAAAACTGGTCACCGGCACTATGCAACGGCTCTGGACGCCGAACCATTTCTTCCAGTGCGGAACATTGAGGTTGCGGACGTTGGTGACGCCCTTATCCGGCTCCATCCGGATGAGCATGTCCATGTCGACGGGCTTGCCCTTCTGGCGCAATTTCTCTGCCCGGGCCTCAGTTGCCTGTTTGATCAAGAAGAATGGCGAAGGAAGACCCCATCTCGCATGGACAAGCTGCTTGCGGCCATCTGCTGTGTTGCGGACGATCGGGCCCAATTGGTCCGGGTTCATCTGATAGGCCGGCATCAAGTTGACCAGACTCTCGACGTCTTGAGCCCACTTACTGACCCAATCCTTCGCATCCATCCGGTATAGATTGCACACATCACCCTCCTTCGGCGTCCAGGCCCCATTGCGGGCCACTTCGTCCGTATCGATAAACTGGCCGTCCCAGCGATCCCTGAATTGCTCTGCAGCTTCGCGGCTGCTGAAGCAAAAGACAAGATAGCTATCCCACTCGATCGACGCGCTGTAGCTCTTCGATCTGCTGTCCAGTGCGAGTGCCGAGGTGATGACCGTACCCCGATCTCGAACGGAATAGGGGTGTTCGCCGGAGTGATAGTTGCCCCACCAGAGCATGACGTGATGAGGAAGATCAGTTTTTAGGCGCCAGCGGGCGCTAGGGCTATCTCGGCGCGACGCCATCCTACAAAACTCCGTCTTCCCAGATTGGCTTTTTGACCGACGTCACTTTGACCAGTCGGCGCACTGGAAGCTTGCCGATTTCAGCCCCCCAAATCTGGACGACCTTCAGGTTCATGTATTCCCTTCGGTCGCAGAGCTGACACCGGAACCGGCCGGCCAAGCGATCGAGGCTCACGTCCTTCGTCAGCTTCAACAGATCGCGCGGAAAAAACCGGTAAGTCCTTCGACACAGCTGGCACGTTACCTCGAGCAATTGGCTAGCATCAGCCGCGTCGCGCAGGGTCCACCCGCGCAACTTCTTGGAATAGTTCATTTCCGGCATGGTCAGTCTCGGTCGTATCTCGGCCGCCACCCACGCGTGATCCCTAGGCCCATAGCGCCTTCGGTCAGCACCAGCTGCCAGCGAAGGTGACGGATGTCTGCCAGGAGCGTTCCTATCGCCGCTTGCACATCGCCTTTGTGATAGGCAAGCACCTCGGCAATCTCATCATCAACCATGGCTTCGCCGATCGGCTGCTCGCGCATTCCGTGCTCCATACTTTCGGTTTTCAGATTGGCGGCCACTCGCCGATGTTCTTATTATGTTCTCATCGGCAGATGAGTCAATAATCAATCTTGGCAAATTGCTTTTTTAGGTGTGGCTGCTGAACTGCGGTCATGACAAAGCCGCCTCGCAAATCTTCCCAGCCGTTGCTTGGTGACGCTGACGCACCGCTCCGCAGCCGGCCGCGTAGAAAGCGTGACCCCGCACAGCATCAGCTTACCCTCGACCCGATGCCGGCCCGGATCGATCCGTGCCTGGCGCTGCTGAAGTCACGGCCGCCGAAGGGGCGGCAGTGGGCGTTCGAGGTGAAATGGGACGGCTACCGCCTGGCTGTCCATATCGAGCCGAAGGGCATCAGGATTCTGACCAGCGGCGGCCATGACTGGACCGACCGTTTTCCTGCCATTGCGGCCGCGGCAAAACGCCTTCCTGTCTCAACAGCGATATTGGACGGCGAGGCCGTCGTGTTTGACGAGCTGGGCCGGTCGGATTTCGGCAAGCTTCAGCAGTCTCTCGGCGGCCGCGGCGGAAAGCGGACATAGTGGGAATCGATCTTGATGGTCTTCGACCTCCTCTACCTCGACGGCCATGACCTCACCGGGACAGAGCTCACAGCCCGGCGCCATCTCCTTGAGGGGCTGGTGCCGGCCGGCGGGGAGGAGGCCATCCGCTTATCGGAGGAGATAGAAGCGGATGGAAACACGCTCTTTCGCATCGCCTGCGAGCATGGTTGAGGGCATCATTGCGAAGGACCGCAACAGCACCTATCGCAGCAGTCGCGGCGGCGACTGGCTGAAAATCAAATGCATCCAGAGCGACGGTTTCGCGATTGTTGGCTATCAGAGGTCCGGCTCGGCGTTCGGGAACATCGGCGCGCTTCTGCTGGCTGCTCGGAAGGGTGGGGAGCTGGTTTACGTTGGATCCATCGGAACGGGCTTCAAGGCAGATGAGGCGATGAAGCTTCGCGCAATGATAGACAAGGTCAAGGCGACGAAGCCGGCCGTCAAATATTCAGGCGGGCGCAAGAACCTGACCTGGATCAAGCCGAAGCTGGTTGCCGAGATCCAATACGGAGGCTGGACGCATGACGGCAAGCTGCGCCACCCGTCATATAAGGGACTGCGCGATGCTGCTGATAATGCGGCAATTCTTGAGATATAGGAGATGGCGATAGAGGGTGATAGGCTGCCAGCAAGTGAGCGATGGGCCCAGTGTCTTTGACATTTATGCTGAGCACTGTTTGGAGGCTAGGATGACAAAGCGCCTGAGTATTAATTGTCTAGTAGGCTTCATCCTGTGTTTACTCGGTGCATTCGTCCTAAGTATGTTCACCGGTGGCGTGGAGCATATGCATGGATTCGCGAGGTTGATATACAATATTCTTTGGGCGATTCTTGTAATACTCTTCTTGCCGGGTCCGGCGAGTTATTTATTTTCGCGATCGTGGCCGGAGCTACGCAAGGATGAAGCCAATAGAGAATTTATGCGCAAGCACCCCTTGAAGTTTTTAGTCTGGCGCGAAGTCAGGCATGAGGTGAGCGACGTGCAGCATTAGTGGCAGTATGCCGTTAACCTGCAGGAAATCGCGCTCGCGAAGAAACCGCAGATCACGCGGTCCCATCAACATCGCCATCTTCGTGCAGCTCATGCACCGGCAGATCATTAAGGGGCTGCGCGAGGTGCAGGATAACGCGGCCCTTTTTGACTTGAAAGGGCAAGGCTAAATAGTTCCCGCCAAGCCCAAAACTATGAAAATCAACATAACAGAGGTCACTACCACGAAAGAAGGTCCGGCGATAAAGAACTTCTCTTTTGGCTTCATCAACACGCAATCATCATCACCTCCGCGATCGGCCCAATAGGCCTCAGGCCCGAAATCTTCGGTGAAATTGAAGCCGTTTCTACTGTAGAAGATGATCGATCTGATGAACCAATACCAGTAGTAGGCGCAAAAGGGGCCGACAATGCAGAGGGCAATCCATAGCTGAATTCGATCTTCGCTCAATCAAGCATTCCCATCAACATCGCCATCCTCGTCCAGCTCGTGCACCGGCAAGTAGGTGTTCTGCTCCATCAATTCCCGGACGATAAACCTGATGGTGTCCTCGCGCGTCAGCGCTAACTTGCTGCATCTCCTCCCTCACTTCTAAAAGCGGTCGCGGCAAATTTTCGGGAATTCGTAATAAAGATAAGACAGTATTCCCATGAGCAGTATTACTCCGAACAAAGTCGCGAGGTACAGCTTTGCGAAGATATGGTCTATTCTGCCAAGAGCCCATTCATAAACAAAGCATTTCGCAATGGTGCATTTATCGGGCCCGGGAAACCACCAGAGAATTAGATTAAAAAACATGTAAGAAGACAATAAAATCAAGAACTGTCTGGCCTGCGACCACGTTTCTTTAGGAGTTCGATTTGCAACCGATACTCTGCGGAAGCCACTGGCGTGCATGATAGTAAAAAAGCATACACTTGCGGCAATTTGATCGCAAATTGACAGAGCAGTAAAGTTCCGATGTGAGCCGAATAACTCACACGCGATTGCAGTGAGACCGCTCGGAAGAAATAGGGCGCCAAAAAAAGCCTTCCCGCTGGTTGGCCTTTGCTGAACAACAGCGATGCCGCAAGCGTAAGCAGCCCACACTGTCAGAACAATTGGAACTGGGCCAATGACCCAAGGTAAAGCCGGAAACGGCATCTATCCCCCACAGCTATGCAGGCGAATTTTTCAAACCAAACGTGCAACTTCCGCCTTCGTCTACCAGTGCTAGGGTGCCGCACCGATGTCAATAAGGTTCCATAGCGCCCATTAGGCGCTCCGATCGACGTCCCCATCTTCGTCCAACTCGTGCACCGGCAGATAGGTCTTCTGCTCCATCCGCTAATGGACGATGCTAACTACTGTCCCGTCGGCAAAAGCGTATACGTCATCAATCCGAGAAAGAGGCGGAGCCGGACCGTTGTCATACGCACCTGCGCGTGCAATTCTGTCGCGTAGACTGTTTAGGCAAGGTGCATATGGCGGCAACAACATTCGCATCTCCACCCTGGTGGAGAATTGCAGTTGCATTAATCGTAGTGCCTTTGGTGGCATCCTTCGCATATGCCGTTTACGCACCCGCCTATCAGGGCCTGCCGAATATGATGGAGCGCGTTGTCGAAACGACTGCAGTCGTCGCGTTCTTCGGTGCGTATCCGCCAACTGTTGTATTGGGGATACCATTGATACTCTATCTCAGGGGACGAGTACGGGCATCTCTTGCAAATTGTGCGATGGGCGGGGCCTCCATTGCGACATTCCCGTGGCTTTGCCTAACCGTATTTTTCGGCCCGGACGAGGCCTACGTGAATGATCACATGACCTACCAGCACGGGATGATGACGTGGTGGGGATTGCTGGAAGCAATCGAATTGCTCACAGAAATAGCTGTATTCGGAATTGCCGCCGGTGGATTGTTCTGGCTAATCGCCGCGGCCGGCATCAAAAAACAGCCCCCTTCTATAAAAGTATTCGAATAGCGGCTCTCGATATCGCCTGATCGCGAGCGATCCGGAATTGCGCAACAGCAGCGCGGCGCGGCAGAGCATGATCTGCAATTCAGCTCCCGAAATATCTGCGATCCGGCTGGCGGCGTCTTCAAGGAGAGTGACGGCGTAGGTCATGGAGTCCCAGCGAGTGCATACTTTTCCTGACCGAATACGATTTGAATGTGATCCCGGAAGAATTGGCGGCCGATGTCGCCAGGCTCCAAAAACCGTTCGCGCTGCGTGATGTCGTCGAGGCGGTCAGCAAACCGTAGGAAGAGACTTGCTCGAGCTGCCCGGAGCAACGGACAGCCCGAAGGCCAGGCTCCACACGAAGTGAGGAGGAACTCGGTTAACTCAACGACTGAGCCCCATTCTGCGAACGAGCATGAAGCGGCCCGAACGTTTCAGCGTGCGCCGCCCGTTTCCTCGTGTGCCCTCACGATGGCGTCCGCTTCCTTGCCGTATAGCTCCTCGAAATGATCGAAGGTCTTGGAAAAGTAACCGATGCCCTGCGTCGCCGAGCGCAGCGCCCGCGCCAGATCGTCGAGTGCGCCGCCCGGAACAAGCGCCCGGAAGATGTCCCATCCCTTGGCGGTTTCATCCCGGTCGAAGCCGAGAACCTGACCCTTGAGAGCGGAGACGATCTGGACGAGGCTGCCGGAATAGATCGACGGAATGTGAATTTCGCTGCGGAAGACCGGTTGCATTAAAACGGCCGCCCCTTCGGAAAGCGCCTGTCGCACTCCCATTCTCGACGCAGTCCTGAAGGCGTGTTCCGAACTGTCGACGGCATGGTGCTGACCGTCGAACAGCGTTACGCCGACATCGATGACCTGGAAGCCGAGCGGCCCTTTCTCCATCGCTTCGCGCGCGCCTGCTTCGACGGCAGGGATGTAGTTGCGCGGAACGACGCCACCCTTGACGGTTTCGCTGAAGGTGAAGCCCCGGCCGCGCTCGTTGGGGCGAATGCTCAGCTTCACATCCGCGAATTGCCCGGCACCGCCGGTCTGTTTGCGATGCCGGTAGTGAACCTCGGAGGGCTTGGCGATTGTCTCGCGGTAGATCGGGCTGGGCGTTCGATCGGTGACCTCGATGTGGAAGACGTCGGACAGGGTTCGGCAGAGATCGCGCAGATGTACAGGGCCCTGGGCGCGGACGAGCTGGGCGCCCGTGCCTTCCTCTTGCAAAACGACAAGACCGCGATCCGTCTCGGAAAGTTTTACCAGCGTTTCGGAGAGCTTGTTTTCATCGCGGTCGCTGCCCGGGACCAGAATCCTTTCAAGCATCGGCGTCGGTGGCTCGGTCCATTCGGGCGGGGCGACCGTCGCGGCTGACGTCAACAGCGACGGGACGGGCAAGTGGTCGGACTTGACCGTTGCGAAGACATCCCCCGGTGCCGGTGTAATCGCCGAGCTGGACCGTCCGTTTGCAGGATCCTGCACGGCGCCGAGGCTGGAGCCGCCGAGTGATGCGCCTTGCCGCAGTCCCTCGCCAAACGCACGCACCAGCACCGTCTTGCCGATATTCTGACGATGATAGGCATGGAAGCTCACGGCGGTCAGCTTGTTTTCCTCGACATTGCCCGCACGAGCCAGACGCTGTCGAAGAACCGTGACCGGCGGCGCCTCGTGGCGCAGCGCCTTCATCAGCCTCATCATGCCGTTGCCGTGGCTCGCGGCACCGATCAGGACCGGAATAATCCTGTTCTCGCTCAGAACCCGCGATGAAATGGCATAGAGGGCGTCGCTGGGCGGCTCGCGATCTTCGATCAATTCCTCGAGAAGCCAGTCATCGAATTCGGACAGGTGTTCCAGGAGCTCGCTGCGCGCTTCGTGCTCGCGCTCGGCAGCACTTTCGGGGATTGCGATCAGCGCCGAAGTCTGGCCTTCCCGGTAGCGCCACGCGCGTTCCGATATCAGATCGCAACTGCCGATGATCCTGTCCCCTTCGCGGATCGGGATCTGGCGAAGCAGAAGCGTGTGGTTGGCGTAGTCCTGAAGCGCGGCGATCACGTCCCTCAGCCGCCCTCTCGGTTCGTCCATTCGGTTGACGAAGAGGATGCACGGCGTCCCCGAGGCTTCGATTATCCTGAGATAGGGCGCGGCGAGCACAGCCTCCTCGGGTGCCGATGAAACGCACAGGATGCAGGCGTCGCTGGCAAGAAGCGCGTGCTGTGCATGCGCCAACGCCTCGTTGGGTCCTGGCGCATCCAGCGCACACCACGCCTCGTTTCCAAAGGTGAATTCTGTGAGGTTCAATCCATAAGGGGAACTGGATTTTCTCGGCGTTCCCTCCAACGAGCCGAGCTTTTCCACGACTGTTGATTTTCCAGTCTGCGAGGGTCCAAGAACGGTAAAGCAACGCATCGGCATTCCTCCAACTGCCATAGACACAACTTTCAGCCATCATAGGATGCCCTGAACTGCTGCAAGGCGCCAGAGGTGTTCGGTTTCACAACGCTTTGACTGGAGAGGTAGATGCCGATGTCGTTCGCCGCCCTGCTTGGCGGACTGATAGGGAGGGCGTTTGCCCTCCCCAGATTTATCAGGCGACCTCGGTCGCAAAACGCTGAAACAGCGGTTTCAGGCGGGGGTGGCGTGCCGCCGGAGGCGGATGAATTTCAATGGCCCGACCGGCCCTTGCCTCGCGTCGCAGCCATTCGCTGATGGTTTCGGCGCTGGTGTGATCCATGTAATGGAGGTCCTCGCCGACAATCTTGACCTTGCGGCCCTCGGGCAGTTGCTCGAGCGCGTTGAGCAGAATGGGCACGTCCTTGCAGGTGGCTGCGCCGCCGAGCTGGAGATGGATTTCCTCGTCGATCTCCGCGTGCCTGATCGCGAGTTTTCGCCTGAGGTAGGGCACGATCTCGATGATCGACAGCGCCAGGCCGAGTGCCACGCCGACCAGCAGGTCCTGCAGGACGACCATGGCAACGGTCGCCGCCCAGATGCCGACCGGAACCAGTCCATGATGCTCGAACAGGTGGCGGACATGGCGCAGGCTGATCAACCGCCATCCGGTGACGAGCAGAACCGCGGCGAGGGCCGACAAGGGAACCAGGGTCAAGAGGCTTGGCGCCAGCGCCACCAGGCCCAATATCCAGATCCCGTGGAAGATGGCGGAGGCCCGCGTGCGTGCGCCGGCCTGAATGTTGGCCGAGGAACGGACGATGACGCCGGTGATCGGCAATCCGCCAAGCAGGCCGCAGAGCCCGTTGCCGACGCCTTGGGCAAACAGCTCCTTGTTGAATCCGGTGCGCACGCCGTCATGCATCCGGTCGACGGCGGCGGCCGAAAGAAGGGTTTCGGCACTCGCGATGACGGCAATCATGACCGCCATGAGAATGACGCCGGGCTCAAGCAACCGGGCGAAGTTTTCCGCGGTCGGCAGTGTGATGCTGTCCACGAGCGAAGTGGGGACTTCGACGCGGGCGATCGGCAGCTGCAACGCGGCGGCAAGAACCGTCGCCGCCGCGACGCCGACCAGCGCTCCCGGAACCAGCGCAAGGGATTTCGGGCGGCACTTCTCCCAGCACACCATTGCAAGGAGGGATATGAGCCCGACCTTCAAAGCGGTTGCCTGGCTCGTCAGGCCAGTTCCCCAAAGACGGGCGAGACTGTCCTCCATCGCCGCGACGTTCTCCATGCCGCCGGCAGCAGGCTTGGCATCCATCAGCACATGAATCTGCCCCAAGATGATCAGGATTCCGATGCCGGCGAGCATGCCGTGAACGACGGCCGGCGAGATCGCCCGGAACCAGGAGCCGACCCGCAGGAACCCGCCGGCGATCTGCAGGAAGCCGACGGCGATCAGGACGGGGGCGAGCATGGCGACGCCGTATTCCTCGACGAAGCCGAAGACGATGACGGCAAGCCCGGCCGCAGGTCCGGAGACCTGCAGCGGCGAGCCCGCCAGGAAGCCGACGACGATGCCGCCGATGATGCCGGAGATCAGGCCCATCGACGCCGGCACGCCGGAGGCGATTGCGATTCCAAGGCACAGCGGAATGGCAACGAGGAAGACGACCAGCGAGGAGGCGAAGTCGCGCGAAAAAGTGGAGGTCACTGCTGTCATGGCGCTACTCCGCGGCAAGCATTGCTGCGATTTGCGGCATGACATGCGGCCGATCGCGGCCGGTCACCGCAACCGGCAGCGGCTCTCCCTCCTGCGGCACCGTGAAGGTCGCTTTCGCCCCGTCATAGACCTGGACCTCGCCGGTCTCGATGTCGAAGAACCAGCCGTGAAGGGTGATCTCGCTGGTGGCGAGTTTCGCGGCCACGGAAGGATGTGTCTTCAAGTGATCGAGCTGAACGACGACGTTTTCCATCGCCACGGCGCGCACGCGATCACTTTCGGAAAGGTCGTCCGGATAGGCCCGGCAAACGATCGAATAGGCGGCGTGACTGTGGCGCAGCCAGGCTGCGACATTGGGCATCGGCTGCAGCAGCTCCGGATGGCACAGGCCCTTCATTGCTCCGCAATCCGAATGGCCGCAAACGACAATGTCGCTGACGCCGAGCGCCAGGATCGCATATTCGATGGCGGAAGAGACCCCGCCATTGAGGGTCGAGAACGGCGGGACGATGTTGCCGGCATTGCGGCAGACGAAGAGATCGCCGGGACCGGCCTGCGTGATGGTTTCGGGCATCACCCGGCTGTCGGCGCAGGATATCATCAGGGCCTGTGGTTGCTGGCCTTCCCGCGCCAGCTTGCGGTAAAGCGCCGACTGGTTGGGAAAAACCGCGCCGCGAAAACTGGAGATACCTTTCAGGAGATCACCCATTGTTCGGATCCTCTTTCTGGCCGGACGTCGGATTGGGGAGGAATGTCTCTCGTCCGGCGGGTTACAGAAGCGATTCGTTCGCAAGTGCGAAAAGAACAGTAAAGAGTGTGCAGCGCAACCAGCCGCTGCGAGATCGCGATCAACAACACGTGAGGAGGGTGCCGAGATTCGACGAGGGCTCGCGATTCTCTCGGCTGGAACGTAAGGTCAGCAATGCGTCCGCATGTCGCCACAGAGGCGATCTTTGCCTTCACCGGGAAGCCGACAATCGGGTGATCACCTCGAGTTCACAGTCGCGCCACAGCCGGCCATCCGGCAAGTTCTGTGAACGTCACGCCCGGCTTGCCCGAACGCTCAGCCACCGATCATGGGGCCTTCCGACGTACCGACTTACATCGTTGACGATCCAGCCGGCGTCTGTGAGTGCCGACCGCAGGGCAGGCTCGCGCCAATACGTCTCGACGTAGCGCCGCGGTGCTGCAGCACTGCCGTGTGTGGATAGATCCTCGCCGTCGCCCTCCCTGACCGAGACGTGCAGTCGGCCACCGCTCCGGGTCGCCTCAGCAAGCCGTCCCAGCACCGTGCCGAAATCCCCGCGCGCGACATGAATGAGGCAGGCACAGGCCCATACCCCGTCATAAGGCATGCCGGGACGCTGCGGGTCGGCCAGGTCATCGGTCAGCGGGTCCAACAGGTCGGCCTCGAAGCCACTTTCGCGCAGCAGTTCGACGAAACCCTTTGAAATGTCGGTGCGCCGGACGCTCATTCCCCGCTTCTCAAGCTCAAGTGCATCTCGCCCGCCACCGCTTCCGATCTCCAGCACCCTGCCCGAGCCGGGGAGCTCGGTCACGAACACGTCGATCTCTGTCGCGACCCATGCGGGCATCACCGCGGCCTCGGTAGCGTACTCCGCCGCGACCGCATCATAGGACCGCACAGTCTCCCGGTCGGTGCTCATCCCCAGCGCTCCTCCTTCAAGACAAGAGCCTATCAGCCCGTTGCGCCCTTCACACTTCGGCGGTTGGTGACATCGCGGCCGATTTACTCCCCAGCTTTAGCAGAAATGACGTCAGAGACACCACCGACCGACTGCCAAAGCTGCCGGGCGGCAATGCGCCAAAAGCGGACTTCAGTTAGCGACTACCATCGCCAAAGAAGTGGGCCTTTGTCACCTTTAAACCAAGCGGCTTCTCCCAGTAAGGCCGTTGCTTGCCCGGAGGATCGCGCTCAAAAACCTCCTGTCCCACTGGCGTGTTCAGCCAAGGCAACCTATCTCGCAGCATCTTCGATATAGGTGCGTCAGTGATGAGAATGTCGAGGCCGATGAAGCGGACCCCGGGGAAAACTTCGTCCAGCCGGTCTGGCTGAATCTCGAATATCGTCTTTGGTTTGCTTTCATCACCAAAGGATACAAAGGCCGGATGCTCGCTGCCTCGGAAGGTTTTGACCTTCATCTGCCCAGATGCCGCTCTCATCAGTTCGAAATCCTCGGGCTTCAGCATACCGATGCTGCTCTTCGTGCCGAGGGTCAAGAGAATTGCCGTCTCCCAGAACTGGGCTAACGTACCGCCTTGCTCGTGCTTCACCGGCATGATGTAGAATGTCCCTTTGCCAGGTATGTCGGCAATCAGCGCTTCGCCGTAGAGCCGAGTAGCACCGCCAGCGCCGGTTAGGCTATTGGTGACACGCGCATAGTGAACTTCCATTACCGTTGACGCCTGAAAAGGTTTACCGTCGACTTCCAACCAAGCGATTACCCGGTAACGGATTTTGACTTTTTCACCCGATAGGCATCCGGCCAAGGGTAAAGCCGCCAACGATGCGATCAGGCTTCTCCGCGAAATTTTCACCAAAGGGCATCCTCCTACGGGTGGAGACTCTTTGATAGATGTTGCGCGTTCGAGATGTGCTAACTTGAATAGCACAATTCGAATTGTTACGTCTTCTTTGGGCCGGGAGCGGTCATCTGTCGCCGAAATTTTTCGCGTCAGATTTGGGGCCTGGGGCGAACATTGCTGCTTCCTTGACGATTTACCTTCCATTACAATCCTTTCCGCACATAGAGGAGTTCCGCCATGAGCGAAGACGCCTTCAACATGTCGATCCGCAAGTTCCTGAAGGAAGTCGGCGTCACGTCGCAGCGCAAGATCGAGGAGACGGTGCGCAAGGGGCAGGTCGGCGGCAATACGTTGAAGGTCCGCATGACGCTAACGGCGGAAGGCACCGGTCTTAACCACGTGGTGGACGGCGAGATCGAACTTCCGTAGGTCGGGCGAAGCGATCGTGCGAACGGTCCAGTTGCCCCAGGTTCATTGTCTACGCCCGCGCGAAATCGAAGCATGGCCGCGCTGCCGCCGTCATGGCGCTGATGCGCCAAAAGCGGTCACCCAACATTGTCGACCTGATCGCGCCCAGACGCGCAACACTACTGTCCGGCAAATACCACTTCGTCCCAAGGCGGGCGCGCCGGGAAAACCTCATCGAGAAATGTCAGGAATGCTTTGACATTCGGATTGGCGCGGCGGCTCTCTGGCCAGAGCGCCATCATGCTGGAGCGGTCGACGGCGAATGCGGCGAGGATCGGCACGAGTTCGCCGCGTTTCACATATGGCGCGGCGATGTAAGTTGGCGAGATGCCGATGCCGCCGCCGGCAACGAGAACAGCGGCGACACCATCGCTTGTGTCCACCGTGATCCCAATCTGTGGCGTGGCCTCGAAGACTCGTTTTCCTGATGCAAAGGGCCAGCGAAGTGTTTGGCCCGAACTCTGGAAACGAAAATTGACGCAGTCATGCCCCGCTAGTTCGTCAGGATGTCGAGGCGTACCTCGTCGTCTCAAATAGTCTGGCGAAGCAAAGGCGCAAAGGCGATGCGGCGCAAGCCGTCGGGACTTCAATCGGGTGTCGGCCAGTGCTCCAACCCGAATGGCGACGTCTATACCCTCCTCGATCATATCCACGAAATGATCTCCCAGGCGCAGATCGATTGCGAGTTCCGGATGGCGGGCGCGCAAGCGAGGGAGCGCCGGGCCGAGTATATGAACGCCGACCGGAAGTGGTGCGGATATCCGGAGAACGCCGGACGGGTCGGCGCGGGCAGCCATTGCCGCCTGCTCGATATCCTCGGCTTCCCGCAAGAGACGCAGCGCGCGATCGTACAGATCGCGACCCTCCGGCGTAAGCGTCAGAGAGCGCGTGGTACGGAGGAATAGGACAATGCCGAGCTGCTGCTCGAGCCGCTGGACGCTCTTGCTGACGGCCGACGGTGACACCGCGAGCGAGCGGGCTGCCGCCGTGTAGCTTCCAAGGGATGCAGCCCGCGCGAATGCAATCAGGCCCGTGAGACGTTCTATGCCGATTTGTGCCATGGTGGCATGAGTAAAGCGAATATCGGGCCAATTATCAATCGAGGGAATTGGAATTACTTTCTGGCCATGGGCGCAATCGAGCGCCTCCCAAACGGAGCCAGAGCGATGAGCACTCAATCAAACATCTCGGATGCCCTTTCAGGCAAGACAATACTCATCGTCGGCGGCACCTCGGGGATCGGCCTCGCCGCGGCCGCTCAAGCCAAGTCCTTCGGCGCAAACGTCATCGTGGTTGGATCTGACGCCGAACGGGCAAAAGAAGCCGCAGAACAACATGGCCTCAGTGGCTGGAGGGCGGCCGATGTGACCAAGCGCGCGGCCATCGAATCCGCGCTCGCTGATATCGAGCATGTGGATCACCTCGTCTTGCTGGCCGGAAGCTTCGTCGTCGGCAAGGTGCTGGAAGCCGACGTCGACCATCTCCGCCGCGCATTCGAAGAGCGCGTCTGGGCGGCGATATATACTCTTCGGTCACTTGGAGACCGCCTCGCCGCCGACGGTTCGGTGACATTCATCTCCGGAGCACTGGGGGATCGGCCGAATGCCTATGGGACCGCCGTTCTCGCTGCCGCTTCGGCGGCGATGGAAGCATTGGCACGCGGCCTTGCGTTGGAACTCGCGCCGCGCCGCGTGAACACCCTTTCGCCGGGACCGATCGATACTCCGCTGCTTGGCAAGGCGCTCGGCGACGGTCGCGACGCCTTTGTCGAGGGCCTCAAGGCAACATTGCCATTACGTCGTCTCGGGAGCGCTGAGGAAGCCGGGGCGGCAGTCCTGTTCTTGATGGCGAATGGCTGGATGAACGGCGCGACGCTCAACCTGGACGGTGGATCGCGGCTGGTCTGAAGGCTTTTCGACATTGCGAGCCAGAAATCTGTGGAATTTGTCGCTCGAGTTTTCGAACCCTCCAAGAAGGAATTCACTGAATGTCGACTGACCCAACCAAGACAGCCCTGACCTTTTTCGGCCACTGGAACACCGGCCGCATCGACGAGGCGATCGCCATGCTTTCCGAAGCCGTGCTGTATGACAACATACCGTTCCCGAATATCGTCGGGCGGGAGAACGTGCTGAAGTTTCACCGGGATTTCGGAATTGGGACGACATTCACGGTTGATTGGACGGTGACACAGATCGCGGCGGCCGGAAACGTCGTCCTCAACGAACGGCTTGATGTGTTTGTGCATGAGGGCGGTGGAAAAATCATACTTCCGGTCATGGGGACGCTTACGGTCGTGGAGGGAGCGATCACCGTATGGCGCGACTATTTCGATCCCTCTGATTTCAATCGGCAGCTGGCTCTAATCGGAAACTAACTAAATCCAGGGCGATGGAGAAAATCCTGCGAAAATAGCCGGCGGTTTGCTCCCGCTCGCCCCGAGGCTTGTGCACCGATTTGGGCGTATCGCCGAAGGTCCGCCTCGTGTTGAGCATGAGAGGACGTAAAAGGCGTGTGGTCTTGGCCCAACGATGGGCAGCCTGGGTAAGACCACTCCAGCTGGACCAAGCATGCGCGGTGGCAGCCAAAGTACGTGCAGCCGCACGGCGATTGCCGCTTCAACGCAGAGCAGCCGAATCTCACAGCAACGAAGTATGCCCGCAATGGCGCCGGCGAGGAGACTGGCCGCATCTGGTGAGTTAGCCAGAAATGCAGGCTCAGCGTCGGTCACAAAGAGGATGACGGCTCGATGGAGGTGGAGATCGCCTGGGCATCACCTCTTACCACTTGTTGACTGACCCGTATTTGAGCAATAACTTATGAACTCGGTCATTGGGCTTGTCCTCACATGACGGATCGATTTCTTCAGCGTCGCCTTGCTGCCATCGTCGTTGCCGATGTGGTGGGATATTCACGCCTGATGGAGGCTGATGAAGTCGCAACGCTTGAGAACCTCAGGGAACTCCGTTCTCGCACTATCGAGCCGGCTGTGATGGGTCACAACGGTCGCATCTTCAAGGTCGTGGGCGACGGCTTCCTGATCGAATACGGCAGCGCGGTGGACGCGGTCGCAGCAGCGTTGGAAATGCAACGGACCACCACTGCTGTCGAGGCTTCCGGAGACCGGCGCCTGCTTTTGCGTATAGGCGTCAATCTGGGAGATGTCATTGACGACGGTTCAGACGTCCTCGGCGACGGCGTCAATGTCGCGGCGCGCCTCGAGACGCAGGCAGCACCGGGAGGTATCTGCATTTCAGCCAGCGTTCACGGCGAGATCGTCGGCAAGATCGCCGACCGGTTCTTCGATGCAGGCGAACGCTACCTGAAGAACCTGACCCGCCCAGTCCACGTGTGGCATTGGCCGGATGCGCTGCAGAGCATATTGCCGCTGCCGGAAAATCCCTCGATCGCTGTATTGCCGTTCACGAACATGAGTGGGAATGAAGCGGACGAGCCTTTCGTCGACGGCTTGACTGAAGACCTGATCACCGACCTTTCCCGCACGGCTGGCCTGTTCGTCATCGCGCGCAATTCCGTGTACGGCTACAAGGGCAAGCCGGTCGACGTACGGCTCGTCGCCCAGGAACTCGGCGTCCGCTACGTCCTCGAGGGGAGCGCCAGACGCGCAATGGGCCGTGTCCGCATCAATGCCCAATTGGTCGACACGCTTGGCGGCCAACACTTGTGGGCCGAACGGTTCGACAGGACGGTGGAAGATGTTTTCGAGTTGCAGGATGAAGTCAACGCCAAGATTGTCGAAGCCCTCGTCGGCAGGCTGACCGTCCCGACGCCGCGCAATCGGCCGAAGAACTTTGAGGCCTACGATCTGTGTGTGCGCGCTCGCCTCCTGACGGAAGAGTCGCCGCAAACCGAGCGTGAGGCCTATATGCTGCTCCAACGCGCGGTCAAGCTCGATCCATCCTATGCCGAGGCGCTCGGTCTGCTCGCCTATAACCGTTGGCTTGCCTGGACTCATTTCGGAGAGCCCGAAGATCCTAACCGTCGGATGGCCGTGACATCAGCGCAGAAGGCGGTCGACCTGGATCCCAACGATGCCGGCTGCCGTTACGTCCTGGGTACCATTTTGGCTTATGAGCGGCGATGGGAGGAGTCGGAGGCAGCCTTTGCCAAGGCCCTGGAGCTGGACCCCAACCACGCCGACACCTGGGCCGCCATGTCGGACATGTCTGTGCTGGACGGCAGGATTGCCGACGGACTGGCGCAGATCGAAAAAGCCCTGCGGCTCAATCCCTATCCAGCCTGCTGGTACCTTTGTCACCTTGGGCAGGCGCAATACGCCGCGGGCGACTATGAGGCGGCAACCGCTACACTGCGCAGGAAAGAAACCTATCGCACCAACTCACGCAAATTCCTGGCTGCTGCGCTTGCGCAGTTGGGCGACCATGACGAGGCGCGGCGAGAAGCCGAATTGTTCCTGATCGCCCACCCTCATTTCACGATCGGTCATTGGCTCAGTTCCCAGCCGCTGCGGGATGCATCTGTACGAGACCACTTTGTCGACGGCTTTCGAAAGGCCGGCCTGCCGGAGACGTGACAGCGGGCGGGGACAGTCCCGACGCGTTTGTCAAGGTGCGAAGCAAACAGCGCTAGCGATGATTGCGCCAAAGCCGATAATTGCAGCGATTTGCGAGCCGCCGCGCCGCCGGCGAGTTGGGCGGAAACGCACCTCCGGCCTCCGTCATTCCAGGCCTTGAGCCTGGAATCCATGGCCACAGCCGATGATGCCGGCGTGGGTCGGCGGGGCAAGCCCGGCCATTGCCGCCTGCGCGGGACGCACTCACCCTGCTTAACCTGAAGAGAGCTCGTTCGCTTTCTCGGCATAGCAATCCGCCTGCTCCTGCTCGCCCATTGCTGCCAGCAGAAGGGCTAGATTCCGATACGTCTGGGGCTCACCCGGACGCAGCCTTATTACCGCAAGGTAGTGTGACCTTGCTTCCATGAAATCGCCTTTCTCGTGAAGGAGCACCCCAAGATTATTATGAGCTTCAGCGTAATTCGGCGACGAGCTCAGTGCTGCGCGATAGTGTGATTCTGCTGCCTCGACGTCTCGGCCTTCAAGAAGCATCGCATAGTTATAGTGCACTTCGGCGTAGTCCGACCTCAGATGCAGCGCCTGTCGATAATGCGCTTCAGCCGCTCCCGCATCACCGGTTTTTTCGAGGAAGACCGCGAAATTGTTGTGGGCTTCGGCAAAGCCCGGTCGAAGCCGCAGGGCCTCCTGAAAGTGCTGGTGCGCTTCGAACCGGTCACCCCATTCGTCAAAAAGACCAGCCAGACGCAGAAGGGCGTCGACGTGACCCGGTCGGTACTTCAGAGCCAGCCGATAATGGGCTACCGCCTCATCAGGGCGATCGGTCTCCTCGAGGAGTATCGCGAAATTATAGTGAGCTTCCGGGTATTGCGGCCAGAGACGAACGGCATTGAGGTAGCGGGCTTCCGCGGCGGTTCTGTCGCCGGCGGCCTTCAGGATCACACCGAGATTGTTGTGCGCTTCCGGATAGTCCGCGCGTAGCTCCAACGCCTTTTCGTAACAATGCTGTTCCTCTGCCAATTCCTTCTCATCCGCAGCGGTCATTCCCGCCCCTTTCAGGAACCAGTCCTCGGCTGTCATCCGCTCTTCGGAACGTGCCGCAAGCGCTGCGTGGTCGACTGACACGACCCGATAGAGATGTCGCCTCGGCAGGAAGTCGCCCTTGAGTTCGAAGACATCAACCTCCTGGAACAGATAGACGGGCAAATCGATGAGATCCAGTATGGTCTGCGTGACGAAGAGGGTATCCGGCTCGGCACATGATTCCACCCGCTTCGCGATGTTCAAGGCACGACCGATCCAGGCGTCGTCATCGTGCATTCGGGAACATTCTCCGAAGTGGCAGCCCACCCGGATTGGCAGATCGTTCGCCTGGCCGGTCGTCAGGTGACGCCGCCGTTGCTTCCAATAGGCGATGAGTTTCAACGAGAAATGGACGGCCACATCAGCAGATTCGAATAGATAAAGATGCCCGTCGCCTGTAAAATTCTCGTGCCGTCGCCCGTATTGGCTGGCAAGCGTCTGAGACAGGTAACGATATTCTGCAATCGCGCTCGTAATCGTGTCGCGCGAAACCGTGTTCCAAACCGCTGAGTGTCGGACGAGGTCGGTGAATACGGCGGCAAAATAGATGTCCATTCGCAACGGCCGGAAGTTAAAGCGATCGCGCGACATGTCCAAACGCATGCTGTCATCGCTCAACACAAGGACAATCATCATGCCACAGTACATGGTCGAAAGACACCTGCCAGGAATCACTCCCGATCAGCTCAGTGCAGCGGCATCGCGCGCGAAAAATGTCACTGCCGAGATGACCAGGCAGGGTAAGCCGGTGCGCTATCTGCGCTCGACATTCATTCCCGCCGAGGAACGATCATTCTGCCTGTTCGACGCTTCGTCGGAGCAGGATGTGAAGGAGGCAAACGAACGTGCCGAAATCCCGCTGGTGAGAATTACCGAAGTCAGGCACATCTCGGCCGACGATGTGAACTAGCGCATCCGGCGCGACAAAGCGCAAATGTTGCGACACCGCGTCCGGCCAGCCCGGGCTTGAGCCTTTCCGGGCTGGCTGAATCGCTTATTGGCTCCATCGTTCGAGCCCTACGGCCAAGCCGGTCGATCAGGCGGCCCGTTTCAGCCAACCCTACCGCTGATTTGCCCGGCAAATCCGCGAGACTTCAATCAAAGGCGATCGGCTCACGCGTACCTTGACGTACGCCCGTCGCCAATCGCCTCTGCCCTGGCGAAAACCGGCTCCGGCAGAATGCTTCAAGCGAACCCGGAAAGGCCCTAGCGGAAACCGCCGCTGGCGACCAGCCGTTCGCCGGTCAGCCAGCGCGCGTCGTCGGAGGCGAGGAAGACGGCGATGTCGGCGATATCGTCCGGCTGGCCGATGCGGCCGAGCGGCGTCTGGGCGACCATGGTCTGTTGCAGATCCGAGCCGATGACGCCGGCCGTGTGGGTGCCTTCGGTCTCGACCATGCCCGGCAGAATGGCGTTGACGCGGATCTTGCGCGGACCGAGCTCCTTGGCAAGCACGCTGTTGATGCCCTCGACGGCGCCCTTGGTGCCGGTGTAGACGGCGGAAGCCGGCAGCCCGAGGCTGGTCACCACCGAGGAGATGTTGATGACGCTGCCGCCCTCGCCGAGATGCTTGGCCGCCGCCTGGGTGGTCAGGAGAACGCCGAGAACATTGACGTCGAACATGCGGCGATAGTGCTCCTCGGTCACCTCGCCGATCGGGGCGAATTCATAGACGCCTGAGTTGTTGACCAGTACGTCGAGCTTGCCGAATTCCTTGACCGCGGCATCGACCACGCCCTGCGCCTGTTCGGCCTTGGAAACGTCGCCCTGCACCGCGATGGCTTTGCCGCCGGCCGCGCCGATCGCCTCGACCACGGCGTCGGCTCCGGCCTTGCTCGAGGCGTAATTGACCACCACTTCAGCACCTTCGGCCGCCATCGCCTTGGCAATCGCGGCGCCGATGCCCTTGGAGGCTCCCGTGACCACTGCGACCTTCCCTGTGAGCTTAGCCATGTCTTGTTCCTTCTGATCCGGACGGCCGCCGGAATTGACGGCCTTGTTCCGTAGTTCAGAAATTCGGAACTGTTGATCTCGGTTTCAAGGGGCACTATATAAAATTCATGCGACCGCTCTTTCACCCTGCCCTGGAGGATATCAAGCCCGATGCGATCCTCTATGCGCTCTCCGATCCCGAGCGCGTCGCGATCTTCGCCAAGCTCGCCGGCACCGCCTGCGGCGGCACCTGTTCGGCGCTCGCCGATCTCGGCGACCGCGTCATTCCGAAATCGTCGCTGTCGAACCATTTCAAGGTGCTGCGCGAATCCGGGCTGATCCGCAGCGAGCGCCAGGGCGTCGAGATGCGCAACCAGACCCGCTGCGCCGAGCTCGACGAGCGCTTTCCAGGGCTGGTCAGGGCGATTCTGACGGCTTACGGACAGCTTCCCGAGCAAATGAAGACGGGTTGACGGACCTTGAATACCTTCGATGGGTGCTGCCGGTGCAAGCCTGGGTCCTCGGGTCAAGCCCGAGGACGACGGAGGGTGGGGAGGCGATTGCGGCAAACGCAGACCCTTGGCAAAACCGGGACATCGTGCTTTCTGATCTCACCGCCAGACTTCATCACTCACCGCTTGCAGACGCACCATCCGCTGCGAATTTGGCATAACGTACCTTCAAACTCCGTCATCCCGGCCTTGGGCCTCAGTCCCTGAGTCTGGGATCCATGCCCGCGGCTGATCGAGACTTGCCGACGCGTTATAATTATAACGACATGAAATGAGGACTTCGCAGCCTATGCAATATGGAAGTCATGTTGCCCTCCTGAAGCAATTGTGGGTCGCCGCCATTGCCGGCCAACGGCTACGCGCAGCCTTGTCACGCTCGAGGTCGAACCTCGTGGTGGAGCGCGATGCGCCCTCCCCCTTACCAATCCGTAAGTTGCCGCCAAGCCGTCGTCTCGGCTAGATCTTGCCGCACCAGGCATGCCGGGAGCGGCCGATGCGAATCCTGCTGATCGAAGACGATACCAAGACGTGCGATTATATCGCCAAGGGCTTCTCCGAGGCCGGGCATGTCTGTGACGTCATCGGCGACGGCCGCGACGGGTTGTTTCAGGCGCAGCGCGAGGCCTATGACGTCATCGTCGTCGATCGCATGCTGCCGGGCCTCGATGGGCTGGCGATCGTGCGTTCACTCAGGGCTGCCAAGGTCGGCACGCCGGCGCTGTTCCTGACCTCGATCGGCGGCGTCGACGACCGGGTCGAGGGGCTGGAGGCCGGCGGCGACGATTATCTCACCAAACCCTTCGCCTTCTCCGAGCTTCTGGCGCGCGTCAATGCGCTCGGCCGGCGCCCGCCGGTGCAGGAGCAGCGCACGGTCTTGAAGGTCGCCGATCTGGAGCTCGATCTGATCCGGCGGGAGGCGCGGCGCGCCGGCCAGGTGATCGAGCTGCAGCCGCGCGAATTCACCCTGCTCGAGGTGCTGATGCGCGGCGAGGGCCGCGTCATCACCAAGACGATGCTGCTGGAGCGGGTCTGGGATTTCCACTTCGATCCGAAGACCAGCGTCGTGGAGACCCATATCAGCCGCCTCAGGGCCAAGGTCGACAAGCCGTTCCAGGCCCAGCTTCTGCACACGATCCGCAACACCGGATACAGCCTGCATGCGCCTCGAACAGGATGATTTCAGGCCCATCGGCCTGAAAATCTCAAATCCTATTCGCAATTTAAAGAGTAAGAGCATGATTTCGTCCGAAAACCGCGCACACTTTTCGGCATCATGCTCTAGCCTGCGCAGGAGCACGCCGTTCCGCCTGGCCGTCACCTTCGGCGTCCTCTTCGTCGTCGCCTTCATCTTCAGTGGCGCGATCATCTATCACATTCTCAGCCTCGGCCTCGGCCGCGATGTCGACCAGTCGCTCAACGAGATGAATTCGCTCATCGTCTCGACCTACGAGCCCGGCGACACCGCGGACCTGATCAATACGCTGAACAATTATGCGAGTTTCCAGTCGACCTCCGACGGGCTCTATTCGCTGACGGATGCCAGCGGGCGCAAGCTGGCCGGCAATTTCGCGGCACCGCGCATCCCGAACGGCGTCTATACCGTCACCTCGGGCGATGTCGGGCTGAAGGGGCATGAACGCTATCGCATGCAGGTATCGACGGTCGGCCCCTACAGCCTTGTCGTGGCCGAGAACTTCAACGATGCCGACGAGATGCTGCGGATCGTGCTGGTGAGCTTCGAATGGGCGGCCGCAATCGTCGTGGCGACGGCGATTGGCGGCGGTGTCTTTCTCGCCGTTCGTGCTCAGGCGCGGCTGGACCGGGTCGCCAACACCATGAATGACGTCTCTCACGGCGCGCTCGACGCCCGCATTCCGATCACCGGCAACGGCGACGATCTCGATACGGTGGCAATCCAGATCAACGCGGCGCTGGAGCGGCTGCAGAGGCTGGTCGAGAGCATGCGGCAGGTGAGCGCCGATATCGCCCACGATCTGAAAACACCGCTCAACAGGCTGCGCCTGACGCTGGATGCCGCGGTGGCCGGAAACGATCGGCGGGCGGATGTTTCGGCTCTGCTCGACGAGGCACGAAACGAGAGCGACCGGATCAACGCCACCTTCGAGGCGCTGCTGCGCATTTCCCAGATCGAGGCCGGCGCCCGCAAGGAGCGTTTCCAGGCGACCGACATCGACGCCGTGCTCACCGTCATCTCCGAGGTCTATGGCGATGTCGCCGAAGATGCCGGGCAGTCGTTCCGGATCGCCGGGCGCGCGCCCGCCGTCATCTGGGGCGACCGCGATCTCCTGACGCAGATGATCGCCAATCTGGTGGAGAACGCGATCAATCATTGCCCGGCCGCAACCGGCATCACCCTGTCGCTCCGCCGCCAGGGCGACCGCGCCATCCTCTCGGTCGTCGATACCGGCCCGGGCATTCCGGCCGCAGAAAGGGACAAGGTGTTCCGGCGCCTCTACCGGATCGACAAGAGCCGCACGACGCCGGGAAGCGGCCTCGGTCTCAGCCTCGTCAAGGCAATCGCCGAACTGCATTCGGCCGAGATTGCGCTGGCAGACAATCATCCCGGCCTTCGCGTTTCGATCGCCTTCCCATTGATGCCGGAGAAATCCTGAGCCGCCATGCCGCGAGCCGACCGAAGCGGGCGACAAAACGGCGGATTTCGGCAGCAGCGCGAAAAGGCAGCACGCTCCACGGCCGGCGGTGGCCGAGCCGGTAGGCCGAAAGCCCCGCCTGGATCTGCGAGCAGGGATCGGCCCTCTGGCTCACCGGCAGCGGATCGACGAAGCAGGCGCGCAGCCCGTCGTCGAACTCCAGGTCGAAGGCGAGATCATAGGGAAGACGCATGGGCAGCAGCGCCCCGGCAATCCAACCCGCCGCCTTGCGGTTGATCAGATAGGCGCCCGATCCCTTCTCGCGGGTCAGCGCAATGGCGAGCGAGCGCGAGGCGGTCAGCGGCTCGACCCGGTGTTTTCGCCCGGAATTGACCGTCGACAGCCGCAGAATGTCCCAGTGCGCGCGGTGGCGAAGTGCCGCCTCGAGCAGCTCGGGCAGATCATCGTCGAAATTGAGATCGTCCTCGAGGATGAGGGCGAATTCGCCATTGCTGGCGAGGAAGCGCCTGGCACACTCGACATGGCTGAGATAGCAGCCGATCTCGAAAGGGTTCGGCCGGCGGCCGTGCCGGCGGAGATAAGATGCCTCATCGAAGCCCGGATGCGGCAGGCTGATGCCCGCACCGTCGACCGCCGCCACGCGCTCGTGGGCGAGGCCGAAGCCTGCCAGCAGCCGTTCCATCCGAAACCGGCGCAAGGGCGCGCGGTCGAGATTGACGAGGTAGGTATTCACCTGCAGGCTGACCGGATGAAGGGCCGGCATAAGGGCGGCGGGTGTGGCGCGCATGTTCATGAGACTTGGCCTCGACTTGGCAATGACGGCGCCAAGCCTGCGCTTCAAACCTCACCGGGACTTCGCCCGGACTATACATTTTCGTAAGCTGCGGCGACCGGCAGCCGAAGCAAGCATCCTTACGGATCGGTATGCTGCCGGCAAAGCCCCCGTAAGAATGCCGCGCTACAGCTCGCCTGCGACATGCAATGGGTCCTTCCCTTCCCGCGATCATGACGACATCAATCAAGCCTTCGATGACGACGGCGACCCATTGCGTGCCGCGCCGGCGTCAGAACCTCGCATTAGCCCGCAGCTGTTGCGATCGAGGTCCCTTTCCCGGTTCCCGAACCACTAATTTCCGGCATGACGCTCGATCGTGTCGGCGAGGTCGATCCAATGCGGGCGATCGTCCCACCAGTGAACATGATCGGGCGCAGGAAAGTAGGGATCGGCGAAGGTGCCGGCAGCGATGACGACGGTGCCGGGGAAGTATGTTCCGGATTTGGAAAATCCGCCTCCACCGCAGATCCGGCAAAAGGCTTTCATCACATCCGGCGTGGTTTCGCCCTGCGGAAACCATACGGAATAATCGCCGGAAGCGATCCGGACGTCGTCCTCGCGGAACCACACATTATGGGCAAGAGCGCTGCCGGATGCGCGCTGGCAGCGTGTGCACGTGCAGACGTGGTTGTGCACTGGATCGCCATCGACCTCCAGGCACAGGGCGCCGCAGCTGCACTTGGCATGAAAGACAGGCATTTGGCTCATTCCATGTTGATCTTACGGCAATGTGCCGTCGTTCAAATCGTTCTGACGCTCTCCGATCCAAAATGTTCAGCCGGCTCGGGAACAACGGACTTCGCTGATCGTAAGTATTATGGGCCGTGCGGAGGTGCTTACAACACAGCCATGCACTTCGATACTCTGTGCGGCCCACTCCAGTCAAAGCCAGGGCGCGTCCATATGTTTGGAAGCGCCCACGCCATTACCGACTTCCGATCGGCTTCGCGATTGGAGCCGCACCCGCACCCTCCGTCATCCCAGGCCTTGAGCCTGGGATCCATGCGGGCGAGGCACTGCGTGCCGACGCTGTGCGACGCAAACAACTGCAGCCGCGTGGGTGGCTGTGGATCCCAGGGTCAAGCCCTGGGATGACGGAGTGTGGGGTTGGCCTTGTTGCCCAACGCACCGCCGGTGCGGATTGCGCCCGCTGTTGCCGGAGCGACCGCGGGTGAAGCGCGTGAGGCGCGGCTTTTGGCGTGGTACCGCCGGCCAGCGTGAGGCGCCGCCTTTGCCGTAACGTCATCGCGCCGACGCCGCCTATCTCTCCCGGCACCACTTCTCCTCCGTCATCCCAGGCCTTGAGCCTGGGATCCACGCCACTTCTGATGGAGCCAGCATGGATCCTCGGGTCAAGCCCGATCCTCGGGTCAAGCCCGAGGAGACGGAGGGTGGGGCACGCTCTGCGGCAGACACCCATATTACCCAGCCTTCGCCCTCCTGAGCGCAATCAACCCCCGCCGCAGCCACAGCAATTGCTGCGGCGGCATCTGGCGCAGGTGTTCGTAGTCCATCACCGCCACGTTATAGACGGTGCTGCGCACCTGCGGCCCGTCTTCGCAGCGCAGGAGAACGGCCTGCAGTTCCATCATGCGGTTGCTGGCCTTGCGGGCGCGGTCGGCGAGGCTTTCGGTGATCTCGCCTTCGTGGCCCTTCACGGCAAACAGCGACTGGGCCCTGGGGCTCGGGGCCGGAATGCCCGTCGTCTTGTGATAGCGGGCCATGACCTCGGCATAGTCGTCGCCGGCCTGGCGCTGCTCGTCGGTGATCAGCCCGTCGAGGAACATGCGGCCGAGGGTATAACCGGCATAGGGGCTTCTGACCGTCTCGTCGGCCACCGTCCTGCCGAAGCCGTGGATGCGCCGGCGCGCCGCCATCGCCACGCTGATATTCTCCTTCTCGGTTTCGAAGGGCTTGATCTTGCCGCAGGGGAAACGCTCGACATTGGCCTTGCGCGGCCGGCCGGCGCCCTTGTTGGCCCGCTGTATCTTCACCTTGGTGGCCTTGCCGCCCATGCTGATTATCCTTCCTATTGAATGATGCCGTTTCGAAGTGCGGCGGCGACCAGTGCGGTCTCCTTGAACACGCCGAGTTTCGCCTTGGCGTTTGATATGTGGGTGTTGACGGTGATCGGCGAGATGCCGAGGATGGTGCCGATCTCGGCGGCGGTCTTGCCTGCGGCCATCCAGCGGATGATCTCGCGCTCGCGCGGGGTCACGGCACTGGTTACGGCACTCATGGCGCCGGCCCGTCGATCGTCGGCACGCGCGGCATCGTCACCTCGGCGCCCGACAGCGTCACCCGCCGCACCCTGTCGGGGTGGCGGATCGGCGCGGGCGCCTCGCCGGCGACGGCCAGCAATTTGCGCGCGTCCTGCCTGGGCGGAAACCGGTCGCGGTTGCGATGCGCCATGTTGATGACGGTGTTCTTCTTCGAGCCGAAGAGTTCGGCGATCTGACGTGCCGAAAACCCCTCCTGCCAGAGCTTCTGCGCCTTGACGATCTTGTCTTCCGTCCAGAACAGCTCTCTCATCCCACTGCCTCCTGTGCGTCTCGTGCGGCCCTTGCGATGACCGGGTTGTCGGGAAACATCTCAGCCAGCGCCCGCTTGGCGCTGCGGCTGCCGTTTGCTGCCTGTCTCAGCAGCCGCATCTTTTCGGCGGCGACCTTCGGCTGCGGCTGTTCGGGCGGCGCTTCGACGCGCGGCCGGCTTTGCGCTTCCATCACCGCCTGCTGCTGGCGGGCGATTTCGGCGAAGCTCGCCGCGCTCGGGGCGAAGGCGCGGTTATGGTCCCTGACCTTGCCTGACAGGAACAGCTTGGCGGCGCGCCAGACCGCCTCTGCCGGAATGCCGTCGATGGCGACGAGGTAGGCGCGGATCTGCATGTCGGGATCAATGCCGGCGGATGCCGGAAAACCCGAAAGCATCCCCGCCATGATCTTGACCGGAGAGGAAATCTCTTGCGGCATCAACCGTTGTCCTTCTGCCCACGCTTGCATCACTCGATCCGGCTTCCCTCGCCTTCTCATTGAAATACCAGTCGGATTTGATCGCTCGCCAGCCGCGCAGGATCTGCATCTCGGCGGCGTCGACCGGATTGCCGGTCTTGAGATACTCCTTGAGCTGGATCCTCGCCGCATAGGCCGTCAGCGGTTTCTTCAGTGTGCGGCTGCGATGCTCGATGATCGCCGCCGCCAGCTCCTGCCCCAGCACCGGGCTGAGGATCTCCATAATGTCCTTGCTCATCTCTTCCTGTTCCATGCGATGTCCTTTCCCGCTCGCGGTCGCTGCGCCCTCAAACCAGCAGCCTCGGCCGCCCGCCGGCAAAATTAACCGGAGCGCCCGGCCTGGCGGCGCGGTCGGGAAACCGCCTGAACTCGCGGCCGGCATAATCCTGCTGGGCGGTGTCGCCCTTCTCGGCGCTGCGAAGCCGGTGAATCTCGCTTTCCACCGAGGGCACCGACACCCCGAGGATGGCTGATATTTCGATATAATCCTGGCCGGAGCGGAAGAGCTCGAGGGCGTTCATGTGCGTGCCTTGATGCGCAGGAGCGATGCTCATCGCTTGATTCTCTTTCCATTTTCGATCCGCAGCCGGCCCTTCCCGCCAAGCGGGCGCCGGCCGGATCGTTCATATTCAAACTTGTGGAAGAGGCTGGCGTCGCCGAGGGAGGACGACGACGCCAGCTGCCGAGAGCCTTCAGGGAGGAGTGAGGCTGACGGAATTGGTGATCGGCTGAGAACCGGGCAAGACCGGCGTCTGCCGCATCTCTTCCGGCTCGGTCTGCCGGCCGCAAGTCTCGCAGTGGCGCTCGATCACCTCGGCGATCGAGAGCGCCCTGCCGCAGTGCGGACAGCCGGTGTAGCGGGCATTGGCAGAGCCCGAAAGCCGGGGTCGATTGTTGATAATATGTGCTTGTGTCATGGCCATAAGGGTACGTAAAATACCTCGCACGTCAAGCGATTTAGGGCATTACATGTACCTTTTTTTAGGGTATGATTTATATCATGTTGAAAGATCAGGAACAATTTGAGCGCGAAGAACGCGCAAAGCGTCTGGTCATGGCCAGGAAGAACGCGGGCTTTGCCGGGCCGAAAGCGATCGTCGATCGTTTCGGCTGGAACGCCAATGTCTACAAGGCGCACGAGTCGGGCCGGAACGGCTTCGGCATCGCCGACGCGAAGAAATATGCCAAGGCGTTCCGGGTCAATCTCAACTGGCTGCAGTTCGGAACCGGCGACGCACTCGATCCGGAGGAGCGGCCGGTCTCCGTCGCCGACGTGCCGAAGATCTCCTGGGTCAGCGCCGGGCAGCTGACCGAGCAGGCGCCGGTCACCGACTTCTCCGAATTCCCGACCGTCGCCGCGCTCGATTTGCCCGACGGCGACTGGATCGCGCTCGAGGTCGAGGGCAATTCGATGAACAAGATCTCGCCGCCGGGCTCGATCATTTTCGTCAACCGCCGCGATAAGCGCCTGGCGCCGAACGCGCTTTATGTCGTCGCCGACGAGACCGGGGCTGCGACCTACAAGCGCTACCGCCCGAACGACAACCCGCCCTTCCAGCCCGCCTCCTACGAGGACGTGCCGCCGCCGGAATTCCAGGGCGCCGTCACCATCGTCGGCCGCGTCCGCCGGTCGGTGATCGAGATGTGAGAGTCCAGACCTCTTTCGAAAATCTCAACTAATTCCGCGATGTAACGCTTACCGCTCCAGCAAGATGCCAACCACTTCGCAAAAGGATTCAAGATGATCCGCCCGTCCTCATGAGCCGGCGGAATCTGGCTCCATTTCGTGACGCTTGCCATTCTGATCATCGCTTTCGGCGCCGCGCGGGCGATCCTGTTTTGAGGTGAACCTCTCGCATGGCCGAAACCGGCTCTGCCCGGCGCTCCAATCGCCACGGTCAAACTGCCTGCAGCGACCTCGCGGTCCGACGCGCCTGCAAACAACCGCTTCGAGCGCAGGCGTCCAATCTGAAAGCCGCGACGCGCCGCAGAGCGGGTCATCGCCGCCGCCCGCGCGCCTGCGCTATCCTGATCTCTCTCACTCCTTCTCTCTTCCATCTCTTTCCAGTTCCTGAAGGCTGGTGAGGGAGGGTTCCGGCCAAAGCTTCCCCC
This sequence comes from Rhizobium sp. TAL182, assembly GCF_002117725.1. Classification (NCBI taxonomy): domain Bacteria; kingdom Pseudomonadati; phylum Pseudomonadota; class Alphaproteobacteria; order Hyphomicrobiales; family Rhizobiaceae; genus Rhizobium; species Rhizobium sp. TAL182. The sequence goes on along the minus strand of NZ_CP021024.1, from coordinate 1,142,401 downwards.
TACCCCATGAGCAAAGCCCATGAAGCCGGGAGAGCATTGGCCATGTCCTGAAGGCCGGAGCCGGGATGGGACACGTGCCAGAGGGGCCATTCGCTTCGCCCTCGTCCTGATTTTCTGACAGCGCACTTAAGGACTTTCGCTTCCCGCGCCGCTGGGCTTCGTCAGCTCGGGAGTTGCACCCGGTCGCCCAATCACTTGGCCGAGACATACGCCTACGATTCGTACCTCGTCAATCTGTCAGGTATTTTTTATACCTTTTTCGATTGACGATCTAGGGTATGTTATATACCTTTTTCGACAGGCCAACCAGCCGGCACGAGAGGGCAGAGCAATGCAGCATATCCGCAGGATCGAGACCGAGCAGAGCCGGCGGGACACCCGCTGGAATGCGGTGCGCGGGCTCGATGACTGCGATGCCTATATGGCCAACGAGGCCCAGCGCATGGGCGCCCTCGGCTTTGCCTATCTCGGCCGCCCCGAACATTCGATCCGCGGCCCGTCATGGCTGCGCGGCGCCACCGCCAGTGTCGAGGCGCATTACCGCTACGCCCGCGAGATCATGGGCATCACCGATCGCGATCAGCTTTACGCCTGAGGGAGAAACCGACATGTCCGCCGATTGCGTCATCAAAGCCTTTTCCGGCTGCGCCTGCCCGCCGGGTCAGTGCGGAGAGAAGCCCATCATCCCGGCGCCGGTCACCTTCGTCTCGTGGCGGATCCAAGCGCTCACCTGCATCGCCCTCGGATTGCTGGCGGCGCTCGTCTCGGCCGCCTGGATGGAGCCACAACTCAAGCGTCGCGGTCTCGACCACCAGGAGCGGGTGTCATGGAAGTGAGCGAATGCCTTTCGAAGCGCCGCCGGTCAGGAGCTGAACTTGATGTCGCTCGCCTTCGCCGCAGTAATGAAGGCCCGCCGCACCTGCTCGGGCTCGGCGAGATCGTTGAAGACATCAAGCACCAGCAGTTCGGCAGCCTTGGCCGCCGGCGTCTGCGCGGGCCAATCGTTCAGCAAGGTATTGCCGGCCTGGACGACATTATAAACGGTCCTGGTCTTGCCATTGATGGTGATCTTCACCGGTTTGAAGCTCCGTCGCCTGCTCATGATGCAGCCCCCTCGCGCTGGACATCCGACTCAACGAGCGGCGTTCGGACTCGTTCCACCGACACCAAGTTCTTTCTCAACCAATCAGAAAGTGCAGTAAGCGATGTTCCGATTACACCTTGGCTCAGTTTTTTTCGGACGCTTCAGGTTTTCACAATTCGTATGAATTCACGCACCTCTTTTAGCATGCAGTTCCGAAAGGCGCGGACCTTTGGTTGGTCTTGATTGCCGACGCGGTACAGCAGATCGTAACCCCACTCGACCTCGAGGGCCACGTCGGGAAATAATGAAACCAGCCTATCAGCGGCAAGGTCTTCTGCAACAAGGACGCTCCGCCCAAGAGCTACCCCCGCTCCTCGAATGGCTGCCTCAATGGACATGCTTCCATGGCTGTATCCGGGCCCACGCATACCGGGATACGGCAGCTCGATCATCGCGAACCATCGCTCCCAGGTCGTGATCATCCCGATCTCGTGAATGAGTTGGCATTTGACCAGGTCGCTCGGCGCATCAATCCCGCCCATCTTCTGGCGGTACTCCAAGGAGCATACTGGTGAGACCGTCTCGTTCATGATGCGCTCCGCCGCCGTGTGAGGGTAGCGACCGTCACCATAACGCAATGCTACGTCGACTTGACCGGCAGCGAAGTCGACGGCGCGACGGGCCATGACGACTGCGCCCGAAACTGGATCGGGACGCAGATCGCAAAGGTTTGGATGCCAGGAGGTATCTCAGGTTCCGGCCGGCTGGGAGGCCGCATACGGCGAAGGCTTTGCTCGTGCGGCATTTTGGGTCGTGAAAGACAAGACAAGGACGCCCAGACCGAGGAGCGCCGGAACTGATCCGGCGTAGTCGGAAGTGTTCAGATGAGCCGATAGCGCCAGCAGCAGGTGAAAAAACATTCCGGAGTAGGCGAGATCGCTCAGTCCGACGCTGATGCGGGAAAGGATCGCCGCCACTCCCAGCAGTTTGACCGTAATCAGGAGCGGCACCAGATAGCCAGGAAAGCCAAGCTGACCCAACAGTTGTCGCACCGTGTCGCTTTGGGTGAGATAGAAGGTGGCGGACATAAGGTACAACGCCGAAAGAAGCGCGGTGCTGATCCAATAAATGTATTTGCGGGCCATGTTTACTCGGTTCTCCTCACGACTTCGTTGCCGCGAACACGTTGCGGAACGAGATCGGCGCACGGCCCGACAGCCGCTCGACATCATGTGTAAGCACATCGAAGTGTCCTTCGACAAAGGTCTTCTTGATGTCCATGATGGCATTGACAACCAAATCGGGCAGCCCGGCCTGGCCTAAGCCGCCATGCAGTTGCTCCTCGGTAATCGAGGCAAACACGATGGGCTTTCCAAGTGCCTCCGAAGCAATGGCGGCGACGTCATGCCCTGTTAGCGCATCGGGTCCCGTCAGATTGTAGATCGCGCCTGCGTGACCTTCGCCCAATACGGCTCCTGCTGTCGCTGCGGCCACGTCGTTGCGCGAGACATACGCGACGCGACCTTCGCCGAGTCCAGCGAGCATTCCTTGGCTCTGTGACATCATGACCTCGTCGATCATGGACTGTGCATAGTAGTTCATGCGCAGGATCGTCCAGTGTGGAGCTGACCTGATCAGATGCTGTTCGGCTGTCCAGTAGGACTCGCCGAGTGCAGGAACGGCAGCCTCGCGTGTGCCTGCCGCCGACAGCAGGACGATGTGCTGCACACCTGACTTCACGGCCACATCGATGGCGGACTTGAGCTGTACACCGCGCACGCCCGGACCTAGGTCTGCGCTGGGGATCAGCACCAGACGGTCGAGCCCGGCATAGGCGTCCAGAAGCGTCTCTGGCTGGTCATAGTCACCCTTACGAGCCTCGACCCCGCTACGTGCCTTCTCCGGCGAGCGGGAAATGGCGACGATTTGGTGGCCGCCTCCGCGTGAGCTGAGTTCTTCGATGATGGCCGCACCCAGTTTCCCACTTGCGCCGTTGATGCCGATCTTCATGTCGTCGTCCTCTTCTGCTAACGAACAAAATGTACGTGACGATATGATCGATATCGGGTATCTGCACAAGAATGCACATGAAAGTGCGCCACGCACAGGGATGTGCGTGCCTTGATGGAGTAGCCAATGAACACCACCGCCGCCACGCAGGCCGGGGACTTGCCTGCGAGCGAAGATCACAACAACTGCCGTGCGCTCGGCCAGATTCTTGATCGCATTGGCGACAAGTGGACCATCATGGTTGTCGGAGTGCTGTCACGGGGACCGTTGCGCTTCAACCAGATGATGCGCGAGATCGCCGGCGTGTCTCACCGGATGCTGACCCTCACACTCCGTAGTCTGGAGCGCGATGGATTGGTGTCGCGCACGGCCTATGCCACCATCCCGCCGAAGGTGGAATATGCTCTCACCGACGCCGGGCGTTCGCTGATCGAGCCATTGCGGGTACTCAGCGATTGGGCAATCGACTATCGCCCTGTGATCGAGAAGGCTCGGGCGGACTTCGACACCCGCGAGGTATGAAGCCCGAGATGGAAATACCGTGTGGCGAGGCTGTCAGTGCAGAAGCGCTTACTCCCGACGGCCGCTTTGGGCCGGGCTCGTGATACGGAATCCACCGTCGCCCCCCAAGGAAGCGCACGGAATTCGGTGCAGACTTAGATCGACTTCAAATACTCGATGAGGTCGTCCTTTTCCTGAGTGCTCAGATCCAACTTCAAATGATCGTTGTAGTGCTCGACGACGTCCTCGAGCGTGGCAAACCGCCCGTCGTGGTAGAAGCCACCCTTGTGGACCTTCTCCATGTTCCACAGGGCCCGCAACGGCGCTGTCCTGTAGCGACCATCCGGGGATCGCATCGCCTGGAAATCGTCTATCCCGATCTCGTCCGCCGTATGAAGGTTCCAACCGGGCTCTGTGAAGAGCGGCGGCACATGGCAAGTGGAGCACTTGGCCTTGTCGTTGAAGAGGGCCTTTCCCTTCTCCGCCGCCGCACTGTCGAATGTGCCATTTGGCGGCTGCGGGGTGGGTAGGGATAGCTGATAGAAGTGCAGCGCCGGAAGTTTGGCGGTGATCCGGTCTTCCTTGTCCTGCTTGTGACCCTGCTTTGTCCTGGCTGCAACCGGATACTTCTCGGCGTCATCAAGCCGTGGATCGTAGAACACGCCTTTGCCGTGCATCTCGAGATTGCCGACATAGGCGTTCCAGTAGCTGACGTTCCCCCAGGCCCCGGTCCAGGTATGGTTATTTACGCCCGCCAATCCGAATGCGGGGGGATTGAGCGTCGCGGCCGTCTTGCCGTCCGGGCGGAAGGCCTTTCCGTCCAGGTTGAGCTCGGCATCGAACTTGCCAGGCCCCCAGGCCGCCACCGCCTTCTTCACGTCGGCTTCGGAGATTTGCAGCATCTCGGTGAATGCCGTGAGGTCAGGCGCCAACCCGACGATCGCACCGATGTCCAGGTCGCGGTTGGGCCAGCCATCCAGCCTGCGGCCGATGCCGGGAGCGTAGGCGTCGTCGACTGTCGAATGGCATACCGCACACTGGATGCCGACCGACGTCAGCGTCTTGCCGTCGTCGCCGAAAAATCCGGTTACCCCAACAACGGCATTGGCCTTCAGCAGCAGAAGCGTGCTCGCCGGATCGTCAAGATCGACCTTGCCCTTGTTGAGCGCTGCGGCGACGTCCTTCGGGACGGCGTTGAGGTCGACCTTCAGACCGAGCTCCAGAGCCTTCTTGGGGCTCAGTCCCGGCCCCTTGCCCCCCAGCTTCTCACCCGCGATCGCCTCGTGAAGCTTGAGTTTGCCTCCCCAGAAGTCCTCACTGCCGAACGTGTCGAAGCGGAATGTCTCGCGACCCTCCTCCAGGAACCGTCTGGCTTGGGCGGCCGCCGCCGCATCAAACTCCTTGCCGCCGACAGAGGCTTTTTTGGCCGTCTGGGCGGCCGCCGGGATCATCGTTGAACAGAGGAGAAGAAGGAAAAAAGCTGCTGTACCATGAGAGCGTAGAGACATAGAAATCCCTCCACGCAGCCGAGGTTTTCGGCTTGCGCACCTGGTTTTACCGCAATGAAACAAATCCCATCCACAATATTACAACATGCTAAATTAGCAATGGAAATCCTTTGTTCTCGCCCGGTCTGAGGCTCCGAGCCGATTGCCTTCGCTGCGGCGTGCCTCTTACAAGGGGCTTCGCGAACAAGGCGGCCGCCGACGTCTACGAGATCGCGTGATCTCAAACCGATATCTGTCGGTTTTTCTGTCGATTTGAATCTGTCGGATAATCTTTTGGCGCTCGGGATCACCACTAGCCCCCTGTAAAAAAGGGGGTTTCCGCTGGTCGGAGTGGAGTGATTCGAACACTCGACCCCCACGTCCCGAACGGAGAAGGCTTCGCGGAAACCCAGCATTTCCGGGACAGGCGGTTTCTTTATGTTCTCGCCTGTTCTGATTTTGTCCAGTCAATCGGTCCGCAATCGGTCCGCCAAATTTCATTCCAGCTCGTAGACGCCCTCATTGTCTGCAGGATCCCGCAGCCCCTTGTATGATTGATGCCGCAACTTGCCGTCATGCGTCCAACCTCCGTACTGGATCTCGGCAACAAGCTCCGGACGGACAAAGACTGCGTTTCGCTTCCTGCCCGTATCGACGGCCGGCTTTCGGACGATCAGTTTGTCCATCAGCGCTCGGAGCTCGGCGGCGGAACGTTCGTTGAAGCCGGTTCCCACTCCCCCGACATAGACGAACTCACCTTCCCTGCGCGCGGCGAGCAGGAGCCGGCCTATGCCGCCGAACGACGCTGTTGACTTCTCGTAGCCAATGATCGCAAATCCGTCGCTCTGCACACATTTGATCTTCTGCCACTCACCGCCGCAGCCGCTACGATAGGGACTGTTCCGGTCTTTCGCGACAATGCCTTCGAGCCCGAGCTCGCACGCGATCCGCAAGAGGGTGTCGCCATCCGCTTCAATTTCCTCAGATAGGCGGATGGCCTCTTCGCCGCCGGCCGGCACGAGCTCCTCGAGGAGATGGCGCCGTGAGCTGAGTTCGGTTGACCGGATGTCATGGCCGTCGAAATAGATGAGGTCAAACGCCATCATGATCGCGTCACGCGACGCCCTGTTGCCGCCGCGGCCGCCGAGCGACTTCTGCAGCTTGCCGAAATCCGGCCGGCCCTGCTCGTCAAGAACGACGGCCTCGCCATCCAGTATCGCGGTCGAAACAGGGAGGCGCCTCGCCTCGGCCGCGATCGCAGGAAAGAGGTGGGTCCAGTCATGGCCGCCGCGCGTCAGGATCCGGACGCCCGAAGGCTCTTTGTGAACGACTAAGCGATAGCCGTCCCACTTGACCTCGAAGGCCCATTGCGCGCCTTTCGGAGGGCGCGACTTGAGGAGCGCGAGACAGAGATCAACGCGAGCCGGCATGGGATCGAGAGTGAGCTGAGGCTGGGTCGGATCACGCCGGCGCCGCGGCTTACTGCGGAGCGGCGCATCAGTGTCACCCAGCAGTGGCTGGGGAGGCTTGCGTGGCGGCTTTGTCATCCCGCCACTTCATCAGCAGGGCCTTAAAAAGCAATTGACCCATAATCATTATTGACTCGAGCCCGCATGAGAACATATTAGCAACATCGCTCGGGCGGAGCATTTAACAAACAGTGCGGCAGAAAGGACCTCGGAAGGGGAATGATGACGCATGGCCGAAACGATCGGCGAGGCAATGGATGCAGGATGGGATGTCAGCGCCCGATGCGCGTGGGGAAAGCGAGAAGGGCTGAAGAGCGTGCGCGACTGCCAGTGGAAGCATAAGCTGGATCTCGTCACCCTGGTGGCGACGAGAGGGCGGGATTTTCCGCTCGCCATGCTCTCGCAGCGCATGCGCTGCCCGGTCTGCGGTAGTCGACGTGTGGCGATCGCTTACCTACCGAAGAGCGCGCCGCGGGCGATGACGATGGAACGGGGGCCGAAATGGTAACCGCTCGAAGGTTTCAGGAGATCAAGGGCTGGTCGCCCGGATATATCAACGTCACGCCGGAGCACGTCACCATCATGGCCGAATGCGTTGCCTGCGGAGCGACACGCGAATTCGCTAGGGAGAGTTTGCCGAGCGGCCTGCAATTCGCTCTGATCAGCGAGATTGAGCCACACCTGAAATGCTCCTCTTGCGGAGCAAAGGCGGGACGATTGAGGTTTGGAAACTATGTCGCTTGATCAATGCTGCGGCGGCCGGCCGCAAGCCCACTACGATGCCGTCTCGGTCATCTCCTGCCGGAAATGCGGGGAAACAGTCACCGTCGAGACGCCGCCATTCTTCCGCAGCGACGTCAGCCAGCGAGAGCACCAGATCTGGCGCGCGATATTCGCCTGGAATGCTAGACGATCGCCAGCGCCAGCCCCAGCCCCGAAACCATCCCAGCGATGAACAGCGCCACGCCGATGAACACACGGCTGCGGCCGGCAATAGTGCCGTTCTCGGCGTCCGGCGCGATCAGCACCAGCATGCAGGCCCAGGCCATCATCCAGGCGATGAAGGCGCTGACCGGCGAATTGACCAGGTGATCTGCCCGATCGTAGAAGCGTACTATGATCACCCAGACGCGCTGGAAGAAGATGATCAGCACGATCGAAAACACGGCGACGATGAGGAAATCCGGGCCGTCGCGGCCGGAGCGCAGGGCGCGTGCCGCATCGCTTGCCCATCGCACCAGCACCGCGAAAGTCACGCCGAGCACCAGGCTCGAGGAGATCTCAACCATCCGTTCGTAGGGAATGAAGATATTGAGCAGCCAGAAGGAAACAACGGCCGACAGGGCAGACCAGGCCGCAATGCTCGTTTTCAGCCGCTTCATCGCTTCTTTCCTTTTTTCATCGTCTTCAATGTCACCGTCGCCAATTCGTGGACGCCATGGCGCCGCCGCTCAAACGTCACAACCGTCTGCGCAAGCTTGGCCTGCAGCACGCGTTTCTCCTCCTCGACATCAGGATCACCCCCAAGGGACCATCTTGTGCGCGGCCGGCGGAACCATTTGAGCAGCATCATTCGCCCTTCCTCCTGCCGTTGATCTGCGCCATTGCGAGAGGCAGGATGACATCCATCGTGTCGGTGAATTTCTGCGCAAGCGGGGTTACGAGTTTTAGGGTAGCGACATGTTCCTGCTGCGCCTTGGCCAGGGCCTCGTCATAGGCTGCCCTGTCTTTCGCTCTGCCATAACGTTCATAAAGATAGAGGCCGAGGAAGATGAGCGTCGTGGCGGCAAACACGCCGCCGTTCTGCAGCATCCACTTGGCGAGCTCTGCTTGAATTCCAATCATTCATTTTGCCTATGATTTGGCGAAGCGCTCATTCGGCAGTTCTGGCAAGGCTATCGCCATGCAGCCCACACTCCTTGTGAGACCAGACCCCGCCGGCGCAAAGCCGCACCACGGTACGGTCGATCTTCCGCTGATCGGCATCGGTGGCGCCGCGTGCACCGATCAGATCAGTTCCGACGACCCGGCGCAGGCCCGACACATCTGCCGGCCCCGAAGTCCCACACCCTGCCAGCATCGCGGCAGGCATCATAATCAAGCACGCTTGCATCAGCAGCTTTGCCCGCTTCATTGTTCTGCCTTTCGATGGCGGCCCGCACGCTGTCGGCGCCGCTCTCACGGATTTTGTGGATGATGAACAGGACCGCGCCGAGCGCGACGGCGCCGGCGATGATCTTGAGCGTGAGGCCGGAAAACATCTCAGCTCTCCACCGCCGAGCGGATATCCTTAATTGCCGCGATGATGTAGTGGCGCAGCACAAGGCCGCCGATCGACACCGCGATCGCTGCCACGATGATCACCAGCAGCGCCCGCCAGTCGAAGCCGGTCAGTGCCGCCAAGCCGAGGCCGCCACCGCCACCGAAGGCGCTGCCAACCCAGCCGAGCAGGCTGAATTTCTTTTTCACCACGCCCTCGACAGCATGCGGCACAACTGCCTTCTCTTCGACGACAGGCGCCGCCATGATGCCCGCCGCCGCCATCGGCACGCCGTCGGCCGCCAGCAGCGCCTTGTGCAGGGCCGCGCGCGTCTTCGGGCCGATATCGCCGTCAGCGTTCAGGCCGCTCGCAGACTGGAACTGCCTGATTGCATCGGGCGCATAACCGAGTACGACGAGGGAGAGCCGCGCCAGATGGTCGACGCGATCCGCAAAGCCGTTCATGCCGCCATTGATCTTCTTGGTGATCGTCTCGACGTCGCCCTGGTCGGCCCAGCGGTTCAGGTTGTGAGTGTCCCAATAGTAAAGGGCCGAAAGTCCTTCCCAAGGATCGGTATTGATCCGATCCGGATTGGCGACGAAATCGGGCGGCTTCAACCCGCGATCGTCGCACCAGTCATGAAACGCCTTGACATTGGCTGCGCCGGTGAGCTGGATCGGTCCGCGTCCGGCATACTTCTTGCCGTCGCCGTCGAGCGCAGGCGTGTTGCCGAGATCCGTGCGGGTATCATAACGTTTCTGCGCCGGCGTCGGTCCCCAGATCTCGCGATCGTAGCGAAAGTCGCCGCTTTCGTGCATCAGCTGCGCCAGATACTGCACCAGGCGATGCAGCCGGTTCATCCCGAATTCGTCACCGTAGCGGTCGAGTGAGACGAGGACGGACTTCATGTTGCTTTCGTTCACAGGGCCTTTCGCGGCCGCGCGAATCTGCTGAGCGGTGATACGGCTCATGGTGGTCTCCGATGTAAGGATAAAAAGCTTTACGCCGCGATCAGCTTCGTCTTTTCAGACTGAGCAATGCCGTTGACGATGCGGTCGATCATGATCGGGTAAGGATGGACAAGTGATATCGGCGTCGAGGACTCTTGAAGCGCAGCCGATGGCCTCACAACCGAGCCGGCAGGCAGCACCACGGCGCTGGACCCCTGATATGTGATGACATTGCCAGAGATGCTGGCGATCGTCTGAGTGCTCAGCCGGGCGATGCCGTCAGGCCCGGAGTAGATGTTTATCTGCTGCTCCGGCCTGAAGATGCTGGCGTCGGCGACCGTGATTTGATTGTAGGTTACCACACCGTCAGTTCCGGCTTGGGTGGTCAATGTCGTGCTGGGCAGTTCCAGCATGCCCGGCCATGCGCCACCCTTGTTCGCGGACGCGAACGCGGCGTAAGTGTCGATCGCCTCGTCGCAGCAAGACGACGTCTTGGCGAGAATATCATTGCGGAGCCGCCACTTCCCGGAAGCGTCCGTCGCGTCTGCCGGCCATGTGTTATTGGCGGCATAGTTTGTAAACGCGGCGTCAAGGCCGAGATCGTTGGCGCGAATGGTTCCGGTTGCCGGCGACGTGCCGCCAGCGAAATTGTAGGTGAATGTCGTGGCGTCAACCACGGTGATCACGACGTTGCCGTTGTAGGCGGTCGGCGTTGCGCCGGAAATGGTCAGAGTCTGCCCAGATCGCAACCCGGCCGTAGATGCCAGTGTTGCCGTTGCGACGGTGCCCACCGAGGTAAGCGACGTCAAGGTTTTCTGCGTTTCTGTGCGGCCGAGCGGCGGGAACGCCACGATCTTGACGCCGGGATATTCGGCGCGGATGCGGGTCACCAGGCTGCGGTAGTTCGTGTTGAACCACGTCGAATAGACCGTCGACGTGTCATTCTGCCCCATCTGGTTTGCAACGACGGTAAAGGGCCATTTGTTGCCGTTGAAGCCAATGATCTCGCGGATGATGTCCCTGCGCCTGGTCGCGATCGAGGATCCGCTTCCGGTATATTCGCGAACAGAGCCGGCGCCCGGCATACCGAGAAAGCAATGAGGAATGCGGCCGATGCCTCCGTCTTTGTCGAGCCAACGGCGCGTCCAGCCGAGATTGCCACGCGCGTCGGCTGCAGCGCTGAACTCCTGCCGCGCTTCGCCGATGCTGTCGACGAAGCCAAGCACGACCGGCCGACCATCCCAGTCGCCCTTGGCGAGCATGAAGCCGTCAGGTCCGTAATATTGCGGCTGCGCCTGCGTGCCGTAGCCGGTATCGAGCGCCGGCGTACTGTCCGCCAGAGGATCGGCCATGAAGCCCAGGAGCGAAGCATTGTCGTTCGCACCCCAGATCCTTTCGCCGCGATGCTTTTGAACGCGGTAGATCGGCCATATCTTTTCGCCGACGGCGGTGTGATAGAACGTCCAAAGCTCGATGTCGCTTTCGGCCGCTACTTTCGCGGTCATCAACTCGTCCGTCCATTGCCCGTTTGTCTGGTCCGCGACGGTCACGCCATTGTTGCCGCCGAATTTACACTGGTAGAAGACGCCGGCAATTCGGGCATACATGGCGTCGACGATGACGGAATTCCCCGGGGTGCCGACGGTACCGGTAACGACCGTCTCCTGCGGTGAGTTGCCGCCTTCCGTCGAGGCGAAGCCCGGAAGATGGAACTTGAACGATCGGGTGACGTATTGCGGCGAGCTGATGACGATCTTCGAGCAGAAATAGTTCGTCCCGGCCGCGGCCGTCACGATGGCGCCAGAGGGCATGCGAGCGCGCGTTGCGAAGAACATGTAGCGGTCCGGATCAACAGCCGGCGCCGCATCTTCCTTCACCAGGGTAAACCGTGTTTCCCGCGGGCTATTAATGGCCTCGGGCAGCGTTTCCCGCACGAAGATGGTGATATTGCCGGCAGAAGACGCGGATGGCCCCACGACGAGGTTGTCGCCATCGATCAGGAACCTGCCGTCGTTGGGCACGATGGTCAGGGTGGATCTGTCGGTACGGTTCCCGATCGTGCCGATGATCACGCCTGGCTCGTCATTCGTGTCGAACGGGAAGGCGCTCAGCGTCAAAGGCTTGAGCATGGTCATGACCCCGGGCACGCCGTTGGCGCCCGCTCCGGAGGAGACGCTAAATCCGATTTCCATGGATGATCCTGTTTTTGCGGCAGCGCCGCTATGCAAAATTCTGCTTTGCTTGCCGCATGAACGGCGCTAATTGTCTCGGACGTTTGATGTTGCCTAGACCATTGAAAGTGTAAACGGATGCCTTCATCGAAAATTACAGCAATGGCACGCGCCATCCATGAAGCCCGGGCAAAGCGGGAGCCCGGATGGAAAGGCACATGGCAAGATTGCGTTGAGGAGGCAGAAGCTGCAGACAAGGCAGCTTATGATAGTCGACCTGTTCGCTATGACGCGTCGGAAGACTTCAGCCACCACGAGCCAATCTGAAGTTTATTCCCGGTACTTTACGACCTTTGCCGGTGATCCAACCGCTATCGCATATTCAGGGATGTCGGTGAGAACGACAGAGTTCGCACCGATCACGGCTCCGTTGCCAATCTTGACGTTCATGAGGATCTTGGCACCGGCACCGATCCAGACATCGTTGCCTATCTCAACGAAGCCGATATCAGCTTTCTGAAGACGGATCGGCTGGTCACGCCGCATGCCGTGACTGTGATCAATGATCTGGACATCGGAACCGATCAAAACATCACTGCCTATTGAAATCCGATTTTTCGCGGTGATGATGTTGCGTCGGCCGATAACCGTGTTGTTGCCTATGAAGACCTTCGGTTCCGGCATCGTCAGCTGAAAAAAAGCCTCGTCCTGGATTGTCACCCCAGAACCGACTTTTAGGACCGCATGCCTCACCATGCGGAACTCTGCGCTACGCTTTACCACGAGGTCGTCACCGGCCTCTGTGAAATAGCGAAAGCGCTTATAGGCGGTCGTGATCCGCTGGATTATCCCGCCGCGGTTTCGGTATGATGCTTTGTCGGTCTTCATGGCAGCTCCCCGTCGAAGCTCCTACTACGAAACCCTTCCGCATGGGAAGTATAGCGATTTCGACTGAGGTTGGAATTGACCGCCCGAAGTGATAGCGTATGCACCTGACAACCGGGCGTTACATTCAATGATTTTTGAGCTTCTCAACCGAGCCGCATATTTGTTCGACGCCATCCCGAGACGGCTGATCGGCGTCCTGTTTCCAGAGACCCCGAAGCCAGAGGATTATTACTGGTCGAAATACGACCCGATCTTCGGACAGCCCAAGGTACGCTTGGTCGACGGCACTTGGTCACGTAACGGTCAGATGTGGCGGCGGCGAAACGCTAGCGGCAAGTGGGAATACCGGCAGGATCCGGAAACGGCCGAGGAGGCCATGGATCGCGTCATCTAGGGGGTATTGCCGCTGAACGGCGCGCCATTGTACGTCAGAGTAGCCCCCGCCATCGCAAAGCATCCCTTGGCATCAAAAGAGCCGCCCGTCGCCACCGTGATATTGACCGGCCCACGGAAAGTCACATCCCGAAGAACAAGCTGACTTGTCGCGTCAACGGTGATGTTGGCATAGGCGATTTGCCCGCCGTCGATCATGATGCCTTTCGAATTATAGATCTGGATACCGCCCTGATCCGCGCCAGCCTGGCCACCAATAAAGTTGCAGCCGCCGAGGTAATGTCCAAGCGTCACATTCTGACAGGACAGATTGTATTTGTTGTGCCGCGAATTCCAGCCAACGACCGAGCCATGGGCATTGTTCGGGCCTGCCGGGTTGGCTCCAATCAGCAAGCCAACTGAGCAGCGCGTGGTCTGGCCATTCACGAGGTTGCTGTTGCCACTGTCGACGACAACGCCGAAGACACAATCAGATACGTTTGCCTCGCTGACGAAGACGCCTTCCCCTGCGTCATGCAGCCAAATGCCACGGAAACAGTGGGAAACCCGGCCGCCACGGATTGATCCCCCATCCTGCCATGAGGGCGTTTGCGAGACATCGATGCCGTTCGCAACCTGTTTGATGATTGGGTCGACGATGGAGAAGGCCTTTGACTGCTTGACCTTGGTGCCGAAGGACGGGCCATCCACCGGGTTCTCGTCATCGCCATATCCCAAATAAAGTGGACCTGAGCCGACAAGGTCGAAGCCCGATAGCCGGAATTCAGGGACATTGGTGAAATCGATGCTGTTCATGAAATTCTCCCGCAAGGAAAGTGGAAGCCATCAGTCCATACCCAGATGTTGCCGGCACCGCCAGCGACGTGCCTCACCTGCTTGTTTGTGTTCGTCCAGATCTCACCGGAGCCGATGGCGTAACTGCTCGCCACCTGAATAGCACCGGCATTGCCGCCATCACTGGTAACGCCGGCGACTAGAACCCCTTGGGCCGGATCGTGAATAAGAACGGCATTGGTCGTCGAGGATGACTGGAACTGGAACCGCAGCTTCGCTTTTGCCTTCACGCCATTCGGAACTGTCAGCGCCAGGAGCGCCGATGCAGTCGATGAGGCTAGGTTGACAGCGTCCTTGACCGGCGTGGTGAAGGTGTATTCGTCACGCGGGTACATCGTGAACGGGCGAATATTCGAACTTCCATCTGTCAGCACCACGCCAATACATTTGACGATGGTGTAGCCCGCGAGCAGCGTCGTGGTGACGCCGCCAATCGTTGGCGAGGTCGAGAGAACAACGTCAAGCGATGCATCGGCTGTCTTGCGCAGCGCATAAGCGAAATAGGTAGCTCCAGCAGCGACGGCTCCCGCGTCCAGGCCGCCGCTCCCGGTTCCCGCCGCCCAAGTGGCATTGATGCGCTTGGTGATGCTGCTGCCGCTGGAAGCGAAGACAGAGCCTGACCGGACAGACATCGCAGCAAAATCGACGTGCGTGTTCGGGTTGGCTCCATTATTCGACAGGAGGCCGCCTTCAGTGACGCTTGGAATTACAAGAGCGGCGAATGACGCGGCAACATCAGCTGAATTTGCTTTTGCGGCCAAGGCGTTTGTAACAGTAGTCGCGTAGTTTGGATCATCACCTAGAGCGTCCGCGAGCTCCTTGAGAGTATCCAAGGCGCCTGGCGCGGCATTGATCACGAGGTCGAGGATCTGCCCAACCGTGAGCTTTCCCGAAACCCCGGCGTTCGAAATTGGCACCCAGGCTAAGCGTGATGGCGCGCCAAGAGGTAGGTCCTCGATGAGGATATCAGCAGGCATGTCGGCTCCTCACGCAAAATGCAGCACGTTGATTGCGATTAAAGTCGCCATGTCCCGAACGATGATGATCGACGAGCCGTAGCGGGTCGAAACATTGGAGAGGACATAGTCGCTATCGGCGCCGTTCTCGTTCGCGTCGACGCGGACCACGTCGACGACGGTAAGAGGTGTGCGAGCCAAGTTGCGCGTCACGCTCGTCGTGCGCGTCGCGACGTTCGCACCAGAATTCGTCTGGCAATTGCCGCTGTCGAAAATCGAACCGATGATCTTGTTCAGGTTCGCCAGATTGGTGATCGTCGCAACATTGCCGGCGCTGGTGACGACGCGCGCCACCAGCATGTTGTCGTAGGCGCTGTCGAAGCTCACATCGGTTTCAGCGAGCGCGCCCGGATTATAGGCGGCATCCGCCAGGTCCTTCAGCTGAAAGCCGTTCGTTGGGTTCCAGCGAAGATGATAGGTCTTGTTGGCGACGGTCGCAAAATCCGTCTGCACGGTCGTTATCGTGAAGATGCCGCGATGCATGAAATCATAGCCGGCGGGTACGCGAACCGTCCCAGTCGACGGCGAGGTGACCGGAATTCGGCCGTCCGAGGTCAGGACCTCGGGAAAGATCGGCAAACGCGCACGCGCCGCCGGCATCAGCACGTAATTGCTCGTGTCGCCGGCACCCGTCGCTGCGTCAATCAGGTATTGAATAGCCTGCAGCAATTGCGTCAGGTCGGCATTGGAGCCTGAAATGCCGGCCGCTGCGATAACGGCCATGATCTCGCGCTGCGGATACTCGATCGCAGCGGCCGGCGGAACCGACCCCTTCGTCGCGGCCGCGGTGTTGCGGTCGACATAGGCGGCATTCGGATCTGCGCTTCCGTAAGGGGCGTTATATTCCATTTCTTCCTCGTCGGGTTAAGGCAAGGCAACGGTGATGTGGTTGCCGTATTCGGTGACGATCGGCCGCCCGCCCTCGATCACGAGGCGCGCGTAATTGATCCAGGGCTCAAGCACCGGCAGCGTCCACGCCGGCGCCATCTTCCGCAGCATGCAGAGGATCTCTTCGGCCGCGCCCAGCGAAAACAGCGGGTCGTATCCGCACTCGCTGGCGCCGCACTCGAAATAGCTGATACCGGCATCCCGAACGCGGACGATCCAATAGGTCTCCTCGATGTAGGAGCCGACCGTGTGCTTGCCGCCGCATTCGGAGAAGCCGCATTCGAACAGCGCCGGTTCTTCGATTTCGATCTCGAAGCCATAGTCGAGCGCCAGGCGGATGAAGTCGCCGGGCGTATTGACCGCGTCGGCCCGCACCTTCCGTCCCAAGGCAACGAGGCGCTGCGCCGTTGTCATCTCGCCGGTGAAACAGGCTTCCGGCAGACCATAATCCGCCTCCCATTCCGGCAGCAGCTCCGATGCACCCTGAGAGATCGCTTC
The DNA here is from genome assembly GCF_002117725.1 of Rhizobium sp. TAL182. Lineage (NCBI taxonomy): Bacteria > Pseudomonadati > Pseudomonadota > Alphaproteobacteria > Hyphomicrobiales > Rhizobiaceae > Rhizobium > Rhizobium sp. TAL182. Next base: position 1,125,952 of record NZ_CP021024.1, on the reverse strand, counting down.
GCGCGTCAGCCTGAAGGCGCGCGAATAGAGCCATACGAAGCCGTCGATCAGCACGCGCACGAAGCGCGCCAGCATATGGGTGAGCGGCATCGCCTCGCCGTCAGGCGTTCCCCACGCCGCGCCCTGCGGCAGCATGGTCAGCGCCGAGGAGATGAGGTCGTCATTGACGGGGGCCGCCAGCGCATCGAACGGGGCCGCCACGCTCACAGTGCCGAAGGCGGCGGCGGGGTCCCGCGTGATCGTGTTGAACGCGGAACTACGCGCCATAGGTGATCGTCCCCAGAACTGGGTATTGCCCGTTGGTGTAGGTCACGTCGTCGAGCGGCCATGCCAGCACGTGCCGGTCCTCGCCCGTCACACCTGAAATGGCTTCCGAGATCCACGAGCGCGATAGCGTGAAGGTGTCGCCGGGGATACCAGGCCGCGACCGCTCTACCAGCATTTCGGTCACCGCCGCGGCGATCGCGTCGCGCACCGTCTGGCTGTCCGTCGCAAGTCCATCGATCGTCAGCGCGAGCGGCGCCGGCGTCGGCGCGACGGCGACGCTGTCGTCGATCCGGATCAGCCGCTTCGCGTCGATTGCCGCTTGGACGATCAGGACGTCGCCCTCGGTCGGGATCAAGTTCGGGCGGCCTTCGAACAGGAAGTAGACCGCAATGAAGCCCGGCGCCAGCGGCTGGCGAAAGGCCCACGCCTTGACGACGCCGGGCACATCGAGGGCAATCGCCTCATAGTCGGTGAGCTTGCCGCCGCCCGGCGGGTTGGCCTTTCGGTAGAGCGTGCGCGCCCGCAGGCTGTCATCGCTCTCAGTGTCGGCTCCGCCGCCGATCCCCGCCGGGCCGACCAGCCACGCGGTGGAAAGATCAGGCCAGAGCACCGGATCTGCCAGCGCCATCGTGCCGTCAGCGTCGCGGTTGGTCGCTGCTCCAGTTGACTCTGCCACGACATTCAGGCTGAGCGCACCCAACGGATCGGCCGACGCCGGCGCGCTGGAGACATAGGAGATCGAGCCGGACACGAAACGTATGCCCGAGGGATAGGTGACGTTGGCCGTACCCGAGCCGATAATGACGCCTTGCGCTGCCGAAGCCGACTTCCGGTAAATCCCGAACTCGGCCGCGTGCTGGACGAGGAACTGCTTTTCGGCCGTCCTGGCGAAGAGCTGCTTCGACAGGTAGGCCATGCGCAGTTCGAATTCATGCGCCAGCGCCGCCAGAACCTTGGCCGTCACCGTCACGAAATTATTCTTCAGCGCCGTGTCGGTGCCAGGCAGATATTGCCGGAAGGCGCCGCGTACCCGAGCGGAAGCCTCAGAAAGCGAGCGGATCTGCCACGCCATCGATTTGTCTCCAGAGGAGTTCGAATTTGTTGTCGTAAAGCTTGGTGCCGTCGCGGCCATAGATCGAGACGGCGAGATCGAGCCGCTTCAGCGGCCGGTTGGCCGTCGCCGTCACATCGATGCGGGCTACGACGCCCTGGCTGAGCAACGGCTGCAGCGCCTCGCGGGCATAATCCTGCGCCTTGACTTCGATGCCATCGTAAAGCGCCGAGCGGCGCAGCAGCCAGAGTTTCGAGCCGAGCGGCGTCTCGCCCTCGGCCGTGTCGAAACTGTCGCCGATCCAACCCCGGTTTTCCACCCCGGACGGCAGCTCGCTAGCCTCGACTCGCCGGTCGGTCATCAACGAAATCAGCACCTGCGTCGCCAGGCCCTGCTCGGCGCGGAAATCGCCGGGCGCGGTCGGGTGCGTCAGCGGATTGAGGATCAGGTCGCCGGAAATGCCATTCCAGCCGAGATCCGGCGCGCGGTAAGGCTCTTCGGCGTCATCGGCTGGAATGATTTTCAGCATGGCTTAGTCGGCCGGCGTGAAGTCGACGAAGTAGGCCTTGCCCTTCTCGAAGGCATCTATCGCGCCGGGATTGGTGATCGACATTTCGATCTTTCCGGATGGCGTGTACTTCGACCAGCTTTCGTTGTCCTTGCCGTCGCCATAGGTGCCGAACACCGGCATCATCGTGATCATTGCATAGGGATCACTGCCGGGCGTTTCCGAATGGTTGATATCGGCGACGAAAAACTTTGCTCTTACGGTTGGTGCGCTCATGCGTCTTCTCCTTTGATCTGCCCGGAACCGCCGGGGCGCGGATCTCGACGGCGCCGCCAACCTGTCGGAGGATGGCCGTGGCGCCGTTTCGGCAGCACTGCTTTACGGATGGAAGCCGACGCCTCCAGCCGCGGTTGCTGCGACATTCTTCAATGCGTGTGATGCGGCGTGTTCCCGCCGTCGTCGATGATCGAGCCTGATGCGTGGATGTTGCCGTTGACCTCAAGGTCGCCGTTCAGCACGAAATCGCCGTTCAGCGTCCAGGTCCCGGCCGTCACGGTCACCGTGCGGCTGGCGGCGTCGATGACGATCCCGCTGCCGACGAACTTGATGATGTTGCCCGCTGCGTCGTAGATCGCCGTCCCGCCGCCGGGCAGGTCGGCCGGCCGGTGCGTCGGATGCTCGCCACCGACGATGAAGGCCTGGTCGGCGTCGCCGTTCGGGGCCAGCAGCAGCGCCTTCGCGCCTTTGACCGGCATCGAGGCGAAGCCGTGCGGCTCGATCCGGTGGATGCGCGTATAGCCGTCGTTGAAGAGCCCGCGCCCCGAAACGAACTGCTGCCCGCCCTTCTCGACATTCTCGCCGTCGAGCTCGATCCGCCGGCCGCTCATTGGTCCTCGTACTCCGGCGTGATCGCACCAGGTGCGGCATAGGCGCCGGCCGTCTTGCCGCGCGGGTTTTCGCCGCCGAGCGCGCGCGGATCGGCAAGCGACAATGTCGCCGTCGTTCCGCTGCCGCCGTCGGAACTGTCCTGTGTGAGCGTCACGCTCTTGATCACCATCATCCCCTCGATGCCGATCCAAGGATCCTCGACATAGACAAGCCAGTTGCGCTGCCAGATCAGGCCACCGCCGTCTCGCCAACCAATTGTCGTAACCGAGGCCGTGGCCGCGTAGCCGGCGCCGCGCTTCACCTGCCAGTCGGCCCGCTTCATGATCCGGTCGATCGTCGCTTCGCCTTCGTGGGGGATGATCAGCGGTCGCTTGCGCGAAACGCCGGTATCCCGTGCCACCGCCTCAGGCCGCAGTTGCTGCTTGTCCGTGCCGTCGGTCGACTGGCCGCGCACGCGGACTTCGCTATGCCGCCCATATTCGGTGATCGACGACGAAGCCTGCTCGATATTCTTGCCCCAGATCAACCCGCCGGAATGGGTTCCTTCCGGCTTCGTGGCGAGCTTCAGCTTTCCCTTCGGCGTGTCGTAGATCAGGATGCCCCGTCCGCGCGAGCGCCGCTCGATCGTCTCAAACAGCGTCTCGCCCGTCCGGAGCTTATGCCGCGGCTCAACGGGCAAGCTCCCATCGCTCTCGACCCCGACGCCGAGCGTATCGAAGGCCTTGGCAATGCCTGCGAGGTCCTGTTTCAGGACTTCGCCCGTCGGGTGATCGACCGAACATTCTGTCGCGTCGACCGTCCGCGAGACAACAGTGACCGACAGCTTCCGATCGTTCGCGTCGTGGCTCGGCTGCACGTCTCTGACATAACCCGTCAGCAGCAGGTCGCCACCCGCCTTGATCGTCACAGCCTGCCCCGGCCGCACCGGAACGCCACTGCCTGCCGGCACCAGGTCGATCGTGGCGTTGCGCACCGCCTCCTCTGCCGAGGAGGTGATCGAGATGGATTTGTAGGGCGGCAGGCCCGATATCGTCAGTTGTTCCAGCATCGGCCAAGCCTATGAGGCGAGCGCATCGAACAGCGTCGGCATCACCATCGGCGTCGCCGAGCCCGCCAGATCGATCAAAGCGCCGGCACGTGCCGCATCGCCATAGAGCTGGTATGCCAGCACGGTCGACGGCAGGGAAATGCCGGTCTCAATCCGGATGACCGGCGCCGCATCGGCGGCGATCTCGGAAATCAGCCGGCATGAAATGGCGGTCACTGCCGTCAGCCAGGCGTAGAGATCGGCGCCATCGCCGCCGAGAGTGCTGGCGCCCGCTGCCCCTGCGTCGCCGGCGGATGAAACCTGCGATCGCGCCCGCCGTGCCGCCGGCCGCGAAGGCCATTCCGCCCGACACCCGGCAATCGCCGAACCCATCGCAACCAAAATCGCGAAGGCCTGCGCCGTCTCGCCTGTCGCCGTCGCCGGTATCGAAAACCGGTCGAAATCTGCCGGCGCCGTCACGCTCTCGGCGATGATCCGCGTCAGCGCCAGCGCTTCGGCCGCGAATGCCGCCGCATCGAGACCAGGCGCAGCCGCAATCCGTGCAGTGACGTCAGCGAGATCGTCGACATCGCTGACGATCGTCGCCGACAGATCCGCCAGCCATGCCAGCACCGTCTGCCTGTCCGCTGCCATGAAACCTCTCAGAAAAACCGTGCGAACTGGGTAGCCGCCGCTGCAATGTCGGCCGCGACAGTCGCGGTGACATCACCGAGCGAGAGCACGGCGCCACTATCATTGACGGCCGGAATAAACGTCGCGTCGAAAGCGACGTAGCCGAACCGATCCTTGGCGCGCGAGCGCCGAAAGCCCTGCGCCGTCGCCATCATCGCGCCGTCCATCGGCAGCATAAGGAAGCCGGGACCCGATGCCAGTATGACGTCCTTCAGCGCCTGGGCCTGAGCATCGGACGCATCGCCAAGAAGATAGAGCGTGACGTCGTAGACCGACGTCGAAAGGCCCAGCTCCTCGACGACGGTCTGCCGCCCGCCTGCCACCTCATGCAGCGCCAGGCGCTTGCCCGCCGTCAGCTCGTCGTAGTCGACGAAGAAGGAAACGCCGCTGAAACTGGCCGGGCGCAGCGTCTTTTTCCAGTCTCTCATCTCAGAACCCTCCGCCGCCACCGCCGCCGGCGGGTCCATTCGGAGGCGCCGGGGCCATGCTGCGGCCGGTATTGGCGTTGACCGCAGCAGCGGTCGACGAACGCACGAGCGACACACCCTTTGACAGGGCACTGGCCAAGGCCTGCGCCGCCGCCTCGAGCTTTGCCGCAGCTGTCGAGATCGAGGATCCCGCGTCGGTTCCGGCCGATCTTATCTTGTCGGCCGAACCGGTGATCGCATCTGCGCCTTCCCTGCCGCCATCCGCCACCGACTTGGCGGCGGTCTCCAGCCTGCGCTCCATCGGGCCGAGAACATCGGTTCCCACTTGCGAGGTGAACGATTCCGCGATCTGGCGGCCGCGCCCATATTCCTGATACTGCCTCTGCAAGTCGGCAATCGGCGAAGCACCTGCCGGTCGCGCCATCGGAACGGGCGCATCGGCCCCGGGCATGTTCTTCGGCCCGAAGTTCCTCCCACCGCCCGGAAATTCCGGCGTGACAACGGGCGCGCTCTGCCGGCCGGTCGAAGGGCGCACCGCGCCGCGCAGATACTTGTTCTGCTGGTAGGTCTTCAGCCACTCCTCATTGCGATATCCGCCCTCATAGGCAAGATCGTCGGCATCGGCTTCTGTGGTAAAGCCGAGGTTTCGGCGCAGCCAGGAATAGCCGCGCTTCTTGGCGCCTTCCTGCTTGGCATTGTCGTAATCCAGCCCGCGCGAAATGCTCTGCATGACGGTCGACGCCGCCGGCGCGATCGTCTCGCCAAAGGAAAGCTTGAGCTTCTCCCAATCGCTCGAAAGCTGGTCGATCTTGGACTGCGTCCCCTCGAGCACGCGATCGACGTCGCGAAAGACCGTCCCGTCGACCTTCGAACTGTTCACCGCGTCGATGAACTTCTTGTAGCTGTCGGCGCTGGTCATCAGCGACTGCATGCCGAGGCGGAATTCCTGGTCGGTGAATAGCAGCGGCAGCTTGCTGAGATCGCCCTTCACCGCCTCCTTCGACAGCCGCACGAAGGCCGAGACGGCATCTTCACCGTTCTTTTTGGCCGCCTCCATCTGCTTGCGCAGATCGATGCCGAAATCGGAAAACTTCTTCGCCGTGTCAGACGAATACATCTTGCCGAAGATGTTCTGCGCCTGTGTCGCGGCTGCCTCTGCCGTGCCGGTGTCCTCACGCAGCGTCTGCAAGAGGGCGATCAGCTGCTTCAGGCCATCCTGGCCGCTATAGCCAAGCGAGGAGAAGGAATTGGCGAGCTCGGGAATATAGGCCGCCATGTCCTTCAGTTCGAACTGGCCCGCCTTGCCGCCGGCGACCATGACGTCGAAGGCGCGCTGCATGTCGCTCGCCTGGATCTTCAGCGCCGAAGAAGCCTTGATCGCAGTATTGGCGATATCTTCGGTCGCCGCGCCCGAAGCCTGCGCCGTGGCGAGCACGGAAGGCAGGAAGGACATTGCCTCCTGCAGGCTGAGACCGGAGGAAACAAGCGTGTCGAGCGCACTGATGCCGTCGTCAAGCGGGATGGCGAATTGCTTCGTCACCTGCTGCAGGTTCTGGAAGGCGGCTTTCGTCTGCTCGGCGCTGGCATCGGCGGTGATGCCGATCCGCTCCATCTGCCGTTCCACGGCGGCGAAATCGATCACAGCTGCGCGGGCGCCGGCGGCAAGAGCCACGCCGGCGACGGCGCCGATACGGCCGACGGCCGCCATCCGCTCCTGTGTGCGCGCCAGCGCCGCCTGGTTCTTGTTGAACTCTCCCGCCCGCCGGTTGACCTGGTCCATCTTGCCGGCGACCGACTTGAAGACCTGCCCGGTGCGATCGACGGCCGAGATCTTCAGCCTTGCTTCGACTTCGCGCATCAGCCCTTACGTCTTTCCTTGAACCTCAGGAAGCGATCGCCCCAATAGAAAATGTCGGACGGCGTCATGGCTTCGACCCGTTCGACCGTCCATCCCAAGGCGAAAATCAATCCGTCTGCGATGTCTTCGGCGGCGGCAATTCCCGAAAAAAACCGACCACCGCCTCTTCCAACTTCAGAGAGTCGACGGCGTTCAGGCAACCGATATGCTCGTAGCCCGGGTTGATGCAGATGCGCTCGAGATAGGCATCGACCACTTCGGGATATCGCACCAGCATCGGACCGTGCTGCGTCGGCTGCCAGTCGTTCGGCCGGCCGAGACCGGACCGGAAGATTTCCTTGTAGGTCGGCTCCCGGAGCTCGACGCTGTCGAAGGTGATGCCGTTCTCGGTATAGCTCTTCGAAAGCTTGACGGGATCCATTAGCCGGTGCTCCGGTTATACTGCTCCGAATTGACCGTCAGGTTGGTCAACTCGCCGTTCAGACGATTGGACTCCGGGTCCCCGGTGAAAAACGCATTGGTGAAATAGTGCGTGACCCCGGAAAACTCCTCGAAGATCGTCACGTTCAGCCGCGGCGCCCGCATCAGCGCGCCGAGATCGGCATTGTCGTCGCGGAAGGTGGCCGAGGCGCGATAGGGCATCGGCGTGCCGATGCGATCGCTGCTGCCATCCTGGTTGGTGACCGCCTCGTTCGACTGGCCGGCCGTATTGACGCTGAACGTGCCGCGCATCGACATGACAGTGCCGTCAGAGAGGCGCACCAGCATGCGCCCGCCGAAATCCTTGCCCATATGATTGATCCTTCAGCTTGAGAGGGTTTAGGCCGCGTCGCGGAACTGGCTGTAGACGACCGCGAGACCGGCGAGGATGTCGAGCGGATTGACCACATCGAGCGGCAGCCGCATGTTGACGCGGTTGGGGTTATCCGTGTCCCGCTCGACCACCATGCTGAGCAGCGCCTCCTCGGAATTCTCCAGCACGCCGGACATCTCGCGATAGGTGTGGAACAGCGTCGCCTTGATGTCCTTCACGGTGGTCAGCGCATCGAGGTTCTGCGGGTTGCTGTCGGCGATCGCCTTGTTGGAATGCTCGTAGGCGAGAGCCGCGCGGAATTTCTTCAGCGCGTAGGTCAGCTGGTAGACCGTCTGGATATCCCGGAAGGTCGTATCCGGCGCGCCGTTCGTCGTCTGTTGCTGGGTGATGATCTTGTCGATCGTCACCTGGCCGCTGCGGTTGACGTTCCAGGTGCTGACGCTGTTCTTCAGCATCGCGTCACGCGTCGCATAATCCATCCAGTAGGCGCGATCGCGAGGAGCCGAGATGCCTTCGACGATCAAGCCCGACTGGTTGCGCGAAACGTCGCCGTTCGCGCCGCCGCCGAGCCATGCGGCAATGCGGCCCACCACGGCCGCGACCCAGATATAGCCCGGCTCGGCATTGCCGCCGTCGGTAAACCGCGGGATCATCGTCAGGTGCCACGTGTCGCGCGCCAGAGCGAAGGTGACAAGGTTCGTCGACGTGTCCGTCTTCGGATAGAAGGCGTGGCCGTAGAGCTGCTGGATATAGGACCAGCGGCCGGAGACCTCGCCGAGGAAGCTGTTCAGCAGGTCGAGGTTGGTGCCGTCGTCGAAGGCCGAAACGATGATCTCGAAGGGATCGTCGTTCATCGCCGCCAGGATATTGGCAAGCGACGGCGTGCCGGCGCCGGCCGTCGTGGTCGCGAAAGTAAAGAGGCCGACGAAGGCATTCACCGTATCCAGCACCGGCACGAAGATATCGAGCCCGCTGGCATAGGTTCCCTTATGCCGCGCCGTCAGCGTCACGACATTGGTCGCGGCGGTCGCGGTGAAAGGCAGCGACATGCCCGTCAGCCGGTTGTAATAGCCGTTGATGGCGGCGGCGAGCGCGGTCGCGACGGCGTTTGCGGTCATGCCCGCAGCAAGCTCCAGCGAGATAGACTCCCCGGCGATCTGCAGGATGCCCTGCCCGCCGGCGGCCGGCGGCGCGCCGACGGTGATCGTGCGGATCTCGGCGGTCCCGCTGTCGGCGACGCGGCCGATCCAGATTTCCTGCGCCGGCGCAGTGCGCCTGGCTGCAATGAACATCGCTTCCAGCATCGAGCCGGCGCCAGCGAGCGACCGCGCATCGGTGCGGGTGTTGCAGATCGCGATCTGACCCTCGGCAAGCTTGCCGGCCGCCAGGCCATGCGCCAGGATGATCATCCGGGTTTCGCTCTGGAACTGGCCGCCCGACTGTGTATCGAAGGCGAAGATCGGCGCGGTCAGGTTGGCTGGAATGTTCGAAGCCATTTACTTCGTCCTTCTGGCTGTGGGTTTCTGTTCGGGATCGGCCGAGGCCGGTTTCAGCTTGAGCGTGCCGTCGGCGACGAGGCGGGCCTCGTAGGGGCTGGCAAAATTCACCATCCGCCCATCGGCCGGCCAGTCCGGCTGGTTGCCGGGCATGGGAATGCGCTCCCCCTTCCTGGCGGGGATGTATGTGTCTTCAGACATGGGTCGTGATCTCCGGTCGTAACGACGGCTTCAGGTCTCGGGACCGTATGCGTCCCCGCCCTCAAAGGGCGGCAGGACCTCGGCTGGGAAATACGAGGCCAGCGCCGCGAGCTTGGCCTTGGCATAGGATTGGTCAGGCAGCGCGTCATAGAGCCGCCGCATCGGCTGCGGCAGCCCGCCGCCGGTCATGTCGAAATCGTCGTCACGGATCTCGCAATGGAACCGCATCGTCACGCGCTGCCAGCGAAGCCCGAGGTTCGGCACGGCGAAGGTCTGCGCTTCGATCTTGACGATCCGCCGCACCAGCGTCCGCCATAAACCGCCATCCTGGCTGCGCTCGAGGTGAAGCCGGACCTGCGCGCAAAGTGCTGCCAGCACCAGGCGCGCATCCGAATCCGTCTCCGCCATCGCATCGACGAACTCGCCGTCGTCATCGTCTGCCACGACCGCGAGCTGCGCGATGACATCGAGCACCGCATCGGCCTCGGTGTCATCAGCGGCCGCCATTGCTCCCCGCAGCGCGACACCACTCTCTGCAGTGTGGAGCGTCAGCGTCGGCGTATAAGGCTTCGTCCGATCGAGGTCTTCGACCGCGGCAGCCCTGCTGTCATAGACGAGCCGCCCCGCAAGCGTCGGAAACCCCGATCCCGCAAGGCTCGCCGCCGTCGGACAAAGCACTTCGACGGCAGCAAGGCGCAGCGCCTCGGCAGCAAGCATCACTTGTTCCTCACGAGATACCACGCCGGCCGCGCCGACCCGTCTTTCTCACTGGCCTCGATCCGCCAGGTCACCCCGCCGGCCGCAGTCTCGATCACCAGGTCGCCCCGCCTCGGCTGATACGGCCACCCCGTCGTCAGCGCCGACAGCACCGCATCGTAGGCGACCGTCCCGTTCTTCACGCCCGGATCCGCCGGCAGATGCCGAGGAATCCTGTCAGCCGGCGGCTCAAGGTCGATCGTGCCGAGGAAATCGAACGGCAGACGATCTGGATCATCGGCGGTCTTGTGGTTGACCGACACGCCCCCCGCCCGCGGCTGCAGGCGGAGCGGCGTATAGTCGAAAATCTCGGCGCAGACTTCTTGCGTGAATGCCCGCGCCGCTTCCCAGTCGACCATGATGCTGCTCCGAGAGCGTTAGATCAGGTGTTCCGGCCGCCCATCAGAGCGCCTGGGCGCGTGCAGATGTTCAACTCGTTCATCTGAAGTTCGCCGTTGATGCCCTTGTCATTGGGCATCGGCCACTGCTTGGCATAGAGGCGCTCGCCGAGCGTGTTGACGGTCTCGATGTAATCGGCCGGCGCGGTGTAGGTCTTGAAAAGATTGGCAACGCCGACCGGGAAGAACCGCGCCTTGAGAGTGTCGATGCCGACGCCTTCGCCATCGATTTCGCCGTAGTTTTCCCAGACGATGCCACCAAATTCGAAGATCGGATTGGAAGCGCGATTGAGACCGACATAGGAATCCCGCAGGATCTGAGCCTCGTTCCAGCCGGTATATGTCGCCCGCACTTCCTTGTGCTGCAGCAGCTGGTCGAAGAAGGTGTCGCCGACGAAGGCATGGACCGACATGAACGGTACATTGCCGAGCCGCTTCTTCATTGCGCGAATAACTTTCGTTGCCTTCTGGCGCAAAATTCCATCGGCCGGGTTTGCGTTGTCGAGGTCGAAGTCGACTTCCGTCTCCTCGGTGACCCCGAATTCGGTGAAGAGGTTGAGGGTCGAGCCATCGGCATAGGTGATGATGCCGGAAACGGCGCCGAGCCGTGCCTGCTCTTCCGTAATATCCATGTCGCTCATCTGCGCCTGGATCTTCTCGCCCACGATGTTCTGCACCGTTTCAAGCTCGGTCTCGGAACCCTTGGCGCGAACACCCTGGACTTCATCGGCCATCACGGACCAGTCGCGCTGGAAGTGAGGTACCGACAGGTTGGTCAATTTGCGCTTCGGCATGTCGCGCGTCTCTCCGGGACCGCCGCGCGGGGTCGGCTTCACCAGCTGGAGGATATCGCCGATGCGTTCGATAGCGATCGACGTGGTCGCGACGGGAGTGGTCGAGAACAAGCCCATCTGACCGATACGGCCCGGGCGGTATTTGATGTCTCTGACGAAGTCGGTAAGCGAGGTGACGCTGAAGGCGTCATTCTTGAAGATATCAAGCATGGATGAAATCCTTTGAGGCCTGCGTCACGCAGGATGTTGAAACGACATGCGGCGCGGCCGCTCTGACCCGGCCGGCGAAACCGGCCGGGCCAGGTAGATCAGTTGCGAACGATGATGCCCTGGGATGCGAGGTCCGCGTAGGCCTTGGCGGTCTGCGCTGCGGTGATACCGGCCGGGAGTGTCAGGCAATGGCCGTTCACCTCAGCATCACGAGTGATAGCGGCGATCTTGGTCGTAACGCCAGCACCAGTGACCGCGTCGTAAAGAGCAATGGCCGCTACCGTCTCGGAACCATCGGTTCCCGCCGGGTTGAAGGCGACATATTCCCTGTCGACCGGCTCAACGCCGATGCGGACGATGATGCTGTCACCGACAACAAAGTCCGCGGGGCCGTCGGCGATGGTGAACTTGATTTCCTTGTTGAACGCCACCGCCACGGTTGCTGGGCCGATTTCGCGGCCATCGGGCGTCTGCACCGAGAACGTGCCGGCATTTGCCGCGGCGGCCGTGCAGGTCAACAGGTAATCGCCGTTGCGCACCTTCGAGGTGACCGCGGGATTGGCCATCGTGAGCACACCGTTGCCGGTGTTGCCCGACGTCGGGACAACCGTTGCAGTGACATCGCCGGGAACGACGACAGCGCCAAGCAGTTGGCCCGGCGTAATGGTCTGGGAGGCGGCGATCTCGATGTTGTCGCGCGAGCGATGAAAATTGGCTTCCGACAGCAGAAACTCGCCCGGGTGGCGGCCTTCAGAAAGCGTCGTCATGGTCTCTGATCCTTCTTGAGGTTCGCGGGCGCCGCTCAGGCGATCCGGCTGTTGATCTTGTTGCTGATCTTGCCCCAGCCGGCCTTGGCCTGCTCTGCGGGCGGGACCGCACCGGCCTGCGGCTGCGCGAGGGCCGCGGCTGCCACGCGTTGCTGTTCATAGCTCGCCGCCTGCTGCTGCCCTCCGGTCGGAACAGATGCGGTCGATGCAGCCGAAACATTCGCGGTGACGAACGCCACGACGGCGTCAGCCGCCATGTCGGGAGATTGAACAGCGAGGTCCAGGGCTGCCGCCATGCGCTTGCCGTCGCCCTTTATACCTTCGGCGCCCAGGACCGCGCTGATGCGGTCCATGGCAGTCTTGAAGCCGTCGGCGCCACCGGTGGAGGTGGCAGCGGCGGCAATGGCCGCGGCCGCAGCACCTGCTGCGCCGGCCACAGTCTGATTTTCAGACATGTTACCTCCTGTGGTGGTTGCCCCTGTGTGAGGCGGCTGGGAATTGGATGCCGAGGCATCCGGGTCGATCTCGACATCTTCGAGATCAGAGGGAAGCGCTCCGGAGCGGATCGCCGCCCGGATGCTCGAAATCAGGCTGGTCATGGTCTTCTCCTGCGGGGATCAACCCCGGTTCACTTCCTTGACGAAAGCGTCAAAGGCCTCGAGGGGATCGCCGATCGCATCGACGAGGCCTCTCGCCAGTGCTTCCTTGGCATCGAAGGCCTCGGCCTCGGTCCCTATGGCTTTGGCCTTGGTGATCCTGCCGCGACGGCCCTTCGCGACCGTTTCGGCAAAGGCCTCGCGCATGACTTCGGCCTGTTTCTGCCACCGGGCAGCCAAGTCAGGGTTCAGGCTCTCATAGGGATTACCGTCTGCCTTCTTCTTGCCGGCCCGGATGATGGTCAGCGCGACGCCTTGTTTCTCAAGCCAGCCGGAATAGTCCGCGTGGATCATGATGACTCCGATGGAGCCCGCGCCGCCGAACTCCGGCATAACGATGCCACGCGTCTGCGACGGCAGCAGGTATCCCGCCGAGTAGCCGAAATCCGTCAGGATCGACAACGTCGGCTTTTCCTTCGACAGCTGCGCGATCGCGGCCGCCGTCTCGAAACCGCCGTTCACTTCGCCGCCATAACTGTCGACCTCGAATACCACCCCGCGAACGGATGATGCACGCCGCGCCATCGCGATCTGCGCTTGAAGGCCCTGATAGGATGTTTCCCCCGAATTCGATCCAATCCATCCGCCCTTGTGCACCAGAGAGCCCTCGATCGGGATAATGGCGACATTATCGACCACATCGAAGGGCAGTCGGTTGACTTGCGTGAATGCCCGCTCGATCCGATTGCCGACCTTGCCGGCGAGCGGACGGCCGTTGTCGCCGGCCACGTGATCGATGGCGCCGCCAGGATTGGTAATGACGACAGTGTCGCCCGCTATCCGCGATCCGAGGCCGTAGAGGAAGGCTTCGGCCTTCCGCTCGTCGTACATCAGCGGCGTGCCAAACAGCCGTTGGGCGATGTGGCCATATGCAAAGCTCATGTCCTGATCCTCAATATCGGAAGCGCCAACGACGGGAGACGCGGCATTGCCCGTTCTTCTGCCGGCAGAGATCGTCCAGACGCTGTATTTCCGCGTCTAGCTGCGCCACCGTCGATGATGCGACCTTGATGCGCTGTTGCATGACGGGCGAGCGGATCTCGCTTTCCTCGATCTGCCCGCCTGTGATGCGCTTGTAGCGAACGGCCCTGAGTGCCGTCGCCAGCGCGCAGGGATCGTCGATATCGACCAAAACGCCGTCGATCTTCACCATGTTCGGCATCAGGCATTTTCCTTGGCGGACTGGACGCTCTTGTTCGCCGGCTCGCTCCCGGTCTTACGCGCGAAGGGCGACGGCATGCCTGCATCGACATATCGCTTGTGCCAGCGAGCATTCGACTCGAAGATCTCTTCGGCGTCCTGACCATTGGCCGAGGCCTCGGCCTCGAGCGAACTCGTTCCGTTCGACAGGCGCTCACTGGCGGCCTTCGCTGCCTTTTCGTCATCGGCCGTCGGTTTCGACGGCCCAAGTCCGAGCGCCCACAAGATCGCGTCGCGATTAGTCTGAAATACTTCGGCGCCGCCCTTGAACGGAATTTTTCCCTCGCCGATCATTTCGTCCAGCCAGCTCGCATAAGGCACGAGCAAATGCGGAGCGGCAATGCGGTCAGTCCGGCGCGTGGCGACAGGATGGATCGAGGCGTTTTCCATCATTGTCGAGGCGTAAGTCGCGTTCGTGTAGTCGAGGGTATAACCGCCGTAGCTCATGCCGAGCGCCCTGGCTGTCTCGCGATGAAGCGAAGCGAGGAACGGCTGATAGTCACGACCTGGCGTGGTGGGCGTTTTGAATTCAAGCCGCTCGCCAGGCGCCAGATGCGAAATGCCGGCGCCAGCTCCGAGGCGGATCTCGGATTCCGCCGCGCGATCGAGCTGCGCCTTGAAATAATTAACGAAGTCGGACGCGATATCCTCGGCGCCCTGGCCGCCGGCGTCCTTCAACGTTTCCAGCGCTTCGAATGCTTCGGCCGCAGGCCTGTCGCTGGTCAGCGTCGCGGCGTAAATCGTCTGCATGAAGTTCGTCTGTGCGGTGGCGTCGTCCGTATTCTCCGCCATCAGATATTTTCGGAACGTCGGCGCCATCGGCGTCACGCCGCGCACGTCTTCGGCCGAGAACGGATCGAACGCATGCATCACCAGCTGCCGGCCATCCGCATCCCGCGCGGCATAGTCCCGCTTCACGTCGATGCCTGTACGGCGCTCGATGAACCGGTAGTGGGTTGGCCGACCGTTCGCATCGTGGATGATGCCCTGGTACAGCCCTTCCATCTCGTTGGTGTCCTGCACCAGCTTCGACGGCGATACCAGCAGGAATTTCGTGCCAGAGGTGATGCCGTAGCGTCGTCTTTCAGCCCGTGTCATGAAGCTCACGATGCCTAGGCTTTCGCCGAAGCCAAGCCAGTTGCGGATACCGATATCGGTCATCTGCGGCAGCGTAAACTTGCCCCGGAAATCACACTCCGCCGCATTCCAGGCCCAGGCTTTGAATCGCGCCTTGACCAGCTTCACCCATTCCGAAGCTTCGGTCTGATCGTAGCCGAACCGAAGGAGATCGGGTTGCGGGTTGAGCGTGAGCTCGACACCGACCGTATCGGCAATGATCTGGTCGACCGCACCGCGCAGCCGCCCGCTATTGTGCAGCAGATCCATGGCGAGGCCCGCCGCCCTCCACCAGATGCGCCGCACCTCGTCTCGATGTTCGCGAAGCGAAGCCGGCCGCGAGGCGATGACGCCCGACGGCGTATCGCGCAGATAGCCAGCGCTGGTGCCGGCCTTGACACGGACGCGGGGCTTTACCGTCGTTTCTTCCATCGGTTCTCGTTTTCCGTCTTCTTCGCTGCCGGCGTTGGTGCGTTTTCAACCGTGTCAGTGGAAGCTACTGCGACCGTTCTCGCGACCCCGAAAAGGCCGTCTTCAAAATCGAGTTGAGCGTCTGGCGGGTGCGTTTCCCGCTCGAACTCGAGGCGGTCCCAAATACGGTCGGGCAGTCCGCGGACGCCATAGAGGATCGCTGCGACTTCGGCCTGGTTCATGGTATCCAGCATTTCGTTTGCCTGCGCCGGATCCTTCTCCCATTTGTATTCCGTGAAGCCGTCCTTCCGCTTCTTCGGAACACGCCGCTCGGCCGTGAGCTGGCGGTAATACTCGTCCTCGAGGCCGATCGGAAAACCGACATAGCCGCGGTCGAGAGGATCTTCCTTCGAGACGTTGCGATAGAGCGCCATCTTCAGGATGCTGGCGTTGAAGTTATAGAACCGCCGGGAATATTTGAGCAGCTTGCCCGTCCGGTTGTTCCGTTCCTTCTTGACCCTCGCCGTCAGCGGCGCGCTCTCGGTGTTGCTGCCGCGGACCAT
The DNA here is from genome assembly GCF_002117725.1 of Rhizobium sp. TAL182. Lineage (NCBI taxonomy): Bacteria > Pseudomonadati > Pseudomonadota > Alphaproteobacteria > Hyphomicrobiales > Rhizobiaceae > Rhizobium > Rhizobium sp. TAL182. Next base: position 1,109,850 of record NZ_CP021024.1, on the reverse strand, counting down.
GACTACGCGAGAGGCAGGGTGCCGTTTTGCCCACTCCCAGACTTCCTCGGTATAGGCATTGCCGTCGATCGCGACCTTGTCGGGTGCAATCTTCTGCCCGTAGCGGTTCGGCCAAGTCTGAACAGTCAGCGCGTCGAGCCGCTCCTGGCAGACCTTGTCCGAGATATGACCCGGGATGACGCCGCAGTCGACGACCCAGCGCCTAAATTCCCTGCCGAAGGCGACGAGCTGCCATTCGACGCGGTCCTGCTGGCAGTCGATACCCAGGGTCAAAATCAGCCCGCCTGTCGGGATGCGACCCCTCGCCTCTTCCGACCTCGCCCCGCGGTCTCTCAGCATCTCCCAGGGCGGCGCCTCGCCGGCAGTCACATAGGCGACGCCGACGGTGTCGTTGAGGAAAGTCTGCTCGGAGGCAGGATCGCCTCTGGCGCTCAACCATTCACGAGCAATCCGTTCCCAGCTCTGCAGGACCGAATAGGCCGACCAGATGTAGAACGACCGGTGCTGCCGCTTCGCTTTTGGGTTATGAGACCGGAACTCCAGCCGCCGCATCATCTGCGGCCGGTGATGCTCCTCGATCTCGCAGCCGCATTCGGTGCAGGTGAAATGGGCATTCTCCGGCTTGTCCTCGTCGAGGTCCGCCAGCATGTTCTGCCACTCCAGCACCTGGAAATGTTCGCAGTGCGGGCACGGCACATAGGGGTATTCCTGGCTGCCGTCCTCGAAATTCCGCGTGATCCGGCAGCCAGGCATGACCAGCGGCGTCGAGATCTTGAGGATCTTCGCGAACTCGTGCGCGCGAGACCGGCTGTCTGCTTGCGTTTCCGGGTCGCCGCCGGAATTGTTCTCCCACTTCGACAGGTCATCCTGGACCTGCCGCTTCATCGTCACCTGCGACAGCGACGCCGGCGAATTCGCGCCGGAGATCTGGATGGCACCGCGCCCGTCGATGCGCTCCTTATAGAGCACCGAGTCCAGGCCGTCCCTGTTCTTCATCGGGAACAGCTTGGCGAGCGACGTCGTGTTGCGAAGCATCGGAGCAAGCTTCATCTTGCTCCAGCGTTGTGCGTTGTTCTCAGTCGGATGGACGTAGAGGAAATCCCCCGGGTCCATTTCGATTGAGCCGCCGGTGAAGATGTTGGCGACGACGGTCCCGCCGATCTGCGCCGACTTTGCAATCGTCACGACCCGGCAGGGATCATCCGGCGACAGCGCCCGGAGCACCTCGTCGAAATATGCAAACAGGTTCCGATTGTACGGCCCCGGGTAAGGGCTCTCACGCTCGGAGAAGACGATGTTCCGCTCGGCCCAGCCGAGATAGTCGACCTCGGGCGGGGGCGTCAGGACCTGCGCCATGACGTCGTAGCCGACGCGCTGCGCATTAGCGGTGTCGACGATGACTGAGGTCATGTCAGTTCAAGCTTTCGATGTCCTCGGCGGCGATCTCGACTGGCGTCGTCCCCGGCAGTTCCACCGCCATCGTCTGCATTTGGCGGGCGGCCGTCGCACGGATCTGCCGGAACTGCTTTCGCAACAGATGCAGGACGTCGCGCTGCGGCACCTTGAACTCGGCGGCAACAGCCGCGGCCAGGTCGGTCAGACCGCCCTCGAAAACCTGCAACATGCCGGCGGCAATGCGGGTCATTTCGGCGCGAGCCTGGTCGGTCTCGATCAGCTGGCCCCGCGACTGCGCGTCGGCGATGGCAGCGTTGCGATTGACGCGCCGGATCTGCTCCAGCTTCTGCTGCTTGATCTCATGATCAAGGCCAGTCGGAGCGGAAAGCGGCAGTGTCGCATTGCCGGCCGGCTGCGAAGGAACCGAGATAGGCTCTCCAGCTTCCAGCCTGGTGTCGATCCCATTGCCGAGCCGCTGCGAGACGTCCAGCGCCAGCCTGAGGTCTGCCTTGGCACGCTCAACGTCGATCTTCGCGCGCTGGCCCGATCCGATGATGGCCGCTGCACTGATCTGCCCTGCCGCGATGAACTGGGAAACCCGTCCGGGCGAGACATTGATCATCGCCGCGAACTCGCTCTTCGAAACTTCCATCGCCCTAAAGCTCGACCTTTAATCCTTTAGCCAGTTTTAGAAGTTTTAGGCTTCAGTTTTACTCTCAGACTGACCAGATTTCGGGGTCGTCCCGGCCCGCGGGCGGGGGATCGGTTTATACGGTCCCTTGACCGGGGGGGGTGCCCCCGAGGGTCGAGGGCATTGGGGGTGGGTCACCTCGGGAGGAGCTGGTCGATCTCGTGAAGGACGCGGGGCAGCAGGAACTGTTCGATCACTTCGGCGAGCGCCGGCAGGAACTCATCGGGGTTGTTGGTCACGTCGTGAGCAGGGTTGGGTCCGTACAGTTCGCGAATCGGCAGACGACCTTTGCCGACACGCTTCATCACGCCGCGGTGTCCGCTTTTCATCTCGGCGATAAAGGCCGACTTGTAAGAACCGCGGGCTCTGACCCTGACCCCTCGGCTGATCTGCGTCGCACCGAGTTCGTAGAGGGAAATCCATCCCGACTTTTCGATGACCTCGATCGAGTTGCTGCCGGCATTGAAGTGCGCCGTCGTGATCTTGCGGATCTTCGACTGCGAAACACTGAGACGTTCGGCGCTGCGGCGAACAACCCGCGTTCTCGCCATCTGCGTCATGCGTCGCATCGCCCTGCCCATGGCCTTCGCCTTGATGGCCCCTGGCAGACCGGCGATCGCGCGGGAGAGCTGCTCGATCTCGCTTGCGTCGAAATGAATTTCTGCGGCCATACTCTATGACGCGAAAAGGCGACCCGAAGGTCGCCTCGCTCAAGTCCGCCGAATTGTCATAGCTGTCGCACTGCCCTTGAATCGATGCCTCTGGGAGGCTTAGGGCTGGGGCTGACCGGTGTACCGACCTCGGGCTATTGCCCCGCACTCTCGTGCGTTTTCAGAGGCTCACTGCAGGATCATCAGCTCATCCGTGGTGAGATTTCTACTCATATCTTTTCGAGAATTGCAAGAGGCATCAGCACGGGCACCGTGCCGCTGAAAAGATGCATCTCGACGACCGCATCGCCCTTTCCGTCGTTGCGGCAGGAGATGATTTCACCGGAGAACGAAGCGAACGGACCATCGCTAACGCGCACCTTCTCGCCCCTCTTAAATACCGTGACAGGACGCTCCCAATTGAGATCACCGCCATCGGCCAATGCCTTGAATCTCTTGACTTCACTGTCCGGAATACGATGCGGCGACATGCACCCGCCGACCACGTCGATGACGTGCTCAAAACCCCGAATTGCAAGGAAAGCTTGGTCTGATGCGAAGAAGCGAACGAGCACATAGCCGGTCATAACGGGGATCTTCGAGGCTGGAATCTTCCGTCCGCGGCGTCGGTATTCAGGCCCCATGCGCATCGGAACCACCGCCTCAATACCAGCCTCGTCAAGAGCCTCATACACAGCAATTTCGCGTCCCGACATCACACGAACTGCAAACCAAGGCGAATCAGCCCCGGTTCTGAGCGATGCCGCCGGCAGCATTTCCGCTCTGATTCGCCGCATGCGATATTCGAAGCTCTCGCTACGGGCGACGCCAATCGGAATTCCCTCAAACTTATCACGCTGCATCGTCATCGCCCCGCTCCATGCCCAGCGCCGCCCGTGCGGCTATTTCGAAATCGCGCAGGCCGTCCGGCCCGCCTCTTGGGAAAAACACCACCGGCATCTGGCCGGGATCCGGCACGAACTGCCAGTTCATCAGCGAGTGGTATTCGCGCCAGCGCTCGTAGAGTGGCGAGCCGACAGGCACCGCCTCGCAGAGCTGCACCAGCGCCAGGAAGCGCTTGTCGATCGGTTCGCGAGCGCGTTCTGCCGCCAATCTGTGCAGGCGGGTGACTTCGGGATAGCCTTCCTGGAGCACGCGCCGGCGGTATTCCTGCTCGTGGAAATCAGGAGGAAAGACGAGATTGCTGCCTTCCACCGTGATGCCGCGCTCTTCCAGGAAGGCGGCAGCCTTGCTGGCGCTGGTGCGGCGGTAGACCTCGTAAACCCGCGTCGTCGATTGGAAGATGTCGTCGGGAACCTCGACGTGCGCCGGCCCGTCGAGCAGAGCGAGGCTGCGCAACCCCGCCCAGATCGGCCCGAACGGCTTTACCAGGACCTGCTCTTCCTGCGCCTTTGCCCGCTGATGAGCGGCCTTCGCCTCATCAGGGATGCGCTCCCAGCGTTTTTCGGAGAGATAGGTCGAGGCGGCCACCGCCTTTGTGCGTCCGATCTTCTTGCGCTCTTCCAGCCAGATCGGGGTCAGGCGCTCGCATTCGGCCCGCTCGGCCGAGGTGAGCGCGTTCCACTCGCGCCGAGCATTCGGCTCGCTATCGTCGAGGTACCCAGGCATGCGGGCAAACCATGCCCGGAACCGCCGTTCCAGCGCCTTGGGATTTTCTTCCCCTTCCTCGTCGCGATCGCGCTCTCTCTCCCTTCGTTCATCTGGGGGAGTTAAATTACTGTCGTTAATAGGTGCCGGTCCAGAACCGGCAGGGGGTGCCGGTCTAGGACCGGCAGGGGGTGCCGGTATACCGGCAGGGGGTGCGGCGGAATTTTCACCCTTGATAGGACCAAATTCCTGCTCGTCCTCGCCGTCCCATGCGCCGAATGCATCGCTGATCGGTGCGCGATCGAGCAGGACACGATACCAGTGCGCGCTGTCGCGGCCGTCGGCGCTCGCCACCTTCTGCTTCTCGACGGCGCCGATCTCGGCCAGCCGATTGAGCGAATCCTGCACCGTCGAGCGGCCGCAGCCGAGCTGCTCGGCCATCTTGACCTGGCTGCGTCGGCACCAGCCTTCCTTGTTCGTATAGGTCCCGAGCAGGCACAACACCTTTAGATCGCTGCCCTTGAGGCGGCTGTCGGTGACGATCCACGCCGGGATGATGGAGAAACGCGGGCTGCTCAAGACCATCCCCTCGCCAGCTTACGCCCTGCAAAATTCGGACAAAAATGTCCGAATTCACTTGACGCTCGGACAAAAATGTCCGAATATGTTTTCATTGAAACGGAGATGGACATGGACAAGCGGGATCGCTTCATCGCTGAACTCAGGGACGAAGCAAAAGAACGCGGCCTTTCCTTCCGGGTCAGCAAATCGAAGGGCAAGGGCGGGCATGCAACGGTCTGGATAGGAGACCGCTTCACGACCCTCCCGAGCCGGGAGATAGACCCGAAGACGGCAGCGAAGATAAGGAAAGGTCTGGGGCTCACCTGAGCCCCGGACTTTCGCTTGAGTACCGCTTGCCCATGTCCCCAAAGGCCAGCTGTGGCCAAGGAGAGAAGACCATGAAGACATACGCTTATGCGGCGACCTTCGAGCCTACGGAACGCGAGGGCGGCTTTACCGTCACCTTCGCCGATGTCCCCGAGGCGATCACCGAGGGGGATGATATGGCGCAGGCCCGTGAAATGGCGGCCGATGCGCTCGGCATCGCCTTGCTCACTTATCTGGAGATCGGCAAGCCCCTGCCGGCGCCTACGGCAGACGGCGTGATGATCACGCCCGACCCCGAGGTCGCCGCCAAGATCGCCGTCATCGAGACCTTCCAGGAGGCCGGCATTCCGCGAACCGAGCTCGCCCGCCGTATGGGAAAGAACGAGAAGGAAGTGCGCCGGCTGCTGGATCCTGACACAAGCACGAAGATGCCGCTGCTGGTCAGCGCGTTGGCCGCTATGGGCAAGCGCCTGGTGATCGGGCTGGAAGCTGCTTAGAGAGAGACGCCTCATGCCGCCCCTCCCGCGATCGAGAACAGCGGGGTGCCGTGCCCTGCGCTATGCGCCTCTGTCACGCCCTGCAAAGCGTCTGCTGCGGCAGGGTTGATCCATAGCACCTCGAGCCGTTCGCGCCCGCCGTCAGCATAGGACACGGTCTGCACCCTGCGCCAGTCGCCGAGGATGGCGTCGTAAAGCTCGGAGCGGTATCCGGAAATCAGGATCATCGCTTCGCTCGTGCGAGCCCGTTCCAGCAGCTCGCGATGATCGTCATCGCTCATCTCGTGGCGATAAAGCTTGCCGGCCGATCGAGTGCTGGCGACGTATGGCGGGTCCATGTAGATCAGCGCATGGGTCCGAGAGTACCGCTTTAGGCAATCGACCGCTGGCACGTTCTCAATAAGAACATGCGTGAAACGTCCAGCCACAGCCAGGACTTCGTCCGGCAGGCTCGCCAGCGAGCGAAGGCGGCCGGTGTAGCCGTCTGGATTGGTGCGCGCGTCGAAGCCGCTCTTCTGAACTGCCCCTTTCGAACTCATCCCCATGAATGACCGGGCAATAAACGACCGTGCCCGATCGAGATCGTCGGCCGGTTCGCCACAGAGCGACCTATATTCATCGCGAGCGTATGGTGTCAGCGCCAGCGCCAGCGCAAGATCGGCAGGGCGATCGCGCAGGACCTTGAACATATTCACCAGATCCCGATCGAGATCGTTGTAGACCTCGGTAATGGCGCGCGGCTTCTGCAGGATGACCGCGCCGGAGCCGCCGAACGGCTCGACATAGACCTTGTGCGGCGGGAAATGTGCAATCACCCATTCGGCGATACGCCACTTACTGCCATGCCAGCGAAGAACAGGACGGTTTGGTTGCATCACTCGGCCGCCTCGACGAATTCATAGCGGCCGTTGCACTCGGCCAGCAGCTGGATCATCTTCTTCGGAACGCTGTTGCCGACGAGGTGGCCGAGCTCGGTCTTATTCGGCTTACGTTTCACGTGCTTGCCCTGTTCATTGATGAATTCGATCACATGGTCGAAACTCTTCGGGTCAAAGCCGTGCGCCGCAGCACCTTCCAGCGGGTCGAGCATGCGCATGCAGATATCGGTGATGACCATCGTCTGACCGTTGACCACGACGGTGACCAGCCCGTGCCGATCGTTGACCGTCAACGTATGCAGTGGGTCGCGCACGTCGTGGCTGTTTTCGCCGGAACCATAATAGGTTTGCAGGAACGGCAGGATCAGCATCTCATGACCACCGCGTCCGCCCCCGCAAGTCTGCGTCGGCAGAGGATCACGGATATCCTGACCATGTCGATTGGTTCCGCGAAGACTGCCGAGCGCCGCCGTCACCACGCCCTGCTGCGTCTGTCCGCGATCGCCACCCGTCGTCATCGTCGACAGCGGCTCTTCAGCCGAATGGCCGACGACGCCAGTGTTGTGCTGCGCAAGGAAAGCCGCGACGACGGCCTGCTGGTGACTGACCGTAACAGTTGCCAGCGGATCGGCGATCTCTCGCCCCGAGCGAAACTCGACGGAGCCGTCGGCGCGCGGGTCACTGTTGTGCTGCGCGAGGTAAGCCGCGACAACTGCCTGCCGCTGACCGCCCGCTGTCTGCGTCCCGACCGGGTTTTCGACATCGAGGCAGCGCGCCACCTGGCCGGCATGCTCTCCGTTGCCCGCCTGGATCATGCTGGCGACGACCAGCGAAATACCGGCTCCGCCGGCTGTCACCGTATGAAGCGGCTCATCGGCGGCGCCGAACGGCTTTTGCGAATTGCGCATCGTCGACATGTGCACCGCCGCAACACCGAGCGGCGGTGCGCCTCCCGGGCGCTTCTCGAAATTGTTCGCCGTAAAGGTCGGCAAAGAATCTTCCAGATCCGCGCCGGTCGAGCCGGTACGGAATTTAGTCAGATGCGCAGAGATAACGGATTTACCCGGGCTGGCCGCCACCGTGCGTAGCGGCTCCTCTGCCGACCACTCCGAGACCCCGCGCCCCTGCCCTTCGCCGTGTGCAGTATCGACGATAGTCGGCGCTACCAGCATCAGCTCGCCGCGATGGGCGGTGGTCAGCGTGCGCAGCGGCTCGTCGACCGCATGCACCCTATCGCCACCGGCGTGGGTGATCGGTATGATGAACGGCTTGTTGGCATTGACGACATAGCGGATGACGCCGCGGGCGATCCGGCGCAGCGTCGCGTCGGCCAGTGGCTTCTTGCGGCCGAAGATTGATTTCACGGGCAGCGACCAGTCGATGATCGTATGTGCGCCCACCCACGGCTTGAGGCCGAGAGCCTTTGCCTTGTCGCGCGGAGCATGTGTGCGCTCCGGCCAGTAGATCGGGCCACCGTCTGCCCTCGCCACGCCGAAGAAGCGCTTGCGGATCGTCGGAATGCCGTAATCGGCGCAGACGAGAACGCGGTGATCGAAGCTATAGCCAAGGCCTTCCATGTGCCGCAGCCAGGCGCGCCAGATCCGCCCCTTGTGGCGCGGATCCGGGATCAGCCACTGCTCGTCGAGCGGGATGCGCTCGCCCTTGGCAGCGATCGAGCCATCGCGACGCATCGCTCTGCCCGTCTTCTTGTCGCGCTTGCAGATCAGCGGACCCCAGGTCTTGATCTCCTGGACGTTTTCCATGGTGATCACTTCAGGGCGCACCTGTCCCGCCCAGCGCGGAATCACCCACGCGAGCGAGCGCCGCCGCTTGCTGACCGGCTTCGAACCTTTGGCGACCGAGAAATGCGTGCAGTCCGGCGATGCATGCAAGATGCGGACGCCGCGACCGCGCGTCGCCTCGATTGGGTCGACCTCGAAGACATCACAGCGCAGATGCCGCGTATGCGGATGGCGCTTTTCGTGCATGGCGATCGCCAGCGGATCGTGGTTGACGGCTAGGTGCACATGAAACCCGGCGTCCTCCAACCCGTCGCAGCCCCCGCCCATGCCGGCGAACAGGACGACGGTCATGCGGTTGTCGAGCCCGAAGCTCTTCGGCATTGCCATGGAATTCATTCCGCCCCCTCTGCGGCCCGCGCCGCTTCCCTCATTGCCCCGGCCGCCATGTGCACGGGCATCACGACCCTCGCGGGGAATGTCCCGTCCGGCAGTCTCGTTGCGTTCGAATAGGCAAGCAGGGCATCGAGATAGGCGACGCCGGCGGCAAAGCCGCGCTGTTGCAAGATCCTCCGGATCGTCATCTGCTCGCGATGGATGATGCCGAGCGGGCAGCGCATCAGCCACAGCGCCCAGTCGGACGGTGCGTTGCTGTCTGTCAGCCCTTCGATGATCGGCAGCACGTTCATCGGATCACCAGCGCCCAGGCAAGCCAGGAAAACAGCGATGCAATGATCGCCAGCGCAAGGATCAGCAGGTTGAAAATCCGGTTGACCAGCCGCGAATATTCCGGCGCGCTGGCGCGCATCATCGGGATGGCGAAGCCAAAGGCGACGATCGTCATCACCAGCGGCAAGGTCCAGTTGCCTAAGACCACGTGAAAGCTCATGCTGCACCTCGCGTTTCACGGCGAACATTTGCTGTAACAGTTTGATTTCGCTTATCCAGAAAGGTCAGATAGGCCGTTGGATCGCGCTTCATCGCCGCGCAGAGCGCCAGCATGCTCGCCGCCGAAAGCACGTCCTCTCTGCAAGCGCGCGAGATCATCGCCGGGTTGAGGCCGGGATGGGCCTGCTGGGCGTCGCGCGTCGAAAGCTTGTTGTCGGCAAGCCACTTGCGGACGTCGCGGGCAAAGCGCGCGCGGTCGATCTCAGGCTGCATCGTCCGCCCTCCTATGCGCCATCCATTCCTGCTGATCGGTCCCGATCAGGCGCACGCCATGCGCCGTTGGACTGATTCCGAGCGCCCGCCACAGTTTCAGCCGGGCGTCGACCTCGATGCCGAGGCCCGCCCATGCACGATTGAAATCCTTGGCGGAAACGCCCGATAGTTTGCGCAGCTCGCCCCGCAGGCGCGCCTCGCGATGCTCTTGATCAGGCGTGGCCTTCAGGGGTGAATTCGGGTAGGCCGCCATGTAGAATTGCATCTTCACCCGGGCGCGCAGGAAGCCCTTCAGCATGGCAGGCGAAAAATCGGGCGTGGGCGTTTGGTGATCACTCATGCAGGCACCGCCTGGATCTGCTCGATGAGACTGATCAGCTTGGGATCGTTGATGACAGCCGCCGTGGCCTTGAGGGCAGTCCAGCCGTCGCTCGCCACCTTGAATCGACCTTCGCCGGCGCGGTTTATGAGCCGCTTCTCCAGCATCCAGTGAATGGCGCCTTCCGCAGTCGTCGGGCGCACGCCGATCGCCCGGCGCAGTTCGACGGCGTCAAAATCATCCTTGCCCGCGCACCAAAGCAGAGCCCTGGAAGAGACTTCCTCGACCCGCTCGTCGAGTGTCTTCCTCGGCGTCTCGCGCTTGAACTCTTCGAAGCGAACGCCGCTGGCATTGCCGCCCTCGCCGGGCTCCATCGCGTCCGCATCCTCGTAATCCTTCCAGTCGACGCGCTTGACGACAGTCGTGTCGCCATAGCTGCCATCGTCCTGCCGTTCCCAGACGAACCAGGCGGTGTTCATGCGGCTCGATGCCTTCGGCCCCTCGTAACCCTCGCGATGCATCATCGGCAGGCGGCGCTTGAAGACGTAGACGCGCGCCGGCGGGTTTTCGTCCATAACAAAATTGCGGGCGTCGTCGTCGAAGCCGCAGAGGAAATTGAGATTGAGCAGCAGCGCCATCTTGCGCGGCTTGTGGACGCGCAGCGCGTGCGCGACGTAATCGTTCAGCACCTCGCCATAGGGCGGATTGGTGCAGATATCGTGCCCCTCGCCCGGCGCTTCCGGCTGGCTGGCGAGGAAATCGCCGACGCCCTGCAGCTCGCCATGCTGAGTCACTGTCTGCCGATCGACGAGATCGGTGAGGACAACTTCGTAACCGGCCTCCTCCAGCACGCGCGAAATCGCGCCGAGGCCGCAGGATGATTCCCAAATCGTCGGCGAGAAGCTTTCGAAGGCGAGCAGCGTGCGCGTGGCGCAGGCGGGCGTCTGGTAAAAGTTTTCGCCCCGATCTTCCTTGCTGGCAGAGGCAGTGCCGACAGCGGCGCGCAGGTTCGCGCGGCTCGGCTCCAGCCCCTGCGAAAGCCGCGCCTCGATCGCGCGCTCGACGATGCCAGGATCCTTCACCTCGGCGTCGCGCAGCTTGCGCGCTTCGAGCAGCCGCCGGCGATCCACGCCGACATCGTCGAGCGTGAAAATGTCCGAGCCTGGGACATTTACCTTCTGTCCCGGCTTCGCCACCTGCCCCTTCGCCTGCGCCTCGTCGACAGCGTTCGCCATCGCCACGTAGCAGACGCTTTCGATCTTCAGAGCGTCCGCCTGCATGCGCCGCGCCTTGTCGATCAGCTGGCGGCTCGCCTTCACCTTCTCGGCATAGCCGGCCGCTGCCTTCGCCTGCTCATAGGCGCCGGCGGAAAGCAGCAGCGCCGCCTGATAATCGCCATCGTCGAGCAGCGCCCGCGCTCGCTCGATTGTCGCGGCTAGATCGGAAGCATCGGCGCGCGATGAAATGACGCCTTTGGCGGCTGCGTCACCGGCAGCCTTGATGGCGCCGAGCGTCGTTTCGACTGAAAGACCGCCGGGACCAGAAATGGTGATCGGGGTATCGTCGCTCACGCCGCCACCTCCGCCATGCCAGGCCGCGCCAGCCGATATCCCTGCCCCCAGATGGTTTCGATCCGCACACCGAACGGCTTGAGCTTCCGGCGCATCTTGCACACGAACACGTCGACAATCTTGATTTCAGGCTCTTCCGCCCGGTCGCTGTAGAGCGCCATCATGATGGATTGCTTCGTTCCGAAATCGCGGCTGGCGAGATGTGCAAAGACACGCGCTTCATTCGAGGTCAGCTGATATTCGACAGGCACCACGATGCTCGACGGCATCAGCGCCTCCTCGAGCTGGCGGATTCGCTCTTCGAGGAATTCGATGCGGTCGCGCTGGAGGTCGACGAGATCATCCATGCCGCGCCACCGTCGTTACCGGAACGGGGGGGGGTATGGGCGTATTTCTCGCGGTTGAGCAGGCTGTAGCCGACGAAGCGTCGGCTGATGATGACGACGCCGAACGGCTTCACCTTGCGCTTGAGCTTGCTGACATGGCTTTCGACGCAATTGATCTCGATTTCCTTGTCGAGGTCGAGCCGGTCACCATAGAGCGCCTCGTAAAGCATGTCCTTGGTGACGATCTCACGCCGGGTCAGCGCTGCGAAGATCCGGCGCTCGGCATTGACCAGCCGCCACTCCATCGGGATCTCGATATCTTTCGGCAAAAGCAGAGCTTCGAGTTGCCGCACGCGTTCGCGCAGCGTTTCGTTCTCGGTCCGGAGAATATCGAGTAGATCATCCACGCGCTTTTCTCCGGTTCATGAAGATGACCGAGGCCGTCGCCCGCCAGAGCGGCACCTTGCGCTCGGCAGCGAAGCGCTTGGCTTCCGTCTCCAGCTGCGCGGGCATTGCCTGCAGCAGCGCCGAGATCCGGTCGGGCTCGATCTGCCCCTTGTATTCGGTAGCAAACAGCAGATGCTCGACGGCGCGGATCAGGATGGCGCTAACCGGCGCCGCCCTGCCCTTGACGCAAATTTCAAGGATCTCGCGCGCGCCCCTGGCGTGCCGTCGCGAGATCACCGAGGCAATCGTCGAAACTGCCATGCTGTCGCCCGGCTTGAACTTTGCGAAGGGCGGCGGGTTTTTCAGCAGTGTCACGCCGGCGCGATCGCAAACTTGCGCCATGGTCAGCGCGTCTTCATCGCCGGCAGCAACGAGGGCCGCGTGCAGCTGCGTCGCCGTCACCTGGATGCGGTCGCGGTTGTGGCGCACGAAGGCCGACGCGCGCTCGGCCACCGCCTCGGCCCGCACGACCAGCACCGGTATCAGCGGGATGCCGCCATGAGTGACGGCTCCGATCGCCGTATGCTGCCCGTCGATCACGTGCAGCCGGGCGTCGACCTCGACGACGATCGGCGGCTTGAAGGCAAGCCAGCTCCATTCAGCGACGATCTTGCGAATCAGCCGGATAGAGCGATCGGAAAGGCCACGCTGATAACCTTCGTCGACGACGAGCTCGGCTGGCTTGACCAGGCGTACCTCGGGCATCCAGTCCGGCACGGCGGCGCGGGGCAAATCGGGAAAATCGAGCGGCGTGATCGTGCGCAGCGCGACGTCGGCGGAAACAGCAGCAGATGCATTCATCAGTCAGCCCTCATCAGCGCGTCGATGTAGCCGCGCCCCTTCTCGGTCACGGTCACGAAATGCGGGTCGTCGGCCAGGCGCTCGGCATAGCCGCCGGCAACAGCCACCTCGGCGCCGCGCTTGTCGCTTTCGAGCGACAGCGGATAGGCGCGTCCATGGCGGTCAATGAATTGCGCCGCTCGGTAGAGCAGCAGCCGTCCGTCGCGGTTGAGGCCGGGCTCGGTCACCATGGTCACTCCCCGCTCACGACCTTGAGGCCTGCCTTGACGCCGCCGGCCGCCTTGATGACGGCGAGCGCTGCACGCATGTCAGAGGCCGCGCGCTCAAGTCCGCCCGCCAACCGGTCAATCGTCGTCGCTTCCGAAGGCGTCACCTGGCCGTCGCTGATCGCCACGGCGATGGCGTTTGCCACCTCGGCCGAATGCCGCATCAGCTCGGCATGGCTGGTGAGAACGCTGATTTCGGCCTTGCGGGCTTCGTCCGGATCGGTCAGTCGCCGGCCGTTGGTTTCAGCGAGCACCGCGGTCACCAGCGCCTGGCCGCAATCGCGCTCCAGCACGGCGATCGCGCCGACCGGCATCAGGTCGGGTTCGGAACCGTTGTTCCAGCGTCCGACCTCGCTCTTGGAATAGCCCGATTTCTCGACGACGCGCATGATGCCGCCGCAGCGTTCGATGAGGTCCCTTTGCGCCGCCTTCACGCGGTAGAGAAATGCGTCCATGTCAGTCACTCCAGACAAAACAAAAGCCTTCCCGCGCCGGGAATTCCGGTGGGTTTTTCCCGTGGCGGGAACGATGCGGAAATGTGAGAACTCAGCTCATCAAGAGATCACGGAGGACCGCATGACAAAGCAAATGCAAACAGGGGCGCACCCGGTGGCCGCAAAGCCGCTGGGCGGATGCCGAAGCGAAGAACAGCAGGACCGCTCCAGCAAAAGAAAATCGCGCCGGACGCTTGGGGTCCGCCCGTCCGGCGCGAGGTGGCGCGGCATGGATTGGGGATGCCACGCTTCAGGGAGAGGGTCATTCGGCGGCCTCCGAGGTTTCCGGATAGGGAATGTCCCGCGCAATGCAATTCGCGCGATAGAACTCCTCAGGACCAAAGGCTGTCAGCGGAATAAGGACGCGCCAATGGCGATCAGGAATACCCGTGTGCCGCCACTTGTAGATAGCGTCGCGGGTAATCGCCACGCCGGCGTCGATGCACGCGCGCTCGATTGCGGCGACCCCACCCGCCTCTTTGATGATTTTCGTAACTGTGATTTCCGCATCCATGCACGAAGCTGTACTAGATTTTAAATCTACCTTCAAGCCATGGGAAATCTACACCAGAAAAAAATTCCGGATTTATTATGCGCTTTATGACTTGGTGGAAGCGACTGGACTCTCGTAGGATCGAGCTTGGATGGAGCGGTGCGGAACTTGCACGGCGCGCGGGTATTCCTTATGCGAACATAAACAAATATCTGAACGGCAAGATTGAGCAGCCCCGCGGCGAGGAAATGCAAAAACTCGCCTCCGCAATCGGTAAATCGGCCCTTTGGCTGCGCGACGGTCTGGAACTCAGCGACGTCGAGGCAGCACCCATCGAGGGCAGACTTCTGCCGGTTGCCGTTGTCGGAAAGGTCGAAGCGGGCACATTCCGCGAAGTTGACGACATGGACCAATCGGAAAGAGAGCTTCTGTCCCTGCCTGCGGATGATCGCTTCCCAAGCGCTCGGCTGATGGCCTTCGACGTCTCCGGCGATTCTATGAATGATCTGCGCCCGCGCCCGATCCTACCAGGCGATCGCGTCATCTGTGTTTCCTACGAGGACGTTGCCCACGAGGCACCTTTGCGGGATGGGATGGTCGTTGTCGTTGAAAGAACCCGCGATGGCGGCCAGACGCGCGAATGGTCCGTGAAACAGATCGAGCTCTACCAGGATAGAACGGAATACCACCCGCGCTCGACGAACCCAAAGCACAGACCCATCATGGTGCCACGCGACCACGCGGCCGACACAGGCACAATGGTCGAAATCATCGGCCTTGTGAGGAGGGTCGTAAACGACCTCCCATTCTAGGCAACGTCAGCAAGGACCTCGCTACATAGCGAGACGGCTACGAGAATGCCTATTGCGCTGTCACATTTTGCGCACGAGAAGCGCAAGCTCCTCAGAAAACCACTCTCCAGCAATTCCTCGACATCGCTCGGCGCGCCATCGATCCTCGGCACTGAAATGAGCCTGGCGCTCTCGCGCATGCAGTTCTCGCATCTGATCTGCAATTCAAATTGCCGTGAGGCTTCACTGATCAAAAGTTGCATGCCGTTCTCCTTTGGTTCTTATTAATCCCAAGAACCCGGCCAGAGTCGAGTCGAATCAGCGATATAGATTTTATTTCTATCTCTCACTTGACGCCGTTCGAATGTAGATTTAATTTCCATCTTGTTCCGGCGATGCTCCTCCCCACGCCGGACGGCGCGCAGAACGCCGCCGGTCCGCACTCTCGCGGCCGGCGGCGGCTCGCCTGGAGAGCGGAGGCTCAAGGAGATGGCGATGATCAAAACTGAAAAGAAGAAACCCGTTTCGGCGCCCGTCGTCGATCCCGATGCGGCCGACCAGGACGCAATGTTCAAGCTTTACCAGGAGCGCGGCCCGATGACGGACGTCGACCTGGAGCGCGCCGGCATCAGCAGGGAGAGCCAGGCCCGCAACGCCGCCGCCGTCGCCGAGCGCATCCGTCTCAGCGAGCAGGTTGCCGCCTGAGATCCGGTTCGGCTCCCGCTCCGACCAGGAACGGAGCGGATGCCCAAACGGATGAACGGAGGGTTTCATGACATCCGAAGTATTTGAAAGCTGGGCGATCGTCGAGCTGATGGGCCACCGCAAGCGCCCCGGCCACGCCAAAGAGGTGGAAATCGCGGGCGGTAAAATGCTGCGTATCGATATCCCGGTGTCGGACGGCGAGAGCGTCACCGAGTTCTACGGTACGCCAGCCATCTACGCGATCCGCCCCGCGACCGAGGAGGTCGTGCGCGACATGGCCTACCGAAGCTACGGGGTCGATCCGCGCCCGATCCGCCCAGTCGATTACCGTCCGCAGCCATCGCTGGCGTCGTCGGGCGATGACGATGACTTCAATTGAGGGCCGGCCAATGAACCACTTCACGCCATTCGTGCCGGCGCGCATCAGCCTCGCCGAGGTCCTGATTTCCGACAACAGCGGCCGCGATCTCGAAGAACGCGCGCTCGAAACCATGCGCATGCGGGAGAAGATCCAGCGCCGCGCCGAGGCCGCGATGCTGCTGGCCCTCGGATTCACGCTCGCATTCACTTTTGCCCTGCAGGTGCCAGCATGAGCACCGCCTGGCTGATGACCATCTTCTTCGGCGTCTTCATCGCCACGAGCTTCGCTGCCTGCGCTGTCGCCATCACGCGCGGGGGCTGCAGCAGCGTACCCTTCAAGCGCCGGCGGAGATCCTGATATGGCCGACATCCTCGCCTTCCCCGAACGCCGCCCGGCCGCCCAGCCGCAGCTGCGCGCCGTGCCGCAGAGCACGGCGGCTTACAACCGCAACCAGCTGATCTATGCGAGCGAGGCCTTCGCCGCCGCGCTCGCAGAAACCTGCGGCAGCCTGCGGTTCACCAATGACGGCAATGCCCTGGACGAGACCAGTGCCATCTGTTCCGGCGAGACGCTGCAATCGGCGCTGACCGGTATCATGCATCTTTTGAACCTGCGCGGCATGGCCGAGGACGCGGCGCTGCGCCGCTCCATCCGCCACTGGCTTGAGCGCAATGGAGGTCACCGTGGCTGAAATGCTTTCCCTGAAAACCACCCCGGCCGTCAGCCGCTACGAAGCCGCCCTGGCAGCGCTCGGCATCCGCCTGCCGCTCAGCCATGATCCTAGTTACCCCGGCACGATCATCGACGCCGACGGCAAGATGGTCTGCGTCGCCGACATGCACGGCGAGCGCCCCGATACCGAGGCCGTCGCGATCGCCGAGCTCGTGCTGCTCGCAGTCAACGTCCACGCCGGTTTCTTGCCCGAGGTGCGCCATGCCGGCTGACACACTCTTCCGCGTCCATTTCGAGGACGGCACCAAGCTCGACGTGACGGCCGCCAGCAGCACCGCAGCCACCAAGGCCGCCAGCGACCAGCACGACGGCATCATTCGCAAGGTCAAACGCGTGAAGGGAAATGGCTGATGGAGGAGAACCAACTGCACATCCTCCAGCACTCTCTCGGCCTTGACCAGTACGGCCGAGGTCAGATGCACCGAAATCATTTCGTTACCGGCGCAGGGAGCGACGATCACGCCGCATGCATGGCGCTGGTTGCGCTCGGCTACATGACGCGCCGCGCCAACGTTCAGATTTATGGCGGCGACGATCTCTTCCATGTCACCGAAGTCGGCAAGCGCGCGGTCATCGACGCCAGCCCAGCGCCGCCGAAGCTCTCTGCCGGACAGCAGCGTTATCTTGATTATCTCGACGCGGATTCGAGCCTGTCGTTTGGCGATTGGTTGAAGTGGAAATCGAGACAACGTGCGGAGGCGCGCATCTATGGCTGATATCCGCAAAATCTCAATCGAGGAGTTTCACGCCGAGCTTCGCGCCCAAGGCGCATCGGGAAAGCAGCATCTGGCTTTTCGTTGCCCGATGTGCGCCACGGTCCAGTCAGCCGCCAGCCTTATGAAGGCGGGAGCTGGCGAGAACTTCGAGCAGGTCGAGAAGTTCCTCGGCTTCTCTTGCGTCGGCCGCTTCACCAATGCGGGTTCCCCTCGCCGGGCGCCCGACGATCAGCCATGCAATTGGACGCTGGGCGGCTTGCTTCGGCTTCACAAACTTGAGGTGGTCGATGGTGACGGCGAATGTCATCCGCGCTTCGAAGTCGCCACAGCCGAGGAAGCCGCCGCCTTGGAGACGCTCAATGGCTGACCTCCTCTCTCCAAACCCCAAGCTACTCAAGCTGACTGCCGCCGATATCCGCCTCGGCATGTCGAAGCGCTGGGCGGCGCCCGAGTACGCGATCATGTGGGAAGTGTCGAACGCCACGGGCGGAGGCCGGAACCGCTATGCCGATGCCGTCATCATGTCACTCTGGCCCTCGCGCGGGCTGGAGCTGCACGGCGTCGAGATCAAGATCAGCCGTGCGGACTGGAAACGCGAGGCTGCGGATCCTGCCAAGGCCGAGGCCATCGCCCGCTTCTGTGACCGCTGGTACGTGCACACCGCGCCCGGCGTCGTCGACGATCTCTCCGATCTGCCGCCGGCATGGGGACTTCGCGAATTCGACGGGCGCGCGTGGCGGACGGTCCGCGAGGCCGCCAAGAATGAGCCGGAGCCCATCACCCGATCCTTCCTCGCCGCCCTGCTGCGCCGCGCTGACGACATGATGCGCCTGATGATCAACGAGGCGACCCGCGAGGCGCGCGACAGAGTTTCGGAAGAGATCGAAAAGCACCGCCAGACCCGCGAGCGCGAGATCCAGGAGGCTGCCGAACGGCGCACGGCCAGCCTCAATGACAAGGCGAAGAATTTTGAAGCCTTCGAGGCAGCCTTCGGCCCGGGCAGCCTCGCCAACTGGGGCGTTCACCACGCCGCCCTCGGCCGCGCGGCAAAGGCTTTAAGCGAATGTGGCAAGCGGGGCTACACGCCGCTTGCCACGCGCCTGCGCGCTGCAGCAGACGAGATCGACGCACTCGCCGCGCTCGTCGATGCCGACACGCCGGAGATTTGAGCGATGGAAATCAAAATCACGGGCAAAATAGACGATCCTCGTCAGCGCGTGCTGGCCATAGAGGCCGTCACGCGCTCCATCTGCGATTCAGCGGGAACAGACCCGGCGGATGGCATCATGATGTTGCTGACTGCTGCCGTTCATCTGCAGTCGCAATACTCGCCACGCCCGATGGCGGAAAACATCGAAACTCTCGCCCGATGCTTGGGCGGCGCGACCGTCGCCGCCGAGGGCTTCTTTAGCCTTCGCTCGGTTCCAGCCAACGGAAACGCGGAAGGTGCGAAGTGATAGACCAGCACCATCCCTGCTTTTTCTGCGCCCTGCCGGACTGCGACGAGCGCGATCGGCGCTGCGGCCTCAAGCGCGCACTGAACATCTACCACTCGCTGCTGAAGCGCAAAGAGCCGATCCCCGAGAAGGTCCGCCTGGCGCGGAACATCGCTTACAACGAACTCTACGGCGACCGCCACCGCGAGATCTCGGCGCAGCGATATCAGAAACTCAAGCTCGCACGAACCGACGCGGAGCCTACCCATGTCTGACATCACCCTCTGGAAACCAGAGCCCGATATCCTCATTCACCAGGCGCTCGGCAAGGCTGGAGAGGAAGCCGGCGAGCTCGCCACCATCCTCTTCCGCTGCACCATTCAGGGCCTTGACGCCAGCGAGTCGGTTTCCGGCAAACCGACTCGCAAGTCGCTGTTCGATGAGATCGCCGACGTGCTGGCCGCCACCCAGTGGCTGCGCGATTTGATCGGTGACGAGTTCGACCAGGCGCGCTTTGATCGTAAGCTCGCCGGCTTCCGCCGCTGGCAGGCTATGCTCGAGGAGGATGCCGGGCACGGTCATTGCGACATCTGCGCCAAGCCGATCCACGCCGACGATATCTGCTCCACCGATATCGAACTCGGCATCTGCCACGCCGCCTGCCTGGAAGGTTCGCCGACGGTCGATCTCGAAACCGGCGAGCCGACGGCTGGCAAGATCGACACGTACCGCTATGGCGATATCGCCTCGCCTGCCGGCAACACCGAGGGGGGCGCCCATGTCTGACGGTACCAAGATCGAATGGACCGACGCCACCTGGAACCCGATCACCGGCTGCGCGATCGTCTCCCCCGGCTGCACCAACTGCTACGCCATGAAGCTCGCCGGAACGCGCCTGCAGCATCACCCGAGCCGCGCCGGCCTGACGCGCGACAGCAAGGCCGGCCCGGTCTGGACCGGCGAGGTGCGCTTCAATGAGGAATGGCTGACCCAGCCGCTCTCCTGGAAGCGCCCGCGCATGATCTTCGTCTGCGCCCATGGCGATCTCTTCGCCGAAGGCGTGCCGAACGAGTGGATCGACAAGGTCTTCGCCGTCATGGCGCTCGCACCCCAGCACATTTTCCAGGTGCTGACCAAGCGGCCCGAGCGGATGCGGGGATATCTGCAGGAGATGCAGCGGTGCTTCGATAGTGACGAGCGCGAATTCAGTCGTCGATGGGGCACGGCGGCCGCCGAGGTGTCGGAGTCACCCTGCGCCGCCGGGGCGATCGAGGACCGGGAGTATCCGCTTCCGCACGTGTGGCTCGGCGTCTCGGTCGAAGATCAGAAGCGAGCGAACGAGCGCATTCCCATCCTGCTCGACACGCCGGCGGCAATCCGCTGGATCAGCGCCGAGCCGATGCTGGGGTCGATCGACCTGAATAACATCTGCTTCACGGATGGCGACGCCGAGATCCGCTACGACGTCTTGACCGGCGAAGCGTGGGTCGAAAACAGCCAGAGCGCCAGCGCCTATGATTGCGGCCTTCCGCGCCTCGACCAGGTGATCGCCGGCGGCGAGAGCGGCCCGAGCGCAAGGCCGATGCATCCGCATTGGGCTTATGCGCTTCGCGACCAGTGCTACGACGCCGACGTCCCCTTCCTCTTCAAGCAGTGGGGCAACTGGATCATCGCCAGCGAAGAGAACGGCCACACCGACAGCGCCATGGCAACAAACGACGCCATCTGGCTCGACGTCGACGGCCGCCAGGCCAAACCGAGCTGCGACGGCATGCGCGAGCCGATAGGCATGTTCCGCGTCACCAAATCGCGCGCCGGCCGCTTGCTAGCCGGCGTCGAGCACAATGGCTATCCGCCCCTTCCCGCTCATTTTACCAAGGAGGCTGCAGTATGACGAAACCTAAAAAGCTTCCCGATGACGAAACCCTGCGCCGGCTGGTCGCCGAGGGCGTGACGCGCTCGGAGATTGTCAAGCGCTACCAGGTGCACCGCACGACGCTGCGCGAAAAGCTGACGGAGCTCGGCCTGATCAATGTCGTGGCTTCGGAGCCGTCCCAGCGCAAGCCGTTCTCGCTCGAGGAGGTCACGGAATTCCTGCGCAGCGGCATGAGCTATTCCGATATTGACCGCCACTACGGCCGGGCAGCCGGTTGCGCATGGGTCTACTGCCGCAGCCACGGGCTCATTCCTGAAATCCCGGATCTCGAAATTCGCGAAGACAAGATCGTCATCGGCGTCACTGCCTCCGCGACCGACAGGAGCGGCGCCGCCCGAACTGTCCGCATGGCGATCAGTCTGCCGCCGATCAGCATGTTCGCCGCCGCGCGCCTGCAGCGCAGCGAAGCGAGGATCGGCCGATGAGCGTCACCAATCAGGACCGCGCGAACATCCGCCGCCTCTTCGTCAAGATCCGCCAGGACACCGATCGGCTCGTCGCCGAGAAGGTCGCCAGGACCGGCACGAAGACACACGGCGACATCGACAAAATTATCGCCGCGCAGAACGCGCTGCGCACCTGCATGGAAGTCGTCTTTAACGAATGCCTGCCCTATGATGACGTCTTTTGCGGCGAGATGGCAGTGCGCCTCGCCGCCTATGCAATCAGCGCCGTGCCGATCGAGCGGCACCAGGTCCTGCTGGAAGCTGTCATCGAGGGGCTGCCGGGTGCCCTTGCCAGACGTGTGCGCGAGGGCTCGGTCATCAGGACCCAATGGGAAACTAATGGCGTCCTGCATCCGAATATCCCGCACAAGGGGGATATCCAGTGACCACGCCCGTCCGTCTCCAGCTCTCGCGCCGGAAAGGCTTCAACCTGCAAGCCGTCTCGCGCGCGACCAATGGCCTCGAAGCAATAAAGGTCGAT
Source organism: Rhizobium sp. TAL182 (assembly GCF_002117725.1). Classification (NCBI taxonomy): domain Bacteria; kingdom Pseudomonadati; phylum Pseudomonadota; class Alphaproteobacteria; order Hyphomicrobiales; family Rhizobiaceae; genus Rhizobium; species Rhizobium sp. TAL182. Next base: position 1,088,022 of record NZ_CP021024.1, on the reverse strand, counting down.
CGCACCTCGCCCTTCGGCAACCATTATGCCTTCAGCAAGGATCCGTTCGAAAAGCCGGCGGTCTGGGATGTCTTTAACCGCCGCACCGTCGTCAAGAGCTGCGCGTCGCGGCAGGAGGCGATTGAATATGCGATCGCCTGCTATCGCGCCGATATCTGCAATCCCGGCCCGCACAATCACCGCCTGATCGACCCCGTCCCGACCCCGGCCGATATCGCCAAGGCGCTGCGCGGCTTCAACCTCGCCTGCTGGTGCAAACAGGGCGAGCCCTGTCACGCCGATATCCTCCTCGAGGTCGCCAACGCCCCGCTTCAGGAAATCGTCTCGCGATGATGATGAAAGCCCTCACCGTCTTTCAGCCATGGACGTCGCTGATCGCGATCGGCGCCAAGCCCTATGAATTCCGTGGCTGGCGGCCGCCGGAGCGGCTGGTCGGCCAACGCCTGGCGATCCACGCCGCGGCCCGGCCGATGCGGCGCAGCGAGGTGCTGGCCTTGCGCATCGCCCTGACGAAAACGCTGCGCAACCCGACAGCCTGTCTGCATCCCGATCTTGCCATCCCGCTGCTCGACAGGATCCTCGAGCAGGAGAAGGGCGCCGTGCCGACCTTCCTGCCGCTGTCGCACGTGCTCTGCACGGCAATCGTCGGCGAACCGAAGCCGAGCGATGAATGCGCCAGCGATTTCGGCGACAACGCCGGCAATGACAGCGATCGGGACAGCACCTTCAACTGGGGCTGGCCGATGCTCGATATCCAGCCGCTGGAACCGCCCGTCCCGGCCCGCGGGCTGCAGGGCCTCTGGAACTGGAGCGGCCCTTGCTGAAGACCGACGCATCCGCCGGCACGGCAAAAATCTTCTGCGACAGCTGTCCGGCCTCGCTGGACTCGGTGCTGGACGCCGACCAGCGCGCCGCCCGCGAAACCGCCGTCCGCATCGCCAAGGTCGCCCGCTGGCTGATCGAGAAAAAGGCAGGCACCTGGCAGCATTTCTGCCCGACCTGCCGCCGATCGAGAGACAAGGGGACGCTGCTATGAGCAAGGAAGCGCAAGTCAACCTCCGCGACACGATGGTCACGGCACTTGCCGACGCCGTCCGCATGGGTGTGCTGACCCAAGTCGAGGCCATGGCCGCCTGTTCGGACGCCTGCGCCGCCATTATCGCAACCATGATCCCGCAGGCGAACCACGCCGAAGCGCTTGATATCGTCATCGAGAAATTGCCGAGGCAGGTCGCGTTCCACACCGCCGAGCTCGCCGCTTATCGGAAGGCGAGGTCGAACTGATGCCCGATCACAAAGCTGCGCAAATGACCATCGACCTGTTCCCCGCCATGCACATGAGCGCGGTCATATCCGACTGCGCCCGCTACCGCGACGAGCTGCGCCGCGTCTGGGATGCGGGCAAGCCGATCCTTGTCGTCTGCATGCTCAATCCATCGGACGCCGATCATCAGCGCAACGATCCGACCGTCCTCGCGCTGATCTGGTTTGCCAAGCTCTGGGGTTATGGCGGCCTGCTGATCGTCAACCTGCACGCCTGGCGCTCGTCGTCGCCAAGGGAGATGATGCGTGCGGCGGACTCGATCGGCCCGCGCTGCAACGATTTTATCGATCGCGCCTTCATCATCGCCCGCCATCAGGATACGCCCGTGCTCGCCGCCTGGGGCGCCGGCGGCGATTATCTCGGCCGCGACCAGTGGTTCAAGGCCCGCGCCCGCCAGCAGCTCGTCGATCTCGTCTGCCTCGGCCTGACGAAGGACGGTTTTCCAAAACACCCGATGGCCCGCGGCCAGCATCGCATCCCGCGCGACCAGCAGCCGATCATGTTTCAGAACGCAAGGGAGATCGCAAGATGACAACCGATGTAAACGGACCCATGCGGCAGCTTTATGTGAAGCTCGCGAACGAAGGCGGCGGCAACTTCGCGGTCGATGTCATCCAGGATGTCGAGTGCATCATCACGGCCGGAAATAGGTCCGACGAGGCCGAACACTTCCGGCTTCTGGCCCGCCACTACATGCAGGCTCTATGCGAAATCGTCGTGGAAGAGGATTTCAACAAAGCGCAAGAGATCGCTTGCGAGGCGCTAGGCAGCAATCCTTCGCCGCAGGTGGCGGGGACCACCGACCTCATCAAAGCGCTGTCTCGACTGACCGGCAATCGCCATTCGGACGGTGTCTCTTCGTTGGTCAGCCCCGAGGATCGCGGGGCAATCATAAATGGTTGCCACAACCTGATGGTCGCGTCGCGCCAAGCTCCCGCGCCTTATGCGGTGGAGTCTCAGGCCATGATAGACGTTGCCGCCGAGCGCCTTCGCCAGGTCGAGGCGGAAGGCTGGACGCCGGCGCACGACGATCAGCATACCGATGCTTCCATGGCACTTGCAGCCGGCAGCTATTGCGAGAGCGCAGCACGGCCGACAATCCTTGCCAAGAAGCCGGGCTCGGCTTTCGCCGTCCCCAAGCTATGGCCGCAATCATGGAGCCGCGACTGGTGGAAGCCGAAGTCGCCCCGCGAAGATCTCGTGCGCGCCGGCGCTCTCATCATCGCCGAGATCGAACGACTTGATCGCGCTACCGCAACTGAGGGCAATGGATGACCGACCAAGCATACGAGATCGCTATGCTCAGGGAGCGCCTTGAGAAGATCGACAATCAGAGGCACGCCGCGCTTCAGGAAAACCATCGTCTCGGCCTCGTCATTGACGAATACCGAAAGCAGATGGCGGGCCAGTTCGTCACCGCTAGGGACCTTCGTGACTGGTTTGCTGGCCAGGCACTACCGCAGTTCGTCGCCATCAACGACAAGGTCACGGCAGGTCGGAAGGATGTCTCCTACGCCTTGGCGCTCAGAGTGACTGCCCAGCAGGCATATGCGCTGGCCGACGCGATGATGGAAGAAAGGCTCAAGCGTCAGGCCCCGGCACCTGGACCGGAGGGGACGGCTCCCTGATGGCAACCGAGGCGGAAAAGCGCAAGCTCGAGCAGATCCGGCAGGACCTCGCCACGGTCGGCGCCGACTGGGCGATCGAGGCCGATGGCGCGAGCCTCGCCCTCGTCGTGCGCGATCCGGTCGACGGTGGCCCGCGCACGATCGCCGCGATCGCGGCCGACGCGCCCTTCACCTTCCAGGATTTCCTGATCCGCGCCGGCGAGCGCCAGCAGTTCCTGCTGGACATGCTTGATCGCTGCAGCCGCGCCTATCGCAAGCTGCTCGAAAAGCAGCCGAAGCCGAAGCGCTATGCCGCCGAGTGCGCCATGAAGTGCCGAAACGACCAGGCCTTCCGCCAGTTCCTGATCGAGCGCCACGGCCTGCTCGACGCTACCGACTTCGAGCGCATCAAGACGAAGATCCGCTTCATCCTTCGCATCGAATCCCTGAACGATCTCGACACCGACGAAGCAGCCGCCGGCCGCTGGAAAGATTTCCGCGCCGCCTTCGAGCAATGGAGACGCGGGCAATGAGATTGGGAATCCGTCAGCTCGAACTACTCCGAACCATAGGCACCACGAGCGCCCTCGTCGTTTCGAATCCGGTCAGCCGCCGCCTCTGCGAACTCGGCCTGATGCAATCGAGCGATCGGGACGGAAGCTTTGCTTACGTTACGCCGGCGGGCCTGCGCGCGCTTGCCGACGCTGCAGAGGCGGGTCGCGTCACACTTTTTGTCATGCCGAAGGTCGGGAGGACGCCCCGTGATTGATGTCGATGACTACGGCCCCGACGATCTGATCCCGCTTGCGAAGGCCGCGAAGCTGTTGTTTCGTGGCGCTCTGACGAAATCCTCCCTGCGCACCGAAGCCAGGAAGGGCAATCTGGAAATCATCCAGGTCGCCAACAAGGACTTCGTCACCAAGAACGGGATAAAAGGGATGATTGAAAAATGTCGCAAAAGCGAAAACCGGCAAGGCTCTGGCTCAGACCAGACACAGGCACCTGGTTCATCAAGGACGGAGACAAGCGCGTCCCCACGGAGTGCGGCGAAGCTGAGGTTGAGGCAGCTCAGAGAAAGCTTGCCGAATACATCGACAGCCAATACCGGCCGCAGCGCAGCAGTCGTGCCGCTGAAGTCACGGTAGCCGACGTCGTCATCGTCTATTCCGAGGAAAAGGCGCCCTCTACGGCGCGGCCGAAGGAGACGCTGGCGATGCTGGAGAGGATTACCGATTTCTTCGGCGACATGGTCCTGACCGAGGTCAGGGGGCAATCCTGCCGCGATTATGCCATCGACCGCGGCAACCCGGGCGGCGCGCGCCGAGACCTGGAAATGTTGCGAGCCGCGATCAACCATTACCACGCCGAGGAAACCCTCGACATGGTGCCGAAGATCACCCTTCCGGAGAAGGGCGAGCCGCGCCAGTCATGGCTGACGCGGCGCGAGATTGCCAAGCTCCTGCTGGTGGCGATGGGGTGGATTCCGATCGCATTCGACGTCGACACGCGCGAGCCGATCAGGTGGGAAAGAAGCGGCTGGCGCTACCCGCATCTCGTGAGGATCATCCTCATCGGCCTCTATACCGGCACGCGGCTTTCGGCGATCCTGAACCTGCAGTGGATGCCGAACACGACAGGGGGCCATATCGACCTCGATCGCGGCGTCATCTACCGCAAGGCTCAGGGCGAGCGCACGATGCACAACAAGCGCAAGACGCCGGTCAAGATCCCGCCTCGCCTTCTGACCTTCCTGCGTTACTGGCGAAAGGCCGACACCACGAAAGATGCGCAGGGCCGAGACGTGACCCTTCGCTATGCCGTGCATTATTTCGGGGAAAAGATCGTCAAGCCGCATAAGGCGTTCCGCTCGGTCCGATCGCTCGCCGGCTTCGGCGACGACGTGACGCCGCATGTCCTGCGCCACACCCGCGCCACCTGGCTCGCCCAGGCCGGCGTCGAAATCGAACAGGCAGCTGCATCTCTTGGAATGACGGCGGAAGAATTTGAGCGGACCTATGCGCACGCAAGTCCGGACTTCCAGCAGCAGGCCGCGAACGCTTTCTAAGCGGTCCGGGACATCAATCGGTCCGCAATCGGTCCGTTGATTTGAAAAGGGCTTTCGCGAGGAAGTCGGTTCGGGAGTGAAAACCCTTACACTGCAAGGGTTCTAGCTGGTCGGAGTGGAGTGATTCGAACACTCGACCCCCACGTCCCGAACGTGGTGCGCTACCAGACTGCGCTACACTCCGTGACCAGCGGCGCTTCTATAGAACAGCCTATCTGGTTGCACAAGCACCAAATTTCAAAAAACCGAGGGATTTTTTGACGTTGATGACAGCGGCCGGAATGGGCCGCTGCAGCAAAAAGACACACCGCAAGCAAATCGAACGGAAGTGCAAAAGGGGCAATTTTCTTTTGCCGGGTTCCGCGCTAAAGGGCTCGGCGGGACAGGCGAAACCGCCGCGACGGCGGCTTCGCAGCCATTGCGCTAGAGATCAGGGACGACACGATGAAACTCCGCACCATTACCGCGGCCGGGCTTGCAATTGCGCTTGCCGGATGCACGACTATTCCTTCCGCTGGCAATCCGATCGAGGCCCGCTGGGTCGGCAAATCGGCGGGCATCTTCTTTGCCGCCTACGGGCCGCCGATCAGCGACCGCGAGGAAGGTGCGAGCACCATCTATACGTGGCGCGGCGGCTACAAGACCGTGCGCATTCCGGCGAAATATGCCGAAGGCGCCGATGGCAAGCGCGGCAAGCAGATCGCCGCCGCCCGCACCGCCTATCTGCGCTGCCAGGCCGAAATCACCACCAATTCCGATTACACGATCCGCGACATCCGCACCGTCGCCGACATTCCCGGCGTCAACGGCCCGTCCTATTGCGCCGAGTTCCTGGCGCCTGAACAGAAGTAACGGGCAACCGGAAGAGACGAAAACAGGCGGCCGATGTGCCGCCTGTTTTGTTTTGGGCTGCTGCGGATCGTTACAGGCTAGCGGCCTCGGACGCGGATCACGGAACGAATGATGATGTGAGGTTGTGCCGTGCGGCCCCCTCATCCGGCCCTGCGGGCCACCCACCGGGGTCGGATGAGGGGGCTGCACGGCACGGCGTCAGCGACAGAAAACCATCGCCACTCGCCGTGCCGTCGATAGCCCTACCCCTCCGCCGGCCCGTACAGGCCGAGCTGGTCGAGAAGCGCCCGCTGCCGGTTGGCATTTTCGACCAGCAGCCCGGTGTAGCGCTCGACGATCCGGTCGCGGTGATCCGGATCGGAAACGGCCGACAGCGCGCCGGTGATGGCGGCGATCTTTTCCGAGGTCCGGCGCAGCTCTTCCAGCAACTCCGCCTTGCCGCCGGCCTCCGCGACGACCTGCTTCGTCACCTTGCCGATGCCGGCCGGCGTGCGGCTGCCGGCGGAGACGTAACCCTCCGGCAGGTCGCCCTTGAGATTGACGACCGACTTGAAGCGGATGACGTCGAAGATCTGGTCGACCGCCTGCTTGGCGCCGGTCACCCGCGAGGGATGGTCGGTGTCGGCGGCGGCATGCGGCAAGAGCTCGAGCTTGCCCTTGTGGCGCTCCTCGAGCGGCAGGTAGGGCAGCATCGGGCCGCTGAGTGCGCCGGTCGCGGCATCCCGGAAGAGGTCGGCGTCGATCGCCGCATGGGCGATCTTGCCGGAGGCAAGGGCTGCATCGAGGGCATAGGGATCAACGACTTCGCCGCGGTCGTAATTGACCAGCACCGCGCCGTCCTTCATCGCGGAGAGCACCTTGGCATCGACGGTGCCGGCATTGGAATAGGTGCCGGTCGATGCATCGAGGCGGCCGAGGCCGATATGGACGGAGAGCACGTCGGCGCCGGCTGCCGCTTCGACCGGGCTTGCGGCATAATCGAAGCCCTCCGCCTCGATCCAGCGCCGGTGGTGCTCGCGGGCATAGATCGCCACCTTCATGCCGAAAGCCCTAGCGAGCTTGGCGACTTCGCGGCCGATATTGCCGTAGCCGAGAACGGCAAGCTTGCGGCCCTCGAGCTTTGCCGTCGGAAAATCCTTGAGCTGGCGGCCGGTATCGAAATCGCCGCCGGCGACCATGCGGTGCAGCCGGTCGACCGGCAGGTCGGGCATGACCTTCAGGATCGCCTTGAAAGCCATCTGGGCGGTCGCCCGGCTGTTGATGCCGGGCGTGTTCATCAGTGGCGCATCGCCGCCCTCGCCATTGCCACCGCCCCAGGAGGCCGAGCCCATATTGCCGGTGCCGGCGCCGATGCGCACGCCGCCGAGCGGAAAGACCGAGGCCTTCGGGATGAAGGTCGCAGCGGCGATCAGCGCGTCGTACTGGCCCTTGTCGGTCTGCGGCAGGATCTCCGCCTCGGTGCTGAGGTTCGGCTGGTAGAAGAAGTGGATGCGGCCCTTTTCGAGCGCCGAACGATCGCTGAGCGGGCCGAGATGGAAGCTGCCGCCCTTTTCCTCGATATAGGCCTTGACCTCGCTGTAGTCAGGCTCGCCATCGGCACCGAAGCGCAGGCCCACCAGATCGGCGATCAGCACCGTATAGGCGCGGTTCGGATCGTCCTTGCGCACGGCGCCGTCGGCCTTGGCGGGGGCCTCGAAGGTGACGCCGTGTTTGGCGAGCTCCTCCTCGAGTACGACGATCTTGGCGCGGAGATAGGCATATTGCAGGTTTTCCAGCAGCGCGACGACATCCTCGGGCTCGCGGATGCCGCCGACCCAGGCGCGGTAATCGCCGGGGGTGCCGGGGAAGGCATTGACATAGCGGGCCGAATCGAGGCCGGGCTCATATTCGCCGTTCGGATGGGTGATGCCCTCATAACCGAGCAGCTGCTTCGAGCGGGCGATGATGCGGGCGTGGATGCCGGCATCGGTGATATCAGCGTCCTCGACCTTCAGCAGCGTCACGGCGGCACCGCGGCGCTCGGCATCGGTGACGGTCAGCGACAGCAGCGGATGCGACTTGACCCATTCGTCGATCACCGCGCGGTTGGCGGCCGAGCGGCGGTTGAGCTCGACGATGGTGCCGACCCGGGCTTCCGACTGCAGCAGGCCGAAGGTGGTCTCGGCAAAGGCGAGCGCGCTGTAGGTGTTGATGACGCCGCCGAGCATGCGGTCTTCGGCCGGATCGTAGAACGGGCCGGCATCGACCGAGCGCTTGGCGGAAAACGGCTGCCGCGGATCAATCGGCGGCGCGATCTTCAGCTGGCGCGGGATCGCCCAGGCGGGGTCCTGCTGATTCTCTTCGATCAGCGCCAGCGCATGCGGCGTGAAGGAGGCAACGAAATAGCCTGAGATGCCGCCGATCGCCTTCTGGAACGGCATGAACAGGCAGCACTTCGCCATCACGGCGCTGACGAGCTCGGGCTCCCAGGGCATGGCGCCGAGCATCGAGGTGGCGTCGAACACCGCATGGCGGTTGGCCGGATCGCCGTCGAGCCAGCTCAGCAGCTCGCGGATCTCGGCGCTGGTATAGGCATTGGCCCCTGTCGTCTCGTGGCCGACGCCGACGAAGATCGACACGCCGAGGCTGGACAGTTCGGCCGCCGTCGGGATCACGCCTTCGGAGGCGGCGAAATGAATGCGGCTCTCGCAGCCCTTTTCGGCGAAACGCTGCATCTCGATCAGCTGGGTCGCCCAGGACTGGCGGAAGAAGCCGGCGGCCTTGGACGGATCGCTCTCCGGCCGCGGCGTATCGACATAGACGCGCTGGCCGGCGTCGTTGGCATTCATCAGGTGCTGGATGCAGACGGTGAAGCCGCTATGGCCGCCGCCGAGCCCGACCGCCATGCGGTTGGTCTTGGGAAAACCGAAATAGCGATGGATCGCCCGCATCATGTCGGTCAGGATCTTATCGGCCGGATAGCCGCGATGCATGCTGCGGGAAATCTCGGCCGTGGTGAAGCCGCCGATATCGTTGCCCTGGTCGTCGAACTTGCGATAGGTCTTCTCGATCCAGGCGTCGAAAGCGATGCGCCTGAGGCGGCTGTCCACCTCGTCGGTCGTCGCATCGGTGATCGGCCCGACGCCGAAGAACGGGTTGGACGGCAGCTTCGGCGCGCCCGACGCGGTCTGTCGAAGGGCGTTCAATCGCTGTTCCTGCATCTGCGCGATATCTGTCATGGCCTGCCTGTCTCTGTCCGGAGCTGAAGTTGCCTTCATGGTGAAGCCACTGTTCCGGCGAGACAACCTCATATGCGCCGAACGACAGGCGAAACGCGTCATTGGTGGCCGTATCGTTGATGATGGCGCGATGGGCGGCGGGGCGCGATCCGCTTTCCAGTCTGCAGATCGGCGGTACTGGGATGACTGAGGAGAAGTGGTGCTGGGATGGAGGGGCAGAGGTGGTGCCGCGAGCTGGATCGCCGGTGCGTCTGGCAACAAAGCCAACCCACACTCTCCGTCATCCCAGGGCTTGACCCTGGGATCCACAACCAAGCACGCGGACTTCTATTTCTCTGCAGTGGGCCGCCTTCGCTGTTCGCCCAGTGCCAGCCGCATGGATCCCAGGGTCAAGCCCTGGGATGACGGAGGAGAAATGGTGCCCGGGATGGAGGAGGAGAGGTAGTGCCGGGACCAAAAGCGCGCCGGGCGCGATGAGCGAACCGCGAGTGCGGCGTCACAAAGTGTCACATCCGCAACCACCCCCCCCAACACAAAAACGGGCTTGTCGCGCGCAACCATTCGGCGTATCTCTTGCCCGTCGCGAAAAGCGACTGCCTCCCTTGATCCGCTCAGTGGCGGAGTAAACAGGTGGACGAATGGGTCGTCCAGGCGGTCGAGCACACGCCCTCCATGCGCCTCGGCCATGGTGCGGCCAGCACCTCCCTGAAACCAGTGCCTGACCAGATCAGGCCTCATCGTGAGCCATCGGCGCACTCTGTCGGCGCTTGTGCGCTCGCGTCGACCCGGAACGCACCCATGACCAGATCCTTCATCGTCATCTTCACCGCCATTGTTCTCGATGCCGTCGGCATCGGGCTGATTTTTCCGATCCTGCCGTCGCTGCTGCAGGACATCACCCATGCGGCAAACGTCGCGCCCTTTATCGGCGCGATGACGGCGCTCTACGCGCTCATGCAGTTCATCTTCGCCCCCGTGCTCGGAGCGCTGAGCGACCGGCTCGGCCGCCGGCCGGTGCTGCTGATTTCGCTGGCGGGCGCCGCCGTCAACTACCTGTTCCTCGCCTTGGCGCCCAATCTGACCCTGCTGTTCATCGGCCGGGCGATCGCCGGGCTGACCAGCGCCAATATCTCGGTCGCCACCGCCTATATCACCGATATCTCGCCGGAGGAGAAACGCGCCCGCCGCTTTGGCCTGTTCAACGCCATGTTCGGCCTCGGCTTCATCATCGGCCCGGTCGCCGGCGGCGTGCTCGGCGATCACTGGCTGCGGCTGCCCTTCATCGCGGCGGCCGCGCTCAACGGCGCCAACCTGCTGCTCGCCATCTTCGTCCTGCCGGAATCGCGTCCCGGCAGCCGCGAGACGATCGATCTGGCGGCGCTCAATCCGCTGAAGCCGCTGCGCTCGGTGCTGGAGGTCAAAAGCCTGCTGCCGATCGTCATCCTCTTCTTCATCTTCAGCGCCACCGGCGAGGCCTACGGCACTTGCTGGGCGCTGTGGGGCAGCGATGCCTTCCACTGGAACGGTCTTGCTATCGGCCTTTCCCTCGGCGCCTTCGGCATCTGCCAGACGCTTGCCCAGGCCCTGCTGCCGGGGCCGGCCGTCAAACTGCTCGGCGAACGCGGCGCGATCCTCACCGGTGTTGCCGGCGTCTCACTCGCGCTCACGGTCATGGCCTTTGCCGGCCAGGGCTGGATGATCTTCGCCATCATGCCGATCTTCACCCTCGGCGGCATCGGCGTGCCGGCGCTGCAATCGCTCGCCACCCGGCAGGTCGACGAGAACAGCCAGGGCCAGTTCCAGGGCGTGCTGGCCTCGGCCGTCAGCCTCGCCTCGATCGTCGCGCCGCTCGGCTTTTCCAGCCTCTATTTCCTCTTCAGGGCGGAATGGCCGGGCGCCATCTGGCTCTCGGTCGTCGCCGTCTACGCGCTCACCGTGCCGCTGGTGCTCGGGTTGCGGCTGAAGACGGCGGAGCGGGTTGCGGGCTGAGGCTGCTCGGCAGGCCGAGGCGGTGTCGATACGGGATCTGCTCCCGATCTTCCGGCGCGTATAGCGACAAAGCCAGCCACACGCTCCGTCATCCCAGGGCTTGACCCTGGGATCCACAACCAAGCACTCTGCCGGCATGGCAGGATATGTTTATATCGTCACGAACCAGAAAAACGGCACCCTCTATATCGGCGTGACATCCGATCTGGAGCGCCGCATCTATGAGCATCGCGAGGGCCTGACGCCGGGCTTTGCCTGGAAATATGGCTGCACCCGCCTCGTCTGGTACGAGGAACATTGGGACATCGGCAGCGCCATCCAGCGCGAGAAGTCATTGAAACGGTGGAATCGGCAATGGAAGATCGATCTGGTCGAAGCGATGAACCCCGAGTGGGATGATCTCTATCTTACGCTGTGGTGATGCGACCGTGGCGGGTGCGGCCATGGATCCCAGGGTCAAGCCCTGGGATGACGGAGGAGAGGTGGTGCCCGGATGGTGGAGGAGCCGTGTGCCGGGATGACCGTGGAGGGTGGCGGAGGAGGAGAGAAGCTACCAGGCCCACGGCGGCGAGGTGGTGCCGGGGCTCACAAGCCGTGCCGGGCGCGAGGAAGCGAACCGCGAGCGCGGCACCCGAAGCGCATCGCCGGTGCGTTTGGCGAGAACGCCAACCACACTCTCCGTCATCCCAGGGCTTGACCCTGGGATCCACAACCAAGCACGCGGCCCTCAATCGTTCCCCCGACGCCATCGCCGTCTGCTCAGTGCCAGCCGCATGGATCCCAGGGTCAAGCCCTGGGATGACGGAGGAGAGGTGGTGCCCGGATGGTGGAGGAGCCGTGTGCCGGGATGACCGTGGAGGGTGGCGGAGGAAGAGAGAAGCTACCGGGCCGACGGCGGCGAGGTGGTGCCGGGGCTCACAAGCCGTGCCGGGCGCGAGGAAGCGAACCGCGAGCGCGGCACCCGAAGCGCATCGCCGGTGCGTTTGGCGAGAACGCCAACCACACTCTCCGTCATCCCAGGGCTTGACCCTGGGATCCAGAACCAAGCACGCGCCCGAGTGCCTTCCCCTGAATCCAATGCCCGCCTACGCCGCCTCCCCCGCCTGCACCGCACCCTCCGCCAGTTTCCGCGCCGCGACGAAATCGACCTTGCCGGAGCCGAGCACCGGCACCTTGCCGATGGTGACCTCGGCCGGGACCATCATGTCCATCGCGCCCTTCGATTTGGCGAAGGCGAGGAATTCGGTGCGGGTGGCGGTTTGGGCTTCGGTGAGCAGCACCAGGCGCTCGCCCTTCTTGGGGTCGGGGAGGGACGAGACGACCGAAAGCGCGCCGGGCCAGAGTTCGGCGGCCAGCGTTTCGACGGCGGCGAGCGAGATCATTTCGCCGCCGATCTTGGCGAAGCGCTTGGCGCGGCCGCGGATCTTGACGAAGCCGTCCTCGTCGATGGTGACGATGTCGCCGGTGTCGTGCCAGCCATCGGCGAGCGGCTCGAGCACGCCGGGCTTTTCGGCGCGCAGATAACCGGCCATGACATTGGCGCCGCGCACATGCAGCCTGCCGCCCTCATCGATGCCGGGCACCGGTTCGAGCTTCCATTCCATGCCCGGCAGGATTTTGCCGACCGTGCCGGAGCGGTTGTACATCGGCGTGTTGATGGAAATAACAGGCGCGGTCTCGGTGACGCCGTAGCCTTCCAAGATGCGCAGGCCGAATTTTTCCATATAGGTGTTGCGGGTCGAGGCCTTCACCGGCTCGGCGCCGGAGAAGATGTAGCGGATCGAGCGGAAATCATAAGGATGCGCCGTCCTGGCATAACCGTTGAGGAAGGTATCGGTGCCGAAGATGATCGTGGCGTTGGAGACATAGATCAGCTCCGGCACGATGCGGTAATGCAGCGGCGACGGATAGAAATAGACCGGCACGCCGGAGATCAGCGGCAGCACCGTGCCGGCCGTCAGCCCGAAGGAATGGAAGACCGGCAGGATGTTGAACACCTTGTCGCCGCTGTGGAAATCGATGCGGGCGGCGGCCTGGGCGGCGTTCGACAGGATGTTGCGGTGGGTCAGCACCACGCCCTTCGGCGTGCCTTCCGAGCCCGAGGTGAAGAGGATGACGGCGGGATCATCGGCCAAGCGTTTCACCAGCGGCCGGCCCTTGCGCAGCAGTCCGCGGATCTTGTCGAGCGCGCCGATCTCGGCCCTCACATCATCGAGCCAGACGATCGTCACCTGCTTTTGCAGCTCCTCGACGACAGGGCCGAGCTTGGCCTGGGCGACGAAGGCGCGCGAGGTCAGCACATGTTTCACCTCGGCAGCCCTACAGGCGGAGAGGATATTGGCGGCGCCTGCGGTGAAGTTCAGCATGGCCGGCACCTTGCCCGCGCTCATGACGCCGAGAATGGTGGCGGCGGCGCCATTGGCATTCGGCAGCATGACGCCGAGGTTTGCCTCCGGGAAACGGTCGCGGAACTTGGCGCCGAGCACGGCGGCACCGGTCAACAGCTTGCCATAGGTAAGGCTGCCGGTGACCGGATCCTCGACGGCGAGCTTTTTCATGCCGAATTCCTGGGCCGCCTGAATGACGCGGCCGAGCACGGTCGACGAGGTATCGGCGGTTTCGAACAACAGGTTCGACATCACCTGATAGAGCGCAGCGCCTGCCGCCGTGCGGCGCTTGCGGCCCTTCAGCTCCGGCGACACTTCCAGCTTCACCGGCTCGAGAATGGTGACCTTGACCTTGGGGAACAGCCGGCGGCGGATCTTGCCGTCGCCGAGATAGGAGAGATAGCTCTTCTCCAGCCCGTCGATTTTCACAGGCACGACCATCGAGCCGGTCTTGTCGGCGACCATGGCTGCACCGTCATAGACCTTCATCAGCGTTCCCGTCACCGTCAGGCGGCCCTCGGGGAAGATGCCGATCGGGCTGCCCTCCTGCACCACCTTGATCAGCGAGCGGGTCGCCATCGGCTTTGTGGGGTCAAGCGGCAGGAATTTGCACATTTTCAGGAAGGGCCGCACCCACCAGGCTTGGGCGATCTTGTAATCGACGGCAAAGGTCGGCTCCTCCTCGGTGATGGCGAGCGCCAAGGCCCCGTCGAGCAGGCTGACATGGTTGAGCGCAATGATCGGCGCGCGGCCGGCCTTCTTGATATTCTCCAGCCCCTCGACCTCGAGGCGCATGAAGGCGCGGAACAGGATCGAGATGAAATCGCGGAAGGCATTGGTCGGCAGCGTCTTCAGCATCAGCCAGGCGACCGCGAAATTGAGGATGCCGAGGCCGATCAGAATCTGCGGAATCGAGGCGCCGAGCGCCTGGATGACGGCGACAAGGCCGAGGCCGACGGTGATGAACAGCGCCGACAGCACATTGGCGGCACCGATGACGCGGGCGCGGCGATCCTCATGCGCCCAGGTCTGCAGCGCGGCGAAAGTCGGCACGGCGATGAAGGCGCCTGATATGGCCATGCCGGCGAGATCGATGGCGACGCGGATGGTATTCTGCCCAGCGAAGAAATCGAGGATCGTCGTCGCATGGGCGGTCGAGGCCAGGCCCCAGAGGTTCCAGGCGAGATCGAGGCTGAAGAGGCCGAGCAGCGCCGTGCCGACAGGGGCCGGCAGCAGCACGATGCGACCCGACGACATCCAGGCGGCGATGCCGGAGCCGACCGCGACGGCGATGGCGAAGACGGTGAGATAGGCGGGCACGACGAGCTCGGAGCCGCCGAGCAGCTCGGTCACCATGGTCGGCAGGATCGACAGCACGAAGGCGCCGACCAGCCAGAACCAGCAATTCATCAGCGCCGAACGCCACAGCCGCTTGTCCTCGCGGATTTCGCGGACGAGCGTGTAGCTGGAGCGGATGACATTGCGGTCGATCTGAAGATCCGGCGCCTTCGAGCCGGTCGGCGGGATCATCCGGCTGGCGAGCCAGCAGAGCACGGACAGGCCCATCATCATCGAGCCGAACAGCAGCACATTGTCGCCGCTGGAAAAGGCGAGCGCGGCGATGATCGTGCCGCCGAGGATGGCGATGAAGGTGCCGCCCTCGATCCAGGCATTGGCCTTCGGCAGGTCGCGCCGTTCGAGATGATCGGGCAGGATGCCGTATTTGATCGGCCCGAACAGCGCCGAGATGACGCCGAAGCCGAAGAGCGCCGCCATCAGCACAAAAATCGAGGAGAAGCCGAGGCCGACGACGGCAAGGGCGGCAATGCCGATCTCGCAGCGTTTCAGCAGTTCGGCCACCTTGGCCTTGTCGTGCTTGTCGGCGATTTCGCCGCCGAGCGCCGAAAGCAGCAGGAAGGGCACGATGAGGATGACGCCGGCAAGCGTCACCAAAGCCGCACCCTCGCTCGCCGACATCTTGAAGAGGATGAGGAAGACCAGCGTATTCTTGAGGAAATTGTCGTTGAAGGCGGTCAGGAACTGCGTCCAGAACAGCGGCGCGAATTTCCTCGATGTCATCAGCTTGTGTTGCACGGCGGGACCCTCTTTCGATTGGCAGAGAAGGCCACAGAGTTGTTACGCAAAAGTTGAATGCGGCAACAACTCTGCGCTGTGGTTAAGGAAGATCAATCTTCATCGCTACGATTGAATTTGACCAGCAGCTTTTCGGTGCGGGCATCTTCGACCTTGCGGATCAGCTTCTCGGATTCGGCGTTGTCGCGCAGCGTCTTGGTGATATTCACCGTCGTCTGCACCAGCATCAATATGCCCATGGCGAGATAGCCTTTGCCCCAGAGATCGAGCGGCATCATGTAAAGGCCGAGCGCCAGCATGAAGGCGGCGGCGCCGAAGGAGATGTAAGAGAAGCTGACCCAGCTGGCGGAGTGTTTCTGGAAACTGTCGTTCATTGCAGTGGCCCTTCAATTTTTAGGGGTGAATGGTTGAATGGATGAATTCAGGCGGCCGGCGTGATGCGGCTCTTCAGCCGGGCGAGCACGTCATCGGCAGACGAAGTGAGCGGAGCGCCGCAGCCGGCCTTGGCAAGCTTTTCGATGATGCCGGCCGGCCGCGTGGCGCTTTCCATGTCCTTCAGAGCGGCGGCCGTCAGTTCGTTCTGGCTCTGGCGCAGACGAAGGCGGGCAAGCGTCTCCTCGGCATCGTCGAGTGTCGCCAGGCCGGAGCCGGCGACCGCGACATCGAGCTTCTGCGCCTCTTCAGTCGCCCGCGCCAGCCGCTCGCCGCGCTGCAACTCCTGCAGCCGCGCCTCGGCGGCGCGGACGATGCCCTTCAGCTTGGCGATAGCAGTGGTGAACTGCGCTTGCGCCTTTTCCGACGCATCGCGCTCGGCTTCGAGAAAGGCGATCGCCTCGGCCGCTTCCCGCGCCAGCCCGTCATTGCCCTTGCCGAGCGCCGCGATGGCGCGGCTCTCGAGATCGGCGATGCGGCCGACGATCGTCTGATGCTGCGCCCTCTCCTGCTCGTTCTGGGCGATGGCGACGGCGACGCTGCGGCGCGCCGACTGGATCGATTGCGCCGCATCGCGGATCTGCTGGGCAAGCAGCGGCACGGCGTTGCGATCGGCAAAGGCCTGCTCGGCATCATGCGCCCTGCCCCGCAAGAGAATGGAAATCAGTTTGAACATTTCTTGCCTCCGGTTTATGAACGTTGTTCACGAGTGCTGTTATGGCAGAATCATGAACGGCGTTCAAGATAAATTTTGAACGCCGTTCAAAAATCGAAGTGGAATGGTGAATGGCCGGCAGGCGAGAAGAAAAACGCGAGGATTTGAAGGCGCGGCTGATCGAGGCGGCGCGCGAGCGCATCGCCCGCGACGGGCTGACCAATCTGCGCGCCCGCGACATCACCCAGGGTGCGGGCTGCGCGCTCGGCGGCCTCTACACCGTCTTTACCGACCTCGCCGAGCTCGTCATCCACGTCAATTCCTCGACGCTGAAGGCCTTGGAGGCGAAGCTGACGCTGCCCGAGGCCCGCGACAAAAGCCCGACCGACCGCCTCCGCAACCTCGCCCAGGGCTACCTCGCCTTCGCCGTCGAACACCGCAACCTCTGGAAGGCACTGTTCGACCACTTCCCCCCCGACACCAGCCCGACGCCGCAATGGCACCTCGACGAACACCTCTTCCTGATGGACGTGATCGCCGAACCGCTCGCCGAACTGCAGCCCGACATGCCGCCTGAAGACCGCGCCATCCGCGCCCGCACCCTCTTCAGCGCCGTCCACGGGGTCGTCAGCATCAGCCTGGAAGGCCGCTTCGTCGGATTGCCGCTGGAACGGCTGGCGCGCGAGGTGGACGAGCTGGTGCAGACGATTGCGGCCGGGGCGGAGCGGAGACGGTAATTGGTGGAGGTTGGTGCGGCTGCGGGTTGGTGAGGTTGGAGCTTGGCAGAAACGCTCCCACACACTCCGTCTTCCTCGGCCTGGAGCCGAGGATCCATGCCCGCCCAACAAAACCGCCAACGATTTTACCGACCGGGAAATTTCGCGGCCTCAACCCATTCCATATCGCCAAGGTATCCCGAGCGGTAAATTTCCCTGGGCCGGCGCCAGCTACTCGCGCACAATCCGCAGCAGTGGCTCAAAGCTGTACAGAGCCGGACGCCTGCCTGCGGAGGGCTCCAATGTTCTAATGAGCTCCTTCTCGACTAGTATGCGCGTGAACCGGTGCGCAGTTGCTTCCGGAATCCCCGACTTGCTTGTAAATACATTGTTCCGGAAGACGGGACGCGAGAACAAAAAATCCAGAGCCGAGGTGCTCCATTGAGATGTGAGGATCTGCGGAAACTCCCGCTTAAGCTCGTCATAAAGGTCGCGAATCCGTTCTGCGGTAGCAAGGTTCTTATTAGCCTGGGTTTCAAGCGCCTCTAGAAAGAACACAACCCATTCGGTCCACGCACCGGACTTCGAAACCTCGCGCATCCTGTCAATATATTCGTCGCGTCGATCCTCGAAGTAGCTACTAATGTAGAAGTGAGGAGCGGATATTGCTCCATATTTCCATAGCATCAGGGTGATGAGCATCCGCCCGATCCGGCCATTGCCGTCCTTGAACGGATGCAATGCCTCAAACTCAAGGTGGGCGACGGCTGTCTTGATCAGTATCTGCCAATTCCTATCTTCGACGAATGAGAAAAGTCTCTCCATACCATCATTGAGCTGCTCCGGACGCATCGGGACAAAATGCACTTTGCGGCGCATGCGGTCGGCCAGGTAATTTTGCTCAACCTTGAATTCACCGGGAGAAAGATGTGCACCTCGGCCAAAGCCGAGCAGAACCTTGTGAGCGCTCTTGATAAGGAAGCTTGAAAGGGGCGCGCCTTGCTCGATACTGCGCTGCGCCGCGGTCAGGGCTCGGCTATAGAGGAAGACTTCGATCGCTTCATTTCGATAACGGCCTTCCGGCTCATTACCGCCTTCCTCCTGATCTGCCTCATACCGCAGGACTTCGTCGAGAGTACTTACGGTTCCTTCCATTCGGGATGAGACGACAGCTTCCTGATTGCGCAGTGGCGCAAGCAGGATTTCGCTATTGTGCATGCCTTTGAGCATCTGATCGTAGCGCGCAAGCGCCGCTGATGCCGAAGCAATGGGCATTATAAGCTGGTTGGCGTCAATCCTCTCTGGAGGAAACTGGTCGTAATGATATTCTACAGCATCTGATAGGTCGAGGTTCGGATGTTTGGCCATGCTTGACTTTCAGATTTCAGGAAATTTGCCAGGCAAACAGCCTTGTCTGCATCATTATCAACTCAACGAGGCTTGTCTATCAAAAAACGCAGATATTGAAAGACAAACCGTTTTGAGTGTGCCTCGTGAGAGTCAACCCGGCTTGAGGTCTGAAATTACTGTTTTTTTGAGAGCCAACTCTATGGTGCTCTTCCTTGTGCTCCATCCGAAAGCTCGCACCAAAGCTGCCAAAGGGAACGAGCAAACGCGCCACCCACCGCGAAAGGAAACCCCATGAGCCGCATCTTCATCACCGGTTCCACCGATGGCCTCGGGCTTGCCGCCGCCCGCACCCTCATCAGCCAAGGCCATGACGTCGTCCTCCACGCCCGCTCCCGCGAGCGCGCCGCCGCCATCGGGGAGACATCAGCCGCCGCCCTCGGCCTCGTCATCGGCGATCTCGCCAGCGCCGCCGAGACGCGCTCCATCGCCGAACAGGTCAACGCCATCGGCCGCATGGATGCCGTCATCCACAATGCCGGCATCTACCTCGAACGCAGCCGCGGCGAAACGCCGGAGGGTCACGCCAAGACGCTGGCGGTCAACCTGCTCGCCCCCTATCTCCTCACCGCCTGGATCACCCGCCCCGACCGGCTGATCTATCTCACCAGCGGTATGCACCGCAGCGGCGCCAGCACCCTCGACGATATCGATTGGAAGCGGCGGCCCTGGAACGCCAGCCAGGCCTATTCGGAAAGCAAGCTCTACATCGCCACCCTTTCCGCCGCCCTCGCCCGCCACTGGCCTGACGTGTTCAGCAACGCCGTCGACCCCGGCTGGGTGCCGACCAAAATGGGCGGCGCCGGCGCCCCGGATGATCTGGAGATGGGGCACCTCACGCAGACGTGGCTGGCGACGAGCGATGATGCCGCGGCCAAGGTCAGCGGCGGGTACTGGTATCACCGGCAGCAGCGGGAGGCGGCGGCGGAGGTTGGTGATGCCGGGTTTCAGGATGCGCTGGTGGGGAGGCTGGCGGAGTTGACGGGTGTTCGGTTGTTTGCGGAGCATCCTTAGGGCTCCAAATGCGCCGAGGCGAACACGGTTTCGGTCGCACGAGGGCCCGATGGACCACCATTTCGTTGTTGCCTACTACTCCTTGAGGATCTGCCCGTGCTTGCGAGCAATGCGTCCGAGAATGCCCTTAATGATAATATCGAGTTGGGACTTTTCCTCGTAGCTGGCGGGCGCGACAAAGTCGGCACGACCATCCGAGATGAGGCGGTGTATTTTTGAAAGGTCCCGCTCCGACCGGTCTTGATCGTACACGGCGACCGAATGCCCACCCTGGTAGGTCAGCATTTTCATCGTAGGGATATCAGTGTCTCCGTCTCCGAGGAAGATCATGCGATCGAAGGGGATCGGTCGATCCTGCTCTGGCATGTACTGATTGACCGCTTCGTTGTTCCAATGATTGTCGATGCCCTTGTTTATGCGGAACAGATACTGGGTCTTGGTCGTATAATTGATACCCACGCCCGGCCAAGCGGCTACGTCGTTCTCGTAGATGAATTTCGACGCGAAGATGCGATGAAAGTAATGGCGAATGGCGCATCCTTCTATCATCTCGTGGATACCTGACGAAACGATGTAGTGTTCGAGTTCCAATCCATTCTCAGAGGCAAACGAATTGATCCGCTTAAACCAGGAACCGTCAGCCAGGCCGGAAAATAGTGGGGCATCCTTGCCGTGCTTGCGCAGGTCTTCCACGGTGATTGGGGCATTCATCTCGCGCGACTTTTGCAGCATCAGGTGCATGTAGACTAGAATTTCATCTGCGTCGTGCTGACGCGTCCTCGACTTGACCTCCCCCCAGAAGTCCTCTGCCGTCATTCCGACCTTGGGAATGAAGCTGGTCTCCTGAAGATTCCCCTTAGCCAATGTGCCGTCGAAATCGTAAATGATCGCCGTGCGCAGAACTTTACTCATGCATTTTCCCTTTGTTCACTCGTCGGCTCAGTGGCGGTTTGCAGCGATCAGCCGGAGCCCATACTGAAGCGCGTTTGGTTCCCTGACGAGCCTATCGCCCCGCACTCCCAAATCGCGAAACGCCTGGGATCGACGCGAACAAACTCATGGCAGCAGCCCAGTCGCCGCGGAAGAACTCGCCGCCCAAGCTTTGCAGACGTTTGGCGGCGGCGTCCTTGAAGCACTGCTCGGCGGCCTCGGCAGCGGCCTTGTCTTCATAGGGCTCCGACTTCAGCTCAATCTTCCACCGGCCTTTGGCGGCGGGCGGAAAGCCGCAATTTAGCTCCGTCAATCGCCGCTGCAGGTCGTTTGACACGCCGATCTTGATGAGGGCGGACTTGTCGAATTGCGGCTTTGACAAGCCCATCATGGCAAAGCCGTCACCCTCAAAGCGAGCGAGATAAAGATGGGCCGGGCCATCCTCGTAAACCGAGGTTCGTTCACCAAAGCTGCCCGGAAAGGCGCGGGAGGGGCGGAAGGCTTCCGCGAGTGGGGCTTTATTCATCGCTGTTTCCGCGATCGGCGGCTCACCGAAGACATTGACCTCTATCACCTTCACCTTCAGCGCGAGATCGATTTCCGATTGCGTCAGCTCGGGGCTCCAGACGGCAATGGCTTGGCCGGCCTCGGGGCGATAGGTGACGGGGGCAACGGTTTCGAGAAGCATCGGCTCGTCGACGCGCCAGGCCCGAACGACCGGAATTGCATGGCTCCATTTGTCCGCCCAGCCATGATCGCGCTTGCGCT
Source organism: Rhizobium sp. TAL182 (assembly GCF_002117725.1). Lineage (NCBI taxonomy): Bacteria > Pseudomonadati > Pseudomonadota > Alphaproteobacteria > Hyphomicrobiales > Rhizobiaceae > Rhizobium > Rhizobium sp. TAL182. Next base: position 1,066,564 of record NZ_CP021024.1, on the reverse strand, counting down.
TTAGGCCACTGGAGGAGGCCTTGTCGACATCGCGGATGGCGCGCCGCTCGATCTGCAGAAAACCAAGTACACGGTGACGCTCGGTCTTGCTGGTTTCGGCGGAGGCTGCACCATATATGAGGAAGAGATCGCCATCCTCGATTAGCTCGAGCATTCGGTCGCGCGCACTTTCCTCGCTCCAGCCGAGATAACCGTCCTCCTCAGGGCTGAAGCCGTAGAAAGAGCGCAGGCGGATGGAACGGGGCTTGCTTGGCAGGCCACTCATTCTGCCGCCTCCTGAAGGTCCTCGGCGTTCACAGGCGCAAGTGCCTCGACCAGCAACGCGTCGAGCAACTTGCCGCGGGTGTCATCGGCACTACTCAGGCTCGTTTCCAGCTGGTCGCAGAGGGCCACGAGTTCATCGACCTTGGTGACGATGCGGTGCTGTTCGGCAAGCGGCGGGAGGGGGAAGCGGACCTCTTTCAAATTAGAAGCGCTCACGCCCCAGTTTCCGACGGTAGTAGCACAAATGCTCTCAATTTCCGCCCTCACGAGGTCAGACTCGGCTGCCAATCTGAGGAATTCTGGTAGGGCTAAGTTCCGATCGGCACGTATTCTAATCAGCTTGTCAGGATAAATTGGATGCAAGCCAAGATAGTCACGGAAAATCGTCAACCGTCCGACGAAAGATTTGTTGCCGTTGAATCGACAGGCCAACAGATCGCCGCTTCTCAATTCGTACTGAAGTCGCGTCTTGGCATCGATTCCACTGATCAGTTTGTGTTCCTCTTCTGCAACTACTCCGTCTTGCCGAACTGTTCCGGCACTTATGCGGAGGATAGCGGTCCCATTGGGCGCATCGTCTGGCCGGCGCGCGTAGCCATTCCTCGTGTCCTCAGCCAACAGATCGGTCAGAGGCGTATGAGCCCAGTGTTCCGGGATAGCGTCATGGCGATGCTCTGCTTTACTCAAGTGCGGTTTGACAGGATCGTCATCAGGGTCCTGCGGCACGAGCTTGCCGCGGACAGCGAGATTGAGAATGGTTCGGCGCAGTTGCTTGATCTGGTCCGGCCGCGCCGTCAGGGCCGGCAGGACCTCCATCGCAAAGCGGGCATCGTCGGGGAATGTCTCGGGATCGGAGCTGTTGAGGCGGGCGAGGCTTGCCGCCGTCAGCCGCTCTCGCGTCGCCTCCCGCTCCGTCCGCGCCGCTTCCAGATCGTTGCACAGCGCCATGAGTTCATCGACCTTGGCGACGATGCGGTGTTGTTCGGCCAGCGGCGGGAGTGGAACTGAAAGTCGGTCCATCTTCTCCTTAGTCATGTGGATCATCGAGATGCCGTGGCCGGCTTCTTTGATCTCACGCGTCTTTTGCAGGAGAAAATTGTATAAGTAGAGCTTGTTGAGGTCGGCCTCGCTGTGAAGCATCAGCTTCCAAATATGATAGTGGTAAATCACCTTCTCACCGTCCCAAATGAAAGGGCCGAACGAGGCAGACCACGCGAAAATCAAATCTCCCCTTTCACAATACTTATCTTCGGGAAGCTGCAAGTCTGAGTAGTACCACTTATCTGAGGTGAAAAGGTTTCCAACTCTGAGGACAGGCGTGCCTGCGCTGAGGAGTTCCTGCTGTTTGTACGCACGTCCATTTATTACCGCGACCAGGTCAGCAAGCGGAGCGAATGTCCAGCCAGCAGGAAGGGGAACTCCCTTCCCATCCTTCGTCGGGTCCTCTGACTGCTTCTTAGCTCGCTCTTTCCTATCCGACAGTGACTTCGCCTTCGCAATCCGCTTCAGCAGCTCCGACGCAGGCTCATCCGCCGGGCCTTGCGGCACAAGCTTGCCGCGCACGGCCAGATCGAGAATAAACCGCCGCAGCCGGGCAATCGCATCCGGTGCATCGGCAATCATTTCATAGTGCTGCAACAGGCGCTCGGCGTTCATCGGGCCAGCGCCTCCGCCAGGATCGCTTTTAACTGGTCGCGCAGCCGTGCGGCTTCCGTATCCGCTGCAACGAGTTCGGTGAACAGCGCTTCAGGATCGCCATGGTCATCGGCCACTGTGTGCGGATTTTTGAAATCAAGATTGTAGCCGCGCGCCTTGACCTCCTTAAGGCTTACGCGCCAGGCCTGCGGGCCTTCTTCACGGCCCTCACGCGCCTTGCCGCCCCACCAGTCGACGCAATCCTGCAGATGCTCCTGGCGGATGGGTCTGGTCATGGAATAGGCCTTCTGGCCATCCGGCACCCGGTGTTCCCAATACCAAATGTCCCTGGTTGGCATGCCTTTTTCGAAGAACAGCAAGTTGGTGCCAATCGAGGCATAGGGCTTGAAGACCGAATTGGGTAGGCGGACGATGGTGTGGAGGTTGCACTCCTCCAGCAGATGTTCCTTCAATCGCGTTTTTATGCCTTCGCCGAACAGCGAGCCATCCGGCAGGACAATAGCAGCGCGGCCGCCAGGCCTCAGCAGCCGCACGATCAGCGCCAGAAACAGGTCTGCGGTTTCCTTTGTACGGAAGGTCGGAAAGTTGTTTTCGATGCCATCTTCCTCGCGCCCGCCGAAGGGCGGGTTGGTAAGGATGATGTCGACGCGCTCGTCCTTGCCCCAGGAGATCAGCGGGCGGGCAAGTGTGTTGTCATGGCGTACAAAGCTTGGATCTTCGATGCCGTGCAGCAGCATGTTGGTAATGCAGAGCATATGCGGCAGCGGCTTTTTTTCCACCGCTCGCAAGCTGGCCTGCATCCTCTCCCGCTGCTCGGGCGTGCGCACATGGTTCTTTTCCATGTGGCGGATGGCGCAGGTCAAAAAGCCGCCTGTGCCGCAGGCGGGGTCGAACATGGTTTCGCTAGGTGTGGGGTCGATACGGTCCACCATGAAGGAGGTGAGCGCGCGAGGAGTATAATATTCTCCCGCGTTGCCGGCTGATTGCAGGTCGTTCAAAATCTGTTCGTAGATTTCGCCAAAGTGCTGGCGCTCGGTCAGGCTGTTGAAATCTACTTCGCTGATCTTGTTGACGACCTGACGAATCAACTGACCGGATTTCATGTAATTATAGGCATCTTCGAACAAGTCGCGCACGACGCGGCGGCGATCGCCTGGCTGCGACGAAACCTGCAGCGCTTTGAGCGCCGGAAAGAGTTCGCCATTGACGAAGCTTAACAATGCATCGCCGGTGATCCCTTCGGGATCGGCCGCCCACCTGCGCCACTGGAATTTCTCCGGGATCGGCGAGACGTAGTCGTCGCGCGTCAGTTCTAGCTCCTGGTCCTGATCGTCCATGATCTTGAGGAAGAACATCCAGCAGAGCTGGCTGATGCGCTGGGCATCGCCATCGACACCGGCATCTTGACGCATGATGTCCTGGATGGATTTGACGGTATTACGCACTGACATATTGATTATTCTGCCTCAACGCTTCAATCGTAGCTTAATCGCTTCTGTAAGTTCGAATAGCGGATCATTCGTATTTGGGTAAAGCGCAAGCTGTCCCACTTGAGGGAAATCCGAGTTTTCCCAAAAAGACCTGGGATCAAACCGAAACTTCGCTGCCACTCTCCGGGCGAAGTCGATCTCGTAGTGCGGGTAGAGTTCCTTTTGACCCATCTCGGCCATCTCAGGATACTCGCCCAAGAGATATCCTTCTTGGATGTGAGGCCGAACCGCTGCTGGCGGACAAACACTAGACAACCTGATTACTTGAAGTCCTGCTTCAGCGCTTGCTGTAATAGCTCCGCTGACATTGGGAACACCCAAAGCGAAGACAAACGCCTCGCCATCAGCATTGGCGCTGGCAAACGACGCAGCAATTCTCAGTGAGTGCGTCACATCCAGAAGGGGGGTGTCGCAAACTTCGTAATGCTGCAAGATTGACCATCGCAGAATGCGGTGCCTTTGGAGGCGTTCCAAATCTGGAAACCCCGACTGCTCGTACGCGGTGATGAGTAAAGTTTCGGCCCTTCTTAGCTTTTCAAACCGACGCGTGAGCGTCTTTTCAGAAGGGCTCGGCACTCCACGAAATATAGTTGGTTTGAGCGTCGATATATCATGGTCCCTATTGGGTCTTCGATAATCAGCTTTCTGCCCTCGGAAGAGCATCACATAGTTTGGGTTCTTGAATTGCAGGCTTGCGATCTTTGTTGCCAGATCGATGTAACTATCAACGAAGCAACCCTTGCTCCGTCTAATCGACAAGCAACGCATTTTTCGCATTTGCCTGTTATCGGCATAGCTATATAGGCTCTCCTCGGCGATCGTTTCCATCCCTATATAGCCCCCTCATAGAGAGCGCTTTCAATCGTGCGAGCAGCCGACTTGAAAGCCTCTCGACTTCCGAAAGCCCGGACGAGTTCAACAGGTGTACCTAACTTGTTCATGGGAGGAACACGAAGGACGTTGGTATCACCAAGATCCAGAATTCCTCCATCTGCATACTTATCTAGCAGCACGTCCAACACCGCCCGGGCCTTGCCTTCATAGCGAGAGAATACGTCACGCTTCTTGACGTTTTCCGCTCGCTCTCGTCGCGTCAGCGGTTTCCGATCAAACGCGATATGGCAGACGAGATCGAAAGGATCGAGGTCAATGCCGAGCTCTCGGGCAATCATATCAAGCGACAAACCCTCGCCGGCCAACTCCTTGACGATGGCTTCCTTGCGCTCTTCGCCCTTCCAGCGGCGCAGGAAATCATCGAGGCTTGCGAAGTGCTTGAGGAGAGCTGACTTCGTGAAATCTCGAAGACTTTCTGTCACGAGCTTGCCGTTGGCGTCGAGATATTCGACGCGCTCCGCCAGGACTCGAACGCTCACACCATCGACGTAGACCTTCCTCTGTGACTCTCCACCACTCGACGGCAGAGCGACGCCCTCGCCAACCGTGGCTGGAAAATCGTCTTTATATTCGTCCTGTTTCTCGTCTTCGAACCCGGGAGTATCCGTATCCGGCGGCGTAATCGGGTCGTTCTCGCCCGGTTCATAAATCTGCACCGGCTCGCCGTCGAAATGAGGATCAGCGAAGTGATTTGTCGCGCCCCGAAAATCCATAAGAGTGAAGTAGAATTTCTTGGTATCCTCATGCACGCGCGTGCCACGACCGACGATCTGCTTGAACTCGGTCATCGAGCCGACAGGACGGTCCAGCACGATAAGCCGGCAGGTTTGCGCGTCCACTCCAGTCGAAAGCAGTCGGGACGTCGTGACTATGACCGGATATTTCGATTCGGGATCGATGAAATTGCCGATCTGCGCCTGGCCGATCGCGTCGCTGCCGGTGATGCGCATCACATAGCGCGCATTCTCGTCGCAGAGGTCCTTGTTCTCGTTGATCAGCGCCTGCCGCATGCGAGCGGCATGTTCTTCATCGACACAGAAAGCGATGGTCTTCTGGTACCGATCACCGCTCTCCTTCAGGAACGCTGTGACTTTGGAGGCGACCAGTTTGGTGCGGTCATCGAGAACAAGGTTTCGGTCGAAATCCTTGGCATTGTAGATGCGATCCTCGACTTCCTCGCCATCGCGATCCAACTGCCCCTTCTCGGGGCGGTAGCCCTCAACGTCTCGATCGATGTGAACTTTGATGACCTTGTACGGAGCGAGGAAGCCGTCGCTGATACCCTGCTTCAGGGAATAGGTGAATGCCGGCTTGCCGAAATAGGCGATGTTCGAGACATATTCGGTTTCCTTTGGCGTCGCGGTGAGACCGATCTGGCTCGCGGCCGAGAAGTACTCGAGGATTTCCCGCCACGCGGAATCATCAGCTGCACTGCCGCGATGGCACTCGTCGATAACGATGAGATCAAAGAAGTCGGCAGAAAACTCGCGGAACAGCTTCTGACGCTCTTCGGGTCCGGTGATAGCCTGGTAAAGACCAAGGTAGATTTCAAACGATGTGTCGATCCGGCGCTTTCTGTCCAACGCGAGCGCCAGGTCAACATCAGCTCCATCTGCGCGTTCGATCGTCTTCGACTTGGTCGACAGCTTGGCCATCGCACCGCCGAAGGGCCGAAAGTCATTGACCATGGTCTGGTCAATCAGAACGTTCCGGTCGGCGAGGAAAAGGATGCGCTTTTTCCGTCCCGCTTTCCAAAGACGCCAGATGATCTGAAACGCGGTGTAAGTCTTGCCTGTGCCGGTGGCCATTACAAGCAGTACCCGGTCCTGCCCTTTGGCAATTGCCTCTACCGCGGTGTTGACGGCGTTGACCTGATAGTAGCGCGGAGCCTTCCCGCTGCCGTCATCATAGTAGTCTTGGAGGACCAATTCCTCTGCAGAACGATCCAAACCCTTCGACTGACAATAGAGCCGCCAGAGATCCTCAGGTGAGGGAAACTGCTCGAGATGGAGATTTTGTTCCTTTGTCGGGCTTAGCCCTGTACGGTCGTGAAAAACGAAGCCGTCGCCGTTCGAGGAAAATACAAACGGAATGTTCAGCGTTTCCGCGTAGTCCAAACCCTGCTGAAGCCCGTCACCAACGGAATGATTGTTGTCCTTGGCCTCTATGAGAGCGATAGGAATGTTCGGCTTGTAGTAGAGAACGAAGTCGGCCTTCTTGGCCGACCCTCTGGCCACCAACTTGCCACGGACGGTGATGCGCCCTTTCGTGAAGAACACCTCTTCGCGTACTTGCAACATCGTATCCCAGCCTGCCTGCTTGACCGCCGGCAAGATGAACTTCGTGCAGATGTCGCGTTCAGTTAACGAGCGCTTGTCCATCTATTTTTGTGAATCCTCTCCCCACTCGCATCATATGAATATTGTTATGCTCCACTTTGCAACTACAAGTCAGTCGAAGTGTCACGATGAGGGAAAGAAGCGGCCGTGCAACTAAAGGGGAGATGTGGCTGGGGCGCCTGGATTCGAACCAGGGGATGGCGGTACCAAAAACCGCTGCCTTACCGCTTGGCTACGCCCCACCAGAGCTTTCGGCGCTAGGCGCCAGCTCAAATCGACGCCTGATTAGCAAAGCTCTCCGTCTGTCACAATGACTAAGTTGCGCTTGCCGCAGATTTATGCGCTGCAGAGTGCAGCGGCCCATGCTAGGAATGGGCGGTGTCATCGGCCTCGAGAGCATCGTTCCGCATGGAAAGCCCCGCATTCGACCTTGCTTTCGAGCCGGCCTATGGGCGCGCCGTGCCGGTGGTTTCAGGGGTCGAGCGGATCACGGCGGAGAATCCCGGGCCTTTCACCTTTTACGGCACCAACAGCTATATCGTCGGCGCTTCCTCGGTCGCGGTCATCGATCCCGGGCCGGAGGACGAGGCGCATTATCTAGCGCTGATGGCGGCGATTGCCGGGCGGGCGGTGACGCATATCTTCGTCAGCCATACGCATCGCGACCACTCGCCGCTTGCCCGCCGGCTGCAGGCGGAAACCGGGGCGGTGACGGTGGGGCAAGGGCCGCATCGGCCGGCGCGGCCGCTGAGGGCCGGTGAGGTCAATCCCTTTGCCGAAAGCTCGGATATGGAGTTCGTGCCGGATCTGACACTCGGCGACGGCGAGACGATTACGGGGGATGGCTGGGCGCTGACAGCGGTGCTGACGCCGGGGCATACGGCCAATCATGCCGCCTTCGCGCTCGAAGGCCGGGAGATCCTGTTCTCCGGCGATCATGTCATGGCCTGGTCGACCTCGATCGTCGCACCCCCGGATGGTTCGATGGCGGATTATATGGCATCGCTCGACAGGCTGATGGAGCGCCAGGACGGCCTGCTGCTGCCCGGCCATGGCGGGCCGGTGCGCGAGCCGAGGAGCTTCCTGCCGGCGCTGAAGGCGCATCGGCGGGGGCGCGAGCAGGCGGTGCTGGCGCGGGTTGCGGCCGGCGACCAAGGGATAGCGGAGATGGTGAAGGCGATCTATCGTGATACCGATCCGAAACTGCATGGGGCGGCGGCCCTTTCCGTGCTCGCCCATATCGAGCATCTCATGGAGCGCGGCGCGATTGTCGCGGATGGGCCGCCTTCGCTTTCCGCGCGCTACCGGCCGGCGTAAAGAGAGGCGGAGGGAGATCTGCATGGGCCGCGCCGATTACAGCTATCGCAACGATCCCGCCGTTCCCGCCTTTGCCGATGACCGGCCGCTGATCGTCTTCGATGGCGAATGCGTCTTCTGCTCCGGCTGGGTGAAATTCGTGCTGAAGCATGACAGGCGGCGGCGATACCGGTTCCTCGCGGCGCAGACGCCGGTCGGCGAGGCGCTTTACCGGCATTACGGCCTCGATACGCGCGACTACGAAACCAATATCCTGATCGAAGGCGGCCGCGCCTTTTTCAAATCCGACGGCACGATCCGCATGGTGGCGAGCCTCGGCTTTCCCTATTCGCTGGCGAAGCTCTTTCGGCTCCTGCCGCGGCGCGCGGCCGATGCGCTTTATGAATTCATCGCCCGCAACCGGCTGAAGATTGCCGGACGGCAGAGCTGCATGGTGCCGACACCGGAGCAGCGCAGCCGCTTCATCGCATGAGCGGCGGCACCTTTTCCCTGCTGATCATCGGCGGCTACGGCGCCTTCGGCGGCCGGCTCGCCCGGCTGCTCGGCGAGGAGCCCAGGCTCAGGCTGCTGATTGCCGGCCGCTCGCTCGAAAAGGCCGATGATTTCGTCTTCGATCTCCGGTCGCCGAAAGGCGGCGCCGGGCGGCTCGGCAGCAACGATCTCGGCGCCTGGCTGCAGGCGGTGGTCTTCGATCGCGACGGCGATCTCGGGGAGCAGCTGACACGGCTCAGGCCCGATCTCGTCGTCGATGCCTCCGGGCCGTTCCAGAGCTTCACCGGCGATGGCTATAAGGTGGTGCGGGCCTGCATCGACCTCGGCATCGATTATGCCGATCTCGCCGACAGCAGCGGCTTTGTCGCCGGCATCGGCGGGCTCGATGCCGAGGCGAAGGCGAAGGGCACCTTCGTGCTCTCGGGGCTCAGCAGCCTGCCGGCGCTCTCCTTTGCGGCGCTGGAGGCGATGGCGCCGCATTTTGCCCGCGTCGACAGCATGGCGGCCGGCATTGCCCCATCGGCGCATGTGAAGATCGGGCTCAATGTCGTGAGAGCCATCGCAAGTTATGCCGGCAAGCCGGTGGCGCTGTTGCGCGAGGGGCAGCCGGCCGAGGGGCGCGGGCTGATCGACGAGATGCGGGTGGCGATCGCGCCGCCCGGTGTGGCGCCGCTCGCCAGCCGGACTTTCCTGCTGGTCGATGCACCCGATCTGGCGCTGCTGCCGCGGCACATTGCCGGCCTGCAATCCACCTTCACCGGCGTCGGCACCGAGCCGCAGGCGCTGCAGCGGCTGCTGAGCTTTGCCGCCCGGCTGGTGGAGGTCGGGCTCTTACCCTCGCTCACGCCGTTTGCGCGGCTGCTGCAGGCCGCCAGCCATCGCTTCGCCGTCGGCGCCCATCGCGGCGGCATGTTCGTGCGCCTGGGCGGCCTTGATCGCGATGGGCGGCGGCTGACGGCGGACTGGTCGCTGATTGCCGAAGGTGATGACGGGCCATTCATCCCGGTCCTCGGCGTCGAGGCGCTGGTGCGCCGGCTGCTCGATGGCCAGCGGCCGCAAAGCGGCGCCCGGCCGGCGGCGGGGGAATTGCCGCTGGCCGATTTCGAGGCCGCCTTCCAGCGTTTCTCGATCACCTCCGGCATCCGGCTGGAGCACGCGGAAGAGGCCGAACCGCTCTACCGGCGCATCCTCGGCGACGCCTGGGAGAGCCTGCCGCCGGCGCTTGCGGCGATCCATGGCGGCGGCACCCGTCTTGCCTCCGGCCGGGCGCGGATCGAGCGCGGCCGCGGGCTCCTCGCCCGGCTGATCGCCGGCATCATCGGCTTTCCCGCCGCCGGCGAGGATGTGCCGGTCGCGGTGCGCTTTGTCGCGGATGGCGACAAGGAGATCTGGACGCGGTCTTTCGGGGGCAAGACCTTCCGCAGCTGGCAGGCCGCCGGCACGGGCCGCGAGCGCCACCTGCTCGCCGAGGTGTTCGGGCCGTTCCGGGTGCTGCTGGCGCTGGTGCCGGAGGGGCAGAAGCTCAGGCTCATGGTGCGCGGCTGGCGATTTTGCGGCATTCCGCTGCCGCTGTTCCTGGCGCCGGGTGGGGATACTTACGAGGAGGAGCGCGATGGGCGCTTCCACTTTCACGTCGAGATCGGCGGGCGGCTGACGGGGCTGGTGGTGCGGTATTCGGGGTGGCTAGTGTTGGAGTGAGAGGTGGTGCTTGACTGAGCCGACGCGCCTGGCCGCCCCCTCAGAGCGTTCGTAACTGCAATCGATTCACCGGATCGATTGCTGGCGCATTGCGCCACCGTTGCTCACCCATCACTCCATCGGGCGATGGGCCTTCTCTAAGCAAGTGCTATAGTTCCATTTCGGTCGTTTCACCTGAGACGCTCCGGGAAAGGAATTATTCCATGGGAGACCAGAAGCGCCCGCTGCAGCCTGGAAACACCGCGCCCGCGTTCGAGCTCGCCACAGCCAACTTCGACGGAACGGTCTCCTTGGCCGACTTGAGCGGCCGGCCGTTCCTGATCGGATTCTTTCGCGGGCTGCACTGCCCCTTCTGCCGACGCCAGCTCGAACAGCTTGCCGGCATCGAGCCCACCCTCAACGCCGCCGGGGTGAAGACCGTGGCCGTTATCAACACGCCGGTGGAACGCGCTCGCCTGTATTTCCGCCACCGTCCGACGCCGGTGACGCTGCTCTGCGATCCAGACTGCCGCACGCATCGCGCCTTTGGCGTGCCCCATGCCGAGTTCCAGCCCGATGGCAGCAGCGAGCCGCCGGAATGGCCTTACACCGCGACCATGGCGCAGTTTCAGGCGGCGCGCATCAATCCCACGGGCGAGTTACCGGAACCGCTCCAGCCGATGGAAGCCAATACAATCCTCAACGCCAAGGACCGCTTCGAGCTTGATGAAGCCGATCATGCGATCTTCGCCAAGCACGCCACCCAGCTCGTCGGACACTTCCTGGTCGATGCGAGCGGCACCATCGCCTGGGCACAGATCGAGGCGCTGGACGGACCTAACTGCCTTTGCATCTTCCCGACGGCCGCGGAGATCATCGCCGCCGTGGGTGATCTTGCACGCTGACCCGCATCGTTTTCGGCGATCGAGCCATGCGAGACCGTGCGGGGAATAGAGAGTTCGCGGCGTGTCCTCTTCTCCCCGAGGGGGTCCGAAGGACGGGTTGAGACCCGTGGCTCAACCCCGGTCGGTGGCCCGGCAGGCGGATGAGGGTGGTGGACTTTGGTAATACGAAATAGACGTCGAGTTTGCGGCACCGGAAGCGGGTCGAGTCTGCCGCGCCGTATCCCGGCCCTTCGCTTGGGCTCAGTGCGTTCGCCGCTGCAATGGATTCGCCGGATCGATTGCTGGCGCTTTGCGCCACCGTTGCTCACCCACCTGAAATCCCCAGGAGTTCGGCGTCGAGCGCCTTCAGATAATCCCCCGCGATTTCGGCGCTGAAGCCGAGGTCGTGCTGGCCGTAGCGGGAGGCGACGCGGATGTCGACGAAGGTGGTTTCGGCCTCTTCGCGGAGGCGAATGATCATATCGAAGCGCAGGCCGAGGATCAGCGTGCGGGTGGTCGCCTGCAGCGTCACGCCGTTGGCGCCACGGATCAGCTTGGCAACGTCGTCGTCATAGGGGCGCGGCGTCGGCACGGGAATGATGCCGGGCGCGTCGGTCACGGCATCGTCGCCGGGGGCGGGCTTTGCCGGCCTGTCCTCGAGATCGCGGTCCGGCTCGGTCGTGCCGGTGCTCTTGACGATCGTAAAGCCGCTCTGCTTGGCGACCTTGCGCACCGCTTCCAGCACGCGGTCGAGCGCGCCTTCGTAACGCCGGCCGGTCAGTTCGGGATAGGCTGAAATCTGCTTTTCGCGATCCTCGGGCGTCACGAGATTGCGCTTCAGCCAGATCTGGTCGGCCTTCGGCGGCGACAGCCAGTCCGGTTCCGAGACCGGATCGGTGGAGACGTCATAGATGTCAGGCAGCGTCAGGTAACGCTCGGCGGCAAAGGCGCCGATGCCGAGCGGAAAGGCGGCGTAGATCAGCGCCGCGAGGGCGGCAAGCCCGCCTTCGGCCCCGGTCATCCAGAGGCTGCGCAGGCCGATTGCGGCAAGCAGGGCGGCAAGCAGCGCGAAGCCGGCGGCGGTGAACAGCAGCAGCACGAGATAGGGCGTGGCGAGCCCGCCGAAGCGATGGGCGATCAGCACGGCCAGCGCCAGAACCAGCGAAAATGCCCCGAGCAGCCGCGAAAAGCGGGCGGCGCTGGAAACGGGGCGGTCGTAGCGGATGGCCATCAAACTTACCGGTTGCTCGTCAGCGCCGCGTCCTCAACCACGCAAATCGCCATGTCCCTGTTTAGTGCAAGATTCGGCTGAATTGAAACTGTTGTCTCGGAATATCAGATGGAATTCAGCGGAGACCGCCGGGCAATCGGCCGCCCACCTTCATAAGCCCTTGCTGATATGTAAAAAAAAGGCCATTCTGCCGCGGTTTCATCTCCGGGGTCATGTACAGGAGAGACGGGATGATTTCACCCGAGATAACAGCAAGGCCGCAGGCGTCTGCGCTTGGCGGGATCGATCACACCGAACCGGCGCTGCCGATGGAGCTCGTCGAGCTCGAACTTTCACTCGAAGGTTATGCCGGCGGCGATGCCGGCTTCTGCGAGGCGGTGCGCCAGGCAGCCGGCCGTTCCGGCGGCGAATTGCTGTTCGACCTGCCGGCCGCCGGCCTGATCGAGGATTGCCGGCGCATCGCCGTGCTGCGCATTCCCGATGGCGAGAACATGCGCGTCGTGCTGGCGCTGCTCGATCAGAACGGCACCGAGATCCGCATGCAGGCGCCCGACGAGGACACCGCGCATCTCGTGCGTTTCGCCGATGCCTTCATCGAGGTGCTGGAGCGGATCTGAGCGTCATTGTTGAGATTCAACGCCGCTCGGCCGCGGCTTCCGCCAGGCTGCGGAAGGGAAACTTGCGGCCGCACTCGCACTTGATCATGAAGCTTTCCTGGTGATTGGCGGCGCGCTGCACGCCAAAGCCGCGCGGCAGCTGATCGACCTTGAAATCCGGGTGCTTGCGCTTGGGATCGTCGATCTCCGAGGCCTCGGCAAAACCCGCATTGCCGCATTGCGGGCAGTTCAGTTTCTTCGAAAATCGATCGCGGATGGCCATGCTCGTTCCAATATTTGCAAGCCCCTCATACAGAGGAATCGCCGGCGGCGAAAGTGGAACCATCTGCCTGGGCTGCCGTTCCTTTTTTCAAAAGGAGGCGATCATGCCCAACAGAGACCCGATACCGAATGCCGATACCCCACGCGGCCCGACGCCGACACCCGGCATTCCCGACCGAACCCAGGAAAAACCACCGCTGACACCGGCACAGGACCCCGGCGATACGAAAAACCCGCAAGACCCGCCGCTCGATCCGGCGCTGCTGCCGATCGGGGATCCGGCTGGGGCGGCGTGAAAGCCTGATGAGAGCGCATACTCACGCTCCCTCCTTCCTGTCCTCAGGACTTTGCCCGAGGGATGTCACAGGAATGAGGGAGAATGAGGAGAGTGCCCTCAGCCGATCTCCCCCCTTGTGGGGGAGATGTCCGGCAGGACAGAGGGGGTGCCCCTGCCGCTACGCGAACCAAAACAAAGGGCACGATCACCATAATTGATAGTATGAAAGCCGTCCGACTGCGACGCACTGAGGGCTTTGAACCCCCCTCTGCCCTGCCGGGCATCTCCCCCACAAGGAGCGAGATCGGCAGGTGGCCGGCGCCTCGCGAAAAACGGGCGCTTCTCCCGGGGCGGCAGTCGCAACTTGACGCCAACACCCGAATGGCATTTCCTTCTGGAAAAGCAAGGAATACCCCGATGCGCGTCCCTCTTATCTTCACCCTCCTCGCCCTCGCCGCCAGCCTTTCCGCCTGCCAGACGATGACGCCGGAGGAGCGGCGGGCGGCGGATGAGCAGCGGTGCCTAAGCTATGGTTTCCGCCGCGGCACGGATGGGTTTGCCACCTGCCTGCAGCGCATCGATCTCGACCGGCGGGCGGAATCGCGGGCTGCGAGCGCGGAGATGATGGACCGCATGGCCTGGGATCTGAACGGGCCCTATGTCTACCGCGACCGCTGGCGCTATCGTCACTGACGAGCCCGGCTTACCTGCTCGCTGCAATGACCGCCTGCGCCGCCGCCAATCTGGCGATCGGCACGCGAAACGGCGAGCAGGAGACGTAATCGAGGCCGATCGTTTCGCAGAAGCGGATCGAGGCCGGGTCGCCGCCATGTTCGCCGCAGATGCCGAGCTTCATGTCGTTGCGGGTGCGCCGGCCGCGTTCGGCAGCGATGCTGATCAATTCGCCGACACCGTCGAAATCGAGCGAGATGAACGGGTCGTGCTCGATGATGCCCTTGCGCTGGTAGGTGGGGATGAAGGCCGACGCATCGTCGCGCGAGATGCCGAAAGTGGTCTGCGTCAGGTCGTTGGTGCCGAAGGAGAAGAATTCGGCCGCCTCGGCGATTACATGGGCGCGAAGGGCGGCACGCGGCAGCTCGATCATCGTGCCGACGAGATAATCGATCTTCATGCCGGCCTCGCGCATCACATCGCCGGCGATGGCATCGATGCAGGCCTTGACGTAATCGAGCTCGGAGCGCAGGCCGACGAGCGGCACCATGATCTCGGGCACGACGGCCGCTCCGGTCTCCTGGGCGGCCGCCACCGCCGCCTCGAAGATGGCGCGGGCCTGCATTTCGACGATCTCGGGATAGGAGATCGCCAGCCGGCAGCCGCGATGGCCGAGCATCGGGTTGAACTCGTGCAGCGCGTCGACGCGCTGGCGCAGCGCCAAGGGCTCCATGCCCATGGCAAAGGCGACTTCGGCCACCTCGTCATCGGTCTTCGGCAGGAATTCGTGCAGCGGCGGATCGAGCAGTCGGATCGTTACCGGCAGGCCGTGCATGACGGTGAAGAGGCCGGTGAAATCCAGGCGCTGCATCGGCAGGAGCTTGTCGAGCGCCAGCCGCCTGCCCTTCTCATCCTCGGCAAGGATCATCTCGCGCATGACATGGATGCGCTCGCCCTCGAAGAACATGTGCTCGGTGCGGCAAAGGCCGATGCCTTCGGCGCCGAAAGAGCGGGCGGCGCGGGCATCGGCCGGCGTATCGGCATTGGTGCGGACCGTCATGCGCCGGACACGGTCGGCCCAGCCCATGATGCGGCCGAAATCGCCTGATAGTTCCGGCTGGATCATCGGCACCTCGCCCTTCAGCACCTGGCCGGCGGAGCCGTCGATGGTGATGACATCGCCCTTCTTCAGCGTCACGCCGATGCCGAGCAGCCGCTCGTTGCGGCTATCGATGCGCATGGTGCCGGCACCGACGACGCAGGGGATGCCCATGCCGCGGGCGACGACCGCCGCATGGCTGGTCATGCCGCCGCGCGTCGTCAGGATGCCTTCGGCGGCATGCATGCCGTGAATATCCTCCGGGCTGGTCTCGACCCTCAGCAGAATGACCTTGCGGCCCTCGGCCTCCGCCTCGACCGCCTCTTCGGCGGTGAAGACGATGGCGCCGGTCGCAGCCCCCGGTGAGGCCGGCAGGCCGGTGCCGATCACCTGGCGGTTGACGCGCGGATCGATCGTCGGATGTAAGAGCTGATCGAGGCTCGAAGGTTCGATGCGCAGCACCGCCTCCTCCTCGGTGATCACTTTCTCATCGACCATATCGACGGCAATCTTCATGGCCGCCCGGGTCGAGCGTTTGCCGGCGCGGGTCTGCAGCATCCACAGCTTGCCGCGCTCGATGGTGAACTCGATATCCTGCATGTCGCGGTAATGGATCTCGAGCTCGGAACAGATGCGGCTGAGCTCGTGGAAGGCCTCCGGCATCAGCTTTTCCATCGAGGGCTTGTCGGAGCCGGAGGAAAGCCGCCCCTCCTCGGTGATGCTGTGCGGCGTGCGGATGCCGGCAACGACATCCTCCCCTTGCGCATTGACGAGGAATTCGCCGTAGAGCGCCTTTTCGCCGGTCGAAGGGTTGCGGGTGAAGGCAACGCCGGTCGCCGACGAATTGCCGAGATTGCCGAAGACCATCGCCTGAATATTGACGGCCGTGCCCCAGCCTTCCGGAATATTGTGCAGCTGGCGATAGGTGACGGCGCGCGCGCTCTTCCAGCTGGAAAAGACCGCGCCGACCGCGCCCCAGAGCTGGACTTCCGGATCCTGCGGGAAGTGCTGTCCCAGTTCCTCCTCGATCAGCCTTTTGTATAGGGAGACGATATGCTGCCATTCGGTGGCGCTGAGTTCGGTATCTAATTCATGGCCGAGCTTGGCCTTTTCGTCTTCGAGGATCTCCTCGAAGGCGTCGTTGCCGAGGCCCATGACGACGTCGGCATACATCTGGATGAAGCGGCGGTAGCTGTCCCAGGCAAAACGCGCGTCGCCGGCATCGTGGCCGAGCGCCTGTACGGTCTCGTCATTGAGGCCGAGATTGAGCACCGTGTCCATCATGCCGGGCATCGAGACGCGGGCGCCGGAGCGCACCGAAAGCAGGAGCGGCTGGCTGGTGGAGCCGAAATGGCGGCCGGTGATCGCCTCGATCGCCGCTATGCCGTCGCGCACCTCGGCCTTCAGCCGCTCGTCGATATGGCCGCCATTTTTATAATAGGTGTCGCAGGCATCGCTGACGATCGTCAGTCCCGGCGGAACGGGAAGGCCAAGAGCGCACATTTCAGCAAGATTGGCGCCCTTGCCGCCGAGCATCTCATGGTCGCGCGCGCCACCCTCAGCCTGCCCGTCGCCGAACCTGTAGACCCACTTGGTCATCTTCCCCCCAACACCACGGAAGGATCAGCGTGATCCCTCAGCTGTCGACAACGCCGCCAACTTCTCTTTCGTCATCCTCGGCCTTGTGCCGAGCATCTGCATCCGCTTGATAGGGCAGCAGATCCTCGGCACAAGGCCGAGGATGACGCCGAGTAGAAAGCGACGTCCGTCAACAAACTTAGGAATTAGCTTAATGCCTTGGTGTTGAAATGAAAATCCACAAATGCGGCGAAAATGCTGCGGCGCACAATAATTTTCGCAATCAAGCGGTCGAAGGCCTGAACCGCACCTGATGTGAACAAGGCATAAAAAAAGCTTTGCGGGACTGCAACAATGTCCCGCAAAGCCTTGTTTCCGTCCGGCCAGGAAAACCGGACGGGGGGTCCCTCAACCCAGGACGGTTCATGGAACCGCCCTGATCTTCGTTTGTGCAATACCTCAGGATTTCCCGGGATTGCTCAAACACCTTCCGGGTCCTTGCCCTCTACCCGGAAAGCGCATCGCAAATTCGACAATACGCAACGCTGACCGCCCGCTTTTCAGCAAAGTCATCAGGTTGCGTTGAAACAACTTCTAATGCAAGTCAGAGAAAAGAGCATCATCCAAATGGGGTACGGACCCCAAGACAGCCGACCTTTTTTGGTGTTTATCGCCGAATGCGGGAAAATTGCGCGCGATTTGTGCGGAGTCCGTCTCGAGCGAGTCCCGACCGGCCGATGAACAACCGCCTTGTCGTCGATGCGACCCTCTCGAAACGAGACGGCGGTGAGTGTCGGAATTCCGTTGGGCCACACGTCTTCAATGCAGACTAGCGATGGAGAAAGCGATGACGATCACCATTACCGCCTTTGAACGTTCGCCCGATCGCGGCCGGGGACTGGCGCGCGACATGCGGGTTCGCTGGGCGCTCGAGGAAGCGGGCCAGCCCTATGAGGTTCGCCTCGTCTCATTCGAGACGATGAAGCAGCCGGCGCATCTGGCGCGCCAGCCTTTCGGGCAGATCCCGACCTATGAGGAAGGCGATCTTACCCTGTTCGAATCCGGCGCGATCGTCCTGCATATCGCCGAGCGCCATGGCAGCCTGTTGCCGGAGAATGCCAATGGCCGGGCGCGGGCGATCGCCTGGATGTTTGCGGCGCTCAATACGGTGGAGACGCCGATCTTCGAGCACAGCCTCGCCAGGATCCTCGAGCGCGACGAGCCCTGGTACGAGCAGCGCCTGCGTGCCCTCGAGGGCAGCATCCGCAAACGGCTGGACAGTCTTTCCGCTCATCTCGGCGATGCCGACTGGCTCGATGGCACCTTCAGCGCCGGTGACTTGCTGATGGTGTCGGTGCTGCTGCGGCTGAAGTCAGCCAATATCCTCGACGATTATCCGAGCCTCGCCGCCTATGTCGCCCGCGGCGAAGCGCGGCCGGCCTATCAACGCGCCTTCGCCGCCCAGCTCGCAGTGTTCCAGGCCGCATCGGGCGGGTGATCAGGGATCATGCCGGGAGGACCATCGGGATGAGTCATTGATTGCTTCGCATTCCGGCGTTTTCGCCTCTCCGTCCATGCGGCTGGCACTGAGTGAACAGCGATGGCGTTGACCGCAGAGAAATAGAAGCCGTGTGCCTGGTTGTGGATCCCAGGGTCAAGCCCTGGGATGACGGAGGGTGGGGCTGGCGTTCTCGCCAAACGCACCGGCGATGCAGCTTGGGGCGCCGCCCTCGCAGTTCGCTTCACTGGGCCCATGCGGCTCGTGGGCCTTGGCGCGCCACTACTGCTCCGTCAACCCCACACCATCCCTCCACCAACAGTCCGCCCAGGATCGCCCGTGGATCCCGGGGTCAAGCCTGGTCAAGCCCTCGGATGACGGAGAGTGTAGTGGCTTTGTTGCCAGACGCACGGGCAATGCAGCTTGCTCCGTCGCGCCCGTCGTAGCTTCATCGCGCAGGGAGCGACCAGACCTCTCCTCGGTGATCCCAGGCTTGGCTGCACAGCCGCCAAATAATGCCATGCCCGTAAAAGGCGTGCGAGCAGATTCATTCTATTTTCAATTTTCGCGCGGAGATTGCGGTTCAAAAGCCTTATCCTGTGAGCCCCATCGTGATTGCCCCTGGCGCCAAGCATTTCAATTCCACTGCGGACAATTTGCCCACCGTGGGCGATGAGCAGTCCTCTCTGCCGCAGGCGATCGACGACAAGGCGATCGCCGCCCTTGATATGGCGGCCCGCTCGCCGAAGATGGACAATGATATTCTGAGTTCGGCCCCGGCCCGCGACATCCGCAGTTTTGCCAATGAGCTCGTTGAAATGCTGGAGGGTATCGACCTCCAGAAGATGCTGCGCAAGCAGGGACCGATCGGCCGATTCACCGGCGCAGCCGTCGAAGCCCGCCTGAAGTTCGAGCTTGCCAGCCACAGGGTCGCCGACCTCTTCCGGCAGCTGAGCCGGGCGGCGCAGGTCGGCAAACGCATCCGGGGAATTCTTGACGAAACGCGGTTGCAGCTCATCGGCGAGCAGGAGCGTCTTGCCGGCGTGATTTCGGATGGCCAGCGGCTGCTTTCGCAGTCGAGCGGCTCGGATCTTTCTCTCGTCGCCAGGTTTGAACGACGGCTTGCCAACATCATGGCGATGGAGGCAGCCAACGCGCTGACGATCCAGCAGATCGAGCTCTCGGCCAGTGTGCTTGATTCGTTGCTCGACAGGTTCACCGACATCGA
Organism: Rhizobium sp. TAL182; assembly: GCF_002117725.1. Lineage (NCBI taxonomy): Bacteria > Pseudomonadati > Pseudomonadota > Alphaproteobacteria > Hyphomicrobiales > Rhizobiaceae > Rhizobium > Rhizobium sp. TAL182. The sequence goes on along the minus strand of NZ_CP021024.1, from coordinate 1,047,090 downwards.
AACGCTATTGTTGCCTCTTTGGCAGCGAAACGCGCTGGCGATCATTCACGGCGAGGCCGTAAGACCGCGCAGTTCCGCCGCAACTGCGTTTCTCGATGCCCACAGCAATCTCATAGGCTTCCTGAAGAGGGTTGGACAAGAATGATCAAGGCAGCATTGCCATTGCACAACAGCCAAAGTGCCGCCGTCAGCGACCACTCGATCGATCCGGAAGTCGCTCGTCTGGCCGCGACGATCGACCTGCAGTCGGCGCTGTCGATCCAGCAGTTCGGCCGGGAAGTCGCCGAGCGCTCATCCCAATATGCCGATGAGATCCTGCAAACGGCGCGGGCGACCGACCTCGACGGCACCGGGGCGCAACTGAACGAGATCGTCCTCGCAGCGCAGCAGTTCAACCTGTCGTCACTCGACAGTTCGGTCGGACGAATTCCTGTTATCGGCGGCCTCCTGAAGCGGATCGCGCGCACGAAGGAACGCGCCGTCGCCCGGTTCGATACCGTCAAAGGCCAGGTCGACAAGCTCGTGGCGCAAATCGAGACAACGGCCCAAACGCTGTCGCGGCGAAATCAAGACTACCAGCTGATGTATGAGGGCGTGCGCGCCGAATATGTCGCGCTCGGCCAGCACGTCCAGGCAATCGAATTGCGGCTTCGCAACATGGAGGCGGAAATCGGCCGCCAGAACGGCGCCTCCGGCGACCTCGCCTCGAGCGAATATCTGGCCGTGCTCGAAGCAAACCGTCAGCAGCTTTCGAAGCGGGCGGACGATATGCGCGTGCTTCAGCATGCGGCCATGCAGACCCTGCCGATGGTTCGCATCATCCAGGCAAACAATCTCGCGCTCGTCGACAAATTCCAGACGATCCGCCAGTTGACCTTGCCGGCGTGGAAACGCGCCTTCATGCTGGCCCTGACCCTCGACGAGCAGAAAAGCGCCGTCGCATTGGCCGACAGCATAGACAGCGCCACCAATGACATCATGCGCAGGAATGCCGAGCTCCTGCATCAGAACTCCGTGGCGACGGCGAAATCCAACCAGCGCTTGGTCGTCGACGTGGAAACGCTGCAGCATGTTCACGATAAGATCCTGCTGACGCTGACCGACGTTCGCGATGCCCATGAGAAGGGAGCGACGGACCGCCGTCAGGCGATCGGCGAGCTCGAACGCCTTCGCGGCGAGATGCTGTCCGGCGTGAAGGCCGCCGGAGCTGACGGTGGCTGACGCCTCGGCTTTCGGCAGGCGCATGGCCGGCCCGGCCTCGGCTGCGGCGACTCCCATACCGGAAAAGATCGATCAGACCGGTGAAGAAGAGCATGCCGGACTGGGCCGCCGGTCCAATCTGCTGTCGCTGCTGTCACAGGGATCGGCTTTCGCCGGCTTCATGCTGCTCTTCGCAGCCGCCTATACATGGCCGTCAGATCCGACCGATCTCAGGATGTTGGGCGGCTCGATCTACGTGCTCGACGGCTTCACCAATGCCCTTGGCCTGTCGGGCGTCAAATCCACGGACGCCCCAGTTGAGACCGGGCTCGCGAACCTGCCCTATCATGCGCATTATGTCTCCTTCATCATCGCCCTTGCGACCGCCGGAATGATCATCCGGGGGCGTTGGTTTTTCACGGGCCTGGCAGTCGCATTCTTTTTGATATGCTGGGCATTGTTCGGACGGGCAGAAGTGCTCGCCCCCTTCGCATTCGCCTTTTTCGCCTTCATTGGCCTAGCATTTTATGCTCCGCTTTCCCGCCGCGCGATCATTGCCATTGTTGTCCTCGGCATCCCGGGCACCCCTATTGTCGGCGGAGTGATGTACGAGTTTTCGCGGGATTTCAGCGCTCGGCCGACCTATGAGAAATACAGGGTCATCCGCCCCTCGGATTTACCGGCAAGCATCTACCAGGCTGCCGCTGATGCGAACGGAGATCATCGGACGCAACCGGATGGAAACGCGAGGATCATGCCGTATTTTCTGGCGCAGGCGGAGGCCTTTCGCGGCAATGTGGCTGCTGCCGCGGCCGCACTCGACAAGCTGGAAAGAAGCGGCTTCCTTCTGAATAATTTCGATCAAAGCCGTTTTCAGGCGATCCGGAACTTCGCGCTGGCCTCCGGCGGTTTTGGGCCGCAGGCGCGCGAAAAGTTCCTGGCCGGCAATGCCGCTCAATCGCAAAAGGCCTATCTGCTGTTATCGGCCGCATTGTTCTTTGCAATCGCCGCGCCGCTGACGAATGGGCTCGGCTGGTGGATCGTGCGCCGAAGCCGAAGGGTTTTGTCGATCGAGCGCGAGCTGCAAGAGCGCCGTGCCAACCTGCCGGACGCCGTCAAACGCGCGGCAGGCGTGTTCGGCAGCCGCATCGCAAACAAACTGCCCAAACCGTCTTCGATTGCCAATGGCGAGCGCGCGGTCGACGCAATCACCTCCCGCGCACGCGGCTACCTTCTGTTTGTCCTTGGCCTTCTGGCTTTTGCCGCGCTATCAGCTTTCGCGGCTTATTGGGTCTGGCTGCCTGAGGCGGCTGATAACACCGCCTTCCATTTCGTGGCGCTTGCCGGAAGTGCGGCCGATTATGCACAGCGGAACGGCGTTGCCGTCATCGCCGGCGCTGACGACTGGACGGTCGGGCCCCTATTGCTGAATTGGCTCAAATATCCGATATGCCTTGCCGCGATCGTTCTTGCCACGCGCCGATCGCGATATCTCGGCGCCGTGAGCGCGATGGCTTTCGTTGCGTTCTTCGCACTCGATGATTATCGATTTTCCCAGCACTCGCGTCGTGAAGCCCTGCCCCAGCAATTCTCGCAGCGCCTTCGTTCGGAGCTCTATCTCGCCGCCGGCGCGGCATACCCCAGCCCCATAACTCTGCCACAGCCCGTCACCGACGGATCCGGAGGCCTGGGCGTCAATCTTCGTGGTTCGATCGCGGTGGGCAAGACGTCCGCTTCCGCCCCTCCGCCCATGGAGATCGACCCTTCGCTCGCGGCCTATACGCTTGCACAGATCGCCTATCTAGAGGGGAATGTCGTCGATGCATCGACCTTCCTCAACCAGATCAGGGAAGTGAAGGTTTTGTACGCCGATGTTCATTGCGGGCGCTTGGCTCTGATGCGGGATTGGATCTCGGCCAATGGCTACACGGCGAATGCGATGCATTGGCTCAATACCGATTTTCCGTCGCTGGTGCGGCGGTTGGGAAGGTGGCTGCTGACGCTTTCGATCGCAAGCTTGGGGCTCGCGGTGCTTGTCACACTCTTGGTCGCAATCGCCGTTGCCCGGCGTCGCCGGATCGAAGCCCTTCTGAAAGAGCGCAGCCGATATCAGCTTTAGTCGCGCTCCTGCGGAAGCAAAGAGCCACCGCTCAAGCCGCAGGATGGCCGGAGACCAATGCGGCGACGCATCCGACCGGTATGCGCCTCTTGCCGCTCCGTCCCCTCAATCTCCGTCATCCCAGGCCTTGAGCCTGGGATCCACAGCCCCATGCAAACCTCACGCAATCTCGCGCAGGCGCTCGGCGGTCTGCAGGTCGACGGAGACCAGGGTGGAGACGCCCTGTTCGGCCATGGTGACGCCGAAGAGGCGGTTCATGCGGGCCATGGTGATCGGATTGTGGGTGATGATGACGAAGCGGGTTTCGGTCGAAGCCGCCATTTCGTCCATCAGGTTGCAATAGCGCTCGACATTGTGGTCGTCGAGCGGCGCGTCCACCTCGTCGAGCACGCAGATCGGCGCCGGATTGGTGAGGAAGACGGCAAAGATCAGCGCCATCGCCGTCAGCGCCTGCTCGCCGCCCGAGAGCAGCGTCATCGTCTGCGGCTTCTTGCCGGGCGGGCGGGCCAGGATTTCGAGGCCGGCTTCGAGCGGATCGTCGGATTCGATCAGCTGCAGTTCGGCCGTGCCACCGCCGAACAGATGGGTGAACAGCCTCTGGAACTGGCCGTTGACGACGTCGAAGGCGGCGACCAGGCGCTCGCGGCCCTCGCGGTTCAGACTCTGGATGGCGCCGCGCAGCTTGCGGATCGCGTCGATGACGTCGTCGCGCTCCTTGATCAGGGCTTCGAGCTTTTCGCTCAGCTCCTTCTGCTCCTCGTCGGCGCGCAGGTTGACGGCGCCGAGCCGCTCGCGCTCCATCTTCAACCGCTCGAGATCGCGCTCGACCTCGCGCGGATCGGGCAGCGCCTGCATCGGCTGCAGCCCGGCGAGCCGCAGTGCTTCATGCGGCGGCACGTTCAGCGCCTCGCGAATGCGGACCTCGCTTTCGTGCCGCCGTTCGCGGGCCGAGACCAGGCGCTCTTCGGCGCGGCCGCGGCGTTCGCGATATTCGGCAAGTTCGGAAAGCGCGGTCGCCGCCTTGTGGTCGGCCTCGCGCTGGATACGTTCGGCTTCGGCCAGCAGATCGCCGGCGTTGCGGCGCGCCTCCTCGGCCTTCTGCAATTCGCTGAGCAGGGCGCGGCGCTTGTCGTCGAATTCATCCGGCGCCATTTCCAGATCGGCCGCCTCTTCGCGCGCCTCTTCCTCGCGCTCGCGCAGCGTGGCGACGTGATCCTCGCCGCTTTCCGCCCGTTGGCGCCAGGTCTCGCGCTCCTGGCCGATCGCGATGATGCGGCGCTGGCGGGCCTCGTTTTCCCTTGCCAGGCTTTCATGACGGGCGCGGGCCTCGGCGAGCGTGCCGCGGTCGGTCGCGACCTCCGCCTGCTGGAAGCGCAGCCGCTCATCGATCTCGGTCAGATCGGGCGCATCCTCCAGCTCGATGCGGGCATTTTCCTCCTGGATGCCGATCTCTTCCAATTGCGCGCCAAGCTGGCTCGCGGCCTCGCTGACGACGTCGCGGCGGCGGATCAGATCGCCGGACGCACGCTCGGCGGCAGCCAGCGCCTCGCGCGCTTCAGCCAGATGACGCGCCGACAGCCGGCTCATGTCGCGGGCCTCGGCCAGCCGCCGCTCCTCGATGCGGATCGCTTCGGCCGCCGCTGTCTGCCGCTCCTCGGCCTCGGCAAGCACGTCGCGGGCGATTGCCGCTTCGCTTTCGAGTTCGGCCAGGCGGTTTTTCTGGGCAAGGCGCAGCGCTGCTGCGCTCGGCGCGTCGGCACCGGTGACATGGCCATCCCAGCGATAGACCGCACCCTCCTTCGTCACCAGCCGCTGGCCGGGTTTCAAGACCGCCATCAGGCGTCCCGCATCGCCATCGGCGACGAGGCCGATCTGGCGCAGGCGGCGGGTGAGAGCTGATGGCGCGCTGATATGGGCGATGAGCGGCGTGACGCCCGGCGGAAGCGCCGGATCGCCGGCGCCATCGCCATTGACAGACCAATGGGCCGGCGCCTCGGCATCGAGCGGCGATTCCAGATCGTCGCCAAGTGCTGCTCCCAGCGCCGTTTCGAAGCCGCGGTCGACCTTCAGTTCTTCGGCAACCGGCGCAAATTTCCCGGACGCCGCACCGGCGGCGAGCATGCGGGAAATGGTGCGGGCCTCGGTTTCCAGCGCATTCAGGCCGGCGCGGGCCTGATCGACCGGGGCCCGCGACAATGCCTCGGCCTGGCGGGCGGCGGCCAGCGCCTGTTCGACCGTCTGGACGGCGGCTTCGGCATCGGCAAGTGCGATTTCGCCGGCCTCGACGATCGCCCGCTTCTCGTCGGGATCCGGCAGGCCTGAAATCTTCTCGCCGATAGCCGCAAGTTCCTGGTTGGCCTCGTTCATCTGCCGCTCGAGGCGCATGCGGCGGTCGGCGAGATCGCGGATGGCACGCTCCAGCTGGTTGCGGCCGGCGGCGGCTTCCGCGCGCTCGGCCGTCAGTTGGGTGAAGACGCGTTCGCTGTCGGCAAGTTTTGCCGCCGCCCCTTCGAAGGCTTCGCGGCTCTCCTCGGCATGGCGGCCGGAATCGGCCAGCACCTCTGAAATCTCGACCTCTTCGGCGTCGAGCTTGGCGAGGATGACGGCATTGTCGGCCACCAGCCGCTCCTCGCGGCGGATATCCTCGGCAAGCTGGGCGAGACGGCGGGTCAGCTCGTCGCGGCGGCGCAGGATGCGGCCGGCATCCTCCTCCAGCTGGCTTCTGGCGATCTGCAAGCGCTGCAGGGCGGCGGCGGCACGCGCCTCGCCCTCGCGCAGTTCCGGCAGCTTCAGGCTGGCGATGCCCTGCTGCTTGGCGGCCTCCATCTGGATCTGCGCCTTTTCGGCGACGATGACGGTTGCCTGGTTGAGGGCGCTGTCGGCCTCGGCCTCGGCTTCCTTGGCCTGCACCCAGCGAATATGCAGCAGCATCGCCTCGCGGGCGCGGATATCGGCCGATAGCGTCTTGAAGCGGTTGGCCTGGCGGGCCTGGCGCTTCAGGCTCTCGATCTGGCTTTCGAGCTGCGAGGTGACGTCGTCGAGACGTTCGAGATTGGTTTCGGCGGCGCGCAGCCGCAGTTCGGCCTCGTGGCGGCGCGAATGCAGGCCCGATATGCCGGCCGCCTCTTCGAGGAGCTGGCGGCGGGCCTGCGGCTTTGCCTGGATCAGCTCGCCGATGCGGCCCTGGCCGACCATCGACGGCGAGCGGGCGCCGGTGGAGGCGTCGGCAAACAGCAGCTGCACGTCCTTGGCGCGGCTTTCCTTGCCGTTGATGCGATAGAGCGAGCCCTGCTCGCGCTCGATGCGGCGGGTGACCTGGATCTCGTCGGCGTCGTTGAAGGCAGCGGGCGCGGTGCGCTCGCCATTGTCGAGATAGAGCGCCACTTCGGCGGTGTTGCGGGCCGGGCGGTTGCCGGAACCGGAGAAGATCACGTCGTCCATGCCGGAGGCGCGCATGTTCTTGTAGGAATTCTCGCCCATCACCCAGCGCAGCGCTTCGACGAGGTTGGACTTGCCGCAGCCGTTCGGGCCGACGACACCGGTCAGCCCCCGCTCGATGATGAATTCCGTCGGCTCGACGAAGGATTTGAAGCCGACCAGGCGCAGCTTGTTGAACTTCATGCAGAAGCTCCGGGGCGCTCAGAGGGCTTGGAACCCCGCTCTGCCCTGCCGGGCATCTCCGCCACAGGTGGGGAGATCGGCAAGTGGCTAGGGCTTCCCCAAACAATAGAACGCTTACGCAGCGCAGTCGTGAGAGGGGTCACGATGGATGAGACGTTCCCCCCAGCCGATCTCCCCCCTTGTGGGGGTCCGAAGGACGGGTCGAGACCCGTGGCTCGACCCCGGGTCCGGCAGGACAGAGGGGGGTGTTCCCCGCCACTACGCAGCCACAAAAAAACGGGCGCACAGCTTTCGCCGTCGCCCGTTGTGGTCGAACGATCCGGTTCAGATGAGGCTGTCGATGAGCTTCGACATGGTGTCAACCGGCATGTCTCCAGAGTAGCGCTTGCCATTGATGAGGAAGGTTGGCGTGGCGTTGACGCCGAAATCCTTCGATCCCCTTTCCCGCGTGGCGTTCACTTCATCCAGAAGCTTCTGGTTCGTCAAGCATTTCGTGAAGCTATCCTCAGTAAATCCGGCAAGCTTCGACATCTGCAGCAGTGCGGCGCGGCCGTCATCGGCGGCGGCCCAGACCTGCTGCTGCTTGAACAGCATTGATACCATCGGGAAATACTGTTCCGGCGTGCTCAGCTGCTCCGGGTTGGACGCGCTGCAGCGGGCGAGCATGAAGGCGGCGGCGGCACGCGGGTCGAAGGGGAATTCGCGGATGATGAACTGCACCTTGCCGCTGTCGACATATTTCTGCTTGATGGCGTCGAAGGTGGTGTTGTGGAAATGGGCGCAATGCGGGCAGGTCATCGACATATATTCGACGATCTTGACCGGGGCATCGGCCTTGCCCAGCGCCATCTCCGGCAGCGCGCCGGGTTTCAGCACCTCGGCCATATCGACATCGCCGTCGGACTGAGGCATGTCGGTCCCCGAGGTGGCCGCCGTCTGCATGGTGTCGACATTGGTGCCGTCGGCCATGGTCTTGCCGGAAGACGATGCATCGGCAGCGTCCTTGCTGTCGTTGCAGGCGGCAAGCGCTGCGGCAGCTGCGGCGATGGCGATCCCACCCAGGAGGCGGCGTTTCGTCAGTTGCATTTCGGACATCTGCATGGGTTCCCCATAGGTAATGAGTGACGGCGTGACTGTGCGATATAACGCCTGACGGCCGCTCACAAGCCACGGTGAACCAACTTCCTTCAAAGAATTGTGACCGTGATGGGACCGAGAGCCCGAAATGCGTGATTCTCAGTTTCGGTGGAAGGCCGAAGGCGTATTCCGGCCAGCGTAGAACAGCTCAGCACTTGTACCCGATGCTTGGTGATCCGGTAAGCAATGGTCACACGCCGTTCGAATACCAAAATGCGGACGCCCGGAGCAAAATCCTCGCGCGGTGATCCCCTTTCCGGCATGTCTTCCAACTGATGACAGAATTGTCTCAACCGGCAATGAATTCGATCGCCGCCGGAAAATTATCGGCAGCAATGAATTCATAAATATCAAACAGATCCTTCTCCGCCCTGGGGCGAAACGCGACCTTAAACGCCACCGCGCCCAGCCTTCACGCGTTCGGCATGGAGATGTTCGAGCCGCTCAAACACCGTATCGGCATCAATATCCGGACCCGGATCGTCGATAGCCTCGCGAATTTTCTGGCGCATGATTTCGTCGATCGCATCTTCTTCCCGGTCGAGCGCGCGCAAAGCAGCGCGGATAACCTCGCTTGCAGAGCTATAGGCACCCGATTGCAGCCGGGCGTCCAAGCTTTTCTGCTGGCTGCCGAGCGTGACCGTAATGGGTTTGCTGCTGCGCATCCTGTGCCTCCGTCAGATGATTACAGTGTAATACACCCGTGGAGCACTTCAAGTGAAGTTTGACATTTGGCGCAGTTCATCGTCCCCGCTTGCCCATCACCGCGGTACCCAGCCGCTGGATCGCCTGGCGCAGCTTGTCGCCCTCGATCCCCTCCATCATGCCTTCCAGCTTGCGGGCGGCTTCGCCCTTCAGCGGCTGCGGGGTGCGGGAGCGGCGGGCGAGGTTTGAGACCGGCTTCTGGACGATGCGGATCTGGTGGACGGCGGCGAAGCCGAAGAAGCTGTTGATGCGCTGGATCAGTTCGCCCTGGGCATGGGTGAGGAAAAGCGCGCGCGCACCTTCGCAGGCGATCGTCAGCACGCCGGGGCGGAAGCTGCCGTCATCGCCGCCGCCGCGGGCCCAGGCGATCTTTTCCGGGCGGGTGCAATCGGCGAAATCCTCGCCGGCGATTTCGCTCCAGGAGCCGAGCAGCGCCGTGTTGATGCCGGCGCGGCGCGCCAGGACAGGATCGATCAGCCCGTTCGCCAGCTCGGAAATCTGCTTTGCACCTTTGCGTGGATAACTCATCGAAAACCTTGGGCGCTGCCGCGAAGTGACGGGACCGACTTGATCGCGCGGCATTGCTTCGCCAAGTATAGGCACTTCCCCCGATCCCGGCAAATCATGACGATCACGACACTCGACACGCCCTCCGCCAAGCCCCTGCTCGACTGGTACGACCGCCATCACCGCGACCTGCCCTGGCGGGTGACGCCCGGCATGGCGGCGCGCGGCGTCAAACCCGATCCCTATCGTGTCTGGCTGTCCGAAGTGATGCTGCAGCAGACGACCGTGCAGGCGGTCAAACCCTATTTCGAGAAGTTTCTTGAGCGCTGGCCCGAAGTGACCGATCTGGCCGCGGCCGAGAACGACGCTGTCATGGCCGCCTGGGCGGGGCTCGGCTATTATGCCCGCGCCCGCAATTTGAAGAAATGCGCCGAGGCCGTGGCGAAAGAGCATGGCGGCGTTTTTCCCGACACCGAAGAGGGCCTCAAATCGCTGCCCGGCATCGGCGATTATACCGCTGCAGCTGTCGCGGCCATCGCCTTCAACCGGCAGGCTGCCGTGATGGATGGCAATGTCGAGCGGGTGATCTCCAGGCTTTATGCGATCGAAACGCCCCTTCCGGCCGCCAAGCCGGCGATGAAGGCGAAGGTGGCGCTGCTGACGCCGTCAGGCCGGCCCGGCGATTTCGCCCAGGCAATGATGGATCTCGGAGCGACGATCTGCACGCCGAAGCGGCCGGCCTGTTCGCTCTGTCCGTTCCGCAATGCCTGTCAGGCACTGAAGCTTTCCGATCCCGAGCTCTTTCCGGTCAAGGCGGCGAAGAAGGAAAAGCCGGTGCGCCATGGCGCCGCTTTCGTCGCGGTGAGCGGCGATGGCGAGATCCTGCTGCGGCGGCGCGCCGAAAGCGGCCTGCTCGGCGGCATGACCGAGGTACCGACGACCGCCTGGACGGCGCGGCTCGACGGCGAGACCTCTTCTGCGGCCGCGCCCTTCGAGGCGGCCTGGCAGGCCTGCGGCACCGTGATCCATGTCTTCACCCATTTCGAGCTCCGGCTGTCGATCTGGCGGGCGGCAATCCCCGCAAAGCCGAAGCCGAGTGATGGCGTGAATGACGAATGGTGGGAGCCGGTTACAAATCTTGAAGCCCAGGCGTTACCGACCATCATGAAAAAAGCGATTGCAGCGGCTATTCCTCTCGCATTCAAAACAGCCAAGGCATGACCATGACGACTGAGATAAAACATATCGTTTTCGATATCGGCAAAGTCCTTATTCATTACGATCCGCATCTGCCCTTCGCCCGCCTCATCCCCGACGAGACCGAGCGCAACTGGTTCTTCGCCAATATCTGCACCCACGACTGGAACATCGAGCAGGACCGCGGCCGCACCTGGGAAGAGGCCGAGGCGCTGTTGATTGCCGAGCACCCGGCCCGCGAAGAGCACATCCGCGCTTTCCGCAAACACTGGCACGAGATGGTGCCGCACGCCTATGACGAGAGCGTCGCAATCATGGAAGGGCTGATCGCCGAAGGCCGCGACGTGACGATGCTGACCAACTTCGCCTCCGACACCTTCCGCGAGGCGCAGGAGCGCTTTCCCTTCCTCAAGCTGCCGCGCGGCGTGACCGTTTCCGGCGATGTCGGTCTGATCAAGCCGGATGCCGCGATCTACGACAGCCATACGAAGAGCTTCGGCCTCGATCCGAAGGCGACGATCTTCATCGACGACGCGCCTGTTAATGTCGAAGGCGCCAAGACCTTCGGCTGGAACGCGGTGCTGTTTTCGGGCGCCGAGAAGCTGCGCAGCGATCTCGCCGCTTACGGATTGAGGGTCTGAGACCATGGCTTTCGACCCGGCAGAGGAAATCGAGCGCTTCCACGCCGCCATCAACGCTCTCGATTTTCCCGCGATCGAAGCCCATTTTGCCGAGGACGCGACCTATGTCTCGAACGGCGTCGGCAGCCTTGCCGGACGGAGCGAGATCATGGCCGCCTTCCGGCGCTATTTCGACGATTATCCCGATCAGGCGGCCGGGAATTCGCTGGTGGAGCGGCTGACGCCCCTCTCCGGCCGCGCGGTCTGGTCGCTCCGCGCCACCCACAGCCGGACCGGCAAGCCGCTGATCCGCGAGGGCGAGGAGACGATCACCTTCAATGAAGACGGCCGGATTACGCGGGTCGAAGTCACCGACTATCACCAGTTCTGATCATCGCGCTTCCCCGCTCAAATAGAAGACGCCCGAGGCTCGAGCCCCGGGCGCCTTGGCCTTCTTCCGCAACTGGAGGAAACCGGAAGAAGGTATCTCGATCCCGCGAAGGCGCTGCTCAATCCACCTTTGCCAGATCACTGCGGATGACGGACCTCAGATCGTCGATCGGGCGCAGGGATTGCCCGTCTTCGAAATGCCAGAAGGTCCATCCGTTGCATGCATCGAGGCCCTGCACCTTGGCGCCGAGACGATGAATGGAGCCGGCCTCGCCGCCTGAGGCTACCGTGCCGTCGGCGCGCACGATCGCGCTGTAGCGGCGCTTGGCGTCGGTCAAGACCTGGCCGGGCTTGATCAGGCCGCTTTCGACGAGCACGTTGAAGGCAACGCGCACCTCGGCCTTCTTGCCGGTCATGACGGTCAGTTCCGCCTTCCCCAGCGGCTCGACGGCGGCGATGCGGGCGGATGCCGCATCGATATAATCCTGCTCGCGCTCGATGCCGACGAAGTGGCGGCCGAGACGCTTGGCGACGGCGCCCGTCGTTCCCGAACCGAAGAAGGGATCGAGCACGATATCGCCGGGCTTGGTCGAAGCCATGATGACGCGGGCAAGCAGCGCTTCCGGCTTCTGGGTCGGATGCACCTTCTTGCCGTCCTCGCCCTTCAGCCGCTCATTGCCGTTGCAGATCGGAAACAGCCAGTCGGAGCGCATCTGCACGTCGTCATTGGCGGCCTTCATCGCATCGTAATTGAAGGTATAGCCCTTGGCCTTGGCATTGGGGCTTGCCCAGATCATCGTCTCATGGGCGTTCTGAAAGCGGCGGCCCTTGAAATTCGGCATCGGATTGGTCTTGCGCCAGATGATGTCGTTGAGGATCCAGAAATTCAGATCCTGCAGCGTGGCGCCGACGCGGAAAATATTGTGATAGGAGCCGATCACCCAGATCGAGCCCGTCGGCTTCAGCACGCGGCGGCAGGCAAGCAGCCAGGCGCGGGTGAAGGCATCATAGGCCTCGAAGGAAGCAAACTGGTCCCATTCGTCATCGACCGCATCGACCAGCGACTGATCGGGACGATGCAGCGTTCCGCCGAGCTGGAGATTGTACGGCGGGTCGGCGAAGATGACGTCGACCGAGTGGGTGGGCAAGGCTTCAAGGGCGCTGACGCAGTCACCCTTGATGATCGTGTCAACCCAGGAGCCCGGCCGGGAATCCGACTTGACGGAGGCCTTGAGGTCGGCAAGCGGAAAAACTGATGCCATTCTGATACTCACTCATACGCTCTACGCTTAACTCTCCGTTATGGTTACCCAACTTAGTTACCAAAGCCTGAAGGGGTGGCCGATTTCGGGAATTTATTCGGGTGACAGCCAAGCTGGCCGGCAAAGATGGCCGCAAACACGTCAAACATCTCTTTATTGAAAATTTTCCCGGACATCATGAAAGCTCGTGATCGTGTCAAACATCACCCTATACTCCAACAGCACAGTGTCCGTTATCTTATTACCCTGCATTCTCCTCATCTCACAGGTAACTTGCTTATCAAAATAACTGCCTTTCATGCTGCACTCTCCATCGATCTCGCTTTGACTACCGCGGGTTACCCGCGCGGCATCTGCGATCGCTCGTTCTGGGAATGTAACACCAATGAAATCAGGATTCTGGATGAACATGAGAGCCGTCGAAATTACGAAGAGCACGAAGACAATGTAGATAAAAGAAAATATAGCCGCCCACGCAAATTTTGTTATCTTCGAAACCCACACGATCTGGTTTTTCCGCATTGCTTGATATTTAAACTGCAGATAGCATTTTCTGCATTTTGATAGATGAAATAAATTCATTGTCACGCGTATAGTTCGAACGGGTTGCGCCAACTGCAGTTTTCACAGCGCCGGCCTGGCGACCGCGCGGGATGAGCTCGCTCTCGACCTCACGCCACATCGTGAACGCTGCGGCTATCCGCCGGTGCCTCGTCGCGTTCGAACATGCCGTAGTCGCGCAAGACGCTGGCGATTCGCAGGCGGTAATCGGCGAAGATGCCGCCGCGGCCGGCTTGCTGGGCGGCGCGATGGGCTTCGAGATTGCGCCAGTTTCGGACGGCTTCCTCGTCGCGGAAGAAGGAGAGCGACAGCAGCTTGCCGCGGTTCGTCAGGCTCTCGAACCGCTCGATCGAAATGAAGCCGTCGATTTTTTCGAGCTCTGATCTGAGCTCGCCGGCGAGATCGAGATATTTGTGGCGTTCGCCCATATAGGGCACGACTTCGAAGATGACGGCGATCATGGCAGCACCAGCCTGGCGTGAGGAGCGGAGACGTTTTTCAGGAAGATGCGATCCTCCTTGAGGATGAAGGCTTCGCGCCTGGCGAATTCGTAATTGTCGCGGCCGAGCGGGTCGGCGGCCAGCCTGGCGCGATAGGCCTCGTAGGCGGCGAGGCTTTCGATGTTGTAGACGCCGTAGGCGGTCGTCGCCGATCCCTCGTGCGGGCCGAAATAGCCGATCAGGTCGGCGCCGTTTTTCGGGACGGCCTGGCCCCAGTTGCGGGCATATTCGCCAAAGGCCTCCTTCTTGAAGGGGTCGATCTGATAGCGGATGAAGCAGGTAATCATCGGTGTTTCTCCTTTGTGCCTGCCCGTTTTCGCACATTGCCTGACGGCGATGCTTCGGTTACGATCGAACTATGAAGGAAGGTCCTGACATTGCCCAGATCGGCGCGCTGATCGGCGATCCGGCGCGGGCCAACATGCTGGCGGCGCTGACCGGCGGGCGGGCGCTGACGGCGACCGAGCTTGCCGGCGTCGGCGGCATCACCGTGCAGACGGCAAGCACCCATCTTGCCAAGCTCGAAGCCGGCGGCCTGCTGGCCCAGCGCAAACAGGGGCGCCACCGCTATTTTACGCTCGCCGACGAGGCCGCCGCCCGGCTGATCGAAAGCATGATGGGCTTTGCCGCCGGACGCGGGCATCTGCGCCACCGGCCGGGACCGAAGGAGCCGGCGCTGCGCAAGGCGCGCATCTGCTACGATCACTTGGCCGGCGATTACGGCGTGCGCATGCTCGACAGCCTGATCGCCTCAGGCGCGATCGAGGCGGTCGGAGACGGCCTGTCGCTGACCGAAAAGGGCGAAAGCGATCTTAAGCGCATCGGCATCGACGTCGGCAATCTCAGATCCTCGCGCCGCCCGCTCTGCCGCTCCTGCCTCGACTGGAGCGAAAGGCGGGCCCATCTGGCCGGCAGCCTCGGCAAGGCGCTGCTGTCAAGCTTCCTCGACAAGGGCTGGGCCCGGCGCACCGCCGAAAGCCGCTCGATCATCTTCTCGCCGGAAGGCGACCGGCAATTCCTGGGCCTGTTTCCGGTCGAGGCATAAAGCATCGAATCCATGTTTTGCCTTCTGCAGCTCGCGTGTGACGACCAGACCAAGGTCCGGCCCTGATCCGACTGAGGGCCCAGGATAGGAACAGTGGGATGTAACCGAAGTTTGTCAAACAGCTGTCCATCCGCGCCGGATGCGACAGCAACTCAACGACAAATGGAGGAATACACCATGATGAAGGTAACACATCTGGCATTGGCGGCGGCCCTTCTGGCCGGCACTGCGGTTTCCGCTTTTGCGCAATCGTCCAGCACGGTCGGCACCGGCGGTTCGTCGGCCGGCGGCGGAACTGCGAGCAGCACCGTCGGTACTGGTGGCAGCTCTGCCGGGGGCACCTGCCCTGCCGGCGCCACCAACTGCACGCCCGGCTCATCCTCGACGATCGGCACCGGCGGCTCGTCTGCCGGCGGCGGCACATCGAGCAGCTCGGTCGGTACAGGCGGCTCGGCCGCGGGCTCGGGCTCTGGATCCGGTTCCGCCTCTACGCTTGGCACGGGTGGCTCGTCGGCCGGCGGCGGCACCTCCAGCAGCAGCGTGGGCACCGGCGGTTCTGCCGCGGGCTCGGGCGATGCGAATTCGGCCTCGAGTGTCGGCACAGGCGCCTCGTCGGCTGACGGAGACAAGACCGGCAGCACCGTCGGCACCGGCAGCAGTGCAGCCGGTACCTCGCACGACAACAAGGGCAAGAAGGGCTGTGCGCCCGGCCAGGTCAAGAAGGACGCCGCCGGCACCAAGGGCTGCTGACGTCGTCGGCCGGCGCCACGACGGCGCCGGCCAAACCCCTGGAGATAAGACAATGACCCAACTTTCCACCATCGCACTGACCGCTTCTCTGGCCCTGATCGCCGGGCAGGCAATGTCGGAGGAGATCAAGCTCGACGACGGAACGACATGCACGATCGTCCAGTCGCAGGCGGGGAATACATCCACCACCGTGACGGCGGGCAACGGGCAGGTGTCGTCATCGACCACAACAGGGAGCGGCTCGCCCGGCTCCTCTTCGTCATCCGCTTCGGCCGGCTCCTCGGCCGGATCCGGCAGCGCCGACAGCTTTTCCACGGCGAGCATCACCCGGCCTGACGGCACCGTGATCACCAAACGTTCGGACGGAACCTGTTCCGTCACCAAGCCCATGAAATAGGAGACGGCCCATGAAACCTATCAATCTCATCGCAGCCGCATCCATCGCGCTGCTCGCGTCGACTTCGGTCGGTCTTGCCGAGGAATGCAACGCGGCCGGAACGGTCGGAACGGGCGGCAGCGCTTCGGCCGGCGGCACCTCGGCGAGCTCGGTCGGAACGGCGGGCGCCTGCCGCACCGACGGCGGCACGACCTCCTCGATCGGATCGGGGGGAAGTGCGGCCACCGTCGACGGCAGGGCGCAAAGCAAGACGCATATCAACGATAACAATGGCGACAAGCTCAAGGCCCAGACCAAGGCCCAGGCCGTCGATCAGGGAACGTTCAGCAAATCCCGCACCAAGACCAGCACCGACGGCGACACGCTGCAGAGCACGACCCGCACCATGTCGCATGTGCCCGGCGAGAAGCCGGTGAAGAGCACGACCCGCAACAAGATCATCCTGCCGGAACAACAGTAGTCAACCAGGGCTCGCCATGCATGCATGATGGCGGGCCCTGCCCTTCAGAGATCGTATCAGCGGCAGCCGCTGCTGAGCCGGTCGTCTGCCGCATCGCTGCCATGCTTGCGATCCGGTTGAGCTTTGGCCCCCCATCGTGTAAAGCCGCTGCACTCCCTGATCAGATCCGGACTTGCAGCAAGGCGTGAACATATGGACGGCTTCGACCTTATCATCTTCGATTGCGACGGCGTTCTCGTCGATTCCGAAATCATCGCCGCCGAAGTCGAATCCGCGCTGCTGACGGATGCCGGATATCCGATCGGCGTCGAGGAAATGGGCGAGCGTTTCGCCGGCATGACCTGGCACAACATCCTGCTGCAGGTCGAGCGCGAGGCGAGCATCCCGCTTTCGGCTTCCCTGCTCGATAAGTCCGAGAAGCTGCTCGACATCAGGCTGGCGAACGACGTCAAGGCGATCCCGGGCGTCGAATTTGCCGTCTCCAGGCTGCCGATGAAGCGCTGCATCTGCTCGAATTCGAGCACGAAGCGGCTCGACATGATGCTCGGCAAGGTCGGCCTGAAGTCGCTGTTCGCACCCAACATCTTCTCGGCCAAGGATCTCGGCGCCGACCGCGTCAAGCCGAAGCCGGATATCTTCCTGCACGGCGCAAGCCGCATGGGCATCTCTCCCGACAAGAGTGTCGTGGTCGAGGATTCCGTCCACGGCGTGCACGCCGCCCGCGCCGCCGGCATGCGCGTCATCGGCTTCACCGGCGCCTCGCACAGCTACCCCGCCCATGCCGACAAGCTGACGGATGCCGGCGCCGAAACGGTGATCTCGCGCATGACCGACCTGCCGGGCGTCGTCGCCGCACTGGCGGAATGGGAAGGCGTGCTTTAGGGCCCGCGCCCGCGACACCCACCTCTCCTCCGTCATCCCAGGGCTTGACCCACGGCTGTCCGGTTTAAATTTGGTGGACATGGCGCACGGTGTTGATTCTACTCGTATTCGGATGTTTGGCGACAATCCCGGACACGAAAGAGGAACAACACCGTGCGGCATCAGAATAGCGTCTTTCATGATCTGTTGAAGCGGATTCCGTGGGCGGCCTTCGAAAGACTTGTGGAGGAGCATCAGGCCGACAAGCACGTGCGGCGGCTGTCGACGAAGAGCCAATTGGTCGCGCTGCTCTACGGCCAGCTTTCCGGGGCTGTCAGCCTGCGCGAAATCGTCGGCGGCCTGCAAAGCCACCGCAGCGGTCTTTACCATCTCGGCGCCCAACCGGTGTCACGCTCGACCCTTGCCGACGCCAATGGCCGGCGCTCGAGTGCGGTTTTCGCCGAGCTGTTCGCGCAGATGGTGTCACGCGCCGGGCGTGGGCTCAAGCGGGCCGTCGGCGAGGCGGTCCATCTGATCGACAGCAGCAGTCTGCGCCTTTCCGGAGCGGGATCGGACTGGGCACGCTTTTCCGATCAGGCCTGCGGCGCCAAGGTTCACGTCGTCTACGATGCCAATGCCGAACGGCCGATCTATGCGGCGGTGACGCCGGCCAATGTCAACGACATCACCGCCGCCAAGGTAATGCCGATCGAGGCGGGCGCCACCTATGTCTTCGACCTCGGCTATTACGATTTCGGCTGGTGGGCGAAGCTCAATGCCGCCGGCTGCCGCATCGTCACGCGCCTCAAATCCCATACCAGATTGGCCGTCACAGAGGAAAAAGCGGTCAGCCCGGATGGAACCATCATGTCGGATCGGGTCGGCCTCCTGCCGCAGCGCATGGCGAAAAGCCGCAGGAATCCGATGAGCGGGCCGGTGCGGGAGATCTGCGTGCAGATCGAAACCGGCAAGATATTGCGCATCCTGTCCAACGATCTCGATGCCCCGGCAGAGGAGATCGCCGCGCTCTACAAGCGCCGTTGGGCGATCGAGCTGTTCTTCCGTTGGGTCAAGCAGACGCTGAAGATCCGCCATTTCCTCGGCAACAGCGAGAATGCCGTGCGCATCCAGATCGCCGTTGCCCTGATCGCCTACCTGCTGCTGCAGATGGCCAAGGCTGACCAGACCACCGTCACAAGCCCGCTCGCTTTCGCCCGCCTGGTGCGCGCCAATCTCATGCACCGCCGCAGGATCGACCGCCTGCTGCAACCCACCGCCACTCCGCCACACCATCTCCACCAGATGAGCCTCCAATGGTAACGAATTTAAACCGGACAGCAGTGGGCTTGACCCTGGGATCCATGCGGCTGGCACTGAACAGCAATGGCGTCGCACTGCAAGAGAAGTGGAAGGCGGGCTTGGCTGTGGATCCCAGGATCAAGCCCTGGGATGACGGAGTGTGGGGTTGGGGTTCTCGCCAACACACCGGCGGCAGAGCTTGAGCGCCGCCGCTTTTTTGCCATCGCTCCGTCGCGGTTGCGGAGGCATCGCGCCGGCGCGCCAGACCGCAGGTTGCCGAAATAATCAGCTGCTCTTCTTGCCCTTGGCCGGCTGAGTGTCGAAGCCGACGTTGACGCGCACCAGGGCGCCGGCGCCGACCGGCATCTTGATGCCTTCCTTGCGGAAGATGACCTGCGTGCCCGGTGAGCCCGCTGGGATTTCGGTCGGAAACTTGGTGACCTCGGAGTAGAGCACGTTCTCGCCATCGAGGATGCTGACGCGGATCGGCAGCGTCACCGGGCCGGGAGCACCGGCCGGGCCGGTGATCAGGCGCAGCTGGGCGACGACGGTCATCGTCAGGTTCGTGTCGTTCAAGGTGCACTGGCGGGTATAGTCGCCGAAGGAGGCCTGGAAGACGATCTGCTGCGGATCGTCCTTCTTGCCCTTGGCGTAAGTGCGGAAGATCGCATCCTGGTCACGCATGAAGATCTGCGGGCAGGCGCCCTGGACAACCGGGGCGATGGTGCCCTGCGCCGTCTTGGCCGTGCCGATCGAGGGGTTGTTCGAGGAGGGGTTGGCCGGCGCCAGCGGCATGATCTGGGCATTGCCGTTCGGCTGCGCCGGCGCCGCCTCCGGCTTGTTGTCGCCGCCGATGCCGAGCGAGTTGCAGCCGGCAAGCAGGGCAACGAAAGAAGCGGAGATGATAAGACGCGAGACCTTGCCGAGCACTATGTTCCACCCTTTGCACAAGCGTTTCTTGGATGCCCCAGTCTTTTCCGTGAGGCCTTTCACGACGGTTTGCGATGGTCTATATCAGCGGCGCAAACAAAAATCGATTGGGTACGCGCCGTTTTGATGCACTTTTCGCCGCCGGATGCGGGCAACTTCAACAAGATAACGGCGATGGTATGGCCGCAAGCGCAGCCCCTGCCGGTTTCCGGCGGAGCGGCCCACGGCCGGGCCCGGCCAAATTTCTTCCAGCGATAGATCAAGGATGACCAACGTGGACTATATCTCGACCCGCGGCGAGGCCCCTGCCCTCGGCTTTTGCGACGCCCTTTTGACGGGTTTGGCGCGCGATGGCGGGCTCTATGTTCCCCGCGAGTGGCCCCAGTTTTCGAAGAAAGAAATCCGCGCGCTGAGGGGCAAGACCTATCAGGAAATCGCCTTCACCATCCTGTCGCCCTTCACCAATGGCGAGATCCCCGAGGAAACCTTCCGGGCGATGATCGACGAGGCCTACGGCACCTTCCGCCATCCGGCGATCGCGCCGCTCGTCCAGACCGGCCCGAACAGCTTCGTCATGGAGCTCTTCCACGGCACGACGCTTGCCTTCAAGGACGTGGCGATGCAACTGCTCGCCCGGCTGATGGATTATGCGCTGGAAAAACGCGGCGAGCGGGCGACGATCGTCGGCGCCACCTCGGGCGACACCGGCGGGGCGGCGATCGACGCCTTTGCCGGGCGCGAGCGCACCGATATCTTCATTCTGTTCCCGCACGGCAAGGTCTCGCCGGTGCAGCAGCGGCAGATGACCACCTCGACGTCGTCAAATGTGCATGCGCTCGCCGTCGAAGGCAATTTCGACGACTGCCAGAACCTGGTGAAGGCGATGTTCAACGACGCGGCCTTCCGCGACAAGGTTCGGCTTTCCGGCGTCAACTCGATCAACTGGGCGCGCATCATGGCCCAGATCGTCTATTATTTCACGACCGCCGTGGCGCTCGGCGGGCCGGACCGCAAGGTCTCGTTCACGGTGCCAACGGGCAATTTCGGCGACATCTTCGCCGGCTACTGCGCCAAGCGCATGGGCCTGCCGATCGACCGGCTCGTCATCGCCACCAACGAGAACGACATCCTGACACGGACGCTGAAGACCGGCCGCTACGACATGAAGGCGGTCAAGGCGACGAGCTCGCCGTCGATGGATATTCAGATCTCGTCGAACTTCGAGCGGCTGCTGTTCGAAGCCTGTGGTCGCGACGCCTCGAAGGTGCGCGCGGCAATGGAAAGCCTCAAGCAATCCAACGGCTTCGAGATCGGCGCGCAAGCGCTGAAGGCGATCCGACGCGACTTCCGCGCCGGCCGCGCCAGCGAGCGGCAGGTGGCCGAGACGATCCGCAAGACCCATGCCGAAACCGGTTATCTCCTCGATCCGCATTCGGCGATCGGCGTCTTCGTGGCGAAGAAGAAGGAAAAGCCGAATACGCCGATGGTGACGCTTGCGACCGCGCATCCGGCGAAATTCCCGGTCGCCGTAAAATCGGCCAGCGGTATTGACCCGGCGCTTCCGACGTGGCTTGCTGGTCTGATGCACAGGGAGGAGCGCTTCCAGATCATCAAACCGGAGCTGAAAGCCGTTGAAACCTTTATCGGCCAGCACGCCCGCAGCGAGACGACAGCAGGCGCAGAAAGATAGCCAATGACAGTTGAGTGCACCCGGCTCAAATCCGGGCTGACAGTAGTCACAGAAACCATGCCGCACCTGGAAAGCGTTGCGCTCGGAGTCTGGATCAAATCGGGATCGCGCAACGAGACGGAAGACGAGCACGGCATCGCCCACCTGCTCGAACACATGGCCTTCAAGGGCACGGCGCGGCGTACGGCCCGCCAGATCGCCGAAGAGATCGAGGATGTGGGCGGCGAGGTCAACGCCGCCACCTCGACCGAGACGACCTCCTATTACGCCCGCGTGCTGAAGGATCACGTGCCGCTCGCCGTCGACATCCTCGCCGACATCCTGACGGAATCGGCCTTCGAGGAGGAGGAGCTGGAGCGTGAGAAGCAGGTGATCCTGCAGGAGATCAACGCCGCCAACGACACGCCCGACGACGTGGTGTTCGACAAGTTCTCGGAGGCCGCCTATCGCGACCAGACGCTCGGACGCGCCATCCTCGGCACACCGCAGACCGTCGTTTCCTTCACCCCGCAGCAGATCCGCACCTATCTCGGCCGCAACTATACGACCGACCGCATGTTCGTGGTGGCGACCGGCGCCGTCGAGCATGAAGAATTCCTGCGCATGGTCGAGGATCGTTTCGCCAGCCTGCCGACTTCGCCATCGGCGCCGCCGGTCATGGAAGCGGCCCGTTATATCGGCGGCAGCGTGCGCGAGCCGCGCGACCTGATGGATGCGCAGATCCTGCTCGGCTTCGAGGGCAAGCCCTACCACGCCCGCGATTT
This sequence comes from Rhizobium sp. TAL182, assembly GCF_002117725.1. Classification (NCBI taxonomy): domain Bacteria; kingdom Pseudomonadati; phylum Pseudomonadota; class Alphaproteobacteria; order Hyphomicrobiales; family Rhizobiaceae; genus Rhizobium; species Rhizobium sp. TAL182. The sequence continues at coordinate 1,025,075 of NZ_CP021024.1, read as the reverse complement.
CTACTGCTCGCAGATCCTCGCCAATATCCTCGGCGGCGGCATGTCCTCCAGGCTGTTCCAGGAAGTGCGCGAATTCCGCGGTCTCTGTTATTCCGTCTATGCCTTCCACTGGGGCTTTTCCGATACCGGCATCTTCGGCATCCATGCCGCGACCGGCGGCGAAAACCTGCCGGAGCTGGTGCCGGTCATCATCGATGAGCTGCACAAGTCGGCCAATGAGATCCACCAGAAGGAAATCGAACGCGCCCGCGCCCAGATCCGCGCCCAGCTGCTGATGGGCCAGGAGAGCCCGGCCGCCCGCGCCGGCCAGATCGCACGGCAGATGATGCTCTACGGCCGGCCGATCTCCAATCCGGAGATGATGGAACGGCTGGAAGGCATCACCATCGAGCGGCTGACCGACCTCGCCGGCCGCTTGTTCTTCGACACGGTGCCGACGCTTTCGGCGATCGGGCCGCTGGAACAGCTCGCGCCGATGGAAGATATCATCGCCTCGCTTTCGGTCCCGGCGCCGAAGACGATGCAGGCCAGCTGAGCCGACGTCCGTCTGCCGGGAGTGATCGATGCCAAAATCGGTGTTTCGGTTCCTGTCGCGGCAGCCCGATGCGGTGGAGCTGGAGAATGAGAAATACCTCCTGCGCCTGCCGCGCTACCAGGATTTCAACCAGTGGCACCGGCTGCGCGCCGAAAGCCGCAACTTCCTGGAACCGTGGGAGCCGACCTGGCGGCGCGACGAGCTGACGGAGGGCGCCTACCGCGCCCGCGTTATCCGCGGCAAGCAGGAATACGCCTCGGGACAGTCAATCCCGCTGTTCATCTTCCTCAAGGAAAACCGTACCCTCGTCGGCGGCATCACCATCGGCTATATCAGGCGGGGTGCGGCACAAAGCTGCATGATCGGCTACTGGATGGGCGAACGCCATGCCGGCCAGGGGCATATGTATGCCGCGCTTCAGTTGGTTATTCCTTACATCTTCTCCGGGCTTGAGTTGCACCGTATTGAAGCAGCCTGTATTCCAGATAACGCGCGCAGCATGCGTCTGCTTGAAAAGGCCGGGTTTCAACGGGAAGGCTATCTGCGCGGATATTTGAAGATCAACGGTCAGTGGCACGACCACGTGATGTTCTCACGGCTCGCCACCGATACGGATAAAGGCAGGAAAACCGACAGCCGATGACCAGAAACAGCATGCTGCCCAAGTCACCGTCCGGACGAGTGATCGCGGTGATCGCAGCCCTTTTCCTGGCGGTCTTCGCCCTTTCGGCGGGTCTTGCCCGGGCGGCCGAGCCGGTGAAGATTTCCCGTGACGATACCGCGCTCGATCTGACGGCGACAACCGAGATCTACGCCAACCAGGGCGAGGCCTTCCAGGTGTCGACGGCGGCCGGGGCCGACGGCATCCGCCGCCGCATCGAGGTCCGGGCGAGTTCGGAAAACCACCAGGGCGACTGGGCGGTGTTTGCGCTTGCCAACGTTTCCGAGGAACAGCTCGAACGCGTTATCGTCGCCCCGCATTTCCGTCTGGTCAATTCCAAGCTGTTCTGGCCGGATCTCGGCTCGCAGCGCATCAGCGCCATCACGCCGAGCGAAGGTTTTGCGCTCGACCGGCAGCCGAGCGACGAGGCCGATGTCTTCCGCATCACGCTGAACCCCGGCGCCGTCATCACCTTCGTCGCCGAACTGTCGACGCCGGAGCTGCCGCAGATCTATCTCTGGGAGCCGAACGCCTACAAGGATACGATCAACGCCTTCACGCTCTATCGCGGCATCGTGCTCGGCATTGCCGGCCTGCTCGCCGTGTTTCTGACGATCCTCTTCGTCGTCAAGGGCACCTCGATGCTGCCGGCAACCGCCGCACTCGCCTGGGCGGTGCTCGGCTATATCTGCGTCGACTTCGGCTTCCTCGGCAAGCTGATCAGCGTCGCCTCGGCCGACCAGCGAATATGGCGCGCCTGCGCGGAAGTGGCGCTGGCCTCGAGTTTCGTCATCTTCCTCTTCACCTATCTGAACCTCAACCGCTGGCATGCGCATCTCGGTTACGCCACACTCGCCTGGGTGCTCGGCCTTGCCCTGCTCTTCGGCGTGGCGATCTACGATCCGTCGATTGCCGCCGGCATCGCCAGGCTGTCCTTCGCGCTGACGGCGGCGACCGGCCTGCTGTTGATCATCTATCTCGGCTTCAACCGCTATGACCGCGCGATCCTGCTGGTGCCCGCCTGGGCGCTGACGCTCGTCTGGCTGTTCGGGGCGTGGCTGACGGTCACCGGGCGGCTCGACAACGACATCATCCAGCCGGCGCTCGGCGGCGGCCTGGTGCTGATCGTGCTGCTGATCGGCTTTACCGTCATGCAGCACGCCTTTGCCGGCGGCGCCTTCCAGCAGGGGCTGTTTTCCGATCTCGAGCGGCAATCGCTGGCGCTGACCGGCTCCGGCGACATGGTGTGGGACTGGGATGTGGCGCGCGACCGCGTCGTCACCATCCCCGACGTCTCGGTCAAGCTCGGCCTGTCCCCCGGCACCATGCATGGGGCGGCGCGCAACTGGCTGCCGCGGCTGCACCCTGATGACCGCGACCGTTTCCGCGCCACGCTCGACGTGCTGCTCGAACACCGGCGCGGCCGGCTGAACCACGAATTCCGCATCCGCGCCGAGGACGGGCATTTCCACTGGCTGTTGATCCGCGCCCGGCCGGTGCTCGGCTCCAACGGCGAGATCATCCGCTGCGTCGGCACGATTGTCGACGTGACCGAGCAGAAGAATTCCGTCGAGCGGCTGCTGCATGATGCGCTGCACGATAATCTGACCGGCCTGCCGAACCGGCAGGTCTTCCTCGACCGGCTGCAGGCAGTGCTGGCCTTAGCGCCGGGCGGCGACACGCTGCGCCCGACGGTCATGGTCATCGACATCGACCGCTACAAGCTGGTCAATGATGCGCTCGGCGTTGCGGCCGGCGACAACATCCTCATCGCGCTGACCCGGCGCCTGCGCCGGCTGATGAAGCCGCAGGATACGCTGGCGCGGCTTGCCGGCGACCAGTTCGGCCTCATCCTGGTGTCCGAGCATAATCCGGCCAAGGTCGCCGATTTTGCCGATGCGGTCAGCAAGGCGATCATGGTGCCGATCAACTTCTCCAATCGCGAGATCATTCTGACCGCGTCGATCGGGCTCGCTTCCTGGGTGGACCGGCAGGAGAGCGCCAGCGGTCTGCTCAGCGACGCCGAGCTTGCCATGTACCGGGCGAAACGGGCCGGCGGCAACCGCGTCGAGCCGTTCCAGCCGGCCTTCCGCGATTTCGGCACCGACCGGCTGCAGCTCGAAACCGATCTGCGCCGCGCCATCGAGCGCCGCGAATTGTCGATGGTCTACCAGCCGATCGCCCGGCTGGAGGATGTCGAGATCGCCGGCTTCGAGGCGCTGATGCGCTGGGAGCATCCCAAACGCGGCAATATCCCGCCGTCGGAATTCATTCCGATCGCCGAGGCCTCGGATCTCATCGGCCCGCTCGGCATGTTCGCGCTGGAACAGGCAACCAACGATCTGATGAGCTGGCAGACCCAGACCGGCGAATTGCCGATCTTCGTGTCGATCAACCTGTCGAGCGTGCAACTGCTCAACAACGAGCTTTATGACGACGTGCGTTCGGTTCTCGCCAAGACCCATTGCACGCCCTCGCGGCTGAAGCTGGAACTGACGGAATCCATGGTGATGGAAAACCCGGAACAGGCCCGCCTCGTGCTGCAGAAGCTCAAGGAAGCCGGCATCGGCCTGGCGCTCGACGATTTCGGCACCGGCTATTCCTCGCTCGCCTATCTCACCCGCTTCCCCTTCGACACGATCAAGCTCGACAAGGCGCTGGTGCGCGACAGCAGCGACAAGAAGGCGACCGTGCTCCGATCGGTGATATCGATGGCGCGCGAGCTCGAGATGAAGGTGGTGGCCGAAGGCATCGAATCCAACGAGGATGCGATCGAGCTCGCCAAGATGGGCTGCAGTTACGGACAGAGCTATCTGTTCGGCCCGCCGATGCCATCGGACTCGGTGCTGCGGCTGCTTCGCGACCGGTTTCCGCTGACGAAACGGGCGTGAACGAGGGGCGACCGAGCTGACCGGTTTTCCCGCCTGCGCGGCGCGCCTCTCCCCCATGAATGGTGATTGACCAACGACCGGCGATATGCGCCTCTTTCCTATCGCATAAGGACAATTCGATGCTCAAATTTCTGCTCGCCCTTTCGGTCGGCGCCCTGTTCGTCTCGCCGGCGCAGGCGACCGACCTCTATCCCGCCACCAAGGCCTGTGTGCCCGGCAAGCCCCATTGCGAGCGATGGACGGCGGAGTTCAAGAGATCGCTGGCGCTGGCGCAGAAGGGCGATCACGTCGCCCAACAGACCGTGGCCTTCTGCCTGTATTCCGGCTGCCACGGCGCCGTCGCCATCGACAGGGTTGCGTCCTGCAGCTGGTACCTCGTCATCGCCGATTCGGGTGCGGCGACGGTGCTCGACCGCTCCAATCTCAGAAACAGCTGCCAGCCGATGACGCCGGCGCAGAAGGACGAAGCCCGCGCCTTGTCCGGCGAGCTCGTCCGCAAGCTCTACAATCGCGCGCCTGTAGCAGGCGACCAGATATAAGCTCTCCGGCCATCCAGATCAGGCCGGCGATAAATCTGATTGCCCTCCCGGCGTTCGCCGCTATTCTGCCGGTAACGACAATCGGGAGGACACTGATGATCCTGCACTGCGTGTTTCTGCGGCTGAAGACCGCGCTGACGACCGACGACAAGCAGGCGCTGTTTGCCGCGATCGCCGCCCTGAAACAGGTCATTCCCGGCATCGTTGATATCAAATGCGGGCCGAATGTTTCTCCCGAGGGACTGCACGGCGGCTTCGTCGACGGCTTTGCCGTCACCTTCGAAAGCCCCGAAGCGCGGGATGCCTATCTCATCCATCCAGAACATGTGGCAGTCGGCGAGCGCATCGTCTCCTCAACGGACGGAGGCCTCGCCGGCATCCTGGTCTTCGATCTCAATATTTGAGGCGCATGGGGGACGGCTGGGCCATGAAACAGGAAATCCGGCTTTTTGGCGCGATCGCGGTCCGACCCGCCGTCCTCGCTCTCATCCCCCAGTTCGAGATGGCCACCGGTTTGACCGTTGCCGCCAGGTGGGAGGTCAATCCCACGGTCAAGAAGCAGATCGAGGCCGGCGAGCCTTTCGATCTCGTCATCATCAACCCAGATATGGTTGAGGCGCTGACCGCCTCGGGAAAGGTCGAGGCGGGGAGCAAGGTGGCCTTCGGCAGAATCGGGATGGGTGTGGCGGCCAAGGCAGGCAGCCGGCCGCTCGATGTCGGATCGACAGAAGCATTCAAGGAGGCATTGAAGAGCGCGAGATCCATCGCCTATGCCAGTGACGGAACCAGCGGCGGCTATTTTTCCAGCCTGCTGGATCGGCTGGGAATAGCAGACGAGGTAAAGCCCAGGCTCGTGGCCGCGCCGGGAGGGCAGACAGCATCAGCCGTCGGCCGTGGCGAGGCCGAGTTGGCCGTCGTCCCCGTGACCTCAATTCTCGCTGCCGCGCCCGACGTCATGCTTGTCGGCCGGTTTCCGGCAGAGCTTCAAAGCTACATCGACTTTGACGTGGGCATCGGCGCCGATTCCAGCGACGCGGAAGCCGCGAGGCAGCTTTCGGAATTTCTCGTATCGGCAGCCGCGGATGAGGTCCTGGCGGCCAAGGGCGTCGAGCGACGCCACAAGCCTGTTTGACAGGGGCGCATGACGCCGAAGCGGATATCGGCATCATGCTTTTCACTATCGGATCGACTCTCAGCTCGATTTCGCCATGGCGGCGGCGAGCTGGTCGACATTGTAGCGGAACATCTTCTCATAGGTCGGCGCCGGTCCCTTGGCGTCGGAAAGTGATTCGACATAGAGCTCGCCGCCGGGTTCCGCACCCGTTGCCTTGGCGACCTGCTTGACCAGGCGCGGATCGTTGGAATTTTCGAAGAAATAGGCCTTCACGTGCTCGCCCTTGATCTGTTCGATCAGCTTGGCGACGTCGGCGGCCGAGGCCTCGCTCTCGGTGGACAGGCCGAGCGGCGCCAGGAAGCTCACTTTGTACTCGCGGCCGAAATAACCGAAGGCGTCGTGGCTGGTCAGCACCTTGCGGCGGTCGTCGGCGATCGCGTCGAATTTCGAATGGGCATAGGCGTTCAACTCGTCCAGCTCCCGGGTATATTTCTCGGCATTGGCCTTGAAGGCGGCGGCGTCGGTGGGATCGGCTGATGACAGCGCCTTTTCGATATTGGCGACCCAGACCTTCACGTTGACGGGGCTGTTCCAGACATGCGGATCGGTGATGGTCTTGCCGTCCTCTTCCATGGTGCGGGTGCTGATGCCTTCGGAAACGGCCACCGGCTTGCCCTTGTAGCCCGAGGCGGTGATCAGCCGGTCCATCCAGCCTTCCAGCCCTTCACCGCTGACGAGGGTGACTTCGGCCGCCTTCAAATTCTTCGCATCGGCCGGCGACGGCTCGAATTCATGGGGATCGCCGTTCGGGCCGACGAGGCTCGTGACATGAACATGGTCGCCGCCGACCTGCCTGACGACATCGGCAAGCACGGTGAAGGACGCCACCACCTTCAGCGTTTCGGCGGAAGCGGGCGCGGCCGAGAGCGCCGTCAGCGCGGAAAGTGCGGCGGCGGAGAGAAGCAGTCTACGCGATATCATGAAGTCTCCTTGAGATCAGCCCTTCAGATGCGGGCGGGGAAAGAAGCGCCGGGCAATGCCGGAAGGCGCGAAAAGGATTGAGAAGGCGTAAAACAGGGCCGCCGTCATGATGATCGTCGGACCGGAGGCAAGTTCGAGGTGGTAGGAGGCAATCAGGCCGAGATAACCGGAGGCGGCGGCGCTCGCGGTCGCAATCAGCATCATGACAGGCAGGCTGCGCGACCAGAGCTGGGCGACGGCCGCCGGCAGCATCATCAGGCCGACCGCCATCAGCGTGCCGAGCGCCTGGAAGCTGGCGACGAGGTTCAGCACCACGAGCAGCAGGAAGAGCACGTGATAGACCGGTCCGCGCCCGCCGACGGCTCTCAAGAAACCCGGGTCGAAACATTCGGCCACCAGCGGCCGGTAGATGGCGGCGAGGATGACAAGCGTCAGCGAGGTGATGGCGCCGATCTGGTAAAGCGCCGGCGCATCGATCGCCAGGATGGTGCCGAAGAGCACGTGCAAGAGATCGATGTTCGAGCCGCGCAGCGAGACGATCAGCACGCCGAGCGCCAGCGAGGCGAGATAGAAGCTGGCAAAGCTTGCATCCTCGCGCAGCACTGTCATGCGGCTGACGGCGCCGGACAGCAGCGCCACCGACAGGCCGGCGATAAGGCCGCCGAGGCCCATCGCCGTCAGCGACAGCGAGCCGGCGACGAGATAACCGATCGCCGCCCCAGGCAGCACCGCATGGCTCATGGCATCGCCCATCAGGCTCATGCGCCGGAGCATCAGGAAGACGCCGATCGGCCCCGAGCCGAGCCCGAGGCAGAGACAGGCGACAAGGGCGCGGCGCATGAAGCCGAAATCGGCAAAGGGCGCGAGGAAGAGATCGTAAACCGTCATGCCGCCGGCGCCTCTTGCGAGGTGCAAGCCGCGGCATCCTCGTCCCAGCGCTCAGCCATGGCGCGCGCCTTCAAGAGATTGGCGGACGACATGACGTCGGCCGTCGGCCCCCAGCCCACCAGCTCGCGGGCGAGCAGCAGCGTCTGAGGGAAATGCGTCCGGACGAGCTCGAAATCATGCAGCACGGCAATGACGGTGCGGCCCTCGCCGTGCCAGCGAGCGACGATGTCGAGGAGATCTTTGGTCGTGCGGGCATCGATTGCCGTGAACGGCTCATCGAGCAGGATGACGCCGGCATCCTGCCGGAGCAGGCGGGCAAAGAGCACGCGCTGGAACTGGCCGGCCGAGAGCGAGCCGACATGGCGCCTGCCGAAACCGTCGAGACCGACGGCGGCCAGCGCCTCGCCCGCCTTTTTGACATCGGCGGGTGCCACGCGGCCGAAGGCTCCGCTCGCCTTCCAGGCGCCGAGCATGACGGTGTCGATGACCGAGATCGGAAAGCGCCGATCGATCTCTGCCGCCTGCGGGAGATAACCGAATTCCGCCCGTCCCAGCCGGTGCTCGACCCTGCCTTCGGCCGGGCGAAGCTCCCCCATGATCGCCTTCAGCAGCGTCGACTTGCCCGCCCCGTTCGGCCCGGCAATCGCCGTCAGGCTGCCCGGCGCAAAGACGCCGGAAACATGATGGACGGCCGGGTGACGGTCATAGGCGATGGTGAGATCGTCGAGACGGATCAACGGCGTCATGGCAGCAGAACCGCCCAGTGAATGGTAAGCCACAGCCCGGCTATGATCACCGAGATGCCGATCACCCTTGAGAAGGCCGATTGTCCCAGCAGGCTGACGGAGGGGCGATCGGGGCTCGGGTGCATGGCTCATCCTGACAATGTAATAACATTACGGTTATGTTATAACGATTGCGGCGAGATTGAGGCGGGAGGACCGGCTTTCGTGTCGCAGGATGATCGGTGGTGGGTTCCAGGCTCAAGACCTGGGATGACGGAGTTTGAGGAGAGGCATTGGCCAGAGGCGCAACGCCGCTGCTATTGCATCACCATCGCTGGATTTGCCACGGAGCTTCATCCGACCCCGGGCCTCGTCGGCGGTGGCCATGGATTCCAGGCTCAAGGCCTGGAATGACGGAGATTGAGGAGGGCCATTGGCAGGAGGCGCAACGCAGCGGCTATTGCGTCACCATCGCTGGATTTGCCACAGAGCTTACCCCACCCTCCGTCGTCCTCGGGCTTGACCCGAGGACCCATGCCGGCCTCGCCGACTGCGACCGTGGATCCCAGGCTCAAGGCCTGGGATGACGGAGGTTGGGGGCAACGTTGCTGGCCAGACCAGCCGGCGCTGCCGTCCTATCGAAAACTCAAAGCAGTTCCAGCATCGCCGCCGCGCCGGAAACCGTCGCCTGGCCGGGGCTTTCCTCGACGTTGAGGGCCTTGACCAAGCCGTCTTCCACCAGCATCGAATACCGCTTGGAGCGCAGGCCGAGGCCGCCGGCGGAGAGGTCGGTTTCGAGGCCGACGGCCTTGGTGAAGCCGGCGTCCCAGTCGGCGAGGAAGTGGATCTTGCCCATACCGCCGGAGGATTGTGCCCAGGCGCCCATGACGTGCCAGTCGTTGACGGCGAGAACGGCGATGTCGTCAACGCCCTTGCCGAGGATGGTGTCGCGGTTTTCGAGATAACCCGGCAGATGGTTCAGCGAGCAGGTGGGCGTGAAGGCGCCGGGCACGGCAAAGAGCACGACGCGCTTGCCGGCGAAGAGCTGATCGGTGCTGATTTCGACAGAGCCGTCGGCGGTCTTTTCCTTGAAGGTGGCGGCCGGAAGCTGGTCGCCGATCGCGATGGTCATGGGTTTTCTCCTTTGTCCAGGTTTTGCGGCAGATGTAGGGGCCGGCTTGGCGGGCGCCGCGAGAAGATCGCAGGCGACTATAAGTGCCGGTCAGTCAAAGGCAAGCGTGGTCTCCATCGCCCTGTCGCCATCGATCACCAGCACGCCCCAGCGCTTGCCTGACATGTCGTAATCCTTAGGCAGCTTGCCGATTGCCATATCGGTCTTGAAGGTGGCGCCGTCGCGTTTGCCGCCGATCTGCTTGGTGAAGGCATAGCCGCCCGGGCCGGTGACGATGATGTCGGGCGCGCTCTTTCCCGCGCCCGGCAGGGTGAGCGTCAGCGACAGTGTCTTCCTGTCCGGCGCGATCGCGTGCGCCGTGACCTTGAAATCGTCCGACGGCGGCTTCGGCAGCGCCGCATCGGCGGCGGCAAGGATCGCCTCCTCCTCCGGATGCGACTGGATGGCAGGGCCGAGCGTCACCGAGAGATTTGCCTGGAAGGGAACGCAGATATCCCTGCAGATGCCGATAAAGGCCGTCGCATCGATCGTAACCGGGGCTTTGCCGGACGCCGTCAGCGACAGCGGCAGCGTCACCGGCGCGTCATAGGCGATATCCTCGATGGCGCCGTTGAAGAAGTGCTTGGGAACCGGATAGGCGATGCTATCAAGCGTGACGCCGCTTCCGGCCGCGATGGTGAGTTGAGGCGGAATGCCGCTGTTGCCGGGCTCGCGCCAATAGGTGATCCAGCCGGGTTTCGGTTCGATCTGCAGGCCGGCGCGGATTTTGCCGCCAGCCTCGGGCGCCAGCGCCACGAGGCGCATACGGCCGCCCTCGGCCTCGGCCCAGGCGCTCATTTCCGCCCTAGCGGAACAAAAGGGGGCGAAGGCTGCGGCCAGCGAAATGGCCGCCATCAAAAGCCGGCGCGGTGCCAAAGAAATAATCATCATGGAACAAAGGTTTATCGAAAGTCCGGTTTGGCCGCCAGAAGCGGACGGCCATATAATCCTCATTTTCAGTTGATTGATTGGTGACATTGGCCCATCTTTCTCTTGTCGGGGCCTTGATGCGGTCTGGCAGCAGGAGGAACGATGTCCTTATCTACGCTGAAGAACAGACGGGAACGTGGCTTCTTCGATGGCCAGTTCCTCATCGCCATGCCGGGCATGGAAGACCGCAATTTTGCGCGCACGGTGATTTACATCTGCGCGCATTCGGATGCCGGTGCCATGGGCTTCGTCATCAACCGGCCGCAGAGCCTCACCTTCACCGACGTGCTCCTGCATCTCGACATGATCAAGCAGGAGGAACCGATCGTGCTGCCGCAGCGGGCGCGTGACTTCCCGATCCAGACCGGCGGTCCGGTGGAAAGCGGCCGCGGCTTCGTGCTGCATTCGGACGATTATGCCAGCGACTCCTCGATCCCGGTCAGCGACGACATCTGCCTGACGGCGACGCTCGACATCGTGCGCGCCATCTCCAAAGGCGCCGGGCCGAAGCGTGCGACCATGCTGCTCGGCTACTCCTCCTGGGCGGCCGGCCAGCTCGAAAACGAGGTCGCCAACAATGGCTGGCTCACCTGCCCGGCGAATGAGGAACTGATCTTCGATCGCAGCCTCGACGACAAATACGAGCGGGCGCTCGCCGGCATGGGCATCAACGCCGCCATGCTCTCGGCCGAAGCCGGCCACGCCTGACGGCCGCTGCTCGCCTGACCGTCGCGGCTCGCCTGGCGGTCGCGGGAACGAATAGGCGCGAGTGACGTTCCCTTCCCGCGCGGACGAGAGGTCCGACGCCGAGCATGGAGACATCACAGATGGGTAGCACCAGCGACAAGATTTCAGGCAAGGCAAACGAAATTGCCGGCAAGACCAAGCAGGCCGCCGGCAAGGCCACGGGCAATCGCGACATGCAGGCCGAGGGCGACGTCCAGGAAGCCAAGGGCAAGGGACAGGTCGCAACAGGCAAGGTCAAGGACAAGCTCAAAGGCGCCGTCGACCGGCTCTGAACCACCAGCTCAGCCCTCCCGAACCATGCCTGCTGCGCACGCGCGCAGCGGGCATTTTTAATCCGCCCCTGCCTTGCAGAGATCAGTACGATGAAACTCTTTGCCTGCGACAATTGCGACCAGGTCGTCCACTTCGACAATCGTCACTGCGTGCGTTGCAATCACCGGCTCGGTTTCCTCCCGGGCGACCTCGCCATGCACGCACTGGAGCCGCGCGACGAGATGGTCTGGCAGCTCGTTTCCGATCCCGACCGGCACGTGCGCTTCTGCGCCAATTCAGGCCTCGACATCTGCAATTGGCTGGTGGAGGGCGAGAGCGACAGTGAATTCTGCACCGCCTGCCGCCACAACCGGCTGGTTCCGAATACCGACACGCAGGACGGCATCGACCGCTGGCGGCGCATCGGCCAGGCGCAGCGTCATCTGTTCTATTCGCTGTTGCGCTGGAAGCTGCCGCATCCCGATCGCGGCCAAGATCCGCAAGGCGGCCTGGTCTTCGATTTCCTCGAAGATTCCCTGCAGGGCAACGGCAATGTCGTGCCTGCTATGACCGGCCATGAGGAAGGCCTGATCACCATCCGCGCCGCCGAAGCCGACGACGCGACGCGCGAACGGGCGCGCAGCTCGATGAACGAGCCCTATCGCACGCTGCTCGGCCATTTCCGCCACGAGACCGGCCATTTTATCTGGAACAAGCTGGTGCGCGATCGCGACGGCCTCGACGATTTCCGCGCCGTCTTCGGCGACGAACGGCAGGATTATGCGGCCGCACTGCAAAAACACTATGCCGACGGCCCGCCTTTGGGATGGCAGGATCATTTCATCAGCGCCTATGCCGCATCGCACCCCTGGGAGGATTTCGCCGAATGCTTTGCGCATTACCTCCATATCGTCGACACACTGGAGACGGCCCGCGCCTTCGGCATCGCCATCGATCCGCGCGGCCACGAGGAAATCGCTGGCGAGGTGGATTTCCTCCCGTACAGGGCGAAGAGCGCCGAGCAGCTCGTCAGCGCCTGGGTGCCGCTCAGCATCGCGATCAACGCCATCCAGCGCAGCATGGGCCAGCCCGACTCCTACCCCTTCGTGCTGTCGTCGCCCGTGGTTGCCAAGCTCGAATATCTGCACCGGCTGATCCAGGCCGGGGCGACGGCGCCGCAGCAGTGAGATGCAAAGCCTCTCCCATCCTCATCCCGTGCTCGTTATCGGATGAGTCCGCCTCCGCCCGTTGTCGGCTTTCGGGGACGAATTGGCCGGGACGACACCACATATTCCGTCATCCTCGGCCTTGAGCCGAGGATCCATGCCCCTGCTGGTAGGTGTCGGCGTGGATGCTCGGGTCAAGCCCGAGCATGACGGAGATTGGGTTGAACCGACGGGCACATTCATGCCGCCAGCGCTTTAATAAAGAGAGAGGTGCGCAACGGCAAAACCGCACACCCCTTTAAAACGAAACCGCCTTGCCCTTCTTGAACGGCTCCATGCCCCGGCGCGCAAGTTCATCGGCGCGTTCGTTTTCCGGGTGGCCGGCGTGGCCCTTGACCCAGTGCAGCGTCACCTTGTGGCGGTTGCGGGCTTCTTCCAGCGCCTGCCAGAGCTCGGCGTTCTTCACCGGCTTCTTGTCCGATGTCTTCCAGCCGTTTTTTTTCCAGCCGAAGATCCACTTGGATATACCGTCCTTGACGTAGGCGCTGTCGGTATAGAGGTCGACCTCGCAAGGGCTCTTCAGCGCCTGCAGCGCCGAGATCGCGGCCATCAACTCCATGCGGTTGTTGGTCGTCTCCGCCTCGCCGCCGCAAAGCTCCTTTTCGACCTCACCATACCGCAACACCGCGCCCCAGCCGCCCGGACCGGGATTGCCGGAGCATGCGCCGTCGGTGAAGATATCGACGTGTTTCATCGGCTCAATCCGTATTCGGCGGCCGAGACGATCTGGCGGTGAAAGCGCAGCTTGCGCAGATATTCGAGCGGGTCCTTCTTGGTGACCATCGCGCCTTCCGGCGTCGTCAGCCAATCATAGAGCCGGGTCAGGAAGAAGCGCAGCGCCGAGCCGCGCGCGAGCACCGGCAGGGCGGCGATCTCTGTCTCGCTCAACGGCCTGACGCTCTGATAACCCTCGAGCATCGCCATGCCCTTGGTGATGTTATAGGCGCCATCCTTCTCGAAGCACCAGGCGTTCAGGCAGATCGAGACGTCATAGGCAAGCAGATCGTTGCAGGCGAAATAGAAATCGATCAGGCCAGAGAGCTGATCGCCCAGGAAGAAGACGTTGTCGGGGAAAAGGTCGGCATGGATGACGCCGGACGGCAGGCTCTTCGGCCAGGCGGCGGCGAGAAAATCGAGTTCGTTGCGGATCTCGCCCTGCAGGCCGGGTTCGACCTCATCGGCACGCGCCTCGGATTTCTCCCAGAGCCCCCGCCAGCCGTCGAGCGACAGCGCGTTCGGACGTTTCAGCTCGAAATCTTCGCCAGCCACATGCATTTCGGCCAGCGCCTTGCCGACCTCACGGCAATGCTTCGCCTCCGGCTTTCTCAGCCACATGCCTTCGAGGAAGGAAATCAGCGCCGCCGGCCGGCCGGAGAGCGAGCCGAGCAGCGCGCCATCGCGCCGCGGCAACGGCAGCGGACAGGAGAGGCCGCGAGCCGCAAGATGCTGCATCAGGCCGAGAAAGAAAGGCAGGTCGCTCTTTTCCACGCGCTTCTCATAAAGCGTCAGGATCAGCGGCGCCTTCGAGGTATGCAGCAGGAAATTCGAATTTTCGACGCCTTCGGCGATGCCCTTATAGGAAAGCAACGTGCCTGCATCATATTCCGTCAGGAACCATTTCAGATCGTCTTCGGCGATATCGGTATAGACTGCCAAGTGAGGTCTCGTCTCTATATTGTGGATGGTGATGACCGGGACGCGGTGGCGGCCTAGCCGTTGACAAAGGCCATGTCGGCCGTCGTCAGCTCGATGCTGCGCAATTCGCGATTGACCAGGAAGTTTTCGGTTTCCTGCACCGTCTCGGCCAGCTCGACGCGGGCATCGAAGCGGGCGCGGAAAGCCTCGATGATCTCGTTGACGATCACCTCCGGCGCCGAGGCGCCGGCGGAAAGGCCGAGCGTCGAAATCGCGCCGATCTCCTCCCAGTCGAGCTCGGCGGCGCGCTGCACCAGGATCGATTTCTTCGCCCCTGCCCTCAGCGCCACTTCGACAAGACGCTTGGAATTGGACGAATTCGGCGCACCGACGATGATGAAGAGATCGCAGCCCGGGGCCGCCTGCTTCACCACTTCCTGGCGGTTGGTCGTCGCATAACAGATCGAATCCGCCGCCGGCGCGGTCAGGTTCGGAAATCGCTCCTGCAGGCGGGCGATGACGCCGGCTGTATCATCGACCGACAGCGTCGTCTGGGTGACATAACCGAGATTGTCGGGATCGGCGGGAACGTAGGCATCGGCATCCTCGATCGTCTCGATCAGCGAAACCGAACCTTCCGGCAATTGCCCCATCGTGCCGATCACTTCCGGGTGGCCGGCATGGCCGATGAGGACGACATGGCGGCCGAGGCGATTGTGGCGCATCGCCTGCTTGTGGACCTTGGACACGAGCGGACAGGTGGCGTCGAGATAGAAGAGGTTGCGGCTTGCCGCATCCTCCGGCACCGATTTCGGCACGCCGTGAGCGGAGAAGACCACCGGCTGGGCGCGATGCTCGGCGGGGATCTCGTCCAGTTCCTCGACGAAGACGGCGCCCTTGGCCTCCAGCCCTTCGACGACATAACGATTGTGGACGATCTCGTGGCGCACATAGACCGGCGCGCCATAGGATTTGAGCGCCAGCACGACGATCTGGATGGCGCGGTCGACGCCGGCGCAGAAACCGCGCGGACCGCAGAGCCTGATCGTCAAGGGAGGTTTCGCCGCAATAGTCATGTCCGTTCCGTCAAAATTCCGTCCAGCGTGGGAGTAAGGGACCTCTAGCCCAATATGGCCGGGAATTGAAGCGATACTATTGCCGAGGCGCCTTGCCGGGTTTTCGGAACCAGGAGATCGCCACCACAACGACGAGCACGGCGGCAAGCCCGTACCAGGTCAGAGCATATTGCAGATGATCGTTCGGCAGATCCACCTGGGTGACGCCGCCGATCGGCAGGCCGGCCGGGTTGGGGGTGGAATCGGCATCGACGAAAAACGGGATGACGCGCGCCTTCTCCAAGCCGACGCTCTCGGCCATGACGTCGAGGTCTTTCCAGTAGAAGATGTTCTTGGCGACGTCATTGTCGGGCACCAGCCAGGACGGCTTGCCGGCAAGTTTGGCGCGCGCGAGCCCGGTGACCGTCTGCTGATCGGTCAGCTGGCCCTGCATGCGCATTTCCGGCTCCTTGTTCTCATAGGGAACGAAGCCGCGATTGACGAAGAGGATGCGCCCGTCGGCAAGCTCGAGCGGGGTGTAAATATAAAAGCCGGTCTGGCCGTGCCAGGTGGCGAAGAAATGCCGCTCCTTATTGTTGATATAACGGCCGGTGGCGGTGACCTTGCGGTATTCGATGTCGCCGCCGGACGCGGCCATTGCCTCGATATCGGCGAGCGGCACCGGCGCGGCAGCCTGGCGCGCGGCTATATCGGCTAGCAGGCCCTGCTTCCAGTGGAGGCGCTGCAGCTGCCAGGTGCCGAGCGAAACCAGGATGGCAAGGGCGATCAGCACCAGAATGCCGGTTATAACAGGCAGCCGGCGGCGCGCCACGGCATGATCGACGTCAGTCACTCAGACGTCCTTCGCGGGCATTATGGCGGTACTGCATGGCGATCAGGATGCCCTTGAACCAGCGCAGTGTCAGAAGCGACAGGATGATCGTCAGCGGCCCGAAAATGAGGATATGCACCCAGATCGGCGGCCCGTAATTGACCTGCAGCCACAGCACCATGCCGATGACGATGAAGCCGACGATGAGGATGACGAAGACGGCCGGGCCATCACCGGAATCGGCGAAGGAATAATCCAGGCCGCAGGAGGCGCAGCGCGGCTTCAGGCCGAGCAGACCATCGAACAGTTTGCCCTGGCCGCAGCGCGGGCAGCAGCCTTTGAAACCGGTTTTCACCGGATCGAGGGGTGGAAATTGCGCGCTGTCCTCGCTCATGATGTTCCTTTACGCGGCCACTTGCGGCCGCGGCCTTTTCGATGCTGCCTTAACTCTCCCATAAAGTATTCGCATCCCGAATGGAAATGCCTGCGCGGTTCTGATGAGCGATTCGCGCCAAACAGAAGAAGAAGACTGATGACCAATGACAGCCATGCCGGACAGATCATCATCCTGAACGGCGCGCCGAGAAGCGGCAAATCCAGCATTGCGCGTGCAATCCAGGACGAATTCGAGGGGCCGTGGATCAACCTCGGCGTCGACGGCTATAACGATATGACACCAAAACGCTACCTGCCCGGCATCGGCCTGAGGCCGGGCGGCGAGCGCCCGGATCTCGAGGAACTCGTGCCGTTCCTCTACG
The DNA here is from genome assembly GCF_002117725.1 of Rhizobium sp. TAL182. Lineage (NCBI taxonomy): Bacteria > Pseudomonadati > Pseudomonadota > Alphaproteobacteria > Hyphomicrobiales > Rhizobiaceae > Rhizobium > Rhizobium sp. TAL182. The sequence continues at coordinate 1,008,135 of NZ_CP021024.1, read as the reverse complement.
CAGCCCTTTACGAATCGATCGCCATCCATGCCGGATTGGGGCTCAATGTGGTGGCAGATCTCGGCCACCACGACAGCTACTCGCAGCCGCTCGGCATTCTTCCCGATTGCGCCCGGCGCCTGCAGGGTTTCTCCGTGCTGTTCGTCGGCGTGCGCTGTCCGATCGAGACGATCATGCAGCGGCGCGAGATCAAGCAAGAAGGGCGCGAGACACTCTATGCAAGAGCCTCCGAAGAGATGCCGGTCCCCGAACCGGTGCAGCGCTGGCAGGACGAGGTTCATCGCCCCGGCATCTACGACATGGAGGTCGATACCTCGGTGCTGACTGCACTCGAATGCGCCGAAGCGATCCGCCAGCGCCTCGATCTCGGCATCCCCGAACCCTCGGCTTTTGAGCGGATTGCCGGCGGGCGGTGAGAGAAGCGGCGCGGCCCAAATGGGCAAAGGCATGCCGCGGCTTGTCGACTCCCCTTCTCCCCAGCGGGGAGAAGGTGCCCGTAGGGCGGATGAGGGGGCCGCAGAAACAGGTCTTTCCAAACGTTGCGGAAGTTCGACCGCGCCAGCATTGTCTCGCCCATGTCGCTTAGTGGGATAGGCGGTTACGGGCGCGGTGCCGTGTAGCCTCCTCATCCGCCTGCCGGCACCTTCTCCCCGCTGGGGAGAAGAGATTTGCCGCGACCTTTCCGTTCCGTCCCTCCACTCAGTCGGTTGTGGCCGCGCAACGGACGCAGCAGACGGCCTACGCCGCCGCTCTAACTTTGCGACGCCGTTTTCGATTCCGCGCTGTTTTGCCCCAGGCGCGGCTCCATCCCTGACAGCAGCCGCTGAATGTTGGCGCGATGACGTATGATCACATAAGCACCGCCTGAAATCACCAGCAACCGATAGGGCAAGGGCTGCTCGAGGCTGCAGATGAGAGCGATTGCAGTCAAAGCCGCCAGCATCGACCCGAGGGAAACAATCCTGAAGATGGCGAGCACGACGCCAAAAACCGCAAGGGCGCCAAGACCGACCGGCCAGGATATTGCGAGCAACAGGCCGAGCCCCGTAGCGACGGATTTGCCGCCTTTAAAATTCAGCCAGATCGAACGGCTATGACCGAGCAATGCGGCAAGTCCGGCCAGGCAAACGGCCCAGTGCAGCCAGGCTTGCAGATCAAGTGCTGCCGGCGGCATGTCGTACAACGATCTATGGATCCACGGATAGAACCAGCGGGCAAACAGGATCGCTCCAGCGCCTTTCAGCACATCCACCAGAAGCACCGCCGACGCAGGCCATTTCCCCAGGGTTCGCAAGACGTTCGTTGCGCCGGTGGATCCGGAGCCATGGTCGCGAATATCGATGCCTATAAGCAGTTTCCCGGCAAGATAGCCCGTGGGCGTGGAACCGATGAGGTAGCCGATCACCAATCCAAACAAGCTCGCTGCCCAAAAAACCATGGAGCCTCCTCGATGCTCGACCTGTCAGTGTATCATCGCATCGCCCTTCGCAATAATTCAATAGTCTCCGAGACGGACCGGCCTTGAACCGGCGGCGGCTCCGCGCGCTCGCAGAATTCGCGCCAGACGAACAGGGTCAGTTCGGCGCCATCCGTCGGGGTCTCTCCCGGTCCGTCGGCAAAACTCTGGAGGATGCGATATCGGCTGTCTTTCCAGAACAACTCCTCCACCCACTCATAGATCGGGATCACGTGGAAATGGATCGGATAACCGGGGGAATGGCCATACCGGCCGATGTAGACGCGCCCCGCGTTCAGTTTCCGTTTCAGCGCATCCTGAACTCTCGCCAGCAGTGGCCCGAGCTCCGTTAAAGCTGCTTCGGGCAACTCCGACAGATGGTTCGTGTCCGTCTTGGAGCTGATCATGAGATAACCGGGAAGAGCGGAATTGATCCGGTGATTCACCAGCCATCCATCCGTCTCGGCAACAAGGAATCGATCGGGGACCTGCATTGCCATTCCTCCTGGTTCGGGTCTGCGGATATGCGCTAATGCGTATCGGCCGCCGTAGTGCTTCTATCCGTCGCTGAGCGCCGATGGGCACCTCGCACCTTGCACGCTGCCTCACGCCTCTTGCCAAGCGTGCCCCTCAACCTCCGTCATGCTCGGCCTTGAGCCGAGCATCCATACGCAGCACTCCAAGAGATACTTCTTTCGTCGAGGCCCGTTGCCTAGTCCCTGCAGCAACCAACAAAATGCTCGCGGCGTGGATGCTCGGGTCAATGACGGAGTATGAGGAAGCTCGCGAGGCAAAGCGCGAAATCGTCAACAAAAAAGGCGGGCACCGAGCCCGCCTTTTGCATTTATTCCGTCCCGATCAGCCTGCGGCGACCGGAGCGCCCCAGCCGCCCCAGACGTAGATGCAGAAGAACAGGAACAGCCAGACGACGTCGACGAAGTGCCAGTACCAGGCGGCTGCCTCGAAGCCGAAATGCTGCTTCGGGGTGAAATCGCCGCGCAGCGCGCGCAGCAGGCAGACCAGCAGGAAGATCGTGCCGACGAGGACGTGGAAACCGTGGAAGCCGGTCGCCATGAAGAAGGTCGCGCCGTAGATCGAATTCTTGAAGTCGAACGGAGCGTGGGCATATTCGTAGGCCTGCACGCTGGAGAACAGGATGCCGAGCAGCACGGTCAGCGTCAGGCCCTGAACGAGGCCCTTGCGGTCATTGTGCAGCAGCGCATGGTGCGCCCAGGTCACCGTCGTGCCGGACAGCAGCAGGATGACGGTGTTGTAGATCGGCAGGTGCCAGGGATCGAGGACTTCGATGCCCTTCGGCGGCCAGACGCCGCCGGTATAGGCCATGCGCGAGGCCTGGATCGCCTCGTTCGGAAACAGGCTGGCGTCGAAATAGGCCCAGAACCAGGCGACGAAGAACATCACTTCCGAAGCGATGAACATGATCATGCCGTAACGCAGGTGCAGCGAGACGACGCGGGTGTGAGAGCCCTCATGGGCTTCCTTCACCGTATCGGCCCACCATCCGTACATCACATAGAGAACCAGCACGAGGCCGATAAAGAAGAGCCAGGGATTGGCGAGTTCGGCGCCGGCGAGCTTGAAGGAGCCGCCGTTCAGATAACGCATATAGCAGACGCCGCCGATCGCCATGATGAAGGCGCCGAGCGAGGCGAGAATCGGCCACGGGCTCGGATCGATGATGTGGTAGTCGTGGTTCTTCTGATGCGCATCGGCCATGTGGCTATCCCCGGATGTCTTCCTCACTTCGCTCCCGGCATAGCCGGAAACGAGCCTTGATCAAAGTTTCTTTTCAATCTTCACCGCTCCACCCTCATTCGAAGCGAGAGGCTTCGGACCCTCTTTCGGGTAGAACGTATATGACAGCGTCACCGTGTGGATATCCTTCGATTCCACCGCCTTGACGATTTCAGGGTCGATATAGAATACGACCGGCATTTCCAGCTTCTCGCCCGGCTTCAGGTCCGTTTCGGTAAAGCAGAAGCACTGAACCTTGTTGAAATAGGCGCCCGCTTCGCCCGGCGTGACGTTGAACACCGCCTGGCCGCGCTGGGTCTCGTTCGACCGGTTCTCAGCGACGAAATTGACCTGGATGGTTTCGCCGATCTTCGGATTGACCTCGCGCTCGACCGGTTTGAAATTCCACTGCAGGCCAGGGGCGACATTGGCGTCGAAGGTGACGCGCATCTTGCGGTCGAGAACGACGCTCGACATCTGCTCGACGCGCTGTGTCGTGCCGTTATAGCCGGTCACCTGGCAGAAGATGCGGTAGAGCGGCACGGCGGCATAGCTCATCGCGCCCATGCCGAAGACGAAGCTCAGGCACATCAACACGACGGCGCCGTTGTTACGGCCCTGCTTCCTGGGTGCGGCGGCTTTTTCGCTCATCCGGCCATTCCCCCGCCGATCTTGACGATCGTGATCGCGTAGAAGAGGACGACCAGGCCGGCCAACACCAGCCCGAGGGCGATATTGCGATTGCGGCGCGACTTCATCTGCTTTTCGGTGAGCTTGACCAGATCCATCAGAACCAACCTCCAGCGTGCGAAACCAAGACCGAAGCCAGCCGGTCGATCATCAGGGCTGAAAATACGGCGAAGAGATAGAAGATCGAGAAGGCAAAGAGCTTCTTTGCGGGGATCATCTTCAGATCGCCGTCGGGCATGCGCCAGACGGCGATGGAACAGTAGATGAAGATCGCACCGAGGGCGGCGGCGATGAGGCCGTAGCCGAAGCTCGCAAAACCGAGGAAAGACGGCAGCACCGCGCAGACGGCGGTCAGCACCGCATAGGCGACGATCTGATGCTTGGTCACCCGCTCGCCGGCGACGTTCGGCAGCATCGGCACGCCGACGGCCTCGTAATCGCGCATCTTGAACAGGGCAAGCGCCCAGAAATGCGCCGGCGTCCACAGGAAGATGATCAGGAAGAGAACGGTGCTCTCGATCGTCACCGAATTCGTCACGCAGGCCCAGCCGATCATCGGCGGAAAGGCGCCGGCGGCACCGCCGATGACGATGTTCTGCGGCGTCGAGCGCTTCAGCCACATGGTGTAGATGACGGCGTAGAAGAAGATGGTGAAGGCAAGAATGCCGGCCGAGAGCCAGTTGACGGCGAGGCCGAGAATGACAACCGAAAAGCCCGACAGCACCAGACCGAAGGCGAGCGCCTCCGATGGGGCGACGCGGCCGGCCGGGATCGGGCGCTTGGCCGTGCGGCTCATGACGGCGTCGATATCCGCGTCGTACCACATGTTCAGCGCGCCCGAGGCGCCGGCGCCGACGGCAATGCAAAGGATGGCGATCAGGCCGAGGACGGGATTGATGTGGCCCGGGGCCAGCACGAGACCGGCAAAGGCGGTGAAGACCACGAGCGACATCACCCGTGGCTTCAAGAGCTCGAAATAATCGCGCGCGCTCGCTTCCGACATTTCGCCGTCCTCTGCAAGCGCCTCGTGATTGTCGATAACCGTCATCATTCCGTCCTGAATTTCCTTACGCCGGACGCCGTATCGAGTGCGGCGTCCGGTTTTCCGCGCGCTTTACTTGATGCGCGGCAGCTGTTCCCACTGGTGATAGGGCGGCGGCGAAGGCAGCTGCCATTCCAGCGTCGTCGCACCCTCGCCCCACGGATTCTCGCCGGCGATGCGCTTCCTGGCGAAGGCTTCGAAGACCGAGAAGAGGAAGATCAGCACGCCGAAGGCCGAGATGTAGGAGCCGATCGAGGAAACATAGTTCCAGCCGGCAAAGGCATCCGGATAATCGATGTAGCGGCGCGGCATGCCGGCGAGACCAAGGAAGTGCTGCGGGAAGAACACCAGGTTGACGCCGATGAACATGACCCAGAAATGCAGCTTGCCGAGGAACTCGTTGTACATGTAGCCGGTCATCTTCGGGAACCAGTAATACCAGCCGGCGAAGATCGCGAAGACGGCGCCGAGCGACAGAACGTAGTGGAAGTGCGCCACGACGTAATAGGTGTCATGCAGCGAGCGGTCGAGACCGGCATTGGCAAGCTGGACGCCGGTGACGCCGCCGACCGTGAATAGGAAGATGAAGCCGATCGCCCAGATCATGGGGGTGCGGAACGAGATCGAGCCGCCCCACATCGTCGCGATCCAGGAGAAGATCTTCACGCCGGTGGGAACGGCGATGACCATCGTGGCGAAGACGAAGTAGCGCTGCGCATCGAGCGACAGACCGACCGTATACATATGGTGGGCCCAGACGACGAAACCGACGGCGCCGATCGCGACCATGGCGTAGGCCATGCCGAGATAACCGAAGATCGGCTTCTTCGAGAAGGTCGAGATGATATGGCTGATCATGCCGAAGCCCGGCAGGATGAGAATGTAGACCTCGGGGTGACCGAAGAACCAGAACAGGTGCTGGTAGAGGATCGGGTCACCGCCGCCTTCCGGAGAGAAGAAGGAGGTGCCGAAGTTGCGGTCGGTCAGCAGCATGGTGATGCCGCCTGCCAGAACAGGCAGCGACAGCAAGAGCAGGAAGGCGGTGATCAGCACCGACCAGGCAAACAGCGGCATCTTGTGCAGCGTCATGCCGGGGGCGCGCATGTTGAGTATCGTGGTGATGAAGTTGATCGCGCCAAGGATCGACGAGGCGCCGGCAATATGCAGCGCGAAGATCGCCAGATCGACCGCCGGTCCCGGCGTGCCGCTCGTTGCCAGCGGCGGATACATCGTCCAGCCGCCGCCGGTGCCGTAAGCGCCTGCCGGGCCTTCGACGAACATCGACAGCAGGAGCAGCGCGAAGGCCGGAACGATCAGCCAGAAAGAGATGTTGTTCAGGCGCGGGAAGGCCATGTCGGGGGCGCCGATCATGATCGGCACCATCCAGTTGGCGAAACCGCCGATCATCGCCGGCATGACCATGAAGAAGATCATGATCAGCGCGTGCGCCGTCGTGAACATGTTGAACATCTGCTTGGCGCCGTCGATGGCGGCATCGCCCTCATAGCCGTAGACCATCGAGGCCAGGCCGTGGAAGATCTGGATGCCCGGCTCCTGCAGCTCCATGCGCATGGCCACCGACAACGCGCCGCCGATGATGCCGGCGATGATCGCGAAGATCAGGTAGAGCGTGCCGATGTCCTTGTGGTTGGTCGAGAACAGCCAGCGATTGACAAAACTCGGCTTGTGCCCGTGATCATGGTGATCGTGATCATCATGCGCATGGTCGTGGTGGGCGTGAGAATGATCGTCGTGAGCGGAAGGTCCAGCCATTGTCCCGATCCCCTTTAATTACTGTGCTTCGGCAACGTCGACGGTCTTTGCGGGACCATCGGTTGCGGCCATGAGTGTCTTGTAGGCGCCGGGCAGGTCGCTGGCGGCCGTGGTCAGCCACTGCTTGTACTTGTCCTCGGAGACGACGCGGATGGCGATCGGCATGAACGCATGGTCCTTGCCGCAGAGCTCGGAACACTGGCCATAAAACAGGCCCTCGCGCTCGGCCCTGAACCAGGTCTCGTTCAGGCGGCCCGGCACGGCGTCGATCTTGATGCCGAAGGACGGCATGGCGAAAGCATGGATGACGTCGGTCGGCGCAGACGTCACGAGAACGCGGACCGTCTTGTTGACCGGCAGCACCAATTCGTTGTCGACGGCGAGCAGTCTCGGATAGACCGACTTGTCTTCCTTGCCGGCGGCGGCGCGATCCTGATCCTTCAAGAGGTAGGAATCGAAGGCGAGCGGGCTGTCGCCCGACCCTTCATATTCATAGTTCCACTGCCACTGGGTGGCGGTCGCCTTGATCGTCACGTCAGGATTTTCGGGCAGCGTCAGCTGCGCCGTCAGAAGGTTGAACGAGGGAATGGCGAGGAAGAGCAGCACCAGGACCGGCCCCACGGTCCAGATGACCTCGATCAGCGTATTATGGCTCGTGCGCGACGGAACCGGATTGGCGCCGGCGCGGAACTTGAAGCAGACGACGATGAGCAGGATCAGAACGAAGAGCGTGATCGGAACGATAAACCACAGAGTATATTGTTCGAACCAATGAATTTCCCGCATAATCGGCGTCGCCGCCGGCTGCAGCGTCGCCTGCCACGGCGTCGGCTGGTCGGCATATGTGCCGGAAGCAAAAAGCAGACAGACCAGTGCGGTCAGAGCTGCATAAGCCTTCTTCATCACCTTATTATCTCCCTCGAGCGCTTGACCTGCAAAATCGAACGCAGAATCCTTGCCATCTTCAGCGCTTCAAACCACAGTTTGGCATTTGCCGCAACAGGCAGGAGCAATTGTCTATGCGGCATTTTTGCTTAAAGCACAGGCAGGCCGAACGGCAAAACATCCCAAGTTTTTCATCGGCATATGAAAAATGCCCTTTCCGGCCGATCCGCCCCCCGTACATTATTTGACAAAGGTCCAATTTCTGCCGCAGTCCCCCGGTTTTCACGGGGTGGGGCTTTTCATTTCCGGTGGGCAGCTTCAACAATAGCCGCAATGATTCGATATCCAGAGGTTTCCATGGGTTTCCGTTCCCTCGCGCGGTCGCTTCTCGTGACTGCCAGCATCGCGGCCGCAGCGACGACGCCCGTCTTCGCACAGCAACCCGCCCCTTCCCCGGCCCAACCCACCACACCAGCACCGGCCGCCCCTGCCCCGGCGCAGCAGCCCCCGGCTGCCGCCCCGAATATCCAGGTGACGCCCGGCCAGACCCAGCCGCAGGCGCCGGGCACGGTGAAATCCAACCACGGCGCCTGGTCTGTCGTCTGCGACAAGCCGGCCGGCGCGGCGACGGAACAATGCGCGCTGATGCAGAACGTCATCGCCGAGGACCGGCCGGAGGTCGGGCTTTCCGTCGTGGTGCTGAAGACGGCCGACCGCAAATCGAAGATCCTGCGCGTGCTGGCGCCGCTCGGCGTGCTCCTGCCGAACGGCCTCGGCCTCAATGTCGACGGCAAGGATATCGGCCGCGCCTATTTCGTCCGCTGCTTCGCCGATGGCTGCTATGCCGAGGTGGTGCTCGAGGACGAGTTGCTGAAGACCTTCCGCAGCGGCGCCCAGGCAACCTTCATCGTCTTCCAGACCCCGGAAGAAGGCATCGGCATCCCCGTCGACCTCAAGGGTTTTGCTGAGGGTTTTGACGCGCTGCCGTAAGGGCAGCTGGCGGCCTGCCGCGGGTCCGCCCCTCATCCGTCGCTGTACTTGCGCCAAAGGCTCACCTCACTCTCCGTCATGCTCGGGCTTGACCCGAGCATCCAGGCGGCACCCTCGGTGGCGGGCATGGATCCCAGGCTCAAGGCCTGGGATGACGGAGGATGGGGTGACGTTCCAGCCAGATTTGATGTTGGCGCGGGGGAATCCATTCGGCAGGAGCGCCCCGCAGCGCCAACCGATAAAACGCTTATATCTCGTTCGCGCGCACTGAGATCATCTTGCTCGGCAATAATAATTCCGCCGCAGGGCTTCACTCCTTACCATTAGGAGCCCTATCTAGATGCGTAAGCGCATTCCCGAACGCATGCCCATTGGAGCCAGACCATGACCACCGATCTCCTGACGCTTTTCGATGCCGACGAAGCCGCGATGCGCGGCCTGGTCGCCGAGGCTCTGTCCGGCGCCGATGACGGCGAGCTTTTCATCGAGCATGCACAAGCCGAAGCGCTGACCTTCGATAACGGCCGGCTGAAGGGCGGCAGCTTCAATACCGAGCAGGGTTTCGGCCTTCGCGCCGTTGCCGGCGAAGCTGTGGGTTATGCGCATGCGGGCGATCTTTCCGTCACGGCGCTGAAACGGGCCGCCGACGCCGTCAGTGCGGTCACGCGCGGTTATGCCGGCAGCTATGCAGCCGCACCCCAGCGGACCAACCGCAAGCTCTATACCGACGAAAATCCCATCGGCTCGCCGAGCTTCGAGGAAAAGGTGAAGGTGCTGACCGAGATCGACGCCTATCTCCGGAACAAGAACGACAAGGTGCGGCAGGTGACGGCGTCGGTCGCGGCAAGCTGGCAGATGGTCGACATCCTGCGCGCCGACGGTCATCGCGTGCAGGACATCCGCCCGATGACGCGCATCAACATCTCGGTCGTGGTCGGCGATGGCGACCGGCAGGAAAGCGGCTCCTATGGCCAGGGCGGCCGCATCGGCTTCGGCGATTTCATCGCAACGGGAAGCTGGAAGCTCGGCGCCGACGAGGCGCTGCGCCAGGCGCTCGTCAATCTGGAAGCCATCGATGCGCCGGCCGGCACCATGGATGTCGTTCTCGGTTCCGGCTGGCCGGGGGTTATGCTGCACGAGGCCGTCGGCCACGGGCTGGAAGGCGATTTCAACCGCAAGAAGACGTCGGCCTTTGCCGGGCTTCTCGGCCAGATCGTCGCCGCTCACGGCGTTACCGTCGTCGACGATGGTACGATCGACAACCGCCGCGGCTCGATCACCATCGACGACGAGGGCACGCCGTCCGGCTACAATGTGCTGATCGAAAACGGCAAGCTCGTCGGCTACATGCAGGACCGGCAGAATGCCCGGTTGATGGGCATGGCGCCCACCGGCAACGGCCGCCGCCAGGGCTATGCCCATGTGCCGATGCCGCGCATGACCAATACCTATATGCTCGGCGGCGACAAGACGCCGGATGAAATCATCGCCTCGGTGAAGAAGGGCATCTATGCCGTCTCCTTCGGCGGTGGCCAGGTCGACATCACCTCGGGCAAATTCGTCTTCGGCTGCACCGAGGCCTATCTGATCGAGAACGGCAAAGTCGGCGCACCGATCAAGGGCGCCATGCTGATCGGCAACGGCCCGGATGCGATGAAGCGGGTGTCGATGATCGGCAACGACATGAAGCTCGATACCGGCATCGGCAATTGCGGCAAGGCCGGCCAATGGGTTCCGGTCGGCGTCGGCCAGCCGCATCTGCGCATGGATCAGATCACCGTCGGCGGCACGCAGACCTGAGGCTGAGGATTTCATGATGGCAGAGATCGAAATCAGATCCTTTGTCGCCGGCGATGCCGATGACGTGCTGTCGGTGATCCTGCCGATCCAGCGCGAGGAGTTCGGCATCGACATCACAGCCGATGCCCAGCCGGATCTCAGGGTCATCCCGGATTTCTATCAGTCCGGCAAAGGTGAGTTCTGGGTCGCCGTCAAGGACGGCGCGATTGTCGGCACGCTTGGGCTGAAGGACATCGGCAACAATCAGGCGGCACTGCGCAAGATGTTCGTCGCCGCCGAGGTTCGCGGCCGCGAACACGGCGTGGCGGCGCGGCTTCTCGAGCGTCTGTTCGATCACGCCAGAGATGCCGGCCTTACCGATATCTTCCTCGGCACGACGGACAAATTCGTCGCCGCCCATCGCTTCTACGAGAAGAACGGCTTTACCGAGATCGCCAAGGGCGCCCTGCCCCGCTCGTTTCCGCTGATGGCGGTGGACAGCAAGTTCTATCGCTACAAGGTCGGCTGACGAAAGAGCTGGAGCCATCCCGACATTCGGCATCACGCCTTAGGCGGCTTCACCACCGCTCTTTCAACCTTGCCGAGCAAGCTTTTCAGTTCGGGCTCGCGGACGAGAGCAGCGGCTTCGAGCGGCGGGAGCCATCGGCTGTTTCGTTGTTTTTCCTCCGGAAACTTCTCGTCAATTCTTTCGGCTTGCAAGAGATGGACCTGAACGACGGAAGGAACGCGCTCCCCGTTGGCCAGCGTCTTGATATAGGTGTAGAAGCCAAAGGGGCGCTTCCTGGCCTTACCCTTCACCCCGGCCTCCTCCCAAGCCTCGCGCTCGGCAACCTGGTGGGGTGCGAGCTTCGCAATAGGCCAGCCCTTGGGAATGATCCAGCGGCCGCTGTCGCGCGACGTGACCAGGAGGATATCAACCAAGTTGTCGCCGACTTTTCGATAACAGATCGCCGCAAACTGCTCGATTGCTTCCCCCCTCAAGAGCTGATCGGTCGCGCCTGCCAGCCGGCCGAGATAGGATCTAGCTTTCTTCGGCATTGGCTTCAGCCGCCGCGGGCCGGCCATCATTGGTGGCGGAAGCCATGGCAATCTCCTGAGCGATAGATCAATCGTTAAAAGGAAGCTTGAGACGCTGAACAAGGTTCGGGGCGCCGCCAATGTTCCTCAACTATATCTCTACTTCAAGGGCGCCGCTGTCACAAATCTGTCATAAACTGAAATTCACCCCTATCTCTTCAATGGGATACGGTTTAGGACGGCTTGTGCATATAGCGCAGACCAAAGATCACGAGGTGTCCATGCTGGGTTGGTTTCGAAAGTTGATGCCGCGCGAAGACCGGTTCTTCGTCCTTTTCGAACAACATTCCAGAACGATCGTCGACGCCGCACAGGCTCTGGACAGGTTGCTGTCGGGCATAGAGATCGAGCATCAATGCGAAACGATCGTGCGGCTGGAAGATCAGGCCGACGATATAACGCGCGAAGTCATGCAGGCCGTCCGGCGGAGCTTCATCACACCTTTCGATCGCGGAGATATCAAGGATCTCATCCAATCCATGGATGATGCGATCGACATGATGCACAAGACCGTCAAAACCATCCGGCTCTTCGAGCAGACCAGCTTCGACCCGCGGATGCAAGAGATGGGCAAGACCGTTGTGGAGGCTGCCAATCTCATTGCCGAGGCCATTCCCTTGCTTGATCGCATAAGCGCCAATGCGCCGCGGCTTTCTGCCATCGTCGAGCAGGTCACGCGGGTGGAAGGTCGCTCCGACGAGCTGCACGAGCAGGGGCTCAAGGATCTGTTTCGCCGGCACGGCGCCGGCAATGCAATGGCCTATATGATCGGCAGCGAGATCTACGGCGAGCTGGAGAAGGTGGTCGACCGTTTCGAGGACGTCGCCAACGAGATCAGCGGCATCGTGATCGAGAATGTCTGATGGATGCCGCCCTCGCACTTCCGCTTCTTGTCGGCCTGATCGGCATCGCGCTGCTGTTCGATTTTCTCAATGGCCTGCATGATGCGGCCAACTCGATCGCGACAATCGTCTCGACACGGGTCCTGAGGCCGCAATATGCGGTCTTCTGGGCGGCATTCTTCAATTTCATCGCCTTCCTGTTCTTCGGCCTGCATGTGGCAGAGACGCTCGGGACCGGCATCATCGACCCGGCGATCGTCACACCGCAGGTGATTTTCGCGGCCTTGATCGGCGCTATCGTCTGGAATGTCGTGACCTGGATCTTCGGCATTCCCTCCAGTTCATCCCATGCGCTCGTCGGCGGGCTGGTCGGTGCGGGCCTTGCCAAAACCGGCTTGAGCTCGATCGTCTGGAGCGGGCTTCTCAAGACTGCCGCCGCCATCGTCATGTCGCCGATGATCGGCTTTCTCCTGGCACTGTTCCTGATCCTCGCCGTGACCTGGACCTTCATCCGGCAAACACCCTTTGCAGTCGATCGGTCCTTCCGTTTCCTGCAATTCGTGTCGGCGTCGCTCTATTCGCTCGGTCACGGCGGCAATGACGCCCAGAAGACCATGGGCATCATTGCCGTGCTTCTTTACTCGCAGGGCTATCTGGGTGGCAGCTTCCACGTGCCGCTCTGGGTGGTGATTTCATGCCAGGCGGCGATGGCGCTCGGCACCTTGTTCGGCGGCTGGCGTATCGTCCATACGATGGGCTCGAAGATCACCCGGCTGAACCCGATGCAAGGATTCTGCGCCGAAACGGGCGGTGCCTTGACGCTGTTCGGCGCCACCTGGCTCGGCATCCCCGTTTCGACCACCCATACCATTACGGGCGCCATCATCGGCGTCGGCGCCGCCCGGCGCGTGTCCGCCGTCAGGTGGGGACTTGCCGGCAACATCGTGATCGCATGGATCATCACCCTGCCGGCCGCCGCGATAATATCGGCGCTTTCCTTTTGGCTGGTGACCGGCTTGAGCAAAATCTTCTGATGTCGCTCCCGATTTCTTACCTGCTCGGCTGAAACCGCCACTTCCGCTCGATCGCGGCGGCGAGGTCGATGTCGTTACGGCGAGCAAACAGCATGAGGTGACCGAGCAGGTCGGCAGTCTCGTCTGCCAGCTCGCGCCTGATATCCTCAGGAGAGCGGCCCTTCGCACGGCCCCGACCGGTCAGCCGGTTCCAGGCCTGGGTGAGCTCTCCCATTTCCTCCTGCAGTTTCAACAAGAACCAGTCGGCATCTCGCTCGATGCCATTGGCGGCGACATGGGCAGAGGAAGCGGCTTCGAACTGGTCGGCGAGACGGCGCAGCATCAATGTTCTCCTTTTGTTTATGGAGGAGACGCTGATTCCCGCTGCTTGTCCAGAGTGGAATATGGCGGCCGCGATTAGCTGTGATCGGGCAGCAGCATGCAATCATAGGAACGCTGTTTCAGCGCATCGCAGGCGGAGGCGGCGGCGTCCCTGCTGGCGAAACCGACGAAGCGGGCGCGATAGATCCTGTTCGCCCCCTGCCCGACAGCCTCGGTATACGGTGAGGCGGAGACCAGCGGCGCGCCGCCTTCCGACTGTGCCTGGGCAAGAAGCGCCCGCGCCGCATCGGCGCTCGGCGCCGCCGAAATCTGGATCTGCCAGGTTCCGTCGGCTTTCTCGGCCGAAGCCTTGCCGGTCTTGCCGGCATTCAGGATCTCGTCCATGGCGACAGGACGCTCCAGCGGCACGACGGCGTCATCGGCATAAGCCAGGCTCTTCGCTGCGAGATCTTCGTCAGGGCGCGGCGCGTTCGCCGGCACCGGAACATCGGAAGCCTCGGCGGCGGACGCGACTTCGACCGGCTCCCTGGCGCCGACGCTCGCCATCAGCCTGGCGCCGCCGGATGACGAGGCGCGGCCGAGATAGCGGTCGAGCAGTGCCTCCATCCTGGCATCGCGGCTGCGGGCGGTGCGGCCGCCGAGCACGACGCCGACGACGCGGCGGTTGCCGTCCCTGACGGCACTGACGAGGTTGAAGCCGGAGGCGTTGGTATAGCCGGTCTTGATGCCGTCCATGCCCTGGTAGCGGTACATGAGATTGTTATGGCCGCGCACGGTCTTGCCGCGGAAACTGAAGCTTGCCATCGAGAACAGGCGATATTCGTTGGGATAATTCTTCATCAGCGCCACGGCGAGCGTCGACATGTCGCGCGCCGTCGTCACCTGACGGCTGTTCGGTAGCCCCGACGCATTGACGAAGACGGTGCGGCTCATGCCGAGCTGGCGGGCCTTGGCCGTCATCATCCGGGCAAAACCGCTCTCCGAGCCGCCGAGCGTCTCGGCCATGGCGGCGGCGGCGTCATTGGCGGATTTGACGATCATGCCATAGACCGCCTCGCGCACCGTGATGGTGCCGCCCGCCTTGACGCCGAGCTTGGTCGGCTGCCGGGAGGCGGCATATTTCGACATTTCGATCGGCGTATCCCAGGCGATCTTGCCGCGTTTCAGCGCCTCGAAGGTGAGATAGAGCGTCATCATCTTCGTCAGTGAGGCAGGATGATTGAGCGTATCGGCGTTTTCGGACGCGAGAACCTTGCCGGTCCGGGCATCGAGGATCAGCGAGGCGCTGCCGGCAAGAGCCGCAAGCGGCGCCGAAACGGCCAGCGTTACGGTCAAAACAGCCGCCAAAAGCTTTCTCATGGAGTTCCCCCTGATGCGCTGGCTCTCGATGGGCCGGCGATGTCTCGTAATGTGACAGAAGCCGCAAGTTTGGCGCGACTTTGCGGCAACGCCTACCATTTTTCTAGCCTTTTCATCGTCTTGGTTAACAAAAAACGAAAGAAGCTGTGCGAAATCGGTATACAGCAAGGCTTAAGCTAGGATCGCTAGTTTGGCGCAAAAGCAATGGGCGGCGCATGACGGGGCAGTTGAAGCGACTGGCAAAAAGGGCGGCGATCGGCGCCGGGCTCGAGGCGTCCTGGCTGATCGCGGCGGCCGGCCTGATGCGGCAGGCGCGCAGGCGCGGGGTCATCTTCACGCTGCATCATGTCCGCCCGCACGTAGCCCAGGCCTTCGAGCCGAACGCGCATCTCGAAATCACCCCGCACTTTCTCGACGCCGCGCTGCGGCGGCTGACCCGCGACGGCTATCGTTTCGTGCGGCTCGACCAGTTGCCGGCGCTGTTGGCCGAGCCCGAGGGCGGCAGGCCGTTTGCGGCCTTTACGCTCGACGACGGCTACATCAACAACGTGGAGCATGCGCTGCCGGTATTCGAGCGACATAGGGCGCCTTTCACGGTGTTCGTCACCAAGGGTTTTGCCGAAGGCTCCCACAGCATCTGGTGGGAAACGCTCGCCGTCCTGTTGCGCCAGGCAAAAGAAATCCGCTTCAATTTCGGCCGCGGCAGCGAGCGGCTGGCGCTCGACGGGCCGCGGCAGCAATGGGAGGCCTTCGACCGTTTCGTCCGGTATATCCACCGCTTCGACGAGGCGCGCGCCGTTGCCACCCTTGATATGCTGGCCAGGGAAAACGGCATCGAGCCGACCGATATCGTGCGCGATCTGGTGATGGGACCGGCGCAATTGCAGCGGCTCGCCCGACATCCGCTTGCAGCGCTCGGCGCCCATACGATCAGCCATCGCGCCCTTGCCCGGCTCTCGGAGGCCGAAGCGCGGATCGAGATGGAGGTTTCGGCCGATTACGTCGAGGCGCTGACCGGCGTCCGTCCCGCCGCAATCGCCTATCCCTACGGCACGCCTGAAGCTGCGACCGCCCGCGAGGCGGCGATTGCCGGCCAGCTGGGCTTTTCGGTCGCCGTCACCACGCAACCGGGGCTGCCGGCAGCAGGTACGAACAACTATCTCCCGCGCATGTCGCTGAACGGCTTCTACCAGAAGCGGCGCTACGTCTCGGCGCTTGCCTCCGGCATTCCGCTGAAGCTGATGGGTCGGTAAGCGGTCAGGGATACATCCGCACCTTTTCCCATGCTCCGACCGGCGACGGTCGTCGGAATTCGATGCGGTCATGCAGGCGGAAATTCTGATCTTTCCAGAATTCGATCGAGGTCGGCCGGATGCGGAAGCCCGACCAATAGGGAGGCCGGGGTATCTCGCCAATCGCGTAGCGGGCGGTGTATTCGGCCACCGCCTTCTCCAGCGCGAATCGGCTTTCGAGCGGACGCGATTGTTTGGAGGCCCAGGCGCCGATGCGGCTGCCGCGCGCCCGCGTCTTGAAATAGGCGTCGGCTTCGGCGTCGCTCACGATCTCGACAGGTCCGCGCAACCGCACCTGGCGGCGCAGGCTTTTCCAGTGGAAGCACATGGCGGCTTTCTTCTGCCCCAAGATTTCGCGACCTTTCTGGCTCTCGAAATTGGTGTAGAAGACGAATCCGTCATCGTCGAATCCCTTCAGGAGCACCATGCGGACATTGGGAAGACCATGCTCGTCGACCGTTGCCAGCGCCACGGCATTGGGATCGTTCGGTTCGGAGGCCTCCGCTTCCTTCAGCCATTCGGCAAAGAGCTTGAAGGGCTCGCCACTTTCGGTAAAGTCACCGCTTGTTAACTCGTTTGCCGACATATTGGTTCAAATGCCCCGGATTATTCAAAACTCGCCCAGCTTTTGATAACTGGACAGGACGCAGGGTGGAAGTCATAGCAAAGTCATATCGCCATACAAAGGGCCTGCGGCAACGCAGCAGCGTCTTCCTGGTTGTCGGCGCCGCAATGCTGTCGCTTTCCGGCTGCCTTGCGGGCGGGATGGATTTCTTGAGCGAAGCCAAGGTCGATCGGTCGGTGGCCACCGGCACCGTGCCGCAGACGCCGCCGAGCACCGACACGCTCTCGGACGAAATGACGGTGCGCAACGCCGTGACCTCGGCCGATGTGCACAAGCTCGAGGGCCAGCCGCTTCCCTGGGCGAATGCATCGACCGGCAGCGCCGGCGTCATCGACACGATCGTCGAAAACAACGAATCGGGCCAGGTCTGCAGGCAGTTCCGCACGACGCGGCATTCCTATGTCGGCATCGCCAAATTCTACGGCAAGACCTGCCTCGTCGGCGGCGGCAATTGGCAGCTGCTGAGCTTCCAGCCGGAAAGCTAGTTCCGGCGGGAAAGTTAATTTCCGGCGGGAAAGCTGATCCGGCAGGATTCAATCTGCGATTCGGCGCGCCGACAGGTTAACGGCCGCCGGCTTTGTGGCGAATGCTTAGCAAAGAGCTAACCATTTACGGCAAAACACTCCCCATCCCTCCACAGAAATAAGAAGTGATTAGCAACTCGGCCGCACGATCGGTGTCGAGAGTGGCTCTCCCTGCCTTTGCGGCCGGTGGCGCCTCACATGTTGATATTGGACTTCGATATTGGGCGGGGATGACGGGCAAGGACAGGCGCCCGCATCGCAACACCGGCGGTTTTGACATGCGCGATCCTTACAAAATTCTGGGCGTCAAGCGCGACGCGGCGGCAGACGAGATCAAGGCGGCCTGGCGCAACATGGCCAAAGCAGCCCATCCCGATCACAATCAGGGTGATCCGACGGCGACGGCCCGATTCGCCGAGATCGGCCGCGCCTATGAAACGCTGCGCGACCCGCGCAAACGCAGCCTGTTCGACAATGCCGTGCGGATGGCGGAAGCCAAGAAGCAGGAACAGACGATCATGCAGCAGCGCCAGGCCGCGCGCGAGGCTGCAGCCCGCGCCAAGGCGGCCCAGGCCAATGCCGAGCGGGTGATGGAAGAGCTTGCCCGGGCTGCCCAGAAGGCCGCGGCCGACGGCCAGAGACAGCAGACCGGCGCCGGCGAAGGCGCCGAGGAGATGGTGGAACGCATTTTCGGCGCGCAGGCGCGCGCTGCGGCGGGCGGCCAGGCGCAAGGCCGCGCCCAGCAGGCCCCGAACCAGCAGGCCCAGAATCAGCAAACACAGAATCAGCAGACGCATTCTCAGCAAGCACAGGGCCAGACACAGGCCGAAGCAGGCAAGCGCATGGATGGCGAGGCCGCCGAAGCCGACGAGGAACTCGGCGAGACGTCAAATAATGCCGGCGCCAACCTGTCGCTGCCGCTCAGCATCCTGACATCGCTGGTGCGCCGTTTCACCGGCGCCAAGGATACCGGCCTGGAGAAAGCGCCCGACGAGGTGACGACGGCGACGGTCACGATCGACGACGTGCTGAAGAGCGGCTGGATCACCGCGTCGCTGCCGGAGGGCCGCGAAATCGGCTTCGCGCTGCCGGCGGGCACGACCGATGGTCACGAGATCAGGCTCAAGGGACAAGGCTTCAAGCTGCCGGGCATGCAGCGCGGCGATGCCGTCGTCAATATCCGCATCGCCCCCGATCCACGCTTCACAGTCGATGGTTTCGACCTGCATGCCGTACTGCCGATCAGTATCGAAAATGCCGTGCTCGGCACCGAGGCACACATCGACGGCCCGGCCGGGCCTTTGAGCATCACCGTTCCCGCCTGGTCGGGCTCGGACAAGACGATCGCGATTCCCGGCCAGGGATTGCTGCGGGAAGACGGCAGCAGAGGCGATCTCGTCGTCGAATTGCGCATCATCCTGTGGGAAAAGCCCGACGACAAGATCACCGATCTCATGCGGAGCATGCGTGAAGGCCTGTTCCTGTGAAATTTTTATGACATTCGCACCCTTTGTTACGATCCCTAACAGTTGATGATCCAGGCCAAGCTTGAACCGATTAACGGCCTATGCCATAGGCAGGATCGATCAGAATCCTAGGGAGCGAAATATGGCTCAAGCATCCGGCCTCATGGCAGGCAAACGCGGCGTCATCATGGGTGTCGCCAACAATCGTTCGATTGCGTGGGGTATTGCCAAGGCCATTCATGCGCAGGGCGGAGAAGTTGCGCTCACCTATCAGGGCGATGCGCTGAAGAAGCGTGTCGAGCCGCTTGCAGCCGAAATCGATGCGACGCTCGTCGGCCACTGCGACGTCGCCGACGAATCTACCATCGACGCGGTTTTCGAAAATGTCGAAAAGCTCTGGGGCAAGATCGACTTCCTCGTGCATGCGATCGGCTTTTCCGACAAGGACGAGCTGACCGGCCGCTACATCGACACCTCGCCCGACAATTTCACCAAGACGATGCATATCTCCGTCTATTCCTTCACCTCGGTCGCCCGCCGCGCCGAGAAGCTGATGACGGATGGCGGCTCGATGCTGACGCTGACCTATTACGGCGCCGAAAAGGTCATGCCGAACTATAATGTCATGGGCGTCGCCAAGGCCGCCCTCGAAGCGAGCGTCAAATATCTCGCCGTCGACCTCGGGCCGCAGAACATCCGCGTCAACGCCGTTTCGGCCGGGCCGATCAAGACGCTCGCCGCCTCCGGCATCGGCGATTTCCGCTACATTCTGAAGTGGAACGAATATAATGCCCCGCTGCGGCGCACCGTCACCATCGAAGAAGTCGGCGATGTCGGCCTCTATCTGCTGTCCGACCTGTCGCGCTCGGTCACCGGCGAAGTGCATCATGCCGACAGCGGCTACCATGTCATCGGCATGAAGGCGGTCGACGCGCCGGATATTTCGGTCGTCAAGGACTAAGTCCCCCGGAGTCGAGACCGTGCTCATCTACGTGATCAGACACGGTCAGACCGACTGGAATGCCGAGCGTCGCCTGCAGGGCCAGAAAGACGTGCCGATGAATGCCATCGGCCTGGAACAGGCCCGGCAGAACGGCATTGCGCTGGCCGAGATTCTCGGTGAGACGGTCGGCGAATTCGATTTCGTCGCAAGTCCGCTCGGACGCACACGCGCCACGATGGAGATCATGCGCGCCGCCATGGGCCTCCCGCCGCTTGCCTATCGCACCGATCCGAGGCTGGTGGAGATTTCCTTCGGCGACTGGGAAGGCTCGACACTCAAGGAGCTGAAGGCGACGCAGGCCGAGCGGGTGGCCGAACGCAATGCCTCGAAATGGGATTTCATCCCGCCCGGCGACGATGCGGAGAGCTACGAAATCCTCTCCTGGCGCACCGGCGCATGGCTGCGCTCCGTCGATCGCCCGACCGTCTGCGTCACCCATGGCGGCGTCATCCGCACGCTGTTCCAGGCGATCGCCGACCTGCCGAAGAGCACCGCCGCCGAAGGCGGCATTCCACAGGACCGCATTGTCAGGATCGATACGAGCGAGCGGACGATCGTTTGGCTGTAAGCACGATTGGCCTTGCCCCTCATCCGCCTGCCGCCACATTCTCCCCGCCTAAGACCGTCTGCGGGGAGAATGGACAAGCCGCGAACTCTCCGTTCCCCGTTAAGCTCTCGTGGGGCACGTCCCCTCGCCCCGTTTTTACGGGGAGAGGGTTAGGGTGAGGGGCAGCCATTGGGCGCAAACCTCATCCACTCAATCTCTTGAAGTCTGCCTACTTGACGATATCGAGATCGTTGATGACGCGCTTGCCGTCGACCTCGGTATAGAAGACGATGACCTTCACGCCGGCTTCGAGGCCGTCGAAATTGAATTCCTCCGGCGCCTGATAAGTCTTACCGTCGTCGAGCGTCAGCACCAGATTGGCCGTGTCGACCTTCTTGATCGTCGCCTCGACATCGGCGCTCTCGGCGAAACCGCTCATCGGCGACAGGAAACTTGCTGTGGCCAAAAGCGTGGCGACGACGAAACGCATGGCAACAATCCTCTTGAAACGCTGCACGAGAACACTGGCCACAGATAATCTCCTGAATATGGCGAAAATTGCCCGTAAGGATGGCTTTTCCCGCCCAATTGATGAATCGCATTTTAAACATAATCAAGACGCTGCGTTAACCACGCCTTTTGTTTCGGGCTTCGTGATGACCCTTCCGTTGCAAGGACGGAAACCAGCATTTCCGCCACTGCCGGTTTGACGCAAAGAAAGGCTTTTGCCTCGGCGGTTTTTTGGCCTATGAGTGTCGCGCCTTTTCAAGCAATGGCGCGGCCGGCGGCGACCGGCCCAGGGCGCCGCCGTGGGAACACATGTCGCACAATACATTCGGTCATCTCTTCCGCGTAACCACCTGGGGCGAAAGCCATGGTCCGGCGCTCGGCTGCGTCGTCGACGGCTGCCCTCCGGGGCTGCGCTTCAAGCTCGAAGATCTCCAGGTCTGGCTCGACAAGCGCAAGCCCGGACAATCCCGCTTCGTCACGCAGCGGCGCGAGGACGATCTGGTGAAGGTGCTGTCCGGCGTCATGCTCGATGCCGACGGCGAGACGATGACGACCACAGGCACGCCGATCTCGATGCTGATCGAGAACACCGACCAGCGTTCCAAGGATTATGGCGAGATCGCCCGGCAATACCGCCCCGGCCATGCCGACTATACCTATGACCTGAAATACGGGATTCGCGACTATCGCGGCGGCGGCCGCTCCTCGGCGCGCGAGACCGCCGCCCGGGTTGCGGCCGGCGGCATCGCCCGCCTCGTCGTACCGGGTGTTACGGTGCGCGGCGCGCTGGTGCAGATCGGCAAGCACAAGATCGACCGCAGCAACTGGGATTGGGAGCAGGTCGGGCAGAACCCATTCTTCTCTCCGGATGCGGCGATCGTGCCTGTCTGGGAGGAGTATCTCGACGGTATCCGCAAGGCCGGCTCGTCGATCGGCGCGGTCGTCGAAGTGATTGCCGAAGGCGTGCCCGCCGGTCTCGGCGCACCGATCTATTCGAAGCTCGACCAGGATATCGCCTCGCTGCTAATGTCGATCAATGCCGTCAAGGGCGTCGAGATCGGCAATGGTTTTGCCGCCGCCGAAACCTCAGGCGAAGACAATGCCGACGAAATGCGCATGGGCAATGACGGCACGCCGATCTTCCTTTCCAACAATGCCGGCGGTATTCTGGGCGGGATCTCGACGGGACAGCCGATCGTCGCGCGTTTCGCCGTCAAGCCGACCTCGTCGATCCTGACCGAACGCCAATCGATCGATGCCGACGGCAAGAATGTCGACGTCCGCACCAAGGGCCGGCACGATCCCTGCGTCGGCATCCGCGCCGTGCCGATCGGCGAGGCGATGGTCGCCTGCGCCATTGCCGATCATTATCTTCGCGACCGCGGCCAGACCGGCCGTCTGAAATAGGAGCGTCCATGTCTTACGATCAGAAACGCGTCGTCGACGCCATCAGGGCCTTCGAGGCCGGCGAAATCGTCGTCGTCATGGACGACAATGACCGCGAGAACGAGGGCGACCTGATCGTCGCCGCCGTGCACACCACGCCGGAGAAGATGGCCTTCATCGTGCGCCATACCTCAGGCATTGTCTGTGCGCCGATGCCGAAGGAAGAGGCCAAGCGCCTCAACCTCAACGCCATGGTGGCCGAGAACGATTCGGCTCACACGACCGCCTTCACCGTCTCGGTCGATTTCAAGCACGGCACGACGACCGGCATCTCGGCCGACGACCGGACGCTGACGGTGCGCAACCTCGCCAATCCGAATGTCGGGGCCGCCGATTTCGTCCGTCCCGGCCACATCTTCCCGCTCGTCTCCCGTGAAGGCGGCGTGCTGATGCGCTCCGGCCATACGGAAGCCGCGGTCGATCTCTGCAAGCTTGCCGGCCTGCCGCCGATCGGCGTCATCTCCGAACTGGTCAATGACGACGGCACCGTCACCCGCGGTCCGCAGGTGGTCGAATTCGCCGAGCAGCACGGGCTGAAGCTCGTCTCCGTCGCCGATCTCATCGCCTATCGCCAGCGCAAGGAAACGCTGGTCGAGCACGGCACCAGCTTCGACATCGACACGCCGTTCGGCAAGGCCAAGGCCCATACCTATTCCCTGCCCTGGGACCCGATGCAGCATCTTGCCGTTGTCTTCGGCGACATCCGCGACGGCGTCGACATTCCGGTGCGCCTGCATCCGGAAAACGTTGCTGAGGACCTTTTCGGCAGGAAGAGCCCGGTCGATTTCTACATGGAGAAGATCGCTGCGGAAGGCCGCGGCGTCATCGTCTATCTGCGCGAAGGCTCTGTCGGCGTCGGCCATTACGACAATGGCCGCAAGGCCCGCAACCAGGGCCGTGAAGCCCATACCGAGGCGCAGACGCGCGAGAGCGAATGGCTGGAAATCGGCCTCGGCGCCCAGATCCTCAAGGACCTAGGCGTCAGCTCGATCAAGCTGCTCACCAGCCGCGAGCGCCACTATGTCGGTCTGGAAGGGTTCGGCATCAAGATCAGCAAGACGGAGATCTGCTAGTCCAGGCAGTGCCCCCCATAAATGCGAGCGGCTGAGATCGGTGGAAACTGACCCACCGATCGTCGCCAGCGAAGGACAACTAGCTGGGAGCTCTTTTACTCGAGCGAGGCGCAGCCTCCTTCGCCCGTGTTACGCCGTCCGACGGCTCGCGCTGTGAGTTATGTTGGTTTGCGACAAGCTCGCGCGGCACCCAGGCCGCGACCGCGTCGATAAAAGCGCGCACTTGAGGCGGCAAGAACGCGCGCTCGGGGTAGACTAGCGCGATCTGCATTTCGGCGCCGAGGACGCCGGCAAGCACCTGCACGAGCGCGCCGCTTTCGAGGTGCGGCGACACGAGACCGCGCGGAAGGAGCGCGATGCCAAGCCCGCTTATGGCGGCGTCGCACAACAGGGCGATGTCGTTCGAAAAGAACGCGCCGTCGACGTGGAGCTTACCGCCAGCGGCCAGTGGCCAGTGGGTCTCCGGCAGCTCGCCCCGCGCAAAGCCAAGAAGGCAGCGGTGGGTCCGCAGATCGCGTTGCGTACGCGGCGTGCCGCGACCGGCCAGATAGGCGGGCGCCGCGACAGCGATCATCGGGTCGCGAAAAAGCGTGCGCGCGATGAGGCCGGGCTGGAGTTGGCTGCTGGCACGAAGCGCGACGTCGTAGCCGCCGTGGAGGATATCAACGAGCTGGTTCGAGATGTGAACATGGACGCGCAGCTCGGGGTAGAGGCTCGCGAATTCGCAGAGCATCGCATGGAAGCTCACGCTCATCATCGGCGGCACTGAGACGCGTAGATCGCCGCGCACGACATCGTCGGTCATCCGCACGCTCTGTTCGGCGAGCCGCACGGCCTCAAGCGCTATGCAGGCCTGCCGATAGAACACCTCTCCGATATCCGTGAGGACAAGGCTGCGCGTGGTGCGGCGCAGCAGCCGCGCGCCCAGACGCTCCTCGAGGCGAGCAAGACGGCGGCTCACGGTCGCGCGCGGAACGCGCAGCTCGGCGGCGGCACGAGAGAGGGACTTGGCATCGAGCGTCTTGGTGAAGGCGACGAGTTCGGCGGTTTCCACGGGATCGCTCATATGGATCAAATCCTGGCAAATGATGTCAACTGTTGAAGCATTGTTACGAAGTTCGATCCGCCGCAAGATGGTGCCGCAGATGATCGAGAGGGCCGGTTTCGCGTCAGCGCGGCGCGCCTCAAGCTGAAAGTGAAAGAGCTACAGATGGTATCCAACGGAAAGAAACTGATCGCCGTGTTCGGTGCGACGGGAAACCAGGGCGGCGGCGTTGTGCGGGCCCTGAAGACGAACGGCCAGTTCAATGTGCGCGCGCTCTCGCGCGACCCGGGCAAGTACAAAGGCGTCGCAGACGAAGTCGTCGCGGCAGATCTGGACCGGCCGGAGACGCTTGCAGCGGCCCTCGACGGCGTGCACGGCGTCTTTCTCGTCACCAACTTCTGGCAAGACGGCATCGACGAGATCAAGCAGGCAACAGCGGCAATTCAGGCCGCGAAAGCTGCAGGCGTCAACCATCTCATCTGGTCGACCCTTCCAAACGTCGAGGCGATCAGCGGCGGAAAGTTCGACGTTCCCCAATTCACCGGGAAGGCTAAGGTTGAGTCGTTTGTGAAGAATGCCGGATTTCCACGGCACACCTTTGTCATACCGCCCGCCTACTATCAGAACTTCGCGGGACCATACGGTCCGCAAATGCAGCAGGATGGAAGCTTGGGTTGGACGCTGCCTATCGATCCGACGGTACGTTGCCTTCACACTGGTGACATCAACGAACTGGGCAACATCGTGGCTGGTGCATTCGCACATCCGGAAGAAACTGGCAACGGCGCATATCTTCCGCTGGTCGGCGCCTTCCTGAGCTTCAATGAACTCGTAGACACGTTGAAGCAGTTGGGCCACAAGGTCTCGTTCACCCAGGTTCCTCGGGAGGTGTACGCAGGCTTCTTCCCCGGGGCTGACGCGTTAGGCGACACGCTGGCCTACTACGAGACCTACACCTATCTTGGACCGGGCTCACACGACGATCAAATCGCGCTCGCGAACAGGGTAGCAGGCAAGATGCCGACTACATTTGCATCATGGGCTCGGGACAATTTCCGGCTCGGCGCAGCTTCCCCGGCTTGAACATCACGCCACTTAAAATCAGGCACTAGAGCATTTCTGAACCGCGCGTCTGCGCGGTGATGGCCTCTCCTGCCTGCCCCACCCTCGGTCATGCTGGGCCTTGAGCCGAGCATCAACCCCCGATACGTAGCAGCAGCCGCATGGATCCCAGACTCAAGGCCTGGGATGAGGGAGAGCGTGGTTGGCGTTCTTGCCAATCTCGCCGGCCGCGTACAGAGACATACCGCTGCTGGCGTTACATTCGGCCGGCACTTATTACGGCCTCGCTTGCGAGAGCGCGGTAACGGGCAGCGGATAATTCGCTTACCCTCTCCACCCCTCCAGCAACACCACCTTCTCCACCCCGGCAAACCGCGCCACCCGCTCCAGTTCCGCTTCCAGCTTCTCCAGCCTTCCTGCCGACGGCTTGACGCCCGGTTCCAGCCACAGCCGCCTGACGTCGAGCGTCGATTTCTTCCGGTCGGCCTTCATGTCGATGCGGCCGATCAGGCGGTCGCCTTCGAGCAGCGGGAAGACGTAATAGCCATATTCGCGCTTGGCTTCGGGCACGAAGACCTCGATGCGGTAGAAGAAGCCGAACAGGCGTTCGGTGCGGTTGCGGTCGCGGATCATCGGGTCGAAGGGGCTGAGCACGCGGATGCGCGGCGGAGCATCGGGATGGCTGTCGAGCGTCGAGAGAAAGTCGGCAAAGGCCCAGGATGGCCGTGCCTTGCCGTCAAGCGCCGGTTCGATCAGCACTTCGCTCAGCTCGTCGCGATGGGCTGATACCCAGGCCTTGGCCTCGTCGGGCGACACAAGGTTCCAGAAGGCTGCGATCTCGCCGTGGGTGGCAAAACCGAGGCGGGCAAGCGCGCTGCGGCAGGCCCAATCGACAAAGTCTTCGCGGCTGACCTCCGGCTCGCGGAATTCGGCCGGGATGACGCGCTCGGTCAGATCATAGATCTTCTGGAAATTCGAGCGGCCGGCGATGGCGAACTTGCCGGTGTGCCAGAAATATTCGAGCGCCGTCTTGTTCGGATGCCAGTTCCACCAGCCGCCGGAAACATGACCATCGGCCTTGACGTCGCGCGCCAGCATCGCGCCATCGCGCCGCACACGCTCATAGGTCTCCTCGAAAGCCGCCTCGAAACCCTCGCCGCGCCATTTGCGCCAGCGCTCGACGAGGACTTTTTCCTGGTGGCGGAACTTGTGCTTCCAATAGACGAAGAAGGCGCTGGGCAGGATCGAGGCGTCGTGCGTCCAGTGCTCGAACAGCGCACGTTCCTTTTCGAGCAGTGCCTTCAGATGCTCGCGCCGATAGGTCTGGTTGCGGGAAAACAGGATCTGATGATGCGCCCGCTCCACCGTCTGGATACTGTCCACCTGGACGAAGCCGAGATCGTGGATCAACTGCAGCAGGCCGGCCCTGGTCAAGGCGCGGTTCGGTGGGGCGCTGAGGCCCTGCTTGGCAAGAAAGACGCGGCGCGCATCGGAATTGGACAGCAGATTCGTCATGGCCACATCATAATCCGGAAAATCTTCCTAGCCACCCGATATCGACAGCGAGATTTGCTCTTTCACCGAGGAGGGTCGACCGTATAGAAGGAGCGCTGTCAGGTTGGCGCCGATTTCTGCCCCTCACCCTAGCCCTCTCCCCGTTCTGACGGGGAAAGGGGACGTGCCCATGAGAGGCAACTGGGGACGGAGAGGTCGCGGCATATCCCCTTCGCGCCGTTTACGGGGAGAAGGTGGCGGCAGCCGGATGAGGGGCTGTTTCGCAAATCTCCCCACTATAAGGCGCTCAAGCGTCGCATGATGTTGACCTCCTGTGTCACGTCACCGAATGCAAGGTAGTTGGTTTGAACATTCAATTCGAAAGTGCGGGTGTCAGTTTCGGAGCGCGGGTGGCGCTGGAGCCGCTGACGCTCGCCATCACCGGCAAACGGATCGGCGTCATCGGGCTGAACGGCTCGGGCAAGACCACCTTTGCGCGGCTGATCAACGGGCTGACCAAGCCGACCACCGGCCGCGTCATCGTCAATGGCCGCGATACGGCCGACGAGAAGACTGCTGTCACCGATGTCGGCTTCATCTTTCAGTCGCCGCAGAATCAGATCATCCTGCCGATCGTCAAGGACGACATTGCCTTCGGGCTGAAGCGGCGCGGCCTCAGCAAGGCGGAGATCGAGGCAAGGGTCGAGGGCGTGCTCGCCCGCTTCGGCGCCGAGGCGCTGGCCGATCGCCGGGCGCACGAGCTTTCCGGCGGGGAGCTGCAGGTGGCCGCGCTCTGCTCGGTGCTGGCGACCGGCCCGGGCATTCTCATCCTCGACGAGCCGACCAACCAGCTCGACCTCAAAAACCGGGCGCTGGTCGAGAGGATCATCGCCGGACTGCCGGAAAGCGCCATCGTCATCACCCACGACCTCGAGCTGATCGCCGGTTTCGAGCGGGTGCTCGTGTTTCACGAGGGTCGGCTCGCCGCCGATGAGCCGGCGGCCGAAGCCATCGCCCGCTACAGGGAGATCGCCGCCTGATGCAATCGCTCTACGTCGAAGGCAACAGCCGCATGCACCGGCTCTCGCCGCGGGCAAAGCTCCTGTCGCTGACGGCCTTCGCCATCCTGCTGTTTATCAGCCACAATCTGCTTCTGCTCTCGGGTGCCGTGCTGGTGGCGGCGGTTCTCTACGGTACGGTCGGCCTGCCGATCGGCGAGGCGTTGCTACGGCTGCGGCCGATCTTCCTGACGATTGCGGTTGTCGCCCTCTTCAACCTCATCTTCAACCCTTGGCAGGCGGCACTCGTGCCGGTGCTGCGGCTGACGGCGCTGATGCTTCTCGCCGCCAGCGTGACGGCGACGACGACCATTACCGAGTTCATCGACGAGGTGACGGCGCTCGCCCGCCCGCTCGAACGCACCGGCCGGGTTCAGGCCGACGATATCGGCCTCGCGCTCGGCCTGGTGCTGCGTTTCGTTCCAGAGATCGTCAACCGCTATCAGGCGATCCGCGAGGCGCACAAAGCTCGCGGGCTGAAGGTCCGGCCGACGAGCCTGCTTGCGCCGCTGATCATTCTGACGCTGAAGGACGCGGATAATGTCGCCGCTGCGATTGACGCGCGCCGCATTCGGCGGCATGGAAGTTAACGATTTCTTAATACGGAGTTCATGATGAGCACTCGCGACCTCGTCCTTACCGCCCTCTTTGCCGCGATCATCGTGGCGCTCGGCCTGCTGCCGCCGATTTCGCTCGGCTTCATTCCGGTGCCGATCACCGCCCAGTCGCTCGGCGTCATGATGGCCGGCGTCGTGCTCGGCGCCCGGCGCGGCGCGATCGCCGTGCTGATCGTGCTGCTCTTGGTCGCGATCGGCCTGCCGGTGCTTTCCGGCGGCCGCGGCGGCCTGGCGATCTTCGCCTCGCCGACAGCAGGCTTCCTCGTCGGCTGGATCTTCGGCGCCTTCGTCACCGGCTATCTCAGCGAGCGGCTGGTCAACCACGGGCAGTCCGGTCTGGTGCAGACGGTGAGCTTCTTCCTCGCCGCAATGATCGGCGGCATCGTCGTGCTCTACGCCTTCGGCATCACCTATCTCGCAACGGTCGCAGGCCTCGGCTTCACGAAAGCCTTCGTCGGCTCGATGGCCTTCATTCCGGGCGATGTGATCAAGGCCGTCGTCGCTGCCCTTCTCGGCCGCGCCGTCATGGTCGGCTATCCCCTGCTGCCGGCGCGCGCTTGAGCGCGTAACGGCCGACTTGCTGAGCATACCGACAATGGCCGCCTTCCGCGCCAAGGCGGCCATTCTGCGTTGAAGGAAGTCGCGTGGATGCGCGTGCCAAGCCCGAGCACGAGCAAGAGTGGAGTGAGCTCTGCGGCAGGGGCCTTGAGTGGAGGGTCCCCCTGCCGCTCGATCTC
Organism: Rhizobium sp. TAL182; assembly: GCF_002117725.1. Classification (NCBI taxonomy): domain Bacteria; kingdom Pseudomonadati; phylum Pseudomonadota; class Alphaproteobacteria; order Hyphomicrobiales; family Rhizobiaceae; genus Rhizobium; species Rhizobium sp. TAL182. Next base: position 978,612 of record NZ_CP021024.1, on the reverse strand, counting down.
CTCAACCTCGGTCATTCCAGGCCTTGAGCCTGGAATCTCCCCGTGCGGCAAGAGGCCACATGGATGCTCGGGTGCCCGAGCAGGACGGAGAGTGGGGTAAACTTCAAGGCAAGAACCGAGACGGGGAAATCGGACGTCATTACGCCTCCGGCCTACCTTCTCCTCGATTCCCCCCTAAGCCCGAGACTCCTTCGCCTGAAATCCGGCAGCGCGCTGACCAAGCCGGTCGAGGAACCCTCGCAAGATCCTGCGGATCGGCGGCTCTCCCCATTTGCACACCGCAAGCGACATTGCGCAGACGAGCGCGACGGCGAAAACCAGCGCCAGGAGCGGCGCCAATCCCAGAGCAGTCAACCAGTCGAGAAGCTGGACGCCGATGGAGAAATGCAGGAGATAGAGCGGATAGGTCATCGAGCCGAGGGTCTTCACCGATTGAAGGAAGGAGGCCGGCAGGTGACTGATCCGCTTGCTGTATCCGACGCTTGCAACGATCGACGCCAGCCCCGCCGCCCAGATTGCGATTGCGGGAAACGACGAGAAGAAATGGCCCGCTGCGGCGAGCGTACGGTCGCTGGTGTTCTCGCCTGCCATGTAGATCTGAACAGTCCCCGTCGCCAGGGCGCAGAGGAAACCCAGCCAGGAAATTCGGTTCATCCGACCCTGAGACAACAGCCATATGTAGATGCCAACAGCGAATTGGCAGCCATAATAGAAGGGAATGGCCCGCCAGGCGGTCTCGGTGAATATGGCCGGGATGGCTGCATCGGGAAAGGCGTATAACAGCGCAATGAATGCCGTGCTGGCCAACGACAGGCCGAGCGCCAGGGCAGGCATCCTCGTCTTTTGCCGCGTCGCGCACATGATGAAGACGATGGCATAGAAACAGATCTCGCATGCCAGCGTCCAATATTGGCCATCTATCCATGGCCCGCCGGGATAGAGCGTGATCGAGCGCAGATAATTCCAGAGGACGCGCCTGTTGACGTCTTGCGTCGCGATGATGATCAGCGTCAGCGATGCACAGATCCATACCGCCGGATAGAGCCGCAGAATGCGCCCTTTGAGAAAGGACATGGCGCTGGCGGAAGCGGCGGAGTTGACGATGACGAAGCCCGATATGACGAAGAACAATTCGACGCCAACCCAGCCGGGTTGGGCGATGTTCTCGATCTCGGGCATTGGATACGGTCGGAGATATAAGGGCGAAGCCCAGGAAGCAAATCCGAGATGAAATACGGTCACCATGAGCGCGCATACAAATCGCAGTGCGTCGATCCCGTAAATATACGGGCTTCCAGCCGCAGACTTTGCCATATTGATTGTCTCCAACACCTTCGCCCCAGCGCCGACCCGACTGAGATAGGGCACATGTTTGCTGCGACGACCCCAAAATTGAATTGCGTGCCGGATTCGCTCGTCTATCAGCCCGTCAGATCAGTTCTGCAATCCCCGCGCGGGTCTGAGATTCCGGGCTTGTATGAAGTGTTGTTCGGGCAACAAAAAACCGCCTTGAGGCGGTCGGGCATTCTATCGATTTCCGTTTGATCTAGTCCCCGCCACCTCCGTCCCCGCCACCTCCGTCCCCGCCATCGCAGCCCCCGTCATCAGAGACCTCGATCCCAATTCCACCATCGCCACCTGAATCCGGACTGCGCCTGGTGTTTGCGGTGGTCTGGGTGGTTGTCCCCGCTCTTACCGCCGTGAGGGCAAAGGCCAGGACACCAGCGACGAGCATGGTCGTCAGAAGATAAGAATCCAATCAGTTTCCTTTCGTTTGCTTCAGGAAATCGTGTTTCCCGACCAAAATTGTAGATTATTCTTCGGTTTTCGCAATGGCCTCAATATGAAAGTTTCATGACATGCTGGAAAACCTCTCCTTGTCACTTGAGGCCCCTCGCTCTGCGCTGCCGAAGTTACAGCGCAGAGTAATTTGTCTGGACTGCGGCCGTCACGCGGCCGTTCTTCGGGGAAAGAGGACGGCTTGCGGGGCGGCTTTGACCCCATCCACGATCAGCGGATCCCGATAGAGGCGAGGAGACGGTATTCCGAGCCTGGCATGCAGCGCTGCGGCCGAGCCCGGCAGGAACGGCAGGAGGCAACGGGCAATGATGGCGAGGCCGTAGACCTGTTCCGCCAGGCAGGCGCCAAGACGGACAGCGGCCGCCGTTCGGCCTTCCGGAGTTTTGCCGGCGAGACGGATCGACCCATGAAAAGACCGCCTCGAGGGCGGTCGCTGGTGCTTTATGGACGCACGAAACCCGCCACGCTATGAGCGCGGCATCATCATCACGAAAGTGCTGATCACGGTATTGTCCATGCACTTTTCCTAACATCAACGGCCGTTTCGAACAAGCGCGCACCTTGATCCGCGTTTGTGCCGATCGCTCCTCCCGAGCATTTCGCCCTTCAGCGTCGATCTCCGCACGGTTCTACCGCAGTCCAACGGCTTGGCATTCCTTCATGAACCATTCCGCGAAACGACGCACCGGCTTCTTCGCCGAGGAGTTGGTGATCAGGTAATATCCCTGGGTCTCGGCCGTCGAGATATCCGAAAGCACGACGAGGTCGCCGCGTTCGATCTCTCGCCGAAACACCTCGACAGGACATAGAGCGATCCCATGACCGGCGATCACTGCCGTGGCAAGAATGTTGAAGTCCTGAAAGATCGGCCCGCGGATCGGCGCGGCCGGCTTTATCTCGGCCTTGCGGAACCATTCTCTCCAGCCGTCCATGGATTCGTCATGCAGGAGGTCGGCCGTGGCAAAGGGAACGTTCTCGATAGTCCAATTCCGCTTTGCCAGATAATGGACGCTCGCCACCGGCTGGTTGCGCCGGGAGAATAACAGCCGGCTCTCCCGCCCTCCCGACAGATCTTCCCCCATGGTGATGAGAACATCCAGGCTTTCGTCATCGAAGCGTTCTTCCGCTCTTGCATAGACGATCCTGACGTCAAGATCGGGATCACTCTCCCGGAAAGACGGAAGCGCGGGAACCAGCCAGCGCGACGCGATTGAAGGAATGCAGCCGACGGTGATCGAGCGCATATTGTGGTCTCGGCGCATATTGCCCGTTGCGTGGGCGATGGCTGCCAATGAGCCGGAGACGGCCAGATAATATTCGGCACCCGCTGGCGTTAGCGCAACGCCGCGTCCGGATTTCTGCAGCAGCTTGCGCCCCAGCCACGTCTCCAGATGTTTGATTTGGTGGCTGATCGCGGCGTGGGTCACATGCAGCTCGTCTCCGGCTTTTGACAGGCTCATCAGCCGGGCTGTCGCTTCGAAGGCCCTCAATGCGTTGAGCGGCGGCAGCTGCATATGTTCGAATTCCTCACATGAGAGCCGGGATCGGCTCCTTCACTCACTTCAAGTCCGGGAGAAACATGTAAATTATTCTAACAGTTTTCGCAATTTAGATCATTTGAAGCAAGCGTGGATTTCAGGGCCTAATGGATCATGGAGATCGAGCCATCTCCGTCATTTTCGAGGAGAAGAACATGTTTGTGAGAAGCCTGAAAGACGTGGAGCTGACCGAGCGTTTCGTCGATTGGGGCAATGGCACGAGCCATCGTCTGCTGACGCGGGATGACGGGATGGGGTTTACGGTCTGCCACACTGTCGTTCGCGCCAACACGCAAGCGCTGCTGCAGTACCGCAACCATCTGGAAGCCTGCTATTGCATTCAGGGAGAAGGCGAGGTCGAGGATATGGACGGCAATGTCTTTCCCATCCGCGTCGGCGACATCTACGTTCTCGACCAACATGATCGCCATTATTTGCGGGGTGGCAAGGACGAGGATCTCATCCTGGTCAGCATCTTCAATCCGCCGCTAAAGGGGACGGAACGTCACGATCTGAACAACAGCAGCGGTTCGGAATATTGAGCCTGGCTCCCGCACACCGATGAAGACCGGGATTGCGCCTCGAGTATTCACCGCATCAGCAGCGACACCAGGCGGACCCGGGAATTGACCCCGAGCTTGGCATAGATGTTTCTCAGGTGCGTTCTGAGGGTCTCGTAGCTGATATCGTCGGCCATCGCCACTTCCCTTAAGGAAAGGCCGCGGGCGATGGCCCACGGCCGAAGGGAGAGGTTCACAGGCTCCTCGTCACACCAGCCCCGGCACGACGAACACAAGCCAGGCGACGATCGGGCCGATGATGGCGATCAGCGCGCTGTAGACCAGCAACTGCTTGAGGACCTGCTCGCGCCTTTCATCCGGCGCATTGGCGACCACAAGCGCACCGTTGGTGGAAAATGGGCTGGTATCGACGATCGTCGTCGAGATCGCGATGGCGGCGACGACGCCGATGGCGCTGACATGGCCCTGCATGAGGAACGGGACGGCCAGCGGGATGATTGCGCCGAGCAGCGCGGTCGAGGACGCAAAAGCCGAAACGATGGCACCGGTGAAGCAAAGCAGAAGCGCCACCAGCAGCGGCATGCCGAGGCTGGATATGCCGTTCGCCACGTAATCGACGGTACCCGCCTTCTCCATGACGCCGACATAGGTGATGATGCCTGCTATCAGCAGCACGGTCGACCAGCTGACCTTGTCGATTGCCGCCTTCTGCGTCTTCGGGGACAAGAGCGCCAGGGCGACGGCGACGGTCATGGCGACGAGGCCGACATTGAACTTGAAAACCAGGGCGCCGATGCCGAGCGCCGTCAGGCCGATCAGGGTCGTAATTCTCTCATTGTTCAGACGCAGTGTCGCAGCGGTATCGGCCGCAGTGCCGTAGGCATGCTCCCGGATCGGCTTTGCCGGCGTGCCGCCGTGGCCCCTGATCGACGCCGACACGCCCTCGGGATGCAGTTCGGGCAAGGGGCCAGGTGATGTTGCCGGCGCGTGCTTCATGACTTTTGCGCCGCCGAAGGCGAAAAAGACCAGCACCGCGATCGCGAAGTTGAAGAAGAAGCTCGAGAGAAACAGCGAGGTCGGCGCGAAAGGCAGGCCGGCCTTGGCGACGATCTGATTGGTGATGCTGCCATAGATGCTGATCGGCGAAAAGCCGCCCGCCTGGGCGCCGTGGATCACCATCAGCCCCATCATGACCGGGTGAATGCGGTACTGGATGGCAAAGCTCAATGCGACGGGCGCGAGAATGGCGACGGCGGCAGGCCCAAGCGCCCCGAAACCGGTTATGACGGCGGCGACGAGGAACATCACCCAGGGGATCAAGCCGATGCGTCCGCGCACCAGGCGGACGGCGCATTCGACGAGCCAATCGATGGTGCCGTTGATCTGCGCGATGGCGAAGAGGTAGGTGACGGCGACGAGCGTCAGGAACAGATCGCTCGGAAAGCCGGCAAAAATATCGGTGGTTTTCATGCCGATGGTCATGGAGCCGAGCACGAAGGCGCCGGCAAAGGCGAGCGCGCCCATGTTGATCGGCTGGATCGTCGCAACGATGAACATAGCGATGAGCAGGCCTATGGCCAGTATTTCAATACCCATGATTCCCCTCCCTCCGACGCCTCCAGCGCCGTGGTTGCTGTTTGCGATGTTGATGCGGATACCGACGCGCCCTCCTCCCAGAGGGCAGTCGCCTTACGTCCTGGTGTAAAGATCGGCGTATTGCTGCCGCAGGATGTTCTTCTGAACCTTGCCCATCGTGTTGCGCGGCAGGTCCTCGGTGAAGATGATGCGTTTTGGCTGTTTGTAGCGGGCGAGACGATCCTGCAGGGCGCCGACAATGGTCTTTTCGTCCAGTACGGCGCCGGGCTTGCGCACCACGACGGCCGTCACGCCTTCTCCGAAATCGGGATGCGGCACGCCGATCACGGCGCTCTCGACCACGCCCTCGATCCGGTCGATCTCGCTCTCGACCTCTTTCGGATAGATGTTGTAGCCACCCGAGATCACCAGGTCCTTGCCGCGGCCGACAATATGCACATAGCCGTCGCTGTCGATCTTGCCGAGATCGCCGCTGATGAAGAAGCCGTCGCCGGTGAATTCGGCCGCGGTCTTTTCCGGCATGCGCCAATAACCCTTGAAGACGTTCGGCCCCTTGATCTCGATCATGCCGGTTTGTTCCGGCGGCAGCACGAGCCCGGTGGCGGGGTCGGTGACGCGCACCGTCACCCCAGGCAGCGGAAGGCCGACCGTTCCGGCAATGCGTTTGCCGTCGTAAGGGTTGGAGGTGTTCATATTGGTTTCCGTCATGCCGTAGCGCTCGAGGATCGCGTGGCCGGTCCGGGCCTCGAACTCGGTATGCGTTTCGGCAAGCAGCGGCGCCGAACCTGAGATAAACAGGCGGATGTTGGCTGCCGCCTCCTTGCCGAAGCGCGGGCTTTGCAGGAGACGCACGTAGAAAGTCGGAACGCCCATCAGCATCGTTGCCTCAGGCATCAGTGAAACGACCTCGTCGGCGTCGAACTTCGACAGCAGGACCATCGAGGCGCCGGCAAGCAGCGTGACGTTGGTGGCGACGAACAGCCCATGCGTATGGAAGATCGGCAAGGCGTGGATCAGCCGGTCGCCGGCGGTGACGCGCCAATAGTCCCGCAAGGTCAGGGCGTTCGACAGCAGGTTGCCATGGGTGAGCATCGCCCCCTTGGAGCGTCCCGTCGTTCCCGAGGTGTAGAGGATCGCGGCCAGATCGTCGGCGGAGCGCGACGCGTCGACGAAATCGGCCGGCTCGTCGCGCGCCAGATCGAGCAACGAGCCGCTGCCGTCGGCATCGAGCGTTTCGACGATTGCGCCGTGACGCTGGGCGATCGTCGCGACGCCTTCGCGAGCAGCCGAGGCAACGACGACCAGACGCGGCTCCGCATCGCCGATGAAATAATCGAGCTCGGCCAGCGTATAGGCGGTGTTGAGCGGCAGATAGACGGCGCCGCTGCGCAGACAGGCGAGATAGAGGATCAATGCCTCGGCGCTTTTCTCGACCTGCACCGCAACCCGGTCGCCGGGGCGAATGCCGAGCGTGTCCAACGCGCCGGCAATGCGGCCGGAAAGAGCGAAGGCGTCGCCATAGCTCCATGTCTGCCCGCTGCCGGTCCGCATGAACGGTGCGTCAGCGGGCGCAGCCGCCCGCATGGCGTCGAAAAGATGGTTGCTCACTTTCGCCCTCCAAGCGTTGAATTCATGATCTGTGCGAAGGCTCGAGAGCCTTGTTGGCCATTGCCGCCGCGGCGGCCTTCGTCGTTCTGGTTGAGCAGGCTTTTGACCGCAGGCGAGGTGATCACCTCGCCGCGCTGCGCCAAGGCCTCGTGGTTGGCCACGATGTCGTCGAGCTTGTAGAGATAGTTGACCATCAGACCGTGCGCCTGCTGCATCGCCTTCGGCGAGCGATCGCCGAGGAAATTCACTCTTTCAAGCCGGGCGCCATTGCCGAGATGGAAGCGGGCGACGGGATCGACCGGGCGGCCCTCCGGCGTGCGTTCTGTCAGGAAGTAGCGCGCAGCAAGCGGCAGTAGCACGCGCTCCACATCGGCCGCGCTGCTCTCGTTGTCGGGCCAGTCCGGATCGTCAAGCAAGGTCAGCGTTTTCAACGCCGCTTCGGATAGAGACCGATCGCCGGTCGCGGCGCGCAGCTTGGCAAGCCAACGGGCAAAGCCCGGGACAGGCGACAGCGTGACGAAGTTCTTGAGGCCCGGCAGGTCCTTGCGCAGATCTTCCACCACCTGCTTGATCAGGAAATTGCCGAAGGAGATGCCGCGCAGGCCGTCCTGGCAGTTGGAAATCGAATAGAAGACAGCGGTCGTCGCCTCGTCGGCGTTGATCTGCTCCCGCCCCTCATCGAGAACATCTGCGATCGCCTTCGGCACGGAGCGGGTGAGCGCCACTTCAACGAAGACGAGCGGCTCGTCGGCCAGCCGCGGGTGGAAAAAGGCAAAGCATCGACGGTCGGCCGGCGCTAAGCGACGGCGCAACTCCTCCCAGCCGGCAATCTCGTGCACGGCCTCGTATTCGATGATCTTTTCGAGGATATACGCCGGCGTCGACCAATCGATGGGTCGCAGCGTCAGAAAGCCGCGATTGAACCAGGAGCCGAACAGGTGCGTGAAGTCGGCGTCCAGCGCGTGATAGGCTTCGGATCGGTTTTCGGAAGCCAGCAGCTGCTGACGCATCCGCACCAGCCTGGCGGTGCCGTTCGGCGCATGGTTCAACCGGCGCAGCAGCTCCTGGCGCCGCGGCTCGGCTGCCTGATGGAGCGCAATGACCGCGGCGGAGCTCTTGTCCGTACGGTAATTTTCAATCGCTTGGTCGAGCTTGCTTGCATCAGGCCCGAATTTCCTATCAAGCATATGAAAGAATTTCTGCGCATCCTCGCTCTCGAGCGCGCCCCAGCGATCGAGTATTTCGGCAGCAAGGGCTATGCCAGATGCTTCACCCCGGCTCGACAGGAGCATTTCACAGAGGGTCTGAAGATCGGCTTTGGCGGCGGCCTGCGTGTTGCGTGAGCCGGAAAACAAAAGCTGGCGACCGTGATCCGTGATGCTTTGCAGCATGTCGGTGAAGAAAGACGCCTCGGGCATGCCATTCTCCTCTCTTTCGAAGACGCCGCCCGATGTAGCCATCGGACATCGCTTCCCAACGCCGGGCTTCGCCGGTAGTATGTAGATTGTCATCCTTCGTACACGAGGTCAACATTTGTGTATACAAGAATGGCGTTTATGTATGAAGGATGTGAGACAAATGTCCGAGAATGTCGGCCGGTGGCTTCGGGATGAGATTGAAAATGCGATACTTTCCTACGAATTCGCCCCCGGCGAACGGCTTGACGAAACCGTGCTTGCCAACCGGTTCGGCGTGTCGCGAACGCCGGTGCGCGAAGCGCTGATGCAGCTTGACGCCATCGGGCTGATCGAAATCCGTCCGCGCCGGGGTGCGGTCGTGATCGATCCGGGACCGCACCGGATCTACGAGATGTTCGAGGTCATGGCCGAGCTCGAGGGCCTGGCGGGCTCGCTCGCCGCCCGCCGGCTGGACAAGGCCTCCCGCGAAGCGATCACCGCCACCCACAGCCGCTGCGAACAATCCGCCGCCGCCGGTGACAGCGATGCCTATTATTACGACAATGAGGAATTCCATAAGGCCATCTACGCCGCAAGTCGCAGCGATTTCCTGCAGGAGCAATGCGCGCAGTTGCATCGGCGCCTGCGGCCCTATCGGCGTCTGCAGCTGCGCGTGCGCAACCGCCTGTCGACCTCCTTCTTAGAACATTGCGCCATCGTCGATGCGATCTTTACAGGAGACGGCGACGAGGCCCGCCGCCTGCTGCGGACGCATGTCGGCATTCAGGGAGAGAGGTTCAGCGATCTGGTCGCAAGCATGGCGACGAGATAGAGTGACCTAATCCAAAAACCCATAAAGCCAATCGCGCGTTTCCTCCGGCAGCGAGGCCGGCTGCTGATCCTCGCCGCTGCGGGCCTGCCAGATGATTTCCACCTCGGCGGCGCGCTCCTCGCCGGTGTCGATCGAAACGAGGAAGCCGATGGAACGCACGCCGATCTTGTCGACGGCGGCGGTAAAAAGGGCCGGCTCGTCGTAATGCAGCGGGCGGTGGAGAACGCAGGTAATCTTGCTGGCGTTATAGACCGGTTCGTCCTCGACCTCGGGCCGAGCCGACCAGAAGCTCGCAATGACGGATTCGGCATAGGAAATATAGGAAGCCAGGAACATCCGGCCGTTCATATCGACATCGCGAAACGGTACATGTATTTCCGTCACACCCGGGCGTTTCGACTGACTCATCAACAACTCTGCCTGCAAAATTCCCCGTTAACGACAGTAGCACGGGGTTTTTCGAAGTAAACGGCTGAGATGACAGGAATTTATAATGCCACCGGCGGCGAGATGGTGCCGCGGGAGCACTTGTTGAAATCGGCGGGCAATGCCCCATCTGCTGTGGATCATGACAGAAGCGGCCGATAGAGTGCCTCCATGAGCACCCGTCTTTATGAACACCCGATCTTCCTGGAACATGTGACGCCCGCCGGACACCCTGAGCGATCGGACCGGATCCGGGCCATCAATGTCGCGCTGGAACATCCGAATTTCGAACGGCTGGAGCGTCGGCAGGCGCCTGAGGCGAGCGAGGATGCGGTGCTGCTCGCGCATCCGGAGGAGCATCTGACCGCCGTGATGCGGGAGATCCCCGAGGAAGAGGACCGGATCAACCAGCTCGAAGCCGATACTTATGCGAGCGTCAAAAGCCTGCAGGCGGCGCTGACAGGCGTCGGCGGGGCGATGGCGGCGGTGGACGACGTCTTTTCCGGTGCCGCCGACAATGTCTTCGTCGCCGCGCGGCCGCCCGGGCACCATGCCGAAAAGTCGACGGCGATGGGCTTCTGCTTCTTCAACAATGCCGCGATCGCCGCCCGCCATGCGCAGAAGCGGCATGGCGCCGAGCGCGTCGCCATCGTCGATTGGGACGTCCATCACGGCAACGGCACCCAGGATATCTTCTGGGACGACCCCTCGGTGCTGTTCTGCTCGACGCATCAGATGCCGCTCTATCCCGGCAGCGGCGCCAAGGAGGAGAAGGGCAAGCACAATACCATCGTCAACGCGCCGCTTTCGCCGAATGTCGGCAGCGACCATTTCCGCGAGGCGTTCAAATCGCGCGTGCTGCCGGCGCTCGACGATTTCCGGCCGGATCTCATCATCATCTCGGCCGGCTTCGACGCCCATCACCGCGATCCGCTGGCGCAGATCAACCTGACGGGCGAGGATTTCGACTGGGCGACCGGCCGCGTCCTGGAACTGGCCGACCGGCACGCCAAGAACCGGGTCGTCAGCCTGCTCGAAGGCGGCTATGATCTCGAAGGCCTCGCCGAATCGGCGGGCATGCATATTCTGCGAATGATGAAGGGTTGAGAATGACTGACAGCGCCAAGCCTGAGGTATCGGGCCTTTCCTTCGAAAAGGCGGTCGCCGAACTCGAAAGCATCGTCGCCCGGCTGGAACGTGGCGACGTGGCGCTGGATGAATCGATCGAGATCTACGAGCGCGGCGAAGCACTGAAGAAACATTGCGAGACACTGCTTTCGGCCGCCGAAAACCGCATCGAGAAGATCCGGCTCGACCGCGCCGGCAAGCCGCAGGGCGTCGAGCCGCTGGACGGCGCCTGAGCGGGTCGAAGCAGCCTTTCGAAGGCGCTTGTAGATCGGCTTGCGACCGATCTATGATCCCCCAGAACCATGAGGGGACGGACAAATGACGGACAGATTGAAGGGCAAGGTCGCCATCATTTCGGGCGGCGCCACCGGCATGGGCGGCGCTGCCTCGAAGCTGTTTGCTGCCGAAGGCGCGCGCGTTGCGATTGTCGACCGCAATGGCGACGCGGCGGCCGAGACGGTCAAGGCGATCCGCGATGCCGGCGGCGAGGCCGATTGCTGGACGGCCGATGTCTCAGATGAAGCCGCTGTCAAAACAGCCGTCGCCGGCGTCGAGGAACGCTACGGCGCCGTCACCGTGCTCTTCAACCATGCCGGCACGATCGTCATCAAACCCTTCCTGGAAACGACGCTGCAGGAATGGGACTGGCTGCACGCCGTCAATGTGCGCTCGATGTTCCTGATGACCAAGGCGGTGCTGCCGAAGATGATTGCCGCGGGCGGCGGCTCGATCGTCTGCACATCGTCGATCTCGGCGGTCGCCGCCACACCGATGGAAGTGCTTTACGACACCACCAAGGGCGCCGTGCACATGTTTGCCCGGGCAATTGCGGTGGAATTCCGCGACCGCAACATCCGCTGCAATGCCGTCTGCCCCGGCTTCATCCGCACGCCGCACGGTCTGCGCGAGGTGGCCGACCTGCAGGCGCTCGGCGTCGATGTCTCGGATGCCGCCATCGCCGCGCAGCAGGGGCGAATCGGCGAGCCGGAGGATGTGGCGCGGGCCGCACTTTATCTCGCCAGCGACGAGTCGAACTTCGTCAATGGCGCCCATCTCTTCGTCGACAACGGCTTCACCGCCATCTGAGCGCAAGCCCATCTCGATTGGACGCGCGAGGTGTGAGTCTCTATCTATGGCCGACGTCCTTACAAGCGGAGACCCGTCATGTCCTTCTTTCCCGGTAAAGACCCCCTGCCCGGCGATGCCTTTGCCTGTGATGCGATCGAGAACCTGATCATTCCCCGCACTAGCGATATCGGCGGCTTCCAGGTGCGGCGCGCGCTGCCGACGCGGCAGCGGCGGCTGGTCGGGCCGTTCATCTTCTTCGACCGCATGGGACCGGCGATCCTGAAGCCCAACGAGGCGCTCGACGTCAAGCCGCATCCGCACATCGGCCTGTCGACGGTCACCTATCTCTTCGACGGCGAGATCCGTCATCGCGACAGCCTCGGCACCGAAAAGGTCATCCGTCCCGGCGATATCAACCTGATGACGGCGGGCCGCGGCATCGTCCATTCGGAGCGCACGCCCGACAATCTGCGCGGCCATCCGCTGCTGATGTCGGGGCTGCAGACTTGGCTGGCGCTGCCCGACGACAAGGAGGAGATCGATCCCTCCTTCGCCCATACGGAAAAGTTGGAAATGCCGGTGATCGAAACATCCGGGGTGCGCGGCCGGGTCGTCATCGGTTCGTTCGAAGGCATGACATCGCCGGTCGGCACGCTCTCCGATACGCTCTATGTCGATCTCGACCTGCAGCCCGGCGCCCGCTTTCCCTTTGGCGCGGGCCACGAGGAACGTGCCGTCTATGTGCTGTCGGGCGAGGTGGTGATCGCGGGCGACCGCTTCGCCGCCGACCAACTGCTGGTCTTCCGACCGGGCGATGCGATCACGCTCGAAGCCGGCGGCGACGGCTGTCACCTGATGCTCTTCGGGGGCGCGGCGCTGAACTCGAAACGCTATATCTGGTGGAATTTCGTCTCCTCGTCGAAGGAACGAATCGAAAAGGCCAAGGAGGAATGGCGCACCGGCCGCTTCGATATCGTTCCCGGCGACGAGGAGGAATTCGTGCCTCTGCCGGAAGGGTGACGGCGGCGATGCAGCGCCGCCGGCAACGTGCGAACATCAGCCCGCCGCGAAATAGCGCGTCAGCGCACCCTTCGTGCGATTGATGTAGCCGTCCTGCCAGCTGTCGTCGACGTTCAGAAAGCCCGACCAGCCTTTCTTGCCCTGCCGCTTCAGCTCCGCCTCGACGGCACGGAAGCGGTAATGATCGTAGACATCGAGGATATGCACCGCATAGGCTTCGGCAAGCGCCCGGTCGCCTTTGACGATCAACATGTTCTCGTCATTGGCGTAAGAGGCCTTGAAGCCGAGATTGTGGCTGCCGAGGACGACGACGCAGTCCTCCGACAAGGGATCGATCACCAGCACCTTGTCGTGAATGATGGCGCCGACTTTCTTGGCCGTCAGCTCCTCCGCACCGAAATCCGCCAAAAGCTGGCGGTCGTCGATGCGCGAGGCGCGGACGATCGAGACATTGGCCTCGTCGAACGTATGGGGCGAGACGGCGTCGACATCGTCGTCCTCATCGTCGGGGTCGTTCTTCTTGCCGGCGACGTAATTGGGCATGGCCTGCGGGCTGGAAACGGCGCCGGTGACGATCAGCTTCTGATCCTTGAGGCCGATATCGATCGCCTCGCCAACGATGCAATCCCTGCCCGACTGGCCGGGATAGAAGGCGAGGAACAGCACGGCGTGCTCGGCACGGCGCATCAGCCGGTAGACCTCGCGCAGGTCCGGCGGCGTCGCCTTGCCCTTCTTGCGGCTCTGCATGTTCGGCGAAAACCATGCTTCGATCGAAGCGCCATTGCCGGTCGGGATGAGCGAAGGCGTTTCGTTCGAGTGGCGGAATGCTTTGCTCTGCTGGTTGTCGGGCATGCCGTCGTCGAATTCGACCGGCGCTTCCAGCGTCGCATTATCTTCCAGCATCCGCTCCCAATAGGAAACATAGGCCGCGGCGACGGCATCGTTCCTGACGATCAGCGCATTGTTGGACTGACCGGCAAGACCGGTGGCCGTCCAGTTGGTGCTGCCGGTGAACACGCTGCGATCGCCGCCGGCCGGCGGAATATGGACGACGAACTTGTTGTGGCCGATCTGGCTCGAATTGTTGAACATGCGGTGGTGAATCTCGACGCCGGCCTCGATCAGCGCCGTGCGTGCGTGGGCATTGCGCACATCCCAATCGTCTCCGACCTTTCCCGTATTGGCGAGGATGATACGCAGCTTGTCCTTGTTGGCAAGCAGCAGGTCGAGCAGTTCCAGGTCCTCCAGCTCATAGAGGGCGACAAGGAAGCGGCCGGGCGCATTCATGAAGTCCCTGAGCATCGGGATGACATCGCCGGCAAGATATTTGCGGATGCCGTTTTCCGGATTGGAGATCATGTCGATCAGCTCGTTCGGCTGCTTGACACCGTCTTCCAGCAGAACGTTGCGCAACCATTGGGCGGCAAGGATGCCGTTGGTGAAGCTGGATTCGAACTGGCCGCGCTTGCGCGTCACGTGCACAGGATTGGAGGCGACGGCCGGCCCGAGATAACCGAGCGGCCGCGGCGGCCCTTCATAGGCCTTGACCGCGATTTTCTCAAAGCTGCCGTTCTTCTCGATCGGCTTGCCCTTGTCGTCCCGCTTGTTGATCTCGACCGTCTGAGGCGTTGGATCGGGCGCGGCCTGCATGCCCGGTTTCAGGTCGCCGAGCGGGCGGATTTCATAGCGCACGCGGACCTCGTCCGGCCGCCGTTTCATTTCGTTGCGCCGCTTGCGCAACGTCAGATCGCGCCAGGAGAACTTCTGCACCGGCCAGAGCGAGGTGGTTTGCGGCAGCCAGTGCGGATTGCGCTGTCCCTTGAAGGCGACCCAGGCGGCGCAGGTCACACGGTCCTCGCTGCCATCAAGCTTTTTCGCCACGTTTTCCTGCTCGTCGAGATAAACGCGGACGACTTCGAACCCGAGGCATCCCTCGATCTTGGCATCGATGTCCCAGGCCACATAGGCGACCTCGTTGTTGACATAGGCATGCGCTGCAACAATCGTTCCCATGATCTGTCCCCCAGCCAGTGCGGCAACAGTGCTACCATTCCGTGTCATATTCAAGCTGCTCGCCGGTTTGCCGCGCGTTCGCTCGGCTGGGCAAATCAGGCGAATGCAACTCACAGAAATAGAAAGTGATATCTTCCGAAACCGCTCACACTTTTTTCCGCCATGCTCTAAGGTGAAAACCTTCGGTTCCTGAAATGCACTTGTTTTGCCCCGATCTAATCGAATAAAGCGAAACGAGGAAAAGCAAGAAAGAGCGCCCGCCCGTGACACAACTGCCGAAGACCCCCCTGCTCGACCAGGTCGTCTATCCCGCCGACCTGCGCAAGCTCGAGGATCGCGAGCTGCCGCAGCTTGCCCGCGAGGTCCGGGACGAAATGATCGATGCGGTGTCGCGCACCGGCGGTCATCTCGGCGCCGGTCTCGGCGTGGTCGAGCTGACAATCGCCATCCACAGCGTCTTCGATACGCCCAATGACCGGCTGATCTTCGATGTCGGCCACCAGTGCTATCCGCACAAGATCCTCACCGGCCGGCGCGACCGCATCCGCACACTGCGCCAGGAAAACGGGCTTTCCGGCTTCACCCGCCGGGCCGAAAGCGAATATGATCCCTTCGGGGCGGCGCATTCCTCGACCTCGATCTCGGCCGGCCTCGGCATGGCGATCGCCGCCGATCTCGAGAAGACCGACCGCCGCGTCATCGCCGTCATCGGCGACGGCGCGATGTCGGCCGGCATGGCCTATGAAGCGCTGAACAATGCCGGTGCCCTCGATGCCCGCCTCATCGTCATCCTCAACGACAACGACATGTCGATCGCGCCGCCGACCGGCGCAATGAGCGCCTATCTCGCCCGCCTCGCCTCCGGGCGCACCTATATGGGCTTCCGCGATTTCGGCAAGAAGCTGACGGCCTATCTCGGCAAGAATATCGACCGGGCGATCACCCGCGCCGTCGAGCATGCCCGCGGCTACGTCACCGGCGGCACCATGTTCGAGGAGATGGGCTTCTATCATATCGGGCCGATCGACGGGCATTCCTTCGATCACCTGCTGCCGGTGCTGCGCAATGTGCGCGACAATGCGCGCGGCCCGGTGCTGATCCACGTCGTCACCCAGAAGGGCAAGGGCTATCCGCCGGCCGAAGCCGCCGCCGACAAATATCACGGCGTCAACAAGTTCGACGTCATTACCGGCGCCCAGGCGCGGGTGAAGCCGAATGCGCCGAGCTATACCAGCGTCTTTGCCGAGGCGCTGGTGCAGGAAGCCGCCCTCGACGACAAGATCGTCGGGATCACCGCCGCCATGCCGAACGGGACCGGCCTCGACAAGCTCGCCGACGCCTTTCCGTCGCGCTGCTTCGATGTCGGCATCGCCGAGCAGCATGCCGTGACCTTCGCCGCCGGCCTGGCTGCGGAAGGCTACAAGCCGTTCGCCGCGCTCTATTCCACCTTCCTGCAGCGCGCCTATGACCAGGTCGTGCACGACGTGGCGATCCAGGGACTGCCGGTGCGTTTTCCGATCGACCGCGCCGGCTTCGTCGGCGCCGACGGCCCGACCCATGCCGGCTCCTTCGACACCGCCTTCCTGACCACCCTGCCCGGCTTCGTGGTGATGGCGGCGGCCGACGAGGCCGAACTCAAGCATATGGTGCGCACGGCCGTCGCCTATGACGCCGGGCCGATCTCGTTCCGTTATCCGCGCGGCGAAGGCGTCGGTGTCGACATGCCTGCACGCGGCGAAATCCTGCAGATCGGCAAGGGCCGCATCGTCAAGGAAGGCACCAAGGTGGCGCTGCTTTCCTTCGGCACCCGGCTTGCCGACTGTCTGCTTGCCGCCGAAGATCTCGAGGCCGCCGGCCTGTCGACGACGGTCGCCGATGCGCGCTTCGCCAAGCCGCTCGATCACGACCTCATCCGCCAACTCGCCCGCCACCACGAGATGCTGATCACCGTCGAAGAAGGCTCCGTCGGCGGCTTCGGCAGCCAGGTGATGCAATATCTCTCGAGCGAAGGCCTGCTCGACAACGGCCTGAAGATCCGCTCGCTCGTCATGCCCGATATCTGGATGGAACAGGCGAAACCGGAAGCGATGAACGCCCATGCCGGGCTTGATCGCGCCGGGATTGTTTCGACGGTGTTCCGGGCGCTGGGGCGCAGTATTGCGGTTGGGGTTGCTGGATAATGATTGGTGAGGGTGCCGTGTGGCCCCCTCATCCGCCCTACGGCACCTTCTCCCCTCTGGGGAGAAGAGATTTGCGGCGACGTCTCGACTCCCTCTTCTCCCCTCGGGGAGAAGGTGCCCGTAGGGCGGATGAGGGGGCCGCACGGTCCAGCAGTAATCTTATTCGCAATTTAAAAAGGCGGCGCATCCGCTGCGCCGTGGCGCATCCGCTGCGCCGCCTTTTTCATTTGACGTCTCTTTCCGAGAAGGAGCGCCCTCTCAGAACTCCGTCCAGTCTTCCTGCACCGCAGCTGCTGCCGTTGCCTGTCTTCCGCCGAAGGCTTTGCTGACCTTGCTGGCAAGGGCGCGGGCCGGAGAGGCGACCGGGCGGGAGGTCGGCGTTGCGGCTGAAGTCTTCTGGGCCGGAGCGGCAAGCTGGGTGCCGAGCTTGAACTGACGCAGCAATTCGTCCAGGGCGCTGGCTTCCTGGGCGAGCGCATGGCTTGCGGCGGTCTGCTGCTCGACCATGGCCGCATTCTGCTGCGTGCCCTGATCCATGTTGTTGACGGCGGTGTTGATCTCCTGCAGCCCGATCGACTGTTCGCGCGTGGCGGTGACGATCGCGTTGACGTTGCGGTTGATCTCCTGCACCTCGGCGACGATCGCTTCGAGCGCCTTGCCGGTCTCGCCGACCAGCGACACGCCGGTCTGCACATGCGTGCCCGACGTGGTGATCAGATCCTTGATCTCCTTGGCCGCCTTGGCCGAACGCTGGGCGAGCTCGCGCACCTCCTGGGCGACGACGGCAAAGCCCTTGCCGGCCTCACCGGCGCGGGCCGCCTCGACGCCGGCATTCAGCGCCAAAAGGTTGGTCTGGAAGGCGATGTCGTCGATGACGCCGATGATGTTGGAGATTTCGCCGGAGGATTTTTCGATCTGCTGCATGGCGGAGACGGCGCGGCGGACGACGTCGCCCGACTTTTCGGCGCCGAGGCGGGTGCGCTCGACGAGATTGCCGACATCCTCGGCGCGCTTGGCGCTGTCGCGCACCGTCGTCGTCACCTCTTCGAGTGCTGCTGCGGTCTGTTCGACAGCGGCGGCCTGCTGCTCGGTGCGGTGGGCAAGATCGTCGGCGGCCGAGCGGATCTCGCCGGCGCCGGCATTGATCGCCGAGGCGTTGTGGCCGACCGACTGGAGTGCTGCCTGCAGCTTTTCGACGGCATTGTTGAAGTCGTTGCGCAGGCTGTCATATTGCGGCGCGAACGGCGTCTGGATGCGGGCGGCGACATCGCCGACGGCAAGGCCGGCAAGGCCGCCGGCCAAGGCGTCGACGGCATGGCGGAGCTCGCCTTCCTCGCGCGCCTTCTGCTCGTCGCCTGCCTGGCGCTGGCGCTCGGCGTCATCACGCATGCGGTCGGTCTCGCCGGCAAGGCGCAGCTTCTCGATCGCCGCCTGCCTGAACACGAGGACGGACTGCGCCATACGGCCGATTTCGTCGCCGCGCTCGACAGCCGGGACCTCAATATCGTTCTGGCCGCCGGCGAGGCGATCCATGGCCGCGGTCATGCCGACGACCGGGCGGACGATGGTGCGCGACATCAGCCAGGCGAGAAGGGCGGCGGCAAGCGAGGCGACAATGCCACCAGCAAGCAGTGTCGTCGCCAGATCGCTGTTGGCATCGGCCCGGATCGCGGCGAGCGCATTCGACTTTTCGCGGGCGGTGGCCTTGATCTTGGCGGACGCCTGGCGGAAACCGTCGAGCTGGCCCTTAGTGGCGTTGACGCCGATCTTGACGACATCTTCGATCGGCATGTCGGTTTCCTTGCGCGCCTTGGTCTGCGGTTCGGCAAGTTCATGGAAATAGAGGTCGGCGGCCTTCTGCATGCTATCGATCATCTCGACCAGCTGCGGCTCGCCTGATGCCGTCTGCTTGGCGGCGGCGATCGCCTTCAGCATGCGCTCGCGATTGGCGAAGACGTCGCCATAGGTGCTGTCACTGCGGAAGAGGATGAAGCCGCGCAGGTTGACCGCCTGCTCGAGCATCGCCTGCAGCGCATCATCGATCTGATTGACGAGCAGCTCCGATTTTTCCTGCTCGGCGGAGGCGGCCGCAGAGGCCGTCGCCTTGGAATAGACGAAAGCCGAAACGGAGATGAAGATCAGAATGAGGGCTGCGAACGTGGCCGCAAGCTTCCCGTTCAGGGATATGTTTTTAGCAGACATGGTCAAATTCTCCTGACGACAATCGACGCGGCGAGAGACGGTCGCGCGCTAGGCGCAACCGCAGAGATTTGGAATCGGAAACATGATCGGCGGAAGACGCCTGCGCCTTCATGGCACCAAGCGGTTTGGACCAACCGCTGCAATCGTGCCGACCCTATGCGGGCAGACTTTAAATTTGCTTAAATTGTGCATCTCAGGAATTGCCCTGCACTCGGCTGGGAATAAAATGCTTGCAACCGACTGATTTGCCGGTCATTCACAGCCGATGTCCGATCAGAACAGCCAACGCCTCGACCAGCTTCTCGTTTCCCGCGGCCTCTTTGCCAGCCGCTCGCGGGCGCGCGACGCCGTGCAGCGCGGCACGGTCAGGATCGGCGGCCAGGTCGTAACCAAGGCCGGCGCGCTCTTCGACGACGATGCCGATATCGAGATCGACGATCCGGCACAGGCTTACGTCTCGCGCGCCGCCCTGAAGCTTGCCGCCGCTCTCGACCATTTCCGACTCGATCCGTCCGGCCATCACTGTCTCGATATCGGCGCTTCCACCGGCGGCTTCACCGAGGTGCTGCTGCAGCGCGGTGCTGCGCATGTCACCGCAATTGATGTCGGCCATGGGCAGATGCATCCGCGGATCTCGGCCGACCCGCGGGTGACGAACCGCGAAGGCCTCAACGCCCGCCATCTGACCGCCGACGATATCGGCGAGCCCGCCACCTTCATCGTCTCCGATGTCTCCTTCATCTCGCTGAAGCTGGCGCTGGCTCCGGCGCTCGATCTTGCCGTGGCGGGTGCCGTCGGCGTGCTGCTGGTCAAGCCGCAGTTCGAGGCCGGGCGCGAGGCGATCGGCAAGGGCGGGCTTTTGAAGGACCTCTCGTCTGCTCCGGCCGTCGCGTCGGAGCTGGAGCGTTGGTTCACCGAGGACATGGGCTGGAAAAGCCTCGGCCTCATCCCCTCCCCGATATCAGGCGGCGACGGCAATCGGGAATACCTTCTGGCAGGATTGAAACCGTGAGCACCGAAACCGTCACGATCGAGAAACTCGGCGCCCAGGGCGACGGCATCGCAAGCAACGCCGGCGGGCCTGTCTACGTGCCCTTTTCCCTGCCGGGGGAAATGGTGGCGATCGCCCGCGTCAAAAGCCATGGCACGATCATGTCGATCGCAGCGCCCTCGCCCGACCGGCAGGAACCGCCCTGCCGGCATTTCGGCCCGGATGGCGTCAACGGCACCTGCGGCGGCTGCACGCTGCAGCATCTGGCCGACGGCCCCTACCGCGCCTTCAAGCGCCAGCTGGTCGTCGATGCGTTGAAATCCAAGGGGTTGACGCCTGATGTCGGCGAAATCGTTCCGGCCCACCCGGGCGAGCGCCGGCGTGTGGTGTTTGCGGCGCGCCGGACCGAGAAGGATATGCTGATCGGTTTCAACCAGGCCGAAAGCCATCATATCGTCGCCATTGAGGAATGTCCGATCTCGTCTCCGGGCATCGTCGCCCGGCTGCCGGCGATCAAGGCGATCGCTGCGTCGCTGGCGACGAGCGCCGAACCCTTCCGGATCGCCGTGCTCGAAACGCTCTCCGGCCTCGACCTGGCGGTCGACGAGATCAAGAAACTCTCCGACCCGCAGCGGCGCAAGGCGATCGAAACCGTGCTCGGCCTGCGCGGCATCGCCCGCGTGACGCTGAACGGCGAAATCCTCGTCGAGCCGGCCAAGCCGATCATCGATTTTGACGGCGTCGAGGTTTCACCGCCGGCAGGCGGCTTCGCCCAGGCGACCAAGCCGGCGGAAGAGGCGATGGCGGCGCTGGTGCTCGCCCATGTCGGCAAGGCCAAGCGGATCGCTGATCTCTTTGCCGGCGCCGGCACGTTTTCGCTCAGGCTGGCGCGGATCGGCCGGGTGCATGCGGTCGAGGCCGAGGCAACGGCGCTCGCAGCCCTCGACCAGGCCGCCCGCAAAACCCAGGGGCTGAAGCCGGTGAGCGTCGAAAAGCGCGATCTCTTCCGCCGCCCGCTGATGACGCAGGAGTTCAAGCCGTATGACGCCGTCGTCTTCGATCCGCCGCGCGCTGGCGCGGAGTTTCAGTGCAGGGAGCTTGCCCGCTCAGCCGTGAAGAAGATCGCGGCCGTCAGCTGCAACCCGCTGACGCTGGCGCGCGATCTCGCGATCCTCGTCGAAGGCGGCTACCGCATTACCGGGGTAACGCCGATCGACCAGTTCCTCTGGACCTCGCATGTCGAGGTGGTGGCGACGCTGGCGAAATAGGCGGCTGCCTGACGCTTCGCAGTGAATGCGATCGCGATATCCGGAGCGTCAGCAACATCTTATCGATCGCCCGGTTCGCTTCCCTGCGGCAAACTCATGCGCATTGGCCGCGTTCCGAGCTTTGCGCCGGTAACGGCATCGATTGCGATCGGCTCGATCTCCGATCCTGACTCGACGTCGATATAGCGGGCGAGTTCGCCATCGCAATGGCGGTGCGCCCAAGCCCCGATCATCATCAGCACAGGCAGAAAATCGCGCCCGGCTTCGGTGAGGACATATTCTTCGCGAGGCGGCCGTTCGGAATAGAGCCGCTTCTCCAGCAGACCGTCCTCCGTCAGCGCCTTGAGACGCTTGGTCAGCATGGTCGGCACGATGCCGAGGCTCTTCCTGAACTGGTCGAAGCGGGTGAGGCCCGTATGGGCGTCGCGCAAGACCAGAATGCTCCACGCGTCACCGACGGATTGAAGGCCGCGGGCGACCGGGCATTGCGGAATCGGATTATTTTTCATTTAGTATCTTTTCGATAGTGACACGATATCGAAAAGATAGTAACAGATCGGCCAACGATGATCCACTCTTTTGGAAGCTGACGATATGACCGACAAAAACAGAAGCGTTGCACTGGTCACCGGTGCGTCCTCAGGCATCGGCCTTGCGACGGCGGAGTCTCTGGTGAAGGCCGGCTACCGCGTGTTCGGGACCAGCCGCAAACCGGCCGCCAACAGGCCCGGGATAACGATGCTGATCTGTGACGTGGCCGAGGAAGCCTCGGTGCAGGCGGCTGTTGCGGAGGTCGTCCGGCAAACCGGCCGGCTCGACCTCGTCGTCAATAATGCCGGCATCGGCCTCATCGGTGGTGCGGAAGAATCCTCGATCGCTCAGGCCCAGCGGCTTTTCGACGTCAACGTCTTCGGCGTGGCGCGCGTCGCCAATGCGGTACTGCCGGTCATGCGGAAGCAGAAGAGCGGCCGGATTATCAATATGAGTTCGATCCTCGGCCTCATCCCGGCTCCGTACAACGCCTTCTATGCTTCGACCAAACATGCGCTCGAAGGCTATTCGGAATCGCTCGATCATGAAGTGCGCAACTTCGGCATTCGCGTCGTTCTCGTCCAACCCGGCGTCACTAGAACATCCTTCGAGGAAAATCTGACACGAGCAGATCAGCCCCTTCCGATTTACGACTCGGAGCGCGCCCGCAGTGAAGCGATGATGCGCAAATGGGTGGAGACGGGCGATGCCCCCCAGGTCGTCGCCGACATGGTTGTGAAGGCCGCAACGGCAAAGAAGCCGAAGCTGCGCTATTCCGCCGGCAAGCAATCGCGCCAAGTCCGCGCGCTTCGCCGCTACCTGCCGGAGCGGCTAGTCGACAGCCTGCTGCGAAAGGTCAATGAGTTTCCTGCCTCAGCCTGACGCGTTAATCGGGGACAGGATTCAGAATTCAAGCCGACAGGCTTAAAGTCATCCTGTTCCAAAGCATGTCGCGCAAAAGTGTGCAGCGGTTTTGCGCTAACGACATGCGTAAAAACATAGACCTAAAGCGCGAGGAGCGAATCTGAAAGATCGCGACGCGCTTTAGGCCAAGGAAACCGAACCTGAATGCGCAAAACCAAAAGACGCAATCCCTACTATGCGGGCCCGGTGTCCGATCACTTCGACGGCACGCTTTTCTTCAATCCCGAAGGGATCGAGCCGCTTGGTTTCCGCGCGCTCTTGCGGTGGCAATTCGGCGGCGGCCGTGAGCGGTGGCCGCGGTCGGTCCCCAGTCCATATCCGGCCGCCAAGCCGGATCCCCATGTCGGTGGCGACGAGTTGCGGGTGACCATGGTCGGGCATGCAACAATGCTGGTGCAGGTCGCCGGGCTCAATATTCTCACCGATCCGGTGTGGTCGGAGCGGGTCAGCCCCTTCACCTTTGCCGGCCCCAGACGGGTCGTTCCGCCGGGCATCGCCTTCGATGATTTGCCGCCGATCGATCTCGTGCTGGTCTCGCACAATCATTATGACCATCTCGATATCGCAACGCTGAAACGGTTGCATGCGAAGCATCGGCCGCTTGTCGTGACGCCGCTCGGCAATGACACGATCATGCGCCGCGCCGTGCCCGACATACAGACGACATCGATGGATTGGGGCGAGCGCATCTCGCACGCCGGCATAAGCATCGATGCGGAGCCGGCCCATCATTGGTCCGCCCGCGGCGGCGCCGATCGCCGGATGGCGCTCTGGGCCTCGTTCGTTTTGTCGACACCAGCCGGCAAGATCTATCACGTCGGCGATACCGGCTTTCACCGCGGCATTAATTACAAAGCGGCGCAGCGGAAACACGGCGGTTTTCGCCTGGCGATTTTACCCTTCGGTGCCTATGAGCCGCGATGGTTCATGAAAGGGCAGCACCAGAATCCGGAGGAGGCGGTGATGGGGATGAAGCTCGCAAATGCGGCCTATGTGGCCGGGCACCACTTCGCCACGTTCCAACTGACGAATGAAGCGGTCGATGCGCCAGTAAGAGCCTTGCAAGAGGCGATGCGAGAGCATGAGATTGCCTCGGACCGGTTCCGGCCGCTCAGAGCCGGTGAGGTGTTCAATGTGCCGATGGTCTAATCGGTATCC
This sequence comes from Rhizobium sp. TAL182, assembly GCF_002117725.1. NCBI lineage: Bacteria > Pseudomonadati > Pseudomonadota > Alphaproteobacteria > Hyphomicrobiales > Rhizobiaceae > Rhizobium > Rhizobium sp. TAL182. The sequence continues at coordinate 954,411 of NZ_CP021024.1, read as the reverse complement.
GTTTGCTGCCGGGCCGCCGTTCAGCGTCGCATGAAGGCTTCGAAGGCGGCGCGCGCTTCGGCGCTTTTCAGGCGCGCGGCGAAATGGCGGGCCTCGACGTCGATGCGGGCGATGACTTCTTCCCGGGAGCCGCAAATGAGATCGCGGGCAATCTTCAAGGCTTCCGGTGGCTTGGCGGCGAGTTTCGCAGCCGCGGCAATCGTCGCATTCTCCACCTCGTCCGGCGTCGTCACCTTCCAGATGAGGCCGGCCTCGCGGGCTTCCTCGGCGCTGAAGGCCTCGCCGGCGGCCAGCATGGCAAAGGCGCGCTGGTGACCCATCACGCGCGGCGCGATCAGGCTGGAAGCCGCTTCCGGCACCAGCGCCAGGTCGACGAAGGGCGTGCGGAACTGACTACGATCGGAGGCGATCGTCAGGTCGCAATGCAGGTTGAGGGTGGTGCCGATGCCGATCGCCAGCCCGTCGACCCCTGACACCAGCGGCTTTTCGGATCTGGCGAGCGCGTAGAGGAAATCGATCAGCTCATCTCCCATGCTGCCGCCCATGGCAGTGGCAAGAAAATCGCCGATGTCGTTGCCGGCCGAAAAGCTGCCTTCGGTGCCGAGAAAGACCGTCACTTTGATATTCGCGTCCGCATTGGCGGCGCTGAGCGCATCGGTCATGGTGCGATACATCGCCCGTGTGAAGGCGTTTTTCTTTTCCGGCCGGTTGAAGCGGATCACCTGAACGCCGGGATGGGCGGAAGGCTGCTCGACGATGATGTGATCGGTCATTGGATCTCCTCGGAACTTATGGGGTCTCGTCAGGCAAGCAGAATGCGGGCGGCGGCAAGGCTTGCCGCGCCGTTGACCACCCGGTCGCGCAAGGCCGTGGTCTCGGCGAGCAGGTTTTCAGCGGCGAAGCGGCAGAGCGCGATACGGCCCTCGCCCTTGCCGTCGCCGCTTTCGGCCAGAGCCCCCTTGGCGAGGTAACAGCCGGTGAGCACGAGGCCGAACAGGCGCTGATAGGGGGTGGCGCCGGCAAGCGCCTCGGCGGCCTTGTCATCGGCAAGTACTGCCAGAAGCCAGGCGGTCGCCGCGTCGAGATCGGCGATCGCGACGGCGAGTCTCGCGGCAGTTTCGCCGAAACCATCGAGATTGGAGCGCTCGACAGCCTCGGCGATCGCCTTCAATTCGCCGATAAAGCCCATGACCTGATCGCCGCCGGAGAGCGGCAGCTTGCGGGTGACGAGGTCGATTGCCTGGATGCCGTTGGTGCCCTCATAGATCGGCGCAATGCGGGCGTCGCGGAGATAACGGGCCGCACCCGTCTCCTCGATGAAACCCATGCCGCCATGCACCTGAATGCCGAGCGAGGCGACATCGACGCCGGCATCGGTCGAAAACGACTTGGCGATCGGCGTCAGAAGCGCGGCGCGCTCCTGCCAGTGGCGGCTGGTGTCGCCGGCCCGACGCGACATGTCGATCGCATGGGCGCAGGCATAGGAGATGGCGCGCGCCCCTTGCGTCAGCGCCCTCATGGTCAGGAGCATGCGAGCGACATCGGGATGGTCGACGATCGGGCTCATGCCGGGCCCGGTCGAACCTGGCGCCCTGCCCTGCGTGCGCTCCCTGGCATAGGCAAGGGCCTTCTGGGTGGCGGCCTCGGCGATCGCCACGCCCTGCATGCCGACGGCCAGACGGGCATTGTTCATCATCGTGAACATGCAGGCGAGCCCCTTGTTCTCCTCGCCGACCAGCCAGCCGATCGCCCCCTTTTCGCCGCCGAACCGGCCGTCGCCATAGATCATCGTGCAGGTCGGCGAACCGTGAATGCCGAGCTTGTGCTCCAGCGAATGGCAGAAGAGATCGTTGCGGGGTCCGAGCGAACCGTCGTCATTCACCAGGAATTTCGGCACGAGAAAGAGCGAGATGCCGCGTGTGCCGGCCGGCGCATCCGGCAGGCGGGCGAGCACCAGATGAATGATGTTGTCGGCCGCGTCGTGCTCGCCCCAGGTGATGAAGATCTTCTGGCCGAAGATGCGGTAGCTGCCATCGGGCCGGCGTTCGGCGCGGGCCCTCAGCGCGCCGACATCCGAGCCGGCATGCGGCTCGGTCAGGTTCATGGTGCCGGTCCATTCGCCGGACACCATCTTTTCCAGATATGTCTCCTTCAGCGCGGCGCTGCCATGGGTGTGGACGGCCTCGATGGCGCCCATCGTCAGCGTCGGCGCGAGCGCGAAGGCCATGGAGCCGGAATTCCACATTTCCAGCGCCGCGACATTCAGCATGTCAGGCAGGGCCTGGCCGCCGAAGGCCTGCGGCGCCGTCAGGCCGTTCCAGCCACCGGCGATCCAGTTGCGGTAGAGATCGCGCCAGCCATCCGGCAACCGGACCTCGCCGTCGACGAGGCGGGCGCCCTGGCGGTCGCCGATGTCGGAAAGTGGCGCCACTTCCTCTGTGGCAAAACGTCCCGCCTCGGCCAGGATGGCGTCGACGAGATCCTCGCCGAGATCGCCGAAAAGACCGTTCGACATCGCCTCGCCCATGTCGGCTACATGCTTCAATGTGAACGCGATTTCCTCAACGGGCGCCTTGTACATGCTTCCTCCTCCGTGGGTGCCTGCACCTCATGCAAAGCCCTCCCCGGCAAGGGCTAGTTGATTTTTACGTAAACGTCAATTTTGATTCATAGGCCACGACGCGATAATTCCACCCGGCATGGCGCTTTCTTCTTGCACAGTTGCGCCCATGGACGGCATGGAGAACTGTAGACAATATATCGCCCTCGCAAAGGATCGGCGACCCATGGATACATTGCCCGTCAACATACCCGGTTTCGTCTGGGCCTATCGTTTCTCGCCGGATGAAAAGACGGCGGTGCGGCTGACCAACACCGCGACGGTGGCGGATCTGACCGCCGAGAACTGTTTCTACTGGCTGCATCTCAACCTCGTCGACGCCCGCGTGCCGGCCCTGCTCGAAACGCTCGACGGACTGACGGAGGACGCGAAATCGGCGTTGACGACGCATGACACGCATGCGGCTCTGACCGTCGACGAGCAGATGCTCTACGGCACGCTGGTCGATTGCCAGCGCGATTTCGACCAGGATACCAACAATCTCGGCTGGCTGCATTTCGCGATGTCGGACCGCTTCATCGTCACCACAAGGCTGCAGCCGCTGCGCAGCGTCGAGCGGGCACGCACGCTGATCGAGAAGAACCCGGGCAAATTCTCGCGGCCGGTCGATCTCTTCGAACTGCTGGTGATCGAGTTCCAGCGGACGCTGATTGCGATCGTCATCGAACTCACCGAAGAGCTGAACCAGATCGAGGATATCGTCTACGACAATGCGCCGCGCGACGAGCGCCGGCGGCTGGCGCCGGTCCGGCGAACCGTGGTCCGGCTGCACCGGCATCTGCGCACGGTGCTGGCGCTGATGCGCCGCGCGGCGGCGGCCGATGACGATGAAATGCCCTTCGGCTTCGACGATGTGGCGCGGCGGCTGACGAGCCGGCTGGAAACGGTCGACCACGATGTCTACGCTTTGCAGGACCGGGCGCGCCTGCTGCACGAAGAAATCGATTCGAAACAATCCTCCGAGACCAACCGCCATCTCTACCTCCTGTCAATCATGACGGCCTTCCTGCTGCCGCCGACGCTGGTGACGGGTTTCTTCGGCATGAACACCGCCAACCTGCCCTTCGCCGTCGGCGATTACGGCACGGAATACGCCGTCATCCTGATCATCGCCTCGATCGTCTTCGCCTGGTGGCTGCTGCGGCGGGTGGATATTCTTTGAGGGTGAGAGTTCGAGGATGACTGTTGGGAGGCGCAGTCGCTTCTATACCATCAAACGTCGCGGTACTTGCCACAGAGTTCACCCCACGCGCCGTCATCCTTGCCCCGAGGATCCACGTAGGCCTCCTCCATCAGCACCGGGCATGGATCCTCGGCTCAAGGCCACGGCTGTCCGGTTTAAATTTGGTGGACATGGCGCACGGTGTTGATTCTACTCGTATTCGGATGTTTGGCGACAATCCCGGACACGAAAGAGGAACAACACCGTGCGGCATCAGAATAGCGTCTTTCATGATCTGTTGAAGCGGATTCCGTGGGCGGCCTTCGAAAGACTTGTGGAGGAGCATCAGGCCGACAAGCACGTGCGGCGGCTGTCGACGAAGAGCCAATTGGTCGCGCTGCTCTACGGCCAGCTTTCCGGGGCTGTCAGCCTGCGCGAAATCGTCGGCGGCCTGCAAAGCCACCGCAGCGGTCTTTACCATCTCGGCGCCCAACCGGTGTCACGCTCGACCCTTGCCGACGCCAATGGCCGGCGCTCGAGTGCGGTTTTCGCCGAGCTGTTCGCGCAGATGGTGTCACGCGCCGGGCGTGGGCTCAAGCGGGCCGTCGGCGAGGCGGTCCATCTGATCGACAGCAGCAGTCTGCGCCTTTCCGGAGCGGGATCGGACTGGGCACGCTTTTCCGATCAGGCCTGCGGCGCCAAGGTTCACGTCGTCTACGATGCCAATGCCGAACGGCCGATCTATGCGGCGGTGACGCCGGCCAATGTCAACGACATCACCGCCGCCAAGGTAATGCCGATCGAGGCGGGCGCCACCTATGTCTTCGACCTCGGCTATTACGATTTCGGCTGGTGGGCGAAGCTCAATGCCGCCGGCTGCCGCATCGTCACGCGCCTCAAATCCCATACCAGATTGGCCGTCACAGAGGAAAAAGCGGTCAGCCCGGATGGAACCATCCTGTCGGATCGGGTCGGCCTCCTGCCGCAGCGCATGGCGAAAAGCCGCAGGAATCCGATGAGCGGGCCGGTGCGGGAGATCTGCGTGCAGATCGAAACCGGCAAGATATTGCGCATCCTGTCCAACGATCTCGATGCCCCGGCAGAGGAGATCGCCGCGCTCTACAAGCGCCGTTGGGCGATCGAGCTGTTCTTCCGTTGGGTCAAGCAGACGCTGAAGATCCGCCATTTCCTCGGCAACAGCGAGAATGCCGTGCGCATCCAGATCGCCGTTGCCCTGATCGCCTACCTGCTGCTGCAGATGGCCAAGGCTGACCAGACCACCGTCACAAGCCCGCTCGCTTTCGCCCGCCTGGTGCGCGCCAATCTCATGCACCGCCGCAGGATCGACCGCCTGCTGCAACCCACCGCCACTCCGCCACACCATCTCCACCAGATGAGCCTCCAATGGTAACGAATTTAAACCGGACAGCAGTGGCTCAAGGCCGAGGATGACGGAGGGTGGGTTAACGTTCTTGCCAAATTCGCCGCCGACGCAGCGGATGGCGCGGCGTTGCGCCTATCGCATCATGCGGGACGCGGCCACTGTCAGCATTGCGATGCTTCATCCATCTGATTTTTGACTCGGCGGTGGTAGGCAATCTAAGCGCTCGATGCCCGGGTGATCAGCTGGTTTATGCCACTACCCGCCCGGAACGGTTCTTGCACGGTTACTAATATGATGTTCACCGTGGGGAGGCCTTATGTCATGAAGTGGCACACACCTGGAGAATTCAGCCCGCTGATGCTCGTTGTGAACGGGCCGGAAAAATACAAGCTTATCGCGAGCCTTTGGGAGGCGGCCCAGATGCTGACGGCTTGCTGGCCATTCGACGACGGCGAAGAATATCTTACGGCTGTTATGGCATGCCGCGATGCGATCCATGGGGACCTCCCGGCTGAGGACGCGAGAGAAGCGCTGATTCGTGCTGCCAAGGAGGCAGGCATTTCGGTGATCACCGTCGTTCACTGAGTATCGCAGCCGAGGATGAAAGGGGTTCACGGGCTTCTTCATGCCACCGCCCTCTCGTTACTGCTCCCCAAGTTCGACATGTCCCCTCCCCCCGTTTTTATGGGGAGAGGGTCAGGGGTAGCATTCTGCGCCTGTCAATAAGGCGAATAGCACTGCTGGCGAGGGCCGTTATAAGGCTGGAAGGTGTTGTCGTAAGCCCGATAGGAGCGGTAGCGGTTTTCGCACCAGGCAACGTGAGCCGAACCCATGCGCCGCGCGGGCACCACGTAGCGCCGCGGCGGAGCGACGATGGCGCCGCCGATCACCGCGCCGCCGCCGAAGGCGGCGAGCGGATACCAGTAGCCATTATAGCGGCGATAGCCGGGACGGTAGTAGGTATAACCGCGATAGCCGCCATACCAGCCGGGACGATAATAGGCGCCGGGGCGATAGCCGGGCCGGTAGTAGTCGCGTCGGTAATAGTACTGGACATTCTCGACAGCCGAGGATTTTTCAACCTGCGGCGCGGCCGGCATCTGTATTGCCTGCGACGGCACGAAACTCGTTAAAACGATAGCAGCGGCCATCACCGCGGTTGCCATCCTGTTTCTCAGCCCGATCATTTCTCTCTCCCATTCAACAGCGATCACCGCTTGGGCCTGCAACGTTTGCGAGCGAGAATGGTTCCAAAAGCCGCCGGAACCAGCAGCTTCTGGATGAGTAGAGCTTGACACGCTCAACCGGCAGAGGTCAAGCGACGGCGGAAATTTTCGCCTGGTCGCCCTGCAGGCGGTTCACCATGAAGTTCGAATACCATTCGAGGAACTGCATGACGCCGCCCTCGTGCAAGGCGGAATAGGGGCCGGGCTCATAGGCGGGCGAGTGGATGCCGAAGGCATTTTCCTCGACGATGCGGCGGTCCTGGTCGTTGGTCTCGGTCCAGACGTGCGTCAGTTCCTCGAGATTGTAATCCACGCCCTCGACGGCGTCCTTGTGGACGAGCCACTTGGTCGTCACCGCCGTCTCGTTGGCGCTGAGCGGCAGCACCCGGAAGGAGATGGCGTGGTCGCCGAGCAGGTGGTTCCACGTCGTCGGGTAGTGGAAGAGCAGCATCGTGCCGATACGATTGATCGAGATGTCGTCGGAGATCCGGCGCTGCACCGCCGGCTTGCCCGACATGGTGTAGCTTTCGGCGTCCTCGATCAGCGGCATGCGGGCGGTGCGGAACTGGCCGTCCGGCGAGATCTGGAACTTGCTCGGCAGGCCGGCGGCCTCGCAGCGCGCCCAATGGCCGGCGATCTCCGGATCGTCGGCGCCGCCGTCCGTGCCGGTGACGCTCGGCGCTTCGGGATAGGTGCGGCAGAGTTCCGGGTGATTGGCGGCGCAGTGGTAGCACTCGCGGTTGTTTTCCCAGACGAGCTTCCAGTTGCCCTTCTCGATGATCGTGCTCTGGAAAGCGACCTTGGTCTCGCCGATCCGGTGCGGCGCCATATAGGGCTCGATCTTGTCGCGCACCGGCTTGAAATCCGGGGCAACGTCGGCAAGGCAGATGAAAATATAGCCTGCGACGCTCTCGCAGTGGACGGGCTTCAGGTTGAAGCCGGTTTTGTCGAAATCGTCGCCCATATGACGGGCAAAGGCGAGCTTGCCGTCGAGATCGTAAGTCCACTGATGATAGGGGCAGACGAGGCGCACGGAAGAGCCATGCTCCTTCGTGCAGACGCGCGAGCCGCGATGGCGACAGCTGTTATGGAAGGCGCGGATGACATTGTCACGGCCGCGGACGATGACGACCGGATACGTGCCGATCTGGACGGTGAAATAGGCGCCCGGCTTCGGCAGTTCGCAATCATGGCCCATGAACAGCCAGTCGCGATAGTAGATCATCTCCATGTCGAGCTTGAAATAATCCTCGTCGGTGTAGAACGGCTGTTCGAGGCTGAAGCCCTCGCGGCGGTTCTTGAGCTGACGTAAAACGTTGCTGCGAATATCCATCTTCATGTCCTCGTGCACCGGCTGCCGCTTTCAGCGGAAGGCTATGGAAGCGCGCCTGCTTCCTTCTCCTGCGGGAGAATTGTTCATGACGCCATTTAATCACCTGGCATTCCTGCCGCTTGGTTGTAATGCGACATCGGCTTCGAAATTGACGACAGGATGCGCCGAGGTTTCAAAGAGCTCCTGCCAGTCGACCAGATCGTCCGACTATGCAGGTAATTATCGTCAATTGCGACATTGCGTAAAGACCGTATCGGCAATGAGAGCGGCTCGCCGGTATCGGCTATTGTCGCATTTACGACATCGCCGGCTTCCGCCCGATGCCCCGGTCGCGTCTTAATGCTGCGTTAAGCATACAAACTTATCCTGCTGTCGACCTCAGACCGACGAAGCATGTAGACCATGGCCAGACTCCGCTATTTCGACGCGAAAGAAGTAATCCGGCCGCAGGAGCGGCAACTGGTTGCCGCGCATTCCGAATTCCTGCGCACCGGCCGCATCCCCCGCGACCGGCGCCACTGGCTGGCCGAGGAAAGGCGCTACCTCACCCATGACGAGGTCGCCGAAAAGACCGGCCGCAAGCTGCAGGCGGCCGGCGAGAAGACGCATCAGCACATCAACGGCTTCCACCACTCGATTCAGTTTCCGAAGATGATCTTCCATCGGACGCTGCAGGACAGCCCACATCTCGGTTATTGCCACGTCACCGCGGCGCGCACGAAATTCGCCCGCTACGAAGAGGTCAGCTGGGCCTTCTACATCGCCAACTTCTATTCCGACATCGGCGACAACGACAACTTCTTCGAACGGATCGATGTCTGCTATTCCCGGATGTATTTCGCCGTCGCGATTAAGCCTGGTGAGGAATCCGCCGAAAAGATGACGATTGACCGGTCGGTGCGCGGCAATGGGCTGCTCTTTCGCACCCACGATCCGCAGGCGGCGATTCGAAACATCCTGCTGCTCGGCGCCCGCAACGAACAGCTGCGCGAAATCATCCGCCAACTGTGAGCGAACAAGGCGATTGATCGCCGGCGGCGGAAAGCCTAATGACTGCCGGAACCAGAGACGGGCAGCATATGGCACGCATCATTGACATCAGGGCAGACAGGCAGGCGGCGCTCGAAGCGGCCTGTGCCGCTCTTTCCGATGGCTTTGCCATCGCCATGCCGACGGAGACCGTCTACGGCCTTGCGGCCGACGCCACCAATCCGGCCGCCATCACCCGCATCTATGAGACCAAGGGACGGCCGCGCTTCAACCCGCTGATCTGCCATATGGCCGATCTCGAGATGGCCGGACACCATGCCGAGTTCGACCCCGTATCGCGGGCGCTCGCCGAAGCCTTCTGGCCCGGCCCGCTGACGCTCGTGCTGCCGCTGAGGCCCGCAAGCCCGATCCACGCGCTGGCGACCGCCGGTCTCGACAGCGTCGGCGTGCGCGTGCCCAAGGGCTTCGCCGGCACCCTGATCGGCGCCTTCGGACGGCCGCTCGCAGCGCCGAGCGCCAACACCTCAGGCGCCATCAGCGCGACCAGTGCGGCCCATGTCGAAGCCGATCTCGGGGCGAGAATCCCGTTGATTCTCGATGCGGGACCGAGCGCCGTCGGCGTCGAATCGACGATCGTCAAGGTGGAGGGCGACCGGGTGAGGCTGCTTCGGCCCGGCGGGCTTGCGGCGCGCGAGATCGAGCGCATTGTCGGCCGGCCACTGCTGCGCGCCAAAAAGGCATCGGCGGCCATCGAGGCGCCGGGAATGCTCGCCTCGCATTATGCGCCGAGCGCCAGCGTGCGCCTCAATGCGACGGCGGTGGAACCCGGCGAAGCGCTGATCGCCTTCGGCGGTGCGTCGGTCGAAGGCGCACGCGCGGCACGCATCGTTCTCGATCTCAGCCCGGCCGGCGACCTGGCGGAAGCGGCGGCCAATCTTTTCGACTATATGAAGCGGGCCGATGCCAGCGGGGTGTCGAGCATCGCCTTTTCGCCTATCCCGGACGAGGGACTCGGCGAAGCCATCAACGACCGGCTACAAAGGGCGGCCGCGCCCCGCGCGACTGCCTGACCTGATAGAAGCGATAGAGGATCGACCTGATGAGCAGCGCCGGCATTTCCACCGATCTTCTCGACCGTTTCGCCGCCATCGTCGGCGAGAAATATGCACTTCGCGGCGAGGCCGATCTGGCGCCGCATCTGATCGAAAACCGCGGGCTCTATCATGGTTCTTCCCCTCTCCTGCTGAAGCCTGGTTCGGTCGAGGAAGTCTCCAAGATCATGAAGCTTGCGACCGAGACTAAAACGGCGATCGTGCCGCAGACCGGCAATACCGGCCTCGTCGGCGGCCAGACGCCGCGCACCGGCCAGGCCGATATCATCCTGTCGCTCGAACGCATGACGAGGATCCGCGACGTCGACCCGGTGGCGAACGTGCTGGTCGCCGATGGCGGCGCGATCCTGGCCGATGTGCAGAAGGCGGCCGAGGCGCATGGTCGGCTCTTTCCGCTGTCGCTCGGCTCGGAGGGCTCCTGCCGCATCGGCGGCAATCTCTCCACCAATGCCGGCGGCACGGCCGTGCTTGCCTATGGCAATATGCGCCAACTCTGCCTCGGCCTCGAAGTGGTGCTGCCGACCGGCGAGATCTGGGATGGCCTGCGCCGGCTGAAGAAGGACAATACCGGTTATGACCTGCGCGATCTCTTCATCGGCGCCGAAGGCACGCTCGGCGTCATCACCGGGGCGGTGCTGAAGCTGTTTCCCCAGCCGCTCGGCCATCAGGTGGCGTTTGCCGGCCTCAATTCGGTCGAGGATGCGCTCGCCCTCTTCAACCTTGCCGCCAGTCTGTGCGGCACCTCGCTGACCGGTTTCGAGCTGATGCCGCGCTTCGGCGTCGAGATCACCACCCGCCACATCGACGGCGTGCGCGATCCGCTGGAAGCGGCATACCCCTGGTACGTGCTGATCGACATTTCGACGTCGGATTCGGCCGAGACGGCGGAGCGGATGATGAACGGCGTGCTGGAACAGGGCTTCGAGGCCGGGCTGGTGCAAGACGCCGCGATCGCCGCCTCGGTCGCCCAGCAGAAGGCGATCTGGCACATGCGCGAGAGCATGTCGGATGCGCAGAAGCCGGAAGGCGGTTCGATCAAGCACGATGTGTCCGTGCCGGTGTCGAAGATCCCGCATTTTATGGCCGAGGCGGAAAAAGCCGTGATGGCGGCCATGCCGGGCGCCCGCATCTGCGCCTTCGGCCATATGGGTGACGGCAATATTCATTACAATATTTCCCAGCCGATCGGCGCCGACAAGGCCACCTTCATCGCCCGCTGGCGCGAAATGAACCATATCGTCCACGGGCTGGTGCTCGCCCATGGCGGCTCGATCTCGGCCGAACACGGCATCGGCCAGCTGAAGCGCGACGAACTGGCGGCAATCCGCCCGGCGATCGAAATCGAGCTGATGCGCCGCATCAAGCGCGCCTTCGACCCCGCCAATATCATGAACCCAGGAAAGGTCGTCAGTCTCGAGGTGTGAGCGGCGGCAGTCAGGGAATTGTCCCTCGTCCGCCTGCGGGCACGGACCGTTGTCGAGCGCCCTGATTGGCTCTCCCGTCGACCTCACACTCCGTCATGCTCGGCCTTGAGCCGAGCATCCACACCGCATCCACCAGTAGCGGCGACATGGATCCCAGGCTCAAGGCCTGGGATGACGGAGTATGGGATTAGCTTTTCGCCAAACGAAGCGGGTGCGCCGGCTTCACCGCCGTGGGCGAGACGAGTGGCTCACCCCCCGGTAAGGTTACGGTGAGGGGCCGCCACCCGCGCCGCTCTGCGCGCTCCTGCCTGAACCACCTTAAGCCTGCTGAGTGCCGCCGCCGGTCAGGATCTGCAGGGCCGGTGACTGCTGGGTGCTGTTCTGGACGTCGTACATCGCGGTAAAGCGCCGCAGCAGCTTGTCGACCTTCTTCGGATCCTGGAGGTCCTCGAGCTTGACGAAACGATTAATGAGATCGGCCTGCTTGGCGACGTCCATGCTCGATATCTGAGCTGGCAGGCTGTAGGCTGTGGTGATGACCTGATAGAGCGCCTTGTCGCCGAGGATCGAATAGATCGAGGTGATGCTCGGGGCCTTGCGGCTGAAATAGAGCGCCAGGCGCACACCGTCGTTGCTTTCGCCCTGCTGGGTTTCCAACGTCTGCTTGATGAAGAGGTCCTGCGTATGCGCCTCGGCCGCCTTGTTCTGGATGGCGCCGATCTTGGCGCGGGTCAGATTGCCCTCCTTGTCGAAGTTGAAGGCGGCGACGATATCCTTGAAGCGCGCATCGGCCTTGGTGTTGAGATAGCTCTTCTTGTCGTCGGGATCGGAGGTGAAGATCTTCTTCAGTGTCGCCTTGTCATAATCCTTCGGGTCGAGGTTGTTCGCCTTCAGCACCAGATCGGTCAGGCGGCTGTCATCGAGGAAATCGTCGAGCGACTGTACCTTGGCCATGCCCTTGGCGAAATAATCCACCTCGGTCGTCGCATCCTTCGATGCCTTGTCCTTCACCGGGCCGGCCTTCAGCAGCATGGTGACATGCGCCTTGTAATCGGTGGCGTATTTGGCCAGGGTCGCGTCGGGCAGCGCCTGCAGAGGTGCTGCCGCCTTGCCGTCGGGGCCGAAGTTGAAGGCGCGGGCAAGGTTGGTGATGCGCTCGTCCTTCAGCGAGGCGATATAGCCGTTCGGATCGTAGGCATCGCTGGTCAGGATCTTGCGCATCATCGAGCGCGGGACTTCCTGGTCCGTCAGGCCGAAGGCCTGCAGCGCCACGTGATAGGGGTCGGGCAGATTGTCGTTGCTCTTCTTGAAATCGGCCGAAGCATTGGTGCGCAGGAAATCGTTGACGGTCTTGATCTCGGCCGTATCGAGCAGGCTGGTGCTGTCGGCCATCATGCTCGAGTAATTGTCGGCGACCTCTTCGATCGCCTCGTCGCGCTCGTCGTCATAGCGCGCCATGTAGTTGTCATTGGTGGTCTGCGCCTGATCGGCGGTCTGGACCGAGCTGACGGCCGGCAGCGATCCGTCGGCGGCGAAATTGAAATCGGCGTTGAGATCGGCATGGCCGGCGGCTGCGGCAGCCGTCGCATCGGTCAGGATGCTCTTCAGCTCGGCGTCCGTGATGTCGAACGCCAGATCGTAGGTGCTCTTCAGGAAATTGGTGATGGCGGGATCGGCGATGAGCTCGTCGACATTGGCGATCGTCGCCATGCGGGAGGAATAATCGTCGGTGCGCGCGCCGGCGGCGATTTTCGTGTTGGTGATCTGGCTGGAGGTCTGCGCCGCCAAGCCATCCTCGAGCGATCCGTCGGCCTTGAAATTGAAGGCGGCGGCGACATCCGCATAGGTGCCGGTGCCGCTCTGATCGGTCAGGATGGCGCGAAGATCGACGTCGCTGACGGTAGCAGGGATGCCGTAGGCATTGCGCACGAAGTTGTTGAGCTTCTGGTCCGCCAGCAACTGATCGACGTTCGAGATCCCGGCGATGGTCGACTGGTAATAGACGGCCGCACTGTCGGCCTTGCTTGACGTGTTGGCGCTTTGTGCGGCGGTCTGCGTGGCATAAAGCGTTGCGACCGACCCATCCGTCTTGAAATTGAAGAGATCGTGAACGTCGCTATAGCCCTGGGCGCTGGCTGCCGCGGGATCGACGAGGAAGGTCCGCAGCGTCGCGTCGGAGACGCTGTCGGCGATCTGCATGCTGGTTCTGAGATAGCTGACCGCGACGGGATCGGACATGATATCATCGACATTGGTGACATTGCCGATCATCGCGTTGAAGTGGGCCGCGTTCGCAGCCGATTTGTCGGTGGTCGACTTGCGTTGCGCGGCGGTCTGAATCACCGAACCATTGATCGACCCATCCGCATTGAAGTTGAAGTCGGCATTGAGGCCGGCCTGCCCCTGGGCGGCGGCATAGGCCGAGTCGGTCAGGATGTTCTTCAGCTCGGCATTGCTGAAATTCACGCCGAGGCCATAGGCATCCTTGATGTAGCGCGCCATGACGCTGTCGCCGAGCAGGTCGTCGACATTGGTGATGCCGCTCGATTGCGAGGTCACGCTATAATAGTTGGCGGTGCTCGAGGCGGCCGATGCCAGCTTGTTCGCCTGGTCGATCGTCTGGGCGCGGGCCGTGGTCGAGGTCGAACCGTCCGACTTGAAGTTGAAGGCGTTATAGACATTGGTAAAGCCCATCAGCTGGGCATAGCTTGGATCGGTCAGGACCATGCGCAGCGCCGGCGCGGTGAAGTCGGCGCCCATGCTGTAGGCGGTCTTGATGTAGGAGGTCAGGCGGGCGTCGGCGACGAGATCGTCGACATTGGTGATCGTGCCGATCTTGGCGGTATAATAGGCCTTGTTGTAGTCGGCCGCCGTCTTGCTGACGTAGACAACGTCGGAACCGACCGCATTGTCGATGATGACGGATTGGGAATTCAGCGTGTAGGTCTCGATGACCGAGGCCTTCTGCGCCGCCGTCTGGGCCGTGCCGGTGACGGTGCCGTCGGCGTTGAAGCTGAACTGGGCGGCAAGCGCCTTGTACTTGTCGCCGCCCTGCGTGTTGACGACGCTTGTCGGGTCGCTGAGATCGCTCGTCAGCACCTGCCGCAGAAAATCTTTCGACGCATAGGTGGGATCGATTTTGAAGGTCTTCAGCACATAGGTGCGCAGCCTTGTGTTGTTGACCAGATCGTCGACGGTCTGCACGCTGTCGATATTATTGCTGTAATAGGTGCTCTCGGCGGCCGCGGCCTTGTCGGCATCGACGAAGGACTGCTTGTAGAGGCCGATCAGATCGTCCTCCTGGGCATCCGTCTGTACGTCCTTGTCAGGCGCGTTGAAATTGAAGGCGGCGGCGAATTCACGGTAGCGCGTATCGGAGAGCTTGTTGGCGTAGCTGTTCGGGTCGGTCAGATCGCTCTCGAGCACCTTCTTCATGAAGGCCTTGGCATAGGTCATGTCCTCGAGGCCATAAGCCTTCATGGCGTAGCTGTAGAGCTTGTAGTCGCCGAGGAAGTCGTCGACGTCTTTGACCTTGTTGATGTTGTCGGCGTAGTACTGGGCATCCTTCTTGACCGTCGCCTGCGCCGCAACCTTGTTGAGGCTCGACGTCATGTCCTTCGACAGGATCGTGTACGCGAGGGAGGCCGTGATCATGAAAAGCGCCCTTTTTGGCAAAATCTCTAAAAGAACGACGAACTGCTGGTAGGCACATTTTGCCACGCAAAACTTACCCGAGACTTACCTTTGGATTGCGCCATTTCAGGACAGCGGGCCGTTCACCTTCCGGAAACCCTGCCGGATTCGGTTTTGATAACCATCAGGGGAGGCAAAGTTTTCTTAACCGCAATTTTTAAGCTGTACGGAAGGGCGCCCGCCTATTGTCGGCCATAGAGGACGAAAAGTCCCGAGGAGAAGACCGCAAACCGGCTCTCAGGTAAGACAAGGGTAGAATGAAATGAACAATCCCGTTTTGAAGCCCGCTTGGGCTGGCACGACGCTGCGTCTCGATCCGTCCCGCTTCCCGCAGCAGGTCAGCTACGCCATCCATGATTGTTCGGATGACGTCAGCATCACCTTGGACGAACGCGGCGCGGTGCTGCGCAAAGTCCTCCCCTCCAGCGGCCTGCCGCTCTCGATTGCCCTGCCGAAGCGCGTCTTCAAGGGTGTCGCCGCCCGCGCCATCGACCATGGCGACGGCGAGGTGACCGTCACGCTCGAACTCCACCATGCCGATCCGGAGCTCTGCATTCCGCTGCTGGTCGCCCATGATCTCAGCGATATCGCCGCCGACTGGCGCAGCTGGTCTGAGGCCTTCCGCATTCCGATGCTGATGGTCGAGGCCGACGGCGTCGCGCGGCCGCTCGAAGACCATATCGGGGCGCTGCGCACCAGTGACCTCAAGCCGCGCCGCCGTCATTCCTACTTCGCCAATCGCCGTCCGCGCTTCCTCGTGCGCCGCACCACCGGGCAGCTGGGCGTCGCCATGAAGATCGAAGGCAAGGAAATCATCGCCCGCAACTGACCGAAATCGCGACAGCGCCATTTCGGCGGTAAGATCTCGGAAAATTTCGAAACCCGGCGCTTGTGCCGGGTTTTTCGTTTCACGCGTCGTTGCCCTCAGGGAAGGGCGAAGAGCAGCGAAAAGAACAGGCCTAGGAAGATGGTCAGGCCGACGCGGTTGTTCGACTTGAAGAGCGCCAGGCATTGGGCGGGATCGTTGATATCAAGCCGGACGATCTGCCAGGCGAACATGCCGGCCGCGCCGAACAAGGCCAGAAAGGCGATGAGATTGGCGCCGGCGAGCGCGAAGGCCGCAAACATCAGCACCAGCGTCAGCCCATAAAGGCCGATCAGCCACTGCCTCGTCTGATCACCGAAAAGGCGGGCGGTGGAGCGCACGCCGATCAGCTCGTCATCCTCCTTGTCCTGATGCGCATAGATCGTGTCGTAACCGATCGTCCAGGCGACGGAGGCGGCGTAGAGCAGGATGGCGGCAAGGGAGAGGCCGCCCAGAATGCCGGCCCAGCCCATCAGCGCGCCCCAGGAAAAGGCAAGGCCGAGGTAGAATTGCGGCCAGTCGGTGAAGCGTTTGGCATAGGGATAAAGCGCCACGATGCCGAGCGAGAGCAGGCCGAGAAAGACGGTGAACCAGTTGAACTGCAAGAGCACGAAAAGGCCGACCAGCGCCTGAATGCCGATGAAGATCTTCGCGCGGGCGCGGGTTACGCGGCCGGAGGGCAGCGGACGCGAGCGGGTGCGCGCCACTTCCATATCGATCTCGTGATCGACGAGATCGTTATAGGTGCAGCCGGCGCCGCGCATGGCGACGGCGCCGATGAAATAGAGGAAAAGATGGGACACCAGCAGGCTGCCGGAATAGAGCCCTTGACCGATCGCCGCATTGGAGGCGAGCGTGGCCGACCAGAAGCACGGCCACATCAAGAGCTCCCAGCCGATCGGGCGATCCCAGCGTGCCAGCTGCGCATAAGGCCAGAGCCATGGCGGCAGGATCCGGTAGACCCAGTTATCGGAAGGTGCGTCGGAGACGCGATCGTTGAACTCGCCGGTATCTTGCATGCCATTCATCTAGCGGCGGGCTGGCGATCCGGTCAAGAAGTGATCGCGACGGCGCTAAAAGCGAGTCGCATTAAATTTGGTTCGTATGACGCGCTTTGGCTCTTTGTTTATGCATGTCGTTACCCCGGAACCGCGGCACACCTCCGGGCGACATGCGTTAAGTTTACGCATGTCGTTGCCCCGGAACCGCGGTACACTTCCGGGCGACATGCATTAAATCACTGCAGCGAGAAATTGAACCTGTAGGTCGCTGAGACACCGATGAGCACCTGGTTCCTCGAGCCGCGCTGCCGCACGAGACTGCTGTCGGCCGCCGGACCCGCCAGTCGCTTGTATTCGAGGAAAGAGCTGGCCGACAGGTTCTCCGTCGCCTTCCATGTCAGAGCCGCGCCGGCGCCATAGGACTGGATGCCCGACGACGGCTTGTATTGATCAAGCCCGCTCGCCGCCGACTGTTTGGCGTTGACGCCGTAATAGGCGTCGTAATAGCCGCTGGTGGCGAATGTCGCGCGTGGACCGCCTGACAATTGCAGGTCGGGGGCGATATCGGTGAAGGCATCGACGGCGAGATCGGCAACGACCCCGTCATGGGAGCGGATGCCCTGGCGAACTTCGGCGCGGGCGCGCAGGAAATCGGTCGGATAAACTTCGACGAAGCCGCCGGCTTCCGCGCCCCATTTGACCTTCTTCATGCCCTTCAGCTCATGACCGTCGCCCTCGTCGCGCGAAGGCACGAATTTGCCGACGATGCCGGCGCGGAAAGCACCATTATCCATGAGGGCGAAGGACGGATTGTCGTTGCGCGAGGAAAAGCGCGGAGCCGAACCCTGCCGGCCGGCCGAAATCAGCGGGCTGAACCGGAATTCGTAACGCCGCGAGCCCTCGAATTTCGGCGCGGAGAAGCCGGCGACACCGACGCTCAGATACCAGTCGCCGGACCAGAAATGCTGGCCGCTTTCCTGCGCGAGCGCCAAGGCCGGGGATGAAAAGGCAATAGCCAGGGAGATCGATACGACTGATCGATGAAACACGTCCGCACTCCAGAAAACGCAAAAACAAAGCCGCGGAGGGCGGCGGTGGCTAGACTTATCCCGATGTTGTTACCCCAATGTTAACCACGGCGCGCAAAGGGCGCCCATGAAAGGCGTGCCAACGACAATTTCATCGTTCTGAAGAGACATCACCGCAAACCCACCCGCAGCAATTTTATCTCTGGTTCCACCCACGAATGACCGGTTCGGCCAAATCGTGTTCGTAACCGAGCACGCTGATGCTTGTCGTATCGAGGGAAAAAAGCGCGCCGCCCTGCGGCGGCAGGCCGAGCCAACGGGCGGCAAGCACGCGCAGGAAATGCGAACTGGAGAAGATCAAGACGGGAGCACCCGCCTGGCGAAGCGCCTCGACGACGGCGTCGGCACGGGCGCCGACATCGGCGGCCGTTTCGCCATTTGGGCAGCCGTCGCGAAAGAGCTGCCATCCGGGGCGCTTCCCCAGAATCTCCTTCGTCGTGATGCCTTCATAGGCGCCGTAGTCCCACTCGGCGAGATCCTCACGGATCACCGCGCCCGAGCCGAAGCCGGCGAGCGCGCAGGTCTTGCGGGCCCGCTCGGAGGGGCTTGACCAGACGGCAGCGAAGGAGAGGCCCGACAGCCGTTCGGCAAGCTTGCGGGCGGCGGCCTCGCCCACGTCAGTCAGCGGAATGTCGCTGCGTCCGGTGTGGCGCCCCGACCGGCTCCATTCGGTCTCGCCGTGGCGGACGAGGTAGATCTCAGGAAACGCGCTGCTCATCGGCATGTCCTCTCATAGGTCCGACCGCTGTCGCTCAGAAGGTCACCTTTTCCAGCGGCGGGCGCCGCGCCTCGAATTCCTTCAGCTTGGCTTCATTCTCCGCGATGTAGTTGCGGTTGTCGGGAACGGCGAACTGGTTCTTGGCGATCTGGATCTGCAGGATGAACAGCTCGTCCCAGCGGAAGCCCATTTCGGAACCGGCGAGATAGAATTCCCACATGCGGAAGAACTGCTCGTCGTAGAGCGCCACCGCTTCGGCCCTGCGCGCTACGAAACGCTCGCGCCAATGACGCAGCGTATAGGCATAGTGCATCGGCAGGATTTCGACATCCCTGACCAGCAACCCCGCCTTTTCGAGCGGCGCCACCACCTCGCCGACCGAGGGGATATAGCCGCCGGGGAAGATATATTTCTCGATGAAGGCGTTGGTGGCGAAGCTCGGTTTCGGGCGGCCGATCGAATGCAGCACCATGACACCGTTGTGGTCGAGCAGGTCCGCCACCTTGCGGAAGAAATTGCCGTAATTGCCGATGCCGACATGTTCGAACATGCCGACCGAGACGATGCGGTCGAATTTCCGGCCGTTCATGCTGCGATAGTCCTGCAGCTCGAAACGCACGCGATCGGACAGACCGCGTTTTTCGGCGCGGGCGCGGGAGACCTTCAGCTGCTCTTCGCTCAGCGTAATACCGGTGAACTCGGCGCCTTCAGTCGCCTCCGTCAGATACATGCCCATGCCGCCCCAGCCGGAGCCGATCTCCAGGATCCGCTGGTTGGGCTGAAGCAGAAGCTTCGCGGCGATGTGGCGTTTCTTGGCAAGCTGCGCCTCGTCGAGTCCGATGCCCGGCGGCTCGAAATAGGCGCAGGAATATTGCCAGTCCTCGTCGAGGAAAAGATCGAAGAGCTTGGCCGACAGGTCGTAATGGTGGGCGACATTGTGCTTGTTGCGGTTGACCGGCACGCGGCTCTTCAGCTGCTGCCAGGCAATGCGGCCGACGAGCAGCGCCGCCATCTTGAAATCGAAGATCTCGTTGGTGGTGTTCTGCTTCACCAGCGACAGGAAATCGTAGATGTTGCCCTGTTCGAGAATGAACCGGCCCTGCATGTACATTTCCCCGAGTTTCAGGGTCGGATCGCTGCGGATGGCGTCCTCGGCCTCCTGATCGGCAAGGCGGGCGGCCACCATGTCTCCGGTGCCGTCGCCGATCATGTGGGTCTCGCCATTGGCAAGGGTAAGTTTCAACGAACCCTTGCGGATGATTTGCTGGACGATCGATAAGAAAGCCGACGCCATGGACGCCTCGCAAATGTGACAGGATGGTCACATCAACTTAATAACTCTCCCTCGCCTTACAAGCGCCGGATTTAGCAGTCCGCGCAGAACGCTGCCAAACTGTGGCATTTTTGCCAGAATACCGGCTAAACCCTTATTTTCTCTTCATGGCTTCGGCGAGTGCCGCGCCGAAAGCCCCCTGACTCTCCGGTTTCGGAGCTGCAGGCCGGCGCTCGGTCTGCGGCCGGCCGCCCTGACTTGCGCGAGAATCACCCCGCGGCTGAGACGCCGAAGAACCGTCGTCGCGTCGCATGGAGAGACCGATGCGCTTGCGCTTGGCATCGACTTCCACGACCCGCACCTTGACGACATCGCCCGCCTTGACGACCTCGTGTGGATCTTTGACGAAACGATCGGCAAGCTGCGACACATGCACCAGACCGTCCTGATGCACGCCGATATCGACGAAGGCGCCGAAGGCGGCGACATTGGTGACGGTGCCTTCGAGCACCATGCCGGGCGTCAGGTCGGAAATCTCGTTGACACCCTCGGCGAAGGTCGCAGTCTTGAAGCTCGGACGCGGGTCGCGGCCAGGCTTTTCCAGTTCCGAGAGGATGTCTTTCACCGTCGGCAGGCCGAATTTCTCGTCGATGAACTGACGCGGATCGACCGATTTCAAGACGGCACTGTCGCCCATCAGCGCCCGGAGATCGCGGCCGCAGGCAGCGACGATCTTCTTGGCGACGCCGTAGGCTTCGGGGTGGACCGAGGAGGCATCGAGCGGCTCCTTGCCGTTCGGAATGCGCAAGAAGCCGGCGCATTGCTCGAAGGTGCGGCCGCCGAGTCTTGCGACCTTCAGCAGATCGCGCCGCGTCTCGAAACGGCCCTCGCTGTCGCGATGTCGGACGATGGCCTCCGCGATCGAGGGCCCGAGGCCGGAGACGCGGGAGAGCAGCGGCGCGGACGCGGTGTTCAAATCGACGCCGACGGCGTTCACCGCGTCTTCGACGACCGCATCGAGCGAACGCGACAGCTTCTGCTGGTCGACATCGTGCTGATACTGGCCGACGCCGATCGACTTCGGTTCGATCTTGACAAGCTCGGCGAGCGGATCCTGCAGGCGGCGCGCGATGGAGACGGCGCCACGCAGCGACACGTCGAGATCGGGAAACTCCGCCGCGCCGGTCGCCGAGGCGGAATAGACCGAGGCGCCCGCTTCCGAGACGATGACCTTGGTCGGCTTCGGCGCTGGCAGTTCGGCCAGCATGTCGGCCACCAGCTTTTCCGTTTCGCGGCTGCCGGTGCCGTTGCCGATCGAGATCAGCTCGACATTGTGCTTGCGGATCAGTGAGGCGAGTTCGATCTGGGCGCCGCGCACGTCGTTGCGCGGCTGGAAGGGATAGACGGTCGAGGTCGCAACCACCTTGCCGGTGCCGTCGACGACGGCGACTTTGACGCCGGTGCGGATGCCGGGATCGAGACCCATCGTCGCGCGCGAACCGGCGGGGGCAGCCAATAGCAGGTCCTTGAGGTTGCGGGCGAAGACATGGATCGCCTCCTCTTCGGCCCTTTCGCGCAGCTCGCGCATCAAGTCGAGCGACAGCGACATGGAAAGCTTGACGCGCCAGGTCCAGCTGGCGACCTCCATCAGCCAGCGGTCGCCGGGACGGCTTGCACCGATCTCATAGGCCGCCGCGATCATGCGTTCGACCGGCTTGTTCGGCGAAGCGATCTCGGCATCGGCCTCGATCGTCAGCGTCAGCACCTCCTCGTTCCAGCCGCGCAGCATGGCGAGCGCGCGGTGGCCGGGCGCCGTCGCCCAGCGCTCGGAATGATCGAAATAGTCGGAGAACTTCTCGCCGGCCGCCTGCTTGCCGTCGACGACCCTGGCCTTCAGCAGCGCAGCCTGGCGCAGATGGGCGCGCAATTTGCCGAGCAGATCGGCATTTTCGGCAATGGCTTCGGCGATGATATCGCGCGCGCCTTCCAGCGCCGTCTTCACGTCGGGCACATCAGCCGTGACGAAGCCTTCGGCGAGCGCCGCCGGTTCGCGGCCGCGATCGGCCAGGATCGCCTCGGCGAGCGGCCCGAGGCCGCGTTCGCGGGCGATCTCGGCGCGGGTGCGGCGCTTCGGCTTGTAGGGCAGATAGAGATCCTCGAGCTCGGCCTTGGTTTCGGCGCCCGCGACCTTCGCCATCAGCTCGTCGGTCATCTTGCCCTGGCCGGTGATCGATTCGACGATCGCGTCGCGCCGGGCTTCAAGTTCGCGCAGATAGACCAGCCGCTCGGCGAGGTTGCGCAGCTGGGTGTCATCGAGCCCGCCCGTCACTTCCTTGCGGTAGCGGGCGATGAAGGGCACGGTGGCGCCTTCGTCGAGCAGCTCGATGGCGGCCTTGGCCTGGTCGGGCCGTGCATTGATTTCGGCCGAGATGCGGGCGGCGAGGAAACGGAGATCAGCGGCCATGGGATTTCCTATGTCGACGAAAGTTGCGGGACCATAGCGGCGAAAAGCGGCAAGGCAATGCCCGAGCGTGGTTTCCACAGCGGAAGTTGGTGGATTGGGGGTGATGGGCGTTTTGCCGTGTGGCCCCCTCATCCGCCCTACGGGCACCTTCTCCCCGATGGGTAGAAGGGGAGTTGCCGCAGCGGCCGATTCTGACCGCTACCGTTTGTGATGGAAGAAAGCAGTGCGGCATGTCCCTTCTCCCCTCGGGGGTCCGAAGGACGGGCGAGACCGGCGCTCGCCCCGGTCAATGCCGGCAGGCAGATGGGGGGCCACACGGCACAACGCTGCCAACCAGCCACCCCATCGCTCTCTTCCGTTTTTGCGGTTGTGCAGATGCGGCATTCTTTGATAGCAGAAGCAACGTTTTTGGATCGCCCTGCCCGCGGGCGCAAGGAAAAGAGTGACATGCCAAACCTTCTTCTCGAACTTCGCTCCGAAGAGATTCCGGCCCGCATGCAGCGCAAGGCTGCCGGCGACCTGAAGAAGCTCGTCACCGATGCGCTCGTCGAAGCGGGTCTGTCCTATGAGGGCGCGCGCGAATACTGGACGCCCCGGCGGCTGGCGCTCGACATCCACGGCCTGACGGCGCGCTCGGCCGATGTGCGCGAGGAGCGCAAAGGGCCGCGCACCGACGCCAACGAAAAGGCGATCGAGGGCTTCCTGCGCGGCGCCGGCCTTTCCTCGGTCTCCGAGGCGCAGGTGGTGAGCGATCCGAAGAAGGGCGATTTCTACGTCGCGGTGATTTCAAAGCCGGGCCGCGCGACGGAGGAAATCGTCGCCGAGGTGATGCCCGGCATCATCCGCGATTTTCCCTGGCCGAAATCGATGCGCTGGGGCAAGGCTTCCTCCAAACCGGGCGCGCTGCGTTGGGTGCGGCCGCTGCAGTCGATTGTCTGCACCTTTGGCCCGGAGCATGAAGAAACCGTCGTCATCCCCTTCGAGATCGACGGCATCACCGCCTCCAACGTCACCTACGGCCATCGTTTCCATGCGCCCGAGGTGATCACCGTGCGGCGCTTCGACGATTACGCGGCGAGCCTGGAAAAGGCGAAGGTCATCCTCGACGCCGAGCGGCGCAAGGACATCATCCTGCATGATGCCCGCGACATCGCCTTTGCCAACGGGCTCGAGCTGGTGGAAGACGAAGGCCTGCTGGAGGAAGTCTCCGGCCTCGTCGAATGGCCGCAGGTGCTGATGGGCAGCTTCGAGGAGGATTATCTTTCCATTCCCTCCGAGATCATCCGGCTGACGATCAAGACCAACCAGAAGTGCTTCGTGACGCGCAAGCAGGGCGAAGAGACGCTGTCGAACAGGTTCATCCTGGTTTCCAACATCCAGGCGCATGACGGCGGCAAGGAGATCGTCCACGGCAACGGCAAGGTGGTGCGGGCCCGGCTTTCGGATGCCCTGCATTTCTGGAAGCGCGACCAGGGCGACATGCCCGATCTCGACACGCTGAAAGCATCTGCAGCAAAATTCGGTCTCGACCTGACGAAGCCGCTCGACCAGCGCATGGCCAAGCTCGATGCGCTCGACGTGACCTTCCATGCCAAGCTCGGCACGCAGGGTGACCGGGTCGCCCGCATCCGGGCGCTGGCAAAGGAGCTCACCGCTATCACTGGCGCGGATGCGGCTCTCGTCGATCGCGCCGCCGTGCTTGCCAAGGCGGATCTGCGCACCGAGGCCGTCGGCGAATTCCCGGAGCTGCAGGGTCTGATGGGGCGCAAATATGCGGTACTGCAGGGCGAAAACCTCTCCATCGCCGCGGCGATCGAGGATCATTACAAGCCGCAGGGTCCGTCGGACCGCGTGCCGGAGGACAAGGTGGCGATTACGCTGGCGCTTGCCGACAAGCTCGACACGCTGACGGGCTTCTGGGCGATCGACGAGAAGCCGACGGGTTCGAAAGACCCGTTTGCGCTGCGGCGTGCCGCCCTCGGCGTCGTTCGCATCCTGCTGGAACGCAGGGTCCGCCTGCCGCTGCTGGCGACGACCAAGGATGGTGATCTGCTCTCCTTCTTCCATGATCGTCTCAAGGTCTACCTGCGCGACCAGGGCGCCCGGCACGATCTGATCGACGCCGTGCTGACGCCCGAGGCCGACGACCTGTTGATGGTGGCACGCCGCGTCGAGGCGCTGACGGCCTTCATCACCTCGGAAGACGGCAAGAACCTGCTCGCCGGCACCAAGCGCGCGACGCAGCTGCTCGCCGCCGAGGAAAAGAAGGGCACCGTCATCGCCGACGGCGTTTCGCCGGCGCTCTTCAGGCTCGATGCCGAGAAGGAGCTGTTCGCCGCCATATCGAGCGCTTCGAAGGATGCGGCGAATTCCGTTGCCGGCGAAGATTTCCGCTCCGCGATGGAAGCGCTTTCCAAGCTGCGCGGCCCGGTCGACCGCTTCTTCGAAGACGTGCTCGTCAACGACGAGGACGCCGCGATCCGCGCCAACCGCCTCGCCCTGCTCAGACTGATCCGCGAGGCAACGGGAACGGTGGCGGATTTCTCGAAAATTTCGGGGTGAGCGGTCTTGGGCTGGGTTCTCTTCCCAGTGCTAACGCCCACGCTGTGCTTGCGTGATTTATTTTGGTCGGTCACGATAAATCGATGACCCAACCCTAGCATCACCGCCCCATGGGATGACTCAAGCAGCGATGCAGAGCAAGATTCTCGTCAGCGCCTGTCTCAT
Organism: Rhizobium sp. TAL182; assembly: GCF_002117725.1. Classification (NCBI taxonomy): domain Bacteria; kingdom Pseudomonadati; phylum Pseudomonadota; class Alphaproteobacteria; order Hyphomicrobiales; family Rhizobiaceae; genus Rhizobium; species Rhizobium sp. TAL182. Next base: position 929,331 of record NZ_CP021024.1, on the reverse strand, counting down.
GGGGCATGCCGTTCGTTATAACGGGCGGGCGAAGCCGTTGCTTCATCCGGCGATCGAGAGGTGGCGGGCCGAGGGCCGGCTGGTGACGATCTGTCCGGAGATGTCGGCGGGCATGGCGGTGCCGCGGCCGCCGGCGGAGATCGCGGATGGAGCGACCGGCGAGGAGGTTCTGGCCGGCACGGCTCGGGTTATAGAGCTGACGGGCGGCGATGTGACGGCAGAGTTTCTGCAGGCGGCGGAGAATGCCGTGGCGCTCGCACGGCAGACCGGCTGCCACTATGCGCTGCTCATCGACGGCAGTCCGTCCTGCGGCTCCGCGTTCATCTATGACGGCACGTTTTCCGGGCGCCGGCAAGCCGGCAACGGCGTCACGGCGGCGGCGCTGAAAGCGGCCGGCGTCGAAGTATTTTCCCATGGTGAAATCGACCGATTGATCGGCCGTCTGGCACCATAGGCCCCAAAGGACACGGCCGCCGAAGAACCGACGGCCGCTAAGATTTTGGTGCTGAAAACTCTGATTGTCCCCGCGCCGTTTATGTTTTTACGCGGTTCCTGACGGAAAACCGTTTCACACTTTTCCTGGAATTGCGCTAGGCGGCGCGGCGACCTTGATGCGCGACGGGAGCAGCGGCGGCACTGTTGACGCGGAAACCGCGGATGAGATCGATCAGTTCGTCGGTGTCGGCAGCCAGCGTCTCGGCCGACGCCGTGGTCTCTTCGGCCATGGCGGCGTTCTGCTGGGTGGCGGCGTCGAGCTGGTTCACCGACGAGGAGATCGAGCGCAGCGTGGTGTCCTGTTCGGAGGCGCTGTGGGCGATCTTGGCGACGATCTCGTTGGCGGCCTTGATCTGGTCGGAGATGCGCTTCAGCGCCTCGCCTGCCTCGCCGACCAATCGGACGCCGTGATCGACCTGGCTGGAGGAGCGGGCGATCTGATCCTTGATCTCCTTTGCCGCGGCAGCGGAGCGCTGGGCGAGTTCGCGCACTTCCTGGGCGACGACGGCAAAGCCCTTGCCGGATTCGCCGGCACGGGCCGCCTCGACGCCGGCATTCAAAGCCAGGAGGTTGGTCTGGAAGGCGATCTCGTCGATGACGCCGATGATCTTCGAGATCTCCGAAGACGATTTCTCGATGCCGCTCATCGCCTCGATCGCCTCGCTGACGATCGCATCGCTATGGGTGGTCTCGGCACTGACGGCATGCACGCGCTTGCTCGCCTCATGGGCGCCATCGGCGGTCTGGCGGACGGCGACGGTCAGTTCATCGAGGGCGGCAGATGTTTCCTCCAGGCTTGCGGCCTGGCGCTCGGTGCGCTGCGACAGCTCGTTGGAGGCACGGCGAATTTCTTCCTTGCTCGTACCGATGTCACTGCCCTTGGCGCTGACCTTGGCCATGGCGGCTTCGAGATGCGACAGCGCATCGTTGAAGTTGTCGCGAAGGGCGGCGTATTTCTGGCCGAGATCGGCGCAGCGGACGGTGAGGTCGCCGCGGGCGATCAGCTCCAGCGCCTGGCCGATCGTCGTCACGACGCGGGCCTGGAGTGCGGCCTCGTCCTGCTGCTGGCGCAGGTTGTTTTCGCGCTCGCTTTCCAGCGCGAGCTGCTGTGCCGCCTCGCGATCGGACATCTGATGGCGCTCCCTGATTTTCTCCTGCAGCGACAACGTCGCCTTCGCCATCATGCCGACCTCGTTGTTCATGCCGGTATGCGGGATGGCGATGGAAACATCCTCCTCGGAAACGGCCTTCAAGGCCGCATGGACATTGTTGAGAGGCCCGGAAATGCCGCGAATGACGAAGTAGGCGGCCGTCATGGCAAGGAAGAAGAGAACGATGCTGCCGGAGAGCGCGGTCAGGATCGTGCCGTTAATCTGGGCATCGAGATCATCCATATAGACGCCGGTGACGACGACGACCTTCCAGGGGTCGAAGGCCTGGCCATAGGCCGTCTTGCGGTAATCGCCGACCGGCTGCCCCGGCTTGCTGGTGGAATAAAATTCGACCAGACCGCCGCCCTGCTGGCCGAGCTTGACCAGCTCTTCACGATAGAGCTTGCCCTTGCTGTCCGGCTGCCCCTTCAGGTTCTGTCCGACCTTCGAGGCATCATAATGGAACATCATCTGGACATCGTAGCTGTAGCCGAAGAAATAGCCGTCCGGATCGTATTTCATGCCGTTGACGGTGGTGTAAGCCTGCTTCTGGGCATCCTCCAGCGTCATCTCGCCTGCGGTGACCTTAGCCTGATAAAGCTTGAAAACCGAGATTGCCGACTGAACCTCGGCACGGAGCATGTCGTAACGCTCCTTGTAAATCGCATCGACCGAGGAGCGGATCTGCAGGGACGTGGCGATCGCAAAGGCTGCCATCAAGCCGACGATCAGCAATATGAGCTGCTTCGATATCTTTAAATTTTTCATGATTCCTCGCAAAGGGGAATGAGGGAATACATTCCGGTGCGGTCTTCTACCGCCTGTGCGAGCGCATCTGAGAGGGACGCGTCTACCGCTGCTGAACAACATGCTGCGACCGGCGAGTAAGAATTGAAGCTGACTCGATAAGAAAGCTTTAATTTTATTCAAAACGACGCGAATTTCCCTAAAAATCGGGGGGCGGAGTTACAAGACCAACCGCTGATTTTCACTGAATATCACTTGTTTTCGCGCTGCAGATCTGCCGGCGCTCAAAAGCAGGAATGCACCCCCGCTTCTCTTCGAGGGTGCATTCGCTCCACCGCGGTGGAACCCCAAGCGATCGAAACCTTGATCGGGCAGGGGCAGGGAACTGTCGCAGCGGCTCAAATTGGCTTAGTACACAGCCCTCAGATGCCGTGGCTTTTAGAAACGCAGCTTGAATTCGGAAACGTCGAGAGCCGCCGGCGGCTCAGCCATTCCGGCAGCGACCGGCCTGGCATCGCCGCCGATGACGGCTGCGGTCGTTGCGTTCATGTCGATGCCTTGGGCGGGCGGCATCGAAGGTTCGGCGGCAGCCAAGGCTTCCGGTGTTGCCTTGCTGACGAAGACGACGGGCGAACCGCCCATCCAGGCTTCGGTGCGGAAGATCTTCGTTTCGCCGCCGACGTCGCGGACTTCGCTTGCCTGGAGGACGCCGGGCTTCAGTTCCGGCACCGTATAGTCCTTGCGGTTCTGCCCGGCCTGCAGCGGCGGACAAGCGGCGCAGCTTTCGGCTACGATGCTGCCCTCGGCACGTGCTGCCGTTTTGCCGATCACCTCAATCGAGGAGGCCATCGCCGAGCCTGCCATCAGCAGGATTGCCGCACCGAGGAAAATCTGACGCATCAACGCACCTCCGTCTCACTACGGCAACGGTATAGCGCAGCTTCGTTTCCATCCCGTCAGGGGAAAGAGTAAAAATTTAAGGAACGCGGCGATTTATGCTTTGTCCGAGATTTTTTCGCGCTCGATCGCACGCCAGCCGATGTCGCGCCGGCAGAAGCCGTTTTCCCAACGAACCCTGTCCAACAGGGCATAGGCGCGGCCCTTCGCTTCGGCAACCGTACCGCCTGACGCGGTGACGTTGAGCACGCGGCCGCCGGTCGCGACCAGCACGCCGTCCTTCATGCCCGTGCCGGCATGAAACACCTTCTCTCCCTCGCCTGCCTCGGGCAGCGACTGGATCGGTGTGTTTTTCTCATAGGCGCCGGGATAGCCCTTCGAGGCCATGACCACTGTCAGGGCCGGATCTTCGCTCCATTCGGCGCTTACCTGATCGAGCGTGCCATTGGCGGTGGCAAGCAGCAGCGGCAGCAGATCGCTCTTCAGCCGCATCATCAGCACCTGGCATTCCGGGTCGCCGAAGCGGACATTGTATTCGATCAGCTCCGGCCCTTTCTTCGTGATCATCAGTCCGGCGAAAAACACGCCGGAGAAGGGATGACCGCTCTCGGCCATACCGCGGATCGTCGGCTCGATGATCTCTTTCATCGTCCGCTCGACCATCTCGGCCGTCATAACCGGCGCCGGCGAATAGGCACCCATGCCGCCGGTATTGACGCCGGTATCGCCCTCGCCCACTCGCTTGTGATCCTGGGCGGTCGCCAGCGGCAGCGCATGTCTTCCATCGCAGAGACAGAAGAAGCTCGCTTCCTCGCCATCGAGATAGGCTTCGACGACGACTTCGGCGCCGGCGGCGCCATAGGCGCCCTCGAAGCAATCATCGACCGCGGCAAGCGCCTCGTCGAGCGTCATCGCGACGGTCACGCCCTTGCCGGCGGCAAGGCCATCGGCCTTGACGACGATCGGTGCGCCCTGGGCGCGAATATAGGCTTTGGCTTTCGGCGCGTTGTTGAAGCGCTGGTAGGCGCCGGTGGGAATGCCGTAGCGGGCGCAGATATCCTTGGTGAAGCCCTTGGAGCCCTCGAGCTGGGCGGCACCCGCGGAGGGCCCGAAGACTGCCAGGCCGTCGGCGCGCAGCCGGTCGGCGAGGCCGGCGACGAGCGGCGCCTCGGGCCCGACGACGACGAAATCGATCGCCTTGTCCTTGCAGAAAGCCGCGACCGCTTCGTGATCCTCGACATTCAAGGGCACCACAATGGCATGTTCGCCAATGCCGGGATTACCGGGTGCGGCGTAGAATTCGCTCATCAACGGCGATTGCGCCAGCTTCCAGGCGAGCGCGTGCTCGCGTCCGCCCGATCCGATCAACAGAACCTTCATGCGCGACCCCTTTCCTGTTCCGTCAGGCGGTTAAGGGCCAAGGGCCGAAAGGTCAAGCGGGAAAGCTTACCAGCCCCCGCCTCCCCCGCCTCCGCCGCCACCGCCGGAGGAGCCGCCGCCGGAAAAACCGGAGGATGAACTCGACGGCGGCGCGGGGATCGTCGACGCGATGGTGGAGGCCATCGACGAGGAGAAACCGCCGATACGGTCGGAGAAGCTGCCGCTGTTGAAATCGCCGGAATACCAGGAGGGCGCATAGGCTGCGGCCGTGCCGGCGGCGGCAGCCGCAAGCCAGGTCTCGAAGGTGCGCGACCAGGGCTTTTCGACACCCAAAGCCACCGCGTAGGGCAGCAGCGTCTCGAAATGCTGCGGCGACATTTTGGGAGCGCCGGCCATGTTCATGCGGTCCTTCTCGGCCAGCGTCAGGTATTGCCGCAGGCCGTCCACGCCGTCCATCATCCGGGCGCCGAGCGGAGTCGGCGCGCCCATGATGAAGACATAGAGGATGTTGAGCAGCACGATGCCGCCGATGGCAAAGAGCATCGGCGTCTCGTGCAGTTCCACCAGAGACGAGGCAAACGTCAGCATCAAGATCCCCAGGATGCTGACGCCCACGAAAACACCGACCGCCGCGGCAATGATGGCCATGACCTTGGCGAACAGCGATCTTCCTTGGTGCAGCGACTTGACCAAACCGGCGATGAAGACGGCAATGAAAACCGAGATGGCAATCGGGATCAGCATCAGCGCGATCGTATCGGGCTCCAGCGAGCCGAAGACGAACAGCGCCACCAGGGCGGCGGCACTGAGCGCAACGCCGCCTGTGGTATAGCCGATGTTGGAATTGTAATATTTGCCGCGATGCTCTCTCTCGATTGCCGAACGGAAGGCTTGGCCGACCGTCTTCACCCGCTCGCCATTGGCCTCGTCGATCGTTAGCGTCCTGCCCTCGCCGCCGGCGACCTTCAGCAGCTCGGCCTCGCCGGCCTGGAATTTCTCTTTGCCGACCGGCTTGCCGGTGCCGCGGATGATGATCGAATCCTTGAGGTCTTCGAGCTTGACATAGCCGCGCACCGCCAGATTGAGGGCGGTTGCAGCTAGCGCCGTCCAGCCGCCGCCGGAGAAACCCTTATTGTCGATATAGTTGACCAGCGCCGGCGAGATGCCGTCCGGCGCGTCCCAGCGCGGCACGACGACGCCACGGGCGGGATCGCGGCCGACCTTCAGCCAGGATCTGAGATAATAGGCGAAAACCAGGATCAGGCCGCCGAAGCCGATGAAATAATTGCGGTTATCCTTCAGCCACCAGGTGCTTTCCATGTCCGCGCTCGGCGGATCGATCGAGCCCTTCGGCATGCGGATCGCAAAGGTCAGGCCTTCCTTGGGCCCAAGAGGCGCGGTGGTGGAAAACACGAGGCCGGCGCCGCTTTCGCTGACACGGGCATCCTTTCCCCTGGCGCCCTGCGGGCCGGTAAAGAAGGTCGTCTCAGTCGCGCTGACATCAGGCGGCAGCTTCACGGTTGCGGTCACTGACCGGATCGGGAAGATCCAGCCATTGCCGGTGACATTCCAGTAGAGCTCGTCATGATCGTCGAAATAGCGGATCTGGCGATTGGTCCTGTAGGTGAAGACGTAGCGGTGACGGCCCGGCGTCACCGTCACCTCGGCGGAGCCGGCATAGATGCGGATGCCGCCCGATATCGATTCCGTGTGCCAGGGCTCCTCCGCACCGTCGCGCGTGACCGACACCATATCGAAATCGACGCTGCGGCGACGGCCTGCGCCGTCGGTGAAATAGAGCGGGAAGTCGCGGAAGATGCCGTGGTTGATCCGGTTGCCCTCGGCATTGACCGTGATCGTTTCCGCTACCGTCATCTCACCGCTCTTTTCGAGCGCGATGTCGGAGGCGAAACTATCGACAACCTCGGCGGCAAAGGCCGCCGGGGCGGCGACCATCAGGAGCAGCGCCAAGCAAAAACCGAAAAACCGACGCCCCATCCTGTCTCCCCGCCGGCTGCCCCGGCTGCGCCTTGCTTCAATCCTTGTCCCGATAGGTCACGCCGAGGGCGGCGAGCGTCCGCCAATAGGCGGGGAAGGTCTTGCCGACACAATCGGGGTCGAGAATGGTGATGCCATCGATCTTGAGGCCGGCGAGCGCAAAGCTCATGGCGATGCGGTGATCGGCAAAGGTGTCGATCTCCGCCGACAGCGTTTGACCGGCGAGAGCAGGATCGGAATGGACGATCAGATCGTCGCCCTCCTCGACGGCGAGACCTTCGCGGATATTGTTGAGCCCCGTGGACAGGGCGCGGATGCGGTCGCATTCCTTGACGCGCAGATTGGCGATGCCGACGAAGCGGACCGGCGTCTCGTTGAAGGCGGCAAGCACGGCGATCGTCGGAACGGCATCCTGCATCTGCGAGCCGTCGATTTCAGCCGGCAGGCGCGGGAACTTGGCGATCATCTCATAGGCTTTGGCATCCGGCTGGGTGAAGGCATCGTTCGGCACGCCGAGATCGATCCTGCCATCGCTCAGCACTTCGGCCGCCCAGAGATAGGTCGCGGCGGATGCATCCGGCTCGATGACGAAATCGGCGGCGTGGTAGCCGGTCGGCTCGACGCGCCAAGTGACGGGGCTGGTCTTTTCGACCCTGGCGCCGAAGGCCTGCATCGCCGCCGTGGTGAGATCGATATAGCCGAGCGCGCCGATACCCTCGCCGACGAGTTCGATGTCAACAGGACGGTCGCCACCGGCCGCCATCATCAGCAGGGCCGAGACATACTGGCTGGACAGCCCGCCATCGATCAGGATGCGGTCGGCCTCGAAGCGGCCGGTGCCCCTGACAGTGACCGGCGGGCAGCCGGTCTCGGCGCTGACATCGATGCCGAGTGTGCGCATCGCCTCGACCAGCGGGCCGATCGGTCGCTTGCGCATGTGCTCGTCGCCGTCGACGATGACGGTGCCGTCGACGAGAGCCGCAGCCGCCGTCAGGAAGCGTGTGGCCGTACCGGCATTGCCGAGGAAGAGCGGCGCCTTCGGCGGCGCGAGCCTGCCGCTGCCGGTGACGACGAAGGTGGTGTCATCGGGTTCGTCGATCGCAACGCCCATGGCGCGCAGCGCATCGGCCATATAACGCGTGTCGTCGCTCTTCAGCGCCCCGGTCAGCCGGCTCGTGCCCTTGGCAAGGCCGGCGAGCAGCAGGGCGCGATTGGTGATCGACTTCGAACCCGGGGGCATGGCGCGGCCCGAAAGCGGCTTGCCCGGCGGGATGATCGTGAGTTTGGCTGTGCGTGTCATGCTGTGTCTTCCGTCCGTGAGCGAGGCTAAAGCGCGTCGCCGTCTGCCCTTGCTCTTAACCGCTTTCTTGCAAAGGCAAAATGCCGGATCGTCAGAATTTGACGCTGGGAACGGCGCGATCGGCCTCATTGGTGATCTCAAAATACTCCCGCTTGGCAAAACCGAACTGGCCGGCGACGAGATTGGAGGGGAAGCTTTCGACCTTGACGTTCAGGTCGCGGGCCGCACCATTGTAATAACGCCGCGCCATCTGCAGCTCGCCTTCCAGGGTTTCGAGCGACGCCTGCAGTTCGGTGAAATTCTGGTTGGCCTTGAGATCGGGATAGGCCTCGGCAAGCGCGATCACCCGGCCGAGCGCCTGGCCGAGCAGTCCTTCCGCCTGCGCCCTGCCCGCAACATCGCCCGATGGCACGGCCTGCGCCTTGTTGCGGAGCGCAACCACCTCTTCGAGCGTCGACTTCTCATGGGCGGCATAACCCTTGACCGTCTCGATCAGGTTCGGAATCAGATCGGCGCGGCGCTTGAGCTGGACGTCAATGCCCGACCAGGCTTCCTCCGCCATCTGGCGGGAACGCACCAGCCCGTTGTAGATGAAGACGATGTAGAGTGCGATGACAGCGACGACGGCAAGTGCAATATACATCGCGAATCCCCTGCGGCGAAGTAATGTTCGCGCGGAGACTACGCGGGTTTGCCGGCTGCCGTCAAACGCCGATATCGGCGAGGATTCGGGCCGCCGTCTGCTCCGGCGAAAGGTTCGTCGTATCAATTTCGACTGTCTGTTCAGCCAGTCCGCACAACAGTTTGTAGGTCGCCCGGAGCTGTTGCAGCTTCGCCGTATCCGTCAGCTTGAGCGCCTCGGATCGGCCGGGAGAGATGAGGCGCCTGGCATTCTCCTCCGGCGCGCAATCGAGCAGAACCGCGACCAGATCCGCGCCTCTGGCGGCAGCCAGATCGACATACCAGGAGAACATCGCCCTATCCTGCTCGTCATCCGCAAGAGCATCGGTAAAGACGAAACTTTCAGCCGGATCGGCGTGCACGGCGTGGTCGAAAACCGCTCGCCGAATCTGCTCACGCAGTGATGCATGCAGAGGGTTGCTGCGGGCGAAAAGAGCTTCGGCCGGATTAAGCAGCGTGTGATTGTCGATGAGCCGCGCGCCGAGCCTTGTCGCGAGCAATCGGCCGATCGTCAGCTTCCCGGTGCCTGGCCAGCCGTTGAGATGGACTATACGGCTGGCAGGCTTTTGCGTCATGCCGCCTCTTTCGACAGGTTGACGCCGCCGGCGTCGGTCAGCAAAAAGGCTTCACCGCAGGCCTTGGCGAGCGTGCGTACCCGCAGGATGTAGCTCTGGCGCTCGGTGACCGAGATGACGCCGCGGGCGTCGAGCAGGTTGAAGACATGGCTGGCCTTGATGCACTGGTCATAGGCCGGGAAGACGCATTTGTGCAGGCGCTGGTTGGCGCTGTCATCGGGCGCGCCGGCATCGAGCAGCGACCGGCATTCCTTCTCGGCATCGACGAAGTGGCGATGCAGCATCTCGGTATTGGCGAATTCGAAATTGTGACGCGAATATTCCTGCTCGGCCTGCAGGAAGACGTCGCCATAGCTGATCTTCTCGTCGCCCTCGCGGCCGTTGAAATTCAGATCGTAGACATTGTCGACGCCCTGGACATACATGGCGAGGCGCTCGAGACCATAGGTCAGTTCGCCGGCGACCGGCGCGCATTCGATGCCGCAGACCTGCTGGAAATAGGTGAATTGCGAGACTTCCATGCCGTCGCACCAGCATTCCCAGCCGAGGCCCCAGGCGCCGAGCGTCGGGCTTTCCCAATCATCCTCGACGAAGCGGATGTCGTGCAGCAGCGGATCGAGACCGATCGCCGCCAGCGAGCCGAGATAGAGTTCCTGCAGGTTAGGCGGGTTCGGCTTCAGGATGACCTGATACTGGTAATAATGCTGCAGCCGGTTCGGGTTCTCGCCATAGCGGCCGTCCGACGGGCGGCGCGAGGGCTGGACGTAAGCGGCCTTCCAGGGCTTGGGGCCGAGGGCGCGCAAGGTGGTGGCCGGGTGGAAGGTTCCGGCGCCGACTTCCATGTCGTAGGGCTGCAGCACCGCACAACCCTTGTCCGCCCAGTAGCTATGCAGGGTCAGGATCAGCGCCTGGAAGGAGCGCTTCGGGTTCATATGGTCTGGGATAGCTGACATGGGATGGCACCGCTGGCTTGGGAATTATCGGCGCGACAGGTGCCATGGAGGGCGGCAGGGGTCAAGGGTTTTGCGGCGGTCGGCGACGCTCCGTGGTGACGCAAGCGGAGTTTCGCCGCCCTACCCATCCTGTATTTCGCTGGGCGGTGCCGCATATCCCTTCTCCCCAACGGGGGAGAAGATGCCGGCAGGCAGATGAGGGGGTGAGCTGCGATAGGAGCGAATGCACGGCGCGCAAGCGAAGGGCAATCAATGGCGTGCCGTGCGGCCCCCTCATCCGACCCTTCGGGCCACCTTCTCCCCGCTGGAGAGAAGGGAGAATTGAAGTCTATTCCTCATCTCGCTTCAGCCGATACTCCCCGGTCACCGGGTCCTTGACCAGGGTGCCGATCGCGCCGGTCTGGCGTTCCTTTTCGGCGCGGCGCGATTTTTCGGCGAGCTTGCGGGCATCGGAGACGAAGCGGCGGTAGAACCACCAGGCTGAGAACACCAGGATCAGGATCGTGATAAGCTGTGCCATGCCCCTCTCTTGCTCCTCTCAAAGCCCGAAGCGGCTCCACAATGCTCTCTCTTCCGCCGCTTCGACAAGTCCTGTTGCGAGACCTGCCCCCGCGCCCTCGAGTGTAACAGGCGATACGCCGGGAATGCGGCGGCCGAAGAGCCCGCGGCCGGCGGTGACGAGTTCCAGTCGGGTCTTTTGCCCGTAGCGCCGCTTCAATTCCTGGCGCATGTCGCCGAGACCGTCGATGAGGCCAAGCTCGAGGCCGCGGGTACCGCTCCAGAACAGGCCGGAAAACACCGCCGCATCATCCGTCAGCTTGCCGGCGCGGCGCTCGCGCACCATTGCGATGAAGACCTGGTGGATTTCGAGCTGCAGGCTCTTGAGGTACTCGATGTCCTTTTCCTTTTCCGGCTGGAACGGATCGAGGATCACCTTGTTTTCGCCGGCCGTATAGACGCGGCGCTCGACGCCGATCTTCTTCAGGAGTTCGGGAAAGCCGAAACCGCCGGAGACGACGCCGATCGAGCCGACGATCGAGGTGGGGTCGGCGATGATCTCGTCGCCGGCAAGTGCGATCATATAGCCGCCGGAGGCGGCGACATCCTCGACGAAGATCAGAACCTTCTTCTTCTTCTCCCGCGCAAGCTCGCGAATGCGGGTGAAGATCAGCCGGGACTGGACGGGCGAGCCGCCCGGCGAGTTGATCGCAATGGCCACCGCCGGCGCGTCCTTCATGGCGAAGGCCTTTTCCAGAACGGGGGCGACATTGGCGAGATTGAGGGTCGGCCGGAACTGGCCGCCGCCGCTGATGATCGCGCCCTGCAATCTGACGACCGGGATGGTGACGCCATCCTTGCGGAACCGTTTTGGCAGCAATTTTCTCAAGAATCCGGCCATTTCCTATCCTTCGCTTCGGCTCGCCCGATCGTCATCTGCGATCGGCATCCATGTATGCGCTGGAACGACAAACGCAATGGCCGCGTTTGCAAAACATCGAGGATGATTTTTCTTGTTGCGAATGACTTGCATTATCATTCTAATTCGTCATAGTGCAGAGACGATAAACAGGTGGAAATGGCATGGACGCCCTCAATCCCAATGCAACAAGCGGCTGGCGGCACGAACGCGGAGAGGCGTCGCTGTCGGATGTCTACCGCACGGTCGGAACCGGGCGTCACAGCTCGAGATGGCGCAGAGCGGCGGCCTTTGCCGGGCCGGGCTATATGGTCGCCGTCGGCTATATGGACCCCGGCAACTGGGCGACCTCGCTCGCCGGCGGCTCGAAATTCGGCTATGCGCTGCTCACCGTCGCACTGCTTTCCAACCTGATGGCAATCGTCCTGCAATCGCTCTGCGCGCGTCTGGCGATCGCCTCGGGCCGCGACCTTGCGCAGGCCTGCCGCGACGCCTATCCGAAATGGGTTTCGGTGCCGCTCTGGGCCTTTGCCGAAATTGCCATCATCGCCACCGACATCGCCGAGGTGATCGGCACCGCGATCGGCCTCAACCTGCTGATGGGCATTCCGCTCGAACTCGGCGTACTCATCACCGCGCTCGACGTTTTCGTGATCCTTTTCCTGCAGAAGCTCGGCTTCCGCTGGGTGGAAGCCTTCATCATCGCACTGCTCGGCGTCATCGCGCTCTGCTTCGGCGTGCAGATACTGCTTGCCGACCCGCAATGGGGCTCCGTCATCACCGGCTTCTTCCCGACCACCGAGATCGTCACCAATCCTGAGATGCTTTATCTGGCGCTCGGCATTCTCGGCGCGACCGTCATGCCGCACAATCTCTACCTCCACTCCGGCATCGTGCAGACGCGGGCCTACGGCCATACGGTTCCGGAAAAGAAAGAGGCGCTGACCTATGCGACGATCGATTCGACGGTCGCTCTCTGTTTCGCGCTGCTGATCAACGCCTCGATCCTGATCCTGGCCGCGGCCGCCTTCAATGCGCATGGCAGGACCGACATCGTCGAACTCGGCGAGGCCCATTCGCTGCTGTCGCCGCTGCTGGGTCTGGCGATCGCGCCGACGCTGTTCGGCATCGCGCTTCTGTGCTGCGGCCTCAACTCGACGGTGACGGCGACGCTTGCCGGCCAGATCGTCATGGAAGGTTTCCTCAAGATCCGGCTGCAGCCATGGGTGCGCCGACTGATCACCCGGGCGATCGCCATCGTGCCGGCGGCAATCGTCACCATCTGGTACGGCGACCAGGGCACGGCGCAGCTTTTGATCCTCACGCAGGTGGTCCTCAGCCTGCAGCTTTCCTTCGCCGTCTTCCCGCTCGTGATGTTCACCGCCAGCAAGGCCAAGATGGGCGAACTCGTCGCACCGCGCTGGCTGAGCGGCATCGCCTATGTGATCGCGGTCGTCATCGCCGGGCTCAACGTCAAGCTGCTCTTCGACTTCATCACCGGCTAGACGTTGAGAGGCGAAGCCTGGCATAGGCCGCCCGGCCATTGTTGAAATCGTCGACGAGAGGGGAGAACTTGTGGCTCCCCTCTTCGTGCATGATGAGGGCCGCGCGCAGCGACAGCCGCGCCCGCGATCCCTTGATCGCGGTCACCAGAATGCGCACGGCATTTTCACCGGGGCGCGGATGGATGGCCGTCATTTCAATGCCGCCGAAGCGTCGGCCGCAGGCATCGATGATCTCGGCGATCGATTGGGGCCTGGCGATCAGCGACAATTGCCCGCCGGGGATCATGATCGCGCCGGCCGTGCGGATCCAGCTTTCGAACAGGCCGTCGGTCATCGCATGGGCTTCGGCCTTCAGCGCATCGGGCGTGCGCCGGTCGCCGGCATCGTTGAAGGGTGGGTTCATGATCACGTGGTGGAAGCTCTCATCGGCAAGCCCGGCATCGTTGCGCGCCTTGGCGGTCAGCGTCACATCCGCCTCGACGACGCTGACGCGGGCGGCAAGATGGGCGTTTTCCGGCAGGAGAATGCTGCGGCGGGCATAATCGGCCATCTCGGCCGAACGCTCGAAGAGCACCACTTGCGCCTTGGCAAGGCGCGAGGCGACGGCAAGGCCGGCAGCACCGGCGCCGGCGCCGAGATCGGCAACCCTGACCGGGCGATCGTCGGCGACGAGGGCGGCCAGCAGCATCGCATCCATGCCGGCGCGATGACCCCTGCCCTTCGGCTGCACCACATGAAAGGCGCCGCGATGGAAGGCATCGATGGTTTCAGCGGGTCCGCCGGTCATCGCCCGCTCACGTCCTGTCGCGCAGCTCGCCGCCGAGGCCGGCGTCGATCAGGATGCGGCGGGCCTGGTCGGCCATGTCCTCATCCACCAGCAGGCGGCGCGGCAACATGCCGAGCGAGCCTTCCAGCACGCTCATGCCCTGATCGGCGATGAAGCAGTGAATTCCGGCGTCCTTCATCAGGCTCTCGGCAAAGGAGAGCAGAACGGGATCGTTGGCGCGGATAAGTTCATGCATTTGCCGTCATTTTCCTTCCAATTTCGCCTTGCGCGACAATTCACCTCTTGCCGCGTCCATCGCCCCTTTCTATTGTCAGCTCTAATGAATGAACAGGAGTCCGGGTCGTTGGGCGTGGTCATACCGCTTGAAGAAAGCAAAAACAAACTGGCATCCATCAAGCCGCTGGTCGATCTCACCAGGGCCGATATGGAGCGGGTGAACCAGCTTATTCTGTCCAAGGCCGGCTCCGACGTGCAGATGATCCCCGAAGTGGCCAACCATCTGATCTCGTCCGGCGGCAAGCGGCTGCGCCCGATGCTGACGCTGGCGGCGGCCTCGCTGTTCGACTACCGCGGCGAAAACCACGTCAAGCTCGCCACTTCGGTCGAATTCATGCATACGGCGACACTGCTGCATGACGACGTCGTCGACGAAAGCGACCTGCGCCGCGGCAAGTCGACGGCGCGGATGATCTGGGGCAACCAGGCAAGCGTGCTGGTTGGCGACTTCCTGCTCGGCCAGGCCTTCCGCATGATGGTCGATGTCGGCTCGCTCGACGCGCTCGACGTGCTGTCTTCCGCCGCCTGCGTGATCGCCGAAGGCGAAGTGCTGCAGCTTTCCGTCGCCAAGAACATGGAGACGACGGAGGATGATTACCTCTCCGTCATCCGCGCCAAGACGGCCGCCCTCTTTGCGGCTGCCGCCGAAGTCGGGCCGATCGTCGCCGACGCCGGCCGCTCCGGCCGCAACGCGCTGAAATCCTACGGTATGAATCTCGGGCTCGCCTTCCAGCTCGTCGACGATGCGCTTGACTACGGCGGCAAGGCCGCCGATCTCGGCAAGAATGTCGGCGACGATTTCCGCGAAGGCAAGATCACCCTTCCCGTCATCCTCGCCTATCGCCGCGGCACCACGGAGGAGCGCGCCTTCTGGCGTGATGCGATCGAGGCCGGCAACAGCAGCGACGCCAACCTGGAAAAAGCGCTCGGGCTGATCACCAAATACGGCACACTCAGCGACACGATCGGCCGGGCGGTCCATTACGGCACGATCGCGCGGGACGCGCTGGCGCCGCTTCCCGATACGGTATGGAAATCCGCCCTGATGGAAGTGATCGACTTCTGCATCGAACGCGTCAATTGATCGAACGCCGCGATCGAGGCTGATTTTCTTGCAGCGCCGCTCCAAAAAAGCCATCCTGTTATGAATCAGTGATGACGACTGATTTGCGACCGGCAGCGGCCGGACGCTCTCGAAGAAAGGTTTTCTAATGCGGCAGAGAATTGCCATCCGTCTTCTTACGAGCGCAGCGCTGACGGCTGTCCTTTCGCTCGGCGGCATCGCCGGCGCGAGTGCCGAAGATGTGGCCAAGGCGGGCGATGCCGGCAAGGCCGAGAGCTTCTTCGATGCCGATAGCGTCACCACTTTCTCCGGCGCCTTCCTCGCCGCGCGCACTGCCGATGTCGATCACGATTACGAGACCGCAATCGCGCTCTACAAGAAGGCGCTGCAGATCGAGCCCGGCAATCCCGAGATTCGCCAGCGGCTGATGATCTCGCTGCTGCTCAACGGCGACATCAAGGAAGGCGTCAAATACGCCAATGATCTGAAGGGCGATCCCTCGGTCGAGCGCATCACCACGATCGTGCGCGGCATGGATGCCGTGCGCCGCGACGACTACAAGACCGCCGAGTCGATCCTGAAATATAAGGGGCCGAACGATCTCGACCGGATGATGAACGACCTGCTGCTCGCCTGGGCCCGGGTGGGCGCCGGCCGCGGCAAGGAAGCGCTCGCCATGGTCGAGAAGATGAAGGGGCCGGACTGGTTCCGCATCTTCCAGAACTACAATGCCGGCGCCATTGCCGTCGTTACCGGCGACGTGAAGTCGGCCCGCCAGCATCTCAACGACGCCGTGCTCGACAAGGAAGGCGGGGCGACGGCGCCCGACACCTTCATGCGCGCTGTGATGGCGCTTGCCCGCCTCGAGGCGATGCAGGGCAACAAGCAGAAGGCGCTCGACGCCGTTTCGGTCGGCGATAACCTGCTGCCGAACTATGCGCCGCTGAATGCGCTGCGCGACAGCATCGAAAAGGGCGAGAAGCAGGAGCAGCAGGTCAAGACCGCCGAAGAAGGCGCCGCCGGCGTGCTCTTCTCCGTCGGCGGCGCGCTGAACCGCGACGGTGCCGAAGACATCGTCTCGCTCTACCTGCAGACCGCCAACGCGCTCGACCCCAACAGCGCCGATACGCTGGTGCTGCTCGGCGGCATCGCCGAAAAGCAGAACCAGATGGATCGCGCCATCTCCCTCTATAAGAAGGTGCCGGAAGATTCGCCGATGCGGCGCATTTCCGAGCTGCAGCTCGGCCTTGCCCTTGCCCAGGGCGGCAAGGTCGACGAGGCGCGCAAGCACCTGCAGGCGCTGATCGCCTCCGACCCGAAGGACATCCGCAGCTACCTCGCCTATGGCAGCGTGCTCTCCGACGCCAAAGACTACGAGGCGATGGCCGCCAATTACGACAAGGCGGTCGAAGCGATCGGGCCGATCCCCGGCCGCGCCAACTGGAGCGTCTTCTTCCAGCGCGGCATCGCCTATGAGCGGCTGAAGAAGTGGGACCAGGCCGAACCGAATTTCCGCAAGGCCCTGGAACTCAATCCCGATCAGCCGCAGGTACTGAACTATCTCGGCTATTCCTGGATCGACATGAACCGGAACCTCGACGAAGGCCTTGCCATGATCAAGAAGGCCGTCGATCTTCGCCCTGACGACGGTTACATCATCGATTCGCTTGGCTGGGCCTATTTCCGCCTCAACCGCTTCGACGACGCCGTCGACGAGTTGGAGCGGGCGGCGCAGATCAAGGCCGGTGACGCGACGATCAACGACCATCTCGGCGATGCCTACTGGCGCGTCGGGCGCAAGCTCGAAGCCGTCTACCAGTGGAACCGGGCGCTCGCCTCCGAGCCTGAAGCAGCCGAAATTCCGAAGATCAAGGAAAAGGTCGCAAACGGCCTGCCCGCCAACGACGATGCCAAGGCGGCCGACAAGAAGCAGCCGGATCCGGCGCCTGTCACGCCGCCGCCGATCGACAAGAAGTCCTGACGGGCGCCACCGATGCCTGAGCAGGGCTTGGCCAACGCTTTCGGCGTCACCGAAGAGGCGCGCGCGAAGATCAATCTCGCCCTGCATGTAACGGGCCAGCGGCCGGACGGCTATCATCTGCTCGATATGCTGGTGACCTTCGCAGATTGCGGCGACCGGCTGGGCTTCCTGCCGGCGCAGGCCGACACCTTCACCCTGTCTGGCCGCTTCGGCGAGACGCTTGCCGACGACGGCGGCATCAACCTGGCGATCAGAGCGCGCGACCTCCTGCGCGAGGTCGTGGGCGCCCTTGCGTTCCCCGTTCACATCCACCTCCAGAAGAACCTGCCTGTTGCCTCCGGCATCGGCGGCGGCTCGGCCGACGCGGCGGCGACACTGCGGGGGCTGATGCGCCTCTGGGGCACTGGATTGCCGATAGAGACGCTGGCTGCGCTGGCGCTGAAGCTTGGCGCCGACGTGCCCATGTGCCTCGAGAGCCGGCCGCTGATTGCCCGCGGCATCGGCGAGGAGATCGAAGCCGTGCCCGATCTGCCGTCCTTCGCCATGGTGCTTGCCAACCCATTGAAGGGAGTTTCGACGCCGGAGGTTTTCCGCCGGCTCGAGGCAAAGAACAATTCACCCCTGAACCTCTCCCGGCCGGCCGGCTGGCTTGCGGCAATCGGCGCGGCCCGCAACGACCTGGAGCCGCCGGCGCGCCAAGCCGTGCCCGAAATTACGGCGATCTCGGCGATGCTGCAGGCTGAGGGCGCCTTGCTGACCCGCATGTCCGGCTCCGGCGCCACCTGCTTCGGGATCTTTGCCGACATGGCCGCCGCGCGAGAGGCGGCAGCGGCTCTTCACGAGGCGCGGCCCGACTGGTATTTCCAGGCGACGGAAACGGTTTCGGGAGGCATGTGATGGCAGGCTTGGACGAAAAACGGCCCTTCATCGCCGTCGGCATTGCGGTTCTTACCGTTTCGGATACGCGCACCCCGGAGACGGACAAGTCGGGCGATACGCTGGCGGCGCGGATTGCCGAGGCTGGCCACAGGTTGGTCGAGCGGGCGATCGTGCCCGACGACCGGGAGAAAATCGCCGCCCAGGTCAAGACCTGGACCGAGCGGGATGAGATCGACGTCGTCATCACCACAGGCGGCACTGGCTTTACCGGCCGAGACGTGACGCCCGAGGCGCTGGAACCGCTGTTCGAAAAGCGCATGGACGGCTTTTCCGCCGTCTTCCACCGTATTTCCTATGATAAGATCGGCACGGCGACGATCCAGTCGCGCGCCACTGCGGGCGTTGCCAACTCGACCTTCATCTTCGCCCTGCCCGGCTCGCCCGGCGCCTGCCGGGACGCCTGGGACGGCATACTGAAAGCACAGCTCGATTATCGCAGCGTACCGTGCAACTTCGTGGAGATCATGCCGCGCCTGGACGAGCACTTGAAACGCGGCGCACAGAAATAGACCGGCGCTGCCGTTACAGCCGCCGCGATCGCGCCGTCGAAAATCCGATTCAGACTTTTCGGGGCCGACGCGCCGGCGTTTGTCATGTGGCAATGCCCGGCAGAGCCGGCATCGAATCCCAGCTATCACCCGACAGCAAGATGCAGCTTATGCCGTGAACATCCGTGACCACGAGCGTCCAGGTGCCGCTTTTGGCGGCATAGACCTCGAGAACGGCGTTCTGGTTGACCAGCCCGACCGCGGTGAGCTTCTCACCGAAATTCCTGTCGAGGAAACTGACGACGTCGGATCGGCCTGCGCAACTGAGCATCGTCTGCGATGCTGCCGAATGCGGATGCGCGATCACCAATGTCGGCAATATGACCGCCAGCAGCCCGCAGATCATACTGCGTACGCCGTCGATCTTACCGCGTGTCATGACGCACCTCCTTTCGCCGGAAACCCGGCAGAAGAGGAGATTTGCCGACCTGTTCTGCCGTTCACCGGCATTTCACGGCATCCGTTGCGAAGCGCGGCGCTTCGGCGGCGCCATGCGCAAATTATAGCGCGAAATCCGATTGGGCGCCATCTTTGCGCGATGGCGGGACGTAATCACAAAGCGCACTTACGGCGAGACTAGCCCCTAATCCGGCTGCCGCCACCGACCGGGGTCGAGCCACGGGTCTCGACCCGTCCTTCGGACCCCCGCTTGCAGGGCGACGGGGATTTGCCGCGCCGGCTTCCTCCATCTCGACGTTGCGTTGGGCACGCCCCCTCGCCCCGTTTTTAACGGGAGAGGGTTAGAGTGATGGGCATCTCGGACAGCGTCGATGCAGGGATGGGCATTCTACCGCGCAGCGCGCGCCACCCAGGAGGGAATCAATTCACTTGAGAGCTTGCGCGGCTTCTGCCCCTTGGCGAAGTCGGAAACAGGCATACCGCTTCTGGCGGCGGCGAGCGCCAGGTTCTTCGGCATCAACAGCCCGAGCTCCAGCGGCGGCCGGGCGCGGGCGACGCGCTGGAAGAAGGGGCGCCGATAGCCGCGCGACGCGGTAAAGCGCGCCGGCGTCTTGTTCAGCGCCACGTATTCGGCGATCTCATCGATCCAGCCGGCCTGCGGCCTGGCGCCCGGCTCGACGAAGAGCAGCCATTCGCCGCGGGCGGAGCGAACGATGTCTTTGATATCCCACTGTGAATGGAAACGGCAGCCGGCGGCGTCGGCGACCCGCGAGGTGCCGTCGCGCGAGCCGTGATCAAGCACGATCACATCGCTGACGAGCCCTTCCACCGCGCCTGCCACCAATACCGATAAGGTCTGCGCCAGTTCGGATTCCTGATCCTGGCATTCGAGAACAACCGTCAACATCGATTATTCATAATGCGCCGCACAATTTTTTGCCAGCACCCTTTTGCGCATTTTGTTCTTGCATTGTTCTCATTTTGTCGATAGGAATTTAATCATCAAAACGGGTGGAGGCAACGGCTTTCCGCCGCGGGAGAATCCGATGAGAGAGCAGTCCCTGGCAGGGCAGGCCGCATTCGCGCCTGCCAATACGGCAGATATTGCCGATGCGATGATCGTGTCCTCCGGTCTCAGGGTCGAAGGCGACCGCCGGCGCGGGCGCGGAGCCGGATTGAATCCAACAGGACGGTTCGAAGCGCTGCAGCGGGAGACCTTCGACGACGGTTGGCAGACGCTGGAAGAGCTGCCGCCGTTCAAGACCGAGGTGCAGATCGAAAAGCCGCGCACCGCGATTACCCGCAACGAATCGCCGGATCTTTCCTTCGACCGCTCGATCAATCCCTATCGCGGCTGCGAGCACGGCTGCATCTATTGTTTTGCCCGGCCGACCCACGCCTATATGGGGCTTTCGGCAGGGCTCGATTTCGAAACGAAGCTCTTCGCCAAGCCCGATGCGGCGAAGCTCTTGGAGCGGGAGCTCGCCAAGCCAGGCTACAAGGTACGGGTGATCGCGATCGGCACCAATACCGACCCCTATCAGCCGATCGAGAAGGAATGGCGCATCATGCGCGGCATCCTCGAGGTGCTGAACAAGGCGAACCATCCGGTGTCGATCGTCACCAAATCGGCAATGATCCTGCGCGATCTCGATATTCTCCAGGAGATGGCCGGCAAGAACCTGGTGCGCGTCGGCATCTCGGTCACCACGCTCGACCGCAAGCTCGCCCGAGCGATGGAGCCGCGCGCCGCCACACCGCCGCGACGGCTGGAGACCATTCATGCGCTCTCGGAGGCAGGCATCCAGACTGCCGTCATGGCCGCTCCGCTGATCCCGGCGCTGAACGATCACGAATTGGAGCGCATCCTCGAATCGGCCAAGGCTGCCGGCGCGGCCGAGGCGAGTTATGTCATTCTCAGGCTGCCGCTCGAAGTCAGCCCGCTCTTTCGCGACTGGCTGCTGCAGCACTATCCCGATCGTTACCGGCACGTGATGTCTCTGGTGCGCTCGATGCGCGGCGGCAAGGATTACGACGCCGAATTCGGCAAGCGCATGAAGGGCGCCGGCCCCTATGCCTGGCAGATCGCCCGGCGTTTCGAAATGGCGGCGAAACGCTTCGAGCTGACGCGGCGCAGTGTGCCGCTGCGCGACGATCTGTTCGTGCCGCCGGATGGCAGCGGCGTACAGCTGTCGCTGCTCTGATTTTTTAAGCTTGCGCATCGGCTGCTCAGAAAAACCGCCCTGTTTTCGAGCCCCGAGCGCAATTCCCGCGGATGGCTTTGACCGCCACCATCCGCCGGACCGTCCCCGGCCGCCGCCCTGATCCGGGGACTTGCGGGAAATCGGGTTGGCGTGCGAGGTTCAGCCGCATGAAACGTCGCACGCCACCCGATTCTCCCCTGCTTTTCGACACGGTCCCTCTCGTGCCGGATTTCAAGCTCGAGCTCAAAGCCCGCAAGGCCGGCCACTGGCCGGTCGCCGGCGCCGACGAGGCAGGCCGCGGGCCGCTGGCGGGGCCTGTGGTGGCCGCTGCGGTCATCCTCGATCCGAAGCGCATCCCTGAAGGCCTCAACGATTCCAAGCAGCTCTCGGCGCAGCGACGCGAGGAACTCTTCGTGCAAATCCTGGCGACTGCGACGGTTTCCATCGCCTCTTCCAGCTCGACCCGCATCGACGAGACCGACATTCGCAAGGCGAGCCTGGACGCGATGCGCCGCGCCATCTGCAGCCTCGCCGTTCCCGCAAGCTACGTGCTGACGGATGGGCTTGATGTGCCGCCTGGCCTCGATTGCCCCGGACAGGCGGTGGTCAAGGGCGATGCCCGATCCGTCTCGATCGCCGCCGCCTCGATCGTCGCCAAGGTGACGCGCGACCGGATGATGGCAAGGGCGCATAATGTTTTTCCGGATTACGGGTTTGCCGCCCATGTCGGCTACGGCACGGCGCAGCACCGCGCCGGCATCGAGAAACATGGGCCGTGTTCGCTGCACCGGATGAGCTTTAGACCGCTGCGCAAGGGCGAGGACGGTCCTGAAATGGACGAGCTGATTTCCGAATAGCTCACCCAAAGAAAACCTGGCAATGAGAAGCCGGACTAGCACCGTAAGAGGCGCGCGAGGAAAAGAGAGGCCACGGCATGTCCTCTTCTCCCCGGCGGGGAGAAGGTGCCGGCAGGCGGATGAGGGGCCGCCGGCACACCCTCACGGAAAACCTATCCGCCACGCCAGCGGTAACGCCGCGCGCCACCGCCCTGAACACCGTCGACACAGGCTTGAACGGTCGAAACCCGCATCGGTTTCATTCGGAAAGACGGCTTCCCCGGCTCCCTCATCCGCCCTACGGGCACCGACCTGGGTCGAGCCACGTGTCTCGACCCGTCCTTCGGACCCCCGAGGGGAGAAGAGGGAATCGAGAGGGAGCGGTATGCCCTCGACCCGAGATCGAGTATTCAACAACAAAAAAGGCCGGGACATGCCCGGCCTTTTCCTCATTCTATACGCTACCGCTCAGTTGAGCCGTGTCTTGACCTGGCCAACGGCGTTGCCGAAGAGCTCGGACTGGACTTTGCCGTCGGCCTTCTTGGCGAGCACCGTTTCGGCGGCTGCGATCGCCAGATCGACGGCGGCGGAACGCACCGCCTTCATCGCATCGGCCTCGGCCTGCTTGATCTTCTGCTCGGAGAGCGCCGTGCGGTTAGCGACGAATTCTTCCGTCTTCTTCTTCGCCTCGGCGGTCAGCATCTCGGCTTCGCGCTCAGCGGCGGCAACAATATGGGCGGCCTCTGCTTCCGCTTCCTTGCGCTTACGCTGGTATTCGGCGAGCAGATGCTGGGCTTCCTCGCGCAGGCGCTTGGCTTCAGCCAGTTCGTTGCGGATCTGGTCGGCGCGGTCGTCGAGCGAGCGCGCCATCATGCCCGGAACCTTGAGGTAAACGACCAGCGCCAGGAAGAGGATGAGACCGACAAAAGCGAAGAAAGTCGCGTCGAAATGAAATTCCATCGATCAAGCCTCCTTCTTGGCGGCCGCGACGGCGGCGGCGACGTCTGCCTGCGCAGCGGTGCTGCCGATCAGCTGTTCGACGACCGCGGCTGCCGTTTCCTCGGCAATGGTGCCGACGTCGGCGAAAGCCTTGGCCTTGATGTCAGCGATGCGGGCTTCGGCAGCCTTGATCTTTTCCGACAGGCTGGCCTCGACGGTGCGGCGATCCTCTTCGGCCTTGACCTTGGCGGCGTCACGGGCGGCGGAGCCGATCGCGTGGGACTTGGCGCGGGCAGCGGCCAGTTCGCCTTCATAGGTCTGGACGGCGGCGTCGGCCTCCGCCTTCAGGCGGCCTGCTTCTTCCAGGTCCTGGGAGATGCGCGTGTGGCGCTGATCGAGGATGGCCCCGATGCGCGGCGCGATGACCTTTTGCATAAGGAGGTAGAAGACGCCGAACGTAATCACCAGCCAGAGCAGCTGGGATGCGTAGGTCGTCGAATCGAAAGGCGGGAACGGGCCGCGGGCGTGTTCGCCTTCGGCAACGCCGGTCTCGGTATGGACCTCGCCTGCGGCCGGAGCGGCATGCGCATCCGTGCCGGTCGCTGCCGCCGGTGCTTCTTCAGCGTAAGCCGGGGTCACAAAAAACATGCTCACCTCCAGGTGGACTGCAAATGCAAAGGATCACGGCTTGCGGTCGCAGGCCGTGATCCATCTATTCGCCGATATCAGACAGCGAAGAGGAGGAGGAGAGCGACGAGCAGCGAGAAGATGCCCAGAGCTTCCGTAACGGCGAAGCCGAATACCAGACGGCCGAACTGGCTGTCAGCGGCAGACGGATTGCGCAGAGCGCCGGAGAGGTAGCTGCCGAAGATATTGCCGAGGCCGAGAGCCGTACCGGCCATACCAAAGCAAGCCAGGCCTGCACCGATGAACTTTGCTGCTTCCGCTTCCATGTTGAACTCCTTTGAAATGGTTGTTGCGGCGAATGACTGACGCCCTGGAGACGTCGTTGTCGTTATCCTTAGTGCCCGCCCGGATGGATTGCGTCGTTGAGGTACATGCAAGTCAGCACCGCGAAGACGTAAGCCTGAAGGAAGGCGACGAGGAACTCGAGACCGGTCAGGGCGACGGTCATGATGAGGGGAAGAACGGCGCCGCCGATACCAACGGCACCGAGGGTTCCAAGCGAGGCGACGAAGCCTGCGAACACCTTCAGCGTGATGTGACCGGCGAGCATGTTGGCGAAAAGACGAACGGAGAGCGAAATCGGACGGGACAGGAAGGAAATGATTTCGATCGCGACGACCAGCGGCAGCAATATGCCCGGCACGCCCGAGGGCACGAAGACATTCAGGAAGTGGAAACCGTGCTTATAGAAGCCGTAGATCAGAACCGTGCTGATAACGAGGATCGCCAGCGCGAAGGTGACGATGATCTGGCTGGTGATCGTGAAGAAATAGGGGAACATGCCGAGCAGGTTCGCCGTCAGCACGAACATGAAGAGCGAGAAGACCAGCGGGAAGAACTTCAGCCCCTGCTTGCCCGCGCCTTCCTTCAGCATGTTGGCGATGAATTCATAGGACATTTCGGCGACCGACTGCGAACGGCCGGGCACGATGGCGCGGTTCGAGGTCGAGAAATACAGGAAGCCGGCGGCAACGGCTGCCGAAGCGACCATGAAGAGCGATGCGTTGGTGAACGAAAAATCAATTCCGCCGATTTCGATCGGGACAATCTTCTGGATCAGGAACTGATGAGTCGGATCGTTAGACACCGCTTGTTCTCTCTCTTTGGCCCGCAGGACGCGGGGTCATTGCACTGGACCGGGACCGGCCCCTATTTCTTGTCGTCCTGGTCGTCCAGCGGATGAGCAACCACCCCCGCAGAACGCAATACGTTCAGAACGCCGGCACAGAATCCGAGAAGCAGAAGAACAATCAACCCCCAAGGCGCCGTGCCAACAAAACGGTCGAGAAGATAGCCAAGGACGGCACCGACGACGATTGCGGCAATGAACTCGCTGGAAAGCTTCATCGCCTGGGCATAACCTTTGCGGCTTACCTCGGCTTGGGCCTCGCTTGCTTTTTCCACTCCCGCCTCAGCGCGCTTGGTCGCGAGTTCCGCTCCCAGTTGCGCACGGCGCTTCTCAAGACTTTCCTCGCGGTCGTCCGCCATGGATCTCTCCTCGCCTGCCCGTCGCCCGCACTCCCGCTACCCCGGTCATTCGGACCCCGGACGCGAAGGTTGAGACCCTTCCGGCCCGTTCTGAAGTCGCGCGCAACATAGTTTTAGGGATTGGTATAGTCAAGGCGTAGACGGCTTCTGTCCAGCCAGAAAATAATGGTGTAAAATCAAGGAGATATATCGATATTCAGCCGTGTGGGCAAATTCAACGGAAAGAATCCGCTTTTGCGGGCCGGAAATCACTGCCGCCCTGGCGGATTCTCTTAGCTCCAGCCGCCGCCATAGGTGCGGTAGAAGACGTGGAGACCGATGCGCCCCACCTTTTCCATGGTCTTTGCCCATTTCGGGCGGACATAGACGGCATGGTAGTGTGTTGCCGAACCTACCTGCGGCAGCCAGATCTTGCCTGATGTCACCGCCATGGCCACGTCGCGGGCCACCCGCCAGTGATATTGTGAATTCACCCGGTCCTTGATGCTGTCGCAGGCGAAGGAAAACTGGCAGCGGTTGCGCCAATCCTCGTTCTGATAGACGACGCCGCAAATGCTCTTGGGATAGGCGGGGTTGCGGACACGGTTGAGGATGACCTGGGCGACGGCCGCCTGGCCCTTCACCGATTCCCCGCGCGCCTCGAAATAGATGCCGGAGGCAAGGCATTGCTGCTCGCGGGCGGAGAAGACGCTCGGCGGCAGCACGCTTGCGGCCCAGGCGTGGTCGCCCGGACCGATCTGGGGCACGAAGCGGCCGCTGTCCGGTTCGGTCAGGATCGAATCGAAGGGCGACTGGCGGGCATAATCCGGTGCGGCCGGCGCATAGGCGGTGGCAAGCACGTCGGCCTTGTTGCTGGTGACGAGGCTTGCGAGCATCGCCGGCACGCCGACCTCGGGCATCACCGGCTGCTTCTTATAGAAAGAGGTGGCGATCTCGATTTCCCTGCCCTGGATCTTCGGCTTGACGAAAGCCGACCGGTCCTTGAGATCGAAATTCGGGGTGAACAGCATCTTGGTGCGCTCGAGAATCGAGCCGGCGGAAAAATCCTTCGGCGGCTGCATCTTCTCGACGGCGACAACGCGGCCTTTCTTCGTGCCGCGAATGACGCGGTCCTCGTCCGGCGTGTCCTCGTGACCCTTGTCCTTGGCCGTAAAAGCCACCTTGCGGCCATCGGGCAGCACCATGCCGGCGTCTGAGGCGATCGAGCCGGTCGCTGCCGGATCGGCGAAGGCGAGCTCGGCCTGGTGGATGGAGCCGGCCGGCGAATTGGTCAGCACCATGCGCCAGCTCTCCCCCTCACGATCGAGACCGGCGAGCATCGTGGCGAGATCGGCGTGGGAGGCAACGCTCGGGAAGATCAGCCAGCCGGCAAGCCCGAAGATGGCGGGCGACACCCAGTTCTCGGGAAGAAGACGCAGCTTGCTACGGGAAGGGCTCTTTCGACGCAACACGAACTCCGGGCATGGAACGCGGGAACATGCCATCGAAAATCTCTCATTAACCTTGACGTCCGGTTAACGAGGCGTGCCGGAAAGTAGCAGTGGGAGTTTTTGGATGTTCTAATATGGCTGATAAGTTCATAGGACGAGGTGTGTGTCGCAGCCTTGTGAAAGACCCCTCCCCAACCCCTGCACACAAGGGGGAGGGACTAACCCGGGGGTTCCGCCTCGGGTCCTCCGACACGTTGAAAATATGTTAAGTCGTCGCGGCAAGTTAAGCCCCTCCCCCTTGTGGGCAGGGGTTGGGGCGGGTCTTTGCCCACGCATCAAATAATAACGTGCGAGCCCAGCTCCACGACGCGGTTGGCCGGCAGGCGGAAGTAGTCCGAGGGGTTGGCGGCGGCGTTGGCCAGCGCGATGTACAGCCGGTCCTGCCAGTAGGGCATGCCCGACTTGGCATCCGGCACCAGCTTGCGGCGGCCGAGATAGAAGGAGGTCGACATGATGTCGAACTTCAGACCGGTCTTGCGCAACGTTGCCAGCGCCTGCGAGACGTTCTGCGATTCCATGAAGCCGAAGAGCAGCTCGACGCGCGAGAAGCGTTCGGAAATCGGCTCGACCTTGTAGCGGTCGTGGCTCGGTACACGCGGCTTGTTGACCGTGCGGATCGTCAGGATGACGTTGCGATCGTGAAGCACGTGGTTGTGCTTGAGATTGTGCAGCAGGGCGGCGGGGGCCGATTCCGGATCACTGGTCAGGAAGATCGCCGTGCCCGGAACCTGGGCCGGCGAATGCTCGCTCTTACGCTCGATGGAACTGACGAAGGAGGCGAGCGGAATATCGGTGTGCCGGGTCTTCTCCATCAGGATCGCGGTGCCGCGGCGCCAGGTCCACATGACGACGGTAAAGGCAGTAGCGATCAGGATCGGGATATAGCCGCCATCGTGGATCTTCAGAAGGTTGGCGCCGAGGAAGATCATTTCGAGCACGACGAGCGGCGCGAGCGCGATCACCGCGACCGGCAGCGACCAATTCCAGCGGGCGCGGACGAATTCGAAGGCCATGATAGAGGTGACGACCATGGCGCCCGTGACGGAGATGCCGTAGGCGGTCGCCAATGCGTCCGACGTCTTGAAGCTCAGCACCAGGAAAATGACGCCAAAGAACAGCACGGCGTTGACCGACGGCAAGAAGATCTGTCCCGTGTTGGTTTCCGAGGTGAAGAGGATTTCCATGCGCGGCAGGAAGCCGAGGTTGATGCCCTGGCGCACCAGCGAAAAGGCCCCCGTTATGACGGCCTGGCTGGCGATGATTGTTGCGGCGGTGGCGAGGATGACGACCGGCAGCAGCGCCCATTGCGGAAACATCAGATAGAAGGGGTCGGACATCGTCTCCGGTCTGCCGAGCACGAGCGCGCCCTGCCCGAGATAGTTCAGCGTCAACGCCGGAAACACCAGCGCGAACCAGGCCCATTGGATCGGGCGACGGCCGAAATGGCCGAGATCGGCATAAAGCGCCTCGGCGCCTGTCACCGTCAGGAAGACGGCACCAAGCACGACGACACCGTAAAAACCCTCATGCAGCAGGAAGCTGACCGCATAATAGGGGTTGAAGGCGGCCAGAATGCCGAAATCGTCGGAGATGTGGGAAATGCCGGCGGCGGCGATGACGAGGAACCAGACGGCGGTGATCGGGCCGAAGAATTTGGCGACGGCCCCGGTGCCGCGCGACTGCACGACGAAGAGCAGCACCAGGATCGCCACCGAGATCGGCACGATGTATTCCGCCAGGCTGGGCGTGACGAGCTTCAGACCCTCGACGGCCGACAGCACCGAAAGCGCCGGCGTGATCATCGCATCGCCGAGGAACAGGGCAGCGCCCATCAGTCCGAGCAGCATCAGCAGTGCGGTATGACCGTTGGCGGTCTTCATCAGAAGGGCGAGCAGCGACAGCGTGCCGCCCTCCCCGTCGTTGTCGGCGCGCAGCAGGAACAGAACGTATTTGATGGTGACGATGATGGTCAGCGCCCAGATCATCAGCGAAATCAGACTGATGACCTCGAAACGGGTGACGCCGTCATGGGCGACGGGCTTCAGCGCTTCGCGAAAAGCGTAGAGCGGGCTCGTGCCGATATCGCCATAGACGACACCGACGGAACCGAGCGCGAGATAGAACAGCTTGCGTGGCGTCATATGGCGTTCGTGCGGAGGATGGCTCTCTTCGGACATGAAATTTCAACAAGCTCCTCAGAGCCAGCCTTTCCAGCGAAAAAAGAAAAAAGGAATGACGGCCGATATTACCATCAAGGCCAGCGAATAGGGATAACCCCCCGTCCAGGCCAGTTCCGGCATGACCTGAAAATTCATGCCATAGATGGAGGCGACCAATGTCGGCGGCAGGAACACGACCGAGGCGATCGAGAAAATCTTGATGATCGAGTTCTGTTCGATGTTGATGAGGCCGAGCGAGGCATCGAGCAGGAAGGTGATGTTGGCGGCAACGAAGGAGGCATGCTCCGACAGCGACTGAATATCGCGTGAGACGGTGCGGCAGAGCTCCTTCGCCTCGTGATCCTGCTGGATCGCCGGGATCGTGTAGAAGAACGTCAGAAGCCGGGAAAGCGAGCCGAGACTGTCTCGCAGCTTGCTGATCATGCGGTGATGACCGGCGATATCGCGCAATTTCTGCTCGAGGTAGTTTGAAGGCTTGCGGACCTTTTTCGCCCTGCCGAAGACATGCGTCGACAAGATGTCGATGCGCGAGACGGAGATTTCGAGGATTTCGGCAGTCCGGTCGACGATCGTCTCCAGCAGCTTGGCAAGAAGGGCCGCGCCGCTGCGCCAGTTTTCCGGCAGCCGGTGCAGGGCGGCGATAAACAGCGCAAAGGATTTCGGTTGGGCGTAGCGGATGGTGACCAGGCGGTTTTTGGCCAGGATGAAGGCGACATCAGTCAGCGTCGGCGCGTCGGTATCGGCCTTCCAGACCAGCGAAGCGGTCATGAAGACGGCGTCGTTTTCGATATAAAGGCGAGCCGAAGGTTCGATGTCCTTGAGATCGTCACGGGTCGGAACCTCGATGCCGAGAACCTTCTCGACATAAAGCTCCTCCTCGCGGCTCGGCTCGATCATGTCGATCCAGACGACATCCTCGGGAAAGGATGCCGGCTGCCCGAGATCGCGGATCTCGACCGATTTGCAATTGGAACGGTAAGCGGTGATCACCGGCAGCGTCTCCGATGCTCACGACACTTCGTGGTCATCGCCATCTTCATCGCAAGCCTTTCCATCCGTCCGCCATCGCGGCAATGCGAGGCTGGCACGTCCCAGGTCCAAACGGAAGCAGATCAAGAAAGTTCATACAACTCCGGCTGCATCCGGCCGCAAAAGCCAGCATGCCCATTGTGCTCCACCGCATCGCAGTACCCATCCTTCGACCTTGCAGGCGGGCCGGACCTTCGAAACGAAGACGGCCGTCGTTGAGCATCTGCAGCAATGCCATCATGGCGCCGCGGCATATGAAGCAAAGCCGTGAAATAATCAAGACATCTTCCGTGAAGCGCGGCTTTTCACCACATTTCCTGCACAATTCGGGGTGATCGCAACGGTGATTCGGCGGCTCAGCGCTCTGCTGTCATGCGCGCGCCCTGGCCTGGAAGTCTGCCCATAAACGGAGACGTCATTCAAAAACGATCGCCGGCGCCGGGCGCTGGGGCTGGCCGCCGAGCTGCTGCCACACCTTGGCGGCGATGCCGCGATAGATGCCGGCGACGACGCCGTTCGGATCGGAGGCGACGAGCGGCGTGCCGGCATCTGACGTTTCGCGGATGTTCATCGTCAGCGGCACTTCGCCGAGGAAGGGCACGCCGATGCGCTCGGCCTCCTTGCGGGCGCCGCCATGACCGAAGATGTCGTAGCGGGTACCGGTGTCGGGCGCTATGAAATAGCTCATGTTTTCGACGATGCCGAGAACCGGCACCTCGACTTTGCGGAACATGTTGAGGCCCTTGCGGGCATCGATCAGGGCAAGGTCCTGCGGCGTGGAAACGATGACGGCGCCGGCAAGCGGCACTTGCTGGGCCATCGTCAATTGCGCATCGCCGGTGCCGGGCGGCATGTCGACGACCAGGACGTCGAGCTCGCCCCATGCCACTTCGCGCAGCATCTGCAACAGCGCCGACTGGACCATCGGCCCGCGCCAGATCATCGCCGTCTCCTCGTCGACGAGGAAACCCATCGACATCACCTTGAGGCCGTAATTCTCCATCGGATTGATGATGCGGCCATCGATCTGCGTCGGGCGGCCGGAGATTTTCAAGAGCCGCGGCATCGAGGGGCCGTAGATATCGGCATCGAGAATGCCGACGCGAAGACCGTTGGCGAGCAGACCGAGCGCCAGGTTGACGGCGGTGGTGGACTTGCCGACCCCGCCCTTGCCGGAGGCGACGGCAATGATGGCGCCGACACCGGGGACGCCGATCTTGCCGGTTCGGGGCGGCTGTTGCTGCGGCGCATGCGCGTGTTGCCCATGATCATGACCGGGATGACCGTGGGGCGGATTCGACGCCGGGCGGGCAGCGGGCGCGGCGGCCGCCTTCTTGTCCGCAGTCAGCGTGACGAGAGCACCCTTGACACCCGGGATCTCCTTGATGACGCGCTCGGCGGCGAGCCGCATCGGCTCCAGTTCCTTGGCGCGCTCGGCCGGAACGGTGATGGAGAAATAGACCTTGCCGTCGGAAATGAAGATATCGGAGACCATGCCGAGCGCGACGATGTCGTGTTCAAGATCCGGTCCGCGCACGGTCTTCAGCGTTTCGAGAACCTGTTCCTTCGTGACGTCAGTCATTCCACCCTCATTGCTTCTTCTCGCAGACTACGGCGCCGCGCGCCTTTCAAGACGCGCGCATGATTTTAGTCTCGGCCGATTCCGACCAAGACATGAAATCATGCGGTAGAGATAGTGGAGCCGCACGCCTTCGCCAAACAAAATCATCGGGAGGAAAATTCGATTTGCCGGCGTCGAAAACGCCGGCGGGGACCCCGCGAAGCCGTTGCGGCCATCAAGTCCGCCGGGCTTTTCGCCCTGATGGCCGCAACGGTCTCTCTCCCCGAGAACCGGCGCAATGCGGGGCGAACTAGCGCAAGCCGAAAAAAAGGCCAGAGAAAAGTGATCGGGAAGAGGAATTCGTCAACAGCTGCGAAAGAAGCGGTGCCAAAAGGCAACAACCGCCACCGACGCCGAGGGCCGGGAGAGAAGCGGCGTCGGCGTCGGGCAGCGGTGTGTCGGCCGCGCCATTTCCTGGCGCTGGTCATCAAAGTCCCCTCTGGACCTCTGGCAAAGGAGATGCAGAAAGCGTGCCAGATGAAAAAATCGGGAAAAGCGCGCAGAAGTGCCGGCGGCGCGTCCCGTTTCTGCCTAAGCACTGAGCGGCCGCCCGCAGCGCGCCGCCATCTTTGCGACTTATTTGATCAGGCCGATCCGCAGCGCCTTGGCGACCGCCTGGGTGCGGTTGACCGTGTCCAGCTTCTTGGTGGCGCGGTTGAGGTAATGATTGACCGTATGCTCGGACAGCGCCAGGATTTCCGCGATTTCGGCGCTGGTCTTGCCGGCCGCCGTCCAGTTGAGGCAGTCGATTTCGCGGTCGGTCAGCGAGTCCGTCATGCGCGTGTCAAGGTTGCGGATTTCGGCAAGCCTGTCGAAGACATGGATGGCGATATAGCAAAGCTCGCGCATCTCGGCGGCGCTGAACGGTTCACGATCGCCCGAGAAGGAGACGGCGCCGCGCAGGCCGGAGGCCTCATGGGTTGGGAAATAGGCGCCGCGCATCATCCTGAAACGCTCGAACAACCCGGTGACCAGCGCGGACTTGCCGTCGTCCCGCGACCAGGTCTCACGCGACATGTCGTAAAAGAACGGCCGCGTCGATGTTCTCAGCCGCCTCAGAACCGGGCTGTTCACCATCAGCGCTTCCTGGTCGTAGAGCGCCAGAAGCTCGGCCGGCCAACTGGTGATGACGGTGCTGCCCTGCAGGTCGAGAGAGGTGATCGGCGGCAGATTGAGAACCATGAAGGCGCGGCTGCGATAAGCTTCCGTGACGCGTTTCAAGAAACGGAAAATATCGAACTGCGTCTTCAGGCCGGCGATTTCATTGATGTAATCGTCTTCTTCCGTGGATGTTTGCGACAAGGGTACCATCACAGTTTTCATCTTCGGCGCCGCGGCCGGTTTGGTTGCATCGAGGCGTGAGGAGCGTGAGTTGGATCACGTGGAGCCGGCCTCGGCGGACAGGCTTCGGCCAATGCGTGGTTGCAGATTTCGCGGGCCATTCCACTTGGCGTGATTCGACCGTAAATCTCAATATCGCGCTCATCATAAGCATGCTCAGCAAGGGGGTCGAGCAAGGGATGACCGTCAACGGCGCGGGCCGAGGCGAACGCGCATGCCCTCCATAATCCTTGCAGCCGCCAGCTGCACGGGAACGGCCCACTGACGCAGAAGTTCCATCGACAGCCGATAGGCCGGGCCGGTGACCGAAATGCCGCCGATGAAGGTGCGATCCTCCGACCAGACGGGCGCGGCGACGCAGCGGATGCCGGCCTCGTGCTCCTCGCGGTCGAAAGCATAGCCCTGTTCGGCAATCTCGCGGATTTCGGCGGTAAGCGTCTCGGCCGAAGCATGGGTCGAGGCGGTAAAGCTGGTGAAGCTCAGACCGGCGAGGAGGTCGACAAGAGTTTCTCGCGAAAGCAGCGAAAGAGCGGCCTTGCCGACCCCAGTGCAGTAGCAGGGCGACGCGTTACCGATCTGCGAATACATGCGCACCGGCTGACGGCCTTCAACCTTGTCGAGATAAATGATCGACTGTCCCCGGAGAACGCCGAGATGCACCGTCTCGCCGGTCGCCTGCTGGAGTTCGCTCAGGTGCGGTTCGGCAACCAGGCGGAATTCGTTGCGCGCCCAGCTGCGCGCGGCAAAATCGAGCAGGCGCAGGCCCGGCGCATAACGGCCGTCGCCATCAAGCTCGAGCAACCCCTCCTCCACCAGGTGGCTGAGCTGGCGATGCAGCGTGCCGCGCGGCTGGCCGGCCCGCGCCAGAATATCGGTGAAGCGCAATGGCGTATCCGCATGGGTGACGAGATCGAGGAGAACCATCAATTTGCCGAGGGTGCCGGTCTCGCGTGCCTGAGCCATGCCGTCGCTTGAAGTCATTGTCTATGTGCCATTCAATCGGTTCGCGCTTGCAAGCCTGCGCCCTTGACAGAAAGCCCAGCATAATCCGATAATTCCACATAGTCAAATTAAGTTCCAAATAATGGAACATCAGCGGCCGGAGGAGACGGTGAGCGCAGTGGCAGCACAATTTCCCGAGTTCAAGGATCGCGCCGTGCTCGTGACCGGCGGCGGATCCGGCATCGGCGCGGCGATCGTCGAAGGTTTCGCACGCCAGGGCGCCAAGGTCTCCTTCATCGACATTGCCGAGACGGCCGGCAGGGAACTCGCCGAAAGACTGTCGCGGGAAACGGCGCATCCGGTGCTCTTCTACCATGCCGATCTGCGCGACATCGAGGCGATCCGGCGCACGGTCGATGCCGTCGTTCAGACATCCGGGCCGATCCGCGTGCTTGTCAACAACGCCGCCTGGGACGACCGCCATGAATTTGATGATGTGACCGAGGCCTATTGGGACAACAATCAGGCGGTCAATCTGCGGCACGTGTTCTTCACCTCGCAGGCGGTGGCGCCGTCGATGCGGTCGGCCGGCGGCGGCGCGATCGTCAATATGTCGTCGATCGCCTTCAAGCTGAACATGGGCGGATTTCCCGCCTATGCGGCAGCGAAGGCGGCGGTCGTCGGACTGACGAAGAGCATGGCGGGCCGGCTCGGGCCGGAGAATATCCGGGTCAACTGCATCCTGCCCGGCATGGTGGTGACCGAACGGCAGATGCAGCTGTGGCTCACCGAGGAAAGCATCGCGCGCTCGGTCGAGCAGCAATGCCTGAAAGTCGCGCTCAAGGCCGATGCGATCGTCGGTCCCTGCCTGTTTCTTGCATCCGACTGCGCGGCGGCGATGACCGCCCAGTCCCTGATCGTCGATGGAGGCGTTTTGTAATGGCTAATCCCGCTTATGTCGCGGTGGACTGGGGCACCAGCAGTTTCCGGCTCTGGCTGATCGGCAGGGACGGCAGCATCCTTGCCGAACGCCGCAGCGGCGAAGGCATGACCAGCGCGGCAAAGACCGGCTTTTCCGCCGTGCTGTCGGGCCATCTTACAGCTGTCGAAGCGCCGGAAGGCCTGCCTGTCATCGTCTGCGGCATGGCCGGCGCAAGGCAGGGCTGGGTCGAGGCCGGTTATATCGACGTGCCCGCGCCGCTCGCCTCGATCCTCACTGCGGCGGTCCGCGTGCCGGGTGAAAGCCGTGACATCCGCATCCTGCCGGGCCTTGCCCAGCGGGATGTGGCGAGGCCCGATGTCATGCGCGGCGAGGAAACCCAGCTTCTCGGCGCGCTCGGCCGCGCGAATTCCGCGGCGCAGGCAGTCTGCATGCCCGGCACGCATTCGAAATGGGTGCATGTCGTGGACGGCAAGGTCACCGGCTTTTCGACCTTCATGACCGGCGAACTTTTCGACGCGATCAGTAAAAGTACGATCCTGTCGCATGCCGTGTCGGGTGCCGAACAACAGCCGGCGGATACGGCTGCCTTCGAGGCGGCGGTATCGGCGGCCTTTGCGCATCCGGCACTTGCCTCCAATCTGCTGTTTACCGCCCGTTCGGGCCAGCTGCTGCACGGGATCTCCGCCGCATCAGCGCAGGCCCGGCTTTCCGGCACACTGATCGGCCTCGAAATTGCCGGCGCGCTGCAGGATGCCGCCAACTCAGGCATCACCCTCGTCGCCTCCGGACGCCTGCAGGCGCTCTACGAGCAGGCTTTCAACACCCTCTCCCTTGCCTTCACCGCCATCGACGCCGACGCGGCCGTGCGCCGCGGCCTATCGGCAGCCGCCGAAGCCATCTGGCCGAATTGAGAAAGCTGACACGATGAACCGTATCCCCTTCCCCGACATGAAGCGCCCGCTGATCGCCATCCTGCGCGGCATCCGGCCCGACGAGACCGAGAGCGTCGTCGGCGCCTTGATCGAAAACGGCCTGACGGCGATCGAGATCCCACTCAATTCGCCGGAGCCGTTCAAATCCATCGAGATTGCCGCGAAGATGGCGCCGGCCGAGGTGCTGATCGGCGCCGGCACGGTGCTGACGGTGGAGGCTGTCGACAGTCTGAATGCGGCCGGCGGCAAGCTGCTGGTGACCCCGAATGTCGAACCGGAGGTGATCATCCGGGCGGGCGAACATGGTATGGTGACGATGCCCGGCGTCTTTACGCCGACCGAGGCGCTCGCCGCAGCGCGGGCCGGCGCCACCGGTCTCAAATTCTTCCCGGCGAGCGTTCTTGGCCCCTCCGGCATCACGGCGATCCGGGCGATCCTGCCGCCGGAACTGACGATTGCCGCCGTCGGCGGCGTGTCGGAGAAGAACTTCGCCGATTACACCAAGGCCGGCATCTCAGCCTTCGGCCTCGGCACCAGCCTCTACAAGCCCGGAATGACCGCGGCAGAGGTTGCCGAGCGCGCCAAGACGACCATTTACGCCTATGATGCAGCCATGGGAGCGTGAACGTATGACCGACATTTACGAGTTCGAAGGCAAGACCCTTTGCAACACCAATTCCGTTCTCGGCGAAGGTCCGACCTATGATCCGGACAGCGATACCGTCTGGTGGTTCAACATCCTCGGCAAGGAGCTGCACGAGCTCAACCTTTCGACGCGCGCCAAAAAGGTCCATTCGCTGCCGGTCATGGCAAGCGTGCTGGCCCGCATCGACGCCGGACGGCAGCTGATCGCGACCGAAGAAGGGCTTTTCGTGCGCGACTTGGCCAGCGGCAACCTCACCTTCTATGCGGCGCTCGAAAACGACAGACCGGAGAACCGCTCGAATGACGGCCGCACCCATCCGTCGGGCTCACTCTGGATCGGCACGATGAGCAAGCGGGCGGAGAACCAGGCCGGCGCCATCTATCATGTTGCCGGCGGCAAGGTGACAAAGATCTTCAGCGGCATCAGCATCCCGAATTCAATCTGCTTTTCCCCGGACGGCACGGTCGGATACTACACGGATTCCCGCATCAACCGGCTGATGCGCGTCATGGTCGATCCGCAGACCGGCCTGCCCTCGGGCGAGCCGATCGTGCTCGTCGACAGCATGAACGAGCCCGGCGGCATCGACGGTTCGGTGGTCGATGCCGACGGCTATATCTGGAATGCCCGCTGGGGCGCCGGCGTCGTCGATCGCTACAATCCCGATGGCTTGCGTATCTCGCGCTACAAGGTTCCCGCCGTCCAGCCCTCCTGCCCGGCCTTCATCGGCGCCAATGCAGACCGGCTGGCGGTGACGACGGCCTGGGAAGGGCTTGACGAGGATGCCCGTTCGGCTCAACCGAGTGCCGGCGCGCTTCTGGAACTCGGCATCGAGGTCAAGGGCGTGTTCGATCCCGTCTATGTGCTGTGACTGCCGTATCGGCCAGCCACCATTCAAGGCGCTCCCGAGTGGGGCGCCTTTTTCGTTTCGGGCCGTTCGCCAATAAAAGTTCCGTGATAATCGAGAAATTTTCCGTGTTTTCAACCGGAACCAATCGGCGCACCGCTCATTTTCCCTTCGAACCGGCGCGGCAAGGATGATGCATTGCCGAGTCAGCGATCACTCTAGGGAAATGAAAGTAGGTTCGAAATGACAAGCAAACTTTTGACGACCGTTGCCGCTGGCGCGCTGTTTGCCACGGCTTTCGCACCGGCGGCATTCTCGCAGACGGCGCCGCAGCCTGCCGATCCCGCCGCGACCAATCAGGCAGCGCCAGCCGATCCGGCTGCCCCCAAGCCGGTCACCCCTGATGTCACCAAGCCCGCAGGCGACGCTGCACAGGCTCCGGCTGCAAAACCGAGCACGGATGTCGCTCAAGGTACCTATCTGACGGAGCAGGCTCCGGACCAGGTCAGCGCCAACACCTATATCGGTCAGTCGGTCTACAACGCCAACAATGAAAGCATCGGTAGCATCAACGACCTGATCATGAAAAAGGATGGCGGCATCGTTGCTGCGATCGTCGGCGTCGGCGGCTTCCTCGGCATCGGCGAAAAGGATGTCGCCGTTCCGATGGAGAAAATCACCATCGCCCAGAATACCCAGGATGGCAGTCTCAAGCTGACAACCAGCGAGACCGCTGAATCGCTGAAGGCTGCGCCCGAGTTCAAGACGCTGGCAATGCAGTCTGCAGAGAAGGCCCCGGCCGCAACCGGCACCGATACGACGGCAACCGGTTCGACCACGCCTAAGTAAACCGCGCGCGCGGTAGTATAGCGTAGGTGATGGCGCTCCTGGGGGCGCCATCGCTGTTTGGTGATCGCTTGACGCAATCCCGGACGCAAAACCGCTGCGCACTTTTGCTGGGATAGCTTATGCGCTGACGCGTTCGGCGGGCGCCATATCGTAATAGTTCTCGTGCAGGAAGCGCAGCGTGGCGATGCCATCGGCCGGGCGGCCGAAATGGTAGCCCTGGCCCATGCCGCAGCCGAGTGTGCGCAGCTTCACCGCCTCGGCATAATCCTCGATGCCTTCGGCCACGACTTCCAGCTCCAAGCCTTCGCACATGGAAAGGATCGCCTTGATGATGTGTTCGGAGGCGCGGTCGGAATTGATGCGCGAGACGAAGGCGCGGTCGATCTTGATCTTGTCGAAGATGAAGTCGCGCAGACGCCCGAGGCTCGACTGGCCCGTGCCGAAATCGTCGAGGGAGATGCGAACGCCGGCGGCGCGCAGATCGGCGATGATGCGATGGGCGGTATCGGCCGAACCCATCACCGCCGTCTCGGTGATTTCCAGTTCCAGGCGGTGCGGATCGAAACCAACCCGGCCGAGGATCGACAGGATGCTGCCGCTCGTGCCGGGATCCATCAGCTGCGCCGAAGAGAGGTTGAAGGACAGGAAGAGTTCGCGCGGCCAGGACAAGGCTGCTTCGGCGGCCTTGCGAAGCAGGGCCTCCGACAGGGCGTCGATGAAACCGCGCTCTTCGGCGAGCGGCACGAAGACGCCGGGGGACACGAAACCGAGATCGGGATCGTTCCAGCGGGCGAGCGCCTCGAAGCCGACGACCTGATTGTTGCCGAGCGAGACGATCGGCTGGAAATGAACGTCGATCGCGTCGGAGATGATCGCATTTCTGAGCGCCTGCTCCAGCTGTGTCGCGCGCTTCATCTCCTGGGCGATTTCACGCGAATAGACGGTGATCTGGCCGCGGCCGCGACGCTTGGAACGATAGAGGGCGGTTTCGGCGCTCTTCAACAGTTCCTCGCAATCCTCTCCGGCGAACGGGTAGATGGCGAAGCCGAAGGAGGCGGAGAGACGGACATTGCGGTCGCCGAGGTCATAGGGCGCCGACAGCACCTCGCGGATCATCTGGCCGAATTTTTCGGCGCTCGCCCGCTCGAAGATCAACGGCAGCACGAAGGCGAATTCGTCACCATCGTGACGGGTGACCAGCGCCCCGTCCGGAATGCAGGCCCTGAGCCGATGGGCGACCTGGCAAAGGATCTCATCGCCGGCCGAGGAGCCAAAAAGATCGTTGATCGGCTTGAAGCTGTCGAGATTGGCGATGCCGATCGTGAAGGGAGCGGGATCGCTGACGCGCTCGGCAGAGATCTGCAGCACCTTGTCGCGCATGCGATTGCGGTTTCCCAACCCGGTCAGCGGATCGGTATAAGCCATCGCCTGAAGCTCATTGTGACTCACGGTCAAGGAAGCTGTTTCCGCCGATTTCATCATCCAAACCCGAGCTTCCCTCCGCAGCCGAGGAGAGAATGACCGGCATTTCTTAACAATTCGCTAGTAAATCAGCTGCCTTGACGGGCTGATCTACCCAGATTTGGGGAGATTGCGGTATACGGGAGACGGCGACCGGACTTCCGTCTCATCCGCTCGCTCGAACCGGCGCAGCCCCTTCCGTCAGGTATTTCTGAAATATCGTCTCCAGCATGTCGGGACTGACGGGCTTCATGATGACGTCGTCCATGCCCGATTTGGCGCATTCGGCGCGATCGCGCTCGAAGGCCTGGGTCAGCACGCCGATGATCGGCGTGCGGGCTGCGCGGCCGGCTTCCTCCATCTGTCGGATCAGGCGCGCCGCCTCGAAGCCGTTGAAGCCCGGCAGCGAAATGTCCATCAGCACCACGCCGGGCCGGTGTTCGGCCCAGAGGCGCACGACCTCGTCGCCGGTCGCAGCGATCATATGACGATAGCCGAGGCCCTCGAGGATCTGTGAAAACACGATCTGATTGATATCGTTGTCTTCGGCGACGAGAACCTGCAGGCCGGCAGTATCGTCGGAAGTGCTGATTTCCCAATCCGCGTCCGCCCCGCTGCCGTTGTTGCGGCTGTTGCGATTGAAATGGCGGGCGATCTGGAAGGTGAGCTCGTTGGCGATCTGAAAGCCGTCCATGACGAGCGCCGGAATTCCGTATTGCTCGGCGAGCTCGAGGCAGCGCATGCCCATCTGATTGTCGATGATCAGCAGATCGAGCGAAATGCCGGAGGAGGTGGCGATTTCCAGGAACCGCTCCTCTTCATCCTCGCCGCGCACCGAGCAGGATTCGAAACCGTATTTCGTCAGCGTCCGCAGAGCGGCGGTCTCGGCGGCAAGGTCGGCGGTGACGACGAGAATCTTGCGGCCGGAGAAATTCTCCGGAACGATCGCCTCCATCGCCGCCGGCTCGCGGCGCTCCACCGCGCTCGGCACCGGCACATAGGCGCGGCGATAACTCTGGTTGGTGGAGGCGGTGATCGCCGAGGCGCGGTCGAACTCCTCGAGATCGGCGCCGTCGCGCGGCAGGTCCTGCATGGTCGACACCAGGAAATAGCGGCCGGGCTTGCCGATGCGATGCTTGCGGCTGACGATGTCGCGCTCGATGCCGTCGCGGGAGATCTGCCGCTGGCGGGAGATCGACATCTCGCCGGTTTCCAGCACGTGACGATCGCTTTCTTCGAAGCGCTTGGCGATCTCGGGTGAGAAGAGATCGCCGCTCTTGCGCCCGAGCACCTCGTCGGCGCTCCTCTGGTATTTCTCACAAAAGGCGAGGTTCACCGCGACATAGGTGAGGTTGCGATCCTTGACGAAAAGCGGGAACGGCAGGTTATCGAGAATGTCTTCGGTGAGTTGCACCCGCTCCATGTCCGAGCGCCACTGCTCCTCGCGCTTCTTGTCCTCGGAAATGTCGGAGACGACGGTGACGCCGTAACCGCCCGGCAGCCTGCGCTTGACGAAGCGGACCCAGCTGTCGGCGCCATGTCGCTCGACGGATTCGAAGCGTTCGCGCCAATGCGAGGCGATTTTCTGCGACAGCCAGTCCTCGCGGCTGAGCGAGCCGCTCTGCCTGATATATTGCTGGCGAACGCCGGTATCGTAGATCGCGCCCAGGAAATCGCGCAGCCGGATGCCTGGCTTCAGCATCTCGGACGGCAAGGGGAAGAATTCGAGAATCTGGCGGCTTGCGAAGATCAGATGATCGTTCTTGTCGTAGATGATGAACGCTGCCGAAAGGCTGTCGCATACCGCATCGAAGAGCGCCGTCTGCAGATCGGCTCCGGCGAGAGTCCCGTCGGTCTCTGATGATGTGTCCGCCTTTTCGAAGCCGGCACTCATTCCATTTCGTCCCACATCTGTTTGATTTCGCGGCTTCCGGAGGGTATTGATTAGAAATGCCATTTTTCTGTTAAAACCGGCTTAACACTGCCAATCCCCGAATTCGGGGCAGCCGCGGATCACAGTTTTGCCAAGCGATCGGAAAGCCCTTCCCTCCAGGCCGCGAATCCCCGAAAATAGCCCATGGCCATCAGACAGCTTTCCGAAACGCTCATCAACCAGATCGCCGCCGGCGAAGTCATTGAACGGCCGGCGAGCGCTGCCAAGGAATTGATCGAAAACGCGCTCGATGCGGGGGCGAAGCGCATCGAGATCGCCACGGCAGGCGGCGGCAAGGCGCTGCTGCGGGTCAGCGACAACGGCTCCGGCATGGACGCCGGCGATCTGGAGCTGGCAATCAGGCGCCACTGCACCTCGAAGATCTCCGAGACGCTCGAGGATATCAGAACGCTCGGCTTCCGCGGCGAGGCGCTGCCTTCGATCGGGTCCGTGGCCAGGCTCAGCATCGCAAGCCGCAAGCGCGACAGCGCCGGCGGCCACGAGATCGCCGTTGCCGGCGGCAAGGTCCTGCATCTGAGGCCGGCCGCCGCCAATCCCGGCACGATCGTCGAAGTCCGCGACCTGTTCTTCGCCACGCCGGCGCGGCTCAAATTCCTGAAGACGGAGAAGGCCGAAGCCGGCGCCATTACCGAGATCGTCAAACGCATGGCGATCGCCTTTCCCGCCGTGCGCTTCGTGCTGTCCGGCTCTGACCGCGCAACGCTGGAATTTCCGGCGACGGGCGACGATCATCTGGCGCGCATGGCGCAGGTTCTCGGCAAGGAATTCAGCGACAACGCCATTGCGCTCGACGCCGTACGCGAGGACATCGCGCTGACCGGCTTTGCCGGCGTGCCGACCTTCAATCGCGGCAACTCCGCCCATCAATATGCCTTCGTCAACGGCCGCCCAGTGCAGGACAAGCTGATCCTCTCGGCGATCCGCGGCGCCTATGCCGAGACGATCCCGTCCGGGCGCTATCCGGTGGCAGTGCTGTCGATCGCTCTCGATCCGGCCCTCGTCGACGTCAACGTGCATCCGGCCAAGTCCGACGTGCGCTTCCGCGATCCCGGGCTGGTGCGCGGCCTGATCGTCGGCGCCATCCGCGAGGCGCTCGCGCGCGACGGCAGCCGGGCGGCAACGACCGGCGCGAGTGATATGCTGCGCGCCTTCCGCCCCGGTTTCCCGCCCTATGGGCAGCGGCCACAGGCGCCGTGGTCGGCGGAGACCTCCCCTTCCCGCCCCTACCAGCCGGCACCGGCTTTTTCCGAACGGCCGCAGGCATCCTTCGACGGTCTGTCGATGCCGACCGCACGGGCCGAGCCGCAATTTTCTCCCGACCCCGTGTCTCCCGGCCTGGCCTCTCCTCGCCCGGCCGCGCCGGAACCCGTCGGGCGTTATCCGCTCGGCGCGGCACGGGCGCAGATCCACGCCAATTATATCGTCGCCCAGACAGAGGACGGGCTCGTCATCGTCGATCAGCATGCGGCGCATGAGCGGCTGGTGTTCGAGGCGATGCGCAAGGCGCTGCATTCGAAGCGGCTGGCCTCGCAGGTGCTGCTCATTCCAGAGATCGTCGACATTCCGGAAGAAGATTGCGACCGGCTGATGCTGCATGCGGCAGAGTTTGCCGAACTCGGTCTGGCGATCGAGCGCTTCGGTCCCGGGGCGATCGCGGTGCGCGAAACGCCGGCCATGCTCGGCGAGGTCGACGCCCATGGCCTGATCCGCCAGCTTGCCGACGAGATCGCCGAATGGGATACGGCGTCGGGCCTGTCGGCCAAGCTCGAATATGTGGCGGCGACCATGGCCTGCCATGGATCGGTTCGCTCCGGCCGGCGGCTGCGGCCGGAGGAAATGAACGCGCTGCTGAGGGAAATGGAAGTAACACCCGGCTCCGGTCAGTGCAATCACGGCCGGCCGACCTATATCGAATTGAAGCTCAGCGATATCGAGCGGCTTTTCGGCAGAAGCTGAAAAAGCTGGCAAAGCCCTTCATGCGGGAGTATGGCAGACGGATGACAAGTTGCAGGGAACGGAGCGCATGAATTTGTTCGAAGGGCACGGAAACCGCGAGGCGAAGATCCGCTATCTCGACGGCGATTTCCAGATTCTCTCGCCCGGCTCCTACGTCGTCTGCGCGATGACCGGAAAAAACATCCCGCTCGACGAGCTGCGCTACTGGAGCGTCGCCCGGCAGGAGCCCTATGCCGACGTAATCTCGGCGATCGAAGCCGACAAACGCGCCGGCGTGCTGCCGAACCAGCGACGTTAGCTCTTACCTTTCAATTCCCTTAGAGCGTTTCCGTTTTTTGTTG
Source organism: Rhizobium sp. TAL182 (assembly GCF_002117725.1). Taxonomy (NCBI): domain Bacteria; kingdom Pseudomonadati; phylum Pseudomonadota; class Alphaproteobacteria; order Hyphomicrobiales; family Rhizobiaceae; genus Rhizobium; species Rhizobium sp. TAL182. Next base: position 885,553 of record NZ_CP021024.1, on the reverse strand, counting down.
AATCCCGTGGGATTCCCAAGGCTTCGGATTTGTGATTCAAGATGCTGGCTGGAAAAGGAGGCCAGCATCGGATGACAGCACCTCTTTCGAATGATCTGCGCGAGCGCGTTGTGATGGCAATTGTCGCCGGTGAGAGCTGCCGATCCGTCGCTGCGCGGTTCGGGATTGCCGTGTCTTCGGCTGTGAAATGGTCGCAACGCTATCGGTCGAGCGGCTCGGTTGCGCCCTCAAAGATGGGCGGTCATCGCAAGTTCGTTCTTGCGCCACATCGCGCTTTCATCCTCGAGCGGCTCCACCAGACCCCGAATCTGTCGCTGCATGGACTGAAGGCGGAGTTGGCATCGAAGGGTGTAAAGGTCTCCCACGACACGATCTGGAAGTATCTACGCCGCGAAGGACTGCGCTTCAAAAAAAACGCTGTTTGCCCTTGAGCAGGCCCGCGCTGACATCGCTCGCCGCAGGCAACGCTGGCGCGGCTTGCAAGATCGTCTCGATCCCAAACGATTGGTCTTCATCGATGAAACCTGGATCAAGACCAATATGGCACCACTCTATGGCTGGGGAGAGAAAGGAAAGCGCTTGCGTGGCTTTGCCCCTCACGGCCATTGGCGCACTCTAACCTTCCTCGGGGCTCTCAGGTACGATCGTTTGACCGCCCCTTGCGTCTTCGACGGGCCGATCAACGGGCAATGCTTCCGCGCCTATGTCGAACAACTGCTTGTGCCGGTCCTCAAGCCTGGCGATATCGTCATCATGGACAACCTTGGCTCCCACAAGTCCGACGCTATCCGACAGATGATCCGAGCCGCCGGTGCGCGCCTCTGGTATCTGCCGCCATATTCTCCGGACCTCAATCCGATCGAGCAGGCCTTCTCAAAGGTAAAGCACTGGATGCGCCACGCCCAAAAGCGAACAATCGAGGACACCTGGAGGCACATCGGATTCCTCACCAGAGCCATTGCACCAGACGAATGCTCAAACTACTTCCGAAACGCAGGCTATGCTTCCGTTAAAAGCTGAAATGCTCTAGACGTCGCTCGCGACAGGCGACGATCGCCCGATCGATGATCAGGCTCGGGGCGAGGTGATCTTCGAAGATCATGTCGACTTCGATCACCCGGCATTTTTGCGCCAGTTGCTCCGCCTTGCCGTGATGGCCGGAGAGGCGAACGAAATCCTTCGACGTGGTGACGATCAGGAGGTCCTGGCGCTCGGCGGTCGTCAGGATATCGTCGATCTCCTCCTCGGTCAGGTGCTCGTGGTCGCCGAAGGTCTTGGCGACCACGATTTCGGCGCCGCGCGATTCGACGGTGCGGAAGAATTTGGCGGGATCGGCGATACCGGCGAAAGCAAGCACCTTGATGCCGGAAAGCCGGTCGTCGCCGCGCACCTTGAGCGAAGCGGTGAAATAGGGCTTTGCGGCGCGTGCCGCCATGCGGACGATGCCGTCGGCGGCATTGCCGCCGCCGACCTTCAGCAGCGCCGTCGCCGACCGCAGCTGCTGGCGGATCGGCGCGCGGACCGGGCCGGCCGGGACGATATGGCCGTTGCCAAGGCCGCGGGTCGCATCGATGACGAGCAGCGCATAGTCGATCGCCAGCCGGGCGCTCTGAAACCCATCATCCATGATGATGAGATCGGCGCCTTCCGCGACCAGACGCCGAGCACCGTCGACGCGCCGGCGGGAAATCACCGTCAGCGCCTCCTGGGCGAGCAACAGCGGTTCATCGCCGACGGCGACCGCCCGGTGATGATGGGGATCGACCACCGTCGTCACGTCGAGCGAGCCGCCGTAACCTCTGCTGAGAAAGCCGGGCTTCAGGCCTTTCGCCTTGGCGGCGCGGGCGAGCGTCAGCGCCGTGGGCGTCTTGCCGGCGCCGCCGACGGTGAAATTGCCGACGCAGATGACGGGAACGGAAACCGAGGCACGGCGCGCATGGGCCATGCGATGGCCGGCGATACGGCCGTAAAGAAAGGACAGCGGCGCCAGCAGCCAAGCCCGCCAATCGGCTTTCCTCCACCAGAACGGCGGCGCTTCTGAAATCATTTTGCCGTCCCGCTCCCCGCCCGGCCAGAGAATTTCGTTTTCCGGCCGGATTGAGAAGTTAAAATCGATGAAAATGCAAGCCTTTACCGATCAGGCCGGCTGCAGATCGGGCAGCAGCGTCTCAAGGGCGGTGATGTCGTCGAGCACATGATCGGCCGCCGCAGCAAGGGAATCGCGCGAGCCGGTTCCCGTCAACACGGCGATCCTCAGTCCCGTACCGGCATTCAGGCCCATGTGCAGATCGTGATTGTTGTCGCCGACCATTGCGACCTCTTCAGGCAAAAGACCGGTCGCAGCGCAGAAGCCGAGCACCATGCCCGGCTCCGGCTTGACGCCGAAGCCGCTGTCGTAGCCGGCGATATAATCGACATAGCGGGCGAAACCGAAGCGCTCCGCCGTCTGGCGGATGGAGCGCTCATTGTCGCTGGAGGCAACACCTAGCTTGAAACCGCGCCGATGCAGCCTTGCGAAAAAGCCGGCAAGGTCGGTCACCGGCACGGAAAATTCAGCGGCGCCGGAAAAGAGGTCGTCGAGACGGATCGTCAACTCCCCGATATCGACCATCGATCCGGCGGCGACGAGACCCTCGGCGATCTGCCTTGTATTGCCGGCGGCGAGCAGGCTGTCGGGAACGATATGGCCGCTGACCGGATCCATGCCGCAGGCGGACAGCAGCCGGTCGGCCAGAAGCGGGTCGCCTTCAGCGGCGATGCGGGCAAGCTCGCGATTGACCGGCAGCCAGCTCTCATCATAGTCGAGCAGCGTGCCGTCCTTGTCGAAGAGGATGCCTTTGATGTGCGCCGGGCCCGACATCGCGTCTCCTCAGACCTGGGCCGCGGCCTTGGGCAACAAACGCGCCTTGACCGTCAGCGGATTGATATAGGGTTCGAGCCCCTTCACCGTCGCCGACAGCGCGCCGCGCATCTCGTGCACGGTGGCGACGCCGGCCTCAATCATGTTACGGCGGGCGCCATCGTTGGTCAGCAGGTAATGCACGCCCTTGGCCAGCATTTCGGTATCGCGCACCATGCGGGCGCTGCCGCTGCGGGCGAGCTTCTGATAGGCCTCGCGGAAATTCTGCACATTGCCGCCGGAGAGGATGGCGCAGCCGAGCATGGCAGGCTCCAACGGGTTCTGACCGCCTTCGGCAAAGAGCGAACGGCCGACGAAAGCAATTTCAGTCAGACGGAGATAAAGCCCCATTTCGCCGATCGTATCGCCGAGAAAGATATCGACATCGGCGGAGAGGACATCGTCGCGGGTGCGGCGGGCGACTTTCAACCCCTGCTTGACGAGCGCTGCCTCAATCTCGTCGCTGCGCTCGGGATGGCGGGGCACGATGATGGTCAATTGACGATCGCGCTCCTTCAGGGCGCGATGGACGATGCCGGCAGCATTCTCCTCGCCGTCGAAGGTGGAGATCGCCGCCCAGGTTTTGCGATCGCCGATCTGCTTCTTGTAGCGGGCGAAGACAGCGCTGTCATAAGGCGGCGCGTCGGTATCGACCTTCAGATTGCCCGAGGTGATGACGGGAACGGCACCGAGATCGCGGAATCGCTCGGCATCGACATCGGATTGGGCGATGACGAGGGCGAGGTTCTCGAACAAGGCCTCCGCAATCGACGGGCGGCGGCGCCAGCGGGCAAAGGAGCGGTCCGACATGCGGGCATTGACCAGGATCTGCGGGATGCGGCGACGGCCGAGTTCCAGCACGGTCGCCGGCCAGATCTCGGATTCGGCGATGATGGCGCAATCGGGCTGCCAATAATCGAGGAAGCGGCTGACGGAGGGTTTCAGATCCAGCGGCACATATTGATGGATCGCCTCCTGGCCGAGGCGCTCGGCGGCGAGCCTGGCGGAGGTGATGGTGCCGGTGGTCAGGATGACATGGATATCGCGGCGGCGGATTTCGCGGATCAGCGGAATGACGGCATTGGTTTCGCCCACACTTGCGGCATGGAACCAGACGAGCGGGCCCTGCGGCCGATTGGCGCTTGGATAGCCGAAGCGCTCCAGGCGGCGCGCCCGGTCTTCCTTGCCCTTGGCCGTGCGGTAGGTCAGATAGAGGCCGACGACCGGAGAAGCGATGGTTCCCGCCAGACGGTATGTGCTCAGACCGAGCCGCGCCATGCGGGAGCTCATCGCGCCAGCCTCCGACCCAAGACGATCGACATCAAACCCATTCCCTTATTATCGTTGCGGCCGGAATGGCCGATCAATTTGTTCAGAATGCGTCAAACGATCCGGATCGACGGGCGCCCGATGCACAAAGGCCCGCTCGGCTGGCGGCGGCTGCCGAGGTCAGTTGCCCCCAGCCTTTTGCTGCGGATCGAGCAGACGGTGCATGTGGACGATGAAATAGCGCATATGCGCATTGTCGACCGTCTGCTGCGCCTTCGCCTTCCAGGCCGTCAGCGCCGTGGCATAGTCGGGAAAGATGCCGACGATATCGAGGCCGTTCAGATCACGGAACTGGACATCTTCGAGGCTTTTCAGTTCGCCGCCAAAAACGAGGTGCAAAAGCTGCTTCTTGTCACCGGAGTCAGTCATTTTCTTGTTCTCTTTCTGCCTAGTTCCTCCGCCACCTCATCTGCGGGATTTTGACGGAAACGTCAACCGTCTCCTCGCCCGGCAAAGGCCGCGAGGAATTCATCGATGCGGGGCACCGGGGCCGCACAGAGGACCTTATGGGTGACGTCCGCCCTGTTATAGACGATCGGCTTGCCGTCGAGGTCGACGAGGCCGCCGCCGGCGCAGGCCAGAACGAGATCGGCGGCGGCAAGGTCCCAGTCATGCGAATTGCCCTTGACGAAGGTGCCTTCGAGACGGCCGTCCGCCACCATGGCGATGCGATAGGCAAGCGACGGGACATATTTCTCGCGTCTCACCCGGCCGCGGAAGGCCGGCGGAAATGTCTTCAACAGGTCTTCGCCGATCGCAAGCCGGCTCATCTCGTCCGGCCCGGCGGCCGAAACGGTGAAAGGCATGCCGTTCTTCAGCGCCACGCCGCCATCGACGGCCTCATAGAGCTCCTCGAGCGCCGGCGCATAGAGCACGCCGGCGACGGGGCGGCCGCGATGCACGACGGCGACGCTGACGCACCAGACCTTCTGTCCGCCGAGGAAGGCGCGGGTGCCGTCGATCGGATCGACGATGAACAGCGTCTCGCGCGAGAGGCGCTCTTCATCGTCCTCGGTTTCCTCCGACAGCCAGCCATAATCCGGCCGCGCCTTGCGCAGGATCGTTTCAAGCGTCTTGTTGGCGGCGAAATCGGCGGCGCTGACCGGAGAGCGGTCGCCGTTCTTCCACCAGACCTCGGGAGACTGGTTGAAGAAGCCGTAGGCGACCGCCCCGGCCTCCTTCGCAGCATCGGCGATCAAGGCGAGATCGCTCTGCCAGCGGAGCTTTTCCCTAACGCTCATCCCGTCATTCCATTCCTGCTGCCCCTTTTTTACTGCCCGGCGAGCGTCATGCCTTCGATCGCGAAGGTCGGAGCCGCGACGCCGAACTTGCGGTCGATGTCATTTGCCGGCGTCAGGCGCATGAACATGTCCTTGAGGTTCGAGGCGATCGTCACCTCGGACACCGGGAAAGTGAGTTCGCCGTTCTCGATCCAGAAGCCGGTGGCGCCACGGCTGTATTCGCCAGTGATCATATTGACACCGTGGCCGATCAGTTCGGTGACGTAAAAACCGTTGCCGATGCTGCGGAGCAGCTCCTCCGGCGAGATGTCGCCCGGCTCCAGCGCAAGATTGGTGGAAGACGGCGTGACGGCGCTGCCACCGCGCACGCCGCGGCCATTGGTCTCAAGGCCGAGTTCGCGGGCCGTCGAGGTCGAGAGGAACCAGTGCTTCAGGACACCGTCTTCGATCATGACAAGCCGCTCGCCGGACACGCCCTCACCGTCGAAAGGACGCGAGGAAGGCCCGCGCACGATCAGCGGATCGTCGGTGATCGACAGGCCTGACTTCAGCACCTGCTGACCCATCCTGTCACGCAGGAAGCTGGTCTTTCGGGCGACGGCAGCACCGTTGATCGCACCGGCGATATGGCCGACAAAACCGCGGGCGACGCGCGGATCGAAGACGACGGTGACGTTCTTGCCGGTCGGCACCTGGCGCGGATTGACGCGCTTGACCACCCGTTCGCCGGCGCGGCGGCCGATTTCGGAAGGATCGTCGAGCTCGGCGTAATAAAGCCGGCTGTCGAAATCATAGTCACGCTCCATGCCGGTGCCTTCGCCTGCGATGACGCTGACGGAGGTGCCGAAACGGGAGGCCATGTAGCTGCCTTGGAAACCGTGCGATGTGGCGAGAACGAGGCCGCCCATGCCGGCCGACGCGCCGGCGCCGGAGGAATTGGTGACGCCCGTGACCGCAAGGGCTGCCGTCTCGGCGGCAAGAGCGGCCTCGCGCAGCATCTCGGAGGACACTTCCGTGGCATCGAGCAATTGCAGGTCGGGATAGGACTTGGCAAGGTTCGCCTCGTCCGCCAGGCACGCGTATGGGTCTTCCGGCGAAACCTTGGCCATGGCGACGGCACGTTCGGCCAGCGCCTGGAGATCGAAGCCCGGATTGGCCGAAACGCTGGCGACGCGCTTGCCGATGAAGACGCGGAGCGAAAAATCGTCGCTTTCCGACGATTCCGTTCCCTCGACCTTGCCAAGCCGGACGCTGACCGATTGCGAGCGAGAGCGGACGACGACGGCGTCGGCAGCGTCGGCTCCTGCCTTCCTTGCCAGATCGATCAATTGACTTGCGCGGGAAAGAAGTGTCGAGGAATCGATTTCAGAGGACATGATTTGGCCTTTCCTTCGGCTTCCATTTATTGTGCACTCTCCCTGGCATCAAGGCCGCCGCCGCCGATTCTTCGTCAGGGCTGCCAGGATGTTTCCCGCCGTCGAAAGAAATTGTCAGCATGTCAGCGCCCAACGACCTTTTTTCCGAAACGATCCTGCTGCTCGGCGGCGCGGTTGTGGCGGCACCGATCTTCAAGAAGCTCGGGCTCGGCACGGTGCTCGGTTACCTCGCCGCCGGCATCGTCATCGGGCCGGTCTTCCACGGCATCACCGATGGCGAACAGATCCTTGCCGTCGCCGAGCTCGGCGTCGTCTTCCTGCTCTTCATCATCGGACTGGAGTTGAAACCCAGCCGCCTCTGGCAGATGCGGCGCGACATTTTCGGACTCGGCACGGCGCAGGTGGTGGTGACCGGGTTGGTGCTGACCGGGCTCGCCTGGTTTTCCCACGTCCTCGATTGGCGCGGCAGCATCGTCGCCGGCTTCGGCCTGGCGCTGTCCTCTACCGCCTTCGCCATGCAGATCCTCGAGGGCGACGGCGACGTCAACACGCGATATGGCCAGCGTTCCTTCTCGATGCTGCTGTTCCAGGATCTGGCGATCGTGCCACTCCTGGCGCTGATCACCGTTCTCGACGGCAGCGGCAAGGGCAGCAATGCGCCGCTTTCCGATTTTGCCGTGGCCTTCGGCGCCGTGGCGGCGATGATCGTCATGGGGCGCTATCTGCTGACGCCGCTCTTCCAGATCATCGCCCGCACCGGCGCGCGCGAGGCGATGATCGCGGCGGCGCTCTTCGTCGTCATGGGGTCGGCCAGCCTGATGCAGCTTGCCGGACTGTCGATGGCGATGGGCGCCTTCCTGTCCGGGGTGATGCTCGCCGAATCCTCCTATCGGCACGAGCTTGAGGCCGATATCGAGCCTTTCCGCGGCGTGCTGCTCGCTATCTTTTTCATCGCCGTCGGCCTGTCGCTGGAGCTCGGCGTCCTCCTCGACAATGCGCTCTTCGTCATCGTCACGGTGCCGATCGTCATGGCCGTCAAGGCGATCATCATCTACGGCCTCTGCCGGATATCAGGATCTCCGCACAACGATGCGATCCGCATCGCCTTCCTGCTGCCGCAGGGCGGCGAATTCGGCTTCGTGCTGTTCACCACGGCGGGCGTCGTCGGGTTGATGTCGACGAGCACGGCATCGTTGCTGGTCGCAATCGTCACGCTGTCGATGGCGCTGACGCCGATCGGCGCGGCGCTGTCGAAGCGGCTGCTCAATGGCGATGAACAGGAGGAGCTGGACGAGGATTTCGAAGGTGCCGGCGCCGACGTGCTGATGGTCGGCTTCTCCCGTTTCGGCCAGATCGCCGCCCAAATCCTGCTGGCCGGCGGGCGCAGCGTCACCGTCATCGATTTTTCCGCCGACCGCATCCGCCAGGCCTCCTCATTCGGCTTCCGCATCTATTTCGGCGACGGCACCCGCAAGGACGTGCTGCGCTCGGCCGGCATCGACCGGGCGAAAATCGTGCTCGTCTGCACGCAGAAGAAGGAAATCACCGACAAAGTGGTGGAGCTGGTGCAGGCCGACTATCCGCACACCCGCCTCTACGTCCGCTCCTACGACCGCATCCATTCGATCGAACTGCGCAACAAGGGGATCGATTACGAGCTGCGCGAGACGCTGGAATCGGGCCTGCTGTTCGGAAGACGGACGCTGGAGGCGCTCGGTGTCTCCGAAACCGACGCTTATGAAATCGGCGAGGACATCCGCAAGCGCGACGAGGCGCGGCTCGCCCTGCAGGTCTCCGAAGGGCTGCAGGCGGGGCGCGACATGCTGTTTTCCCATCCGGTGCGTCCCGAACCGCTGGTCAAGCCGAAGCGCGCCGCTGATCCCTTCGAGGACGATCCGCTGGCGGGAATCGCGGATGCGACGGCGGACGCATAAATCAGATCCGGCAAGCGCGACGCCCGAGCGGATCGACAAGCGGAAGGGACGGAGGCTGCTGCCAGAATCTGTCAGCATGTCTCTCTAGATATTCTCCTGCCCAACACACAGGAGGCTTATCGTGATCGACAGCAACAGCATTCTACTTTTCGTAACCGACGCGTCGAAGAGCGCCAGCTTTTATGCGCGGCTGCTCGGGCAGGATCCCGTGGAGGCCAGCCCGACCTTCGCAATGTTCATTCTGCCTTCGGGCCTGGCGCTCGGACTGTGGGGCAAGGCGGGCGTCGAGCCGGCGCCGGCGGCTGAGGGCGGCGGCTGCGAGGTCGGTTTCAAGGTCGCGACAGCAGACATGGTCGATAGGCTCCACACCGAATGGCAGGGCAAGAGCGCGGCGATCCTTCTGCCGCCGACCGACCTCGATTTCGGCCGTAGCTTTGTTGCTGCCGATCCCGACGGGCATCGCTTGCGCGTCTACAACGTGGCGGAGGACTGAACCATGTCCCGCAGCTGGATTGCCGTCGCATCAGCAAACCACGTGCGCATCGGGCGCGCAGCCGGGTTCATGCAAGTCTGTCACGGCAAGGCCGCTCCGCTTAAGCGGAGTGCGCCAGGCGACCGCGTGATTTACTATTCGCCGACTGAAACGTTTGGCGGCAAGGATCGCCTGCAGGCGTTCACGGCCATTGGCGTGATCGAAGAAACGGCGGCATATCAAGTGGAGGCTCACCTCGGCTTCCGCCCCTGGCGACGGGATGTCGCGTGGTGGCGGGCCATGGAAACGCCGATCCGACCACTGCTCGGTCGATTATCTTTCACGAGCGATCGGACCGGCTGGGGCTATCGGTTGCGCTTTGGGCTCTTCGAAATCGACAATGAGGATGCCGAGCTCATAGCCGAAGCGATGTTCGCTGAACCGCTCGTGCATGCCGCGCGGACGCAGACAACGGTGCCCATGCAAGGTTCTTTAGCGTTTTAGCCGCGCTTCGATCTCGCGGTCGAGAGCGAATTTCAGATCGTCCTTGACGCCGACGGACATGGCCAGCACTTCGCGGGCCTTGAGGAAATCCATGACGCCGGTGCGGCCGACCGTCGGGCGCAGGAAGATGTGCGGCTGGCAAAGCTTCAGCTTCAGCGAGATCGCCGTCTGCATCATCAGCTGACCGGAACCGAAGATGCTTTCCATGCGGTTCGGGATATGGGTGCCGTCGCCTTCCGGGGCGCCGACCACATCGATGCCGATGACGATGTCGGCAAGATCCATCAGGGGTTCATAGGGCACCGGATTGCTGATGCCGCCATCGATCATAACGCGGCCGCGCAGGCGCACCGGCATGAACACGGCGGGGATGGAGGACGAGGCGGCGAGTGCCGGAAACAGCTCGCCCTCTTCGATGATGACCTCGTTCTGTCCGTAATAATCCGTGGTGATGACCTTCGTTGGCACCAACAGATCTTCAAATCGGGCCGGCAGCTCGGACGGCAGGAAGGCTTTCAGGATCCGCTCCAGATTGAATTGGCCGATGCGGATGCCCTTGGCCACCGCATCGCGCACCGTTGCCGGCCGCATGCCCCAGATGCGGGCGACGACAGCCGTCTTGTTGCCGACGGTTGCCAGCGCATGTTCGCGGATTTCGGCGCCGGACATGCCGGCGGCCATGCCGGCCCCCATGATGGCGCCGATCGACGAACCCGCAATCGCTACCGGGCGGATGCCGAGCTCGTCGAGGGTTTCGATGATATGGATATGGGAAAGGCCGCGCGCGCCGCCACCGCCGAAGGCGACAGCGACGGTCGGCATATCGCTGATCGCAGGCAGTTTCGGACTGATGATCTCTGCCTGCTGCACGCCCCGCCCCTGCGCCTATTGCGGCTGATATCGGAAGAAATGCACCCTCGTATCGCCAAAGATACGGCTTTCGAGGAAAACATAGGAAGGATGGACCGAAACGACAATGTCGGCGCGTTCTTCGAGCACCGCGATCGCCCCCGGCCGGAGCCAGCCGCCAACGGCGGCCGCAGCCATCGCCTTTTCGCCGAGGCCCTTGCCATATGGCGGGTCGGCAAAGAGCACGTCGAAAGGCTCGAGATTGCCGAGGCTGCCGAGATCGGCCGCATCGCGGCGCAGGATGCGGGTGCGGCCGTGCAGGCCGAGCGCATCGATATTTTCCCAGAGCAGCGCCCTGCCCTCGACGCTGTTCTCGACGAAGAGCGCGTGGCGACAGCCGCGCGACACGGCTTCCAGGCCAACGGCGCCGGTTCCGGCAAAAAGATCGAGGATCCGGGTGCCGTCGACGCATTCCGGATAGGCGTGGCTCAATATATTGAACAGGCTCTCGCGCGTCCGGTCGGCAGTCGGCCGGATGTCGTTGGATTTTGGCACGGCGAGAGGCCGTCCGCGAAACTCACCGCCGACGATCCGCACCGCGCGTCATTCCCTTCCCTCTCGCACCACCTCTGGACGGACCGCCCGCGGGCTTGTCACCGCCCGGCCTGTCACCGCCCGGCTTGCCACTCTTCGGCTTGCCGGAAAAATTCTTGGCCCCACCGGGCTTGGCGCCGAAGCTCTTGCCGCGCGGCTTCTCGCCCGGGGCCTTGTCCCCGAACGACCGTTCGCCGCGTGGACGCTCGGAGCGCCCCTCGCCGGCAAAGCTTCTGGCTGTCCGCGGGCGCTCGTCACCCTCCTCGCGCGGCTTTCGATCGCCACGCGGCTTGCCGGCGAAAGGTCGGTCGCCACGCGAAGGACGATCGCCAAAGGGACGGTCGCTGCGCGGACGCTCAGAACGGCCCTCGCCGGTGGAGGCTCTGGCGGCGCGAGGACGCTCATCACCATCGGCACGCGGCCTGCGGTCGCCGCGCGGCTTGTCGCCGAAAGGCCGGTCGCCACGCGAACGCTCCGCACGGCCTTCGCCACGCGCCGGGCGGTCGCCATAACCGCGGTCTTCGCGGGCTGGGCGATCCCCGAACGAGCGCTTGCGGCCGCGGCCTTCGCCCTCATCCTTGCGGTGGGGCTGCTCGCTCGAGCGGATCCATTCGCCGTCCTCCTCGCGCACGCGATTGATCTGCGTGCGCGGGCGATCCTCGATATGGTGGAAACCGGTGCCCTTTGCCGGCGTCTGCTCGCCGCGCCGGCGCGCGGTCTGCTCATTCTTGGCGGCTTTCGCCGCAGCCTTTTCGCCGAGCGGTCGGGCGCCCGGCGCCATCCAGACATTGGCGCTGCGGCGCTGGCCGAGCGGTTGGGGACGCTTCGGCTTGTCGTCGTCGAAGCGGCCGCCATCGCGGCGGTCGTCATCTCGACGCCCGCCACCGCGACGGTCGTCGCGCTTGGTGTCAAGGCGGCTCAGCGCCCGTTCGCGCTTGTCCTCCTCGCGGCGTGGACGCTGTTCGCGCTTTTCCGGGGCTGCGGGTTCAGCTTCTTCCTCGGCGGCAACGGCGGGCGCATTGTATATCGGCGCGTCGAAATTCGCCTTGGCTTCCTCAATCAGGCGCGGTCCGAGCTGGTCGCGAAGCGTGCGGCCGCGCACCTCGACGACATGGCCTTCCGGCAAGTCGCCGAGCTGGAACGGGCCGTAGGATATGCGGATCAGACGGTTGACGTCGAGGCCGAGAGCGCCGAGCACGTTCTTGATTTCGCGGTTCTTGCCTTCGCGCAGGCCCATGGTTATCCAGACGTTCGAGCCCTGGGTGCGATCGAGCGTCGCCTCGATCGATCCATAGAGCACGCCGTCGACGGCGATGCCGTCCTTGAGCTTGTCGAGCGCTTCCTGATCGATCTCGCCATGGGCGCGGACGCGGTAGCGCCTCAGCCAACCGGTCGCCGGCAGTTCGAGGGCGCGGGCGAGGCCGCCGTCATTGGTGAGCAGCAGCAGGCCTTCGGTGTTGATGTCGAGCCGGCCGATCGACATGACGCGCGGCAGTTCTTCCGGCAGATTGTCGAAAACGGTCGGCCGGCCTTCCGGGTCGGCATTGGTGGTCACCAGACCCGCCGGCTTGTGATAGAGCCAGAGCCTGGTGCGCTCTATGCCGCGGATCGGCACGCCATCGACCTCGATGCGGTCGGCAAGCGTGACGTTGACGACGGGGGTTTCGAGAACCGTGCCGTTCAGCGTCACACGGCCTTCCATGATCATGCGTTCGATGTCGCGGCGGGAGGCGACGCCTGCGCGCGCCATCACCTTGGAAATGCGTTCGGCCTTGGTGTCGCTGTCGGCTTCGGCCGCCGCCGGACGCGCGGCTGCGGCCTTCGCCGGCTTCGCGCCGCCCGCCTTCGGACCGGCCTTCGGCCTGATATCCCGTGAAAGGGGCTTTGCGCCCGGGCGTTTTGGCTTGTCTTTGGGTGTCATTTGCTGTTTGCCTGCCTTTTGGGCCTGTCTATCAGGTCACGCATCTGCGGTTAAGTGGAAATTCGTGCGATCGTGAAGACAAATCGTTTCATGGAGATGGCGCTTGAAGAAGCGCGCGCCGCCGGAGAACGCGGCGAAGTGCCGATCGGCGCGGTCGTCGTTGTCGACGATATTGCCGTTTCACGCTCGGGAAATCGCACGCGCGAGCTCAAAGACGTCACCGCGCACGCCGAAATCGCCGCAATCCGGCTCGCCTGCGAGGCGCTTGGGCAGGAACGCCTTGTCGGCGCCGATCTCTATGTGACGCTCGAGCCTTGCACCATGTGCGCGGCAGCCATCTCGTTTGCGCGTGTCCGCAGGCTCTACTACGGCGCCGAGGACCCGAAGGGCGGCGGCGTCGACAATGGCGTGCGATTCTATGCGCAACCGACCTGCCACCACGTACCCGAGGTCTATTCCGGCATCAACGAGGTCCAGTCGGCCGAGATATTGCGGAGATTTTTTGCGGAACGGAGAGAGGCGCCATAGTCCCCGCGTCCGTGCATGCCGTGATCATTGGTCGCGCGCTGGCACTGTCCGGCTGATGAGCAACAGATTCAATGTAATCTTGAGATATCCCGGCAGGAGATCACCGATACAAGCCCCTCATCCGGCTGCCGCCACCTTCTGCCCGTAAACGGGGCGAAGGGGATATGCCGCACCGGCGTCCTCAATCCTGACGCTCCGTTTGCCTCGTCCCCTCGCCCCACGAGCGGGGAGAGGGTTAGGGTGAGCGGCAAATCCGCGTGGCGAGAACGACCGCTACTGCAGGAAGTTCCACCACTGCTTGCCGGAATTGGCGATCGCCGCATCCTTCTTGCGCTTCTTCTGCTTCTTGAGCTCGGGCTCGCCGACGTCGTCGAGCTTTGCCGGGTCGTCGACGGTGCGGTAGCCGGGCGGCGGATCGGAAATATAGCGGCGCTGATCGACATAGGAGCCCTTCTGCAGGGCGCGGGCCTCGCGATAGGCCTGGGTCTGGGCTTCGGTCGTGCGCCGGCCGCCTTCGATGGCGGAGCTCGCCAGCGGCGAGCGGTAATTCGGATTGTCCGAATTGGCGTCAGCCTCGGAAACGAGGCGGGCGCGCGTCTCCTCCGGCGATTCAAGCCATTGCGGATTGTCCTTGTTGGCCACCGTCGGCTGCGGCGCGATGAGGGTTTCGCGCTGGCCCTCAGCCGGCAGCACCAGTGTCGGACGCGGCGTATATTTGACGCCCTTGTTCTTCGGTTCCGGTCCGGTCAGCGACACGGACTGGCCGAGATCGTCGGTCAGCTGCTCCATGGCGGTCTTGTCGGTGCCGTAGGTCGGGCTGCTGGCGCAGCCGGACACAAGGGAGCATCCCGCCATGACAACAGACAGGCAGGCGCCTACACGGAACCAATGCGTTGCGAACATGAAAACCCTTCCAGCCACCGGTGCAATCGTCGCCCTACCGGACAACCGTCCCCCTGACGCAAAAATCCGGCCATTTTCAGGCAGCTTTTACCGGATGAACGCCGCAAAGGCAATTCACCCGGCAAATATCTTCAGCCGCGGATGCCGAGTTCGCGCAAGGCGGCAGCGTCGCGCGCCGAGACGTCGGGATAATCCGGATCGGAACCGACATCGGTGGTGATGCGCCAGGAACGGGCGCATTTGACGCCTTCGGCAAGCCTTGGCACGACGGCGACATCGGGCACCTCGGCCAGGCGGAAGGCGTCGACCGGGCCGGCGTCCGTCTTGATCGTGATGCCAGAGGTGATGCAGACTTCGCTGAAATCCTGGCCCTCGAGCGCCTTGCGAAGCGCCGCGTCGGCGACATGCACGACCGGAGCCGCCTCGAGCGAGGAACCGATGCGCTTGTCCTTGCGCTCGATTTCAAGCGCGCCGGTCACGACGCTGCGGATCGCGCGGATCTTCCTCCATTTTTCGGCCAGCGCATCGTTGCGCCATTCCTTTGCGACCGGAGCGAACTGCTCCAGATGCACCGAGACGGCCGAGGGATTGCGCGAGAGCCATGCCTCTTCCGTCGTAAAGGGCAGCATCGGCGCAAGCCAGGTCACGACGCAATCGAAGATCATGCGGATGACATAGAGCGCCGAGCGACGCCGAAGGCTGGAGGGCGCGTCGCAATAGAGCGCATCCTTGCGAACGTCGAAGTAGAAGGCCGAGAGCTCGACATTGGCAAAGTCGATCAATGCGCGGGCAATCTTCTTGAAGTCGAACGCGTCGTAGTTTTCGCGCACCAGCTGATCGAGCTCGGCCAGCCGATGCAGCATCAGCTGCTCCAGCTCGGGCAGATCGGCAAGCGCGATCTCCTCGCCCTTGTCATGGGCAAGCGTGCCGAGCATCCAGCGGATGGTGTTGCGCAGCTTGCGATAGGCATCGACATTGGTCTGGATGATCGTCTTGCCGACGCGCAGGTCGTCGGCATAGTCCGAGGTCATCACCCAGAGGCGCAGAATGTCGGCGCCGGCGTCCTTCATCACCTCCTGCGGGGCGGTGACGTTGCCCTTCGACTTCGACATCTTCTCGCCCTTCTCGTCCATGGTGAAACCATGGGTGAGGACGGCGTCGTAGGGCGCGCGGCCGCGGGTGGCAGCAGATTCCAACAGCGAGGAATGGAACCAGCCGCGATGCTGGTCGGAGCCCTCGAGATAAAGGTCGGCCGGCCATTTCAGGTCTGGGCGGTCTTCCAGCGTGAAGGTGTGCGTCGAGCCCGAGTCGAACCAGACGTCGAGGATATCCATGACCTGCGACCACTTGGCCGGGTCATGCTCATTGCCGAGGAAGCGTTCCTTGGCGCCTTCGGCAAACCAGGCGTCAGCGCCCTCGGCGTCGAATGCCTCGAGGATGCGGGCGTTGACGGCCTCGTCCTGCAGCACGGCGCCATGCTCATCGACGAAGACGCAGATCGGCACGCCCCAGGCGCGCTGACGAGAAAGCACCCAGTCCGGGCGCTGCTCGATCATGGCGCGCAGGCGGTTCTGGCCGGCAGCCGGCACGAAACGGGTATCGTCGATCGCGCCGAGCGCACGGGTGCGCAGCGTCGTTCCATCCGGCAGTGTCTTGTCCATATAGACGAACCACTGCGGCGTGTTGCGGAAGATCACCGGCTTTTTCGAGCGCCAGGAATGCGGATACTGGTGCTTCAGGCGGCCGCGGGCAAAGAGCGCGCGGCATTCGATCAGCGCCTTGATGACGCGGTCGTTGGCATCGCCCTTCTTGCCGTTATCGTCGATGACGCGGGCGCCTTCGAGGCCCGGCGCATCAGCTGTGTAGAAGCCGCCGTCGTCGACCGGGAACGGGATTTTGGTCTCGATGCCGCGCGCCTCGATCTCACGGGCATGCGCCATCCAGACGTCAAAGTCTTCGCGGCCGTGGCTGGGTGCGGTGTGCACGAAACCGGTACCGGCATCATCGGTGACATGGTCGCCCTCGAGCAGCGGCACGACAAATTCGTAACCGCCTTCCAGGCCCTTGAGCGGATGTGCGCAGGCCATGCCGGCGAGATCGGCAGCCGTGACATCGGCTAAGCGCCTGTACTGCAGCTTCGCCTTGGCGAAGGACTCTTCCGCCAGTTTGTCGGCGAAGATCAGCTTCTCGCCCGGGCGCGGGCCAAAATCATTCTCGGCAGCCGTGACTTCGTAGAGGCCGTACGCAACACGCGAGGAATAGGCGATCGCGCGGTTGCCGGGGATCGTCCATGGCGTGGTCGTCCAGATGACGACGAAGGCATCGTTGACGCCATCGGGGCCTTTCGCGACGGGGAATTTCACCCAGATCGTGTCGCTCTCGTAGTCGTGGTACTCGACCTCGGCCTCGGCCAGCGCGGTGCGCTCGACCACCGACCACATGATCGGCTTGGAGCCGCGGTAGAGCTGGCCGCTTGCGGCGATCTTCAGGAGCTCGCCGGCGATGCGGCTTTCCGCATGAAAGTTCATCGTCAGGTAGGGGTTTTCGAAGTCGCCGACGATGCCGAGGCGCTGGAACTCGTCGCCCTGGACCTTGATCCACTTTTCGGCATAGGCGCGGCACTCGCGGCGGAATTCGATCATTGCAGCCGGCTCGGTCAGGTCAGGCTTAGCCTTGCCCTTGGCGCGATAGTTCTCCTCCTCGATCTTCCATTCGATCGGCAGGCCGTGGCAATCCCAGCCGGGCACGTAGTTGGCGTCGTAGCCGCGCATCTGGAACGAGCGATTGATGACGTCCTTGAGGATCTTGTTCAGCGCATGGCCGATGTGGATGTTGCCATTGGCATAGGGCGGGCCGTCATGCAGGACGAATTTCTCGCGGCCGGCGGCGGAGGCGCGCAGTTTCTTGTAGAGGTCCATCTGCTGCCAGCGGGCAACGAGTTCCGGCTCCTTCTGCGGCAGACCGGCGCGCATCGGGAAATCGGTTTCAGGCAGATAGAGGGTCTTCGAGTAATCGATCTTTTCGGCTGTGTCGGTCATATCGGGACAATCGTTTCTGGCGGCCCAGAAAGGGGCGCAACGGGTATGAAAAAGCTGGTGACGGAAGCGCTTGTATCCAAGCGCCGAAAACCCGGACCTCCCGGCCGCTTAGCGCGCGCGGAAGGCCGGGCCGATAATTCGTATCTTGATCGCCAGCCGAAATTTTCTCATCGGGCCGGTTCATAGGCGTTTTTCGCCGGAAAAGGAAGAGAAGAATTCTGCGATGCGATCGCCGCGGCGCCCGCAGTTTTTGCGCTCGAAGGACGCTGCGCTGATCACGGCCTCAGGAAAAGCAAAGTTTCTGATCGAGTTCGCCGAGCGGCACGACACCCGCCAGCAGCGCCCTCGCCTCTTCCTCGTCGCGTCTGATCTGGGCGACCAGCGGATCGAGACCATCGAATTTCAGTTCGGGTCGGAGAAAACCGAAGAACGAGACGGCGCAGAGCTGGCCATAGAGATCGCCACTGAAATCGAAGAGATAGGTTTCAAGCAGCGGCGCGCCGTTTTCCGTCACCGTCGGCCGGCGGCCATAGCTGGCCACCGCATCGTGGAGCGTTCCGTCCTGGCGGCGGAAGCGGACGGCGTAGATGCCGGCGGCAAGTTCGGCCTCGGGCGGCAGGCGCATGTTGGCGGTGGGAAAACCGAGCTGGCGGCCGAGTTTTTCGCCGTCGATCACCTCGGCCTCCGCCGTATAGCGGTAGCCCAGCATGCCCGCGGCTTCGCTGACATTGCCGTCCTTCAGCAGCGCCCGGATGTGGCTCGAAGAGACGACGTCGGCGTTCTCGTCGCGGAAGGCATCGATCAGGGTGACGCCGAAACCATAGGTCTGGCCGGCATTCATCAAGAAGGCAGGACCGCCTTCGCGGCCGCGGCCGAAATGGAAATCGAAGCCCGTGACGACTTCGGAGGCGCCGAGCCAATCCTTCAGGATCGAATGGATGAAATCGTCGGCCGAGCGCTGTGAAAATTCGTAGTCGAAGGGATATTCGATGACCGCATTGAAACCAAGCGTTTCCAGGATGCGGGCCTTGAGCGGCGCGGGCGTCAGGCGGAAGACCGGCGCCTGCGGCCGGAACACCGTGCGCGGATGCGGTTCGAAGGTCAGCACCAGGGCAGGAATGCCGCGCGCCTTGGCGATCTCGAGCGCGCGGTTCAGCACCGACTGATGGCCGCGATGGACGCCGTCGAAATTGCCGATGGCAATCACCCCGCCCTTCAGATGGGCGGGCAAGGGTTCCCGGGTTTCATTGCGGTGGAAGACGGTCATCGGCTGGCTTCTCTTCATGCAAGGCGCGGCATCCACCATTTCGGCGCCGCCTTTTCCCGTTCGAGATAGGCATTGAGGATCGCCTCGTCGGTCTCGCCGTTCAGGGTATATTCCTTGGCGTGGATACCGCCGCTGATGTAGAGAAGGTCGAGGCCGAAATTCAAGGCGCCGCGTACATCGGTCGGCATGCCGTCGCCGATCGCGAGCACCCGCTCGGTGGGGAAATCGCCGCGAAGCTCCCGGGCAGCCGCAAGCGTCGCCTCGTAGATCGGCCGGTGCGGCTTGCCGGCGATGCGGGTCTTGCCGCCGAGCTGCTCGTAATAGGCGGCCATGGCGCCGGCGCACGGGATGATGCGATGGCCGCGCTCGACGACGAGGTCGGGATTGGCGCAGATCATCGGCACATCGCGCGCCTGGAAATCCAGAAGCATGTCGGTGTAATCCTCGGGCTTCTCAGTCTCGTCGTCGAAAAAGCCGGTGCAGACAAGCGATTGCGCTTCGCCCGCCGGCCGACGCTCGACGCCAATGCCTTCGAGAAGCGCCTTGTCGCGCTCGGGGCCAAGCAGAAAAACCGTCTTCGGCCCCTCAGAAATCAGCCCGCGGGTGACATCGCCCGAGGTGACTATTCGATCATAGGCGCCGTCGGGAACGCCGATATGGCGCAACTGCTCGACCACCTGCCAGGAAAGGCGCGGCGAATTGGTAATGAGGACGACGGCAAGGCCGCTCTCACGCGCGGCTTGAAGGGCGGCTGCAGCCTTTGGAAACGGATCGACGCCGTTGTGAACCACGCCCCAGACGTCGCAGAGCACCACATCATAGTGAGCTGATATCTGCGAGAAGTTTTCTATCCGCCTGGCCATTCCGATTTCCCGATTTGCTTCAGTCACCGGTGACATTGCAAAGGCGCAACGCGATGGCAAGGCATTTTCTTCACACACAAGATCGCCGGCAATCCCGTGAGAGCGGACGGCAAGGTCCGGCGACGTTGCCAAACGCAACGGTTAGAGAACATTTCAACGGCAATCTCCGATAATTCGCCGCCTCTTCACAATTCCGGCACAAAAATTCGTGATTGCTCTCATTGACTCCTCTCGGAGCCATCCCTAAATGCTCGAGCGCTAGCACTCACCTTAGAGGAGTGCTAACACTTATCCATGTGGACCGCTCCGGTCCGCGAATGTCATTCGATCGAGGGATTAGACAATGGCAAGCACCAATTTCCGTCCGCTTCACGACCGCGTCGTCGTTCGTCGCGTCGAGTCCGAAGAGAAGACCAAGGGCGGGATCATCATTCCCGACACCGCCAAGGAAAAGCCGCAGGAAGGCGAAATCGTCGCCGTCGGTTCCGGCGCTCGTGACGAGTCCGGCAAGGTCGTCGCTCTCGACGTCAAGGCTGGCGACCGCGTGCTGTTCGGCAAGTGGTCCGGCACCGAAGTCAAGATCAACGGCGAAGACCTTCTGATCATGAAGGAAGCCGACATCATGGGCATCATCGGCTGATTGCCGATCCGCTTTCCCGAAATGACTGACGGGCTTTTGCCCGAACAAATCGAATTCAGGAGTCACAAACATGGCAGCTAAAGAAATCAAGTTTGGCCGCACCGCGCGCGAAAAGATGCTGCGCGGCGTCGACATTCTCGCCGACGCAGTCAAGGTCACGCTCGGCCCGAAGGGTCGTAACGTCATCATCGACAAGTCCTTCGGCGCGCCGCGCATCACCAAGGACGGTGTTTCGGTCGCCAAGGAAATCGAACTCGAAGACAAGTTCGAAAACATGGGCGCCCAGATGGTCCGCGAAGTTGCTTCGAAGACCAACGACATCGCCGGCGACGGCACGACCACTGCAACCGTTCTTGCCCAGGCGATCGTTCGCGAAGGCGCGAAGGCCGTTGCCGCCGGCATGAACCCGATGGACCTGAAGCGCGGCATCGATCTCGCCGTCGCCGAAGTCGTCAAGGATCTCCAGGCCAAGGCCAAGAAGATCAACACCTCGGAAGAAGTCGCTCAGGTCGGCACGATCTCGGCAAACGGCGAGCGCCAGGTTGGCCTCGACATTGCCGAAGCCATGCAGAAGGTCGGCAACGAAGGCGTCATCACGGTTGAAGAAGCCAAGACCGCCGAGACCGAACTCGAAGTCGTCGAAGGCATGCAGTTCGACCGCGGCTACCTCAGCCCCTACTTCGTCACCAACCCGGAAAAGATGGTCGCCGACCTCGAAGACGTCTTCATTCTCCTCCACGAGAAGAAGCTCTCGAACCTGCAGTCGATGCTCCCGGTTCTCGAAGCCGTCGTCCAGACCGGCAAGCCGCTCCTCATCATCGCTGAAGACGTCGAAGGCGAAGCCCTTGCAACGCTCGTCGTCAACAAGCTGCGCGGCGGCCTGAAGATCGCTGCCGTCAAGGCGCCTGGCTTCGGCGACCGCCGCAAGGCCATGCTCGAAGATATCGCCATCCTGACGGGCGGCACCGTGATCTCCGAAGACCTCGGCATCAAGCTCGAGAGCGTCACGCTCGACATGCTCGGCCGTGCGAAGAAGGTTTCGATCTCCAAGGAAAACACCACGATCGTCGACGGTTCGGGCGCCAAGTCCGACATCGAAGGCCGTGTTGCCCAGATCAAGGCCCAGATCGAAGAAACCACCTCCGACTACGACCGCGAAAAGCTGCAGGAACGCCTTGCCAAGCTCGCCGGCGGCGTTGCCGTCATCCGCGTCGGCGGTTCGACGGAAGTCGAAGTGAAGGAAAAGAAGGACCGCATCGACGACGCCCTCAACGCGACGCGCGCTGCCGTTCAGGAAGGCATCGTACCGGGCGGCGGCGTTGCCCTGCTGCGTTCTTCCGTCAAGATCACCTCCAAGGGTGTCAACGACGACCAGGAAGCCGGCATCAACATCGTTCGCCGCGCTCTGCAGGCTCCGGCCCGCCAGATCGCTGAAAACGCTGGTGACGAAGCTTCGATCGTCGTCGGCAAGATCCTCGACAAGGATCAGGACAACTACGGCTACAACGCCCAGACCGGCGAATATGGCGACATGATCGGCATGGGCATCATCGACCCGGTCAAGGTCGTTCGCACCGCCCTGCAGGACGCGGCTTCCGTCGCATCGCTGCTGATCACCACCGAAGCCATGATCGCCGAGCTGCCGAAGAAGGACGCTCCGGCTATGCCGGGCGGCATGGGCGGCATGGGTGGAATGGACATGATGTGATAGGCCAAAGGCCTTTCGCACATCATCCATGAAACTGGACAGGAAGGGCGGCCCTCGGGTCGCCCTTTTCTTTTGGCCGCGGCGATTCGATCCGTTGCGCACTATTTTATGCCGTGCAGCGCGTCAGCCGACCTCGAAGCTTTCGTCAGGCTTGCGTCACCGCCTATTTTCGATCCCACGAAACGGGAGGAGGAGGTCGGTATCTTGCCGTCGTCTGCTGTGCACCATCGGGTGAAAACGCCTTTAAAGTGCCAAAAACAGCAATTTTTTGCTACTTTTCTGACGAAACCGGCCGGGGGAATGCGGGAGCCTCTAGAAAATAGCCGCCGCACCGTCTCTGAAAAAGGCGTTGCCGTTTGTTTAAAAGCTCCTATAAATCCGCGCAGCAACTGACGTGCGCCCCGGCGATAATTTTCGCCTCAAACGAGGCCGGAGCGCGAAAAAGCGACGCCAGAACGTTCGGTTTGAAGGTTCCGTTTCGGAAGCCCGATGGCTGTGGCGATGAGCGGCGAATGCCGGCGCGGACATAATGTCCGCTGCTACATGATCCTGTTTCTTGTGTTTGACGTGCGTGCGGCGGAGGAGCCGCATCCGAACTGGGGAACGCCTTGTTTAAGATCGCCAAAGCCAATGCAGCCGTGCCCTTGATGACTGGCTCGCTGAACGACAACCATCAAAATCACCAGATGCTGGCGCAGTTGTCGGTTTCCGAAAGCTGGACCGGAGATTTTTCGAGCGGCCTGATCCGTCTCGGCAAATGGAGCGCGATGCTGCACGGCCTCACCGCCGAGGAATGCGGGCTGCTGAACCTGATCCGCTGCTACGATAGCAAGGATCGCTCCCGCGTGCTGGAATTGTTCGAGCAGGCGGCGACGCACTGCTCCTCCTTCTGCTTTTCGACGACGATCATCATGCCGAACGGCTTGCGCCAGCCGCTGTTCTGCATGGGCGAGTCGAACGGGCTCGAGGAGAAATACAGCGGCAGCATGACCGGCGTCTTCATCTTTCCCCGCTTCAAGCTGGAAGGCGCAAGGCAGATCACACGCCGGCAATAAGACCGCCAGTACAAGATGAAAAGGCCGCTCCCGAGGGCGGATCAGCCCCTCATCCGGCTGCCGCCATCTTCTCCCCGCTTGCGGGACCATGCCGCGACCTCTCCGTTTCCCACCAACCTCGTGCTGGGCACGTCCCCTCGCCCGGTTTACGAGGCTAAGGTGAGGGGCAGCCTCATGGCAGCCGCCTGCGGCAAGGGCGGCTTTGTGCTTTCCGTTACTCCGGCTTGACCGGAATATTCAGACCCCTTTCGCTGGCCGGACGGGCGATGCAGCGTTCCAGCCAATCGGAAACCGCGGGGAATTTCGCATATTCGAGCACCTCGCGGCCGCCATAGAAGATGTCGGCGCCGCGAACCCAGGTGAAAGTGGTGATATCGGCGATCGTATATTGATCGCCCATGATCCATTGACGACCCTGCAGCCGGCCTTCGAGCACGCCGAGCAGGCGTTTGGATTCATCGCGGTAGCGCTCCACCGGATAGGAATTGTTGGCCACCTTGTCGGCGGCGAATTTGTGGAAATGGCCGAACTGACCGAGCATCGGGCCGATGCCGGCCATCTGGAAAAACACCCATTGGATACATTCATAGCGGCCGGCGGCATCGGCGGGGATGAGCTTGCCGGTCTTTTCGGCAAGATAGAGCAGGATGGCGCCGGATTCGAACAGGCCGATCGGCCTTCCCCCAGGCCCGTTCGGATCGATGATCGCCGGAATGCGGCCGTTCGGATTGAGAGATTCGAATTCCGGCGACTTCTGCTCGTTGGCGGCAAAGGAAATATAGTGCGGCTCATAGGGGAGCCCGAGCTCTTCGAGGGCGACCGATACCTTCACCCCGTTCGGCGTCTGAAGGGAATAGAGCTGGATGATGTCGGGGTTTTTCGCCGGCCAGCGTGTGGTGATCGGAAATGCGGAAAGATCTGCCATAAGAGACTCCATATTAACAGCCGACCATAGGAGACGAGGCTCCGGAAAAGCAAGCGAGGGTATCGTTCCAGATTATTGAACGAAGCGTCCCCTTCTGTTTATCTTTCCATGACGGAAGAAATAGGCGAGATAGGGGTATCAGAGATCCACAGCGTGCCGGGGGCACCAAGATCTCCAGAGCCCTTCAAACGGAGACAACATCCATGTCGAACGCCATCATCCTGATTGCCCGCATTCTTCTGTCTTTCATGTTCATCCTTTCCGGCTTCATGAAGCTAACCGATCCTGCCGGTACTGCGGGTATGATCGCCGGTGCCGGCCTGCCGGCAGCAACCCTGCTGGCCTATGTCGCAGGCCTTTTCGAACTGCTCGCCGGCCTTGCGGTTCTCACCGGCTTCCAGGTCCGCATTGCCGGCTGGCTGCTCGCCGCCTTCTGCGTCTTTACGGGCGTTGCCTTCCATCTGCCCTACGCAAGTGGCACGGAACTCGTGAACATTCTCAACCAGATCATGGTCATGAAGAACATCACGCTGGCCGGCGCGTACATCTTGCTCGCCACCGTCGGTGCCGGTGCCTATTCGATTGACGCGCGGCGTGGTCTGCAGGCCGTCGCTGCCCGCTAATTCCATCTCCTCCCAAGCATGCAAAACCCGCCGTCATTGAACTGACGGCGGGTTTTCTTACGCGTTGACAGTGGAGATCAGAGGGCCGCGCGTACCGCGTCGACGATCGCCTGCACCACGGGTTGATCTGCATGGCTCTCCTTGCGGGCGCGCACGAGGCAAGCCTCTGAATGCAGGATGACGCCGTCCTGGAGCACCTTCAGATGATTGGCGCGCAGGGTCGAACCGGTGGAGGTGATATCGACGATGATATCGGCCGAACCGGACGCCGGAGCGCCCTCGGTTGCGCCCAGGCTTTCAACGATGCGATAAAGCTGAATGCCGTGCTGGCTCGAAAAGAACTGCTGGGTCAGGCGCCAGTATTTGGTGGCGATGGCAAGGCGCCTGGAGTGGCGGGCGCGGAAATCGGCGGCGACATCGCCGAGATCGGCCATGGTCTCGACATCGAGCCAGATCTCGGGCACCGCGACGACGACATCGGCGTGGCCGAAGCCGAGCCGGGCGCAGAATTCGACACGCTTGTCGACTTCGGCAAAACCTTCCCGCATCAGATCCTCGCCGGTGACGCCGAAATCGACGGTGCCGTTGCCGAGCTCGCGGGAGATTTCCGACGCCGACAGGAAGGCAACCTCGACATCGTCCCAGCCTTCGACGCGGCCGCGATAGGAGCGGTCGTTGCCGACAGCCGATATCGGCATGCCGGCCCGTTCGAAGATGGCCGAAGCGTCGTCCTTCATCCGGCCCTTGGAGGGAAGCGCGATGGTTATGGTCATGCGGCTGCCCTTTCGGTTTCGATGCGGTCGAGCCAGAAGGAGAAGCCGACGGCCGGAATGCGGTCCGTCGCGCCGAGGAAGGTCAACAGCCGGTCGAAGCGGCCGCCGCCGGCCAGAACCGCGCTCGAGCCTTCCACCGTCACCTCGAAGACAAGGCCGGTGTAATAGTCGAGCGGACGTCCGAAAGCGGCGCGGTAGTCCAGGCAGGACAGATCGACGCCGGTATCGGCAAGGGCGGCGACGCGACCGTTGAAGCGCGACAGCGCATTACCGAGCTTCAGGCCGGCAGCGTCGGCAAAGCCGGCAAGGGCTGCGGACGCATTGACGAGCGGCACATGCAGCGACAGGAACTCTTCCAGCACATGGAAGGCGGCATTGTCGAGACGCGTCTCGGACAGGACGAGCTTTTCCTTGAGGCGTCGGGCGATTTCCAGCGGCGAGCGGCTGGCATTCGTCGAATAACCAGTCGCCTGCATCTCGTGCTCGATATGGGCGACCAGCGCCGGCTCGTTGCCTGAGGCAACAAGCCTGGCGATATCGTCGTCGAGGCCGGTGACGAATTGCGGGCTGACGAGGCCGGCCAGCAGCGCCTCCAGCTGCGTCATGTTGCCGAAAGCGTGGATCAGCCGCTTCTGCCACCCGAGCGGCAGGCCGAGCGCCTGGACGACTGCCTCGAACACCGCCTGATCGCCCAACGTCACGGCTAAGCGCCGGCCCGGCAGCAGGCGGCCGAGAATGCCTGTGGCGTCACCGATGGCGCGCGCATCGGCGCCCGGTATGTTGATGTCGCCGAGATCCTCGATGCCTGCCTGGTAGAATTCATTGGCGCCATCGCGCCGCTGGCGGAAGACCTCGCCGAGATAGGCGTAACGCTTCGGCGTGCCGGTTGCCGTCTCGATGTGGCGCAGGCAGACAGGGATGGTGAATTCCGGACGCAGGCAGAGGCTGGCGCCGGTTTCGCTCTCGGTCATGAAGATGCGGCGGCGCAGATCCTCGCCGGCGATGTCGAGGAACGGCTCGGCCGGCTGAATGACAGGCGTATCGATGCGCTCGGCGTTGCGGGCGTCAAATTCGGAGAGCAGGTCCGTGGAGAATTCGGGGAGATTGATCAGGGGCATAGGCTGAACTTCCCTCTTCTCCCCAGCGGGGAGAAGATGCCCGACAGGGCAGATGAGGGGGATGAGGAGTGGAAACGACGAATGTCCTGAGCGGCGAGCGAAGGACAGCTTCTGCTATGTCGCCCCCTCATCCGATCCTTCGGGCCACCTTCTCCCCGAGGGGAGAAGGGGAGATCCTTCTCAAATGTCGTCATCGGTGTCACCGGCTTGGGTGGGATCATAGGGAATTTCGAGGCCGAGGGCAGCCCTCTTCCGATCCTCCGCTTGCGCCGCAAGGATCTCCCTCACCTTGGCGACCAAGTCGGCTTCCGGCACAGTCTCCTGGGCCACGCGGGCTTCGCGCCAGCTGGCATTGTCCTCGATCCCGCCGGAAAGCCGTTTGCCCTCGATCAGATCCTTGATCTGCACGACACCGTCGGCGCGTTCGTCGCCGCCCTGGATGATGGCGATGGGGCAACCGCGGCGATCGGCATATTTCAGCTGGTTGCCGAATTTCTTCCAGTTGCCCTGGAACATCTCGGCACGAATGCCGGCGGCGCGCAGTTGCTGCGTCATCTTCTGATAACGGCCCATCGCCTCGACATCACCGTCCATGACGGTCACCAGCACCGGCTCGATCACCGCGTTGGCTCCGAGCTTGCCAAGGTTCTTCAGCGCCGTCATCAGGCGGGAGACGCCGATCGAAAAGCCGGTCGCCGGCACCGGCTGACCCATGAAACGGGAAACCAGGCCGTCATAACGGCCGCCGCCGGCGACGGAACCGAAGACGACCTTCTCGCCCTTCTCGTTGGTGACGTCGAAAAGAAGCTCCGCCTCATAGACCGGGCCGGTATAATATTCGAGGCCGCGCACGACGGAGGGATCGATCTTGATGCGATCGGCGCCATAGCCGGCGCTTGAAACGAGCGCACCGATGAAATTCAGCTCCTCGACGCCTTCGCCGCCCTTCGAGGTTCCCGCGACGAGTTCGGCGAGGCGGCCGGCGCTTTCGGTGTAATCCTTGATGCCTACGAAGAACAGAACCTTGTCGATCTGCTCCTGGTTGAGCCCGGCGCCCTTGGTGAAATCGCCGGATTCATCCTTGCGACCGGGACCGAGCAGCAGCGAGACACCTTCCGGGCCGAACTTGTCGAGCTTGTCGATGGCGCGCAGCACCGCTAACCGCTGGCCAGCCTTGTCGTCGCCACCGAGGCCAATCGCCTCCAGCACGCCGTCCAGAACTTTGCGGTTGTTGACGCGGATGACGTAGTCGCCGCGCTTGATGCCGAGAGCTTCCAGCGTATCGGCCATCATCATGCACATTTCCGCGTCCGCCTGAACACCTGGCGCGCCGACCGTATCGGCATCGAACTGCATGAACTGACGGAAACGGCCCGGGCCCGGCTTCTCGTTGCGGAAGACGTAACCGGCGCGATAGGTGCGGTAGGGAAGCTGGATCTCGTTGAAGTTCTCGGCGACATGGCGGGCGAGCGGCGCCGTCAGGTCGTAACGCAGCGACATCCACTGCTCGTCATCATCCTGCAGCGAGAAGACGCCCTCGTTCGGCCGATCGCTGTCGGGCAGAAACTTGCCGAGCGCATCGGTATATTCGAACAGCGGCGTTTCCACAGGATCGAAACCATAATGCTCATAGACTTCCCGGATCTTTGCCGTCATCTCGTTGACGGCGCGGATATCGTCGGCCGAGCGGTCGACGAAGCCGCGCGGCAGGCGGGCCTTGAGCTTTTGCGGTTTCTTCTGCTTGTCGTTCATTTCCGGGAATTCCGCTGACTGTGACAGTGGCGGTGTCCTAGCGGATTGGGCGGGGAGCGGCAAGGGCGAAGGGCCTTGATGGCGCTACCAGAATCGATTGAACAATGCGGCCTTGTTCAGAATGCGGATATGCTCATGATCACCGAGGCGCTCCTCTATGCCGCGACATTGCCGCTGACCGGCAAGCCCCACCGGAAGTTCATCCGCTATTCCGTCAATCTCTGGTCGCGGGCCGGGCGTTGCGCCGGGGATTGGGCCGACCACGAGGAGCAGAGCCGTAACGCTATCCGTGCAGCGGCGGCCGGCCTCAGGCAGAAGCGGACGGCCGTCGTGCTCGGCTCCGGCCTGTTGCGGGACGTGCCGATCGAGGAACTGGCGAAAAGCTTCGATACCGTCGTGCTTGTCGATCTCGTTCATCTCGCCTCGGTGCGGCTCTGGCTTGCGGCCAAGAGCTATCGCAACGTCCGGCTGATCGAGCGCGATCTCTCCGGCTACGACGATCTCGCCGCCGGTCAGGAGCCCGAACCGCTCGGCTTTCTGCGCAACGTGCCCTATCTCGATTTCGTGGTTTCCGCCAATCTCCTGTCCCAGATCGGCCGCGGCGTGAAGCGGCGCCATGAAGCCGAGGCGGCCGGTCGAATGCCTGAAGACACGGTGGAGAGGCTGATCGCGGCGCATCTCAGCGGCCTTTCCGGACTTTCCTGCCGGCACTGCCTCGTGACCGACATCGCCTATGCCGTCATCGATCGCAACGGTAAAACACATGAGGAGGCCGACCTGCTGCACGGCGTCGCCCCGCCGCCGGCGAAAGCGGTCTGGACATGGCCGGTCGCTCCGCTCGGCGAGGAGAGCAGGGATTACCGGATCGAACACAAGGTCATTGCCGGCTGGTGATCGGGATGTGACCCCCGGCGGTACTTGGCTTGCAGCCGGCATTCACCTATATCAGACGCCATGCGCATGCTCGCCCTCATCACGATGTTTCTCGGCTGGCTGGTCTACGGCGCCATGTCGGCATGGGCGGGCTGTCCGACATGCGCGTCGATGAATGCGCCGGTTGCCGTCGACAGCGGCAGCATGCACCACGAAATGGCTGGCATGCATAAGCCGAAAGAAGCGGGCCAGGCCGCTCCCTTGAAAGACCCCTGCGCCAGCGGAAACTCCGCACATATGCCGCTTTGCGCCGCCTGTCTTCTGCTGCCGCCGGGAGCAATGGCCGTCGCCGGCGGAAAAGCCGATTTCGGCTATCCCGCGCCGCCGCTTGCCCGCGCCCTCGATGACAACAGGCCTGCTCCACAGGCGCCCCCTCCCCGACTGGTCTGATCCCGGATTTTCCATGCAGAATGGGCGGCTTCGGCTGCCCGGAAAACTCTATTGTCAGACAGAGGAAGGAACTCTCATGTCTTTGAAAATCATCACGCTTACCGCAATGCTTGCCGCTTTTGCCGCCCCCGTTTTTGCCGAAGACAAGCCCATGGATATGAGCAAGCCAATGGGCAGCCACGACGCGGCGAGCCACGCCTTCAGCGAGGCGAACGACAAAATGCACAAGAATATGATGATCGAGTATAGCGGCGATGCCGATGTCGATTTCGTGCGCGGCATGATCCCGCACCATCAGGGCGCGATCGACATGGCCAAGGTCGAGCTCCAATACGGCAAGGATCCTAAAATCCGCAAGCTCGCCGAAACGGTCATCAAGGCGCAGGAAGCCGAGATCGCCGAGATGAACGCCTGGCTCAAGGCCCACGGCAAGTAAACGATCGCTGCCAGAGGCTGCTAACAACCACTGCAACACCCACGACGTCATCCTCGGCCTTGTGCAGCCTTGTGCCGAGGATCTGCTGCGATCGAATTAAGCGATTGGAAAATATTTGTTTTCCCGTCAAATAATTGCTGTGCTCAGATGCTCGGCACAAGGCCGGGCATGACGGAGGAGAAGTAGTCAACAAACTAGGGAACGCCTTATATCAGGCGTTCCCTACTGGTTCGAGCGACCTCAGTCCTTCGCCTCGAAATCCGCCGGCCGGCGGCCCGCGCCCTGCCGCGACAGCATCCAGCCAGGATACTCCGGAGCAAGGGCACTCACCTCGTCGAGCTTTTTCAAATCGTCTTCATCGAGCTTCAGCTTGACGGCAGCGAGGTTCTGGTCGAGCTGGTCGACGCGCTTGGCGCCGATGATCACCGTCGTGACGAAAGGCTTGGCGAGAATATAGGCGAGCGCCACGGTCGCGACGCTGACGCCGTGCTTTTCGGCGATCTCGCGCATGACGGCGACGCAGGCCCAGGCCCGGTCCCTGTCGACGGGCGGGAAGTCGAAACTGGCGCGGCGGCCCTCGCCGTTGCCGGGGGCGCCCGGACCATACTTGCCGGAGAGCAGGCCGCCGGCGAGCGGCGACCAGACCATCAGGCCGAGCTTTTCCTCCTGCATCATCGGCACTATTTCCCGTTCGAGATCGCGGCCGGCGATGGAATAATAGGCCTGCACGGTTTCGAAGCGGGCAAAGCCGCGGCGTTCGGAGAGACCGAGCGCCTTTGAAATACGCCACCCCTGCCAGTTGGAAACGCCGATATAACGCACGAGGCCGCGCGAAACGAGATCGTCGAAGGCGCGCAGCGTCTCCTCGATCGGCGTCACCGTATCGGTCGCGTGGATCTGGTAGAGATCGATATGATCTGTCTGCAGCCGCTTCAGGCTCGCCTCGACCGAATCCATGATGTGGCCGCGCGAGGCGCCGCGGTCGTTCGGCTGGTCGCCCATGACGCCATAGACCTTGGTGGCGATGACGACGTCCTTGCGGGGGATGTCGAGGTTCTTCAGCGCCTGACCGAGCAGCCTTTCGGACTCGCCGGATGAATAGACGTCGGCCGTATCGATGAAATTGACGCCTGCTGCAAGCGAGCGCTCGACGATCCGATCGGCGGCATTCTGGTCGACATCGGCGATGGCGCCCCACATGCTGCCTTCTTTGGCTTCGCCGAAGGTCATCGTACCCAGGCAGATTTCCGAGACGAAAAGTCCCGTATTTCCGAGTTGATTGTAACGCATGGTCGAAAAAATCCTTTGTGTCTGCCGCAAGAGGGACTTGCGAACGGAAGAACTTCATCTTTTGATTATTGGCCTGCGCGCGACAGGCACAGCCGTGGCTGGCTGCTGGGTGAGGCCCATTCGATGTAGTGCGACGGCGACGCTTTTCAACGCCAAGCCTTGGCATCGAAGGCGGACGCCCTTGTCTCGACATAGCCCTTGTCTCGACACAGGCGGCCGATAGATTGCGGCCATAGTTTCAAGAGGTGCGCATGTGACGACCCGAGCACTGACGACGATCGGCTTCGATGCCGACGACACGCTTTGGCAGAACGAACAATATTACCGACTGACGGAAGCCCATTTTACCGAGCTTCTTGCCGATTTCGCCGAAGGCCCGAAGATTTCCGAGCGGCTGCTGGAAGCGGAGAAACGCAATCTTCGCCATTACGGCTTCGGCATCAAGGGCTTCACGCTGTCGATGATCGAGACGGCGATCGAGATCACCGAGGGCAAAGTGCCGGCCAGCGTCATCGCCAAGATCCTCGATACCGGCCGCGACCTCCTCAGCCATCCGGTCGAGACCATGCCGCATGCGCGCGACACGCTGGAGGCGCTTGCCGGCAAATATCTGCTGGTCGTGATCACCAAGGGCGATCTCTTCGACCAGGAGCGCAAGCTTGCGCAATCCGGGCTCGGCGACTTCTTCGATGCGGTCGAGATCGTATCCGACAAGACGGCCGTCACCTATCGCCGCATCTTCGCCAAGGTCGGGGACGGGCCGGAGCGGGCGATGATGGTCGGCAATTCGCTGAAATCGGATATCGTGCCGGCGATCGCCGCTGGCAGTTACGGCGTCTTCGTGCCGCACGAACTCACCTGGGTGCTGGAACATGTGGACGAACCGACGGAGGCGCCGCGTTTTCGCAAGATCGGCCATCTCGGCGAATTGCGCGACCTGATCGAACGGCTGGCATAGCGGGGGCGTGCGTCATTTCGCCTTGGGAGGCGCCTTCGGAAACAGCGAGGGCGATTCCGGCTCCGGCGGCTGCTGCGGGGCGGCGGCCAACGGCTCGATCAAAATGCTGAAGGGAGCGCCGAGGCCGCGGCGCGGCGAGACCTTGGAGTAGTAGGGACGCAGCAGCCAGGTGGTGTTTTCCTTCACCGTCGTCTGGAAGCTCAAACCGTCCTCATCGGTGCCGAAGAAAGCTTCGTCGTCGGGTTTCGACAGGTCGAAGATCGCCAGGAAGGCGAACTTGCTCCTGGTGGAAAAATCGATCTTCACGTGCTGACCGGCGCGCACCGGCAGCGTGTAGACGTGGCCGCTGCCGAATTTCGTCCATCCCTTGAGCTGCATGTTGACGGCCGGAAACTGCAGCTTCTCCAGCTTCTCGCCGGGATCGAGCTGCGGCGTCTGCGCCATGGCAAAGGCCGGCAAGAACAACAGGGCAAGGGCGGCGAACACTATTCTCACGGACAGATCTTTCATGGTCGAACCAGGACGGCGCGCATCGCCTCCACCTCGGGCCGGCAGAAACAGCCCTCGAGATGATCGTTGACGAGGCCCATCGCCTGCATGAAGGCATAAACTGTGGTCGGGCCGACAAAGGTCCAGCCGCGTTTCTTCAGATCCTTCGAAATGGTGACCGATGTCGGCGTCGTCGGGTTGGCGACGATGTGTTCACGGTCGACCACAACAGGACGCTCGTTGTGGCCGGGTTCGTAGCGCCAGAAATAACGGGCAAGCGATCCGAATTCGTCGCGGAGCTCGATGGCGCGCCGGGCATTGTTGATCGTCGAAACGATTTTGCCGCGATGACGGATAATGCCGGCATCGGCCAGGCAGCGGGCCACATCCTTCTCACCGAAGAGGGCAACCTTCTCGAAATCGAAGCCGGCGAAGGCGGCGCGGAAATTCTCCCGCTTGCGCAGGATGGTCAGCCAGGAAAGCCCGGATTGGAAACCTTCGAGGCAGATCTTCTCGAAGAGGCGGATATCGTCGGTGACAGGGCGGCCCCATTCCTCGTCGTGATACTTGAGATAGTCCGGCAGGTTGGCGTGCCAGTGGCAGCGGCCCCTGCCGTCCTCGCCGATGATGATGCCAGTCGTGCTCATGTCCGCTTCGTTCTCCGGTCATGATTCCGGCTTTACCATTTGCAAACCGTCTTTCCAAACCGATCGGTAACCCTGACGAAAAGTTTATTCCGCCGGCCGGTCTTTCATGGATCGATCTTTACCATTCGCTGGCGGATGGAGTGGCAGCGTCTTTGCCGGGCGGACCATCTCCGCCCAGGCGGACCCGTCCCGCCAGTCCATTTTCGGTCATTTGTAGAGAGTTCGTCCGATGATGAAACACCTTGTTCTTGCCGCAGCCTTCTGCGGCATCTTCTCCACGGCCGCCATTGCAGACGACCGCTACGCCACCCGCCCGCCTGTTATCCTCAGCCCCGATCTGACCGCACCGTGGATCAACCAGCTCGGCGGCAAGGTCCGGCCGGTCGTCTATCAGCGCCCGGTCGTCCAGCCGCAGCAGCGCGGCCTCTTCCAGCGCCGCGTCATCCGCCAGGCGCCGCAGCCCGTCCCCCAGACGGTTTCGGCGATCAATCCCGGCATACCGGCGATCCGCCATCCGATCGAGCCGCAGTATCTGCCGCAGATGGTCGATTACGACACGACGGAAAAACCCGGCACCATCGTCATCGATACCAATAACCGCTTTCTCTATCTCGTCATGGACGGCGGCAAGGCGCGGCGTTACGGGGTCGGCGTCGGCAAGCCCGGCTTCGAATGGGCCGGCGCCCACAAGATCACCCGCAAGACGGAATGGCCGGACTGGACGCCGCCTTCCGAGATGATCAGCCGCGAGGCCGCCAAAGGCCACTATCTGCCGGCGCGCATGGATGGCGGCCCGGAAAACCCGCTCGGCGCGCGCGCCATGTATCTCGGCTCGACGCTCTACCGCATCCATGGCACCAATGCGCCCTGGTCGATCGGCAGCGCCGTTTCTTCCGGCTGCATCCGCCTGCGCAACGAGGACGTCGTCGATCTCTACGACCGTGTCAACGTCGGAACCCGCGTCATCGTCATGTAAAGACACAGGCGATATCTTGGAAGCCGCAAGAACAGGCGGTTTCCTTCAGCGAAATTGCTCTATCCGGCCGGGTCGATCTTGAATCGAGCAGGAGTTCATGTAGCTTCGGGCGAATTTGCTTGAGGGGAATCGATCATGATCAAACTAATGCCGAGTCTGGCTGCCGCCGGACTTGTCTTGTCCTTGATGTCTACATCCGCCTTTGCAGCGCCGGCCGGCTCCACGCCCGACAATACACGGGCTCCGGCGCAGATCGTGCGCGTCGCGCAGATGCCGAAATATGTGAAGCCGCAGTTCAAGCGCAAGAAAGTGCGCCTGGTGACGACGGAAGTGGCCGGCACCGTCATCATCGATACCAACAACAAGTATCTCTATCTTGTCGAAGGCAACAACCGCGCCACCCGCTACGGCATCGGCGTCGGCCGCGACGGCTTCGGCTGGTCGGGTATTGTCAAGATCGGCCGCAAGGCCGAATGGCCGGCCTGGACGCCGCCGGCCGAAATGCGCCGCCGCGAAGCCGCCAAGGGCCACATCATCCCCGCCTACCAGGAAGGCGGCGAGGACAATCCGCTCGGCGCCCGCGCCATGTATCTCTATCAGGGCGGCCGCGACACCATCTTCCGCATCCATGGCACCAACCAGCCCTGGACGATCGGCCTTAACATGTCTTCCGGCTGCATCCGCATGATGAACGAGGACGTGATGCATCTTTATGATCGTGCCCCCGTCGGCACCAAGGTGATCGTCATCGGTCCCGGCAACAAGCAGGGCAAGGTGGCGTTCGAGGACCGGGGCATCGACGTGTTGCGCACGATGTTCGGCGGCTGAGCAACACTTGCGAAAAAACGAAAGGCGCATTCTGACGCGCCTTTTCTTTTCCTTAGACTTTACGGCGGAAAGCTGGCACTGGTGCCTAAGAGTCGACATATTTGCAATATCGGGGCTATTCAATGACATATGCGCTGCGTTCCTCCGCCTTCCTGCTTGCGGGCATCGCGCTTTTCACCATCTGTTCAGCAGCCTCCGCCTCGGCGGAAGACCTGGAATTCTCCATCTACGGCGGTTATCAGACCGCCCCGCACAGCGGCGTCGACGTCTCGGACGGCACGCATTTCACAGCCGGCTGGGAAGGCAAATCCTTCGGCAGCCCGCCCTATTACGGCGGCCGCGTCACCTGGTGGCTTGAGAATTTCAACAAGCCGAACTGGGGTATCTCGCTCGATTATACCCATGACAAGGTCTATGCCGACGACGACACGCTCGCCAAGGCCGGCTGGTCGCATTTCGAATTCACCGACGGCCTGAACCTGCTCACCGTGAACGGTCTCTATCGCTTCCAGGATCCGACCCGCCGCTGGACGCCCTATCTCGGCGCTGGCATCGGCGTGAACATTCCGCATGTCGAAGTGATTCGCCCCGAGGGCAAGACCTGGGCTTACGAATTCGGCGGCGTGACGCTGCAGGCCCAAGCCGGCGTCGACTTCAAGGTGACCGACCGCTGGTCGACCTTCGTCGAATACAAAGGCACCTATTCGCGCGTCGACGTTCCGATCGACAGCGGCGACCGGCTGAAGACCAATATCTTCACCAACGCCGTCAATGTCGGCGTATCGTTCCACTGGTAATGATTGAAATTCAGCTGCGGCGTTAGAGCGGTCCTGCTTTTCATGAAAGCAGGACCGCTCTAGAGCGTTTCCGTTTTTTATTGAATCCCGTGGGATTCCCAAGGCTTCGGATTTGTGATTCAAGATGCTGGCTGGAAAAGGAGGCCAGCATCGGATGACAGCACCTCTTTCGAATGATCTGCGCGAGCGCGTTGTGATGGCAATTGTCGCCGGTGAGAGCTGCCGATCCGTCGCTGCGCGGTTCGGGATTGCCGTGTCTTCGGCTGTGAAATGGTCGCAACGCTATCGGTCGAGCGGCTCGGTTGCGCCCTCAAAGATGGGCGGTCATCGCAAGTTCGTTCTTGCGCCACATCGCGCTTTCATCCTCGAGCGGCTCCACCAGACCCCGAATCTGTCGCTGCATGGACTGAAGGCGGAGTTGGCATCGAAGGGTGTAAAGGTCTCCCACGACACGATCTGGAAGTATCTACGCCGCGAAGGACTGCGCTTCAAAAAAAACGCTGTTTGCCCTTGAGCAGGCCCGCGCTGACATCGCTCGCCGCAGGCAACGCTGGCGCGGCTTGCAAGATCGTCTCGATCCCAAACGATTGGTCTTCATCGATGAAACCTGGATCAAGACCAATATGGCGCCACTCTATGGCTGGGGAGAGAAAGGAAAGCGCTTGCGTGGCTTTGCCCCTCACGGCCATTGGCGCACTCTAACCTTCCTCGGGGCTCTCAGGTACGATCGTTTGACCGCCCCTTGCGTCTTCGACGGGCCGATCAACGGGCAATGCTTCCGCGCCTATGTCGAACAACTGCTTGTGCCGGTCCTCAAGCCTGGCGATATCGTCATCATGGACAACCTTGGCTCCCACAAGTCCGACGCTATCCGACAGATGATCCGAGCCGCCGGTGCGCGCCTCTGGTATCTGCCGCCATATTCTCCGGACCTCAATCCGATCGAGCAGGCCTTCTCAAAGGTAAAGCACTGGATGCGCCACGCCCAAAAGCGAACAATCGAGGACACCTGGAGGCACATCGGATTCCTCACCAGAGCCATTGCACCAGACGAATGCTCAAACTACTTCCGAAACGCAGGCTATGCTTCCGTTAAAAGCTGAAATGCTCTAACTTTTTGTCTGGGCGCAATTTTGGACGGAAAACCGCTCACACTTTTCCTGAAATTGCTCTATTTCGTGCCGCAGCTGACCTTGCCCTCGGCGGCGTAAGGTTTGCTGCCGCCCTCGATTGTCAGGGAATAGGTGCCGCTGAAATTCGCCGCCGGCTTGCCGCGGGCGCCGGCAACCACCACCAGATCCAGCGTTGCGCCGCTGGTATCGTCACCGCCGCCGTCGAAGACTTCCAGGAGCAGTTCGCCATCGCGCGACCAGTGATTGCTCAGATGCTGCGATTCGAACAGACGTTTTGCAAAAGCCGCTTGCGCGGGGTCCTTGACAATAAGCGCGCCGCGGAAATGGTTGAGCCTATGGCCGCCTTCGTTTGCAAAACCGCTTTCGAGGGTGAACCGCGCCTGCGCGTCATCGGCGGAACAGAATAGGCGGCTGTCGGCATGGGCCGCGCCTGCCGCACCGAGCAGTCCCGCAAATACAATCATTCCCCGCCACATCGCCCAACCTCCCGGGAGCAGCCCGAATGGGCCTGCATTCCCTTCAGCCTAACGGCAAACCGGTTAATTTTTCCGGCACAGCGCCGCCATAGGCCCAATCGAGAAGCTCGACCGTATGCAGGATCGGGATCTCGGTGCCGGTGGCGATCTGGGTGATGCAGCCGATATTGCCGGTGGCGATGATATCGGCTTTGGTGGCTTGGATGTTTTTGACCTTGCGCGCCTTCAGCTCCGCCGAAATCTCCGGCTGCATGATGTTGTAGGTGCCGGCCGAGCCGCAGCAGAGATGGCCTTCGGCCGGATCGCGGACAGTGAAGCCCGCCGCCTTCAGCAGTTGCTTTGGCGCAAGGGTGATGCGCTGGCCGTGCTGCATCGAACAAGCCGAATGATAGGCGACCGTGATGCCCCTCGGCATATGGGCCGGCAGGTCGAGGGTCGCCAGATATTCGGCGATGTCCTTTGCCAGCGCCGAGACCCTCGCCGCCTTTGCGGCATAGGCGGGGTCGAGGCGCAGCATGTGACCGTAATCCTTGATCGTCGTGCCGCAGCCCGATGCGGTGATGATGATCGCATCGAGGCCATGGCTCTCGATCTCGCGCGTCCAGATATCGACATTGGTGCGGGCGCTTGCGAGCGCCTGTTCGGCCCGGCCCATATGATGGACCAGCGATCCGCAGCAGACCTCACCTTCCGGCGCCACAACCTCGATGCCGAGCCGCGTCAGCAGTCGGATCGCTGCGGCGTTGATGCCGGGATCGAGCACCGGCTGGGCGCAGCC
Organism: Rhizobium sp. TAL182; assembly: GCF_002117725.1. Lineage (NCBI taxonomy): Bacteria > Pseudomonadati > Pseudomonadota > Alphaproteobacteria > Hyphomicrobiales > Rhizobiaceae > Rhizobium > Rhizobium sp. TAL182. Next base: position 847,110 of record NZ_CP021024.1, on the reverse strand, counting down.
GGTGAGAATCGCCACCCGGCCGCGCCGCGCCGTCTCGGGCCGATGGGTGCCGGGTTTTGAAAAGTCTGAAGGCGCGGGGATGCGGCGTGGCGCAAGCGCCAGCATAGCGGCAAAGGGTTTGAGTGCCGCTCCCCGCATCAGGCCGGCAAGGGGGCGGCCGAGACGGGCGAGATAGAGCGCCAGGCGGAAACGGCCGGGATAGGGCAGTACGGCCGCGAGAATGGCGCGCGTCAGCCGGTTCATGAACGGCCGCCTGTAAGTCTTTTCGATATGGGCGCGGGCGTGATCGACCAGATGCATATAGTCGACGCCCGAGGGACAGGTGGTGACGCAGGCAAGGCAGGAGAGACAGCGGTCGATATGGGTGACGACCTCGGCATCGGCGGGACGGCCGTTTTCCAGCATGTCCTTGATCAGGTAGATGCGGCCGCGCGGGCTATCGAGCTCGTTGCCGAGCGTCACATAGGTGGGACAGGTGGCGGTGCAGAAGCCGCAGTGGACGCATTTGCGCAGGATCTGCTCGGATTCGGCGACATGGGGATCGAGCAGTTGCGACGGGGTGAAGTTGGTTTGCATCTAGCGGGGCCTCCGCTTGGGGGGCGCTGTGCCTGGGGCACTCCCCTCTGTCCTGCCGGACATCTCAAGGGGGGAGATCAACAAGAGGTGGGACCATCGCCCATTCTCTGCCGTATTCAAACTGCAGTGCCCCAGTTGTTTGGGGAAGCCGCTGCCGCGATCCGATCTCCCCCCTTGTGGGGGAGATGTCCGGCAGGACAGAGGGGGGTAACTCGCGCGCAGAGCCATCTTATCGCTCACCCCATCTTCCCCGGATTGAATATCCCCGCCGGATCGAACTTTTCCTTCACCCGCCGCGACAGCATCGCCACCGCCTCCGGCTCCGGATGAAAGGCAGCCGTTGCCGCCCTCGCCACCGCCGACGCGCGGATCAGCGTCGCATGGCCGCCGCCGAGCGCCTTGATGAAGCGGCGGACCAGCTCCGCTTCGGGGTCTGCCTCCATCCTCATCCAGACGAGGCCGCCCTGCCAGTCGTAGAAGGCGTCGACGCCGGCTTCGAGGCGAAGTGCCGCGACCAGCTGATGGCCGGTTCCTGGAGCGACCGAGACGCGCCAGACCGGCCGCGTCGTGCCGTCGGCATAGGGCAGCACGTCGCGGATCTCCTGCCAGAGCCTGCGGCTTTCCGGCTCATCCAGCCGCGTCACCGTGGTAAAGGCCGACATCGCCGCCGCAAGTTTTTCGATGCGCACGTCGACCGAACCGGGCAGGCCTTCGACGCGCAGAACCGTCGCCTCGCCCTCGGGCAATTTGCCGGCAAGGAATTTCCAGGTCACCGTCAGCGGCAGATGCGCGGCACTGGAGACCTCGACCGGCAGCGCCATCGCCGCCGCCATGGCATTGGCCGCTTCGGCATCGTTGAGGCCGGACAGAACCAGCGTCTGTTCGGTCTTCGGGCGCGGCGGCACGCGAAAGGTCAGTTCGGTGAGAAAACCCAGCGTGCCGTGCGAGCCGGCGATCAGCTTGACGAGATCGAGGCCGGTGACGTTCTTCATCACCCGGCCGCCGGCCTTGATGATCTCGCCCCTGCCGTTGACGAAGCGCACGCCGAGCAGGCTGTCGCGGGCGGCCCCCGCAATGAGGCGGCGCGGGCCGGAAACATTGGCGGCAAAGACGCCGCCGATCGTCGGCTCGCCCGACCTGCGCATGACTGGGCGATGATCCATCGGCTCGAAGGCAAGCATCTGGCCACCTTCGGACAGGGCCGCCTCGACTTCCGCAAGCGGCGTACCCGAGCGAGCTGTCATGACCATCTCGCCGGGATTGTAGGCGACGATGCCGGAAAGCCTGGTCGATCGCAGCCGGTCTTCTGATGCAACGGCATTGCCGAAACCCGAGCGCGTATCACCGCCACAGACAGCGAGCGGCCGGTTCGTCTCCGCATGTGCTAGGACGATCGCCGCCGCCTGTTCCTCGCTTTTCGGCATCAGGTCGATCATGCGGCAGGGCGCCCTTCGAGCGGGAAGACCTTCGACGGGTTGAGGAGCCAGCCGGGATCGAAGGCGGCGCGCACCGCCATCTGCTGGGCGAGATCGGCCTTGGAATACTGATGGCGCATCAGGTCGCGCTTTTCGATGCCGACGCCGTGTTCGCCGGTGAGGCAGCCGCCGGCGTCGACGCAGAGCTTGAGGATATCGTTGCCGGCGGCTTCTGCGCGGGCGGCATCCTCGGGGTCGTTGGCATTGAAGAGGATGAGCGGATGCATGTTGCCGTCGCCGGCATGAAAGACGTTCGCGACCCTCAGGCCATAATGATCGACGATCTCAGTGGTCTTCTTCAGCACATAAGAAAGCTGGCTGAGCGGCACGGTGCCGTCCATGCAGATATAGTCGGCGATGCGGCCGGTGGCGCCGAAGGCGGATTTGCGCCCCTTCCAGATCAGCGCCGCCTCGGTGGCCGACTGGCATTCGCGCACGGTCTTTACAGCATGGCGGCGGGCGATCTCGACGATGTCTTTTAGGGTGGCGTCCATTTCGGCTTCCGAACCCTCGACCTCTACGATCAGCAGCGCCCCGACATCGAGGGGATAGCCGGCATGGGCGAAGGCCTCGCAGATCTCGATTGCCGGCTTGTCCATGAATTCGATGGCAACCGGGATGATGCCGGCGGCGATGACGTCGGCCACGCAGGCGCCGGCCTCTTCCGAGCTTTCGAAGCCGAAGAGCACCGGGCGCGCACCTTCGGGCTTGGCGATCAGCCGCACGGTCGCTTCGGTGACGATGCCGAGCTGGCCTTCATGGCCGCAGACGAGGCCGAGCAGATCGTAACCCGCCGCATCAAGCGCCTTGCCGCCGAGCTCGATCACTGTGCCGTCGATCAGCACCATCCTGACGCCGAGCAGATTGTTGGTGGTGACGCCATATTTCAGGCAGTGGGCGCCGCCGGAATTCATGCCGATATTGCCGCCGATCGTGCAGGCGAGCTGCGAACTCGGATCAGGCGCGTAGAAAAAGCCGTCGGCCGAGACGGATTCGGAGATGTTGAGATTGGTGACACCGGCCTGAACCACTGCGACACGGTTCGGCAGATCGATTTCGAGAATGCTGTTCATCTTCGACAGGCCGAGCACAACGGCATCCTCCTGCGGAATGGCGCCGCCGGAAAGCGAGGTGCCGGCGCCGCGCGGCACCACGGGAATACCGTAACGGTGGCAATAACGCATGACGGCTGCCACCTCGGCCGTGGTGCGCGGCAGGGCGACGGCGAGCGGCAGGCGACGATAGGACACGAAGGCGTCGGTTTCGAACGGCACCAGCTCGCGCGCCTCATGAACCAGGCATTCCGGCGGCAGAAGATCGGTGAGATCGGCAACGATCCGGGCGCGGCGCGCCAGCACATCGGCGCGCGGGGCGAGAAACGGAATGGCGTCGGACATGGTGTCCTCCCTGACCCTGACGACCGGAAATCACAGCGGCAAGATGACAGCGGGACGGGCCGCCAGCCTCTGCCGCCGGTGAACCGGCTTAGCACTTTCCCGAAACTGGCGCAAATGCTAAGCACTTATGCCAAAAGGGGAAAAAGTTGAAAGCCTTATGACCAATCTGGGCGATCTCGAAATCTTTGCCAAGGTCGTTTCGACGGGAAGCATGTCGCTGGCCGGGCGGGCGCTCGGCTTTTCCCCGGCCGTCGTCTCCAAGCGGATCAAGCGGCTGGAGGACCGGCTCGGCACCCGGCTTCTGCAGCGCACGACGCGGCAGATCTCGCTGACGGAAGCCGGACAGGGTTTTTACGACCGCGTTCTCGGCATTCTCGCCGGGTTGGAGGAGGCCGAATTCTACATTTCCGGCCGCTCGGCGCAGATGCACGGCACGCTGAAGATCTCGGCGCCGACCTCGTTCGGCCGCATGCATATCGCGCCGCATCTGACGGCCTTCATGCAGGCGCACCCGGGGCTTGCGATCAACCTTGTGCTGACCGACGAATTCAGCGACATCATCGGCGGCGGTTTCGATCTGGCGATCCGGATTGCCGAACTGACCGATTCCAGCCTCGTCGCCCGGCGGCTGGCGCCGGTGCGCCGGCTGCTCTGCGCTTCGCCGGATTACCTGGCCGCGCACGGCGAGCCCAGGCATATCGACGACCTGAAACACCATCGCTGCCTGCCGGCGCACAACAACGATACCTGGCGGCTGACCGGGCCGGATGGCGCCCTCAGCCTGCGGCCCGACGGCATGCTGATCACCAATTCCAGCGAGGTGATCCGCGAGGCTGTCATATCAGGCCTCGGGATCGCGCTGCGCTCCACCTGGGATATCGGCGAGGAACTCAAGGCCGGCCGCCTGGTGCAGGTGCTGCCCGCCTATGAGGGCTCGCACAATGTCACGCTTTCGGCCGTCTATCCCAGCCGACAGTTCCTGCCGGCCAAGGTGCGGCTGTTCATCGATTATCTCACCGAGCTTTACGGGCCGGTTCCCTATTGGGAGCGCTGACAGCACCTCACGTCAACGCGAAGGACCGAGACGGGCGTTTGCACGTTGGGTCGATGTCGGCCACGCCACCGGCGAGGGGACGCACGGTTCTCCAAATCTGAAATCCCGGTGGAACAAACGGCCCCGCCATTGATTTGGAGGCACGGCGGGATCATATTGTACACCTGTGCAACGCGACGCGTTCGAGACAGGAGGTGACGGTTTTTTCGAGCCTGCCCCAGCTCGATTTCCCTATGAAACAGGGAGAAACAAATCGCTCTCGGATCGTGCCGCAAATTTTGGCTTGCGCAAGCTTTCCGTGATACAAGGTATATGAGCGATTCCTAACATCAACGACAAAGGTGAGCCGACAATTGACCCTTCTCGCCCGACTGGCATCCGATGTGCAACTGATGTTCCGGCGCCCGCCGCGACAGCAATATGGTGCGCTCTGCTATCGGGTGGAGGACGGTGATAAGCTCGAGGTTCTCCTGATGACGAGCCGCGATACCGGCCGCTGGGTCATTCCCAAGGGCTGGCCGATGAACGGCAAATGTGCGCACGAAGTCGCCGCACAGGAGGCCATGGAAGAAGCCGGCGTCAAGGGTTCAGTCGAAATGGAAACGCTTGGCGCCTACACCTATCCCAAGGTGCTCCGGGATGGGGTGCGTGTATCTTGCAAGGTGCAAGTCTATCCGCTTGAAGTCACCGGCATGGCGAAAAATTTCAAGGAAAAGGGTGAACGCACCATCGAATGGGTTTCGTTCGACGAAGCGGCCGGCCGTGTGCGCGAACCGGAGCTGCGCCACCTGTTCCTCGCCTTCAAGCGGAAGCTGACCGACAGGCTTTCGGCCAAAGCGGCGAAGCAAATCCCGGCGGAATGAATCCTGCCATCTTGCACTGCTAGAAAGGCAGCGTAGAAGCAGATTCATCCTTGGGAAAAAGAATGCCACCACGCCCTGCCGTCCTCACGAAACGCACGCTCGACAAAGACCTCGACAAGATCACTCATGTCGAGGATGTGGCCAAGCATGTGTTGCGACGGCTGGTGGCGCCGGGGCTGGGGCTGATCTTCGTCGGCCTGACCATGCTCTTTGCCGGGGTCTATGTGTTCGATCGGCCGGGAGCCACGCTCGTCGTGGCGGCAGCGGCTCTTGCCGGCTACATGGCGATGAATATCGGCGCCAATGACGTGACCAACAATGTCGGTGCGGCCGTCGGTGCGCGCGCCATGACGATGGGCCAGGCGCTCGTCATCGCCGCGATTTTCGAGGTCCTCGGCGCCACGATCGCCGGCGGCGAGGTGGTCAAGACGATCTCCTCCAACATCGTCGATGCCGTAGAGGTGCCGGAGGCAATACTCGGCTGGATCATGATGGCGGCGCTGATGGCCGCCGCCCTCTGGATCAATCTCGCAACCTGGATGAACGCGCCGGTTTCCACCACTCATGCGATCGTGGGCGCAGTGATCGGCGCCGGCATCTCGGCGGTCGGGACGGAGCCGGTGAACTGGCGGGTGATGATCGAGATCACCTCGAGCTGGATCACCTCGCCGCTGATCGGCGGGCTGATCGCCGCCGGGCTGCTTTACCTCGTCAAGACCCTGATCATCTATCGCGACGACAAGATCGCGGCGGCGCGGCGATGGGTGCCGGTGTTGGTCGCGACGATGGCCGGCGGCTTCATGGCCTACATGGTGCTGCAGCTGTCGCCTCCGGGCCGGTTCCCGCCCCTGACCGTCATTCTCATCGGCATCGGCATCGGGCTGGTCAGCTGGCTTGCGGCTCGGCCGCTCGTTCTCGCCCAGGCGCGGGATCTCGAAAACCGCAACAGCTCACTGCGGGCGCTGTTCCGGCTGCCGCTGATCGGCTCTGCGGCGCTGCTGTCCTTCGCGCATGGCGCAAACGACGTTTCAAACGCGGTCGGGCCGCTGTCGGCAGTCGTCCATTCGGCCGGCATCGGCGGCGACGGCGGCGTGGGCCATCCACCCCTCTGGGTGATGTTGATCGGCGCTCTCGGCATCTCCGTCGGCCTGCTGCTGTTCGGGCCGCGCCTCATCCGCCTCGTCGGCGAGGAGATCACCAAGCTCAACCCGATGCGCGCCTACTGCGTCGCACTGGCGACCGCTTTCACCGTCATCGTCGCCTCCTGGCTCGGCCTGCCGGTCAGCACCACGCATATCGCCGTCGGCGCCGTGTTCGGCGTCGGCTTCTTCCGCGAATGGTATACCCGCCGTTCGAAGCGCCGCATCGCCTATATCAGGCGCAAGGCCGACAGCTGGGAACTGGATGAACCGGAGGAGCCGAACATTCATGAAAGACGGCGGCGCTATCTCGTGCGCCGCTCGCATTTCATGACGATCATCGCGGCCTGGATCATCACTGTACCGGTTTCGGGAGCGCTTGCGGCGATGATTTATTGGGTTATGTTCGCGCTCTTTGTCTGACACCTCGGGTTTTTGAATGCGCGCCAATTTCCGCATGCAACGGCTTTTCGTCGATGCGCCGCTTTCTGCCGGCGCCGCCATCGAGGCGAATGCCGATCAGTTCAACTATCTCGCCAACGTGCTCAGAATGGGGGATGGCGCGGAGATCCTGCTCTTCAACGGCCGTGACGGCGAGTGGAAGGCCTCCCTCTCCTTCCCCACGCGCAAACGCATCCTGCTGACGGCAATCGAAGCGACACGGCCACAGCCGGCGCCTTGCGACCTGCATTATCTCTTCGCGCCGCTCAAAATCGGGCGCATGGATTATCTGGTGCAGAAGGCGGTCGAAATGGGAGCAGGCCTGCTGCAGCCAGTCATGACCCAGCACGTGCAGGGCAAAATCACCAATCTCGACAAGCTGCGGGCCAATGTCGTCGAGGCGGCGGAGCAATGCGGCGTTCTCGGCATCCCTGCCGTGGCCGAACCGGTGAGACTTTCCGATCTGCTCGACCATTGGCCGAGCGAGCGGCGCATCATCTATTGCGACGAGGGCGATGCCGGGCAAAACCCGCTGCCGGTGCTGTCTGCCATCCAGGAACGCCATCTCGCTCTGCTCGTCGGGCCGGAAGGCGGCTTTTCGGAAGAGGAACGGGCGCGGCTTCGAAGCCTCGACTTCGTCACCGCCATTCCGCTCGGGCCGCGCATCCTCAGGGCCGATACGGCGGCCGTTGCGGCGCTGGCGGTGGTCCAGGCGACGATCGGCGACTGGGCGTGACTGCGAAAACGGGTTGACGCGGAAATCACTGCTGTTTTTTTGATGCGTCGTTGAAAGAATTTCACTTGCAACATACGTGGCTTGGGTCCTAATCACCTTCCAATTGCCCGGCCCCCTGGGCGCCTTTCGAATACAGGTACCCCGCATGGCCCGCGACACCACCGACCAGACGCCGCTCTCTTCGGTCCAGGAATTGACCGATTACATCGCCGCGGGCAACAAGCCGCGGGAGCGCTTCCGGATCGGCACCGAACATGAGAAGTTCGCCTTCTTCCGCGCCGACAACAGCCCGGTTCCCTATTTCGGCGATGCCAGCATCTCCGCCCTGCTTACCGGCCTGCAGAAAAAGAGCGGCTGGGAGCCGATCCTGGACGGCGGCAACATCATCGGCCTTGCCGAACAGAACGGCATGGGCGCGATCTCGATCGAACCCGGCGGTCAGTTCGAACTCTCCGGCGCACCGCTGGAAACGATCCATCAGACCTGCAGGGAATCGAACCAGCACCTGGCGACGTTGCGCGAGATCGCCGAACCGATGGGCATCCGTTTCCTCGGGATCGGAGGCAGTCCGAAATGGACCTATGCGCAAACCCCGCAAATGCCGAAATCGCGCTACGAGATCATGACCCGCTATATGCCGAAGGTCGGCACCAAGGGCCTCGACATGATGTACCGCACCTGCACGATCCAGGTGAATCTCGATTTCTCCTCGGAAGCCGACATGCGCAAGAAGATGCGTGTCTCGATGAAGCTGCAATCGCTGGCGACCGCGCTCTTTGCCTCCTCGCCCTTCACCGAAGGCAAGCCGAACGGTTTGCTCTCCTGGCGCGGCGATATCTGGCGCGATGTCGACAACCAGCGCTCCGGCCTGCTCGACTTCACCTTCCGCGACGATTTCGGCTTCCGCGACTATGCCGAATGGGCGCTCGACGTGCCGATGTATTTCATCGTCCGCGACGGGCGCTATCACGACTGTACGCACGTCACCTTCCGCCAGTTCATGAACGGCGCCTTGAAGGGCGAGGTCGCCGATCCCTCGCCGACGATGGGCGACTGGACGAACCATCTTTCGACGCTCTTCCCCGACGTGCGGCTGAAGCGTTTCCTCGAAATGCGTGGTGCCGATGGCGGCCCCTGGCGGCGCATCTGCGCCTTGCCGGCCTTCTGGGTCGGCCTGCTCTATGAAGATGCGGCGCTCGAGGCAGCCGACGAGCTGACCAAGGATTGGAGCTTTGCCGAGGTCAGCGCCCTGCGCAACGCCGTTCCGGCGGAAGGGTTGCAGGCTGAGTTTCGCGGGCACTCGCTTCTCGAGATGGCCCGCGAGGTGGTCGGCATATCGAAGGCCGGCCTCAAAGCGCGCGGCAAGCTCAACGGCGAAGGCCAGGACGAGAGCATCTTCCTTGCGCCGCTCGACGAGGTGCTTGCCAAGAAGGCGACGCTGGCCGAGGATCTGCTTTCGCTCTATCACGGCCGCTGGCAGGGTTCCGTCGAACCGGTCTTCGAGGACTATCAGTACTGAGATCGTCCTAAGCCCCTCTGTCAAAAAGCCGTTTGCGCATTACCATTTCCGGATATAGTGACGTCAAAACGCGTCACGACTCGGGGAAAGGGACCTCCATGCTGCCACTCTTCGACATGATGATGCAGGCGCAGAACGGCGCGGCGATGGAGGCGGTCGCCCGGCAATTCAACCTGGCGCAGGAACAGGCGACCAAGGCCATGGCGGCGCTGATGCCGGCCTTCTCCGCCGGCCTGAAGCGCAGCACCAGCAATCCTTACGATTTCGTCGGGCTGATGCAGGCCGTCGCCTCCGGCAATTATGCGCGATATTTCGAGGATATGAGCCGAGCCTTCACGCCGGAGGGCATTTCCGACGGCAACAACATTCTTGCCCAGCTGTTCGGCTCGAAAGAGGTTTCGCGTGCGGTTGCCGCCCAGGCGGCGCAGATGACCGGCATCGGCCAGGATATTTACAAGCAGATGCTGCCGGTGCTGGCCGACACACTGATGGGCGGCCTGTTCAAACAGACGACCGGCCAGATGGCTTCGCCGGTCAACCCCTTTGTCAACACAGCAATGGGCGAGACCATTCAGAAATGGCTCGAGAGCACCGGCTTTGCGCCGAAGCCGAAGGCGGCACCGGAACCGAACATCTTTGACAATCCCTTCACACAGGCGATGCAGCTGATGTTCTCGGTGCCGAAACAGGAACCGGCGCCGCAGCCGAATCCCTTCCTCGACAATCCCTTCGCCAAGGCTTTCCAGGAGATGATGACCGGGCTCCAGCAGCCGGCGGCCAAACAACCAGTGGCCAAGCAATCGGCGGCCAAGACGCCGGAAGCGCCAGAGGAAGAGGCGAAAGCCGCTGCCGAGAGCTATACCGGCATGCTGAACGCCATGTTCGACAGCGGGCTCGAAGTGCAGAAGAGCTACCAGAGAAACCTGGAAGCGATTTTCGAAACCTACCGGCCGAAGCCCTCTCCTGACACCAAGACATAAAAAGACCCGGCGATGGCTGGGAAAGCCGATCACCGGGTCAAGCGGCAGGGCTATTGGCTATCACCCTGCGGGGAAACTCGCGCTCCTACTCGTCGCAGGAGCGGAAGAACTGCAGGCGCCAGCGATTGCGCGCCGAGCGCGTCAGATGTTCCGACGGATCCTCGAAAAAGGTCGAGGCCAGGAACGCCGAGGTCAGGTCGGCCCTGGTGAGGCCGATATCCCTCAGCTGACTGTCGTTCAGATCATGCAGCCCGTTGACCTCCATTCGATTGCGAAACCCGCGAAAGAGGGAGACCAGCGGAGCGAGGCCTGCCACCAGACGCTGGAAAAGCGTCGGGGTCAGCTTGCTGCAGTCGAGTTCTAGTGTTCGGTCTGTCGTGTGCATCGAACTCTCCTTTCTCGGGCACGCAACAACCCACCCCTCCCGCGAGGTCGTGCGAGAGGGGATAAGGCTGAATTCTGCTTGGGCAGGCAGGGTGTCTGCCCTTCACTTTGCTTGATTTGCACCCCGAAGATGCCAAAGACCTATTGATCAGTCCAACGAATGTTTCTAATGATTATCATCAGCTATCTTTATAGGTGAACCCATGTCCGCGCCTCTTGATCTCGACCAGTTGCAGACTTTCATCGCCATCGTCGATTCCGGCAGCTTCACCAAGGCCGCCGACAGGGTCTACAAGACCCAATCCGCCGTCTCCATGCAGATGCGCCGTCTCGAAGAGCGCATCGGCAAGCAGCTGTTCATCAAGGACGGCCGCGGCAACCGGCTGACGGTCGAGGGTGAAAAACTGCTCAATTACGCCCGGCGCATCATCCGCCTCAACAATGAGGCGATCGCCGCCTTTGACGACAACAGGCTGGAGGGGACGCTGCGCATCGGCACGCCGGACGATTACGCCGACCGCTATATGCCTGAAATCATCGGCCGTTTTGCCAAGACGCATCCGAATGTCGAGCTTTACATCGTCTGCGAACCGTCGATGGACCTTGCCGAGCGCATGCACAAGGGCGAGCTCGATATCGCCCTTGTCACCCACAATCCGCGCGAGCGCATGTCCGATGTGGTGAGAACCGAGCCGCTCTGCTGGGTCGGCTCGGCCAACCATCCGATCCGCGACGACGCACCGGTGCCGCTTGCCGTCGGCCGCCGCGACTGCCAGTGGCGCCAGCTCGCCTGCTCGGCGCTCGATGCCGTCGGGCGCGAGCACCAGATCCTCTTCACCAGCTGGTCCTGCACCGTCGTCGCTGCGGCCGTGCTTGCCGGCATGGCGGTGTCGGTGATGCCGGAATCGGCGCTGCGCACGGGCATGAAGGTGCTGAGCCAGGCCGACGGTTTCCCGGCGCTGCCGCCGGTGCAGATCGGCATCATGAAGCGGCCGGGCGTCTCGCTGTCGCTGATGAACGCAATCACGGCCCATATCACTGCATGCCTCGACAACATCACGCCGGCTGTCGTCGACGACGGCCTGGACGCGGAGGTCAAATCCGCCCAGGCGCGCCTTTATCCGCGGCTGAAGGCTGCCAATATGGTGCCGAGCTGGTAGGAAAGGCTCTAAGCGGCGCTCGACGCGCTCGCGGCAAAAAGGGAGGCGCGGATGACGCGTTTCCACTCGCCGAGCATGCGCCGCGCTATGGTCTCCTCGCTGACGGCGGCAAGCCGGATGACGGCGCCGATCAGGTGGCTGAATAGGTAAGTGCGCGCGAACATTTCCTCGTCGCAAAGGTCGGGAGCCAACCTGCGTACAGTGTCATCGAAGATATCGGCGACGCGACTGCTATGCTCGATATTCAGCCGAAGCAGATCCTGCTCGGTCTCGGTTCCCATCCAGACGCCGAGATAGACGGGATCGTCGCGATAGGATTCGTAGTACCAGTCGATGGTGGCGCAGACGACATCGAGGGCCTGGTCGAGTGACTGCACGTCGCTGAACATCGCCGCCGTCTTCGCCTGGATCGCCGAAGCGTGCTGGTCGAACAGGGCTTTGACGATCGCCGCCTTCTCCGGGAAATACTGGTAAACCGAGCCGATCGGCACCTTGGCGGCGATCGCGAGCTCCGTCATCCGCATGGCGCTGACGCCCTTTTGGGCGATTATTTTGGCGGCGGCAGCGAGGATAAGATCCAGCCTCTGGATGCTACGCTCCTGCTTCGGCTTCCTGCGCAAGCCGATGCGATCCATGCTTTCCGCGCCCATGTCGTTCCCATTCTTATTGTTTCGCGGCGGAGGCTATCTGCCACCACCGCGTCGAGCGGATATGACATGCAGGCCTTCATCAGCAGTAAATGGAAAAGCTCGCATTTTAACGATCGGCAAACGTCTGGAAAATCGGGCTTCTGGATCACATTACTCTGATTGACTGGCACGCGAAAAACGTCAACTGGTTGTAAAATCCAGTGAGCTGCTGCCTGCGCACATCAGCGTCAGCCCACCGCCATCCAGATGGCGAGCCAACCCCACATGGCTGCAAGCACCAGATAACCGGCAGCGAAGATCGGGCTGCGATAGCGGAGATCATTGCTGGTGACGTGAACGGCGGCATGGGCATAACGCAGGGCGACGAAGACCCAGGCGAGGCAGACGGAGACAAGATTGTCGGCCTCGGTGACATAGAGAAGAACACAGCAGGCATAGAAGAGCACAGGCAATTCGAACTGGTTGGCGAGGCAGTTCTTGACCACAAGGCTTTCGGCGGGTTCGTCACGATTTTCGCGATAATCCAATTGCTCTATCTTGCCGGCGCGGACCATTTTCGCGCGCCGCATGCCCAGAAGCGCATAAAGACCATAGACCAGGGCCACATGGGCGAGGAGTGGCCAGAAGATTTGATAGCCGGTCATATGCCTCGTTAAGTCCTTTCCGCATTTGCAATCTTTCGAGCAATAGCCGAAAGCGGAACTGGATACCACGCGGCCTTAAATCGCAGAGACAGAGGGCGCAAGCCCCTCACTCTTCGCCCGGAGAGAGCCAACGGGCGATGACAAGCCGGGTGGCGACGATGAAGCAGATAGCGAGACTTGCGAATTTCAACCGCGTCATCCATGGCAGCAGGTGCATTGCAAGGCCTGCGGACGCGCCGTTGCCGAAGGCGATCAGGCTGGAAATGTTCTCGCCGTAGTCGGAGATGCCGTAGATGAAAGGCAGCAGATAGATTGCCTTGGCTATGAGCGGATGAAGCGGCCGGCCGAACCACGAGCCTATGGGGCCAAGCCTGAGGAAAACAAGGAACAGCAGTGCCGTCAGCAATGCCGGAAAGATCAGCTCCGGCCCGAAATACATGGCGTTGAGCAACTTGGCTGCCGTCTCGTTCTCATCGAGCAGCTTCTGCATGTGGAAGACGGCCGATTCGTCGTAGCCGGCGAAATAGGTGTCGAGCACCGCCTGCCCGGTTTCGTGCTTGAAGGGCACGACGAAGCCGAAGGTCGTCCAGGCGAGCACGGCAAGGCAGAGGGCGGCGAGCAGCGCGACGGTCCAGAGGGGAATTGCGCTGCCCGCCTTCATGATCAGAGGCCGGCGCCCGGATAGTTCGGGCTCTCGCGGGTGATCGTCACGTCATGGGCGTGGCTTTCGCGAAGCCCGGCGCCGGAGATGCGCACGAAGGTGGCGCGCTCCTGGAAATCCTTCAGGTCCTTGCCGCCGACATAACCCATGGCCGCCTTGAGGCCGCCGGCGAGCTGGTGGACGACGGCCGAGACCGGTCCCTTGTAAGGCACCTGACCCTCGATGCCCTCCGGGACGAGCTTCAGCGTGTCGCGCACCTCGGCCTGGAAATAGCGATCGGCCGAGCCACGGGCCATGGCGCCGACGGAGCCCATGCCACGATAGGCCTTGAAGGAACGGCCCTGGTAGAGATAGACCTCGCCCGGGCTCTCATCAGTGCCGGCGAGCAGCGAGCCGATCATGACGGCGGAGGCACCGGCGGCGATCGCCTTGGCAAGGTCGCCGGAGAATTTGATGCCGCCGTCGGCGATCACGGGCACATCCTGATCCTGGGCGGCCTGGACGGCCGACATAATGGCGGCGAGCTGGGGAACGCCGACGCCGGCGACAATGCGCGTGGTGCAGATCGAGCCCGGGCCGATACCGACCTTGACGGCATCGGCGCCGGCATCGATCAGCGCTCGGGTGCCGTCATAGGTGGCCACGTTGCCGGCCATGATGCGCACCGAGTTGGAAAGCTTCTTGACGCGGGCGACGGCATCGAGAACGCGCTGCGAATGGCCGTGGGCGGTATCGACGACCAGGAGGTCGACGCCTGCCTCGATCAGGCGCTCGGCGCGCTCGAAGCCGTCATCGCCGACGCTGATGGCGGCGGCGGCGCGAAGCCTGCCCTGGGCATCCTTGGAGGCGTTCGGGTTCAGCTGCGACTTCTCGATATCCTTGACGGTGATGAGACCGACACAGCGGCCTTCGGCATCGACGACCAGCAGCTTCTCGATGCGGTGCGAGTGCAGCAGGCGCTTGGCCTCCTGCTGATCGACGTTTTCCTTGACGGTGACCAGGTTGTCCTTGGTCATCAACTCATGGATCTTCTGCTCCGGATCGGAGGCGAAGCGGACGTCGCGGTTGGTGAGGATGCCGACGAGGCGGCCCGACTTCTCGACGACCGGGATGCCGGAAATGCCATGCGACTTCATCAGGGAGAGCGCTTCGGCAAGCTTCGCTTCCGGGCCGATGGTGACCGGATTGACGACCATGCCGCTTTCGAACTTCTTCACCTGGCGGACCTCTTCGGCCTGCTCGATCGGCGTCAGGTTGCGGTGAATGACGCCGAGGCCGCCGGCCTGGGCCATGGCGATCGCCAGCCGGCTTTCGGTGACGGTATCCATGGCCGAAGAGAGGATCGGAATGTTGAGATCGAAGTCGCGAGCGATGCGGGTGGCGATATTCGTCTGGCCGGGCATGACCTCGGAATGGCCGGGCTGCAGCAGCACGTCGTCGAAGGTAAGCGCGTCCGCGCCGGTTGCCGTTTCAATGATGCGGGCCATGGCCAAATTCCTTCAGTTAAGAAAATGCAACCCGGCCCGGAAACGAATCGTCCGCCCCGGCGGTGTGCATGAGTTGCTTGGAAGTTGGCGAGGGCTGGTAACACGTCTATGACAGGAAGGAAATAGCAAAAAGCCCGGCGTGGCCGCCGGGGCTCGTCATGGGAGCCATGCATCAAAAGCGCATCGCGTCAAACTTCATTCATGCGATGCGCTTTAGCTCTTTGTTTTTACGCATGTCGTTATCCCGGAACCGCTGCACACTTCCGGGCGACATGCGTAGATCAAATGTCGAACTGATAGGTCTTCGGCACGAAGCGGTAACCGCCATCCTGCTTCTCGGCGAAACCGACCGCGGGGAACGGCATGTGATAGCCGAGGAAGGCGATCTTGTCGGTCGCGATCATGTCGAAAACCTTGCGGCGGCTGGCTGCCGCCTGCGCCTTGTCCATATCGAAGCGCACTTCCCAATCCGGGCGCAGCAGCGACAGAATATAGTGGTTGGCCGTATCGCCGGTCAGCACCAGGCGCTTGCCCTCGGATTCCACATGGAACACCATATGGCCCGGGCTGTGCCCGGCGGCCAGCATCGCTGTCATGCCGGGTGCAACGCTGTCCCCGTCCTTGATGAAGGTGGCTTTTTCGACGAGCGGCGTCACGTTGGCGAGCACGGCCTTGTGGCCGCCTTCGGCGGGCGTGCCTTCGCGTGATTTGTTCGACCAGAAATCATATTCGGCCTGGCCGATGACATAGCGGGCATTCTTGAAGGCGGCTGCGCCATTTTCCATCAGACCGCCGATATGATCGCCGTGCAGATGGGTGAGCGCCACGAGGGTGACGTCGTCCGCCGAGTATCCTGCAGTTTTCAGGCCTTCGGCAAGCCGGCCGGCGCCGCGCGCCCGCCCTGCTGCACCGAAACCGGTATCGACAAGAATGACATCCGAGCCGGTATCGATGAGGGCAGGCGTATAGCCGCTCAGGATCTTGTCGGCAGGCAGGAAGTTTGCGGTCAGCAATGCCTTGACCGTTTCGGGATCCTGATTGGTGCCGTAGGTTTCATAGGGTTTTTCGGAGATGTTGATGCCATCGCGCACCACGGTGAATTTATGGGAACCGAGCTTGAATTGATCGATCTCGGGCAAAGGCACTGCATTCATATTGCTGCTTTCTCCAGTCGCGGCCGCCACGGCCTTCTCTCTTAAAATCACCGGCGCCGCCATCAGCCCGAGGCCTGCGGCAAAAAAACGTGCGCCGCTTTATTGGCGTTGAAATTGCCATATCCACTCCCGATGCGCGGTGTCATTGCGCTGCCCCCGACGATATGCCCGCCCGGATTTCCTGCGTCGGGCGAGGTGAACATAGGTCAATCTTGATAGGGAAGGATGTCGGGCAAGCCATCTCACGCAGACGTGAACCAAACGTGCCATCGAAGCAGATTGAAGGATTGGCAGGTCCGGGAAGTGGGTCTACACAGCAAATGCCTTTCCTGCTCCGATCCGCAGCCTATCAAGGCTCCCGCCCATGAACCGAATCGTCCCGCTGATCCTTGCCGTCGCTCTCTTCATGGAGCAGATGGACTCCACCGTGATTTCGACTGCGCTGCCGGCAATTGCCAGGGATCTCGATGTCGGGCCGATCACGCTGAAGCTGGCGCTGACCTCCTACATGGTGGCGCTGGCGGTGTTCATCCCGGTCAGCGGCTGGATGGCCGACAGGTTCGGCGCCAAGAAGATCTTCCGCCTTGCCATCTCGGTTTTCGTCATCGGTTCCATCTTCTGCGCCGTCTCCTCCAATCTCGTCGAATTCGTCTTCGCTCGCTTCTTGCAAGGCATGGGCGGCGCGATGATGACGCCGGTCGGCCGTCTCGTCCTGGTGCGCACCACGCAGCGCAGCGACCTCGTCTCGGCCATGGCGCTGCTCACCATTCCCGCCCTTGTCGGCCCGCTCACCGGTCCGCCGCTCGGCGGCTTCATCACCACCTATTTCAGCTGGCATTGGATCTTCCTGATCAACGTGCCGGTCGGCATCATCGGCATCTGGCTTGCGACGATCTTCCTGCCGGAGGTGGAGGCGATGGCGCCGCCGAAGCTCGACTTCACCGGCTTCGTGCTCACCTCGCTTTCAGCCGCGGGTGTCGTCTTCGGCCTGTCGGTGGTCAGCCTGCCGGCCCTGCCGCCGATCATCGGCATCACCGCGACCTTGATCGGCCTTGCCTGCGGCGTCCTCTATATCAGCCATGCGAAGCGCCACCCAGCGCCGATCCTCAACCTCAACCTGTTCAAAAATCCGACGTTCCGGGCTTCGACCATGGGCGGCAATCTCTTTCGAATCTGCGTCGGCGCCATGCCGTTCCTGACACCCCTGATGCTGCAGCTCGGCTTCGGGCTGACGCCGTTCCAATCCGGCCTCATTACCTTTGCCGGGGCGATCGGGGCGATCACCACGAAATTCATGGCCAAGCGCGTTTTCGCGGCCACCGGCTTTCGCACGACATTGGTCAGCGCCGCCATGGTGACGACGCTTGTGACCGTCATCACCGGCTTCTTCACGCCGGCAACGCCGCATCTCGTGATCATCAGCGTGCTGCTGCTCGGCGGCTTCTCCCGCTCCTTCATGTTCACCGGCGTCAATGCACTTGCCTTCGCCGACATCGACGATGCGCAGGCGAGCCAAGCGACATCGATGAGCTCGGTGATGCAGCAGATCAGCCTGGCGCTCGGCGTCGCGGTGGCGGCCGCGATCCTGGAAAGCTCGATCTATTTCAGAGGCGAGCCGCTTGATGTCGCCGATTTCCACCTCGCCTTCTACATCATCGCCGGGCTGACGGTGATTGCCACCATTCCCTTCATCCGCATGGACCGTAACGCCGGCGCGCTCGTTTCCGGCCACCGCTCGAGACGCGTGACGGCATCTGCGATCGAGGCCGAGCAGCAAGCAGTGAAATGAGTTCCCTATTCAGGGCTCTCGCAGACGGCAGAGAGTTTGTTGCCATCGAGATCTCTAATATAGGCGGCATAGAAATGGGCATGGTAGGGACGCAGACCCGGCCCGCCTTCATCGGCGGCGCCTGCCGCGATTGCCGCCGCATGGAAAGCATCGACGGCCGCCCGCGTTCCGGCCGCAAACGCGACCATGGCGCCATTGCCCGCAGTCGCCCGGCGGCGGTTGAAGGGCGTCACCACCCAGAAGCGGCAGCGCGTATCGCCCTCGGCCGAATAGCCGATCTCGTCCTGCGAATAATGTTGGCGGCGATAGCCGAGCACGGGCAGAACGGCATCATAAAAATGCCCTGCGCGGTCAAGGTCGTTGGTTCCGAGCGTGACGTAAAGAAGCATGGGACGTCATCATCTGCCGGGATCTGCCCGAGATCAAGCCTGCTCTGCGTCAGCTTCCGCCTTGCGGCCTTTGAATCCCTTGGCGAGCAGGAACATCTCGACCGATTCGGCACGCGAGGAGTTCGGCTTGACGTGGACGACCTGGCGGAAGTTCTGCTTCAGCATGGCGAGCAGATCGCGCTCGGTGCCGCCCTGGAAGGTCTTGGTGAGGAAATGTCCGCCCTCCCCCAGCACCTCGATGGCGAAATGGGCAGCGACCTCGCACAGATGCATGGTGCGCAGATGATCGGTGCGATGGTGGCCGGTGGTCGGCGCGGCCATATCGGAAATGACGAGATCGGGCGTGCCGCCGACAGCCTCCATCAGCTTTTCCGGGGCACTCGGATCGAGGAAATCGAGCTGCAGGATCTTGACGCCGGGAAGCTGGGCCATTTCGAGGAAATCGATCGCGGCCACACGCACGTCCTCATCGGTCGAGCCGGTAACCTTGGCGGCGATCTGCGACCAGCTGCCGGGAGCCGCGCCCAGATCGATGATGCGCCTGGCGCCGCGCAGGATGTGGTATTTCTCGTCGATCTCCAACAGCTTGAAGGCGGCGCGGGCGCGATAGCCTTCGAGCTGGGCGCGCTGCACATAGGGATCGTTGATGTGGCGCTGCAGCCATTGGCGGGAGGATGCCTTCATCTTCTTGTTCTTGACGCGCTGGCCGAGCTTGCGGCCGGTGCGGTTTCCCGCGATCGGTGCCTTTGTCATGCCCTTCCCCTTATTTCGCCCGCTGGCCGCGGCGGTTGCGATGGCGCCGCCACACGCCGTCATCGGCCATCATGTCGGTGAGCAGACCTTCCCTCAAGCCGCGATCGGCGACCCGCATGCGCGGGCTCGGCCAGCGGCGGCGGATCGCCTCGAGAATGGCGCAGCCGGCAAGCACCAGATCGGCCCGGTCCGGCCCGATGCAGGGATTGGCGGCGCGGCTTTCGAAATCCCAGGAGAGAAGCTTCGCCTGCATGGCGGAGACCTCGTCATCCGAGAGCCAGATGCCATCGACCTTGCGTCGGTCATAACGCGGCAGGTCGAGATGGACGCCGGCAAGCGTCGTCACCGTGCCCGAGGTGCCGATCAGGTGAAAATCGCCCGTCCCAGCGATCTCGATCTCCGGGCAATCGAAGCGTCCGAGCATGGCTTCGACCTCGCGCACCATGCCCTCGAAAAGTTCCGGTGTGACGTCGCGCCCCCCGTGACGCTCCGACAGCGTCACGACTCCGACCGGCAGCGAGGTCCAGTGGGTGATGTGGTTGGCAAGCCGGCTGAAGCGATTATCGCCGATGCGGATGACGGCGATCTCCGACGAGCCGCCGCCAATATCGAAGAGGACGACGGAGCGGGTCTCGCGGCCGACGAGCGAGGAGCAGCCGGAAACGGCAAGCCGCGCCTCGGTCTCCCGGTCGATGATCTCGAGTTCGAGGCCGGTTTCAGCGACGACGCGACCGAGGAATTCTTCGCCGTTGACCGCCTGACGGCAGGCTTCGGTGGCGATCAGCCGCATGCGGCGGATCTCCCGGTTCCTGAGCTTGCCGGCGCAGATCCTGAGCGCCTCGATCGCCCTTTCCATCGCCTCGTCGGACAGACGGCCGCTGGCGGCAAGACCCTCGCCGAGGCGCACGATGCGGGAAAAGGCATCGACGACGCGGAACTGACCCGGCCGGGTCGGCTGGGCTATGAGCAGACGGCAATTGTTGGTACCGAGATCGAGCGCGGCATAGAGCTCTTCCGGCCATGCATGCTCGCCGGCCTGACGATCCCCCTGGTGACCGTTGCTCTCCTGGCGTCCTTTGCGGCCGGCGGCGGCGCCGTTCTGCATCTCGCGCGGAACAGCACTGCGCGCCATCTCTTCGACGCGGTTTTCCTGCAGCGGGAGATGGGAGGGCTTTGCCGACGACAGCGGCCGGCCCTGCAGCCCGCGCTTGCCGCGATGCTTCCGGCGGTTGCGCCGGCTCGATGCCTGTTCACTGCCGGGACGGGCGGCATTGACTGCCGCGTCCTGTTCCACCTTCTGGCTTTGAACTGAGCTATCCTGCGAAGCGCTTTGACCGCCGCGACGGCGGCGCTTTCGCTTGCGAACCGGATGTCCGGCCGCATCTTCCATGGGGCGCGCAGGCTGCCCGGCACTGCCGGGGAACTCATGCGAAGCGGGATGGGCGGCGCTGCGGGTTTGCCCGCCACGCTTGCCCTTGCGACGCCTGGACTTCTTGCCGTCCCTGCGCCCTGCCGCCGACGCCCCGTCAAATTGCGGCTTCGCGCCGCCTTCGGGGTCTTCCACGTTGTTTTCCACCGCGCCGCGCAAGTCCCGGAGGTATGCAGCAGGCGCTTATTCGATTTTGCGTTGCCGCAAGAATATCAGCGCCCGCCAAAATCGCCAAATTCTTTTTTGACAGAGGGCTTTGCGGAAGAGTTTCGCCCCCGACCTGAGAAGGCCGATTTTTTTCGAAACAGGTATTTGCAATCGCCGGGCTTTTGTTTATAAGCGCCGCACACCAGCCGAACCGCCCGCCGGTTCGCCCTTGCTGGGGAATAGTTCAATGGTAGAACAGCGGACTCTGACTCCGTCGATCTTGGTTCGAATCCAGGTTCCCCAGCCAATTCTTCTTCAATCTCAGATGAGCTCGGTTCTGTCGACAAAACAGGACAGACGGCTTTTTTGCTGGGTCCTATTCAAAGAGGATGATGCTTGCCGGAGTTGGCGGCATCGGTTTGACCGTGACGCCGGCGAGGCCGGCCAGTTTTGCCATCTCAGTCAGCTCGCTTTGCCTATAAGCCTGGCCCGCCGGTGTGCTGGCGAGCATCTCCCAGGAGAACGCCGCGGGAAAAGGCGGCGAGACGCCGTCTTCATTCGGCACGAAATCGACCGCGACGATCCGGCCATCCGCTGCAAGGCTCGTGGTGATCTTTCGCAACAGCTCAGCACATGTCGGCAAATCGAAATGGTGCAGGAAATTCGGAAGCAGGACGAGATCATAACCGGCGCCCCAGTCGACGTCGAAGGCGCTGCCGGCGATCGTCCGGTAACGGTCGGCCACGCCTGATTTTTCCGCATTCTGCCTCGACAGCTCCAAGACGGCGCCCCAGTCGACGGCGACGATCTCCGTCGATGGAAAGACCTTGGCAATTTCGATGCCGAAGAGGCCCGGACCTGCCGCGATATCCAACACCTTTTTTGGAGGGCTCGGCCAGCTGGAGATTTCATCAGCCAATATTTTAGCGCTGAGACCGGTGAAGGAGCCCATGCCGCGCGCAAACTTCAACCAGACGGGATTGTCCGCCGACATGTTCGCAAGACCGGCCGAACCGCCGTTTCGCACGACGGCGGCCGGATCGCGCAGAAAATTATTCAGCACTTCGGGTGCAGCGGTAAACTCGACGGCAGAGCCCATAAAGGCGGGCGAATTGCGATCAAGGAACATTCTGGTCGAGGGCGTCATTCGGTACTGTTCGCCGTCCTTGGTCAGGAAGCCGTGGACCACGAGATAGTCGCAGAGGATGCGCACCCCTCGCTCCGAGGCGCTTGTTGCCGACGCCAGCCCTGCCGCCGTCTTGCCGTCGCCGATATGAGTAAAGAGATCAAGCTCGATCGCCGCCCTGATCGCCGCCGTCTTTCGGCATGCAAACAGTGCATCGACCACGAGTTCGGGCGACACGACGCCAGCATGGGCGTCCTCGACAATTGTTTCCATGGAATCCCCCGGAGCCTCGCCCGATCGTGTCTGGCAGCGCGCCAGCCGCAGAAATTATGCGTATATCCGCATATTCCACAATACTCCCCGCGTTAACCCTATCGGGTTCCCCGCCTCAATGACCGGGCTATTCTGCCGGCCGCCGCACACTTGTTGCGGAACATGCTCCGGGTGCCCATGAGGCAATCGGAGGCTGGCGACACCGCGAAATCGCCAAGACCGCCGCAGGAATGGAGAAATGCCGGTCCTCGCCGGCCCAGTATCAGTATCAGGCCGCGGGATCGGCTCCATTTTCGAACTGCAGAAACCAGGCGTAAGTGGCTCGGATACCATCCTCGAGCGAGATGCGCGGTTTCCAGCCCATGTCCTGCAGCTTCTTGTTGCTCATCAGCTTTCGCGGCGTGCCGTCGGGCTTGGAAAGATCGTGGATGATCTCACCCTCGTAACCGACAACGCGGCAGACCAGACGTGTCAACTCGATAATTTCGAGATCCGTGCCCGAGCCGACATTGACGTGCTGCGAGCCCGAATAGGTTTTGAGCAGAAACACCAGGGCGTCGGCGCAGTCGTCGACGTGAAGAAACTCGCGGCGCGGGGTTCCCGTGCCCCAGACGACGATTTGCGGGTCTTTGCGCAGTTTCGCGGCATGCGCCTTGCGGATCAGCGCGGGCAGCACATGGCTGGAGTTCAGGTCGAAATTATCGCCAGGGCCATATAGATTGGTCGGCATGGCCGAAATGTAGTCCCGACCATATTGTTTGCGATAGGCTTCCGCGAGCTTAATACCGGCGATCTTGGCGATCGCGTACCATTCGTTGGTCGGCTCGAGCGGCCCGGTCAACAGAGCCTCTTCGGGGATCGGCTGTGGAGCGAGCTTCGGGTAAATGCAGCTTGAGCCCAGGAAGAGAAGCCGGTCCACGCCACCACGATGGGCGGCTTCGAAGAGGTTGGTTTCGATAATCAGATTGTCATAGATGAATTCTGCGGGATAGCTGTCATTCGCAAGGATACCGCCAACCTTGGCAGCGGCGAGAATGATCGCGTCAGGCCGGGTTGCTTCAACAAATTTCTCGACCTGGTCCTGCCGCTTCAAATTGACCTCGGCGCGGGTTGCCGTGATGACCGTGCAATCTTCGGATTGAAGCCTGCGCACAAGCGCACTGCCGACCATACCACGATGACCGGCAACCCAGATCTTCTTGTTGGATAAGTCGTACACTCAGACCTCTTTCCGGCCGCCCTGAGCCTTCCAGTGCTTGATATCCTCGCGCACCATCTCGGCGGCGAGCTCACGAACCGGCGTCTTATGGTGCCAGCCCAGATTCTGACGTGCCTTAGTCGGGTCGCCAAGCAGCAGATCGACCTCCGTCGGGCGAAAATATCGAGGATCGATTTCCACAAGGCAAGCGCCGGACGCAGAGTCATAACCCTTTTCGTCGACGCCGGACCCCTTCCATTCCAAGGTGATGCCGACGTCGGCGAAGGCCCACTCGACAAACTGGCGGACACGCGTCGTCTCACCCGTCGCCAAGACGTAGTCATCCGGCTTATCCTGCTGCAGCATGAGCCACATGCCCTCGACATATTCGCGCGCATGGCCCCAGTCACGCTGGGCGTCAAGATTTCCCAAAAAGAGCTTGTCTTGAAGTCCGAGGCTGATGGCGGCCACGGCCATCGTGATCTTGCGCGTGACGAAGGTCTCGCCGCGAAGCGGGCTTTCATGGTTGAACAGAATGCCATTCGACGCGTGCATGCCGTAGGCCTCGCGATAATTCACGACGATCCAGTAGGCATAGAGCTTGGCTGCAGCATAGGGAGAGCGCGGATAAAAAGGCGTCTTCTCGTTCTGCGGCACTTGCTGCACGAGGCCGTAGAGTTCCGATGTCGATGCCTGGTAGAATCGGCTTTTTTTCTCAAGACCCAGGATGCGGATCGCTTCGAGCAACCTCAACGTTCCGATACCATCGGCATCCGCCGTATATTCCGGCGTTTCGAAACTGACGCCGACATGGCTTTGTGCGGCAAGGTTGTAGATTTCATCGGGCTGTGTCTGCTGCACGATCCGCAGGAGGTTGGTCGAGTCGATCATATCGCCATAGTGGAGGATGAAGCGCGGATGAGTTTCGTGCGGATCCTGATAGATGTGCTCGATGCGGCCGGTGTTGAAAGACGACGATCGCCGCTTGATGCCGTGCACTGTATAGCCTTTGCTCAAAAGCAATTCGGCCAAATAGGCACCGTCCTGACCAGTTACCCCAGTAATAAGCGCGGTTTTCGTCATTTTTCACGTCGTCTTTCGATGCAATCTTCGGGAGGTGTTTATGGAAACGACCGAACCAGCGCAACCCCAATGTGACCGACACCCGGGACAAACGAAATTCAGCATTGTCGATCTCTTCGGTTGACGGCGGGTCGGCGCAATGAGACTAGAGCTTTCCATTTATCAGATGTCCAAAGGGAAAAACATGATCTTGGTGACGGGAGGCGCCGGCTTTATCGGTGCGAATTTCGTGCTCGACTGGCTTGCGCTTCACGATGAGCCGGTCGTCAACCTCGATGCCCTCACCTATGCCGGCAATCTTGAGAACCTTAACTCCATCTGGAGTGATCCGCGTCATGTCTTCGTCAAGGGCAGCATTGCGGACTACGATCTTGTCGACGCACTGCTCCGTTCCCATCAGCCTCGCGCCATTCTGAATTTCGCTGCTGAAAGTCATGTCGATCGATCGATCCATGGGCCAGAAGAATTTATCCAAACCAATATTGTCGGCACGTTTCGTCTGCTGGAGGCAATCCGGGGATTTCTTGCCTCACAGAATGAAGACTTCCGGGAAAGCTTTCGCTTCCTTCACGTATCGACGGACGAAGTCTATGGTTCGCTTGCTCCCGACGAGGCCGCTTTCAGCGAACATCGCAAATACGAACCCAATAGTCCTTATTCCGCGAGCAAGGCAGCAAGCGACCATCTGGTTCGCGCCTATCATCACACCTATGGCCTACCCGTTCTGACGACGAACTGTTCGAACAATTACGGTCCCTATCATTTTCCCGAGAAGCTTATTCCGCTCGTTATTCACAATGCCCTCTCGGGGAAACAGATTCCGATCTACGGGGACGGGATGCAGGTGCGCGACTGGCTGTTCGTCAAAGATCATTGCAGCGCCATTCGACGTGTTCTGGAAAGAGGAAAAGTCGGGGAAACCTACAATGTCGGCGGCAGGAATGAGCTGACGAACCTGTCGGTCGTCAATACGCTCTGCGAAATTCTCGACGAATTGAGGCCCCTGCCAAACGGGGCGAGCTACAAGGCGCAGATTTCCTTTGTGCGTGATCGGCCAGGTCATGATCGCCGTTACGCCATCGATGCGGCCAAGATAGAAAGGGAACTGGACTGGCGCCCTAGTGAGACCTTCGAGACAGGCATTCGCAAGACCGTCGAATGGTATCTCGCCAACGCTGCTTGGGTAGAGAACGTCACAAGCGGCAGCTATCGACAGTGGATCAACCGGCAGTACCAATAACAGCTTGGTTAGAGGCAGGCTCCACCCGCTGGCGGGACGTCAATACCTGATGAAATGGTGCAGGAAGCTTATGACCGGCCGAGGTACATGGCGTTGCACCCATCTGCGCGCCTTAACCCGGAAAAAGGGACGAATGCCGCCGGAAAAGCCGGGAGAAACCGTTCTGATCGCCTTCAGGGCTTGCATCAGAGCGCGTTCGTAGACCCTGTAAGCAGCGTCAGGTTCCTCGCAGACGGCGGTGTAGAAAGCCGACAACCGATCGAACATGCCATTGGTCAGCAACTGGAACTGGTGGAAGTGATAGAAGATCAGAGGCGAACCATCGACCTCGATCCTGCCTGATGCATCCTGCGAAAAATGCAGCTTTTCGTAGTTCCAGGGCGCGATCCCAGCTCCGGGATGCGCGATGATATGGCAATTCGGATACAGATCCGGCCATTCGTCCAAATACTTCTGATCACCCATCTTGCCGTCTTCCAGGCGATAGTAGCACCATTCGATGCACTGCTCGCGCCAGCGAGTGAGGCAGCGCATTCCCTCTTCGTCGCGCCGGAAACTCACCCATTCGACACAGAAACGCCCATTAATTTCCCGATTCTGCAGCCGCGGAGCAAAACGGTGTTCGATAATGGCGATGGAACTATTGCCGATTTCGTCGAAAATCGGCCTGAGCGGTGAATAAAACAGCAGATCGGAATCGAGATAGGTGATGAAATCGATTTCCGGATGGTGCGCCAGGACGAAACTCGGCAGACACGGAGACAGGGTCCAGCAATATTCGGCGACGCCGCGCGATTTCTTGACTTCCAGGAGTTCCGGCGTCTCGATATCGACGAGTGGAATGCAGGTGATGTAGGACCTGTTGAGAGCGGTTAATATCTCCTGCGTCTGCTGGTCCATGCAAAGCACAAAAACATGCGCCTCGGGGCACCATTGGACGAGGCTCTCCATCATGGTCATTCCCTTGATGAGATAGCCGTTGTCGAAAAGGGTACAGAAATAGTTCGTCATGATTGGGTTTGTTTCCTGCACAAATAGGTGCGCATTGCATTGCCCTTGCGACTGTCGTGTGGATCCACGTTCTCGGTAAGCGTGAACGTCGCCAGGACGTGCAGGCCGTGAACCCGAAACATGTCCAATAGCTGCGGCTCGGAAAAATGGATTTCTATGGTCTCGACGCCATAGGCCTGTTTGCGGAAATACTTGGTCGGCTCGCCATAGACAACAGGCGTACGGTGAAAAATAACGTATTCCTTGGCAACTCGGGCGCTCTCTGCGATCGCCGCGTCATAATTGGGGATATGCAGCAGACAACATCCTGAGACGACGACGTCGAAAGCGTCATCGTGATAGCTGAGCCGCGTCGCATCCTCCACGTCGAACGACAGCCCGGGATAGATGCTGCGCGCCATATCGATGAAAGCGTCCGAGTAATCGCAGCCGCGATAACGCAGCGGCAAGCCACTCACATCAAGCACTTCGGAATAATAGCCGCTGGAACAACCGATTTCGAGCAGCGAAGCATTGGCCGGAAGATTGCCGATGCTGCGCAAAGCCGCGGTAAAAACATCGAATACATCAATGGAAGCGCCGCTGCGGTATTCCTTCAGCTGGCGCTCGACGAGGGCTCTCTGACGGGCGGGCAGATCACTCGCTTTCCAAGATGCGGCAAGGCGCGAACTCTCGCTGTCTCGACGAGCCGCCTCTATCTCGACATAGCGGGACGATACCGACGTCGCCGGCAACAGCCGTTCATGCAATCGCTTCAATTGGCTCTTCACCCCTGGAAAGCGATTGAGACTCGTACGCAGAAACGACATCAGCCCTGTTTCTCCAGATATCGTTCGAGGATCGGCACCAATTCTTCCATTCTCGATTTGTAGGTGTGGTCCTTCAGCGTCCTTGCCTGGCCAGCCTTTGCGATCGCATCGGCCTCGTCGGGGTGGTCTATATAGTAGCGGACGAGTTCTGCCGCTTCCTCAGCACTGGAATAGGCAACCACTTCCTTGCCGACCTCGAAAATCTCCCCGAGATTATCCTTCCTATCGGTTATCAGCAGCGATCCGACACCGGTCGCCTCATAGAGCCGCATGTTATTGGCGTTGTTTTCGGCCACATTGATGTGTCGGTTGACGGTGATCCGGCTGCGCGCCAGCGCGCGATACATATCCGGGCCCCAGACTTCGCCATTGTGACGCTTGCGAATCGGAGAAGAGCGCGGCAGCGTCTTCGCGCCGTAGCCGAAAAACTGTATCGGCGTGGTATCGGCAAGATGTTCGAGCAAGGGAACGGCCTTGCCGTGATGACGGCTTATGCCGCCGACGAAGCTCACCGGCACATCGCGCCTGATATCGCCAAGGAGATCGAGCACTCGAGTATCGAAGCCAATCCTGAAATATTCGGATTTTATCCCCATCTCGTGAAAACGGGATACGAAATGGGGGAAAGACGTCAGAATAAGGTCATAGGGTCGCAGAAACTCACCCGGTGGCAGCGGACAAGCGATCTGGCCGACAATCAACGGCACCGTCTTCTTCAGCTCCGTCAGGGCATGCGGCGGAAAGAAGCTGAGATCCTGACAGTAGAGTACATCCGGCTTGAATGCTCGAACACGGGCCATCGCGACCTCCAGCAAGCCAGGGAGCGCCGCCAGGCGTGCGCCAACATAAGGCAGCCTGAAAAACCGATGCGGCAGTTTCATCGCCCAAGCGCTGAATGGCTCGTTGTTTTCTTGCGCCCAGGCGGACTGAAGCGGCACACAATTGCCGATGATGTCAATGACGTCGCAACCCTGGTCCTTCAGGTGGCGCGAGTAGAAATCGGACGTGCCGAATGCGGCAGCCAAAAGAGCTTTCGTCTGTTCTGGCGAAGTCGATTTTCGGAGCTGTGGCCGCCGCGCATAGAATTGCTTCAGAAACCGCGCGTAATAGGTGTCAAATATTGCTATTTTCATGTTCACCGTCTGGTTGACTGCCGGGACGTTCCTGGGACGTTCTATAGACGCTACCGACAACTTTTGCCGGGTTCCCGGCAATTATCGCCCCTTCGGGGAAATTTCCGCGGACGACCGCACCCGCAGCGATAATGCTATCACGTCCTATTTCCGTGCCACGCAAGATCAGGGCGTTGGTGCCAATGAACACATTATCGCCAATGTGCACGGGTGCAGTTTTTATATCCGCCTCGACATCCGAATGACGGCGCCCTTCCGGGCGTATCGGATGAAAGTCCGTGTCGAAAATCGTGACGTTGGCTCCCATCAGCACTTCGGCGCCGATTGAAATCCGTGCAGCCGAGACGATGGTTGCACCACTGATCCCACTGTCTGCGCCAATGCTGATCTTCGATCCGGCGCGAATGGTCGCTATCTTCACCGGATGATTGAGAGCCAGCGCTGTAAATCGGGAATCAGAACACAGGACGACGCGATCACCGATGTGAATGTCACTGTCAGGATGCCGTTGCAACAGAGGGGCGCCATAGAGCACAACATCGCGGCCAACGCTTACTCCGTGACGTTTCAGTTCGCTAAGCCGCCTTGCACGCACAAGGGAAACGGCAAATTTTTTAAGGCTGGTCGTCATCCTTCCCAAAAGGACACGAGCGTAAAAGAAATAGGCCATACGGAAAGGTGCGGTCAATCTCTGCACCGGTGAACCGACAAGCGAATAGAAGATCAGGCGTTGAAAAACGTTGTGAGGAGAGCGCCTGCCAAACAATCGTTTTTTCCATGAATGCCTGGAGACGTCGTTTCCATATACTGGCGGCGAATAGACGATTGCTTTTGTGCTGACGATCAGAGGCACTCCGGCGCGCGAAAAGCGCATCGCGATTTCATAATCGGCCATGTAGTGCGGCAAAAGGCGTGGCCGCATACCGCCATATTTCCGAAACAAGAGGGCTGGATATAGAGTACCTCGACCGCTCAATGCATCCACGCGGTATTGGCTCTCAGGCGACCGTTGTTGCGCTTCGCTCAATTCCGAAAGGAGATCCCAAATCGCGAACCTGTTGATGTTGATCCGAGGTCCTATACTCACAAGAGGCGGATCTTTCCCCTCTTCATGGATAACGCTTCCGACGGCGGCTTCGCCATTCGCCTTGGATGTTTGCACCAGGGTTTCAACATAATCGTCGTCGAACCAGGTATCATTATTCAGAAACAGGATATAATCTTCCGCCTTGCAAGACGGAAGGACGTGTTTCAGCCCCTCCTCGATGGCACCCCCCCACCAAAGATTGCCGTCGCCTCGGATTTCGACCACATCGCCCTGCGACTGCAGGTATTCTGCCGTTCCATCGGTCGAACCGTCGTTGACAACGACGATCGTCAGCGCGTCGGCGAGAGTTTGTCTCCTGAGCGCGTCCAACACCTTCCGGGTGTGCTCCAGACGATTGAAGACAGGGATAATGACGTTAACGCGCATCGCTAGATTTCCGGCTTCTCAAGAAACCAGCCAGTATACGACCATTCGTATTGTCCCTGAGCTGGCGTAAGGCCAATGCCCCAACGCGTCAATTCTTGCAAGGGCGGCGGTGTTGCTATTCCAAATGTCCCAGCTGGCTGGAAACTGTCCAGCACTTCGTAGCCATGCCTCGCGAAGCGATCCTGCAATTCATGCGCGTTCAAGAACCACACGGGGTAGCTCGCGCGATAGATGCGCTCCGGCACATGCTGCACAAAAGGGACGTCGGCGACATCGAACTGCGCGCTTGTTCTATCAACAAGGATGAACTTGATGTCTTTCGAAAGAAGGCTCTCAAGATGCTGATGAGGATATTCGAGATACTGGAGCACGCCCGAGAGCAGAACGATGTGAGGGTTCACAAGATCGATTGCTTCCTCGAGGCAATGAGAAAAGCTCAGAACCCCGTCTTCAAATTCTGCTCGGCCTGCTTCTGCAAAATGAGGCTGCTCGACGACGCACCATTTCAATTCCGCGAGATGAGCGAGTTTTGACCGGTGTTGGAAATAGGAGCTTCCGAGCGCGCCTCCAAAGTCGACCACTCTCAAACGACCATCGGATCTGGATGCAATATAAAGCAGCCAGGCAAGCAGCGGATGCGAGTAGCTTCTTTTCTTGAAGATTACAGTGTCGCGCTCATAGGAGGCACGGCCCTGAACAACTGCGCGTGTGGCTTCGACGGCTTTTGCAAGAATGGCCGGCGCATCATAGCCGGTTGAATCAGCCATTGCCGAACGCCAATCATCGTAAGGTCCGTCGAAAGTGATGTTGTGCCGTCGGAATTCGGCCCAGATCTCCTGTTCGCGCGCTTGTGGCGATTCTCGCGTCACCTCAAGCAGACAGTGGATTCCCGGGAGCGCAAATTTAAGCCGTCTCATTCTTCAAACCAGGCTTGGAACGGCCGTCGCTCAAATTCGTCCAGTGCCCCACCGGGTGTGGAATTGAAGATGCGGATATCATTTGCTCGCGCGATATTTGCGATGGCTCTATATTGTCGCCACAGCCGCGCCGCCTGCTGAAAGTCGTCGTGACGGTTCGTTGTCGGGGTGCCGTCCGCATTTACGGTGAAATCTTTTCCTTTTTGCACCTTAAGGTCGAAAGCGTATTCATAGGTTGCCGACAGGAAGCGATCGTGGTCGACGCCGAGCAGGATGATTTCTTTGAAACCAAGATACATCGCTATCATGAGGGCCATCACCGGGACTGAATCGACACGCGGCACCGGTTTGGAAATATCGACGATTTCCACGGATGGTCTTTCGTCGAAGCTTTCGCCGAGCATGAGATACCGGACCGTTCGTCCCGAAAACAGATTGTGTTTTCGAACCAGCTCCGCTTCCGTGGAGCTGAGGAACAGTTCCGCGCCGCCCAGGTGGGAATGCATCTCCTCGAACCAGCGGACCACGTCCTCGGGTGTCATTAATCCGTAGGTGATTTGCGGAACACAATGATAGCGAGATTGGAACTTGTCGAAATCGGAATGCAAATAGCCGTTGGAAACGGTTATGACATTTTCGCCTTGAAGCCGCGACAGATCCAAGCCCTTGACACTCGGTCCATTTCCTAAAATGAAACAGCGTTGGTCCGCACGCAGCCCGGCAAGCTGCCTATTTTCTGCCAGCGATCTCGCGACATCAGCAGATAACTTGTGACGATTTTTAAGCCTGCGCTTCAGCTCATGCACACCGTAGGGAAGCAGCATGGAGCCAAAGGTCAAAATCTTCCTCAAGGCTGCAGCCACTTCACCACCTCGAAGACTTCGGCGTATTTTACACCGATGCGCTGGCCGGCGTTCTCGGCTTCATTGCGGAAGAAGCTCACCCATTTCCGCCCGGTGCGCTCCATCTCGGATTCATGGGCAAGGATCGCTTTTTCCTTCTGGTCCCAATGGGCGGTGATGTCGACGTAGAAATTTCCCCTGAAATCGACGGTCGAATGATACCAGTTGCTGCGATACATCAAGAGGCGGGGCACATGACGGCAGCTGTGCAGCGATGCGCGCGACAAGGCCAAGTGATCATGATGGATGTCGCCCACCCAATGGGTATAGACCATATCGATCTTCAGATCCTGCACGAGCTTGAGGATCTCGATATTCAGCGGGTCGACGAATTCGATCTGGAGCGTTTTGAACTCGCCGCAAAACATCTTGTGGACGCCGAGAATTTCCATCGCAGCATCCGCTTCCGCTCTGGCGACCTGGCTGCTCCGCACGGACTGGTCATATTGGTTGGAAAAGCCGGAAACGGTCGCGACATAGACGTAAACCGTATCGCCGTTTGCTGTATGGCGTGCCAGTGCACCACCGCAGCCCAGCTCCACGTCGTCAAAATGGGCACCGATCGCGAGAATATTCATTTGCAACTCCAGAGCAGGTCACGCGTGCCTGCAATACCACAATTCAGCAGTGTGTCGAGAATACTGAGATAGGGAATGAACTCGCCGAAGGGCTGTGGATAAACCGGATGGACGAAATGCTGCCACTCGATTTCAATTCCGGCTGCCTCGAATAGTTCCGGTCGCATATAGTCGCGCGCGCCGAGACCCGAGAGGTAGCGTGTTGCTCCCACTTTGCCCAGCAATTCGACAAGCAACTCGTTCCTATGACCCTCAGGGCTTAGAGTGCTCGATCGCACCGTCGGCATTGTGATTTCAAGCATATCCAGAATACCGTCCAGGAAATGCATATTGAAATCGGCCAAAAGGTCGAACCGCTTGCCGTAGAGGGCTTCGATTCGGGGAAAGACTTCGCTCCAGCCGGCCGACTTGCGATAGTTTTCGCGAAGCAAGGAAAGGTTCTGATCTATCCAACCGGTGCCGGGCGCCAGCTCCACCTCGTTGATCGGGGTGCCGAAGCTTGGCTTTCTGATTCCGACGGTGAGCCAGCGATCCCCTTGCGCCGTCTTGATCCTGTCACGATGGGTCCAGCTCTTGCTCGTGCCGTGGACAAACTGGACATGATCCAGAACGATGTAGAGGTCGGCGTTCAGAAAACGCTGAAAAAAACCGAGATAGGAGGCAAAGTCCGGCTGATGGATCACCACTGTCAGGGTCATGCAGCCAATCTTTCCAGCAAATCGGCAACGCGGCCCAGCCCGCCAAGGTCGACCTTGGTCATGGCGGTCTCGCTCATGCTCCGGATGGGGATCGCCTTCTCCAGGATGCCGAGATCGAAAGCCGAGTGATGCCCGGCGAAGAACGCTGCTCCAAGCTCCTCGAGCGCACGCCCGACCGGGACTTCAAAAGGTTCGTTGGCGACCACGACACAGGGCAGGCCGGCCGCACAAGCTTCGAAGGGCGTAAGGCCGCCACCGGTAATCGCCAGATCGTGCCCGTACATCTCCGCCGCAAGCGACGGCACCTGGTTCAGCAATCTGAACCGATCCGGCGCGGCGGTCGCGACCACCTCTTCAAGCTCCGCCATGTGCTGGAAGCTCGGGCCCGTGACAATGGTGACAGGAAAAGCCTTGCTGCTCAGCCATTTGGCGACGCGAACCGTCACTCCGTAAGTATCGGCGCCGCCGAGCGTGACAAGTATTGATGCAAGCTTTTCCCGAACTCTGCGATAGCTGGCGATTTCAGGATTGAGTATCATGTACCCTACACCTAGCCGAACGTCCCTGCCTTTCAGGCCCTCCGTGTTTTCGAACAGGAGAGCGCAGATATTCAGGTCGGCAAGTTCCGCGCCATCACCACGATCATCAAAGGTGACAAGCTTGGCGTCCAAGCGCTTGATCGTCTCGCTATGGAGCCGCTGGGTGTTAAGGCGATCGTTGATCCAGATCGGAGACGAAGCAGCGGCTTCGAGGAAAGCCTTCTCCCATCCCGTCACGGCGGCGAGATCATAAAGCGCCACGTCAAAACCGCGCTCGCGGATGATTCTCAAGGAATTTGGATGATCGTTCACCAAAAAGCGGACCGAATGACCGCGGGTGCGCAATTCCGCTGCGAGCGTCAGCGACCGAAAGAGATGACCCATGCCGCGTGCATGTGAACTTTCTATGCAGAAGACGAACATAGCCGGATCGCTTCTTCCGTCCCGAGCCAATTCCCACCCGCCTGCGCTGCGAGTGCACGGGCGCGGCTCCAATCTTCCTCGGTATCCACCGTCAGGCGCAGCTCCGGAGAGATTTTGGCCAAGGGCACATCGAGCTGACCGATCTTGAACAGTTCTGGCCGATCGGTGAAGTATTCATTCACGTGTTCGCGATGGTGCGGCAGCTTCCCCTCGCGGTGGCTGCGCGCCAGGGCTTCGAAGGTAAATATCTCGGCGCCGACGCCAATAGGCAACTGGCCAAAGGCATGCGTGTAATCGAATCTCTGCTTTTGGTGCAGGTCGATCAGCCTCTCGAGTTCCTCGATGTCGGTGAAAGGATTATCTGCGGTCAACCGCACGATATCCGACATCCCGAGCGATCTCGCGCACTGAAAATAACGATCGAGAACATCGGTTTCGTCGCCGCGAAAGCAGCTGACGCCGTGCTCAAGGCACCAGGCTTCGATAACATCGTTCTCGCTGGCGGACGATGTCGCAACGACAACCTTGGCCGGGCGCTTCAACATCTGAAGCCGACCAAGGACATGTCCGAGCAGGGGCTTTCCGGAAATGTCGCGAAGCACTTTTCCCGGCAGCCGCGTCGATCCCATCCGCGCCTGGATAATAATTCCAAGCGTCACGCCAGATCGCTCCACTGGAGGACCGCGTCCGCATCGAGGTCGTTTGCGACCCGCCGTCCTGCGAGAGCGTCGAAATGCTTCGGTTCAATTCCTGTTCCAGGCCGCTTGACGGAAATGTCGCCGACGGAGATGACATGGCCGGCCTTGAGCGGTCGGTTGACGACAACGCTCTTGCGATTGTTCAACCTCGTCGTCGCTTCACTCGCAGCCGGCTCCTTGCGGCCACTGCCTTTCATGATCTCGAAGGCGCGTATCGCGTCGACGAGCCATTTCATTTCCGCCGGATCGGCCGAAAGCATATGGTCCGGGCCGTCTGCGGCCTTGTCATAGGTGAAATGACGTTCAATGACCCGGGCGCCCATTGCGACAGCGCACAGGCTTGCGACCGGGGTCAGCGTATGGTCGGAATAACCGACGTCAAGATCCGGAAACGCTTCCATCATCGTTTGCATCGCGCGCAGGTTCACATTTTCCGGATGC
This sequence comes from Rhizobium sp. TAL182, assembly GCF_002117725.1. Taxonomy (NCBI): domain Bacteria; kingdom Pseudomonadati; phylum Pseudomonadota; class Alphaproteobacteria; order Hyphomicrobiales; family Rhizobiaceae; genus Rhizobium; species Rhizobium sp. TAL182. Next base: position 811,740 of record NZ_CP021024.1, on the reverse strand, counting down.
GTCGGATAACTCGTGATGGCATGCAGCAGAATGAGCTTGTCGTTGCCGGCCTCCTTGATTGCGGCGACGGACCCCCGAACTTCGTCGAGCGTCGACATCCCCGTCGACAGGATTATCGGCTTGCCGGTTTTTGCCAGATAACGGAGAAAGGGAATGTTGACCGCGTCGTCCGAACCCACCTTGTGGGCGCCGACTCCACACTTCTCCAGTAGGTCGACATCCGTTTCATGCGAGGGCGAGGAGAACCAGTCCAGCCCGTGCTCTTCGGCATAGCGAAACACCGCTTCGTGAAGCTCGTGACCGATTTCGTATTTGCGGAATAGTTCGAACTGCGAGGTAACGCCGGTGTTCTCCATGTCGAACATGGCGTTGCGGCTCGACAGGGTCTCCGCGCGATAGGTCTGGAGCTTGACGGCATCCACCCCCGCCGCTTTTGCCTCGTCAATCAGGCGCTTTGCCTGATCAAACGTCGTGAAGTTTCCGCCGATCTCAGCGATGATGTAGCACCGATCAGGCCGGTAATTCCGGAACATCCTGTTACTCCCTGTAATTCACGACCGGCAAAGCCGCCCCGCTCTCGCGGCGATCGCAGCCCCTTAAACTATAGGCTTGGCGACGTCTGGCCGTAGCGCGTGAAATTCCGCCGATTACTGTCCGATTTCCTGGTTCCGGTCGACGTAATTCCGCACAATGACCTGCCGGCCGCAAATCTCAGCCGTCTCGTCATTGGTCTGTCTCGGCAGATAACACCTGCGGCACACCTCGCTCTTCAGGAAACCTTGGGGTTCCTTGTGCAGAGCGCGCACCGCGTTCATTTTTTCCCCATGCCAGATCTGGTGCACGGTTTCGGTGTTCGCATTCCCGATAACCTCGCGGTTCTCCTCGTCGTTCGAGCACTTCATGACCAATCCGTCGGCACCAATCACCAGGCGTTGGTACTGCTGCGGGCATGTGAAGTTATCGAGATAGGCGATATCGGAATCGTTGCCGAGGTAATCGATCAGCGGATTGAAGGCGACGAGATCCACGTGAGGCGCGAAGGTCTCGTAATAGAGATCCGGATTTTCCCGGATTGCCGGCCAGATACCCTGCACCTTGATGACAGGACGGTTGAGACCGCGCTCCTCCTTGTACTTCTTTATGTCCTTGATCTTGTCGAGCAGCGCCTCGAACTTGATCGGCTTGCGGATCTTCTCATAAGTCTCGCCGGTACCGTCGATCGAAACGGTGATCCAGTCGATGCCGGCATCGACGAGCTGGGCGAAATAGTCTCTGTTGAGCTTGAAGCCATGCGTCAGGGTCGAGACTTCCTTGATCCCGTGGTCCTTGGCATAGCGCACACAGTCGGCAAAACGCTTGTGCAGCGTCGCTTCGCCGCGCAGCGACAGACGGATGGCAGGAACCTTGCCGCCGATCTCATCGATGATGCGGCAATAGAGGTCCCAGTCCATCCGGGTCGTGTTGACGTTTTTCTTGAACTCGTCGCTGATCGTATAGCACATCGGGCAACGCAGATTGCAGATCGATGCCAGCTCGAGATCGACGAGCAGCGGGTAATCCGAAACCTGCTGGTTCAAGGCATATTCCGACCACTTGCGACGGTAATCCGCGTATTCGGCTTCCCATCCCTCGCCACGGAATCTGTCGAACGCGGCTTCGCGCTCGTCCGTGTCCATCGAGTAGTTGCCCTTATTGATCGGAACGTAACGCTCGTTCAATTTACGACTCCTTCATCATCACGCCGATGCCGGCCGGCAGATCCCACTCCGGCCGCCATCCAAGAACGGCGCGAGCTCGCGTAATATCCGCCCGCACGTCAGGTATTTCATTCCGCCGAACGGCGCAAGACGACACTACTGGTAGATCAGTGCCGGCCGCTTGCTGCAAGATATCGATGATTTCCTGCACCGAATACGACGTTCCGGAGCCGATATTGATGCAGTGGTAACCTTCCGACACATCCATGGCCTTGGCAAAGGCGCTCAAGACATCGTCAACGAAGACATAATCCCGCCGCGGACTGAGGTCCATGACCTGTATTTCCTGCCTCGCCCGTATCCGGTTCAGAAGCGTCGGTATCAGGAACTCCGGGCGCTGCCCAGCCCCATATATATTGAAAAGCCGCAATACCACCACCGGTATTTGCTCGTGTGTGGCAGCGAACTCACAGAGTTGTTCGGCAAGATGCTTGGAAAGAGCATAGGGGTTGTTCGGCCTGACCGGATCGCTTTCCTGGATCGGCAGCCGTTCCGGCACTCCATAAACATAGGCGCTTGCGAAGACGAGTTTGGCCTTGTGCCGCTTGCACCAGTTCAAAGCATGCTGCGTACCGAGAACATTGGCGGCGGTGAAACTTGGGCCTTGTGTCCAGCTATCCGGAACGAATGTCCTGCCGGCAAGATGAAACAGCGTGTGCGCTGCCGGAAGATCCTGCCAAAGGCGCTCTTCGCTTATGTCCCCATGCGTTCGGTCAAGCGCAAGCACGTCAACGCCGGCCCGTTCAAGCCGCTGGACCAGACGCTTCCCGAGAAAGCCGCCAGCACCGGTGACGATGGCATCAACCATTCAAGAACCTGGATTGCATGGTTTCGAACTCTTCGATCGCCAATGCATAATCGTCGGGCCGTCCGATATCGAGCCAATAGCCGGGAAAATCGCGAACCGTGGCCGGCTTGCCTGCCGCCAGGAGATCGAGCATCAACTGGTCAAAGCCGTAAGCGCCGCGTTGCGGTATGTGCTCGACGGCGGCCGCAGACACCATGTAGACGCCCATGCTGACCTTATACTCGGCCGTCGGCTTCTCCCGGAAACCGGTCAGGCATCCTGCCTCGTTAGTATCAAGAACGCCGTAGTCTATGCGATGCTGACGCGTCTTGGATGAGATCGTAAATATATTGCCGTCAAGGACATGGGTATCGTGAAAATCGGCATAGTTGAGGTCCGTCAGGATGTCGCCGTTCATCACCAGAAAATTCTCCGGCAGATCCTTGATCAACCGCAGCGGCCCCATCGTGCCGAGCGGTTCGTCCTCGAGCGAATAGTCGATGCGTACGCCCCACTTGTCGCCGTCCTGGAAGAAGGCCTTGATCAGTTCAGCCTGATGGTTGACGGCAAGCGTAATGTGCTGAAATCCGCCTGATATCAGCTGACGAATGATGACCTCGAGAATGGGATAGTCGCCGATCGGCATCAGCGGTTTTGGAAGGACGACGGTATAGGGCCGCAACCGCGTTCCCATGCCTCCCGCCAGAATGACTGCACGCCTAGACATTGAAGATATCCGCCTTATACCGTGCCAGATTCTGCGGCTGACGCAGCCATTCGATTGTTGACGCAAGCCCGTCTTTTAAGCTGTAACGGGGCGAAAATCCCGTCAGCGACTTGATCAGGCTATTGTCGCAGCACAGGCGTTCCACTTCGCTGTTTGCCGGGCGCAAACGCTGTTCGTCGCATTCGATCGCGACGCTGACACCGATGATGTCGGCGATCAGCCGAACGGTATCGCCGATCGAGATCTCGCTGCCGGAGCCGATATTGACCGTCTGACCGACCGCTTCGTCGCAGGCCGCAAGCGCCAGAAAACCGTCGCACGTATCCTGCACGAAATTGAAATCCCGCGTGGGTGAAAGCGCGCCGAGCTTCAGCGTCGTCCGCCCGCTCAGAAGCTGTGAAATGACTGTCGGAATAACCGCCCTGGCAGATTGTCTCGGGCCATAGGTGTTGAAAGGCCGTGCGATCGTCACCGGCAGATCGAAGCTCGAATGATAGCTGTAGGCGATCGCATCAGCGCCGATCTTGGACGCCGAATAGGGCGACTGCGCTTGCAGCGGATGGCTTTCGCTGATCGGCACAAAACGCGCCGTACCGTAGACTTCGCTCGTCGAGGTCTGGATCACTCTTCCGACGCCGGCGTCAAGCGCGCCTTGAAGAACGTTCAGCGTCCCATGCACATTGGTATCGATATAGCTTGACGGAGCCTGGTAGGAATAGGGGATCGCGATCAGAGCGGCGAGGTGAAAGATCGTGTCGACACCTTTGGCGACGGAGCGCATTTGGGCGGGATCGCGGACGTCTCCGAGGATCACCTCGAACTTGCCGCGGTATTCGGACTGATCGAGCCAGCCCCAGCTGGAAAACGAATTATACTGGCAGAGTGCGCGGACTTCGACACCCGATCTCACCAGCGTCTCGACAAGATGAGAGCCGATGAACCCATCTGCTCCGGTGACAAGCGCCTTTTTCATTTCAAAACACCTTCAGAATCGCGCTGGAAGACCTTCTCAACCTCCCAAGGCAACTGTATCGCCGAAATCGACGGCTTCCGCTGTTGACCGAGCATCTGGATAATTCCGACATTATCCTCCACGTCAAACCGAATACCCTCGGCGACGGAATATATCGAGAATCGACTCGATATGCCCAATCGCACGTAAAAAGTGCCGGTGTTGAGGAGATATCCGGGAAATTTCACGCGGGCTCGATAATAACCGGCAGCCCGGGCGTCCAGGCGGCTGACGTCGAGCTCGGGATCGGAGAGGCTGACGAGCGTGGTGTAGCCGTCCTCCATCTTGATCTGCATCCCGACCGAGAGGCCGGAAAGAGGTTCCCTCAACTCGTATTCGACCTCGATGGAGAAACCCTTCGACAGTTCCACGGTTTCGGAAATCTCGTCCTTCTCGTTCAATACCGCAACGCGACATATGACGGCCTTTCCGTCGATATCCTCGGGATTGACCGAGTAACTTGCCGTGCCGCCGAACTCAGGGCGATCGAGATAGGCCTTTATCACATCTGCGGTATCGCCCATTGCAGCGACCTTGCCGTCAGCCATCAAAATCGATTTCGGGCAGATGCTGCTGATCGCCGTCATGTTGTGGCTGACGAAGATGATCGTTCGGCCGGTCTTTGTCACTTCCTGCATCCGCCCCATGCATTTGTTCTGGAAGTTGACGTCGCCGACGGCCAGCACTTCATCGACCAAGAGGATCTCCGGCTCGAGATGCGCCGCGACGGAGAAAGCGAGACGCACATACATTCCAGATGAATACCGCTTCACCGGCGTGTCGATGAATTCGCCAATCTCGGCAAACTCGACGATTTCATCGAATTTCGATCTGACCTCGGCACGGCTCATGCCGAGGATGGCGCCGTTGAGATAGACGTTCTCCCGGCCGGTGAGCTCTGGATGAAATCCGGTGCCGACCTCAAGCAGGCTGGCAATTCTGCCCCGAATTCCTATGAAACCCGAATTGGGCATGGTGATCCGCGACATCACCTTCAGCAGCGTGGATTTTCCGGCCCCGTTCCTGCCGATAATCCCAACGATTTCGCCGTGCCCAACTTCGAAGGAGACATCATCCAACGCATGGAAGAGATCTCCTTTGAGTCGGGATTGCTTACCGCGCTCCGACGCGTAATCTGACACGGAAACATTCGGATCCGGAAGATTGCGCCACTTCGCCCACCAGCTCTGAAGGTCGCGATAAAGGGTGCCGTGATTGATCACGCCGAGACGATAGAGCTTGCTGACGTGCTCCGCTCGAATAACGATATCGTTCATCAGACGGTGTCCATCGCGTTGGCTTCCGCCCGTGAAAAAAGCGCCAGCCCGCATAGGGTGATTGCGACAGTCACCGCGAGATTGGCAAGACAGAGACCGACGGGCAAGGCGGGGGCATCAAACAGCGCCCAGCGGAAGGTTTGAACCGGGGTCGTCATTGGATTGATATAATAAAACCAATGATACCGTTCCGGAATCTGGGTGAAAGGGTACACGATCGGCGTAGCATACATCCACAACTGCGTCATGAACCCGACGGCGTAGACGAGATCGCGGAAACGGACCGTTAGCGCCGAAACGACAAGCCCGGCACCGATGCCCAGCACTGCGATATAGAGCAGCACCAATGGCGTCAGAAGCAGGAACCAATAGCTCAGGACCAAATCGGGGTGGGCAATTTTCAACCCGACGGAAACCGTCAGCAAGAGCAGGAACTGGATCGCAAAGGCGACAAGGCCGCTCATTGCAACGGATACCGGTACCACCAGTCTCGGAAAGTAAACCTTTCCAAACAGATTGGAATTCTTCGAGAAAACGTCGGAGTTATTGGCTAAGCAGACGGAAAAATAGCTCCAGATGATCGTGCCCGACATGTAGAACAGGAAGGGCGGAAGGCCATCCGTGGAAAGATTGGCTATTTTTCCGAACACGACATAATAGGTCAACGCCGTCAGCGATGGTTGAATGATGTACCAGGCCGGCCCCAAAACAGTCTGCTTGTAAAATGTCGTGAAATCCCGCTTGAAAAACATCCAGATGAGGTCGCGATACCGCCAGACAAGCGCAAGATCCGGGGTATTGCCCTTCGAAGGCTTGATCACGATGTCCCAAACCTCGTCGGGTGCGGAGGCCGATCCCTTCAAGTGCTCTGTCATGCCGCCAACTTCAGCTTTTCCGGGAGCGCCGCAAGAAGGCTGCAGACGCGCTCGATCTCATCCTTTCTATGCCCGGCCGAAATAGGCAGGCTCAGCTCGGTAGCATGCAGTTCATCGGCAATGGGATAATCGCCGGAAAGAATGCCTTGCATTGCCTTCTGCCGATGCGGCGGTATCGGATAATGCACCTCGGTCTTGACGCCGTTATCGAGCAGCCACTGGCGCAACTCGTCGCGGGCCGGGTGCCGTATCGCGAAGATATGGAACACATCATACTCGGCAGGTCGACGAAGCGGCTGCGCCAGCCATTCAGGCAGATTGGCAAAATAGATATCTGCCAGTGCCCGCTTATGTTCAGTCACCTGATCGAGGTGACGCAGCTTGACCCGCAGGAATGCCGCCTGCATCTCGTCAAGCCTCGAATTTACACCGATATAGACGTTCTCATATTTTTTCTTCGAGCCGTAGTTGCGCATGTGTCTCAGGCGATCGGCAAATTCGTCATCATCGGTGACGATCGCGCCCGCATCTCCGAGAGCTCCAAGATTCTTGGTCGGATAGAAGCTGAAACAGCCGGCAATTCCAAAGGTGCCGGTCAGCTTGCCGTCATAGCGCGCGCCGTGCGACTGCGCGCAATCCTCGATCACCATGAGACCGTGCTCGCTTGCAAACGCGGCGATCTCGGTCATCCGGCAGGCTTTGCCGAAAAGATGCGTCACGCAGATTGCCTGCGTCTTGCGTGTGAGCGCCGCCGGAAGGCGCTCCGGATCGATATTGAAGGTTTCGCGCTCGGGCTCCACCAGAACGGGTTTGTGGCCCGCGCGAAGAATTGCCAGAATAGTGGCTATATAGGTGTTGGAGGCAACCATGATCTCGCTGTCTTTCGGCAGGTCGAGCGCTTCGATCGACAGGATCAATGCATCCAGACCATTGGCCACGCTGATGCAATGTTTGCTTTCCGCGAAGGCGGCGAATTCGGCTTCGAATGAGGAGACCTCATTGCCAAGTATGTACCATCCGGAACGAATGACACGGGATGCAACCGCCTCCAACTCTTCCATCAGCGCGCGGTTGGCTTGCGCAAGGCTTTCATACTCAATCATCTCAGAGCCGTTCGTAGGGAGTGTCGATGTAGTCGTCCTTATCGTACCCGTGAGAGGCAAAAACCAGCAGGATAGAACCGGGACCGAAGGTCATTTCATGCCAGTCCCTTGGCTCCACCAGCAGGCACTGGTCCGGTGACGATAAGGTGATCTCTTCCCTGGCTTTTCCATCGTCCATCAAAACCATCACGCTTCCCGAAATCGCCACCAATGCCTGCCGAGTCTTGTGATGACGATGGCCGCCGCGTTTATATCCGTCGGCACCATAGATCCAGAAGCTCCGGACGACCGGAAATGGCAGTATTCCGTCCATGACGGTCAACGCGCCTCGTGCGTCGGACATCGTCTTTAACGTAAGCAGAGTAAAAGCAGACAAGATTGGTTTCCAGTTTTGCGGGTCAGCCGGGCGGGAAATGCGGAGCTGGTTCCCTCACCAGGCTGATGAGGTATCGACCGTAAGAGCTCTTTTCAAGTGGAGCCGCAAGTCTTAGCAACTGCTCGGCATCTATGTATCCCAAATGAAAGGCGATTTCTTCGGGGCAGGCAATCTTCAGCCCCTGGCGCCGCTCGATGGTGGCAATGAACTGACTGGCTTCAAGGAGTGAATCGTGCGTGCCCGTATCAAGCCAGGCATGTCCTCTGCCCAAGACGGCAACATTCAGCCTGCCGGCCGACAGATAATGCCGATTGATATCGGTAATTTCGGTTTCACCGCGCGGCGAGGGTTTCAAACCGGCTGCAATGTCAACCACGTCATTGTCGTAGAAATATAAGCCCGTCACAGCGTAAGAAGAGCGGGGCCTGGACGGCTTTTCCTCCAGGCTGAGGACTTTGCCCTCACCGTCAAACTCCACCACCCCATACCGTTCGGGATCGTGGACTTTGTACGCGAAGATCGTCGCTTCGTCCGATCTCGCGGAAGCCCCGGATAAATCATGAGTCAGGAGATTGCCGTAGAAGATATTGTCTCCCAGTACGAGAGCGGTTGCCTCCCGCGCGATGAATTCCCTGCCGATCGAGAATGCCTGGGGAATTCCGTCCGGTGCGGCCTGCACGGCATATTGGAGGTTTAGTCCCCATTGGGCGCCGTCACCCAGCAGCTGTTCAAAACGTGGGGTGTCCTGTGGCGTGGAGATAATCAGGATATCCCGGATGCCTGCAAGCATCAGCGTTGACAGGGGATAGTAGATCATCGGCTTGTCGAAAACCGGAAGAAGTTGCTTCGAAATGGCGAGAGTCGCCGGATGAAGTCGGGTGCCCGAGCCACCGGCGAGCAAGATGCCCTTGCGCAGTTTTTTATTCGAAGACAAGAGACCTCCTGCAACCGGTAAATCCACGCGCACTCACGAGCTTATCGTGGTGATATCGCTATTCGACAGTGCTCACTACAGATAGATGGGGCCGCATGCAATGCACTTAGCAAGAGGAGCAGCCGCCGCCGCTCACCAATCAGGCGTTGATCGAGGATAACTTGCGGTACTCGATTGCGGTAGTGCCTTTCCGTCTGATACGGGTTGGTGCTATCGCCTTTTGAAATGTGAGCAAGATACCCTTAGATGGCTGCAGATACTGCCAATCCAAGCTCCCCCCGGATAAGCCTCATCACCGTTTGCTGGAATGTCGAGCAGACAATTGCTGATACCTTGCGGTCCATCGACGCTCAAACCTACCGCAATTTCGAACACATCATCATTGATGGCGGCTCACAAGATTCGACGCTCGCCATTATCGCTTCGGCGCCGGCGGAGAACCGCAGTGTGCTTTCCGAGGTGGACGGAGGTATCTATGAGGCCATGAACAAGGGGATTGGTCTTGCGAGCGGCGATATTATCGGCTTCTTGAATGCGGACGACACTTTCGAGAGCAATGACTCCCTCGGAACCGTGGCGGCCGCGCTGGATGATGAAGCATATGACGGCTGCTATGGTGATCTCGTCTATGTTTCCAACCGGCACATCGATCGCAAGGTCCGTTACTGGAAATCCCGTGCGTTCAAACCCGGTTTCTTCGCGCGGGGGTGGTGCCCGCCGCACCCAACATTCTATGTTCGGCGCAACATCTATGAACGGTTCGGGCGGTTTGATCTGCGTTATCGGCTTGCAGCCGACGTCGAGCTGATGATGCGATTCTTGGAAGTCGCGCGGATCAGAACAATCTATATCCCGCAAGTCTTGGTCAGAATGCGCTTAGGGGGCGCCACGAACAAAAACGTTCAAAATATATCGCGTCAGAACAAGGAGGTGCTGCGCGCCCTTGCCGACCACGGCCTCAAGGTCTCAACATCGATGTTCTGGGCCTTTAAGATCGTGAACCGGCTAGGCCAGTTCCTGAGGCGCAATCGATCGCAGGACTGATCAGCTCAAAGCCGCCGCCAATGGCGGGTCACACCGCCACCCTCCCCCGCACCCCATTCGCAATCGCCGTCATCCTGTCTGCCGCAGCATGCCCGATCAGCATGAACGCATGCGTCGCATTCGACCAGTAGACGACATTCATTCCCTTGCGGCTTTCAAGGTCCGGCGCCTTCGGCCCCGCGTCGGATTTCACGATGCAGAGCGCCATCGGGCCGGTCTCGGGATCGAGATAGGCGATCTGGGCGAGCGCCTTGCCGTCATATTGCAGCAGCAGGGCGCGTTTGAAATCGACCCCCGGGAGCGAAACGGCTTCCGGGGAGAGCGACAGGCCGAGCTTCTCGTCAAGACTGGCGAGCTGGGCGGCCTGGTCCTGTCTGCCGGGAACGGGGCCGGCGAGCGTTTCGGCGGTATAGAGCGAGATATAGTCGGCGACCACGGCGCGCCATTCGCTGTTTTCGTCCTTTGCCGAAAAACCCCTGCCGATGCCGATGACGGCGCGGTCGATGGCGATGCCGGCCACAAGCGAGGCGGCGAGCGCACCGAGGAAGCGACGGCGCGTGGGCGCGGGTGCAGCGACCGATCTTGCGTTATCATGCGCAGGAATGGCGGAGAGCATCGCCTGCAGTTTTTCGCGCGGGGCTTCGGAGAGCAGCGGAGCGAAAGCCTGCTCGAACGGCAGGCTGGCGCGCGCCAGGAAATCCAATCGTTCGGCGACGCTCTCGTCTTCCTTGACGATGGCCTCGATGCGGGCTCTCTCTTCCGCCGTCAGCTCGCCGTCGATGAAGGCTGTGAGGTCCTCGTCGGAAGGAATGGTGTGTTTCGTGCTCATGGCCGTCCCCCTGCCGGTCCGGCGCCGGAGAGCCTGGCGCGGGCGGCCGCCAGCCGGCTCATCACGGTCCCGATCGGAATATCCAATATGCCTGCAACCTCGCGATAGGAAAGTCCTTCCACATAGGCGAGGAAAACCGCCGTCCGCTGCGCCTCGGGCAACGCATTTACCTGCTTCAGCACCTGCCCCGCCATCACATGCGTTTCAGTATCGTGCGCGCCGTCGAAGGTCAGCGCCTCGCCGGCATCGACAAAACCCTGGCCCTGTCGCACCCGGCGCGAACGGATCTCGTTCAGCCAGATCGAATGCAGGATCGAAAACAGCCAGCGGTCGAGCCGGGTGCCGGGAACGAACTGGCCGGCGCGCTCGAGCGCGCGAAGGCAGGTCGCCTGCACCAGATCGTCGGCGACATCGCGCTGATGCGAGAGAACGAGACCATAACGCCAGAGCCTGGCCAGGTTTTCCGTCAGACCGCTCCTGATATCCGCTTCGCTCGCGATGGCCGCCTCCGCCGATCCTGCATCCCTTGGAACCGCCTGATAAACCGGCGATTCCATTCTCGCGTGACTATAGGCAGGAAATGTAGCGTCCGCGACCGACATTCGGATATCCTTTCCGGCTCCATTTCCCGCCAGTGGCCTACTCTCAGATCTTCGACGGATCGAGGATGACAGCGTTCAGATCCTGATATTCCTCGCAAGCCATGCCGCAGATCGTCTTGATCGTGTTCAATTGCTCCTTTGCGAGATCGAGCCGGCCCTGGATGACATAGGCTTCGCCGAGATATTCACGGACCTTGGCGTATTGCGGATCCTTCTTCACCGACTGCAGGTAATAGGAGATGCCCTCGTCGGTGCGGCCGAGCTTGCGGGTGGCGTAACCGCGATAGTTCAGCACCTCCGCGCTGTTCTGGTCCCTGACCGTATCGAGCATGGCAAGCGCCTCTTCATAACGGCCGGCCTTGGCCAGCGAATAGGCATAGTCGGTACGGTTTTCGTCCGAAACATTGGCGCTCTGCTGCTTGACACATTTCTTGGTCTTCTGGTCGTAGATCTCGCCCTTCTTGCAGGTCGGCATCGTGCTGTTGTCATTGCCGACAGCAAAGACCGGGCCGGAGAAGAGCGAAGCGGCAAGGCAGCCGCCGACAAGGATGGAAGCGATGCGGACTGTCGTGATCGTCATGGGAAAACTCCTCGAGAGTGACGTTGCGGGGAGAGAACACCGCTGCCCTGGGCTTTATTCGCCTGCCTCTCTATTTTCTCCATCACTGCTTCGTGAAGTCCCCGAGGCCGAATAAATCATCGGGACCGGGTGTTCTCAGCGTTGTGCCGGGAACGACAAGGAGAATTCCGTGACCGATACCGTCAGACTCGTCAGCCTCGCCACCGCCACGCCCGAACATGTCATCTTCCAAAACCAGGCGGCCGAAGCCTCGGCCCGGCTGTTTGCCGGCCGTTTCGAGGATTTTCATCATCTAGCTCGCGTCTTCGACAGCGCCGGCATCAACAAGCGCCATGCGGCGCGGCCGCTTGCCTGGTTCGACGAAACGCATGGCTGGCAGGACCGCATGCAGGCCTATGGAGAGGTGGCGGGCGCCCTTTTCGTTGAGGCGGCCACCTCGGCACTTCGCCGGGCGGACCTCAGCGCCTGTGATGTCGACTGTATCGTCACCGTCTCTTCCACCGGTTTTACGACGCCGAGCCTCGATGCGCAGCTTGCCCGCCGCATGGGCTTCAGAACCGATATCGAGCGGGTGCCGGTCTTCGGGCTCGGCTGCGCCGCCGGCGTCTCGGGCTTTGCCGTCGCGGCGCGGCTGGCACGCAGCCGGCCGGGCGCCGTCGTGCTTTTCGTCTCGATCGAGCTTTGCACGCTCGCCTTCCGGCTGGACGAGCTGACGCGGCCGAACATCATCGCGACGGCGCTGTTCGGCGACGGCGCGGCCGCCTGCGTGCTCCGCGCCGGCGAAGGCGGGCTGGCCGAGGTGGAATCAGCCGGCGAGCATCTCTTCCCGGACACGCTCGACATCATGGGCTGGAAGATCGACGATGGCGGCTTCGGCATCGTGCTGGCGCAATCCTTGCCGCCCTTCGCCGAACGGGAACTCGCCCCGGCGGTGACGGCCATTCTGGCGCGAAACGGGCTGGAACTGGCAGACATCGACCGTTTCATCTGCCACCCCGGCGGCATGAAGGTGCTGGCCGCAATGGAGAGCGCGCTTTCACTGACACCCGGCACGCTCGATCACGAACGAGGCGTGCTTGCCGAATATGGCAACATGTCTTCGCCCACCGTGCTGTTCGTGCTGGAGCGGGTAATCCACGCCGGACTGCCGGAGCGAGCGGCGATGATCGCCATGGGACCGGGTTTTTCGGCCAGCTGCGTGACGCTGCGGAGGGCGGCATGATGTGGCCGTCGATCGCGCTCTTGACATTCGTGACGCTGCAGCGGCTGGGCGAGCTCGTACTTGCCCGGCGCAACACTGCCGCCCTGCTTGCCAGAGGCGGCCGGGAGGTCACCCCGGAGCATTATCCCGTCATGGTGGCGCTGCATGCCGCCTGGATCATGGGGCTCTGGCTGCTGGCGCCGGGCAGGCCGGTTCAACTCTTCTGGTTTCTGGTGTTCATGGGGCTACAGGTGCTGCGGCTCTGGGTGCTTACGACGCTGAAAGATCGCTGGACGACGCGCATCATCATCCTGCCCGGCGCGCCGCTCGTGAAATCGGGACCCTATCGCTTCTTCCGGCATCCGAACTATACGATCGTCGTCTGTGAGATCGCCGCCCTTCCTCTTGCCTTCGGCCTGCCGGTCTATGCGATCGTCTTTTCGCTTTTCAACGCTGCGATCCTGCATGTGCGCGTAAAGGCCGAGAATGCCGCACTAAAAAGCGCAATGATTTTGAAATGAATGCTAATTTTCGTTTGCACGCCGCTATCGGCAGGGGCATTTTCACTGCGATAACAGAGCGGAATGCAGGGGAATGACGAAAAACGCAATCGTGCTCGGCGCCGGCATCGTCGGGGTGTCCACCGCCATCCATCTGCAGCGACGCGGCCGGCAGGTGATGCTGATCGACCGCAAGGATCCGGGCAACGAAACCTCCTTCGGCAATGCCGGCCTGATCCAGCGCGAAGGGGTGGCACCTTACGGCTTTCCCCAGCAGCTCGGCCTGCTCATGCGTTATGCGCTCAACAACCGCATCGATGCGCATTATCATCTCAGAACGCTGCCGAGCCAGCTCGCCTTTCTCGCCCGTTACTGGTGGAATTCGAATGCCCGGCGACACGCGGCAATCACCCGAGCCTATGCGCCGCTGATCGAAAATTCGATTGCCGAGCACAAGGACCTGATCGAGGCCTCCCAGGCGCAGGCGCTGATCCGCAAGGACGGCTGGATGAAGATCTTCCGGACGGAGGCCAAACGCGACGAGGCCCTTGCGGAGGCCGCCCTTTGGCAGAATGAATTCGGCGTGACCTATGATAGCCTGACGTCGGCCGATATCGCCCGCATGGAACCCGATATGACCGTCCGTTTCGCCGGCGGCATCCGCTGGCGCGATCCCTGGTCGGTGCTCGATCCGCATGCGCTGACATCGGCCTATCGCCGCTATTTCGAAAGCCTCGGTGGCCGCTTCGTCACCGGCGACGCCGCCTCGCTCGGCCAGTTCGGTTCCGGCTGGAAGATCATGACCGGGGAAGGCCCGCTCGAAGCCGATGATGCGGTGATCGCGCTCGGCCCCTGGGCTGGCGTTGCCACACGCCGGCTCGGCTATTGCTTCCCGCTCGGCGTCAAGCGCGGCTATCACATGCATTATGCCGCCAAGGGCGATGCCGTGCTCAACAATTGGATCCTCGATGCCGAGCGCGGTTATTTGCTGGCGCCGATGAGCCGCGGCATCCGCCTGACGACAGGGGCGGAGTTCGCAACGCTCGACGCGCCGAAGACGCCGGTGCAGCTCGACCGGGCCGAAGCCGTGGCGCGTACGATCTTCCCTCTCGGAGGCAGGCTCGATCCCGAACCATGGATGGGCGCGCGCCCCTGCACGCCGGACATGATGCCTATCATCGGCAAGGCGCCGCGCCATCAGGGCCTGTGGTTCGCCTTCGGCCACGCCCATCACGGACTGACGCTCGGACCGGTGACCGGCCGCGTGCTTGCGGAACTCATCAGCGGCGAAACGCCGTTCATCGATATCTCGGCTTACTCGCCGCAGCGCTTCAAGCCATGACACCGAGGGTGGAGAGCCCGCTGAGCGCCGTTGCCGCAATGCCGTCGATCGTATCGTCGATATCGACGGTGACGACACCGGGTTCGCCTGTCGGCACCTCGAGTGTCGCCAGCTGACTTTCGAGCAGCGAGATCGGCATGAAATGCCCCTTGCGCTCGCCCATGCGCTTCGTCAGCAGCGCCTTGGATCCTTCGAGATAGACGAAGAACAGATTGCCGCCGGCAGCAGCCCTCAGCCTGTCGCGATAGGTACGTTTCAGCGCCGAACAGGAGACGATCATGCCCTCGCCTTTTTCCAGCGAGGCCTGCATCCGTTTGCCGATCAGGTCGAGCCAGGGCATCCGATCCTCATCGGTCAGCGGAATGCCCTTCGACATCTTCTCGACATTGGCGGCCGGATGAAGCGCATCACCTTCGACGAAGGCCAGATGCAAGGCCTCAGCAAGTTTCTCGCCGACCGAGGATTTGCCACAACCGCTGACCCCCATGACAATGATCGCATGAGGTCTGTTGATCCGATCGTCCTGCATGTTTCCTCTCAACGGCGGCTTCCCGCTCAGTCGAGCGGGAAATGACAGGCATATTGTTGTGCGCCTTCTCCACTTAATTCGGGAGAAACCTGCCGACAATAGTCCTGCGCCTTCCAGCAGCGCGGATTGAAGTGGCAGCCGGACGGCGGCTTCAACGGCGACGGCAGTTCACCTTGCAGGCGGATGCGGTTCTTCTCGCGCTCGGGATCGGCGATCGGCGTCGCCGACAGCAAGGCGGCCGTGTAGGGATGGCGCGGACGGGCGAAGACTTCGGCGGCAGGACCGGTTTCGATCGGGCGGCCGAGATACATCACCATCACCTCGTCGGCGATGTGATGGACGACCGAGAGGCCGTGCGAGATGAAGAGATAGGCAAGGCCCATCTCCTTCTGCAGGTCCATAAGCAGGTTCAGCACCTGCGCCTGGATCGACAGGTCGAGGGCCGAAACCGGTTCGTCGAGCACCAGCACCTTCGGCCGCAGCATCAGCGCGCGGGCAATGGCGATGCGCTGGCGCTGGCCGCCGGAGAACATATGGGGGTAGCGGCCGTGATGTTCCGGGCGCAGCCCGACGCGGGCCATCATCTCCTCCACCTTGCGGCGGCGGGCGCTGGCATCGAGATCGGTATTGATCTTCAGCGGCTCGTCCAGAATTGCACCGACCTTCTGGCGCGGGTTGAGCGAGCCATAGGGATTCTGGAATACGATCTGCACCTGGCTGCGCAGGCTGCGGTCGCCGACCCGCGCCGGCTTGCCGTCGATCAGCAATTCGCCGGCCGTCGGATCCTCGATCATCGTGACCAGACGGGCAAGCGTCGACTTGCCGCAGCCGGATTCGCCGACGACGGCCAGGGTCTTGCCGGAATGGAGGCTGAAGCTGACGCCGTTCAACGCCTTGACCGTGGCGTCGGCTTTGAAGAGACCGCGGTTGACGGTGTAGAAACGGGCGAGATCCCTGCCCTCGAGAACAGCGCCTGTCATACCAGGTCTCCTGCAGTTTCATTGGCCATGACGCCGGGGTGCCCGAGCGGCTTGCCGTCCTTCAAAGGATAGTTGCACAACGCCAGCCCGAGTTCCGGTCCCTGGCGCACCACACCGCGCTCGCATTCGACCGTTGCATAGCCGCAACGCGGGGCGAAAAGACAGCCCGTCGGGCGGCCGTGCTGGCCGGGAACGACACCGGCGATCGAGGGAAGACGCTGGCCGACCTGGGCGCGTTCCGGCAGGGCGGCGAGCAGGGCTGCCGTATAGGGGTGATGCGGATCGCGGAACAGCGCTTTCACCGGTTGCTCCTCGACCTTCTGGCCGGCATATTGCACCTGCACGCGCTCGGCGGTTTCGGCAACGACGCCCATGTCATGGGTGATCAGCACCAGCGCCATGCCCTGCTCTTTCTGCAAGCGCACGAGCAGATCGAGGATCTGCGCCTGGATCGTCACGTCGAGCGCCGTCGTCGGCTCGTCGGCGATGAGGAGCTTCGGATTGCAGGCGAGCGCCATGGCGATCATGACGCGCTGGCTCATGCCGCCCGACATCTGGTGCGGGAAGTTCGACAGGCGGTCCTCCGGCGCCGGAATGCCGACGAGGCTCAAGAGTTCGATCGAACGTTCACGGCGCTCCTTCCGGTTGAGGCCCATATGGACGCGTAGTGTCTCGCCGAGCTGGAAGCCGACCGTGAAGCACGGGTTCAGGCTCGACATCGGCTCCTGGAAAATCATCGCCATCTCCTTGCCGACGATCCGGCGGCGCCGGCGGGCGGAGATGCCGCGCAGATCCTGGCCGTCGAACTGCATGCGGTCGGCGGTGATCCTGGCGGTCCAGGGCAGAAGGCCCATCAGGGCCAGCATGGCAACGGATTTGCCCGAACCGGATTCGCCGACGACCGACAGGATTTCGCCCTTGTCGCAGCTAAGCGAGACGCCATCGACGGCGCGGAAAAGACCGGATGACGTCTGGAACTCGACGGTCAGATTTTCGATTTCGAGGAGCGGCATCACGACCTCTTCAGTTTGGGGTCAAGCGCATCGCGCAGGCCATCGCCCATCAGGTTGATGGCAAGAACGGTGATGAGGATGGCAAGACCCGGAAATGTCACGACCCACCAGGCGCGCGAGATGAATTCGCGGGACTCAGCAAGCATGGTGCCCCATTCGGGTGTCGGCGGCTGAGCGCCCATACCGAGAAAGCCGAGGGCGGCGGCATCGAGGATCGCCGCCGAGAAGGCAAGCGTCGCCTGAACGATCAGGGGGCCGAGACAGTTCGGCAGGATCGTCTTGAACATCAAGCGGAGCGTTCCCGCGCCGGCGACGCGCGAGGCGATCACATATTCCTTCTCACGCTCGGAAATGACCGAGGCGCGGGTCAACCGCACGAAATGCGGTTGGTTAACCAGCGAAATCGCGATCATCGCATTGGTAAGGCCGGGACCCAGGACCGCCACCAGCACGAGCGCGAGCAGCAGCGACGGGAAGGCCAGGATGATGTCCATCAGGCGCATGATGGCGGTATCGATCCGGCCGCGGAAATAACCGGCGACGAGGCCGATCAGCACGCCGCATATGACTGAAAGCGTGACGACCACGACGCCGATGAAGAGCGAGAACCGCGCTCCATAGATCAGCCGCGAGAGGATATCGCGGCCGACGGCATCCGTTCCGAGCGGAAAGGAGGCGTGGCCTCCTTCCATCCAGGCCGGCACTGCCAAGAGCACTTCACGATTCTGCTCGTTCGGCGCATGCGGCGCAAAAACCGGTGCAAAGATCGCAACGACGAGGATGATGACGAAAACAACGAGGCCGATGACGGCACCCTTGTTACGGGAGAAATAATGCCAGAATTCCGCAAGAGCGGATGGCTGGCCGGTTTTGACGGTGACCGTGCTCATGGACCGCTCCTAGTGACGAATGCGCGGATTGATGAAGCCGTAGAGGACGTCAACAATCAGATTGACCAGCATGATGACGCCGGCGATCAGGAGAAGGCCGCCCTGCACCACCGCGTAATCGCGCTTGAACACCGAATCGACCATCCATTTGCCGATGCCCGGCCAGGAGAAGATCGTCTCGGTGAGGATGGCGCCGGCAAGAAGGACACCGATCTGCAGGCCGATCGTGGTGATGACGGGGATCATTGCATTGCGCAGCGCATGCACGCCGACGACGCGCAGCGGCTTCAAACCTTTCGAGCGTGCGGTGCGGACATAGTCCTCGCCGAGAACCTCAAGCATGGCCGAGCGCGTCTGGCGGGCGATGACGGCGAGCGGGATGGTCGCCAGCACGATGGTCGGCAGAATGAGATAGCTGACGGCCGAGGCAAAGGCCCCTTTCTGACCTGACAGCAGGCTGTCGATCAGCATGAAGCCGGTCACCGGCTTGAAGAAATACATCAGCGAGATACGGCCGGAAACCGGCGTCCAGCCGAGATAGCCGGAGAAGAAGATGATAAGCAGCAGACCCCACCAGAAAATCGGCATGGAATAACCGACGAGGGCGACACCCATCACGCTCTGATCGAACCACGTGCCTCGCTTGACGGCCGCAAAGACGCCGGCGGGCACGCCAAGACAGACGGCAAGGATGATGGCGCAGAAAGACAGTTCCAGCGTTGCCGGAAACAATGTCAGGAATTCGCCGAGAACGGGCCGCTTGGTGACGATCGAGGTGCCGAGATCGCCCTGCAGGACTTTTCCCAGATAATCGAAATACTGCATATACATGGGCCGGTCGAAACCGAGATCGTGCATGATCTGGGCGTGCCGCTCCGGCGCCATGACGCGTTCACCCGAGAGCAGCATCACGGGATCTCCGGGCAGCAGGCGGATGAAAGAGAACGCGATCAAGGAAACGCCGAGGAATGTCGGGATCAGCACCGCAAGGCGGCCGATGAAAAAACGCAACATGGCAGATGTCCAATAGTTTCCGGCGGTCAGGAGGGTCCTGACCGCCGGCTGTGCCCAGTACTACCGGGCATTTTTACATTATTCTTGTTATTCGGATACGTCGACGCCGTCGAAACGGTGAATGCCGAGCGGGTCCATCTTGAAGCCCGAGACCTTCTTGCTCATCGGAACGAAGACGAGCGAATGGTCGAGGGTCGCCCAGGGGCCTTCCTTCTTGAAGATCAGCTGCGCCTGCTCATAGGCCTTGGTGCGCTCGCCGACATCGGCCGTCATCTTGGCCTTCGTCATGAGGTCGTCGTATTCCTTGTTGCACCACTGAGCGCGGTTGTTGCCGCCGACGGCATCGCAGCCGAGCAGCGTATCCATGAAGTTGTCGGGATCGCCATTGTCGCCGGTCCAGCCGAGGATGACGGCGCCATCGCGCTTCACGTCGGAGGAAAGCTTCAGGTACTCGGCCCACTCATGCGTG
This sequence comes from Rhizobium sp. TAL182, assembly GCF_002117725.1. Taxonomy (NCBI): domain Bacteria; kingdom Pseudomonadati; phylum Pseudomonadota; class Alphaproteobacteria; order Hyphomicrobiales; family Rhizobiaceae; genus Rhizobium; species Rhizobium sp. TAL182. The sequence goes on along the minus strand of NZ_CP021024.1, from coordinate 791,899 downwards.
ACGATCTCGACCTTGACGCCGACCTTGGCGAAATCGGCCTGGATCAGTTCGGCGGCGCGGCGTGCGTTCAGCATGTAGGGGCGCGACACCGGCATCGCCCAGACCTTCATGCTGAGATCCTTGACGCCGGCATCGGCGAGAGCCTTCTTGGCCGCATCCGGATCGTACTTGTCGTCCTGAACGGCGTCGTTATAGGACCACATGGTCGGCGGGATCGGGTTCTTGGCAACGGTGGCCGCGCCCTGGAAGACGGCGTCGACGATCGCCTGCTTGTTGATCGCCATGTTGAGCGCCCGGCGAACCTCCGGCTTGTCGAAGGGCGCCATCTGCGTGTTGTAGGCGAGGTAGCTAACATTGAGGCCAGCCTGCTCCTCGACGACGAGGTTCTTGTCCTTCTTCAGTTCAGGAACGTCGGCGGCATTCGGATAAGGAATCAGGTGGCACTCGCCGGCCTTCAGCTTCTGAGCGCGGACGGCGGCGTCAGAGGTGATGGCGAAAACCAGATCGTCGATCTTTTCCTTGCCCTTAAAATAGGTTTCGTTCGCCTTGTAGCGGATGACGGCATCCGGCTGATAGGCGACGAAGGTGTAGGGGCCGGTACCGAGCGGCTGCTGGTTCAGCTGCGCCATCTTGCCGTCGGCGGCCAGCTTGTCGGCATATTCCTTGGACATGATGGAAGCAAAGTCCATGGCGAGGTCGGCCAGGAACGGTGCTTCGGGATGGTTGAGCGTGAACTTCACCGTGAGGTCATCGACCTTCTCGACCGACTTGATCAGTTCCGGGAAGCCCATGCCGGCGGCGTATTCGTAAGAACCGCCCTCGACATACTTGTTCCACGGATTGTCGGACTTCAGCTGACGCTCGAAGGAGAAGACGACGTCGTCGGCGTTGAAGTCGCGCGTCGGCGTGAAGAAGTCGGTGGTCTGGAACTTGACGCCGGGATGAAGTTTGAAAGTGTATTCCTTGCCGTCGTCCGAAACGCTCCAGCTGTCGGCCAAACCGGGTTCGATCTCGGTGCCGCCATGCTTGAACTCGACGAGGCGGCTGTAGACGGTGCGCGAGGACGCGTCGAAGGTCGTGCCTGCCGTATAGAGGCTCGGGTCGAAGCCTTCCGGCGAACCCTCGGAGCAATAAACAAGGGTCTTGGACCAGGCCGACGTCGCCATGACCGAAATCAGGGCCGTCGCTGCCAGCATGACAGAGATCTTTTTCATAATATTGTTTCCCGGTTGTTCTTTTTTGATGTCTGGAGACCACAAAGGCATCCCGATCGACGGTCGATGGAACGACATTTATCTACTGAAAGCAACGGGCTACGGAGAAAATTTTTCCAGCTGGACAATTTTAGAAATTTTTCGTCAAAAATCAGCCTCATTCGGAAATTTTCGGATAAAAATGTCCGGCATTTCGTCGCATTTTGGATAATTGCGCCCTCTCAGCAGCGCATGCTGGACATTTCAGCATCCCTAAGCGCAACCAAAGGCCGCAAACAAAAACCGCGATTGCCGAGGCAACCGCGGTTTCATAAGTCAGACCTGTTTCTTGCAATCAGGCGGCGGGGGCAACGGCCGCCGGCTTGCGGTAGTGGTGCTCGCCGGTGATACCGAGGAGGAAATTGATCTGGGGGCGGGCCTTGACGAGGTCGTCGATCGAATATTCCGAGAGCACGCCGAAGAAGGCGTTGAGCGCCTTGCGCAGCGCCGAGTTCAAGCCACAGCTGTCGACCAGCGGGCATTCGACCATGCCATCATCCTCGAAGCATTCGGCCATGGCAAAACTGTCTTCCGTGACCCGGACAACGTCGAAGAGCGTGATTTCGGCCGCCGGCTTGCCCAGGCGCACACCGCCGTTGCGGCCGCGGACCGTCTCCACCAGGCCGGCCTTGTTCAGCGGCTGGAGGATCTTGAAAAGAAAGAGTTCGGAAACCCCGTAGGCCTTGGCAATTTCCGGAATCCGGCTCAGCTGCCCTTCGTTGGCAGCACAATACATCAACATGCGAACCGCATAGTTGGTCTGCTTCGTCAACCGCATGCCGATCTCCTGACTCGTGCCTGTTCAGACGTATATAGGCGGTTTGACAGTTTTGAACAATTCCAAAATATGAAATTTGCATTCAGCTTATGAGGCCATTTGCCACAACGTCAATCCTGCTCCGCGGTCTTCTGGTTGTAGTCCAAAATGGCTGCCAACGCTCAAATGAAACGGGGGCCAAAGGGCCCCCGAATTGCAGGTCGAGTGATCGTCCAGATTACTTCATCGTCGGCATGACGAATTCTGCGCCGCTCTTGATGCCGGAAGGCCAGCGGGCGGTGACGGTCTTGGTCTTCGTCCAGAACTTGATCGAATCCGTGCCGTGCTGGTTGAGGTCGCCGAAGCTCGATGCCTTCCAGCCGCCGAAGGAGTGATAGGCGAGCGGAACCGGGATCGGAACGTTGACGCCGATCATGCCGATATTGATGCGTGAGGCAAAATCGCGGGCGGCGTCGCCGTCGCGGGTGTAGATCGCGACGCCGTTGCCGTATTCGTGCTTCATCGGCAGCGACAGTGCTTCTTCATAGTTCTGGGCGCGAACGACGGAAAGGACAGGCCCGAAGATCTCGGTCTTGTAGATATCCATGTCCGGCGTGACGTGATCGAACAGGCAACCGCCGACGAAATAGCCGTCTTCATAGCCTTGGAGCTTGAAGTCGCGGCCGTCGACGACGAGCTTGGCGCCTTCCTCGATGCCGCGGTCGATCAAGCCGCGAACACGGTTATAGGCTTCCTTGGTGACGAGCGGGCCCATGTCGGCCTTCTCGTCTGTGTAAGGGCCGATGCGCAGCGATTCGATCTTCGGCGTCAGCTTCTCGACCAGGCGGTTGGCGGTCTCCTCGCCGACCGGAACGGCAACCGAGATCGCCATGCAGCGCTCGCCGGCCGAACCGTAGCCGGCGCCCATCAGCGCGTTGACGGCTTGGTCCATGTCGGCATCCGGCATGATGATCATATGGTTCTTCGCGCCGCCGAAGCACTGGGCGCGTTTGCCGTTCATCGCCGCCGTGCCGTAGACGTAGCGGGCGATCGGCGTCGAGCCGACGAAGGAGACGGCGCCGATATCCGGATCGGTGAGGATGGCGTCGACGGCGCCCTTGTCGCCGTTGACGACATTGAGGATGCCGGCCGGAAGACCGGCTTCGATCATCAGTTCGGCGAGACGGATCGGCAGGGACGGATCACGCTCGGAGGGCTTCAGGATGAAGGCATTGCCGCAGGCGATCGCCGGCGCGAACATCCACATCGGGATCATGCCGGGGAAGTTGAAAGGCGTGATGCCGGCACCGATGCCGACCGGCTGGCGGATCGAATACATGTCGATCGCCGGACCCGCGCCCTCGGTGAATTCGCCCTTGGCGAGATGCGGGATGCCGCAGACGAATTCGCAGACTTCGAGGCCGCGAACGACGTCGCCCTTGGCGTCCTCGATCGTCTTGCCGTGTTCCTTCGAAATCAATTCGGCAAGTTCGTCCATATGCTTGTTCAGGAGCTCGACGAACTTGAAGAAGACGCGAGCGCGGCGCTGCGGGTTGGTGGCCGCCCATTTCGGCTGTGCGGCCTTGGCGTTCTCGACGGCGGCGCGAAGCTCCTCGACGCTGGCGAGGGCGACGGTCGCCTGCACTTCGCCGGTCGCCGGATTGTAGACGTTGCTGACGCGGCCGCTGGTGCCGGCGACCTGCTTGCCGCCGATGAAATGTCCGATCTCACGCATGGATGTTCCTCCTGTTTGGATGACCTACAATCGCACTTCAATTTGCACAAATCAATGCGTTGATATAAGCAACCGTTGTGCACGTTTTATAGTTTCGATGCAGGTGCTGCTGCTTCCAAACTTGGCGCGGCATGCGGACAAGTCAAACTCAGGGAGGGCCCATCGATGAGCCAAAATCCGGTCGTGCGAATGGCTGAGCTGGAGATCGCCGCCGAGAGGCTTGAAGCCTATCGCGCATTGCTTGCGGAGGAAATCGAGGCTTCGGTCGCTCTGGAAGACGGCGTCCTTTCGCTGAGCGCTGTTTCCATCCGCGAAGCTCCAAGCCGCGTTCGTATTCTCGAAGTCTACGCCGACCGGGAGGCCTATGAGGCGCACCTGCGGACACCGCATTTCCTCAAATATAAAAGCGAGACGGCCGGCATGGTGACGTCGCTGACGCTGATCGATGTCGACCCGATTGCAATGCGGGCCAAGTGATGAACTGGGATGACGTTCGCATTTTCCTGGCCGTCGCCCGAACCGGACAGATCCTTGCCGCTTCGAAACGCCTGGGGCTTAACCACGCCACGCTTTCGCGCCGGCTGACGTCGCTCGAAGCGGCACTGAAGACGCGGCTCTTCGTCCGCCGCACGAACGGCTGCGAGCTGACGGCCGAAGGTGGCATCTTCCTTAATGCTGCCGAGCGGATGGAAACCGAAATGCTGGCAGTGCAGGCCAATCTCGGCCACACCGACACGGCGATCGCCGGGACGGTGCGCGTCGGCGCGCCTGATGGTTTCGGCGTCTCCTTTCTGGCACCCCGCATGGGCAGGCTGATCGAACGCCACCCGGAGCTGAAGATCCAGCTCGTGCCGGTGCCGCGCTCCTTCTCGTTGTCGCAGCGTGAGGCCGATATCGCGATCACGCTGGAACGTCCCGAACAGGGCCGGCTCGTCTCCTCCAAGCTGACGGACTATACGCTCGGCCTCTATGCCTCGCGCGACTACCTCGCCTCACACGGCAGACCGGGCGATGTCGAGGCGCTGAAGGCGCATCCGCGCATCGGCTATGTCGAGGATCTGATCTTCACCGCCTCGTTGAATTTCTCCGGCGAGGTCATGCGCAGCTGGGACGCCGGCTTCGAAATCTCGACGGCGATCGGCCAGACGGAGGCGGTGCGATCAGGTGCCGGCATCGGCATCCTGCACGATTACATCGCCCGGCAGTATACGGAGCTCGAGCGCATCCTGCCTGACATTTCGATCCGGCGCGCCTATTGGACGACCTATCACGAAACGGCGCGCGATCTCGTTCGCGTCAGAAGCGTCGTCGATTTCCTGCAGGAACTCGTCGGCGCCGAGCGCCACATCTTCCTTTAAGTCTCCGAAACGTGCTTGGCCGGCTCGTCGTTTTCATCCGGATTTGGAACAGGCGCCTCGTCCGGAAGCCGGTCCGGCTCCGGCTCGGTGATCGGCGGCACCGGTTTCCAGCCGGGTGCCGGCATCGGCGGCTGATCGGGAATGGGTTCGTTGGGCACGGACATGACCGCCTCCCTGTTTGCGATGTTCGTCGGGGCTATTTGTCCGACTTCAGCATCTCCGCGCGCAGCGGCATACTGTCGATAATGACGAAGAGCTCGCCACTGTTGATCGGCTCGCTGACCTTGAGCTTGACGGTGCCGTCCTTGCCGACAAGGAAGGCGGCGAATTCACCCGTCTCCGGCGCATCGAGATCGCAGCGAATCGCTTCGCCGTCAAGGCCATCGGCAGCGCCGAACAGCGCCCGGACCTTGCCGCCCGAAACCTTCAGCACCACCATATCGCGTTCATCGAGCGCGCTGCGGTCGGCCAGCAGCTGGTTTTCCTGGCGCGCCGCGCGGGCATTGTCCCTGTCGGCGAAAAGAATGAAGACGCGATTCTTCCACTGGAATGCGGCCAGGCTTTCAATCGGCGAATAGGCGCCGTTCGTCTCGTCGATCTTGGTCGCGCCGTAGAGCAGGGTTTTCGACATGCGTATTCTCCCGTCAGCTTGGAGAACGGTCCGAGATGGCACGGGTTCCATCTAATCGACAGGATCCTGGTTTTCGTGCCCGCACCTGCAGATTGCGCGCTGCACTTTTGCGCGACATCCGCTGATCCCGCTGCCGTGCCTACCGTTGATCGAACGAGCTACGCCCGCAACGACGTCCGTCAATATCCGCCGGAATTGACTCACGCCGTTACGGGTTCATCCTCTCCCCGGCAAAAATGTGCCGCGCGGTCCGAGCAAAGATCAAGCGAACAAGAAGTCCCACGACTGCAGGCTTGAAAGAGCGACATTCCTTAACGTTATGGTGTTGTCGGAATCGGCCATGATAACTGTATCATTCCCGGACTGCTCGCTTGCCGCAAAAAGCGATTCCCAATCGACGAAAATGTTGTGGTCGATCGAGATTGCGTCATGTGCGGAGCCGGTTGCCACGAAGTTGGTGATCGTATCGTGGCCCCAGTTCGACGAATAAACGAAGACATCGGCTGCCGCCCCCCCAGTGAGGGTATCGTTGCCGGCGCCACCCGTCAGTGTATTTGAACCACTGCCGCCGACGATAACGTTGTCCAGCGCATTCCCTGTTCCGGCAAAGGGTCCCGTTCCGATAAATGTGAGGTTCTCGACATTGGTCTCCAACGTGTAGGAGGCCAGTATCGTGCGAACCGTGTCGGTCCCAGCGTCGGCGGCTTCGGTGACGAGGTCGCCGGCATTATCGACGATGTAGGTGTCGTGGCCCGCACCACCGATCAAGGTGTCCGCACCTGCCGCGCCATTCAGCGTATCATTGCCGGCGCCGCCGGTGATCGTGTTGGCGAGACCATTGCCGGCGCCGCTGAAGTTGGCCGATCCGGTATAGGTCAGGTTCTCGACATTGTTGCCGAGCGTATAGCCTGCCAGTGTCGTGCGAACCGTGTCGGTCCCTGCGTCGGCCGCTTCGGTGACCATGTCGCCGGCATTGTCGACGATATAGGTGTCGTCGCCCGTCCCGCCGATCAAACGATCGGCCCCGGCTCCACCATTTAGCGTATCGTTGCCGTCGCCGCCGGCAAGCGTATCGGCGGCAGCGCCACCCGTGATCGTGTTGTCGAGGCTATTGCCTATCCCGACAAAGGCTGCCGTGCCGATGTAGGTGAGATGTTCGACATCGCTGCCAAGCGTATAGCTTGCCAGGGTCGTGCGAACCGTGTCGGTCCCGGCGCTGGCGGCTTCGGTGACGATGTCGCCGGCATGATCGACGATATAGGTGTCGTCGCCCGCCCCGCCGATCAAGCTATCCGCACCGCCCCCACCATTCAGCGTATCGTTGCCGACACCGCCGGAAAGCGTATCGGCGGCAGCGCCACCCGTGATCGTGTTGTCGAGATCATTGCCTGTTCCGACAAAGGCTACCGTGTTGATGTAGGTGAGGTTCTCGACATCGCTGCCAAGTGTGTAGTTCGCCAGCGTCGTGCGAACCGTGTCGATCCCCTCATCGGCCGCTTCGGTGACGAGGTCGCCGACATGGTCGACGATATAGGTGTCGTTGCCCGTACCGCCGATCAAGCTATCCGCACCGCCCCCGCCATTCAGCAGATCGTTGCCGGCGCCGCCGGTGATCGTGTTGGCAAGCGCATTGCCGGTGCCGGTGAAGTTGGCGGATCCCGTATAGGTCAGGTTCTCGACATTGACCAATGCGGCGATCGAATAGGCTGCAAGCGCCGTGCGGATTTCGTCAGTGCCGGCGCCGACCGCCTCCTTGATCACGTCGCTCGCACTGTCGGCCACATAGATGTCGTTGCCGGCACCACCGTCAAGCGTGTCGTTGCCGACGCCGCCGTCCAGCGTGTCGTTGCCGGCGCCGCCGGTGATCGTGTTGACGAGCGCATTGCCGGTGCCGGTGAAGCTGCCGGATCCCGTAAAGAGCAGGTTCTCGACATTCGCCCCCAGTGTGTAGGCGGCCAGCGTCGTGCGAACCGTGTCGATACCGACGACGGCTGCTTCGGTGACGATGTCGCCGGCATTGTCGATGATATAGGTGTCGTTGCCCGCACCACCGATCAAGCTGTCCGCACCGGCCGCGCCATCAAGCGTGTCATTGCCGGCGCCGCCGGTGATCGTATTGGCGAGGCTATTGCCGGTGCCGGCAAAGGCTGCCGTGCCGATAAAGCTCAGGTTCTCGACGTCGCTGCCAAGCGTATAGCTCGTCAGTGTCGTGCGAACCGTGTCGGCTCCCTCATCGGCGCTTTCGGTGACGATGTCGTCGGCATTGTCGACAATGTAGGTGTCGTCACCCTCACCGCCGATCAAGCTGTCCGTACCGGCCCCGCCATTCAGCAGATCGTTGCCGGCGCCGCCGGTGATCGTGTTGGCAAGCGCATTGCCGGTGCCGGTGAAGTTGGCGGATCCCGTATAGGTCAGGTTCTCGACATTGACCAATGCGGCGATCGAATAGGCTGCAAGCGCCGTGCGGATTTCGTCGGTGCCGGCGCCGACCGCCTCCTTGATCACGTCGCTGGCACTGTCGACCACATAGATGTCGTTGCCGGCACCACCGTCAAGCGTGTCGTTGCCGACGCCGCCGTCCAGCGTGTCGTTGCCGGCGCCGCCGGTGATCGTATTCGCGAGACCATTCCCAGTCCCAGCGAAATCACCGGTGCCGATGAAGATCAAGTTTTCGACATTATTGGTCAAAGCATAGGAAGAAAACGTCGTCTTGACCAGATCGACTCCTTCATTCGGCCTTTCAGTGACGACGTCGCCAACGTTATCGACAAGATAGGTGTCATTGCCCGCTCCGCCGAGCAGTATGTCTGCTCCGGCCTTCCCGTCCAGGGTGTCGGCACCTGCCGCACCCCGGATCGTATTGGCGAGGCTATTGCCCGTCCCGGTAAAGGCTGCCGTGCCGCTATAGGTGAGATTGTCGACATTGGCGGCCAGAGTGTAGCTTGCCAGCGCCGTTTGCACCGTATCGATGCCCTCATCGGCGTTTTCGGTGACGACGTCGGACGCGTTGTCAACGATGTAAGTGTCGTTGCCCGTCCCCCCGATCAGCGTGTCGGCGCCAGCCCCGCCATTCAGGGTGTCATCACCGGCACCGCCCGACAAAATATCGATGGCCGCGCCGCCGGTGATGGTGTTGTTGAGGTTGTTGCCAGTGCCGGCAAAGGAACCCGAGCCGATTTTCGTGAGGTTCTCGACGTTGGCGCTCAGTGTGTAGCTCGCAAGATACGTCTGAACCGTGTCAATGCCCTCGTCGACGTTCTCGATGATAGTGTCGCCGGCATAGTAAGCGACATAAATATCGTTGCCGGTCCCACCGATAAGCGTGTCAGCTCCCCAGCCACCGTCCAGAGTATCGTTGCCTGCCCCACCAGAGAGCGTATCGTCGCCTAACCCACTAGTGATTATATTGTCGAGGCTATTACCGGTACCAGTAAAATTGCCGTTAGCTACGAAGGATAGGTTCTCGACATTGGCGATGTCCGCAAGCGAATAAGTAGCAAGATCGGTCCGGATCTTGTCAGTGCCGCCGTTGGCCGCCTCGACCACGATATCGCCGAGACTATCGACCTCATAGGTATCGTCGCCCGCGCCACCGATCAGCGTGTCGTCGCCGGCCTCCCCATCAAGCCAATCAGATCCCGTCCCGCCGGTGATCACATTGGCCGCCGCATTGCCTTCGCCGATGAACGTGGTGGTGCCGGTGTAGGTCAGGTTTTCGACGTTGGTGCTGAGTGTATAAGAAAGCTTCGTCCGGACCGTATCCGTCCCCTCATTGGCATTCTCAATCACGGAGTCGCCGGCATTGTCGACGATGTAGATGTCGTCGCCCACCCCGCCCGACAGCTTATCGATTCCGGTCCCGCCGTCGAGCGTATCATTACCGGAATCGCCGGTCAGGGAATCATTTCCGGCATTGCCCCAGAGCGTATTGTCCGCCTCGTTCCCCGTAACCGTATCGTTGCCGGAGCCGGCCTTAACATTCTCGATCAACGATGCAACATTGTCCTGATAAAGCAGGGCGTTGAAAATGTTGCCGCGGGCATAACCATTATTCGGACCTCCTCCCAGATCGGCCAACTGGCCCTGGGAAAAGACCGAGTACCCCCCTGCTCGCAAGTCGATTTTGAGGGCGGTGGTATAAGCGCTCAAATCATAGGTATCGATGCCGCCGCCGTCCCAGATTGTCGCGAAGATGCGGTTGGCAGCGGGCGTGATGGCCGCAACGCCGTTGACATAGGTGATGCCCTGGTTCGGATTCCATTTGTAGACGGTATCGCCACTGTTCGTGGTGTAGTCCGCACCATACATTTCCTGCAGGGCGGCGATGTCGAGCATCATGAAGGTTTGCGGCGCGCCATCATGCTCATACTTGTACCCACTCAAACTGTCTCCCACATACGTGTGGTAGGTCATGATCGTATATTCGAGCGAGTCGTAGGCGTTCGGAACGACCGTCGGATTGGTAACCTCCGATTCATGAGCATGTTTCAATCCGAGAGCGTGACCCAGCTCGTGCGCTAACGTATGGCCTGCATAATTGCCGAACCTCGGAAAGCGAAGATCATCTTCGGTGCCGGCATATTCCGTCCCGAACCAGACATCGCCTGCCGGCTCGCCGGCATCCGGAGTATAAGCCCATGCCGTCGGAGGCAGCCACGATTGAGCGAACCGCACCGTTGCGGTATCCGCACTTCCGGCCTCAAAGTTGGCGTTCGTAAATCCCTCTACGGAGAAGCCGTCGTTTGCCGCGCTCCCATAGGACTGCTCCATAAAGAACAAAGCGAGAGACTTCTGCTGCGACGAAATTGACGAGAAAGAATAGTTTTTCTCGCCACTATAGTCATACGATGACGGGGTCGTGGGAAACGCATAGGTTATCGTTCCGTCCCAGGCGGAGCCGCTGAAGAGCCCGTCAACTTTCTGATCCCCAGTCGAAATGACGTTCTTCGTCGAAGTAATGAGGTCCGTCATAAAATCCCCGTCTGCCTATTCCATTTCGGCCGCGCTTAACGCCGATTTCCCTCTGCTCCATTTGAAGAGGAAATTCAACTAAAAGCTTTATTTCTGTTCGAGAAGGTTTTTGATCTTGGCGACTAGCGCTTATGAAGCGCTTCCTCCGCAACCTCTAACAAAGGCTAGAAGACATATTCAAGGATCCTGTGCTCTGCCCATCCGAACCTTCGCAATTGCTGGCATGACGGCACTTAAATTGAAGTTACGGTCATCTGCTGAAATTTAATAAGGCTCCAGGCTATCGGGAAAACGAGGTCCGGATTGTTTCGGCGCCCCCGAACGTTGTCTCCGTCTCTCTTGCCGCGGGTCGGCTTCGCGGTTCGAATCTTCCGCAATTTTGTTTGCGTTGGTGGATCGTTCTGGATCGAGTGGCGGATTGTCGCAATGCGAACCTCGCTGCTGCTGCGTGCCGCATACGTAGCTCACCCCGCGGTATGGCACCATACGGGCTGGTTGTGCTTCTCAAATGTTCGAGTTGGTGTGGTAAATAAGCAGCAAATTAGCCATCGGAAGCATAGGCTCTCTTTAGGCGCCGCTCATTTTGCCTTCGGGATGTTGCTTGTTGTCAGGAGGCGCGGCTTTGTCTGCCATTCCACACGTAAAGCCCGCGCTTTTCAGCAAGACGCTCTGGCCTCGGTGCGGAAATCATTTCCAGATACCGTTAAACGTCGGTACCGATAATGTTCGGCTAAATGAAGTTAGCTGAAATGATTTGCCTGACAGGAGTTCGCGTGGAGAAATGGTACGGTTGGGGGGTCTCGAACCTCCGACCTCAGGTGCCACAAACCTGCGCTCTAACCAACTGAGCTACAACCGCATGAATCACGTTTGACGCGACGGGGGTCACATACGAGGACTTGAGGATGAATTCAAGTCCCATTCCTCGTCAATATACAAAAAGGCTGGACGCGAGGTCCAGCCTTTTGTTTCCGATCGGCATCGACCGATCAGGCGACCTTGAAGGACGCCATGGCCTTTTCGGCGGCTTCCTTGGAGGGCTTTGCGAGCTTTTCGGCAACCTGCTTGGTGGTTTCCTGCATCGACTTCGCCTGATCGACGGCAAGCTCGGCCTGCTTGCGCAGGAACGAGGTCTGCAGCTCGATGAATTCGGCGACGGACTTGACGCCGAGCAGTGCTTCCATGTGCGAGAGCGAGGTTTCGGCGTTGACGCGAAGGACGTCGATCGCCTTCAGGCCGATCTCGACGGTGCCGGCCTGCGCCGTCTGAACGGTGGCCTCGAGCGTCTTGCCGGCTTCTTCGCCAGCGGTCTTCAGCTTGGCATAGGCGTCTTTCGACTGCTGGGCGCCCTTTTCAGCGAATTCGCGGAAGGATTCAGCCAGCTTGGAGGGATCGAAAGAAGCGATTGAAAAAACGTCATCGGTCTTTATGGTAGCCATGGGTCGCATTCCTTTGGGCTAAGGCAGTTGCTGCCTGGGATCATCGAATGACATCTATATAGGGCATTCTATTGTGCATTGCAACATAAATTGTGCGACGCACAAGTCGTTAACCCTTTCGGCTGAAAGCACCCCGCTGTTCTGGACCGGCATGCGACCTGCAGTTATTAATAAGCCGTTAATTTAGAAGGCCGACAGCGACAAGGTTCGATCATGCCCGCAGTCCAATATCCGTTCATCGATATCGCCGTGCATGCGCGGGTGCGGGAACGCTTTTCGCGCGGCGAAGCCATGGTGCTTTTTTCAGCCGATCTTGCCCGCCTGCTCTGGGCAAACGGCGCAGGTGCGGAGCTTTTCAGCCATTCAGCGGTCTATGACCTGCTCGATCAGGGCGTCGATCGCACCGACATCACCTTTCGGCAGCTGGAAACGGCGGCGCGTCAGCTCGCCGATATCGGCGACAACAGAAGCCTGATGATCCGCGTCGCCAAGGGCTTTCAGCGCGCGCAGGTGCAGGCGGCCGCCGAACTGATCCGGCTTTCATCGGGCGAGAAGGCCATTCTGTTTTCCGTGCCGGTATCGGCAAGGCCGCTGACGGCAGGCGCTGCGGCGGCCCAGATGCTGCAGGGACTCGATGATCCCGACACGCATATGGCTGTCATCGGCGCCAATGGCGAGGTGATCGCGGCCTCGCCGGGCTTTGCCTCGCTCGCCATATCAGGCGAGACCGCAAAGGCCTTGATCAACCTTGCAGGCGCACATCCCGACCGCCTGGTAAAGCGCCCGGTCGCCACCGGCAGGGGTTATCTTCCGGCCGCGGTCGGCAGGCTCAGCGACGAGCCGGCGCTCAATCTGCTTTTTGCCGTGGAAACCGCGATCGGTCATCTCGATCCGATCGATGCGCCCGTAGTCGACGAAGTCGATGCACCGCCGCAGACGGCTGACGCGCCGGCGGGGGAAGAAGGCACATCGTCATCCGAGCTTCCTCGGCAAGAGGCGGCTACGGCGACCGGCTTCGGCGAGATCGTCGATGCGGTCTCGGGGATCGAAGAGGTCGAGGAGACGCTGGAGGAGATCGCTGACGACCGGGAACATCCGGCAGAGGCGGCTCTCACATCCGCAGAGGCGGCGGTTGCCGACGAGAATCCGGCCGCAGACGAAGCGGCGGAGAACGACGGCGCGACCGAGAGCGGCATGGATGAGGCCGACCAGACGGCGGAAGCGACCGCGATGGCGGAGACACCTGCCGAGACCCGCCAAATGCCGCTTGACGAGGCGCCGGACGCCGTGCGCGAAGAGCCGGCCGTCGCAGCAACCGCAGCTTCCGACGCACCCCCTGCCCCGTCGCTTGCGCCCGAGCCCGGTTTCGTCTTCAGGCCGAATAGCCGCGCCACCCGCTTCGTCTGGAAGATCGATGCGGAAGGCCGGTTCAACGAGGTCAGCCACGAATTTGCCGAGGCCGTCGGTCCGCATGCATCCGCCATCATCGGCTCCGCCTTCAGCGATATCGCCGCTCTCTTTAACCTCGACCCCGACGGCAAGATTTCCGAGGCCCTCGCGCGCCGCGACACATGGTCGGGCAAGACGATCCTCTGGCCGGTCGAAGGCACCAGCCTTGTCGTTCCGGTCGATCTCGCCGCACTGCCGACCTATACCCGCAACCGCGACTTCGACGGCTTCCGCGGCTTCGGCGTCGTCAGGCTTTCCGACGCGCAGGAAGATCCGCTGGCGCTCGGCCTGACGCTCGGCCCGAACGGCGTTGGCCATGATGCGGCAGGCCTCGGCCCGACGGCCGACGCTGTCAGCGAACCGGCACACGACATTGACGCCGCGCCCGAAGCGGTCCCGGCAGAAACGATCGCGGCGGACGCGATCGAGGACCACCCGCAGACCGAAGAGACGCCTTTCGAAGCGACCGGAGAAGAGGCCGGCTTGGAGCCGCCCGCCCGGGAGAGCGCCGCCGAAGAGATGCAGGAGAGCACCGGTGAAGCGCCGGCGGCCGATGCTGCAGACGAACCCCCGCCGCTTCGCCTCGTGGAAACGCCCAATCGCCGTTCCACCGACAAGGTCGTACAGCTTCACAGCACAGGCGCCGCATTGACGGCCGCCGAACAGGCGAACTTCCGCGAAATCGCCAAGCGCCTGGAAGCCTTCGGCGCCCGCAGGGAAGAGCCCGACGCCCCGCCGACGGGCACTACCGCCACGGAACCGGCATCCTTCGAAGAAAGAGCGGCGCCCGAAGCCATCACCGGCGAAACGCCCGCCGCTACGGTCGACGCCGCTTCGGTCGAGGAGACGGCGCCGCAGGAGGCAATCTTCGAGAACGCGGTCGACCCGCTGCGCGAAGACGCCGCTGACGAACCCGACGCCATCGGCGAGGACGAGGCGACGGAAGGGCTCGAGGAGACGGTCAGCCAGATCGAGGTTCTCACAAGCTTCATCCCGCCGCGTGTGAAGATGATTGACGGGCTTTCGGCCGGAACGGTCGACCAATTGCCCGTCGCGGTGCTTATCCATGTCGGCGATGCGCTGATCCATGCCAATCCCGAATTCATGCGGCTGACGGGCTACCACTCGCTCGACGCGCTGCGTGAGGTCGGCGGTATCGAAGCCCTGCTGCAGCGCCGCGAACTTGAGGAAAAGGCAGCCGGTTCCGGCACCATGATGCTCGTCAAGGCCGACGACACGCTGATACCGGTGACTGCGCGGCTGCAATCGGTGCGCTGGGAAGATGCCAACGCCCTGATGCTGGCGCTGATGCCGGTGGAACGCAAGGAAGACGCCCGCGCCGAAACCGGCCGGTCGGAAGCGCGTCCGGAACGGATGGTCGAGAAGGTCGCCAAGCTTCAGGTCGAAGTGGAGGAATTGCGCTCGATCCTGGAAACGGCGACCGATGGCGTGGTCGTCATCGGCACCGAGGGTGATATCCGTTCGATGAACCGGTCGGCGAGCGCGCTGTTCAATTACGACGAGCAGGAGACGCGCGGTAAACCCTTCGTCATGCTGTTTGCCCATGAGAGCCAAAAAGCGGTCCTCGACTATCTGAACGGCCTTGCCGGCCACGGCGTGGCAAGCGTGCTGAACGACGGGCGCGAAGTGATCGGCCGCGAGGCCGGCGGCGGCTTCGTGCCGCTGTTCATGACGATGGGCCGGCTTACCTCCTCGAACGGCTATTGCGCCGTCATCCGCGATATCACCCAGTGGAAACGCACCGAGGACGAGTTGCGCAACGCCAAGGGCGCGGCTGAAACCGCCAACGCCCACAAGACCGATTTCCTCGCGCGCGTCAGCCATGAAATCCGCACGCCGCTCAACGCAATCATCGGCTTTTCCGACATGATGGCGGGTGAGCGCTTCGGTCCGATCGGCCATCCCCGTTACATCGAATATGCCAACGATATCGGCCGCTCCGGCCGGCACGTCCTCGATATTGTCAACGATCTCCTCGACATTTCGAAGATCGAGGCGGGCGAGATGGATCTTGACTTCGCCGCCGTCGGCCTCAACGAGGCGGTCTCGGAGGCCGTCGCCCTCGTCCAGCCGCAGGCGAACGGCCAGCGCGTCATCATCCGCACGGCGCTGTCGCATTCGGTGCCCGAGGTCGTAGCCGATCTGCGCTCGATCAAGCAGATCGCGCTCAACATCCTGTCGAACGCCATCCGCTTTACCCCGTCTGGCGGACAGATCGTCGTTTCCACCTCCTATGAGGTGAATGGCAGCGTGGTGTTGAGGGTCCGCGATACCGGCATCGGCATGACGCGCGCCGAACTCGATCATGCGATGAAGCCGTTCCGCCAGGTCTCCTCGACCCAGTCACGCCATCGCGGCGATGGCACCGGGCTCGGCCTGCCGCTGACCAAGGCGATGGTGGATGCCAATCGGGCGACATTCTCGATCAATTCGGCGCCGAACGAAGGCACGCTCGTCGAGATCACATTCCCGTCGCAGCGCGTGCTGGCAGGCTGATCCCTATCGACGGGGCGGAGCCGCCTGAAGGCTGGACGGCAGGCAAAAAAAAGGCAGCCAGAGGCTGCCTTGAATGGGTGCTGTTCAACAAGAGCTCAGTCGATCAACGTCATGTTTCGTAAGCCCGGAGGCTCCAGGCCGCCTCGTTCATGTGCGGCCCCCAAGTTGTTTCACCTTTGACAAAGGTTTCTTAACGAAAGGTTTCCATGACAGGGCATTGCTGAATGGTGAAAGCTTGTGGTTTACGATTGTTTATCAGTCCCTCAGTTCGCTCAAATCAGCGAAGAGCCGCAGCGCTTCGGGGTTGGCGAGCGCCTCCTGGTTTTTCACCGGCCTGCCGTGAACCACCTCACGCACTGCAAGCTCGACGATCTTGCCGGATTTGGTGCGGGGTATATCGGCTACCGCGATAATCTTTGCCGGCACGTGGCGCGGCGACGCGCCGGTGCGAATACGCGTCTTGATCGCCTTGACGAGATCCTCGGTCAGCGTCACACCAGGGGCAAGGCGGACGAAGAGGATGACACGCACGTCGTCATCCCACTCCTGGCCGATGCACAGCGCCTCGGCCACCTCGTCCATCTGTTCCACCTGATTGTAGATCTCGGCCGTGCCGATGCGCACCCCGCCGGGGTTGAGCGTCGCATCCGAGCGGCCATGGATGACGAGGCCGCCATGCTCCGTCCATTCGGCAAAATCGCCATGGCACCAGACATTGTCGAACCGCTCGAAATAGGCGGCGCGATATTTGGCGCCATCTGGGTCGTTCCAGAACATGACAGGCATGGAGGGGAAGGCCTTGGTGCAGACGAGTTCGCCCTTCTCGCCGCGCACCGGCTTGCCATCATCGTCCCAGACGTCGACCGCAAGACCGAGACCGGGGCCCTGGATCTCGCCGCGCCAGACCGGCTGCAGCGGATTGCCGAGCACGAAACAGGAAACGATATCGGTGCCGCCGGAGATCGAGGCGAGCTGAACATCCTGCTTGATGCCCTCATAGACGAAGGTGAAACCCTCGGGTGACAGCGGCGAGCCGGTGGAGGTCATCAACCGGAGGCTTGAGAGATCGTGGCTTTTGCGCGGCGTCAGCCCGCCCTTGCGCACCGCATCGATATATTTTGCCGAGGTGCCGAAAATCGCAAATTTTTCGGCCTCGGCATAGTCGAACAACACATTGCCGTGAGGTGCAAAGGGCGAGCCGTCGAACAGGCAGAGCGTGGCGCCGCTGGCGAGGCCGCTGACCAGCCAGTTCCACATCATCCAGCCGCAGGTGGTGAAGTAAAAGAGCTTCTCGCCCGCCTGCAGGCCGCAATGCAGACGGTGCTCCTTCAGATGCTGCAGCAGTGTGCCGCCGGCCGAATGCACGATGCATTTGGGTACACCGGTCGTGCCCGAGGAAAAGAGAATGTAGAGCGGATGGCCGAAGGCAAGCGGCGTGAATACGATCTCGCTGGCCTCATAGGGCGCAATGAAGGCTTCCAGCGTCGAAGCCCCTGATGTCTTGCCCGCCACCGCCTCGGCATCGCCGGCATAGTGAACGACGATCGTGGGGACACCGAGGCTTTTCGCCACTGCCGCAACCTTGGAGCCGACATCCTGCAGCTTGCCGGAGTACCAATAGGCGTCGCAGGCGATGAAGAGCCGGGGGCCGATCTGGCCGAAGCGATCGAGCACACCCTGCTCGCCGAAATCGGGAGAGCAGGATGACCAGATGGCGCCGATCGAGGCGGCGGCGAGCATGGCGGCGACGGTCTCCGGGATGTTCGGCATCATGGCGGCGATGCGGTCGCCCTTGCCGATGCCGCGTGCCGCGAAGGCCTGCTGCAGCCTCGAGACCAGCGCGCGCAACCGATCCCACGACCAACGGTCTTCGGCCTTGTCCTCGCCGCGGAAGATGATGGCGTCGGCCTCACCGCGGCCGGGCAGCAGGTTTTCGGCGAAATTCAGCGTCGCGTCGGGAAAAAAGCGGGCGCCGAGCATGCTGTCGCCGTCGACGAGGACCTCTGCGCCGCGCTCTCCCTTCACGCCGCAGAAATCCCAGACGGTCGACCAGAACTTCTCCCGCTCGGCAACCGACCAGGCATGCAGATCGTCGAAGCCCGAAAGCGAAAGCCCGAACTCGCCATTGCAGCGCTCGATGAAGGCATGGATCGGGCTTCTTGCGACCGCCTCGGCCGAGGGCACCCATAGTGGCTTATTATCCTGCATTCATTCCTCCTCCCCAATGCCGTCTTTATATCATGCTGCATTGCATTATAAAGTGCGCAACTGCCCGATCCCAAACCTAAACCGCTGGCATAAACCGGATTCATGCGACGCGGTCGGCTCTTCGTTTTATGATGTCATTGTCCCGGAACCGCTGCACGCTTCCGGGCGACATGCATTGGATTTGCATAGGCCGGATATTTCATATATCGGGCGAAATCAGCGCATAACCGGTAACCGGCGGAGATCATGGGTACGTCTAGACATCGCAGGTGGCGCAGGAAGATCGGGCCCGTTTCGCGCTGGCTTCCGGCCTTTGCCCGCATGTCGACACTGCTTCTGCTCATCGCGCTTGCACTGTTCGTGGCCCTCAGGGTCGCAGCGCCCTATCTCATCACGACCGGTTTCGTGCGCTCCGGCATCGAGGATGCGCTGTCGAAATGGACTGGCTACCATGCTGAGATCAAGGGCACTCCGGTTCTCGAATTCTGGCCGACGCCGCGCATCACGCTGAACCAGGTCACCATCCGCCAGCCGCGCGAAAGCGGCGACAAGCTGCTCGGCAGCATTGAAAGCCTGTCGGCGGATTTCAGCCTCATCGATGCGCTGAGAGGCCGGACGAGTTTCCACGAATTCCATCTGCTGCGGCCCAACCTGGCGCTGACGCGTGACGAGAATGGCCTGATAGACTGGAGTTACGCCGGCCTGCTTGCGCGCGCGATTAGCGGCGTGCGCTACGAAAACGGGGCTGAGATGCTCGATCCCGCTCTCGATGCCGAGATCGGTGCGGTGACCGTCGAGGACGGCACGCTTGCCGTCACCGATGTCAAGAGCGCCAAGACTTACAATTTCGACAGCGTCACAGCCGACATTGGCTGGCCACGGCTCTCCGGCGCGATCTCGGCTGTCGTGATCGCCCGTATCAACGGCGTGGACCTGAAGGTGGATTTCGCCTCGCGCCAGCCGCTGCTCGCCTTTGCCGGCAAGAGCGCCGAGACGCGGACATCGCTGACGTCAAACCTGCTGACGGCCCGTTTTCAAGGGATCGCCAGCATCGCCAGCCTTTCGGCGCTGTCCGGCAATATCGCCGTCAGCATTCCTGATGTGCCGGCGTTTCTGACATGGTCGGGCAGATCGCTCCCCGGCGTCGGCACGCTGAAGAGCGCCTCGCTGGAATCCGACATCATGTCGTCGGGCAGCGGGCTGCGTTTCAACGATCTCAGCCTGTCGCTGAACGAGGCGAGCGCCACTGGCGTGATGGACCTTTCGACCAGGGCCGGCAGACGGCCGAAGATCGGCGGCACGCTCGCCTTCGACCAGATGAACCTGAAGCCGTTCCTTGATGCTTTCGCCCTGAGATTGGCGGCCGGTGAGGCGGATGACATCTCCGCCGGCATCAGCGAACCGCTGCAGTTGCTCGACGTCGACGTCAGGCTTTCGGCGCGGCGCGCTGAGATGGGCCGCTTCGAGCTTTCCGATGTCGGCGCCAGCATGATCGTCACCGGCGGCGAGGCGAAGTTCGACATCGGTGACAGCGGCTTCGAAGGCGGCGAAATGACGGCGCATCTGGAGGCGACGCGGCGCGACTTCGACGGCGGCGGCAAACTGCAGCTGTCGATCCGCGATGCCGACTTCGCCGGCCTTGCCGAGCGTCTGCAGCTCAAAGGACCGCTGCCGCTTGCGACGGGATCGCTCGATCTCGACCTGCAGTCGTCGAAGGCGATCTGGACGGCCGGTCTTGCCGACGTCACCGGCAAGCTGCATTTCTGGACGAGGGAAGGCACGATTCCCGGCGTTGACACCGGCGCGCTCAGGACGCAGGCCGCCGAAAAACCGTTCTTTCCGCTGAGTGCCGCAGCAGGCGGCGCCTTCGCTTTCAACCAAATGGACCTTCAAGCCGATTTCGCCAACGGCTCTGCCGAAATCCATGACGCCCATGTCATCGGGCCGACGCAGACGCTGGCGCTTTCCGGCGTGATCACCTATCAGTCGAACGGGCTGGCGCTTTCCGGTTCGCTGGAGGCAACCGATCCGGCCAAGGCGGCAGAGCTGCCGCTTCTGCCGTTCTTCGTCGGCGGCTCATGGCCGAACCCGGTGATCTCGCCGGTTCCGCTTTTCGGCGGCACGCCCCACGCGCAATAAAGAACCTTGCGCCCAATAGGACAGGGGCTCAGGCGCCGGCGGCGGCCGCCCGCTCGTCGCGCTCGCGCTGCACTTCGCGCCGCTTGGTGATCACGGATGCACAGATAACGCCGACCGCGACGATGGCGATGAGGATCGTGCAGATCGCATTGATCTCGGGCGTCACCCCAAGGCGCACCTGGCTATAGATCTTCATCGGCAGCGTGGTTGCGCCGGGGCCGGAGGTAAAGCTTGCAATCACGAGGTCGTCGAGCGACAGCGTGAAAGCCAGGATCCAGCCCGAAAACACCGCCGGCGAGATGATCGGCAGCGTGATCTCGAAAAAGGTCCGCACCGGCGGCGCGCCCAGATCCTGCGCGGCTTCCTCGATCGACTGATCGAAGCTCAAGAGCCGTGATTGCACGACGACGGCGACGAAGCACATGGTCAGCGTCGTATGCGCCAGCGTAATCGTCCAGAAGCCGCGGTCGAGGCCGATCGCCACGAAGAGCAGCAGCAGCGACAGACCGGTGATGACTTCAGGCATGACGAGGGGGGCATAGACCATGCCTGAGAAGAGCATGCGGCCGCCGAAGCGCGTGTAGCGCACCAGCGTCAGCGCCGCCATCGTGCCGAGGATAGTCGCGAAGGTGGCTGACAGCAGACCGACGCGGATCGTCACCCAGGCGGCGTCGAGCAGGGCCTGGTTCGAGAGCAGCGAGACATACCATTTGGTGGAGAAGCCGCCCCAGACGGTCACGAGCTTCGATTCGTTGAAGGAAAAGACCACCAGCAGCACGATCGGCAGGTAGAGGAAGGCAAAGCCGAGCACGACGGAGATGATGTTGAAACGGGTCCATCTCAGCATGGCTTACTTCCCCCGCTCTTCGGCCTTGGCCTGCGCATTCTGGAAGAAGACGATCGGGATCACCAGGATCATGAGCAGGATGGTTGCGACCGCCGAGGAGACCGGCCAGTCTCTGTTCGCGTTGAATTCGTTCCAGAGCGTCTTGCCGATCATCAGCGTCTGCGAACCGCCGAGAAGATCGGGAATGACGAATTCGCCGACGGCAGGGATGAAGACCAGCATGCAGCCGGCAACCACGCCGGGGATAGACAGCGGGAAGGTGACGCGCCAGAAGGCCTGGATCGGCGTGCAGCCGAGATCCTGCGCTGCCTCGATCAGCGTGCCGTCCATCTTTTCGAGCGCCGAATAGAGCGGCAGCACCATGAAGGGCAGATAGGAATAGACGATGCCGATATAGACGGCGGTGGTGGTATTAAGAATGATCAATGGGCTGTCGATCACATGCAGCGACAGGAGAAGCTGGTTCAGCAGCCCTTCGGGTTTCAGGATGGCGATCCAGGCGTAGACGCGGATCAGGAAGCTCGTCCAGAACGGCAGGATGACGAGCATCAAAAGCGTCGGGCGGATGCGCCGCGGGGCCTGCGCCATGCCATAGGCGATCGGATAGGCGATCAGCAGCATCAGGAAGGTCGAGACCGCCGCAATGATGACGCTCGAGAGATAAGCGTTGAAGTAGAGCGGGTCGTCTACGAGGTAGCTATAATTGTCGAAGGAGAAAGTCGCAACCTTGCTCCAGAAACCAGCCCAGCCGTCGGCAAAGGAGAAGACCGGCTCATAAGGCGGGATGGCGATCGCCGTCGTCGACAGGGAAATGCGAAAGACGATGAAGAACGGCGCCAGAAAGAAGAGCAGCAACCAGGCATAGGGGATGATGATGACGAGGCGGTTGTAAAGGCGCGATGCCAGCGTTTCCATGATCTCAATCCTTCAGCAGCACGCCGCCATTCTCGTCGAACGAAACCCAGACGTCCTGATCATAGGTGAAAGGGTCTTCGACGGAACGCTGCGCGTTGAGGGAAGAGGCTCTGACGAATTTGCCGCTCGGCAGCTTGATGTGGAAGACGGTCATGTCGCCGAGATAGCCGATGTCCCAGATCTCGCCCTTGGCGGCATTGACCGAGGTATTCGCAGGGGCTGTGCGCATCACGCGGATCTTCTCCGGGCGAATGGCAAAACCGACCGTGCTGCCGATCGCCGGCGCCTCGGTGGCGGCAGTCCGGATGGTGAAGCCGCTTTCGATCGATATCTCGACCGCGCCGTTTTCCGACGTCGTCACCTTGCCGTCGAAGATGTTCACGTCGCCGATGAAATCGGCCACGAAACGGGAATTCGGCGCCTCATAGATTTCGGCCGGCGTTGCCACCTGCACGACCTTGCCGTGGCTCATGACCGCGATGCGGTCGGCCATGGTCATCGCCTCTTCCTGATCGTGGGTGACCACAACGAAGGTGAGGCCGAGCGTCTGCTGCAGGTCCATCAGTTCGAACTGGGTTTCCTCGCGCAGCTTCTTGTCGAGCGCGCCGAGCGGTTCATCGAGCAGCAGCACTTTCGGGCGTTTGGCGAGTGAGCGGGCGAGCGCAACGCGCTGGCGCTGTCCGCCGGAGAGCTGGTTCGGTTTGCGTGAGGCAAACTGCTCGAGCTTTACGAGCTTCAACATCTGCGTCACGCGCTCAGTCATTTCGTCCTTCGGCATGCCGTCCTGCCTAAGGCCAAAGGCGATATTCTTCTCGACGGTCATATGCGGGAAAAGCGCGTAAGACTGAAACATCATATTGACCGGCCGCTTGTAGGGCGGCGTGCCGGCGAGATCGGTGCCATCGAGGACGATTTCGCCCGAGGTCGGCTGCTCGAAGCCGGCGAGCATGCGCAGAAGCGTCGACTTGCCGCAGCCGGATGCGCCGAGCAGCGCGAAGAATTCGCGATGATAAATGTTCAGCGACAAATCATCGACGGCGGTGAAATTGCCGAAGCGCTTGGTGACATTCTTGAAGGCTATGAAAGGTTTTGCAGACGGATCGGTCCAGGGTGCGAAGGCGCGGCGGATATTGCCCAAAGATTTCATAATATTCCCCGAGAATATAAGTTTCAGCCGGCCTCCACCTAGAGCATGATGCCGAAAAGTGTGAGCGGTTTTCGGGCGACATCATGCTCTAACTCTTCAATTTAGAACAGGATTCAGGTTTTAGGCCGACCGGGCCTAAAATCATCCTGTTCTAGGCCGGTAATTGAAAGGCCCGGACGTTTCCGTCCGGGCCTGGTACCGACTTACTGGCCGGTCACGACCTTCGTCCAGATCCGCGTCGCCGTGCGCTGTGTCTTCGGGTCCCACGGCTTGACGGTGAAGAGGTTCTTCATCGCCTCGTCCGTCGGATAGACGGCCGGATCTTCCAGCACTTCCTTGCTGACGAACTGCTGCGAGGCCTTGTTGCCGTTGGCATAGAAGGTGTGGTCGCTCGCCTTGGCGATGACCTCGGGCTTCATCAGGTAATTCAGGAATTCATGCGCTTCGGCCACATGCTTGGCATCGGCGGGGATCGCCATCATGTCGAACCACATCTGGGCGCCCTGCACGGGGATCGAATAGTTGACCTCGACGCCGTTCTTGGCTTCGGCCGCGCGGTCGCGGGCCTGCAGCATGTCGCCGGAATAGCCGAAGGCGATGCAGATATCGCCATTGGCAAGGGCGTTGATGTATTCGGAGGAGTGGAACTTGCGGATATAGGGGCGCACCGCGGTCAGCAATGCCTCGACCTTCTTGAAATCTTCGGCCTTGGTGGAGTTCGGATCGAGGCCGAGGTAACGCAACGCCGTGGTCATCACGTCCTTCGGCGTGTCGAGCACGTAGATGCCGCAGTCCTTGAACTTTTCGGCGACCTTCGGGTCGAAAATCACTTCGAGACCGGGCTTGGCATCAGGCCCGAGGATTTCAGCGACCTTCTTGACGTTGTAGCCGATACCGTCGGTCCCCCACATGTAATCGACGGCATACTCGTTGCCCGGGTCATAGGAAGCGGTGCGCTGCTGGATCACGTCCCACATGTTGGAAAGGTTCGGCAGCTTCGACTTGTCGAGCTTCTGGAAGACGCCCGCCTGAATCTGGCGCTGCAGGAAGTCGGCGGTGGGAACGACGACGTCATAACCGGTGCCGCCGGCAAGCAGCTTGGTTTCGACGGTCTCGTTCGAATCGAAGGTGTCGTAGACGACCTTGATGCCGGTTTCCTTGGTGAAATCGGCAAGAATGCTGTCGTCGATATAATCCGACCAGTTGTAGACGTTGACGACGCGCTCCTGCGCAACGGCCGGCGCGGCGGCAAAGAGCGCGGCGATGGCTGCGGCCGTCACGGTTGCGATGGTTGACCTCATGGCTTCTCCTGTTTGTTCGAAGAGCCCGCATGCGCGGGCATCTCTTCCCTCTGGTTTTGCCCCGCAGACTAAGAAGGAATTTCTAACCCCACAAGCGCAAAAAAATGCGCCTTCAATCATTTCACGATCACTGGAAATCGAAGGCGCTGAGGCCCGCCACCATCTCGTCGAGCCCGAGCGGCCGCGTGACCGGCGGCTCGGCGCGGGAAAGGCAGCCGCGCCGCTCGCAAAGACGACAGGCCGGGCCGACCGCAACCGGATCGAGCGCCGCCGCCTGCCCGTAGACCACGCCGTCTGCAAGAGCGGCGTCGCAGCCGACCAGAATCGCGGTGCGTCTGATCCTTTCGCCGAATTCGACGCTCGGCCCCTCCAGGGTGCGGGCGACCGTCAGGAAGGATGCGCCATCCGGCATGACCACCGTCTCGGCGAGAATCTGGCCCGGCTGCAGGAAGGCGGCGTGGAAATTGAGCTTCGGACAGCCGCCGCCGAAACGGGCCTGCGGAAAGCCCTGCGCGCCGGCTCGCCGCAGCCGGTGGCCGGCCGCGTCGATCTCGATGAGGAAGAAGGGGATGGCCGCCGCCCCGGGTCGCTGCAGCATCGTCAGACGCGTTGCCGCATGCCCGAAGGAGACGCCGAAACGCGCGCGAAGAATATCGATGTCGTAACGCGTCGCTTTGGCCGCCGACAGGAAGGCCTCGTAGGGCATTGCCAGCGCCAGGGCCGCAATGCGGGCAAGTTCGAAGCGGGCGATGCGGCGCGCCTCGGCGGAAGAAAGCGAGAGATCGTCGAGCTCGGCATCGATGGCCGGCAGCAAGGCAAGGCTCGCGACCTCGACTGAGATTTCGTGCGCCCGATCGGCCGGCGACAGCCGTTCCGAAATGAAAAGCCGCATCGAATGACGATCGAAACGGCGGCGCAGATCCGGCATGACGTGCACCGGCAGGACGCGCACCGCAATGCCGCGTTCGGCGCGCAGCCAGTCCTTCAGCCCCGCCGCCAGATCGAGGCCGCCGGGCAACGTCGCAGCAAAGGCTTCCGCCGCGGTCTCGATCCGTCCGAAATAGCCCGATCGGCGCTCAAGCGTCTCGCGCAGCTCGTCCAGCGGCAGCCGGCCGGCGGCAACGGGCGCATGCCCTTCGGCCGCCATCAGCGCCGTCAGATCGGACAGCCGCGCAGCCTGTTCCCGATAGGCGCGATAAAGCTTGATCATGCCGCTCGCGGCATTCGGCGCCGCTTCGGCCACCTCCACCAATTCCTGATCACCGGGCAGTTCACCTGAAAGCAGCGGGTCGGCGAAGATCTCCTTCAGCTGACCGAGGCTGCCGCCGGTCTGTCCCCGCAACTCCTCCAGATCGATCCGGTAGACGGCCGCGAGCTTCAGCAGCAGCTGCACCGTCAACGGCCGCTGGTTGCGCTCGATGAGGTTCAGGTAGGAAGGCGAAATCTCCAGCGCCTCGGCCATGGCGGTCTGCGTCAGCGCCAGCGCATTGCGGATGCGCCGCAGTTTAGGGCCTGCGAAAATTTTCCGTTCCGCCATGTCACACCTTTGACAAAGAACAGGAGCGCGCAATTTACAAACATTTACAAATTCACAGCGCCCCTCTGTCAATCCTCGTCATCTTAACCTCTTTCCGATCCCAAAATCAAAGGTTTTCCTGGCCATACCAGAGAAAATTGTCAATCTTGTCATTCACCAACACAGTGACGGTTTTCAGCGAGGAGAGCGGCATGACCGATTTTTACAAACTTGTCCGAAACGCACCAGCAGGCCGCTTCGACGGTATCGAAAGGCCCTATTCGGCCGCTGACGTGCAGCGGCTCAGAGGCTCGGTGGCGCTCAGCCATACGCTCGCCGAAATGGGGGCGGATCGCTTGTGGCAGCTCATTCACCAGGAAGACTTCGTCAATGCGCTCGGCGCGCTCTCCGGCAACCAGGCCATGCAGATGGTGCGCGCCGGGCTGAAGGCGATCTATCTCTCCGGCTGGCAGGTGGCGGCCGACGCCAATACCGCATCGGCGATGTATCCCGACCAGTCGCTTTATCCCGCCAATGCCGGGCCGGAACTTGCCAAGCGCATCAACCGCACGCTGCAGCGGGCCGATCAGATCGAGACCGCAGAGGGCAATGGCCTTTCCATCGAGACCTGGTTTGCCCCGATCGTTGCCGATGCGGAAGCCGGTTTCGGAGGACCGCTCAACGCCTTCGAGATCATGAAGGCCTATATCGAGGCGGGTGCGGCGGGCGTCCATTTCGAGGACCAGCTCGCTTCGGAGAAGAAATGCGGCCATCTCGGCGGTAAGGTGCTGATCCCGACGGCCGCCCATATCCGCAATCTCGACGCCGCCCGGCTTGCCGCCGACGTCATGGGCGTGGCGACGCTGGTCATCGCCCGCACCGATGCGGAAGCGGCAAAACTGCTGACCTCTGACATCGATGAGCGCGACCAGCCCTTCGTCGACTATGATGCCGGGCGTACGGTCGAAGGCTTCTACGAGGTCAGAAACGGCATCGAGCCCTGCATCGCCCGTGCCGTCGCCTATGCACCGCATTGCGACCTGATCTGGTGCGAGACCTCCAAGCCGGATCTCGAGCAGGCGCGGCGTTTTGCCGAGGGTGTGCACAAGGTCCATCCCGGCAAGCTGCTTGCCTATAATTGCTCGCCGTCGTTCAACTGGAAGAAGAACCTCGACGAGGCGACGATCGCGAAGTTCCAGCGCGAACTCGGCGCGATGGGCTACAAGTTCCAGTTCATCACGCTCGCCGGCTTCCACCAGCTGAATTACGGCATGTACGAGCTGGCGCGCGGCTACAAGCAGCGGCAGATGTCGGCCTATTCCGAGCTGCAGCAGGCCGAATTCGCCGCAGAGGCGAACGGCTATACCGCCACCAAGCATCAACGCGAGGTCGGCACCGGCTATTTCGACGCCGTGTCGCTCGCCATCACCGGCGGCCGGTCTTCGACCACGGCAATGCACGATTCAACCGAACATGCGCAGTTCAAACCGGCTGCGGAATGAGCAGAAGAGGAGGATAAGATCATGGCATCCATCGCACGCGTCCGGGAACGGGCCGAGGAGCAGGCATCGAGCATGAGCGAGGATCAGCAGACGACGATCCGCATGCTCGCCAATGACCTGCATCGGCTGAACCAATCCGTCATGAAGGCCGTCGAGGCCGGCGTTTCGGTCGAACTGGTGCGCTCGGCCCGTCACCACGGCGGCGACGGCAATTGGGGCGACCTGTTGATCCCGGTCGTCGTCACCAACCGGCACTGACAAAATAGGCGGCAGCCCGGGCACACCGCTCTGTCTGCCCTCGATCACAGCGTCCGCGCCTCGAAAGAATGCGCGGGCGCCTTTCAGTCTTCCGCCGTCGGCCTCAGCCGCGGCTCGGTCGCTTGCCGGCGAAGAGATCGGCATAGCTTCGGATGAGCTTGGTCATGCGGTCGGCGACAGTGCGGATCTCCGGACGGTGCCGGTCTTCGGCATTCATGACGATCCATTGACGGTGACGCAGTTCCGGCAATTCCCCGCCCTGGCGCTGCAATTCAGGATGAAGATCGCCGACGAAACAGGGAAGCACTGTTTTGCCGGCGCCGGCGCGCACCAGGTCCGGCAGTGAACGCGGCCGATTGACGGTGGCGACAATTCGGGCCGCAGCGTGGCTATGCGGCCAGCGCAGATAGGCCGAGATCGCCTCCTCCTCGCCGACCGCTATCCAGCGCTCGTCGGGCTCGGCGGCGTTGCGCCTGCTATAAACCGCATAGGCCACCTCCCCGAGCTGGCGGGCGGCAAGGTTGCCCTCCTCCGGCTCGAAGGCACGAATGCCGATATCGCTCTCGCGATAGGCAAGGCTTGCCCGCGCCTCGCCGATGGTGAGTGAAATGGCGAAGGCATCGCCCGGCATGCGGATTGCGGCGAAATTCTCCGTCAACAGCCAGGCGACCCAGGTGCCGGCGGTGATCCTGACCGTCGTGCCGCCCTCACCCGATTGCCGCCAGGCTTCCACCTTACGTGCAGCGGCTTCCATCTCCTGAAGGTGATCGAGCAGCGCCTGGCCATCCCCAGTCAGGCGATATCCCGTCTGGCTGCGCGAAAACAATGCGCGGCCGACCTCCTGTTCGAGATCGAGCATGCGCCGGCCGATGGTCGCGGGGCTGAGCCCGCTTGCGGCACTGGCTCCCGTCAAGCCGCCGAGCCGGGCGACCTGCAGGAAAAGCTGATAGGAATCCCAGTTCGCGTTTTTCATCGGTGAAAAACATAGCTGGATTCTTCCCGTTTATGAAGAGAACTTTGAAGCCTAAATGAAGCGATGTCTAACACAGAAAGGACATCGCCATGATCGACATGATCACCATCGCCGGCGTCCACGGATACCGGCACTCCGGCAAGCCAAGCGGCTCCAAGGCAGATGAAGACCGGTTCTATGCCGAGTTCGGAGACAGCAGCATCGTTCGCTTCGCCGCCTGGCTGACCTCGCTTGACCTCATGCTCAAGCGCGCAGTGTCAAAAGCAAGGCGCCGCAAAGATGCGGCGCAATCCTGCGGCAGTCGCGGCCGGGTTCCTCAGGCGACTTTCCTTGCGCCGCGGTGAGCGGCGGCGGGCTCGGCGCCAAGGCGGAAGCGTTCGATCAGCACCATCAGCGTATCGGCCTCGCCGGCAAGCAGGCGGCTTGCCTGCGTCGTCTCGGCAACCATCGACGCGTTCTTCTGGGTCATCTGATCCATGGCGTTCACGGAACCATTGACTTCTTGCAGCGCGGCCGACTGATCACGGCTCGCGGTGGCGATGGTCTCGACATGGCCGCTGATCGCGATGATCTCCTGGCTGATCGAGGCAAGAACGCTGCCGGTCTTCTGAACGAGTTCCGAGCCGACCGTCACCTCACGGCTCGACGTCTCGATCAGTGACTTGATCTCGCGCGCCGCATCGGCCGAACGTTGGGCGAGCTCGCGGACTTCCTGGGCGACGACGGCAAAGCCCTTGCCGGCCTCGCCGGCCCGCGCCGCCTCGATGCCGGCATTCAGCGCCAGAAGATTGGTCTGGAAGGCGATGTCGTCGATCACCTCGATGATCTGTTCGATCCGCTGCGAGGCTCCTTCGATACGCTCCATGGCGGCGACGGCATCGCCGACCACGGTGCCGGAATTGTCGGCCGTCTTCTTGGTTGCGGCCACGACATTGTTGGCTTCGCGGGCACGCTCGGCGGAGGAGCGAACCGTAACAGTAATCTCCTCTACCGCGGCGGCAGTCTCCTCCAGGCTCGCCGCCTGCGCCTCGGTGCGCTTCGACAGCTCACCGGCCGATGCCGAAACGGCGCCGCTGTTGCGCTGGATCGTCGAGGCGCTGTCGCGGATGCCGGAGAGCGTATCCTGGAGCCGCAGCAGCGATGCGTTGAAATCGACGCGCAGTTGTTCCAGCCGGCCGATAAAGGGCGTGCCGATCGTTTGCGAGACATCACCCTGGGACAGGCGCCCGAGACCGGCTGCAAGCTGGCTGACGGCAAAATCGATCTGGCTGTCGAGCGAGCGCTTGTCAGCATCGTTGCGGGCGCGTTCGGCATCACTCAAGGCACGCTGTTCGGCCGCCTGCGTTTCCAGATCGCGCCTGGCGCGGGCGCTGTCGCGGAAGAGCGCCAGGGCCCGGCCGATTTCACCGAACTCATTCTGCTTCTCGGCGCATGGAATATCTCCCTCGAGATTACCCGAGGAGATCGAGTGGACGCTCGCGGTCAGCGCCTGCAGAGGCCGCACCGACAGGCGGATCGTATAATAGGCGAGAACACCGACGAGCAGCATGACAATGAGGCCGACGCCGAGAACCAGCATCTGCAGCTCATTCAGGCGTTCGTAGTAGACTTCCATCGGGATGCCGATGAAGAGAAGGCCGACATTGGCGTTCGATGCGCTCTTGATCGGGAAATAACCGGTCATGAAGTTGCGGCCGAAAAGTTGCGCCGGACCATAATAGGCCTCGCCCTTGGCGAGAACCGGCTGGGCGGGATGATCGGCGGCGAGCTTGGTGCCGACCGCGCGCTCACCGTTTTCCTTCTTGAGATTGGTCGAGATGCGGACATAGTCGCCGCCCTGCTTCTGGAAGATCGTCGCTACGCCTGCAATCGATTGCGCCGTGCGGTCGACCAGCGAATGATCGGCAAGGGCCGGAATGGCGTCTTCGGTGACGGCTGCGAGCTGATTGTCCTTCATCTCGATCTTTGCCGCCTGATCGGCAGCACCGTAGAGGACGGCCATCGCGCGGGTCGCGTCCCTGGCGTCGGAGACGGCCCCGTCCATCACATGGCGGCTCAGATTGTAATAGGTCACGCCGACGATGGCGGCCGTGCTGATCGCCAGCAGAAACAGCGTGATCGCAACGATCTGGCGGACGATAGATGTAGAGAAAAGGCGCAGCATCGAAACCTCCGGCGGCAACGAGGCTAAATTAAAGGAAAAGCATTAAGGAAAATTTTCCGTAAATCTGGTCCTCTGGCGGCGTCGAATGACCAAGGCAGAAATAGCCAAGATCTTGAACCTACCGCATGACGAGATCGAAAAAATGCTGTTTGGCCTGGCTGCCGGAAACGATCAACAGCCTGCTAAACTGAGCGCCCTCGATTGGTCTGATCGCTAATGCCTGAAGGCCTTCTCCTTGCTTCAATATCAACAAAACAAAACCCGCCGAAAATATCGACGGGTTTGTCAATGGTCCGAGCGCCGGAAAAACGGGCCGTTTGAAGCGTCGCCAATCAGGCGGCGCGGTAGACCTGGGCTTCGGCCGCCTCGCCGTGGATCTTGAACTGCTGGATGAGGTGGCGCAGCGCGTCGGCCTCGTCGGCCAGTTCGCGGCTGGCAGCGGTCGTCTCCTCGACCATGGCGGCGTTCTTCTGCGTCATCTGGTCCATCTGATTGACCGTCGAGTTGACGCTCTGCAGCGCGTTGGACTGGTCGTGGCTGGCGCGGGCGATCATCTCGACATGCTGGCTGATCGTGACGATCTGGGCGCTGATCTTCGCAAGCACCGTGCCGGTTTCCTGGACGAATTGCGAGCCGGAGCTGACCTCGTTGGTCGACTTGTTGATCAGACCCTTGATCTCCTGCGCGGCGGCGGCGGAGCGCTGGGCAAGTTCGCGGACTTCCATGGCGACGACCGCGAAGCCCTTGCCGGCCTCCCCGGCGCGCGCCGCTTCGATGCCGGCGTTGAGCGCCAGCAAATTGGTCTGGAAGGCAATCTCGTCGATGACGCCGATGATCTGCTCGATCTGACGCGAGGCTTCCTCGATGCGGCCCATGGCGTCGATCGCATTGCTGACGACGACGGCGGAATCGTCGGCGCTGCGCTTGGCCTGGCGGACGATCTGGTCGGCATCCTTGGCGCGTTCGGCCGACGAGCGGACGGTGACGGTGATCTGATCGACGGCAGCCGCGGTCTCTTCGAGCGAAGCGGCCTGCTGTTCCGTGCGCTTGGAAAGATCCTCGGCCGACCGGGCCATCTGGTTGCCGTTGCCCTGGATCAATTCGACGTTGTCGCGGATCTGGCTCATCGTCGCCTGCAGGCGCAGCATCGAACCGTTGAAATCCTGACGCAGCTGTTCGAGACGGCCAATGAAGGGCGTTTCGATCGTCGTCGAGATATCGCCCTGCGACATACGCTCGAGGCCGGCCGCAAGCGCGTTGACCGCGAATTCGATCTGGCGGTCCATCTCGCGCTTTTCGGCATCGTTGCGCTGGCGCTCGTGTTCGGCGGCAGCGCGCTCTTCATCGCTCTGTTCCTCGATGCGGATCTTCGAGATGGCATTTTCCTTGAAGATGCCAAGCGCCCGGGCCATGTCGCCGATTTCGTCGTGGCGCTGCTCGCCTGTTATGCTGGTATCCAGCGCGCCTTCGGCGATGTGGCGCATGGCGCCGGTGATCTGACTGATCGGGCGCTGCAGCGTCAGTACCAGGGCGATGCCGCCGAGGATCGACAGAAGGATGCCGAGGCCTGTGGTCATGACGGAGATGCTGTTTGCCTGGGTGCGCTCGGTGCCAGCCGTCTGCTTCTGCAGTTCGGCGAAATCGGTGAGCTTCTTCCAGATCCCATCGAGCTCCTGTCGCGCCGCGGCATAGGCGGTCACGCGCTCGCCGATCGTATCGACGATCTTCGAACCGCCGCCGGAGATGGCATCGAGCGCCGGCTTGATCGCGTCCGATATGCCTTCGGCAAAGCCCATACCCTTGGCGCTGGTGGTCAGCACCTCCATGTCCTTGCCGAGCGTGCCGGTCTGCTGCTGCAGACGGACGAGATTTTCCTTGCTTGAATTGGCGAGGAAATCGGAAAGGACGATCTGCAGCGCATAGACGGAGTTTTCGAGACGCCGGGTATCCTGAAGGACGGAATTGGTCTGGGCGATGCGGCCTTCAAGTTCGGCGAAACGCTGTGTCGCCTCACGCATCTTCTGCGTCGCGGTCAGCTGCGTATAGGTCGAGGTCTGGCGGAAGCGGGACACGAGACGACCGAGCTCGGTGATGTTTTCCTCCGTCGGGCTGGGCATCTCAGCGATCGTCTTGATGCTGTCGATCGTCGCAGCCAGCGAGTCGATGACATTCTTTTGGTTGGTCGGAACCGAGATGGCGATCAGGCGCTGAGATTTCATGATCTCCGGCAGCTGTTCCTTGATGTAGGCGATCTTTTCCTCAGGCGTCTGCGGCTTGCTGTAACCGCTGGCGACGCTGCCGAGGAAATCGCCGCCCTTCAGCAGACGGTCGGCCGTGCGCAGGGTGATGGTGGCGGCACCTTCGTCGCGCTGAAGCGCGGTCTGCAGTTCATCGGCCTGATAGGAGACCGTGAAGCGGGTGCTGATCAGGCTCTTCTGCGCTGCGTCGATCTGCTCGTGCAGTTTCTGCTCCTGCTCGTGCAGCGTCCAGAGCTTGTCGACGA
Organism: Rhizobium sp. TAL182; assembly: GCF_002117725.1. Classification (NCBI taxonomy): domain Bacteria; kingdom Pseudomonadati; phylum Pseudomonadota; class Alphaproteobacteria; order Hyphomicrobiales; family Rhizobiaceae; genus Rhizobium; species Rhizobium sp. TAL182. The sequence goes on along the minus strand of NZ_CP021024.1, from coordinate 758,316 downwards.
CGCCCGAAATATCCTTGGTGCGGCGCGATGCCTCGGCAAGGCTGTCACGGCCGGCGGCCTCTTCTCCGACCTGATCCAGCGTCTGGTCGAGCACGCCCTGCTGGGTCTTCAGATCCGACAGCAGCTTGTCGCGCGCCTGCGGGCTCGTGATGCGCAGGAAATCGTCCATCGAACCGTAGAGATCCTTGAACCCGCTCAGCGACTGCAGCACGCTGTTGGATATTTCCATGCGGCCCTGGAGAAGCCCGGATGCGTAAAGGCCGGTCAAGCCCACCGCCGAAATGGTAACGACAAAGGGCAGAACGAAGATCAAAACCTTGGTCTTGATCCTGAAACGGGAAAGAATCTTGTCAATCAACATGGCGTTCCGGGCCTTTCATACACTACTCCTCCCGCGGGCAGCCATAAGGCGCGCCAGCCGAGTGCACATCGAACTATTCTATTTCCATCGGGGAACCTGGAGGCCAGGCGGCAGTCATTGCCGGTTCATGTTCCAAGCAGACTTGGAAACGCCCAAATAATCGCGGCGATTGTGTCAGATTAGATATTAATTTTCAGATAAGCGGTAATGGTGACTTAAGCCAAGATGGTGAAATAATTGCAAATTATACGCCGCGCGGCCGCAGTGTCGCGATCGGGAGCCGGCAAGTTTGCTTTCAGACGGGCGGGCAGGATCAGATGAGGTGGGCGAGCAGCAGCGCCAGGCTGGCGGCAGTCGCGCCGGCTGCAAGCATCAGATATCGCAGGGTGGTCGTGCGGGCGTCGGGTTTTGTCTGGGCGATTGCGATGGCGCGGGCGCGTCGTGCGTTTCTATTCATGCTCGAAACCTCACTCTTATGACACAACAGTCCAACAAAAAGGCCTGCCGGTAAAGCTTAATTTGGGGAAAGCTTTGTGAGCCGGCAATTGAGACAGGATGGCGCACCTCTCTTAAGAAGTCTTGAATCGTTATACCGGATATTTCTATGCGCATTCGCCAGCGGCAAAACCGGAGGCCCAGGCCCATTGGAAATTATAGCCGCCGAGCCAGCCGGTGACGTCGACGCATTCACCGACGAAATAAAGGCCGGGAACGGTCTTTGTTTCCATGCTGCGGGAATCGAGCGCTGCCGTATCGATGCCGCCGAGCGTCACTTCGGCGGTACGATAACCTTCTGAGCCGGACGGTTTGACGATCCAGGTCTGGGCGCTGGCGGCCAGCCGCTGCAGCGCCTTGTCGGGCAGATCGGCCATGTTGCCGGCGATCTTTTCCCGCTCGACGAGAAACTGGGCCAGCCGCTTCGGCAGGATATCGCCGAGAGCTGTCTGCGCCGACTGGCGGCCATTCAGCTGCTTTGCCGCCTTCAAATGCGCTGATATGTCGATATCCGGCTCGACCGCAACGACGATTTCATCGCCCTCCCGCCAGTAGGAGGAGATCTGCAGGATGGCGGGGCCGCTTAAGCCCCGATGGGTAAACAGCAGCGCTTCGCGGAAGGCGGTGCGGCCATGGCGGATTTCGGCCGGAGCCGAAATGCCGGCAAGCGGCGCAATGCTTGCGAGCAGGCCGGGATCGAGCGTCAGCGGCACGAGGCCGGGGCGGGTTTCGAGCACGGCCAGGCCGAACTGCTCGGCAAGGCGATAGGCAAAGCCGGTGGCGCCCATCTTCGGGATCGATTTACCACCGGTTGCCACGATGAGAGAGGATGCCTCGAAGACGCCTTCGCCCGTGGAGACGCGGAAGTCCGCCTCCCTCCGTTCGACGCCGGATATTTCGGTGCCGAGATGCAGCGCCGCGCCGGCCGCGCCCATCTCATCGAGCAGCATGCGGATGACGTCCTTGGCGCTGTCGTCGCAGAAAAGCTGGCCGAGCGTCTTTTCGTGCCAGGCAATGCCGTGTCGGTCGACCATCGCGATGAAATCGGCGGGCGTGAAACGGGCGAGCGCCGACTTGCAGAAATGCGGATTGGCGGACAGGAAATTCTTCGGTTCGGCATGGATATTGGTGAAATTGCAGCGGCCGCCGCCCGATATGCGGATCTTCTCGCCAGGCGCCTTCGCATGGTCGAGGACCACGACCGAGCGGCCGCGTTTGCCCGCGCGAATGGCCGCCATCATGCCGGCGGCTCCGGCGCCGATGACGATGACGTCGCTCTTGTGCTGCAAACTCTTTTCCCCGATCCAACCGGCGTCTTCTTTTCCATCGAAGGGTGAAAGTCAACATTCTCAACCTCTCGCCAATTGGCAAACTCCGGCTATGATGGCGCCACGATCAACCAAACCGGTGTGTCATGTCCCCAAAAAAGACGACGCTGAAGCCTGCCAGAAACGTACCCGCCTCGACCAAAACACCTCCGGACCCCGGATCCCTGCGCGGCGTTGCGAACTGGAAGGAAGCAGCGCAGTGGCTGAGGGCCAGGGGCATCGAAGACATCGAATGCATCACGCCGGACCTTGCCGGCGTGCCGCGCGGCAAGATGATGCCGAGTTCCAAATTCACCTCGAACACCTCGCTGGCCCTGCCTTCGGCGATCTACCGGCATACGATTTCCGGCGAGTATCCGGAGGAGACGGAAAGCTTCCGATACGAGCCGCGCGACAGCGACCTGAAGCTGATGCCGGATCTGTCCACGCTCTCGGTCGTGCCCTGGGAAAGCGATCCGACGGCCCAGGTGATCTGCGACATCGTCGATTCGGACGGGGGTGAAGTGCCCTATACGCCACGCAACGTCTTGAAGCGGATCATGAGCCTCTATCACGACCGCGGCTGGAAGCCGATCGTGGCGCCGGAGATCGAGTTCTATCTCGTCGCCAAGAATGACGACCCCGACTATCCGCTGCATCCGCCGAAAGGCCGGTCCGGCCGCTCCATCCTCGGCGGCCAGGGCTATTCGATCGCCGGCATCAACGAATTCGACGAACTGATCGATGACATCTACCATTTTTCCGAAAAGCAGGGGCTGGAGATCGATACGCTGATCCACGAGGAAGGGCCGGCGCAGCTCGAGATCAACCTGCGCCACGGCAATCCGATCGAGCTTGCCGACCAGGTGTTCCTGTTCAAGCGCACGATCCGGGAAGCGGCGCTGAAACACGACATCTACGCGACCTTCATGGCCAAGCCGATGCAGGGACAGCCGGGCTCGGCGATGCACATCCACCAGTCGGTAGTCAATGTCGAGACCGGCAGGAACGTCTTCTCCAATGCGGACGGATCGGCGTCGAAGGAATTCTTCCATTTCATCGGCGGCATGCAGAAATTCGTGCCGAGCGCGATGGCGATGCTGGCGCCCTATGTGAATTCCTATCGGCGCCTGCAGCCCGACATGTCCTGCCCGGTCAACAATGCCTGGGGCTACGACAACCGGACGACCGCCTTCCGCGTCCCGGTTTCCGATCCGCAGGCGCGGCGGGTGGAAAACCGGCTGCCGAGCTCGGATGCCAATCCCTATCTCGCGCTCGCCGCCTCGCTTGCCGCCGGCCTGCTCGGCATCATGAGGCAGATCGAGCCGACGGCGCCGACGGAGGATTCGGCCAATGAGGGCTCGATCGATCTGCCGCGCGGCCTGCTGGAAGCCGTGGCGCTGATGGAGGACGAGCCCGCCTTCGAAGAGGTGTTCGGCAAGCAGTTCATCGGCCTTTACGCCGGTGTCAAGCGCGGCGAATTCGAGACCTTCATGCAGGTGATCAGTCCCTGGGAGCGGGAGTTTCTTCTGCTCAACGTGTGAGCGATATCATGGCATCGCAGGCGATGTGGCAGAGCCCGATTGCGCCCGGGCTATCCTGGTATCAGGCAAGTGTCGGGGAGCGGCCGACCTACGCCGCTCTCGACGGTTCGAGGACATGCGACGTCGCCATTGTCGGCGGCGGCTATACCGGCCTGCAGGCCGCCTACAACCTCGCCAAGTCAGACGTTTCGGTGGTGCTGATCGAGGCTTGGCGCTTCGGAGACGGAGCGTCCGGACGCAATGGCGGCCAGCTCGGCACCGGCCAGCGATGGTGGCCGGAAGAGCTTGAGGAAAAGATCGGCTACGAACGCTCGAAAGCGCTGTTCGATGTCGCCGAGGCGGCCAAGCGCCATCTTCTCGAATTCGCCCGGGAACATCAGATCGAGATCGATTATGTGCCCGGCCAGCTCAACGTCGCGCACAAGGCAAGCTACGAACGCGACTATCGTGAGAATGCCGAAATCGCCGCTGAGCGTTACGACTATCCGCATTTGAGCTTCATGGATGAGAAGGAAACACAGGAGCGGCTCGGCTCGAAGCGTTTCCGCTGCGGCGTGCGCGATGTCGGCACCGGCCATATTCATCCGCTGAAGCTGCTCATCGGGCTGGCGCGGGTGACCGCCAATGCCGGCGCTTCCATCTTCGAGATGACCCCGGCAAAGGCGATACGCCAAAGCGGCGGCAAGGTGACGATCGAAACCGAAAAGGGCACGATCACCGCCGACCGGGCGCTGATCGCCTGCAACGGCCATATCGGCAATCTGGAGCCGGTGACGGCAAGCCATGTCATGCCGATCCGCTCCTTCATCGGCGCCACCGTTCCGCTCGACGGCTATCCCGATGTGCTGCCGGGCGGCGAGGCCGTCGCCGATTCGCGCTTCGTCGTGCGTTATTTCCGTAAATTCGAAAGCCGCCTGCTGTTCGGTGGGCGCGAGGCCTATACCGCGGACAATCCGCGGGACATTTCGCAGCATATCCGCCGGCAGATCGGCGAAATCTATCCCGCTCTGAAAGACATCGAGATCACCCATGCCTGGGGCGGCAGCGTCGGCATCACCATGCCGCGCCAGCTTTTTGTGCGCGAAGTGATGCCCGGCGTCACTTCGATCGGCGGTTATTCCGGCCATGGCGTCATGCTGTCAAACTACTGTGGCAAGCTCTATGCGGAAACGGTGCTTGGCAAAACCGGCGATCTCGATCTGTTCAAATCGCTCGATATTCCCGCTTTTCCCGGCGGAGCCAGAATGCGGGCGCCGTTGCTTTTCCTCGCCTTGTCGTGGTTTGCGCTTCGCGACAAGTTTTAGTCCGATTGCGGATTTCCTCTTCCGGGAATTCGCTCTAAAACCGGTGCCTGACAGATTCATTGCACTGCACACTGGCTTTTTTAAATCGATTAGATTAAAAGGGCCGCCAACCAGCCTGATTGAGAGACAAGCTCATGAGCAGCCAGATCATTCCCGTTGAGCCTTTTGATTATGTCGTCTTCGGCGGCAGCGGCGACCTTGCCGAGCGGAAGCTTTTGCCTGCGCTCTACCATCGCCAGATTGAGGGGCAGTTCACGGAACCGACCCGCATCATCGGCGCCTCGCGCAGCCCGCTTTCGCACGAGGAATATCGCAAGTTCGCCAAGGACGCGCTGAAGGAACACCTGAAGAAGGGCGAATATGACGAAGCGGAGGTGGAGAAGTTCTGCGCTCGCCTCTACTACGTCTCCGTCGACGCCCGCACGGATACCGGCTGGGATCAGTTGAAGAAGCTGCTTGATGAAAGCAGGGACCGGGTGCGCGCCTTCTATCTGGCGGTCGCGCCCGGCATCTTCGGCGACATTTCGCAAAAGATCCATGATCACAAGCTGATCACCAAGTCGACCCGCATCGTCGTCGAAAAGCCGATCGGCCGCGATCTCGCCTCGGCGCTGCAGCTCAACGACACGATTGGCCGCGTCTTCAAGGAAGAGCAGATCTTCCGCATCGACCACTATCTCGGCAAGGAGACGGTGCAGAACCTAATGGCGCTGCGTTTTGCCAATGCGCTTTACGAGCCGCTGTGGAACGCCAACTACATCGATCATGTGCAGATCACCGTGGCGGAATCGGTCGGCCTCGAAGGTCGCGCCGGCTATTACGATACGGCCGGCGCGCTGCGCGACATGGTGCAGAACCACATTCTGCAGCTGCTCTGCCTGACGGCGATGGAAGTACCCTCGTCGATGGATTCGGAAGCCGTTCGCGACGAGAAGCTGAAGGTGCTGCGCGCCCTGAAGCCGCTCGATGCCTCCAATGTCGAGCAGGCGACGGTGCGCGGCCAGTATCGCGCCGGCGCTTCGGGCAGCGGCCCCGTCAAGGGTTATCTCGAAGAGCTGGAAGGCGGCGTCTCGAACACCGAGACTTTCGTCGCCATCAAGGCCGAGATCAATAACTGGCGCTGGGCGGGCGTTCCCTTCTATATCAGAACCGGCAAGCGGCTGACCGGACGCATGTCCGAGATCGTCATCACCTTCAAGCCAATCCCGCATGCGATCTTCGACCAGGCGGCCGGACGCATCGTCGCCAACCAGTTGATCATCCGCCTGCAGCCGGATGAGGGCGTCAAGCAGTCGCTGATGATCAAGGATCCGGGTCCGGGCGGTATGCGGCTACGCAATGTCTCGCTCGACATGAGCTTCGCCCAGGCCTTCAATGTCCGCAATCCCGACGCCTACGAGCGTCTGCTGATGGACGTGATCCGCTCCAACCAGACATTGTTCATGCGCCGAGACGAGGTCGAAGCGGCATGGAAATGGGTCGACCCGATCCTGAAAGGTTGGGAAACGACCGGCCAGCAGGTGCAGGGCTATACGGCCGGCACCTGGGGCCCGAGCCAGGCCATCGCGCTGATCGAGCGCGACGGCCGCACCTGGCATGACGACATCTAGGACGATATCGATGGCATCGACCCTGCATTCCTTCGCCAGTGCCGCTGAACTCGCCGGCAGCCTCGCCGACACGGTCGCCGAGAGGCTTTCGGCAGCAATCGCCGCCCGCGGCGCCGCCTCCATAGCCGTTTCCGGCGGCTCGACGCCAAAGGCCTTCTTCCAGGCGCTGTCGACGCGCGACATCGCCTGGGACAAGGTGACGATCACGCTGGTTGACGAACGCTTCGTGCCGGCCGACAATACCCGCTCGAACCATCTGCTGGTCGATGCCAATCTCTTGCAGAACAAGGCAAAGGCGGCGCGGTTCGTGCCGCTCTACCAGCCGGCAGCCTCGGTCGAGGAGGCCGCAAGGCTGGCAACGGAAAAAAGCGCCGAGATCGGCATCCCCTTCGACGTCGTCATCCTCGGCATGGGCGGCGACGGCCACACGGCCTCGTTCTTTCCCGGCGGCAGCAATCTTGCCGAGGCGCTCGATGCCTCGACGCCGCGCGGCGTCATCACCATGGAGGCAGAAGGAGCCGGCGAGCCGCGCCTGACTTTCACCTTCTCGAGTCTTCAGGATGCCGGACTGCTGGTTCTCCATATCGAGGGCGAAGGCAAAAAAGACGTTCTCGCCAAGGCGGAAGGCAGCGGTGACGAGGCAGAAATGCCGATCCGCGCCGTTCTGCGCCGGGCCACTTCCCCGGTCGAGATCTACTGGGCTCCCTGATCGGCCCCAGACCCGGATCCGGATTTCATGCCGGAGCCGCCGAAAGAGATAGAGACAACGAACAAGGCAGGGATTTTCCATGTCCGCTCATGCACGCATTTCTGCGATCACCGATCGTATCGTCGAACGCTCGAAGCCGACCCGCGAGCGCTACCTGGAACGCCTGCGCGCCGCGGCTTCCAACGGTGTGCAGCGTTCGGTGCTCGGCTGTGCCAACCTCGCCCACGGCTTCGCGATCTGTTCCCCCGCCGATAAAGACGCGCTCGCCGGCGATCGCATCCCCAATCTCGGCATCATCACCGCCTATAACGACATGCTCTCGGCCCACCAGCCGTTCGAGACCTATCCGGCGATCATCCGTGAGGCGGCCGCCGAGGCCGGCGGCGTCGCCCAGGTCGCCGGCGGCGTGCCCGCCATGTGCGACGGCGTCACCCAGGGGCAGCCGGGCATGGAGCTGTCGCTCTTCTCGCGCGACCTGATCGCCATGGCCGCAGGCGTCGGCCTGTCGCACAATATGTTCGATGCCGCTCTCTTCCTCGGCGTCTGCGACAAGATCGTGCCGGGCCTCGTCATCGCCGCACTTTCGTTCGGACATCTTCCGTCGATCTTCGTTCCCGCCGGGCCGATGACGACAGGCCTGCCGAACGACGAGAAGTCGCGCGTGCGCCAGCTCTTTGCCGAGGGCAAGGTCGGGCGCGCCGAGCTCCTGGAGGCGGAATCGAAATCCTATCACGGGCCCGGCACCTGCACCTTCTACGGCACGGCCAACTCGAACCAGATGCTGATGGAGATCATGGGCTTCCACATGCCGGGCTCCTCCTTCATCAATCCCGGTACGCCGCTGCGGGAAGCGCTGACGCGCGAAGCCGCCAAGCGAGCCTTAGCGATCACCGCGCTCGGCAACGAATTCACGCCGGCCGGCGAGATGATCGACGAGCGCTCGATCGTCAACGGCGTCGTCGGCCTGCATGCGACCGGCGGCTCGACCAACCACACGCTGCACCTCGTCGCCATGGCGCGGGCAGCCGGCATCCAGCTCACCTGGCAGGACATCGCCGAACTCTCGGAAATCGTGCCGCTGCTTGCCCGCGTCTATCCGAACGGGCTTGCCGACGTGAATCATTTCCAGGCGGCCGGCGGCATGGGTTTCCTCATCAAGGAACTCCTGAAGCACGGGCTGGTGCATGACGACGTCAGAACCGTCTTCGGCCAGGGCCTTGAAGCCTATACGGTCGATGCCCGGCTCAGCGAGAACCGCACGGTGCTGCGCGAACCGTCGCCGGATAAGAGCCACGATCCGAAGGTGCTTTCGAGCATCGAGACGCCGTTCCAGGCGAATGGCGGGCTGAAGATGCTGCGCGGCAATCTCGGCAAGGCGGTCATCAAAATCTCGGCCGTCAAGCCGGAGCGCCATATCATCGAGGCGCCGGCGATCGTCTTTCACAGCCAGCAGGAACTGCAGGACGCCTTCAAGGAAGGCAAGCTCAACCGCGATTTCGTTGCCGTCGTTCGCTTCCAGGGGCCGAAGGCGAACGGCATGCCGGAGCTGCACAAGCTGACGCCGCCGCTCGGCGTGCTGCAGGACCGCGGCTTCCGCGTGGCGCTCCTGACCGACGGGCGCATGTCCGGCGCATCCGGCAAGGTGCCGGCGGCGATCCACGTCACGCCGGAAGCGGTCGATGGCGGCCCGATCGCCCGCATCCGGGACGGCGACATCATTCGCCTCGACGCGATCAAGGGCACGCTCGAAGTGCTGGTCGACGCAGCCGACATGGCCGAGCGCGAGCCGGTGAGCATCGATCTCTCCGACAATGAATTCGGCATGGGCCGTGAACTCTTTGCACCTTTCCGCCGCGCCGTCGGCGCTTCCGATCAGGGCGCCAGCGTGCTCTTCCACTGAGCGCAAATCAGTTTGAATAAACAAAACCCGCGGGGCGCCTGAAGCGTCCCGCGGGTTTTTCTATGACCGGTCCGAGACTATCCGTCAGGCGCGGATATCGAGGACGTAATCCTTGTGCGCGGGGTGCGTGCTGTAGACGAAGATCTTGTTCAGCTCCTTCTGCGTCAGCAGGCGCAGGAAGCGAACCTCGATCGTATTGTTGGCGTTGACCTTCATCAGCAGGCAGCCGACCTTGGTAATGCGGGCATCCGGAATATCCAGATAGAACTGCTTCGGCAGGCTGAACTGGGTCAGGATTGCGAGAGTCGCGCTGCTCATCGAGATACGGACAATATCGCAGCGGCGCGAAGCCGCGTGCATGACGCCCTTTTCCGTATATTCGATGCGCGCGGCGTTCATTGTGTCCTCCATTTTGAACCGCGCCTCGCGGTCATACATGAAGGATTCTTCCTTGCTCAGGAAATGAGATCTTGGCTGTGACGGATTGGAAGCGGCCACTTGCTTATCCCCCTCATAAATTGACGAGGAAAAAGTAGCAGCCGATCTTTAACAGAACGTGAGAATTCGGTCCGCCAAGTATAATTCTGGGGATGATTACCCCAAAAATGGCGATCTCATTTCCGGTAGGTGTGGCCGCTCGCATCGAAAAGATGCAGCTTCTGCCGGTCGGCGGCAAAGCGCATCCTCTGGCCCTTATGGACATCATAAATGCCGGGCAGCTTGACGACGATCGGCTCGCCGGGGACCAGGCCTTCGATGTAAAGCAGCGTCACCTCACCGAGCGCTTCGACGATCGAGACCTCGCCCTCGAAAACATAGTCGGCGCCGTCGGCGATCCTCAGATCTTCGGGACGGACGCCGAAGCTCGCCTGCTTGCCCTTCTCGGAGGCATCGGTCGCCACGTCTAATGTCACCGACATGCCGCCGGTCAGCGTCACGGTCGTCTGGCTGCCGGTCCCGGCGATCGTCGCGGGAATGATGTTCATGGCGGGCGAGCCGATGAATTTCGCAACGAAGAGGTTAGCCGGGCGTTCGTAGAGCTCCAGCGGCGCGCCGACCTGCTCGATATTGCCGGCCGACAGGACGACGATGCGGTCGGCGAGCGTCATCGCCTCGACCTGATCGTGGGTGACGTAGATCATCGTCGTATCGGCCATCTGCTCGTTGAGACGGGCAATTTCAATACGGGTGGCGACGCGCAGCGCGGCATCGAGGTTGGACAGCGGCTCGTCGAACAGGAAGACCTTCGGATCGCGGCAGATGGCGCGGCCGATCGCCACGCGCTGGCGCTGGCCGCCGGAGAGCGCCTTCGGCAGGCGGTCGAGATATTTGCTCAACTGCAGGCTCTCGGCCGCCGCGCGGACGCGGCGGTCGATCTCCTGCTTGCTTTCGCCGGCGATCTTCATGCCGAAGGCCATATTGTCGTAGACGGTCATGTGAGGATAGAGCGCGTAGGACTGGAAGACCATGGCGATGCCGCGCTTCGACGGCGGCACGTCATTGACGAGCTGGCCGTCAATATACATCTCGCCGCCGGTAATCGCCTCGAGACCGGCGATCATGCGCAGAAGCGTGGACTTGCCGCAGCCGGACGGACCGACGAAGACGATGAATTCGCCCTGCTTGATATCGAGGTCGATACCATGGAGAACATCCACGGAACCGTAGGATTTGCGGATGTCCTTCAGTGTCAGTCCAGTCATTTGTCACTCCCCTCCTGATCCTTAGGCGAGACGGGCGAAATACGCCCCCCAGGCCGGAATATCGATCTTGTCGCCATAGTTGTTGCTGGTAAAGCCATGCCCCGTCAATGCCTGCCATTCTCCCGCAGGCAGAGTGACGCCGGTCTCGGCCGGGCTCATGTTGAAGACGCAGAGCAGCTTCTCATCGGCGTATTCGCGGGTGAAGACCAGGCTGTCGCCCTGCGCCTCCTCGAATTCGATCTCACCCTTGGCAAAGGCCGGGTGCAGCTTGCGGAAGGCAATGAAGCGGCGATAGTGCTCGAGCACCGAAGTCTCGTCGCCCTGCTGGATGTTGACGGCGCGCAGGATGTGCTCAACCGGCACCGGCAGCCAGGGCTTGACGGTTGAAAAACCGCCCTGGGCGACGTGGCTGTCCCAGACCATCGGCGTACGGCAGCCGTCGCGGCCCTTGAACTCCGGCCAGAACTGGATGCCATAGGGATCCTGCAGATCCTGATAGGCGAGATCGGCTTCCGTCAGAGCCAGTTCCTCGCCCTGATAGAGGCAGACGGAACCGCGTAGCGTCAAGAGCAGCGAGGCATAGAGCTTGGCGAAGGCGTCGTGATCGGCGACCAGCCCACCCCAGCGGCTGACGTGACGCATGACGTCGTGATTGGAGAAGGCCCAGCAGGCCCAGCCATCGGGGGCGGCAGCTTCGAAATCCTCCATCACCTCCTCGACGCGCTCCGGCGTCAGCGGATCGGGCGCCAGGAATTCGAAGGCATAACACATGTGCATCTTGTCGTTGCCGGAGGTATATTCGCCGACGATTTCGAGGCCGCGCTGGCTGTCGCCCACCTCGCCGACGGCGGCGATCGCCGGGAATTCCTCAAGCACCGCACGAAAGCGCTTCAGGAAGGCAAGGTTCTCCGGCCGGTTCTTGTCGTAGATATGCTCCTGGAAATTATAAGGATTGACCGCAGGCGCCGTCGATGCGTTGCGCCGCTCGGGTGCGAGCGCCGGATTGTCGCGCAAGAGCGGGTCGTGGAAATAGAAATTGATGGTGTCGAGGCGGAAGCCGTCGACGCCGCGGTTGAGCCAGAAGCGCACGACATCGAGCAGACGGTCCTGCACTTCCGGATTATGCAGGTTCATATCCGGCTGCGAGGTCAGGAAATTGTGCAGGTAATATTGCATGCGCGTCGGATCCCACGCCCATGCGGAACCGCCGAAGATCGACAGCCAGTTGTTCGGCGGCGAGCCGTCGGGTTTGGCGTCGGCCCAGACATACCAGTCGGCCTTGGCATTGGTCTTGCTGGAACGGCTCTGCACGAACCAGGGGTGCTGGTCGGAGCTGTGGGAGATGACGAGGTCGATCATCACCCGGACGCCGAGGCGATGGGCTTCTGAGATCATCGTATCGAAATCCACCAGCGTGCCGAAGATCGAATCGACATTCTCGTAATCGGAAACGTCGTAACCGAAATCGCGCATCGGCGAGGTGAAAAACGGCGAGATCCAGATCGCGTCGACGCCGAGGCTTGCCACATGCGGCAGGCGGGCGGTGATGCCCTTGAGGTCGCCGATGCCGTCGCCGTTCGAATCCTGGTAGGAACGCGGATAGATCTGATAGATCACCGCGCCGCGCCACCAGTCCTTGTCGGCGGTCAAGATCGATTGGGAAGCCACGTTCATGAGATATCCTGTTCGTCACATTTCGGGGGATTGTCAGCCGCCCTTGACCGAACCCGCCAGCAGACCACGCACCAGATAACGCTGCAGTCCGAAGAAGACCAGCAGCGGCACGACGATAGTGACGAAGGCCGACGCCGTCAAAATCTCCCAATTGCCGCCGCGCGAGCCGAGCAGCGCGTTCAGCCTGCCGGTCAGCACGAGGTGATCCTGGTCGGTGCCGAGGAAGACCATGGCGACGAGCAGGTCGTTCCATACCCACAGGAACTGGAAAATGGCGAAGGAGGCGAGTGCCGGGAAGGACAAGGGCAAAACGATACGAACGAAGATCTCGAAGTCGCTTGCGCCGTCGACGCGGGCGGATTCGATGATCTCCTTCGGCAGGCCGGCGATATAGGCCCGCAGAAGAAAAATGGCCAGCGGCATGCCGAAGGCGGTATGCGCGAACCAGATACCGGGATAGGTCTTCGACGGCTGGCCGAGCATATTGCCGATCTCGTTGTAGAGGCGAAGCAGCGGAATCAGGGACATCTGCAGCGGCACGACGATGAGGCCGACGACGAGCGCAATCAGCAGCCCGCGGCCGGGAAACTCCATCCAGCTCAAGGCATAGGCGGCAAAAGCGGCAATCAGGATCGGGATGATCGTTGCCGGGATCGTCACCGTCAGCGAATTGATGAAGGACTGACCGATGCCTTCGCCGGTCAGAACCGTCTTGTAGTTCTGCAGCGTGAACTCCGGTGGCGCGGAGACGGACACGTACATGCGCCGCGGCCGCTCGTCAGGCGAAAAGGCCGTGTTCTTCATGTAGCGATAGCTGCCGTCGCTGTTGATCTGCAGGCTCTCGCCATCGCCGAGATCGGCGGTCTCGCCGGCTTCAAAAGCGGCCGGCTGCTGTACGCGGTTGCCGAAGGCCTTTACGGAGCGGCCGGTCTGCCCTTCCAGTACATTGCCTGAAATGACGTAAGTGGCGCCTTCCTGCTGTTGCTGATCCGGCGTGCCCAGGCGGACGGCGATGGTCTGGGTCGAGCCGGCAAAGGCCGTCCACCAGCCGGAGACGACGATCTGGTCCTTGTCGCGCAGCGCGCTGACGAAGATGCCGAGCGTCGGGATCAGCCAGATGATGACGATCAGCAGAACGGCAAGGTGAACGAAGAGACGGGCGGGGCCGATCTTGAAGTAGCTTCCGACAGCGGTCATCTCAATGGCCCTTCAGTTCGCGGTTGGCGCGGCGCACGTTCCAGATCATGATCGGCGTGACGGCGAGCATGATGATGATGGCGATGACGGCGCTTCGGCCGGAATCGCCGCCGCCGCGGAACAGCCAGTTGAACATCAGGTTCGCCAGCACCATCGTCTGCCACTGGCCGTTGGTCATGGTCAGCACGATGTCGAAGACCTTGAGGACGAGGATGGTGATCGTCGTCCAGACGACGGCGATGGTGCCCCAGACCTGCGGCACCATGATGCGCCAGAAGATCTGCCAGCCATTGGCGCCGTCGATGACGGCGGCCTCGATCGTCTCCTCGGGGATGCCGCGTAGCGCCGCCGACAGGATAACCATGGCAAAACCGGTCTGGATCCAGATCAGGATGATCATCAAGAAGAAATTGTTCCAGAAGGGAACCGAGATCCAGACTTCGGGCGTGCCGCCGAACAACTGGACGATGGCGTTCAACAGGCCGATCTGGACGTCGTTACCGCCGCGATATTCATAGATGAATTTCCAGATGACCGAGGCGCCGACGAAAGAGATCGCCATCGGCATGAAGACGATGCTCTTGGCGATATTGCCCCACCAGATGCGGTCGGTCATCACGGCGATGACCAGGCCGAAGAAGGTGCAGGCGGCCGGCACGACGGCGAGCCAGAGGATGTTGTTGAAGATCGACTGGCGGAATTCGCGGTCCCCGATCGCCCATTTGTAATTGGCCACGCCGACGAATTGCTGGCCGGTGCGGTCGTAGAAGGAGAGAATGAAGGTGGCGACGACGGGGTAGACGAGATAGACGAAAAGCAGGAAGAGCGCCGGGCCGAGAAACAGCCATGGCCGGATGACCGCGCGCCGGTTGAGATTGCGCGAGGCGGCGCGGATGTCGCCATCCTTGACCGGGAGAGCGAAGTCCAGGATCTTGTTCGAAAAATAGAAATAGGCCGAGCACGCGACAACGGCGGCGACCACGACGCCCAAAGCGGACACTATCTGCAACAGCATTACGTCCCTCCCCTGCTTCCCCTGATCTTATTCCGGCCGGTTTTCATTCTGACGGGTCAAGGCCGGTCACCGGCAATATGCTTAGTCACAATATACCCGCGATGGCCGGGCTCTTTGCGAACCCGGCCAGTCATGCAGGCCATGCCGCCGGCAAACCGGCGGCATATCTGAACGATTACTTGATGCCGTCCCAGGCGCTCTGGATTTCGCCGGCAGCTTCTTCTGCGGACTTGCCGCCGACGAAATCGACCATGCCCGTCCAGAAGGCGCCGGCGCCGATTTTGCCCGGCATCAGGTCGGAACCGTCAAAGCGGAAGGTGGTGGCGGACGTCAGGATCTCGCCTTCCTTCTTCATCTGCGGATTGGCATAGGCGTCGGTGCTGACGCCCTTGTACGGCGTCAGGAAGCTCGACTGCGCCATCCAGACCTCATGCGCGATCGGGGTCTTCAGGAAGTCGATGAAGGCACGGGCCGCCTTCGAATCCTTGGTGATCGAGACGAGCGTGCCGGCGCCGAGAACCGGCTTGCCGAGGTCGGCATGCGAGGCGTAGGTCGGCATATAGAAGAAGTCGGCATCCTGGCCGAGCTTCGTGCCTTCGGGGAAGAAGGACGGGATGAACGAGGCCTGATGGTGCATGTAGCACTTCGGCGGAACGGCGAAGAGGCCCTTCGGGCTGTCGCGGAAATCGGTCGAAGCCACGGCCGCGACTCCGCCATCGACGTATTTCTCGTTCTTGGCGAACTTGCCGAACTCGTCGATCGCGGCAACGACGGCCGGATCGGTGAACTTCAGCTCGTTGGTCGTCCACTTGTCGTAGGCTTCCGGCGGCTGGGTACGCAGCATGATGTCTTCGACCCAGTCGGTCGCCGGCCAGCCGGTGGCGCCGCCGGAACCGAGACCGATGCACCAGGGAACGCCGCCGTCCTTGACGATCTGATCGGTCAGGGCATGCAACTCTTCCATGGTCGTCGGGATCTTGTAACCAGCTTCCTCGAAGTTCTCCGGCACATACCAGACAAGCGACTTGACGTCAGCCTTGTAAGGGAAGGCGTAGAAGGCTTCCTTGCCGTCCTTGCCCTTGTAGGTGCCGTAACCGACCCAGCTGTCGCCGGCGCCGTAATTGTCCTTGATCCACTTGGAATTGTCGTCGCCGAGCGGCGTCAGGAAGCCCTTGCCGGCGAGATCGGCCAGAAGGCCCGGCTGCGGCAGAACGGCGATGTTCGGCGGCGAGCCCGCCTGCGTGTCGATGACAATCTGCTGTTCGTAGTTTTCCGAAGAGGAGTATTTCGCGTCGATGCCGGTCGCTTCGGTGAAATAGGCGAGAACGCTCCTGAAGAACGCCTCGTCCTCGCCGCGCCACGGCCCGAAGATCGTCAGCGGCTGACCCTTCAGATCCGCGTGCGCGGCCTTGAATTCGTCATAGCTCTTCCAGTTGAACTTGGAATCCTGTCCCGGGGCAAATTTCAGATCGGCCGCGGACGCAGCACCGGCAAACAGCGCCGCAACGGCAACGCCCATCAAAAATGACTTTTTCATGTGATCAACCTCCCATCACAATCCCAACCGCGCCGAATTCCTCGCAAAAAGAAATTTCAAAGCGCTTTGACACCCAACTCATTTCACTTTCAGTGGAACGGAGTCAAGTCATTTCACGAAAATCCCCTGTGAGCTGGGGGAATATCGCGGCGCAGCGGCGCCTACCGGGGAAATATGGAGCGATTTTTCTTGAGTCAAGCGCGCGAGATGATACATAATTAAAAGCGCTTTGGACGCCATTTGGAGGCAGGAGGCCTTTTAGAGCGGCTGACGGCGGGCCGGGAGGAAGCATAGCAGGTGAATCTCAAACAGCTATCGGAATTGCTTGGGCTTTCGCAGACGACGGTAAGCCGGGCGCTCAACGGCTATCCCGAGGTCAACGAAGCGACCCGGGAGCGCGTGCTTCAGGCCGTCAAAGAAACCGGGTACCGGCCGAACAAGGCTGCCCAGCGGCTTGCGACCGGCAAGGCAGGCTCGATCGGCCTCGTCATGCCGACGGCGCCTGGCCATCAGTCCGATGTGCATTTCGGCGAATTTCTGGCCGGACTCGGCGAGGAGGCCGTGCGCCACGATTTTCATTTCGTCATCATGCCTTCCGATCCGGATGACGAGGTGGCGGCGCTCCGGCGGCTTGCGATCAGCGGCAATGTCGACGCGCTGTTCATCGCCTATATGCGCGGTCACGACCCGAGGCTCGCCATGCTGAAATCGCTCTCCATGCCCTATGTCGTGCACGGCCGCTCCTTCGGCGCGGAGCCGGATTATCCCTATCTCGATATCGACAATGAAGGGGCCTTCTACGACGCGACGCGGCTCTTGCTGCAGCTCGGCCATACGCGTTTTGCCTTGATGAACGGACCGATGCATCTCGATTTCGCCATCCGCAGAAGGAACGGCGTCATCTCAGCCCTTGCCGAACGCGGCCTCACGCTCGAGGAGGACTGCATGAGCCACGCGCTGATGACAGACGAACAGGGCCTGCTGGCGATGGAACGGTTCCTGCAACTGCCGGAACGGCCGACGGCCATCCTCTGCTCCAGCACGGTGATGGCGCTCGGGGCGATCCGCGCGGTTAACCAGGCGGGATTGCGGCTCGGCGAGGATATTTCGCTGATCGCCCATGACGACGTGCTGCCGCTCTTGAAGCCGGAAAACTTCTCGGTGCCGCTGACGACGACACGCTCCTCGCTGCGGGCGGCGGGTGTGCGCATCGCCCAGCGGCTGATCGGCACGGTGAAGCAGGCCGGCCCCTTCCCCGAACAGGAGCTGTGGAAAACCGAACTGATCGTCAGGGCCTCGACCGGGCCTGCCCCGCAGCAATCATAATCAGAACTGCGGCGGCGTTTGCCCTGCAGCGCGATGAGCGGCGATGACGGTGTTGGCCATCAGCATGGCGATGGTCATCGGACCGACGCCGCCGGGAACGGGGGTAATGGTGCTGGCGATCTCGGAGACTTCGCGGAAGGCGACGTCGCCGACCAGCCGGGTCTTGCCCTCGCCCTTCTCAGGAGCCGGCACACGATTGATGCCGACGTCGATGACCGTCGCTCCTGGCTTCACCCAATCGGCCTTGACCATCTCCGGCCGGCCGACGGCGGCGACCAGAATATCGGCATTGCGGCAGACCTCGGCGAGGTTCTTGGTTCTGGAGTGAGCCATCGTCACCGTCGCATTGGCATTGAGCAGCAATTGCGCCATCGGCTTGCCGAACAGGTTGGAACGGCCGATGACGACAGCATTGAGCCCGGAGAGATCCTCGCCGTGGGTGCGGCGGACGAAGACCATGGCGCCGGCCGGCGTGCAGGAGACCAGACCGGTCTTCAGGTCGCCGGTGGCGAGCTTGCCGGCATTGACGACGCTGAGGCCGTCGACATCCTTTTCCGGCAGGATCGACTGGATGATCGGTTCGCTGTCGAGCGGCTTCGGCAAGGGCAATTGCACCAGGATTCCGTGGATCGACGGATCGGCGTTGAGGGTGGCGACGAGGCCTGCCAGTTCCTCCTGCGTCGTTTCGGCCGGCAGCGTGTGCTGCACGGATTTGAAACCGCATTCCTTGGCCATCCGGCTCTTGGAGCCGACATAGGCGTGGCTTGCCGGATCGTCGCCGACGATGATGACCGCAAGGCCGGTCGTGACGCCGCTCGCCTTTTCCAGCGCTGCCGTCGCACTCTTGACCGTCTGAATTACCGATGCAGCTACGTTCTTGCCGTCGATTACTGTCGCCACGCGTCTCTCCGCCCTGTTTCGCGTCAATCTATGGATAGTTGACGAGCGTCAAATGCCCGCTAACGCCCTATCCTGTCGGAAAGCGGCAAGGCAATATCAAATTTGCAAGGAAATGTTCGTTCAGCGCCGCGGTTGCCGCGTTTCCATCACGTGAACACGAAGCCGATCCCGCAGGCCCGAGATTTCGGAGCGCAGCAGCTCGATCTCGTCGACCGCCGCCGGGGCCGGCACGGGCGATGGCGGCGGAGAAGCAACGGGCGGAGACGCCGGCAAATCCACTGCCGGAGACGCGACGGATTTGCGCAAAGACAGCAGGAAAGCCAGGGCAAGACCGATTGCCAGGCCTGTGGCGGCGCCGGCCAGCGCGCGGCCGGTCAGACCGTCCGTTGCCGATATCGCCGACGTCAGCGGCGGCTTCAGCATGGTCATATGACCGTCGTCGGCTGCCCCCGATGCGGACGCCGCCTCTTCCAGCCGCGAGCGCGCAGCATTCGCCTTCTCGCGCAGCTCGGTCAGCCGCGACAGATCGACGCCGGTATCCCGGCTTTGGGCGATCAGAGTGTTGCGGCGATCGTTCAGGCCCTTGCGCGCATCGACCGCGGCCTTGGCGGCGGCATTGGCAGCCTGGGCGAGCCGGGCAAGCTCCTTGCCCATATTCGCCTTGAGGCCGTCGGTTTCGGCCTGCTGCTGCAGCAGGCGCGGATGGCGGGGCCCGAGTTCGGCGGAAAGCTGGGCAAGCGCCGTCCTGGCGAGGGCATATTTGTCGCGCCAGTCCTGCAACGCGGGCGAAATCATATCGGAGGAGAGCGAACCATCGAGCACATCGGCAAGTTTTGCGGCCTTGAGCTGGTCGGCCTTCGCCTTGGCGGCAAGGATGCTCTCCTCGGCCTCTTTCAGATCGGCATCGAGCCGGTCGATCTGGCGGCGAAGTTCGATTGCCACCTTGACGTTGCCTTCGCCGCTCTTTGCCGTGAAGGCGGCAAGCTCCGCCTGAGCCTCGTCATAGGCCTTGCGCAAAACCGCGTCGGTTTCGGGGTTGCCGCCTCGTGCGTCTCCGCCCGCTGCCTCGGCAAGCCTTGCGGCGATGCGGGTGGATTTGGCACCGTCGCCGGTCGTCACCCGCACCCGGATCGTGCCGGCGGCCGCATCGGGCACGATCTCGACTGCATGTCTCAGCGCCGCCTCGGCGCGCGAGGTCGGATCGGCGGCAGTACCGGTCGCCGAGAGAAGATCGAACACAACGGCGAACGCATTAGCGCCCGTGCCGACGAATTCGGGATCGCGATCAAGCTTCAGGGTGGCGACCGTCGACGCTACCACGCGCGCCGACACCAGTCCCTTCGCCGCAGCCTGCGTGAGAGCGGCGCGGCTTGCGGCATCCGTTTTCACGGCAAGCGTCGTTTCGGCGCGGTAGAGGGCAGGCGCAGCCGGCATGAGCATCGGCAGACCGGCGCCCAAGATCGTTGCGGCAGCGACCGTTGCCGCAAAGCCGGCCTTTCCCACGCGGCGTTCCGGCGCTGCCGGCCGGGGCTCGAGCGGTTCCTGATGAATTGCGGTGAGCGGTTCGACGGAAATCGCCGGGTCGCCGGCGGAAGCCACCGGCTCCTCATATCGTGCTGGTTCCGGCGGAAGACGGTGACCGACATCATTGGCAGCCCGGAGGCGGTTGCCGAGAATGGTTTCGATGCGGTCGACGAGCGGCGCCTCGGGCACCGCCTTCATGCGCTGCTCTTCCAGCACACGGCCGATGGCGCGCAGCAGGTCGGCTTCGGACGGGCCGATATCCGGTCCGTTCAATCGGGACTGCCGATAGGGATCGTCATCGGCGCGCGGCCTTGCGGCTACCCGATCAAGAAAACTGGTTCTGGCCCTGCTATCGTACATTGCGCCACATCTCATGCACATGTTGGCCAAATTCGCTCATCCGCAGGAAAGCAGATGATTAAGCCACTCTAAATTTTCATGGCAAAGAAATGGTTAACCGCCGCCGGCAAGAATTGCGGTCCGTTCCTCGATAGGCTGCTTACGCGTCGAACCGCGGACGCTGCAGGCTCAACTCGCCTTCCTGCGGTCGACCGGCGGCTGCACGACGCTGCGGGGCTCTTCCGGCTGGCCGAGAATTCTTTCGCGCCGGCGGAAGCGGTAGCGCAGGACATGAAATAGGAAGACCGGAATGCCGACGATGTAGCGCCGCCAGAGGCGTGCGGGCTCCTGTATCAGGCGATAGGCCCATTCCAGACGCATCATCCGCACGGTCTTCGGCGCTCGCGGCACGGCGCCGGAAACGAAGTCGAAGAGAGCGCCCACCGTCAGCACCAGGCGCGCATGGTCGGCACGGATATTGTCGTGAACCCATTTCTCCTGCAGCGGCGTTCCCATGCCGACGATCAGAATGTCGAGTTTCTGGCGCTCGACCTCCAAGATGACATCAGTGGAGTCGACCTTGTCGAAAAAGCCGTCGGAAATAACGACAAATTCATGCCAGGGCGTGTGCTTGCGGAAATTTTCCGCCGCCGCCTCGATGACCGAGCGCTTGCCGCCGATCAGGCCGATGCGGCGTGGGGCCTCCATGAAGGTGAGGAAGGCCGGGACGAAATCCGTGCCGTTCAAGTTGGCGGGAAACGGCGCGCCATGGGCGATCTTTGAAGCGATGTTGAGGCCGATGCCATCAGGCAGCACCAGATTGTGCGACATGATCCGGTAATATTCATCGTCCCGCAGCGCCGTCAGCATGTTATGGGCGTTGACGAAGCAAACCACGGTCTGACCGACGGGAATGGAGGCGAGCTCGTTGATGAAAACGAGGGCATCGTCCCAGCCGAGGTCGCAGACCGGCAGATCGAAGATCGTCCGCCGGGACGCAAGCACCGCGAAGTTTGCAATCAAATTCATTCCTACCTCCTGCCGAGGGTGCGTCATGTGCCCGACATCCCGGAAAATAAGCCCATATTCCGCACCCCGGAGGTCTCGAAAGGACCGGTCGCGTCACGCATGGAACAACCTCGCCCCGATCGCGGAAACGACGCATGCCAAGCTGTGCCACCTGATATAACAGGACGGTTTCAAACAACCCTTAGGAAAATTCTTTGGATTTTGATGCTCGTATAAGTAGTTTATTAACCAAAGGCGGCCCAACGACAAACGGCGCCCGAAGGCGCCGTTGCTGCATCGATAATCCGTTGTTTCAATGGGCGGCCGGGGCCGGTGCTCCCTCGGCTGGTGCGCCTTCGATGATCTTGACCGGTGCGCCGAGCTTCTTCGGTTGACCGGCAGAGTTTTCCTTAACCTCTTCCTTGGAGAGATAATCGAGCTGCTCCAGCATCACGTCGGCGACATACTCGCCGCCGAGGCGCTCGTTCATGCCCTTCCTGATCTCCTCGCGAAAGGCTTTCGGGTCGAAAGATTTGATGTGGGCAAGATCGACCATCTTGTTGCCGACGAGCAGGCTGAAAAGTTCGTCGGTCGTCATCTCGGTCAGCGGCAACGTCACGCCCTTCAGCATGTCCTTGTTCATCATGAAGGAAATGCGGCCGAGAAAATAACCGGTGATCGCACCGTCGCCGATGACCGGCACAGTGATCGTTTCGCCCTTCACCAGTTCGAGCGCGCTCTGCTTGGAATCCGTTGCCGCGGGTGCCGGCGCCGTCGCCAGGTACACCGAAAAATAGACCGATGCCAAGGTGATGGCGCAAACCCAGATACCGGTGAGGACGAGCTTGACCATTAGTTTCCACGCGCGGCGAATTGTTCCTGGGAATAGGTGCCGTCGGCGTCGGCGTCCTGAACCGCATTCTTCAGGAGGTCGGCCACGGCACGAACCGCTTCGAGATGCGCCTCGACACGCCGGGCGTTCAGAACCAGCTTCTTTTTCAGGCCGTGCAGCTGATCGAGATGGGCAGCGGCAAGCTCGGCCGGATCGGTATCGCGGAAAAGCATCGACAGCTCGTAGAGGCAACGGCTCTTATGGGCGTTGGAGACCTTGAGGTCGAACTGCGGATCGTTGCCGATCCGGGTGTTCTCATTGTCGATGATCATCTCGAGGCGTCCGAGAACGGATTTGATCCTGTATTCGTTCGAAACTATTTCCATTGTGCCCTCGGTTATGTGTCGCTTAGAGCATGATGCCGAAAAGTGTGCGCGGTTTTCGGACGACATCATGCTCTAACTAATAATTGAGAACAGGATTCAGATTTTAGGCCAACAGGCCCAAATCATCCTGTTCTATCGGTCTTGGAGTCGGCGGTCGGCGTGCCGAAAGTCCTGCGCTGGAAGTCATCGATCATGCTGAGCGCAGTGTTGCGGTCGCGATCATCGGTCGCGGCATTGACGATCTTGCCTTCCTGGCGGCGCAGCTGCTCGCTGTACATCTGCTTGGCGATGCCGATGCCGTCGCCCTTGGCCATGGTGTTGCCGAGCTGCTCGGCCATCATGCCCTTCCAGATATCGCCGGTCGCGCCCTTGCCGTAGACGTCCTCGCTCTCGCTCGGCAGCATCGACTTGACGAAGTTCTGCAGCACCATGGCCTCGAACTTCCGGTAGCTTTCCGGAACCTCCTCGGTCTTGGTGCGGTTCTGGATGTTGGAGAGGCCGCTCTTCTGGCCGACATGATCGAGAACGTCGACCGTATTGGAGAAGCCCTTGCCGTTCTCGGCGAGGCTCGTCGCGGCAAAGGCCGCACGATTTGCCTTCAATTTTTCCTGGGCTGCCTGAACCTCCATGGGGTCGGCAGCTTTGACCACGTCCAGGACCAGATCACTGGGGGGCGAAATAGCCACGTTACAATCCTCTGAATTAAGATCGCAACGATTATGGTTTTTGAAGCTTGCTGGAGGCTGGCGTTGCGAATTGCTGATCGATTACATCGTAAACGGCATTGTCGTCGGCCTCGCGGCGCTCGGCGTCCAAGGCCTCTTTCATGCCCTCTTCCAGCCGATCGGCCTTGGCGCGTTCGCGCGACAGCCGCATCTCGTGGATCTGCTGCATGCCGGTCAGCTGCTGATCCTTGATGGTGAGCCTGCCGAATCGATCGGCATAATTCTGTGAGAAAGCGTGGTGGACGGGATCCATCGAGCCGAGCGCGACGATGACGTCGTCCATCGCCGCATTGACCTCGATGCGTTGACGGCTGGTTTCGGCGAGATCGTTTTCCGCCATCCTTTCGATATGCCGCTGCACCGACAGGAGGCGCTTGAGCTTCTGGGAACGGCTCTTCTCGATCATGACAGCCTCATCGCCCGATGTAGATCGAACTGAAAGCCTGGCCGAACTGGCTGATCAGCGCCGCAATCGAGATGTAAAGCAGGAAGAGCCCGCCCATCAGGAGATAGGGCGTAGAAATGAAATAGACCGGGATCTGCGGCGCCAGCTTGTTGATGAAGCCGATCGAGACGTTAAAGATCATGCCGTAGATCAGAAAGGGGCTCGACAGCCGCAGCATGATGTAGGTCGTCTGCTCGAGCGTGTCGGTGAAGGAAATCAGCGTCGCGCGCATCTGCGTCAATCCGCCGAAGGGCATGGTCGTGTAGGAATCGATCAGCGCGCGGAAGACGATGTGATGGAAATCCATGATGAAGAGAATCATGATGCCGGCAAAGGTGATGAAGGCGGAAAGGCTGGTCTCGGGCGTGTCTTCGATGACATCGGCCGAACCCGGTTGGGTATAACCGACCATCATGGCGAGGATCGTCGCGGCGAATTGCATGCCGAGCGTATAGAGCCTGGCCAGCATGCCGTACATCACGCCGATCAGTGATTCGCTGAAGATCAGGCCGATATAGGTTCCTGATCCCGTGTGGACGGCGGGATAAACAGTGTCCCAGAGCAGCGGCATGACGGCGATCGACAGCGCGAGAGCAATGAAGACGCGCAGCTGCTCGGGCACGCGCGCCGAGGAAAAACCCGGAAGAACCAGCACACAGCCGCCGATCCGGCAGAAAACCAGAAATAGCGCAAGAACCGTCCCTTGCGGGTCTGTTATCATGAAATCGAGCCCAAAATCTTTATCTCGATGCCCTTGGCCAATTCGACATGCGACAGGACCGGGAGCGTGGCGAACAGCCGTTCGATGATCATGCGCACATAGGAGCGTGTTTCCGGCGACGTGACAAGGGCGAATGGCAGGCCGCGGTCCATGAACTCACGGATAACTTTGCTGGCCTGCTCGCTGAACTCCTCCAGGCTGCGCGGATCGATGTCGAATTCGATCACCTCGCCCTTGGCATCGCGCTTCAGCGCCTGGTGGAAGGCGAGATCCCACTTGCTGCCGAGCCTGAGCACACGCAGGACGCCATTGTCGGCGAGATCGCCGCAGAGCTGCTGGGCCATGCGGATGCGGACATGCTCGACGATCTGCTCGGTCTTCCTGACGTGCGGGGCGAGCTCGGCCACCGCTTCGAGAATGAGATGCAGGTTGCGGATCGACACGCGCTCGGCAAGCAGGAGCTTGAGCACCGCCTGCAGGCCGGAATAGGACATGTGCGACGAGCAGATCTCATCGGCGAGCTTCTTGTATTCCGGGTCGAGGCGGTCGATCAGCACCTTGACGTCCTTATAGGACAGAAGCTGAGGCAGGTTGTTGCGAATGACCTCGCTCATGTGGGTCAGCACCACCGAGACGTTGTCGATCGGCTGGAAACCCTCACGTTTCAGATCGTCGGCGAAGTTTTCGAGGATCGAGACCGCCGGCATGCCGAAAGCGGGTTCGCGGATTTCATCACCCGGAATGCTGGGCTTGCGACCGGCGCCGGTGACGACCAGGACTTCCCCGACACGCAGCAGATTGGATGCGACCGTCGTGCCGTGGATGCGGATCTGATAGGATTTCTCGGCGATGGCGATGTCGTCCGTGACCTTGATTTCCGGCACGACGAAACCGTATTGCGTGGCGAACTTCTTGCGCATCTTGCCGACGCGGAACGCCAGTTCCTGGTGAGCGCCGAGCAGGCGGGTCGAGACCATCTTGCCGAGCGCGAGCTCGATTTCGGAGGTGCGGAGCACCGACTTGACCGAATCCTTCTCCAGCTCCTTGCTCTGGACGACCTTCTTTTCCTCCTGTTCGCGGCGAAGCTTGTTTTCAGCCTCGACCTGCCGCGGAATGAACCAGGCGCCGAAGGCGAGAAGACCGCCGAGGACGGTGAAGGGAATGGTCGGCAGGCCCGGCATCAGCCCGAGAACGAACATCAAGACGGCCGAGACGGAGAGCGCGCGGGGATAGCCGCTCAGCTGGTTGACGACGGCCTGGTCGGTGGAGCCGGTCGTGCCGCCGCGCGACACCAGAAGGCCGGCAGCGAGCGAAACGATGAGGGCCGGCATCTGCGAGACGAGGCCGTCGCCGACGGAGAGCTTGACGAAGACGTCGGCCGCTTCGCCGATCGGCATGCCGTGGCGGAAATAGCCGATGATGATGCCGCCGAAGACGTTGATCGCGGTGATGATCAGACCGGCGACAGCATCGCCGCGCACGAATTTCGACGCACCGTCCATCGCGCCGAAGAAGGAACTTTCTTCCTCGAGCTCCTTGCGCCGGCGCTGGGCTTCCTTTTCGTCGATAATGCCGGCCGAGAGATCGGCATCGATCGACATCTGCTTGCCGGGGATGGCGTCCAGGGTGAAACGCGCGCCGACTTCGGCGATACGCGTGGCACCCTTGGTGATGACGATGAAGTTGATGGTGATGAGGATCAGGAAGACGATCAGCCCGATGACGAAGTCGCCGGACATGACGAGACTGGCGAAACCGGCAATGACGCCGCCGGCCGCATCGTGGCCCTCGTTGCCGTGGGACAGGATGACGCGGGTCGTCGCGATGTTGAGCGCCAACCGTGTCATCGTCGCGATCAGCAGAATGGTCGGAAAGGACGAGAAGTCGAGCGGCTTCTGGATCCACAGCGCGACCATCAGGATCAGCACCGAGAAGGCGATCGAGAAGGCCAGCCCCATATCGATCAGGAACGGCGGGATCGGCAGGAAGAGAATGCAGATGATGCCGATGATGCCGAGGGCAAAACCGATATCACGCAGGCTCGGGGCGACTTTCGGAAGGGGGAGTGCAGGTGGTTGCGCCATGACGATTCCGTCTCTTCATGAGAGGAGGCGGACATGGGTCCGCCCAATTCGGATCGAGAATTAAATGGCGAAGCTTGCGCGAAGGTGGCTGAGAAGCGGTTCAGCTTTTCATGGAGGCGTAGAACCGCTGCGCAGTTTTGCTCGAATTGCTTAGAAGCCGGACTGGATGCGCGAAAAGACGAGATTGGTGAAAATAGAAATCTGCGAGCCGACGAAGGGGGCGGTGATGCCGACCACAACCAGCACCGCGACAATCTTCGGCACGAAGGTCAGTGTCGCTTCCTGCACCTGGGTCAGCGCCTGGATCAAGGCAATGACGAGACCCACCACCATCGCGGCGAGAACCGCCGGACCGGAGGCAATCAGGACCGTCCAGATTGCGGCCTGGAACAGATCCAATGCGTCAGCTTCATTCATCTGAAGGCAACCTCATATCGCCTCGAAGCAGCCCCGCTATAACAGGGCTGCGATTGATCTGGTTTGTCGGGCGCGCTGGCGGCCCCTTGCGTCAGGAGCTGCTGCTCGGCGCCTCGTCGGCAACAGTGATTCCCGCCTGCACGAGTATCTTATCGCCATCCGTGGTCGTCGCAATGATGCCGTCGGAATAAACTTTGACGGAATCGATGACGCCTTTGACGGTGCCGTCGGCGCTTTCCATATATTTGCCGACATAGCTGCTGGCCTGGGTCAGGCTCGAGCTTGCCAGAAGCGTATCCAGCTTGGTGTTGGTCTGGATCGTCTGCTCGACCTGCGAGAAGGTCGCAAGCTGAGCGACCTGCTCGCTTGCATCCATCGGATCGGTCGGATCCTGGTTCTTCATCTGCGCGATGAGCAGTTGAAGGAAATTGTCGTAGTTCAGCGTCGCCTTGCTCTGAGACGAGCTCGAGCTCGTCGAGGTCGAACTCGTCACGCTTGACGTTGCGTCTACCGCCATGGTGCGATCTCCCTGCGAATCTGCTCGACCATCGTCGGCGGCAGTTCGTGATTGTTGAGGATATTGTCTTCGATCGCGTAAAGACCGCGGATCGCCTTCAAGGCATCGAAGGCGCGGCCGGTCGACACAAGCGCGTCGATCCGCTTCAGCTCAGCGAGGATCTCTTCGTTCTTGAAGCAGGTGAGCAGCATGGTGATCGACTTGCGGAACATCGCCGTCGAGTGGTCCTTGCCCTCGGGATTGATGAGGATCATCTGCGCGATGAAATAGAGCTGGCGCAGGGGCGTCGTTGCGCCTTCCGGCTGGAGGACGTGATTCTCGAGAAGGAACGTCACATCGTTCAGGAATTCCAGCGCGACCTTGCGGTCGACACGCAGGACGGCGCCGTTGATGAAGATTCTTTCTCCGGCTTTCAGAGAAATTCGAAGTGTACTTTTCATTTAAGTCCATCCCTGATGATGGTGGTAACGTCGATGATGCCCTGGTAGTTGTTAGACAGACGTTTTCTGATCCTGTCGCATTCCTTCAATATCCAGATCGCAATCGAGATGAGGTTGGCCCTGAGCTGGATGTCCAGCTGGTTTTCCGGATGTTTCAGATCCTCGATAAAGCTGATCCACACCCGGCGCGTATAAAACAGGGCTTCGATGGCTTCCCGACCGTATTTTTCCTTGTCGCGCGCCAACGCCAGCAGTTCTATGGACCGGTCAAGAACCTGCCATTCCCGCTCTTTCGCGTCGGCCACCGAGTCCTGCATGACTTCGGCATACGAGAACTGATACATTCATGCATCCTTCTTTATATTGCGCGCCTTTGCTCATCAAAGGTAGTTCACGAGACTCAACTGCTGGATCTTCGAGACGATCGTGTAAGCGGTTTCAAGCTGCGTTTCCAAAGTCTTAACGAGAGTCGAGGCTTCGTACGGGTCGACGCCCTGAAGATCGACCAGCTTATTCTTGATAATGTTCGACTGGGCATCGAGAGCGTCGTTGGACTTCTTGACGCGCTCCTGGGAGAGGCCAAGCTGACTTGCCTGGGTCACCAGACCGCTTGTGGCCTTCGCCGTGTAGCTGATGGCCTGCTTGGACACCGTCGTCATTGCATCGGTGCTAAGGTTCTGGCCGAGCAGCGCAGTGGTCATGACCGAGGCGAGCGCCAAATAGCGGATGCCTTCGGAATTGGCGTTGGTCGAGGATTCGATCACTTCCGAGTTGCTGATGCGGCTCGTCATGTTCTGGCTCGACGCCTGCGACCAGCCAGTCCCCGCAGCCGTCCAGTTCGCTTCGCTGAACATCGGCTCGACCGTCGTGGTGATGAAAGTGCTCATCTCGGCGCCCGTGAGATCGCTGACCGCCTTCGGAGGGACAAGACCGGCTGCATAGGTGTTCAGGGCGGTAACGATTGCCGCACTCGTGGCCGTCGTCTTGTCGGTCAGCGGCTGCACGTCGGTGTTGATTCCGGAGAACAGATATTCCCCATTCACCATGGTGTTGGACGTATCCATCATAGTCGAAAGTGCGCTGGTCGCCGACTGAATGGCGACCGTGATGCTGCCTGGATCGTGGCTGCCCTGCAGCGCCGTCAGCTTCGACACGAGGCCATCGCCGACATCCTTCATCTTGGAAAGACCGAGCTGCGAGGATTCCATGCGTGCGCTGACAAGCGAATTGCTTGATTTGATCGAGTCTATTCTGTCGGTCTCGCGGGTGAAATCCACACTTCTGGCCGCATTGCCGCCAAGCGAGACACCGATATCTGCGTAGACTCCGGTCGTCGCTTCCGTCGTCGCCTTCGTCATCTGGTTCTGCGCCTGACGGATCGTCAACCGCATCGCGTTCTGAATGGCCGAACTTGAAATAAATGAGCTCTTCATGGCTTAACTCGCAATATCCAGCAATGACTTCAACATTTCATCGACGGCGTTGAGGATCTTGGTGGCCGCTTTGTAGGACTGCTCGATGTCTAGAAGCAGCGTCAGTTCCTCGTCGAGGTTAACACCCGTTTCGTTGGAATAGGCTTCGTCGGAGCGCGACAGCGCCGCCGAGGTATTTTCGGCCGCCGTCGTGGCATTGCTGCGGTACTGCTCGAGCCAGCCGAGGGAATTGGTGGCATATTCCATGATGCTGACGTTGGAATCGATGCCCGTCGTGGCGTCGAAGCCGACCGCTGGTCCGGCTGCCGGATCGAAATCGATGTCGGCGCTCATGGCGGTGTAAAGACGGTCGAGTTCCGCCGTATAACCGCTGACGCCCGACGTGTTCAGGACGACGCCGGTGGCGTTGACGCCACCATCGCGCAGACGCATCGGATCGCCGCCCTGCGAGGTGATCACGCGGGTGCTGACTGTGATGGTCGATGCCATGCCGGCCACCGCGGTGCCGCCGGTATCGACCGTGCCGCCGCTCCAGGTGAAGAGACCGGGCACATAGGCCGGGGGCGCTGCGGTGTTCTGCTCCTTGAAGAGCGAGACAAGGCCGCGGGCGATTTCGTCGAGCTGTTTCTGGAAGTTCGGGGCGATCTCGTCGCGGATCTGCAGGAGCGATTGAAGGCTCCCCTGCCCTGTCGTCGTCGATCCGCTGCCGCGCTGAAGCGCTACGCCGTCGATATAAACCGAATTGCCGGTGATGCTGGCATTATAGACATCCTGGGACTTGAAGGTCACCTTGCGCGGGATCGTCTCAAAAAGGATCGTCCCGTCAGATGTGCTCAACACCATGTCGTTATTGTCGCGCGTCGTCGCGCTAACGCCGACGATCTGCGAAATCTGCTTGAGGATCTTCTCACGCTCGTCGAGAGCGCCCGACGCATCCGTGCCCGAAGCCGTGGCAGTCTTCACCGCATTGTTGGCTTTTTCAAACTGGCTGAGGAGCGTATTCAGGCTATCGACCGCCGTGACGATCTGCTTGTCGGCGGAGGCGCGAACATCCTGAACGGAACTCGATGCGTTGTTCAGGGAATTGGCGACGTCCTGGGCGGCGGTGATGGCGCCCTGAGCCGCCACGGTGCTGCCCGGCGAAGTTCTGAACGCCTGCAGTTTCTGCTGGAAAACACCCAGATAGGTGGACGGCGCCGTTTCGTAGTCGTTGCCGCCCATGATCGACTTGAGATCTCCGAGACCGCTCAGCAGGGTCTGCTGAGCGCTGTCCTGAGAGGATGACTTCAGATATTGGCGCAGCAGGGCATCTTCCTGCGCCCGGTCTATCTTGACCACCTGCGCGCCGTTAAGTGACGTGGTGAGCATCGCCTGCCGGCGCACATAATCCTTGTTGCCCGCATTCGAGATATTGTTCGATACGACACTGCTCTGCGTGCCGGTATTGTTGAATATGTTCTGCGCGGTATTAAGTGCGGACGTGAGCGACATGGCTTACCCGTTACCTTACTTATCTCTTGAGGTTGACGAGGACGTCCATGATGTCCGAGCCCGTCTGGAACACTTTCGAATTGGCGGTGTAGCTACGCTGCGCTTCGATCATCTCGGTCAGCTCGCCGGCAAGATCGACGTTCGAACCTTCGAGAGCGCCCGATTTGATCGTGCCGAGGCCGTTGGTCTGCGGGAAGCCGGTGACGGTGACGCCCGACTGGCCATTGGCGCTGTAGACGTTGCCGCTCATCAGCGTCAGCTTGTCCGGGCTTGCGACGTTGGCGAGCGGAATGCGGTAGAGCGGCTTGGTGCTGCCGTCTTCGTACTTGGCGTAGACGATGCCATCGCCGTCGATGGTGACGTCCTTGACCGGGCTTGCCGCCTGGCCATTCGGCGTGCCGGTGCCGGCAAAGGCGGCGCCAAGCTGCGTGAAGCCGGAGAGATCCATGTTGATCGACAGAGCGTTCGTCGTATCGGCAATTGTGAGGGCACCACCCGTCAGCATCTTGCCATTGCGGTCGAATGTAAGGTTTCCGGAGGCGACAACGGCGCCGGCACCACCGGTGTATGGGAAGGAGGTCGTGCCGCCCGTCGCCGCATCGGCGTTGCGGAAGACCGCGACCTCCCAAGTGCTCGCCGTACCGGTTGCCGGTGGCGGTGTTACGACCGAGGTCTTGGTGAAGTAGAAGTCGTACATCACCTTGTTGCCGAGATGGTCGTAGGCGACCATCGAAAACTTCTTGGTGTCGGCCGTCGTGGTGGCGGCGTTCGCGCTCGGCAGCGTCGCTGGAGCGACCGGAGCGATATTCGCGCCGGAATCGAGGTTGCCCTTGAAGACACCCGATGTCGAGGCGATGGCGGTCAGCCCCTCCTGATTGACGTTGACGGGAACAAGGCCGTCGAAACCGTTGACGACGACTGCGGGAGCGCCGGAGTCGTAGGAATAACCCATCAGCTGGAAGCCGGCGGCATTGACGAGATTGCCTTCGTCGTCCTTCTGGAAGTCGCCGGCGCGGGTCAGAACCGGGGTGCCGTCGGGACCCTGGACGATGAAGAAGCCGTCGCCCGAAATCGCAAGATCGGTGGTGGAGGTCGTGTAGGAGATATCGCCTTGGTCGGAGACGGCCTGGCGCACGGAGGTCTGAACGCCGCCGGAATTGTAATTGCCGCCCGAGGAGGGGAGAACCAGCGAGGAGAAGCTCGTCGATACGGCCTTGTAACCGGTGGTGTTCACGTTGGCGATGTTGTCGGAGACGGTGCTGAGGCGGTTTGCCTGCGCGTTCATGCCCGACACTGCCGTCTTCATGCTGCCGAAAATGCTCATCTGAAAACCTCGTTTTACCTGTTAAAGTCGAGAGTATTTGTCGGGCCTTGCGTGAAGCTGTCTGACATGGCGAGCAGCGAGGCCAATATCGAGGTTCAGCCGGGCGTCGTCACCCGGCCGGAAAAATCAGGCCCAGTCGATGCAGTAGCCGAGGAAGCGCTTGGAATCGACCGGATCGACGCCGAGCTTCTTGCGCAGCTTCTTGCGCAGCTTCGAGATGTGGCTTTCGACGACGTTCTCCTCGACCTCTTCATCGAAGATGCCGTAGATGGCGTTGAAGATCTGGGTCTTGGTGACCCGGCGACCGCGGTTGGCGATCAAATATTCGAGGATGCGGCGCTCGCGCCGGGGGAGCGCAAAGACCTCGCCGTTGATCTCGGGGTCACGACCATCCGAGAAAACGCGGATGCCACCGATATCGGTGTAGTTGGCGATCGCCTTCAGCCGGCGCCGGATCGCGGCCGCTCTGGCGAGAATTTCGCGCGGATGGACCGGCTTGCGCACCACGTCGTCGACGCCGCAATCGAAAAGCGCAAGGGTGTTTTCGAGCGAGGGCTGGTCGCTGACCGCGATCACCGGCGCCATCGAGCGGTCCCGGATCGCCCGGGGCAGTTCGAAGCTGCGCTGGCCCTGCCCGATCAGGAAGGCCTCGACCGCCGCAATATCCGAATCCGCGGCGGTCTGCACCCATTCGCCGAATTCCGATGGATCAAAGCCGGTGGAGGGAATGCCCTCCCGGCCAAACAGGGATGTGTATCCGTCTTTTACGAGCTCACGCTCATCAACCACTACGATCATTCGTCCGCCTCCGAATCAGTGTGGCACTTCGATGATCTATGGGTACGAATCGCACGAATCGGCGACAACTCGTTAAAGTGAATGGCGGAAATTAATAATTGATTAAGACCTGTGTGGCGATTTGATCTACATGTAGTGGCTGCGCTTGGATATCCACACAAAAGTTTCGTGGAAAAGTTAACGAGCAGTTAAATGTGACTTGCACACCGTTTTGGCGCCGGATTCCTGCCACATTACGACACAGTTTCGTCATAATTCGGCATTTCCCTCGTTGGTTGAATTAATTTTGGCAGAAGTTACTCGCATTGGGAGTCCACTTGCCATAGCCGGTGGCCACCAAATTGGCGATGACGCGGCAGACATATTGCTTCTGCGCCGGGTTGTTGTTCGGCCCGGCATGGTATCTCGCTACCGCCATCGTCCACGTCTCATGACGGTCATGCAGGTTGCGAAGAAACTTCGCCGCATATTCGACGTTGCGATGCGGATCGAACATATCTTCGGTGGAGGCGAAATTCTCGCCGTGATAATAATGATTGATCTGCATGCAGCCGATGTCGATGAGCTTCGCCCCGCTTCTGCGGGCGACATCGAATTGCCTCATCGCATCCTCTTCCGAAGGCGGAAAAATCGCCCTGCCTTCGACGTTCATGGCAAACGGATAGAGTGAGCCCTTGCGACCGGTCTCCGTCAGACCGACCGAATAAAGGATGCCTTCCGGGATACCGTATTTGACCGCAGCCGACTGGATTTCGCGTTCGCAGGCACCGGTGGAAGCGGCCCCCTCAGAGGTAAACGCCGCCAGCGCCGCTGCTGCGAGCACCGCCAGCAGAGACGTCTTCGATACCGGTCTCGCCTGCGCCATTGAAGCCTCCATCCATCCGCTGCGCCATCTGATTGTGGCGCTCGCGCGCCTCGCCGCCCTGCCCTTGCTGAGGGAGCGACTGCTGCTGGGAGGCCTGCCCCTGGCTGCCGGCCTGGTTGCCGGCGTCGGCTCGCTCGACCGGGGCCATGCTGATGGTGACGTTGTCGACCGCATAGCCCTGGCTGCGCAGCGCTTCGAGAATCTTGCCGTGATCTTCCTTCAGCTGCCGGTAGGCGGCGCCGGTTTCGACCTTGAGGTCGACGTTCAGAGCGTCGCCGGCCAGGCGCATGGTCGCCGTCACCAGGCCGAGATCGATCGGGTTCATCTGGATCTTCAGCGTATTGACCACCTTGCCGGTGCTCGTCCATTCCGCCGCGTTGGAGAGCGCCGAACTCGGCTGCATGGCGCGCGCCCATTCGGAATCACCGGAGAGAGCGGCGGTGACCACAGCGGAATTGGTATTCTGCGCCAGGCCGATATAGCGGCGCGATTCGAGGACCGAGACGTTTTCGACGTCGGCCTTCTTTGAGCCGTCCTTCGGCCCGGCCTGGTCCGCACCGAGGTGAACATCCATCGATACGCCGCGGCCGTCGGCGCGGCTGATCCGGAACGTCCGGCCGTCGGCGGCTTCGGTGGTCTCGGTGCCGGGAACCTTGATATCATCAGCCTTGACGCTTTCGACATTGCCGCTGACGACCGCCAGGGCGTCGGATGCGTGCCCGCTCGTTTTGGCGTCGATACCAGTGGCAGCCTTCTCGGCAGATCCAGCCTCGCCGGTCTTGGTGACGGCTTGATGGGCGGCTGCGGCGGCCGGCAAAGCGACCGTGCCATCGGCGGGCTCCTGCTTCAGCAGGCCAAGCACATCGGAAACGCCGCCGTCCTCGGCCTCACCATCCGAATCCGCATCTGTTTTCGAGATGTCCGTCTTGACGCGCTTGACGCCCTTGGCCGCCTGCGCGGCCTCGTCGGCGGACTGATCCTTGGCATCGGGCTTGCCGACGCCGGCCGGCAATTTGAGCCCATCCTTCGCAGGCTTTGCGGCGACCTTTTCGACATTGGCGACCGTTTCCGGCTGCACCTCGGCCTGTGCCTGCAGCGCGGCGTTGCCGAGATCGATCAGCGGTTTGGCGCTGCTGCGGCTGCGGATCGTCCGCGCCACTTTCGCTGTATCGCCATCGGCGACACCCTGATCCGGCTGTGCATCGTCGGGCGCGTCGTCGACGGCGCTGCCGCCTGTTTTGGCAAGCACATCGGAGAAGCCGCCCTGCTGACCGGCGGGATCGCCCTTTCCAGCCTTCGCGGATTTCGCGGCCGCAGCCGCCTCCGCACCAGAGGCTCCGCCCGAGACGCTCAGATCCATCATTGTTCGTTGCCTTCCTGCGCCAGAAGACCATCGATCTCGTCGAGCTTGGATCGGCTGGTCGTCACAAATGCGTTGAATGAGGAGTCGGTATCCTGGCTCTGGCCAGTCGATGCCACACCTCCCGGAACAGGCTCGGGAGGCGCGCCTGGCGTCCCCGGTTGCGTGGCTATCGCCGCAGCCTTTTCAGAAGTGATTTCTTGATGAGAAGTGTTAGGATTCGATGCTTGCGTCAAGCTTGCCGGATCCGGCGCACGCAGGATCTGCTCGGCAACGGACCGCGCCGCGGCCTGCAGCGCCTGATCCCGCGGCGAAAGCGTTTCGCCGTCGATGCCGCTGACATTCTTCGCCGCCTGGTCGATATCGTCCGTGGGAAGGCCGGCCATGCCGCCATAAAAATTTGCGAGCGGGCCGAAGGCATTGTCGGTGCCCGCGCCAAGCAACTGCACATGTTCGACCGCCATGCGCGCCAACTCGGGCTTGCCCGCTATCGCGGCGGCGCGGGCGATGCGCAGATAGACCTCGCGCTGGCGCGGGGCATCCATGAAGGAGAGGATATCGACGACATCCTGCGGTTTCACGTCGTGATCATGGGCGACGACAAGCTTGACGAAAAGATCGGCGAACTGGCTGGCATAGGGCGAATGCAGGAAGCGTCTGGCATAACGCTGCGAATAGGCGAGTCCCTTGTCGAGCATTCCCTTGTCGACGCAGATGGCGAGGGAACGGCGCAAGGCCGCCTCCTCGACGATCGTGCCCGGCGCGGCAAGACGTGCCTGGTCGTAGAGATCAAGCGCATCTGTCGGTTTCGTGGCGATCATCACGTTGCCGCCGATCAGCGCCAGGTATGGACCGATCTTCTTGTCGCGATATTCCCTGGCGGTTTCCTCCAGCGTCTTGGCGACGAGCAGCCCCTTGCCGGTCAGATATTTGCGCAGCACATCGGTGACGCGATTGTCGAAATAGCCGTTGACGTCATGAGCGATCAGATATTCGAGCGTCTGGGGATTGCCGCCGCTCATCGTATAGATCAGCGCCGCATCGACATTGCGGTCGTCATCGAAGATCTTTGTGTCGGCCGTCCGCAGCCGCTCGTCGATGGTGCCCAGCATGAAGCGCTGCATTTCGCCGGCCGAATGATCGCCGGCGACGACGGAATCCTGCACGAACTGCAGCGACCGCAGCATCTTGTACGGCGCAAGATCGTCCGGATCCTGCGCTTTGCCCGCGGCAGGCGAAAGCATCGCCAGGCCGAGGGCCATAAATCCGACGTAGCGATGCTGCCGACGCGCCATCCGACTATCCCTATTCCGCCTGCACCAGGATCTCGATCCGTCGGTTGGCCGCGTTGAACGGGTCGGCGGGGAGCTTCAGCCGACGATCGGCGAAACCGGAGACCTGGGAGACGCGCGTCTCGTCCAACCCGCCGCGCACGAGCATGTAATAGGCGCTCTGGGCGCGATCCATCGAAAGCCGCCAGTTCTCGTTCTGCCCCCCCTTGTATTGGCGCCCGTCCGTGTGGCCGCGGATGGCGACCGCGCCCCCCCTCTCCTTCAGGATCGTCCCGATCCTTTCCATGGCGAGCACCATCTCCTGGCGCGGAACAGCCGAACCGATATTGAACATCGAATCGTCGTTCTGGTCGGAGATGCTGACCAGCAGGCCACCTTCGGCTGCCGTCACTGTCAGGCCTTCGGCGAGCTTGCCGGCAACACCGCCGATCTGTTGCGCGATCTGCGCCTGAAGCTGTTCAGCTTCCTTCTGCTGCTGCTCGGCCCCAGCCGCGCTCTTGTCGGCTTCCTTCTGATGCTCGGCATCCTTCCGCGCTTCCGCCTTCTTCTCCTCGGGCGCTTTGCCATTCGTCGCCTTGCCGTCCTTGGCCTCGGCGGCGCCGGTCGTTTCCCTGGTCTCCTTGGCTTCTTTGGCGGGGGCTTCCTTAGCGGGCTTCTGATCGGTCGCCAAAGGCACCGGCTTCATATCCTCGGCCTTGGCGATCTCCGTCGTCTCGCTCTCGGTCGCCTGCTGTTCGCTCTTGCCGGGCGGCAAGGGTTTTCCGGCCGTCGTCACCTCGACCTGCTTTGTCCAGAAATCCGGATCGAAGGGATCGCGATAGGCTTGCCCGCCATCGGCGCCGGTGGCAGGGCCGGAATCGGCGGCGCCGCCATCGCCCTTGGCGCTGACATTGGCCTGCTGGCCGACCTCCTGGGCGATCTCGGCGAGAACCGAATAGGGATTCTCGAAGAAATCGGCCTCGGAATAATTGGTCTGGTCGCCTGAGGTCGATGTCTGGTCGTCACCATCGGCGGCCGACTTGCCCTCGGTCGGATTATCTTCCTTCTGTTTCGACTTTTCTTTCTTCTCCTCGCCCTCGGCATGGTCGACAGGCTTCTTCAGGCCTTTCTCGGTCGGCTTTTCGTCGGCAAGCTTGATCGGATTGAAATAGGTCGCGACCGCGGCCTTGGTCTCCTCGTTGGCGGCGTTGACCAGCCACATGACCAGGAAGAATGCCATCATCGCCGTCATGAAGTCGGCATAGGCAATTTTCCACGCACCGCCATGGGCACCATCGTGATCACCGCCGCCATGCCGCTTGACGATAATGATCTCGTTTCTGCCGTGGTGATGGTTTTCGCCGTCGCTCATTCGAGAACTTTCTTCAAGCTGGCCGCCCAGGCGGACATACGGGTGACGATGACGGATTCACCGATTTCGACGGCTAGATCGAGATCGTCGGCCTCGATGTGCCGAACCGCCGCGGCATGTTCGCCGAGCTCGGCTTTCAATATGCCGAAGAGGCTGGTCGGCCCCCTGACGACGATCGGTCCGGCCGCGCCTTCGAGAATCGCTTCACGCAGCAAAGCGGCGAGACTTTCGGCAGCCTTGGCCGCAAGCGCTTCCGTCATGACGGGCGCAATGGCCGTGGCTGCGCCGGCGCTGACCAGCTGAGCGATTTCTTCGGCGATATCGAGGACGCGGGATGCAATGACCGCCGCCGCCTCCACTTCGTAGCGAATCTTCAGTTCCTCGAGCGCGCGCGCATGGGCCTCGGCCAGAGCGCGCGCCTCACTTTCGTATTTCTCGGTCAAATCAGCGGTCGCCGCGGCATGGCCTTGCGCATAGGCCTCGCGCCGCTCCGCCTCGATGTCGACCGGTGGTTCGCTCGGTGTCTCCGGAAAAACATCTCCGGCCAAATCGTCGATATCGATGATCGGCGCTGACGGCTTCGGTTCGCCGAAGTCCTTCAAATACCGAGAAAGCGAAATGCTCATAGAAACCATCCAGCGTCCGGGAGACGTGCGGCATGCCCGCCCCCGTTCAAAATGACCTTGCGCGCGACATGTCCTTCGCAGCGAACAAGGGCTTGACCTTGCGCCGGCACGATTTTCGGACGATGCCTTCATGCCGGAAACTAGGAAGTCAAACTTGCGCGAGGATGAATGGCGCCGCCGCCATCGGTGATCGCGCTCAGCTCTACTCCAGCAGAATGAGGATCTTGCTTGCAGCCGTGTTGAGGATCGAGATCGCTTCGACGGCCATCTGCTTTTGGGTTTCAATCGCCTTCTGGCGGATCGAAGCCTCATCCATATCGGTATCGACGAGCGCGCCGACGCTCTTGTCTATCGAATCCGACAGATCGGCCGCGTAGTCGATCTGATCGTCGATACGCGTCTTCATCACACCGATGGAGGCGGCCGTCGTCGTCAGCGAGGAGAACAGCGCGTCGGTCACATCGAGCATATCGACAAGCTGGGCGTCGGTAGTGTTCTCGTCGATCGCGATCTCGCTGCCAGTCGCCGGCGTGGTCGAACCGGCGTCCAGCAGGTAATAGTTCCGCGGTCCGGTGCCGCTGTTGTTGATCGCCTGAGCATCAATCGCCTTGGTGAACAGGCCACCGCTCGCATTGTTCTTGTCGATGAGGATGGTCTGCGACGAAGGGAAGTCGATCGTCTGGGCCTGGTATTCGCCCGTCGAGGCCCGCACGAAGCCCGAAATGACCGACCATGTCGGCGGCGCGGCCTTGTCACTGTTGAGCAACCAGTTCTCGCCTGCAAACGACGTCGATTCGACGACGCTCTTCAGCTGCTCCTTATATTCGCTGATCTCGGCATTGATCTTGTCCTTGTCGGTGCCGGGCTCTCTTGCCGCAACCAGCTTGGCGCGGATCTGGCTAACGAGATCGATCGCCGAATTCATCGCCGTGTAGGTCGCATCCACCTTGGCAGCGCCGAGACCGAGCGCATCGCCGATCGTGCCTAGATTGGTGCTGTCCGAGCGCATGACGGTGGCGACCGACCAGTAGGAGGCATCGTCTGCGGCCGTCTCGATCCGATAGCCCGAAGAAACTTGCTGCTGGGTCTGACTGGCTTCTTTGTTGATGCTGCGCAGCACCGCAAGTGCATTCACCGCGGCCGCGCTGGTAATCTTAACGGTCATCGACAGGTCTCGGAATAAGATGAAAGGGCAGGCCGGATTGCCGGCGGCGACAGAAGTGGCCTCATGCCTCCGGCGAAATTTTCACCGGCGCGTCGCAAAAGCAAATCAACTCAAGACGACGTTAACTCGATATCAACTTGTTGGGCAAGAGCGGCGGCGCGAGTGCGACACGCGGATTGGCTCGCAAGTGAAGCTATTGATATCAAACAAAGAACCGCGCCGTTTCGGGCGCGGTCCGGAAGATTTCCTGCTTGCGGCCGAACGGCGGCGCAAGATTCGGTCCAGCTTCAGCGGCTGATTTAGCTGCGGAACAGCGTCAGGATGTTCTGCGCGCTGGAGTTGGCGATCGACAGCGACTGGATCGCCAGCTGCTGCTGGGTTTGCAACGCCGTCAGCTTGCTCGATTCCTCTTCCATGTCGGCATCGACGAGGCGGCCGACGCCCGAGTCGATCGAATCGCTGAGGGCTCCGACGAAGTTTTCCTGCAATTCGATACGGGTGGAAATCGAACCGAGCTGCGAGGCAGCCTTGGTCATTGCTTCAAGGCCGGCCTCAATTGACGTCAGCGCCATGGAGATCTCCGCCGAACCGAAGGTGCTGATGTCCATAGAGTAGATCGAACCGATCGTGCCGTAGGACGTGCCGATGATGCCGGAGGTCGTCTCGATCGAACCAACCGAGTTCATGCCAAAGAGAACGTTGCCCACAGATGTCGTGTCCAGGACGTAGTCCGTCGTCTTGACCGAAACATTGCCATTGCCATCGCGGACGAAAGTGGAAACGACGCTCTTGGTGCCATCAGCGCCGGCCACCCAGTTTTCGCCGGAGAAAGACGCCGATTGCGCAATGCTCAGGAGCTGCTGCTGCAGTTGGCCAATTTCTTCCTGGACCTTGGTCTTGTCCACACCCTTTTCCGTCGCGGCGACGATCTTCGCCTTGATCTCGCTGATCACGTCGATGGCGCTGTCCATGGCGGAGTAAGCCGTATCGACCTTTGCGGCGCCGAGCCCGAGAGCGTCGGAAACGGCGGAGAGAGCCTTGTTATCCGAGCGCATGGTGGTTGCGATCGACCAGTAAGCGGCGTTGTCGGACGCCTTTTCGACGCGGTAACCCGATGATACGCGGTTCTGCGTGCCTTCCAGACTATCGTTAATTCCGCGCAGAGTCTGAAGAGCGGCCATGGCCGCAACGTTCGTCAAAATGCTGGTCATGAAATGATTGCCCCTCGTTGGCAAATGGGAAAAAGGGACATTCCGGAATGTTACCGGGAACGGGGATCAGCCTCATGCCTGTTAACCGCTTCTTCACTTTGGTTAACTCGCCGTCTCGTTGGCCTGAGAAGACAGCATTATGGTTAATCAACAGTTAACGAAAACAAAAAAGCCGCGCTCCCATCGAAGCGCGGCTCGATTCCGAGATGCCCGCCGGAGACCGGCGGGCCGATGTTTTCGGCTGACTATTAGCCGCGGAACAGCGTGAGAATGGTCTGCGAAGAGGAGTTCGCGATCGACAGCGACTGGACGGCCAGCTGCTGCTGGGTCTGCAAGGCGCTGAGCTTGGAGGATTCTTCTTCCATATCGGCGTCGACGAGACGACCAACACCGGAGTCGATCGAGTCGCTGAGCGCGGAGACGAAGTTTTCCTGCAGTTCGATGCGCTTGGAGATCGAGCCGAGCGCGGCGCCGGCGCTGGTCATGGCCTTCAGAGCCGATTCGACGTTGGTCAGGGCGTTCTGGATATCACCGAGGGTGAAGTTGGTGATGTCCATCGCGTAGACGGAACCGACCGTACCGTTCGAGGTGCCGAGGATACCCGTGGAGGTTTCAACCGCGCCGTTGCTCATGCCGAACAGAACGTTGCCCAGCGAACCGCTCGAGAGAACGTAGTCGGTCATCACCACCGAAACAGCGTTGGAGCCGTCGCGGACGAAGGAGGCGACGACGTTCTTGGTGCCGTCGGCGCCGGCAACCCAGTTTTCACCGGAGAAGGAAGCCGACTGAGCAATGCTCAGCAACTGCTGCTGCAGCTGACCGATTTCTTCCTGGACCTTTGACTTGTCGACGCCGTTTTCAGTCGCGGCAACGAGCTTGGCCTTGATGTCGCCGACCACGTCGATGGCGCTGTCCATGGCGGAATAAGCGGTGTCGACCTTGGCGGCGCCGAGGCCGAGGGCGTCGGAAACAGCGGACAGAGCCTTGTTGTCCGAACGCATCGTGGTAGCGATCGACCAGTAGGCAGCGTTGTCGGCAGCCTTGCCGACGCGATAACCGGACGACACGTGCGACTGCGTTGTCTGGAGACCCTGATTGATGCCGCGGAGAGTCTGGAGAGCTGCCATTGCAGCGTTATTGGTGTTGATGCTCGTCATAGTTTGCTTGCCCCTTGTTGGCAGATTTTAAGAAGGGACATTCCGGATTTTCGACCGGCCCACAGCGATCAGCATCATGCCTGTTAACCATCTCTGTTAGGGTTAACTCGCCGTTTCGATGGGCCTAGAAAACAGCAAGATGGTTAAGGAAAGCTAAATCAAAATTGAAAATAACGTAAAAATATCTGACACTTAGAAAGATTTTCATTAACCTTATATTAAAACATTTCGCGGCCGGGAATGACCCGGCCGCGAAACTTGGAAGCCTGTAATGACCGGTCTTAGCGGAACAGCGACAGGATGTTCTGCGAAGAGGAGTTCGCGATCGACAGCGACTGGATCGCCAGCTGCTGCTGGGTCTGCAAGGCGCTGAGCTTGGAGGATTCTTCTTCCATGTCGGCGTCGACGAGACGGCCGACACCGGAGTCGATCGAGTCGCTGAGCGCGTTGACGAAGTCGTCCTGGTTGTCGATGCGCTTGGAGAGCGAGCCGAGAGCAGCGCCGGCGCTGGTCATCGCCTTCAGAGCCGTTTCAACGTTGGTCAGAGCCGTCTGGATCTGGCCGGAGGTGAAGTTGGTGATGTCCATCGAGTAGATCGAGCCGACCGTACCAGTCGAAGTACCGAGGATACCCGTGGAGGTTTCGACGATGCCGCCGCTCATGCCGAACAGGACGTTGCCTGTGGTGCTGCTATCCAGAGCGTAGTCGGTCGTGGTAACCGAAACAGCGTTGGAGCCGTCACGGACGAAGGACGAAACGACGCTCACGGTACCCGTAGCCCCGGCAACCCAGTTTTCGCCGTTGAAGGAAGCCGACTGAGCGATGCTCAGGAGCTGCTGCTGCAGCTGACCGATTTCTTCCTGGACCTTGGCTTTGTCGACGCCGTTTTCAGTCGCGGCGACCAGCTTGGCCTTGATGTCGCCGACGACGTCGATGGCGCTGTCCATTGCGGTGTAAGCGGTGTCGACCTTGGCAGCACCCATGCCGAGTGCGTCGGAAACGGCGGAGAGAGCCTTGTTGTCCGAACGCATGGTCGTTGCGATCGACCAGTAAGCAGCGTTGTCGGAGGCCTTTTCAACGCGGTAACCGGATGAAACGTGGTTCTGCGTCTGGTTGAGGCCCTTGTTCACGCTGCGCAGCGTCTGAAGAGCGGCCTGTGCGGAAGAATTCGTGTTAATGCTTGTCATAAATCTGTCCCCTGGAAACTAGATACAAAAAGGAGGACATACCGGACTGTAATACCGGCGATGACGGACCAGCTTCATGCTACTCGGCGCCTGCTTGTTTGGCCCAAACCCGTCATGTCCAGGGCAATCTCGCAGCCAATGCTTGCCAACTTCTTAAAGATGAGGGTCCCGCGCCTGCTGCTCGAACCGCATAGTTAATGCCCCCTCACGCGTCGTAGTTAATGCCTGCTGAATACACCATTCAGATTCGCCGCGGGCGGCAAGGGTTCTCTCCGAAAAGCGGACTTCCCCGGGGCGGACCTTCATTAACCCACCGGTTTCAAGCAAGCTTCGAATGCCAGTGTGGCAGATGCCGGGATCGCATCATCGGATCGATTCTCCGTTCGGGGAGGACTGTCCGTGCGCGTGTCGGCGACCGACAGTCATGCCAGAACATTTCCTCACGGAGTTGGGTTTTGAACAGCAAAGTTTCGTTCTCTGCGGCGTCCAGGGATTACCAGATGGGCCGCTACACACAGTCCCTGGCAACGCTCAACCAGCTCATGGATATCCAGCAGGACGGCAAGACCTATGCTCTGCTGGCCAAGAACCTCGTGCAGCTCGGGTTCAAGGCCGATGCCGCGAAAGCATATGGGCTTGCTGCCGGCTGTGAGGGACCGAATTCCTACGAATACGCCAAGCAGGCGGCCAAGCTGCATTACGAGACCGGCAACGAGGACGAGGCGCTGCTGATCGCGATGCGAAATCTGACCAAGGCACAGGAAGACG
Source organism: Rhizobium sp. TAL182 (assembly GCF_002117725.1). Classification (NCBI taxonomy): domain Bacteria; kingdom Pseudomonadati; phylum Pseudomonadota; class Alphaproteobacteria; order Hyphomicrobiales; family Rhizobiaceae; genus Rhizobium; species Rhizobium sp. TAL182. The sequence goes on along the minus strand of NZ_CP021024.1, from coordinate 714,268 downwards.
CCGAGCTTGCCTTCATCATCACCGCGATCTACCTGAAACGGCAGCAACGGGATATTATCCGCCCGTTCAAGACAGTGCTCTCGCAGAGCTCCAATCCGGATCACTTGCGCTTGGCGGCCATGCTCCTGAGCGACGACCTGAACGACGCAACCAACCAGAACCTGTCGCGCAACCTCTTCAAGCGTTTTCCCGGAAATCTGGCAATCCGTTTCCTCTATCTCGTCTTCGCCCGCGAATTCAATGATTTCGAAGAGGCCGCCAAACATCAGGCAGTGATCGATGATGGCCTCGCAAAAGGCGACGTCGAAATCCTGCGCAAGGACAACCCGTTCTATCACCTACACTGGTGCGGCAACGAGAATTTCAATCGGTATGCCACGATCGGAACCACACCGCTCAATCCCGAACGGGTGGCCTTCCGCCGCAACCAGCCGCACACGTGGTCTGACAAGATCCGGATCGGCTACATGTCCTCGGACTTCTGGGACCGACATGCGACAATGAAGCTGTTGCAGCGCATCCTGGAACTGCACGACAAGGACCGGTTCGAGGTGGCGCTCTTCTGCCACACAGGCCCCGAATACCTGAAGCACAACGACACCGACCGCAGCCGCTGGGGCAGGATCGTCGACGTTCACGGCTTCTCCGACCAGGCGATGCTGGAAGCGGTGCGAGAGCATAATATCGATATCATGGTCGATCTGAAGGGTCATACGTCAGGCAGCCGCGCGACGGCTTTCAACCTGCCGCTCGCACCGGTGCATGTCGGATGGCTCGGTTTTCCCGGAAGCACCGTCAACATCGATCTCGACTATGTCATCGGCGACCACTCCGTGCTCCCGGATATCGCCAAGCCGTTCTACCACGAGAAATTCTGCCGGCTGCCGGAAAGTTACCAGCCGAACGATCCGATGCATCGTCCGAAGCCGCGTCCGGTCACCCGCGAGGAGCTCGGCCTGCCGGAAGAGGCCTTCATCTTCGCCTCCTTCAACGGCAACCGCAAGATCACGCCTGATGTGGTCAACAGCTGGTGCCGGATCCTCAAACGGGCGCCGAACAGCGTGCTGTGGCTGATGGCCAATTCACCGCGCAACCAGGCGAACCTGCTGAAACATTTTCAGACCGCCGGCATTTCGCCCAAGCGCATCATCTTCTGCCCGCGCGCGCCCTACGAAGACCACATCAGCCGCCAGCAAGCTGCCGATCTCGGCATCGACACCTTCCCGGTCAACGGCCACACCACCACTTCAGAGCAGCTCTGGGGCGGCCTGCCGGTTTTGACCGTCAAGGGCACCAACTTCGCCTCGCGCGTCAGCGAAAGCCTGCTCAGGGCGATCGATCTGCCTGATCTCGTCGCCGCCGACCTCCAGGCTTATGAGGACCTTGCCGTCGAACTGGCGCAGAACCCGGGACGGATCGCCGAATACAAGGCACACCTCAAGGAGAGGCGCTATATCGCGCCGCTCTTCGACGCCGAACGCTTCTGCCATCACCTCGAACAGGCCTATGAAATCATGGCAGAGCGCGCCAAGCAGGGTCTCGCACCCGACCACATGGATATTGCGGCGCTGCCGCCGCGCACGGCACCGTTCGCGGCCGAGTGATGTTTTCCGAGACGGAATACCCGCTGAAGCGATCCTATTCGCCTCAGTGGGTATTTACCTCTTTGCGATCAGTTCACGCCCGATGCGTTTCGGCGGCTCTCTGCGCAGAACGATGGTCGTCGTGACCGAGCCATAGCGCGCAATGGCATCGACGATGCTTTCAAGGTCGCCCGGCGTGGGAACAATGACTTTCAGGTGAAAACAATCCTCTCCTGTCAGCCTTAGAACCTCAATGATCTGCGGCATCTCGGAAAAATGCTTCAAGCATGTCTTGATATGCTCGTGCGTGGTGCGCAGGCGAATGACGGCCATCATGCCAAGCCCAACTGCGGCGGGGTCGATGACGGCTCTGTACGCCTCGATGATACCGCGTTCTTCAAGCCGTTTGAGACGCTCCGACGTGGCCGGCTGGGAAAGACCGACTTTCCTTCCGAGCTCGGAGACGCTGATGCGTCCATCATCCTGCAAGACTTCGATGATGGCGATGTCAGTTGGATCAAGATCTGGACTACTATCGATGCGCTTTGCCATCAACCTTCAATCTATCGGATTATCCGGTACTTTTCCGATAGATGCCAATTTGGTTCGCAGGTGTAAACCGCCATACTTCCGCTGAAACGAAGAAGAGGCGAGATATGACCGAATTCATTCATTTGCCGGGCATCGGCGATTCCGGAAACACTCACTGGCAGAGCCTTTGGGAGAATGCCAATCCAGCCATACGCCGTTTTGCACCGACGAGCTGGGATCAGCCGGATCTTTCCGACTGGATCGAAGCCTTGGAGCAAGCGGTGCGCAGAGCGAAAACGCCACCTGTTCTCGTGGCGCATAGCCTCTCCTGCCTGCTTGTAGCACATTGGCATCAGCGGACCCTTTTGCCGATCAAGGGAGCGTTCCTCGCCGCCGTGCCAGACCCTCTTTCCCCGAGCTTTCCTGCGGACGCTGCAGGCTTTGCAGATGTGCCGCCGGCGCAGTTCGGCTTTCCATCGCTGATCGTCGCAAGCACCAGCGATCCCTATGGTTCGCTGCCCTACGCCGAAACGCGAGCAAAGCAATGGGGTAGCGAGTTGAAAATCATCGGCGCTGCCGGCCACATCAATGGCCAAAGCGATCTGGGTGACTGGCCGGAAGGTCTGGCATTGCTGATGGATTTCGTGAGCCGCGCGTAGCAGGCACCGCTCGATCGAGGAACCGAAGTTCCTCATCGCCGCAGCCGATCAGCTGAACGAGCGTACCAGGCTGCCGACGAGCAGGTTCCAGCCGTCGATCAGTACGAAGAAGAGAATCTTGAAAGGCAGCGAGATCGAAGTCGGCGGCAGCATCATCATGCCCATCGCCATGGTGATGGTTGCGACGATGAGGTCGATGACGAGGAACGGCAGCACGACGAGAAAGCCGATCTCGAAACCGCGGCGGATCTCGGAAATCATGAAGGCCGGGATCAGCACGCGGTAGTCGATCGGATCTGATGTCTGGATATTCTGGCCGCGTTCACGCGCCAGATCGACGAAGAGCGCCAGATCCTTGTCGCGGGTATTGGCCGCCATGAAGGTGCGGAAGGGTTCGGCGATGCGCTGGACCGCCTCAGTCTCGTTGATCTGGTTGGCAAGCAGCGGCTGCACGCCGTTCTGCCAAGCCTGATCGAAGGTCGGCGACATGACGTAGAAGGTCATGAACAGCGACAGCGACAGGAGGATCATGTTGGAAGGCGTCGAGGAGAGGCCCATCCCTGAGCGCAGGATCGAGAAGGCGATGACGAAGCGCGGGAAGCTCGTCACCATGATCAGGATGCCCGGCGCGACCGAAAGAACGGTCAGCAGGCCGAAGGTGCGGATGATCCAGGCGGCGACGGAGCCATCGACCGGCACATTCAATAAATCGGTCGGCAGCTGCTGTGCCACCGCCAGTTCCGGTACCGCCATCATGGCGGCAAGGAAAACTATGAAACGAATCATTCGATGACAAAGGTCCTGAACATGACCTTCGATACCCGCCCTTGCGAGCGAAGGTCAACACGTTCCTGGATGTCATCCTTGAGATATTGAAAGCCCCGCGGCCCCTCGATCTGCTGCAGGGAAACCGTTCTGATATAGGCGAGGATATCCTGGTGAATGTCCTCGGCGACCTTGACGTCGGACGGCCCGTTGAACAGCAGCGCGACTTCGAGTCGGACCCAGTTTTCCGAAGGGTAGGCGAGGTTCGATGTAATCGGCTCGAGCTGGACGACGTTGTTGGCCTCGGTCGAGATGCGCGCCAGACCTTCCTCGGCCTTCTTCTTGGCATCGGCTTCCTTGGCCTGCTCTACCTCCTTGGCGCCCTTGATTTCGGGCGCGACAATCGTGCCGACCGCCCAGCCGCCGCCGGCGCCGAGGAGCGTCAGGACGGCGACGCCGATGATCGTCATCAACGGGCCGGATTTCTTCTTCGATTGACCTGCGCTTACATCTTCGTCTGCCATCGTCGTTCGGCCTCAAAGCGGCGAGAAAAGATCGACGGCCTGCTGGCCGCGCGGAGGCTGCTGCACTTCCATCAAGCGACCGCGGCCGCCATAGGAGATGCGGGCTTCGGCGATCTTGTCGTAGGAGATCTGGTTGTCGGCGTTGACGTCCTGCGGACGCACGATACCGGCGACGTTCAGGATGCGCAGCTCCTGGTTCAGACGGACTTCCTGCGAACCCGAGATGACGAGGTTACCGTTTTCGAGAATGCCGGTGACGACGGCCGCAACGAGAAGGGTGAGCTTGTCGGTGCGCTCGATCTTGCCCTTGCCGTCGGTGCTGGTGTCGGAGCCATAGGTCAGATCGGTCTTGGATTCGGGCGTCCAGCCGAAGATCTGAGCATTGACGTCCCAGTTCATGCCGCTCGAATTTTTGCGGCTGCGGTTGGTCTCGTTGTCGAAGGAGGCCTTGTCGTTGATCTGGATGTCGACGGTCAGGATGTCGCCGACGTTCAACGCGCGTGCATCCTTGAAGAGCGCGGCCTGCGAATCGCTCCAGAGCGAATAGCCCTGCGCCACGGCGCGCGGCTGCTTCGGATAGAGCGCCATCTGCGGGGTCTGGCCGTAGGCGAGGCCGCTGCCGATCGGGCTCATGGCGGGCGCACGGCCGATCTCGCTGACTGCCGTCGGGGACTGGCAGCCCGCAAGGAGTGCGAGGGCGGCGATCGCGGCCGGGAAACGCATGTTCATGAAGGATCCTTCGACGTATTGGGATCGGACGCACTGGCGATGACGCTGGCGATGGCCGCGGCCTTCTTCGAGTCCATCTCGTTGAGGATGAGGCTCGACTGGCGCGGGCCGAGCCGCATGATCACGGCCGACGCCACTTCGATGTTCATATCCTGCAGCTGCAGTGCCGCCGCATCCGGCTTCATCTTCTTGTAAATATCGGTGAGGCCGGCTTCCGCCTGCTTCAGGAAATCGTCGCGCCGCTTCAGCCAGTCCTGATATTCGGCCTTGCGCTTGTCCATCTCTTCCATGCGAGCGTCGATGTCGGCGCGGAGCCTTTCCAGCTCCTGTTTCTGCAGCAGGTAGCGCTGGTCGCGGGCCGGATCGGCGATGTTCGTGCAGAATTGCTTGATCTCGTCCTGAGACGTGATGTCTCCCTCCGGATGCTCCTGTGCGAAGGCGCCCGGGATCGACAGAAGGACGAGGCCGGCTGCCGGCAGCGCCAGGCGGCGCAGCAGCTGCAGCACGGTCATGTCAGGATTGAGGATCGTCATCATTGCAGCACAAGCTCCGCCTGCAGGGCGCCTGCCGATTTGATGCCCTGGAGAATGGCGATGATCCCATCCGGTTTCACGCCGATATTGTTGAGGCCGGCAACAAGGGTCCTAAGATCGGGACCGTCGATGATGGCAACGCGCCCGCCGGTCTGCTCGGCCGCGATATCGGTCTGCGGCTGGACGGCGGTTCGCCCGCGCGAGAAGGGTTCGGGCTGGATGATCTGCGGCGTCTCGGTGACCTGAACCGTCAGAGTGCCGTAGCTGACGGCGACCGGCGAGACGCGGACATCGGAGCCGATGACGATCGTTCCGGTGCGCTCGTTGATAACCACCTTGGCCGGCGTATCGGTTTCGACGATGAGGTTTTCGACGTCGGCCATCAGCCGGGTGAGATCGGCGGTGCGCGGTTTCTGGATCACCACTTCCTGCGAATCCTTGGCTTCGGCGACCGGGCCGCCGAAGCGCGCGGAGGCATAGCCATTGACGATGTCGGCAATGCGGATGGCCGTCGAGAAGTCGGGATTGCGCAGCTGCAGGACGAGATTGACCGAATCCTTGAAGTGGGATGGCAGTTCGCGTTCGATGATCGCGCCGCCGGGCACGCGGCCGGCGGTGGTGACGCCTTCGGTCACCGTCGCCGCCTGGCCCTGCGCCTGAAAGCCGGAGACGATAACGGAGCCCTGGGCGACAGCGTAGATCTGGCCGTCGGCGCCGGAAAGCGAGGTCATGACGAGCGTGCCGCCACGCAACGAGGTCGCATCGCCGAGCGAACTCACCGTAACATCGAGACGGCTGCCGGGGCTTGCAAAGGGCGGCAGGTTGGCGGTGACCATCACGGCCGCGGTGTTCTTCGCGTTGGACTGGCCGCCCTGTGTCGAAATGCCGAGATTCTGGAGCATTGCCCGCATCGACTGCTCGGTGAAGGGCGAGGAACGGAAGCCGTCGCCGGTTCCCTGCAGGCCGACGATGAGGCCGTACCCGATCAGCTGGTTATCGCGGCCGGCCTGAAGCGAAGCGATATCCTTGATGCGGGACGTCAGCGCCCAGGCGGGCGCCACCTCGGCCAAACTCATGGCGACGACCGCAACAAAGGTGACGATACGGAAGAACAATTTCATTTCGCCCTCACATGGATCGTGCCGTCCGCAAGCACCGTGCCGCTGACGATGACGCCGGAATCCATATTACGTGCACGGACCACCTGCCCCGTCGCACCGTCTTCGAGCGGCGTGCCGGCGGCGGAGATCGTCATTGCGCCGAGAGAGAAGACCAGGCGGATCGAAGAGCCGCGCGTCACCGTATAGGGCTCGCGCAGAGCTGAAACCGAGATCGTGCGGCCCGGCAACAGCGTGCGTTTGGAAACCAGACCTTCGACCTGCGAAATCGATTTGGCATAATCACCGGCGAGGTTGGGGTTGGTGACCTCGACCTCCTGAAGCTGGCTGCCCGACAATGTGTCGCCGGGGTAGATGATCGTCGTCGGGACGACGGCATAACCCATGCCGGCATCCGCGTTCACGGGCAAGATGATGCCCGCGAGTGCGATCGTGGCTGCCGCCACCCATCCTGAGATGTGTCCTGCCCGGCAAAACATCATGTTTCGGCCCTTCCCTTTACTTCAGGTTCTTGCTGACGATGGAGGCCATTTCATCAGCTGTCGTGATCACCTTTGAATTCATTTCGTAAGCACGCTGAGCCGATATCAGCTCGGTGATTTCCTTCACCGGGTCGACGTTCGAGGATTCCAGATAACCCTGCTTCATATAGGCAAAACCTTCCTCGTCGGGGTTGCCGACGACCGCCTCGCCCGAGGCCGGCGTTTCCTGGAAGAGATTGTCGCCGATCGGCTGAAGACCCGCTTCGTTGACAAAATCGGCAAGCGTCAGCTGTCCAAGAACGGTCGGATCGGTCTGGCCCGGCAGCTTGGCCGAGACCTCGCCGGAGCGGCTGATGGTCAGTTCGGTCGATCCCTGAGGGATGGTGATCCCAGGCAGGACCTCATAGCCGTCGATGGTGACGAGCTGGCCCTGGTCGTTCTTGTTGAAAGCGCCGGCCCGGGTATAGAGCGTGGTGCCATCGGTCGACTGGATCTGGAAGAAGCCCTTGCCGATCAGCGCCACGTCGAGGTCGTTGCCGGTCTGCGTCAGTTCGCCCTGGAGATGCAGGTTGCGGACCGCGGAGGTCTGGACGCCGAGGCCGATATTGGCGCCTTCAGGAACAACGGCCTGGTTGGCCCGGTTGGCGACGCCCTTGGCGCGTTCGGTCTGGTAGAGAAGGTCGGTGAACTCGGCGCGGGCCCGCTTGAAGCCCGTCGTGTTGATGTTCGCAATATTGTTGGCGATGACTTCCAGATTGGTCTGCTGGGCATCCATGCCCGTTGCTGCGATGGCGAGCGCTCTCATGTGTTCGTCCTCAAATCAGTTACATCTGCATCTTGGTGACTTCGAGAAAGGCCGAAACGACCTTGTCGCGGATGGCAATCGCGGTCTGCAGCGTCTGCTCGGCCTGGAGCATGGAATCGACGACTTCACGGGTCGTCGCCGTGCCCTTGATGCCGGCGAAGGACATGCTTTCGGCACCCTTCAGGCTGCTGACCGCATCGGACGCCATGCCGCCCAGGACCGAGGCGAAGCTCAGGCCATTGGCAGCACCTGCGGTGCCCGGCATGGTCGTTGCGGCGGACGAGGCGGAATTTTCGGTGTCGACGGCGCCGAGTGCGCGGGTCATCGAAAGATTGCTGACATTCTGGACGCTGCTGATCATTGATTATTGGCTCTTCAGAAGATCGATCGTGGACGAGATGAGGTCGCGGGTCTGCTTGATGGTCTGCAGATTGGCATCATAGGAGCGATTGGCTTCACGCATGTCGGCCATCTCGACCAGGATGTTGACGTTCGGCAATTTGACGACGCCCTTGGCGTCCGCCGCCGGATTGCTGGGGTCGAACTCGGTGCTGAAGTCGCCTTCGTCGACGCCGACCTTCTTGACGTTGACGGTCTCGACACCGCTGGTGCGATCCATCTGCTGGCCGAAGGTGATCGTCTTGCGGCGATAGGGGTCGGCGCCGGGCGTGTCACCGGTCGAGCGGGCGTTGGCAATGTTTTCCGAGACGATGCGCAGGCGCGTCGATTGCGCCTCGAGCCCCGAACCGGCGATTTTCATAGCTGCGGAAAGCGGATCCATGACAATTACTTCCTGACGGTCATCAGCATCATGCGGTTGAAGGAGCTGACCAGCGAGGTGTTCAGATCGTACTGGCGCTTGATGTCACCCGACTTGGAAAGCTCCTCGGCCAAACCGACGGTGTTGCCGGATTCTTGAATGCCGATCTCCTGGTCGAGGGCCGCTTCCTTGACGTCGATATCGCCGCTGTCGCTGAAATCGTTGCCGCTGAAGTGCGCCGGATTGGTGCGCGCCATGGTGATGTCGGATCTGTCCAGCACGGCATCGAAGGGCGTGACGTCCTTGGCGCGGAATTTCGGCGTATTGGCATTCGCGATGTTGCCGGCAACAACCTGCTGACGGATCGTCAGCCATTCCGCCTGTCGCGAAGCCAAGTCGAAAAGTTGGATCGGTTGCATGAGAACTCTCCGTTTTTACTATCCGGAACCTAGAGCGGTAATCTTGCGTGGGACTTACGGGAATTCGGGCTTCGAGGCGCTTCGCCGAAGGCCGCCATAGAAAAGGGCTCCTGCCGGTTTGCGGCGGAGCCCCTCTTGTCTTCGGCCTTTGCGAAGAGGTTCAATCGTTCTTGTAGATATCGCCCTTGGAGGTGATGATCACCCATTTGCCCTCGCGCTGCTCGATCATCGCCAGGCGGCTTTCGTCGGGCAGGACCGAGCCGATGCGCACCACATACATGCCCGAGGGATCCTCGATCAGCGCCCGGCCGTTGGACACGTGCAGAAGGCGGAAGGAAGACTTGCCCGGGAAAGGCTGGTCTTCCAGCATCGCGCCGCCGTCACGCTGCTTGCCGAGATCGGAGACCGTCGCCGTCGTCAGCGGATCGACCGGCGGAGCCTTCTTGGTCGCCTCGTTCTTGTTGACCATGGCCAGCGGTGAGACGCTGAAGACGTTGCGGGCGGGCCAATCCGGCAGTTCGCGCGAATTGCTGCTGGTGGCGACATTGATGCCGAACTTGTCCGCATTGAAGAAAACGTACCAGGGGAAAAAGGCGGAGGCGCCGGCAAGCGCCAGGCCGGCGAAGGTGAGAAACCGATCCAGAGTGGCGGTCTTCTTGCGCTGCGTCAGGGAAGCGATGCGTTCATCGTCGAAATCAGCCACGACTATCTCCTCTGCATGGGTGCGCCCTGATTGCCCATGCCGGCCGCAGCCTTGAGCGCGCTGGCGAGATCGGCAAAAGCGTCGACCGAGTCGCGATCGCCTGGAGACTGTTTCAGGACGTCGTAAATGATGGGGACCTGCTTGACCGCCATGTCGAGATCGGGATCGGCGCCCTGGCGATAACCGCCGATCAGCCGCAGGTCCCTCGTTTCCTCAAAGCGGTGGATCAATACCTTCAAGCGCGACACCAGCTTTTCCTGATCCGGCGTCCAGGCCTTGCGGGCAAGACGCGAGATCGAGGCGAGCGGATCGATCGGAGGATAGCGCCCTTCTTCGGCGAGACTGCGCTGCAGGACGATATGGCCGTCGAGAATGCCGCGCGTCGAATCGGCGATCGGGTCGTTGTGGTTGTCGCCATCGACGAGGATCGAGATGATGGCGGTGATCGTGCCAGCGCCCTCCGGGCCAGGACCGGCGCGTTCGAGCAGGCGCGGCAGCTCGGTGAAGACAGAGGCGGGATAACCGCGGGCGATCGGCGGTTCGCCGGAGGCGGTGGCCACCTCGCGGATCGCATGGGCAAAACGGGTGACGCTGTCGACGATAAAGAGCACGTTCTCGCCCTTGTCGCGGAAATGCTCGGCAATGGTGACCGCCGTCAGCGGCGCCATCTTGCGCAGCATCGGGCTTTCGTCGCTGGTCGCGACGACGGCAATCGCCTTCTTCATATTGCTGCCGAGCGTATCCTCGATGAACTCGCGCACCTCGCGGCCGCGTTCGCCGACGAGCGCGATCACCACCTTGTCGAAGGCATCGGCGCGGGCAAGCATGGACAGAAGCGTCGACTTGCCGACGCCGGAGCCGGCAAAGATGCCGAGACGCTGGCCGAGGCAAAGCGGAGAGAAGATATCGATCGCGCGTACGCCGGTCTTGAAGCCCGTCGCCACGCGCTGGCGCGTCATCGAGGGTGGCGCGGTGTTGGAAATCGAGCGACGATCGAGTCCCGCGGCGATCGGACCCAGCCCGTCGATCGGCTCACAAAGCGAATTGACCGTGCGCCCGCACCAGCTGTCGGACGGCGAAATGCGGAAGGCGCCCTTGCGAATGACCGTGTCATGGATGCCGATCGGCTCACCCGGTTCGATCGGGCAGACATAGATCAGGTCCGGCTCGACACGCACGACCTCGCCGAGATGGATGCCGGTCGCCGATTTATGGGCGACGAATTCGCCGAGACGAACGTGACGGGAGAGACCGCGGACCGTGTAGTGGCCGGCAGCGATGGTCTGGACGCGACCGCCATGAGCGACGGCGAATTCCGGCGATGCGTATCGGTCGACGAGACCCGCCAGATGCACCAGCTTCGGGGAAAGACCGTCTTGGGACAGTAGCGTGGTGCTCATTGCTTAGCGGCTGCCCCCCAGCGTCTGTACGGCCTGCTTGAACGAATCCTCGCTGTCGCGCATCAGCGAGGAGATGCTTTCGAAGGCGCGGTTGACTTCGATCAGCTGAGTGATTTCGCGCATGGCGTTAACGTTGGAATTTTCCAGATAACCCTGCTCGACGCCGACATTGAAGCGGTCGACGACGGCGCGCGGCTGGTCGGTAGTCATGATGCCGCTGTTTTCGTAGCGCAGGTAACCCTTGCTGATATCGGCCTCGAACAGGCCAAGCGAGCCGACCTGGCGATCGCCCTGATAGATGATGCCATCGCTGCCGACCGCCGGCTCGCCCGCCTTCGTATCCAGCTGAATGGGCGCGCCGCCGGCATCGAGAACGGGATATCCCCGGATCGAGACGAGTTCGCCGGTTTCCTTGATCGTGAAACGCCCGTCCCTCGTAAGCACACGGCCGGCTGGCGTATCGAGCGCAAACCAGGCATCGCCCTTGATGGCGAAATCGAGCATGTTGCCGGTGTGCTGCAACTCGCCGTTCTCCTCGTTCAGGTAGTCATTGCCCTGGGAAACGAAGGCGACCTTGGTGTTCAGCTTGTTCTTGGTGGCCGCCACCATCTCGTCGAACTTCACCTCGGTGGCGCGAAAACCGGTGGTGTTCACGTTCGCCATGTTGTCGGCGATGGTGTTCAGGCGCTTTTCAAGCGCCATCTGCGACGACAGAGAAACGTAAAGACCGGATTGCATGTCTGTAAGCTCCAAGCATTGGCGATGAACGGTACGAAAAGCCGGGCGTCGTCTGATCTGGTTCGGCCGGAATTTCGCTGAGGCGGCATCTCAGAAACGGGCGCGAGCGCCCATTCGTCTCCTTTAGATTGGCGGCAGATGCTTGCGCGAAGCTGGCACGTGGAAATGCCCAGGACCGACCCTTTCATCAGCCTCACGCAAGGCAGAAACCCTATCCGTCTCGAAGAAAAGCAACGTTCAGATTGGGCTGACGATGAACATCATTATCGGATTTATTGTTGTCTGCGGCTGCATCGTCGGCAGCTTCATGGCGATGGGCGGCGAAGTGGATGCGCTGTTCCAGCCCTTCGAATTTCTCATCATCGGCGGCGCCGGCCTCGGCAGCTTCATCATGGCGAACCCGATGAAGGTGGTGAAGGATTCCGGCAAGGCGCTTGCAGAGGCCTTCAAGCACGCCGTGCCGAAGGAGCGCAATTATCTCGATACGCTCGGCGTACTCTACTCGCTGATGCGCGACCTGCGCACCAAGTCGCGAAACGAAATCGAAGCCCATATCGACAATCCTGCCGAATCGACGATCTTCCAGCAGGCTCCGACGGTTCTGAAGAACAAGGAACTGACGGCCTTCATCTGCGATTACGTCCGCCTGATCATTATCGGCAACGCGCGCAGCCACGAAATCGAGGCGCTGATGGACGAAGAGCTCAACACCATCATGCACGACAAAATGAAGCCCTACCACGCGATCCAGATCATGGGCGACTCTTTCCCGGCGATCGGTATCGTCGCGGCCGTTCTCGGCGTCATCAAGGCGATGGCCCACATCAACGATTCGCCCGAGGTGCTCGGCCATCTGATCGGTTCGGCGCTCGTCGGCACCTTCCTCGGCATTCTCCTGTCCTATTGCGTCTGCTCGCCGCTGGTCTCTCAGATCAAGGTCGTCCGCAACAAGCAGCATCGCCTCTACGTCATCGTCAAGCAGACGCTGCTTGCCTATATGAACGGCTCGGTGCCCCAGGTCGCTCTCGAATACGGCCGCAAGACCATCTCGGCCTACGAACGTCCTTCCATCGATGCAGTCGAACAGGAAATGATGAACCCAGGCGGCGAGAACAAGGCGGCTTAAATGACCATGAGCGATGCTTCGCATGACAAACCGGCAATGGATCCCGCCCTTCTCGCCAAGCTGACCGGCGGGCTCGGAGACAGAGGCAGGGTCGCCAAGATCTGCAGCGCCTTCGGGGATGTCTACAGCGAGTTCTTTCCCGACGTCATCAAAAGCGAGACCGGCCTCGACGTGACCGTCAGCTATCTCGGCTGCGAAATCGGCTACAAGAACCACCTGGTGGACGACCTCAGCCACAACGTCACGCTCGTCGACGCGACGCTGCGCAACTGGTCTCAGAACGTCGCGCTTGCCTGCGGCAACGGTTTCATCATTACGCTGATGGAACACCTGCTCGGTGCCACCGCCGATACGATCGAGGAGCCGGCCGAGCGGCTGCTCTCGGTCATCGAACTCGATCTGGCGGTCATGGTCTTCGACAAGATCGCCAAGGTGCTGCGCTCGGCGGTGAATGCACCGGGTGGTTTCGAGCCCAGTCTTTCGGCCCCGCACGCTCATGACGCCCGCCCCCGGCCGGCGGAGGACAAGCCGGACGAATTCGCTGCCGCCATCAATATGTCGATCACGCTCGCCGGCATTGTTTCGGAATTCTCACTGATCATTCCACAGACGGCGCTGCTGAAGACCAAGGTGACGCCGCCGAAGCCGAAGCGTCAGGCTGCCGGCGCCTCGCCTGAATGGACCGAACAGCTCGGCGACCAGGTGCGCCGCTCGCATGTCACGCTCGAGGCCAGGATCAGGCTGCAGGATCTGACGCTGCGGACGATATCGAAGCTGATGGTCGGCGACGTCATCCCCTTCCGCGACAGCGGCGACGTGCGCGTCGAGGTCAGCGCCAACAGCAAGGAATTGTATGTCTGCGAGTTCGGCCGCTCAGGCGAAAACTACATGGTTCGCGTCAAGGATACGATGAACTCGGATGACGAACTCATCCGTCATTTAATGAATTGATCGGTTCTCTGGCTTCTGGGCTGCAACGGCAGTTTGAGGCAAGTTTCAACTGGAATAGTGATTTCATGGCAACGAAGAAAACACAGCAGAACAGTGACCTCTCCCTGGATATGCCGGGCAGCGAAGCCGATCTCGACCAGGCGATCGACGATCTGCGCGGCGTGCTGAAGAAGGATGCCGATAGCGACCTGTCGCAGTTTGGCGGCGAGCTGGAGAATGACGGCTTCGCGGCAGGAACGGATCTGGCCGCCTTCGGTGGCGAGATTTCGGATTCCCCTTTCGGCGGCGATGATTTCGGCGGCGATTTCGGCGCCGGCAATGCCAGCCCGGCTGCAGGCATGGATTTCGGCGGCAGCTCTTCGTTCGAGGCGTCATCGGCGCCGCTCGGCAGCGCGCTGACCTCGAACTTCGAGCTGATCATGGACATTCCGATCGATGTCCAGATCATGCTCGGCACCAGCCGGATGCAGGTCTCCAGCCTGATGAACCTCAACGAAGGAGCGACGATCGCTCTCGACAAGAGAATCGGCGAACCCGTCGAGATCATGGTGAACGGCCGCAGAATTGCACGCGGCGAGATTACGGTTCTTGATAACGACGACACCCGGTTCGGCGTGAAGCTGATAGAAGTTTTGAGTACGAAAAAAGCCTGATCCCTGTGGGGACGGAGAGGTTAGACCATGATGGACTTTGACGATTTCGGCGGCGCGCTAGCCGGGAAACCGTTGACCCAGGCTGAAAAGGCGGCGGCGGTCCTTCTCGCCATGGGAAAGGGTGTCGCCGGCCGGCTGTTGAAATATTTCACCCAGGCCGAGCTGCAGACTATTATCGCATCTGCCCAGTCGCTGCGCGCCATTCCGCCGGACGAGCTCCTGTCGCTCGTCTCCGAGTTCGAGGACCTCTTTACCGAGGGCGCCGGACTGATGGACAATGCCAAAGCGATCGAGGCCATTCTGGAAGAAGGCCTGACCCCCGACGAGGTGGACAGCCTGCTCGGCCGCCGCACGGCCTTCCAGGCCTACGAGACCTCGATCTGGGATCGCCTCAGCGAAGCCGAGCCGGCATTCGTCGCACAGTTCCTGCTGCGCGAACATCCGCAGACCGTCGCCTATATCCTTTCGATGATGCCCTCCTCCTTCGGCGCCAAGGTGCTGCTGCAGCTTCCCGACAACCGCCGCGCCGACATCATGAACCGGACGGTCAATATGAAGGCCGTCAGCCCGAAGGCGGCGCAGATCATCGAGAACCAGGTGATGACGCTGCTTGCCGAAATCGAGGCAGAGCGCAACGCTGCCGGCTCGACGAAGGTCGCCGATCTCATGAACGAGCTCGACAAGCCGCAGGTCGACACGCTGCTCACCTCGCTCGAATCGATCAGCCGCGAATCGGTCAACAAGGTTCGGCCGAAGATCTTCCTCTTCGAGGACCTTATGTATATGCCGCAGCGCAGCCGCGTCCTGCTGCTCAACGACATTTCGACCGACGTGCTCACCGTATCGTTGCGCGGCTCGCCGGCCGAGATTCGCGAATCGGTTCTGTCCGCCATCAGTCCGCGCCAGCGCCGCATGATCGAATCGGATCTGCAGAGCGGCATGGGCGGCGTCAATCCGCGTGAGATCGCGATTGCGCGCCGTGCCGTGGCGCAGGAAGCGATTCGCCTGGCCAACTCAGGCCAGATCGAGCTCAAGGAGAAAGAAGGCGAAGCTTCGGCCGCCGCCTGACCTTCTGAGACTGTTGACAAATCCGGCCGGCAAACAGCCCGCTGTTGATCGCCGCGCCACAGGCGACTACCCTTCATCGATAGGCCGCGCTCTATGGCGTGTCGCAGAACACTCGGTTTCTGCGGCGCGCCTCAGGTTTTTGTTTTGACGCATCTCGTCATCCCAAAATCGCTGCCCGGTTCGGGGTGGCATGCATGAGCTGCGGCCTGTTTTTTGACGGAGGGCCGCGACTTGGCAGATGATGACAAGGACAGCAAAACAGAAGCCCCGACCGCGAAAAAGCAAACGGATGCCGCGGAAAAAGGCAATGTGCCGTTTTCGCGCGAGCTGTCGATCTTCGCGACCATGCTCGCCACTTTCATCTATCTGGTGTTCTTCCTTCCCGATAGCGTCGGCCGCATGGGCGAAACGCTGCGCGACATTTTCGAGCAGCCCGACCAATGGAAAATCGAGACGGGCCCGGACATTCTGGCGCTCTTCGTCCGGCTCGGCTGGGCGAGCGCGGCGCTGCTGGCACCCGCCTTCATCCTGTTCATGGTCTTCGGCATCGCCTCCTCGATATTCCAGAACCTGCCGACGCCTGTGCTCGAACGGATCAGGCCGCAGGCCTCTCGCATCTCTCCGGTCAAGGGCTGGTCACGGCTCTTCAGCCTGCCCGGCCTCGTCGAGTTCGGAAAGTCACTGTTCAAGGTCGTCGTCGTCGGGGTCGTCCTGTTCTTCGTGCTCAGGAGCGAATATTTCGGCTCGATCGACGCCATGTTCTCCGATCCGCAGACCATCCTCGTGCGGATGATGACGGCGATGCGCAAGATCATCATCGTCATGCTGATCGCCACCGCGATCGTGGCGATCGCCGATCTTTTCTGGACGCGCCATCACTGGTTCACCGAACTCAAGATGACGCGCCACGAGGTGAAGGAAGAAAACAAGCAGGCGCAGGGCGACCCCTTCGTCAAAAGCCGGCAGCGCTCGCTGATGCGCGACCGCGCCCGCCGGCGCATGATCGCCAACGTGCACCGCGCCACGCTTGTCATCGCCAACCCGACGCACTACGCCGTGGCGTTGCGCTATGCGCGTGAAGAGAACGACGCGCCGGTGGTTCTGGCCAAGGGCCAGGACCTGATTGCGCTCAAAATCAGGGAGATCGCCGAGCAGAACGGCATCCCGGTGTTCGAGGAGCCGCCGCTCGCGCGCTCCATGTTTGCGCAAGTCTCGGTCGATAGTGTCATACCGTCAGTCTTCTATAAGGCCGTTGCGGAGCTCATACACAGGGTTTACGCCGCAGACGCCAAGAACAAACGGGTAAGATAAGCCGAATGAAAAAATGCCCTCACTCTGCCCAGCGTGAAAAGATCCTCGCAGACGCGATCAGCCCGGTCGCCACCGAACTGCGCCTTCTGGATGCCTCTGACCTCATTTCACTGCTGCGCTTCGAGTATTACGGCAATCTGGCCGATCTCGTCGCTTCAGCGGCGGAGCTTTTCTTTCATCCGGGCACGGTCAATTTCGGCCTCGGCGGAAACTATACGCTGGAATGGGGCGGCAAGCCCGAAGTCGTTCTCGACCTGGAAATCAAGCCGCGCGGCGTCACCGTCTATGCCCAGCTCACCCTTGCCGACAATCATGCCGGCATCGAAATCAACCACATCGCCTTCGAGGACCCCTCCTCCGATCCCGACGAGAACACGGCCTTTCTGGAAAAGAGCCTTCGGCGATCCCGCTACAGCGTGAAACCGCCGCATGCGCTCGCCAGCTGATTTGCCTCAGGGCAATTTCGCCGTCTTACAAGAAGAGTGCAAGGCGCCGGTTCAGCTAATGTAGCCGAGCCGGATCGCCTTGGCGATCGCCTGGATGCGATTGACGGAATCGAGCTTGATGGTCGCCGAGCCGAGATAGGCATTGACCGTGTGCACGGACAGGCCGAGCTTTTCGGCGATCTCTTCGCTGATGCGGCCATCGCCGGCAAGCTGGAGACAGGCGATTTCTCGTTCGCTCAGCGCTTCGGCGGCGGCCGAGCGGCGTTCGTCGAGCGAGAGCAGATCCATCATGACGTGGCAGCAGCGACCATGCAGCTCGACGATCGTATCGCTTGAAGGATCGATATCATCGCCGGTGAAAAGGATGAAGCCATTGCCGAGGGCGCCGAGCCGCACCGGGAAGGCAAGGCCGGAGAAAGGCAGAATTCCATCCTTCAGGCGCGTCATGAAGGGCGAGAAATCCGCCGGACCGGGAGCCGCCCGGTCATGAGCGCCGGCCCATGAAACCGGCAGCAGCGACTTTTCGATATGATCAAGAAGAATATCGCCATAGGCATCCGTGAAGGCCTTGGCAAAACCGGCATTCGAAGGTCCCCAGTTCTCGAGCTCACAGACAAGGCGCTGCTTTGCCGGCAGTCCCGAGCCGCTGACACGGTAGATCGCGAAGCCTTGCGCGTCAGCGAGCTTCTGCATCGCGATCAGCCGCGGATAAAGATCCGAACGGCTGGAAATCCTGTTCACCCTAACCATGCGCAGCGGATCGGCGCCGTTCATCGCCCTGCTTGATGGATGTGCCATGGATTCCCCTATACGAGATTGTTGCGGACCGCGAAGGCAATGGCCTCCGACCGGGTCTTGGTCGCCGTCTTGCGCATCACGCTGGTGATGTAATTGTTGATGGTATTGCGGGATATTCCGAGAATCATCGCGATCTCATCGCTGGTCTTGCCCTCGGCGATCCAGAACAGGCATTCCAGCTCGCGGTCAGTCAGTTCGAAATCGCGGTCGACCTTTGCGCCGCCGCAGCGAAGGAAGCTTGCGACGTAGCCGGCAAGCAGTCCCACATCCCGCAGGCGCTCCGGCGACAGGATGAAGCCTTCGCCGAACAGGAACATCAAGGCGAGCCGCGAGCGGCCGACATTGAAGGTCAATGAGCAATATTGGCGGCTGGCACCCTCCGGCACATCGGCGCCTTCGGGCAGAAGCGCGAAATTCGGCTGGAAAACCTGCATGCATTTTTCCAGCTCGGTCGAACGGGCATAGGTGCTGACGAGATCATTGACGACTTCCTTGACCAGATCGAAGGGCCAGTCGGAGGAAACGATGAAATCCAGGCCGCTTTCCTGGATGAGATCACAACGCGCCAGAAGATAGTGCGAGGCACCGACATATTCCGTCAGTGCACGCAGGCCGGACTGCAACCTGCCAGTGCTGGCGACCCCGTGCAGGCGCTGGATCAGCTCGTCACGCGGCAACAGAGCCGGCGCCACTGCGCTTGCGAAACTCATCATCTGCCTCTCGCCTTTGCTCGCCAGAGCTATGTTCATATCCATCGGCAACGTCCTGCGGCTGAGAAGCGATCACACTCGGTGCAACTGCACTTTTTCTGCAAAGGATTCAATTCGGTCCCGCTCGAATCCTATTTCGAATCACCTAAGGGTAAGCCAGCCGATGTAAAGTACCATCTCCGACTTCTAGGGATTTACTTTCGCCGCCGTCCATGCCTTGATTCGAATGCCGATTATGCCCCTCGACATATATAGGCGAGGCTAAGGTGATTCTGGCTGTGCCGCAACGTTATTCGCGTTTTACGCGAGTGAACCGCACAGTTTAATTCGCCTCTGCTGAAGCCCGCCGTGACCCTTGAGGCCCAGCCGGCGCCTTGCCGGGATCGACACTGTTCCGTTGCCCGACAAAGCCTGGCGCCGACACGAAAAGGGCCGGTTTCCCGGCCCTTTCTCATGCTGCGTCGTCGATCGCCCATTTCCTGAGGATTTTGGCGGCGCGCTCCTCGTTGATCTCGACCATGCGGGCAAGCTTTCGTTCCGGGCCCTCCTTGACGCGGCGGTTGAAGTTGCCGTCGTCGTCGCCGAGGCTGAGCAGATCCTCGGTGCTGTCGAAGCCGAAGTCGGATCCGAAGCCGTCCATGAGAGCGCCTCCGGGCGCTCCTGCCGCAGGTGCGAAGTCCGGGAGTTCGAGACCAGCCGCTTCGGGCGTGGCGTCGCCGATAACCGCGCCGTTGCCGCTGACGCTGCGTACCAGCGGCCGCAGCCCCATCCAGACCACCACGAAGGCGACCGCGACGAAGGCGAGGGAGTTGATGATGCCGGCAAGGTTGCGGCTCAGCATATCCATGACGCGGACACCGCCGGTGGCGTCTTCCAGCAGCTGGTTCTCGAGGAAGTCCATCGCCGTGACGGTGACGACGTCGCCGCGCTTGGCGTCGATGCCGGCCGCCGATGCGACGATCTTCTGCATTTCGGCGAGATAAGCGTCGATCTTGGCCTGGTCGGCGGGCTCGCCGACCATCTTGGCGATGCGGCCCTTGTTGACCACGACGGCGATCGAAAGCTTCTCGACCTGATAGCTATTGCGGGTCGTCGCCGTCGTCTTGCTGTTGATTTCGTAGTTGGTCTGCTCTTCGCGCTTATCCGACTTGTCCTGTGATTCCGGGCCGCCGGAGCCGCCGGCATCAGGGGCCGCCTGGGGAATGTTCTGTTCGACAGTCGTCGCGTTGTCGGACTGCCTCTGCTGCGACTGCTGGGCTTCCTTCGTCGAACGAACCGAACGTTCGACCTTGGATTCGGGATCGTAAACCGTCTCCTGGATCTGTTGAGCATCGGTGTTGAGGTCGGCGGTGACGCTAGAGCGGAAGTTGTCCATGCCGAGGAAAGGCGCTAAGGCCTTGTCGATGTTGGATTCGACTTCCTGCTGAACATTCTGGACGATGTCGAGCGAACGGTTCAGCGAGCTGTTGCTCGCTTCGTCGCCGGACGCGAGCAGCTGGCCGGCAGAATCAAGAATCGTGACGTCATCGACATCAAGCCCCGGCACGGCCGAGGCGACGAGGTGACGGATCGAGGTCGCCGCGCCGCGCCCGGTGGCGGCGCTGGCGCGAATCATCACGGAGGCGGTCGGTTTCTGCTCCGCCTTCCGGAAGTTTCCGACCTCCGGCATGACGATATGGACGCGCGCGGCCGTTATGCCCGAGATCGACTGGATGGTGCGTGCGATTTCGCCTTCCAGCGCTCGAACCCGCGTCACTTCCTGCATGAAGGAGGTCAGGCCGAGGGAGCCGACGTTGTCGAAGAGTTCATAGCCGGCATTGGCGCTGTTCGGCAGACCACGCTCGGCAAGCATCAGGCGGGCCTTGCCGGTCATGCCAGCCGGAACCGTGATGCTGGCGCCGTCCGTGCCGACCTGGAAATTGATGTTGGCTTCGGCAAGCGCCATGCTGATCTGGTTGAGATCGGGAGCGTCGAGACCGACATAGAGAGTTTCTTGGGCCGGTTTGTTGACGAAAAGGGCAGCCGCAAGGATGATTGCGATGGAAACGACGCCGACGCCTCCGAGAATCATCAGGCGTGTCCGGCCCAGGGCACCAAAGTTCTTAAAGATCTGAACTAATTGATTTAACAGATTCATTCTGTTCTCGCACGATCCGTCAAAGACAAAGGAGGCTTATTGCCTCATCCGACGAATAATCGGCGAAACTTGTGCGAGCGTTTCGTAAGGAGCGCGCGAGAGCGAAAGGCTGAAGCATGTCGCGCAGCGATTTTGCGAGAACGACGTGCGTGAAAGGGACCTGAGGCGCGAGAAGCGGCGTTGAAAAACTGCGCGCCTCAGAAGAAGTCGAAGTCGCCGGCGGCCTTGCTCAGCGGCTGCGAATGACCGTGGCGCGTCGAGCCGCCCAGCGCCTTCTGCATCTCCGCCAGCTTGACGAGGCTGAGGGCGGTCGCGACGTCGACCGTCCAGCCGAGCGGGATTTCGCCGGTGATGGTGTCGATGAATTCGGCAAGGCCGCGTGACTTCTGCACGGCCAGATCGATGCCCTGCATGACCTTCATGGCGTCAGGCGAATTCAGAATTTCAGCGCCGCCTAGTTCGAGAAGCTGCGGTTCGATGCGCTCGATCAGGTAGGCCACATCGTGGAGTTCCGAAACGATGCGCATCAGGATGTCGCTCAGCGCTTCGACAGGCGCGGGCGGCTCCATCACCGGAGTAAATGTCATATGAAAATCCTCGCCATCAAAAAAATTCGATACTGGTTTCGGCGGGCTTCTGCGGAGCGGCGGGACGCTGCTGCTCGAGAGCGACGGTTCTCTGCGTTTCGGCGCCGGTCAACGGGTATTGCCGGGCCCGACCGGAGACCGGCCAATATTCGAGCTTGCGCCCGTGCTCTCCGCCTGTGGAGGAGCCGACCACCGGAATGCCTTCATCCCTCAGGAACTGCATGGCGAAGGTCGCATTCTGCTCACCGACATTGGAGAAAGTCGAGATCGTCTTTGCGCCGCCGAAGATCTTTGCCTCCAGCCGGTCGCGCCGGGCGCCCTGCTTCAGGAGACCGTTGATCAGCAGTTCCATCAGATGCACGCCGTAGCGTGTGGCATCGCCGCCTGATGTCGGCGACGTCGCCGAACCGGGCAGCAGAAAGTGATTCATGCCGCCGACACCGGCGACGGGATCTCTGAGGCATGCAGCCACGCACGAGCCGAGAATGGTCGAGAGGACCGCATTCGGATCGCTCAGAACCTTGTACTCGCCTTGAATGATGTGCACGCGGCGGGCTGCCCCCTCAACGATCATTTCAAAGCTCCAAACACGGCTTCAATGGCCGCTTTCATCTTCTCGATCGTAAACGGCTTGGCGAGCACGTTGTTGGCGCCGAGCTGAGCCGCCTTCTGCACCAGCGCGCGATCGCCCTGGGCGGTCAAGATGATGAAGGCCGCCTTCTTGGTGTTGGGGTTGGTGCGCACGGCCTGAAGGAAACCGATGCCATCCATCTTCGGCATGTTGAAGTCCGAGATCACCAGATGATGCGGCTGCTCGGTCATGATCTTCATGCCCTGCTCGCCGTCGCCCGCCGACGTGATCTGCTTGAAACCGAGCTGGGTCAGCGCGTCGCTGAGCAGCAAACGGCTCGTTACCTGATCATCGACGATCAGAACTTTGATTTTCTCCGCGATCGACATTTATTCGGTCCCTTCCTTTCGGGCGGCTGTCATTTTCAATATTTCCTCACCGATGGCAGACAGTGGCAGCTGCTGCTCAACGGCGCCAAGTTCGTGCGCAACCCTTGGCATTCCGTAAACGACACAGGTTTTTTCGTTCTGGCCGAGGGTTCTGGCGCCGGCGTGACGCATTTTCAACAATCCGGCGGCGCCATCACGGCCCATTCCGGTCAGGATCACACCAACGGCGTTGCGGCCGGCCAGTTCCGCAACCGAATCAAAGAGCACATCCACCGAGGGGCGGTGACCGTTGACCGGCGGGCGATCGACAAGGCGGCAGGACGGCGCCGAAGCGCCGGTGACCTGGAGATGACGTTCGCCTCCGGGCGCCAGATAGATCTTGCCGATTTCGAGACGGGCGCCGTCGGTCGCTTCCTGCACCACCGGCGCGCAGAGCCGGTTCAACCGTTCGGCAAAGCTCTTGGTGAAGGTCGGCGGCATGTGCTGGGTGATCACCGTCGGCGGGCAATTGGCCGGGAATTTCTGGAGGACGGCAATCAGCGCTTCGACGCCGCCCGTCGACGAGCCTATCGCGACGATCTTGCGGCCGACGCGGAAATCGGCGACGGAAGGCGGCGGCGTGGCGGCCACCACCGGCTGGGAAAACTGGCGCTGGGTGCGGGCGGCGGCCTTGACCTTCTCGGCGAGGTCGCCGAAGGGCCTGGGTTCGCCCGGTCCCGGCTTGCCGACGCAGTCGAATGCGCCGATCTCAAGGGCTGCCAGCGTCGCCTCGGCGCCGCGATGGGTCATCGTCGACACCATGATGACCGGCATCGGACGCAGCGTCATGATCTTTTCGAGAAAATCGAGACCGTTCATATTCGGCATCTCGATGTCTAGCGTCACGACGTCGGGGTTCAGGCGTTTGATCGCCTCGCGCGCTTCCAGCGCGTCGCCGGCCTGGCCGATGACATTGACCTCAGGGTCCGAACTCAGAACGGCCGTGATCAGGCCGCGCATCGTCGGCGAGTCGTCAACAACGAGAACTCTTGCCGGAGCGCTCATGCCTTCCTCCCGAGACCCTTGGTCGTGTAGCGATAGGTCGTGATGCCGATATTGTCGAAGACGTGCTTCGCCTCGCCGGAGACGCGCTCGGAATGACCGATATAGAGATGGCCGCCCTCCGGCAGCAGGCCGGCGAAACGCTGCCAGATCTTCATCTGCGTCGGCTCGTCGAAATAGATGACGACGTTGCGGCAGAAGATGACGTCGAACTTACCCTTGAAGGGCCACTGCGCCATCAGGTTCAGCTCATTGTAGGTGATCAGCCGCTTGACGCGGTCGTCGACCTGGAACTTCCTGCGGCCCTGCACCTCGACTTCGCTGAACCATTGCTTGCGCATGGCGGGCGACACGGTTTCGAGCGCGCTCTCGTCATAGGCGCCGGCCCGGGCGATCGCCAGGATTTTCGGATCGATGTCGGTCGCCAGGATCTTGAAGTCATAATCGGCGACATTCGGCATCAGCGACAGCACGGTGAGCGCGATCGAATAGGGTTCCTGCCCGTCAGAGGAAGCGGCCGACCAGATGCGCACCCTGCCGCCGGCTCTCGCCCGCTGCAGCAGCTCCGGCAGCACATGGTCGCGCAGATGCTCGAAATGATGATTTTCGCGGAAGAAGCGGGTGAAATTGGTCGTCAGATGCGACAGCATTTCGCGGCGCGGTGCGGCACCCGCCGGCGACGCGACGAGGTCGCAATATTCCCGGAAGCCGGAAAGGCCGAGATTGCGGATATGTTTCGACAGACGCGAATAGACGAGCGAAGCCTTCGTCTCGTTGAGGAAGATGCCGGCATCCGAGTAGATCATGGCGGCGATTTCCGTGAGGTCGCGGCGGGTCAGCGGATATTCTCCGCTCGCCAGCACCTCGTCGGCTCCCAGCCTCTGATCCTTTGCACCCATTGCACTCATGCGGCTTCGCTTTCGGTCTCGGAAAAGAGGGCTTCAAGTTCGATCAGGCAGATCATGCGCTTGTCGATGGCAAGAATGCCTCGGGCAAATTGGCGCTCGAGGTCGGAGGAGATTTCCGGCGTCGGCTGAATGATCTCGTCAGTCACCGTCAGAATGTCGGAGACGGCATCGACCAGGAGGCCGACGACCTTGCGACGGACCTGGGCGACGATGATGACATGACGAGCTGTGGGATCGGCCGGCTTCAGGCCGAGGCGGGCGGCGAGATCGATGATCGGCAGCACCGCGCCGCGCAGGTTGATGACACCAAGCATATAGGCAGGCGAGTGCGGCATCGCGGTCGCCGGGGTCCAGCCCCGGATTTCGCGAACCGACATGATGTTCACGCAAAATTCCTGATCGCCGATGCGGAACGCGATCAGCTCGCGGTTCCCTTCGTTCAGACTTTTCACGGAATACGACATTGCCTTATCCTACCGCTGCCAATGACATTTCCGCTTTGAGCGACTGGCCGCGCGAAGCGCCGACAACCGCGTCGACGTCCAGGATGAGAGCCACGCGGCCGTCGCCGAGGATGGTGGCGGCGGCAATGCCCGGCACGTGGGTGTAGTTGGCTTCCAGGCTCTTGATGACCACCTGGCGCTGTCCCTGGATGGCATCGACCATCAGGGCGCGCTGGCCGCCGCCTTCGGATTCGACCAGAAGCGCCACACCCTCGACCGGATTGGCCTGAGTCGCGCGGAAATTCAGGATGCGGCCGACGTCGACCAGCGGGCAGAAAGAGTTGCGGATCGAGATCAGCCGGTGGTTGGCGCCGAAGGAATGGATCGCGGAGGCTTCCGGCTGCAGGGTTTCGACGATCGCGGTCAGCGGCACGACCAGCGTCTGGCCGGCGACGGTGACCACCATGCCGTCGAGAACGGCGAGCGTCAGCGGCAGGCTCATGGTGAAGACCGAGCCGTGGCCCGGCTTGGAGGTGATGTTGATGCGGCCGCCGAGCGCCTGGATCGAGCGCTTGACGACGTCCATGCCGACGCCGCGGCCCGATATGTCGGAGATCTTGTCGGCCGTCGAGAAGCCCGGAAGGAAGATCAGGTTATCGATTTCCTCATCCGACAGGTTGGCGTCGGCCGGGATGAGATCGTTGTCGATCGCTTTCTGGCGGACCTTCTCGCGGTTGATGCCGGCGCCGTCGTCGGCAAGCTCGATCAGGATGCGGCCCGAACGGTGCTTGGCGGTGAGGCGAACCGTGCCTTCGGTGTTCTTGCCGGCGGCGGCGCGCTTTTCCGGTGTTTCGATGCCGTGGTCGACGGCATTGCGGATCATGTGGGTCAGCGGCTCGGCCAGCTTGTCGATGACGGTCTTGTCGACTTCGGTGTTTTCACCTTCGGTGATCAGGCGGATCGACTTGCCAGTCATGTCGGCGATTTCGCGGACGATACGCGACATGCGCTGGAAGACCGGCTTCACCGGCTGCGCGCGGATCGCCATCACCGAGTCCTGGATCTCGCGGGTGAGCTGCTGCAGCTCTTCGAGGCCCATGTTGATCGAGGAGGTGCCGGTCGTGTCGTTCTCGATGACGCTCTGCGACAGCATCGCCTGGTTGATAACCAGTTCGCCGACGAGATTGATCAGGCGATCGACGCGGTCGAGATCGACGCGGATCGTCTGGCCGGCGCCGGCAGCATTGTTCTGGGCGGCGGCATTTGCTGCAGCCGCTGCTGCGGCGGCTGCCGATTCCTTCTTTTCGACGCGGGCGGCGGCTGCGGCCATCTGCGTGACGTTGGATGCGGTTTCGGCGGCGGCAACGGCCGCAGCCGTCTCGTCAGCCCGTGCGCCGGCGGAAGCCTCTTCCGTTGCGCTCGTTTCGTCCAGGATCGACAGGTCGAAGGGAACCGGCACCATCGGCAGTTCCTCATTGGCGCCTGTTTTGCCAGCCGCTTCGTCGACCGGCTTTATCGTCAGGTCGCAATCCCATTCCGCGAATTCGAAGACGGTGCGGATGGCGTCCTCGCCCTTATCCGTCTTGATCGTGACGTTCCAGAAGAAATAGGCGCCTTCCGGATCGAGCTCCTCGAGGCCCGGCAGTTCGTCCATGTTGCAATAGATGGTCATCTCGCCGAGGCGGGAAAGGTCGCGCAGCAGCAGGGTGGCGTCGTTGCCCTTGGAATAGAGCTCGAAGCGCGGTTTGAACGTGACTTCGTATGCCGGCAGGTCGGAGCCCGTTTCGTCGCCGCCGAAATCGTCGAAGGAGAAGGGGATCGGCTGGAAGCCGCTATCGTCGGTCGGCTTGGGAGCGGGTGCCACAGCAGCCGGTGCGGGTTTTGCGGCGGCCTTCGGCGCAGGCGCCTCTGCGGCGGCCGACGGAGACGGCAATTCGCCATTGGCCAGCGCTTCCAGCTCCTTGACGAGGCCGCGGCTGCGGCTCTCATCGACGCTGCCGCCGTCGCGTGCGGCATTGGTCAGGTCGGCGAGCACGTCGGCCGACTTCAGCATCACCTTCAGGACGTCCTGGTTCGGCTCGAGCTTGTTGGAACGAACGCAATCGAGAGTGGTCTCGAACACATGGGCGAAGGCAACCAGATCATCAAGGCCGAAGGCGCCGGCGCCCCCCTTGATCGAATGCACGGCACGGAACACCGCATTGACGGTTTCCGGATCGCGATCGCCATCGTTCATTTTCAGAAGACCGGATTCCAGCTCGGCGAGCTGTTCCTCGCACTCCTGGAAAAAGATCTCTTTGATTTCGTTCATATCCATAGGAGCAAATCCTGGGTTTAAGCGGTTACACGCTCAATTGCATCGATCAGCTTGGCCGGGTCGAAAGGCTTGACGATCCAGCCGGTGGCGCCGGCCTGGCGGGCGCGGTTCTTCTTTTCCGCGTCGCTCTCGGTCGTCAGGACCAGGATCGGGATCGCCCGATATTTTTCATTGCGGCGGACACCTTCGATGAAGCCGAAACCGTCGAGGCGCGGCATGTTGATGTCGGTTACGATGACGTCAGGATTGGACTCTTCGAGAACCTCGAGACCCTCGACGCCGTCTTCCGCCTGGATCGTCTCGAAGCCGGCATTGTTCAGCGTCACGAGCAGCATGTTTCGGATGGTGCGTGAATCATCCACGGTCAGTACTTTTTTCTTCATTGCCGAATCTCCTTGGCAAGCAGGTGGTCAATATTGACGCCAACCAGCTGCATGGTTTTTTGAAATGCGTCGGACACCTGGGAGAAGGTGAACGGCTGCTTGTCCTGCGCCCAGGTCTTCTCGGCGGACATCAGGACCTGTGCGCAAAGAGCACCGATCCGCTCGACGCCGGATGCGTCGATCGAAAGACCGCTGCCCCTGAACGAAAGGAGTTTTTCACGCAAGGCGGAAGCCTCGTTGAGGTCGAGCACCGCTGTCAAATTCAGCGTCTTGCCACTCTTCTTTGCCACCATCAGCTTGTCCTTGTCCCCTTGTCCCCGGCTCGAAAAGATGAGCTGCGGCGATCATCCGATAGGTTAGTAAACATTCCGCCCACCTCCGACGCTTGCGAGCGACTGCGGAAGGCCAAAATCGTCGTTTTCGTATTCGTCTTCGACCGCAGGACGGGCAACCGCTTCGATCGCGCGGGACGGCGTTGCGCGAACCGAGCCCAGGCGCCCGGAATGCGCATTTTCCCTGGCGATGCGGAATTCGCGAATCGTCTGGCCGAGCTCGAGAATGACGGTATGCAGGTGGTCGGCGCCTTCGGCGGAGCGTTCGGCCAAACCGGCACTGTCCGCCACCTCTGCGCCGAGACCCTTGACGTCGGCCGCCACGCCGTCGAGGCTTGCGGCATGCTCGCCGGTCCTGGTGGCGATGCCTGATATGGCGGCGTTGATGTCGGTGACCTGCCGCACGATACTGCCGATCGAATCCTGTGTACGTGCGACCATCTGCACGCCGGCGTCGACCTGCGCCTTGGTCGTCGTCACCAGCGTCTTGATCTCGCGGGCGGCGTCGGCCGAGCGCTGGGCAAGCGCACGGACTTCCTGGGCGACGACGGCAAAGCCGCGGCCGGAATCGCCGGCTCGAGCCGCCTCGATGCCGGCATTCAGCGCCAGAAGATTGGTCTGGAAGGCGATCTCGTCGATCGCGCCGATGATCTGGCCGATCTTCTCGGCCGACTGCTCGATATCGGCCATGGCGCTGATCGCGCGGCCGACGACTTCGCCGCTTTGCTCGACCGCAGCGCGGGTCGAGGCGGCCGCCTGTTCGGCGGCGCGGCTGTCGGCGGCGCCGTCGCGCACGCTGCCGGCAATGCCGGCAAGGGCGGCGGCGGAAAGCTGCAGCCGGTCGGCCTGGCCGGACGCCGTGCCGGCGAACTGCCGCGACAGGTCGGCAAGCGAAACCGTTGCCGCTTCAGCCTTATCTGTGCGTCCGGTTACGGCGGCGAATTCTGCCTGGAGGCCGTCCAAGGCGCCGTTCAGGGCGGCGGCGATCCCGGCATAGGCGCCGTCGGGGTCGACAGGCGCGCGCCGCGTCAGGTCGCGGGCGGCGAGGCCCTCGATGACCTCACCGAAGATCCGGGCGATTTCCGCTTCACTTCCGGCGCGCTGATCAGCGAGCGCACGGCTCTGGGCGGCTCGCAGCGCATTGAAGCGAAGCGAAACGGCGATTTCCACGTCGACCATGACGATGCGGATGATCGCGGTCATCAGATCGGACATTTCGCGGGCGCGGCGCCTGGCCGAGGGCAGCAGGGGCCGACCGGCGATCTCCTCGACGAGGCCGGAAAGGACATGCTCCAGCATGACGCCGTGGCCGGCCACGTGCCAGCGCGGGTCGAGGCCCATTTTGCTTTCGGTGTCGGCGAGAACCTTGACGCGCTCGGCATAGAGGCTGTCGAAGCGCGCATCCGTCAGCACGTCCCAATGCGAGGACTGCAGATCATGCAGACGATCGACCTGTCTGTCGCTCTCGAAATTGCGCGCAGCGTCGGGATAGGACTGGAACCTGTGGAAGAGATCGCGCAGACCGGCTTTCAGATGCGCTTCGAGGGCCGGCCGGTTACGGCGCACCAGTTCGCACTGATCGGCATCGAGACCGGCAAAACGCAGGCGGTCGCGCAAGCTGCCTGCCTGCGCTCCACGAGCCTGATCTGATGGCATGTCCTGCCTCAACGCCTGTCCCCGACCCACTTTCCAGGCGAATGCCCGGCAAAAAACTTTTGCAGCATTCGATGAACGCAAGCGCGGAGCCGGTCTTCACCACCGGCGACGACCGGCAGGTAAAAGCCCTTGATCAGCTATGTTTCGAAGCTGTCTGAAGAGATGGATACCGGATCGACCCGGTACGGCGGTACGGCGTCATGCCTGCTGGGAACGAGCACATCTTCCCATTCCGACGTGTAACCCAATGTTTATGGTTAATTCCTTGCCCGAAGGTTAATACGCCTTTCCAGGAGCAGGCTTTTGGAGCAATTCAAGGCAGTTCGCAGGAAATACTTCCACGAAGTTGCACGGCTGCTACAAGGCACACGCAAGCTCCGTGTTATAGGCCGGTCGACAACCAAGACATGACGTCGACAAGGACAGAGCAATGATTGTTCTCGGATTGGGTTCCTGCTTGATCGCAATGGGCGTACTTGCCGCCATCGCCCGTCTCGATTTCCTCGCGGCAAACCGCGACATCCGCATGCTTCGGGTGTTCTGAAGCCCCTCTGGCTCCAAGCCGATCCATTCCATTCCCCGTTGGCAGTCCGGCGCCTTTGGTGTAATCGCACTCGCGCCTTTCATGTCAGCGGAACACTCGGTTCATGTCCCCCAGATCTGGTCTCCTCATCGTTTTCGGCTTCACGCTCTGGCGTGTCGTCACGCTGCATTTCGATGCCACAGATCTGTTTGTCGACGAGGCACAGTACTGGTTCTGGTCGCAGAATCTCGATCTCGGGTACTATTCGAAACCGCCGATGATCGCCTGGGTGATCCGGGCGATGACGGAGCTTTCCGGCTCCAACGCCATCTATTTCATCAGGCTTCTCGGACCGCTGATCCACATGGCGGCGGCACTGGTGCTGATGAAGGTGGCAAAGCGTTTCGTCGGGCCTGAGATCGAAGGCTGGACGGGCGCCACCTACATTACGCTTCCCGGCGTGGCACTTTCTTCGGTGTTCTTCTCGACCGACGTGATCCTGCTGTTCTTCATCGCGATCACCTTGCTCGCCTATTTCGGCCTGACGCAGCGGCGCTCGGTCGGGCTGGCGCTCGTCATGGGCCTCGGCGTCGGCCTCGCCTTCCTGGCGAAATATGCCGTGCTGTTCGTCGTACCGGGCGGCGCAATCGCCCTCCTGCTCATTCCGTCGGCGCGCATCGCGGTTCGGGACTTCATCATCGCTGTCGCGGTCGCGGCTGTCGTCGCCTTGCCGAACCTCTGGTGGAACCTGCAACACGACAATACGACGGTGCGCCATACGCAGGATATCGCCCATTGGAGCGACCTCGGCATCAATCTGCGCCGCGGGCTCGAATTCTTCTCCGCCCAATTCGGCGTGGTCGGACCGATCATTTTCTTCGCAATGCTCTGGGCGGTCTATCGTATGATCAAGGGCCGGAGCGACGACCGCGAAAAGATGCTGATCTGGCTGTCGATGCCGGTGGTGGTGCTGATCACGCTGCAGGCGACGGTCGCGAAAGCCTATGCCAACTGGGCCGTAACCGCCTATGTCGCCGGAACCATTCTTGCCGTCTGGCTGCTTCACCGGATGTGGCCGAAGGGGCTGAGGCTGTCGCTCACCATCAACGGCATCGCAAGCCTGCTCTTTCCGCTGGCGACGATCTTTCCGCAGCAATTGCTGCTGCCGAACGGCGACGAATTGATGAAGCGCTATCTCGGCCGCGCCGAGGTCAGCCGCGAGGCGGGAGCCCTTGCAGCTCAGGCCGGCACCGATATCATCGTCACCAATAACCGCGACATGGTCGCCGATCTCTTCTATACGCTGCGCGACGCACCCTACCGGATCTACGCCCGAGCTCCCGCGGGACTTCCGGAGAGCTATTACGAGCAGGAGTTCGCGCTGCCCGCCGACGTCACAGGCAAGGTGCTTTTCCTGACGGACGCCCCCCTCACCTGTGCCACGGAAACGCCGGAGGTCCTGAAGAGCTGGCAGCCGACCGCGGGCTATTACAAGGGCAAGGCGCTTTACATCTACAAAGTCTCCGCCGGCTGCCTGGCGCCCTGAGCCGGCTTCGGCCTGTTCAATTGGGCAGGCAGAGGCCGGTGCCTGCCCCTTCGATCTCGACGAACCTGACACCACCCCTTTCGAAAGCGAGACGCAGCTGCGCCTCCGTCGCGCGGTGGATGTCGTGGTGGCGCCCCTCGTAATCGCGGATGGTGCTGCGCGAGACGGCGGCTCTTTCAGCCAGATCGGCCTGGGTCCAATCCAGCAGGCCGCGCGCCGCGCGGCAGAGAGCCGGGGTGAGAATTGTTTCCCTTGCGCCTTGACCCATGATTTCATGTTGCCCATATTGGTCGAGATAGACCATATATGTCACATTGCAAACGGGATTTCCAGATCGGGAGACAGCAATGCCGCACGATACGCCCTTGATTTCGACAATCGTCGGCGGCCTCGTGCTGGCTTTCATCTTCGGCGCGCTTGCTCATCGGCTGCGCATGCCGCCGCTCGTCGGCTATCTCATCGCCGGCGTGCTGGTGGGGCCGCACACGCCGGGTTACGTGGCGGATCAAAGCCTTGCGCCGGAGCTTGCCGAAATCGGCGTCATCCTGCTGATGTTCGGCGTCGGGCTGCATTTCTCTCTCAAAGACCTGCTGTCGGTACGCGGCATCGCCCTGCCCGGCGCGGTCGCGCAGATCGGCTTTGCGACTTTGCTCGGCTGGGGCCTCGGCGCCTTGATGGGCTGGCCGACCGGCGGCGGCCTGGTCTTCGGCCTGGCGCTTTCGGTCGCTTCTACTGTCGTGCTGCTGAAGGCGCTGCATGAGCGCCGGCTGGTGGAGACGGAGCGCGGCAGGATCGCCGTCGGCTGGCTGATCGTCGAAGACCTCGCCATGGTGCTGGCGCTGGTGCTGATCCCGGCGGCAGCCAGCATCGGCGGCGGCCATGGCCCGGTCGAGCCGCTGTCGGCGGGTCTGAACAGCCTGCTCGGCCTCGATCTCGGCATCGGCGGTATGATCGCCATGACGCTGGTCAAGGTGGCGCTGTTCGTGGCGCTGATGCTGGTCTTCGGCCGCAAGCTCATTCCCTGGATGATGCACCGCATCGCCCACGCCGGCTCGCGCGAGCTCTTCCGGCTCGGCGTGCTCGCCATCGCGCTTGGCGTTGCCTTCGGCGCGGCGAAGCTGTTCGGCGTGTCCTTGGCGCTCGGCGCCTTCTTTGCCGGCATGGTGCTGGCCGAAAGCGAACTCAGCCACCGCGCCGCCCAGGAAAGCCTGCCACTGCGGGACGCCTTTGCCGTGCTCTTCTTCGTCTCCGTCGGCATGCTGTTCGATCCGAACATCCTGCTCGACAGGCCGCTGCCGATCCTCGCCACCGTCTTCATCATCGTCATCGGCAAGTCCGTCGCCGCCTTTCTGATCGTGCTCGCCTTCAGGAAGCCGGCCGGCACGGCGCTGACGATTTCAGCAAGCCTCGGTCAGATCGGCGAATTCTCCTTCATCCTCGCCGCTCTCGGCGTCGAACTCGGGCTGTTGCCGGAGGAGGGCCGCGACCTGATCCTTACCGGCGCCATCATCTCGATCATCCTCAATCCGCTGCTATTCTTCCTCTGCGACCGCATGCGGCCTGTTCTCGAAGGTGCAAGGCGCGATGAAGCTGTAGCCGACCCCGCTTCCGCCGCGGATGCGGGTGCCGCTCAGGAGCAGGTGCCGCCTGAGGACGACGCCGTGCGTCCGACCACGCTTGCCGGCCACGCCATCCTCATCGGTTACGGCCGGGTCGGCCGGATCGTCGGGCAGAATCTCAAATCGTCAGGCACGCCCTTCCTCGTCATCGAGGATTCCGACAAGCGCATCGGCGAATTGAAAGCGCAAGGGATCGAAGCCTTCATGGGCAATGCGGTGGCGCAGGAGACGCTCGATCTCGCCAATCTTTCGGCTGCGCGCAGCCTTGCCATCGCCATCCCGAACGCCTTCGAGGCCTGCCGCATCGCCGAGCAGGCGCGCAGCGTC
This sequence comes from Rhizobium sp. TAL182, assembly GCF_002117725.1. Taxonomy (NCBI): domain Bacteria; kingdom Pseudomonadati; phylum Pseudomonadota; class Alphaproteobacteria; order Hyphomicrobiales; family Rhizobiaceae; genus Rhizobium; species Rhizobium sp. TAL182. The sequence goes on along the minus strand of NZ_CP021024.1, from coordinate 680,677 downwards.
AATCCCTCGATCCTCATCGTCGCCCGCGCCCATTCCGACGCCGAGGTCGACGAGCTGAAGCAATACGGCGCCGACACCGTCATCATGGGCGAACGCGAAATCGCACTTGGCATGGTTGACCGGCTGGCTCAAGTGCATCATGAGAGTGTTTCCTATGAAGACAGGCAGGAGCCTGCTACAATCATCCCGACGGGCACTGCTCCGCCGGAACGAGAATGAGAGATTGGCGCGCTTTTGAGCCGATACGGGAGTGACATCGCCGGGACGGAGGAGATGGAGCTGGATCAGCACCGTCTACAGAGCCGTATCGCCGCCTCCCTTCTCATCGCCATTCTTGCCTATATCGGCCTGCTTTTCGGCGGCAATCTCATCATTGCGCCGGCAACCGCCGTCAACACGCTTTCCTCTTCCGGCCGCGATCCGCAGCCGCCGCAACTGAGCGCGCGCGATGCCGTGCGCGGGGTGCTTGCCGCCGAGCGCAAGCTTGCGCCGAAACAGACCGCCTACGACGCTGGACCGCCGGCCCTTGCCGCCACACCTGCCGTCGATTTTACCGGCTGGAACGTGACCGCTCCTCTTGCGGCATTCGAACCTCCGCTTCATCCGGCAGTTTCCAGGACCCATCAGCCGCGCGCACCGCCGATCGCCGTCTGAGGCTGGCGCCCCGCGGCGCTTCCGACCATTGACGACATGCCGCCAGCGCTCGCGCGCCGGCCCTCGATTATCTAAGGAATACAACATGCGTACTTCACCATGGCTGGTGTTCACCTATACGGTGATCATCGTGATCGGCCTATTCATCGCCCTGCCGAACGTCCTGCCGCAGTCCGTCCTTCAGCGCATTCCGGCATGGCTGCCGCATGATCAGGTGTCGCTCGGCCTCGACCTTCGCGGCGGCTCGCACCTCGTTCTGGAAGTCGACGAGGCTGATCTGACCAAGGAGCGGCTGCAATCGCTGCTCCAGGACGCGCGCCGCGTGCTGCGTGAAAAGGGCATCCAGCCGAAGGCCGTCGTGCGCAGCCAGAACCAGATCGTCGTGACGCTCGCCGATGCCGGGCAGAGCGATGCCGCTGTCACCGAACTTAGGACGCTCGCCAATCCGATCAGTACAGGCCTCAGCGCTGGGAAGGCCGATCTCGACGTCACCGCGAACGGCGCGACCATCACCGTCGGCTTCTCGCCGGCCGGCATCTCCGCCAATGTCGACAACGCCGTCCAGCAGAGCCTTGAAGTCATCCGCCAGCGCGTCGACCAGGTCGGCGTCTCCGAGCCGACGATCCAGCGCATCGGCGGCAACCGCGTGCTCGTCCAGCTTCCGGGCGCGCAGGATCCCTCGCGCCTGCGCGAACTTCTGGGCTCCACGGCCAAGATGTCGTTCCACATGCTGGCGCCTAACAACCAGCCCGGCCCCGGCGTCACCATGATGCAGGATGACGAAGGCCGATCCTATCCGGTGCTCGACCGCGTCGAAATCTCGGGCGACCGCCTTTCGGATGCCCGCGTCAGCTTCGATCCCAACACGCGCGAACCCATCGTCAGCTTCCGCTTCGACAGCGCCGGCGCAACCCGCTTTGCCGAGATCACCCGCCAGAATGTCGGCAATCCCTTCGCCATCGTCCTCGACGACAAGGTGCTGAGCGCCCCCGTCATCCGCGAGCCGATCACCGGCGGTTCGGGCCAGATCTCCGGCAACTTCTCGGCCGACAGCGCCACGACGCTTGCCGCCATGCTGCGCGCCGGCGCCCTGCCCGCCAAGCTGACCGTCATCGAGGAGCGCACCGTCGGCGCCGACCTCGGCGCCGATGCGATCAAGATGGGCATCTATTCCGGCATCGTCGGCTTCGTCCTCGTCGCGGCCTTCATCTTCGTGCTCTACGGCACCTGGGGCATTCTGGCCAACGTGGCCCTGCTGATCCACACGATCCTGACCTTCTCGGCCCTGACGCTGGTCGGCGCGACGCTGACGCTGCCGGGTATCGCCGGCGTCGTTCTCGGCATCGGCCTCGCGGTCGACGCGAACGTCCTCATCAACGAGCGTATTCGTGAAGAGACCCGCAAGGGCAAGGGCGCCTTTGCCGCCATCGATACGGGCTTCAATCGTGCCTATTCGACCATTATCGACGGCAACATGACGGCTCTGATCGCTGCGGCCATCCTATTCTGGTTTGGTTCCGGGCCGGTTCGCGGCTTTGCCGTGACCATGGCCCTCGGCCTGATCATCTCGATGTTCACCTCGGTCGCCTTCGTTCGCGTCGCGATGATCGAGATTACCCGCCGCCGCAGGTTCAAGGTGCTGAACATCCGGCCGTTGATCCCCTTCAGCCCTTATGACAAGCACATCCAGTTCATGAAGGCGCGCTTCTTCGGCGTCACCGTTTCGGCGCTGCTTTCGATCGCCTCCGTCGTGCTCTTCATCCATCCCGGCCTCAACTACGGCGTCGATTTCCGCGGCGGCATCCAGATGTCGGTCAAGACGAAAGAAGCGGCCGATCTTGCGAAGTTCCGTGAGGGTCTCGATAGTCTCGGCCTCGGCGAAATCACGCTGCAGACCTTCGGCGACAACAACAGCATTCTCGTTCGGGCGCAGCGGCAGGAAGGCGGCGAAGAGGCGCAGACGGCTGCGGTGACCAAGCTGAAGGCAGAAGTCGCCAAGATCGATCCGAGCGCCACTGTCGAAGGCACCGACGTCATCGGTCCGAAGGTCAGCGGCGAGCTTGCCTCGGCCGGCATCCTGTCGGTCGTAATCGCCAGCTTGGCTATGCTCATCTATATCTGGGTGCGGTTCGAATGGCCGTTTGCCGTCGGCGCCATCGTCACGCTGGTGCTCGACGTCACCAAGGCGATCGGCTTCTTCGCCATCACCGGGCTCGACTTCAACCTCACGGCCATCGCCGCCATCCTGACGCTCGTCGGCTATTCGGTGAACGACAAGGTCGTCGTCTACGACCGCATGCGCGAAAACATGCGGCTCTACAAGTCGATGCCGCTGCGCGAGATCATCGACAAGTCGATCAACGAGACCCTGGCGCGAAGCCTTTACACAAATGCGACGGCCTTCCTCGCCCTGGTGCCGATGGCGATCTGGGGCGGCAGCGCCGTTTCGAGCTTTGCGATCCCGATGGTCTTCGGCATTCTGGTGGCCGGCGCGTCGTCGATCTTCATCGCCGCACCGATCCTGCTGTTCCTCGGCGACTGGCGCCGCCGCCATGCCAAGGCGGCACTGGCAACCGATGCGGCAGCCGAAATCATCCCGCCGGAAGAGGGCCGCTCGCGCAAGTCGGCGAGCTGAAAACGGGTTGTTAACGCATCCTTGAAGAGGGCGCCGGTTGCAGAGCCGGCGCCCTCTTTTTATTGTTGCCTATTGCCAGGATAAAATTATGCAGCAATTCAAGATATTACAGCGTCCGTCGCGTGGCTGAAAGAGAGCGCGACGCCGCAGCAGAGATCGGGGAAACCGCCAGATGTCACCCAACCCGACGAAACCGCTTGAGAGCAATATTGCCGGCGATAACGAGGAGCGCATCAAGCGCTTTCTCGCAACCGCCTCGCACGACCTGCAATCGCCGCTGCGCCATATCGCCATGTATGCCGAGCTGCTGCTCGACGACCTCGAGGAGACACTCGACGGCGAACAGCTTCAGAGCCTCAGGATGATCCTGGAAAAGGCGCAAGCCGCGCAACGCCTCACCAAGGCACTGATGAGCCTTGCCGGTGGAGCGCCGCAGGTAATGCCCGAAGAGGTCGAACTGAAGGCCCTGGCCGAAAGAATCTGGAGCGACCTCATCGAGGAGACGGGCGCGCGCGACGCGACGCTCGCCAGTCGGAGCCTCCCCTCCATCCGCACCGATCCCGCGCTGTTCGGCCTGGTGCTGAGGCAGATCATTTCCAACGCCCTCACCTATCGCAGCGCATCGCCGCTGCATGTGGCGATCGCGGCGGAGCAAGAGGGGGCGAACTGGTTCATCCGGATCTCCGATAACGGGACCGGCATCGATCCCGCCTATCGAGAGCGGATCTTCGAGCCGTTCTGGAAATTGCCGAAGGCGGGGGCAACCCCTGGCGCCGGTCTCGGCTTGACGACGGCGCAGGAACTTCTGAAGGCGCTTGGCGGCGATATCAGTCTCGAGCATTCGGACGAAACCGGCAGCCGCTTCACCATCCGCCTGCCCGCGGGCTAAGCAGGTATTGCAATCGCTCAGCTTCGTTTGCCGTCTTTGAAGCGCATCGCGATCTCAGATCCGGTGGGCGTGCTTCAAATCGTTGTTTGCGCATGCCGCTATCGCGAACCGCACCGCTTTTGCGCTGCTCAAATGCTGTAATCGTCCTTCCAGAAATCCGGCACATCGTAGGTCACATATTCGCGGATGATGTGCTGCAGCGTCTGGACGTCGATTTCGTCCTTGCCGATGCGGAAGTCGACACCGTAATCCGGGAACTCCTGGAAATAGCCGCCCGATATGTCGGTCGAGACGACGCCGATCGGGCCGGTATAGCCGATACCGCGCAACTCCGGCACCGTCTCGCGGAAATCGGCATTGGGCAGAAGGCGATTGTCGAGCAGGATGAGATCGAAGCGCGCTGCGCGGATTTTTTCCAATGCGTCTCCGATCGACGGTGAATATTCGACTTCGACCGCCGGCTCGGAAAGATCGGCGATCTTCTTTTTGAGCGCGCGGAATTCGACGAACTCGTCGTCGACGAAGAGAACCTTGACGGCATTCTGTCGGACCGTTTTGGTGATCATTTCATTTTCCTCAGTCCCGAAGCCAATTTTCACGAAACCAAACCATTCCTCAGGGCGATTGCCACCATGTGGACGCGGTTCACGGCGTCGAGCTTACGCGCGGCCGCGGTGATGTGCGAATTGACCGTATGTTCGGATAGACCGAGAATGATGGCGATTTCGGCCGAGGTCTTGCCTTCGCTGGTCCATTTGACGATTTCCGATTCGCGCTGGGTCAACCGCCCGGACATCTCAGGCGTCAGGATTTCCTCGTAGAGCTTGTCGAAAATGCGCATGGCATCCAGAAGCATGTCGGCGATCTCGCCCTGATCCGGCTCTTCACGCTCACCGCTCAGCACGAGGCAATATCGCCGCCCTTCAGGTGTGAACAGCGGAATGAAGAGGAAGACGCCGCTGCGGAACTCGTTGAAAAGCCGATCGGAGGGATAGGTGTCCGGCTGCGTGCTCCTGCCATGGACGGGCGTCGCCAAAAACTGGGCGCTCTTTGCCCGAACGGTCCCGAGCGCCTCCCTCAACGTCGCAATGAAAAGGCCGATCCGTCGCTCGGCGACATTGGTGATGACGATATCGCGCTCGCCGAAAGGAGTAGAAGCCTCGGAAATGCGGGCAAGCGCGAAATTATCGAAGTGGTAATGCTGCGCCGCCGCTTTCAGCAGACGGAAAAAATCGGTGCGGTTGATCGCCCGGCTCAGCTCCGGTCCGGCATGAAAAGGAGTTGCCGCGGCATTGTTCATTCCCACTCTTCCTCTCCTCCCGCCATGCCCCCGATCCCCAAATCTTGGGATATACGTCTTAAACGCGAACAGCTACAAAAATTGCGAGACAGTTGATGAGAGATATCGAAACGGGGACTTTCGGTATACAAGGCGGATATCATCAAATGCCTCAACTACAGGTGATGCACGGGCAGATATACTGAGGGGCAGTAGTTCTTACCTGGGTATCGTAAATCTTCTCGCATTCAACATCCATGAATGCGAGAAGGCAGTGCCAGACGTAAGCGCGAGAGAGCCGATAGGCCCATTCAGCTAAGGGGTTGGCTGGAAGTTCGTGGCGGCGAACACGGGTCAATCGGTTCTCTCAGCGCTTATTTTTCGTTCCGTTCTTTTCGCTTCGGTTGCATCTTGAAATGCACACTCGGCCTTGTCAATTGCGGTTTGTCACTTCGCCCGGACGAACGCCAGGAAACGCACCATTCGGTTTCTGCCGTTTCCTACACTTCCAGATTGAGAAGGATCGCGGCAAGATCAAGCGGCTTCTCGAGGTAAAGATCGGCACCGGCTTCGAACGCCCGCGCGCGGTCCTCATCGGCATCCGATCCGCTGCAGATGGCGAGACGCATCGTTCTGAAACGATCATCCCCGCGCAGGCTGCTTACCAGGCCAATGCCGCTGTCGAGGGGCATGTAGAGATCGGCGACCAGCAGCTCCGGCGGAGCCCAGCCTTCCGCCACGCGCTGCTTCAGCGCCTCCAGCGCCGTCTCGGCCGTCGAAAAACAGAATAGATCGACGTCTATCTGCTGCTTCTTGCGGATATAGTCGAGATAAAAGAGATCATCCCTGCTGTCGTCGACGTAAACTATCGTAGGCATCCGGCACCGTGATTTGGGTATTGTTCGAATGAACCTGGTTGTCCTTCGACGTCACGATATCGCGATTTCACCAAAATTCGATCTGTTCGATCGAAAAATCATTTCGGAAAAAGCGCAGTGGCGGCGTTCGCTGGCTATTGAGTATTCCTCGATTTCGGAAAAAATGGCCGCGCGAACCGAGAGAGGATACACGGGTGCAGGATAAGGGCAACGTGGACCTGCAGGACCAGCGGAGGCGATGGCGCTACCGTGCCTTCGCGATTGCGGTCGGCTGCCTGCTGTTCCTTCTGGGGGTGAGCGCCCTTGCCGGCTGGCTGCTGCAGATCAAGGTCGTCATTTCGCTCTTCCCCGGCTTTCCGTCGATGGCCTTCAATACCGGGCTCTGCTTCATGCTTTCCGGCCTTGGGCTTGCCGCCTCGACGCTTGCTGCCCGTCGCTTTCTTACAATGGCAACGATCATGACAGGGGTTGCAGCGGCGATCGCGGCAGCCCGGCTCGCGGAAATCGCAACGGTGGGCCGGACCGTCCATTATGTCGACCAGTTGATCACCCGCTTGGTGATTCCGCCCGATTTCATTGCAGAAATCGGCGGCGGCATGGGACCCAATACGGCGCTGATCTTTCTGATTGCCAATCTTTCGCTGCTGCTCTCGCTCCACGTGGACAAGCCTGGAAATCAGGTGGTACAGGAGCTGACCGCCTATGTCGTCGTCACACTCGGCATGATCGCGCTCGCCGGCTATCTCACCGATGCCGAACAGGGCTACCGCTGGGGTCCCTATGCGGCAATGGCGTTGCACACGGCGATCGGCATGGTGCTTTTCGGCGCGGGCCTGCTTGCCCGCTCCTGGTGGATGCAGCCGGCAAACCGGGCGCAGATTCCGCTCTGGATTCCGGCGGCGGTCTGCTTCACCGGCCTTGTCGTCGATCTCTATACGCCGCTCGGCCTTGCCAACGGCATTCTTTACGTGCCGCTAGTGCTGACGGCCCTCTGGTTCGGTAACAGGAATGCGCCGCTCTTTTTTGCCTTTGCCTGCACCATGCTCCTCATGCTCGGCTTCTTCGCCGTCAGACATGACGAGGCGGCATTCTGGCAGGAGATCGCCAACCGCACCATCACCGCCGCCACGCTCTGGCTGATCGCCATCCTTATCTTCTACTTCCTGCGCAACAACAACAATCTGGAAGCCGAACGCGTTCGCTTCGGCGCGCTGGCGCGCAGCACGCCGGATGCCGTCCTCGTTATCGACGGGCGCGGAACGATCAAGAGTTTCAATCCGGCAGCCGAGATCATGTTCGGCTATTCGCCGCAGGAAACGATCGGCCGGAACATCAAGATGCTGATGCCCGAGCCTTATCATTCCGAGCATGACGGCTATCTCTCCCATTACCGGCAGACCGGCGAGGAGCGTATCATCGGCACGACGCGGATGGTCTCCGGCCGGCGCAAGAACGGCATCGTCTTCCCGATCGAAGTGTCCATCAGCGTTGTCGTCAGCGGCGAGACCAAGACCTTCGTCGGCATCGTACGCGATATCAGCGAGCGCGTGCGGCAGGAAGAACGGATGAAAACGACGCTTGCCCAGCTCGAGGCCTATACGGCGGAGCTCGAGCGCAGCAACCATGACCTAGACGAATTCGCCTATATTGCCTCGCATGATCTGAAGGAGCCGCTGCGCGGCCTGCACAACCACTCGCGTTTCCTCCTCGAGGATTATGAGGACAAGCTCGACGTGGACGGCGTGCGCCGGCTGAACCGGCTCGTGCGTCTCAGCCAGCGGATGGAGAAGCTCGTCAACGACCTGCTTTACTTCTCCCGGCTCGGGCGGCAGCAGCTGGCAGTCAAACGCACCGATATCGGTCTGATCGTCAAGGATGTGGTCGGGACGATGGAGCTGCTTCTTGAAGAGCGGCATGCCAGGGTCGTCACCGACGGCAGGCTGCCGGAGGTGGTCTGCGACGCGCCGCGGCTGACCGAAGTGTTCCGCAATCTCATCACCAATGCGATCAAATACAACGACAAGCCGACGCCACTGATTTCCGTCGGCTATCTCGAACGGTTCGTCGGCAAGGACGGCACGGTTGCCCGCAACGTGTTTTTCGTTAGGGATAACGGCAAGGGGATACCCCAGGAATTCCATGAGGATATTTTCCGCATTTTCAAACGGCTCGAAAAGTCGCAGGATTCCGACGACGGGACCGGAGCAGGCCTCACCTTCGTCCGCAAGATCATCGCGCGGCACAACGGCGATATCTGGCTGGAGTCCGAAGTCGGCGTCGGTACCACGTTCTATTTCACCCTGGGAAGAAAACGCGAGGGGCAGAATGCAGCAGCGTGATACGCAACCGATTTTGATCGTCGAAGACAGTGAAGACGATTTCGAAGCGACGATGCGCGCCTTCAAGCGCACCAATCTGCGCAACTCGATCCGATGGGCGGCCTCGGGTCAGGAAGCGCTCGACATGCTCGGCGTAATGGTACCGAAACCAGGGCTGATCCTGCTCGATCTCAACATGCCCGGCCTCGACGGCCGCAAGACCCTGGAGGCGATCAAGTCGAACGACGGCTGGCGGAAGATTCCGGTGGTGATCCTGACGACTTCAGACGACGAACGCGACATCGAAGGCTGCTACGCGCTCGGCGCCAACACCTATGTGCAGAAGCCGGTCGATCTCGACGGGCTCTTCGCCGCGATCCAGCGGCTGAAGGAATACTGGTTCGAAATCGCGATCCTGCCGCTCGAGGACTGACCGTTTGGCGGAAGACTGCTGCATTCTCATCATCGACGACAACATCGACGACCGCGAGGTCTATCGCCGCATCCTGGGCCGCGTCTCCAGCACGGCCTATACCGTCCTCGAGGCCGAGACGGGTGAAGAGGGCCTTGCACTGAACAGCCGGAAACGGCCGAACTGCATCCTGCTCGACTATTCGCTGCCGGGGCGCGACGGGCTCGGCGTTCTTGCCGATATATTGGAGGACGATCCCGCCGCCAATGTCATCATGCTAACCGGCCAGGGCAGCGAAACCGTCGCCGTCGAGGTGATGAAGAGCGGCGCGCGCGACTATCTCACCAAGGATTCGCTTTCACCCGAAACGCTGCATCGCTGCATCCAGAACGCCATCATGCATGGCATGCTGGAAGGCCAGCTGGAGCAGAAGCGGCAATCGCTTGAGATCTTCACACGCGCCATGGCGCATGATCTGAAGGAGCCGCTGAGGACGATCAAGTCTTTCAGCCGTATCCTGCACGGCTCTGCAGTGCTTCCGGCCGAAGACCGCGAGCTGCTCGATTATGTCTTGAGCGCCGCCGACCATATGGAAGACCTGATCGTCAAGGTCTCGAACTTCACCAAGCTCGAAGCCTATGGCGGGCCGCAGCTGATGCCGGTCTCGCTGTCCGATGTGCTCAATCAGGTGGAGGACAATCTGCGCCAGCAGATGGAGAGCCGCGGGGCCGTCATCATCCGCGGGCCGCTGCCGGAGGTGATGGGCGATGCGACGTTGCTCGCCCAGCTTCTGCAGAACTTGGTGTCGAATGCCATCCGCTATTGCGATCAAAAAGCTCCGGAGGTCCAGATCTCGGGCGAAGCGCATGGGGATAGCTGCCGCCTGACGGTGCGTGACAACGGACCGGGCATCGACCCCCAGCACCGCGAGCTGATCTTCCAGCCGTTCAAACGGCTCGTCGGCCGCGGCATCGAGGGCACCGGGCTTGGCCTTGCGATATGCCGCCGCATCGCGCAGTTGCATGGCGGCTCGATCTGGTGCGAACCGGAGAAGGGGCCCGGCGCCACCTTCATCATCGAGATGCCGCTCGCCGAGGCACGGCCCGCGCCGCCCGCCGCATCAGCCGTTCCGCCCAGCCTGAAGCCGGCAGAGCAGCTAGCCGAAGGTTCCGGCAGGCTTGCCGAAGTGCTGCTGGTTGAAGACAGCCCCGCCGACATCCAGATTCTGAAGATCAAGCTGATGCGGCGGGAGAAGGTGACCTTCAACCTGCATGTCGCCACCAATGGGCGCGAGGCGATGCGGCTGCTCGAAGAGCGCGCCGGCATCGCCGGCGTGCCGCAGATCGACCTGATGCTGCTCGACATCAACATGCCGATCATGGACGGTTTCGAGGTGCTGAACGCGCTGTCGGCCGATGCCCGTCTGAAACGGATTCCCGTCTGCATTCTCAGCACCTCAAGCGATGAGACCGACATGCAGCGGGCCAGAAATCTCGGCGCGAGAGCCTATATGGTCAAGCCGCCGACCCTGCAGCAACTGGAAGAGGCGCTCGAAGATGTCGATCATTTGGAACTGCTGCAGCGCGGCGATTCGCTTGCGCTTTGTGCGGAACAAAACTAAGCGGTGGTCATTGGCAACGGTATGACTTTCGCAGCTCTCATACTCGCGCTCCTGACGACGCTTCAATCAGGACTGCTCTCGATGGTATCAGGCATACATCACGTTACGGCCATCACCCGAAAGGTGCAGGCGAACGTGGATTTTTACGCCGGCTTTCTCGGCATGCGCCTCGTCAAGCAGACGGCCGGCTACGAGGATGCGACCCAGCTCCATCTCTTCTACGGCGATTCGGCAGGCACGCCGGGTTCGCTCGTCAGCTTCCTCGTCTGGGAAGATGGCGCGTCCGGCCGGGCGGGCTACGGCCAGATCAGCGAAATTTCGCTGGCGATCGATCCGGCGAGCATCGGCTATTGGCTGACACGCGCCATGAGCTTCGGCCTGCGTTCGGAGGGACCCGCGGATGAATTCGGCGAGCCTGTCCTCAGGCTGAAAGACCCCGACAATATCATCCTCAAGCTCGCGGGCGCAAAGGACCTCACATCGCCCGCTGTCTGGGACGGCGCCTCGATCCCGGTCGAGCATGCCGTCCAGCGGGTGCGCGGCGCAACCATGCTGACGGAAAAGCCGGCCGAGAGCCGCAGCTTCCTCGAGCGCCATTTCGGCTACCGCTTCCAGGCCAACCGCGGCACGATCGACAGGCTGGTTTCGCAATCCGGCGATGTCATCGACGTGCGCGATGCGCGCGGCTTCTGGTCCGGTGCGCCGGGAACCGGCACCGTCGATCATGTCGCATTCCGGGCCACCGATGAGGAGGCGCTGCGTTCGGTTTCCGAGGCGCTGGAGAAGACCGATGCATCGCCGACAAACATGCACGACCGCAAGTATTTCCGCTCGCTCTATGCCCGCGAGCCCGGCGGAACGCTGGTGGAGCTTGCAACCGACAAGCCCGGCATGACTGTCGACGAAGAGCACGCGGCCCTTGGCACCAAGCTCTTCGCGCCGCCGGGAGCAATCACCAATCTCGACGACCTGAAGGTGGTCCTGCCGCAGTTTTCGATGCCCGGCCAGCCGCGCATCAATTACCGCGAACTGCCGTTCGTCCATCGCTTCTATACGCCGCCCAATCCCGACGGCAGTGTCTTCGTGCTGCTGCACGGCTCGGGCGGCAATGAGACGACGCTGATGCCGCTCCTCAACAAGGCGGCGCCGCGCGCGACCCTGCTCGGCGTCCGTGGCCGTGCGACGGAAGAGGGTTTTCCGCGCTGGTATAAGCGCATCACCCCCTTCTCCTTCGACCAGAACGACATCAAAACGGAGGCCGAAGCCTTTGCGGCCTTCATCGAAGGCGCCGTCAAATCCTACGGCCTCGATCCCAAGAAGATCGTCTATGTCGGCTATTCCAACGGCGCCAACCTGTTGAACTCGCTGCTCTACCTGCACCCGAACCTCGTTCACAAGGCGGTGCTGCTGCGCTCCATGCCTGTGCTCAGCGACTATCCGCATGCCGATCTGAAGGGCACGGATCTGCTGGTCATCAGCGGCAAGACCGATGCCTACGGCAAATATGCGAGCGAGCTGGAGGACAGGCTGAAGAGTTCGGGCGCCACCGTCGATTCCGACGTCATCCCCGGCGGCCACGATCTCGGCGACGCCGATGTGCCGATCATCCAGAAGTGGCTGCTCCAGAGAATGGGGGATGATCCACCGCCGCTGGAGCAGCAAGCGGTCAAGCCGACGAGCGAGCCGTTCGGGCAACCATGATGCCGGCGAGCACCACGCTGGCGCCCAGCGCCTGCATCGTCCCGATCGCCTCGTCCAGCAGCGCCCAGGCGAGGATTGCGGCGACGACCGGCTGCAACAGCAGCGTCAGCGATGAAAAGGCGGGCGGCAGATAGGCCAGCGCATAGGTGATCGCCACCTGCCCGCCGGCATGGCTGACAAAGGCGAGGCCGAAGAGGATCGACCAGCCATAGAGGGTCGCCGGCAGCATCTGCCCTTCGAAGAAGAAGGCGATCGGGAAGATGCAGACGGCAGCCGATGCCGTGCTCCACAGCATGATGCGGATCGTATCGAACCGGCTGCGCAACCTGCCGATCGCCAGGATATAGCAGGCATAGAAGAAAGCGGCGATCATCGCGGTGCCGTCGCCACTCAAATCGCCATTGCCGAGCCCTGCCGGTCCGCCTTTCAAGATAACGACACCGGCGAGCGCCAGGACCAGCCCCAGCAGGAAAACGCCGCTGGTTCTCGCCTTAAAAAACAGGACGGCGATCAGTGTGACGAAAACAGGCGCGAGGTTTGCAAGCAGCGTCGCGTTGGCGACCGATGTCATGGTAAGCGAAAGATGCCAGGCGGCGAGGTCGAGCGCCAGCATGAGGCCCGGAAGAACCAGCAGGCCATAATCGGAAAGGCTTTGCGGCTTCGGCCCCCGATCCTTCTTCATGAGCGAGACGATGAAGATCGGGATCAGCGCCAGCGCCACACGCCAGAAGGCAGTGGCCATCGGCCCGACTTCGGACAGGCGAACGAAGATCGGCGAACCGCCGATCGCCGCCCCGCCGAGGACGAGCGCCGCAAGGGCCAGACGATTGGAAGGCGAGGCTTCGGAGAGGGTGGAAGCGGTCTGCGACATGGTCTCGATATTTTTGATTGCCCGAACATTGGCGGCGGGCCGTTGATTGGCGCGTGCATAGCAGAAGTCGTCCGCCGGCGACAGTCGAAGAGCGACATCGGGACAAGAATTCAGACCGGATGCCTGCTCTCCATGATCAATCGCAGCTTTGCGGCGATTTCGCCTGCAACGAAGAAGGCATGCTCGGTCACCTGCGGCAACCCCATCAGTTCGCCGAAAGTGCCGCGCGCCAGCGGACCGGAAATCAACAGCGAAGGCTCCGCCTTTCCCGACGGGCCGATCGCCTCCGACTGCTCGGTGCAGGCAAGGCCGAGGCCTGTCGGATCAAGCGACAGGTGGCCGCTTGCAGCAAGCGCCGCGAGCCAGGGCTGAGTTTCGAGAATACCGCCATGCGCCGGCCCGGTGGTGACGACGACGGCGTCGTAGCGCCGCTCCAACGGCTGGCGCCGGTGGCGCGGCTGCAAGGTGCAAAGAATAAGATCGCCTTCGATGCGGACATCGGCGACCGAGCCGGCAAGGATTTCGAGACGGCCGGCGCCAATCGCCGCGTCGAGCACGGCTTCCACCTGCGGCGCGATGCGGAAACGATGCACATCCCAATAGGGACGCAGATGGCGGACGAGACGGCGCCGTTCGGCAACCGGCAGCGCCTGCCAGAGATCGCGTCCCTGCGCCCGCACCTGATCGATCACCCCATGCCAGCTTATGTCCTGCGCTTCCGCGACGCTGATGGCGGCGCGGATTGCTGCCAGCAGCGAAACGGCGGAATGGGCCGCATCGGCGAGGAAATCGCCGAACAGCGGCTGCGGCACCGGCGCATGCCCGCGCGAGCGCAGACCACGGCGCGAGATTGCCGTCACCGGACCGCGATGCCCGCGTTCAGCGAGCGAGGCAATGACATCGGCGGCGGTCAAGCCATTGCCTATGACGAGCACCCGGTCCTGGGGACGGATCACCTCAAGCGCAGCTGGTTTCGTGGTGTCCGCGACGAAACGGGGATGGGCGGCAAGCCGGGCCGCAAGCCGGCCGGGGGCCGCCGGCGGCGGATGGCTGGTGGCGATCGCAACGATATCGGCCAGCAACACGCCGCCTTTATCGTCGCGGATCGACCAGCGGCCGGCCCGGCGCTCGACATCGGTCACGGCGGCGCGGCAATGACGCACGCTGCCGTCTTCCAGCAGCGGCTTCAGAAGCGAGGCGACATAATCGCCGAACAGCCGGCGCCGGGGAAAGAGCAGCCCATCGGGCCGTCTTGCCTGCGGGTCGCAAGCGACGGCATCGCGGGCCTCGATCCAGGCCTGGAACTCGCCCTGGTCGTCGGGCTGCAGGCTCATCTTGGCGGCGGGAACATTGATGCGATGGGCCGGGTCGCCCGTGTCATAGGCAAGACCACGGCCGAGCTCCGCCCGCGGCTCGAAGACGACGATGACGGGACGCTCGCCACCGTCTGCGCGGGCGAGATGATAGGCGACGCCCGCGCCGGAGAGGCCACCGCCGATGATGGCGACGACGGGCTGGTCGGACATCGACAGAGACTTGGGCTGCATGATGGCCGATACCGTTGCTTCGATGCCCCGAGCATAGAAGCCGGACATGGCTCGCGCAATCCTCCGGCCATAATTGTCTATAATAGTTATGAAGATCAGTCTTGTTTCGATATTACGGTCGAGAATTCGGGAGTGCCGCGGATGGTGTTGCTGACCGTGCAGATCTCGTCTTCGGCGGCATCGACGATCTTGCGGCGGGTCTCTTCGTCGATATCGCCCTTGATCGAGAAGACGATGTTGAATTTCGCAACACGTGAGAGCCCTTCCGCCGCCTTCTCGCCGGTGACGTCGGCAGTGATCTCGCTGATCCGGTCGAGAACCCCCATCTGACTGGCTGCAATGCGGGCGCTGAGCACGAGACAGGCCGAGAGCGAGGCATAGAGCAGATCGAGCGGGCTGAAGCCCGGCTGCGACGGCGCAGTGACGATATCGATCTCACCCTTGGTCGTGGACGTGACATGCGGAAAGCCGGTGCGGCCGAGGGTGGCGGTAGCGCCTGTCGGACGGGGGCGTGCCTTAAGATCGGCCATGAAAAATCCTCTGACAATAGCCTGGCAGAGATAGCGAGTTGCGCCTCGGCCCGCAACGGCGGTGTAATGACTGGTAACGGAACCTTTCCATCCGTCATCAGTTGACTACACCTGAACGAAATCAGTGACAAAGGTGCAGAGCGATGCCGCATGTCCGCAGCATGGATCGTCGGGGCCGGCGGATGGACGCCCGCGACCGGCTGATCGTCGCGCTCTATGCACAGCTCAAGGCCGAGCGGGAAACGCGCGAGACGCTGGAATGGGCGATCCGCAACGGGGCCATCTCGCAGGAGGTGCTGGAGGCGATCGCGGCCGATCCGGTTCCCGTCGTGACCAGCGAGGATATCGCTTCGCTCGAGAAAATCATCGCGCTCGACGAAAGGCGCAAACCAAATCGGAACTAGGGCATGATGCTGAAAACTATGCGCAGTTTTCGGCCGACATCATACTCCCAGTCAAACTGAAAAGAGGAGATCCGAAATGGCCGATATCACCTATGAGGTCGTGCCGCACGACAATGGCTGGGCTTACAAGCTCGGCGATACGCTGTCGGAGACCTATGCGACGGCTGAGGAAGCGATTGTCCACGCCAAGGATGCTGCGTCACGTCAGAAAATCGGCGACGGCGACGCGTTGCTCGCCTATCCTGCACCCGACGGCGGCTGGGCGTTCCAGGAGCTCGAAACCGACAAGAGCAGCAGTCGGCTCTGATTTGCAACGGAGGATGGCATGGCCGCGCGGGCAAGCTGGAAAGGTCATCTGAAGGTAGGCGACCTTGCTTGCGCCGTCGGGCTCTATACCGCCATTTCCTCCTCCGACCGCGTTTCCTTCAACATCATCAACCGCAGGACCGGCCACCGGGTGGAACGGCAATTCGTCGACAGCGAGACCGGCAAGCCGGTGGGGCGGGACGATCAGGTGAAGGGCTACCGGATGGAGAATGGCGATTACATCGTCATCGAAGGCGACGAGATCGCCGAGATCATGCCGGAAAGCGACAAGGTGCTCAACGTCAAGGCTTTCATTGCCTATGACGATATCGACAAGCTCTATTTCGACCGGCCCTATTACCTCGCGCCCGTCGACGAACATGATGAAGAAGCGCTGTCGTTGATCGTCCGCGGCATGCGCGACAGCAAGGTCGCGGCGCTCGCCGAAGCCGTGCTTTTCCAGCGCAACCGAACGCTGCTGATCCGGCCTCATGACGGCCACATCGTCGCGACCATGCTGAATTTCGACTATGAGGTGCGCTCAGCCGAGGCGGTCTTCAGAGACATTCCCGACATCAAGTTCGACAAGGAGATGCTCGAGCTCGCCGGGCACATCATCGAGACCAAGCACGGGAGCTTCGATCCGAGCGCCTACGAGGACCGTTACGAAGCGGCCCTCGTCGAACTGGTGAAGGCAAAGATCGAGGGCCGGGCGCCGCCGAAGAAGAAACCGGCGCCCGAAAGCAAGGTCATCGACCTGATGGAGGCGCTGCGCCAGAGCGCCAAGATGAGCGGCAAGGCGGCGAAGAAGACGCCGGCGCGCAGCGACAGCCAAAGCAAAAAGGCAGGCTGAGATGACCCTCGAAACCTATCAGGCAAAGCGCGATTTCAAACTCGCTCCCAAATCGAAAGACGGCAAGGCGGTTTCCGCCAAAAGACCGGCGGCAAAGGCCAGATCCCCGGCACCACGAGAACGCGACTGGCCGAAGGGTGCGCGCAAGGGCGCAATGCCCGATTTTATCGAACCGGCGCTTGCCAAGCTGAAGCCGAAGCCGCCGGCTGGTGACCGCTGGATCCACGAAATCAAGTTCGACGGCTACCGGCTGCAGGTCAGGGTCGAGAACGGCAAGGTCCGTATGTTGACCCGCAGCGGTCTAGACTGGACGGAGAAATTCGGCAGCGAGGTGGTCGAGGCCTTTGCCGCCCTGCCGGTGCAAGCGGCGGTGATCGACGGCGAAATCGTCGTCGAGCGCGATACCGGCGCCTCGGATTTCTCAGCGCTCCAACGCGATCTGAGCGAGGGCCGCGACGATCGCTTCGTCTTCTATGCCTTCGATCTTCTCCACCTCGACGGCCACAGCCTGGTCAATGTGGCGCTGATCGATCGCAAGCAGCTGCTCGAAAGCCTGCTGCCCGACGATAACGACAAGCTGCGCTACAGCGCGCATTTCAACGAAAGCGGCAGCCTGGTGCTCGACCATGCCTGCCGGCTCAGCCTCGAAGGGGTGATTTCCAAACTGCGCGACAGCAAATACACGTCGGGACGCAAAGGCGATTGGATCAAATCGAAATGCTCGCACCGGCAGGAATTCGTCATCGGCGGCTACGTGCCGTCGACATCGATGAAGAATGCGATCGGCTCACTGGCGATGGGCTATTACCAAGGCGGCGAACTCAAGCATGTCGGGCGCGTCGGCACCGGATATACGGCAGCAACCGCTCAACTGCTTTACGAGAAATTGTCGCGTCTGACGCAGAACGAAAACTCGTTCGACGACAAGCTGACGTCAGAGGAGCGGCGCGGGCTGATCTATGTCAAGCCGCAGCTGGTCGGCGAAGTCGAGTTCCGCGCCTGGTCGGCTGACGCCAATCTGCGCCATGCGGCCTTCCGCGGCCTGCGAGAAGACAAGCCTGCGAAAGACGTGACGCGCGAGACGGAAAAGACCATGGCCCCTCCCCTGCCGAAATCAGCGGTGACGCTGACCCACCCGGACCGCATCTACTGGCCGGACGAGGGCGTCACCAAGGAGGGGCTGGCCAATTATTACGCCCAGGTCTGGCGCTTCATGGCGCCTTATGTCGTCAACCGGCCGCTGGCGCTCCTGCGCCTGCCGGACGGGATCAACGGCCGGCAGCGGTTTTTCCAGAAACATGCCTGGAAGGGCATGAATCCGCATATCGAGGAGATCACCGATCCCAAGGACAAGCAGGGGGAAAAGCTGCTCAGAATTACCGATTTCGACGGTATCGTGGCGCTGGTGCAATCGGCCGTGCTTGAAATCCATCCCTGGGGCGCAACGACCGACAATTGGGAAAAGCCCGATATGATCACCATGGACCTCGATCCCGGCGACGAGGTGGAGTGGGAGGATGTGATCGCCGCCGCTTACGAATTGAAGGAGCGGCTGGAGGCCGAAGGCCTCGCCGCCTTCGTCAAGACCTCAGGCGGCAAGGGGCTGCATGTGGTGACCCCGCTCACGCCGAAGGCCGGCTGGGTCGAGGTGAAGGGTTTCGCCAAATGGCTTGCCGACAGCATGTCCGCCGACGATCCCGACCGCTATCTGGCGACGGCGACGAAGGCCAAGCGCACGGGGAGGATCTTCATCGACTATCTCCGCAACGGCCGCGGCAATACGGCGGTCGCGCCCTATTCGGCACGGGCACGGCCAGGCGCCGCGGTCTCGATGCCGCTGGAATGGAGCGAGCTCACCGCCGACGTCGGACCGACCTATTTCACAGTGGACAATACGCCGACCCGGCTCGACGCGCTGCCGCGAGATCCCTGGGACGGATTTTTCGCTGCAGCGAAACCGTTGGAAAAGAAGAAGCGGTAGAGCGTAAAATCATCCCGCTCTGATCTTTTGGGTTTACGCAATTCCCGGCAAAGCGCTTCGCTTTGCCGGGAAAACCGCTTCGCACTTTTCCTGGAATTGCTCTAACGCGACTTCCGCCCGCTTTCCGAAGCCAGGCTCTTCTTCAGCGCATCCATGATGTTGATGACGTTGCCGGTCGATTTTACCGGTGCGGGTTTTTTGGCGGGCGCAGCCTTCTTCAGGCTCTTCTGTTTGCCGCGGATCATCGATTTCAGACGCTTCTGGATCGGATCCTGCACCATGGTCGGGCTCCAGTCCTTCGTCTCTTCCTTCACCAGCCGCTTCATCAGCGTCAGGAGCTTGCTGTCGATCTCCGCCTTGTCGTCGATTTCGGCCGAGGGTTCGCGCACCTCGTCGCCATAGCGCAGGGTCCAGAGCACGATGCCTTTGCCTTGCGGCTCCAGGAGCACGGCGCGCTCGCGGCGATAGAGAACCAGGCGGGCAATGCCGACGACGTCGTTTGCCTTCATCGCTTCGCGGATGACGCAGAAGGCTTCCACGCCGACCTTGTCCTCCGGCGCCAGGAAATGCGGCTTGTCGTACCAGATCCAATCGATCGAGCCGCGTGGGACGAAGCTGTCGATATCGATGGTGCGGGTGCTTTCGAGCCCGACTTCCTCGATCTCCTCGTCTTCGAGAAGAACATAATCGTCCTCGCCGCGCGGATAACCCTTCACCTGGTCCCGGTCAGCCACCGGTTTATGGGTAACGCTGTCGACATAGCGGCTTTCGACGCGGTTTTTCGTCTGGCGATTGAGGACGTGGAAACGCACCTTGTTGCTTTCGGTCGTCGCCGGCGTCAGCGAGACGGAGGCGGTGACGAGCGAGAGCTTGAGATAGCCTTTCCAGAATGTCTGGCGTGCCATGGCGGTCCTTCCCTCCCGGACACGGTGGGATATGGCAATCAACGGCAAAACCGGCCTCTGGTTCCGGGCCTGGCATACCGGCAGTACTTGGTTCAGATCGAGAGATACCGCTTCTGCCACGGCAGCATCTTTTCCTGCCATGCGCGCGGCGTGAACTCGTCATAAGCGGTCTCGGCGATCGCCAGCATCCAATTGCGGCCCTTGCGGGCCAACAGCACACAGGACAGTTCCATCCCGGGCTCGACGGCAATGGAAGGGCGGTTGGCGTCAGGAATATCCAATCCCTTGTCGCGCCACTGGATGACGATCTCATCGGGCTCGGATGTCCATTCACCCGAGGCGACGGAGGCCTTGCCGTCGGGATTGAAGCGGAGCGGCGGCGCCACAAGGTTCAAGAAGCTGCCGTCATTGTGGTAATTGCCGTCGATCTCGCCGGCGGTGGCCTTGCCCTTTCCCGACAGAACCATGTCCTGGCCGCATCGCATGAATATGTTGCGCCGGAAGCTCCCCGACCATGGCCGATTGGCGAAGAAGGCGATGTCGCATCCGTTGATGACGTTGTCGTGGATGTCGATATCTTTGCGAAAGGCCCGCTCCTGGTCGGAAAAGCCGCTCAGGCTGATGCCGCGATTGTTGTTCTCGATCCAATTGTCATAGACGTGATGGCCGGTACGGTCTGCCTTGTCGCCGATGCCGTAGCCGAAGGAATAGTCGTTCATCCTGCCGTCGCGCATGATGTTGCTGCGCACCACGGCATCGTCGCCGACCGATGAAAAGGAGAAATTCTTGCCGCCGATGAAATTGTACTCGACGAGATAGTTGCGGGTTTTATCGCAGACCAGGGCGCCTTTGTTCGAGGTGCTCGTCGGCGATTGCAGGAAGAGGTTGCCGCGGATCACGACGTCCGAACTGATATTGTCGTCGCTGTTCTGATAGGCGAACTGGCAGCAGTCCGCGCCCTCGCCGGGAGCCGCCCCCATACGGTTGTTTTCCAGAAGGACGTTCTTCGTTTTCGTTAGGTAGATGCCGTCGCCCTTGACATTCTCCGTTTCGCAGCGCCTGACGACGAGGTTGTTGCCGTTGTGAAACTTGAAGCCACGAGGCGAGTTCTTGACGATGACGTCTTCGACCACCGTATCGGAAAACACCTGATAGGCGACGCCGATATCCTCTGCCCCGTCGATGACCTCAGCCCGGGTGGACGCGCCGTGAACTTTTTTTCGCAGGATTGCGGGCATCGGATCTCCATCGACGCGGTACCGCAGCGCCGCGCATCTTCTCAGATGCGCCAAGGGTGCGGCTAGGCTTTGAGCTGCTGCAGCATTATCCTTAAATCAATTCCGATCATAAGACATATGCAGTCGCGTCGACTTAATGCAGGGCATGTGGCAGGAGTTTGACGGCCTGCCTCGACTTTGCACGCCGCCATGCGACCTCAGAGGCCCGCGCCTGGCGATCGGTCACCGCGTTTCGAGTATCCGCATCAACCGGCCGCGATAGCTGTCCAGGATAACGGCAAGCACGATGACGGCGCCGATGACGATCGGCTTAATGTTGTCGTCGGCCCCCAGCAGCTGCAATCCCGTCGACAGCACCTGCAGAATGCAGGCGCCGACGAGCGTTCCGACGATCGAGCCCTTGCCGCCCGAGAGGCTGGTTCCGCCGATGATGACCGCGGCGATCGCATTCAATTCATAGCCGATGCCCGCAACCGGACTGCCGACATTGAGGCGGAGCAGATAGACCATGGCCGCGATGCCGGCGGTCAGGCCGGAGATGGTGAACACCGCGATCTTGTAGCGTTTCGGCTCATGTCCCGACAGCCGCACAGCCTCTTCATTGGTGCCGATCGCGAAGACAAAACGCCCGAACACGGTATAACGCAGCACGAACCAGCCGACGAGGACGACGACGATCGCAATCAGGAAGATCGACGGGAAGATGCCCCAGAAGATCAGATTGCCGAAATCGACGAAGGGCTGCGGCAGGCCGGTGATGGTGGAGTTATCGCTGACGACGCGGGCCAGTCCGCTCGCCACATTCAGCATGCCGAGCGTGACGATGAAGGACGGAAGCTTCCACTTTTCGCAGACCCAGCCATTGATGGCGCCAAGGATCGCGCCGGTGCCCATCGAGGCGAGCGACGCCAGCACGATCGCAGCCCAAGGGGAGAGCCTCGGGTCGATCATGATCGTCGCGCCGATAACCGTGCAAAGGGCGAGCAGCGAGCCGACCGAAAGGTCGATGCCGCCGACCAGGATGACGAAGGTCATGCCCGAGGCGAGTACCGTGTTGATGGCGATCTGCACGAAGATCTTCAGGAAATTCTCCGGCGTGGCGAAATAGGGCGCCGTCGCCGAGAAGAATATGACGATCAGGACGAGGGCGATGGCAACGCCTGCCTCCTTCATCGAGATCCGGATGAGCTTGTCCCAGAAGCCTGTCTCTTTCGCTTCGATCTTGGTTTCAATGTTGCCGGACACGACTGTACTCCTTGTAAGCGAGTGAGAGGATCCTGCTCTCTTCGAATTGATCCCGCGCTATTTCGCCGGCGATCTTGCCGTCCGACAGGACGATGATGCGATGGCAGATGCCGATGAGCTCCGGCAGATCCGAGGATACGACCAGAACGCCCTTTCCTTCGGCGGCAAATTTCCACAGAAGCTCGTAGATTTCCGCCTTGGCGCCGACGTCGATCCCGCGGGTCGGCTCATCGAATATCAGCACCTTGGGACCGCGGAACAGCCATTTGGCGATGACGACCTTCTGCTGGTTGCCGCCCGAAAACGTCCTGACCATCTGGTGGATCGACGGGGTTTTGATGCGCAGCTCGCGCACGAGACGCTGGGCGTGGTCGTTCTCCGCCTTTCGGCTGATCAGTCCCTTGCGGGAGATCTTGCGGAAATCCGTCACCGTGGCGTTTTCCGCGCAGCTCATGTCGAGCATCAGGCCCTGCAGCTTGCGGTCTTCCGTCGCCAGGCACAGGCCGGCGGCAACCGCGTCTTTGGGCGAATTGATCGCAATCGGCTTTCCGTCGACGCGGATTTCGCCGCCGGCTTTGGCGTCGGCGCCGAATATGGCGCGCACCGCTTCCGTCCGGCCGCTGCCGACAAGGCCGGCAATGCCGACGATTTCGCCCTTGGCGACGGAAAAGGACAGTTCCGGGCTGCTGCGCGTCACCTTCAGGCCGGAGACGCCGAGCGCCTCGCCGAACACGGCGCTGTCACTGCGAAAGACGCCGTGATCCGAGAGCGTTCGCCCGACCATCAGCTCGACGATGTCCGGGATGGCCAATCCGGCCAGCGGACGCGTGATGACATGCTGGCCGTCGCGCAGCACCGTGACATCGTCCCCGACTTCGAAGATTTCCTCGAGCCGGTGCGATATGTAAAGCGTCGTTACCCCACGCGCCTTCAGCCGCTTCAGAATTTCGAACAGCCGGTCGACTTCCTTTGAGGTCAAGGTTGCCGTCGGCTCGTCGAGGACGAGCAGCTTGCTTTCATAGCAGAGCGCCTTGGCAATCTCGAGCAGCTGCAACTGCGCGACACTGAGGCGGCTGGCAAGCGTCGTCGGCGCCACGTCGAGGCCGACTTCCGCCAGCAGTTCCGCCGCGCGGCTGTTCATTTTCCGATAATCCACCAGGCCGTATCGGCGCGGAAGATGCTCGAAAAGCAGGTTTTCGGCGACGGTGAGATTGGAAAGCGGATGGAGTTCCTGGTGGATGACGCGGATGCCGGCCTTGAAGGCCTCCAGCGGCGAGCCGGGATGATAGGACTTGCCATCAAAAGTAATGTGGCCGTCATCCGGCTTGAAGACGCCGCCCAGCAGGTTGATCAGGGTGGATTTGCCCGCCCCGTTCTCGCCGAGCAGGACGTGGCCCTTGCCGCGACCGATCCGCATGGAAACATTTTTGAGCGCGACGACGCCCGGGAAGCGCTTGCCGATCCCATCCAGCTTCAAGATGTAGTCGTCTGCTGCGTCTGACACGTCCACCTCGTGCATGATCTGTTTGAAATTCGAGATGGCCACCCTCCGCACAAGACGCAAATCGGGTGGCAGCGGTCAGCGCCGGCTTGGCAGCCGGCGCTTCCTGTGGCCTTAAATCGGCAACCCGATTATTTGAGGTCGCCGGCGGTGACGAGCTTGATGTCGGTCTTGACCCAGCCGGTGAATTTCTCGCCGGCAAGTTCGCGCATACCGTAGTCGATGCCCATGACCGCCATCTGCGCGCCATACTGTTCGACGGTGGCAAGCATCTTACCATCCTTGATCAGCGGCTGCACCGGCGGGATGTTGTCGAAGCCGACGACCTTGATCTTGCCGGCCTGGCCGGTTGCATCGAGCGCCTTGACGACGCCCAGCGCCATCGAGTCGTTGGCGGCCATCACGCCCTGAATATCCTTATACTTCGTCAGGAAATTGGTCATGACGGTGTTGGCTTCTTCCGTCTCCCAATGGGCGGTCTTGCTGTCGAGCAGCTCGAGCTTGCCCGACTTGACGGAGTCCATGAAGCCTTCCTTGCGTTCCTTGGCATTGTCGGCCTCGGGATTGCCCTCGAGGATGACAACCTTCGCACCAGGGCCCAGATCCTTGGCCAGCGCATCGCCGGCGAGCTTGGCGCCTTCGCGATTGTCCGGGCCGAAGAATGCCAGGTCGATACCGGCGGCCTTCTTGGCATCGGCATCGAGCGGCACATCGATGTTGATGACCTTGACGCCCGCCTTGACCGCCTTTGCAAGCGGCGTTGCCATCGCCTTCGAATCGGCCGGGGCAACGACGATGATGTCGTATTTCTGCGTCACGAAGTTCTCGACGGCATCGACCTGAGCGGCAAAATCGCGCTCGTCCTTCATGCCGACCGCCTTGAACTCGAACTTGTCCTTGTTCTCAGCCGCATACTTATCGGCACCGGCCTTCATCTGCTTGAAGAACTCATTGGACAGAGACTTCATGATCAGGCCGACCTTGGGCTTGCCGGCCGCAAAAGCGGGCGACACGCCGCAAGACAATGCGAGCACCAAGGTGCCGGCAAGTCCGAGCTTCAATGCCGCACGGCGCGGCGCATTCATCAGGACGGAATCACGTTTTGTAGAATGGGACATTTCTCTCCTCCGAACGGTTCCGGGCCTATCCTCACCTGAGTGCCTTCGCTGATGAACCGTTTCCAACACCACTTGGGTAACAACGGTCCGCGAGATTGTCAAGACGGCGAAAAATGGGCATATGCCGAAGGAAGAGGCATCCGCCCTGACTTTTTCGAAACTCAACGGTGAACCGTTTCCATTGAATGCCGGCATTCCTCGTGTTATGCAGACGCCGTCAAATTGATCGCGGCCTTTGACGAAGGCGATGGAGACCATTAGCTGAAGCCCGGTCGGGTGCCTCCGCGTCCCCGAGACTGAAATGAAGGGACATGTTCTTCGATTATGCCAAAGGTCGGAATTCGAGACGTTGCCAAACTTGCCGGCGTTTCCACCGGGACCGTCTCGCGGGTGCTGAATGACCACCCCGCCGTGACGGATGAGCTGAGGGCGCGCGTCAGGCGCATCATCGACGAGCTCGGCTATATGCCCGACCCGTCGGCCAGAAGCATGCGCAGCAAGGTCAGCCGGCTGATCGGCATCGTCATTCCCGATCTCACCAACCCGTTCTTCTCGGAACTCGTGCAGTCCGCCGAACAGGCGGCGGCAAGCCATGGCTACAACATCATCGTCATGACGTCGCTTGACGATGCGGCCAAGGAGGCAGACCGGATCGGGCAGCTGACAAGCCGGAAAGTCGACGGCATCATCCTCGTTCCCAGCAATGACTTCCATGCGCTCAAGCTGCCGAAGGGCTTGCCGATCGTCGTCGTCGACCGCCTGATGCCGGGATATTCCGGCATCGCCTCAAATCACCGCGCCGGCGTGCGCCTCGGCGTCGAGCATCTTTTGAAGCTCGGCCATCGCCGCATCGGTTTCATCTCAGGTCCCAGACATTCCGTGCCCGCCAATGACCGTCTCAAGGGTTACCTTGATGCCATGGGGCAGCCCGACGACGGCGGACAAGGTCAAGGGTCGCCGCTGATCGCCGAGGCGGCTTTCGATTATGAAAGCGGACGATCGGCGGGAAACTATCTGCTGGCGCGCGCCCGCAGCGAACGGCCGACCGCCATCTTTGCAAGCTCGGACCAGCAGGCGATCGGCTGCATGAGAGCGGCACATGATCTGGGAATACCGATACCCGCAGCCCTTTCGATCGTCGGATTCGACGGCATCCCGCTCTCGAGCATGACCACGCCGCGGCTGACGACCGTCAAGCAGCCGATTCAGAAGATTGCCGCGGCGGCGGTCGCCGTCCTGTTGAACAGGCAACCGACGCCGGACCTCGACCACCCCATCCTGCTCGCCTGCCAGCTAGCGGAGGGGGAAACGACCGCCCCCCCGCAACCCGATTGAGCGTCGGCGGCAGGCCGCTCGTATAGCTTTCCGTCACCACTCACTCGGAAATGAGCTGCGGATCCGTCGCAACGCGCAGCGATTCCTCCCATCACCACCATGACTACCGCCGGCGCTCCGAGCGTCCGCGTCCGACCTCGCGCCGACATCCTGAGCAGACGAATCCATTTGACGGATATCCTACAAGTGGATATGTCTTTGGCGTCTCCATTGCAGACGGAAATGAGAAACGCATGTCGCTGAAAACTATGAAGCCCCTCACACGTGCGCCTCTTCTCCACGTCTCCGTCCAGGAAAGCCTGCGCGCCTATATCAGTGACAACGGATTGAAGCCCGGCACGCTGCTTCCGGCCGAATCCGACCTGGCGAACCAGCTCGGCGTCAGCCGCAATTCCCTGCGCGAAGGCATCAAGGCGTTGGAATCGCTGGGTGTGCTGGAATCGCGCCGAGGCGTCGGCATCTTCGTAAAGGCATTCTCATTCGAGCCGCTGCTCGACAATCTCGCTTATGGCCTCGGCGGCGCTTTGCGCCAGATCGAAGAAGTGATCGAGATCCGCCGCACCCTCGAAGTCGGGCTGATCGGCAAGACGCTTGAGATGATCGGCGACGACGATATCGCCGAGCTGCGCGCCACGGTGGAGCGCATGCGGGTGCATGCGGAGCGTGGACAATCCTTTGCCGACGAAGACCAGCTTTTTCATACCCTGCTCTTCCGCTGCCAGAACAACGTGACCCTTGCCCGGCTGATCGATGTGTTCTGGCTCGCCTTCTACAAGGCGTCCGATTTCGTCAACCTCGACAATGTCGACCCCGTCGCGACCTGGAGGGATCACGCGGCAATCGTCGACGCCATCGAGGCGAAGGACGTCGCGGAAGCGCAGAAGCGCCTGGACCGCCATTATGACGGCATTTCCCGGGTGATCGCAGCCAACAAGAAAAGTGCAAATCTGGGAGGAGCACAATGAAACGACTGCAAAGACTATCATCGGCCATCGCATTGACTGCTTTGATGGCGACGACCGTTGTCCCGGCCTTCACCGGCCCCGCGCAGGCAGCCACGCTGTCCGGCGGCTTCGATGTCGGGCCCGGCGGTTTCCAGGGTAATTTCAATCCGCTCGCCGCGACGGGCGGCTTCACGTGGCTCAGCGTCTATTTCGAGCCGCTGGTGACCTATGACGAGAAGCTGGAGAAGGTCGTCGGCCAGCTCGCCTCGTCCTACGAGGTCAGCTCCGACCAACTGGCCTACACCTTCACGCTCGCCGAAGCGAAATGGCATGACGGCAAGCCTTTCACGGCAAAGGACGCCAAGTTCACCATCGAACTCGCGAAGAACGCCAAGACCGGCTCCGTTCTGGCGGCGCGGCTGAATGCCGTTTCCTCGGTCGAGGCCAAGGACGACAAGACCCTGGTCATCAAGCTCTCGGCCCCGTCCGCAAGCCTGATGGACACCCTGACGAAGGTGATGATGCTGCCGGAGCACGCGCTTTCGCAGATCCCAGCCGATCAGCTCGCCAAGAACACGTGGTGGTCCACGGCGCCGATCGGCACCGGGCCGTTCAAGTTCAGCAAATATGTCACCGATCAATATGTCGAACTTGTTGCCAACACCGACTACCGGGGCGGCAAACCGGCGCTTGAAAAGATCATCAACCGCTATTTCGCCAATCCGGCAGCGGCGATCGCCGCATTACGCGCCGGCGAGATCCAGTTCACCTATGTTGATTCCAACGATCTGAAGGCCTTCAACGACAATAAGGATTTCCGCGTCATCGAAGGCAACTCCTTCGTCGTCAACTATCTCGGTTTCAACCACGACTCACCCATCTGGAAGGATATTCGGGTCCGTCAGGCGGTGATGTACGCGATCAATCGCGATGCGATCATCCAGAGCCTTTACGGCGGCGCTGCCGAACCGGCAAACTGCGCCTATGTCGCCGATAAGGTGGTGCCGAAAGGCATCGAGACCTATGCCTACGATCCGGAAAAGGCGAAGCAACTGCTGAAGGAGGCCGGCTGGGATGAGATCAACGGCAACAAGCCGATCACGCTTCTGACCTATTACACCACGCCGCTTGCCGCCAATGTCATGGCGGCGGTCCAGGCGATGCTCGCCCAGGTCGGCATCAACGTCACGCCGCGCGCCGTCGACACCCCGACCTATAACAGCATCGTGCTCAACCCCACACCCGACGTCGCGCAGTTCCAGATGGTCTATGCCGGCCTGCAGAACGGCCCGGATCCGGGCAGCATCAATGTCGGCCTCAATGAAAAGCAGATCCCACCGGCGGGCCCCAACGTCGCGCGCGTGCGCATGCCCGTGCTGACGGCCGCTCTCGACGCAGCGCTTGGCGAGACGGATGCCGCGAAGCGTGACGCCCGCTATCAGGACGTCTGCAAGGTGATGAACAAGGAACTGCCCTGGGGTCCGCTGTGGGTGGCGAAACGTTATGGCGTCGCCTCCGCCAGGCTGAAGGACTTCATCTGGACGCCTGCCCCCGGCGGCGGCCCGTACCAGGCGCATCCGGAGAAATGGGCGATCGCCGAATAGGGCGTAACGCATCCTGAGAAGCAAAGGGGCGGCCGGGTCACTGCAGCGCCGCGCGTCTTTCGAGGCGCTGTGGGCCGCCCGCACAGGAATGGATTTCATGCTGAGATACAGTCTCCGGCGCCTGCTGATCGGAGTGGGCATGCTGCTTGCACTGAGCGTACTGATCTTCGCCATGCTGCGCCTCACGCCCGGCGATCCGATCGACGCCTATATCGATCCCAATATTCCGATGTCCTCGTCGGATCTTGCCGAGCTGCGCGCCACGCTCGGACTCGATCAGCCGCTGCCGGTGCAGTACCTTGGCTGGCTGCGGCAGGCGCTGATGGGCAATCTCGGCTATTCGATCAAGCGGCCCGACCAGCCGGTGCTCGGCCTCGTGCTCTCGCGCGTCGGCCCGACAGTGCTCCTGATGGGATCGGCGATTGCGATCGCGATCGTTGCCGGCATCGCGACCGGCATCGTCGGTGCGGTTCGCCGCAATTCCGTCGCCGACCTATCATTGTCTGTCTTCGCAGTCACCGGTATTTCCAGCCCGCCCTTCCTCAGCGCTCTTGTCGGCCTCTATCTCTTTTCGGTCTATTTCAACTGGATGCCCTCCGGCGGCATGCTGACACCAGGCCAGGAATTCTCCGTCGCCGACCTTCTCCATCACCTGATCCTGCCCGCGACATTGCTGGCCGTCGCGCAGACAGCGCTGATCATGCGCTATATGCGCGCTTCCATGCTGGAGGTCCTGAACCAGGACTATGTGCGCACCGCGCGCGCCAAAGGCGTGTTCGAATTCTGGGTCATCACCAAGCATGCCCTGCGCAATGCGCTGCTGCCCGTCATCACGCTGATCGGCTCGACCATCGGCCTTGCGATCGGCGGGGCGATCTTCATCGAAAGCGTCTTCAACTGGCCCGGTATGGGCCTGCTGATGGTCGATGCGGTGGAAGGCCGCGACTATCCTGTCATCATGGGTTCGACGCTCATGATCGGCGCCTGCGTCATCGCCGTCAACCTCCTGACCGACCTCGCCTATGCGGTGGTCGATCCGCGGATCAAGGTGGGCTGAGTGATGCTGGCACGAAGCCCCGCCCGCAGTCCGGGCCCGATCGCGCGCTCCCTGCATCGCTTCCTGCTCAACCGGACCGCCCTGCTTGGCCTCTGCATGATTGCGCTGATGATCGTCGCGATCCTTTCCTATCCGCTGTGGTGGAGCTTCAAGCCCAACGACATCGATCTGCTGGCGATGAATGCCCAGCCGGGGCCGACACACTGGTTCGGCACCGATGGAGTCGGCCGCGACATCCTCGCCCGCGTCCTGGACGGTGGCCGCATTTCGCTGCTGGTGGCCCTCACCTCGACCGTCATTTCCGCCATTATCGGCTTCCTGATCGGCGCCGTCTCGGCGCTTGCCGGCCGCTTGGCGGATGCGGTCACCATGCGTTTCGTCGATCTCGTCATGACGCTGCCGCCGGTCATCTTCCTGCTGGTGCTCGCCTCGATCGCCGGCACCGGCATCTGGCCGACGGTCTTCGTGATCTCGCTGCTCTCCTGGCCTCTGCTGGCGCGAATGGTGCGCTCGCGGCTGCTGGAACTTCGCGAACGTGACTTCGTGATGGCGGCAAGAGGCATGGGGGCGGGCCTGCCGCATCTCCTCCTCCGCCACGGCCTGCCGAATTCGATCGACATCCTCGTCGTCTTCGCGACGCTGCAGATCGCCAATGCCATCCTGCTCGAGGCCGGCCTTTCCTTTCTCGGGCTCGGTATTGCGCCGCCGGCGGCAAGCTGGGGCAACATGCTGAATGCCGCCCGTTCCACCGCCGTACTCGAACAATATCCCTGGCAGTGGCTGTTTCCCGGCGGCTTTCTGGTGCTTGCCGTTCTTGCAATCAACTTCATTGGCGATGGTCTTCGTGATGCCTTCGACCCTCGCGCCGAATTAAACTGACGATCGAAAGAAAGCGAAGATGAGCAAATTCAAGGGTGTCGTTCCTCCCGTCATAACCCCGCTGAACAAGGACTACACCGTCGATTACCCGTCCTACACGCGGGTGCTGGAAAACCTGATCGAGGCCGGTTGCCATGGCCTGTTCGTGCTCGGCTCGACCAGCGAGGTGATCTTCCACGACGAAAAGACCCGACAGGAGATCATCGAGCATTCGGCAAAAGTCATCAACGGTCGCGTACCGCTGATCGTCGGCGTCATCGACCCGACCACCGACAGGGTCATCAACCATGCCAGGACCGCGAAATCGGCCGGCGCCGACGCGGTTGTCGTCACGGCGCCGTTCTATACGGTCACCAGCCAGGCCGAGATCATCGATCACTTCCGCTATATCCGCGATGCCGTCGACGTCCCGCTGATTGCCTATGACATTCCGGTCTGCGTGCATGTGAAACTGCAGCGCCAGACCAGCGTGACGCTTGCGAAAGAGGGAACGATCATCGGCATCAAGGATTCGAGCGGCGACGACGGCAATTTCCGTTACGTGCTGCTCGATCTCGCCGACCACAAGGACGTCTTCCTGATGACCGGCTCCGAAATCGTCGTCGATATGGCGCTGCAGATGGGCGCCCATGGGGTGGTGCCCGGCATCGCCAATGTCGATCCGCATGGTTACGTCAGGCTCTGGAATGCTGCCCAGCGCGGCGACTGGGCCGCGGCCCGCAAGGAGCAGGAGCGGCTCTGCCGGCTCTTCGAAATCGTCTGGGTCGGGGCGGGCCGCGTCAGCGGCGGCGCTGCCGGCATAGGCGCCTTCAAGGCGGCGATGAAGAGCCTCGGCGTTATCGAAACGGCGCTGATGCCGCGCCCGCGGGCGGCGCTCAACGAGGCCGAAACCGCAAGGATCGACGAGATCCTGCGCGCGACCGGCCTGCTTGCCTGATGGATGCCATGCCACAGAGCGCCGCCACCATTCTCGACATCAAGGGGCTGCGGACCGTCTTCCGCATCCGCTCGGGCGAGGTGACGGCGGTCAACGGCATCGATCTCAGCGTGGCTGCGGGCGAGACGCTGGCGCTCGTCGGCGAGTCCGGTTCGGGCAAATCGGTCACCAGCCTTTCGGTCATGCGGCTCCTGACCCGCAATATCGGCGCGATCGCCGCCGGCCGCATCGATCTGAAGCGCAAGAATGGCAGCGTCAGCAACCTTGTCTCACTCGGCGAACAGGAGATGCGCGCCATCCGCGGCAATGATATCGGCATGGTCTTCCAGGAGCCGATGTCGAGCCTCAACCCGGTCTACACCATCGGCGACCAGATTTCCGAGCCGATCCGCATCCACCGCGGGGCGGACCGGAAGGCCGCGATGGATGCGGCGGTCGCCCTTCTCGATAGCGTCGGCATTCCCGATGCCCGGCGCCGCGCCGGTCAATATCCGCACGAGCTCTCCGGCGGCATGCGCCAGCGCGCCACGATCGCCATGGCCCTCGCCTGCGACCCGACGCTGCTGATCGCCGACGAGCCGACGACGGCGCTCGACGTCACTATCCAAGCACAAATCCTGGCCCTCCTGCAGAGGCTGCAGCGCGAGCGCGGCATGGCCATGCTCTTCGTCACCCATAATCTCGGCGTCGTCGCCGAAATCGCGCATCGGGTGGCGGTGATGTATGCCGGGCGGATCGTCGAGACCGGGCCAGTGGCCGAGGTTTTCCGCAATCCGAGACATCCCTATACGATCGGCCTGATGGCCTCGATGCCGAAACTCGGCGATGCAAGCCGGATGAAGCAGGCGGGTGAAAGGCTGGCGGCCATTCCTGGCGTCGTGCCGAGCCTGATGAACATGCCGGCCGGATGCGCTTTCCAGCCGCGCTGCAAATTCGCCATCGACGCCTGCCGCCTGGCTGTGCCGCCGCTTGCCGAGGTCAATCCGCGCCACCAGAGCCGCTGCATTCGCTGGCAGGAGATCCGATGAGCGAACCCCTTCTCTCCGTCCGCGGCCTTGGGAAACATTATACGTCCCGCGGGACCAGACTGACCATTCTGCAGGCCGTATCCTTCGATATCGGCAAGGGCGAGGTCGTCGGGCTGGTCGGCGAATCCGGCAGCGGCAAGACGACGATCGGCCGATCGGTCCTGCGGCTGGTCGAGCCGTCGGCCGGCAGCGTCCGCTTCGATGGCGCCGAACTCACCACCTTGTCCTCATCCGAAATGCGGCGTCTGCGGCCGCGGATGCAATATATTTTTCAAGACCCGTTCGCGAGCCTGTCGCCGCGCATGACGATCGGCGAAATCCTGACCGAGGGATTGAAGATCCAGGGCCTGGGGACGGCAAGAGAGAGATTGGAACGCGCCCGCCGGGCGCTCGAACAGGTCGATCTTCCGCCGGAGGCTGTCAACCGGTACGCCCACGAATTCTCGGGCGGCCAGCGGCAGCGGATCGGCATCGCCCGCGCGCTGACGCTCGCGCCGGAATTTATCGTCGCCGACGAGCCGGTCTCCGCACTCGATGTCTCGATCCAGGCACAGGTGATCAATCTTCTGCGCGACCTGCAGCAGCGCCTTGGTCTGACCATGCTGTTCATCAGTCACGACCTCGCCGTGGTCGAATATATCTGCGACCGGGTGATCGTGCTCTATCTCGGCCGGATCATGGAAATCGCGCCCAGTGCCGAGCTTTATGCCAGGCCGCTGCATCCCTATACGCGGGCGCTTCTCTCTGCGATCCCCTCGCCCGATCCCGATGCGCCGCGCGATCGCCAGATCCTGAAGGGCGATATTCCGAGCCCCGCCGATCCGCCGAGCGGTTGCGTCTTCCGCACGCGCTGTCCGAACGCCCTGCCCGCCTGCGGCGAGACCGTGCCGGAGCTGCGCAAAATGCAGCCCGGGCATTTCAAGGCCTGCATCCGTGATGACCTGAACTGAAGGACGTGCGATGACCACCACAACCCGCCGCCACCCGATCGCGGGCAACTGGGCTAGCCTGCTGCTACCGATCGCCGAAGACGACAGCATCGATTTCGAAAAGCTCGCCGAGGAAATCGACATACTGATCGCCGCCGGCGTCGACGGCATCTATTCGAACGGTACGGCGGGAGAATTCCACAATCAGACGGAAGCCGAGTACGAGCGAATTCAGGACGTGTTGGCGTCGCGTTGCCGCGCGGCCGGAATGCCGTTCGTCATCGGCGCCTGCCAGCCGGATCCGATCATCATGCTCGATCGGCTGCGCCGCGCAACTCTTCATAAGCCATTGGCGATCCAGGTGATCCTTCCCGACTGGTGGCCGCTCACCAATCTCGAAGCCACCGATTTCCTGAAGCGCGCATCGGAGGCGGCGGAAGGAATCCCGTTCATCCTTTACAATCCGCCGCATGCGAAACGTGTCCTGTCGCCAGCCGAGCTCCGTGACGTTTGCGGTCCCTGCCCGTCAGTGGTCGGGATGAAGATCGCCGATGGAGACGACGCCTGGTATGCGCAGGCACGAGCGCATCTTTCCGAATTTTCGCTGTTCATTCCCGGCCACCATCTCGCAACCGGCATAAAGCAGGGCGTTGCTGCCGGGGCGTTTTCGAATGTTGCCTGTCTTCATCCCTGCGGCGCCCAAGCCTGGACAGAGCTGATGCACCGGAATCTGGACGCAGCGCTTGATATCGAAAGCCGCATCTGCGCCTTCATGGACGATCACATCGTCCCGTTTCGCCGTGACCGCGGCTATTCAAATGCCGCGCTCGACAAACTGCTCGCTGCGATCGGCAACTGGGGTCCGGTCACCACCAGGCTGAGATGGCCTTACCGCTTTATCGACGAGCAAGAAGCGGCAAGTCTGCGCGATCATGCGCGCATGATCATCCCGGAGCTCTTCGCTCAGTAGGTGACAAGACGGGGACCGAACGGAGCCCTGCCGGATTATGCCGGAATGCGGGCGATGACCTTGATCTCAAAATCGAAGCCCGCCAGCCAGTTCACGCCGATCGCGGTCCAGTTCGGATAGGGCGGCTTGCTGAAAATCTCCTGCTTGACGGCCATGATCGTTTCAAACTGGTTCTCGGGATCGGTATGGAACGTCGTCACATCCACTATGTCGTCAAAGCTACAGCTTGCAGCTTCCAGTGTCGCCTTGAGATTTTCGAAAGCCAGCCGGACCTGACGCTGGAAGTCCGGTTCAGGTGTTCCATCGGAACGGCTGCCGACCTGGCCGGAGACGAACAGAAGATCGCCGGTTCGGATGGCGGCCGAATAACCATGGTCCTCGTAAAGGGCATGTCTGTTCGCCGGAAAGATTGCTTCGCGTCGGTTCATTGTCGATCTCGCTTCCTCATCGTTGATAAGACACCGCCAGCGCAGCAGGGCTTTGCAAGAGCTTCACAGATCGCCTCGCCATGTGATATACGGTGCGTATGTGAAATAATCGCATACGCACCGTATGTCAACATTATATACGGCCCGTATGTGAAATTGGAGATGAGATGGCAAAGAAACGCAGCGAGACGATGGAGGAAAATCGTGTGAAGCTGATCGCGGCTGCCCGAAAGGCCTTTGCCGAGAAGGGATATGCCGCCGCTTCGATGGACGAGTTGACTGCCGAAGCCGGCCTGACGCGGGGAGCGCTCTACCACAACTTCGGAGACAAGCGTGGGCTGCTTGCCGCCGTTGTCGATCAGATCGACACGGAAATGGCGTCGCGCGCAAAGGAGATCGGCGCCCGCGCGAGCGATGATTGGCAGGGCCTGCTCGCCGAGGGCGCAGCTTATATCGAAATGGCGCTTGATCCGGAGGTCCAGCGCATCGTCCTGCTCGATGGGCCTGCCGTGCTGGGCGATCCTTCACAATGGCCGAGCCAGAGCAGTTGTCTTCAGGCAACCAGGCAGACAATCGAGCGCCTGATCGTCCAGGGCGCCCTCAAGCCGGTCGACGCGGAAGCAGCCGCCCGGCTGCTCAACGGCGCTGCGCTCAATGCCGCCCTCTGGATCGCGGCGAGTGACCGGCCGCAGGATGTGTTGCCAAGAGCTGTCGAGGCCTTCGACGCCTTGGCTGCCGGCCTTCTCAAGACGTCCGCGTGAGCTTCCGAGATACTGGCGGCAAACTGGGAATCTTGTTGGGGGAGATGCAGTGCGGATTGGCTCACACCATCGTCTGTCACCAATAGCTCCCGAAAACCAGAAGAATTGCGCCGACCGCGATGACAACCATCGCCGGCCAGTTGCGCGCCAAGCTGAGGAACCTCAGGCCTTGGCGCCGCGGTTCGAGCGTGGCGCCGCCCTGCGGCATCAGGTGGGGATCACTCGGCTTTCGACGAAGCGCCGGCCGAAGGAGAAAAAGAAGGCCGCCGATTATGAGCGCGGCACCAATCAGAACTGCCCACATCGTCGCCTCCGCCGGGGACACGGATGTGAGTTAAACCGCATCCGGCCTCAATTGTTCCGTAACATGCTCAAATCGCCCGCGACGCGCAGGGCGGCATACCCTCGAGCGGCTTCCGTTAAAAGGTGAACCGCTCTAAAGGGATTTGTCACCGCCTGAGCAAACATGTATTCGAACTCAAAAATCCTTGCCTGACCGTGGCGGCTGTTCTGCCGCGCACAAACCGAACGCGATTGCAAATGACTGAACATGCCATGACCTGGGGGATCGCCGGCCTCACTGCGATGGGCGTCGTCGTCCGTCCCTTCCGGTGGCCGGAAGCGATCTGGGCCGTCTTCGGCGCCCTGCTCCTGCTCGCCTTCCGCCTGCTTGGACCCCATGATGCCCTGGCGGGCGTCGCCAAGGGCGGCGACGTTTATCTCTTTCTGATCGGCATGATGCTGCTCTCCGAACTTGCCCGGCGCGAAGGCCTGTTCGACTGGATCGCCTCCATTGCAATCGCGTACGCCCAAGGATCACCCCGGCGTCTCTTCGTGCTCGTCTATCTTGTCGGCGTGATTGTCACCGTCTTTCTTTCCAACGATGCGACGGCCGTGGTGCTGACGCCGGCCGTCTATGCCGCCTGCCGGACGGCGCGGGTCAAAGACCCGATGCCTTATCTGCTGATCTGCGCCTTCATCGCCAATGCTGCGAGCTTCGTTCTGCCGATTTCCAACCCGGCCAATCTCGTGATCTTTGCCGGCGGAGACATGCCGCCGCTCTCCCGCTGGCTGTCGACATTCATGCTGCCGTCGATCATTTCGATCGTCGCCACGTTCCTCTGCCTCTACTGGACGCAACGCCGCGCCCTTGCAGAAGACACTCTTGCCGCCGACACGCAGCAACCGCCCCTCTCCCGCAGCGCCCGCCTCGCGGGATGGGGAATCCTGCTGACGGCCATCGTTCTTATCACGGCGTCGGCCATGCATGTCGACCTCGGCGTGCCGACCTTTGTTGCGGGCACGATCACCACCGCGATCGTTCTGATGCTGACGCGGCAAAGCCCGGCCGAGACGATGAAGGGCATCAGCTGGAGCGTTCTGCCGCTGGTCGCCGGCCTGTTCGTCATCGTCGAATCGCTCGATCATACCGGGCTGACGAACATTCTCTCCGATCAGCTGGCTGCGCTTGCCTCGGCCTCGCAATCGCAGGCGATCGGCGTGGCGGGCCTGCTCGTCGGCGTGATCTGCAACCTCGTGAACAATCTTCCTGCCGGCCTGCTTGCCGGCAGCGTGGTGCAGGCCGCAGGTGTCTCCGACAAGATCGCCGGCGCCGTGCTGATCGGCGTCGATCTCGGACCCAATCTGTCGGTGACGGGGTCGCTGGCGACGATCTTGTGGCTGTCTGCCCTGCGCCGCGAAGGCCTGCATATCGGCGCCTGGACGTTTCTAAAACTCGGAACCGTCGTCATGGTCCCCGCACTCATTCTGTCTCTGGGGTCGCTCCTCTTGTTTTGAGTGGAAGCGCAGAACCGCTCTAACTTTTTTGATTTACCCAATTATGTGGTGAAATGGTGCGAGAGGCCTTCGTGCAGGCAGTTTCCAAAGCAAGAATGATTACTTGCGCAGCGAATGCGACGCATTCAAACAACTGACGGCCATTCAGCGGGAGGATCGATGATGGGCATCATCGACGAGCGTGAAGAAGCACTCGAGAAAGAGTACATCGTGAAGCTCGAGCGTTCGTTCCATATCAAGGCGAGGCGCGACCGGCTGCTGGCACGCTGGGCGGCCGAGCTCATCGGACGAACCGACTTCGACGTCTATTTCGACGAAGTCATTTCCGCCGAGTTGCTGGAGTCAGGAGATGAGAACGTCTTCAGAAAGATTCTCAGCGACCTGCAATATGCGGACGTCGCAATCAGCGCTCAGACGGTTCGCGAGAAAATGAAGCAGCTTCTGCTTGAAGCGGCGAGGTCTCTCGACGAGGCCGGCTAAAGCCTTTCCGGGTGATGCGCGCCAAGCTGCCGGCACTTTCGTGCCGTCTCTTCCCCTCCAGCGCAGGCCCTCATGCCAGCTGAGCGCCTTCTCGGGGCGATGAGGCGTCTGGCCGCCGCGTCATTTGCGGCGCTGCAAGACAAACGGATCAACCGCAATCTTGCCCCCGCCGAACACGACCAATGCCAGCGCCATTGCCGCCCAGGGCAGGTGAAAGTTGGCCCAGCCCTCCGGGATGGTGAGTTGGATGATCGCCGTCATCAGCAGCAGACCGAGGGCAGCGAAGCGTGTGGCCAAGCCGAGGATCAGCAGAATTGGCAGAACCAGTTCTCCAATTCCGGCGGCCGTCGCCATCGTCAGAGGAAACGGGTAGGCGACTGCGCTGCCGAAGATATGAAGCTTGAACTCCTGCTCGAAAAGATATCTTGCGCCCGATGAAAGCGTCAGGAAGCCGTCCCATTTCGTCAGCCCCGACTTGAAGAAGGGAATAGCCAGCGCAAAACGCAATGCCAGCAGCGGCAGCGACCTGGGAACTGAGGCGAGCAGGCCTTCCGCGCGTGTGACGAGGGAGGCAGCGGCAGCGCCAAAGCCGTGCGAAGGGGCCACTTCGGTTTTCATGTGGAGTTTCCTTTATACTGTTGAAAGGCTCTAAACGCGCCGAGACCGGCAAGGCCGACCAGCGCCGTTCCGAAATCGAATTCCGGGGCAGCCGCACATGCCGCCTCTGCCGCCTCACCGAGAGTGGCGGCGTTGAACAAGGCGGCTGCAAAAACAGCGTCCCGCGGCGGCAGGACATGAACATTGACCGACATCTCCGGTCGCACGACCAGGACCGCTTGCCCGCCCCAGTCGGAGACTGGCGAAACCATCTCCTCTTGATGTGCGCTCCAGATCGAACCAACCGGAAAATTCGACAGGATCAGGTGCGCGGATGGGTGTGGGAGGAGCCGCAAGTCCGAAAGCATCTCGGGCGCCACGGCTCCGAGTGCCGCAAGATCGAGAGGCGCGCTGTCGGCGGCGTGGTAAGCCTCCGTCCAGGCGGCCTCGAGCCGGGCGACATCGGGCAGATAGACAAGCGTGCCCGCAGGCTCAAAAGCTGCGATGAAGTCGGGGAAATCGTCGCCATATTCCATGACCAGCGGCGAGGCCGGCTTGTGATCCTGGGCGTAGGCTCGCGCCACGGCCGAAAAGAACTCCGACCCGACGAGCCTCTCAGTCACCGGAAAACGTTGCGCCAGCGCCTTTGTCAGCCCGACGAACACATTGTTGCGGTATACGGCAAACCGCGCCGCGTCGGGCTTGCCGCGTGCGTTGATGATGCCCTCCGGCACCCGCCGCTCGGCATGCAGCAAGGCATCGGCGAAGGCGGTTTGGCGGGTTGCGAAATCCATTGTCACGCCGCCCGATTCCGGCGCGCGCCGCGGCAAGACGTTTCGGCGGCGAGCATCGCATCCGCGCGTTTTGCCTCTGAATACAGTGTGGCGAAATCCGGAACATTATTGTCCCATTCAATCAGCGTTGGGAGTGCGCCGGTGCGCGCGAGGGTATGTTTGTAGAGCGCCAATACGTCGCTCTTCACCGCCGTCGCGTGCGCGTCGATCAGCAGCCGGTCGCCGGCGGGGTCGACGGTTTCGTCGTAACCGGCAAGGTGAATCTCACCGACGAACTCGACCGGAAAACGATCTATATAGGCGGTGGCATCAAGCCGGTGGTTTACCGCCGAGACCATTACATTGTTAACGTCGAGCAGAAGGCCGCAGCCCGTCCGCTCGGCGATCGTCGCCAGAAAATCCACTTCATCGATCGTACTGTCGGCGAACAGTATATAGGTGGAAGGGTTTTCCAGCAGCAGTTGTCGCCCGAGCGCCTGTTGCGTTTCATCGACATGGTCGACGACTCGCGCCAGGGTTTCTTCCGTGTAGGGCAGCGGCAGCAAATCATTGAGAAATCCCGTGTCATGCGTCGACCAGGCCAGATGTTCGGAAAAGCTCTGAGGCCGATAGCGGTCGAGCAAGCTGCGAAGCCGCTTCAGATGCGCCTTGTCGAGCCCACGCGCCGCGCCGATCGATAAGCCGACGCCGTGCAGCGACAGCGGATAGTGTTCCGTGATGGCTTGGAGATAGCGATGCGGCGGCCCGCCTGCGCCCATGTAGTTCTCGGCATGGACCTCGAAGAAGCCGACGTCCGGCAGATCGACCAGAATGGTGTCATAATGCTCGGGCTTTAGACCGAGGCCGGCCCGTGCAGGCAGGAGGACAGGTCGGTTTGTTGAAGCGGTCATCGCAATTCTCCCGATTTGACGAGAAAAGTTGGAGGCCCGGGCATCGGGCCTCCGCTTTCCGGTCAGCCTTTGGTCGGCTCGAGCTTACCCATGTGCCCGTTGACATTCATGCTGACGCAGGCACCGGCCGGGACGGCCTTCCAGGCGTTGCCCTGATAATCCATCGTCGATGTACCTGCACAGGTCGTGCCGGCACCGGCGGCACAATCATTGTGACCCTTGAGCGCGATGCCATAGCATTTCTCCTTGCCCACCATCTTCTCCGCCGGCAGCGGTGCGGCGAAGGCAGCAGATGAAATCGCAGTGGCGAGCGAGCCTGCGAGGGCGAGGCTGAGAGTGGAACGGTTCATGGATGGTCTCCTCTTGCAAAGATCCGCGCACCGGTCATCGGCCGCGTAATCCCTCTTTCGAGACGACGATCCCGCTTGTTACAGGCATAACGAACACGAATTGGTGATCGGCCTTCGCACGATGGTATGGTTTTGTTCGTGGGACGGTGGCGGCGCTCGTTTGGCGCAGGCGCGCCGGAGGATTTCGCGGCACCCAGCTTATGGGTATTCACCTGTGACGGCTTCAAGGACCAGTGGTCCTTCCGCCTCCAGCCTGACACGGCCCCTGCCGACGCGCGCGAGGCGGATGGGCGCCTGCTTTTCTTCGAGCCGGCGGCGCAACAGCAAGAGCCGGGTTTCGAGATTGTCCTTGATCTCCGGCATGCGTGCGCCGGCCGTCAACCGCATTTCCCGGTTGGTGAACTCGCTTCTGCCGTCGCTCAGATGCCAGTCGAGCATCAGGCGCAGCAGAGTGCCGGCAACGCCCTTCACGATGTAAGTGCCATCGATGAAGACGCTGTCATCGAAGCGGTGATGAACAACGCGGATTTCTCGGCCGGCGGCAACAGGCTCGGGCGTGCTGGTCGCAGGTCTCTGTTCGGCGGCAGCCGCTGCGCGCTCGCTGGCCCTGAGGGCGCCGGCAGCCTGTCCCGCCAGTATCTCGAGAGCAGCTTCGTCCTCTTCTCGGAAGGCGAGTCGCTCCGTGCTCTCGATGAAGAGCACGCCCGTCACCGCGCCGCCGGCGATCATGGGAACGGCAATCTGGCTCATTGCCGTCGGCAAATGCGGGAAAGCGATCGTGCGCGTCGTATTTTCAGCCCCTTCCGCCTCCAGACCGATCGCTTCGCCAAACCGGCGCACACGGCTCATGTCACTGACCTTGATCGCCTGTCCACCCGCTGCCGCAGCCCCGATCAATCCGTCGCCGCCTGCGATTTCGGATCCGAGGCCCGAGCGCTCGTAGCCGATGCTGCCCATCGTGATCAGGCAGCCGCGATGGCTGTCGTGGATGAGCACGAGCGCATTGCCGCATCCGAGGACTTGCTTGACGCCGACGAGCAGGCTGTCGATGATCTCATCGGCCTCCGACTGTCGCTCGATCGCCTTGATCGCCTTGGAAAGATCAGGGAGGCTGACAGGCGCCCGGCTGCTCGGCGGCGAAGCTGTTTCCACCGGCGAGGGAACCTTCTCAATTCCGTACACCCGGAAAATATCGGCGCTCCTCAGCCGCATGACATCCGACATGCCGATCTGCGCGCTGCTCGCCTTGAGCTGGCGAGCGATCTTGTCGAACAGCGCGCCGGCATCGACCGAACGAACGAAGCCGACGTCGAGCAGGAACTGATCGCCGGTGAACCCGTCCACCAGGATCAGCGTGACCTTTGGATTGGCGCGCACATTCGCCGCCGTCTTGGCGAAGAACTGGTTGGAGAGCGCGACATGCTCCTCATCGACCCGCACCACATGGGAGAGATAGGATATGTTCGGCATGCCGTCGGCCGAGGCCGTGGCGATGATGGAGGGAATGACACCCTCGAAGCAGGCGGAAAGATCGGAAAGCCGCAGGTTCATTGGGACCGCGCGCCAACATGGGTGCCCGCCAGCATGCCGGCGAGCGGGCCGGGCGTCTGGACATATATCTCACTGATCACCAGCCTGGCGACCCGCGCCTCGCGCGCCGTCAGCCATGGCGCGATAAGACGCCGGGGGACGCCGAGCGATTCGAGCTCGTTCGTCGCCGCGGTGATGAAATGATCGGCGCGAGCGAGGTCAGAACTCTGGATCTCTTGCATGCCGGCGCTCCCCTTCAGCTGGAAACTTACATAATCCGCGGGGGTTACGAAGGTGGCGGCAACCCGCCCGGTCTGCCGGATTCCGATTTCGAGCCGCGGCCACTGCCAGGCTGAAAAGATGACGTCGATCGTTTCGCGGTCTTCCAGAAGATGGAAGCCGACGCCGCGTCCCGCCGAAGGACGGCCGGTCTCGTCGGCCGCCGCGATGATGCACATCAGCGGCCTGTTGAAAAAATCGAGAAGCCTGTCGTCAAGCCTCACTGCCGTCCCCCATTGCTTGCCCCAATCCTCCTTAGCAAACTTTTAGGATTCCCGGTACGGCTTGCACATTCATTTAGGAACGCCGTTTTTTTCGCTGCGCTATAGAAACGACGTACCGGCTGAACGGCCTCGATTATCACCATACCCCAGTGTTCGGCGGCCCCGTGCCGCCGGGCGAAAGACAATCGCGCCCGCCCCGCATGCCGGAGCGGGGCACGGATCTCTGCGTTTTGCCGCAGGCGAAACCGCCGGCGGTCGATGCGGGACGAATTTGGAGAAAGAGAAATGGAGAAGTTTGATCATGCGGCAGTTTCGCCGCCGGGGCATGGGTTGCCGGCAATGGCTTTCGGCACGCATGTCATCCGTTTTATGGCGGGCAATACTGGCGGTTCGCTCGGCATGTTCGAAGCCTGCGTGCTGCCCGGCGAAGGTCCGCCACTACATGTGCATGAGCGCGAGGACGAGTTGTTCCGCGTTCTTTCCGGCCGCTTCGGCTTCTGGTGTGCCGGCGATTATGTCGAACTCACGGAAGGCGGCTCTATCGCTTTGCCGCGCGGTGTGCCGCACCGGTTCCGCAATGTGGGACAGACGGAGGGCCGCCTCATGGTCGTCGTCACCCCGGGCGGGTTCGAGAGCTTCTTTCCGATCGTCGAACTCTGCAAGCCCGAAACACCCGAGCAGATCGCCTCGATCGCCAGGGGCTTCGGCCTGACCTTCCCACCCGAGGACGATCGCAAGGTCGCCTGAACCACCAGAAACACGTCCCGAAACTGAGCAACGGTCCATTTGAAAGGAAACCGAACGATGACACATGTACCGTCGAACGAAAACGCAATGACCCTGACAGCCGCGCAGCTCGATGCCTATTTGGCCCGGATCGGCGTCGGGCGGCCGTCGCGCCTCGACATCGACAGCTTGTCGCAGTTGCATCGCGCCCATCTCATGAGTTTTACATGGGAGGCACTGGACGCCTTC
Source organism: Rhizobium sp. TAL182 (assembly GCF_002117725.1). NCBI lineage: Bacteria > Pseudomonadati > Pseudomonadota > Alphaproteobacteria > Hyphomicrobiales > Rhizobiaceae > Rhizobium > Rhizobium sp. TAL182. The sequence goes on along the minus strand of NZ_CP021024.1, from coordinate 637,003 downwards.
ATGGGATGGCCCTCCGCGATCACCCCGGCTGCGGCATTCGCCAAAATGGTCGAGAGGCGGCGTGGCGGCTGGTGTTATGAGATGAACGGCCTCTTCGGCGCCGCGCTTGCGGCACTCGGCTTCCGTGTGACCCGCCTTTGCGGCGCCGTCGACCGGGAAAAGCTCGGCGACATCGCCATCGGCAATCATCTGACGCTGCGTGTCGATCTCGAGCATCCCTATCTCGCCGAGGTCGGCATAGCGGACGCCATCATCGAGCCGGTGCCGCTTGTGGCCGGGCCGATCAGCCAACGCGGCTTCGATTTCTCCATCATGCCGGCCGACGGGAGCTGGCTGCGCTTCAATAATCATGTGCTCGGTATCGCGAAAAGCTTCGATTTCCGGCTCGACCACAGCGACGAAGCCGCGATGGCCGCAACACAAGGCTGGCTGATGCAAGATCCCGGCTCTCCGTTCACCAATGCGCTCGCGGTGTTGCGGCATACGGCGGACGGCTACGTCGCCCTCCAGGACGACCGTCTGCGCCGTGTGACGGCGAACAGCCTCAGCGAGGAGCGCATTACGAGCGCCAGCCATCTCGGCGACACGTTCGAGACAGTATTCGATCTCGACATCCCCCTGCCCGACCGCGTCTGGGAGCGCCTCCAGACGATCCGCCGCGACAAGGCGGCGTGAGCCCGACACCTCATCATTTCACATCCGAGGAATTATCAATGTTTCGCATAACTGCACTCGCCCTTGCTCTTACCTTGAGCACGACCTTCGCCCTTGCCGCCGCCACCGATCCTGCGCCGGGCGGAGCCTACAAGACCGATCCCTCGCATTCGAGTTTCAATTGGTCGTTCGACCATTCCGGCCTGTCCCACTACACGGCGCGCTTTACCGGAGTCGATGCGCGGCTCGAATGGAAGCCGGAAAAGCCGGAAACTTCGACGCTTTCGGTCACGATCGATCCGCTTTCGGTCCGCACCGACTATCCATGGCCTGAGAAGGTCAACTTCGATGCGGAGATCGGTGGAGACGAGAGCTTCCTTGCAGCCAAGCCGATCACCTTCGTTTCCAGGACGATCCATGTGACGGGCAAGAAGACCGGCACCGTCGAAGGCCTCCTGACCCTGCGCGGCGAGACGCACCCGGCAAAACTCGACGTCACCTTCAACGGCTCGATGGCGGAGCACCCGATGATGGGCGTCCCGAAGATCGGTTTCTCGGCGACCGGCAGCATCCGTCGCAGCGAATGGGGACTGGATTTCGCAATCCCCGAACTCGGCGACATCGTCACCTTCGCGATAGAAACGCAGATGGTGCCGGCTGGTTACTCATTCCAGTGAGAAGCGAAGCGGGGCGGCAGGTCCAACGGACCTGCGCCTCTTTGCCGATTTCGCTGGAAATGGCGATGCGACCCCTTTATCTTGCAGGGATGGCGTGTGCTGCGTGCGCCACGGGCTTTCCCGAAATCGACGGAGACTGAAGATCAACCTTCCAAAACACAGGGAGCGCTGACCGGTGTCGCAGCCTATCTCTCCGGGTCTCATCCGATCCACCCTTCGCCAGTTCCTCGATAGCGAAGCTTCAGGCGGTCTCGTGCTGATGGCAGTCGCCTTGGCTGCAATCGTGACGGCGAACTCACCGCTTGCAGAGGGTTACTTCCACGCTCTTCACATCTATCTAGGGCCGCTCAGCCTGCTGCACTGGATCAATGACGCGCTGATGGCGCTGTTCTTCCTCCTCGTCGGGCTCGAGATCAAGCGCGAAATGCTGGACGGCCAGCTCTCCAGCTGGAGTCGCCGCATTCTGCCGGGTGCGGCGGCACTGGGAGGCATGCTCTTCCCCGCCCTCTTCTACATCCTGTTCAACCGGGAAAACCCGGCCGCCCTGCGTGGCTGGGCGATCCCGACGGCGACGGACATCGCATTCGCCCTGGGCGTCATCTCCCTGTTCGGCCCGCGCGTGCCTGCCTCGTTGAAGATCTTCCTGGCGGCACTGGCGATCATCGATGACCTGGGGGCTGTCATGATCATTGCGCTGTTCTACACGAGCGATCTCAACTTGCTGGCGCTTGCAGGGGCTGCGGCGGTGCTCGCCGCGCTCTATGGCATGAACCGGGCCAGGATTCTGAAGCTGTGGCCGTATCTGCTGCTCGGCGCCGTGCTCTGGGTGCTCGTCTTCGCGTCTGGAATCCACGCGACATTGGCCGGTGTTCTTCTCGCACTGACGATTCCGTTGAAGGCAACGCCGGGAACGCGCGAGGCGAGCCACGAGCAGTCGCCGTTGCACCATCTCGAGCACATCCTACAGAAGCCCGTCGCATTCATCGTCGTTCCGATCTTCGGCTTTGCCAATGCCGGCGTCTCCTTCTCCGGCGTCTCGGCAGCCACGCTGACGGAGCCATTGACCCTCGGCGTGGCGGCGGGACTTTTGCTTGGAAAACTGGTCGGCGTTCTCAGCACGGTCTTCCTGCTCGTCAAAATCGGTCTCGCCGACCTTCCCGCCAAGGCGAGCTGGGGGCAGATGACCGGTGTGGCCGCCCTCTGCGGCATAGGTTTCACCATGAGCCTTTTCATCGGGCTGCTTGCATTCAACGATCCCAGCGTCCAGGACCACGTGAAGATGGGCATCCTGCTGGGGTCTCTGCTGTCCGGTCTGGTCGGCGCGGCGATGCTCGCAACATTCAATCGCCGATCCTGAGAGAGCGGGCTGCAGTTCTCCATGAAGAACCCGGCCGACAGCGCCCTTTGTTTCGGCCGAAAGAGACCTCCAGTCAAAGCTTTGGGGTCAAACATCTGCAACAAAAGCTTGCTCGAATTGTACGCAAATTTTCGATAAAGTCGGCCAGTCGCTGGCCTAGCAGTGACATTTGTCTATTCGCTGTTTTTATTATCCCGAACCAGCATCGCTTACACTTCGGTTTTAAATGTCGATACCTTTACGTTCAGCCTCACTGCAGAATAGATGCCGCGGCTACAGTGTTGAAGATCTCATGACGGACGCCGCTTTTGCCGCTGCTCTGCGTGAATCCGCCTCCGAGCTACTGGCAATCCATCGCAGAGCGCCGAGAATAGTGCGTTATGTTGCCGATCTGCAGAAGTGGCTGCTCAGCCAGGCGGCGTTGGCATTGCATTTTGAGCGGAAGCTCAACCCGTCCTGCCCCCCGTTGACCGCTTCCAACCTCGCAAAATTTCTGGTCGAGAACCACATCGCCAGCCACAACACCGTCGTCGCACATATGAAGGAGATGGCGTATTACAAATTATTCGAGCCGGTGGAGACGACGGATCGGCGCGCCAAACCGTTACAGGCGAGCGCCTATGCTGAAACCTTGATCCGGCAATGGTTCGAGGGGCACCTTCGTTCCTTGGACGGCATAGGCGCGGGAGATCGCTGTCGGTGGTCGGAGGCGGATGAGACAATTCTGTATCGCGCTCAGCCGCGTATTGCATGTCGGCTGTTTAACCATCCGGATTGGTATAGCCCGCCCGAAAGCGTTGCGCTGTTCGTAAGGTCCGAATCCGGAAGCAACATATTGCACGACCTCATGTCGCGTGTGCCACTGGCACCGGTCGTAGGTGAACGCACTTGGGTGGGCGATGTCTCTGCACGACTGACCGCGGCCGAATATGTCATTTCCCGCAGTCATGCCAGCAGATTGCTGGCGGCCGCGCAAAATCAGGGATTGCTGGGATGGGAGGCTACCCAAATGAGCGGGGATTGCTGGGTTTCCGAGAGATTCGTCCTCGACTACAGACACTGGCAGGCCACGAAATTCTCAGTTATCTCCGAGGTTTTGGCGAGTATCGAGTAGATGCATGCTTGTGATCGCGCCGGGATCAGGCAGCGTCGGCGCCGCATAAATCCCCTCGGTCATTGCAGTCTCAGTCCACCGATTCCATTGACGACAATGCGTTGCAGTTCAAAGGAATGAATTGGCGGCGCATTCCTATTTCGGCTAAACGACCGTTCCCACATGCGCCGCGGTCAAACGCTACCAGTTCCAATAAGCGAGCTTCAGGGGTGCGGGGAGCACTCCTGCCGACAATTTAGATTCCTTATCAGCCCACAAACCCACTCATCTTCAGCTATTTCGTAAATCAGTTGATCCTGCGGCCAATTTGAGGAGAAGATTCTTTCTCCTTTCGATGACCGCGTTGCCCGCTGGATCATGAACGCGACCGTTACCTTCCCCGAGGGATTGGAGAACAGTCGCAGCTCGCCGTCAATGGTGTAGATACACACTTCCCTCATGGTTTCCTCCTTGCCGTTTAACCAAGAAATTTCCGAAATTCGACGCAGCGCGCTTCAGCTTCAGCAGGGAAAACAGCAGTCGGAAAATCGTCGTCACTCAGCACTTTCTTGAATGTTGGACCTATCTTTTCAGTTACATCCTTTGAAAACTCGAAATCTTCTGGCAGGGCTTGGCAGATCTGTGCTGCCATATCGTTTAATTCGTACATTTTCCCTTGATAACGCTTATACTGTTCTTTCGAAAGTCGGGATGAACCAAGGCCACCAACCTCGATTTCTGCCGAAAGCAAATCGGTTAGACGCAGTCGGCGCTCCGAGTACCTATTAATGCTGTCGGTGAGGCTGCCGTACTTTTCCGCTAGAAGAAACAGGTTGTTGGGAACGTCGAATTCTTTCCCGCCGATCAAAACCGCCGCTTCCTGTGCAGTGAAACGGTCAGGATTGCTGGTTATGCCTGACATCGGTAGCACTTTCTGCCAAAGGTCCAGATCACCGACGCCATTCTTCTCAGCTGTCTGAAGCATATTAAGGACGAGGCCGAGGACCGAGTAGAGCTGGTTGGTAATCGTCATTGCCTTGACGAACATCTCGAGCGCGATCGCCTTGTCCTTTTCAATCCTTACCGCTTCGTCGCGGCGTAGTTGTTCAGTGGCAGTGCGTTTTGCAAGCCACCACGAGATGGCGGCCGTTCCAAGTGTTCCAAATACGGCGCCGAGCACTGCAGCGATCAATGTTGACGCGACTGTAATCCCGTTCGCACTGCTCCAATAGTCGAATGAGAAAATCGAGACGTGTTCTTGGGGTTTGAGGAAATCGGAAAGCGCGTTCATGACATAAGCTTGAAGGGATTTCATGCCGGTGATCCACCATCGCATCATTACGTTTTAGCATCTCGCTTTTCGATCGCCTTGCGTGCACCCTCAGGCAACAGGGCATAAAGGGCGTCGACCTCGACGCGCTCGGTAATTAGGCGCTGAACAATGCGGTTGAGGCACTGCAGGATAAAACGTGCTGTCGGCTCATCGTCTTTTAAGTCGATCTCACCAGGATGCACAGCGTTGTTCCCAATGACGCGAACAGAGTCCAACATCTTTTGGATATCTGGACTGAGCCCTTTTGCGACCAACTCGCCGATTTGCTCGTGTAGCTGATCCTTCTTGCAGCCGAGTTCCTTGCATAGTTGCTGGAGAGCTAGGCGCGCCAGAGCTGCCGATGCCCTGGGCGAAGCGGAAACAATCTTCGCCGCCTCTGTGAAGGTTTCTTTAACAGCCCGGGGCATGTCGTCATGGGCCAGAATTTCGCTACCGGCCGGGTAGATCATCTGAGAATAAAGCCATACTGAGATGTCACCGCAGTGATTGCATTCGGCGGCGTTCATGTTCCAGACTATGCGGGCGCCGTAGAGGTCACTTCTGGGCAGTCCGAAGAAGGTTTCCCGTCCGGCTCGTCGGTACAATTCTTTCACCATAGGTTCGGGCGGATCATCCGGCCCTTTTTGCTTTACCCTCGCAAGTAGCTCGTCCGCACTCTCTTTTGTGTGGCGTAAGGGCGCTTCTCCCTTCTCGCTTCGGTCCTGATAAAGGCTGTGCCAATGCTGCGTTGCGCGCACCCCACAGTGTGGGCAGTTAAATTCCGATTTGTTTATCCTCGGCTCGGAATATCGCGCGCTCATCTTTTTTCCATCTATCGAGTTTGCTTGGGCAAGCCCGCCGGAGGGCCGGCGGGCGGAACTTCGCTTCCAACAGGTACGGGTGCAGGCACCTTCACTTAATGGAGATCGCGCTTTTCGCGGGCGATCTGCTCGCTGCCGGGATGGCGCTTACCCTTCAGCACTTCGTTGACACGGCCTTGGTTCACGCCGAAGCGGAAGGCAATTTCGTGCTGATATTCGCCGTTCCAGCTATGCAGCCAGACTTGGACGGCATCATCAAGAGTGAGTCGATAATTCGTATGTTTCATTTTCGAGTTCCCTATGGGTTAGGAAACCTCGATCGGCTTGACAGGCCAACCTCCCCAAGTATCCTTGAGGGCGTTATCGGGTGAGCTGTCTGCCGATCGAAGCATTCGGTTTATTCGACACGAGGCCGGGGGTGCAACCCCGGCCTTTTTTCGTGCCCTGCTCGCCGCGTGGGCGATCAGTGAGGAAAGTAAAGTGTAAACGCCATGTTTCCGTCAAGGGGTTGAAAATTAACACCTGTGGAACGGGTGCATGCAGTAAGCATTTGCAGCAAATAGACTTTTCATCACCCACAAATAAAAGCTGTTTAAAAACAGGGTGTTTCACCTGAAACACTAAGCACATGAAAATACTTGGGAAAGGTGGCTATCTGGCCGCGACAGTCCCCGAATTCCACAGTTTAGGCTTGTGAGAAAGTGAACTTGATGGGCGCAAGCGCGAATCACCGTAACTCTTTGCCACGAAAGTCGATCACCATTAACATGGGCACATCGGCAGCATCGCCGCTGGCGCGCGGACGCATCTGCTACAAGCGGAAGAAGATCAATCTCAGCAGGGTCTTCGCCGGTCAGGCCGTCGGCATCAAACAGGTCGAAGACCATATCTGGCCGACAAGCTTATGGGTTACGATCTGGGATATTTCGATGATGAGACGAGCCGGCTTGAACCTTTGCCGAACCCTTTCGGTCCAAAGCGTTAGCTTTATCTTAGGAATAAAACGTAACCTATGAGTCTAGGATGGATCGAAACTGAATGGTGCCCAGGGGCGGAATCGAACCACCGACACGCGGATTTTCAATCCGCTGCTCTACCAACTGAGCTACCTGGGCCAACCTGCTTCGCTGCGGTGCTCTTGATGAAAAGAACTGCGGGGGCCTTGGTTCGCCCCGGAAGCGAGCGGGGTTATAGCATCTTGTTCGCCCATGGCAAGCGTCAAATGACTCTTTTTTGACGGTCTTGCCAATTTTGCCGATTCATGTGGAAAAATAAGAGCTTCGGGGAGGAAATCTGCTAGTTTTCCTCGTCGGGATAATCGGCCTTCGTTTCGTCGTCGGCCACCGGAATGGCGTAGGAGCCGGTCAGCCAGCGGGAGAGATCGACCTCACGGCAGCGGTTGGAGCAGAAGGGGTAATGTTCTCGGTTCGAGGGTTTGCCGCATTCCGGGCAAGGACGCGTCTTGCGCAGCGGTTCGACCTTGGCGGCGGCTTTCTTGTCTTGGGGCATCATCGGTCCGTCCTAAAGCATGGCGCCGTGGGTCAGCCCTCGGGCCACCGGCTATGCACATCGAAGCCCTCGCCGGTCAGAAGCAGAATGGTTTCATATAGCGGCAGGCCGACGACATTGGTGTAGGAGCCCACCATCTTCTGCACGAAAGTGCCGGCAAGGCCCTGGATGCCGTAAGCGCCCGCCTTGCCGCGCCACTGGCCGGAGGCTAGGTAGTTCTCGATCTCGAAACCGGAGAGCCGCTTGAAGCGCACCTTGGTCTCGACGATCTTCTGGCGAATCTTGCGATCCGGCGTCACCAGGCAGATGCCGGTATAGACGAGATGGTTGCGTCCCGACAGGAGATGCAGCGAACTCAGCGCCTCGTCGGCGAACTCGGCCTTGCCGAGAATGCGCCGGCCGACGGCGACCACCGTATCGGCGGAGAGGATATAGCTCCCCTTCCAGGTGATATCGCCCTTGATGGCGGCAAGTGCTGCCTCGGCTTTCTCGGCCGACAGCCTTCGGGCGAGCGAACGCGGATGCTCCGACTTCTTCGGCGTTTCGTCGATATCCATCGGCATCAGGCGCGAAGGCTCGATGCCGGCCTGGTTGAGCAGGTCGACGCGGCGGGGCGAGCCCGAGGCCAGAATGAGCTTGTATTTCAGCGCCATGAAACCTCGACCATCGGCGGACGGGAGCGGGCAGACTTACTTGAAACGATAGGTGATGCGGCCCTTGGTCAGATCGTAGGGCGTCATTTCCACAAGCACCTTGTCGCCCGCGAGAACGCGGATGCGGTTCTTGCGCATGCGGCCGGCGGTATGAGCGATGATCTCGTGTTCGTTTTCAAGCTTCACGCGAAACGTCGCATTCGGCAGAAGTTCGGTGACGATTCCCGGGAATTCGAGGACTTCTTCTTTCGGCATATAGTGGTTTTCTTCCTGTGGGTTGCAGAGGCAGCGCAACGCGCGCCTTTAAAATTTGGGCGGAAACTACACAATCAACGCAGGTTTGTGAACCTTGTTGATCAGGCTTTCCTTTATTTGTTTTCATGCCGATTGCGCGGCAATGCCATTTCGCTTGAGCAGCCGGCTCTCGATGAGGCCGGCCAGGTGATCGCGAACCTCGCGATAGCTGTCCAGTATCTGCTCGCGCGTGCCGCTGACGACCGTCGGATCCATGGTCGGCCAGTAGACGACGTCGATCGCGTTCGACCGCGTCAGCTCGAGTGCGGCGTGATGGGCCTGCGGCGATAACGTGATGATCAGATCGAAATAATCGTCTTCGAGTTCTTCCAGCGTCTGCGGTTGGCGGCGCCCGAGAGAAAGCCCGATTTCGTCGAGCACGACATCGACGAACGGATCGCGCTCGCCGGCGCGAACGCCGGCGGACCTTATATAGGTATTGGCAGGCAGAATGCTACGGGCGATCGCTTCGGCCATCGGCGAGCGGATGGCGTTCAGGCCGCACATGAAGAGGATGGCGCCTGGCCTTTTTGCGTCCCCGACGTCGGCGGCGAGCTCCATCGCCGTCATCCGCGCCAGTAGAGCACGCAGACCAGCGTGAAAAGGCGCCGGGCGGTGTCGAAATCGACCTCGATCTTGCCGGCCAGCCTGTCTTTCAGCGTCTGCGAGCCTTCATTGTGGATGCCGCGCCGGCCCATATCGATCGCCTCGATGCGGCTTGGCGTCGCCGATCGGATCGCTTCGTAATAGCTTTCGCAGATCATGAAGTAATCTTTGACGATCCGCCGGAACGGGGTGAGCGACAGGATATGGGTGGCGACATCGCCGCCTTCTTCCGTCTTGATGGCGAAGACCAGCTTCGAATCCATCAGCGAGATGTTCAGCCGGTAAGGACCACCGGAATGGCCGAGCGGCTCGAACCTGTTCTCCTCGATGAGATCGAAGATGGCGACGGCGCGTTCATGCTCGACATCGGGCGTCGAACGGCCGATCGTATCGTCGAGGACGACGTCGCAAAGCCGGAAATCGCCCGCCGCCATGCCCTCACCTAATCGAGGTTGAGGCGGATCGCGACCGACCGCGCATGGGCATCGAGACCTTCGGAGACGGCAAGCGCGATCGCCGCCGGGCCGAGGGTGCGCAACTCACCCGGCCCCAGGCGCAGGATCGAGGTGCGCTTGACGAAATCGAGCACCGACAGGCCGGAGGAGAAGCGCGCCGAACGCGCCGTCGGCAGCACATGGTTCGAACCGCCGACATAATCGCCGATGACCTCGGGCGTATGAGCGCCGATGAAGATCGCGCCGGCATTGCGGATGCCGTCGAGCAGCCGGTCGGGATCGGCGAGGGCGAGCTCGACATGCTCGGCTGCGATGCGGTTGGCGAGCGGAATGGCCTGCTTCAGATCGGCAACGAGGATGACCGCGCCGAAATCCCGCCAGCTTGCCGCTGCCGTCTCGGCGCGGTTCAGCGTCTTCAGCTGGCGTTCGACCGCCTGCTCCACCGCCTTGCCGAATTCGACATTATCGGTGATCAGGATCGCCTGGGCGCTGGCATCGTGCTCGGCCTGCGCCAAAAGGTCGGCGGCGATCCAATCAGGATTGTTGTCCTTATCGGCAATCACCAGCACTTCGGAGGGGCCGGCGATCATATCGATGCCGACGGTGCCGAAGACATGGCGCTTGGCGGCGGCGACATAGGCGTTGCCGGGACCGGTGATCTTGGCGACGGGAGCGATGGTCTCGGTGCCATAAGCGAGAGCCGCGATCGCCTGGGCGCCGCCGACACGATAGATCTCGGTCACGCCGGCAAGCTTGGCGGCGGCAAGCACCGCCGGATTGACGGCGCCGCCGGTCGCGGGAACGGCGATGACGATGCGGTCGACACCAGCGACCTTGGCCGGCACGGCATTCATCAGAACAGAGCTCGGATAACTCGCGGTGCCGCCGGGAACATAGAGCCCGACCGCCTCGATCGCCGTCCAGCGCGAGCCGAGACCGACGCCCATGTCGTCCTCGTAGATATCATCCTTCGGCAGCTGGCGGCGATGATGGCTCTCGATGCGCAATGCCGCGAGCTTCAGAGCGCCCAGCACTTCGGCGGGCACCGCCTCGATCGCGGCGTCGATCTCCTCAGGCGTCACGCGCATCGGCACGGCGGCGAAATCGATGCCGTCGAACTTCAGCGAATATTCGGCCAGCGCCACATCGCCGCGCGCCCTGACATCATCGATGATGGCGCGGGCGACGGCGTTCACATCCTCGGACACTTCGCGCTTCGTCGTCAGAAAAGCGGCAAAATGCTGCTCGAAACCTTCCGATGCGTGATCCAGCCAGATTGCCAAGAGCTATATTCCTTCTCAACTCGAACCGCGATGTTCAAACTTCAGGGGTGGCGGGGCTTGGAAGCCGCCTGCCATGCGCCACCGATATCGGCCATCTGGACCTCGATGCATTCGACGTCGAGCGCAATCGAGGCCGTGCCCGACAGCGCCAGCTCGATTGTGCCATCCGGCCCCTCGCCCTTCTTCTCGAAACGCAGGGCCAGCAGCGACAGCACCTCATCGCGTTTGCCGCGATCGACGCCGAGCGAACGGACGGCTAGCACGCGCTTGAACACCAGAGCGGCGCGGCGGCGCTCGAAACCTCTGCGCTTGCGCGCCGCACTCTCCCAGACGAAGCGATTGGCGGCAAGCGCGAACTGGGCGCCGCGCGGCGACCAGTCGATGTCGCCGACCTTGAAGACGCTGTCCTGCATATGCGCAGAAATGATCGCGAGGTCTTCGTCATCGAGCGCAACAAGCTTCAGGTCGGTCATTCAGGCTCAATCCCTAGAGCAGGATGCCGAAAAGCGCGAGCTGTTTTCGGACGACATCATGCTCTTGCTATTTAACAGGCATCGCCGGAATGGCGATGCGTCAGACAAGGGAAATAAGATGCTGCGACCGATTACGCAACTGGAATGAAGGTGTCTCTTACTCGCTGATGCGCTCGACGACGGCGCCGCAGCGGGTCAGCTTCGCTTCGAGCCGCTCGAAGCCGCGGTCGAGGTGGTAGACGCGGGAGACCGTAGTTTCACCCTCGGCGGCGAGACCGGCGATGACGAGCGAGACGGAGGCGCGCAAATCGGTCGCCATGACGGGCGCGCCGCGCAGGCGCTGGACACCTTCGATCTTCGCGGTCTGGCCGGAGAGCGTGATCCTGGCGCCGAGCCGGGCAAGCTCCTGCACGTGCATGAAGCGGTTTTCGAAGATGGTCTCGGTGACATGCGAGATGCCGGAGGAGCGGGTCATCAGCGCCATAAACTGTGCCTGCAGATCGGTGGGGAAGCCCGGGAAAGGATCGGTGACGATATCGACCGGCTTAATGCCGGCGCCGTTGCGCCTGACGCGCATGCCGTTATTGGTCGCGGAGATGTCGGCGCCGGCGCGGCGGAGCGTCTCCACCGCGGTTTCGAGCAGCGCCACATCGGTGTTTTCGAGCACGACGTCACCGCCGGCCATGGCGACGGCCATGGCATAGGTGCCGGTCTCGATGCGATCCGGCAGGACGCGGTGGCGGGCGCCGGAGAGCGAGGTGACGCCCTCGATAGTGATCGTCGAGGTGCCGGCGCCGGAGATCTTGGCGCCCATGGCGTTCAGGCAGTTGGCGAGGTCGACGACTTCAGGCTCGCGGGCGGCATTGCCGATAACCGTCGTGCCGCGGGCAAGGGTCGCCGCCATCATCAACACATGGGTGGCGCCGACCGAAACCTTCGGGAAGGTGTAGCGCGCGCCGATCAGACCGCCGTCGGGCGCCCTGGCGTTGATGTAGCCGGCGTCGATCTCCATGGTCGCGCCAAGCGCCGTCAGGCCATCGATGAAGAGATCGACCGGGCGCGTGCCGATGGCGCAGCCGCCCGGCAGTGACACGCGGCAATGGCCTTCGCGCGCCAAGAGCGGCCCGATGACCCAGAAGGAGGCGCGCATCTTCGAGACCAGTTCATAAGAAGCGGTGGTATCGACGATGGTGCGGCAGGTGAAATGGATCGTGCGGGCGTAGGAGTCCTCCTGGCGCTCGCGGCGGCCGTTGACGGCGACATCGACGCCATGATTGCCGAGGATGCGCATCAGAAGCTCGACATCGGCCAGATGCGGCACGTTTTCCAGCGTCAGCGTGTCACTGGTCAGAAGCGAGGCGATCATCAGCGGCAGTGCGGCATTCTTGGCGCCGGAAATCGGAATGATGCCATTCAGCTCATTACCGCCGACAATTCTGATACGATCCATGTGCGCTTACTTCCTGAAAGTTCTGCCTTGAAAGAAGGTGAGGTGTTTAGGGGATTTATGAAGAGGCTTCAATTCGTCCGGGACGGAACATTACGATTCGTCCATTTTTGCGGCGGGCAGCCCGTTTGTTTCGTCGGCCTGGCCGGAACGGCGGGCGCGCACCTGCTGTTTGCGTCTCGAAAGATTTTCCCTGAGCTTTTCGGCGGCGCGCTCGCGGCGCAGTTTCGCCTGTGCCTCGATCGCCTCTTTACGGCTCTTCTGGCCGGTTTCGGTCTTGTCGTTCATGCATATAGAATTAGCCGAATTCGCGCCGATCCAAAAGTCCCTTGCACCTCTATCCACGCGAAGTTGGATTTTGCGGCTTGCGCTTGTCGTCAAGCTGTGGCAATAGCCGCCCCGTTCCCGCAATTGAGCCGCCCGGCTCCACGCGGATCTGGTCCTGCTGCCGTAGCTCAGTGGTAGAGCACACCCTTGGTAAGGGTGAGGTCGGTGGTTCAATCCCACTCGGCAGCACCAGTTTTCTTATCCGACATCATTTCTCGCGTATCCGCCTGGCCAGCCCCTCATCCGCCTGCCGGCACCTTCTCCCCGCGGGCGGGGCGAAGGGACCATGCCGCAACCTCTCCGTCCCCCGCAAGCCTCGTGTAGGGCACGTCCCCTCGCCCCGTTTACGGGGAGAGGGTTAGGGTGAGGGGCAGCCATCCGCACGAAGCGGACTGCATGTCAGTACAATCGGGAATGTCGGATGCTTCGAGATAATAAGGCAGGAACGGGGATAACTGCCACCGTTCGATCAGTTCACCGGTTACCACCACCTCTTCACCGGGAACTGGCGCATGGGGCAGCGCATTAACCCCATCAAAAATGCCCTCGACATACCATCGATCACGGCTCTCTGATATGACATAGGAGGCGATATCTATCACCCCGCCTTCACCGTAGCCACGCAGGGTTGCCCGCAGATATTCCCGCTGCATTTTTGGGACGAGCTCAGCGGAAATACGCGCCAGCAAAGCGTCTTCAGCGGATATCTCTGCACCGTGAGCAAGGGCCGGCATTGCCAGCGCACTGCACAGAAACGCAGCCCGGATCAATTTTCGATCGAAATCCATGTCGAGCCCTCAGCTTTCCCGGCATGGTAGCGGTAGCAGCGCGCAAGCGCCATACAACTTATCTGCGACTACCCAAAATATCTCTGAGGCTGCGCGCGACGCGACCCATCTTACGCAGGCTGGCATTTCGCCTTATCGGCAACAAACGATTCACCATTGTTGACCGCAAAAATCTCGCTAGAATGGCTATCATGGCGGCGTCTCGCCTGAGGATAGGTGGGCGCTGCACCGTAGTTCTGTCGAAACCCTGGAGGAGCATCGATGGCAACTGAAAAATGGCACGACCCGGTCAAGGTCGGTTTCGAAGGCACTGACCTCAGGACCGTCAACGGGCCGTTCGATGCGCTGAAATGTCTGGCGGATCTCTGGCCGAGCGCGCGCGGACTGCATTATATCAAGGCGCGCAGCACCTGCCGGGCAGCACTCGACGGGCGCAAGAGCGTGGAAGAGGCAAGAGCCGAGTTCCTGGCGGCGGCCGAAGAGGCGAAGCTGAAGCTGCTGCATTAACACGGCAAGGAACGCCCGGCTGTTTGCGTTTTTTGTCCGGCATAGCGTGCCGGAACGATACATTGTTTAATTTTCACTTAACCCTGGATCGAGCAGCTGCCGGGTTTCGGCGCAAAGGGCGTTGCGCCCGGGACCGCTGTTTCGATAGAAAACACACAGCCATCATGATGATGGTCAGAGGCTCGTCACCGGAAACGCCGGCGAGCCTCGTTCGGACAAACCCGTTTGTCAGCAGCCCGCGTCGCCGGCATTTTCCACCTCGACATAACCGACACCGATGATCGTGCCGTCAGCCGCGCGGATGAAGGACGGCAGATAATGCGGCTCTGCCGGCTGGCAGGCGACAGTGGCGGTATAGTCGTTGAGGGCGATCTGATCCTTCGGCAAGGCGGAATAATCCGTGCCGGTCTCAAGCGAGGCATGGGCCGAGCCGGCAAAGACGCCGATGATCAGGGTGGACGCCCAGAGGCGAAGAAGCGTCTGCATGAGGGTCTCCAGCGTTTCAGATCCGGCATTTCAACACCCGGGAGGACACTTGGTTCCCTTAGCGCCGCAACAGGCGGTTATGCACATGGCCGCGGCCGACGATGCTTTCGGCAATCTCGGCCGCCCGCTCGACATCGCCATGCCGGCGCACGAAACCTTCGAGGACGATATCGGCGCCGAGCGTGCTGACGGTGATTTCGCGCGCGTCGAGATCGCCGGCGGCATGAAGGGCGCTCTCGACTGAAGCGCGTGTCGCCGCCTCGCCATGACCCTGCCGGCCGGGTTCGTCATGGTCGGGGAATACCGGAAACCCGATCACTTAAGCGTCTCCTGAGGTTGGTTTATCTCAGTTAACGCGGCGGCAGGGGCTTTCGTTGCAAGGGCTCGACGCGATCTGCGAGCCTAATTTCTGCGGGCTCCGGTGTGGCGTGCCCTTGGCGGACACTGCAGCGGCTTCCATATCTGGTGCAGTCGACAGAGGGATGACGACAATGAAAGTGCTGATACCCGTCTTTCTTGCCGGAGTCTTGCTGGCCGGCTGTTCCTCGGCCGACAGCCCGGCGCTGGAACCCATTCCCGGCAGCATCACCTATGGCGGCCAGCCGCGCACCAAGCTCACCAAATCGCCGGTCGGCAGCGCCGTCTACAACCAGTTCTACAATGAGACGGGCCAGCGTGTGGAGGAAACCTATATTCTCCAGCCGGACCGCAGCCTGAAGCTGGTGCGGCGCGAGGTGGGACCGGATTTCCCCGATTGAGGATCGCTGCGCCGCAGACTTGACAGCGGCCTAATTCGCGAACATTCAAGGAACATCTAATCTTCTCGCAGTGATTCTGCGGGAGCCCGACCGGACGGCTGGATGTATCTCGAAAAGCTCAATCCCCAGCAGCGCATGGCCGTCGAGCATGGCACGCTCACCGACGGCAGCCATGTTGCCGGGCCGCTGCTGGTCATTGCCGGCGCCGGCTCCGGCAAGACCAATACGCTGGCGCATCGGGTCGCCCATCTGATCGTCAAGGGCGCCGATCCCCGCCGCATCCTGCTGATGACCTTCTCGCGCCGGGCGGCCGCGGAGATGGCGCGGCGCGTCGAGCGCATCTGCCGCGATGTGCTGGGTGCGAATGCCGCTGTGATGGCCGATGCGCTTGCCTGGTCCGGCACTTTCCACGGCATCGGCGCGCGGCTGTTGCGCGACTATGCCCACCAGATCGGCCTCGATGCCGATTTCACCATCCATGACCGCGAAGACAGCGCCGATCTGATCAACCTGATCCGCCACGATCTCGGCTTCTCCAAGACGGAAAGCCGGTTTCCGGCCAAGGGCACCTGCCTTGCCATCTATTCGAGGGCGGTGAATTCGGAAACCGCGCTCGACCAAGTGCTGCGCGACGCCTTTCCCTGGTGCGCGGCGTGGGAAAAACAGCTGCGCGAGCTTTTCGCCTGCTATGTCGAGGCCAAGCAGAGCCAGAATGTGCTCGATTACGACGACCTTCTGCTCTACTGGGCGCAGATGGTGGGGGAGAGCGTAATTGCCGAAGATATAGGCAGCCGCTTCGACCATGTGCTGGTCGACGAATATCAGGACACCAACCGGCTGCAGGCCTCGATCCTGATGGCGCTGAAGCCCCAAGGCCAGGGGTTGACGGTCGTCGGCGACGATGCGCAGTCGATCTATTCCTTCCGCGCAGCGACAGTGCGCAACATCCTCGACTTTCCCGCGGCCTTCAGCCCGCCCGCCAATATCGTCACGCTCGACCGCAACTATCGCTCGACGCAACCGATCCTGACAGCCGCCAACGCCGTCATCGATCTCGCCTCGGAGCGCTTCACCAAGAATCTCTGGACCGAGCGGCAATCGGCCGAGCGGCCGCGGCTCGTCACGGTGCGCGACGAGGCCGACCAGGCGCGTTACGTCGCCGACAAGGTGCTCGACCATCGCGAGGAAGGCCTCAAGCTCAAGCAGCAGGCGGTGCTGTTTCGCGCCTCGCATCACAGCGGGCCGCTGGAGGTCGAGCTGACCCGACGCAACATTCCCTTCGTCAAATTCGGCGGGCTGAAGTTTCTCGACAGCGCCCATGTCAAGGACATGCTGGCGGCGCTTCGCTTCGCGCAAAATCCGCGCGACCGGGTGGCGGGCTTCCGGCTGATGCAGATCCTGCCCGGCGTCGGCCCCTCGACGGCCCAGAAGGCGCTCGACCTGATGTCCGAGGATGCGAGCCCGCTGTCGGCGCTTGCCGCCATGCCGGCGCCGCC
Organism: Rhizobium sp. TAL182; assembly: GCF_002117725.1. Classification (NCBI taxonomy): domain Bacteria; kingdom Pseudomonadati; phylum Pseudomonadota; class Alphaproteobacteria; order Hyphomicrobiales; family Rhizobiaceae; genus Rhizobium; species Rhizobium sp. TAL182. The sequence goes on along the minus strand of NZ_CP021024.1, from coordinate 620,007 downwards.
GCGCTCCGGCGAGGATTGGACTGATTTCGTTTCGATGCTGCAGGAGATGAAATCCGGCAAGGCCGGCTGGCCGGCGGAAATCGAGCTGGCGCGGCAATGGTACGCGCCGCATCTGGAACGGCTGCATGAGGACGCGGCGACGCGGCAGGCCGATTTGTTGCAGCTCGAGCAGATCGCCGGCGGTTATGCCTCGCGCGAGCGCTTCCTCACCGAACTCACCCTCGATCCGCCGGATGCGACGAGCGATCAGGCCGGCGTGCCGCTGCTCGATGAGGACTATCTCATCCTCTCGACCATCCACTCGGCCAAGGGCCAGGAATGGACGAGGGTCTTCATGCTGAATGTCGTCGACGGCTGCATTCCGAGCGATCTTGCCGTCGGCGCCACCGCCGAAATCGAGGAAGAACGCCGGCTGCTCTATGTGGCGATGACGCGCGCCCGCGACGGTCTCGACCTCGTCGTGCCGCAGCGCTTCTTCACCTATGGGCAGAATGCGCAGGGCGACCGGCACGTCTATGCCTCGCGCAGCCGCTTCATTCCGGCGACCCTGCTGCAATTCTTCGAGGCCTGCAGCTGGCCGCAGGTGAAATCGGATGCCGCCGCGCAAGCCCAGGCGCGGCAGGTGCGCATCGATGTCGGCGCCCGCATGCGCGGCATGTGGCGATAATGCATGTCGCCCGGAAGCGTGCAGCGGTTCCGGGACAACGACATGCATAAGACCAAAAAGCGAAAGCGCATCGCATAGGTCCATGCGACGCGCTTTGCTTCGGCCCCGACCTGGCAGATGCTCAGTAGTCCCAGAACACCGGCACCCAACGGAAGGCGTCACCGTCGACCGCCACCCGGCCGACCGATGGGAACGGCAGGTGGGTGGCGACCAGCTGTTCGCCGTTCGCCGCCAGCTCCCTGAGAAGATCGATGCGAACGCGAGCGGCCTCCTCGGGATAGTGTTCGAAACCATTGTACCAATCGGGGTGCTCGAACCCGACCGCGAACACGGCATCGCCGGCGAATGTCAGCCGGTCGCCGCCGGATGCCAGGCGGACCACGCTATGTCCGGGGGTATGGCCGCCGGTGCGTTGGACGACCACACCCGGCGCCACCTCGGACCGCTCGTCGAACAGGTTGAGATGGCTGCCATACTCGCTGAGGAATCGCTTTGCCGTTGCCCGCAGCGCATCCGGAAAGCCGGGCGGCATGGAGACGTGGCTGAAATCGGGCGCCTCCCAGAACTTGGTCTCGGCGGCCGCCACATGGATCCTCAGGTCGGGACGCAGCTGGTCCTTCACGCCATCGACCAGCAGCCCGCCGATGTGATCCATGTGCAGGTGGGTGAGCACCACGTCGGTCACCGATGCCAGATCGATGCCGGCACCCTCCAGTCGCTTGATCAACTGCCCGGCGCGCGGCAAGTTCAAGTCCGGATCCAGGCCCAGCCCGGCGTCGATGAGGATGGTCCGCCCGCCGCTGCGCACGAGGACCACGTTCAACGCCCAGTCGAAAGCGTCTCGCGGCAGGAACATATCGTCCAGCCAGACTGCCCGGTCAGCCGCGTCGGCGTTGTGTCCCAGCATCGTCGTCGGGAGCGGCAGCACGCCATCGCTGATGATCAGCACTTCGATTTCGCCGATCCGCACCGCATAGCGCGACGGAACCAATTCTTCGGGCTTCGGCCTGCCAGGCTCCTGCCGACCAGTCGTACGGGGTTTTGCTTCTGCCTGCGACATGATGCGCTCCTGTTTGTTCGTGATCGAGAGATGTCGAGTAGGGTCACGTCGCGGACCCTATGCCGAAGCGTGGTTGGCGGTCGATCAGTTCAAAGGAGAGGGAAAGCTAGGCTTTAGCACAGGCCGGCCTACGGTTTCGGCGCGTCACGCCGAAGACTTGGTGTTGAAGAGGCTGGCATCAGGACGCAGAGGCTCTCGCCCGTCGCACGGTGCCGCGCGCATCTAGCATTCAGGGGATGAGAGCGTCAGAGAAAAAGCGGCGGCTCGGCCGGTTTCAGGAATTTCGCGATCGTTTCCGCCTTCACGGCCTCGACAGAGGCCGGCGACCATTTCGGATTGCGGTCCTTATCGATGACGGCGGCGCGGATGCCCTCGAAGAAGTCGGGATTATCCAGCATCTCCAGGCAGGCGCCGAGTTCGCGGCCGAGGCATTCGGCGAGCGAGCCGCTGCTCCGGCCGGCCCTCAAGAGCTGCAAAGCAAGCTTCAGGCTGGTCGGCGAGCGCGCCAGCAGCACACGGCGCGTCTCAGCGGCGAATTCGCCGTCCTCCACGTCGAGCGCCGCCAGAATCTCCTCGACGCTGTCGAAACGGAAAGCGCGATCGATCATTGTCGCGTTCTGTCGCAGCCGGCTCTCGCCCGGAGGCTCAGCGTATACCTGCAAGACGCTGTCGACATCGCCCGACGAACTGCCGCGCGGCAGGCCCGATAACCTCTCGATCACTTCGCCGAGCCGCGACGAGGCGATCCGAAGATCGGCAAGGCGGGCGTAGATCGCATCGGCGGCGCCGATATCGAGCCCGGTCAGGCCGAGCCATGTTCCGGCCTCGCCGGGTGCCTTCGGCAGCAACCAGGTGGCGCCGACATCGGGGACGTAGCCGATGCCGGTCTCCGGCATGGCAAGACGGGTGCGCTCGGTGACGATACGGTGGCGGCCGTGTGAGGACAGGCCGACACCGCCGCCCATGGTGATGCCGTCCATCTGCGCGACATAAGGTTTGGGGTAGACGGCGATCAGATGGTTGAGACGGAACTCTTCCCGCCAGAAGGTTCCGGCGAGGCCGTCGCCAGCCCGGGCGCTCTCATGCAGGGCGCGGATATCGCCCCCGGCGCAGAAGCCGCGTTCGCCCTCCCCTGTTGCCACGACGGTCGCCACCTCGGCATCGCGGGCAAAGCCATCCAGCGCCTCGGTGATCGTCCGGATCATCGCCAGCGTCAGGCTGTTCAGCGCCCGCGGCCGGTTGAGCCGGATGATGCCGGCAGTGCCTCGCCGCTCGATGATGACTTCGCTGTCCTGCATGGTTCACCTCCGCTGTTGAAACATGCATAGACGACGATGCAAGATCGCTCCAGAGCATTTCAGGCCAGCCGGCATCGATGGGTCAAGCCGACAGCGAATCCCGGGCGGCCGCTTTTGCCTCGCAGCGGGCGGCATAGTCCATGGCGAGTTCCAGCGGCAGCGGCCGCGAGAAATAATAGCCCTGCGCCAGGCGAACCCCGATCGCCTTCAGCCCCTCGGCGATCGCCTCGCTTTCGACGCCTTCAGCGACGGAGGCGATGCCGAGGTTCTGGCAGAGGTTGGCGACCGAACGGGTGATGTTCATGCACCGGGCGTCACGGTCGAAATTCATCACGAACCCCTTGTCGATCTTCAGCTTGTCGAAGGCGAGGCGATGAATGTGGCTGAGGCTCGAAAATCCGGTGCCGAAATCGTCGAGTGCGATCGAGATGCCGGCGGCGCGCAGCATCGTGATCACCCGGTCGGCCGTGTCGAAATCGGAGAGCAGCGCGGTCTCGGTGATTTCGAATTCGATGCGCCGGGGATCGAGGCCGGAGCGGGTGATCATGGCCAGCAGCGCCATCGAGGTCTCGTGGTCGCAGATATCGCGGGCCGAGAGATTGAAGGACAGCCGCAGATGGCGCGGCATGATCGCCAGCGCTTCGAGCGCTTGGGCAAAGAGAATGCGTGTCATGCGGCCGATCACGGCGGTGCGCTCGGCGGCAGGGATGAAGGCTGAGGGACTGATGCGGCCGAAGCGGGCGCTGTCCCAGCGGGCGAGCGCCTCATAGGCAACGACGCGGCCGCTCTGCAATTCGACGATCGGCTGATAATCGAGTTTCATCTCGCTGGCGAAGTCATTTGCCTGCAGCTCGAGTTCGATCAGGTGGCGCTGGGTCAGGATCTTCTCATGATCGGCCGAGAAGAACTCGACGCCGCTGCTGCGCTTGCTCTTGACCTGATAGAGGGCGAAATCCGCCTTCTCATAAAGATCTTCGGCCGTGTAACTGCCGGCTTCGGGATAGACGATGCCGCAGGAGCCGAAGACGCAGACCGAGCCGTCGGGGATTTCGTAAGGGTTGCGGACGGTGGCGCAAAGCGCCTGGCCGAGATCGGCGATCGCCTGGCGCGTCATCGAGCAGGGAAAGATGATGCCGAATTCATCGCCGCCTAGACGCGAGACCATACCCTCCTCGCCGACCAGCACCGTGAAGCGCCGCGCCGTCTCCTTGAGCACCAGATCGCCGGCGGCATGACCGAAGACGTCGTTGACCGGCTTGAAGCCGTCGAGATCGATGATGCCGATGACGGGCGGCATCGACGGATTTTTCTGCAGCCGCTCATCCAGTGATAGGAAGAAGCTGCGGCGATTGGCAAGGCCGGTCAGCTGGTCTTGCAGCGCGTTGCGGCTGTTGACCAGGTTCAGCTCCTCGGCTTCCTCCTGCTTCTGCTTCAGCTCCTCGGTCAGTTGCACCAGGCCGACGAAATTCTGGAAATAGCTGTTGATCACCCTGAGGAAGGGCAGGATCAGGAAAAGGCCGCTGACGGCGGTGGCAACGAATACCGGGTTGCCGGAGAACATGAAGGTCGCGATCATGGCCGAGAAGGTGATGACCGTGGTCATCGCCGCCGCCATCGGCAGGTGCATCAGGCAGAAGATGCAGGAAATGCCTGTGACAACGAGGAAATAGGCGATCTGGCCCTGCTGCGAAGCATCGCCATATTGGTAAAGCGCGATCGACCAGCTGCCGAAAGCGACAGTCAGGATGCCGGCGCCCGAGATGGTCACCTTCATCAGCCTATAGGCCCGCTCGGCGGTGATGTTTTCCTTGCCTCTGATCTCCCACCAGCAGAGACGGAAGACACAGACGACGCTCAAGGCCACCGGAATATAGAGCGACAGCCACAGCGGTGCGGATTTCAGATGGGTAATCGCCACCGCAAGCGAATTGATGACCAGCAGGATATAGAGAATGGGGATCTGCGACGACAGGGCCCGAAACTGCGCCATCAGAAGCGTCGGATTGTCTTTTCGCAGCTGCAATGAGGCCAGAAAGTTCTTCATCTTCTCTTATCCGTCGGCCAGAGCCAGCCAGCGAAAGCTTGATGTTTCCTTATTCACGTCATGTCATTCGAAGCCCGCGGGCGCGGAGTTAAACGGCAGTCGCCGCCGGACACCGCTCAGAAGGATGCGGCGGCAAGTGCCCGGTGGATGCTGTGCAGATCATCGACGTTTCTGTTCGACAGGAAGAGTTCCCAATCCAGCGAGCTCTGGACGATGGTCTCAAGCGAATCGTAGCGGGGCTTCCAGTCCAGCACCTGCCGGGCGAGCGAAGGATCGGCGACGACGCTGGCCGAATCGCCGGCGCGCCGCGGCGCCATGTGAATCTTGAAGGAATGCCCGTGCAGGCGGGTGACCATGTTCAAGACGTCGAACACGGAATAGCCGCTGCCATAACCGCAATTGGCGACGAGCGGGCCCTTGTCCCTGCGCAGGTGCTGCAGCGCTTTCAGATGCGCATCGGCGAGGTCGGTGACGTGGATGTAGTCGCGCACGCCGGTGCCGTCATGGGTGGGATAGTCGATGCCGTAGACATGGACGCTGTCACGCTTGCCGAGCGCTGCCTCGCAGGCAACCTTGATGAGGTGCGTGGCGCCCGAAGTCGACTGGCCGGCGCGGTGGTGCGGGTCCGCGCCGGCGACGTTGAAGTAGCGAAGCGCGACATAGTTGAAATCATAGGCCGCGGCAGCATCGCGCAGCATGAATTCGGTCATCAGCTTCGACTGACCATAAGGGTTTTCCGGATTGAGGGGAGCCGTCTCCTTTACCGGCAGGTCCGTCTGCTGCTGGCCGTAAACGGCGGCCGTCGAGGAGAAGACGAAATTGCGGATGCCGGCCTTGATCGCGGCGGAGAGAAGCGCCCGGGTCTTGCCGGAATTGTTGTCGTAATAGGAAAGCGGATCGGCGACCGAGACCGGGACGACGGCGGAGCCGGCGAAATGGATGATCGCCTCGATGTCGTTTTCGATGAAGATCTTCTTCAAGATGTCGGGATCGGCAATGTCGCCAAGGTAGAAACGCGCCGCCGGCGCCACGGCCCAGCGGAAGCCGGTGGAGAGGCGGTCGAGCACGACCACATCCTCGCCCGCATCGATGAGCGCCCAAACCATGTGACTGCCGATATAACCGGCCCCGCCCGTCACCAAAACCGCCATGTCCCACACCCCGCTTCAATTCATGAGCAGGGGCATCAGGCGCCGGTTTTCTTTCCGATTTTCTTATCACGGCGCCGTTGGAAGGCTTTTGAACGGGTATGTTTGGAGTCGTGGTTAGAGGCCGATTTCGGTCTTTGCTACAGTTTTATCGATCTGGCGATTCCGGCACGAAATCGTCCCGGCAGGGCGCGCGCCGCGCCCTCTCAGCGCTTGAGGATATAGTCGCAGAGCCGCTCGGCCGCGATCGCCACCTGGGCGGGATCACGCAGGAAACAGGCGCGCAGGAAGCGCTCGCCGCCGACGCCGAAGGCAGCCCCGGGAGCAAGACCGACGCCTGTCTTGTCGACGATGTCGATCGCGGCGCTGCGGCTATCGGCAACGCCGTCGATCTTGAGGAACGCATAGATCGCGCCGTCCGGCTTCAGCGTCTCGACCCGATTGGTGGCAATCAGCGCGTCGCAGAGGATATCGCGCGACCGGGCCGCCTTGGCGATATTGGCGGCGACGAAATCATCGCCTTGATCAAGGGCTGCGACGGCGCCCTTCTGCATGAACTGCGCCACGCCCGATGTCGAATACTGGATGAGATTTTCGAGCACCTGGCCCATCTCGGGAGGTGCCACGATCCAGCCGACGCGCCAGCCCGTCATCGACCAGTTTTTCGAGAAGGAATTGACAAAGACGATCTTGTCGTCCGGCTCCATCACGTCGAGGAACGAGGCCGCGCGGCCGCCGGCGAAGTGATAGCGCGCGTAGATCTCGTCGGCCATGATCCAGAGATCATGTTTGCGGGCGAGCGCCAGGATATCGCCGAGGTCCTTTCTGGTTGCGGTCCAGCCGGTCGGGTTCGAGGGCGTATTGATGAACAGCCCCCGGGTCTTTGGCGTGATCGCGGCTTCGACGCGCTCGAGATCGACCGTCCATTTGCCGCCTTCGAACTGCAGTGTGACGCCGACAGAGCGCGCACCTGCTATTTCGAGGGCTGCGGCAATATTCGGCCAGGCGGGGGTGAGGTAAACGAATTCGTCGCCAGGCGAGGTCAGCGCCTGCACGCAGATCTGGATCGCCTGCATGCCGGAGCCGGTGACGTAGAAATGCTCGGCCGGAAGGCGGAGGGAAAAATGCCTGACATAATAATCCGACAGCGCCCGGCGAAGTTCCGGAATGCCGCGCTGCCAGGTATAGAAGGTCTCACCTGATGCAAGCGCATCCATCGCCGCCCTGCTGATGAAGTCGGGCGTCGGCAGGTCGCCTTCACCGACCCAGAGCGGCAACAGGCCTTCACGGCCGCGGGCATAATTGACGACTTCGACGATTCCGCTTTCGGGCGCCGCTATGGCGCGCGGGCTGAGGCTTTCCACGATCGACATGCATATCTCCGGTTTCCGCCTTCATAGCGAATTTGCGCCGGCAAATCCCATGATAACAAGTGATGGCATATCGATTTTCGTGATGAATGGCGGCCGGCCCGACAGCGGGCCGACGACCGATCAGACGGCGGGGCGTTTGGCCAGCAGATCGCGGATCTCGGTCAGCAGCTGGACGTCGGCCGGCGGCGGCGGCAATTGTTCCGGCTCCTGCTTTTCCTGACGCTCGACCTGCTGGCGCAGATAGTTCACCGCCTTGACCATCAGGAAGATAATCCAGGCAAGGATCAAGAAATTGATGAGGACGGTGAGGAAACTGCCATAGGCGAAGACCGCCCCTTGGGCGCGGGCGGCGGCAAGTGTCGGCGCGTTGACGGCCGACGAGAGCGGCAGGAAATAATTGGAAAAATCGAAGCCGCCGAAAATGGCGCCGACGATCGGCATGATAAGGTCGTCGACCAGCGATTTGACGATGCCACCGAAGGCACCGCCGATGATGACGCCGACTGCAAGATCCATGACATTGCCGCGGGCGATAAAGGCCTTGAACTCATTGAGCATCGGATCCGTCTCCCTTCGATCCCATTTCAGAGATATGCCGTTGTTTCGATTAGCTACATCTTCGTTGCAATTAATCAATCGGCAATCGCAATTATCTGGCGAAGTCGCCACCGGCCTTTGACTTAAGGTGTAGATGGACGGGAATTTTCAAGGCAGCTGAAATGACTTAAGCTGACCTCGTTGCGGGAGGTGCCGGCGGCCTTTTCGCCGGCGGAGGGTCAATGCTTCCAGGCTGGGTCATATTCGCGTCTGCCTTCGGCTATCTGCTGCTGCTTTTCGCCGTGGCAAGCTACGGCGACCGCAAGAACCGCGGCCCGGGGGCGCTTGAAGGCGGATGGCCCGTCGTCTATGCGCTCAGCCTTGCGATCTACTGCACCTCCTGGACCTATTTCGGCAGTGTCGGGCTTGCCGCACAACGCGGCCTGGAATTTGCCGGCATCTATATCGGCCCCGTCCTGGTCTTCACGCTCGGCATGCCGCTGCTTCGCCGCATCATCGAGCTCGCCAAGGCGGAGAAGCTCACCTCGGTCGCTGATTTCGTCGCCGCGCGCTACGGCAAGAACCCGACGGTCGCAACGATCGTGGCGCTGATCTCGCTGATCGGCACCGTTCCCTATATCGCGCTGCAGCTGAAGGCGATCTCGAGCACCGTCGGCGCCATGGTCAACCCGTCCGATTACGGCATCGGCAGCGGCAATCTCTATTTCCTCGACCTGCCGCTCGCCGCCACCCTGGTGCTCGCCTGTTTCGCTATCATGTTCGGCACGCGGCATACGGATGCGACGGAACATCAGGACGGCCTTATCCTCGCCGTCTCGATGGAATCGGTGGTCAAGCTCGTCGCCTTCCTCACGGCCGGCATCTGCGTCATCTGGTTTCTCTTCGATGGTCCCACCGATCTCTGGCAGAAGACCCTCGAAAACGACCTGGTCATGTCGGCGCTGGCTTACCATACGCCAATCAGCCGCTGGATCACGCTGATCATTCTGTCGGCCTTCGCGATCATCATGCTGCCGCGGCAATTCCATGTGACGGTGGTCGAAAACCGGACGGCGAAGCAGCTGAAACTCGCAGGCTTTCTGTTTCCCGCTTATCTCATATCAATCAATCTCTTCGTGCTGCCGGTGGCGATCGGCGGGCTCCTGACCTTCGGCGGCGCCGGCAATGCCGATTTCTACATGCTGTCGCTGCCGCTGGCCGGCGAGATGCCGGTGGTGTCGCTGATCATCTTCATCGGCGGCTTCTCTGCCGCCACCGCGATGGTCATCGTCGATTCCGTGGCGCTGTCGATCATGGTGTCAAACGACATCATCATGCCGATCTTCCTCCGACGCAAACTGGCCGGCCGTGCCGGCCAGCGCGACGATTTCGCCAAGACGCTGCTTAACATTCGCCGCAGCGCCATCTTCGCCGTGCTGCTCTTCGGCTATGCCTATTACCGCTCGACCGACAGCACCGCCGGGCTTGCCTCGATCGGCCTGCTCTCCTTTGCGGCGATCGCGCAGATCGCGCCTGCGCTGTTCGGCGGGCTGATCTGGCGGCGGGCGAATGCGCGCGGCGCCATTCTCGGACTGACCTCCGGCTTCGTCATCTGGATCTATCTCTTGTTCCTGCCCTCGCTCGGCGGGCCTGATTATTCCTATGTGGCGAGCGCCGTGCTCGGCTTCATCTTTCCCGGCGCGACGCTGTTTACCGCGCCCGGGGCGGATCCGCTGGTCAATGCGACCGTCATGAGCCTACTCGTCAACACCGCCTTCTTCGTCGTCGCCTCGCTCACCCGCAATGCCCGGCCGCTGGAGCGCATCCAGGCCGGCATCTTCGTCAAACGGCATTCGCGCTCGCAGTTCGCCACGCGCGGCTGGAAGACCCGCATCAGCGTCGGCGATCTCAAGGCGGCCATCTCGCGTTATCTCGGCGAAGAGCGCATGCAGCGCTCGTTCACCACCTATGAACAGAGCTCCGGCCGCAAGCTGGAGGACGAACAGCAGGCCGACATGGCGCTGATCCATTTCAGCGAACAGCTGCTCGGCAGCGCCATCGGCTCGTCCTCTGCCCGCCTCGTATTGTCGCTGATCCTGCAGAAGATCGAGGACGCCTCGTCCGACACCGCCTGGCTGCTCGATCAGGCGAGCGAGGCGCTGCAGTATAACCAGGACATGCTGCAGACGGCGCTGTCGCAGATGGATCAGGGCATTGCCGTCTTCGACAGTTCCAACCGGCTGACGATCTGGAACCGGCGCTTCCGGCAATTGCTTGAGCTGCCCGAGAATGCCGGCCAGGTCGGCTTTCCCCTCTCCGAGATCGTCACCATCCTCAGCCAGCGCGGCGACATCGCGCCCGGCGATCTGCAGCAGACGGTGCGGCATTTCCTGACGCTCGACAAACCCTTCGCACTGGTGCTCGGTGGCGGCGAGCGGATCATCGAGGTGCGCTCCAACGCCATGCCCGACAAAGGCATCGTCGCCACCTTCACCGATATCACCCAGCGCGTCAGCGCCGATCGGGCGCTGAAACAGGCGAATGAGACGCTGGAGCAGCGCGTCGCCGAACGCACGGCCGAGCTGACCCGCGTCAACCGCGAACTCGCCGAAGCGCGGGCCGCCGCCGACGAGGCGAATATCGGCAAGACCCGCTTCTTCGCCGCCGCCGGCCACGACATCCTGCAGCCGCTCAACGCCGCCAGGCTCTATTCCTCGGCACTGGTCGAGCGCATGGCGCAATCCGACAACAGCCCGATCGTGCGCAACATCGATTCAGCACTGGAATCGGTCGAAACCATCCTGGGCGCGGTGCTCGATATCTCCAGGCTCGATACCGGCGCCATGCGGCCGCGGCTTGCCTCGGTCGCGCTTTCCGACCTCTTGGAGCGGATCGAGACCGATTTTGCGCCGATCGCCCGGGAGAAACAGCTGAAGCTGGTGGTCATGCCGACATCGCTGCGCGTCCGCTCAGACCCGAACCTTCTGCGCCGCCTGGTGCAGAACCTCGTTTCCAACGCCATCAAATACACGATCACCGGCAAGGTGCTGGTCGGGGCGCGGCGGCGCGGCAACCAGGTGATCATCCAGGTGATCGATTCCGGCATCGGCATTCCGCCATCGAAATTCCGCACCGTGTTCAAGGAATTCGCGCGGCTGGACGAGGGCGCCAAGACTGCTTCCGGCCTCGGGCTCGGCCTTTCGATCGTCGACCGCATCGCCCGCGTGCTCAACCATCCGGTCGAGCTGCTCTCGACGCATGGCAGGGGCACTGAATTTCGAATCTCCATGCCGCTCGACGTCTCACGCCCGGCCGAGGCCGCTGCGGCCGTCACCCCCGCCGATCGCCCGGGGCAGCCGCTCAAGGGGCTGAAAATCCTCTGCATCGACAACGAGCCGAAGATCCTGGAAGGCATGCGGTTGCTGCTCAGCGGCTGGGGCTGTGAGGTGACGGCGGTGGATTGCCTTGCCGAGGTGATCGCCATGGACGGCCGGGATGGGCCACCGGATCTCGCCATCGCCGATTATCATCTCGACGACGGCACCGGGCTTGCCGCAATCCTGCATCTGCGCCGGCAGTTCGGCATCGACATCCCCGCCTTGCTTGTTACCGCCGACCGCACGCCTGAAGTGCGCAGCGAGGCCGAGCGCTACGGCATCGCCGTTCAACACAAGCCGGTGCGGCCGGCGGCGCTACGCGCCTATATCACCCAGATATCGGGCCTCAAGCGCGCCGCCGCGGAGTAAGGCAAGTTCAGCCAGGCGTGCTCATGATGCGCGAAACGAGATCGCGCACACGCGCCGCATCCGGCACGTCGTCGAACAGGATGCGGTACATGATCGGCGCCACCACCTGATCCATGACGATATCGATGTCCGGAAAGGCCTCGCCGCGCGCCTTCGCCCTCTCGGCAATGACGACGATCTGCTGACGCGTATATTCGCAGCACTTGCAGGCATTGGCTCCGGCCTGCGCCGCCAACACGTCGCGGATCATCTCGCGGCCCGGCCCGGAGGACATTTCCTCGGCATATTGTTCGGCCCAGGCCTGAAGATCGGCCCTGCCGCTGCCGGCGTCGACCGGCTGCATATCCGGCCGCAGCCGCTCGACGGCGACATCGGCGAGGAGCTCCTGCAGGTCGCCCCAGCGGCGATAGATGGTCGACGGCGTCACGCCCGCCCTGGCGGCGATCAGCGGGATCGTCACTTCGGCACGACTCATCTCGGCCAACAGATCGCGCGTCGCCTTGTGCACCGACGCCTGCACCCGAGCGCTTCGTCCGCCCGGACGGAGATTTTCTTTCACTGCCATGCCTGCAACCCGACCTTCGTCCTGCCATCGATGGTTCAAAATCTTTGACAGGAGCATAAACGCAAATAATTTGCCTTTGCGGCTTATTCGCCCTACATGTAGCTAACGCAATGGGTTAGCTTTAAGGGGCTTATATATGTTCGCTGCCGCCAAATCCACAGAGAATGCGCCGCGCCCCTCGATCGGTTTTCATGCGCTGACACTCGCCACCTTCTTCGGCGCCTCCTCGGTGCCGACGCCGCTCTACCGGATCTATCAGGAGAACTTTTCCATCTCGCCGGTGCTGATCACCGTGATCTTCGCCGTCTACGCCTTTGCGCTTCTGGCGGCGCTGCTGACCGCCGGCTCGATCTCCGATCATCTCGGCCGTCGGCCAGTGATCTTTTCAGCGCTACTGCTCGAAATCGTCGCCATGGTTCTCTTCGTCGCCGCCAGCGGTCCCGTCTGGCTGATCGCGGCGCGGATCGTCCAGGGCATTGCCACCGGCATCGCCGGCGCCTCGCTCGGAGCAGCCCTCGTCGATGTCGACCGGGCGAAGGGCCAGATCGTCAATTCGATTGCGCCGCTTTGCGGCATGGCAGTGGGTGCGGTCGGCACCAGCGCCCTGATCCAGTATGGCCCCTTCCCGATGCATCTGGTCTATGCGCTGCTCTTCGTCGCCTTCGCGCTGCAGGCCGCCGCCATCTGGCTGATCCCCGAAACCGGCGGCACGCGGCCGGGTGCGCTCGGTTCGCTGGTACCGCGGGTTTCCATTCCGCCGCAGGCGAAGCGGCCGCTCTCGCTGGTGACGCCGATCAATATCGCCAACTGGACGCTCGGCGGCTTCTACCTTTCGCTGGTCCCGTCCCTGGTCGCCAGCACGACCGGCAGCACCGCGCCGCTGACGGGAGGAGCGGTCGTCGCCGCACTGACGGCGAGCGGAGCGATCGCCGTCTATCTTAGGCGCGGCAAGACGGCCCAGGCCAATCTCGGCTTCGGCGTATCGGCAAAGACTCTCGGTATCCTGACGGTCGTTGCCGGCGTGCATCTCGCAAACGTGCCGCTGCTGCTGATCGGCACGATTTTTACCGGCGCCGGTTTCGGCACCAATTTCCTCGGCTCGCTCGGCACCATCATGCCGCTTGCCAAAGCGGACGAGCGGGCCGGACTGCTGTCGGCCTTTTACATCCAGAGCTATCTCGCCTTCAGCCTGCCGGCGATCCTTGCCGGCTTCTTGGCGAAATCCGCCGGTTACCAGGTGGCGACGGATATTTATGCGAGCGCCATCCTGCTGTTGCTGGCCGTCGGGATCACGGCTGTTCGCGCCGGCCGGGGAAAGGCGGCGGAGAATGCGGCTTGATTCCGGGGGGAGTGTTCACGGCTGGAGATCCAGCAGTGCCCGGCCGCTGCCATCCATGGCGAAAGGCACCGAGGCGTGCTGGTGGGCGACCAGCCAGCGGCCATCCTGCTTGACGAGGCCGAGGGTCTGACGGAACCAGAGATCGACTTCGGTGCCATCGGTCTTGGTCCCGGTCATCCGCGTGAGGCCACTCCAGAAAGCGACACCCTCGCCGACCGTCAGTTTGGCATCGCGCACTTCGCCGCCGATCGGACCTTCCCAGGTGTCGAACCAGGCCTGCAGGCCCGCCTCGTCCTTGCCGTTGATGACCAGCGGCGGCGCCAGGGAAAATTCCACGGGATCTTCGGCCTCGTAGGAAAGCGCCTCCTCGGCGTTCTTTTCCCCGAGCGCCCTGGCCCGCATCATCAGCATGGCGATGACCGCTTCTTCCTCCCTGGCATTTGCTTCGTCTTTCACGGCCGTTCTCCTTCTCCGTTATGGACAGAGGACGCGCGGCAGGAGGACGATCCGACAATGATGCATTTCAATCTTGGCATTCCGCGTTTTGCTGGAGTTGCTTCAGAGATAACTGGTCACTTCGGGCTCGTTCCACCAGGCATCGTGCCTGCCATCGGCGTAACGGACAGGCAGCGCCGCCAGTTCCTCGGGCGTGATATTATCCAGGCAGGCGATGTTGATCGAGACGTAAGCGCCGCCGATCGCCTCGACGTAACCGTCGCCATAGGCGGGCACGCCGCAGGTGCGGCAGAAGCGGTGATGGCCGCTCATCGTGTTGAACTGGTAATCCGACGTTTCCGCCGGATCGCACATCAGCCGAAAATCCTCCGGCTTGACGTTGGCGCCCCAATAGCGCCGCTTGGCGCAGATCGAACAATTGCAGCGGCCGGTGCCGGCTGCGAGGTCCATGTCCACTTCGTAACGCACTTTGCCGCAATGGCAGCTTCCCCGATAGGTCCTCTTCATGGCGCGCTCCTCCTTCGACGTTGCATCAGGCTCTTCGATATGACAATATGTTGTCACTATGGATGAGATACAAAATAGACAACATGTTGTCAAACAAAATCGACCCGAGCGAACGGTCGAAGGAGACGCCTTCTCCGCTTTCGCGATCACAGCTCTGCGTCTCGCCGGTCACCTGACCGCCGCCGGCGACCGGTTGGCGAAGCCTGCAGGACAAACCAGCGCGCGCTGGCAGGTGCTGGCCGCGGCAAGGCGCGGCGACCTCTCGGTGGCGCAGATCGCCCGCGCGCTCAGCCTCGCCCGACAGGGCGTGCAGCGGCTGGCCGATGTGCTGGAGCGTGAAGGGCTGATCGCCTATGCCGACAACCCACAGCACCAGCGCGCCAAGCTGGTGCGGTTGACGGCGGAAGGAGCGGCGCGGCTCGGTACGATCGAGATGGCGCAGGCGGGATGGGCAAACGGGGTGGGCGCGGCGTTTACGGCAGCGGAGCTTGATGCGGCGCGGACTGTCATGGCGCGGGTGATGGAGATGATGGAGGTCGACGAGGTACCCGGCAATTGAGCAATTCGGCCCCGTGATGATGCGCCCGCCGTTGACCGGAAACAAAAAAAAGGCCGGGCTAACCCGACCTTCCCTGCCATCTCAACGAACCGTGCCAGTACATCCGTGGTCACGATCCGGAGATGATATTCAAGCCTTTGAAGGCTCAGGCCGCCTGGAGGCGGTCTGCCGACATCTTGCCGGACTTGTTGTCGCGGACGAGATCGTAGGACAGCTTCTGGCCATCCTTGAGGTCACGCATACCGGCCCGCTCAACGGCCGAAATGTGGACGAAAACGTCGGCGGCGCCGTCATCCGGCTGAATGAATCCGAAGCCCTTGGTTGCGTTGAACCACTTAACAGTACCTGTGTTCATGACGATATCCTTTTCGAATCGCTCATAGAAGATTGCAGCCCGGGCAAAGCCCAAGCGGCGATGAAAACCGATTTTGGAGGAAGGTCGTCAGGAACGACGCAAGCGCCGTTTCAAAGTTCATCTAGCAAGATCGATGTGCGAGGATGTAATTGCAAATTGTGTCCGCGGCAAGGCGTCGGCAAGCGAAAGTCGAAATCGTGCTCTTGGGGCGAAAGGGTCCCGTAGTACCGCGGCCGCCCCCTCTGCCCGGCTGGGCAGAGGGGGCGGCCGCGGTACTACGGTAAAGATACTCCCGTTAAAACCAAGCCCGCGGATCGCGCTTACGCCGCTGCCTTCGTCCCCGCATGGGGATCGAACCGCCCGTAGAACGCCTCGCCCTTGGCAGCCATATCCCTCAGCAGCGGCGTCGGCTTGAAGTGATCTCCGTAAGCTCCCGCTAACTTTTCCGCCAGCTCCACAAAAGCCTTTGCGCCCATCCCGTCGATATAGCTCAGCGCCCCGCCGGTATAGGGCGCGAAGCCGAAACCGAGGATTGAGCCGACGTCGGCTTCGCGGGGATCGGTGACGATGCCTTCCTCGACAGTGCGGGCGGCTTCGAGCGCGATGGTGACGAGGAAACGCTGCTTCAGCACGTTAACGTCGACCTCGTCCGCCTTCTTCTGCGGATAGAAGTCCTTGAGCTCGGGCCAGAGCGACTTCTTCGCCGGTTTCGGCGGATAGTCGTAGAAGCCTTTGGAATTCTTGCGGCCGAAGCGGCCCTCCTTCTCCACCATGCGGGAGATCAACTCCATGTGCCTGGGGTCGATAGCCTTCTCGCCGAGATCGGCGACGGTGGCTTTGAGGATCTTCAGCGAGAGGTCGATGGCGACCTCGTCGTTGAGCGCCAGCGGACCGACCGGCATGCCGGCCATCTTGGCAGCATTCTCGATCATGGCAGGCGGCACGCCTTCGATCAGCATGTCGTAGCTTTCCGACATGTAGCGCAGCACGCAGCGATTGACGAAGAAGCCTCGGGTGTCGTTGACGACGATCGGCGTCTTCTTGATCGCGGCGACATAATCAAGAGCGACGGCCAGCGCCTTGTCACCGGTCTCGGTTCCGAGGATGACCTCGGTCAGCATCATCTTCTCCACGGGCGAGAAGAAGTGAATGCCGAGAAAATCGGCTGGGCGTCTGGAATTCTTCGCAAGCCCCGTGATCGGCAGCGTCGAGGTGTTGGAGGCGAAGATCGCACCTTCCGGCAGCACGGCCTCGACCGCCTCGATGACAGCCTTCTTCACCTCGCGATCTTCGAACACGGCCTCGATCACGAGACCGGCATTGGCGAGATCGGCATAATCGGCCGAGGGCTTGATGCGGGAGAGGAGGGCTGCCGCCTCGTCCTGCGTCAGCCGTCCCTTACCGATAGAATCCTTGACGAGCCCTTCGGAGACGGCCTTACCCTTGGTCGCCGCCTCCATATCGCGGTCGATCAGCGTCACCGCAATGCCGGCAGCAGCCGTGACATAGGCAATCGAGGCGCCCATGAAGCCGGCGCCGACGACGCCGACATGCTTGAGCTCGGTCTTGGCAATGCCGGCAGGGCGACGGGCGCCCTTGCCAAGCTCCTGCATGGAGATGAACAGCGAGCGGATCATCGAGAAGGCTTCGCGGGTCTGCAGCACCTCGGTGAAATAACGCTGCTCGATCTTCAGCCCGGTATCGAATGGCACCTGCAGGCCTTCATAGACGCATTTCAGGATAGCGAGTGCTGCCGGATAATTGCCCGATGTTTCCCGGCGCAGGATCGCCGGCGCGGCCGGCCAGAGCTGGGCGGAGGCCGGCGTCCAGATGCCGCCGCCCGGCAGCTTGAAGCCCTTCTCGTCCCAAGGGGCAACCGGCTTCAGGCCATCCTTGATCATCTGCTTGGCGGCGGGGATCAGTTGATCCGGCTCGACCACCTGATGCACGAGGTTCATCGCCTTGGCGCGCGAGCCGCTCAGCGACTGACCCGTCGTCATCATCTGCAGCGCGTCCTGGGCGTTCGCCAGCCGCGGCACGCGCTGGGTGCCGCCGGCGCCGGGGAAGATACCGACCTTGACCTCGGGCAGCGCGATCTTGACGCTCTTGGCATTCGAAGCGACGCGGCCATGGCAGGCAAGCGACAGTTCAAAGGCGCCGCCCATGCAGGTGCCGTTGATCGCCGACACCCAGGGCTTGCCCGAGGTTTCGAGCTTACGGAACAGGCCGCTCATCCGGCCGACGAGACCGAAGAGCGTCTGCACCGCCTTCTCCGGGCTCTTGGCCTTCTCCTCTTGATAGGAGCTGAACATCGACTTGATCATCGACAGATCGGCGCCGCCGGAGAAGGAGGATTTGCCTGATGTGAAGACGACACCCTTGACGGCGGCGTCGGCAGTGGTCGCGTCGATGATGGCGTTGAGCTCTTCCATCACCTCGGCGGTGAAGACGTTCATCGATTTGCCGGGCATGTCCCAGGTGACGAGCGCGATGCCGTCGGCGTCGGTTTCGATCGTGAAATTGGTGTAGCTGCTCATTGGGAATTCCTCTCCCTGAAGTCTCTTGCGGTGAAGCCCTCCCTTATGGAGAGGGGTCCGATCCATCAAACGCGTTCGATAACGGTTGCCGTGCCCATGCCGGCGCCGATGCAGAGCGTTACCAGCGCGGTGTTGAGGTCACGACGTTCCAGCTCGTCGAGCACGGTGCCGAGGATCATGGCGCCGGTGGCGCCGAGCGGATGGCCCATGGCGATGGCGCCGCCATTAACGTTGATCCTGTCGTGGTCGATGTCGAAGGCCTGCATGTAGCGCAGCACGACGGCGGCGAAGGCTTCGTTCAGCTCGAAGAGGTCGATATCCGACAGGCGCATGCCGGTCCGTTTCAACAGCTTCTCGGTGACGTCGACCGGCCCGGTCAGCATCAAAGCCGGATCGGAGCCGATATTGGCGAAAGCCTTGATGCGGGCGCGCGGCTTCAACCCCATGCTTTCACCGCCGGCTTTGGAGCCGAGCAGCACGGCGCCGGCGCCATCGACGATGCCGGAGGAATTGCCGGCGTGGTGGACATAGTTGATCCGTTCGATCTCGGGATGAGCCTGGATGCCGACGGCCTCGAAGCCGCCCATCTCGCCGGGCATCTGGAAGGACGGGTTGAGGGAGGCGAGCGCCTGCATATCGGTGCCGGGACGCATGTGCTCGTCCTTATCGAGGATTGTCAGGCCGTTCTGATCCTTGACCGGAACGACCGACTTGTCGAACCAGCCCTGCTCCCAGGCATGGGCGGCGCGCTTCTGGCTCTCGACGGCGTAAGCGTCGACATCGGTCCGGCTGAAACCGTATTTGGTGGCGATGAGATCGGCCGAGACGCCCTGCGGCATGAAATAGGCCGGGAAATTCACCGAAGGGTCCATGAACCAGGCGCCGCCCGACATGCCGAGGCCGACGCGCGACATGCTTTCGATGCCGCCTGCGATGACGATGTCGTCGGCGCCTTGGGCGATCTTGCCGGCGCCGAAATTGACGGCATCAAGGCCGGAGGCGCAGAAGCGGGAGATCTGCATGCCGGGCGCCCTGGTGGAATAACCGGCTTCGAAGGCGGCGGCCTTGGGGATGACGGCGCCGGCATCCATGACCGGGTCGACGCAGCCCATGATGATGTCGTCAACGGTTTTGGTGTCGAGCCCGTTGCGGTCGCGGATCGCTTCCAGCGTCTTCGCCGCCAGACGGACGGAGGGCACCTCATGGAGCGCGCCATCCTTCTTGCCGCGGCCGCGCGGCGTGCGGACGTGGTCGTAAATGAAAACCTCGGTCATTTCCTCATCTCCCTGACGGCGCGGCGGCGCCGGTGAATTTTCGTGTTTTCCCTTCTCCCCAGCGGGGGAGAAGGGGACACAATCAAAACGCTTCCGCGGCCAGCGCCATCATCGTGTCGGCGCCGGCTTCGATGCGGGCCTTGCGCAGCGCGGTTTCCGGCATGATACGTTCCATGAAGAAGCGGGCGGTCACCAGCTTGTTCCTCAGGAAATCCTCGCGGCTCGCGTCACCCGACGCAAGGCCGTCCTCGGCGGCCTTCGCCATTTTCACCCACATATAGCCGAGCACGACGAGGCCGAAGAGATGCATGTAGTCGGTCGAGCCGGCGCCGGCATTGTCGGGCTTGGCCATGGCGTTCTGCATGAACCACATGGTCGCGCCCTGGACGTCGTTCAAGCCCTTCTTCAGGTGCTTGGTGAAGAAGGAGAGTTTTTCGTCGCTGCGGTTTTCCTCGCAGAAATCGCCGATCTCCTTGAAGAGGGCCATGGCGGCGCGGCCGCCGTTCAGGGCGAGTTTGCGGCCGACGAGATCGAGCGCCTGAATGCCGTTGGCGCCTTCATAGATCATGGCGATGCGGGCATCGCGCACATACTGGCTCATGCCGTGTTCTTCGATATAGCCGTGGCCGCCGAATACCTGCTGGGCCATGACGGCGTGATCGAAGCCGCGGTCGGTCATCACGCCCTTGAGGATCGGGGTGACGAGGCCGAGAATGTCGTCGGCGGTCTGGCGCTCCTTCTCGTCGGTGGCGCGGTGAGCGATATCGGATTTCAGCGCGGTCCAGAGCAGGAAGGCGCGGCCGGCCTCGTTGAAGGCGCGGATGGTCATCAGCGACCGGCGGATATCGGGATGGACGATGATCGGATCGGCCTTCTTATCCGGGGCCTTGACGCCGGAAAGCGAGCGGCCCTGGATGCGGTCGCGGGCATAGTTGGCGGCATTCTGATAGGCGATTTCGGAAATGGCGATGCCCTGCAGGCCGACCATCAGGCGGGCCTCGTTCATCATTACGAACATGGCGTTGAGGCCGCGGTTTTCGGCGCCGATCAGGAAGCCGATCGCCTCGTCGTAATTCATGACGCAGGTGGCGTTGCCGTGAATGCCCATCTTGTGCTCGATCGCGCCGCAGGTGACGGCGTTGCGCTCGCCAAGGGCGCCGTCCTTGCCGACCAGGTATTTCGGCACGATGAAGAGCGAGATGCCCTTGGTGCCCTCCGGCGCGCCCTCGATGCGGGCCAGAACCAGATGAACGATGTTGTCGGTCAGATCATGCTCGCCGGCAGAGATGAAGATCTTCTGGCCGGATATTTTATAGCTGCCGTCCGCCTGCGGCACCGCACGGGTGCGCAACATGCCGAGATCGGTGCCGCAATGCGGCTCGGTCAGGTTCATTGTGCCGGACCAGGAACCGTCGACCATCTTCGGCAGATAGGTTTCCTTCTGTTCCTGCGTGCCATGGACGAGGATCGCGGCGATTGCGCCCTGGGTCAGGCCGGGATACATCATCAGCGACATGTTGGCGGCGGAGGTATATTCGCCGACGGCGGCATGCAGCGTATAGGGAAGCCCCTGCCCGCCGAATTCTTCCGGCACCGCAAGGCCGATCCAGCCGCCTTCACGATAGGCGTTATAGGCTTCCCTGAAGCCCTTCGGCGTCGAGACACTGGCGTCATCCTGCCGTCTGCAGCCTTCCTGGTCGCCGGAATAATTGACCGGAAAAAGAACTTCTTCAGCCACCTTGGCCGCTTCGCCGAGGATGGCCTCGATCATATCGGGCGTCGCATCGGCAAAACCGGGAAGATTGTTGTAGCGTTCGAGGCCCAGCACGTCGTTCAGAACGAAAAGTGTATCGTTCACCGGGGCCTTGTAGACTGGCATCTCTCAAATTCCTCCCATTCAAATAACCGGATCGCGCCGGCCCTGGTCATCGTCTTACAAAATATTGACGTTTGCGTAAACGTCAAATTCTGCACCTTTGCCTTCTTTTCATGAAAAAATTCCACGGCTGAGGAGACGTCATCTCCCCTTCCTTGTCCATGCTGGAATGGCCTATAAGCGGAACCGTCATTCAATCCGCAATTCGGGAATGCCAGAGGGGATCGGCGGGATGATCAGTTTCGAGGCGATCAGGCAGCGTGCGGAGCAGCGAAAAGGCGGTGCGGCAGCGCTGCAGGCGTTGCTGGAGAAACACCGGCCGGATCACGACCGGCTGCGCAGCCTGCCCGACCACCGCATCCTGGCCGACATGACCTGCCGCATTTTCTATAGCGGCTTCGCGCAGAAGGTGATCGATGCGAAATGGCCGGGCTTCGAGGCGGCGTTTTCCGGCTTCGATCCGGCGGCGCTGAATATCGCGCCCGACGATTACTGGCATGAGCTGACATCGGACGAGCGGATCATCCGCAACGGCGCGAAGATCATGTCGGTTCGCGCCAATGCCGCCTTCGTCAGAGAGCTGGCGAGGGAACATGGCAGCGCTGGCGCCTTCTTCGCCGACTGGCCGCGGGAGGACCAGATCGGCCTTCTCGAGCTGTTGAACAAACGCGGCAGCCGGCTCGGCGGCATGACCGGCCAGTATTTCCTGCGCGGCATCGGCCGCGACAGCTTCGTCGCCACGCTCGACGTGCTCGCCTGCCTGAGATCGGCCGGCGTGCCGCTCTCCTCCTCCGGTACGACCAAGAAGGATCAGCAGCTGATCCAACAGGCCTTCAATGAATGGGCCGAGGAGACCGGTCTTTCCTTCATTCATCTGTCGCGCATCAGCGCCTATTCGATCGACGCGCCGCGCTGAAATTCCAGTCGGACGATGGCTATCCGATCCGGCGAATTTCACAGCAATTGCCGCCTAAAACGGCCTTTCGACCGCAAACGTTAAAAAATTCCCATCGATCTTAACGGCTTGTTTACCACGTTTCGTGAAAGGTGCGGATTGAGCCGTAGTGATCCGCATTCCTTTTCCCCGTCCCGCGTTTTCCAAGGATGCCGCTACATCGTTCAGCGTGAGGAAAGTCTAATTGACTATCTTCTCATGGACGAGGGCGCGCCGGTCCCGCGACAGGCGCGGGGCACAGACCGAAAAGCCACGGATCGAGCTCTGACGAGAGGTCGAGCAGTCGAAGCGAGCAAGAAGATGAACGGATCGCGATCAAATCCTTCCCGACAGTCCGACAGGACCTCGCTCGATGCGCTGAACCGCACGATCGAAGGGCTGGAGGCGCGCATCGAAGGGCTGATGGGCAGCGGACGCGATCAGCGGACGCGCACGCCAACGGCCGAGCGCGATCCTTATGCGGGCTCCAATGCACCCCGCCCCACACGAGCGCCGCTCGAGCCGCGGCCGGATCCGCTGGCAGAAATTCGCCAGCGCCAGCGCGCTTTGGAAGCGGGCCGCGAACGCTCCTATGGGCGCGAGCAGGCCACCCAGCTGCGCGACGCCGCACCGCGCGCCACCGCGCCACTCTCCGCCCCTGCCTTGCGCGCCGGCGACGACACGATGACCGAGATCGCTCAGGCGCTCGTCAACCTCAGGCAGGACCTGAAGCGCGACATTTCCGAGGGCGTGACTCGCGAGATGAGCGCGCTGCGCGCCGAACTGCGCGAGATCAAGGCGACTGCCGGAGACAGCCGCTTCGCCGACGACATCCGCGCCGACATGAACCGCCTAGCTCAGAGCATCAGCCAGTTGACCGGCCGCTCGAGCGGGCCGGAGGCTGCCGGCCTGCGTGAGGATTTCGAGGAGCTGCGCTCGCTGATGGACGGGCTGGCGCGGGAGGAATCGCTGCGCCATATGGAAAATCGCTGGGACGGCGTCGAGAGCCGGCTTGCGGCACTCGATACCGAGGGGCTGCAGGAAGAACTCGTTTCGCTCGCTTACCGGCTCGACGACATCAAGCGCCATCTCGGCGGCATGGACGAAAGCCCGGCGGTGCGGGCACTGGAAGACAAGCTGATCGCCATCGCCACGGCGATGGAGCAATTCGGCAACATGATCCAGCCGCATGACCGGATCATGTCCGAGCAGTTCGCCGCCATGGACACGCGACTCGACGAGATCAGCCGGGCGATCGCGGCCAGCGGACGCGCGGCCGCCGGCAACGATCCGACGCTGATGCAGCGGCTGGAAAGCCGGCTCTCGTCGCTCGCCGACCAGATCGACCTGATGAGCCATGACGCGGCCAGCCGCGCAAATCCGGCCGACGAGCTGGCGATGCGGCTGGAAGCCCTGACGGAGCGTGTCGAGGAGTTGACCAAGGCGGAAGCGACGTCCCGGCTCGACGAGCGCCTGGAACATCTTTCCTATCTGTTGGAGCGCACCCAGAAGGCGGCCGCGCAACCCGACCTCACCGGCCCGCTTTCCGACATCTCCCGCAAGATCGATGCGCTGGAGAATGGCGCGGTCAATGACGTGCTGGCGCAGCGGCTCGATTATCTCGCTCGGCGCATCGACGAGATGGCTTATCAGCAGCCCGCCCCTGCCGCAGCGATCGACGACAGGGCCTTCCAGCGTCTCGAAGGCCGGCTGAGCGACATCGCCGCCCGGCTTGAAGAAACAACAGCGGCGGCGCCGACCGATCCGCGGGCGCTGAAAAACCTCGAAGACCAGATCGCCAACCTTTCGGCGCTGATGAGCGAGCCGCGCGAAAGTGCCGCGATCCCGGCCGACTTCGACCGGCGCATGGGCGCGATCGAAGACTATATGGCGACGAGCGACGAATATATCATCGAGGCAGCGCGGCAGGCGGCGGAAGCCGTCGTCGAGGCCTATTCGCGCAATGGCGGCCTTCAGGGCGGCGTGCCCGCCGCCGACATGTCGGCACTGGCGGCGCTGGCCGAGGATCTGCGCCATCTCGAGGATATCAGCCGCGACAGCGAGGAGCGCACGCACAAGACCTTCAAGGCGCTGCACGAGACGCTGGTCCATATCGCCGACCGGCTCGACGGCATGGAAGAGCGCGGACGGCCGGTCGCCCAGATGCCGATGGCCGACGTCGATTTCGATGGCGACCCCTATGCGCTGATGGTGGCCGAAGCCGCCCGGGCACCGGACGCAGCGCCGGCGACGAAAGCCTCTCCGGTCATCCGCACGGCAGAGGTCGCGGCGGAACCTGCCGCCCCAGTCCAGGCTGCGGCCATGAGCGCGACGAGCGCAATCGCCATCGAAGCGGCAACGAGGACGCCGGAGACCCCGACACCGGCGCCTGTAAAAACCAGCCTGCTCGCCAGCCTTGGCAAGCGGCTGCGGCCCGCCAAGAAAGCCGAGGCGCAGGCGAACGAACGACCGATGATCGACCCCGCCCCGTCAATCGATCCCGCCGACGTGGTGCAGACGGATGCCGCGAACGAACTGCTCGAGCCGGGTTCGGGCGCGCCCGACGTCAAGAAGATTCTCGAGCGGGTGCGCGCCAGCCAGAGTGCTCAACGCGGCAAACCTAACGTCGAGACCGATCGGGCCGATTACATCGCCGCTGCGCGCCGGGCGGCGCAGGCAGCCGCAATGGAAGTCGACGCCAATCCGAAGCAGGCGGCCAAGGCCGAGAAAAAGGCCGCGAATGCCGCCAAGGCCGGCAAGATCGGTGAAACAGGCAAGACCAGCGCCTTTTCGCGCTACCGCCGGCCGATCCTTCTCGCCGTCGGCGCCGTGCTGCTCGCCATCATGGCCTTTCCGCTGGCCCGGACGCTGACGAGTGGCGAGCCGGCGCCGCAGTCGCCGGCGGAGGTCTCGGTACTGACGGGGGCAATGGACAACCCGCAGCCGGTCCCACCTGAGGCGACACCCGCCCAGCCGGACACCGGCGCTGCCGATATGAACGCCGCTGCAACGACGAGCGCGCCGGCCACCGATCAGGCGCAGCCGGAAACAACCCCGCCTGCCGCCGGCGATCATCTGACCGATGCGATGCCGCTCGACGGCGAAGGGGCTGCAACCTTTGCCCCCGCCGGTTCGTCCGTCGCAACGCAGGAAACGTCGAGCTTCACTGCGAACAGCCCGATCGCAGCGGGGCCCGGGCCGCAGGCAGCGATCACCATTCCCGACACCGTGCAGCCGAAATCACTTGCCGATGCGGCGCAGGGCGGCGATGCGCTGGCGCTGTTCGAGATCGGCGCGCGCTATTCGGACGGCCGCAACGGTATGAGCGTCGATCAGAAACAGGCCGCGGGCTGGTACGAGCTTTCGGCCGACAAGGGCTTTGCGCCGGCACAATACCGGCTCGGCAGCATGTATGAGAAGGGCAACGGCGTCGAACGCGACATCGCCAAGGCGAAGGGCTTCTACGAGCAGGCGGCGAACCAGGGCAATGCCAGCGCCATGCACAATCTCGCCGTCCTCTACGCCTCCGGCGCGCTCGGCCAGCAGGATTATGCGACGGCGGCCTCGTGGTTTACCAAGGCCGCCGATCTCGGCATCACCGACAGCCAGTTCAACCTGGCAATCCTCTGCGCGAGGGGCAACGGCGTTCCGGCGGATCTGGAAGAATCCTACAAGTGGTTCGCGATCGCCGCCAAGGCCGGCGACAAGGATGCAGCGCAGAAGCGGGACGAAGTGGCCAAAGCGATGAAGCCCGACCAGCTCGAACGGGCGCGCGCCAAGGCCGATCTCTGGAAGCCGGAACCGCTCGACCATCGCGCCAACGGCATCGACATTCCCGACGAATGGGCCGGCACGGGCATGAAGACGGCAACCGTCGACATGAAGAAGGCGATCCGCAACATCCAGGCGATCCTCAACAATAACGGCTTCGACGCCGGCGTGCCGGACGGCGAAATGGGGGCGAAAACCGTCGCAGCGATCAAGAGCTTCCAGAAGTCGATCGGCCAGGAGCCGGACGGCAAGGTGAGCGACGCGACCGTGAAGGCGCTGCTCGAACGCAACAAGCAAGTCGCCAAGGCGATCTGAGGCACGTCGACGGAGGTCGAGCCGCCGGTGAAGACCCCTCCCCACAAAGGGGGGGCTTGAATGCCGCGCCGACGTTATCTCTTTCACGGTTTCATCCGCGGGAACGTTGATGTTGCTGTGGGGCGGTGCCGCGCATAGTCCCTCCCCCTTGTGGGGAGGGTTGGGGAGGGGTCTTCACCGGCTTCGCGGCGCTTTGCCGCAAGCTTTTCCGAATTTTTCCAACCGTCGTCACAAAACCTGAAAAAAGCCCGATTATGCCGGACATATCGATCCGCGCATCGCCGAATCTCCTGCCATCGATCTCCATCCATCAGGGCCGATCGAAAGCCTCTGGCAACGATTTCACAGTATGGTGTGCATTCGAACGGGGACACAGGAACCGCCCGGCAGGAGCGGTCATCATTCGGGGTCGGTTGTGACAATCTATCTGCCAATCGCAGAATTGTCGGTGAACATCTTCATCATTCTCGGCATGGGGGCGGCCGTCGGATTCCTGTCTGGAATGTTCGGCGTCGGCGGCGGTTTTCTCATCACCCCGCTATTGATCTTCTACAACATCCCGCCCGTCGTCGCCGTCGCCACCGGTGCCAACCAGGTCGTGGCGTCGTCGATTTCAGGTGCGATCACCCATTTCCGGCGCGGCACGCTCGACGTCAAGCTCGGCACGGTGCTTCTGTTCGGCGGTCTTTCAGGGGCGACCGTCGGCATCTGGATCTTCTCGCTGCTGCGGGCCATCGGCCAGCTCGATCTGATCATCTCGCTGATGTATGTCGTCTTCCTCGGCACGGTTGGCGGGCTGATGCTGCTCGAAAGCATCAATGCCATGCGGCGGGCGGCACGCAATGAGCCGCCCGTACCGCGCAGGCCGGGCCACCAGCACTGGGTGCACAAGCTGCCGCTCAAGGTGCGCTTCAAGAAATCGAAGATTTTCCTCAGCGTCATTCCGATCATTGCGCTCGGCTTTGCGATCGGCATCCTGACCTCGATCATGGGTGTCGGCGGCGGCTTCATCATGGTGCCGGCAATGATCTACCTCCTGCGCATCCCGACCAATGTCGTGGTCGGCACCTCGCTCTATCAGATCATTTTCGTGACCGCCTATACGACAATCGTGCAGGCGGCGACGAACTTCTCAGTCGACATCGTGCTTGCCTTCATCCTGATGGTGGCGGGTGTCGTCGGGGCGCAATACGGCGTGCGCGTCGGCCAGAAGCTGCGCGGCGAACAGCTGCGCGCGCTGCTCGGCCTGCTGGTGCTGGCTGTCGGCCTGCGTCTGGCGATCGCACTGGTGGTCACCCCGGCGGACGTCTATTCGGTGGTGATGGGGACCGGCAACTGATGCGCCTGCTTGCCTCGATCCTCCTGTTCCTGTGTCTGCTGCCGGCGGTTGCCGGGGCGCAGTGGCTGCCGGGGCAGGCAACGGAAGCGGTGCGCGAAGGCCTTGAGATCGGCACGTCGACCAGCGAAATCGCCATCACTTCGGATTTCCATGGCGCGGATCTGACGATCTTCGGGGCGCTCTCGAACACCGACCAGCTGCTGCTCGCCATTGGCCAGTATGACGTGGTGGTGGTGCTGGAAGGCCCGCGCGAGGACGCAACGGTGCGCAAGAAGGAACGCGTCTTCGGCATCTGGGTCAACAGGCGCTCGATGACTTTCGAGGCCGTGCCGCATTCCTATTCGATGTCGAGCTCGCGCATGATCGACGACCTGACGACGCCGCTCGAACTGACCGATCAGGGGATCGGCATCGACCACATTCCGCTGACGCCGGTCGGCTTCGTCGGCGACGGCAGCAATCTCGGCGAGTTCCGTCAGGCTTTCCTGCGGCTGCAGCAGGGCGGCGCGCTTTATGACCGCAACCCGAGCGGCGTGCGGTTCGTTTCATCGAACCTCTTCAAGGCGAGCCTGCGCCTGCCGGCAAATATTCCGAACGGGGTGCACACGGTGCGCGCCTATCTCTTCAAGAGCGGCAATCTCATTACCGATAAATCGCTGCCGCTGCGCGTCATCAAGACGGGCATCGAACAGACGATCACCGATGCGGCCCATGATCAGCCAATCCTCTACGGCTTTGCGGCCGTGGCGCTCGCCGTCGTCACCGGCTGGGGGGCCAGCCTGATCTTCCGCAAGGAATGATCCGGCGCCGACTGCAAATCATCGCGCCCTTGTCTTATGTCTTCAGGAAGGCGAGCCGCTCATCGACGCGGGCGGGGGCAATTTCCAGAATATCGGCGCTGACGACGCCTTCCGCTACAAAAGGATCCTGCCGAATCCGGGTTTCGAGTTCGGCGCGCGAGGTGTTGTGAGCGACGACCGCTCCACCTGCGCTCGGCTGAAGGCCGCCGGCGAGAAGAAAAATCCCATCGTCGAAGCCGCGTTTGAGCCAGGCATTGTGCGCCTCCATCAGAACGGGCGCTTTGGCCTTGTCATCAGAAAACTTCAGCGTAACGAAAAACATCCAAGGGCTCCTTTAGGAATGCTGTCGGGAATGGGTTTCGGGAAAGACGGGGGTTCCGGGCCGCTGCGCCACCAGCCACGCGCGCATGTTTTCCACCTCATTTCGAACAAAGATTTCGTCGCGATAGGCGGCCGCAAGCGTCGCGACCCCTTGGCTTCGCATCAGAATGTGCATGGCAAGCGCATCGGCTTCAGCCTCGCGGCCAAACGCACTGAATTGACGTGAGAGCCAATGGCGAAACAGATCGAAAAGTTCGGCAGCACGGCTCTTGGCAATATGATCGAGCTTGGCGAGTTCGCCGCAAAGCGTGCCGACCGGGCAACCGTGCGCCATGATCTTCGTCTGATTCACGATGAGGAGATTGATGAAGCTGAGAATGCGCTCGTCAGGTGCCTCGGCTTTCGCTTCCCACCCATCGAGCATTGACCTGGTTTTGAGGAGGCGATGGGTGATCACCGCATCGAGAAGCTCGTCCTTCGTCTTGAAGTGATAATAAAAATTGCCTCGCGAGAGTCCGACTGTTCCCGCAATGTCGGCAAAGGACGTCGCTTCGAAGCCCCCCTCGTAGAAAAGCCTGTCGGCTGCTTCGACAATCTGCTGTCGGGTGGCCGCAGCAACCATTTTTATTCTCCCTTTTGTCCGCGAAGCCACGACTCGTAGGTCGATTGACCTAGGTGTTAGGACAATTGACCTAGAAGAGTCAAGCGCCGGAACTTCTTGTCGGCAGCCCGTCTCCCCCCTTGCACCACTTGCATATCGCAATCAGTTGTACTATCGTAAACCAGTTGCTTATTGAAAGCAGTTTTACCCGAGGAGGATGAAATGCGGAAGCTTGTCGTCTGGAACCTGATGACGCTTGATGGCTATTTCGAGGGAACGAAACCGTGGGAGATCGACTTCCACAATCTCGCCTGGGGGCCAGAGCTCAAGCGCTATGCAGAGCAGTTCGGCGAGGAAGGCGATCTCCTGGTCTTCGGCCGCAAGACCTATGAGGGCATGGCCGCCTACTGGCCGACAGCCGAGGACGAAGACAAGATCAAATCCTATATGAACGGCATCGCCAAGATCGCCGTCTCTCGAACGATGACCGATCCTGGCTGGAACAATGCCCGTATCGTCAGCGATCCGATCCCCGAATTGACCAGGCTGAAGCAGGAGGACGGCAAGACGATCTTCATCTTCGGCAGCGCCGCGCTGGCCGACAGCCTGCTGAGGGCCAACCTCATCGATGAGATCAGAGTCTGCGTGGTGCCGGTCATTCTCGGCGGCGGCAATCCGCTTTTCAAAGCAAATGAGGCCCAAGTGCCGTTGAAGCTCATTGAATCCGCGACCACGCAAAGCGGCGCAGTGATCCTGCGCTACGAGCCCGTCAGGTCGTACCGGCTGTGGCTCATGGCTGTCTAGTTCCTGGTTGTGAAAACCCCTCCCCAACCCCTCCCCACAAGGGGGAGGGGCTTATATGCCGCCGCCGCTGCTTTCCATTTCACCCTTGCATCCGCGGAAAGGCTGACGTCTGCCCAGTTGGCGCAGCGCATTAACCCCTCCCCTCGTGGGGAGGGGTTTTCATAATGGCCCTTCGGAAAAGCTCGTATTCGACTAAAAACCGCTTTTTAACATTTACGAGTTAGTAATCTCTCGGAAACGAGAGGTTCTGTTATGCGTACTCGTATCGTTCTGACCGCCGTGGGTCTCGCGCTGCTTGCCGGCTGCGCGACGGCGCCGAAGCAGACGAGGAACATCTGCGCCGTCTTCGATCAGCGCGAAGGGCTTTTCTCCAGCTGGCAGAGGGCGGCCGAGCGGACGGAGAAGAAATACGGCGTGCCCGTACCGATCCTGATGGCGACGATGTACACCGAATCCGGCTTCCAGCCCTATGCGCGGCCGCCGCGCACCAAGCTCTTCGGCTTCATTCCCTGGACCCGGCCGTCGACGGCCTACGGCTATTCGCAAGCGCTCGACGGGACATGGGATCACTATCAGTCGCAGACGGGGAACTGGGCGGCGCGGCGGACGAATTTTACCGACGCCATCGATTTCATCGGCTGGTATCATTACCAGAACAGCGTGGACACCGGCATTCCACTGAACGATGCCTATAACCTCTATCTTGCCTATTATTCCGGGCCGACGGGATACAAGCGCGGCGACTGGCGCTCGAACGGGCAATTGCAGCAGACGGCGCAGAAGTTCGCGCGAATGGCGGGAACATATCAGCAGCAATTGCAGGGGTGTGATTGAGTTCAACGGGTGCCGTGTGGCACGCCCCATCGAGGACAGACGCTACCCACGCAAATTCCCGTACCGGACCGAATAGATCCGATCGCGTCCCAACAGATGCGCGATCAGCGATTCCTTGTCGAAAAGGCCTGTCATCGCTTGATGGCCGAGGTCGAGACCGCCGCTCATGACGCCGAAGGCCGGCATCAGGAGGCGGGCGCCGTCGGTGGCGAAACAGGGACGGCGGATGGATCGTTCCCGGCGGCGCACGGTCGCCGAAGGATGAAGATGGCCAGCGATCTCGCCGCTCTGCAAGCCGTTTCTCGGCTCGTGGCGGAAGGTCAGGCCGGCATAACGCACCTCGTCGACGGAAGCGCCGGGCAGATCGACGACGCCATCGGGATCGTGATTGCCATTGACCCAGATCCATTCGCGGCCGCGCGCCATGCCGACGATCAGAGCGCGGAAGTTTTCCGGCAGATGCGCGGAGCCGATGCGGTCGTCGAAATTGTCGCCGAGCGAGACGACGAGCTTCGGATCGTAGCGGGAGATGACAGCGGCCAGCACGGTCAGGGTCGCCAGCGTGTCATAGGGCGGCAGCATCATGCCGCGGCGGGCGAAGGCCGCGCCTTTCTCCAAATGCAGGTCGGAGACGACGAGCAGACCGGCATCCGGCAGATAGAGGGCGCCGAGCGGATCGCAGAGGGCGGCAATACCGTTCACCGATGTCTCAATGCCGGGGATCGCAGCCAATCCGGATATGTTGCGCGCCAGCGCCAGGCGGTTCATCACGATCGTGTTCTTCCCAGTCGTCGTCATGCCAAAGCTTCGGCGATCAGATCGTCCGCCGCCTCGGCCAATAGCGCATCGTGAGCCTCGCCGGGCACCGCCTCCCGTCCGATCTCCAGCATCACCGGCACGGCGAGCGGGGAAATATGGTCGAGCGGGCGATGGGTGATGTGGCCCCTGATTCGCATCAGCATATCGCCAAGACGGCTGATATCCAAAAGCCCCGTCGCCGCATCCTGGCGCGTTGCCTGCAGCAGGATGTGGTCCGGCTCATGGCTGCGCAGCACGTCATAGATCAGGTCGGCCGAGACGGTGATCTGGCGGCCGCTCTTTTCCTTGCCCGGATGGCGGCGCTCGATCAAGCCTGCAATCACGGCGCAATTGCGGAAGGTACGCTTCAAAAGGAAAGATTCGGCGAGCCAGGCCTCGAGATCGTCGCCCAGCATATCTTCGTCGAAGAGATCGGAGAGGCTGAGGCGGCCATTGGCGATCATCAGCCCCATATCTTCGAGGCCCCAGACGGCCAGCGAGTAATCGGTGGCGACGAAGCCGAGCGGCTTGGCGCCGGCCCGCTCCAGCCGGCGGGTAAGCAGCATGCCGAGCGTCTGGTGGGCGAGACGGCCTTCGAAGGGATAGGCGACCATGTAGCCGCGGCTGCCGCGCGGGAAGGTTTCGATCAGGAACTCGTCGCGCTTCGGCAGCATCGACTTGTCGGTCTGCAACGACAGCCAGTCGCGCACCTGATCCGGCAGGTGGCGCCAGCGGTCGGGATCGGCGATCATCGCCCGCACCTGTTCGGCGAGATAGGTCGACAGCGGGAATTTGCCGCCGGCATAGGAGGGGATCTTCGGATCGAGGGAAAAGGCCTGCGAGGCGAGGCATTCGTTTTCGCGGATGCCCTCGAAGCGCAGCACCTTGCCGGAAAAAATGAAGGTGTCGCCCGGCGACAATTGCTCGAGGAAATATTCCTCGACCTTCCCCAGCGTCGCGCCGCCGCGGCCGATCCTGCCGCCCTCGCCGCGCTTGACCATGCGGATGTTCAGCATCGGGCTTTCGACGATCGTGCCGAGGTTGAGGCGGTATTGCTGGGCGACAGCAGGATTGGAGACGCGCCAGCGCCCCTCCTTGGTTTTGCGGATGCGGGCGTAGCGCTCGTAAGTCCTCAGCGCATAACCGCCGGTCGCGACGAAATCGACGACGCGCTCGAAGGTCTCCCAGCTGAGATCGGCATAGGGTGAGGCGCTGGTGACTTCGTCGTAGAGTTCCAGCATGTCGAAAGGCTCGGCGCAGGCCATGCCGAGCACGTGCTGGGCGAGCACATCGAGCGCGCCGCGGCCGACGGGCGGCGTGTCCTGGGCGCCGATATAATTGGCGTCGAGGGCGGCCTGGCACTCCATCACCTCGAACCGGTTGGCCGGCACGAGGATCGCCTTCGAGGGCTCGTCCATGCGGTGATTGGCGCGACCGATGCGCTGGGCAAGACGCGAGGCGCCCTTCGGCGCGCCGACATGGATGACGAGATCGACATCGCCCCAGTCGATGCCGAGATCGAGCGTCGAGGTGGCAACAACGGCGCGCAGCCGGTTTTCGGCCATCGCCGCCTCGACCTTGCGGCGCTGCGCGACATCGAGCGAACCGTGGTGGAGCGCGATCGGCAGATTGTCGTCATTGATTGTCCAGAGTTCCTGAAACAGCATTTCGGCCTGGCTGCGGGTATTGACGAAGAGCAGCGTCGTCTGGTGGTCGAGGAGCTGCCGATAGACATCCGGAATGGCATATTTGGCGGAATGGCCGGCCCAGGGAATGCGCTCGTCGGTCGACAGGATCGAGATATCGGGCTTGGCGCCGCCTTCGACGACGACGAGGCCGGCATGATGCTCTTTCCCCTCCTCCTGGGCGACCAGCCATTTCTGCAGATCCATCGGCTCGGCGACGGTTGCCGACAGGCCGATCGTCTTCAGATCGGGGGCAAGGCGGCGCAGACGGGCAAGGCCGAGCGACAGCATATGGCCGCGCTTGGAGGTGACGAGCGAATGCAGCTCGTCGAGTACGACATATTTCAGGTCCTTGAAGAAGCGCTCGGCCTCGCGGTTCGCCAGCAGCAGGGCGACCTGTTCGGGCGTCGTCAGCAGAATATCCGGAGGGCTGAGCTTCTGGCGCTGGCGCTTGGCGTTCGGCGTATCGCCGGTGCGGTTTTCCACCGTGACCGGCAGGCCCATCTCCCCGACCGGCTTCATCAGGTTGCGCTCGATATCGATCGCCAGCGCCTTCAGTGGCGAGACATAGAGCGTATGGATGC
The DNA here is from genome assembly GCF_002117725.1 of Rhizobium sp. TAL182. Classification (NCBI taxonomy): domain Bacteria; kingdom Pseudomonadati; phylum Pseudomonadota; class Alphaproteobacteria; order Hyphomicrobiales; family Rhizobiaceae; genus Rhizobium; species Rhizobium sp. TAL182. Next base: position 585,880 of record NZ_CP021024.1, on the reverse strand, counting down.
CGGTGAAGGCGGAGCCGGGCGGAATGCGGCCGCGGCGGGTGAGATCGGTGAGCGACGGCAGGAAACCAGCCAGCGTCTTGCCGGCGCCGGTCGGCGCAATCAGCAGCGTGCTTTCGCCGGCTTCGGCGCGGGCAAGCAGCTCCAGCTGATGGGCGCGCGGACGCCAGCCCTTTTCCGCAAACCAGCGGGTAAAGGTGGCAGGAAGCTGGGCGCTGGCTTCGGAATCGATCTGGTCCACGCCCTGAAGGTAGTGAAATAATAGGGAAAAAGAAGAGCGTCCGCGCGCTCACATCGCGATATAGCGGTCCTTGCGGTGATTGATGGCGAGCGTCAGGTTGAGCACGACGGCGCCGAGCACCGAACAGGCGATGATGAAGGGGCTGGCGACGAAGAAGGAAAGCGCCAGCACGATGCCGTCGAAGCCGAGCTGGACGAGGCCGGCGCGCCAGCCGAAGCGATCCTGAATATAGAGGGCGAGGATGCCGATGCCGCCGAGGCTGGCCCGGTGGCGGAAGAGCGCCAGCATGCCGGCCGCAATGACGAGGCCGCCGAAGAGCGCTCCGGCAACCGGATGGACATGCGTCAAGCCGATGAAGCCGGGCACGAATTCGGACAGGACCGAGGTCAGCCCGATCGCGACGAAGGTCTTGATAGTGAAGGCAGGCCCCAGACGGCGGAAGGCGATATAATAGAAGGGCAGGTTTACCGCAAAGAAGCAGAGACCGAAACTTATCCCCGTGGCGTAATGAACGAGGAACGCAAGCCCCGCGGTGCCGCCGGCCAGCAGCCCCGCGCCGGAAAGCAGCGTGACGCCGAGCACGGCGAGCATGCTGCCGGCGACGATGCCCTGCGCATCGTCGAACAGCGAATGGCGATCGGCGCTGGAATTCAGAAGGCCTGCGAAGGCGTTGGATGTCATGATGTTCCCCTGTCGGCTTTGCCGTTTTCTATCCGGCGCAGGGATAAAGACAAGTGCCCAGCGAGACGCCGTTGACAGCACGCATAATCGTGGATATATTTTATCCATGAATTGAGGAGACGGCGTCGATGAAAATGAGCGATGGAGTCGAGCAGGCCATTCACAGCGTCGCCATGCTCTCCGGCCTCTCCGAAGGCGGCGTGCTGTCGGCCGCCGCGCTGGCGGAATTCCACGGCGTTTCGACGAGCTACCTGCTCAAACATCTGCAGGCGCTGTCGGGCGCCGGCATCCTCGATACCGTGCCCGGGCCGAAGGGCGGCTATCGGCTGGCGAAGGCGCCGGCGGAGATTTCGCTGCTCGATATTCTGCTCGCCGTCGAAGGGCCGGCGCCGGCCTTTCGCTGCGCGGAAATCCGCCAGCGCGGACCGAACCCGGTCTCCGACCGCTTCTTCGCTACGCCCTGCAACATCAGCGCGGCGATGCTGCGGGCCGAGCGGGTCTACCGGGCCGAACTCGCCAAGACCAGCATTGCCGATCTTGGCATCGAACTCGCCGCCCTCGACGACGGATCGATCGCAGCCCGAGGCTGCGCCTTCCTTGAAATCCATGAACGCAAAACGGCTCGTTGAGCCACAACACAGGAGAAAGACATGCAACCGCGTTTCAATTTCGCCAAAGCCGCTCCGGATGCCTACAAAGCCGTCGTCGCGCTCGAACAATATGTCCAGTCTTCCGGGCTGGAGCGCCGCTTCATCCATTTGATCAAGCTGCGCGCCTCTCAGATCAACGGTTGCGCCTACTGCGTCGATATGCATGTGAAGGAAGCCCGCCATGACGGACTCAGCGAACAATGGATCAACCTGATGTGCGTCTGGCGGGAATCGCCGGTCTATGATGCGCGCGAAAGGGCCCTGCTCGGCTGGGTCGACGCGGTGACTACTATCGCCAAGACAGGCGCGCCGGACGCAGATTACGAGGCGCTGAAGGCGCATTTCTCCGGGAAGGAGATGACCGAGATCACGGTGGCGATTGGTGCGATCAATATCTGGAACCGGCTTGCGGTCGGCTTCCGCTCTCAGCATCCCGTCGATCAGGTGACGAAAGCCGCGTAATCGATATTGACGAAACCGACCCGAAGATCTCGGGTCGGTCGATATCAGGTCAATCGTGATCCGCAGCGGGCCGGGCGGCAACGGCTTCAGACCCATTGTCCGAGAGGTCGATGCTGTTGAATATGTCGCGGACGACCTTGGTAATTTCCTCTGCGGAAGCGCCCTTGGCGTATTCTTCCTGCATGCGGCGTCTTACGAGTTTTTCCAAATCTGACATGATTCACCTCATCAAATCCGGCGCGACAGGAGTGTCGCGCCGGGGCTGATCTGAGGCAAGTTACGATTTATTTAGAATGGGTTACCGATTTGTAAGGTTTGAGTTTGGTCGTGGCGTGCCAAGAAAAAGACCCCTCCCCAACCCCTCCCCACAAGGGGGAGGGCTAACGTGTTGCACCAACTGAGACAAACGTCAGCCTTCTGCGGATGCAAGAGTGAAATAGAAAGCAACGAGAGCGGCATATAAGCCCCTCCCCCTTGTGGGGAGGGGTTGGGGAGGGGACTTTTCTTGAGGATGAGGCAGCGCCCCTTACAGCGCAATATAACGATCAGCGCGGTGATTGATGGCGACGAAGAGGTTGAGGACGATGGCGCCAAGGACCGAATAGAAGACGATGGGCGGCGTGGTGACGAAGAAGGCGGCGGCGAGGACGCATAGGTCGATGGCGAGCTGGACGAGGCCGGCGCGGATGCCGAAGCGCTCCTGCAGATAGATGCCGAGAATGCCGACGCCGCCGAGGCTGGCGCGGTGGCGATAGAGCGCCAGCAGGCCGAAGCCGAGCAGCAGACCGCCGAGGAGTGCGGCCCAGGCCGGGTGGATAATCGAAATCGAAAAGAAGCGTGACTGCACGTCTGATAGCACCGAGGTCAGGCCGATGGCGATAAAGGTCTTGAGGGTGAAGACCATGCCGAGGCGCTTCCAGGAGAGATAGAAGAACGGCAGGTTGAGCAGGAAGAAGGCGAGGCCGAAATTGACGCCGAAGGCATAGTGCAGCAGGAAGGCGACACCGGCGGTGCTGCCGGTGAGAAAGCCGGCACTGGCGAGCACATAGAGGCCGAGCGCGGCAATCAGGCTGCCGGAGAAGATACCCTGCACATCTTCGATCGGCGTATGGCGCGTCGCGCTGGTATTCCAGACGCCAAGGGCATTGATGCGCTGTGTCATATCTCAGTCTCCACGGCAGACGAGTTCGCGAACGCCTCGGAGGAACTCCTGACGGCGGTGACGCTTTTCTCATGTGAAATGAGCCGGCGGGTCCGGCCTGTATCGCCGCGCTGTTGGCGGATATCAATGCAATATCAGCCTTTTGCCATTGCGATCAAGCAAAATAGGTAAGCAATGCTGACCTATTAAAAAATCGCAAGAAATGTTCGCTCATGCAGCCTTGCGCGTAAGGAACAGAATGCCGGAAACCGGTTTTCCGCCATCTTTGCGAATGACCGCCTTGACGATCCTGAGGATTTCGAAGCCGTGGCGGGAAAGCAGCTGCCTCACATAGGCTTCCGAATGGGCATAACGCAGCGACGGGGCGAGATGGAAGCCGTCTCCGGCATCCTCGACGGAAAAGGCAAAATCCGCACCGGCAGCGGCGAGTTCATCGACGATTGCAAAGACGCTCTCGAGGTTGCCGAGATACATCAGCACGTCGGCTGCGGTCACGAGGTCGGCGCGGCGGCGCCCGGCATCATCGAACAGGCCGGAGCGATCGGGCGCCAGCGACAGATCGGCCTGGGCGAGGTAATCGTAGACCCGTTTCTCCGCAGCCTTGGCCAGCATGTTCTGCGACAGGTCGAAGCCTTCGAGGCGGCAGGCGAGAGCGCGGATCTCCGGACCGAGCAGGCCGGTGCCGCAGCCGAGATCGACGGCGTATTCGTAACGCCTGTCGGTGGAAGCGACGAGGGCCGCAAGCTTTTGCGGAACGCTGTAATCGAGCCGGTCGACGAGGGCGGTGTCGAATCGATCGGCATAGTCGTCGAACAGGCGCTCGACATAGCGGCTCGGCGGCCGGTCGGGGATCGCAGCGTGGCCGAGAAGGGCAAGCTTGAGGGTGGCGCCGAATATGTCCTCGGGATCGAGGATGACCGTCCGGCGATAGGCCTCGATGGCGGCTTCCCCCCTGCCCGCCTTTTCCAGATAGGCGGCGAGCCGATACCAGCCGGCGGCCCAGGCAGGCGCGAGTTCGAGCGCCTGTTCCATCAACTCGGCCGCTGCCTCCGCCTCGCCGCCTTCTTCGAGCATCCTGGCATAGTCGGCGCGGCGGTCGGCGATGACATCGCCTGAGGAAAGCTGGTGGGATTGCATGACGGACCTATCGTTTCGCTGGCATTTGGCGGCGGCCACAAAAAAACTCAAGTCCTATTTCAGAGGCGAAGCGGCCAATTCCGGAAAGGGCTTGCGGGCGTTGCGCCGCGACCTTATTCCATGGGGCAAACAGGAGATGGCGCATGTCCGATCAAGTGAACAGGTTCCTCGGCGATTCGCTCGGCCGCACATTGATTAAACTCGTCGTGGTGTCGCTGATCGTCGGATTCGTCATGACCGTGTTCGGCCTGACGCCGTGGAACATCATCTATGGATTCCGCGACTTCATCCTGGAACTCTGGCACCGGGGCTTTGCAGCGCTCGGGCGTGTCGGCGACTATCTGCTCCTCGGGGCGACGATCGTCATCCCGCTTTTCGTCATCCTTCGCCTTTTCAGCTATCGCCGGTAACATGACATCAATCGATCTTTCCAGGCGCAGCCTGCTCACCCTCTCCGGACTTGCACTCGCCGCCGGCATCGCCGGCTGCACCACGACGCCGAAAATTGCCGGCACGCCCTCGAACGGCGAGGACGAGACGACGACCGTGCTGCCGCTCGTCAACCAGTTGCGGGCGAAGAACGGCCTGCCGCCGCTTGAGGTCGATCCGGCGGCGCAGACGGCCGCCCTTTTCCAGGCCAAGCGCATGGCGAGCGCCGGCAAGATGGCGCATCTGATGGGCATGACCGACAGTTTCGGCGCCCGCGTCAAGGCGAGCGGCGTCCGGTTGCCGGCGGCCGAGAACATTGCTTCCGGCCAGCAAAGCGTCGACGCCGTGGTGACGGCCTGGATCAATTCGCCGCATCACCTGGAAAACATGCTCGGTCGTTATGACGGCCTCGGCGTCGCAGTCGCCCATAATACGTCTTCCAGAAACCTGCCCTATTGGGCCATGGTGCTTTCCAGCCGAGGCGATTCCGCCTCGATATGAGGCAGGTCATGGATACGCGCAGCAACAACATCCTCGCTTTCGACGTGACGCACCGGCTGGTGCTGTCGATCGCCGTTCCGATGACGCTCGGCTTCATGACAACGCCGCTGCTCGGGCTGACGAGCACCGCCGTCGTTGGCCATATGGGCGATGCGGAAGCACTGGCGGGGCTGGCGATCGGCGCGATGCTCTTCGATCTGATCCTCGGCAGTTTCAACTTTCTGCGCGCCTCGACGACGGGCCTGACGGCGCAGGCCTATGGACGGCGCGATCGGCACGAGCAGCAGGCTGTCTTCTGGCGAGCGCTGATATCAGCACTTGGCTGCGGGCTGGCGCTGCTCTGTCTTTCGCCGCTGCTCGAGGCGGCGGGATTGCGGCTGATGGGCGCGGAAGGGGCGATTGCCGGGGCGACCGGCACCTATTTCTCGATCCGCATGCTGGCAGCGCCTGCAGCGCTGGCGAATTACGCCATTCTCGGCTTCGTGCTCGGGCGCGGACAGGGCACCGTCGGCCTGCTGCTGCAGGCACTGATCAACGGCATCAATATCCTGCTTTCCATCTATCTCGGCCTGTCGCTCGGCTGGGGCGTGGCCGGGGTCGCCTGGGCAACCATGGCCGGCGAAACGGTCGGGGCTATCGCCGGACTCTTCATCGTGCTCAGCGGCTTTGCCAAGGCGGAGCGGCCGGTGTGGGCCGAGATCTTCTCCCGGCATCGCCTGGCGGAGCTTTTCGCCCTCAACCGAGATATTCTGATCCGCACATTCGTGCTGATCGGCGCCTTCACGATCATGACGCGGATCGGCACCGGCTTCGGGGCGGTGACACTGGCCGCCAATGCCGTCCTGATGAATTTCTTCCTGCTGTCCGGCTACTATCTCGACGGGCTTGCCAATGCCGCCGAGCAGATCACAGGCCGGGCGATCGGCGCGGGCTATCGGCCGGCCTTCGACCGCGGGTTGAAGCTGACGACCTTCTGGTCGTTCGGATTGGCGGCGCTCGTTTCCGCCTTCTTCTTCCTCGCCGGCCCTTGGCTGATCTCGGTGCTGACCGCTTCGCCGGAGGTGCGGCAGGCGGCCGAGACCTATCTGCCCTGGGCTGCCATTACCGGATTGACGGGGGCGCTCGCCTTCCTGATGGACGGCGTCTTCATCGGCGCGACATGGTCGGTCGACATGCGCAACCGCATGCTGATGTCCTTTGCCGGCTACCTGGCCATGCTCGCCGTCTTAGTGCCGCTCTTCGGCAATCACGGTTTGTGGCTTGGCATGAACGCCTTCCTGCTGTTCCGCGGCTTCTTCCTCGCCATGCTGGTCAGGCCGCGGGCCGATCAGACCTTCCGCGCCGCCCAGTAATCCAGCCTGCTGTCGCGCAGCGCGCGGATCGAGCCGGCCTTTTCGCGGTCCATCAACGCCGAAAGACCGCGGACGATATCGCCGGGCAGGCCAGGACCTTCATAAACCATGCAGGAATAGAGCTGGACGAGATCGGCGCCGGCCCTGATCTTTTCCAGCGCGGTTTCGGCCGAGGAGACGCCGCCGACGCCGATGATCGGCAGATCAGGGCCGACGCGCTTGCGCATCCGGGCAAGCACCGCCGTCGATTTTTCAAACAGCGGCACGCCGGAAAGGCCGCCCGCCTCCTTCGCCTGTCGCTGGTCCTTGAGACCGTCGCGCGACAGCGTCGTGTTGGAGACGATCAGCCCGTCAAGCGCATGTGAGAGCGCTTCCGCGGCGATATCATCCATGCCTTCCTCGGTCAGGTCAGGGGCGATCTTCAGAAAGACCGGGATCTTCCGGCCGGATTTCTGCGCCATCTCGTCACGCGCCGCCAGCACCGCCGAAAGCAGCGCTGCAAGGCTTTCGCGCGCCTGCAGGTCGCGCAGGCCAGGCGTGTTCGGCGAAGAGATGTTGGCGGTGAAATAACGCGCGACGGAATGGAAGCGGCGGATGCCGGCGACATAGTCGGCGATGCGATCGTCGCTGTCCTTGTTGGCGCCGATATTGACGCCGACGATGCCGTTGCCCTTCAGCGCGACGAGGCGCCCGAAGGCGGCCTCATGGCCTTCATTGTTGAAACCGAGGCGGTTGATGACGCCCTCATCCTCGACCAGGCGGAAAATGCGCGGGCGCGGATTGCCGGATTGCGGCTTCGGCGTCACCGTGCCGATCTCGGTAAAACCGAAGCCGAGCTTCAGCAGCGCTTCGGGCACCTCGGCATTCTTGTCGTAACCGGCCGCCATGCCGAGCGGGTTTTCGAAGGTGAGGCCGGCGACGGTCTGGCGAAGGCGCGGATCGGGAGTGATCCGGCAGGCGGGTACGAGACCCGACTTCAGCGCGGCGATCGACATGCCGTGCGCCGTTTCCGGATCGAACAGGAAGAGACCCCTGCGGGCGACGCGCTTGAAGGGATCGATCATGGCGTAAGCTCCGGGAATGTATGAACGCCGTTGTCATCGAGCGGCAGCGGCGCCTCCCAAAGCACGGCGGCCAGCGGCAGATCGGCATAAAGATGCGGGAAGAGATCGCCGCCGCGAGAGGGTTCGAAGATCAGCTTGTCACCGAAACCGCTGCCGTCGACGGCGACCAGCATCAGGCCGGGCTGGCCGGAAAAATGCAGAGCCGCGGTCTGCTTCACCTGGTCGGCCGTCGAGAAATGGATGAAGCCATCCTTGAGATCGATGCCGGCGCCATGAAAAACACCGCTTTGTCTGGCTTGCTGCCAGAGGGTCTCCGTCACGATCTTGTAAAGGGTCGGTGTCACGGTCATCATGGCCTCGCGATTGCTGGTCCTTGGGTCATGAGCGCTTTGCCGGAAAGAGGCGGCGATGTCCACGCCCCGGCACTTAAAAAGCACGGCCAGCCAGGCAAAATCCGGAGGATGAGACGATGAAGATTTTGGTTCTCGCACTTGGCGCTGTTCTCCTGCCGCTGGCGGCCGCGGCGGCCGAGGCCGATGCGGGCCGGTTCCAGCTGGAGAAGAGCGGCGACCATTTCGTCCGGCTCGACCGCCAGACCGGCGCCATGTCGATCTGCCAGGACAAGGACGGCGCCCTTGTCTGCCGTATGGCGGCCGATGAGCGGGCGGCCTATGAGGATGAGCTCGACCGGCTTTCAGAGCGGGTGACCAAGCTGGAACAGGCCGGCTTGATCCAGCGGGCGCTTCCAAGCGACGCCGAGATCGACCGCTCGATCAGCATCATGGAGCGGATGATGAAGAGTTTCATGGGGATGGTGAAGGAGTTCCAGGCTGAGGAAAAAACCAATTCTCTTCCGCAGAAGACATGATCTGATATAGTCATTTCAGAAAACATGCATGCAACGCCGAGGGGACGGCCAGCATGCGGCGTGATCGGACTCTTGGGAGGGAGTTTTCGATGCAGGAACAGACCATCATCATTGCGGATGACCATCCGCTGTTTCGCGATGCGTTGCGCCAGGCGGTCATCGGCATGGAAGGCCGCCAGTCGATTATCGAAGCCGGCGATTTCGCGGCCGCGCGGACCGCAGCCGGCGCCCATCCGGACGCCGATCTGATGCTGCTCGACCTCGCCATGCCCGGCGTCAGCGGCTTTTCCGGCCTAATGGCGTTGCGCGCCGAATTCGCCAGCCTGCCGATCATCATCGTTTCGGCGAGCGACGACGCCACGACGATCCGCCGGGCGCTGGAACTCGGCGCCTCCGGCTTCATCTCGAAATCCTCGGGCATCGAAGACATCCGTCGCAGCATCCAGACGGTGCTTGCCGGCGATATCGCCACGCCGGAAAGCTATCGCGACGGCCAGGAGCAGGATCCCGACGTCGCCGATCTGATCCATCGTCTGCACACGCTGACGCCGCAGCAGAGCCGGGTGCTGACCATGCTGGCCGAAGGCCTGTTGAACAAGCAGATCGCCTATGAACTCGGCGTCTCCGAAGCGACGATCAAGGCGCATGTCTCGGCGATCCTGCTGAAGCTCGATGTCGACAGCCGCACGCAGGCGGTCATCCAACTCGGCAAGATCAACATGGCGATGGTGGCCTGAGGGCCGCCAAAACTGCCGATAGCAGGATTTTATTCCTCCTTTACCTTTACGGGCGCCGCACGGTCGGTTACTATTCCGTCCGGCTACAGCATCGGCCCGAAAATCGATGATTTTCGGGCCGATGTGTAGATTTAAAGAGTTAGAGCGCCCTTTGTGCGTGCGAACGAACGCACGGCGCTCTGGAGTGGTTCAGCTTTTCATGGAAGCGCAGAGCCGCTCTAACCTTTTGGATTTACGCAATTCCGGACGGAAAACCGCTTCGCACTTTTCCTGGAATTGTTCTAAAGCGCGGCCTGAGACAGGCTGCACGGAATCGGGCGCGTATGCTGTCACACAAGCAGATCTGGGAGGCGATCGACAGGCTTGCCGAACGGCACGAGCTGACGCCATCCGGTCTTGCGCGCCGCGCCGGACTCGACCCCACCTCATTCAACAAGTCGAAACGGCTCTCCGCCGATGGGCGGCTACGCTGGCCGTCGACGGAATCGATCGCCAAGGTGCTCGATGCGACAGGGGCGAGCATGGAGCAGTTTCTCGCCTTCATGCAGCCGGCTGACGATTCTTCCGGAGAACGGCTCGGCGAGCGTACCAGCCCCCGGCCAGGCAGCGCCATTCCTCTGCTCGGCTTCGCCCAGGCCGGCGCCGGCGGCTTCTTCGACGATAGCGGCTTTCCGGCCGGTCATGGCTGGGACGTGGTGGAGTTTCCGACCAACCCGTCGCAACGATCCGGCGTCTATGCGCTGGAGGTGCAGGGCGAGAGCATGATGCCGCTTTATCGCGACGGCGATGTGCTGATCGTCGAGCCCGGGGCGCAGGTGCGCCGCAATGACCGCGTCGTCGTGCGCACATGCGCGGGCGAGGTGATGGCCAAGGTACTGCTGCGCCGGAGCCCGCGGTCGATCGAGCTGATGTCGCTCAATCCCGAACATCCCAACCGCACGCTCGATCTTGCCGATGTCGATTGGATCGCCCGCATCATCTGGGCCAGCCAGTAGGAAGATATTCCATGCGCCCTGCCGCCGTCTTTACAGGTATCACGGGGATGGCGGCGGTGGTCGGCCTTCTGATGGCAGGCGAAGCGAGACTTCGCGGCGGCACCGCAGGGGAAGAAACCGTAACCGCAGAGGAGACGGCGGCAGCTGCGCCGAATGTTGCCTCCGAGACCGCCGAACCGGCGGCGACGATATCCGACGAACGCGCCGAAATAATCGCCCGCTCGGTGGAACCGGCGGTCCCGCCCCCAGCGGCGGCGCCTGGTGGCAGGGCGCCCAAACCCGCCACTATCCCGCAAGCGGCGCCGGCATCCAGCCAAGCTGCAGGTCCTGCCGAGAAAAAGGCGATGGAGCTGTCGCGGCCGCTGGTCGAGAACGCCGGCAGTCTTTCCTTCGGCGAGCGCAGGCTCCAGCTTGCCGGCATCGTCCCCACGCCGGCCGACAGGATATGCGGGCCGGCAGGCCGGCAATGGCCCTGCGGCATGCTGGCGAAGACGGCGCTGCGCCAGCTCTTGCGCAACCGCAGCATCACCTGCGATCTCGACACGGCTGAATGGCAGGGAACGGCGATCGCCTCCTGCCGGCTCGGCACGCAGGATCTCGGCGCATGGCTTGCCGAGAACGGCTGGGCGGAAGCAGAGGCTGGTTCGCTGCTTGCAGCCGTCGCCGAGAAGGCGAAGCAGGCGCAGAAAGGCATTTACGGCGGCGATCCGCGCCGCAAATGACGGGCCGCCCGCCGGAGCGAGATGCTGCCGATCTCTTGTAAAGGCCGCCGCCAATTCCTAATCTGGGCTGATCAAAAAGGAATCAGAGATGAACAAGCCGCTTTCCGCCCATGATGCGCTGATCTACGTGATGGTGATGGCGTCGGCCGTCGACAGCACCATGAACGACAAGGAGATGGAGAGGATCGGTCAGCTGATCGGCTTCCTGCCGGTTTTCAGGGATTTCGATGACGACAAACTGATTCCGATCGCGCGCGACTGCGCCGCGCTGCTGGCTGGGCCAGAGGGCCTCGACGTCGTTCTCGAAACCGTACGCGATACCCTGCCGGCAAAACTCTACGACACGGCCTATGCGCTTGCGGTCGAAGTGGCCTCCGCCGATCTCTCGGTCAAGGCGGAGGAGCTGCGGCTGCTCAGCCTGCTGCGCGACCGGCTCAGCCTCGACAAGCTCACCTGCGCGGCGATCGAACGCAGCGCGATCGCCCGCTTCCGCAAGGGCTGATGTTTTGTTTATGCATGTCGTTATTCCAAAACCGCTGCACACTTTTGGGGCGACATGCATTTCAATAGAGCCCGTAGGGAAAGTAGCGCAGATAGATTTCCTGAAGACGGCCGTTGCGCGACAGCGTCGCAAGCGCATGGTCGATGGCCGAGGTCAGCACACTGTCGTTCTGCCGCAGCATGATCGTCATGCCCTCGCCGAGGAACTGTTCCGATAGGTAGGGGCCGTCGAACAGCGCGCAGCATTTGTCGGAGGCCGGCGAAGAAACCCAGAAAGAAAGCTGCAGCGCATCGGCGAAGGCGGCATCGATCTTTCGCTCCTTGAGCGCTGCAAGCAGGGCCTCCTTCGTGTCGAAAGCCTGCGCTTTCAGTGCCGGGAAAAAGGCTGCCAGCATCGCCTCGTGCACCGTGCCTTTGACGACGCCGAGCGGATGGTTCGAGAGCGCGGCGGCGGTCTTTCCATCGAGCGGAGCGCCAAGATTGCGCACGAAGCGCGCCGGCAGCATCAGATATGGTCGGGAGAAGAGAAATTGCCGGCGTAGCTCCGGGGTCACCGCAAGGCCGGCGATGACGGCATCGCCCTGCGAGGCGGCGAGCGCATCCTTGAGATCGGCGAAAGGGATCGCCTGGATCTGGCACTTGTCCGAAATCTCCAGCTCGCTACAGATTTCGCGGGCGAGATCGACGTTGAAACCGGAAAGCTTGCCGTTCTGATCGGTGAAATTAAACGGCGGGAAATCAACCGACGTCAGAAAGCGCAGACGGACCAGCGAGGAGAGATCCGGTCTGGCGAGACGCTCGCGGGCATCGAAGAGCAACGGCAGCGAGGGGGCAGCTTGCTGGGCGAATGCCGCAAAGCTCGAAAACAGCGCTGCCAGAAACAGGCCGACCGCTAGAAAAACCCTGAGAGTCGGAGATGCCTGCCGGGATTCAATCATGGTGATCCATTTTCGGGGTTGGGATCGCCGAGATGTAACAGAGTCATGCCCGGCGGGGAATATCCATGGAGTGAAGTAGCGGATGAGGCTGACGAACTCATCGGCTGCGGCATCCTCCAAAGCTTCTCACTGGCCGCGGCATCCCCTCACGCCCTTGTCCTGAGGCACGAGTTCAAAACCCAGGGATGACACGCATCCCCGTCGCGCAACCCCACTATACAGCAACGGCAACGTACAAGGATGAGGCTCTCTTGGGGGTTGGCGCAAACCTCCTGCTCCCCTCAAAATTAAGGCCAGGACGGCGCCTGCGCGTTAGCGCGGAATTAAAGAATATCACCTCTATTTGTCGCGACGATACGGACCCCGCCAGCCGATTGCATGATGCATGCGTCAACTCCCTTTCCGGCGCCGCGACAATCAGGCAGCGCTCCTGTCAAATCCAATTTCCAAACACCGGACGCCCGGCGCGGCCGGCCAGATCGGGTGACCCATGTTGAAGCATCTGAAAATCCGCACCAAAATCATATCGGTCGTGGCGCTGCTCGGGCTGATCGCGATGGCGGGGCTGGTCTATGTCGTCTCCGAATTCCGCCAGGCGGACGCCGCCTATAGCGCCTTTATCGATCATGAGGCGCAGGCTTCGATGCTGAGCGCGCGCGCCAGCGCATCGGTGGTAGCCTCGGTGCTGCAGGTCACCCTGCTGGCCGACATGAAACCCGATACGCCGGCCTTCCAGACGGCGCTTGCCACCCCGAGCAAGCTGCCGCAGGCCCGCGACCGGATGAAACAGGCGCTCGCACTGGTTCCGAGCCGCAAGGCGGCAATCGACGAAATCCAGGCCGGCATCGATGAAATCGAAGCTCTGGCGAACAAGATCATCGAACAGAGCAAGACCAAGGACAGCGCCGGCGCGCTCGCGAACGTCGCGCTGATCAATGCCAAGCTCGATGCGCTGACGCCGAAGATGATCGCCAACAATGATGCGATGATGGCATTGCTCAACGACGGCGGCGACGGGCTTTCGACGTCCGTCAATGGCCGGATCACCTTCTGTCTCGTCCTGATCGGCATCGCTGTCCTCACCGCGATCGGCTTCGCCGTCACCGTGGCGCAGAAAGGCATTGCCGGCCCAATGACGAAGCTCAGCCTGCGCATGACGCGGCTTGCCGAGGGCGACACCGATAGGGATATCAGCGGTCTCGATCGCCGCGACGAAGTCGGCCAGATGGCAAAGGCGGTTTCGATCTTCCGCGACAACGCGATCGAGCGTCGCCAGATCGAGGCGCGCGCCGAGGCCGACCGCAGCGTCAGCGACGGCGAGCGCCGCGAACGCGAGGCGCAGAAAGCCCGCGAGGCAGCCGAGCTCGAACGCGCCGTCGCAGCCCTTGGCGACGGCCTGCGCCGCCTTGCTGCCGGCGATCTCGCCTCTCATATCGACGAGCCCTTCGTCGCCCATCTCGATGCGCTGCGCCAGGATTTCAACCACTCGGTCGAGAAGCTCAACGAAACCATGCAGGCGGTCGGGGCCAATGCCCGGGCGATCGGCGCCGGCGCCAACGAGATTCGTTCCTCCGCCGACGAGCTTTCCCGGCGAACCGAACAGCAGTCGGCCTCGGTCGAAGAAACCGCCGCAGCGCTGGAAGAGATCACCACGACGGTACACGACGCCGCCAAGCGCGCCGAAGAGGCGAGCCAGCTCGTCACCCGCACGCGCCTCGGTGCCGAAAGATCCGGCGACATCGTCCGCAAGGCCGTCTCCGCCATGCAGGAGATCGAAAAGTCGTCGGGCGAAATTTCCAACATCATCGGCGTCATCGACGACATCGCCTTCCAGACCAACCTTTTGGCGCTGAATGCCGGCGTCGAGGCGGCACGCGCCGGCGAAGCCGGCAAAGGCTTTGCGGTCGTCGCCCAGGAAGTGCGCGAGCTGGCGCAGCGCTCAGCCAAGGCGGCAAAGGAAATCAAGGACCTGATCACCAATTCCGGCACGCATGTGCAAACCGGCGTCTCGCTGGTCGGCGAGACCGGCAAGGCGCTCGATGCGATCGTCACCGAAGTGCAGGAAATCAACCAGCACGTCCACGCGATTGCCGAAGCCTCGCGCGAACAGTCGATCGGGCTGCAGGAGATCAACACCGCCGTCAACACCATGGATCAGGGCACGCAGCAGAATGCGGCGATGGTCGAGCAGTCGACCGCCGCCAGCCATAGCCTCGCCACGGAGGCGACGGCACTCAACAATCTGCTCGGCCAGTTCCGGCTGACCGGTACCGGCAGCTTCGCCGCCGCCGCCCCGATCGCTTCCACCCGGCCGCCGGCAGCAGCCCCCCGTGCCGCCGCGCGCCCGCTGGCCAAGTCCCCCGCGATCCGCGTCGCCGGGGAAGGCACGGCCCGCCCGACCGCCTCACCGGCCCGCGCCCTCGGCCAGACGCTCGCCAACGCCTTCGGCGGCGGCAGCACGCCCTCAAAGAGCCAGGAGGCGGACTGGACGGAGTTCTGAGCAACAGACCTCGGCACAAGGCACGAGAAGACGCGCCCTGCGAGGGGCGAGGAACAGAGAGGTTGCCGTAAATTCTCTTCTCCCCGAGGGGAGAAGAGGGAATCGAGAGGTCGCGGCATGTCCCTCTTAGCCGCGTTTACCGGCTCCGGCCCACTCTAACCCGGCCGCCAACCCACCTCGACGAGGATATTCCCCGGCGCCGTGCAATAGAACAGCCAGCCGCCGCGCATGGCGGCCGGCGGACCGGAGAGCACGGCACCAGCGGCAACAAGTCCGGCATGGACAGTATCGACATCACCCCTTTCCGGCAGAATGAAGCCGATATGATAGGTCTGGCGGCCTATCTCCACCTGGTCGGCGGTGCCGAACTTGGGGATGGCGTGGCTGAAGACGATTTCGAGGCCAGTGTCGTCATTGAGGATCGCCAGGCCGTTGTTGCCGCGCATATCTTTGAGCTTCAGGCCGAAATGACGGATGAAGAAATCCGCCGTCTCAGCAATATCGGCTACGTGAAAATCGAGATGGTTCAGGCGCATTGACAGTCTCCGTTCAAACAAATCCCGGGACTGCCGTTTGCCGTCTCCGCATGCCGCCGGGATCCCGCATCTGCATGCGGATCACGTCGCGGGTTCTCGTGCCCTGGGGCACGGAGCAGAGCTTCGTCAGAGCGCTTTGACGCCCAGACGGAAGGGATCGGGCTTACCTCAACCGATCCTGCCTTTTTCGACGATGCCGATCTAGCAGACTGCGCCGGTTTCGGCAATGGAAGGCTGAAGCGATCACGGCGCTCCCGGCGATGCTTCGCGAAGGCGTGAAGGCGGAGATGGCGTTTGATCTGGCAAGCAAGATGCAATCAGGAGTAAGATCGTCGCTTCGGCGCATCGGAAGGGATGGACATGAAACCCGCACTCCTCGGCCTCATCGGCACCTTGGTTCTTGCCGGGTGCAACAGCATTTCCTACTATGGCGGACCGGGCCTCGAACCGATCCCGGGCAGCATCACCTATAACGGCCAGCCGCGCAGCAAGCTCACCAAATCACCACCCGGCTCCAGCTTCCCACATGATTTCACCGACCAGTATGGCCGGCAGGTGGAGGAAACCTACATCATCCAGCCGGACCGAAGCCTGATCATCGCGCATCGGCAATACAAGCCGATCCGGTTCTACGGGGATTAGGCTTCGCTTGATGGTATGACGTCGTCGGCTCACCAGTGCTCGATGCTGTTGAAACCGACGGCGTTGTAAAATTTAGAATGAAACTCAGGACGCGCTTCGCTTTCCGAAACCGAATGTCTTACGCAGGCTGCGATCGACAGCGCTTGCCGGCATAAACCTGCGCAACCGGCTTAAAAGCGTCGCCTGACCACCGGCTGGTTGACGCATTCGATACGGACCATCGATCGCAGCTAAGATTTTATCTGCTACTGCCCGCGGCGACGGCGCGGTCCTGATCTGGGCCTGTACAGCTTTGATGGTCGCGTCAGCCTGCGTCGCGTAGACTCCCAGGGGAATCTCCGTTTGTGCTGCGTTCACATCGAGTTTCGTGTTCGTGAAGGTAGGTTCAAGGAGCACCACGCGCACGTTGAACTCACGGATCTCATGGTCGAGAGACTCGGACAGTCCTTCCAGCGCATGCTTACTGCTCGCATAGACTCCCATAAATGGCGCAGGCAGGAAGCCAAGGACTGAGCTGACATTGATGATCAGCCCGCTCCGCGCGGCTCGCATGGAGGGCAAGACGGCGCGGATCATGCGCAAAGGGCCGAACACATTCGTATCGAACACCGTATGCGCTTCGGAAATCGACGTGTTTTCGACGGGCCCGACCAATGAAACGCCGGCGTTGTTGATCAGGATGTCGATCTTGCCTGCCTCGGACAAAACCCATTCGACGAAGTTCGAGACCGAGGCATCATCGGTGACGTCGACAGTGCCGAAGCGCACGCCGGCGATCGGATTAGCGCGCTTCGGGTCGCGCGCACCCCCAAAGACCTGGAACCCGTTTTGTGCAAGAAGGCGCGCCGAAGCTTCGCCTATTCCAGAGGACGCTCCGGTAATCACTACAACCTTATCTTTAGACATGCATGCTCCTTGATTGGCGCGGGTCATCAATTATGGGCTTCAGTAGAAGCGGCTGCCTCGGCAACACAGGCATCACTCGGCAGCCAATGCTGCCTGCAGATCCACGTCCTTTGGTGAATTCTCGTGACTTTCGTTTTTCGTCGGCTTGATGCGGAACCAGGTTGCGTAGAGAGCGGGAAGGAAGAGCAGGATCAACACGGTCCCGACCGCCGTTCCGCCGATCAGCGTGTAGGCCATCGACCCCCAGAACACCGAGTGGGTGAGAGGAATGAAGGCAAGGACGGCCGCAAGGGCTGTCAGGATAACGGGACGCGTGCGCTGCACCGTCGCCTCGATGACGGCGTGATAATCGTCGAGACCGGCTGCCTTGTTCTCCTTGATCTGTTCCGTCAGGATCAAGGTATTGCGCATGAGGATTCCGGCCAAGCCGATCAATCCGAGAATGGCGTTGAAGCCGAAGGGCTGATTGAAGAGAAGCAGCACCGGAACCGCCCCGGCAAGACCGAGCGGCCCCGTCAGCATGACCATAGTCATCGTCGACAGGCTGCGGACCTGCAGCACGATAACGATCAGCATGGCGGCAATCATCGCCGGGAAGATTTTGACGAGGGCTGCGTTGGCCTTGAGCGACTCCTCGATGTTCCCGCCCATCTCGATGCGATAGCCCACAGGCAGCGTGGCGATCAGCGGCTGCAGCGCCTTCATGACCTGCTGGGACACCTCCGGGGGCTGCGTCGCCTCGTCGATATCGGAACGGATCGTGACAACGGGCGTTCGATCGCGACGTTTCAGGATCGGCTCTTCAAACCGGATTTCGGAATGACCGATCTGATCGAGCGGAACCTGGCGGCCATCCCGGCTCATCAGCGAGAAGTCCGCCAATCGCGACGGGTCAAGCCGGTTGTCGCCGGCACTGCGGGCGACGACAGGCACGTTGCGGATATTCTCGCGAACCTCGGTAATCGGAATCCCGCTCAGCAGCAGCTGCATCTGCTGGGCGGCCTCCGCCGGCGAAAGGCCGATCAGGCCCAGCCGTTCCTGGTCTGGAACGAAGCGCAGCACCGGTGTGCGGTTGCCCCAATCACGGTTTGCCTGACGCACATCCGGCACGCTCTTCATGATTTCCAGGGCCTTTTCGGAGAGCCGGTACAATTGGTCGGTGTCAGGACCCATGATGCGGAATTCGACCGGAAACGGCGTATAGGGACCGAATACGAGCTGGGTGACGCGGACATAGGCTTCGGGAGCGAGCCCATCCGAGATGGCCGCGCGCAGGCGAAGCTTCAAAGCCTCGCGTGTGTGGGCGTCAGGGGTCAGTACGACGATCTTGGCGAAGGACGGGTCCGGCAGCTCAGGGGCCATGGCGAAGAAGAAGCGGGGAGCGCCCTGACCGGTATAGCTCGTCACGGTCTTTGCCTCCGGCTGCTGCTGCAGCCAGTCTTCGAGCTTCCCCACCGTTGCGGCCGTGGTTTCGATACTGGTCCCTTCAGGCATGCGGACTTCAACCAGAACTTCCGGACGATCCGACGTCGGGAAGAACTGCTGTTTCACCGCTCCCATGCCCACGACAGAGACCGCCATGACGATGCCGACCACCGCACAAGTGACGAACTTGTGACGCACGGTAAATTCGATCATCCCCCGCAGACGCCGGTAATTCGGCGTGTCGTAGATGGCGTGATGGCCACCTTCGACCGGTTTGATGGCGGGCAACATCTTGACGCCGAGATATGGGGTGAAGATCACCGCTACAATCCACGATACGATCAAGGCAAAGCCCACGACCCAGAAGATATTGCCGGCATATTCGCCGGCGGTCGAGCGGGCAAAGCCGACCGGCATCAGGCCGATGATCGTCACGAGCGTGCCTGATAGCATCGGGGCCGCGGTATGGCTCCAAGCATAGGCGGCCGCCTTGATGCGGTCCATCCCCTCTTCCATCTTCACCACCATCACCTCGATGGCGATGATTGCGTCGTCGACCAGAAGGCCGAGCGCGAGGATCAGCGCCCCAAGGGTGATGCGATCGAAGAACCGGCCGGTCTCCAGCATGATGAGGAAGACGACGGCAAGGGTCAGCGGAACGGCCAGAGCCACGACGATCCCGACGCGCCAACCAAGGCTGACGAGGCTGACGAACAAGACGACGCCGAGCGCCATGGCGAATTTCAGCATGAATTCGCCGACGGCTTCCTGGATATTGACGGCCTGGTCGCTGACCTTGGCGAGCGTCATGCCGAGCGGCAAGGTCTTGGCGATCGCGGCGGATCTTTCCTCCAGCGCCTTGCCGAGTTCCAGACCGTTCCAGCCCTGCTGCATCACCGCGCCGAGCATGATGGCGGGCTCGCCGTCGTGGCGAATAAGATAGGTGGCCGGATCTTCATAGCCGCGCCGCACTTCGGCAAAATCGGAGAGTTTCAATGTGCGTCCGGCCGCGACGATCGGCGTGTCTGATATCGCCTGAATGCTGTCATAGGCGCCATCGAAGCGAATGAAGACCTGCGGGCCGCGGGTGTCGATCGACCCCGCCGGCGTCACAGTGTTGCGCCGCTGCAAAGCGGCCGCGACGTCTTGCGCAGAAATGCCGAGCGTCGCCAGCTTGGCATAGGAAAATTCGACAAAGATCTGTTCGGGCCGCTCACCGAGAATGTTGATCTTCTTGACTCCAGGCACATGCAGAAGATCCTGGCGGATGACCTCGGCCTGGCGCACCAGCTCGCGCATCGGCATGCCCTTGGCCTTCAGCGCATAAAGCCCGAAGCTGACATCCGAATATTCGTCGTTGACGAAAGGACCGAAGACGCCCTGGGGCAGATTGCGGGCCTCGTCGCCAAGCTTCTTTCGGGCCTGATAGAATTCCTCTTCGACCGCCGTGGACGGCGTACTGTCCTTCAGCGTCACAGTCAGAAAGGCGTATCCCGGCCGGGTTGTCGTCTCGACACGATCGTACCAGGTGAGTTCCTGGAGGCGCTTCTCCAGCGGCTCGGCGACCAGATCCTGCATCTCGCGCGCCGTGGCACCCGGCCACACGGTCGTCACGGTCAAGGTCTTGATGGTGAATGAGGGATCCTCCGCGCGCCCAAGCTTGACGAAGGCATAGGCGCCGGCGGCGGCCAGCAGAATGATGAAGAACAGCGTAACAGCGCGTTCGCGGACGGCGAGCGCGGATAGATTGAAGTTCATTGTTTTGCCGCCTCTGCCTGTTCTACCTTGGTGCGCACGCTGGCGCCGTCCTGCAGCAGATGGGCGCCGAGAGCGACGACCGGCTCGCCTGCTTTGACGCTGGAAACCACCGCGACCTCCTCGCCTATTTGTTCTATTTTCACCTGCCTGAAGTGGACGGTCGAAGATTTCTCATCGAAGACCCACACGCCGGTTCGGCTGCCGTCGTCCAAAACCGCGCCGACAGGCACCGCGGCCTGTGATTGGCCGCTGCTGTTGGAGATCCTGATCGTCACCGTCGCGCCCAGCGGGGCCGACGCTGCCGCGCCATCCAGAACCCAGCGGGCTTCATAGGTGCGGGTTTGAGGGTCGGCCGCGTCGGAGATCTGCCGTAGCCGCGCCTTGTCCCGCCGGCCTTCGCTTCCGTAGATGCTGGCATCGGCCGTCTGGCCGATCTCAGGCCGCAGGAATTCAGGAAGCCAGACCAATGCTTCACGCGGGCCGGCCTGTGCGAGCCGAACCACTGTTTGTCCGGCCGTCACCACCTGCCCCGGCTCTCCGAGCGTTTCGACAACCGTCCCATCGGTATCGGCAACGAGGATGGAATAGGCGGTCTCGTTCTCTGCGACCTTGGCGTCCGCTTCCGCCGCGGCAAGCTGCGCCGTCGCGGTGTCGAGGGCTGCCTTTGCCTGTTCATAGCGCTGTGGCGTCGCGGCCAATCCGTTTTTCACCAAGGCGGCATAACGCCGCTCGTCGGCTTGCGCCTGGATCAGCACTGCTTGGGCTGCCGCAACGGCGTTTCGTTTCGCCGTCAGTGCGAGACGCAGATCGGTCTCATCGATGCGCATCAGCGGCTGGCCAGCCTTGACCGGCACGCCGACGTCCACATAACGCTGCATGATCTTGCCGGGGACACGAAAACCGAGATTGCTCTGCACCCGGGCGGCAATGGTGCCCGTGAAGGTGCGTTCGGCCGCCTCCGGGTTTTTTGCCTCCACCAGCTTGACAAAGGGGGGTGCCGTGCGGGGATCGGCGGCTTTTGCACTTGCCTTGGAGGGCTCCTCGATAAGCACGAAAGCGGTGGCGCCGGCAGCAGCCAAAAGACCAAAAGCGGCGAATAATATTTTGCGATTCATCTCAGTAACCCTTGTTGACCGCGTGGCGGATCATTTAGATTGCGATCTAACTCTAAAACTGATATAGATGTCAAACGAAATCTAATTGGAGATCGCTATGAGAGTCAGCCGTGCCCAGGCCGAGGCCAACCGCGAAACGGTGATCAATGTCGCAAGCCGGCTCTTCCGGGAGCATGGTTTCGACGGCATCGGGCTGAAGGATTTGATGAAAGGTGCCGGCCTCACCCAAGGCGGATTTTACAAGCAATTCGAATCGAAGGACGATCTCGCCGCACTCGCATCCGGACGGGCAATGGAAAGCGCACTTCGCCGATGGTCGACGGCTGCCGCCGGAAGCACCGATCCCTTCGACGCGGTTGTCGACCTGTATCTCTCAGCCGGGCACCGGGAAGAGAAAGGTGACGGTTGCCCCCTGACCGCGCTTGGGTCCGACGCGGCACGTCAAAGCGAGGAGGTCCGGGCTCCATTCCAAGCCGGCATTGAAGCTCATCTTCGGATTCTCGACGAACTGATCCCGTCGTCGGAGAGCACGGACCCTTATGACAAGGCCATGGTCATCCTGTCCCTCATGGTGGGCGCCGTGACGATCTCTCGCATCATGACGGATCGGCGCATGTCGGAGCGCGTCCTCGAATCCGCGACCGCTGCGGTCAAGCGCATCGCAAACTCCACAGAAGAAGAGTGAGATTCAGTCAGCAGTGAACGAGCAGCTGGAGCGGGTGAAGGGAATCGAACCCTCGTATTCAGCTTGGGAAGCTGCTGCTCTACCATTGAGCTACACCCGCGATGCGCTGAGATTTCCAACAGATGGGGCCGGCTGTCAAGTCGCAGCCCTTCAGGCCGGCTCAGATGCGGAAATGTTTCGACAGCTTAAGGCCCTGGGCCTGGTAGTTGGAGCCGAGACCGGAGCCGTAGAGGCTGGCGGGTTTTTCCTGCATGTGCTCGTAGACGAGGCGGCCGACGATCTGGCCGTCTTCGAGGATGAAGGGCACTTCATGGCTGCGCACTTCGAGCACGGCGCGGCTGCCGCGCCCGCCGGCCGGCGCATGGCCGAAGCCCGGATCGAAAAAGCCGGCATAGTGGACGCGGAACTCGCCGACCAGCGGATCGAAGGGGGTCATTTCGGCGGCATAATCCGGCGGCACATGCACGGCCTCACGCGAAACGAGGATATAGAACTCGTCGGGATCGAGGATCAACTCGTTGCGGCCGCGGCTATAGAGCGGCTCCCAGAAATCGAAAATATCGTGCTGGTCCTTCTCGTCGACATCGACGACGGCGGTGTGGTGTTTGCCGCGATAGCCGATCAGGCCGTCCTTATCACCGGTGAGATCGATCGACAGCGCGATGCCGCCGCCCGACACGTTCGGCTGCTTGCTGGCAACCAGCGTCTCGCTTTCATGCAGCTTCAGAAGTTCCGGCTCGCCGAGCACGGATTGGCCGACGCGGAAGCGTATCTGCGACAGGCGCGAGCCGCGGCGCACGACGATCGGGAAGGTCCGCGGGCTGATTTCGAGATAGAGCGGGCCGGAATAACCTGCCGGGATCTTGTCGAATTCCTGGGCGTAGTCGGTGATGACGCGGGTGAAGATATCGAGCCTGCCGGTCGAACTCTTCGGATTGGCCGAGGCCGACATGTCGGCCGGCAGCGCGAGGCTCTCCATCAGCGGCACGATATAGACACAGCCGGTTTCGAGCACCGCGCCCTGGGACAGATCGATCACGTGCAGGCTCAGCCGATCGAGCTTGTCCGAGACCAGATGCGAAGGCCCCGGCATGAAGGAAGCGCGCACACGAAAAGCCTTGCTTCCTAAGCGCAGGTCGAGACTTGCCGGCTGGATCTGATCGCGGTCGAGCTCCCGCTCAGAGTTCAGACGCCCCGTTTCGAACAGCGCCGCAATCGCGCGGTCCGCCAGAATTCCAGTTTCGCGAGCCATCATGCCCCATCCATCATTTTGCCGCCGACAAAACCAAATACGGGGAATTGACGCAAGCAGCTAACAGCAGTATTGCAGAATTATCCCGTGGTGATTTGGCCGGTCGGCTTGCAGCCACGTTAAACAAGTGGCTAAAAAGACCGGGTTGAAACCGGTCTGCTTTTGCGGCCGGTTTTTTTGTTATGTGAAGGTGATGGCATGAGCAAGACCTGGCGCCCGGCAACCCAACTCGTCCATGGCGGCACGCTGCGTTCGCAATATGGCGAAACGTCGGAGGCAATATATCTCACCCAGGGTTTCGTCTACGACACGTCGGAAGCAGCCGAAGCCCGCTTCAAGGGCGAAACGGACGGCTTCATCTACGCCCGCTACGGCAGCCCCACCAATGACATGTTCGAAAAGCGCATGTGTGCATTGGAAGGCGCCGAAGATGCCCGTGCTACCGCCTCCGGCATGGCGGCCGTCGCCGCCGCCGTTCTCTGCCAGGTGAAGGCAGGCGACCATATCGTCGCCGCCCGCGCCCTGTTCGGCTCCTGCCGCTGGGTCGTGGAAACGCTGGCGCCGAAATACGGCGTCGAGTGCACGCTGGTCGACGGCCGGGATCTCGCCAACTGGGAAAAGGCGATCCGCCCGAATACCAAGGTGTTCTTCCTGGAAAGCCCGACCAACCCGACGCTCGAAGTGGTCGATATATCAGGCGTCGCCAAGCTCGCCAACCAGGTCGGCGCCAAGCTGATCGTCGACAATGTTTTTGCGACGCCGCTCTTCCAGAAGCCCTTGGAGCTCGGCGCTCATATCGTCGTCTATTCCGCCACCAAGCATATTGACGGCCAGGGCCGCTGCCTCGGCGGCGTGGTACTCGCCGACAAGGCATGGATCGACGAGAACCTGCACGACTATTTCCGTCATACCGGCCCGGCCATGTCGCCGTTCAATGCCTGGACGCTTCTGAAGGGCATCGAGACACTGCCGCTGCGCGTGCGCCAGCAGACCGAGAATGCGGCGAAGATCGCCGATTTCCTGGCGGAGCAAGGCAAGGTCGCCAAGGTGATCTATCCCGGCCGCAAGGATCACCCGCAGGCCGAAATCATCGCCAAGCAGATGACCGGCGGCTCGACGCTCGTCTGCTTCGAGCTGAAGGGCGGCAAGGAGGCGGCCTTCGCGCTGCAGAACGCGCTTGAGATCATCAAGATTTCCAATAACCTCGGCGACAGCAAGAGCCTGATCACCCATCCGGCAACGACCACGCACAAGAACCTGACGGAAGAGGCGCGCGCCGAACTCGGCATTTCTCCGGGCACGGTGCGGCTTTCGGCCGGCATAGAGGACACGGACGACCTGATCGAGGATTTCGCGCGGGCGCTTACCAAGATCTCGGCCTGATCGATTGGAATAGCGGCCGGACTTCGTCCGGAGCCGGCCGCCGATCCGCGGGAAAAAGTCCACCCGCGCCGCCGTTGCGAAGTAAAATTAACGCTGACAGTTAGGCTTAACGATCGAAAACCCTTCGATCATCACCATTTGACCGCTGATCAACGTTCCGTTTCTTGACGGACAGGGCCTCTTTATAAGATACGGGTAACATATCTTGACTATGGTGCAAGGCATGTATCGCGCCCTCACAAGAGATATCGAAGTCGTGGTCGAACCGTTCTATCTGGAGGAGCAATCCGATCCGGAGGACGATCGCTATGTCTGGGGTTACCGGATCGTCATCAGCAACAATTCCGGCGTCGCCGTTCGCCTCGTCAACCGCTACTGGAACATCACCGATCAGAACGGACAGGTGGACGAGGTGACCGGCCCCGGCGTCGTCGGCGAACAGCCGCGGCTCAGCCCCGGCGACACCTACGAATATTCCTCCGGCTGCCCGCTCGACACGCCCTCAGGCCTGATGTTCGGCCACTATCAGATGGAAACGGATGAAGGCGAGCTGTTCGACGTCGACATCCCCGCCTTCTCGCTGGATTCGCCGGGGCTGTTGCGCGTGCTGAATTGAGGGGCAAGTTCCCACTCAGGAGATTGCCGAGATCTGAAAAAGTCCCCTCGCCACAAGGGGGAGGGGCTAGAGCTTTTCCGGGTTAGATTGAAGCATTCTGCCGGAGCAGGTTTTCGTCAGGGCAGAGGCGATTGGCGATGGGCATACCTCCAGGTACGTCCGAGCCGATCGCCTCTGATCTTGGCGGAAACATGCCCGGCCCTTCGGGTTGGCTGAAACGGGCCGGCTGATCGACCGGCCGGCTTGGCCGTAGAGCTGGGCTACGACGCGCGCCGGCCGGTCGACCATCCGACTCCGTTTGAGCCAACAGAATGCTTCAATCTAACCCGGAAAAGCTCTAACGCAATGCGCCAACTGCAGCAGACATCTGCTTCTCTGCGGAGACGGTGAAATGGAAAACAGTGGGGGCGGCATCCAAGCCCCTCCCCCTTGTGGGGAGGGGTTTTCGGCGCCGCCGAGAATTATTCCGCCGGCTGAAGCTCGGTCGCTTCGAAGCGGTAGGTGGTCGAGCAGAATTCGCAGGTGACGGATATCTCGCCGTTTTCCTGGCTGGCCTCGATCTCCTCGGCGGTGAAACCCTTCAGCACGTTGCCGATCTTTTCCCGCGAACAGCTGCAGCGGTCGAAGACGGCGCGGGGCTCGAAGACGCGCACGCCGCGCTCGTGGAACAGGCGGAACAACAGCCGTTCGGTGCCGACCTGCGGATCGGTCAGCTCGTCGGCGTCGATGGTCTCGACCAGCGAGCGGGCTTCGGTCCAGGCATCGTCCTCACCATGCGGGCGGTCGCCGGTGTCGCCGTCGCCGCCGTGGAGATCGGGCTGGCGCATGCGCTCCGGCGCCTCCGGCAGGAACTGGGCGACGAGGCCGCCTGCCCGCCAGCGGTGGCGCGGCTTGCCGGCGTCGTCACGGTCGAAGAGTTCGGCCGCAGCCAGGCGCACACGCGTCGGAATCTGCTCCGACTGGCGGAAATAGACGCCGGCGATCTCCTCGAGCGAGGTGCCGTCGAGCGCGACAATGCCCTGATAGGGCTGAGCGAACTTGCCCTGATCGATGGTGAAGGCGAGCACGCCCTTGCCGAGCAGTTGCTCCGGCTCGGTCTCGCCCGATGCAATGGCCTGGTCGAGCAGCGCCCGATCGAAACGGGCATAGGCGCGCACGTTCTCAGGTGTCGAGAAATCGGCGACGAGCAGATCGACCGGGCCGTCGCCCTTGGTCTGCACGGTGAACTTGCCGTCGAACTTCAGCGAGGTGCCGAGCAGCACCGTCAGCACCACGACCTCGGCAAGCAGCCGGGCGACGGGCGCGGGATAATGATGGCGCTCGAGGATGGCATCGAGCATGGGGCCGAGCTGGACGGCGCGACCGCGCACATCCAGACCCTCCACCTGAAAGGGGACGACATGGTCATCGCCGGCGAAATCGAACTGGCCGAGGGCGGCTGCAGCTTCTGCCATGGCTTTACTCCTAGTTTTCAGAGCGAAGGGTCAGGGTGCCCTTCGCTCGCGCGGCCGCACGTTGTTCGCGCACGGCGTCCGATTATGGTTCAGATCGCGCCCAGGCACCAAGCTAGAATCGACTTCTGCGCGTGAAGGCGGTTTTCCGCTTCATCGAAGACCACGGATTGCGGGCCGTCGATCACCTCATCCGTCACTTCCTCACCGCGATGCGCGGGCAGGCAATGCATGAACAATGCATCGCTGCCGGCCTTGGCCATCAAGGCCGCATTGACCTGATAAGGCTGGAAGACGTTATGACCCCGGGCCCGATGTTCCTGATTCATGGAGACCCAGGTATCGGTCACCACGCAATCGACGCCTTCGACCGCACGGTCGGCATCATGGCAGAGCATGATTTCGGCGCCCTCATTGCGGGCCCAGTTCAGATAGTGATCCTTGGGCTCCGAACCAAGGGGTACGGCCATGTTCATGCGATAGCCGAACCGCGCGGCACCCTCGACCAGCGAATGCAGCACATTGTTGCCGTCGCCGGTCCAGGCGATGGTCTTGCCTTTGATCGGGCCGCGATGCTCCTCGAAGGTCATGATATCGGCCATGATCTGGCAGGGATGGGTATCGTCCGTCAGGGCGTTGATCACAGGCACGGTCGCATGTTCGGCAAGCTCCAGCAGGCGCGAATGCTCGGTGGTGCGGATCATGATCGCGTCGACGTAACGCGACAGCACCTTGGCGGTGTCGCCGATCGTCTCGGCGCGGCCGAGCTGCATTTCCGTGCCGGACAAAAACAGGGTTTCGCCGCCGAGTTGGCGCATGCCGACGTCGAAGGAGACGCGGGTGCGCGTCGACGGCTTCTCGAAGATCATCGCCAGCATCTTGCCGGCGAGCGGCTTGTCGCCGGCGCCGGCCTTGAAGGCCTGCTTGCGGGAAAGCGCGTCGTTCATGATGGTTCTGAGGTCGGCCGATGTGACGGCCGAAAGATCGAGGAAATGTTTAGGAGCCATGTTCTTACCTGTCGTGCGCCCGAAGGCGGCGATCCCTTCAAGCCGTCTTCTTGATCTTGGCGGCGCGGATGCTCTCGGCGGCGCGTTCGAGGCGGGCGAGACCCTCGCGGGCTTCCTCGGCGGTGACGACGAGCGGCGGGAGAAGGCGGATGACATTGTCGCCGGCCGGCACGCCGAGCAGATGCGCGGCGCGGATCGCCTGCAGCAACTCGGCCGAGGGGACGGCCGCCTTGACGCCGAGCAGCAGGCCCTCGCCCCTGATATCCTCAATCACATCGGGATAACGGTCCTTCAGCGAGGCCAGCCCTTGGCGGAAGACGAGCGCGACGTCGCGCACATGCTCAAGGAAGCCGTCGGCGAGAATGACATCGAGCACGGCGCCGCCGACGGCCATGGCCAGCGGATTGCCGCCATAGGTCGAACCATGGGTGCCGGCCTTCATGCCGGAGGCGGCCTCAGCGGTCGCAAGGCAGGCGCCGAGCGGGAAACCGCCGCCGATGCCCTTGGCGACGGCCATGATGTCGGGTGTGATGCCGGACCATTCATGGGCGAAGAGCTTGCCGGTGCGGCCGACGCCGGTCTGCACCTCGTCGAGGATCAGCAGCAGGCCGTGTTCGTCGCAGATCCGGCGCAGCGCCTTCATGAATTCGCTGGTGGCGGGACGCACGCCGCCCTCGCCCTGCACCGGCTCGATGAGGATTGCCGCCGTCGCATCGGTGATCGCGGCGCGTACCGCTTCGATGTCGCCGAACGGCACCTGATCGAAGCCCGGCGTCTTGGGGCCGAAGCCTTCGAGATATTTTTCCTGGCCGCCGGCGGCGATCGTCGCAAGCGTGCGCCCATGGAAGGCGCCTTCGAAGGTGACGATGTGGAAGCGCTCGGGATGGCCCTTGGAAAACTGATAGCGGCGCGCCGTCTTGATGGCGCATTCGAGCGCCTCGGCGCCCGAATTGGTGAAGAACACCTTATCGGCGAAGGTGGCGTCCGTCAGGCGCTTGGCCAGACGCTCCTGGCCGGGGATCTCATAGATGTTGGAGAGGTGCCAGACCTTATCGGCCTGCTCCTTCAGCGCCGCGACCACATGCGGGTTGCCGTGGCCGACGGAGGTGACGGCGACACCGGCGCCGAAATCGAGATAACGCTCGCCGCTCTCGGTGATCAGCCATACGCCCTCGCCTCGCTCGAACCGCAGCGGGGCGCGAGAATAGGTGTCATAAAGCGGCGCGGCTTCAGCCATGGCGCGGGTCTCCCGTTCAGTGTTGTCTTGCACGGACTCCGGCTAACGAAACCAGGTCCGAAAAATCAAAAATGCCGCCTTTCGGCGGCGAGCGGTACTATTTCCTTTTCGCGCTGCAATGTCAACAAAACTGCGGCCTTAGCGTATGCAGCAAGCTTGTACAGGGGCACTTTCGGCCTTCAACAGGCATTATTGCAGAAATGACACGCAGAGGAAGCAAGTTGGGGAAAACTTGAAATTCGATTCATCCGGATTCCCGCGACTCTTGTCACGGAGTCAGCCTCACACTAGGTTAAAGTTCAATTACTAGACTGCATGCGGCGGAACTAGTCACCAAAATTGATCAAGCGTTTCTTGTTTCGGAGGCTTCCGGGACAACGGTGAGGGATTCTGCCATCACCAACGCAAAAGGTGGAGACAGGGCATGAACTGGACAGACGAGCGGGTCGAGAAACTGAAGAAGCTTTGGGCCGAAGGACTGAGCGCCAGCCAGATTGCTGCGCAGCTTGGCGGGGTCAGCCGAAACGCCGTTATCGGCAAGGTGCACCGGCTGAACCTGCCGGGTCGTGCCAAGGCCGGCGGCACGGCGACGGCGGCGCGCACGCCGAAGCGCAATACATCGGCACCGCGCGCGCCGAACTACGCCTCCCGGATCACCACCCGCACCGTGACCCGCCAGCAGGGCGCAACGATGCTGAAGGAAGAGATCGAGATCGAAACGGTCGAGGAAATGGAATACGTGCCGAAGGGCAACGTGGTCGTGCCGATTTCCCGCCGCCTCGGCCTGACGGAACTGACCGAACGCACCTGCAAATGGCCGGTCGGCGATCCGCTGAAGGACGATTTCCACTTCTGCGGCTGCGAATCCCCTGACAATTCGCCCTATTGCAGCTACCATCAGAAGCTTGCCTACCAGCCGATCAACGAACGCCGCCGGGCGGCAGCGCGCGTCAGCTGAGCGGGCGACATCGTCGAGAGTGAGAAACGGGCCGAGCAGCCCGTTTTTTGTGATTAGAGTGGGGAAGCGACCTTTGTGTTTGGCAGCAAAGCCGACCACGCATTCCGTCATCCCAGGGCTTGACCCTGGGATCCACGACCAGGCACTCGGCTTCGATAATTTCCCTGCATTTGAATGCCATCGCTCCTCCCGCAGCGCCAGCCGCATGGATCCCAGGGTCAAGCCCTGGGATGACGGAGGAGAGGTGGTGCCTGGATGACAGAGGTGAGGTGGTGCCCGCTCATACGCCGCGCCGGTGCAATGAAGGGCCTGGGAAAGGCTGCACCGGCGGGAACGCCGACCACACACTCCCTCAGCCTCAGGCTTCCATCGAATAGCCGGCGCCGCGGACGGTGCGGATGACGTCCTGCATGTTGGAGAAATTCAGCGCCTTGCGCAGGCGGCCGACATGGACGTCGACGGTGCGTTCATCGACATAGATGTCGTGGCCCCAGACGCCGTCGAGCAGCTGCGAGCGCGAGAAGACGCGGCCCGGCGACGACATCAGGAATTCCAGCAGGCGGAATTCGGTCGGGCCGAGGCGGACTTCGCGGCTCTTGCGATGAACGCGATGGGTTTCGCGGTCGAGTTCGATATCGCCGCATTTCAACACCGAGGACAGCACCTCGGGACGGGCGCGACGCAGCATCGCCTTGACGCGGGCGACGAGTTCGGGGGTCGAGAAAGGCTTGACGACGTAATCGTCGGCGCCGGTGGACAGTCCGCGCACCCGCTCGCTCTCCTCGCCGCGCGCCGTCAGCATGATGATCGGCAGCCGCTCGGTTTCCGGCCGCATGCGCAGGCGCCGGCAGAGTTCGATGCCGGAGACGCCAGGCAGCATCCAGTCGAGGATGAGGAGATCGGGCGTGCGCTCCTGAAGCCTGATTTCGGCCTCGTCGCCGCGCAGGATGGTATCGACCTCGAAACCTTCCGCTTCGAGATTATAGCGGAGAAGCACGCTGAGGGCCTCTTCGTCTTCAACAACTGCAACTCTCGGGATCATGCGTGTCCGTCTCCTCGCGCACGATCCTTAAACCGGGAGTGATTTAAGCAAGGGATCCCGCGCAAAATCAGAAATTGGCTGCGACCTCTTTGCGCGCCCGGACGGGCGCGCACGCAATGGCTGGTTCGGCACGGTTATTCCGTGGCGGCACCGACGGTATTGGCGCTGTCGTCCTTCGGACGGTCGCCTTCCGGCTGGGCGCCGGTCGCCATGTAGTAGATCGTTTCGGCAATATTGGTGGCGTGGTCGCCGATGCGCTCGATGTTCTTGGCGCAGAAGAGCAGATGCGTGCAGCTCGTGATGTTGCGCGGATCTTCCATCATGTAGGTCAGGAGTTCGCGGAACAGCGAGGTGTACATCGCGTCGATCTCGTTGTCGCGTTCGCGAATGGCGGTCGCCTTGTCGGCGGCGCGCGTCGTATAGACGTCGAGCACTTCCTTGAGCTGGACGAGCGCCAGCTCGGACAGGTGCTCGAGACCACGAGCGAGCTTGCGCGGAACGCCGGTGCTCTGCACGGCGATGACGCGCTTGGCGGTATTCTTGCCGAGGTCGCCGACGCGTTCGAGATCGGCGGCGATGCGGATCGAACCCATGATTTCGCGCAGGTCGGCGGCCATCGGCTGGCGGCGGGCGATGGTGACGATCGCCTTGTCGCCGATTTCGCGCTCGGTGTGATCGAGGATCACGTCGTCGGAAATCACCTTCTGCGCCAGCGCGGTATCACCGTTGACCAGCGCCCGGACGGATTCGGCGACCATCTGCTCGGCCAGGCCGCCCATTTCGGAAATCCGCCTGGAGAGGAACTTCAGATCATCATCATAGGCAGAATAAATATGTGTCGATGCCATGGGGCTTTGTCCTCGAATAACGGGAAGGCTTCGGATGACCGCAATCAGCCGAAGCGACCCATGATGTAGTCCTGGGTGCGCGGATCGTCGGGGTTGGTGAACATCTTGTCGGTGTCGTTCTCCTCGACGAGGTTGCCGAGGTGGAACATGGCGGTGCGCTGCGACACGCGCGCGGCCTGCTGCATGGAGTGGGTGACGATGACGATCGTGTAGTTCTCGCGCAGTTCGTGGATCAGCTCCTCGACCTTGGCGGTGGCGATCGGGTCGAGCGCCGAGCAGGGCTCGTCCATCAGGATGACTTCCGGGCTGACGGCGACGGCGCGGGCAATGCACAGGCGCTGCTGCTGGCCGCCGGAAAGGCCGGTGCCGGATTCGTGCACGCGGTCCTTGACCTCGTTCCAGAGGCCGGCGCGCTGCAGGCTGGTCTCGACGATCTGGTCGAGATCGGCCTTCGACTTGGCGAGGCCATGGATGCGCGGGCCGTAGGAGACGTTTTCGTAGATCGACTTCGGGAACGGGTTCGGCTTCTGGAAAACCATGCCGACGCGAGCGCGAAGTTCGACGACATCGATATCCGGATCATAGATGTCGTCGCTGTCGAGGGTGATCTTGCCGGTGACGCGGCACCCCTCGATCGTGTCGTTCATGCGGTTGAGGCTTCGCAGGAAAGTCGACTTGCCGCAGCCGGAAGGACCGATCAGGGCGGTTACGGTGTTTTCGCGGATGTTCAGGTTCACATCGAAAAGCGCACGCTTCTCGCCGTAGTATACGGAGACATCCTGTCCGATCATTTTATACGGGACGTTGCTCATCTTCTGACCCAGCGCCTTTTCAACTGCAGCTTCCGTCAACATGTTCATGATATCTACTCCGTTTACCAGCGGCGCTCGAAGCGACGACGCAAGAGGATGGCACCCATGTTCATGGCGACCAGGAACAGGAGCAGGACGATGATGGCACCCGAAGTACGCTCCACGAAGGCACGTTCGGCCTCGTTCGCCCACATATAGACCTGCACCGGCAGGGCCGTCGAGGGATCGAGCGGCGTCGTCGGCGCATTGGCGACGAAGGCGACCATGCCGATCAGGAGCAGCGGCGCGGTTTCGCCGAGCGCATGCGCCAGGCCGATGATCGTGCCGGTGAGGATGCCGGGCATGGCGAGCGGCAGGACATGGTGGAACACCATCTGCATCTTCGAGGCGCCAAGGCCGAGCGCTGCGGCGCGGATCGAGGGCGGCACGGCGCGCAGGGCCGCACGCGTGGCGATGATGATCGTCGGCAGGGTCATCAGCGTCAGCACCAGGCCGCCGACCAGCGAGGCCGAGCGCGGCAGGCCGATGAAGTTGATGAAGACGGAAAGGCCGAGCAGACCGTAGACGATCGACGGGACGGCGGCGAGGTTGTTGATGTTGACCTCGATCAGGTCCGTCAGCTTATTCTTCGGCGCGAACTCCTCGAGATAGATCGAGGCGGCAACCCCGATCGGCAGCGACAGCGCCAGCACGATCAGCATCAGGTAGAGCGAGCCGATCAGGGCGACGCCGAGGCCGGCAGCCTCCGGACGGCTGGAGTTGCCGTTGACGAACAAGCCAGTATTGAACTGCTTCTGGAGAGCGCCGCTCGCCTTCAGCTGGTTCATCCAGGTCACCTGCTTATCGTTGACCTTGCGGTTCTTCTCATCGACGGTGAGATCGATCTGGCCCTTGTTGGCGCTGTCGATATTGGCGTCGGCGAGAACGGAGACATTAACCGTCTTGCCGATCAGCGAGGGATCGGCGACGACCATGTCGCGCAGCTGGATCGGCGCGCTCTTGGAGAGCATAGCGGATGCATCGCGCACGTCAGGCTTGCTCGAGGCATTGATATTCAGCTGTTTGACGATCGCGTCGCGTAGCAGAACCGGGTAATTGGCGGCGATCAGCACCGAAGGGTCGGTCGCACGCTTATTGCTGGGGTCGATCGTCTTCTCGGAGAATTCGATCGGCAGGGTGATCGCCGTCTGCTGGAAGGCGGTGTAGCCCTTGCCGATCACCGTCCATAGCAGGATGAACAGGAAGACGAGACCGAAGGTGATGGCGGCGATACCATAGGCCTGGAACCGGCGCTCGGCGGCGTAGCGGCGCTTGATGCCGATATCGCGGCGGGCTGGCGCCTTGGAAACTGTGACGCCTGATGTGGGAGAAACAATATCCGTCATTCGTACTGCTCCCGGTATTTGCGCACGATGTAGAGCGCATAGATATTGAGGCAAAGCGTGATGCAGAAGAGCGTGATGCCGAGGGCGAAGGCGACCAGCGTCTGCGGCGAGGTGAACTCAAGGTCACCCGTCAGCTGATTGACGATCTTGACGGTCACCGTCGTCATTGGCTCGAAGGGGTTGATCTGGATGCGGGCGGCGACACCGGCGGCCAGCACGACGATCATGGTTTCGCCGATGGCGCGCGAGGCGGTCATCAGCAGCGCGCCGACGATGCCAGGAAGGGCTGCCGGCAGCACCACCTTCTTGATGGTTTCGGAGCGTGTGGCGCCGAGACCGAGCGAACCGTCACGCAGGGCCCGCGGCACGGCGGTGATGATGTCGTCCGACAGCGAGGAGACGTAGGGGATCAGCATGATGCCCATGACGATGCCGGCCGTCAGAACACTCTGCGCCTGGATGAAGTTTGTGTAGCTGCCGGAGAGCAGGCCGCTGATCTGCGCGGAGAAATCGCGCAGGAACGGACCGACAGTGACGAGGGCGAAGAAGCCGTAGACGATCGTCGGAATGCCGGCCAGCACTTCGAGAAGCGGCTTGGCGACCCCGCGCAGCTTCGGCGAGGCGTACTCGGCCATGTAGATGGCGGCAAAGAGCCCAACCGGCACTGCGACCAGCATGGCGACCAAGCCGATGTAGAGCGTGCCAAGCAACAGCGGGATCAGGCCGAACTGGCCGAAGGAGGAGCTGCCGGCGCCGGCAAAGCGTGGATCCCAGACCGTGCCGAAGAAGAACTCGCCGGCGGGAACGACGGCAAAGAAGCGCGTGGCTTCCGACAGCATCGACAGCACGATGCCGACGGTCGTCAGGATGGCGATCGAGGAGGCGAGCAGCAAGCCCCAGAGCATGACGCGCTCGACGCGATTGCGGGCGCGGAAGCGGGGCGCAATGGCACGCAGCGCGTAGAAGGCGCCGGCAACGGCCAGAATGAAGACGACCGCGGTCATGGCCATGCGGCTCGTCAGGCTCATGGCGTTGAGTTTCTTGGCGGCCTCGACCATGTAAGGCTGCGGCTGGCCGGCGAGCGGCACACCCTTCTCACTGAGTTTGGCCTGCAGGGCGGCCGGATCGTTTGCGACCGCGGCGGCTTCGTCGGAAGTCAGCATCGTCAGGCCGCGCGCGATCGTCGCCACCATCGAATAGCTCAGATCCTGCTCGACTGCGGCCTGGGCCTTGACGTCGGCGGGGAAAGTGCCGCGCACGGAGGACTGAATGATACCGGGGCTGACCGAGAGCCAGACGCAGAGAACGATGAGGGCGGGAAGAACGGCCCAGATCGCGGCATAGGCGCCGTAATAGGCCGGCCGGGAATGCAGTGCGGAGGACCTGCCTCCGGCAAGGGCCGTGGCACGGCTGCGCGCGACCAGATAGGCGGCGGCGCCGATCACCACAAGGCACAGAAGTATGACGGATGTGCTCATTCGTTACGTCCCCAGGCCCGTGGCCCCCAAAAAAGCGCGGCGGCTTCAACAGCCTGCCTTCGGCTTCCAATCATGGAGAAGGAATTCAACCCTGCAGCGGAAAGACCGGCACGCAGGGACATAGACGATGCCGGCGCGGTGTTTGAAGCACCGCGCCGGCAAAGTCATTACATAGCCTTACCGGCTTCGACGTCCTTGCGGATCGCATCGCGCTCGGCATCCGGAGCGGCAACGAGGCCGTATTCAGCCAGCGGGCCGTCGGGGCCGATCATCTGGTCGGATACGAAGAAGTTGACATATTCCTTCAGGCCCGGAACGGCGCCGAGATGTGCCTTCTTGACGTAGAAGAACAGCGGGCGGGAAACCGGATAGGTGCCGTTGGCGATCGTTTCGGTGGACGGAACGATACCGTTCACGCTGGCGACCTTCAGCTTGTCGGCGTTGTTTTCATAGAAGGAAAGGCCGAATACGCCGACGCCGGTCTTGTTGGCGGCAATGCGTGCGAGGGTTTCCGGATAGTCGCCGTCGATGTCGACTGCAGCGCCGTCCTTGCGAACTGCGACGCAAGCCTTGGTCTGGGCGGCCTTGTCGGAGATTTCCTTGGCGATGACGTCGAGAGCGCCCGAAGCCTTGCAGCCGGCGGCAAGAACGTTCTGTTCGAAGACTTCGCGCGTGCCGTGCTTTTCGCCCGGGATATAGGCGGCGATATCAACAGCCGGGAGCTTCGGGTTGACTTCCGACCACTTCTTGTAGGGGTTGGCGACGAGCTTGCCGTCGACGACGACCTGGGCGGCGAGGGCCTTGTAGATGTCGGCCGGAACGTAAGCGACATCGGGGTTGGACGAGTCGGTTGCGAAGACGATGCCGTCATAACCGATCTTGACTTCCTGGATGTCGGTCACGCCGGCAGCCTTGCAGGCTTCGGCTTCGTTCTTGTTGATCGGACGCGAAGCGTTGGCGATGTCGATGGTGTCTTCACCAACGCCCTTGCAGAATTCCTTCAGACCAGCGCCCGTGCCGCCGGATTCGACGACCGGCGTCTTGAAGTTGGTGAAGGTCTCGCCGAAGGACTCGGCAACGATCTTGGCGTAAGGCAGGACGGTGGACGAACCAGCGATCTGGATCTGGTCGCGAGCGACGGCTGCGCCAGCGAAAGCAGCAGTTGCAGCGAGCGCGGCAACGGTGAGCTTGAAGGTGTTCATTAAAATCTCCCGCATTGGGCTTGTGTGAGTGCGGCCTAAAGAGGCCCCCGCAGTGCCATTTTTCATCGGCGGGACTCTCTTAGCGCTGTAAGCACCGTCCTTTTATGTCAAATCGGTGAAACATTTGTGACAGGTTAAGTTATTGTTTTAAATGATAAATTACGCAACACTCAGCCAATCACGTCGGCGGGCGGCAAAGTTTGGACCGCACACTCGACCTGGCATTGCAAAATTTTTCATAAGCGGCCCATCGGTTGCCGGAGGCCCGCAAACGGGCGAAAGGGCACGTGCCGCTACCTCTCGACCCCCTCTTCTCCCCTCGGGGAGAAGGTGCCCGTAGGGCGGATGAGGGGGCCAGCAACTCAGGTCTTTCCAACGTCCTCATGCGGGTTTAGACCATCCGCTTGCTGAAAGGGGAATTACTTAAGGATGTCCGTGTGGCCCCCTCATCCGACCCTTCGGGCCACCTTCTCCCCGCTGGGGAGAAGGGACATGCCGCAACCTCTCCGCTCCTCGCAGACCTCGCACAGGACACGTCAGAACCGCACCGTAAAATCGGTGCCCTTGCCGACTTCGGACTTGACGATCAGCCGGGCGCGGTGGCGGGTCAGGATATGTTTGACGATGGCAAGGCCGAGGCCGGTGCCTTTCTTCGAGCGGCTGTCCTCGATGCTGACGCGATAGAAGCGTTCCGTCAGACGCGGCACGTGCTCGGCCGGAATGCCCGGCCCCTTGTCAACGATGCTGACCTCCACCGGCCCGCCGGCGCCGTTCTTCAGCCAGACGTCGACGATCTTGCCTTCCTGGCCGTATTTGCAGGCATTCTCCATCAGGTTCTCGAAAACCTGGACAAGCTCGTCGCGGTCTCCCAGCACCTCGACCTTGCCATCGGGCAGATGCAGGTTGATGTCGACGCCGACATCTCTGGCCAGCGGCACCAGCGAGTCGCGGACATGGCCGAGCAGCGGCACCAGATCGACCTTTTCATCCGGCGCGATGTGCGATTTCAGCTCCAGGCGGGAGAGCGACAAGAGGTCGTCGACCAGCCGGCTCATGCGGGTGGCCTGATCAAGCATGATGCCGAGGAACTGCGCCTGCGCCTTCTGATCGTTCTTCGCTGGCCCCTGGATGGTCTCGATGAAGCCGCGCAGCGAGGCAAGCGGCGTGCGCAGCTCATGGCTGGCATTGGCGACGAAATCCGAGCGCATGCGGTCGATGCGGCGGACCTCCGATATATCGCGGAAGGACAGGATGAAAAACCGCTCCGGCTCTCCGTCGGCCCGGAATTCGACAGGCGCGCTGCGGACGATATAGACGCGCTCGGACGGCAGCCGCTCGGCATGCTCGATCTGGTTCGGCGCATTGGTGGCGATGGTTTCGCGCACCATGTCGAGCACGCCGGGCGAGCGCAGCCGGGCCGATATATGTGCCCCGATCGCCACCTCGCCGAAGGCCTTTTCGGCGGCGCGGTTCTGGAACAGCACCGAAGCGTCGTCCGACAGCACCATGACGGGAATATCGAGGCCGGCGAGCGTGGCGGAAATCTCAGGCAGGCGGCTCGGCGGCGTTTCCGGCCCCGCCTCCACCGGTTCGACGGGTTCCGCCTTGAGGACCGGCGCCTCATTGAACAGCGCGGTCAAGATCATGACGAGCAGGAGAACGAGCACGACCCACTTGTTCATCCCGGCGGCAAGGGCGGCTAGCGCGCTGAGGATGGCCGCAAGCAGTACCGGCCGTTCACGCCGGATGCGCGCCAGCAGGCTTTTTCTCCAGGGGGTTTCGTCTTGCAACTGGGCCTCGCGGCGTCGATTCGTTTTTCTTTATATTGAACTCTGCCTGATAGCGGCAATTCATGACAGAAGTTTTCGGCTGGCGCCGCTCAAGCGAAAGACTGCAGCACAAGCTTCAAGAAAAATTACCGACCAAAAGCGAAAGATTTGATTTTCAACGGCAAATATGTTCGCCTGCGGCCAGAGGACCACCAGCGCAGGAGGAGCATATGGGCGAGGCTGTCGAAAGCAGGGCCGTGGAGCTCGATATCCGCGGCAAGAAGCGCATCTTCGACGTCGACGATCCGGTCCTGCCGGACTGGGTGGACGACCACGCGCTGGAATCCGGCGAATTTCCCTACAAGAAGAAACTCAACGAGGAGGATTATCTGGAGCAGCTCACAAAACTGCAGGTCGAACTCGTCAAGGTGCAGTTCTGGCTGCAGGCGACCGGCAAGCGGGTGATGGCGCTGTTCGAGGGGCGCGACGCGGCAGGCAAGGGCGGCGCGATCTCGGCCTCCTCCGCACATATGAACCCGCGCCTTGCCCGCGTCGTCGCGCTCGCCAAGCCGACCGAGCGCGAGCAGGGGCAATGGTATTTCCAGCGTTATGTCGCACAGTTCCCGACCGCAGGCGAATTCGTGCTGTTCGACCGTTCCTGGTACAACCGCGCCGGCGTCGAGCCGGTCATGGGTTTCTGCACGCCGCAGCAATATGAAGGCTTCCTCAAACAGGCGCCGCAGCTCGAAAAGATCATTGCCCATGAGGGGATCTTCTTCTTCAAATTCTATCTCGATATCGGCCGCGAGATGCAGCTCAAGCGTTTCCACGATCGCAGGCACGATCCGCTGAAAGTCTGGAAGCTGTCGTCGATGGACATCGCGGCGCTGGCGAAATGGGGCGATTACAGCGAAAAGCGCGACCGCATGCTGAAGGAAACCCATACGGATTTCGCGCCATGGACCGTCATTCGCGCCAACGACAAGCGGCGTGCAAGGCTGCAGCTCATCCGTCACATGCTCAACCGGATGGATTATGACGGCAAGGACGAGGCGGCGCTCGGCGCCATCGATAAGGAGATCATCGGCTCGGGCCCCGGCTTCCTGAAATAGATCGCCTGCCGCGTCACTGCCCCGGCAGGATGCGGATGGCGAAGAGGTTGATGCCGCGCGCCTTGCCGTCGAGATCGCTGTTGATCACAAGGGTGCCCGGCGAATTCGGGGCGAGCGAGCGGTCGAACTTCACCTGCAGCAGCGCATCCGACTTCTCGCGCGTGACGCTGAAGCGATGGCGGGCGCAATTGCCCAGCGACTGGAAATCGCATTCGACTGTCACCTGCGTCGGCTCGTCGGTGGTCGATTGCAGCGTCAGCGCGATGGTCGAGGATTTGCCGGCAAGCTGCTGCAGCACAGAGGCGGGAACACTGACCGAAATATTGCCGTCAGCCGCACCGCTTTCGGAAATCAGGCGCACGGCGGGGCCGTCATTCTCGGTGATGTTTTCGGTGCGGGCCCGCGGGCCGCTTGTGATCTTGTCGGCTTCATCGGGCTTGAACACCGGGATCCAATCGGACGAAAAGCTGTTCTGCGGATCGATGGTCACCGGCTGATCGGTATGGGTGGCGGCATTGCCGGCGCTGTCGTCGTTGCCGGTGAAATCCTCCGGCTGGGTGCTGGCCGGCGGATTGGCGACGCTGGTGTCGCGCTCGACCGCCGTCAGGAGCAGGCCCGACGTATAGGCCCACCAGGCGCCGATGCCGATGAAGGCGAGCAGCACGCACCACACGAGAAGCCTCGAAAAGAACTTGCGCGGCTTGCGGCGGCCGGCGGCCCGCTCCGGACGGAAATCCATGTTGGCGGCGCGCTGGCCGCGCTGCAGCCGCTCGTCGCCAACCGGGGCGGCGGAGAGATGATCGGCAGTGCTCGCATGCACATCGTCGAGCCTCGACTCGTCGCTGCGGTGCATGATCACTTCGGGAGCACGGATTTCGCCGACCGCCACCGGGCTGTCGATCAGGCTGTCGATATCGGCCACATCCCCTCGGTGAGCCGGCGGCGGCATATCGACGACAGGCGGCACCGGCACTTCCGGCGGTCTCTGGCGAGGGTGAAGACGGTCTCGCTCCTCGCTTTCGATGGCGTGGATGGTGGTTTCCAGACGATGGCGATGATGGGCGACGGCCTCGGCATCGGTGATATCCTGCTTGCGCAGGCCGGCTTCCAGCGCCTGGCGGGCCGATTGGTAGATCCTCGCTCGAACCTCCGGATTGTCGCGATCGGCATTTTCGAGCGCTGTTCTGATGGCCGTTTCTAATCCGCTCACGTCAAGTCCTTCACTTCGAACCCGGCATCGAACTGCCGTCCCTGCCGTTCTCTATCAAAATTCGGTAGCGGCAAGCGCGGCAAACCGCAAGCCTTGCAGCCCCGTTAGCCGTTGATCGGCGGCGATAATCGCCAGCTTTCACGGCTTCCGGGCCTTGCCCTTTTATTCATGCGCAGCTGATATATCGGGTTGAAATCGACGAAGGCATGGCGGCTGCTCTTTTATCGGCTTTTCTTCTCTGTTATGAGATTGACGTTTTCGTAAACGTCAATGCGAGCGGTGAACTATGGCCCTGCCCCCGATCCTCAAGGACAAACTCAGACTGCCGGTGATCGGCTCGCCGCTCTTCATCATCTCGCATCCGGCGCTGACGCTGGCGCAATGCAAGGCGGGCGTCATCGGCGCCTTTCCGGCGCTGAACGCCCGACCGGAAAGCCAGCTTGACGAATGGCTGGCCGAGATCACCGAGGAACTCGCCCGCCACGACGCCGCCCATCCGGAAAGTCAGGCCGCGCCCTTTGCCGTCAACCAGATCGTCCACATGTCGAACAAGCGGCTGGAGCACGACCTCTCGCTCTGCGTCAAATACAAGGTGCCGATCGTCATCTCCTCGCTCGGCGCCGTGCCGGAGGTCAACGCCGCCGTGCATTCCTATGGCGGCATCGTGCTGCACGACATTATCAATAACCGCCACGCCCATTCGGCGATCCGCAAGGGCGCGGACGGGCTGATTGCGGTGGCCTCGGGCGCCGGCGGCCATGCCGGCACGCTGTCGCCCTTCGCGCTCGTCCAGGAAATCCGCGAATGGTTCGAAGGGCCGCTGCTGCTTGCCGGCGCGATCGCGACCGGCGGCGCCATCCTGGCCGCCGAAGCCATGGGCGCCGACATGGCCTATATCGGCTCGCCCTTCATCGCAACAGAGGAAGCGCGCGCCGCGCCCGCCTACAAGCAGGCGATCGTCGACGGTGCCGCTAGCGACATCGTCTACTCCAACTATTTCACCGGCGTGCACGGCAACTATCTCAAGCCCTCGATCGTCGCCGCCGGCATGGACCCCGACAACCTGCCCGTCGCCGACCCCTCGAAGATGGATTTCGAGCAAGCCACCGGCGGCGCCAAGGCCTGGAAG
This sequence comes from Rhizobium sp. TAL182, assembly GCF_002117725.1. Lineage (NCBI taxonomy): Bacteria > Pseudomonadati > Pseudomonadota > Alphaproteobacteria > Hyphomicrobiales > Rhizobiaceae > Rhizobium > Rhizobium sp. TAL182. The sequence continues at coordinate 543,985 of NZ_CP021024.1, read as the reverse complement.
GACATATGGGGCAGCGGCCAGGGCATCGGCGCCGTCAAGGCGGTGGAGCCGGTGGCCAATGTCGTCGACCGGCTGGAGGCCGAATACAAGGCCGCCCGCACGCGGCTCGCGCTCTGAGGGTCTTCCACACCCTGCCCTCTTTTTTGCCAAAGGCATGACAGGGTGCTTGAAATCTTCAGACAATGCCTGTATCAGCGCCATGCAAATCGCAGGCCGCACGCTTCGGCCGCCAAATGCCGCTTTAGCTCAGTCGGTAGAGCACATCATTCGTAATGATGGGGTCACGTGTTCGAGTCACGTAAGCGGCACCATTTTTCTTCAAAATCAAAGACTTTATCCCGGCTTGGCGGGACATTCCGGTGAGACATTTCTTTGCAGAGCCCTTTCCGCATTCTCAAGTCGCGGCTTTGTTCCCCATCCGCGGACCCAGCTGAAGCAGGTGCGTGCCATGCTGAACTGTAGGAGGAGCCATAGTAATACGCTTCTAGTTTTACCTAAGCATAGCTATAAAAAGCAGGAGACTATCGACTCATCTTCCTCCGCCCGCTCTACTTATGAATCATAGAACTCTAGAAGAAGACCACTTAGCGAATCGACTCTTCCAACCTTCTATGCTTAAATCACAACATGAGGGCAATAAGCGAGGCGGCCGCTTTACTGCAAAGAGAACTTGGGAACTGGTGGCAGGATGATCGTCGCCACTGGTGCGCTTATTGCGGCATCCCGATGCGACGCAGGTTCGGGCCAGGCCGACCGCTTCCCGACACCAAGGCGACCCGTGATCATGTTGTACCGAAGGTGCACGGAAGCGGCGGCCTCACGATTCCGGCCTGCTTGGGATGCAACCGATCCAAAGGTGCTTTGTCACTTGCGGAGTTTCTTTGCAGCCCTCACTTCGCCGAGGTGCTTCGCCGAAAACACCGCAATAAATGGCCTCTGCGTGATCTATGGTTGGCGTCGGCGCTGGCGTCGATCCAACAAGCCGAAAGAGTGCTGAAGCCGCTTGTGGCGAGCGAAATAGCAAACTCGCCGATCAATAGGGTTGACGCGCCCGTGCGCCAAGACGGCTCAAGAAGTAACGGACGAAACAATGGCGAAGTAGGCCCAGAGACTCGATGAGGTAGCGGCTGGAGGAGCCCATCCGCTGCGGCTCTATGTCGCCACCTGCCTCTGTTGCGTCAGGCGCCTGCCGACCGACTGACCGGGCAGCTCGATGAACTTGTAGCCCATGAAGGACAAGACATAGACGGCGGGGATGGTGACGATCAGCGTCACCAGCCAGCGAGCGGGATTGCTGAGGTCGGTATTGCCGATCAGCCAGGCGATCACCGGCTGCATGATGAGCAGGTGAATGAGATAGGCCCCGAACGAAAGTTCCCCGAGGTTTCGGAAGAAGGTGTTGCCGAGCACCGAATTGACCGAGCGCGAATAATCGCCGGCGGAACCCGGGAAACGATCCGCGTGCACCAGGACAAAGAACAGCACCACGATCCCCACGCGCACAGTTTCGTGCAGCACAGTCACGTCGCCGCCGAGAGGGATGAGGACCAGCAGAGCCGAAATCGCGAAAGCGAGGTAAGCTCTGCCCTGCGACATCCACAATGCGCCCGCCAGCAGCATGCCGGCGGCGAAGATGTGCATTTTCATCGGCAGAAACGACGGCATCGGGAAGCGAAAGCCCAGATGATGGACCACCCAGGCGGCAATGACCGCCAGGCCGACGGTGACGAGCATGCCCTTCAGCCAGCCCAGCCGCCCGAGAACGATCATGATGAAGGGCAAAGCCGCATAGAACTGCATTTCCAGGCCGATGCTCCAATCGGGCAGCGCCGTACGGAAGGCGTGAGCCGGGGACAAGCCGAACAGGAAGGAGAGATGCATCAGGTAATTGGTCAGGCTATCGTCCAGATAGCGGGATGCGGCTTGCGCCGGATTGCCGTTGAACGCATCGATGACCATCCTTGCCTGATAGATCTCGGACCCGGCGATGAGCGCAACCACCAGCATGACGTAATAGAGCGGTGCGATGCGGAAGAAGCGACGCGCCCAGAAGACCGCCCATGTTTGCGGGCTCTCCCATGGCTCCCTGCCCTTCCGCCGCTGATAGTGAAACACCATCAGGAAGCCGGAGAGCATGATGAACAGGTCGACCCCGAGCTCCGGATCTCCGATAATCGGCACCTTGAATCCCGTCAGGATGTGCGCATGGCCGATCAGCACCCATAGCGCCGCCAAACCACGCAAACCATCCAGACATTCGATGCGTCTGCCGCCTTTCATCGCGTCCATGAGATACCTCTATCCATTCGTATCCGCGGGCAGGGTTAGCATCTTCGACGGCAACCGGATAGTGTCGAGCGGATTTTAATGCGCTGCGGCACAACTTGTGCGGGTCGACAGTCGATGCAGGCCGGGTGGCGTCAGGCTGTCCGCCGCGTCCTTTCGACTGCGAAATATCGGACGGAACATGCCGCTCCCGAGCAGGTTTCTCCCTTGAGACAATAAGGATGGAGAAGACCATGTCCTGCAAACTCATCGCAATATCCCTCCTTTCGATCGGTCTTGCCGGCTCGGCTCTGGCCCAGACAGCCGGTGGGGCGAATTCCAGCGGGCGGCTTTCGGTGGCGCCCATTATCGGCGGCTCGGGCAATACAGGCTCGGGTTCAACTGGTAGCGGCTCCGTCGGTACGGGGTCGACCGGCAGCGGTTCCATCGGCACCGATCCCGGCACGACAGGCAGCACCACCGGCAATGGCGGCGTCGATCTCAACAGCGGCCGCGGCACGATCAATCCGGGCGGCGTCAATCCGGATCTCCAGCAGACCCCGGGCTGCACCGACGGCAGCAGTTCGATGAGCGAGGCATGCCAGCGGTGAGAAATGGCGCCCCCTGCCGACAGAATGAAGGCCCGGCCGTGATGGCGCCGAGCTTTCATTTCAACTGCCGCCGGTGACGTCGCGCAAAATGACAGCCGCCAATGAGAATTGCTTTACCGGCCGGCGTTCCGGTCGTACAAGGCAGCATCCCTCCGCACATGGCAATCGCCACACCCAGCCAGCCTGCCGATATCTCCGGCGTCCGCGGAGCACCCGAAGAGGACCGTCATGTCGAATGCAGCGCATCGCTCGAACCGCGTGCTTGTCGTCGCGACCATCATGGTGGCGACATTCATGGTTGCCATCGAGGCGACGATCGTGGCGACCGCAATGCCGCGCATCGTCGGGCAGCTCGGCGGCTTTTCCTATTACAGCTGGGTGTTTTCGGCCTTCCTGCTGGCGCAATCGACGACGACGGTCATCTACGGCAAGCTTTCGGATATTTTCGGACGCAAGCCGGTATTGATCGGCGGCATCCTGATCTTCCTCGCCGGCTCTTTGCTCTGCGGCTTTGCCTGGTCGATGATGTCGCTGGTGCTGTTCCGGCTGCTGCAGGGGCTCGGTGCGGGCGCCATCCAGCCGGTGACGATGACGATCATCGGCGATCTCTTCAAGCTCGAGGAACGCGGCCGCGTGCAGGGGGCGATGGCGACCGTCTGGGCGACCTCGGCCGTGGTCGGGCCGCTTGCCGGCGGCATCATCGTCGACACCTTCTCCTGGGCCTGGATCTTCTGGATCAACCTGCCGATCGGCATCGTCTCGATCATCGCCTTCATGATCTTCCTGAAGGAGGACGTTGCGCATAAACAGGCGAGGATCGATTACCTCGGATCGGTGCTGTTTTCGATTTCGATCGTCGCCCTGCTCATCATGCTGACGGAAACCGATGCGAGCGCCTGGATCCTGCTGTCGCTTTTCGCCGTCTTCGTGGTCTCGGGGTTGTTCTTCCTCGCCCAGGAGAGGCGGGCGCCGGAGCCGATCATTTCTATCGCCCTCTGGAGCCGCCGGCTGATCGCGACCAGCAATGCCGCCACCCTGCTTGCCGGCATGGCGCTGATCGGGCTTTCCACCATCCTGCCGATCTACGTGCAGGGCGTGCTCGGGCGTTCGCCTGTTGTCGCCGGCTTCACGCTGACCATGCTCATCGTCGGCTGGCCCCTGGCGGTGATGCTCTCCAGCCGCTTTTACCGGGCCTTCGGCATTCGCCGCACGCTGCGCGTCGGCAGCCTGATGTTTCCGTTCGGCGCCTGCTTCCTGTTGTTCCTGACGCCTGAAAGCTCGCCGGTTCTTGCCGGCGCCGGCTCCTTTTTCATGGGCTTCGGCATGGGCCTGATCAGCCTGACGAGCATCGTGCTGGTGCAGGACAGCGTCGAATGGTCGATGCGCGGCAGCGCGACGGCCTCGATCATCTTCGCCCGCAGCCTCGGCAATACGCTCGGCGCCACCGTGCTCGGCGCCATTCTCAATGCCGGCATCGGCCATTATGCGAGCGGCGAAACGGCGGCAGCCCTTCATAAGGCGCTGAACCAGCCGACCGGGCTCTCGGCCCTCGCCGCCGATCCGGCGATCCGCAGCATCTTCGACGCGGCGCTGCACTGGAGCTTCTGGGGCGTGGTCGTCGTCGCTGTGCTGACCTTCTTCACCACCTGGCTGATCCCGGTCGGCCACCGCCAGACGCGCGAAGAGCCGGCGGTGGCAAGCGAGGCGGCCTCGCATTGATAAGGTTGCTCCTCAGGGGAAGCGCCTGGCAGTTTGTTGACAACGTCTCCTCCGTCATGCTCGGCCTTGTGCCGAGCATCTGAGCACCGCAATTGCTTGGCATGACTCATTTATTTTCAGATACTTAATTGGACGCGTGCAGATCCTCGGCACAAGGCCGAGGATGACGTCGCGGGTATCCAAGCACCTACGGAAAAGCCGCTTCGCGCCTTTCGTGGGATCGCCTTAGCGGCGGTTGTCCAAAACGCGCAGGATCAAGTTTCGTCTTCCCTTGCGCGGGACGAGATCGATATCGCTGACGAGCTTGGCGCCGCCCTCGCGCCGTTCCAAGGTGATCTTGCGGCTGTGGAAGGCTTCAAGTTCGGCGCGATGTGCCACGCTGATGATGGTCGCCGCCGGCAATTCGTCGATCACCATCTCCATCATCCTGTCCTGGCTCTTCTCGTCGAGTGCCGAGGTCGCTTCGTCGAGCACGATGATATCGGGGGTATGCAGCAGCAGCCGTGCGAAGGCGAGCCGCTGCTTTTCGCCGCCCGACAGGATCTGGTCCCATGGCGCCTCTTCCTCGATCTTCTCGCTCAGATAATCCAGCCCCACCTTGGCAAGGGCGGCCTTGATTTCCTCCGGCGTCCAGCTGTCGGCGGCGCGGGGGTAAGCCACTGCGCGGCGAAGCGTGCCGGAGGGGATATAGGGCCGCTGCGGCAACATGAACAAGCGCCGGTCACCGTGGAAATCGACGCTGCCGTGACCCCAGGGCCAAAGACCGGCGATGGCGCGCACCAGCGTGCTCTTGCCCGAGCCGGATTCGCCTGCCACCAGCACCCGCTCGCCCGGCGCGATCTCGACCTGGGTTTCCTTGACCACCGCGGTGCCGTCATCGAGAGACACCGCGAGATCGTTCAAATTCAGGATTGTATTGTCCTTGGTTTCACCGTGCCTGATGCGTCCCAGGGCGTCGCTCTGTTCGGCGCGCTCGAGTCCGTCGAGCGACATCATCAGCGAGGCGACGCGTCGCGCGCAGGCGTTCCAGTCGGCAAGACGCGGGTAGTTGTCGACCAGCCATCCGAACGCCGTCTGAACGATGGCGAAGGCGGAGGCAGCCTGCATGACCTCGCCAAGCGTCATGCCGCCGGCGAGAAATTTCGGCGCGCATAGCAGGAGCGGCACAACAGGAGCAATCAGCATCGACCCGTGCGAAACGAAGGTCGTTCGCATGTGCTGGCGCGCAAGCAGCGCCCATTGCTTCAGCACATTGGAAAATGTCTTGTCGAGGTCGCTACGCTCCTCTTCCTCGCCGCCGAGCAGGGCGATGCTCTCGCCGTTTTCGCGCACACGGGTCAACGTGTAGCGAAGCTCGGCCTCCACCTGGTTCTTGACCTCCGAGACCTGGACGAAATGGCGGCCGATGACCGCGATCACGGTTGAGGTGATCACGGCATAGAGAACCGCGGTGACGACGAGAAAACCGGGGATGGTGATGGTCGACCCGGCGACCGGCAGCGTGAGCGCTCCGCCGATCGTCCACAGCACGACGATGAAGGTCGAGGCCGACAGAAAGGCGGCGATGACGCCGGCGATGAAATCGACCGGCGCTTCGGTGGCGATCCGCAAATCCTCCGAGAGGCGCGCCTCAGGATTCTTGTGGTCGCCGCCGATGAGGTTCAGCTGATAATAACGACCGTTGGCCAGCCAGCGCGTGATCACCGCCTTCGTCAGCCAGGAGCGCCAGCGGCGCTGGATCATCATGCGAACATAGACTTGCGCGGTGACAAGCGCGACGCTTCCGAGCACAAGCGGCACGAAGACGGCGCTGAGATAATAGACGGTGCCGGCGTCGTGTCGCTCTATAGCGTCGAAGATACCGCGGTTCCAGCGATTGATCCCATACTGGAAGCCGACATTCATGCAGATCATCATCAACAGACCGATCGAGCACGGCCAGGCAAACCTGTCGCCGCTGCGGCCCCAGTAACGGCGGGCGCTGATCCAGAAACGCCTCAGTAAATATCGCTTGCGCGCCTGCTCGGCCTCCTCGGGCGTGAGCTTCTGACTTGGTTCGATGACATCTGGCGGCGGCGCGACCTCGACAGTCGATACCTTCTCCTGGCGCGACTTCTCGGCACCGCCCTGCTCGGTGCCGTCGACCGATTTCGGTTTGATTTTAACGTCGGTCATAAGCACGATAACGGCTTACAAATCAGAAGGTTTCATGGCACCGGCGCCGACGTGGCGCGCGCATGAAGATGACGTCTGCCGACATAGGCGGCTCAGGCGTTGTCGCTCATAGTCTGCGGCAGAGACTGCAGCAGGGTCTGGCGAGCGGAGCGCAGGTGGACGCGGCAGGCTTTGCCGATCGCTGCCTGGTCGCCGGATTCCAGTGCGGCGATATAATCCAGATGTTCGTGGATGGCGCGCTCGTTGCGCTCGCGGGCGGCGGTCTTGTTCCACTGGTAGTGATAGTGGAAGATGATAGCGATCGCGTCGTAGAAATCGGCGATGAAGCGGTTCTTCGAAGCGCGGTGGATCAGCAGGTGGAAGCGCTCGTCGAGGACGGAGAAGTCCTTGAAACGCTGGTTGATGTCGGCAAGCATGGAAAGATGCTCCTCGCGCATGGCGGCAAGATCGATCCACGCTTGATTGTCCTTGGGAAGCCGGCCGAACTCGGCAGCCGAATGCAGCTCGAACATTTCGCGGACATCGGCAAGCTCGAGCGCGAATTCGCGCGTAAAACCCTTCAGCGTCCAATGGCTGTTCGGCCGCTTTTCAATCAGTCCGAAGCGGGAGAAGCGGATCAGAAATTCGCGCACGCTCGTCGTGCCGGTGCCGATCTCGCGGGCAAGCTCCAGCTCATTGATCTGCATGCCGGGCGCGGCATCGTCGGCAAGGATGCGCCGCATGAAGCTGCGCTCGATGATGTCATGCAGCGAATCCGTCTCTTCGGAGGGAAAGAGGTCGCGGTCGGTGGGCTCGCGCAGCACGATCTTCTGACGTTTGTTCCAGCGGATGATGCCTTCGTCGCTGAGGCGGGTGAGGATGGCGCGCGCGGTGGAACGGCTGACGCCGAGCTGGGCGGCGATCTCCGGTTCCGACGGCAACGAGGTATCCGTGCGCAGGGCCGCGGCATACCTGTTGTAGGCTTCCTTGAAGACCGTATTCTGCCTTGCCATCAGATCCCCCGCTTTCCGCCCGCGTGCCGGGATTTCCGTTCACGCTTCAACAGCGAAACGGCGCCCGACCGGAGCTTGTTGAAAAAACCATTAGCGTATTTCCGATCGTCTGCGGCGCATTGCCTCCCTCGTCCACAGGATCAATATTCCCGTTGACTTGAAAATGTTTATTGTAGATAAAAAACAAAATCAATCGCATTCGCCGATGCAGCGAGCGTTTCCTTCAGGGAGAAGAGATTGGACAAACAGCCTTGGATCATCCTGTCGGCCGGCGACAATGTCGCGGTCGCAACGGCCGCCATCGCCGAGGGCTCGACGGTTGCCGGCATTGCAGCCCGCCAGAAGATCGAGCCGGGCCACAAGGTGGCGATCGCCGATATTCCGCTCGGCTCCGCCGTGGTGAAATACGGACAGGCGATCGGCCGCACCACCGCCGAGGTCAAGGCCGGGGACCATGTGCACAGCCATAATCTGCATTTCGAAAACGACCGGCTGGCCGCCACCGCCAATTCGGCGCCGGAGACGGCGACGGCCGAAGACAAGGCGCGCACCTTCATGGGCTATCGCCGCGCCGACGGGCGGGCGGCGACGCGCAACTATATCGGCATCATCGCCAGCGTGAACTGTTCCACCACCGTCTGCCGGGCGATCGCCGACGAGGCGAACCGGACGATCCTGCCGCATTATGACGGCATCGATGGCTTCGTGCCGATCGTGCATGACCAAGGCTGCGGCATGAGCTCCACCGGCGACGGCATGAATGTGCTGCACCGCACGCTTGCCGGCTATACCAGACATGTCAATTTCGGCGGCGTGCTGATGATCGGCCTCGGCTGCGAGGTCAACCAGCTGACGCTTTACGGCCAGAGTGGTGCGGGCGCCTCGAAACGGCATTTCAACATCCAGGACGCCGGCGGTTCGCGCCGTGCGGTCGAGCGCGCCATGGGCGTGCTGCGCGAGATCGCCGCCGATGTCGGCAAGGAGAAGCGGGTGCCGATCTCGATCGGCGAGATCATCATCGGACTGCAATGCGGCGGTTCGGACGGCTTTTCCGGCATCACCGCCAATCCGGCGCTCGGCGTCGCCGCCGATCTCCTGGCGGCGGCCGGCGGCACGGCGATCCTGTCGGAGACCTCGGAAATCTATGGTGCCGAACATCTGCTGCGCAGCCGCGCCGTCAGCGACGAGGTGGCGAGAAAGCTCGACGAGAAAATCGCCTGGTGGGAAGACTATGTCGCCCTGCACGGCGCCTCGCTCGACAACAACCCGTCGCCCGGCAACAAGCGCGGCGGTCTCACCACCATCCTGGAAAAGTCGCTCGGCGCGGTTGCCAAGGGTGGCCGCTCGCCGCTGACGGCGGTTTACGGTTATGCCGAGAGGGTGACAGCCGCCGGCCTGGTCTTCATGGATACCCCCGGCTATGACCCGGTCTCTGCGACCGGCCAGGTGGCCGGCGGGGCGAACATGATCGCCTTTACAACAGGGCGCGGCAGCTGCTTCGGCTGCCGGCCGGCGCCGTCGCTGAAGCTTTCGAGCAATTCGGCTCTCTACGCCTCGATGGAGGAGGATATGGACATCGATTGCGGCACGATCGCGACGGGTGATGCGACGATCAGCGGCAAGGGCCGCGAAATCTTCGATCTGATCGTCGACACGGCCTCCGGCAAGAAGACCAAGAGCGAGATCTTCGGTTACGGCGATAACGAATTCGTGCCTTGGCATCTCGGCGCAACGCTCTAGATTGCGATGCTAAGCTTTTGTTTTTATGCAATTCCCGAGGGGGCATGATGAAGACGAGACGGATCGGCAAGACCGGGCTTGAGGTGACCGAAATCAGCTACGGCGCAGCTCCACTGGGTGGTCTCTACCGCGATTGCCCGCGCGAGCAGGCGATGGAAACGCTGCAAGCCGCCTGGGACAGTGGCATCCGCTATTTCGACGTCGCTCCCTGGTACGGCCTCGGCCTTGCCGAACGACGCGTCGGCGATTTCCTGCGCGACCAGCCGGACGGCGCTTACGTGCTGTCCACCAAGGTCGGCCGGCTGCTTCGGCCGGTGCCGACGGGGACTGTGCCGGATTACAGCTATGTCAATCCGCTCTCCTTCGATGCCGATTACGACTATTCCTATGACGGCATCATGCGCTCGGTCGAGTTCAGCTATGCCCGTCTCGGCCTCAACCGCATCGATATTCTCTATGTGCACGATATCGGCGTCTATACGCATGGGGCGGCAAAGAACGCGGTCTATCAGAAGCAGCTGCTCGATTCCGGCGTGAAGGCGTTGGAAGAGCTGAAGTCTTCCGGGGCGATCTCCGCCTTCGGCCTCGGCGTCAACGAAGTGCCCGTCTGCCTCGACGTCATGCGCCATGCCGATCTCGACTGCATTCTGCTTGCCGGCCGCTACACGCTGCTCGACCGCTCCGCAGTGGAGGAACTCCTGCCGCTCTGCCGGCAGAAGGGCACCTCGCTCGTGGTCGGCGGCGTCTTCAACTCCGGCATTCTCGCCACCGGTCCGGTGCCGGGCTCGCATTTCGACTATATGCCGGCCGATGCGGACGTGCTTGCCAAGGTCGGCGCCATGGAGGCGATCGCCAAGCGTCACGGCGTGCCGCTCGCGGCCGCCGCCATGCAGTTTCCGCTGCGCGATCCCCTCGTCGCCTCGGTGCTGATCGGCACCGCCAAGCCGTCGAGCCTGACCCGCAACATGGAAATCGTCGAGCCGCCGCTTGCAGAGGGCATCTTTACCGAATTCGAGCCCTATACGCTCACCGCGCCGCCGCTCGGCGCCGAAGCGGTCCGAGTCTGAGGAGACAACTATGCTGAGGGGTATTCATCCGCTGCTCGGTCCCGACCTGCTCCATGCCCTGAAGACGATGGGGCATGGCGACGACATCGTTATCGCAGACGCCAATTTCCCCGCGGGCTCGATGGGCCCGCCGGTCATCCGCGCCGACGGCGTCAGCGCCACAGCGATGGCCGAAGCTATCCTGACACATATGCCGCTCGACACCTTCGTGCCGGAAACGGCATGGCGGATGGAGGTGGTCGGCGACCCGCAGGCCGTGCCCGAAGTCTGCGCCGAGTTCCAGCAGATCGTTTCGAAGCGCGCCGGCGATTTTTCGATTGTCCCGGTCGAGCGCTTCGCCTTTTATGCGATGGCGCGCAAGGCTGCCTACATCGTCGCGACCACCGAATTCCGGCTGTACGGCAACTTGATTTTGAAAAAGGGCGTCGTGCATCCGCATGAGGTCGATTTCACCTGATAGCTATTTTAGGCTATCGTTGTATTGAAATGAAATCAGATGCTTGGGAGGAGTTTTTCGGAGCAAAAAAGCGCAATTGACGCTCTTGCAATTTGATTGCTCCTCGGCTAGCTTCTGCCTGCAAATGTTTTTTATCGATAAAAACCCTCCGCCAGCGTTCAGCGGTCCGGTTTATTGGAGGAGAACGCATCCTGAGAGGAGAACCCTTATGAGCATCGTGAAATCCATTCTGTCGCGTCGCGCCTTTACCGCGCTCGCGGGTGCCGCCGTCATCGCCACGGCGATGCCGGTCACGTCCTTTGCCGCCGATGTGACGATCCCGATCATCGTCAAGGACACGACGTCCTTCTACTGGCAGATCGTTCTGGCCGGCGCTCGCAAGGCGGGCAAGGATCTCGGCGTCAACGTGCCGGAACTCGGCGCCCAGGCAGAATCCGACATCAACGGCCAGATCAGCATTCTCGAGAACGCCGTCGCCGGCAAGCCGGCCGCCATCGTCATTTCGCCGACCGAATTCAAGGCGCTCGGCAAGCCGATCGATGAAGCCGCCAAGTCGGTTCCGATCATCGGCATCGATTCGGGCGCCGACTCCAAGGCGTTCAAGTCGTTCCTGACGACCGACAACGTCCAGGGCGGCCGCATCGCCGCCGACGGCCTTGCCGCTGCCATCAAGGAGATGACCGGCAAGGAAGAAGGCGACATCGTCATCCTGACCAATCTTCCCGGCGTCGGCTCGCTGGAGCAGCGCCGCGAAGGCTTCCTGGATCAGATCAAGACCAAGCATCCCGGCCTGAAGGTCATCGCCGACAAGTATGGCGACGGCCAGGCGACGACCGGCCTCAACATGATGACTGACCTGATCACCGCCAACCCGAAGCTCGTCGGCGTCTTCGCCTCGAACCTCATCCTGGCGCAGGGCGTTGGCCAGGCGATCGCCGAAAACAAGCTCGGCGACAAGATCAAGGTGATCGGCTTCGACAGCGACGACAAGACGGTCGGCTTCCTCAAGGATGGCGCCATTGCCGGCCTCGTCGTTCAGGACCCCTATCGCATGGGCTATGACGGCATCAAGACCGCGCTTGCCGTCTCCAAGGGCGAGAAGGTTCCGGAAAATGTTGATACCGGCGCTAACCTCGTGACCAAGGCTAATATGGCCGATCCGAAGATCGATGCGCTGCTGAACCCGAAGATCAAGTAATAGAACAAGATGGCCGCGCCGGGTCAAAAACCGGCGCGGCTTTTTTCATCCATGGTATGATTCACCCGGGATGGAGCGAGAGACGACAAGAGGAGGAGAGGTCCATGATCGGACTGGAAGAGGTCAGTCATCGCCATGATGACAGCGCCACGCTGAAAGAAGCCAATCGCATTCCCACCGGGTCGCCTATCCTCGAACTCAAAGGCCTGCAGAAGAATTACGGTCATGTGCAGGCGCTGAAACCGGCGACGCTGACCTTCCTGGCGGGAGAGATCCACGCCATCGTCGGCGAAAACGGCGCCGGCAAATCTACCCTGATCAAATTGCTCACCGGCGTCATCACCCGCACGGCCGGCGAGGTGTTGTGGTGCGGTCACCCGGTGGGGCTGTCGACGCCGAACGAGGCGATCGCCCGCGGCATCAACGCCGTCCACCAGGAAGTGGTGCTCTGCCCACACCTGACAGTCGCCGCCAATCTCTTCCTCGGCGACGAGGTCAACCGCTACGGCCTGATGCGCAAGAAGCAGATGGAGAAGATGGGCCAGGCCGTGCTCGACGATCTCGGCTTCGGCCTGCCGGCCGGCGCGCTTCTCAGTTCGCTGACGATCGGCCAGCAGCAGCTGGTGGCAACGGCGCGCGCGGCGATGCGCGGCACGCAGTTCCTGATCTTCGACGAACCCACCGCCTATCTCACCCGCCAGGAATCGGCGCAGCTTTTCAAGCTGATCCGCCGCCTGCAGGGCGAAGGCGTCACGATCGTCTATATCAGCCATCGCATGGAGGAGGTCTTCGAACTGGCCGACCGTGTCTCGGTGCTGCGCGACGGCACGCATGTCGGCACCCGGCTGATCGGCGAGACCAACGATGCCGAGCTGATCGCTTTGATGATCAACCGCTCGATCGAGCAGATCTACCATAAGGAAGAGATCGCCTTCGGCGAGACGATCGTCGAGGTCAAAGGGCTTTCGGGTCCGGGCTTCGAGGACGTGTCGCTCAGCGTCAAATCAGGACAGATCGTCGGCCTCTATGGCCTGATCGGTGCCGGACGTAGCGAATTTGCGCTCGGCCTTTATGGGCGCCAGCCGACAAGCGCCGGCGAAATCCACTGGATGGGCAAGCGCGTCGACATCCGGAACGAACGCACCGCGATGGAGCTCGGCATTGCTCTGGCGCCGGAAAGCCGGCGCGACCAGGGGCTCTGCCTCAATCAGTCGATCGGCCTCAATATCAACCTGCCGGTCTTCGGGCGCCTCAGCCACGGGCCGGTCATCAACCATGCGCGGGAATCGGCGAATGCCGACAATCAGATCCGCAATCTCAGCATCAAGACGCCGAGCCGGCGCGTTCCGGCCTCCAGCATGTCGGGCGGTAACCAGCAGAAGATCGTCATTGGCAAGTGGCTAAGCCACGGCGCCAGGCTGTTCATCTTCGACGAACCCACGGTCGGCGTCGACGTCGGCACCAAGGCTGAGATCTACCGGCTGTTCGCCAAGCTTCTGAAGGAGGGCGCCGGCATCATCCTGATCTCCTCCTATCTGCCCGAGGTCTACGAATTGGCCGACCGGCTGCACGTCTTCCGCGGCGGCAGGATCGTCGCCAGCCATGATTATCACGCGGCGACGCATGAAGAAGTGCTCAGCGAAGCGATCGGCGTCTGAGCACGAGACAACAAAGAGATAGAGCATTTCCGCGGTTCGGAAAAAAACGGAAAGGCTCTAAGAGGGAGAAAATTCATGACTGCCACCCCCACCGAAATCGTCGCGCCGCCGCCGCGCCGGAAAATGAACATCCTGTTCGGCCTGACGCTGATCGGGCTCTTGATCTTCCTCTGGGTCGTGCTTGGGCTGGTCACCCCGAGCTTCTGGACGCCGCTCAACATCTCGAACCTGCTGCGTCAGGGGGCGATGACGGCGATTCTGGCGCTCGGCCAGACCTTCGTCATTATCACCGCCGGCATCGATCTGTCGGTCGGCGCCATCGTCGGCTTCTGCACCGTCATCATCGCCTGGCTCCTGCAGGCCGGCGTGCCGCTCTGGGGCGCTATCGTGCTGACGCTCGCCATCGGTGTGGCGATCGGCGCCTTCCACGGCTTCGGCATCGTGCATATGGGCCTGCCGCCGTTCATCATCACGCTGGCAACGCTGACGTCGCTGCGCGGCATCGGCCTGCTGATCACCAACGGCTCGACGATCAGCATCACCGACGAGAGTTTCAGCAATTTCGCGCGGGCCGATTTCCTCAGCATTCCGAGCCTGTTCTGGATGGTCATCCTGGTGGCGGTGCCTTCCTTCGTCTTCCTGCATTTGAGCCGCTGGGGCCGCTATCTCTTCGCGGTCGGCTCGAATGCGGAAGCGGCGCGCCTTTCCGGCGTCAACGTCAAGGGCATGATCTATCTCGCCTATATCCTCTCGGCCGGCTTTGCCGCCTTCGTCGGCGTGCTGCTCGCCTCGCGCATCGCAATCGGCAATGCGACACAGGCCGACGGCTGGGAACTGCAGGCGATCGCCTCCTCCGTTATCGGCGGCACCAGCCTGTTCGGGGCGGTCGGCTCCGTGCACGGCCCGTTGATCGGCGCCTTCATTCTCGCCACCATCAACAACGGCGCCAACCTTCTGAACGTCAATTCCTTCTGGCAGCGCATCATCACCGGTCTGTTGATCATCGTGATCGTGTTCTTCGACCAGTTGCGCCGCCGCAAGAGCAATTGAGAAACACAGCGAAGCCGGTCGGACAGGCCGGCTTCTTCAATTTCCAGGAATGCGAGACCTGTCATGAAAGCAGTTGTTTGTCGTGAGCCCGGCGTGCTCGAGATCGTCGAGCGGCCATCTCCCGCCGCACCGGCGCCCGGCTGGGTGCGGCTCGCCGTCAGCCATGTCGGCATCTGCGGCACGGATTATCATATCTTCGAGGGCAAACACCCTTTCCTCGAATATCCCCGGGTGATGGGGCACGAGATCTCGGCGACCGTCATCGAAGCCGGTGACGGCGTAACGCTTGCGGCCGGCACACCTGTTATCGTCAACCCCTATCTCTCCTGCGGCCAATGTGTCGCCTGCATCAAGGGCAAGCCGAATTGCTGCACCAACATCAAGGTGCTCGGCGTCCATACCGACGGCGCCTTCTGCGAAGAGATCTCTGTTCCGGCAGGCAATCTCTATCCCGCCAGGGGCCTCAGCCTGGAGGCGGCGGCGACCACGGAATTTCTGGCGATCGGCGCGCATGCGGTGCGCCGCTCGCTGGCCGGCGCCGGCCAGCGCGCACTCGTCATCGGCGCCGGCCCGATCGGCCTCGGCGCGGCGATCTTTTCGCGCATTGCCGGTCACGAGGTGACGCTGCTCGATACCAGTGCCGAACGGCTGCAGATGGCCGCGGAACGGTTTGGTTTTACCTCAGGCATCGTCGCCGATGCGAAAACCGCAGATGTCGTGCGGGAAAAAACCGATGGCGACGGTTTCGACGTGGTCTTCGACGCGACCGGTTACGGCCCGTCGATGGAGAAAGCCTTCTCCTTCGTCGCCCATGGCGGCGCACTGGTGCTGGTCAGCGTCGTCAAGGACGATATCCGCTTCTCCGACCCGGAATTCCACAAGCGCGAAATGATGCTGATCGGCAGCCGCAACGCCACCCGCGCCGATTTCGAACATGTGGCGGATTCGATCGCCAAGGGCCTGGTGCCGGTGGACAAGCTGATCACCCATCGCACGACGCTTGCCGATGCGCCACGCGATCTCGCCCGCTGGGCGCATGAGAAGAGCGGGCTGATCAAGGCGGTGATCCGGGTTGGGGGTTAGAGGAATTGCCGGGGGTCGAGCCAGTGGTCTCGACCCGTTCTTCCGACCCCGCGAATTTCCCCTGCGAGAAGTGAGCGAGGAACAGAGAGGCTGCCGCAAATCTCTTCTCCCTTCGGGGAGAAGAGGGATTCGAGAGGTCGCGGCATCCCCTTCTTCCCCAGGCGTTCGCGTCACCAGCAGCCGCTAACCCGCAGCCGCAATCACTCTGCGCATCTCCCTGACCACCGCAACATCCGTCTTATTCGTACTCTTCGCCTCGAAACCGAAGGCAACCGCACGGGGGTCGGCGCTTTCGACCGGTGAGCTGCAGGATCCATGCACCTCGCGGGCGCCGGTCGCCTGCAAGATCGCCCCGGCATTGGCCGGGCGGATGCCGCTGCCGGGCATGATGGAGATGCGGCCGGCCGCTTTGGCCGAGAGGCGTTTCAGCGTTTCGATCCCGTCTGCGGCCTTCAGCGCGCAGCCGGAGGTCAGGATGCGCTCAAAGCCGAGCTCGACCGCCTGCTCCAGCGCCTGGTCGGCATCCGGCACCAGATCGAAAGCCCGGTGCAGCGTCGAGCCGAGGCCTGATGCATGCGCCTTCAGGCGGCGGACCAACGGCAGGTCGAGCGTGCCGTCCGGCCGGTTGGCGCCGATGACGACACCGGCGAGGCCTGCGGCGCGCACGGAATCGATATCGAGCATCATCGCTTCTTCGTCCGTCCTGCCGAAGATGAAGAGGCCGGCATGCGGGCGGATCATCGCATAGATTGGGATGGGTGCGCGGGCGGCGATCTTCATCAGGCTCGACAGCGGCGTCAGGCCGCCGAGCTCCAGCGCCGAGCAGAGTTCGATGCGGCCGGCGCCGCCCTCGATTGCGGCAGCAAGGCCTTCGGCGCTGTCGACGCAGACCTCAAGTAAAATCGTCATGCTGCGCTCTCCCTAACGCTATTGGTTTGCGCGACAGATTCCGACGTAATCCTCGCCGCCGCTTCGATGATGACGGCGCAGGCATCGGCGGCGGCTTTGCGATGGTTGAAGGCGACGTGATAGGACATCGGCAGATGCTCGTCGAGATCGACGATGCGTACCTTGTCGGCGATCGGCACGGCGCTGACCCGGCCGAGAAAGGAGACGTAGCCGTGATTGGCGACGAGATCGACGATCACGGGCAGCGAATCCGCCGCGGTGATATCGCGGCTGCGCAAGCGCCGGTCGGGCGCCCGCTCGTCGCTGAAGGTCATGGCCGCATGGCCGAGGCCAGTGCGCGGGCTCGGCATGCAGATCGCATGCGCGGCAACGAGATCGGCAACCGAGGTTTGCGTGCTTTGCGGCGGTGCGATCACCACCATCTCGGTTCGCAGCAATTCGCGGTGGCGGAAGTCATCCAGGCCGAAGACCGAATCCAGAATCGCCACATCGATGCGGCCGCTCTTCAGCGCCTCGCGCAGATCGTCGGCGGTCATCGAGACCAGCGAGATCGCATTGTTGTTGCGGCGCGCATTCCATTCGGAGACCAACAAGCCGAGGCAGCGCGCCACCCAGCTTTCCGATCCGGTCGGAATGATCGAGCCGATGCGCAGCGACCGGGCGGTGCGCCGGTAGCGCTCGTCGGCCGCCGATTTCAGATCATTCCATGCCTGGCTGATCGCCATGAAGATCTGGTAAGCGCGCCTGCCCTCCTCCGTCAGCACCGAGCCCTGCGCCTGCCGCTCGAACAGGCGGCGGCCGAGAAATTTTTCGAGATTGGCAAGCTGCAGCGAAAGCTGCGGCTGACCGAGATGCAGGCGGCGAGCCGCGCGGTTGATGCTGCCCTGGTCGGCGACTTCGAGGAACCGCTCGATCGCGCCGATCTTGACGGGAATGCGGGCGGCCCAGGCCTCATCGATCCCGCCGGCGCCGACTTGGCCGGCGAATAGGCAGAGTTCGCCGATCGCGACCGTGATCGGCTCCAGGCCTTCGAGCACGCCGCCGCTTGCGATCAGCGTCACCAACTCGCCGGAGGCGCGTTCCGTCAGCTTCATCGCCAGCTCGGTCTCGGCATTGCGGATGGCCGCAGACACGGTGGAGGGCGACAACTGGAAACGACGCGCGGTCTCGCGGACCGACGCCGAGGTCAGGACGTGACGGATGATGAACAGGGCGCCGAGATGCAAAGGCTGGCTCCGGAAAGCGCTTTAAAAACCGGACGATATGATGTGTTCGGGAAAAAAGATATCCCTGCCTCGACAGAGCCGGGCTATCGTCGCCGTCATAAAGATCCGGGCGGCGGTTATCCGCAGAAGAGCACCGGAACCATCGCGGAAACACGCAAGGGAACAAAAACAAATCGCGCCGACCGTGGAAAAGGGAATGCCTTTCCGCGCGCCGAGCCGCGTTCGCCGCCATAATCTCGGGCGCGAGCGCAAATACTGGAGGGGGCTTGCATCGATTTTTCGAACGTGCACGCTATTTCCATGACGCACGCAATTCCGGCATGATGGCGGCCTTGTCGCCTTCGCCGGCGGATTTCCTGCGCATACGCCTCCCGCCGGGGGCTTGCGCCACGTCAACGGTGTTAAAACAGGGGATATTCATGCTGAAGAAACTCGCACTTGCCGTCTCGCTCTCCGCCTTCGCGGCGGGTGCGGTTCAGGCCGCAGACGTCGTCGTCTCGTCGAAAATCGATACGGAAGGCACGCTGCTCGGCAACGTCATCGCACTGGCGCTCGAAGCAAACGGCATCAAGACGCGGGACCGCATCGCGCTCGGCGCCACACCCGTGGTGCGCAAGGCGATCACCGCAGGCGAAATCGATATTTATCCAGAATATACCGGCAATGCCGGCTTCTTCTTCAACAAGGCCGACGACGCGGCCTGGAAGAACAACGACCAGGGATATGAGCTGGCGAAGAAGCTCGATTACGACGCCAACAAGATCGTCTGGCTGACGCCGTCGCCGGCCAATAACACCTGGGCGCTTGCCGTGCGCAACGACGTCGCCAGCCCGAACAAGCTGAAGACCATGTCCGAATTCGGCAAATGGGTTGCCGGCGGCGGCACCGCCAAGCTTGCGGCATCCGCCGAATTCGTCAATTCGGCTGGCGCGCTTCCCGCCTTCCAGACGACCTACGGCTTCCAGCTGAAGCCCGATCAGATGGTCGTTCTCTCCGGCGGCGACACGGCGGCGACGATCAAGGCCGCGGCCGACCAGACGAACGGCGTCAACACCGCCATGGTCTACGGCACCGACGGCGCGATCGAAGCGGCCGAACTCACCGTTCTCGAAGACGACAAGGGCGTGCAGCAGGTCTATGCGCCGACCCCGATCATCCGCGAAGCGGTGCTGAAGGCCAATCCGAAGATCGAGGAGATCCTCTCGCCGATCTTCAAGAGCCTCAGCGCCGACGAGTTGCGCAAACTCAACGCCAAGATCCAGGTCGACGGCGAGCCGGCAAAATCCGTCGCCGAGGCCTATCTCAAGGAAAAAGGCTTCCTGAAGTAATCATCGCCCGCTCCGCCCGGCAGCGGGCGGAGCGTCCTTTCCCCATAAGGTTGGATCGATGGACGAAACCTCAGCGGTGCGCAGGCTGGACCGGCTCGGCGTGGTTCTGGTGGCCGGCGGCATTGCGGCCACCGCACTGATGCCCTTCATCTACGTCAAGGCAAACCGTATCGCCGCCGGCAAGCCGATGTTGCTCACCCAGCTCTTTCCCCAGCCTTCCGTCGTCATCCTGACCGCCCTGCTTATTCTCACCGCCCTGGCGACGCTGTTTCTGCGCAGCGCATTGGCGCGGCTTGTCATTGCCACCCTTTGCCTTGCCGCTCTGATCGCCGCGATCGGCCTGGTCTCGACTGCGGCGACGCCGCCCGGCAGCACGGTGGCGCGCATGACACCCGGCGGCGGTTTCTGGGTGCTGTTTGCGGTGATCGGGCTCATCATATCGGATGCGCTGGTCAAGATCCGACTGGCACCGTGGATGCGGGTGGTGGCGCTTGCGGGTTACACGACGCTGCTCTTCGTCTTCCTCTTCTCCGGCCTGCTCGACAGCCTATCGATCATGAAGGAATTCTCGACGCGGGCCGCCCAGTTCGAGACGGAAGCATTTTCGCATCTGTTGCTGGCGCTCGGCTCGCTTGCCATCGCCATTATTCTCGGCCTGCCGCTCGGCATCCTCTGCTTCTGGGTGCCGCGGCTGCGCGCCGTCGTGCTGCAGGGCCTGAGCCTCATCCAGACGATCCCGAGCCTGGCGCTCTTCGGCCTGTTGATGCTGCCGCTCGGCTATCTCGCCACGCATGTGCCGCTGGCATCAGCGATCGGCATTCGCGGCATCGGCACGGCGCCGGCGCTGATTGCGCTGGTGCTCTATTCGCTGCTGCCGATCGTTGCCAATACCGTCGTCGGCCTGCAGGGCGTCGACCCCTCGGTGCGCGATGCGGCGGCCGGCATGGGGCTGACGCGCCGGCAGATCCTCGCCGGTATCGACATGCCGCTCGCCTTTCCGGTCATCCTCACCGGCATCCGCATCGTGCTGGTGCAGGCGATCGGCATGGTGACGATCGCCGCGCTGATCGGCGGCGGCGGCTTCGGCATCTTCATCTTCCAGGGGCTCGGCCAGACGGCGATGGACCTCGTCCTGCTCGGCGCCGTGCCGACCGTGTTCTTCGCCTTCTCATCGGCCGTCATCCTCGATGCGGTCATCGACAGCATCCGGGGACCTGCCGCATGAGCATGATCGAGATCAGCAACGTCACCAAGCGCTATGGTGCTGCCACCGTCGTCGACAAAGTCTCGATGAAGGTCGACAAAGGCGAGATCACCGTCATCGTCGGCACATCGGGCTCGGGAAAATCGACGCTGATGCGGATGATCAACCGGCTGGTGCCGATCAGCGAGGGCCAGATCTCCGTCGGCGGCCAGAATGTGATGGATGTCGAGGTGACCGAGCTCCGTCGCCGGATCGGTTATGCAATCCAGGGGCACGGGCTGTTTCCGCACCGGACCGTGGCGCAGAATATCGCCACCGTCCCGCAGCTGCTCGAATGGGATTCCAGACGCATCGCCGCCCGCGTCGAGGAGCTGCTCGGGATTTTCAATCTCGATCCGGCTGATTTCGCCGACAAATATCCGCACCAGCTTTCCGGCGGCCAGCAGCAGCGTGTCGGCGTCGCCAGGGCGCTCGCCGCCGAACCGGAACTGCTGCTGATGGACGAACCCTTCGGCGCGCTCGATCCGGTCATCCGCGGCAAGGCGCAGGACGACCTGCTGGCGATCCAGAAGCAGTTCGGCACCACCATCATTCTCGTCACCCACGACATGGACGAGGCGTTCCATCTCGGCAATCAGATCGCGGTGATGAGCCAGGGCCGATTGCTGCAATGCTCCACGCCGGAAAAGATCCTCACCGAACCGGCCGATCCTTTTGTGCAGCAACTGACCGGCACCTCCGACCGGGCGCTGAAGCTGATGTCGCTGCTGCCGCTGAAGGAAAGCATGCAGCCGGCCAAGAGCGGTCTCGCCTATGCCCTGCCGCAATCGCTCAGCCTTCGGGATGCGCTCGCCGAAATGATCTGGCAGGGGGTCGATGAGGCGGCGGTGCAGGATAGCGAGAAGGCGCCGGTCGGTTCGATCTCGATGGCGCGGCTGCTCGAACTGGGCCGCAAGGCATGAAACTCCTCGTCGCCAATCTCTTCCGCCTGGCGGCGCTCGCCCTACTGCTCATCCTGCTGTTCAGGACCGAGTGGCTTTCCTTCCTGCTGACGCCGCTGACCAGCAACAATGCGCCCGCCGTCTATACGCAGAACAGCCTTGCGTCGCTGGCTGCCGGCCATTTGCAGCTCGTCGTCGGATCCATCGCCTGCAGCGCCGTACTCGCCGTGCTCGGCGGCATCTTCGTCACCCGCGAAAGCGGCGCCGACTTCCTGCCGCTGTCGCGGGCGATTGCCAATGCCGGGCAGACCTTTCCGCCGGTCGCGGTGCTGGCGCTCGCCGTCCCCGCCACCGGCTTCGGCGCCATGCCGACGCTGATCGCACTCTTTCTCTACGGCCTCTTACCGATCTTCGAAAATACCGTCGCCGGTCTCAAGCAGGTGTCGCCGCAGGTGCTCGACGCGGCCGACGGCATGGGCATGAGTGCCACGCAGCGGCTGTTGCGGGTCGAGCTGCCGCTTGCCCTGCCCCTGATCCTCGAAGGGCTGAAGGTCGCGACCGTGATCAATATCGGCACGGCGACGATCGGCTCGACGGTGGCGGCAAAGGGCCTGGGCGAGGTGATCATCGCCGGGCTGATATCGGACAATACCGCCTTCATCCTGCAGGGCGGACTGATCGTCGGGCTGATGGCGGTCCTGATCTATGACGCCATGGGTCTGATCGAAAGCGCGATCACGCGAAGAATCGGCTTGCGCGCGGCTTAAGAGGACCGCTACCAAGGCTGGCGTGATCGAAGCAATGGGAGGCAGAATTGGCCAAGATGATCCACTCGATGATCCGCGTTCTCGACGAGGTGCGCTCGGTCGACTTCTACGGCAAGGCCTTCGGTCTTACGGTCGCCGACCGCGTCGATTTCGACACCTTCACGCTGATCTACCTGAGCAATTCCGAGACCGGCTTCGAGCTGGAGCTGACCGTCAACAAGGGCCGCGCCGACCCCTACGATCTCGGCAAAGGCTATGGCCATCTCGCCGTCTCGGTCGAAGAAGTCGCCATCGAGCGCGAGCGCATGGTGAAACTGGGGCTCAAACCGGGCGAGCTGGTGGAGCTCAACCGCGACGGCAAGCTCTTCGGCCTGTTCTTCTTCGTCAGCGATCCCGACGGCTACAAGATCGAGGTGCTGCAGCGCCACGGCCGGTTTCTCTGACCGCGCGCGATCTTCCGACCCAACCATAATCCCACAGCTTCGAGCGGCATAACCAGGAGCCCGCCATGATCGAGAAGACCGCGCTCAATTCCGGCTGGACACTCACCTGCAACGATACAGGAAGACCCGACCTGCCGAATGTGATAGCGGCGACGGTGCCGGGATGCGTCCATACCGACCTTCTCGCCGGCCGGCTGATCCCCGATCCCTATATCGACGTCAACGAGATCACCAACGACTGGGTCGGCAGGGCGGGCTGGACCTATCGCTGCCGCTTCGAGGCGACGCCTGACGAGGGCAACGTGCAGGAACTCGTCTTCGACGGGCTCGATACGATCGCGGTCATCAGCCTCAACGGCGAAGAGATCGGCCGCACATTCAACATGCACCGCACCTACCGCTTCGATGTTTCCGAGCTGCTGAAGACCGGCGCCAACGAACTCTCCGTCACCTTCCGCTCCGCCTACGCCTACGGCGCAGAGATGGAGAAGCACTACGGCTACCGGCCCAACAACTATCCAGGCCCGGGCAATCTGATGCGCAAGATGGCCTGCAATTTCGGCTGGGACTGGGGACCGACATTGGTGACGGCGGGCCTCTGGAAAACGGTCAGGCTGGAGAACTGGAATCGGGCGCGGCTCGCCGAGACGCGGGTGTCTGCAAGCCTTGCCGGCGGCGAGGGGCTGGTGACGGTGCATGCAAGGCTGGCGCGCCACGGCAATGCCCGGCCGTGCCGGCTGACCGCCGAGATCGGCGGTGTGACGACGACTGCGGCGATTGCGCCTGGTGAAGACACGGTCGCTTTCGAAATTAGCCTGCCCTCGCCCCAGCTCTGGTGGCCGCACCATCTCGGCGCGCAGCCGCTCTATCCGCTGACGCTCATGCTGATCGACGAGGCCAGCGGCGATCAGCTCGACCGCTTCGAGCGCGAGCTCGGCTTCCGCTCGCTGCGGCTTGACACTTCGGCCGACGCGCATGGTTCGGCCTTCACCTTCGTCATCAACGACGTGCCGCTGTTCATCGCCGGCGCGAACTGGATCCCCGACGATTGTTTCCCTTCGCGGGTGACGGCCGACCGTTACGCCGCCCGGATTGAGGAGGCGAAGGCCGCCAATATCCACATGCTGCGCGTCTGGGGCGGCGGTATCTTCGAGCGCGACGAATTCTACGCGGCCTGCGATCGCATGGGCATGCTGATCTGGCAGGATTTCCTCTTTGCCTGCGCGGCCTATCCGGAGGAGGAGCCGCTTCGAAGCGAGGTCGAGGCGGAGGTGCGCGACAATGTCGTGCGGCTGATGCCGCATGCCAGCCTGATCCTCTGGAATGGCAACAACGAGAATATCTGGGGCTTCGACGAATGGGGCTGGCGGCCGATCATCAAGCAAGGGGAGAGCTGGGGGCTCGGCTATTATCTCGACCTGCTGCCGAGGCTTTGCAGTGAGCTCGATCCCGACCGGCCCTATTATCCCGGCAGCCCCTATTCCGGCTCGATGGAGATCGAGCCGAATGCCGACGGACATGGCTGCAAACATATATGGGACGTGTGGAACGATGTCGGCTACGAGGTCTACCGCGACTATATCCCGCGCTTCTGCTCTGAATTCGGCTGGCAGGCGCCGCCCGCCTGGGCGACGATCGAAGAAAGCGTGCATGACCAGCCGCTGACGCCGCAATCGAACGGCGTCTTCCACCATCAGAAGGCGACGCAGGGCAATGACAAGCTGATCCGCGGGCTGGCCGGCCATCTGCCGGAGCCAAAGACGATGGACGACTGGCACTTCGCCACCCAGCTCAACCAGGCCCGCGCCATCCGCTTCGCCATCGAGCACCTGCGCTCGCATCGGGAGATCTGTAGGGGTGCGGTGGTCTGGCAGTTCAACGATTGCTGGCCGGTGACCTCCTGGGCGGCGCTCGATTCGGCCGGTCGCCGCAAGCCGCTCTGGTATGCGCTGCAGGCAGCCTATGATCCACGCCTGCTGACCATCCAGCCGCGCGGCCGCGGACTTGCGGCAGTGGCGGTCAACGAACGCACGCTGTTCTGGCGGGCGAAGATCAGCGGCAGACGTTTGAAGCTCGACGGCACCGTGCTGGCCGAATTCGAATTCTGGCGCCTGCTCTGCGACCGCTTCGAAGCCAAGGAATTTCCGCTGCCCGAGAATATCGTCAGGCCGGACTTACCAAAGGACGAGGTCATCGTCGTCGAGATGCTCGACCGGCGAGCGTTGCATTATTTCGTCGAGGATATCGAGCTTGCCCTGCCGGTGCCGCGGCTGGCGGTCGATGTGACCGGCACTGAGGGCGGTTATGCCGTGAAGGTGACGGCCGAGAATTTCCTCAAAGACCTCTGCCTGATGGCGGATCGGCTGGATCCGGATGCTGTGGTGGATACGATGCTGGTGACGCTGCTGCCGGGCGAGGGCCATGTGTTTGCGGTGAAGACGGCAAAGGTGATTTCGGCCAATGACATTGTCGTCGGTACAGTGCTGCGGTCGGCCAATGATCTTGTCGCGGGTCGACAATAAAGGCGGCAGCAACGTCTCGACTCCCTCTTCTCCCCTCGGGGAGAAGAAGAGATGCCGCGGCCTCCCAGTTCCTGGCAACTTTTGTAAGGCACGTCACCACACACCAAAAAGGCCCCGCATCGCACGGGGCCCTTCCAGCTCGGTCCATCGGACGACGTTACATCCAGTAGGGCGGCACGCCGTAGTAGTCATAGACCCGGCGGCCATTATCGTTGTACCAGGTGTCATCATCGTCCGAATAGCTGGGTGCGCCTTCGATCTGCTCCTTGGTCAGGTCGATGCGATAGCCGTCCAGCTGGGTGTCGTAATTCAGCTTTTCCCAGGGCAGCGGATAGTGATCGTGACCGATGCCCAGGAAGCCGCCGAAGCTCAGCACCGCATAGGCAACGCGGCCATCGCGCTTGCCGATGATCAGGCGTTCGATCGAGCCGATATGCCGGCCATCGGCGCCATAGACGCGGGTACCTTCGACGCGGTCGCTGGCGATCAGCGAATGCGTTTCCTTGGCGTTCGGGTCACGGCGGCTGGCGTCGGTGTCCTGATTCAACATTTGAACCTCCTTTGGTGTTTCCTCATGGTTGGTATGAAAGGTCAACGCCATGGCGGACTCAAAGTTCCCTGCCTTTCGAGCGCTG
The DNA here is from genome assembly GCF_002117725.1 of Rhizobium sp. TAL182. Lineage (NCBI taxonomy): Bacteria > Pseudomonadati > Pseudomonadota > Alphaproteobacteria > Hyphomicrobiales > Rhizobiaceae > Rhizobium > Rhizobium sp. TAL182. The sequence goes on along the minus strand of NZ_CP021024.1, from coordinate 517,995 downwards.
CGCGGCGAGCCAATGTTGACGTTTACGTCAAGGTTAGTATAGCGTCATTCGGCTTGAACCGTTCAGGCAATGGCATAAGCTGCCGGACAGGAAGATGGAGGATGCTTCCGGTCAATTGCGGGCCAGCCGATAGCGGCTCGGCGCCGGCGCAGCGGCCGCAAGGGAGAGAGAGAGAGACACGATGAGCAGCATTTCCGTCCATCCGAACGGAGCAAAAGCCGACAAGCCCTGGCTTGCCACCTATCCCGAAATGGTTCCGGCCGAACTCCCGCCGCTGGAACATGTCTCTCTTGCCGAACTCCTGGAAAAGTCCTGCGCCCGTTACGCCGACCGGACGGTTTTTTCCAGCATGGGCAAGGCGATGAGCTACCGCGAGCTGGAGGACCAGACGCGCAAGGTCGCCGCCTGGCTGCAGAGCATCGGCCTCGAGAAGGGCGACCGCGTCGCGGTGATGATGCCGAACGTCCTGCAGAATCCGGTCGCGACCTATGCCATCCTCAGAGCCGGTTTCGTCGTCGTCAACGTCAATCCCCTCTATACGCCGCGTGAGCTCGAACACCAGCTGCGCGATTCCGGCGCCAAGGCGATTTTCGTGCTGGAGAATTTCGCCCGCACGGTCGAGCAGGTCCTGAACAAGACCGACCTGCGCCACGTCGTCGTCACCTCGCTCGGCGAAATGCTGGGGCCGAAGGGGCTGATCGTCAATTTCGTCGTGCGCAAGGTGAAGAAGCTCGTTCCCTCCTGGTCGATCCCGCAGCATAAGAGCTTCAGCCAAGTACTGCGCGAAGGCGCGAAGAAGAACCTCCAGCCGGTCACGCTTGCCGGCGGCGACGTCGCCTTCCTGCAATATACCGGCGGCACAACAGGCGTTGCCAAGGGTGCGATGCTGACGCATCAAAACCTGCTCGCCAACAAGCTGCAGCTGTCGCTCTGGCTGCGATCGGCCTTCGAGCGCAAGAAACAGCCGGAAGTGCTGAATTTCCTCTGCGCGCTGCCGCTCTACCACATCTTCGCGCTGACGGTGAATTCGCTGATGGGCATGTCGCTCGGCGCCCACAATATCCTGATCGCCAATCCGCGCGACATTCCCGGCCTCGTCAAGGAATTCGAAAAGTCCGATGTGCATATCTTCCCGGGCCTCAACACGCTGTTCAACGCACTGATGAACAATGCCGAATTCGCCAAGCTCGACTTCTCCTCGCTGATCATGTCGCTCGGCGGCGGCATGGCCGTCCAGCGCCCGGTCGCCGAGCGCTGGCTGAAGATGACCGGCACGGCAATTACCGAGGGTTACGGCCTTTCCGAGACCTCGCCCGTCGCCACCGCCAACCGCTTCGATTCGATCGAGTTTACCGGCTCGATCGGCCTGCCGCTGCCCTCCACCGAACTCGACATCCGCGACGAGGAGGGCCGTCCGCTGCCATCAGGCGAAATCGGGGAGATCTGCATCCGCGGGCCGCAGGTGATGGCCGGCTATTGGCAGAAACCGGAGGAAACGGCGCGGGTGATGACGGCCGACGGCTATTTCCGCTCCGGCGACATGGGCTTCATGGACGAACGCGGCTACACCAAGATCGTCGACCGCAAGAAGGACATGATCCTGGTTTCGGGCTTCAATGTCTATCCGAACGAGATCGAGGAAGTCGCCGCCATGCATGCCGGCATTCTCGAAGCCGCGGCGATCGGCGTGCCGGACGGGCATTCGGGCGAAGCGGTAAAACTCTTCGTGGTCAGGAAGGATCCGAACCTGACAGAGGCGGAGGTGAAGGCCCATTGCATCGCCAATCTCACCAATTACAAACGCCCGCGCTTCATCGAATTCCGCACCGAGTTGCCGAAGTCGCCTGTCGGCAAAATCCTGCGCAAGGACCTGCGCGGCTGAATTTGACGAATTCAAAGTGTTACAGCGTCTTTGCGCGTCTTTCAGACGCATGGCGCTGTAATGAAATTAACAGCCATCCGCTTCCTGCAGATGGCTCAGGCTGCGGACAAACCACTGCAAAACCCGCGACGTCATCCTCGGCCTTGTGCCGAGGATCTGCGCCGGTCTCATTAAGCATCTGAAAATAAATATTTTCCTGTCAAACAATGATCGTGGTCAGAGGCTCGGCATAGGCCGAGCATGACGGAGGAGACTTTGTCAACAAACTGAGCCATCCGCTTCCCGCGGGTGGCTTTTTTGTATTCGGAGCGGCGGCCGAACTTGATTTGGCCCCGATAAAGCGAATAGTTTCCGCAACCCTTTCCGCCTCCAAAGGAGCCTCCCCATGAACGCCATCGTCGAACAGCTGAAAAGCACTGCCGCCGCCACCAAGGCGACCGATCTCCGTGCCGCCTTCGCCGCCGATCCGCAGCGTTTTTCGCGCTTTTCCGTCGCGCTCGACGATCTGTTGATGGATTTTTCCAAAACGGCGGTGAATGACGACATCCTGAAGCTGCTGGTCAAGCTTGCCGAAGACGGCGGCGTTGAGAAGAAGCGCGAGGAGATGTTCTCCGGCAAGGCGATTAACTTCACCGAAGACCGCGCCGTTCTGCACATCGCGCTGCGCAACCGCTCCAACACGCCGGTTCTGGTCGACGGCAAGGACGTGATGCCCGATGTCAACGCGGTTCTCGCCGCCATGGGCAGATTTGCCGACGAGATCCGCTCCGGCGCACTGAAGGGCGCCACCGGCAAAGCGATCACCGATGTCATCAATATCGGCATCGGCGGCTCGGATCTTGGCCCTGTCATGGCGGCGCTGGCGCTTGCCCCCTTCCATGACGGCCCGCGCGCCCATTTCGTCTCCAATATCGACAGCGCCCACATTGCCGACATCCTGAAGCTCGTGCAGCCGGAGACGACGCTGTTCATCGTCGCCTCGAAGACCTTCACCACCGTCGAGACGATGACCAACGCGCAGACGGCGCGCAATTTCATCGCCAAGGCGCTCGGCGAAGCGGCGGTGCAGCATCACTTCGCCGCCGTCTCGACGGCGCTCGACAAGGTCGCCGCCTTCGGCATCGACAGCGCCCGCGTCTTCGGCTTCTGGGATTGGGTCGGCGGCCGCTATTCGATCTGGTCGGCGATCGGCCTGCCGCTGATGATCGCCGTCGGCCCTGAGAATTTCGGCAAGTTCCTCGACGGCGCGCATGCCGTCGACAATCATTTCCGTCAGGCACCGATTACCGAAAACCTGCCGATGCTGCTCGGCCTGATCGGCTTCTACCATCGCAATGTGCTGGGTTATCCCACCCGCGCCATCCTGCCCTACGACCAGCGCCTGTCGCGCTTCCCGGCCTATCTGCAACAGCTCGACATGGAATCGAACGGCAAGGGCGTCACCATCGACGGCACGCCGGTCGAGGGCAATTCCGGCCCGGTCGTCTGGGGCGAGCCCGGCACCAACGGCCAGCACGCCTTCTATCAGCTCATCCATCAGGGCACGAGCATCATCCCGGCCGAGTTCATGATCGCCGCCAATGCCTTCGAGCCGGAGCTGCGCCATCAGCACCAGCTCTTGATCTCCAACGTTCTCGCCCAGTCGGAAGCGCTGATGAAGGGCCGCACCTTCGCCGAAGCCAAGAAGCAGCTGACCGACAAGGGCATGGACGACAAGAAGGCCGATTTCATCGCCCCGCACCGCGTCTTTACGGGCAACCGGCCGTCGATCACCTTCGTTTACGACAAGCTGACGCCTTACGCGCTCGGCCGCCTCATTGCGCTTTACGAACACCGCGTCTTCGTCGAAGGCGTGCTCTTCCGCATCAACTCCTTCGACCAGTGGGGCGTCGAGCTCGGCAAGGAACTGGCGACGGGCCTGCTGCCTGTTGTCGAAGGCAAGGAGAGCGCGGCAGGCCATGATTCCTCGACGCAAGGGCTGGTCGCGGCGCTGGCGAAACTCGCGAAGTAGGCGCTCGAGGGCAGCGCATCACCTCAATCCGTGCGGCCGGGCAACTGTCCCTGCCATCCTCCGGCGGCCTGAGAGGGGCCGCCGACAGGCTGCGATTGGCGCGCCCAATGACCGGCCGACGCCGCCATTGGCGCCGACATCATCATTGCAAACTGACATCGACGCGGTCGGGTGCGGGCCTCCGCGCGACGGGCTCGTCGTCCGCAACCGGATGAAACGTTCTTCTAATGGAAAATTGTAGAAAGAATTCTTCCATTCCGCCGGAATCGCCCTAGATTCAAGCAAATTCTGTGCAATGGGTACTTCCGACGACATGGCCTATCAAGCCCGGGACGGCGCTCCGTTCCATTGTTCCCGCCGGCCTATGCGGCGGCCCCGCGTCCGGATGGCTCGTTCGATGTCGGTGCCTGCCCAGCATCGTCCCCGTCACATTCAGGAGGTTTTCCGGGACGCTCGTCATCTCGCGTTTTCATGTAGCATCTCAACTGAAGGAAGCTTATGAGCCGTCTTATCGTCGTTTCCAATCGCGTTCCCGTGCCGAGCAAAGATGGCGGTGCGGCCGGCGGCCTCGCCGTCGCGCTGCAGGCGGCCCTGCAGGCGCGCGGCGGCATCTGGATGGGGTGGTCGGGAGAATCGAGCGGCGACAGGGAACCCGGCGCGCTGTCGCTGCAGCAGAAGGGCAACATCACCTATGCCCTGACCGACCTCACCGACACCGACGTCGAGGAATATTATCGCGGCTTTGCAAACCGCGTTCTCTGGCCGATCTGCCACTACCGCCTGGATCTCGCCGAATATGGCCGCAAGGAAATGGCCGGTTATTTCCGCGTCAACCGTTTCTTCGCGCACCGGCTGGCGCCGTTGATCGAGCCGGACGACATCATCTGGGTTCACGATTACCATCTCATTCCGCTCGCCGCCGAACTGCGCCAGATGGGGCTGAAGAACCGGATCGGCTTCTTTCTGCACATTCCCTGGCCGCCGGCCGACATTCTCGTCACCATGCCGGTCCACGAGGAGATCATGCGTGGGCTCTCGCATTACGATCTCGTCGGCTTTCAGACCGACTATGATCTCCAGAATTTCGCCGGCTATCTCAGACGGGAGGGCATCGGCGACGACCTCGGCAACGGATTGTTCGATTCGCACGGGCGGATCTTCAAGGCCGGCGCCTATCCGATCGGCATCGAGACCGCAGCCTTTGCCGAATTCGCCGAGAAGGCGGCAAACAACGTGATGGTCCAGAAGACCCGGCGCAGCATCGAAGGCCGCGACATGATCATCGGGGTCGATCGTCTCGATTATTCGAAGGGCATCATTCAGCGGCTGGAAGCTTTCGAGCGTTTCATCACCTGTAATCCGGCCTACCAGAACAAGGTGACCTTTCTGCAGGTCACGCCGAAATCGCGATCGGAAGTGCCCGAATACGAGCAGATGCAGAAGATGGTCGCCGAACAGGCCGGCCGCGTCAACGGCGCCATCGGAACGGTCGACTGGGTGCCGATCCGTTATGTCAACCGATCGATCAGCCGCAACGTGCTCGCCGGGCTCTTCCGGCTGGCGACAATCGGGCTGGTCACACCCTTGCGCGACGGCATGAACCTCGTCGCCAAGGAATATGTCGCCGCCCAGGACCCGGATCGCCCTGGTGTCCTGGTGCTGTCACGCTTCGCCGGCGCCGCACGCGAGCTGAAGGGGGCGCTGCTGGTCAACCCCTATGATGTCGAAGGCACGGGCAATGCGATTGCGCGAGGGCTTGCCATGTCGCTTGAGGAGCGCCGTGACCGTTGGAGTATGATGATGGAACATCTGCTCTCGCACGACGTGTCGCTGTGGTGCAAAGATTTCCTGCGGGACCTGGTGACCGCTCCGAGCTCCGATCGGAGCGTGGTTCAGCGATAGGCTCTTTAGCTAGCGCGCTAAGAATAAAATCTCTGGCAAATCAGTGCTGGTTGGCACGAAATGGAGCGTAGGCGTTGCGGCATATCCCCTTCTCCCCGCGGGGAGAAGAGGGAACCGAGACGTCGCGGCATTCCTCCTTCACCCCGTTTACGGAGAGAAGGTGCCGGCAGGCGGTGAGGGGCCGACGCTGGCTTAAGCCTTAAAGTCCGATCTCATGCGCCCAGGGCGGATTGGCGCCGGCGCGGGAGACGGTGACGGCGGCGGCTTTGGCGCCGAGTGTCAGGGCGTTGCGCACCGCCTGTTCGTCGAGCGAGGCGACCTGCGCCTTGGTCAGCAGGCCATCCCTCTTCAGCGAGGCCAGCACGCCGGCATCGAAGGTGTCGCCGGCGCCGACCGTGTCGACGACTGCGACGCGCTCGCTCGGCACCGTCACCTTGCGCTCCCTGGTATAGCCGGAAGCGCCTTCGGCACCCTTGGTGATCACGACAAGCTTGGCGCCGTGGGCAAGCCAGTGGGCGGCGAGTGCGTCGTGGTCGCCTTCAAGGCCGAACCAGTCGAGGTCTTCGTCGGAGAATTTGACGATGTCGGCTTTGGCCGCCATGCGCTTGATGCGGGCCATATGCGCCGGCACGTCCTTGATGAAGCCGGGGCGGATGTTGGGATCGAGCGAGATGACGCGCTTTTCGGCTTCGCGGTCGAGCAGCGCTTCGTAGGTTTCCCCGCAAGGGCTCGGGATCAGGCTGATCGCGCCGAAATGCAGCGCTTCGCAATCGTCGCCGAGGGTAGGCAGGTCGGCCTCGGTGATCATGCGGCCGGCGGTGCCCTCGTCGTAAAAGGCATAGGTCGCCTGGCCGTTGACGAGCTTGACGAAGGCGATGGTCGACGGGCGCTGCGTGATGGCGCAGTGGCTGTAATCGACATTGGCGGCCTTCAGCGTCGCCAGCAGGATTTCGCCCATCATGTCGTCGGCAATGCCGGTGAAGAAGGCGGTCGGGATGCCGAGGCGGCCGAGCGCGATCGCGGTGTTGAAGATCGCCCCGCCGGCATAGGGCGCAAAACCCTTTTCACCCAGGGTCGTGTCCCTCGGCAGCATGTCGATCAAGGCTTCGCCGCAGCACAAAATCATCGAATTCCTCCCACAGGGCCTACATTCTTCAATCGATTTAAGCGAGCTTTTGTCAAAAGGCTAGAGCGAAAGCTCACTGACGCCACCATTCCTTCCCGACCAGGCGAGCGGCGCATCGAGGAAGGCCTCGACTTCTTCGAGCGTCTTGTCGTCGAACAGCTTCTGCGCCCTGGCGACGGCCAGAACATTGCGCCAGGTGGCGATATGATGCAGCCGGACCTTGCCGTCGGTAAAGCGCTGTTGGCCGAAGATATCGTAGAAAAACAGCGCGATGCCGTGATCGACGACGCCGCCGGCGGCGCGCACGGCATCAATGAACTTGAACATGCTGCCGCCGGCCGTCGTCAGGTCCTCAATGACGAGCACACGCGAGCCTTCCGGCATATTGCCTTCGATCTGGGCATTGCGGCCATGGCCTTTCGGCTGCTTGCGGACATAGATCATCGGCAGGCCGAGCCGGTCGGCGAGCAGGGCGGCGAAAGGAATGCCGGCGGTCTCGCCGCCGGCGATGCAGTCGAACTGCTCGAAACCGGCGTCACGCGTCAGCGTGCTGGCCGCGAAATCCATCACGGTCGAGCGGATGCGCGGATAGGAGAGCAGCTTGCGGCAATCGATATAGACCGGGCTCGCCATGCCGGAGGAGAGCTTGTAAGGCTGAGCGGCGTTGAAATGCACCGCCTTGATCTCCCAGAGCATCTTGGCCACCAGTTCGGCCATTACGGCGCGGTCGGGAAATGTCGTCTGGATCATGCGGCTCTCCTTCAGCTTTGCGTCTCCGGCAATAGCAGCAAGAGCCCCGAGTTTCCAGACGCAACACGGTTGTATCAGCGCAGCAGCCGGCTGAAATCGACGAGCTGCATCGTCTTGAACAGAGCGATCGCCCGGGCGCCCTCCTCCGCATCCAGCGATACAGCGTAACGCACGGCAGCGGCCAGCAGCTGCATCGTCAGCCGGGCAATCGCCAGAAGCTCGCCGTGGTCGCGATCGGGCCACAGGCGGACGAGCACGGCGAGAAACGCCTGGGCGTGGAATTCCATGTCCTCGGCATCGATCTGCTGCAGCAGCTTGTCGGTATGGGTCGCATGCCAGAGATCGCGCATGACGGGCTCGCGGCGGAAAAAGGCGTAATATTCGTCGACGATATTGGCGAGCGCGCCTTGCAGGGCAGCGGCGTCGGCGACCTTTGCCAATTCCGCCGCGACACAGCGCCTGCCCTCGTCGTTGAAGCGTTCGGCCAAGGTCCGGATGATCGCGCTCTTATCGGGGAAATACTGGTAGAGCGCCCCGAAAGAGATGCCGGCCGTCTCGACGATCTCGCTCATCTTCAGGCCGTCGCTGCCCTTGCTTTCGATCAGCTCGGCGGCGGCGGCAAGGATCTTTTCGAAGCGTTCGCGGCCGCGCTGCTGGCTGGGGATCCGGCGCGGCTGCCCCGTATGCTGCTGACGCCTGCGCGGCGCGACGGCCTGTTCCGACAATGCTCTCTCCTTCACGGTTGACAAGCAAAATAAGAGAGTTTATCTCATTTCGCAAATGAGAGAGTTTCTCTTATTTTCTCGGAAGGAGTTTCGACATGCAGATCGTCCTTATCCTTTCCCTCGTCGCCGCGGCGCTCGGCAGCGGCCTTGTCGCCGGTATCTTCTTTGCCTTCTCGACCTTCATCATGACCGCCTTTTCGCGCATCCCGGCGGAACAGGGCATTGCGGCGATGAACTCGATCAACGTGACGATCGTCCGCTCGCCCTTCATGGCACTGTTCGTACCGACGGCGATCCTCTGTCTCGTCATAACAGTGCTGGCGGTGATCAACTGGCGCGGCGGGGCGTCGGCGCTGATGCTGGCGGGAGCCGCACTCTATGTCGTCGCCTCCTTCCTTTCGACCATCATCTTCAACGTGCCAATGAACGATGCGCTGGAAAAGGTGAGCGGCAACGGGCCGGAAGCGGTTGCGCTGTGGAGCACCTATCTCAAGGACTGGACCTGGTGGAACCATGTGAGGACGGTGGCCTCGCTGCTGGCTTCGGTCGCTTTCGTCAGGGCGTTGATGATCGTTTGAGACATGCAAGGAGCAGCGTTGCGGCGCGTCCTTCGAGGCTCCACCCTACGGCTTCCGCGCCTCAGGAAGAGGGACGTCGGAGGGTGCCGCGGCTTGTTTTGCGAAGGACGAGGCGGGTATTCCGGCGTCCGAATGGGTCTCCCCTGCCCATCCCACCCTCCGTCATGCTCGGCCTTGAGCCGAGCATCCACACCGCATTCAACAGCAGCAGCCGTCGCATGGATCCCAGGCTCAAGGCCTGGGATGACGGAGAGAGTGGTCGGCGTTCTCGCCAAACTCGCCGCCAGCTAACGCCGAACTTTCAAACGTGCGGCGTCGCGGGGCGGCTGGCTGCATCCGGCCGAAGGCGCAGTTATGAGGGGATGCGTCCGGAATCAAGACGCGGTGCGCGATACCTCGGCCGGAACCGCTCTGAGGTGGGCGGCCAGCTCGACGCGGTTGCGCCCGCCCCGCTTGGCGGCGTAGAGCGCCTTGTCGGCGGCACTCAGCATGGTGTCGAAATCCGGCATCTGCGAGCGGCCGGGGGCGACGCCGACGCTGACCGTGCATCTCAGCATCTGGCCGTCGACGTCGATCTCGCGCGCCTCGAAGGCCCGGCGGATGCGTTCGGCGACCAGTTCGGCCCGGCCGGGCATGATCTCTTTCAGCACCAGCGCGAACTCCTCGCCGCCGAGCCGGGCGGCGGTGTCGCCGGCGCTGCAATGGGCCTGGAGTTCCTCGGCGAAGACGGTGATCACGCGGTCGCCGGCGGCATGACCATAACGGTCGTTGACGGATTTGAAATGGTCGATGTCGAAGACGATGACGGCGGTGGTCGTTCCCATGGGACGCGTGCCATATTCGTCGAAGACGGCACGGCGGTTGAGCAGGCCGGTCAGCGGATCGGTGATCGCCTCCAGGCGATGGCGGGCGGCAAGACGCCACTGATGCAGCGCCAGCGACAAGGCGCCGATCCCGGTCATGCCGGCGATGCAGACGGCAAGGCTCAGATCCTCGGCCCAATTGCTGGGCGCAGCGCCGAGCACCAGCTTGCCGTCGGCAATCAGCACGGCGGCGCAGAGCACGAAGGAGATCGCCGTGGCGGTATAGAGCGCGGCAATGCCGAGGATCGGCGCCGGGGCTTCGGCGCGGGCGAGCCAATATTGCCGGGCGGTGGCAAAGAGCAGCAGCGCGATGGCAAGATTGTCTGCGATGAAGGCCAGGCCGTCATAGCCCGCCAGCATCGGCACGGTGGAAGAGATCATCGCGGCCAGCGCGCGGATGGCAATGGCCGGGATCGACAGGCAACCGGTGAGGAACTGTTTGCCGGCGCCCCAGATGGTGGAAAAACCGGCATGGAACAGCACGAAGCTGCCAATGGCGAAGGCTGCTTCCGGCCGGTTGACATAGGCGCTGTAGACGAAGATTCCGCTGACGACGAGGACGAGGCCGATCGTAGCGGTCAGCAGGACGGTTTCGGCCCGGCGCACCAGCCAGCTGCCCATCAGGGTCACGGCAAGGCATGCTGCGGAGACACCGAGCGCCAGCAGCAGGGAGTTATAGTCAAGCGTCATGCTCTTCAGTCTCCGCAGCTGCGCCGGAATATCGGCAACTCATGGGGTCCGCGACGAGGACTGTCTTACGCATCCGTTAACAAATGATGCACCGCACAATGCAAATGTTACGCGTTTAACGTCGCGCTGAAATTTTAGATGAATTTTCGATTTAAAATTGAAATCCTGGCTGTTACGCCTGCGGCACCACTTGCCAGTGCAAGGGAAACATCGGATCGAAGACGGTAACTGGTCCGGCGCCGGTTTCAATCTTCGCGGGAAAGACGACGGGCTCGGCCTGCTTTGCCAGGGTGATGCGTTCCTCGTTCGGCTGAAGCCCATACCAGGCCGGCCCGTTCAGCGAGGCGAAGGCTTCGAGCTTGTCGAGGGCACCCTCCTCCTCGAAGACGTGAGCAAGGCAGCTCATCGTGTTGATCGAGGTATAAATGCCGGCGCAGCCGCAGGCGCATTCCTTCAAGGGATCGACATGCGGGGCAGAATCGGTGCCGAGGAAGAAGCGCGGATCACCGCTCACGGCGGCGGCGCGCAAAGCCAGGCGGTGGTTCTCGCGCTTGGCGACCGGCAAGCAGTAATAATGCGGGCGGATGCCGCCGACGAGGATGGCGTTGCGGTTGATGATCAGATGGTGAGTGGTGATCGAGCCGGCGAGATTGCCCTTGGCCGCCTTGATGTAATCGATGCCGTCTGCTGTGGTCACATGCTCCATCGTCACCTTCAGCTCCGGCAGGCGCCGGCGCAGCGGATCGAGCACGGTGTCGAGGAAGACGGCCTCGCGGTCGAAAATATCGACATCAGGCGTCGTCACTTCGCCGTGGACGCAGAGCGGCAGGCCGATCTTCGCCATGCGCTCCAGTACCGGCATCGCCTTTTCCATGTCGCGCACGCCACCATGCGAATTGGTGGTGGCGCCGGCGGGGTAAAGCTTGACGGCGGTGATGAGGCCGCTTTCCGCCCCCGCCTCGACATCGTCGGGGCTGGTGTGTTCGGTGAGATAAAGCGTCATCAGCGGCTGGAAGCGATGGCCGGCCGGCAGGGCCTTGAGGATGCGCTCGCGATAGGCGGTGGCATCCGATGTGGTGACAACCGGCGGCACCAGATTGGGCATGATGATGGCGCGTGCGAAGGTGCGGCTCGTATCGGCGATCACGCCCTCCAGCATGGCGCCGTCGCGCAGATGCAGGTGCCAGTCGTCAGGACGGCGGATGGTGATCGATTGCATGGCAGGCCTCCGAAGCGATGCGTCTGCGGCCTCGATAGCACTAAAGCGGGCCGCATTGAAATCGATTCATGCGCCGCGCTTTCGCTCTTTGTTTTGATGCATGTCGTTCTCCCGGAACCGCGGTACACTTCCTGATGACATGCATTACGCCAGCGCGATCTCCAGCGTCACATCGGCCGGGCGGCGGTTTTCGAGGATCAGCCTGCCGTTCGGCAGGTCGTTGCCATAGACCTTGGCGCTGGCCGCCTCTTCGCTGAGATTATAGCCGCGCCAGCGGTCCCAAAGGCGTTCCTCGAGCACCTCGATCGGCGGCGCCAGCATGATGGTGAAATCGAAGATGCCGTCGAGTTCGGCCCATTTTCCCTGTGTGAACAGCAGATAATTGCCTTCGACGATGATGAACCGGTCCTTGGGATCGATCGGCCGGGCCGAGGCGATGGCGAGTTCACGCGCGCGATCGAAGACCGGCACCAGAACCTCCTGGTCGGCCGGCCTGACGGCGCGGACGATATCGAGGAAGCCACGGACGTCGAAAGTTTCGGGAATGCCCTTGCGGGCCAGAAGGCCGCGTTCGATCAGGATGGCATTGTCCATGTGAAAGCCGTCCATCGGCAGGACCGCGGCGCTTTCGCCCTTGGCTTTCAGCGCCGCCGCCAGATTGTCGGCCATGGTCGATTTTCCCGAACCCGGCGGCCCGGCAATGCCGATCAGGAAACGTCTGGCATCGCCGGCGCGGCCAAGAACCTCGCCGGCGATTTCGTCGATGCGTGCACTCATGCCGCAACAGGCTCCGTCGGCACCGCCTTGGCGCCGGTCATGAAGGCGACGGCATCCGACATGGTGTATTCCTTCGGATTGATCACCGTCAGGCGCCGGCCGAGGCGATGGATATGGATGCGGTCGGCCACTTCGAAGACATGCGGCATGTTGTGCGAGATCAGCACGATCGGCAGGCCGCGGGCGCGCACATCGAGGATCAGTTCCAGCACCTTGCGGCTCTCCTTGACGCCGAGCGCCGCGGTCGGCTCATCCATGATGATGACCTTCGAGCCGAAGGCGGCGGCGCGGGCGACGGCGACACCTTGGCGCTGACCGCCCGACAGCGTCTCCACCGCCTGATTGATGTTCTGGATGGTCATCAGGCCGAGTTCGGAAAGTTTGTTGCGCGCCAGCTTTTCCATCGCCGGCCGGTCAAGCATGCGGAACAGTGAGCCGAGCGGGCCTTTTTTGCGGATCTCGCGACCGAGGAACATGTTGTCGGCGATCGAGAGCGCCGGCGACAGGGCAAGGTTCTGGTAGACAGTCTCGATGCCGGCTTCGCGCGCTTCCATCGGTGAGCGGAACTGCACCTGCCGGCCTTCGAGCGTGATCACGCCTTCGTCGGGCGTGACGGCGCCTGAAATCGCCTTGATCAGCGAGGATTTGCCGGCGCCGTTGTCGCCGATGACGGCAAGGATTTCACCCGGGTAGAGGTCGAAATCGGCATTGTCGAGCGCGGTCACGCGTCCATAGCGCTTGACGAGTCCGCGGGCAGTGAGAATGGGTTCGTGAGCCATGATTACACCGAAACCTTTCTGATCCACTGGTCGATGGCGACGGCGGCGATGATCAGCACGCCCGTCAAAAGAACTTTCCATTGCGGGTCGGCGCCGAGCATGTTGAGGCCCATCGACACGACGCCGACGATCATGGCGCCGAAGAGGGTGCCGAGGATGGAGCCGCGGCCGCCGAAGAGCGAAATGCCGCCGATCACGGTCGCGGTGATCGCCTGGAGGTTATAATCGGTGACGGCCGAGGACGGCGAGATCGAGCCGTTGCGGCCGATCGAGACCCAGGCGGCGAAGGCGGCGATGACGCCCGATATGGTGTAGACGGTGAGCAGCACCTTCTTGGTCTGGATGCCGGACAGCTTGGCCGCTTCCGGATCGTCGCCGACCGCATAGACATGCCGGCCCCAGGCGGTGTGATTGAGCACATACCAGAGCAGCAGGACGAGCAGCACCATGGCGATGACACCGAGGGTGAGCACGGCGGTGCCGAGCCTGAAGCTTGCGGCGAAGAGATGCAGCAACGGCGCCTGGGCGTCGACATCGGCGTCGCGGATCGTCTCATTGGCGGAATAGATGAAATTCGTCGCCATGACGATATTCCAGGTGCCGAGCGTGACGATGAACGGCGGCAGCTTCATGAAGGCGACGAGGAAGCCGTTCAGCAAGCCGCAGAGACCGCCGACCAGCAGGCCTCCGATGACCGCAATCGGCGTCGGTATGCCGTAGGAGATGGCGACGTTGCCCATGATGACGGCCGAGATCACCATGATGACGCCGATCGAAAGATCGATGCCGGCCGTCAGGATGACCAGCGTCTGGGCGGCGCCGAGAATGCCGACGATGGCGATCTGCTGCAGGATCAGTGTCAGGGTGTAGGACGAGAAAAACCGTCCGCCGAGCGCTATCCCGAAGATGATGATCGCCAGCACCAGCACGATGAGCGGCACGGCGGCCGGCGTCGAGTGCAGAAAATGCTGCGCACGCTTGATCAGCGGGACGCCCTGGTGCTCGAAGGAGGCGACGTTCTTGTCGCTGCCGTCGAGGACGCGTTCGAATTCCTGTGCTCCGGTCATGGTTCCTCCTCCGCATCCGCGCGCCGAACCCGCGCGGAGGCCGCCACCCATTGTCATCCGTTCGTTGCTTAGCCGGTGGGGTGACGGCACATCGTCCGTCCAAAACGGCCGGGGATCAAGCCCCGGCCACTTTCTCTTTCAATGGATCGGGCTCAGCCCCAGCACTTGTCGGTGCCTTCCTTGGTGTCGATCGACTTGACGCCGGAAACCGGCTTGTCGGTGACGAGTGAGACGCCGGTGTCGAAGAAGGACTTGCCTTCGGTCGGCTTCGGCTTCTCACCGCTATCGGCGAACTTCTTGATCGCCTCGATGCCGAGCGACGCCATCAGCAGCGGATATTGCTGCGAGGTGGCGCCGATGACACCTTCCTTGACCGACTTGACACCCGGGCAGCCGCCGTCAACCGAGACGATCAGCACGTTCTTTTCCATGCCGACGGCCTTCAGCGCCTGATAGGCGCCGACAGCGGCCGGCTCGTTGATCGTGTGGATGACGTTGATGCTCGGATCCTTCTGCAGAAGGTTTTCCATGGCCTTGCGGCCGCCTTCCTCGTTGCCGTTGGTCACGTCATGGCCGACGATGCGCTTGTCGTCTTCGTCGCCGATCTTGTCCGGGTTCTTCGGGTCGATGCCGAAGCCCATCATGAAGCCCTGGTCGCGCAGAACGTCGACTGTCGGTTGCGACGGCGTCAGGTCGAGGAAGCCGACCTTGGCGTCCTTGGCCTTGTCGCCGAGCGTTTCCTTGGCCCACTGGCCGATCAGTTTGCCGGCGAGCAGGTTGTCGGTGGCGAAGGTGGCATCGGCGGCATCGGCCGGCTCGAGCGGCGTATCGAGCGCGATGACCAGCACGCCGGCATCACGCGCCTTCTTGACCGAAGAGACGATGCCCTTGGTGTCCGAGGCGGTCAGCAGAATGCCCTTGGCGCCGTCGGCGATGCAGCTTTCGATCGCCGCAACCTGGCTTTCGCTGTCACCGTCGACCTTGCCGGCATAGGACTTCAACGAAACGCCGAGTTCCTTGGCCTTGGCCGTCGCGCCTTCCTTCATCTTGACGAAGAAGGGATTGGTGTCGGTCTTGGTGATCAGGCAGGCGGAAACGTCAGCCGCCATAACAGGTGCAGAAAAAGCGACGCCGAGCGCGAGCGCGCCGAAAGCGAGAACTGATTTCTTCATGAACTCCTCCCAGAGTTTGCCGGCGCCGCCCGTGCGGGCCGGAATTTTCGAGATGTGACACTTCGCTTCGGTCGCTGCCGAAGCCGCCCGTGCCCTTGACGCTGGCAATTAAGAGCGAAAGAAATCGGCTTGTCAATAAATAAATCCAATTGAATTATTAATTCGATGTGGCATGCTCCATCGAATTAGGGTGTTCGACGCCGACGCGTTTTTAAACGCAGAGACGGCCGCCCTACCGCTTTAAGCTGCTGCGCTATCCACCCTTGGATCGAACCCGAACCGAGGGACCATGCAAGAGGCCAACGCTCGGGAGGAGCGGCCATGTCGTCTTTGGATGGGCCGGAACACACGCCGGTCCCGCCGCCCATTCTCAATCCGGCCGGGGGCGCGAACCAGGTCAGGGTGCGCGCCTATAACGAACGGCTCGTGCTGTCGCTGGTGCGCCTCTACGGCGCGCTGTCGAAGGCCGATATCGCGCGCCGCAGCGGGCTGTCGGCGCAGACCGTCTCGGTCATCATGCGGGTCCTGGAAAAGGAAGGGCTGCTGTCGCGCGGGGCGCCGGTGCGCGGCCGTGTCGGCCAGCCGTCGATCCCGATGCATCTCAATCCCGACGCCGTCTATTCCTTCGGACTCAAGATAGGCCGGCGCAGCGCCGATCTGGTGCTGATGGATTTCGTCGGCCGCATCCGCATGCAGCTGCACCAGACCTATGCCTATCCGCTGCCGGACGAAATTCTCTCCTTCGTCACCTCGGGCATCGAGGAGATCGAAAGCCGGCTCGACGACAAGCAGCGCAGCCGCATTGCCGGCCTCGGCATCGCCGCTCCGTTCGAGCTCTGGAATTGGGCCGAAGAAGTCGGCGCGCCACCGGGCGCCATGGAGGTCTGGCGGGATGTCGACCTGCAGGCCGATATCGCCGCCCGTGTCTCCCATCCTGTTTTCCTGCAGAACGACGCGACCAGCGCCTGCGGCGCCGAACTTGTCTTCGGCGTCGGCCCCTCCTATCCCGACTTCGTCTATTTCTTCATCGGCTCCTTCATCGGCGGCGGCATCGTGCTCAATTCGGCGATCTTTTCCGGCCGCACCGGCACGGCGGGCGCGATCGGGCCGCTGCCCGTGCGCGACAGGAACGGCGAAACCAAGCAGTTGCTCGAGATCGCCTCGATCTTCGTTTTGGAAAACATGCTGCGCGAACGCGGCATCGATCCCGAGCCGCTCTGGTATTCGGCCAACGATTGGGTGGATTTCGGCGAGCCGATGGAAGTCTGGATCCAGGATAGCGCCAAGGCGCTGGCGCAGGCGATCGTGGCGGCTGCCTCGATCGTCGATTTCAGCGCCGCCGTCATCGACGGCGGCTTTCCCGATTGGGTGCGCAGCCGCATGGTGCAGGCGACGATCGACGAGGCCGCCAAGCTCGACCTGCAGGGCGTCGTCATGCCCGAAATCATCGAGGGCGCGGTCGGCGCGCAGGCGCGCGCCATCGGCGGCGCCAGCCTGCCGATCTTTTCGCGTTACCTCACAGACCAGAACGTACTCTTCAAGGAGATAGACCATGCTGAAGGGACTTGATCCGCTTCTGAGCCCGGAATTGCTTTTCACGCTGCGCGCCATGGGCCACGGCGACGAAATCGCCATTGTCGACGGCAATTATCCCGGTGTCGAACATGCCCGCCGGCTGATCCGGCTCGACGGCCATCGCCTCATTCCGGTGCTCAACGCCGTGCTCAGCGTATTGCCGATCGACGATTTCGTGCCCGAGGCGATCTTCCGCTCGACCGTCAAGGCCGAGCGCGACAAGCTCGATCCGGTGCATGAGGAGATGATCGACTGCTGCGCCCGCCACGAGCCGCACCGGCAGGTGGTGCCGCTCGTCGGCCAGGATTTTTACGGCCGGGTGAAGGCCGCCCATGCGCTGATCCAGACCAGCGAACCCAGGCTTTATGCCAACATCATCCTGCGCAAGGGGGTGATCTATCCGAGGGAAGGCGGCCAGGCCGAGGTCGATCCCTTCGTCTACTGAGACTCGGGTCGAGATCGCTCACACGGTCGAGAAGAATGTGCGATCGCCGCCCGTCCCTCATCCGGCTGCCGCCACCGACCGGGGTCGAGCCACGGGTCTCGACCCCAGCAAGGGTTAGGGTGATGGGCAGCCATCGACGCCGACAGCAGCGAGAGCTTGCCGGGACTCAACCGTCGATTTCGACTTCCGCTTCGCAGTTTACCGGTGCATTCAGTGGGATGGCCATGCCGATGGACGAGCGGGCGTGCGCGCCGACGTCTGGACCATAGAGCGCCAGGATCAGGTCGGAATAGCCGTTTGTGACCAGCGGCGTCTCATTGAACCCTGGCGCAACATTCACCATGGCGAAGACGCGCAGCCAGGCCGTGACCCGGTCGAGATCTCCGAGAGCCCGCTTGAGGCTTGCGAGATGGGCCAGGGCAACGAGGCGCGCCGATGCGTAACCCTGCTCCGGAGAAACCTCGGCGCCGACCTTGCCCAGCGGTTTTGCCAAGGTCCCATCCGGATTGCAGGCGACATGACCCGAGATATACGCGCGGGTGCCGCGCACCCGTACCCAGGCAAAGGGCAGTTTCAGTCCGTCGCGAACCTTCAAGGGTTCGGGCAATTGCAGACCCATTTCGGCCAGACGTTGTTCGATGATGGCCATAATGCACCTCCCATGCGATTAGATCGCGCAAAGCGGACAGCGGTTTTGCGATAGCGACACGCGCCTTACGGCACGATCTCGTCCAGCTCCGGCATCAGAACGACGCTCTCGTTCGCCGCCGGATCGTTGCGGGCGCCGAGGAATTCGGCGTCTTCCGGGCTGCGATTGACGGCCACGTGCGGAACGCCGGCCGGAATGAACAGGTAGTCACCGGGGCGGACCAATTCGCAGCGTTCGAGCTTCGACCCTGACCAGATTTCGATCTCCTGGCCGCCGGTCATGAGAATGGCGGTTTCGTGTCCCTCGTGGCGATGGGCGCTGGTTCGCCTGCCTGCGGGCAGCGAAATCGTCCCGAGCCACAGCATCGTCGATCCGACGCTCTGCGCCGAGACGCCCGACCGGTAAACGGATCCCTGCTGGGCGACATGGCTGCCGCTGCCGCTCACGACTTTAGCGGTTCCTGCATAGGGATTTTTCGGTTGCGTTGCCTGGTTCGTCATCGCGCTCACCATTTCGACCGTTGGATGGGAGCAGACTCTGCGTGCTCGGCCGCCGCAAGTCCTGAAGAGCGGCCGAAAAATTCCGAAAAACGGCGAAACCGGCGTATCATAGCCGGCCATGAACACCCCGCACCTCGCATTCGGCCGCTTCGAGTTCAGCGCCGAGAACGGATGCCTGCTTCGTGACGATCGGCCTGTCGCCATTGGCGCCCGCGGGGCGTCGCTGCTTGCCGTTCTGCTGGCGGCACAAGGGGGCGTCGTCGCCAAATCGGCGCTGATGGATGCCGTTTGGCCGGGATTGGCCGTCGAGGAAAGTAATCTTTCCGTTCAGATTGCTGCCCTTCGCAAGCTGCTCGGCCCCGCACCGGACGGCGGCGAATGGATCATCACCGTCCCACGAGTCGGCTACAGGTTTTCCGGCCGGGTGGAGAGCGCAAGCGAGGGGACCGACAGCGGGTCGCATGCGCAAGCCGGATCGAAGCTGGGAATCGCGGTGCTGCCGTTCGACAATCTGGGCGGCGATGCCGAGAAGCAATATCTGGCCGACGGTATCGCCGACGACCTGATCACAGCGCTCACCCGGTTCAGATGGCTCCGCGTCGCCTCACGCGGGGCGAGTTTCAAAGACAGGGCCGGCTCCAGGGATCCGCGCGCCGTCGGGCTCGAACTCGGTGTCAATTTTCTGGTGGATGGAGCTATCCGGTATACCGGCGACCGGATCCGGATATCGGTGCACCTCGCCGAGGCGGGCAAGGGCGCGACCGTATGGTCCGAACATTACGATCTTCAGCTGGCCGAGATATTCGCGGTGCAAGACGCGATCGCCGAGCGGATCGCCGCTGCGGTCGAACCGGAGCTGCTGTTGCGCCACGGGCTTGCGGTCGCTCCCCACACCGGCAACATCACGGCCTGGGACCTTGTCCGGCAAGGGACGTTCAATTTCCACAAGGTCTCACGGCCGACCCACCTTCTGGCAAGGCGATTTTTCCGCGAGGCCGCCGAGCTCGACCCCATGCTTCCGGAGGCGCAGATCTGGCGGGCGCGGGTCAATGCCGGCCTCATCGCCTACGGCTGGACGGATGATCCCGCCGCGGATGGCCAGGAAGGGTTAACTGCCGCCCTGCGAGCGATCTATCTCGACGCGCGAAACCCGTATTCGCACTATGCGCTGGCGATCGTGTCGGCCTATACGGGCCGAGCCGACCAGGCGATGCTCGCGGCGGAACGGTCGATCGAGCTCGGCTCGAGCTTCGCCCTCGGGCATCTCGTCCTTGGCATGGCGCGGCTCTTTTCCGGTGATGCGGCCGGCGCACGCAAGCCTTTGTCGCGCGGCCTCGAACTCAATCCGCATGATCCGCAGAATGGCGTCTGGTTCAGCCTGCTGATGCTTGCACAGTACTTTTCGGGCGACGTCGAAGGGGCGCTCGACGTGGGGCGTGCGGCGTTAAAGGCGCGGCCCGACTGGCCGGCGCTGCTGCGCATACACGCATGCTGCCATATGGCGCTTGGACATATTGAGCAGGCTCGCCGATTTGCCGCTGCTGCCAGCGGCCTGCCGGAAGCCGCTGGCGATGCGCTTGGGCCGTTCAGAGAGAGCAACACGGAATGGGCGGCCCGTCTTGAGCAGTTGCTGCGTGAGGCCGAACTTTAACACCGCCTCTGCCACCGTCAGTCTTGCCAACGGGCTACGGGCGACCTCGTCCGGCCAGGACTTCTGCTGAGCAAATGCGACCGGATGCGAATTTTCGGAGAACCGACGAAAGGCGGTTGCACTCGAATTCTTTATCAGTCATTCTAGAACGATCAATAAAGAATCGAGGCGAGTGTGGGCAGAACGCGGGAATTCGATGAGGAGGCAGTGCTGAAGGGAGCGATGCACGTCTTTCGCAAACACGGATATCAAGGTGCGTCGATCCGAGACCTCGAAGAGGCGACAGGCCTCAAAGGCGGAAGCATCTATCACGCCTTCGGCGACAAGGCCGGGCTCTTCGACGCGGCGTTCAGACATTACAATCGGGCGGTCCTGGAGGGGCGGCTCGAGCGATTTGCGCCGCCGGGGAGCGGCCTTAAAGGCTTGCGCGAACTGTTCCTTTCACTGCTGCATGAGCCCGACAATGGCTCCCTGGGCTGCCTGATCACCAACATGGCTGTGGAGTTCGGCGGTGACGTCAAAACGCATCCCCGTGTCGAGGCAGCGCTCGGTCTTCTTCGCAGCACGTTCCGTTCGAGACTCGGCGAGCCGCCGAGCTTGGCCCGAGACACGGACAGAACCAAGGCCGACAGGACAGCTGTCCGCCTCCTTGCCTTCTATCAAGGCCTGCTCGTGCTCATTCGCGGCGGCGAAGACAAGGCGAGCCTGCGGCAGGCGATCGAAGACGAATTCAATCAACTGGAGACACTGTTATGACGCCTGAGACGCTATGGAATCGATATGCGGCCATCTGGTCGCTGGACGCTGACGCACGCGAGCCGGAAATGCTGGCATGCCTCGCCGACGATGTGACCTATTGCGATCCGAATGGAGCGATCGCGGGGCGAGCCGGCCTCTCGGCTTACATGGCCGGCTTCAAGGAGAGCGTACCGGCAGGCCGGTTCATAATATTGAGTGTCCTCCATCACAATGAACGTTCGCTGGCACGCTGGGAACTGCGCCACGAGGACGAGACCGTCCTGCAAACGGGGACAAGCTTCGCGGCGATGTCCGATGGCCGGCTCAGCGCGATCACCGGCTTCTTCGATCCTCTGGCAGGGCAGCACCATGTGTAGCGAGGCGACACGCAGCCTAGCGCTCGAATTTGCGAGCCAGATCGCCCCACCGGGCGCCATCGATGTCCGGCGGTTCTTCGGTGGATCCGCCCTCGTCCGAAACGGCGCCCAGTTCGGGTTCGTCATGAAAGGCATATTGTATCTGCGCGTCGACGCCGCGATGCGCGCGGAGTTCGAGGCGGATGGCTCGGAACCGTTCAGCTACCGCGCTGCTGGAAGGGATGTGACGGTTCGCCGCTATTACGCAGTGCCGGCGCATGTGATCGACGATCCCTCGCTGCTGCGCACATGCTCGGAGCGAGCATTGCATGCGACCCCGCTGCCCGCCCGCAAACGCTCAAACACGACCCCCGCCGTCACCCCGTGTGGCTGATGCCGATATCCACCCCGGCCCCTCGTGTTTAGAACCTTCAAATCTCCCCCGCCGACGGCCCCCAGACGTCCGTCAGCGCGAAGCCTAAGGGATGAGGGTCGAAGGGGTCGAGCGCCACCTGGGTCAGGCCGAAGGTGAAGCCGCGGCCGGTGATGGTGGGGATGACCGCCGGGCGGCCGGCAACCTCGGTCACCGCCTGCAGCCCGACCTCGAACTGCGAGCCGATGATCGATTTCGAGGTGAAGATGTCGCCGATTTTCGCCCTGCCGCGGGCATGGAGCGCGGCGAGATTGGCGGAATTGCCGGTACCGCAGGGCGAGCGGTCGGCCCGGCCCGGCCACATGGTGGTGCAGGTGCGCACCGTGCCGTCGGCTTCGGTATCGCGGAACATGACATAGGCGACGCCCGAAATTGCCGGAATTTCGGGATGGACGACCTTGATGTCGCGGTTGATCAGCTCTTTCAGGATCATGCCGGCCTGGACGAGGCCGGCCGCATTGGCCTTCTCGATCGTCAGACCGATCTGGCCGACATCGACGAGGGCATAGAAGATACCGCCGTAGCAGAGATCGGCTTTGATCTTGCCCCAATGCGGCGTGTCGATTGTGACATCAAGCTCATGCACGAAGGACGGCACCATGGTGAGCCGGACCTTTTCGCAGCGGCCGTCGCGGCAGGTCGCGGTCGCCTTGACGAGGCCGGCTGCGGTTTCGAGCGTGACGATCGTTTCCGGCTCCTGCATCTCGACAATGCCGGCTTCGAGCAACGCCGTCGTCACGCAGATCGAGTTCGAGCCGGAGCTCGCATGCGCCTGGTCGGGCTGCAGGATGGTGAAGGCGACGTCCGCTTCCGGATGACGCGCCGGCAGCAGCAGGTTGACCGAGCCGATCGGAGCGCCGCGCGGCTCGAGGCAGAGGAAGCGGCGAAGCTCGTCGCCCTTCGGATCGGTGTTCAGCCAATGCAGCTGGGCGGCGATGGTATCGCCCGGGATTTTCGGCACGCCGCCGATCGCGACGCGGCCGATCTCGCCCTCGGCATGGACATCCAGCAGCTGGATCGTGCGTTTCCATCTCATGTCGAAACCTCCGGTTCTGAAGCAACGGCTCTCATTCAGTATCGGTCGATGCGGAACGGGCGCATGTCGATCGGCGGCTCAGTGCCGCTCACCATATCGCCGATCAGCCGCGCTGTCGTCGGTGCATAGGTCAGGCCAAGATGGCCGTGGCCGGTCGCATAGTAGACGCCCGGCATTTTCGACGACGGCGAAATGATCGGGATCGTATCGGGCAGCGCCGGGCGGTGGCCCATCCAGTCCGTCGCCTCCTCGAGCTTCAGCCCGGGCAGCGCCCGCTGGGCGTGGCGCACCAGCACCCGCGGGCGGCGGAAGTCCGGCGCGGCATCGAGACCGGCGAGTTCGACATTGCCACCGACACGAATGCCGCCCGCCGTCGGCGTCACCATAAAGGCGCGCGCCGGCCAGATCATCGAATAGCGCATGGAGATGCCCGGCTTCATGATCTGGGTGTGATAGCCGCGCTCGGTTTCGAGCGGGATTGGCTCGCCGAGCTTTTCGGCCAGAAAACGGGTGTGGACGCCGGCGGCGAGCACCACGGAATCGGCCTCCCGGCGGCCGCCATCTTCCAGGAGGACGACGACGGCGCCATCGCCCTTGCGCTCGATGTTCCTGACAGCGCCGGAGACAAAGATCGCGCCTGCGGCCTTGGCCGCCTCGGCCAGCTTGACCACCAGTCGATAGGGATCGCGGATCGACTTGTTGTCGGGCAGCAGCACCGCCTTGGCGATGGCAGGCGAAAGGGCCGGCTCATAATATTGGATGGCGCCGTTGCTCAAGACTTCGAATTCGAGGCCATAGCGCTGCATCATGGCGAGGTGGCCGCGGTCGGCGGCAAATTCCGCTTCCGTCTCGTAAATCGCCAGACAGCCCTCCTCCGTCATCAGCTCGGAGGCGCCGATCGCCTGCAGCATCTGCCTGAAATCGCCGAGCGCACGCTCAGACAGGCTCATGCCGGCATCTTCGATTTGTCGGAGGCGCGACGGGCGGCCGGCGGCGAGGAAGCGCAGGAACCAGGGCAGCATTTTTGCTGCATAGGAGGGCCGCAGCCAGACCGGACCTTCGGGATCGAGCAGCCAGCCGGGCATTTTCTTCCAGGTCGAAGGACCGGACCCGGCGGCAAAATCGAGCGCGATGCTCGCCATATTGCCGAAGGAGGTGCCGCGTCCCGGCTCGCCCTTGTCGACCAGCGTCACCTGATAGCCACGCCGCTGCAAATCGAAAGCAATGGAGGCGCCGATCACCCCCGCGCCGACGACAACAACCCTCTTCTTCGTTTCTTCAGCCATGATGCCATCAACCCAACCGCACGGCAGACAAGAGCGCCGCTTCGCCAACCTGATATATCAGATCGGCGTTGATTGCCTACGGAATTTTCACTGGGTTTCAGGCAGGCCGGCGCCAACACTGTCGCCGACCGAACCGACGGTATTATCCACCGACTGGCCGAGACGCTTCAGCTGGGCGTCGTAATTGCGCCTTGTGCGCGGATCGAAGATGGCGATCGGCGTGCTGACGGCGACGCCGACGGCACTTCCGGCGGTCTGGGCAGCGCCCATCGCCACGGCGCCGACGGCCTCGCCGAGGCCGACATTGGAATCGGTGATCGTCTGACCGGCGATCAGCCGGTCGCCGATCAGCTTCACCACTTCGGGGCTTTCGGCGAATTTGCCGTGGTTCAGCCGGTCGCCGCCCTTGAGCTTGGTGAGATCGAGCACGGTGATGCCGGCCGCTTCGAGCTTGCTGCGATAAGGCTCGGCCGAGGGGTCGATCTGGCCGAGGCGATCGATATTGCCGGAGATGCGCCGCGACAGCGCCAAGGCGCGATCGTCCTGCGAGACGAAGATGGTGAAATGCGGCTTGTCCTTGCCGAGGCTTGCGAACTGGCGGCCGAAGACG
Organism: Rhizobium sp. TAL182; assembly: GCF_002117725.1. Lineage (NCBI taxonomy): Bacteria > Pseudomonadati > Pseudomonadota > Alphaproteobacteria > Hyphomicrobiales > Rhizobiaceae > Rhizobium > Rhizobium sp. TAL182. Next base: position 493,175 of record NZ_CP021024.1, on the reverse strand, counting down.
TCGACATCGAGATCCGGCGAGGCGAGGATGACATTGTTGATCTTGCCGGCCACCTGGCCGTTGCGGATCGCCATCTGCCTGAGCGCTTCGACGGTGAGCCAGGTGCCCATCGAATGCGCCATGATGGTGATGTCGCCGACGGCGGGATTGGCGGCGGTCCGGGTCAGCAGTTCTTCCAGTGCGTCGCGGGAATAATTGGTGCTTTCCTTGTCGTAATTGTAATCGAAGATGCTGGCGCGCGAGGGCCAGGTGAAGACGACGGGTGCGACGTCGGCATGTGAATCATGGACGATCTGCGCGAAGCGGTAGACGGCGTCCTCATACCGATTGTTGAAACCATGCACGAAGACTAGCACGCGGCGGCTTTTCGGCATATGGCCCTTCAGCCAGCGCTCGCCCGCCCGCTCGCCTTCGAGCGGATCGACGGAGACGGTGACGAAATCGCGCAAGGGATCGGCCGGCAACCGCTTTGGCCATTGCACTTGGCCGACCTTGCGATTGGCATCCGGCGGAATGGAGACATCGACGGCATTGACGGTGAGCCCGGTGCCGCGTTCGCCGGAGAAAAGCACGGCGGGATTGTCGTCGGCAGCCCGCGTCGTCGCCACCAAGAGATCGACCTTCGAGGTGCCGGGCGGCACCGTGCCGGCCGCCTGCATGACGCCGACCGGCCTGCCGCCGCAGCCGGCGAGCACAAGCGTTGCAACCAGAAGACCTGTCAGGGCCGCATGCGGGGCGCGCCATTTGCCGATCATGACCAAACTCCAACCGGTGCGCGCACCGGACAGAGGGGCGCCCGTTCAATTAGTCCGACGATGCTTGCCGAGTCAAACCGCGCGTGGCGCTGCTGGGAAAAAGAAAAGAGCCTGGCGCGGGAGGAGGTGCGCCAGGCTCTTGATCCTGACTGACAACTGGGAGGAGGAGTGTTGTCAGTCCGATGTAAGAGCGCTGGGAGGAGGAGTGCGCTGCTTACGGAGATATAGATAGCCCATCCATTTGATCGGGAATAGCGAAAATTCCGCAATGCAGCAATGCGTCCAGCGCAATGCTTGCCCTCAAAACACCAGATCGCCGCCTCATTTTGCGGCATCTTTGACCGGATGGTCAAATTCTGCTGAAAAATAAGGCCGGGTCGCCCCTCATCCGGCTGCCGCCACCGCCGGGGTCGAGCCACTGGTCTCGACCCGTCCTTCGGACCCCCGCTCGCGGGGAGAAGGGACACGGCGCGACCTCGCCGTCCCCCGCCAACGTCCTGCATGGCACGTCCCCTCGCCCCGTTTTACGGGGAGAGGGTTAGGGTGAGGGGCAAGCCAAGCGCACTCTCACTGGCTGCCGTCGCCCCCTTAAGCCGCCTTGAACAGCTTCCGGCCTTCGGCATCCAGCGCCGAGAACTCATCATCCGACAGCGCGATGTCGACGGCCGCGACGTTTTCTTCCAGGTGCTTGACCTTGGAGGTGCCGGGGATCGGCAGCATGACAGGGCTGCGCTTCAGCACCCAGGCGAGCGCGATCTGGCTGGGGGCGGCATTGTGCTTTTTGGCGATCGTGTCGAGCAGCGAGCCTGATTTGGCGAGGTCGCCGGCGGCCAGCGGATACCAGGGGATGAAGCCGATATTGTGCTTGGCGCAGTAATCGAGCACGTCCTCGCTGGTGCGATCGACGAGATTATAGCGGTTCTGGACGGTGGCGACCTTGAAGTGCTTCGAGGCCGCCTCGATCTCGGCGACGGAGACTTCGCTCAAGCCGGCATGGCGGATGAGGCCGGCATCGAGCAGCGACTTGATCGCATCGAACTGCTCCCTGGCCGGCACTTTCGCATCGATGCGGTGCAGCTGCCAGAGATCGATCTGCTCGACCCCGAGATTGCGCAGGCTCTTATGCGCCTGCTGGATCAGATATTCGGGACGGCCGACCGGCAGCCAGATATCGGGGCCGTGGCGGGTCAGGCCGCCCTTGGTGGCGACCACGGACTTGCCGCCATAAGGATGCAGCGCCTCCTTGATCAGCCATTCGGAAACGTCGGGGCCGTAGGAATCGGCCGTATCAATGAAATTGACGCCGAGCTCCGGCAGGCGCTTCAGTGTGCGGATGGATTCGGCGTGATCTTCAGGCTCGCCCCAGATGCCCTTGCCGGTGACGCGCATTGCACCGAAACCGAGACGATTGACCTCGATCTCGCCGCCGATCCTGAAAGTGCCTGACTTGGCTGCGTTGTGACTGGCCATGATCTTTCCTCTCTTGGTCAATGGAATGGTTGAACGTCAGCGGGAAGGCCGAAAGCCGCCTGGATCCAGTCGCCGCAAACGCGCATGTCTGCCCGCCCTGGCGAGGCCAATGGAAACGAGCTGGCCGCAGCAGCAGCGGCAAGCGGCCGCTGGGACGCTTGAGATATAGGACGGCGCCATGGAGATAACAGGGATGGCGCCGGAGCGGCGATAGGAATGCCGGCGGCGCTTGCGTTTCGCCTGCTGGTCAGCCGCCTGTTTCGCCGGAAAAGGCGGCGACGTCGATGTCGGCGTCGCTGTCCCGATATCGCAGGCGCTCACGCGAGAGTTCGAGCGGCTTGCGGCGGGAAATGCGGTAGACGGAGGCAGGCGGCAGGTTACGGACCGTGCCGCCGATGCGCACGGCCTTCAGGCCGAGGCGGTCGAGGATCGGCCGCGGCACCGGGCAGCGCGGGCCATAGGTGAACTGATAGACCGCCCCGCCCGGCCGCATATAGGTGAAGACGCCGGCAAGGATCGAGGCGATTTTGCGCGGCGACATGGACAGAAGCGGCAGGCCGCTGATGACGGCGCCGACCGGTTCGTCCTCGAAAATATCGGCCTGGGCAAGGTGGGCGGCATCCATCTGCAATACACGCGCCGCCGGGAACCGCGCCTGCAGCGCGTCAATAAACTCAGGCCCATATTCGATCAGGGTGAGATCGGCCTCGCTGACGCCGCGGGCGAGCAGCGCCCGGGTGAAGACGCCTGTGCCCGGGCCGAGCTCGATGATCGGCCCATCCAGTGCGGCAATTTCGCTGGTCATGATCCTGGCCAGGGAATCCCCCGACGGCGCGATCGCCGCCACCCGAAGCGGGTTGCTGATCCAGGAGCGGAAAAAATGCAGGAAATCGGAGCATGCAGCCTTTGCGGTCATGACTGTCCCACCTGTCTGAAATTCAATTGAGTATCAATGCGACCATCGCGGCCAGCATGGCAATTCCAAGGCAGAGACGTCAATCGCCTGTGTATGCCGGCGTCTGCGACGATTTTTCCATCGGCGCCCGGCCCGTTTCCCCATCCATGACTATCTCCGGCCAGCGTCCTCATAGAAAAGGGGCGGCCCGGAAGCCGCCCCTTTTCCCGATCGCAGGGTCTCAATAGTTGCAGCCGGAGCTGCTTGTCGGGTTGAAGCCGAGCTTGCAATCCATGTTCATCGGCTTCTTCGGATTCATCATGTAAGGTGAAGCCATGGTATCGGGGCGGCGCTCGCCGATCGAACCGGTGGTGCGCCGGTCGTGCTGCACCTGGGTTTCTTGCTGGGCAACCGGCTGCTTGACCGCGCCCTGCTGTGTCGCACTCGACTGGAGGGGAGCCGCTTCGGCCGAGAACGAGGAAAGGCCGAGCATTGCGCCGATGACCGCAGCCGCCAGGCCGCTCTTGAACGTCGTGATCATGATCGTCTCCTTGGGAACATTTCAGGGAATTTACGCCGAGGAGTTAGGAAGCGGATCTGTCACATACTACCGCACTGCAACAAGGGTCACGAATAGGTGAGCGGGCGCCCTGATCGAGAAAGAGGCGGCTCGTCGCCGCCTCTTTCCTTTGCCGGCTCAATAGCCGTTATCGCAGGGCATGCTGCCGGGACCGATCGAGCCCGAAAACGTAGGGTTGCACATTGTCGGAGCCGCCGGCCTATTCACGGGCTGGCGGATGATCGAGCCGGTCGTGCCGGGTTCGACGCCGAAAGCGGCCAGCGGATACCAATAGCCATCGGAATGGCGGCGGGTGCCGGGACGTTCCGTGGCAAAGCCCCGATAGCCGTGCCAGGTGCCGGCATGTGCCTTATATTGTACCGTTTTCGCCTCCGAGACGATGGGCGGCCGAAGTGTCGGCACGGGCGCGGCCGCAGCCGGAGCGATCGCCGCGAGGGCGACAAGGGTGCCGAGGGCGGCGGTCAAAGGGGCAAGGCTGAATATCTTCATGATAAACCCTCCTTCGTGGATTTACCCTGCGAAAATGCCTTTGTGACGGGTGGGGTTCCGCGATCACGCGCGGCTTCCGAAACTCGTGATTGCAGGCGATCCGGCGTGACCTTATGGCGAAAAAATGTGAAAAGCCGCAATCAGGCGAAGGGCGCCGACGGGGCCGGCCAGGAATCATGAATTCTCTGTTCTCAATTCGCGTATAATGTGCGGTAGCCCTGGCCGGAGAGGCAGGCGACATATTGGCGATGGGCGGCAGCGCGAGCAATCGTTTCCGCTTCCAGCGCATCGGCCTCAGCATATCCGGTCAGCTGGGCGCGCAGCTCGTACTGGCGCTTCGCCTCGTCATACATGGCATTGCCGTCGGTCATGCACAGGCTGTGTGCAACGGCCGGCGGATTGACCGGCACGCCGACGGCCAGCAGCACCGGCTCGTTGGCATGGTCGATGCAGCCGGCAAGAGCCGCCATCAAGGCCACGGCGCCGACAGCCCGAAAAATTCCCATCGCCATGCATTCCTCCGGCCGAAAGCGCGTCAAACATCATCACGCTGGCGGATACACCAGCAAGGTTGCCCGAAACTAGGCATGCCGGCAGCAGGCACCTGCTCTGCTGGCTTCTGATCCGATCTTGCGGGCTCATGAGGAATTCCCCACCAGAATCTATATAGCACTGCGGAATCCCGAAATTGGTTGCGGCATTGAAATCATTGCCTCTTCCCTCGCCCCGAGCGCTCACGAGGCGCGGCGAATTTCGGGATCCCGAAGCGGGGGAATTTCGGGATCCCGAAGTGGCGTTTTTTTCTTCCTGCCGACCCGCCCGCGTTTGTCGGCGGCAAGCTTGCGGTCGATCTCCGACCACTTCCGGCACCTCTCCGCCGTGCACCGCCGCCAATCGTTCGTGGGCGGTGCGCCTTCATGGTCACCGACAAAGGTCAGCGTGAAGAGGTTCGGATGCGCGACACCGCTGCCCGCCCGGCCGCGGCGAACCTTGATGAGGCCCTTATAGTCCAGCTCGTCGAGGGCATCTGCCACGTATTCGCCGGTGACTCCGTAGGAGACGAACTGCGGATGGGTCACGACAAGCCTGCCATTTGCCAGGGCGGCGTGGGCGGTATGCTCGATGATGATGCGGAAGAAGGCGCGGCTGGCATTCGCGCTCAGCGACGTGAACGCCGCCGATTCCAGCAGCTGAATCGTCAGCCATTGCCAGCGAAGGCTGCTGTCGTCGCTCCCGCTTGGCGGCGCGGTATGTTTGCGCACAAGCGATCGCGTCTTGCCGGCACGGGTTCGGCTCTTGTCGCGAGGATTGAATTCCGCCATCAGCCCCTCGCCTCGGCTGCCAGCACGTCCTTCCGAGAAACGACAGAAGAACTCGTTTTTTCAGGCGTGCGGAGGGAAAGCCCCACCCAAGCACCCACATCACCAATCACTGCAAAATTCTTCGACATTCAACATTCCATGGTTGCAACGGTGAGCAATCTAGCGTAAGAACGTTTCATGAACTAGGAAAATAATCTTAGGCGGTTTTGAGATCACCTGACGACGGGTAATTGCGTGGAGGCCAGAATGCGAAAGAGCGGCATGAGGGAGATGGGCGCGATGGTCTACGGCCAGCGGCTGATGGCATTGATTTCAATCTTGCTGGGAAGCGCCGTCCAGGCTTTTCCCTGCGATCAGCCAATTATGATATCGAATTGGTCGCTCTGTGCGATCGCCAATGTGAGCGACGAGGGTGGTCAGGCTGATTGGAAAGCCGTGCCTGCATGGACTCGTCAGAAAGCTATAAGCGCGTATTTCGGAAACGAGCCGCGGCTGCTGGCAAACCACGGACTCTGCAACGCCAAGTTTCAACGCGTCGTGCTCTGCCTGCCAGGATGGGACATGGGCGACCCGGATGAGTGCTCCTATCTGATTTGCAGCGGCTATTACTCATCCATGTCCGGAAAGAAAGACCGGGAGGACTTTGAGAAAGAGTTCAACTAGGTGATCTTTCGATACTTTTTGCTTTCCTGCATTGGGATTGAGAATCTAGCGGCGAATAGAAGCGGCTGCCGGAAAATAGGCGAGCCGAATATGCCGATGTTTCATAAGCAGCTCACTGCTCGATAAAACATCGTGTTCAGGCGGCCACCTCGCCATGCCGAATGAATTGTCTTATGTGAGCAGGCGGCGGAGAATACGCAGTGGAGATCCTGCAATCATGCAAACCCTATGGAAGAAGCCGGTGACGCTGGCCCTTGAAGGCCCGGATCAGTGGGTGGTCATCCAGACGACCCAGGCCGCAACATGGGCGCTGATCGAAGACTGGCCGACCGAAGTGGGCCCTGCGCTCGACAGAGCGTGTGCGGTTTGCGCCGATGTCATATCTGGGAAACGGAGCCGGGAAGAGGCGCGGCAGGCGTTCATCGAAGCTGCGATCGAAGCCGGGATCCCTATTAAGGAATGAGGCGACGCGCCCCGGTCTAGCATTCCCGCGGCCAACCTTCCCGCCGCTTCGAGCGCATTCCCGGAAAGGCCGCCGAAGCGCACGCGCAACAGATGGTCAATGTCCACTACTGCAGCGCGCCGATGAACTGCGACGGGATCAGGCCAGCAGAGCAATTCCTCGGCTTGGCCGGGTCGTGAAAAGCACGTGGGTGCGGCTGAAATGATTTAGGCCTGCCAGGCACTTTCGCACTGGACAGGCCCGCAAGCCCTTTCGGGAGGTTTCTGTTGCGTCGATGCGCGGAAGCCGATCAAAGTTTGTGATGGTTGACGAGATAGACCGCTGTTCCGGCGATGATCAATCCGGCGACGGGCATCAGCAGCAGCGAAATCATTTCCATCGTCGTCATGGCTTCATCCTTTTGAGAACCGTGCTTGCCGAGTAATGTAATGTACATGCGGTCAAAAAACAAACGATGCTGACCAGCATCAGGAAAAGGGTCGGGCCGCCGGAATTATACAGGCTGGAAAAGACAGGGGCCAGGCCGCCGACCGCAAACACCGATGCCGTTCAGGAAGGTCGCAAGCAGTTTCAGCCGCTCATTGTGAATGGTCCCCGATCTCACTGTGCTCTCCAACTGGAAATCCTGCGCGGTGGGGCTTTGAGCGAAACCGGAGGCGACGCCGAGTGGGAAAGCCGTCCCGAAGTGGACCCGAAGCAAAGACCTTAGGCCATGGTTCATGGACGATCCGCGCCTACTCGCCAATCATGTTGTGTAACGCTAAATTCCATAGGATCGTGCTTTGTGCGCCGGGATGGCAGGAGAGCGACGATAAGGACGCTTTCTAGTACGCGATTTGCAGCGGCTACGAGGCGTCGAGACATGATTGACTGATGATGGCACGCAGCTCGGTAATATTGCATGAGCGCGCTCTTATTTTGCACAGCCGCAGCGGCTCGCCCCCCAGCGCTAACCCCTCATCGTCCCGTGCAACAGACCCTGCGAACGAAAGCGTTGCCCCAGGTAGCAATGGCATCATCTGGAATTGATCCGCTGGCCTTTAGTTTGGTCAACAGCGCTTCGGCTCCATCGGGATCGAACGTTCGGTCCAACGTGATAGCAAACCAGCCGTTGCTTGCAAGAAAGGCCGTAAGCGGTAACGGAGAGCCGCGAACATATTGCTCGGTTTGCGCGTAGTTATCGAAACTCTTCACCTGTACAAACTGCGTGCCGTACGGGCCAGCGCCGTATTCCGCGACCCAAACCCAAGAGTGGAACATGTAGCCGACCCTATTGCCGACCTTGACGTGGAACCATTTACCTGTGTCGTCAAGAATGGTCAGTGGGCTGCCGTTCATGAAAGTCACAAGGGTTCGCGACGCCGAGGAGGGGGCGGCCTTGAGGGGAGCCTGTCCGTTGTAATTCTGGACGCGACCGTTCTTAGCGGTGGGGATAGTGAACGACGGCGGCGGCTCTACAGCGGGTGGTGGCAAGCTTGCTTGCGCGCCTGGAGGCTGAGGCGCGGTTGGGGGCAGAACTGGCGGTGATATGTTCGGAGGGGGCATGGAGGCCCTTTGAGGGTCTTGGCCTGCACTAGGCTGCGTACCCGTCATAGTCAGATGGTATTTCTCCATCTCGCTACCGGAAAGGTATCGAATGTCATCGCTGTTATACGTAAGAGCAAGCTGAAGTAGAGCTGGATCGACGCCCATCTCCGTCATGTAGGCTATCACAATAGCTGTCATTTGTTGGATGGCCGAAACCGCATCGGCAACATTAAGTGTGGGGTCCTCAGAAAACGAGGATTTATGCACCCCGATGGAACCCGGCTGAGCCAAACGCAATATGCCCCCCATAAAGGCAAGCGAACAGGCCGACGCGCATTCCATGTTGCGTATCTGTATGGTGTCGAGGCGCAAAGATCGAATGAGCCGACCAAGCTCCATTGCTTTCACCACGCTTCCGCCGGGAGAGTTGAACGTTACGGCCTGCGTGTTGCTGATTTGGATCGAGGCGACGAACTTGGAAAGGTCATCCGTGGTCTCAAACTCACCGTTCACAACGAGGTAGCGGAGGCCGTTGTCGGTCACCTGGGCCGTGTAAGATAGTGCCGCCAACGCGGTATTAGCGCTTAACGTCAACAAGCCAAGCACTGCGACCCACGCGGCGCCTTTGTATTTCGCCCAACGCAAACTCAGCATAGCACGCAAGACCCCAACTGCCCCCAAGCATAGTGGGACATTGGCACGCATTCCACAAGGTGGGTGTACTAACCAATTGGAATGATCGTTAAGCGCGAACCAAGCACGCAACCGCGATATGCCCATCCCTCGCTCATGTCTTCGACTCCAAGCTGACTGACTTAGCTTTGGGCGGCATCGGTTTGCCACGGAGCCAACTTTCTGATCGGACCTGCCACGCCGATCTTCGCCATAGCCTCACCCAGCGCCCGTAAACCAAATCCAGAGTCATAACTACGGCCCACCCCGCCGCCGCCCGTATGGCTCGTTAAGGCGTCATGAAGCTCTTCCGATAGACCGGCATCTCGGGCCAGGTCCTCGCTCATATCCTTGCGCTTGGCATCGCTAAAATTTGTCGTCTTCAGAGAGACTGTAAGCTCTCGCTTGAAGCGCCCTGGTCGGGATTGATGAGTTCTGAGAAGACAGCGGGAACATTCTTGGGCGCTGGCTTTCCGGCAAACTCCTGAGGAAGCCGCTTGCGAAACTCATAGATGCCTGAAGTCCGTCTCTGCATGTAGCTGAGCCCTGCCATCGAGTGTCCACCCTTGTGCGATACCGCTGTGTACTAGCCGGCTGTCGCTAAGGTTTGAAACCTAGATGCTTTTCAGGTTCAATGCATTAGGAAAGGAATGGCGCACCCGAAGAGATTCGAACTCCTGACCCCCAGATTCGTAGTCTGGTGCTCTATCCAGCTGAGCTACGGGTGCGTGGCAGAAGCGGCGGTGCCGCTTGCGTGGGCGATCCTCTAAAGGGTCCTTTCGGACATTGCAAGAGCATTTCTGAAAAAATCGCGTCTTTGCCTGTAAGGGCCGCGCTCCGGCGAAATCGCGTCACTTCTCACCCTGCGTCCGATTGCGGTAATCGTCCAGCGAAACCGGACGATCGGGGATCTCGATGCGGAACTGGGTGCCGACCGTCGGCTTTTCCACCAGCGCAATCGTCCCGCCATGGGCGAGCACCAGTTCGCGGGCGATGGTCAGGCCGAGGCCGGTGCCGCCGGAACGGGCCGAGCCGCGGAAGGCGGCAAAGAGGTTCTGGCGCGCCTTCAGCGGCATGCCGGGGCCGGTATCGTCCACCGTGATGCTGACGACGCTGCCGACACGCTGGGCGGAGACGGTGATGCGCCGGATGGTCCCGGGGCCGCCCTCGCCCGGTGAAGTCAGCGCCTGCAGGGCGTTGCGGCAAAGATTGTGAATGACCCGGAACAGCTGCTCGCCATCGGCATCGACCTCGAGATCGGCAGCGAACTGTTCGACAAACTCGATGCCACTTTGCGGATCGATCGCCAGCATATCCTTGACGTCCTGAGTCAGTCCCAGCAGCCGAACATGGCGGCGGCGCGGCGCCGATTCGCTCGCCTTGCCGTAGGACAGCACCTCCGTCGTATAACCGACGGCGCGGTCGATGGTGCGCAGCAGCTTCGGCGCGAAGCTCTTGACCATCGGATCATCGACATCGACGAGCCGGTCCGACATCAGCTGCGCGGAAGCCAATATGTTGCGCATATCGTGATTAATCTTGGAAACGGCGAGGCCAAGAGCGGCAAGGTTTTTTTGCTGCTTCAGCGTCTTCTGCAGCTCCATCTGCATCGAGGTGAGATTGCGGCCGGCCACCGCCAGCTCGTCACGGCCGCCGTCACCGATATAGATATGGGCCGGATTCTCGGGATCGGAGGAGAATTGCTGCATGCTGCCGGTCAGCCGGCGAATCGGGCCGATCAGAATGCGGTTGATCGCAAAGAAGATCAGCGTCGCCGTGAAGAGCGAGATCAGTACCGAAAGCAGCAGCACGTTGCGGGAATAGGCGAACATCGCCGTGCGCAGCGGCCGATCCTTCATCACCACCTCGACGCCGACCTTGTTTTCACCGACCGGGCCGTAGACGCGGATCATCCTGCTGCCGCCGAAAATCAAGGTGTCGAGAGCGTCGCGGATCGCCGTCAGCGGCGGCACGTCGGTGAGGTCGTAGGATTCGTCGACGGAGGTCGGCATGTCGGTCGTTGCCAGCAGCCGCGAAGTGCCTTCCTTGCGCAGCACGATCGCCTTGGTGCCGGTCGCTTCCAGCGTCTCCTTCTGCAGGGCGCGCGGCAGCTCGATCGGCTGCAGCCCGTCGATGACGATGGCGGCGGCGGCGGCCGTGTTCAGCCTGTCCTGCAGCCAGCGCATCCGCATGCTGGCGACGGAGGGAAAGAAAATCAGGATCTCGGCGAGCATGATGAAGACGACGGTGAGCCAGAGCAGCTTGCCCGAAAGCCCGCCGAACAAGCCGGACGGGCACCGCCCCTTGGCAGCCTCGCCGGCTGCCGGGATGTCAGCCGAAGGATCTTTGCCCTGGTCTCGAACCGGCATGGTCATCTCGCCCGATCGGCAGCGCTCGCCGCCCTCACCGATGGGTTCTATATTAGACCAAGACGCTCCGCTTTCAAATCTTTGCGAGCAGCGTCGCTTCGTCACAACAAAACGTGCGGAGGAAGCCCCCTCCCCAACCCTTCCCTACAAGGGGGAGGGACTAATTTGCGGCAGCCGCACAGCAAATAGCAGCCTTTCCGCGGATGAAAGGGCGAAGTGGGAAGTGCCGTTGCTACAGGTTGAGCCCCTCCCCTTGTGGGGAGGGGTTTGGGGCGGGGTCTTTGCCCGGCGCGGACCGGGCAGAAAAAACCAACGCCGCCCGGAGGCGGCGTTAAAAGGCGCCTGATCAGTGGCGATCAGAACTCTTCCCAGCTCTGCTCGGCTGCGGCCGCATTGCCGCCGCCGAAGGCGCGGGCGACCTTGGCGATCGCCCGGCGGGCGGGGGAGGCGACCGGCTGCCGGTGCGGCTCGTTGCGAACGAGCGCCACGGGTGCTGCGCCATCCGAAAGCTTGAAGCGGGCGATGAGGTGCACCAGCCCGTTGGCTTCGGCCGAAAGCCTGTGGGTGGCGGCGGAGGTTTCCTCCACCATCGCGGCGTTCTGCTGGGTCACCTGATCCATCTGGTTGACGGCGGTGTTGACCTCCTTGAGGCCGGTCGACTGTTCGACCGCGGCGGTGGCGATCGAATGGATATGGTCGTTGATGGCGATGACGCGGGTGCCGATTTCGGAAAGCGCCTCGCCGGTCGCCTGGACGAGCTTGACGCCGACCTGCACCTCGTCGCCCGACTTGGTGATCAGCGCCTTGATGTCCTTGGCGGCCGTTGCCGAGCGCTGGGCAAGTTCGCGCACTTCCTGGGCGACCACGGCAAAACCCTTGCCGGCCTCACCAGCGCGCGCCGCTTCGACTCCGGCGTTCAGCGCCAGAAGATTGGTCTGGAAGGCGATCTCGTCGATAACGTTGATGATCTGGCTGATCTCGCGCGAGGCCTGCTCGATGCGGCCCATGGCCTCGACGGCATTGCGCACGACGACGCCGGAGCGGCCGGCATTTTCCTTGGCCTCCGACACCATGACGGTGGCTTCATGCGCCCGCTCGGTGGAGTTCTGGACGACGGCGGTGATTTGGTCGAGCGCGGCGGACGTCTGTTCGAGGGCGGCTGCCTGCTGTTCGGTGCGCTTCGACAGGTCGTCGCTGGCATTGCGCAGCTCGGCGGTGTTGCCGTTCATCGCTTCCGTCGTCTCGCGCACTTCGCGCATCGTCGCCTGCAGCGTAACCAAGCTGTTGTTGACGTTCTGCTGCAGCTCGGCGAAGGCGCCCTGGAAGCTGCCATTCATCGTCTGGGTGAGATCGCCTTCGGCAAGGCTTGCGATGACGCGGCGGGTCTCGCCGATGCCGGCGTCGACGCTCGACAGCAGCGTGTTGATGTTGTCGGCGAACTGGTTGAGATTTTCGTCCTGATAATCCTTGTCGATCCGATGGCTGAAATCGCCGGCCGCAGCCGCGGCGACGACGACGGACATGCTCGATTGCAGGTCGTCGCTCTTGGCACGCATCGCCGCTTCCTGGGCGTTCAGACGCTTGATGGCCAGGCCGTTCTCCTTGAAGACGGCGACTGCGGCGGCCATCTCGCCGATTTCGTCCTTGCGGCCGGCAAACGGAACCTCGGCGTCGAAATTGCCGTCGGCGACCTCCTTGATTGCATGGGTGACGCGCTTGATCGGGCGGCTAAGATGGCTGGTGCCGATATAAAAGCCCATGCCAACACCGGCCGCGATGCCGATGCCGGTGATGCTGAGGACGAGCATCAGCACCCAGGAACGGAAGCTCTCGATCTCATCATCGACCGCCTGAAGCGCTGCCTTGTCGGTGGCGACCACCGCGTCGATCTCGGCCTGGAACGCCTTGCGATTGGCGCGGTTGGCCTCATTGTTGCCCTGGGCGCTGGCAGCCTCGGGACCGACTTCGGTGCCGAGCCGAGCCGTTTCCGTGCGGAAAGTGCGAAATTCGGCGGCGCGCGCCACCAGCTTGGCGAAATTGTCCTTTTCGCCTTCGGGTACGAGCGGCGCCCAGCCGGCAATGACCTTATCGATTTCGTCGAGGCCGGCCATCAGGCCCTTGGCGAAGTTCGGCGTATCCTTGATCGATTTTGCGGCATAGATACCGCGCGATTCCATGACAACGGCGGTGACGAAACGGTTGAGGCGTTCGCCGGCATAGGCGCGGGCGGCGGCCTGCTCGTAAGCCGTCAGATTGCGGCTGTATTCACGCATGGCGGATAATGCTGTTGCGCCGATCAGAAGCGCCACCGCGCCCATCACGCAAACCAGCAGATTAATTTTCCCGCGGATCTTCAATGCAATGCCTCCTAGCTACACCACAGCCTGGAAACAACTCCCCCAGCCGATGCGCTGAATATCAGCGAAATTGATTAAAGTTAGATTTCTAATATTTACGATTAAGAGTACAGAACATTGCCGATCCGACCCTCGCCCTTCCATTCAAGCCATTGCAATTTCAAGCGATCGGCCCGATGCGGCGCCAAAGTACAACTTCTCGGCGCGGTTCGAATTTATTAACACCACAATGCGAAAACCGCGGTCGCCGATGGCCGCGCAGTTCAAATGAGCCGATATAATTGACTTTGCCGGGCTTCATCCGTATAAGCCGCCGCACGTCCGGTCACTCAAGCCTTTCATGGCCCGCCCGTTCGAAAAACAACGCTCCTTGCATAATGCAAATTCAAGAAGGGCCGCACTCCGCGGTGTTTAAATAAATGAAGCGTACTTACCAACCATCCAAGCTTGTTCGCAAGCGTCGCCACGGCTTCCGTGCGCGCATGTCCACGAAGGGTGGCCGCAAGGTCATCGCTGCCCGCCGCGCGCAGGGCCGCAAGCGTCTTTCGGCTTAAGGCCGGGTTGCCCGGTAAGAGATGGCGGGCGAATTGACGACCAGTGAGAAGAAATATGCTGTCGGGCGGCTGAAGAGCCGCCCGCAGTTTCTTGCCGTGCGCGAGGGCGAAAAACGCCGCGGCGGTCTCTTCCTGCTCGAAGTCCTCGACCGGAAGGAACCCGACAGCCAAGCCCGCGTCGGTTTTACAGTCACCAAAAAACATGGCAACGCGGTCGAACGGAACCGCATGCGCCGCCGCCTGAAAGAGGCGGTGCGGCTTCATGCGGGATTTGCAATGCAGCCCGGACACGACTATGTGGTTGTCGCGCGCAGGGACGTGCTTGATGCGTCCTTCCAGGAATTGGCCGCGGAGCTGAAGCTTCGCGTGGAAACCAGGCCGAAACACCGGCGCTCCGGAGACGGACGCCCCAGGAACGTATGATGGAAAACAACCGCAATTATTTCATTGCGATCGCTCTCTCGGTGCTGATCGTCCTCGGCTGGCAGTTTCTCTATATGAATCCGCGCATCGAGGCCCAGCGCAAGGCGCAGGAAGCCCAGAAGGCGCAGCAGCAGACCGAGCAGGTCCAGCAGCCTACCGCCGGCGCGACGCCGGCTCCGACCAGCGGTGCAGCCCCTTCCGGCCAGGCCGTCGCAACGGCGACCCTTGAGCAGGCGCTCGCAAAGACCCCGCGTGTTGTCATCGACACTCCTGCCCTTTCCGGCTCGATCAACCTTGCCGGCGCCCGGCTCGACGACCTGAAGCTCAAGGGCTACCACGAGACCGTCGACGATTCGAGCCCGATCATCACCCTGTTCAGCCCGGCCGAAACCAAGGACGGCTACTTCACCGAGCTCGGCTATATCGGCAGCGATGCCACCGGCAGCGTTCCCGGCGCCTCGACGCTGTGGACGGCGCCGGAGGGCGCCAAGCTCACCGAGAAGACGCCGGTGACGCTCAGCTATACCAACGACAAGGGCCTGACCTTTACCCGCACGATTTCCGTCGACGAACGCTACATGTTCACGATCGCCGACAAGGTCGCAAATACCGGCCAGGCGCCCGTCTCGCTCTCCTCCTACGGCCGCGTGACACGGTACAACAAGCCGACGACGCCATCGGCCTATGTCCTGCATGAAGGTTTCATCGGCGTCATCGGCGACGACGGCCTGATTGAAACCAAATACACGGCGGCCGAGAAGGAAGCCGTAACGCCGGCAAAATCCACCGGCGGCTGGCTCGGCATTACCGACAAATACTGGGCTGCAACGATCGTTCCGCCACAGACGTCAGCCTACGAGGCGCGTTTCTCGCATTTTGCCGACGGTCAGCCGCGCTATCAGGCCGACTACAAGGACGATGCCTTTACCGTTGCGCCCGGCCAGTCGATCGAGCTCAAGAACCTGGTCTTCGCCGGCGCCAAGGAAGTGCCCGTCATCGACGGCTATGAGGCCAGCTATTCGATCCCGAAGTTCGACCGCCTGATCGACTGGGGCTGGTTCTATTTCATCACCAAGCCGATGTTCAAGCTGATGGACTTCTTCTTCCGCTTCTTCGGCAATTTCGGTGTCGCGATCCTGTGCACCACCATCGTCGTCAAGGCGCTGTTCTTCCCGCTCGCCAGCAAGCAGTATGCGTCGATGGCGAACATGAAGCGCATGCAGCCGAAGATGGAGGAACTGAAGGCGAAATTCGGCGACGACCGCATGGGGCTCCAACAGGCGACGATGCAGCTCTACAAGGAAGAGAAGATCAATCCGATCGCCGGCTGCTGGCCGGTGGCGCTGCAGATCCCGATCTTCTTCTCGCTCTACAAGGTGATCTACATCACCATCGAAATGCGCCATGCGCCTTTCTTCGGCTGGATCCAGGACCTTTCGGCGCCCGATCCGACGACGATCGTCAACCTGTTCGGCCTGCTGCCCTTCACGGCGCCGACATTCCTGCATCTCGGCGTCTGGCCGCTGATCATGGGCGTCACCATGTTCCTGCAGATGCGCATGAACCCGACGCCGCCCGATCCGACGCAGGCGATGATCTTCAACTGGATGCCGCTGGTGTTCATGTTCATGCTGGCAAGCTTCCCGGCCGGCCTCGTCATCTACTGGGCCTGGAACAACACGCTCTCGGTGATCCAGCAGTCGGTGATCATGAAGCGGCACGGCGTGAAGATCGAACTCTTCGACAATCTGAGGGGTCTGTTCCGACGAAAGACGGCGCCTTCGAAATGATGCCCGCAAGCCCCGCTTCGGCGGGGCTTTTCATTTCCGGCCGCCCCGCGCGCAAGACGCTGGCCGCCTGAAAGCTTGACATCCGCTCGTAAAACCACGAAGCCGACAGTAGACCTAATCCGGAGATTGCCGAGCCCGCATGCCTGAAACCGCAAAGCCGCTCTTCGGCCACCCATGGATCTTCATCCGCGGCGTCCCGTCGCTCAACTTCCTGCCGCCGGAAGGACCGGCTGAAGTCGCCTTCGCCGGACGCTCCAATGTCGGCAAGTCGTCGTTGATCAATGCGCTGGTCGGCCAGAAGGGCCTGGCGCGCACGTCGAACACGCCGGGGCGCACGCAGGAGCTCAACTATTTCGTCCCGGACGGATATTCCGGCGAGGCGGGCGACCTGCCGCCGATGGCGATCGTCGACATGCCGGGCTACGGCTATGCGCAGGCGCCGAAGGAGCAGGTCGACAAATGGACCAAGCTGGTTTTCGATTATCTGCGCGGCCGCGCGACGCTGAAGCGCGTCTACGTGCTGATCGACAGCCGCCACGGCATCAAGAAGAACGACGAGGAGGTGCTTGATCTGCTCGACAAGGCGGCCGTCTCCTACCAGGTAGTGCTGACCAAGACCGACAAGATCAAGGCGCCGGCCGTGCCCAAGCTGCTGGCCGACACGGCGGACAAGATCCGCAAGCGCCCGGCCGCCTATCCCTATCTGCTGTCCACTTCATCCGAAAAAGGTGACGGGCTCGACGATCTGCGCCAGGCGATCGCCGAAACCGTCGGCATCGCAACCTGGAAATAGAGGGGCGCCTCGAAGAGCGCCCCTCTGCCCGCCGATACCGGTGATTTACATTTTCGGCAGCAGCACTTTGTCGACCACATGAATGACGCCGTTCGACTGCTTGACGTCGGCGATGGTCACATGGGCAATGTCGCCGTTTTCGTCGGTCAGCGTGATCTTGCCCATGCTCTCCCTGGCCTTGATCACGCAGCCGCCGACGGTCTTGATGTCGTGCTCGCCGCCATCATCCTTGATCATCTTGGCCACGGTTTTGGCCATAGCGTCCGCGGCCACCACGTGGCAGGTCAGAACCTTGGTCAGCGTCGCCTTGTTTTCCGGCTTCAGCAACGTATCGACGGTGCCCTTGGGCAGGGCGGCGAAGGCCTCGTTGGTCGGCGCAAAGACCGTAAAAGGCCCTTTGCTCTCAAGCGTGCCGACGAGACCGGCCGCCTTGACGGCGGCGACCAGGGTCGTGTGATCCTTGGAATTCATGGCGTTCTCGATGATGTTCTTGCTTTCGAACATCGCAGCGCCGCCGACGACCGGGTTCTTCGCCGCAGCAAAGGCGACAGCGGACAGGGCGGCGGCAAGTGCAAAGCCGCGCAATAAGGACTTGATCATGATCTTCTCCTCTGGCCGGATATTCTTCGCCGGCATCATGCCTGAGCGTCGTCCGGGCAATGCCAACTACGAAGTGATGCGCCGAAGAGTTTCAGAGGAGAGAAATTGATTATGGCCGCTGTACGGTGCCGCTCGCAATCACCGGACCGGTCACCTGCCCGCTCGGCGAGCCGCCGAAAGGCTCGAGGCTGACGGCAAGCGTTGCGCCATCGGCGACATTGTTGCGCAAATCCGCCGGAATGACGAGTTCGCCGCTTTCGCCGGGCTGGAAGATGCCGAGCGATTTCGGCGCGCCGCTGCCCGGCACCAGCCAGAGTTCCAGCGATTTCTCCTCCGGCTTGCCGGCGGCGACCGGCACGATCTTCAGCCGGCCGCTCTGGATCTCGTAGGAGGCGCGGAGATTGATCGCGTTGTTTTGACCCGCAAGTTCGGCCACCAGCGGTGCCGGTCCCTGCGGCTGCGGCACAAGGCCCGAGGCGAAGATGACGGCACTGACGGCGACGACGATGCAGGCGAACGCCAATGAGCGCCAGAAAACCGCCGAATTCCACAGCCCCTGCGAAAAGGATGCGGGTTTTCCGGCATCGCCGAACAGCCGGGACTCGATCTGCTTGAAGGTTTCTCGGCTCGGCGCGACGCCGTCATATTCGTCGTTGAAGGCGGAGAGGTTGGTTTCCCAACGGCTGACGATCGCCGCAAATATCCGATCGTGGCGCATTCGCTCTTCCACCACCCGGCGATCCTGCAGCGACAGGACGCCCAAAACATATTCACCGGCGAGGACCTCGTCGCGGGAGCGGTTTCCCTTGCTTTTGTCGGGCGATGTCATCGTTCCATGCACTCTCTCAGTTTCAAGAGGCTGCGCCTGAGCCAGGTCCGCATCGTGTTCAGCGGAACGCCGAACTGATCCGCCAGTTCCTGATAGCTCAGCCCTTCGACATAAGCCCGTTTCACGGCGACCGCACGATCAGCTTCCAACTCTTCCATGCAGGTGTCAATCCGCCTTCCTTCATCCTTCGTCACCGTCTGTCTTTCCGGGTCGGGTTCGGAATCGGCAAGATCGTAAACGCTGTCGAGTTCGTCGGCGACGGGCTTGCGCGCACGCAGCAGATCGATCGACCGGTTGCGGGCAATTGCGGCCAGCCATGCCGGGGACGGTCCCGAGGCTGCCTGGAAGCTTCGAGCGCGTTGCCAGATGCTGATATAGACTTCCTGCAGGGCCTCCTCGGCCTCCGTGCGGTCCTTCAAGATACGCAGGCAGATTGCGAAAAGTTTCGGTGCGGTCTGGTTGTAGAGGGCAGCGAAGGCCATGCGGTCGCCGAGCGCGACGCGGCCGATCAAGTCCTTGATCTCATCCCCCTGCATGCCGTTCCCCTCTATCGTGCCTCGCTCAGCCAGCGGGTCCAACTCCTCCGGCTTCATGCCACATACGAAAAACTATTGCGTTCTGGATTATTCCCTCTGTCAGAAACTTGCGATAAAAGGCCGCGATCAATTCTGCGGGGTTCCCATGAACGAGTCCGAAAGCGAAATCCAGGCACGTCTTCTCGCCCAGGCGCTGCCCTTCATGCAGCGTTATGAAAACAAGACGATCGTGGTGAAGTACGGCGGCCATGCGATGGGCAATCCCGAGCTCGGCAAGGCCTTTGCCAGCGACATCGCGCTTTTGAAGCAGTCCGGCGTCAACCCGATCGTCGTTCACGGCGGCGGTCCGCAGATCGGCGCCATGCTGACCAAGATGGGCATCGAATCGAAATTCGAAGGCGGCCTTCGCGTCACCGACCAGAAGACGGTCGAGATCGTCGAGATGGTGCTCGCCGGCTCGATCAACAAGGAGATCGTCGCACTGATCAACCAGACCGGCGAATGGGCGATCGGCCTTTGCGGCAAGGACGGCAACATGGTCTTCGCCGAAAAGGCGCGCAAGACCATCAAAGATCCGGATTCCAACATCGAGCGGGTGCTTGATCTCGGCTTCGTCGGCGAAGTGGTCGAAGTCGACCGCACGCTGCTCGATCTGCTCGCTCGCTCCGAGATGATCCCGGTCATCGCGCCGGTGGCGCCGGGCCGCGACGGCGCGACCTATAATATCAACGCCGACACTTTCGCCGGCGCCATTGCCGGCGCGCTGAACGCCACCCGCCTGCTGTTTTTGACCGACGTTCCCGGCGTGCTCGACAAGAAAGGGCAGCTGATCAAGGAGCTTTCCGTCGCCGAAGCGCATGCGCTGATCGCCGACGGCACGATCTCGGGCGGCATGATCCCCAAGGTCGAGACCTGCATCGATGCGATCAAGGCCGGCGTGCAGGGCGTCGTCATCCTGAACGGCAAGACCGCCCATTCCGTCCTGCTCGAGATCTTCACCGAGCACGGCATCGGAACGCTGATCGTTCCCTGATCAAGGCTGCGCTCTTCAACGCACGAGGAGTGCATCTTTCTCACGCCGGCGCATCGCCCGCCCAACTCTTTCCTGCTCCCGTGCTCCATTATCCGACGACCCCGGCGGCATGAGATTTGCCGGGTGCTCAAGCGCGCGCCTTGGGATGGGCGACGGTTGAAGGATGCGGCGCCCAAGCGCAACTTTGGCGCGCCAGCGGGGAGTAAGAGGATGTAGCGCCGATATTCAGGAGAGCCTCACCCTGAGGCGCCCCGCAGGGGCCTCGAAGGGCGGGGCGGGTGCTCGGACGTTTGATGAATGCAAGGAGCGGCGTTGGCGCATGTCCTTCGAGGCTCCGGCCCTCGGCCTGTGGCGGCAGCCGGATGGAGGTTGGAGGATGCCGCGCCGGAGTAGGGATGTTGGAGGACCGCAGTCCATGCGATAACAGGCATTGAAGGGCGCGAAGCGGGTGCGCCGGGCTATGGGTCTCCGCAGAGGATATGGATCATGCGCCTCAATCAGGTGACCGTTACGATGCCCGACCTCGATGCGGGTTGGCATTTCTACTGCGCCCTCGGTCTTCGTCCCATCGTCGATGCGCGTCCCCGGTATGCGCGTTTCGTCTGCCCCGATGGGGACAGCACTTTTTCGCTGCACCAGGGAGAGAAAGGCGGCGGCGGGACGACGGTTTATTTCGAGTGCGAGGATCTGGACGAAACGGTCGCCAGGCTTAGCGCAGCCGGACTTCGGTTCGCGAGCGGGCCGGAGGACAAGAGCTGGCTCTGGCGTGAGGCGGAGCTGTTCGATCCCGGCGGTAACCGCGTCGTTCTTTATTTCGCCGGATCCAACCGCGTCGACCCGCCGTGGCGTGTGGGATGAGGTGGCTCGGCTTCGGGACGAGGTGTGTTGGAGGAAGGCGCGCCGAGGCCCAAGAGAGCCTCACCCTGAGGTGCCCCGCAGGGGCCTCGAAGGGCGGGCGGGTGCGCTGGTAGGCGGGTGGATACGAGGAGCGGAGTTGGAGCGTGTCCTTCGAGGCTCCGGCCTTCGGCCTGCGCGCCTCAGCAACCGTGTTGTTGGGGTTCGCTCCATGGGGTTCGTCTTTTGATAATCGTGTTGATCATGACGATGAATTTCCGCATGGCAGCGACGAGGGCGACCTTGGGTGGTTTGCCGGCATCGCGCAGTCTTTTGTGGAAGGCCTTGATGGCCGGGCTGCAACGGATGGCCGAGAGCGTTGCCATGTAGAGAGCGCATCGGACGGTGGCGCGGCCGCCGGCGATGTGGCGCTGGCCACGCCAGGTGCCGCTGTCGTGGGCGACCGGGGCGACGCCGACGAGGGCTGCGAGCTTCTTGTCGTCGATGGCGCCGAGTTCGGGCAGTTCGGCGATGAGCACGGCGGCGCCGACCTCGCCGATGCCTGGCACGGTCAGCAGCAGGTCGCGGCGTGCGGCCATGTCGGGCTCGGCCTCGATGGCAAGCGCGATGGCGGCATCGACGCGGGCGAGCTGGCTCTTGAGGGCGGCGAGGGTCTCGCCAATCAGCGCGGCGACGGCTTGCGGGGCATGTTCGAGGCGGTTCTTCTCGGCGACCGCCATGTCGATGAGCTGCCGGCGGCGGGCGACGAGGGCAGCAAGCGCGATGCGGCCGTCGTCGATATGGGGGATCTGTGCCGGCCGCATCGCTCTGGCGAAGTGGAGAATGACGCGGGCGTCGACCTGATCGGTCTTGGCCAGCCGCCCGCTGGCCCTGGCGAAATCGCGCACTTGGCGGGGATTGACGACGGCGACGGCAATGCCGGCGGCCATCAGCGTCCTGACGAGCGCCATCTCATAACCGCCGGTGGCTTCGACGACGACCAGCTCGGCGCCGGCTATCGCCGTCGCCAGCGCGGTCCGGCCCGGCGCGTCGTTGTCAAAGCGGCCAACGGCGCTTTTGCCCTCGACGGCCACGTCGAAATGGGCTTTCGAGACATCGATGCCGACCATGAAAGCTTGCGGGATACGCATGGGTGCTCCTCCTTGCAACGCGGGCTCAAGGCCCAATCAACCGTTCGAGCGAAGACATGGCGACGGAGATGCTCGCTGAGGCACGAGTTCAAAACCCAGGGATGAAACGCATCCCCGTCGCGCAACCCCACTATACAGCAACGGCAACGTACAAGGATGAGGGAGGTCGGTGGATGCGGCGCCGGAATAGAGGTGTTGGAAGATACCGTGGCTGTCGATCTTCGCGCGGATCCATCGCCCCCAAGTGACGAATCCTTCCGAGAGGTCGCAAATCGTATAATGAAGCCTTGGCAAGATTTCGAATCGTGCTTTAGGTTGCGGCCCGAAAACTCAACGGGTCGAGCAAAAGATGCGCCTTACAGACTGCTATAACTTCCACGATTTCCGGCGCATGGCCAAACAGCGTCTTCCCGGGCCGATCTTCGACTATATCGATGGTGCCGCCGATGACGAGGTGACGTATCGGCGCAATACCGCGGCCTTCGAAAATTGTGATCTGGTGCCAGACGTTCTCAAGGGCGTGGCCGAGGTCGATATGTCGGTGACGGTCATGGGGCAGAAGCTCGCCATGCCGGTCTATTGCTCGCCGACGGCGCTGCAGCGGCTGTTTCACCACCAGGGGGAACGGGCGGTCGCGGCGGCAGCGGCAAAACACGGCACGATGTTCGGCGTCTCCTCACTCGGCACGATCAGCCTGGAGGAGGCCAGGCAGATCAGCGACGGGCCTCAGGTCTATCAGTTCTATTTCCATAAGGACCGCGGGCTGAACCACGAAATGATGGCGCGGGCGAAAACGGCGGGCGTGCAGGCGATGATGCTGACGGTCGACAGCATCACCGGCGGCAACCGCGAGCGCGACAAGCGCACGGGCTTTGCCATTCCCTTCAAGCTCAATCTCGCCGGCATGATGCAGTTCGCGATCAAGCCGTCCTGGGCGATCGGCTGGATGACGCATGAGGCGTTCCGGCTGCCGCAGCTCGAAAACCACGTCAAGATGGACGGCGGTGCGCTGTCGATCAGCCGCTACTTCACCGAAATGCTCGACCCCTCGATGTCGTGGACCGACGTGGCCGAGATGGTGCAGGCCTGGGGCGGGCAATTTTGCCTGAAGGGCATCATGTCGGTGGAGGACGCCAAGCGCGCGGTCGAGATCGGCTGCACCGGCATCGTGCTGTCCAACCACGGCGGCCGCCAGCTCGACGGTTCGCGCAGCGCTTTCGACCAGTTGGCCGAGATCGTCGATGCCGTCGGCGACCGAATCGACGTGATGATGGATGGCGGCGTGCAGCGGGGAACACATGTTCTGAAAGCGCTGTCGCTGGGGGCAAAGGCGGTCGGGCTCGGCCGCTACTATCTCTTCCCGCTGGCCGCCGCCGGACAGCCCGGCGTCGAACGGGCGCTGGAGACGATCCGCACCGAGATCGAACGCGACATGAAGCTGATGGGCTGCACCTCGGTCGACCAGCTGACGCGGCGCAACCTGCGCTTCCGCTCCTGAGCCGAGCAGGATGTCATTTAAGGGCCGCAGCCCAACATACGGATGCGGCCCTCGCCCACAGCGGCGTCAAAGCAGGCTATAAATCGCCGCCGCCTCCTGTTTCAGCTTTTCCATCATCGACCGGTAGGGCCCCGGGCCATAGCTGATGCGGCCGACGCCGAGCTTTGCCAATGTTTTCACGTCAGGCGCGCCTGCCCGCATCATCACGTTGACGGGCAGCGACGAGGCCGCGCAGATCTTTTCGATCAAGACGGGATCGACCAGGCCGGGAACGAAGAAGCCACTGCCGCCAGCCGCGGCATAGGCCCTGCCCCGCTCGATCGCCTCGTCCACCAGACCGCCATGTTTTGAAAGGTCGCTCTCGGCCAGGAACAGGTCGGTGCGGGCGTTGATGAAGAAAGGCATTCCTTTGCTATCGGTCATGGCGCGAATGGCGCGGATGCGGGCCGCTTGGCTTTCGACGGGATAAAGCCCCTCGCCGGCGACCACGCGATCCTCGAAATTAATGCCGATGACCCCCACATTCATCAGCCTGGCGACATTGGCGGCCGCCCCCTGAGGATCGGCGGAATACGCCCCTTCGAAATCGACCGAAAGCGGCAGGTCGACGGCATCGGTGATGGATTTTGCCGTCTCCACCAGCACCGACATCGGCAGCTTTTCGCCGTCGGCAAAGCCATGGGCGGCGGCAACCGACCAGCTTCCCGTCGCAAGCGCCTTGGCGCCGGCATCGGCGACGGCCTTTGCCGTCCCCGCATCCCAGATATTGTAAAGGACGATCGGGTCGCCCTTCCGGTGAAGCGCGCCGAATGCCTTGGCCTTTTCAGTCTGGTTCATGCTGTCTCCTCCATCCTTGTCTCTGTGCTGATTTTCTCTTCATGGCGCAGCAGCCACTGCTTGCGCCAGAGCCCGCCGCCGTAACCGGTCAGAGAGCCATCGGCGCCGAGGATGCGGTGGCAGGGCACGACGATGGCAAGCTGGTTGGCGCCATTGGCGCGGCCGACCGCACGCACGACCTCCGGTCTTTCCATCTCCCTGGCGAGATCGCCATAGGCGCGCGTCTGCCCGATCGGGATCTCCATCAGCCTTGCCCAGACATGCTTTTCGAAGGGCGTGCCGCCAAGCGCCAGGGGCGTCCTGAAGGTGGTCAGCCGGCCTTCGAAATAATCGCGGATCTCCGCCTCGATCTGATCGATCGCGGGGGTGCGGCCGATCGCGACGGAGGAGCGGACGCGCTTCTGCAGCGCTTCGAGTTCGCTCGGTAGCGCCTTGCGATCGTGAAATTCGAGCAGATGCAGATGTGTCTTGTCGGCGACCGCGATCATCGGTCCGAGCGGCGTGTCGAACCAATCGGCAAAGAGCAGCTCGCGGTTCTGCGAGAGCGCCGGCGCCTTGCCGACCATCCGCTGGAACGCCGACCGGAAGCCGCTCGGAGATTCGTATCCGGCGTCGATCTGGGCATCGATGACACGCGCCCCATCCGCCAGCTGCCGGGCCGCTTCTCCGAGCCTGATATAACGGACGATGTCATGGAAGGTCATGCCGAGCGCCCGATTGAAGGCGCGTCGCACGGTCGAGGGATCATGGCCGCGGCGCACGAGCTCGTCTTCGCTCCAGCGAACATCCTGCTCGCCGTCGAGCGCGGCAAGCAACAGATCGACGATCGGCTCCCTCCCCGGCTGCTCCAGCGGCCTGCAGCGCCGGCAAGGGCGGAACCCGGAATGCATGCAGGCGGCGATCGTCTCGAAGAACAGCGTGTTTTCCCGCTTCGGCTTGCGCGCCGGGCAGGTCAGACGGCAGAAGATGCCCGTCGTCTTCACGCAAACATAGGCCTGGCCCTCGTAATCGGCGCTGCGCGCGACCAGGGCGTCATAGAGCGTATCATCGTCGGGGCGTTCGAAAAGCATGTGCGCTTTCTAACATCCAACGCCTGCCGCGTCCGCCGAAAATCGGGCGTCTATTTTTTCTTGTCGATTTCCTTGGGCGAGCAGCCGTGCCATAAGGGCGGCCATGACCAAGATCGACCGTACGCCTGAAAAAGCCGATTTCGAACACGTGACAGACTGGGTGTTCGACCTCGACAACACCCTCTACCCGCATCACATCAATCTTTTCGCGCAGATCGACAAGAACATGACCGCCTATGTCGCGGCGCTGTTACAGATGGAGCGGGAAGAAGCGCGCAAGCTGCAGAAGCAGTATTATCTCGACCACGGCACGACGCTGCAGGGCCTGATGATCCATCACGGCATCGACCCGAACGATTTCCTCGAAAAGGCGCATGCGATCGACTATTCGGCGCTGACGCCGCAGCCGGAACTCGGCGAAGCGATCAAGAAGCTGCCGGGGCGCAAATTCATCTTCACCAACGGCAGCGTCAAACATGCCGAAATGACCGCCGGAGCGCTCGGCATTCTCGAGCATTTCGACGATATCTTCGACATCGTCGCCGCCGATTACGTGCCGAAGCCGGCGCAGGCGACCTACGACAAGTTTGCGGTGCTGAAGCGCGTCGAAACGAACAAGGCGGCGATGTTCGAGGATCTGCCGCGCAATCTGACGGTGCCGAAGGCCCTCGGCATGCAGACCGTGCTGCTGGTGCCGCGCAATCTGGAAGAGACCGTCGTCGAATGGTGGGAAAAGACCAGCGGCGACGAGGATCACATCGATTTCGTCACCGATGACCTCGTTGCATTTCTCGGCAAGGTGACCAGATCCGGCGGCTGACCGCCAGGTTACGAAAGTTTCACCCAGCTTACCGATGTTTAACTGGGTCAATGAGGCCTGCTGCCG
Organism: Rhizobium sp. TAL182; assembly: GCF_002117725.1. Lineage (NCBI taxonomy): Bacteria > Pseudomonadati > Pseudomonadota > Alphaproteobacteria > Hyphomicrobiales > Rhizobiaceae > Rhizobium > Rhizobium sp. TAL182. Next base: position 466,779 of record NZ_CP021024.1, on the reverse strand, counting down.
TAGCTTCTTTCGTGAGGGGACACCTTACGAAAGGGAAACACGATGTACCGCAACAAGCTGATACTGGCAGCGCTCTCCTCCGTCCTTATCTTCGGCGCCGCAGCCGGGGCAAGCTTTGCCGCACCGGGCGACGGGCCGCGCCCGCATCATGCCGGCATGGACCGCCCGGGTCCGGCTGGCTTCCGCGAAGTCACCTATGTCAGAATGCTCAAGCAGTTCGACACCAACAAGGACGGTCAGATCTCCAAGGAAGAGGCAACCGCCGGTCTCGACAAGATCTTTGCTGCGATCGACACCGATAATGACGGTTCGTTGACACCCGGCGAAATCCGCCAGTACCGGGAAACGCAGATGAAGGCGATGAAGGATGAGCGCAAGCAGGAGGTCGGCGAGAATGACGACGTCAATGCCGTGCCCGACCTGCTGGACAATGACGATCAGGGACGGCCGCCGCGCGAAGATCATGAAGGCCGCGACGGACGTCACTGGATGCGCCATGGCGGCAATTTCATGCGCGCCTCGATGATGATGCGCCGCGTCGATACCGACGAGAACGGCCAGATCTCCAAACAGGAAGCCTCCGCCGCCCTCGACAAGCTGTTTGCGCGGATGGACAGCAACAAGGATGGGGTCATCTCGATCGACGACATGCCGGACCGGCCGCTACTGTAAGGGCGGTGAACCATTGCATACTCCTTCCCCGCCCCGGCGGGGAAGGAGATACGCGTTGCAATCGAGACGCTGCGCTCGGCCCCCTACTCGCGATGTTCGTAGAAATCCTGGACGATCTTCCACGCGGCGTCGGCCGTATCAACGAAGCTGATCAGCTTGACATCGTCGGGCGCGATCGTGCCGAATTCGGCCAAGGCTTCGAAATTGATGATGCTGCGCCAGAAGGCTTCCCCGAAAAGGATCAGCGGCAGACGTTCCATGCGGCCGGTCTGGATCAGCGTCAGGCATTCGAAGAATTCGTCGAGCGTTCCGAAGCCGCCGGGAAAGACCGCGATCGCCTTGGCGCGCACCATGAAATGCATCTTGCGAATGGCGAAATAGTGGAAGTTGAAGCTGAGCTCCGGCGTCACATAGGTGTTCGGAGCCTGTTCGTGCGGCAGCACGATGTTGAGACCGATCGACGGCGCGCCCTCATCGGCTGCGCCGCGATTGCCCGCCTCCATGACGCCGGGGCCGCCGCCGGTGACGATGACATATTCCTGAAAGTCGAAGCCCGCCGAATATTTCGAGCAGAGACGGGCAAATTTGCGCGCCTCGTCATAATAGACGGAGGCCGCCTCCAGATTGGCGCGCTGGATCTCGTTGCGCGCCGCCCAGGCGCTCTGGCCGGGGGCGGGAATGCGGGCGCCGCCGAACATGACGACGGTCGAGCGGATGCCGCGTTCGGTCAGCATCATCTCGGTCTTCAAGAGTTCCAGCTGCAGCCGGATCGGCCGCAATTCCTCGCGGCAGAGGAAATCCTCGTCGACATAGGCTAGGCGATAGGCCGGCGATAACGTCTGCGGCGTCTTCGGCACGGCCTCGGCGCGCTGCCTGTCGGTCGAGCTGCTCTTCAACGGGTCCCATACGCCATCCTTGCGCCGCGAACCGCCGTTTCGTCCCTTCGCCATGTCGAAATGCCTTTCAGTATTGCCGTCCGTGAAACCGGATATGTCGCTATAACGCCTTGAATCCAGGTATGATCTTGTTCGAAAAATCATTCCGTTCTACGGGTGCATGCTGTAGAGCAGGACAAACCCACGCCGATCGCATGTCCGGAGACTCCGCCGTCTCCACGATAAAGATCGAAGTTTAAGGAATTCTCATGAGCGCCACCGACCTCGCATCCCTGGAAAAGACCATCGAAGCCGCCTTCGACAATCGCGACAATGTGAACATGTCGACGAAGGGCGAGGTCCGTGATGCGGTCGAAGCGGCGCTCGATCTGCTCGATTCCGGCAAAGCCCGCGTGGCGACCCGCGGCGCCGACGGCGCCTGGACGGTCAATCAGTGGCTGAAGAAGGCGGTGCTCTTGTCCTTCCGCCTCAACGACATGGAAGTGGTCAAGGGCGGCTCCGGCAATTCCACCTGGTGGGACAAGGTTCCCTCGAAATTCGAGAACTGGGGCGAGAACCAGTTCCGCGCCGCGGGTTTCCGCGCCGTTCCCAACTGCGTCGTGCGCCGCTCGGCCTATATCGCGCCGAACGCCATCCTCATGCCCTCCTTCGTCAATCTCGGCGCCTATGTCGGCGAAGGCACGATGGTCGACACCTGGGCGACGGTCGGTTCCTGCGCGCAGATCGGCAAACATGTGCATCTGTCCGGCGGCGTCGGCATCGGCGGCGTGCTGGAGCCGATGCAGGCCGGCCCGACGATCATCGAGGACAATTGCTTCATCGGCGCCCGTTCCGAAGTGGTCGAGGGCTGCATCATCCGTGAAGGCTCCGTGCTCGGCATGGGTGTTTACATCGGCAAGTCGACCAAGATCGTCGACCGCGCCACCGGCGAGGTGATGTACGGCGAAGTGCCGCCCTATTCCGTCGTCGTCGCCGGCTCGATGGCCTCGGCCAATGCGACGATGGCAAACGGCCAGCCGGCGCCGCACCTCTACTGCGCCGTCATCGTCAAGCGCGTCGACGAACAGACCCGTTCGAAGACCGGCATCAACGAGCTGCTCAGAGATTGATGACACCGGGGCATTGATCCGGTAAACAGGCGACGTCTCTTTGAGCGAGGCGGCCTCGCCTTGCCATGTCTTTGCCATTCCCGCCGGATAGTTCGACCGCCATGACCGCTACCGATCCCGTCGCCAATCTGCAGACGCTGATTCGCTGCCCCTCCGTCACACCAGCCGAAGGCGGCGCGCTGACGGCGCTGGAAGCGATGCTTACACCGCTCGGCTTCAAAGTCGACAAAGTGAGAGCGAGCGAAGAGGGAACACCCGATATCGAGAACCTCTATGCCCGCCTCGGCGGCGAGGGTCCGCACTTGATGTTTGCCGGCCATACCGATGTCGTGCCGGTTGGCGATGAAGCCGCCTGGACGCACCCGCCTTTTGCCGCGGAGATATCAAAGGGCGAGCTCTTCGGACGCGGCGCCGTCGACATGAAGGGCGGCATCGCCTGTTTCGTCGCCGCCGTCGCCCGTCATATCGAAAAAAACGGGCCGCCGGCCGGCTCGATCTCTTTCCTCATCACCGGCGACGAAGAAGGCCCGGCGATCAACGGCACGATCAAACTGCTGCAATGGGCGGCGGAGCGAGGCGAACGCTGGGACGCCTGCCTTGTGGGAGAACCGACCAATCCGGACCGGCTCGGCGACATGATCAAGATCGGCCGGCGCGGCTCGCTGTCAGGCAGGATCATCGTACACGGGGTTCAGGGCCATGCCGCCTACCCGCACCTCGCCGACAATCCGGTGCGCGGCGTGCTGCAACTGACGCAGGCGCTGATGGATCCGCCCTTCGACGGTGGCACCGACGATTTCCAGCCGTCGAACCTCGAAGTGACGACGGTCGATGTCGGCAATCCGGCCACCAACGTCATTCCGGCCAAGGCATCGGCAAGCTTCAACATCCGCTTCAACGACAGCTGGACCGTCGACACGCTGCGTGCGGAAATCCTGCGGCGGCTCGAGGCCGCTGCCGGCAACGGCCAGCTGCGGCCGGGCCGGGAGCCGGTGAAATACGATATCGTCTGGGCCGACCGGCCGAGCCATGTCTTCCTGACCCGCAACAACGCCCTGATCGCCTCGCTGTCTTCGGCCATCGAGAGCGCGATCGGCCGCTCGCCGAAGCTTTCGACCACGGGCGGCACGTCGGACGCCCGCTTCATCAAGGATTATTGTCCGGTCGTCGAGTTCGGCCTGGTCGGTCAGACGATGCACATGGTCGACGAGCGTGTCGCCGTTGCCGATCTGGAGACGCTGACGGCGATCTACGAAACCTTCATCGACCGCTGGTTCGCTCATGCCGGGTCTTAGGGAAGTCCAGTATTATCTGGCCGGCCTCTGGCTGCTGATCCGGATGGATCCGCGCGGCTTCCGCTTCCTCGATCTATCGGAGCGCGGCGTCAACCGCTCGTTCTGGGCGATGGCCTGGTGCCTGCCGCCGATGGGCATTTCCTGGCTCTGGTGGCGACAGGCCTTCCTGCGGTCGATGCCGCCCGAGGCCGATGTCGATCTTGCCTTCTACATCAGGCTCGCCCTCGTCGAGGTCGCCAACTGGTTCGTGCCGCTGGTCTTTGCCGGGCTGCTGCTGCTTGCCTTCCGCATGGGCGAGCGCTTCGCCCCCGTCGTCGTCAGCGTCAACTGGCTCGGCGTGCCGCTCTCCTATATCAACGGTCTGCTATTGGCGCTGGTGTTCTTCCTGCCCAGCACCGTCGGCCTCGTCTCGCTGCTGCTGCTCGCCTTCATGCTGGCGCAGATCTTCGCCCTGGCCCGCATTCTCAGGATGATCTGCCACGATCACGCGCTGATGGTCGGGGCGCTGACGCTGGTGCTGCTCGTGCCATCGATGATCCTTTCGGAATATCTGCAGCACTTCCTCGGCATCTACCCGGCCTGACCCGCGGTATCGCATGAGCATCAGAGATCGTCGTCGTTTTCGTCGGCGGGCCTGCGGCGGTCAGTGATCACCTCGGGATAATCCACCTGCAGGAAATAGAGCCCTTCGGGCGGCGCCACCGGGCCGCAGGCCTTGCGGTCCTGCGCCTCGAGCGCTGCCTGCACATCTCCAGGGGTCCATTTGCCTTCGCCGGCAAGCTTCAGCGTGCCGGCGAAGGAACGGATCTGGTTGTGGAGGAAGCTCTGCGCCGTGGCGCGGATCTCGATCAATTCGCCGTTTCGCGTCACGTCAAGACGGTCGAGCGTGCGCACCGGGCTGTTCGCCTGGCAATGGGCGGAGCGGAAAGTGGAGAAATCATGCCGCCCGACCAGCCTCTGGGCGGCGGCGTGCATGACCTCGTGATCGAGCGTCTTCGGCACCCACCAGGCCTTGCCGGCTTCGAGCGCCAGCGGTGCCCGGCGGCTGACGATGCGGTAGAGATAATGGCGCCGCAGTGCGGAAAAGCGGGCATCGAAAAAATCGGGAACCGCCTCGACGTCGAGAATGGAGACACGCTCGCCGGCAAGCCTCAGATGCGCGTTCAGGGCATTTTGCAGCTTGTAGGGCGACCAGTCCTTGGAAAGGTCGGCATGGATCACCTGTCCCATGGCGTGAACGCCGGAATCGGTGCGACCGGCGCCGCGGATCGACACTGTCTCGCCGGTCAGCGACAACACCGCCGCCTCGATCGCCCCCTGCACCGAGGGGCCGTTCTCCTGCCGCTGCCAGCCGACATAGGGGCCGCCGTCATATTCGACAGTCATGCGGAAACGCGGCATCAGGAAAGCCTCGTGCCGGCGGCAAGCGGCGTACCGCGGAGGAAATCCGCTGCGGTCAGCGGCTTACCGCCGGCCTTCTGCAGCCGTGTCAGCCGCACGGCGCCGGAAGCACAGGCGATGACGAGATCGTCGGTCAGCAGCTGCCCGGCAGCGCCCTGCCCCTCGGCCAGTTCGGATCCCAGTACCTTGACCCGCTCCGGCCTGCCGCCGATCTCAAGCTCGAACCAGGCGCCGGGAAATGGCGCCAGGCCGCGGATATGGTTGTGCACATCACTGGCATTTCTTGCAAAATCGATGCGCGTCTCGGCCTTGTCGATCTTGGCGGCGTACAGCACGCCCTCCTCCCGCTGCGGCGTCAGCGGCAGGTCGTTCATCTCGAGCTTCACCATGGCTTCCGCCATCGCCTTGGCGCCGACCTTCATCAGCCGGTCGTGCAGTTCGCCAGCCGTCATGTTCGGGCCAATCTCGACTTCGCGGGTCAGCGCGACAGCGCCGGTGTCGAGCCCCTTGTCCATCTTCATCACCATCATGCCGGTCTTTTCGTCACCCGCCATGATCGCCCGCTGGATGGGCGCAGCACCGCGCCAGCGCGGCAGCAGTGAGGCATGACCGTTGTAGCAGCCCTCGCGGGTGCCGTTCAAAATCGCTTCCGGCAGCAACAGCCCATAGGCGACAACGACGCCGACATCGGCCTTGAAGGCGGCAAACCTCTCACGCTCCCGCGCATCCTTGAAATTGACCGGCGTGAAGACCGGCAGACCAAGCAGTTCGGCCGCCTGATGCACCGGCGATTTCTGCAGATCGAGCCCGCGCCGGCCGCCCGGCCGCGGCGGCTGCGTATAGACGGCGACGATCCTGTGGCCGGCATCAACGAGCAGGCGCAGGGTCGGAACCGAGAACTCCGGGGTTCCCATGAAGATAATGCTAAGAGACATTTTATCTCGCCAATTGAGGATCAGCCGTCTTCAAACGGGTTTACGAGCTTGAGATCAAGCCCCTCGAAATCTCGGATGTTGCGGGTGGCGAGCGTGGCGCCGTTTGCAAGGCAGATGGCGGCGATCATCGCGTCCTGGACCGAAATCGGCCGCCCTAGGCTTTCGCGCTTTGCCCGCAGGCGGCCGGTTGCCATGGCCGCTTGCAAATCCCAACCGACGATACGGTCACGGAATTGGCCTTTCACCAAATTCTCGATGGCACGAAAGAAGCGATCCGATCCCGTCTTCAGGCGAACTCTTTCGGCCCCATAAATCTGCTCCATCAAGCCGACGGTGCAAAGCCAGATTCTCGCGCTGTCCTGCCGCAACATCCAGGCTTTCACCTGTTCATTCGGCAACGACCTGGCGAATTCGGAAACCACATTGGTATCAAGTACGATCATTCAAGGTCCTCGAACGGCCGGCCAAAGTCCTTTTTACGCGCGGCCTCGATTTCTCCCATGATCGCAACGAATTCGTCGTCTACTGCGTCTTCTCTTTCGAAAGCGGCGCGTATGGCGGCATAGGCCGACCCGGTTTCGGGCTTTGCTGCGTTTTTTCTTTGAAGCGCCTCCCGCAAAAGCTCCTTGGCCTCGTCGGAAAGACTGTTTCCGCTCCGCTGCGCCGCTTCCGCAATGTCTCGCTTCATTGCTTCGGAGATATTTCTAATCAGAAAATCACCCATGCGGCACCTCCATCATGATATCGGTGATATCATAGGGCTTCGCTGGCGCATTTTCAATGCAACGCTCAGAGCGCCTTCGATTTCGCCGCCTTGGTGAACTTCTTGATCACCATCTCCCGCTTCAGCCGCGAGATGTGGTCGATGAAGAGCACGCCGTTCAGGTGGTCGATCTCGTGCTGCAGGCAGGTGGCGAGCAGCCCATCGGCTTCCACCATCTGTTCCTTGCCGTTGCGATCGAGATATTTGACCGAGACGGCAGCCGGGCGCTCGACCTCGGCATAATAGTCAGGAATCGACAGGCAACCTTCCTCATAGACCGAGCGCTCGTCGGAGGATTTGACGATCTCGGGATTGATGAAGACCTGCGGCTGCTTTTCCTCGCCCTCGCGGGAGACGTCGATAACCAGCATGCGGCGCGGCACGCCGATCTGGATTGCAGCAAGGCCGATGCCCGGCGCGTCGTACATGGTTTCCAGCATATCGTCGGCAAGGCGCTGCAGGTCGGTATCCACACGCTCTATCGGCTTGGAGAGCTGACGGAGAACGGGGTCGGGAAGGATGATGAGTGGCTTGATGGTCATGGGCGTTCCCATAACCCATCTTTTCCCGCTATGGAATTATCCGACGAGCGGCGAAGACGCTTTTTTGCATCCCCGCCCGCATTTTCGCCATAGAGCCTTCCCTGGCCAGATTGCAGCATTCTGCCGGAGCAGGTTTTCGTCGGGGCAAAGGCGATTGGCGACCGGCATACCCCAAGGTACGTCCGAGCCGATCGCCTTTGATCCTGGCTAGAGATGCCCGGCCCACCGGCCGCACCGCTTCGCCGTGGCGAAGCGATAAGTGCGTCCGGCGATTCCAAAGTCTTGCAGATTTGCCAGGCAAATCTGCGGGAGGGTTGGCTGAAACGGGCCGGCTGATCGACCGGCCGGCTTGGCCGTAGAGCCGGGCTACGACGCGCGCCCGCCGGTCGACCATCCGACTCCGTTTGAGCCAACAGAATGCTGCAATCTGACCAGGGAAGGCTCTATTCGAGTCAGGCCGCCCGGCGAGCGGTGATGGCAGCATGGCCTTCCGGCCGGGCGCGGAAGCGGCGCAGCAGCTCGATCAGCTGGTCCACCTCGTCCTTGAGGCGGCCGGTTTCCGCCGAGGTGCGCTCGACCATGCCGGAATTCTGCTGGGTGATCTCGCCCATGCTGCGGATCGCCACACTGACCTCGTTGACGCCGGTCGCCTGATCGCGGGCGGCAGCGGCGATATCGGCGACGAAGCGGTTGATGATGTCGATGCGGCCGATCATGTCGTTCAGCGCCTCGCCGGTGCTGGAGACGATGCCGACACCCTCATTGACCTGGGTCGAGCTCTGCGAGATCAGGTTCTTGATCTCCTTGGCGGCTTCGGCCGTGCGCTGGGCCAGCTGGCGCACTTCCTGGGCGACGACGGCAAAACCCTTACCGGCATCGCCGGCGCGCGCTGCCTCGACGCCGGCGTTCAGCGCCAGCAGATTGGTCTGGAAGGCGATCTCGTCGATGACGCCGATGATCTTGGAAATCTCCGTCGAGGATTTTTCGATGCCGGCCATCGCCGAGACGGCGCTGGTGACGAGTTCACCCGAATTCTTCGCCTTCTGCTGCGTCTCGCGTACGGCGTCCGAAGCCTTCTCGGCATTGGCGGCGGTCTGGCCGACGCTGACGGAAAGCTGCTGCAGGGCCGCCGAGCTTTCCTCGACGCCGGCCGCCTGCTGGGCAGTGCGCAACGCCAGGTCATTGGTCGCATTGGAGATGACGTCGGCGCCGTTCATGATATGGCCCGACGTGTCGCGCACCGATGCGAAGGACTGGCGAAGAGCCTTGACGGCACGATTGTAATCCTCGGCCATCTGTCGGAAATTGCCCGGCAGGTCGGATGGCAGGGTGGCCTCGAGATCCCCGCTCGACAGCGCCTCCAGACCGCGGCGCAGCTGCTCCAGCGCCATCGTCTGATCAGCCTCGGCTTGGGCGCGCTGCTCTTCCAGAGCCTGACGCTTGGCTTCAAGCGTCTCGAGATAGACCGAGATGGAATAATCCATGTCGAGCATGCCCGCCTTGATGACCGCCGACAGCTTCTCGGCGAGCAGTTTACCCTGCTGGCGCGCGAAGACCGACGGCCACTGCTTCTCCATGATGCCCTTGACGAGTTCGGACATGACGAGGGCATAGCCGCCGACATACCAGCGCGGCTCCAGCCCGATGCGGGCATGGGTGCGGCCGATCGCGGTCACGCCATCGACATAGCTCTCGTCGTAGGCGCCGCTGGCGAGATTGGCCCAATGATCCTGCTGGCGCTTCTTGGCATGGCCGACATGGTTCTTATCGGCAAAGAAGCCCGAGACGGCGGGGGTCTTGGCGATCTTGGCGTAGAATTTATCGAGGGCGCCGCCGATCAGCTCTGTAATGACAGGGCGCAGATCCCGCATCGACTTGCGCGCCGCCTCGTCCAGTTCGATGAAATCGAGGCGCTGCCTGAGGGCATTGTCGGTCTGCTGGGATGTCATGGAAATCTCTGTATTTGGCGCGACGCGCGGGAGGGAATTTCTACCATGCAGGTTTTGGCGAATATGGTTGAGCAATCGTTAAGTCGCGCTGCGATTTCTCTTCCATGAGCGGAAGCGCGCTCGCGAAGATAGTGAGTATGGCCAATTTCGTTCACGTTTTGATCTTCATATCGCCGTTTCTTCTGTTATGGTTGCGGGATGACCGTCCATTCCGAATCGCTCGCCCTTTCGCTTGCCTCGATCAGCCCGGCCATGCTGGCGCTTGCCGGCGGGCTTCTCGCGGCCCTCGTCGTCCTGGTTATCGTCCTTTTCCTGCGCGCCGGCAGCCTTCGCCGCGAACAGGCGGAGGAAGCGGAGCTGCGCGCCAGGGAAGGCGAGGCGCGCATGGCCGAGCTTTTGAAGATCCAGGCGGAGATGCAGGGCCGCATCACGGCCATGGCCGAGGTTTTCGGCGCGCGTCAGAGCGAGCTCAACCAGGCAATCAGCCAGCGTCTCGACGGCATGTCACAGCGCGTCAGCTCGACGATCACCGAACAGACGAAATCGACGCATGAGAATCTGCAGCGGCTGCAGGAGCGGCTGGCGGTCATCGATGCGGCGCAGAACAATATCCAGACGCTCGCCAAGGACGTCGTCGGACTGCAGGCGATTCTCTCGAACAAGCAGACGCGCGGCGCCTTCGGCCAGTCGCGGATGGAGACGATCGTCGCGGACGGCCTGCCGATGGGCGCTTATGCCTTCCAGCAGACGCTTTCGAACGGCTCGCGGCCGGATTGCACGATCCACATGCCGAACGGCGCGCCGCCGCTCGTCATCGATGCGAAGTTCCCGCTCGAAGCCTGGAACGCCATCCGCGACGCCGGCAGCCCCGAGGCCGCCAAGATCGCCGGCCAGCAGTTCCGCCGCGACATGGAGATCCATATCCGGGATATTTCGGAGAAATATCTGATTCAGGGGGAAACCCAGGAGACGGCCTTTCTCTTCGTGCCGTCAGAATCGATTTTCGCGGAGATCCACGAGAACTTCGAGGCCCTGGTGCAGAAGGCGCACCGGGCGCGCATCGTCATCGTCTCGCCATCACTGCTGATGCTGTCGATCCAGGTCATCCAGGCGGTGCTGAAGGACCAGCGCATGCGGGCGCAGGCGCATCTGATCCAGGGCGAGGTGGCGTTGCTGATGGACGATCTCAGCCGCCTCGACGAGCGGGTGCGCAAGCTGCAGGGCCATTTCGCCCTGGCGCAGAAAGATATCGACATGGTGGTCACGTCGGCCGACAAGCTCACCAGGCGCGGCGCCAAGATCGAGGCGCTGGAATTCGAGGCAGGCGGCGACGCCAAGCCCGCCCGCCGCGACGAGACTCCGGCCAAATCCGTGGAAAGCCGTACCGGCCTTCTCAAGCTTCGGGTGGTTGACGAGGAGTGATCGCTTCGGGCAGTGTCTCGCCCCATGAAATAGCAGGAGCATGATGTCATTCGCATGCTCCAAAAGACGGGACAGCCTGATGATCACAGTTTTCGGATCCATCAACATGGATCTCATCGCCACGACCGAGCGACTGCCAAAGCCCGGCGAGACGGTGGCCGGCAACGGTTTTGCCACGGCCGCCGGCGGCAAGGGCGCCAACCAGGCGCTGGCAGCCCGTCGCGCCGGCCGCTATGTGCACATGGCCGGCGCCGTCGGCAAGGATGCTTTTGCCGCCGATGCTCTCGCCCTGCTCGATGAGGCCGGAACCGACCTCTCCCTCGTCAAGCATGTCGACGGCCCCACAGGCACGGCGCTGATCCTCGTCGGCGGCGACGGCGAGAACATGATCGCCGTGGTTCCGGGCGCCAACGGCTTGGTCACGCCTGCGGATGCGGAAATCGCGATCGGCCGCATGAACGAAGGCGACATGCTGATGTTGCAGCTCGAGGTGCCTGTCGCGGCCGTCGAACGCGCGCTCTCGGCCGCGCGCGCCCAGGGCATCACCAGCATCCTCAACCTCGCCCCCTTGATCCCCGATGCACCGCGTCTCGGTCGCCTGGCCGATATCGTCATTGCCAATGAGACCGAGTTCGAGCGGCTCGCCGGACAGAACGGCATGGACACGCAAGAGCGCGAGGCAGCGCTTGTCCGCCTGCATCAGGAGACCGGCCAGACGCTGATCGTGACGCTAGGCGGTGACGGCGTCATCGCCATCCGCGACGGGGTCATTTCACGGGCGCAAGGGTTGGCGATCGATCCTGTCGACACGGTCGGAGCGGGAGACACCTTCTGCGGCTATTTCGCCGCCAGCCTCGATGACGGCGTGGATTTTCCGACGGCGCTGCGCCGCGCGGCGGTCGCCGGTTCACTCGCATGCCTCAAATCAGGCGCGCAACCGTCGATTCCTTTGAGCGAGGAAGTCGCAGACAGAATATAGGCTGGCCTCCTTGCGAAAGGTGGCCGGACCTCCCTTCGATTTTGAGGGGATTTCTGCGGCTTTCCTCATATAAACCCCTAAAGTTTCACTCAAATTTAAGAGGTCTCCGGCGATCTTCCCAGTGATCGCCGGGTCTTCGCGCTTGCGGATCCGCGGCTCATGCGGCTGCTCCATGACGGAGCCATGCCTTCGCTCCTGTGCCGAAGAATGCCCCTTCGGCGCATCCTTGCCCGAGGACCCCATGTTCATCTTTCGCATGAAATCGCTTGCGGCGAAGCTTATCGTCATCACCGGCATCGCCATCGCGCTTGTTCTCATCGTTTCGAATTTCTTCCTCATCGGCCAGACCCGGGATCGCGTCCAGACGCTGACGATGGATCAGGCCAACCTCGAAGCAAAATCGATCGCCAATGAAATCGCCGCCAATGTCGGCGAGCTCGCCAGTGCCGCGCGCAGCATGATGGGCGTCCTCGGCCGCGCCCACGACGGCAAGTCGCTCGATCGCAAGGGCATGATCAACGTGCTGAAGGCCAATCTCGAACAGAACGCCTTTGCCTTCGGCAGCTGGTTCTGCGAGCAGCTCGGCGCGCTCGACGGCAAGACCACCGAGATCGCCAACAATAATGACGAAGGCACGAACAAGAACGGCGCGTTCACGCCCTATTGGTCGAAGACCAAGGACGGTAGCATTCAATACTCCACCTTCGACAATGACTATACCGCCGAATGGTGGAAGCTTGCTGCCGACAGCGGCAAGGGCGCGATCACAACCCCCTATCTCGCCCAGGGAACAGATGTACCGACGCTGCTGACATCAATTGCCTATCCCGTCATAGCGGGCGGCAAGATGATCGGTGTCGGCGGTGTCGACATCTCGCTGAAGTCGCTGACCGACAAGCTGCAGGCGCTGCTTCCCTTCGGCTCGGGGCGCGTGACGCTGCTGTCGCAGGCCGGCAACTGGATCGTCGCGCCGATCCCCGACCTGATGACGAAACAATATGACGGCGAAGGCGCCGACGTCGTCAAGGCGGCGCTGTCGAACAAGCAGCCCGGCCTTGTCAGGAATCTCACTTATGACGGCCTCGACCCCTTCGACCGCGTCGTCTATCCGTTCGAAGTCCCCGGCGTCAACGCCACCTGGGTCGTGCTTGTCGATGTCCCGCACACGGCGATCAACGCGCCGGTGCAGGACCAGACCTACATGATGATCGCCACCGGCCTGATCGTGCTCGGTGCGGTGATGCTCGCGCTCTATTTCGCCGTCCGCTCGCTCGTACAGCGGCCGCTCGGCAGCCTTGTCGCTAGCGTCAAAACGCTCAGCGACGGCGAATATGCCGAACCCATCGCTGCCCAGGACCGTACCGACGAAGTCGGTTCGGTCGCCAAGGCGCTCGAAGGCTTCCGCTTCAAACTCGCCGACTCCAGGCGACTCGAAGACGAGGCCACCCACCAGCGACAGGCCGCCGAGACCGAGCGCAGCCGTTCGGAATCGGAACGGCAACAATCGGTGTCGCTGCAGCGTCATATCGTCTCGATCGTCGGCGCCGGCCTTTCCGAACTGTCCCAGGGCAATCTGGGTCACCGCATCACCGAGGAATTCCCCGGCGAATACGGCAAACTGAAGCAGGACTTCAACGCCGCGCTTGCGAGCCTCGAAGAGACCATCAACACGATGAATCTCAGCGTCGTCAATATCGGCGCCGGCACCGGCGAGATCAGCAACAGCGCTTCCGACCTCGCCAAACGCACCGAGCAGCAGGCGGCAAGCCTGGAAGAGACGGCGGCAGCGCTCAATGAGCTTACCGCCCAGGTCGATTCCAGTGCCGAGAATGCCCGCACGGCTGCCGACAACGTCAACCTCGCCTGCCAGGATGCCGAGAAATCAGGCGAAGTGGTGCAGAAAGCCATCGCCTCTATGCATGGGATCGAGCAGTCTTCGACGGAGGTTTCGCGGATTATCGGCGTCATCGACGAAATCGCCTTCCAGACGAACCTGCTGGCGCTGAATGCCGGCGTCGAAGCGGCCCGCGCCGGCGAAGCCGGCAAGGGTTTTGCCGTCGTCGCCCAGGAAGTGCGTGAACTCGCGCAGCGTTCGGCCAATGCTGCCAAGGAGATCAAGACGCTGATCAACACGTCGGCCGTCCAGGTCAAGGAAGGCGTCGATCTCGTCGGGCGCGCCGGCGGCACGCTGCACAAGATCGCCGAACAGGTGATGGGCATCAACAGCCTCATCCGGCAGATCTCGGCATCGGCGAGCGAACAGGCGGTCGGGCTGAAGGAAATCAACCAGGCCATGAACCAGATGGATCAGGTGACGCAGCAGAATGCGGCGATGGTGGAGGAAGCGACCGCCGCCAGCGTGGCGCTCAACGACGAGGCGCAGACGCTGAAGGCGCTCGCCACGCGCTTCAGCGTCTCCGGCTCCGCCAACGCGACTGCACTCGCCTCCGTGGCAAGGCAGATGCGTGCGCCGGCTGCAGCCCACTCGCATTTCGCGGCCGCTCCCGCGGTCCGCCACGCCCCGGCGACCCGCCGCACCACGCCTCAATCGCATGGCTCGGCTGCCGTGGCTCGGGATAACTGGGAAGAGTTCTGACCGTTCAGCCCTGCATAAGAAAAAAGGCGCCTGCGAAATCAGGCGCCTTTTTTCATTTAGGGATTATGCAGCTCAAGCAGCGTTCGACGTCTGCTCCTCGTTGAGGAAGGCGTAGATCGCCGAGGCGGAATCGGTGGCCCGCAGCTTTGCAACCAAGTCTTGATCGCGCAGGACGCGGGCGATGCGCGACAGGGCTTTGAGATGATCGGCGCCAGCGCCCTCCGGTGCCAGCAGCAGGAAGACGAGATCGACGGGCTGGTCGTCCAGCGCTTCGAAATCGACAGGCTGCTCCAGCCGGGCGAAGATGCCGACGATGGAATGAATGTTCACCAGCTTGCCGTGGGGAATGGCGATACCGTTGCCGACGCCGGTCGAGCCGAGGCGTTCGCGCTGCAGGATGACGTCGAAAATCTCCCGTTCGGAGAGCCCGGTGATCCTCGCGGCTCTTGCCGCCAATTCCTGAAGCAACTGTTTCTTGGAATTTACTCTGAGGGCGGGAATGATCGCATCCTGATGGAGCAAATCTGCCAATGCCATTTCTTTTTCCTTCTGTCGCCGGGATCAGATGATGCGAGGAGCGGCGGCGATACCGCCGCTCACCGCCCTGATCTCAGCCTTTGATATTGGCCGAATCGATCCAGCCAATATTTCCGTCGTGCCGACGATAAACGATATTCAGATGTTCCTTGCCGGGACTGCGGAACAGGAGAAGCGGCTCATCGGTCATGTCGAGCGCCATCACGGCGGTGGCGACGGACATGGTCTTCAACTGCTTCGTGCTTTCAGCGACGATTGCCGGGGCGAAATCGTCGGGAATTTCATCCTCGTGATCAGGAACGGAGTCCATGACCGTGTAGGAGACTTCTGCAAAGCCATTCAGGTGGTTTCCGGCATGATGGTCCTTCAGCTTGCGCTTGTAACGGCGCAGGCGTTTCTCGATGCGCTCGGAAGCGGCGTCGAAAGCAAGCTGCGGATCCGTGGCTTCGCCGGCGGCATGAAGCACCACCCCGCTGTCGAGATGAAGCTTGCAGTCTGCCGAGAAACGAGAACTCGCCTTTTCGACGGTCACCTGGCCGGAATACCCCCCATCGAAGTATTTCGTGATGGCCGTAGCAATTTGGTCCTCGATCTTTTGACGGAAGGATTCACCAATTTCCATATGTTTCCCGGATACACGCACACTCATGGAGTTTCCCTTCTTATGGTCGTTTGCGGGTATCAGTTTACGCCAAGCCTCGGGTTCATCCAAGCACTTCGCGCAATCTCAAGCAAGATCGGCGCAGGCCTGTGGGCCCTCGGTGCCCTTGGGATGATGGGGATAACTTCAAAACGCCGTTCACGGCGCCGATTGCGGCGGGCTTCTAGCCAGAGGTTACCAGAAAGTCAATAGGACGCCGAATCAGCCCCGGGCGCGCTCGCAGAAGCTGTAGCAAATCTCCTGCGGAAGGAGCCTTCCAGCAACTTCCTTTCATGAGCTCACGCGCTTCGCGCCTGCGTTGTGCGCGGCATCGTCATGGCGATGACACCGAGAATGACGCAGGTGAGCCCGATCCAGGCCGTCGGGCTCAGGCTTTCACCGAGGAAGACGATACCGGTCGCGACACCGATCGGCACGCGGAGATAGGCTTGCGACGTGGTTCCGACCGAACCCAGCGTCTGAACGAGGCGGAAATAGATCGTAAAGGCAAGCGCCGTCGAAAAGGCGGAAAGGGCAAGCAGCGCCAGCACCGATGCGGCCGAGGGATCGAGCCCCCACGGCCGATCGACGATCAGGCTCACGGGTATCAGAATGACCGCGCCTGAGATCAGCGAACCGGCCGCCGGCACGGCGGGATCAAGGCCTCTGAAGTTCTTGCTGAAAATCGCGGCTCCGGCATAACAGATGGTCGCCAGGATGATGGCAAGCTGCGCCATCAGGCTTTCGCCAAGACCGCCGAGCGCTTCGACGCCGATGACGAGGCAGATGCCGGCAAGCCCGGAGACGACGCCGAAAAGCTTCCGCGCCGTCGCCTGCTCATGGCGGGTTATCGACACGGTCAGCAGGAAGGTGAAGATCGGCGTCGCCGAATTCAGGATCACCGCCAGTCCGGCATCGACGGACTGTTCCGCCCAGGCGATCAGCGTGAAAGGAATGACGCTGTTCAGGCAGGCCTGGACGACGAACAGGCGCCATGTCGCGCGGTCGCGCGGCAGGCGGACATGCCGATGGCGAAGCACCGCCAGCAGAATGGCGCCGGCGATCAGTGTGCGCACCGCGATCAAGGTCACCGGCGGGATCGTTTCGACCCCGATCTTGATAAAGGTGTAGGAAGAACCCCAGAGGGTCGCCAGCACCAAAAGCAGGACAAGTTCTCTGGCAAGCTTCGGATTTTGCGGCGTCATGGGCACATCGATATTCGTTTAAGACACGGGAGAAATAGGCCAATTTGCGAAGTGGATGCTTCGATCACGGTCGAAGCGTCCTGCTGCCTCAGAAGCCCGCGACCTTGGCGAGTGCCCGTTTCTCGCGGCGGCGCTGGACCGAGGAAGCGATGTTCATCGCTTCCCGGTATTTCGCCACCGTGCGGCGGGCGAGATCGATGCCGCCCTTCTTCAGCATGTCGACGATATCGTCATCGGAGAGCACCGCGTCGGGGCTCTCCTGCATGATCAGCGCGCGGATCTTGTGGCGCACGGCCTCGGCCGAATGGCTGTCGCCGCCCTCGACCGCGCCGATCGACACGGTGAAGAAATATTTGAGTTCGAAGAGGCCGCGCGGCGTCAGCATATATTTGTTCGAGGTGACGCGGCTGACGGTGGATTCATGCATCTTGATCGCCTCGGCCACCGTTTTCAGGTTCAGCGGCCGCAAATGGTCGACACCGTGCAGCAGGAAGGCGTCCTGCTGGCGGACAATCTCGCTTGCCACCTTCATGATGGTCTTTGCCCGCTGGTCGAGGCTGCGGGTCAGCCAGTTGGCGCTCTGCAGGCACTCGGAAAGGAAGGCATGATCCTCGCCGTTCCGGGTCACGCGGGAAAAATAGGACTGATTAACAAGCACGCGCGGCAGCGTATCCGGATTGAGCTCGACCAGCCAGCCACCTTCCGCGGAGGGCCTGACGACGACATCGGGCATGATCGCTTCGGAAACACCCGTCTCGAAACCGCTGCCGGGCTTCGGATTGAGCTGGCGGATCTCGCCGAGCATGTCGAGAAGATCTTCCTCGTCAACGCCACAGAGCCGCTTCAGCGTGGCGAAGTCGCGCCGGGCCAGGAGCTCGAGATTTTCGACCAGCGCCTGCATGGCAGGGTCGTAACGGTCCTTCTGCCTGAGCTGGATCGCCAGGCATTCGGCGAGGCTGCGGGCAAAAACACCCGGCGGATCAAGCGTCTGGAGGGCGGCGAGCACGTGTTCGACCTGCGTGAGACTGGTGCCGAGCCGCTCGCCGGTCTCGACCAGATCGACCTGGATGTAACCGGCATCGTCGAGCTGATCGATAAAATTCTGCGCGATCAGCCGGTCGCTCATATCGGGCAGCACGAAGGGGATCTGCTGAGCGAGATGATCGCGCAGCGACACCTGGCCGGCGACAAAATCGTCGAGATCGTAATCGGCGCCGTCGGCGCTGCCCGGCATCGACTTCCACTGACCGACGAGTTCCGGTGCGTCGAGGCGCTGCGGACCACCGTCATCGGGAAAGACATTGGTGTAATTGGCGTCGAGCTCGTCGTTCAGCCGGCTGCTGCTTTCGCTGCCGCCATTGTCGTACCAGTCACTCGACAGCGCCTCGGCGCGATTGTCGGCGCCGTCGTCCGAGCCGGCGTCCTCCGGCGAATGACCGAACTGCTCGTCCTCGCCTGCCGGCCGTTCGTCGCCCGCCTCGCCGTCATTCGACGGAAATTCGAGCAGCGGGTTCTTCTCCACTTCCTGAGCGATGAACTGAGTGAGCTCGAAATGGGTCATCTGCAGCAACTGGATGGATTGCATCAGTTGCGGCGTCATGACCAGGGACTGGCTCTGGCGCAGAAATAGATTGGCGGACAGTGCCATGACGGACGCGAAACTCCCTCGACTCCAGGAAACCGCGCCCGATCCACGCTTCAGGCCACGGAAATCCGAGTTGGCCCAAAAATTGCTTTTTTATCTCATTTGGTCAAGCGGAACTACGCGGCAAGGTGAATCGGCGCGGGATCAGAGGCTGAAATTATCGCCGAGATAGAGCCGGCGCACTTCCGGATTGTTGACGATGTCGTTGGCCCGGCCGTGGGTCAGCACTTCACCGGCATGGATGATATAGGCGCGGTCGATGAGGCCAAGCGTCTCACGCACATTGTGGTCGGTAATGAGAACGCCGATGCCGCGGGCCGTCAGGTGGTGGACGAGGTTCTGGATATCGGCGACCGAAATCGGGTCGACACCGGCGAAGGGCTCGTCGAGCAACATGAAAGTCGGGTCGGTTGCAAGCGCTCGTGCGATTTCAAGACGGCGGCGTTCGCCGCCGGAAAGGGCGACGGCCGCGCTCTTGCGCAGCTTCTGGATATGAAATTCCTCAAGCAGCTCGTTCAGCTTCTGCTCGCGCTCGGCCTTGTCCTTCACATGCACTTCGAGGACGGCGCGGATATTTTCTTCCACCGTCAGTCCGCGAAAGATCGAGGCCTCCTGCGGCAGGTAACCGACGCCGAGGCGCGAGCGGCGGTACATCGGCATGGTCGTGACATCGTTTCCGTCGATCTCGATCGTGCCTTCATCCACCGGCACCAGGCCGGTGATCATGTAAAAGCAGGTCGTCTTGCCGGCGCCGTTCGGGCCGAGCAGGCCGACGGCTTCGCCGCGACGCACCACCAGGGAGACGCCGTTGACGACACGGCGCGTCGCATAGGTCTTGGTCAGACCACGGGCGATCAGCGTTCCCTGATAGCGGCTCTTGTCGGCGGCACCCGCAGCGTGCGGCTCAGGCCTGCCGAACATGGTTGATAGCGATGATAATTTCACGTGGGAGGCCGGTTCAGTTCTGCTTCTGCGCGTTCGGCTGCGATTTCGGATCGAGCTGAATCTGGACACGACCGCCGCAGCTTTCAAGCTCCGCCTGGCCGGTTTGCATGTGAACGGTCAGCTTGCAGCCGGTGAAGACGTTCGGACCGTCCGACAGAATGACCTTGTTTCCCTGATCCGCGGTCAGGATGAATGTCTGCGAGGCCATGTCGAAATTGCCGTCGTCGGCAGTCGCCGTCTGCGTGCCCGAGACCAGGTAGACCTTGTCCGTCACCAGGATCTTGTCGATGTCCGCACTTCCCGACGCCAGCGAGGCCGACTGCTCGGGCTTCGCCTCGGGTTGAGCCGGCGCGCCGGCGCCCGACTTTGCCGTCTTGTCCTTGTAATAGACGGTCATCTTGCCGGACTGCATCGTCGTCGTGCCCTGGACGACCTTGACGTTGCCGGTGAAGAGCGCCGTGTGCTCCTGGTCATGGATCTCCAGCTTGTCGCTTTCGATCTGGATCGGCTGGTCGTTGGAAAGCTTCATGCCCGACATGGTGGTCGACTGCGCCCCCGCGCCCGAGACCGTCAGAATAAGGGCAAATGCGCCGGCAACGAATGCGATGCCCGTCTTGCAAGCTGAAATGCGACAATCTTTTGTCATGGGTGACCCGGCTGGTTAAGTGCCCTGTTTATGAATGGTGGATGGATCGACATTCATGCGAACATTCCCCTCGAATGTGATCACGCGCCCCTTATCGGTTATCTCCAGCGTCTTCGCAACAATGGAAGCATTGTCCTTTGTGATGGTGACGGGGTCGTCGCTGCGCATGTTGCCGCCCTTGATGTCGAGCCGGGCGGACTGGAATTGCGCGTTGAGGCCGCTGCTCAGCACCAGGGTGAAGGGAGCCGTCATATGCAGGTTATCGGTGGCGCGATTATAATCGGCAGTCGAAGCGATGACGCGGGCAATCAGCCCATCATTCATCGGCACGGCGGCCTTGATGGTCTCGAGGGTGATGAGATCGGGATTGCGGATATCCTGCAGCGCCCTTTCGGCAAGCATGGAATAATTGACGCCGTCGGAGTTGCGTCCGGCAATTGCCGGCTTTTCCATCACGACCTTGCCGTTCTCGATCTTGGCGCCTTCGAACTTGACGTTTTCGGGCAGGTACAGGCTCACCAAGGCCACCGTCGCAAGCGCGCCGGCGACGATAAGGGCGGCCAACGGCAGCAAGATCTTCAGCCGCCGCACGCGGGCGGAATGGAACAACGCATCGCCATAGGGGCTCCTGCCGGAGCCCGCATAAGCGGCATGTCCGTTGTTCTTCAGGGTATCGAGCATAGGTCTCGTTCCATGTGCGGTGATTGCCTCGCCTGCGTAACAAAGCCGGCCGGCAATCACAGTTCGTTTCGCATTATTACATTGGCTTGCCAATATGGAATTTTTTCTGCAACAAGCAACAAAACGGAAAAACATACAAAAGTGGCATTCATACGCGCCGTCGCACCCATTTCACCGGGTTCATCGGCGCCATGCCGACCCGGGCCAGCGCTGGAGGTATCTCATGGACAGTTCGATCATCGCGGATCGCCGGCGGCTGCGCCGCAAGCTCGGCTTCTGGCGCATCGTCGCGGTCGCCCTCATCGTGGCGCTCGGTTTTGCCTTTTACCGCTTCGCCGTCGGCGAGGCCGGCACGGCAAGTCCGCATATCGCCCATGTGACGATATCGGGGCTGATCGTCGATGATGACGAGCTGCTGGAGCGGCTAAAGAAGGTCGAGACCAGCGATCAGGTGAAGGCCGCGGTGATTTCGATCTCCTCGCCCGGCGGCACGACCTATGGCGGCGAAAAAATCTTCAAGGCGATCCGGGCGATATCAGCGAAGAAGCCCGTCGTCTCCGACGTGCGCACGCTGGCCGCTTCCGCCGGCTATATGGTCGCCACCGCCGGCGACACGATCATTGCCGGCGACAGCTCGATCACCGGCTCGATCGGCGTCATCTTCCAGTACCCGCAGATCCAGCCGCTGCTCGACAAGATCGGCGTGTCGCTGCAGGAGATCAAGTCCTCGCCGCTGAAGGCCGAGCCTTCGCCCTTCCACGAGGCGAGCGAGGAAGCCAAGGCGATGATCCGCAACATGGTGATCGACAGCTACAACTGGTTCGTCGACCTGGTGGCCGACCGGCGCAAGCTGCCCCGCGAGGAGGTGCTGAAACTCGCCGACGGGACGATCTATACCGGCCGGCAGGCGCTCCAGGCGAAGCTCGTCGATACGATCGGCGGCGAGGCGGAAATCCGCGCCTATCTCAAATCGCGTGGCGTCGACGTTGATCTGCCGATGGTGGATTGGGACAAGAAGAGCAACACGCCTTTTCTGCTCGCTGGAGCTGTTTCGCGGCTGGTTACTATCCTGGGTTATGATGATCTCGTCAGGGGCCAGGATATCAATGGAATCCTACCCCCAAAGTTGCTTCTTGACGGGCTGCTTTCAGTTTGGCAGGTTGGCCGCGATTGATAAGAAATCAATAATTTAAGGGGGCGACTGTGATCAAGTCCGAATTGGTGCAGATTGTTGCGGCACGCAACCCGCATCTCTATCATCGCGACGTCGAAAATATCGTCAACGCGGTTCTCGACGAGATCACCGATGCACTGGCTGCGGGCAACCGCGTCGAATTGCGCGGCTTCGGCGCGTTTTCGGTCAAGAACCGCCCTTCCCGCTCCGGCCGCAACCCGCGCACCGGCGATACCGTCTTCGTCGAGGAAAAGTGGGTTCCCTTCTTCAAAACAGGCAAGGAACTGCGCGAGCGGCTCAATCCCGGCCAGGCCGACGAAGAGGATTGAGCGGCGCGAGCCGCCTGCGGCGAAACCGCACTTGAACTTGAACACCGTTTTCCTATTCTGCTAGCGCATCGGCCCGAAAGTCGGAATCGATTTTCGGGCCGATGCATATAAGGCGCATGGAGAGTTCAAATGGCCAAGAAGATTGTCAACCTGCTGATTTTGCTGCCGCTCGGCGTCATCCTCATCGTCTTCTGCGTCGCCAACCGGCAGAGCGTCACGCTCGCCTTCAATCCCTTCAGGCCCGACGATCCGGTGCTTGCTGTTTCCGCGCCCTTCTTCGTCTTCCTGTTCATCGCGCTGATAGCAGGCATGCTGATCGGCTCGGCCGCCACCTGGTTCAGCCAGGGCAAACACCGCAAGCGCGCCCGCACCGAGGCCAAGGAAGCCATTCGCTGGCAGGGCGAGGCCGACCGCCACAGGACCCGCGCGGAGGACATCGCCGGCCAGCTGCCGTCGCGGTGAGATCGGCTCACCGCCCGAGCCAAACCGGAGAAAAGCTCAGCTCCTCATAATCGCCTTCCGGCGACGCGCCATTGCCGGTCACGGCAAAACCGTGGGAAAGGTAGAAGGCCTTCGCCCGTCGGTTGTTCACCAGGCATTTCAGACGGTACTTATGTCGCGGCCACTCCGGCAGCGCCCGGAGCAGCGCCGTGCCGGCGCCAAGACCCTGAAACTCGGGCCTTATATAAAGCATGTGAATGAAATCGTCCTCCGGCCAGAGCGACAGGAAGCCGGCAAGGCTGCCATCGACATGCTCGCAGACGAAGATCGTCTCACCATTGGTATGAGCGGAGAAATCCTCGCGGTGAAACTTGCCGGGATCGACCCAGACGAATGTCTGGCGGCGCACGGAAAGATAGATGTCCGCGAGCATTTCCTGGTCTTCCGCCCGCGGCGGCCTGATGGTCCATGTCATCATGTCGGAATAGCTCAGGCGCAGGTCCGCGCCAAGCCCGCAGCGAAAGCCTTCGACGCTCAATCCGCAGCCATTTTTGCAACGACCGCAGTATTGAAATCCGAGAAGAAGCCCTCGGCCAGCCGCTGCGAGGTCGAATCGAGCAGGCGTGCGCCGAGCTGAGCGAGCCTGCCGCCGAGTTCGGCCTTGGCCCGATAGTGCAGGATCGTCTCCTCGCCCCTCGCCTCGAGTACGACATCGGCGCTGCCCCTGGCGAAGCCGGCCAGGCCGCCCTTGCCTTCCGCCGACAACGTATAGCTTTCCGGCGCATCGATATTGGAAAGCGTCAGCAACCCATGGAAGGTGGCGGAGAACAGGCTGAGCTTGACCTTGATCGTCGCCTCGAACGCGCTTGGCGATATCCGCTCGATGCCCTGGCAGCCGGGAATGCAGCCACGCATGATCTCCGGATCGTTGAGCGCTGCCCAGACGATGTCCCGCGGCGCGGCGATACGTTCTTCGCCGGTGAAATCCATTCGGCAGCCCCATCTTCGATTCGCTCAACTTATCCAGCGGGAAAGCGCTTTGCCAAGGCGGAGGGGAATGTTATCTGCGTTACGATCCCGAGCGAGGAATTGGCCGATGAACGAGCTGAAGCCCTGGAGCGTGACGGCAAGCCGCATCACCTATGAAGACCGCTGGATCAGGGTGCGGAGCGACGATTGCGTCACCGCCGACGGAATCGTCATCGCGCCATTCCATGTGCTCGATTATCCCGACTGGATCAACGTCATCCCAGTCATGCCCGACGGGCGGGTGCTGCTGACGCGGGAATACCGGCACGGCCGCGGCGAGATCGTGCTCGGCCTCGTCGCCGGCGGTGTCGAAGCAGACGATGGCAAGACTGGCGACGGCAAGAGCGGCGATGCGGCGTTGGCGGCGGCACAGCGCGAACTGCGGGAAGAGACCGGCTATGAAGCCTCGACCTTCGTCAAGCTGCTCACCTCCTATCCGAATGCGGCCAGCCACAGCAACACGGTGACGAGCTGGCTGGCGCTCGGTCTGAGCCGGGCCGGCGAACCGCGTTTCGACCCCGGCGAGAAGGTCGAGCTGCTGTTTACCGATCTTGCCGCCATCCTCGGCGACCTGCAATCCGGCGCCGTCATCATGCAGTCGATGCATGTCGCTGCACTTTATGCGGCAGAAAGCTGGCTTCGGAGAGGGGCGCGTCCGAGGGCTTGAAATAGGCGCTGTGCCCGCAGAAGCTGCCCTCTCGCCGGGGCCGACCAGCGCGCAGTTGATCCGGCACGGTCTTCTGGGCTACTGCATAGCCTGCAAGACACCCCGACAGAGACGCGGAAGAGCACGTTGAAACAAAGAGAACGCCGGCCGGGCCAGAAGAAGACATCAGGTCCCGCCGGTGAAAGCCGCAGGGACGATCGGGCCGGCCGATCACTGAAGCCCGTGGTGCGCCCCGCGGCCACACGCGATACAGTTCGCGAGACTGCGGCGGCCGCGGTTTCGCGCCCGCTCATGGCACGCAGCGGCGGTCGGCCGGCGGAGCGCGTGCCTGTCATTCTCGAATCGCTCGGCGCCGGCGATTTCCACCTGATCGACAGCGGCGACGGCCAGAAGCTCGAGCAATATGGCCCCTATCGCATCATCCGCCCGGAGGCCCAGGCGCTGTGGCGGCCTTCGCTGGCGCCGCAAATCTGGGAAAAGGTCGATGCCGTCTTCACCGGCGATACCGACGAGGAAGGCACCGGCCGCTGGCGCTTTCCGAAGGCCGCACTCGGCGAGACCTGGCCGCTCAACCTGCTCGGCGTCGATTTTCTCGGCCGCTTCACCTCGTTCCGTCACGTCGGCGTCTTTCCCGAGCAGATCGTGCACTGGAGCTGGATGAAAGAGCAGGTTGAAAAGGCCGGCCGGCCGCTGAAGGTGCTGAACCTCTTCGGTTATACCGGCGTCGCCTCGCTGGTCGCCGCCGCTGCCGGCGCCGAGGTCACCCATGTCGACGCGTCGAAGAAGGCGATTGGCTGGGCGCGCGAAAACCAGGCGCTCGGGCGCATGGAGAAGCTGCCGATCCGCTGGATCTGCGAGGATGCGATGAAATTCATCCTGCGCGAGGAACGCCGCGGCAGCCAGTACGACATCATCCTGACCGATCCGCCGAAATTCGGCCGCGGCCCCAATGGCGAAGTCTGGCATCTTTTCGAGCATCTGCCATTGATGCTCGATGTCTGCCGCGAAATCCTGTCGCCGAAGGCGGTCGGCCTGGTGCTGACGGCCTATTCGATCCGCGCCAGCTTCTATTCGATCCACGAGCTGATGCGCGAAACGATGCGCGGCGCCGGCGGCGCGGTCGAATCCGGCGAGCTGGTGATTCGCGAGGCAGGCCTCGACGGCAAAACGCCGGGCCGCGCGCTTTCCACCTCCCTCTTTTCCCGCTGGGTGCCGCAATGAGCAAGGACTTCCACGATCAGGGGCCGCGCAGGGTCGGGCAGGTGAAGGAAGTCACCTCGCTCGCCAATCCGATCATCAAGGACATCAAGGCGCTGACCAACAAGAAGTCGCGGGAGGAAAGCGGGACTTTCCTCGCCGAAGGTCTGAAGCTCGTCATCGATGCGATCGAGCTCGGCTGGACGATCCGCACGCTGGTCTATGCCAAGGCCGCCAAGGGCAAGCCGCTGGTCGAGCAGATGGCGGCAAGGACCGTCGCCGCGGGCGGGCTGGTGCTCGAAGTCAGCGAAAAGGTGATTGCCGCGATCACCCGGCGCGACAACCCGCAAATGGTCGTCGGCATTTTCGAGCAGCGCTGGACGCCGCTTAAGGGCATCCGGCCGCAGGAGGGTGAGACGTGGGTGGCGCTCGACCGGGTGCGCGATCCGGGCAATCTCGGCACCATCATCCGGACGGCCGATGCCGCCGGCGCGTCCGGCATTATTCTGATCGGCGAGACGACCGATCCCTTCTCGCTGGAGACTGTGCGAGCAACCATGGGCTCGGTCTTCGCCGTTCCGGTCGCGCGGGCGACGCCGGAGGAGTTCTTGGCCTGGCGGAAGTCGGCCGGCGTTTCCATCGTCGCCACCCATCTGGCCGGCGCGGTCGATTATCGCACGATCGACTACCGGAGGAAGCCCACCGTACTGCTGATGGGCAACGAACAATCCGGCCTGCCGGACCAGCTCGCCCGGGAAGCCGATGCGCTTGCCCGCATCCCGCAGCAGGGCCGCGCCGATTCCCTCAACCTCGCCGTCGCCACCGCCGTCATGCTTTTCGAGGCGCGCCGCCATCTCCTCTCACTTGCCGAGGGCAAATGACCGAACCGACGCATGCACGCCCCGCACTGTTTTCGCGCCCGGCGCCGATCCTCTTCTTCATCCTCTTCGCCGTTCTGATCGACCAGGTCGTCAAGGTCGCCGTCGATCATTACCTGCCGCTGCAGGAAGCCGTGCCCGTCATTCCGATGCTGGCGCTCTACCGCACCTATAATCTCGGCGTCGCCTTTTCGATGCTGGAAGGCATGGACGGCTGGTTTATCGTCGGCATGCGGCTCGTCATCGTCGCCTTCGTCATCTGGCTGTGGTACCGCACGGCAAAAGACCGCTGGCTCGCCCATCTCGGCTATGCGCTGATCATTGCCGGGGCGATCGGCAATCTTGTCGACCGCTTCGCCTATGGGCATGTGATCGACTACATCCTCTTCTACACCGAAAGCTGGTCGTTTGCGGTGTTCAATCTCGCCGACAGTTTCATCACCATCGGCGCCGGCTGCGTCATTCTCGAGGAACTGCTGCTGCCGAAAAAGGCCGGCCGCTAAAATTGTATCGAATTCCTGAAGGCATTCGGAACAAGCCTCATGTTATCCAGATACCATGCAGAGTCTGGGACAGTTGCAGGAAAGATTGTCCGCCGCCTTCGGCGGAGCCGCCGTCAAGCCGCATCAGGAGCGGACGGAGGAACCCTCTCCGCGTCCCGGCGCATCGCCAGCGCGCACGGGTACTACTCCCCTGTCGGGGCCTGCAGCGACGCGGCGCCTGCTGTTCTACTGGCTAAGCGGCGCCGGTTTTCTGGCCGCGATGATCCTGACGCTGCTCGCCCATGCCGGCGAGCCGCTGCTCCTTTCGGGCGGTCTCGTCGCTCTCGGCCTTGCCGTCATCGCCGGCTATGCAGTGCTGATGGTTCGCCGGCAGAGAAGCGGGCAGCCGGCCGGTCGATCCACTCCGAACGGCGATGATGGCGCGAAGCTCTTCGCCGAGGTGCATGATGTGCTCGGCGACATCACCCTCACCCGCGCCATGGACCGGCGCATCATCTCGGCCAACGACACGTTTCGCCGGGTGACCGGCCGGCTGCGCCCGGAAGGGCGGACCTGCGAAGAGATCGGACTTGCCTTCCGCCCCGGCCCGATCCCGCACTGCTACGACGTCGAGATATCGACGCCGGAAGGCCAGCGTATTTTCCTGTGGCGCGACGTCGTCACCCGCGATCCGGGCAGCGGTCACCTGCTGCTGCAAAGTGTTGCCCGTGATGTGACGGAGGAACGGCTCGTCGCGCAGGGCCGCGAGTCCGCCCGCCAGAAGGCCGAGTATAACAGCGCCGCGAAATCCCGACTGCTTGCAACCGTCAGCCACGAGGTGCGCACGCCGCTTTCCGGCATTCTCGGCATGACGCACCTGCTCGCGGAAACCCGGCTGACGCAGGAGCAGCAGAATTATCTGGCCAACATCCGCCAGTCCGGCCACGCCTTGACGCAGCTTGTCGAGGATCTGCTCGATTTTTCCACCATCGAGGTCGGCCGATTCGAGCTTCACCCGCGCTCGGAATCGCTGCGGAAGCTCCTGGAAAGCGTTGTCGAAATGCTCGCCCACCGGGCGCATGAAAAGGGCATCGAGATCGGCGCCACCGTGTCATCAGACGTTCCGGAGAAAATGAGTTTCGATGCGGCGCGCCTGCGCCAGGTTCTGTTCAACGTCATCGGCAATGCCGTCAAATTCACCCAGGCCGGCGGCGTTTTCATCCGCGTATCGCTGGATGCCGGCAACCTCCTGATCACCGTCACCGACACCGGTCCGGGCATGACGGCGGAGGAGCAGGCGCGTGTCTTCGGCGAGTTCGAGCAGGGTGGAAACGTTGCCGACAAGAGCGGCGGCACCGGGCTCGGCCTTGCCATCTCCGCCCGCATCATGCGCGAATTCGACGGCGCCCTGACGGTCACCAGCGAAAAGGGCAAAGGCAGCACGTTCACCATCCGCTTCCCGATTGAACTCGATAGCGAGCGCTCCGAGCGGCGAAACACGCTGCTTTCCGGCAACAGCGTCGTGCTGCTGGCGCCGGCGGGGGCTGCCCGCTCCGCCATTGCCGAAACGATCACCGCGCTCGGCGGCATTTGCCATCTCGTCGACACCGGCGAGGCTGCGCGCGCGAGGCTGCTCGGAATGGCGAGCGGCGGCCGCCGGCCGACCGATATCATCGTCGATCATCGCATGTCGGCGGAATTTTCAGCGCACCTCGCCGATCGCGCCGAAATCGCTGCACTTGGCCTGCGCAAGGTCCTGCTCGTCAACCCGGAAGAGCGCAGCGCCCACCCGCTCGACCTGTTCGATGCCTGGCTCATCCGGCCGCTGCGCGAACAGTCGCTGATCGATGTGCTGCGCGGGCGCATGCGCGGCATGGAGAAGCGCGACGCGCTGAACGACAACCAACCGGGCTTCGGCCTGCCGATGACCGACACCGTGGTTGCCGCACACGGGCTGCGCATCCTGCTCGGAGAGGACGATCCGATCAATGCGATGCTGGTGCGCGTCATGCTCGAAAAGGGCGGACACAAGGTGCACCATGTCGAGGATTTCGAGACGCTCCTCGATTGCGCCCTCGGCGAGGCGAACGCTCGGCCCGACATCATCATCAGCGATCTGTCGATGCCCGGCGGCAACGGCATCGACATGCTGGGGCGGCTGCGCGGCCACGAAAGGCGGCTCGATCTCGACCCGGTGCCGGTGATCGTGCTCACCGCCGACAAGAGCGACGAATCGCGCCGCCAGGTCTTGCTCAATGGCGCCAACCGCGTCATGGTGAAACCGGTCGACCCGGTGCGGCTGCTGACGGAAGTTCAGGCGGTCGCCGCGCTTTCCGCCCGCCGGGCAGAGGCGCGGTAGGTCGCTGAATTGACTGCGCAGGCTGCTTGCGCCGGGAAATTCAATATGTCACTTTCCTGTCGCACAGAAGTGTTTTATGGCGTCGATAAGCCGGCAACGGGAGAATCGCCATGTCCTCCATCGACATCCTGAATCGTGACGTTACCACGGAGGCTGCACGGCCGTCGACGGCTGCGCAGCAAGACGGCGACATCCTCGGCCGGATCGGCAATCTCGAAACCCGCCTTGCCCGCACGGCACGTGAGATCGATGCGGCCCAGGCCGTGCGCTACCGCGTCTTCGTCGACGAAATGAAGGCGCAGCTTCCGCCGGAAGCCATGCGGCGCGAACGGGATTTCGATGCTTATGACGCTTTCTGCGACCATCTTCTCGTTCTCGACCGCTCGCTCGAAGGTGATCCGGAAGACCAGATCGTCGGCACCTACCGGCTGCTGCGCCAGGATGTCGCGATCGCCAATGGCGGTTTTTACTCGGCTTCCGAATTCGAAATCGAGAGCCTGCTCGCCAGGCATCCGGACAAGCGTTTCATGGAACTCGGACGCTCCTGCGTGCTGCCGGAATACCGCACCAAACGCACCGTCGAGCTTCTCTGGCAGGGCAACTGGGCTTATGCGCTGAAGCACGGCATGAGCGCGATGTTCGGCTGCGCCTCGTTCCCCGGCGTCTACCTCGAAAGCCACGCACTGGCGCTGTCCTTCCTCTACCACAATGTGCTGGCGAAGGACGAATGGACCGTCGGCGCACTGCCGCATCTCGCTCGCAACATGGACCTGATGCCGGCCGAGGCCGTCAACCCGAAGCGGGCGCTGATGGCCCTGCCGCCGCTGATCAAGGGCTATCTGCGCCTCGGCGCGATGGTCGGCTCCAGCGCGGTCATCGACCACGCCTTCAACACGACCGACGTGCTGATCGTGCTGCCGATCTCCAGCATTTCCGACCGCTACCTGAACTACTACGGCGCCGACGCCGGCCGTTTCGCCAGCTGATCGCTTCGTCGCACTGCCGTCTGGTAGGGTCAATGGCTGCCCCTCATCCTAACTCTCTCCCCGTAATTGACGGGGAGAGAGGACGTGCCCTATGAGAGATCTGCGAGAAACTGAGAGGTCGCGGCACGCCCCCTTCGCGCCGCAAGCGGGGAGAAGGTGCCGGCAGGCGGATGAGAGGCTGATCTCGCCGATCTCCCCTGTCACTAAAATAGCTCGCTATGCGGGCAGATGGCCTTATGAACCGCCATAGGCGGCGATCGCCGCCATGTTGACGATGTCGCTGTCCTTGGCGCCCATCGAGGTGATCTGCACCGGCTTGTCGAGGCCGACGAGGATCGGGCCAATGACGGTGGAGCCACCGAGTTCCTGCAGCATCTTCGTCGAGATCGAGGCCGAGTGGAAGGCCGGCATGACAAGGACGTTGGCGGGGCCGGAAAGCCGGCAGAAGGGATATTGCTCCATCACCTTGCGGTTCAGCGCCACATCGGCGGCCATCTCGCCGTCATATTCGAAATCGACGCGCCGCCGGTCGAGGATCTTCACCGCTTCGCGCACCCGCTCGGAGCGTTCGCCGGAGGGATGGCCGAAGGTGGAATAGGCGAGCAAGGCCACGCGCGGCTGATAACCCATGCGCCGTGCGAGACCGGCAGCCTCTTCGGCGATATCGGCAAGCTCTTCGGCGCTCGGCATGTCGTGCACCGCGGTGTCGGCAACGAAGACGGTGCGGCCACGGCAGAGCGCCAGCGACACACCGATAACGCGGTGGCCGGGCTTCTCGTCGATGCAGCGGCGCACATCCTCGAGCGCGGTCGAATAGTTGCGGGTGATGCCCGTCACCATGCCATCGGCGTCGCCAAGCGCTACCATGGTGGCGGCGAAATGGTTGCGGTCGTTGTGGATCAGCCGCTGGGCATCGCGGTGAAGGTAACCCTTCCGCTGCAGCCTGGCATAGAGATAATCGATATAGGCCTCGACGCGGGTGGAGATACGGGCGTTGACGATCTCCAGGCCGGGGCGGTTGAGATCGACGCCGGCGCGCTCCGCCGTCGCCCGGATCAGGTCTTCGCGGCCGAGCAGCAAAGCGGTGCCGAGCTGCTGATTGGCATAGGACAATGCTGCACGCAGGACCTGCTCTTCCTCGGCTTCGGCAAAGACGATCCGCTTCGGGCGGCGGCGCACCCGCTCGTAGAGGCTGGCGAGCGTCGAGGCGATCGGATCGCGGCGGGCCGAAAGCTCGCGGGCGTAACCGGCCATATCGGTGATGACCTTGCGGGCAACGCCGGTCTCGATTGCGGCCTGCGCGACCGCGACCGGGATGGCCGAGATCAGCCGCGGATCGAAGGGAACCGGGATGATGTATTGCGCCCCGAAACGCGGCCGGTTGCCCTGATAGGCGGCGACCACATCATCGGGCACGTCCTCGCGGGCAAGATTGGCCAGCGCGTTGACGGCGGCGATCTTCATGGCGTCGTTGATCGTCGAGGCGCGCACGTCGAGCGCGCCGCGGAAGATATAGGGGAAGCCGAGGACGTTGTTGACCTGGTTCGGATAGTCCGAGCGGCCCGTCGCCATGATGGCGTCGTCGCGGATGCGGGCCACCTCTTCCGGGGTGATTTCGGGATCGGGATTGGCCATGGCGAAGATGATCGGCCGGTCCGCCATCGAGCGGATCATCTTGGCCGAGAAGGCGCCCTTCTGCGACAGGCCGAAAATGACGTCGGCACCCTTCATCGCCTCTTCCAGCGTGCGGGCGTCGGTCTTTGCCGCATGCGCCGATTTCCACTGGTTCATGCCCTCGGTGCGGCCCTGGTAGATGACGCCCTTGGTATCGCAGAGAATGATGTTTTCGGGGGCAAAACCCATGGCCTTGACCAGCTCGACGCAGGCGATCGCCGCCGCGCCCGCGCCGTTGCAGACGAGCTTCGTCGTCTTCAGGTCGCGGCCGGTCAGCTCCAGCGCGTTGATCAGGCCGGCGGCGGCGATGATCGCCGTACCATGCTGATCGTCGTGAAACACCGGAATGTCCATCAGCTCGCGCAGCCGGCTTTCGATCACGAAGCAATCCGGCGCCTTGATGTCCTCAAGGTTGATGCCACCGAATGAGGGGCCGAGGAAGCGCACGCAATTGATGAACTCGTCGACATTTTCGGTATCGATCTCGAGGTCGATGGAATCAACGTCGGCGAAGCGCTTGAACAGCACCGACTTGCCTTCCATGACCGGCTTGGAGGCGAGCGCGCCGAGATTGCCGAGGCCGAGAATGGCGGTGCCGTTGGAGATAACCGCGACCATGTTGCCGCGCGCCGTGTAGTCGTAGGCCGTCTGCGGATCGGCGGCGATCGCCTTGACGGGGACGGCGACACCCGGGGAATAGGCCAGCGACAGGTCGCGCTGCGTTGCCATCGGCTTGGTCGGATTGATCTCCAGCTTGCCGGGCCGGCCCATCGCATGAAAATCGAGCGCCTCCTGGTCGGTCACTGATGTCGTCGGCCGGTCCTTCTTATCGATATCGGGCATAAATCCTCCAACGTCCTGTGGGCGACGCTTTGCTCTTCCTCAAATGCTGTTGTCATCTATAGCGGCGCGCGGATAGGGTTGGCACCTGTTTTTTTGGGAAAAACTGCACCTCCGTGAACGCACGAATAGACACAGGAAATGAAGCCTTTTCGGCTGCCGAGCTTGCCACGGCGGAAAGCCGTGCCTCGGCGACGCCGATGATGGAGCAATATATCGAGATCAAGGCGAACAATCCGGGTTCGCTGCTCTTCTATCGCATGGGCGACTTCTACGAGCTGTTCTTCGAGGATGCGCTGGAGGCTTCGCGCGCGCTGGGCATCACGCTGACGAAGCGCGGCCAGCATATGGGCCAGGATATCCCGATGTGCGGCGTGCCGGTGCATGCCGCCGACGATTATCTGCAGAAGCTGATTTCGCTCGGTTTCCGCGTCGCCGTCTGCGAGCAGGTCGAGGATCCGGCCGAAGCAAAGAAACGGGGCGGCAAATCCGTCGTCAAGCGTGATGTCGTGCGGCTGGTCACGCCGGGCACGATCACCGAGGAAAAGCTGCTATCGCCTTCGGAATCCAACTATCTGATGGCGCTCGCCCGCATTCGCGGCGGGGCCGAACCGGCGCTGGCACTTGCCTGGATCGATATTTCCACCGGCGTCTTCCGGCTGGCGGAGACGGAAAGTTCGCGCCTGCTCGCCGACATCCTGCGCATCGATCCGCGCGAGCTGATCCTGCCCGATACGATTTTCCACGATCCCGAGCTGAAACCCGTCTTTGACGTGCTCGGCCGCACGGCGGTGCCGCAGCCGGCGGTGCTCTTCGATAGCGCCAGCGCCGAAGGCCGGATCGCCCGCTATTTCGGGGTTTCGACGCTGGACGGCTTCGGCAGCTTCTCGCGCGCCGAGCTTGCGGCGGCCGCAGCCGCCGTCGCCTATGTCGAGAAGACGCAGATCGCCGAGCGTCCGCCGCTCGGGCAGCCCGAGCGGGAAAGTGCCGCCTCGACGCTGTTCATCGACCCGGCCACCCGCGCCAATCTCGAACTTGCCCGCACGCTGTCGGGCGATCGCAACGGTTCGCTCCTGAAGGCGATCGACCGCACCGTCACCGGCGGCGGCGCCAGGCTTCTCGCCGAACGGTTGATGTCGCCGCTCACCGACCCCGCCCGCATCAATGCCCGGCTCGATTCGATCGGTTTCTTGATCGATGAGCCCTCGCTCTGCGGCAGGCTGCGCGATACGCTGAAACATGTGCCCGACATGCCGCGGGCGCTCTCGCGCCTGGCGCTCGACCGCGGCGGCCCGCGTGATCTCGCGGCCATCCGCCAGGGCCTGCAGGCCGCAAGCGGCCTCGCGGATCTGCTCGCCACCGCCATGCTGCCGGAAGAACTCGGCGAGGCACTGTCCGGACTGAAAGCGCTTCCCGCGAGCCTGGAAACGCTGCTTGCCGAGACGCTCGCCTACGAACTGCCGCTGCTCAAGCGCGACGGCGGTTTCCTGCGCGACGGCGCCAGCGGCGAACTCGACGAGGTCCGGGCGCTGCGCGACCAATCGCGCCGCGTCATCGCCGGGCTGCAGCTGCAATATGCCGAGGAAACCGGCATCCGCTCGCTGAAGATCAAGCACAACAATATTCTCGGCTATTTCATCGAGGTCACCGCCGGCAATGCCGGCCCGATGACCGATACGGCGGAAGCCAAGGCCCGCTTCATCCACCGCCAGACGATGGCGAGCGCGATGCGCTTCACCACGACCGAGCTTGCCGATCTCGAAAGCCGCATCGCCAATGCCGCCGACCGGGCGCTTTCGATCGAACTCGAAGCCTTCGACAAGATGACGGCGGCCGTCGTGGCGGAAGCCGAGGCGATCAAATCAGGCGCCCGGGCGCTCGCCGTCATCGACGTCGCCGCGGGTCTCGCGCTGCTCGCCGAAGAGCAGGCCTATTGCCGGCCGCAGGTCGACGGCTCGAAGATGTTTGCCATCGAGGGCGGCCGTCATCCTGTTGTCGAGCAGGCACTGCGGCGGCAGGCGGGTGGCCCCTTCGTCGCCAACCATTGCGATCTTTCGCCGAAGGACGGCGCCAAGGACGGCGCCATCTGGCTGCTGACCGGCCCGAACATGGGCGGTAAATCGACCTTTCTGCGCCAGAACGCGCTGATCGCGATCCTGGCCCAGATGGGCTCCTTCGTGCCGGCGACATCCGCCCATATCGGCATCGTCGACCGGCTGTTCTCGCGCGTCGGCGCCTCCGACGACCTGGCGCGCGGGCGCTCGACCTTCATGGTCGAGATGGTCGAGACGGCTGCGATCCTCAACCAGGCGAGCGACCGCTCGCTCGTCATTCTCGACGAAATCGGCCGCGGCACCGCCACTTTCGACGGGCTGTCGATCGCCTGGGCCGCCGTCGAGCACCTGCATGAGGCCAATCGCTGCCGCGGTCTGTTCGCCACGCATTTCCACGAGCTGACCGTGCTGTCGGAGAAACTTGGCCGGCTATCGAACGCCACGATGCGCGTCAAGGAATGGGATGGCGACGTCATCTTCCTGCATGAGGTCGGGCCCGGTGCGGCCGACCGGTCCTACGGCATTCAGGTCGCCCGCCTCGCCGGACTTCCGGCCTCGGTCGTGGCGCGGGCACGCGACGTGCTCACCCGCCTCGAGGATGCCGACCGCAAGAACCCGGCGAGCCAGCTGATCGACGACCTGCCGCTCTTCCAGGTGGCGGTGCGCCGCGAGGACGCGGCCCGCGGCCCGTCCAAGGTCGAGGAGGCTTTGAAGGCGATGAGCCTCGACGACATGACGCCGCGCGAGGCGATGGATGCGCTTTACAATCTCAAGAAGAAGCTGAAATAGGAGCGCGGCCAATGTTCATGGAAAAACTGGTTCGCGAAACCGAGCGCCTGTCGCTGATCTGCTCCCTGCTCGACACCATGCGACGCGCCGACCGGGACCGCAATGCACGCGGCTGGACCTCGCCGATCGGCCTGCTGAAAATGACGCGCAGTTGCGCTACAATCTCGGAACTCGCCACTTCGATCGCCAAGGCAGGCTATCGCGAATGCGACCGCCAGACACTCGAGGAGATCCTGAGCGAGACACGGCAGGTCTTGTATTCGCTGCAGGCCGAGTTCGCGAGCTGAGGCTTTTCGGGAAAGTCCGCTGCTTGCGTCAAAGCGTCCCCGCATCCAGCAGCGGACCAACACCATTTCGCCAAATTTAAAGGTTCTTGCAGTATGAAAGCCCGTGTCAATCGCCGGGCAAAGAGGCTATAGCGCATGCAGACGAAACCAGCGGCAGGCCGCGAACCGGCAGCCCGGCATGAACAGGACGCCACTCCGGCGAAAGCAATGCGCGACCTCGATTTCTCCACGATTCTCGACACCGAACTGCTGCAGAACCAGTGCGATGCCGTTGCCGAGGCCAACCGAAACCGGCCCGACGTCACGCGCAGCGATCTCCTCGCCGTCCTGAAAAAGGCGAGCACCGAGGGCCGGCAGAAGGCGCGCGCCGCGCTTGCCGCCGACGGCAGCGGGTTGAATTGCGCCTACCGGATTTCCTGGCTGCAGGACCAGATCATCACCGTCCTCTATAATTTCGCCACTGCCCATATCTTTCCGCTGCAGAAGGACAAATTCGCGGTGACCGCCGTCGGCGGCTACGGCCGCGACACGTTGGCGCCGGGCTCCGATATCGACCTGCTCTTCCTCTTCCCGCCGAGGCCGGCGGAGGAGACGCACAAGGCGGTCGAATTCATGCTCTACGTGCTCTGGGACATGGGCTTCAAGGTCGGCCACGCCACCCGCACGGTGGAGGAATGCATCGCGCTGTCCAAGTCCGACATGACGATCCGTACCGCGATCCTCGAGATGCGCTATATCTGCGGCCTGCAGCGGCTGGAAACAGAGCTCGAGGCCCGCTTCGACAAGGAGATCGTCACCGGAACCGGCCCCGAATTCATCGCCGCCAAGCTGGCGGAGCGCGACGAGCGCCACCGCAAGGCAGGCGACACGCGTTACCTGGTCGAGCCGAACGTCAAGGAAGGCAAGGGCGGGCTTCGAGACCTGCACACGCTGTTCTGGATCTCGAAATATTACTACCACGTGCGCGACCAGGCGGAGCTGATCAAGCTCGGCGTCTTGTCGAAACACGAATATCGCCTGCTACAGAAAGCCGACGATTTTCTCTGGGCGGTGCGCTGCCATATGCACTTCCTGACAGGCAAGGCCGAGGAGCGTCTGTCCTTCGACATCCAGCGCGAGATCGCCGAGGCCTTCGGTTATCACACCCGCCCCGGCCTCTCGGCGGTCGAGCGCTTCATGAAGCACTATTTCCTCGTGGCCAAGGATGTCGGCGATCTCACACGCATCCTCTGCGCCGCACTCGAAGACCAGCAGGCGAAATCGATCCCGGGTCTCACCGGCGTCATCAGCCGCTTTACCCATCGCACCCGCAAAATCGCCGGCAGCGTCGAATTTGTCGAAGACCGCGGCCGCATCGCTCTCGCCGACGCCGATGTCTTCAAGCGCGACCCGGTCAGCATCCTGCGGCTCTTTCACGTCGCCGACATCAACGGGCTGGAATTCCATCCCGACGCGCTGAAACGCGTCACCCGTTCACTCGCGCTGATCGACAACAGCTTACGGGAAAACGACGAGGCCAACCGCCTCTTCATGTCGATCCTGACGTCGAAGCGCGACCCGGCGCTGGTCCTGCGCCGCATGAACGAGGCCGGCGTGCTCGGCCGCTTCATCCCCGATTTCGGCAAGATCGTCGCGATGATGCAGTTCAACATGTATCACCATTATACGGTCGACGAGCATCTGATCCGCACCGTCGAGGTTCTCTCGGAGATCGACAAGTCGCGCTCGGAGGATCTGCATCCGCTCGCCAACAAGCTGATCTCGGGAATCGAGGATCGCGAGGCGCTCTATCTCGCCGTTCTCCTCCATGACATCGCGAAGGGCCGCCAGGAGGATCATTCGATCGCCGGCGCCCGCGTCGCCCGCAAGCTCTGCGCCCGCTTCGGACTGTCGCAGAAGCAGACGGAACTCGTCGTCTGGCTGATCGAGGAACATCTGACGATGTCGATGGTGGCGCAGACCCGCGACCTCACCGATCGCAAGACCATTATCGACTTTGCCGACCGCGTGCAGTCGCTCGACCGGCTGAAGATGCTTCTGATCCTGACGATCTGCGATATTCGCGCCGTCGGCCCCGGCGTCTGGAACGGCTGGAAGGGCCAGCTGCTGCGCACGCTCTATTACGAAACCGAGCTGCTGCTGGCCGGCGGCTTTTCGGAGGTCTCCCGCAAGGAGCGGGCCAATGCCGCCGCCGAGGCGCTGCGCGGCGCCCTTTCCGACTGGAGCCAGAAGGACCGCAACACCTATACGAAGCTGCATTACCAGCCCTACCTGCTCTCCGTGCCGTTGGAAGACCAGCTCCGCCACGCCGATTTCATCCGCCAGGCCGACAAGGCGGGCCAGGCGCTCGCCACCATGGTGCGCACCGACAGTTTCCACGCCATCACTGAAATCACTGTGCTGTCGCCCGACCATCCGCGCCTTCTCGCCGTCATTGCCGGCGCCTGTGCTGCGGCCGGCGCCAACATCGTCGACGCACAGATCTTCACGACCTCGGACGGACGGGCGCTCGATACGATCCATGTCAGCCGCGAATTTGCCGACGATGCCGACGAGCTGCGCCGCGCCGGCACGATCGGGCGGATGATCGAGAATGTACTGGCCGGCCGCAAGCGCCTGCCCGAGGTCATCGCCACGCGCACGCGCAACCGCAAGAAAAGCAAGGCTTTCGACATTCCGCCTTCGGTCAACATCACCAACAGCCTGTCGAACAAATTCACGGTCATCGAGGTCGAATGCCTCGACCGACCGGGCCTCCTGTCCGAGATCACCGCCGTGCTCTCCGATCTGTCGCTCGACATCCAGTCGGCGCGCATCACCACCTTCGGCGAGAAGGTGATCGACACCTTCTACGTCACCGACCTCGTGGGTCAGAAGATATCGGGCGACAGCAAGCGCGCCAATATCACCGCCCGCATGAAGGCCGTGATGGCGGAGGAGCAGGACGAGCTGCGCGAGCGCATGCCCTCCGGCATCATCGCGCCCGCCGCCACCCGAACATCGCCCGCAGCCGAAAAGAAAGCCGATTCCCCCGCATGAGCCCCAAAGCATGAGCCTCGTCAAGAAATTCGCGACCGTCGGCGGCGCCACTCTCGGCAGCCGGGTTTTCGGTTTCGCCCGTGAAACGCTGATGGCGGCGGCGCTCGGCACCGGGCCG
The DNA here is from genome assembly GCF_002117725.1 of Rhizobium sp. TAL182. Classification (NCBI taxonomy): domain Bacteria; kingdom Pseudomonadati; phylum Pseudomonadota; class Alphaproteobacteria; order Hyphomicrobiales; family Rhizobiaceae; genus Rhizobium; species Rhizobium sp. TAL182. The sequence continues at coordinate 427,578 of NZ_CP021024.1, read as the reverse complement.
ATGGCCGACGTCTTCTACGCCGCCTTCCGTTTTCCGAACCTCTTCCGCCGGCTGTTTGCCGAAGGGGCCTTCAATGCCGCCTTCGTGCCGCTCTTTGCCAAGGAAATCGAGGCGAACGGCACGGACGGCGCCAAGCGCTTTTCGGAAGAAGTCTTCGGCGTCTTGTTTTCGGTGCTGCTCCTCATCACCATCGTGATGGAGCTTGCCATGCCGCTCTTGGTGCGCTTCATCATCGCGCCGGGTTTTGCCGACGATCCCGACAAGTTCTCGATCACGATCCGCATGGCGGCCGTGATGTTTCCCTATCTGATGTGCATGTCGCTGACGGCGATGATGAGCGGCATGCTGAATTCGCTGCATCATTTCTTCGCCGCCGCCATCGCCCCCGTCTTCCTCAACGTGGTGATGATCGGGGCGCTGTTTTATTCGCTCTATACCGGCGCCGATCCGCTCGCGACAGCCTGGTATCTCTCCTGGGGCGTTCTTGCCGCCGGGGTGCTGCAGCTCGCCGTCGTCTATATCGGCGTGCTGGCGGCCGGCATGAGCATCGGCTTGCGCTTCCCGAAAATGACGCCCAACGTCAAGCGGCTGCTAATTCTGGCCGTGCCGGCCGCCGTCACCGGCGGCATCACCCAGATCAACCAGCTGATCGGCCAGGCGATCGCCTCCTCCCGCGACGGCGCGATCGCCGCCTTGCAATATGCCGACCGCATCTACCAGCTTCCGCTCGGCGTCGTCGGCGTCGCCGTCGGCGTCGTGCTGCTGCCGGAGCTTGCCCGGGCACTGAAGGGCGGGGCGCTGCGCGAAGCGGCAAACCTGCAGAACCGCTCGATCGAATTCGTGCTGTTCCTGACCATCCCCGCCGCTTTCGCGCTCTGGATCCTTTCCGACGAGATCATCCGCGTGCTCTATGAGCGCGGCGCCTTCCATCAGGAAAACACCGCAGTGGTCGGCTCGATCCTGGCGATCTACGGCATCGGCCTGCCGGCTTTCGTGCTGATCAAGGCGCTGCAGCCGGGCTTTTATGCCCGCGAGGACACCAAGACGCCGATGCGCTTCTCGGCGATCGCAGTGGGGACCAACTGCGCGACGGCGCTGACCCTCTTTCCCTTTATGGGCGCGCCTGGCATCGCCGTCGCCGAAGCCACCGCCGGCTGGATCAGCACGCTTCTGCTGTTCACCACGCTTCTGCGCCGCGGCCATCTGACATGGGAATGGGCGTTGGCAAAACGCGCCGCCCTGCTGATCGTCGCCTCGGCCGTCATGGGCGCGGCGATCGTCTTCCTCAAGCAATATTGGGCGCCATGGCTCGCCTCCGGCGCGCCGCTTCTGAGCAAGGTTGGTACGCTGGGGCTGCTGATCGCAATCGCCATGCTCATCTATTTCGCCGCCGCTTTCCTGATCGGCGGGGCGGACCTCGGCATGATCCGGCGCAATCTGAACCGCAAGCCGGTGCCGGCGAAGGATGCGTGAAACCAGGGTAATTGCCAATACCAGCCCCTCATCCGGCTGCCGCCACCTTCTCGCGTTCTGACGGGGAGAAGGGACTTGCCGCACCGTCATGCCTCTCTCAAGACTCTCGTAGGGCATGTCCCCTCGCCCCGTTACGCGAGAGGGTTAGGGTGAGGGGCAAAAGCCACCATCGCAAATGCACAAACCCCTGCACATTTTCCTCGGTCGCTTAACAATCGACCCATCGCCGTTGCGGCCCGACATCGACATGAATGATGCCGTTGCAATAGCTGCCGATGCCGCCGATGCCAGGAGCTGTCCTGGCGGCAGCAATGATTGTTCGTTCCGAGAGGCCCGGCACCCTGATATCGGCCGCCAGGCATTTTCCATGCAGGGAGCCATGACGGCGGGGATGCGGCCGGAGGCCGGAGGTGACGATCGGGCGGCGTCCGGTCTTTGCGGCGATATGCGAGAGGATCGCTCGCAGGCGCACTGGAAAACAGCCGGCGCGCACGCTGACGGTCTGGACCGCATAGGCGAGACGCGCCTCATGCTTGGGAAGATGAATGACCGGTCTCTTGCTGTCTTGACCGGCGGCGTCGGTTGCGGATTGTAGGGCGAAAAGGCCTGCCATGGCGAGCAAACTGACGTTCTGCATGGTCCCTCCGGGCGGTTAGGCTGGCGATCAATGGACTGGCCAGCACGGCCGAGGATTTTCAGTTCAATAAAAGCTTTTCTGTGAAATTTTATACTCAATTTGAACTAAGAAGGCTGATCAATTCGGCTTAAAAATGAGCATCCTTCGCGTTCTAGGTGGAATAAACATCCAAATGCAGGAGATCACATGACCGTCCAGTCTCTTTTTCTCGTCACTCTGGTCGTCGACGATTACGACCGCGCCAAGCGCTTTTATTGCGGCACCCTCGGTTTCGATTGCCTTCAAGACGAAAAGCAGCCTGAGGGCAAACGCTGGGTGGTGGTGAAGCCGAAAGGCGGAGATGGCGCCGCCTTTCTGCTGGCGCAAGCGGCAAACGAGACGCAGCGCGCGGCGATCGGCAACCAGACGGGCGGCCGCGTCGGCTTCTTCCTGAAGACCGACGATTTCGCCCGCGATTATGCCGCGATGATCGGCGCCGGCGTGTGCTTCCTGGAGGAGCCCAGACATGAGGTTTACGGCACGGTTGCCGTCTTTGGGGATCCTTACGGCAACACCTTCGACCTGATCCAGCATGCCGCAGCCCGAACCTCTTGATTGCGACCGGCCGCCCGTGCATAAGCCGCGGCGTTAGCAACACAGGCGAGAAGCCTTGGGGCCCTCCACCAGCCTATTGAGGACGACATGAGCGAATTCAAGAAACTCGTATTCTCCGGCGTACAGCCGACCGGCAATCTGCATCTCGGCAATTATCTCGGCGCGATCCGCCGCTTCGTGGCGCTGCAGGAAGGCAATGACTGCATCTACTGCGTCGTCGACATGCATGCGCTCACCGCCCAGCTGGTGCACGAGGATATGCCGAGCCAGACGCGCTCGATCGCCGCCGCCTTCATCGCCGCAGGCATCGATCCGGAAAAGCACATCGTCTTCAATCAATCGGCCGTGCCGCAACATGCGGAACTCGCCTGGATCTTCAACTGCGTCGCCCGGATCGGCTGGATGAACCGCATGACGCAGTTCAAGGACAAGGCCGGCAAGGACCGCGAGCAGGCTTCGCTCGGGCTCTACGCCTATCCGAGCCTGATGGCCGCCGACATTCTCGTCTACCGCGCCACCCATGTGCCCGTTGGCGAGGACCAGAAGCAGCATCTGGAGCTTGCCCGCGACATCGCGATGAAGTTCAACCTCGATTATGCCGAGCATATTCGCAAGAGCGGCTACGGCATCGACATCACCGTCGGCGACGAGCCGGTGCATGCTTATTTCCCGATGGTCGAGCCGCTGATCGGCGGGCCGGCGCCGCGCGTCATGTCGCTGCGCGACGGCACCAAGAAAATGTCGAAATCCGATCCCTCCGATCTTTCGCGCATCAATCTGATGGACGACGAGGAGGCAATCTCCAAGAAGATCCGCAAGGCCAAGACCGATCCGGACGGTTTGCCGAGCGAGGTCGACGGGCTGCAGGGCCGGCCGGAAGCCGACAATCTGGTGGCGATCTATGCCGCGCTCGCCGACAAATCGAAGGCCGAGGTGCTGGCCGAGTTCGGCGGCCAGCAATTCTCCGTCTTCAAGCCGGCGCTGGTCGATCTCGCCATCCATGTGCTGGCGCCGATCACCGGCGAGATGCGGCGGCTGATGGACGATACCAGCCATATCGACGCGATCCTGCGCAAGGGCAGCGAACGGGCGAGAGCCCGCGCTGAAGTGACGATGAGCCAAGTGCGCGACGTCATCGGCTTCCTCTACTGAGGCAGATCTCCTCTTCTGCCCTTCTGGGGGAGAAGGGGATCTCCTTCCGAGCGCGAGGCGCCAAAAAACTGCACTTGCAATTTTTCCGCTTCGGGTGTCAGAGTCCGCGCCATGGTATCGAAGCGACTCTCACGGCTCGAAGGTCACCGGCGCAAATTCATGGCGGTGATCGACGGGACACCCGAATGCCAGCGCGCCGTTCATTATGCCGGCCGGCGCGCGAAGAACTCCAATGGCGGCCTGGTGCTGCTCTATGTGATCCCCAACGGCGATTTCCAGCAGTGGCTCGGCGTCGAAGAGATCATGCGGGCCGAGGCGCGCGAGGAAGCCGAGGCAACCGTCGCAAAGATCGCCCAGATCGTGCGCGAGACGATCGGCATCGAGCCTGAGGTCGTCATCCGTGAAGGCAGTGCGGCCGAGCAGATCAACGCCGTGATCGAGGAAGACCGCGATGTGGCGATCCTCGTTCTTGCCGCCGGCTCGGCGAAAGAAGGCCCGGGACCACTGGTTTCGTCGGTCGCCGGACGCGCGGCGGCGTTTCCGATCCCCGTCACCGTCCTGCCGGATACGCTGACCAACGAGGAAATCGACGCCCTCTGCTGAGCCTATTTCTTGAGTACAAGTCTCTTGATTAGGCCAGGCAATGGGCTTATCTTCTTTTGAAGAATTCTAAAGACGGCCGAGGTCTCGAGCCTGTCACATGGAGAGCCAGATGTTCATTCAGACCGAAGCCACGCCGAACCCCGCCACACAGAAGTTCCTGCCGGGTAAGGTCGTCATGGAAAACGGCACCGCCGAATTCCGCAGCGCCGAAGAGGCTGAAGCCTCGCCGCTCGCCGCCCGGCTGTTCGAAATCCCTGGCGTTACCGGCGTCTATTTCGGTTATGATTTCATTTCCGTCTCCAAGGACAACGCCGAATGGCAGCATCTTAAGCCGGCTATCCTTGGCTCGATCATGGAGCATTTCATGTCCGGCAAGCCGGTCATGGGGGATGCTTCCATCCTTTCCGAGGATGCCGATGCCGGCGACGAGTTCTTTGACGAAGGCGACGAAGCGATCGTGCTGACCATCAAGGAGCTTCTGGAGACCCGCGTGCGCCCGGCCGTCGCCCAGGACGGCGGCGACATCACCTTCCGTGGCTTCAAGGACGGCAAGGTCTATCTGAACATGAAAGGCTCCTGCTCCGGCTGTCCGTCTTCGACGGCGACGCTGAAGCACGGCGTCCAGAACCTGCTGCGCCATTTTGTTCCCGAAGTGCAGGAAGTCATTGCCGCTTAAGAATTTTGAATTCGCTCCGGCCGTTCATCTCAGGTTCGGTTGGACGGTTTATGGTTAGGCGACAAACAGTTTATTCGGAAATTGATGGCATGATCGTTCTGGCGCTCGACACGGCAGGTGTGGATTGCGCTGCCGCCGTTTATGACAGCGGCAGGAATACGGTGCTGGGGGAGGCATCGGACATGATCGGCAAGGGGCATGCTGAACATCTGATCGGTATCGTCGATCGCGCGCTGGATCAGGCGGGAGTGACACTTTCTCAGATCGACCGCCTTGCCGTCACCATCGGCCCCGGCTCCTTTACCGGTATCCGCGTCGGCGTTGCCGCAGCCCGCGGTTTTGCGCTTTCCCTCAATGTGCCCGTCGTCGGCGTCACCACGCTCGAGGTGATGGCCGCCGCGCAGCGTGAGAAGACGCCCGGCCGCGCCGTGCTGGCGGCGATGGACGCCAAGCGGGACGAAATCTATCTCCAGTCCTTCGCAGCCGATGGTTCCCCGCTCGATCAGCCGCGGGCGGCAAGTCTCGCCGAGGCCCAGGCTTTCGCCGCCGGCTTCGATGGTGAAATCACCGGTTCGGCAACGCCGCTCCTGAAGGCCGGCACCCGTGGCGATCACCCCAACGTCTTTCCGATTTCGATTGTCGCGCGTCTGGGGGCTGCCGCCCCTGCCGATGCCGGAAAGCCCAAACCCCTTTATCTGCGCGGACCGGATGCCAAGCCGCAGGCCGGATATGCGATTGCGCGACGAGTGTGACGATGCTGGAAGCCTATCTGACGCTGAAGCCGGAATTCGAGATCATCGCCATGGAGCGCGAGGATTGCCGTGACGTCGCCGTCCTGCATGGCGAGCGTTTCGCCCGGCCCTGGGGCGACGGCGAATTCCACAGCCTGCTGTCGCAGGAGACTGTTTTCGGCTTCGTCGCGCGCCAGACCAATGCCATCCTGAAAAAACCGCTTCCCGGCTTTATCCTTGCGCGTGAGGTCGCCGGCGAGGCGGAGATCCTGACGATCGCCGTGCAGGCGAAGGTCGCCCGCTCAGGCCTCGGCTGGCGGCTGATGCAGGCGGCGATGCGCGAGGCGCGCGCGCGTGGCGGCGAGAGCATGTTTCTCGAGGTCGACAGCGGCAATACGGCCGCGCTCGGCCTCTACCGCAAGCTCGGCTTTGAAAAGGTCGGCGAGCGCCAAGGCTACTACAAGCAGGAAAACGGCGCCCGCTCCACGGCGCTTGTCATGAAGCGCGTTCTTCGATAGTTCCGTGGCAGAAAGATGACATCCGCACCGGCACGAACGCCGTGCAGGCATGTCGAAAGACGAATATCTCTAGAGGCGGCCATGACCGATGTAGCCAAGACCCTTGAGGAGCTTTGCGCCGAACGCGGCATGCGCATGACCGAGCAGCGCCGCGTGATCGCACGCATCCTCGAAGAGTCGGAAGACCATCCTGACGTCGAAGAGCTTTACCGCCGTTCGGTGAAGGTCGATGCGAAGATCTCGATCTCGACGGTCTATCGCACCGTCAAACTGTTCGAGGACGCCGGCATCATCGCCCGCCACGACTTCCGCGACGGGCGCTCGCGCTACGAAACGGTGCCGGAAGAGCATCATGACCACCTCATCGACCTGAAGACCGGCACGGTCATCGAATTCCGTTCGCCGGAGATCGAGGCGCTGCAGGAGCGCATCGCCCGCGAGCACGGCTTCCAGCTGGTCGACCACCGCCTGGAGCTCTACGGCATTCCGTTGAAGAAGGAAGATCTCTGAAGCGATGGCAGCCCGGGAGTGCCGCATTTGATCGCCTGGCTGCGCATTGCCTTCGCTGCGGTCGTGATCCTTGCCGTCAGCATCGTGCTCATGCCGCTGCAGGTGTTGGCCCTGCGTTTCGACTGGCGGCTGCGCCGCAGACTTCCGCGCGTCTGGCACCGTATCATCTGTTATTGTCTTGGCATCAGCGTCCGGGTGACGGGCAGACTGGAAGACCGTCGGCCGCTGATGCTCTGCTCCAACCATTCGTCCTGGATGGATATCATGGTGATGTCGGCCGTGGCCGACGTCGCCTTCATCGCCAAGATCGAGGTGGCCGACTGGCCGATCTTCGGCACGCTCGCCAAGCTGCAGAAAAGCGTCTTCGTCGTGCGCGAGGAGAGGCGCAAAACCGGCCATCAGGCTAATGAGATCGCCGGCCGCATGGCCGACGGCGAAATCGTCGTGCTCTTTCCCGAGGGCACGACCTCGGACGGCAACCGGCTGCTGGAGGTCAAATCCTCGCTGTTCGGCGCCGCCGCGATGGCGGTGCCCGCCTCGCCGACGGGAACAGTCGTGGTGCAGCCGGTGGCGATCGCCTATACAAGGGTGCACGGAATCCCCATGGGACGCTATCACAGGCCGCTCGCCGCGTGGCCGGGCGATATCGAGCTCTTGCCGCACCTGATCGACATCGTCAGATGCGGCGCTCTCGACGCGGAGGTTTCCTTCGGCGAAGCGGTAGAATACCGCGCCGACACCAACCGCAAGGTGGTGAGCGCGACGATCGCCTCGCGCATCCGCAACCTCCTGAACAGCCGCCTGCGCGGGCGGGAAATTTCCTGAAGCGCACCGCGATCTTTGAGATGCGCCCCTTGCGCTTGCGCTCCTGGTTTTCGCGCATGTCGCTGCCGCAGTGTCGCTGCACACTTTTGCGCGGCTGCTAAAACAAGATTTTGATTTTCTCGGACGGCAAAAACCACTACATAGCCGCCATGACACAGGACAGCGCCCTTCTCCAGGCCCCGGAGCCGATGCTCCGTGACGGCTCCAACAGCCGCAAGGTTTTCATCAAGACCTATGGCTGCCAGATGAACGTCTATGATTCCACGCGCATGAGCGATGCGCTCGCCCGCGACGGCTACGAGCCGACGGAAGACATGGAAGAGGCCGACCTCGTCCTTCTCAACACCTGCCATATCCGCGAAAAGGCGGCCGAGAAGGTCTATTCCGCACTCGGCAGGCTGCGCGAGATGAAGAAGAAGAAGGCAGCAGACGGCCAGGAGATGATGATCGGCGTCACCGGTTGCGTCGCCCAGGCCGAAGGCGAGGAGATCCTGCGCCGGGCGCCCGCCGTCGACGTCGTCATCGGCCCGCAGACCTATCATCGCCTGCCGGAAGCACTGCGCCGGGCCAAAGAGGGCCAGCGCGTCGTCGACACCGAATATGCGATCGAGGACAAGTTCGAACATCTGCCGATTGCCGAGAGCCGCAAGATCCGCGCCCGCGGCGTTACCGCCTTCCTGACGGTGCAGGAGGGCTGTGACAAGTTCTGCACCTTCTGCGTCGTGCCCTACACACGCGGCTCGGAAGTGTCGCGGCCGGTTTCCCAGATCGTCGAGGAAGCCGAAAAGCTGGTCGAAGCCGGGGTGCGCGAAATCACCCTGCTCGGCCAGAACGTCAATGCCTGGCACGGCGCCGGACCGCGGGGCGAGGCATGGAGCCTCGGCGACCTGCTGTACCGTCTTGCCGAAATCCCCGGCCTTGCCCGACTGCGCTACACCACCAGCCATCCGCGCGACATGGACGACCGGCTGATCGAGGCGCATCGCGACCTCCGGGCGCTGATGCCCTATCTGCACCTGCCGGTGCAGTCGGGCTCCGACCGCATTCTGAAAGCGATGAACCGGCGCCACACGGCCGCCGAATATCTCAGTCTGATCGACCGCATCCGCACCGTGCGGCCCGACATCGCGCTGTCGGGCGATTTCATCACCGGCTTTCCGGGGGAGACAGACGCGGATTTTGAGGATACACTGAGGCTTGTGGAGGAGGTGCGCTACGCGCAGGCCTTCTCGTTCAAATACTCGACACGGCCGGGCACCCCCGGCGCGGAACTGAAGGACCAGGTGCCGGAAGAAATCAAGGCAGAACGGCTGGAACGCCTGCAAGCGCTTCTTTTGAAGCAGCAGCAGGAATTTGCCGAATCCTGCATCGGCAAGGAGATCGATCTGCTGCTCGAAAAGCCGGGCCGCATGCCGGGCCAGCTGATCGGACGTTCTCCCTGGCTTCAATCCGTGAATGTTGATGCAAAAGCATCGCAAATCGGTGACATTATCAAAGTGCGAATCACCGGAACCGGAACGAACAGCCTGTTTGCCGAACGCGCAGAGGCTGCGGTTTAACCCAAGGAGCCCGACCGCTTGAACGGACAAGAATTGGTTTCTTCTTCACCGCGCCACCCCCGCACGCCGAGCGACACCAATCACTTCGTCCTGACGTTCGAGAACAATCGGTTCGCCAGCGAACTCTTCGGCCAGTTCGACCAAAACCTCAAGCTGCTCGAGGAGCGGCTGAACATCGATGCGCGGGCGCGCGGCAATTCCGTCGTCATATCGGGCGATGTCGTGACCACCAATCAGGCGCGGCGCACGCTCGATTATCTCTATGAAAAGCTTCAGAAAGGCGGCAGCGTGGAACGATCCGACGTCGAGGGCGCAATCCGCATGGCGGTCGCCGCCGACGATCAGCTCAGCCTTCCCACCATGGAGCGCAAGGCCAAGCTGACAATGGCGCAGATTTCGACGCGCAAGAAGACGATCATCGCTCGCACGCCGACGCAGGACGCCTATATCAGGGCGCTGGAGCGCGCCGAGCTTGTCTTCGGCGTCGGCCCGGCCGGCACCGGCAAGACCTATCTCGCCGTCGCCCATGCCGCCCAGATGCTGGAGCGCGGCGCGGTCGAAAAGATCATCCTGTCGCGCCCGGCCGTCGAGGCCGGCGAGCGCCTCGGCTTCCTGCCCGGCGATATGAAGGAAAAGGTCGACCCCTATCTTCGCCCGCTCTATGATGCGCTCTACGATATGATCCCGGCCGACAAGGTCGATCGGGCGATCACCGCCGGCGTCATTGAAATCGCCCCGCTCGCCTTCATGCGCGGCCGCACGCTCGCCAACGCCGCCATCATCCTCGACGAAGCGCAGAACACGACGTCGATGCAGATGAAGATGTTCCTGACGCGCCTCGGCGAAAATGCCCGCATGATCGTCACCGGCGACCCGAGCCAGATCGACCTGCCGCGCGGCGTCAAATCCGGCCTCGTCGAGGCCCTGGAGCTGCTGAACGGCGTCGAGGGCATCTCGATCGTGCGCTTCAAGGACACCGACGTCGTGCGTCATCCGCTGGTCGGCCGCATCGTCAGAGCCTATGACGCCACCTATCTTGTCGAAGCCGAAGACGTCGGTCGGCAGGGCTGATGGCCGAACTCGATATCCAGATCAGCATCGAGGACATCGGCTGGCCCGGCGAGGAAACGCTGCTGGTTTTTTGCGAGCGCGTGCTCGGAGCTGCCGCGGTCTATCTGCGCGACAATGAGAAGCAGCCCTTTCCGACGATGCCGCCCGAGGTTTCGCTGGTCTTTACCGACGACGCCTCGATCCAGGACATCAACGCCGAATGGCGCGGCAAGGACAAGGCGACCAATGTGCTCTCCTTCCCGGCCTTTCCGGTTCAGCGGGGCAAGCTGCCCGGGCCGATGCTCGGCGACATCATCATCGCCCGGGAGACGGTGGAGCGGGAAGCCCAGGAACTCGAAAAGAGCTTCGACGACCACCTGACCCATCTGCTGGTGCACGGTTTCTTGCATCTTCTCGGCTACGACCATATGAATAATGCCGAAGCCGAAATTATGGAGGCGCTGGAGACTCGCATTTTGGCGCAGCTCGGCCTATCTGATCCCTACGAGGGTCAAGACCTTAAAATGGAACCATGAGCGACTTTACGACGAAGCCGGCGGCAGACGCCAAGGACTCCGAATCATCCTCTTCTTCGGATGAGGTCGGCAGTAGTAGTCGGCCATCCGGCCGATCCCAATCCTTCTGGTCGCGCGCCGCCCGCATTCTCCGCCCGCAGCAGGGCTCGCGACTGCGCGAGGATCTTGCCGATGCGCTGATGACCGATGCGGCCGGCGACGACGCTTTTTCGCCCGACGAACGGGCGATGCTGCACAATATCCTGCGCTTTCGCGAGGTGCGCGTCGCCGACGTGATGGTGCCGCGCGCCGATATCGAGGCGGTGGACCAGAACATCACCATTGGCGAGCTGATGATCCTTTTCGAGGAATCCGGCCGCTCGCGCATGCCTGTTTATGCCGATACGCTCGACGACCCGCGCGGCATGGTGCATATCCGCGACCTGCTCTCCTATGTCGCCAAGCAGGCGCGCAACAAGCGCCGCGGCCCGGCAAAGCCGGCCGCTGCAGCGCCGGCGATCGAGGTCGCGCCGGAGAACATTCAAAAGCCGCCGCGCTCGACCAAGCCGAATTTCGATCTTGCCCGGGTCGATCTGCAGAAGACGCTGGCCGAAGCCGGCATCATCCGCAAGATCCTGTTCGTGCCGCCGTCGATGCTGGCCTCCGACCTCTTGCGCCGGATGCAGGTGAACCGTACGCAGATGGCGCTCGTCATCGACGAATATGGCGGCACCGACGGGCTCGCCTCGCATGAGGACATCGTCGAGATGGTGGTCGGCGACATCGACGACGAACATGACGACGAAGAGGTGATGTTCAAGCGCGTCGCCGAAGACGTCTTCGTCGCCGACGCCCGTGTCGAGCTGGAAGAGATCGCCGAAGCGATCGGACCGGATTTCGACATCAGCGAACAGGTCGACGAGGTCGACACGCTGGGCGGGTTGATCTTCTCCGCGCTCGGCCGCATCCCCGTCCGCGGCGAAGTCGTTCAGGCCCTGCCGAACTTCGAATTCCACATCCTCGACGCAGATCCGCGCCGCATCAAGCGGCTGCGCATCACCCGTAAGCGCCACGCGATCCGCCGCCGCGTCAAGGAGGCTGGCGACATCACACCCGGATCCGAGACCGGCGACGACCGGCCGGCCGAATCGACCACCAACTAGGCATCTGTACGGAAATCGGAATCACCTTTCGGGCCGATGCGGAACAGGACAAAGAGCCGCTTTTTTGAAAGACTGCGAATGGGTTGATTCGCGGTTTGATGGGAGTGCGCATGGAGCGGCTTGCGGACAGGGTTATCCTCGTCTGGGGGGTAAAACGGTCGTTGCTGGCCGTCGCCGCTGGAGCATTCGCCGCGCTGGCGCTGCCGCCTTTCGGCTTTTTCGCGGCGATGTTTTTCTCCTTCACGCTGCTCGTCTGGCTGATCGACGGGACGGCGGCTTCTCCTGAAAGCGGCCTGATCGGCAGGCTATGGCCGGCCTTTGCCATCGGCTGGCTGTTCGGCTTCGGTTATTTCGTCGCCGGCCTCTGGTGGATCGGTCACGCCTTGCTGGTCGATTCGGAGGAATTTGCCTGGGCACTGCCCCTGGCAGTCCTCGGACTGCCGGCCGGCCTTGCGGTCTTCTACGGGCTGGCGACTGCACTTGCCCGGACCGTCTGGTCCGACGGCATGGGACGGATCGCCGCACTTGCGGCCGGCTTCGGCCTGATGGAATGGCTTCGAAGCACGATCCTCACCGGCTTTCCCTGGAATGCCATCGGTTATGGCCTGATGCCCGTTCCGCTGATGATGCAGTCGGCGCATGTGATCGGCGCGATGGGGGTGACGACACTTGCCGTCTTCGTCTTTTCCGCCCCGGCGCTGATCGGGACGCGACAGGGCGCGAAGCCTGGAATTGCGCTCGCCACCCTGCTATTTGCCGCCCATCTCGGCTACGGCGTCTACGCTCTCTATCTGGCGCAGCGGCCCGCGCCGTTGCCTGAGGACAAGCGGCCCGTGGTGCGGCTGGTGCAGCCTGATATCGACCAGGCGGCGAAGATGGATAACGACGCCGATCGCAATGCGATCTTCGAGACGCATCTGAAGCTTTCCGCCGAGGCGCCCAGGAATGGCGGCCGCAAACCCAACATCATCGTCTGGCCGGAAACCTCGATCCCCTTCATCCTCACCGACAACCAGGATGCCCTGACGCGGATCGCCGATACGCTCGACGACGACCAGATCCTGATCGCCGGCGCGGTGCGCGCCGAGGAGATGGGGCCCGGCACCCCGGTGCGCTACTACAATTCCATCTATGTGATCGACGGCCGCGGCCAGATCATCGCCGCCTCCGACAAGGTGCATCTCGTGCCTTTCGGCGAATATCTGCCCTTCGAGGACATCCTCACCGAACTCGGCATCCAGAATGTCGTCGAGATACCGGGCGGCTTTTCGGCCGCCGCAAGTCGGCACCTGCTGGCGCTGCCGGGCGGCCTCAATCTTTATCCGCTGATCTGCTACGAGATCATCTTTCCGGGCGAAATGACCGGCGACATCGTGGATGCCAACGCGCTCCTCAACCTCACCAACGATGCCTGGTTCGGCATCACGCCCGGACCCTACCAGCATTTTCAGCAGGCGCGGGTGCGGGCAGTCGAGACCGGCCTGCCGCTGATTCGCGACGCCAACAACGGCATATCGGCACTCGTGAACGCGCACGGGGAAATCATCGCAGGCCTCGATCTTGGTGAGACCGGCTTTATTGATGCAACTGTTGATGGGTTCGGCAATGGGTTCGGAACCTCATACCCCCTTCAGGCATACTTCTGGTTGACCGAAGCACTCTTGATATTGATTGCGCTAATTTCACGCGGAGGTTTTATTTTAGGGTTGAATTGACCAAAAACCCCTAAAATTGCATAGTGGTGTCAATCGGCGTTCTTAACGTATGTTTATCGGCGGGTTCCCGCCGCTTACAACGTGGCGTTTTGGGATGGATCAGGGGCATGCCGGTTGGAAACAGAAATTCGTAGCTAGGGCACGACCATGATTGAAAATAAGAAGAAACCGAATCCGATCGACATCCATGTTGGCAGCCGCATTCGCCTTCGCCGAACGATGTTGGGCATGAGCCAGGAAAAGCTTGGCGAAAGCCTCGGCATCACCTTCCAGCAGATCCAGAAATATGAGAAGGGCACCAACCGTGTCGGCGCAAGCCGTCTGCAGAACATCTCGAGCATCCTCAATGTTCCGGTCTCCTTCTTCTTCGAGGATGCGCCCGGCGAACATGCCGGCGCCGCCGGCGGCATGGCCGAAGCCTCCAGCTCGAATTACGTCGTAGACTTCCTCTCCTCCTCGGAGGGCCTGCAGCTCAACCGCGCCTTCGTCAAGATTTCCGATCCCAAGGTTCGCCGCAAGGTCGTGGAACTGGTCAAGGCGCTCGCTGCCGAAGCCGACGCTGACTGATCCAGCTCTTATTGCGAAATAGAAAGGCGGTCGAAAGACCGCTTTTTTTGTGTTTTTGCGGCAAAATTTGTCACTTCGCCGCAGATATAAAGATATATTTATGTCCTTGTGCGCTTGTCATCGGCGCTCGAACTGAGTACCTACTAGCTGGCTTTTATTCTTTGAGGGGAATCCCGGAATGCGCGCGAATTATCTCTTTACCAGCGAATCTGTTGCCGAAGGTCATCCGGACAAAGTGTGTGACCGCATCTCCGACGAGATCGTTGATCTGGTGTACCGCGAAGCGGCCAAGACCGGCGTCAATCCGTGGGGTGTGCGCATTGCCTGCGAAACGCTGGCAACGACCAACCGTGTCGTCATCGCCGGCGAAGTCCGCCTTCCGCCGAGCCTGATGAAGAAGGACAAGGACGGCAAGGACGTCATCAATCCCTCGAAGTTCAAGGCCGCTGCTCGCCGCGCCATCAAGGATATCGGCTACGAACAGGACGGCTTCCACTGGAAGAAGGCAAAGATCGACGTGCTCCTGCACTCGCAGTCGGCCGATATTGCCCAGGGCGTCGACAGCGCCGCCGACCAGCAGGGCGACGAAGGCGCCGGCGACCAGGGCATCATGTTCGGTTACGCCTGCAAGGAAACGCCGGACCTGATGCCGGCGCCGATCTATTATTCCCACAGGATCCTGCAGCTGCTGGCGGCCGCCCGCAAGAAGGGCGACGGTGAAGTCGCCAAGCTCGGCCCCGACGCCAAGAGCCAGGTAACCGTGCGTTACGTCGACGGCAAGCCGTCGGAAGCAACCTCGATCGTGCTTTCGACCCAGCATCTCGACGAGAGCTGGGATTCCAAGAAGGTCCGCGCCGTCGTCGAACCCTATATCCGCGAAGCGCTCGGCGAACTGAAGATCGCCGAGGATTGCAAGTGGTACATCAATCCGACCGGCAAGTTCGTCATCGGCGGACCGGACGGCGATGCGGGCCTGACCGGCCGCAAGATCATCGTCGACACCTATGGCGGTGCGGCTCCGCATGGCGGCGGCGCATTCTCCGGCAAGGACACGACCAAAGTCGACCGTTCGGCCGCCTATGCCGCCCGCTACCTCGCCAAGAACGTCGTGGCCGCCGGCCTCGCCGACCGCTGCACGATCCAGCTCTCCTACGCCATCGGCGTCGCGCAGCCACTGTCGATCTACGTCGACCTGCACGGCACCGGCAGGGGTGTGTCGGAAGACCAGGTCGAAGCGGCGATCCGCCAGAATATGGACCTGTCGCCGTCGGGCATCCGTCGTCACCTCGACCTCAACAAGCCCATCTACGCCAAGACCTCGGCCTACGGTCATTTCGGCCGCAAGGCCGGCCGTGACGGCTCGTTCTCCTGGGAGCGCACCGACCTCGTCAAGGCGCTGAAGGAAGCCGTCAAGACCAAGGTCGCTGCATGACGGATATGGAACGCCGGGGACGGGCGACCGAAGCCTTTTTCGGTCGCCGCAAGGGCAAGGCCCTGCGCGAGCAGCAGGCCGAGACGCTAAACAGCCTGCTCCCGGCATTCCTCGTCGACCTCTCGGCGGCTCCTCCGGAGCCGCTGACCTCTCTCTTTCCGGTTCCTGTCGAAACGTTGCGGCTGGAAATCGGTTTCGGCGGCGGCGAGCATCTGATGCGCCGTGCCCTGGAAAGGCCTTCGACCGGCTTCATCGGCGTCGAGCCCTTCGTCAACTCCATGCAGAAGCTGTTGTCGCGTATCGGCGAGACGGGCGCGCGCAATATCCGTGTCTACAACGACGATGCGACGCAGCTGCTCGACTGGCTGCCGGACGCGTCGCTCGACCAGATCGATCTGCTCTATCCCGATCCCTGGCCGAAGCGGAAGCACTGGAAACGCCGCTTCGTCTCGAAGACCAATCTCGACCGCTTTCACCGCGTGCTGAAGCCCGGCGGCCTGTTCTGCTTCGCCTCCGATATCGACACCTATGTGAACTGGACGCTGATCAAATGCCGCGACCATGGCGGCTTCGACTGGATCGCCGACAATGCGGCCGACTGGCTGACGCCCTACGAGGGCTGGCCGAGCACACGTTATGAGGCCAAGGCGCGGCGCGAGGGCCGGTCTTCGGCGTATCTGACCTTCGCGAAGATCTGAGGCGGTCGGCAATTTCCGGCATCCGGCTCTAAAACCGACGACGACAACAAACCGAACTGAACGCGCTACGCTCTCACTTGTGGCGCGTAGAGTTCCGCCGTGGAACGGTTGCAATTGCCGCTGACGCGACTATTTCCGTGCTGGCCACCCTCCGCTCAAATGGAAGGGAGAAAATGACCGGGAGCATGTCATGTGCCGAAATATAAACCCCTTTTCAATTTCGATCCGCCAGCGACGGACGACGAGGTCCACGATGCCGCGCTCCAGTTCGTGCGCAAGGTGAGCGGAACGACCAAACCGTCGAAGCGCAATGAGCTCGCATTCGAGCACGCGGTCAGTTCGATCACGGCCTGTGCCCGCGAGCTGCTCGATTCGCTGGAAACGTCTCAACCTCCTCGTGATCGCGAAGAGGTTGCGGCAAAGGCGCGCGCGATCAGCGGTCCGGTTCGCGTAAGAGAGCTCCGTCACGCACGGGAGATCTCAATCAAGCCTCAAGTGGCCTACCTGACGGCTTTCGGTCCGAAGCGGACTATCAGTTCATTTCAGGTGGACGACCGCTATGCGCCCACAAGCGGACATGGGCGGCCCGCCGATCGACACCGTTTGCCAAATCCGCAATCTGAACCAGGCTGCTATGCATCAGAAGCCTATCAGCGCGAGAGGGTCACGTTTCCGACACGACAATCCGGCGGAGAGAGTCGCCGCCAATAGGTGATGGCCAAAGCCTTGGTTTCATCGTTGATGATCCTATATCTGGCTTCCACTGCGGCGACAGTGTTGATTTTTCAGATCGGTATTGGCTTCATGAGCGGCGACTGTGTTCAGGAACCGGTCGAGCATCGAGTTGAAGCTCTCCGGCTTCTCCCAGAAGGGCGCGTGTCCAGCCCCTTCTATTACATGCGCTTTGCCTTCGAAGAGCAACTGGATGTTCAGGCCCGAAAAATAGCTGAGTTTGACAAAGGGGTCATAAAATCCATTCACAAAAGCAATGGGTATATCAGCCTGTTCGACGGTGCGGCGCTGATCCACCCCCTGCCCCCGCAACATTGCGCGAGAAAAAACGCTCCTTAGTCTCCCGTCCGCGCGCGCTATGGCATCGCGAAAGGAGGGGTTACTCGTGTCTCCAAAGCAAAGAGACTGAAACCGCTCCACATCACGCGATGTAAAGTTCTCTTTTGATGCCAGAAGAATATCAAATGATGGATGGAATCCCCGCAGCATTCCGAGGAGACCGCTGTGGATCGGTGGCGTGCCGCACAACATCAGGCCCGAAATGCCGTTGCTGCTGCCCGCCATCTGAATCGCGACGTGACCGCCAAGCGACCATCCCAGCACGGGAAAGCGATGAAGTCCCAGGCGGGCTGCCACCTCTCCTATGCAGTCGGCAAGACCGGTGACGGTGTAAGTTGACTGCGGATCTCGAGCGTCGCTCGATTCGCCATGTCCCGGAAGATCGAGCGCAATCAGACGCCAATTCCGGGACAAATGGCTGTGTAGTTGCTGTGAAAAGACCGTCCGTGAGCTGCCCGAACCGTGTATCATAACCAGTGGTGCAGCGCCATCAATAGTGTCACTGATGCGCACAGCGCCGTGGCTGGTGTCGATTGTACAGTGAAATATGTCCATAAACTGCGACCCCTAACGCGCAGCCAAAGTCTTGCACGAAAATATCTATGGCAGGTGCATGATCATCGTAAACCAGATCTGAACCAGGTCGTGCAATCACGACACGTTTCGGTGCGGTTATGCATCAATACACAATCATTTGCCTTGGCGTTGTATACGGGTTAGGTCTGTCGCAGCAGCAATTGCAACCAACCTTTCAAGGTGGACATCACGATGCAATTTCTTCTGGACTTTGTTATTTCGATCACCAGCCTGAGTGTCGTCGGGTTCTACGCGTGGTCGTTGCGAGGCCACTTCAACTCGCCGAAGATGGAAGCCGGAGCAAAGCTGATCACCGTCGTCGTCATCGCGACGACGGCGTTTTTCCTGTACCTGGTTTGGTCCGGGACGCAGATGCTATGGGTACAGGTAGTCGGACTGGGATTTGAAATCGGGTCGGCGGGCTTGTTCTGGTGGGCGGTGTCGGCGTCGCGAGAGGCCAGGTTGCGCTTTGTGTTCACCCTCGATCACCCAGATAGTCTTGTCACCGACGGTCCCTATCGCTACCTGCGGCACCCTTTTTACACGTCCTACCTGCTCTTCTGGTCGGGGTGGGCGCTGGCATCTTGGTCGATATGGTCGATCCTGCCGGTCTTATTTTTTACGGTTGTCTACGTGATTGCAGCCCGCAACGAGGAGAGGAAATTCGCCCTATCACCGCTGGCATCCGAATATGAAGCCTATCGGCGCAAGACGGGCTTGCTGACGCCGTGGTTCGATTGGCGATAATGTCGCGACATCCGTCCCGACCGCAGCGAAAACGAATAGAGCGACCGTGCACCGCAAGCAGTGAAACGTAGCAGACGGTCTTGACGGTCAGTGCAGGCTGACCGTCTTCAATTCGTCCTCGGCCGCTTTGAAGAACGTGCTGGAACGGTTGTCCGTCAGCAGAATCGGCGTGCCGTCGGCGCCGAAGAGTGCCCAGAGATCGACGTTCGGATCGATATCCGGCGCCTCTGGAAAGCACTTGGCGACCTCTTCGGTGCGCATCTTTCTGATGTAGGCGACCTCGCCGTTGCCGATGTGGGCAAGCTCGGATTTGGTCAAGTGAGACGTGGCTTCTTTCATCAACATTCCTGTTCCTCCGGAAGAAGGGACCAACGGTTTTGGAAACCGTTGTGCTACTGTGAGACCGAAATGTTAATTTTCTTGACCATGCGGGCGGGTTCGGGTCGAATTAGATCGACGGAGAGCAGACCGTTTTTCAGGCCGGCGCCAAGGACCTGCATGCCGTCGGCCAGCACGAAGGTGCGCTGGAACTGGCGAGCGGCGATGCCGCGATAAAGATAATCCCGCTCGCCCTGCTCCACCTGGCGGCCGCGGATGACAAGCTGATTCTCCTCGGTGGAGACATCAAGCTCCTCCTCGCTGAAACCGGCAACGGCAAGGGTGATGCGCAGACGCTCGGGCGCGCCGCTGTCGGCGGCGATACGTTCGATATTGTAAGGCGGGTATCCGTCGCTCGCCTTGGAAATGCGCTCCAGCGTCTTTTCCATAGCGTCGAAGCCCAGAAGCAAAGGGCTGGCGAAAGGGGTAATGCGGCTCATCTCTTTTCAAGTCCTTGATGCAAGCGACCATCCCGGACCTAAAAGTGCAGCATCCGGATGCCGCTAATATGGGGGCATGATCACGGCGCTGCAAGGCGCGCCGATCCTCCGCGATTTAAACATCTGTCAATTTCGAACGGCGGCGCCTGCCTCCTTGCTTGACAAAGGACCTGCTGCCTCGCATCAAAACATGCCCGCGCGGAATGTGCCGATTTGTGACGGGAAATGAAGAGATGGTGTCTGCCGGGACAAGCGGCATGGTGAGAACGGGATGATTGAAATGGCAAGCGCGAGAAAGATCATCATCGACACCGATCCCGGCCAGGATGACGCGGCCGCCATCATGCTGGCTTTCGGCAGCCCCGATGAGCTCGAGCTGCTGGGGATCACGACGGTCGCCGGCAACGTGCCGCTGTCATTCACCAGCCGCAACGCGCGCATCGTCTGCGAGCTCTGCGGCCGCACGGATGTGAAGGTTTTCGCCGGCGCCGACAAGCCGATCGCCCGCAAGCTGGTGACGGCAGAACATGTCCACGGCAAGACCGGCCTCGACGGCCCAGTTCTCGATGAACCGACTATGGCGCTGCAGCCCGGCCATTCCGTCGATTTCATCATCGAGACGCTGCGTCGCGAGCCGGAAGGCGCGGTGACGCTCTGCACGCTCGGGCCGCTCACCAATATCGGCATGGCCTTTGAGAAGGCGCCCGACATCATCCCCCGCATCCGCGAACTGGTGATGATGGGCGGTGGCTTTTTCGAGGGCGGCAATATTACGCCGGCCGCCGAATTCAACATCTATGTCGATCCCGAGGCGGCCGACATCGTTTTCCGCTCGGGCGTTCCGATCGTGATGATGCCGCTCGACGTGACGCACCAGCTGCTGACCCGCAAGGACCGGGTCAAGCGCATGGCCGAGATCGGCACGGCGCCGGCAAAGGCCATGGTCGAAATGTTGGAATTCTTCGAGCGCTTCGACATCGAAAAATACGGTTCCGACGGCGGGCCGCTGCACGACCCAACGGTTGTCGCCTATCTGCTGAAACCAGAGCTTTTTCAGGGCCGCGACTGCAATGTCGAAATCGAGGTCCAGTCCGAACTCACCGTCGGGATGACTGTCGTCGACTGGTGGCATGTGACCGAGCGCAAGCGCAATGCCAAGGTCATGCGCACCGTCGATGCGGACGGCTTCTTCGATCTGCTGATCGAACGCTTCGCCCGCATCTGAATTTTCTTCCTTCTCCGAGGCGGAGAAGGAAAACGACCTCAGGCGTCCTTCTCGTCGAAGACGGAATTGATTTCGGCCTCGACCGGCTTCGGGCCCCCCTTGGCAACGCCGACCATGGCCGGGCGCAGGACGCGTTCGCCGATGGTGAAGCCGGCCTGCACGACCTGGACGACGGTATTGTTCGGCACTTCGGAGTTCGGCACCTCGAACATCGCCTGATGGAAATTCGGATCGAATTTCTGGCCAACCGGCTCCAGCTTGCGAACGCCGTGGCGCTCCAGCGCCGAGAGCATCGAGCGCTCGGTCATCTCCACACCTTCGATCAGCGTGGTGAGGCCGGCATCGGCCGTGGCCTTGGTCTCCGGAGAGATGGCGTCCAGCGCCCGGCGCAAATTGTCCGAGACGGCGAGCATGTCCCGGGCGAAACCGGCGACGGAATAGGATTTCGCATCCTTGACCTCGCGCTCGGTGCGGCGGCGCAGATTATCCATCTCGGCGGCAAGGCGCAGATAGCGGTCACGCAGCTCGGCATTCTCGGCCTTCAGGAGGTCGAGCGGATCCGGCTGGTTTGCCTCCTCCTGCCCGACAGTGGCAGTCTCGACGTTGACGGCAGCGTCGGCTGCGGCGTTGGCCGCAGTTGCGTCAGGTCCGTTTTTCGTCGTTTCATCGGTCATGACGGTCTCCGGTTGGTATTTTCAGATGCGCCCGATATCGAGGTTTGACCGGAAAAAATCAAGTCTGCGTGACGAAGAAGCGAAAATTCCGCGGCTTCGTCAGTGATGACATCAAAGCGGATTGCGCGACAGGCGGGAGACGAGCTGGGCGGTATAATCCACCATCGGCACGATACGGGAATAATTGAGCCGCGTCGGGCCGATGACGCCAACGGCGCCGACGATCCGGTCGTCGTCGTCGCGATAGGGCGCGACGATGAGCGACGAGCCGGACAGCGAGAAGAGCTTGTTTTCCGAGCCGATGAAGATGCGCACGCCCGAACCGCTTTCGGCGAGGTTGAGAAGCTCGATCAGGCTGTCCTTCTTTTCGAGATCGTCGAACAGCATGCGCAGCCGGTCGAGATCTTCGGCGCCGGCGAGGCCTTCGAGCAGGTTGGCGCGGCCGCGGATGATCAGCTGAGCAGGCTTTCCCTCGTCCGGGCTGCCGGCCCAGACGGCGATGCCGCGCTCGACAAGATCGCGCGAGAGCGCATCGAGTTCGTGACGGACATCATCCTTCAGCCGGCTTAACTGTTTGCGCAGCTCCGGCAGCGTCTGGCCGGACATGTGCGCGTTGAGGAAATTCGCCGCCTCCGTCAGCTGCGAGGAGGTGACGCCCGCCGGCAGTTCGATGATGCGGTTTTCCACCTGGTCATGATCGCCGACGAGCACAGCGAGCGCCTTTGTCGGTTCAAGCCGGATGAACTCGACATGTTTCAGCACCGGATCGCTTTTCGAGGTGATGACGAGACCGGCCCCGCGCGAGATGCCCGAAAGCATGCGGCTCGCTTCGTTCATCATCGATTCCACCGGATTGCCGCCGCTTTCGGCCCGCACCTGGCGATCGATATTGGCGCGCTCCTCGGCGGAGAGATCGCCGATCTGCATGAATGCATCGACGAAGAAGCGCAGCCCGATCTGGGTCGGCAGCCGGCCGGCGCTGACATGCGGGGAATAGATGAGACCGAGCTCTTCGAGATCGCTCATGACGTTGCGCACCGAGGCCGGCGACAGCGACATCGGCAGCAGGCGCGACAGATTGCGCGAGCCGAGCGGCTCGCCGCTTTCGAGATAACCTTCGACGATGCGGCGAAAAATTTCCCTGGAGCGCTCGTCCAGTGCAGCAACGGCATCCGAAACCGACGTCGACCTGATGCCCATGAACCTTTTCAAACCCGCGCTGATGATGCTCCCGAAAATATAGTCAAACTCGCACCCGTGGCAAAAGGGAATTTGCAAATGGGCGCCGCCAATCGTAGAAGCGGTCAACAACTCCAGGAGATGAGAATGCGGCCTTCAGGCAGAAAAACCGACCAGATGCGCAAGGTCTCGTTCGAGCGCAATTTTTCCAAGCATGCGGAAGGCTCCTGCCTGGTGAAATTCGGCGATACGCACGTGCTTTGCACCGCAAGCCTCGAGGAAAAGACGCCGCCATGGCTGCGCAACACCGGCAAGGGCTGGGTGACGGCCGAATACGGCATGCTGCCGCGGGCGACCGGCGAGCGCATGAAGCGCGAGGCCGCCGCCGGCAAGCAGGGCGGCCGCACCCAGGAAATCCAACGGCTGATCGGCCGGTCGCTGCGCGCCGTCGTCGACCTGCAGGCGCTCGGCGAAAAGCAGATCACGCTCGATTGCGACGTCATCCAGGCCGATGGCGGCACACGGACGGCCTCCATCACCGGCGGCTGGATCGCGCTTTACGACTGCCTGAAATGGATGGAAAGCCGCAACATGATCAAGGTCGACCGGGTCCTGAAGGATCACGTCGCAGCCATCTCCTGCGGCGTTTTCGCCAGCCAGCCGGTCATCGACCTCGATTATCTCGAGGATTCCTCGGCCGAGACCGATGCGAACTTCGTCATGACCGGCGCCGGCGGCATCGTCGAGATCCAGGGAACTGCCGAAGGCACGCCGTTCAGCGAAGAGGAATTCAGCTCGCTGATGCGGCTTGCCAAGAACGGCATCGGCGAACTCGTCGCCCTGCAGAAAGAGGCGATTGCGGGATGAACGCCATGCTGGAAGGCATGTTGGAAACGGCGCTCTATGCGCGCGATCTCGATCAGGCCGAGACGTTCTACGAGGGCGTTCTCGGGCTTGAAAAGATCACCCGCGCCGGCAACCGTCATGTCTTCTTCCGCTGTGGGCCAGGCGTTCTGCTCATCTTCAACCCCGAGGAAACGATAAAGCCGCCGGCACCCGACGCGCTGCAGGTGCCGCCACACGGCATGACCGGGCAAGGCCATGCCTGTTTCCGGGTATCTAGCCGCAACATAGATGCGATGGCCGAACAGCTGAAAGCAGCTGGCGTTGCGATCGAATCCGAGGTGCATTGGCCAAATGGCGGCCGCTCGATCTATTTCCGCGACCCTGCCGGCAACAGCCTGGAATGCGCGGAGGCTAAAATCTGGGGCATCGAACAGGATATTTGAATGCGCAAGCTCGAAACCAAAACCATCGTCGTCGCCAGCCACAATGCCGGCAAGATCCGCGAGATACAGGAGTTGATCGGACCGCTCGGCTTCACCGCCAAATCGGCCGCCGAACTGAATTTCGTCGAACCTGACGAAACCGGCACGAGCTTCGAGGAGAATGCGACGATCAAGGCGGTCGCCTCGGCCCATGCCGCCGGCATGCCGGCGCTTTCGGATGATTCCGGCCTGGTGGTCGACGCGCTCGGCGGCGATCCCGGCGTCTACACCGCCAACTGGGCGGAAAGGGCAGACGGCACGCGCGACTTCGACATGGCGATGGCCAAGGTGGAAAAGGCGCTGCAGGACGCCGGCGCTACGACGCCGGAACAGCGCGGGGCGCGTTTCGTCAGCGTGCTCTGCCTTGCCTGGCCGGACGGGCATACCGAGCTTTTCCGCGGCGAGGTGGAAGGCCATGTCGTCTGGCCGCCGCGCGGCACCCAAGGCTTCGGCTATGATCCGGTTTTCCAGCCCGAGGGTTATGCCGTCACCTTCGGAGAAATGAGCGGCGAGGAGAAACACGGCTGGAATGTCGGCAAGCCGCAGGCGCTGTCGCATCGGGCCCGTGCCTTCAAACTTTTCGTCGAAACCTGCCTGGAGGCATAAGATCTGTTCGTGGGCAATTTCGATACGCCAAGCCTCTCGCGCGACGCCGCGCTGCTGCCCGATACCGGCGAGCCCGGCTTCGGCGTCTATGTGCATTGGCCCTTCTGCGCGGCGAAGTGCCCCTACTGCGACTTCAACAGTCATGTGCGCCATCAGCCGGTGGATCAGGAGCGCTTTGCATCAGCCTTTCTGAAGGAGATGGCGGCAGTCCGGGCGATGAGCGGTCCGAAGACGGTGACAAGCATCTTCCTCGGCGGCGGCACGCCGTCGCTGATGAAGCCGGAGACGGTCGATGCCATTCTCGACGGCATCGCGCGGCACTGGCATGTGCCCGCCGGCATTGAAATCACCATGGAAGCCAACCCGTCGAGCGTCGAGGCTGAACGGTTTCGCGGCTACCGGGCGGCCGGCATCAACCGCGTCTCGCTCGGCGTGCAGGCGCTTGATGATCGCGATCTGAAATTCCTCGGCCGGCTGCATGACGTCGCCGACGCCCTGAGGGCGATCCGGCTGGCGCGCGAGATCTTCCCGCGCATGTCCTTCGACCTCATCTATGCCCGGCCGGACCAGACGGTCGAGGAATGGGAGAAGGAACTTAAGGAAGCGATCTCCTATGCCGTCGACCATCTGTCGCTCTATCAGCTGACCATCGAGGAAGGCACGCCCTTCTTCGGTCTGCACAAATCAGGCAAGCTGATCGTGCCGGACGGCGAGCAATCGGCCCTGCTCTACGAGGCGACGCAGGAGATCACGGCGCGTGAGGGCATGCCCGCCTACGAGGTCTCCAATCATGCCCGGCCGGGTGCCGAAAGCCGACATAATCTGACCTATTGGCGTTACGGCGATTATGCCGGCATCGGTCCGGGCGCGCACGGCCGGCTGACGCATGGGCATGAGAAGCTTGCGACGGCGACCGAGCGCAAGCCGGAAGCTTGGCTCGAGATGGTCGAGCGCGACGGCCACGGTATTCTCGACCAGGAGCGGCTCGGTTTCGAGGAACAGTCGGACGAACTGCTGCTGATGGGACTGCGGCTGAGGGAAGGCGTCGATCTCGCCCGCTGGCAGCAGCTTTCGGGCCGTGAGCTCGACCCGAAGCGCGAGGAATTCCTGCTCGAACACAAATTCGTCGAGCGGATCGGCAATTCGCGCCTGCGCTGCACGCCATCGGGCATGCTGATCCTCGATTCCGTCGTTGCCGATCTCGCCTGCTGACATCCAACGAGGTTGATCCGGGCGCGGCAGCGACATCGCCGTCCGCGCCGGAAAACATGTCTCAGCCGTGGCTGGTCGCGCCCGCCTTGAACAGGCTACCGGTCGGCGTCTTCAGGAACGTCTCCAGCGGAATGTGCTCCTGGTGCAGGAAGCCCGTCGCCGGCAGGAGGCCGTCGCGGACCATCTCGATGACGGCGACAACGGAGGCCGAGGTCGTCCAGGCAATTGCCGTGCGGCGCGCGCCGGCAATCTCGATCGGATAATAGGCGCGCACGAATTCCTTGCGGCGCAGGCTGCCATTCTCCGTTCCCTCGGCCGCGACATGGACATAGACGACATCGTCTTCGACAGGCGGCTTGGCATTGGTCAGGATCTCGCCGGCGAGTTTGCGCTTGTCGCGCATCAGGAGCTCATGGAAGAAGAAGTTCATCAGCTCCATATGGCCGGGATAACGCATGGTCTTGTAGTCGAGATTGTCGATCTTGCCGAGCATGGTGTCGCACATGGTGCCGAGGCCGCCCGAGGTCGTGAAGGCTTCGAGCTTGACGCCGCCGACATAGACCGTCTCATGCCATTCCATCGGCGAGACCAACTTGCGCACACCGCCCTCGATGACCTCGCAATCGTTCAGATATTCGTTGACGACGCCCTCCGGCGACCAGTTGAAGGCATAACCGAGAAGGCCTGTGGGATGCTGCGGCAGGGCGCCGACGCGCATGCGGATCGAGCGGCAGCGCTCGAAGCCGTCGGCAAGGCTTGCGCCGACGATGCCGACGAAACCCGGCGCCAGTCCGCATTGCGGCGCCATCAGGCCGCGGGCGGTCTTCGACAGTTCGATGATGAAATTGGTGGTCGGAACGTCTTCGGTCAGATCGAAATAGTGGATGCCGGCAAGATGGGCGGCGCGGGCCAGTTCGATATTGAGGTGGTAGGGAAGGCAGGAGAGTACCGCCTCGACGGAGGAGAGCAGTTCGCCAATCACCTGAGCGTCGGAAATATCGCCGGTGCGGCACTTGAACGGGACCTCACCCAGCGGCAATTGCGCGTCGACACCGATGACCTCGAAGCCGCCTTCATGCAACAGCGTCGCCGCCAGCCGTCCGACCTTGCCCAGGCCGAGAACGGCAACCTTTTTAAAACTCATGCATATCCTCCCACGCGCCCGCTTCGGCGCTTTCGTTTTTATCCGATGCGCGTCGCTCCAAATCGGACATGCACGGATGGCCGGAGGTATAGAATAAAAAGCTTATAAAGGAAAACGGCCGAAATCGCTCCCGGCCGTCGAATTCCCTCGAAAATCCACCAATTATTCGTTGATCAGCCGCTTCAGCAGCTCGATTTCGTGCGAAAGCTTGGTGTCTCCTGATATCAGCTCTTCGATCTTGCGCACGGCGTGCAGCACGGTCGTGTGATCACGCCCGCCGAAACGGCGGCCGATCTCGGGGAAGGAGCGCGGCGTCAGCGTCTTCGACAGATACATGGCGATCTGGCGCGGCTTGACGATGACGCGGGTGCGGCGGTTGGAGACCAGTTCCTGGCGCGAGACGTTGTAGTGCCTGGCGACGATGCGCTGGATGTCTTCGATGCGCACGCGGCGCGGCTCGCCCGAACCGACGAGATGGGCGAGCAATTCGTCGACGCGCTCGATCGACAGGTTCGGCTCGAAGGAGCGGCGGAAGATCAGCTGGTTAAAGGCGCCTTCGAGTTCGCGTCCGCTGGCCGTGATGTTGCGGGCGACATGCTGCAGCAGATCTGCCGGAATTTCGAGCGACGGATCCTCAAGCCGGGCCGCGGCCAGACGCCGCTTGAGGATTTCGAGGCGCATTTCGTAATCCGGCGCGTCGAGTTCGATCGCAACGCCGCCCTGCAGGCGCGAGCGGACGCGCGGATCGAGAGACTCCAGCTCCCATGGCGCGCGGTCGGCGGCGACGACGACCTGCTTGGCGCTGTCGAGCAGCATATTCAGGAGATGGCAGAATTCATGCTGGATCATCTTGCCCTGCAGGAACTGCATGTCGTCGATGATCAGGAGATCGATGTTGCGCAATGAATCCTTCAGCGTCAGCGCGTCGTTGTCGCGGATCGCCGTGGCGAAGCGCCACATGAAATATTCGGCCGTCAGATAAACAACGCGCAGGGCCCGCGGGTTCTGCACCGCCGCATTGGCGATCGCCTGCAGCAGGTGGGTCTTGCCGAGCCCGACCGTCGAATGGACGAAGAGCGGATTGAAACGTACGGCGCCGGAGCCGACCTCCGCAATCGTCTTGGCAGCCGCAAGCGCGACGCGGTTCGAGCTGCCTTCCACGAAGGTATCGAAGGTGAAGCGGCTGTCGAGCGGCGAGCCGAACAGCGGTGTGCCGAGGCTTGCGGGTCTTGCGGAGGCAACGGCCGAAACCGCCTGCTGGACGGCCTGGCCAGCCGGCTGGGCGCTCGGCGGACGGCGCATCTGCGCGGGAGCAGCGGGCTCAGGCTGGACCACCTCGTCGGCGGCCTTCATGCCGCTGCGCGTTGCCGTGCGCACGAGGATTTCGATCTTCATGATTTCCGGATCTTCGGCCTGGAACAGACCGGTGATAAGGTCGAGATAACGATTGTTGATCCACGACTTCAGGAAGGTCGTGGGAACCGAAAGGCGAACAACGCTCTTCGATACTGAATGCAGCTTCAACCTGGCAAACCAGCTGGCATAGACGTCAGGACCGACCTGGGCCTTCAAGCGCGCGCTGACGCGCTCAAACAAAATGCTCTGCTTCATTTCCGCCTTTGCTTCCCCCACTTCCTGGCGAATGGAGCCGAACGCCTGCGGTGCCGCATCCCCATTGTCGAGCCCGCCCGCCATCATCGTATTCATCTGCATAACGCCGCCTTTCAATTCCACCGGGCGGCCTCCGCTAAACAGCCGCCCGATCATTCCCCGCTTTGACGGGCTGGCGGCATCCTCATGAAGCCACTCGCCTGCCGGTTCACTCAAACACGGCACGGAAGCTCGTTGCAGGTACCGCATTCATGCGGCGCCTTCATCGGCTTTCGGTGCCAGGCTTGTCGGTCAATCCTCGTTTTCGGCCGACCAGCCCGAACGCAATATTACTATCCCTATCCAGCATCCTCACGTTAAACGTGTGGTTGCCATAGGCACAAAACATCCCTGCCCGTAACAGCCACGTTACGGCCCAAATCCGTCAAGTGCTTGAAAAAACGGAAGCGCAAGGCTCCGTAACAGATGGCACAAACGTATCGCCCTGCCGACGTGGCAGTTAAGACCGAACTCTGCAGGTGATGTCCGCGCCCTCTGTTGGACGCCATTTAGGCAGGATCAAATGGCAAGATCAACGATGAATTTTACGCAAAATTAAGATGCGACCATTGACTCCGGCCGCCCTTTTCGGGCGTCACACCAGCGTCAAAAAAGAATCGCAGTTGAATCAAAGAGATTCCCCGTTCGGGCTATTTTGACACGCAAAGAAAGAAAAAAAATAAAAATCTGCTTGACTCGCCCGTGATCCGCAAAGGTTTGGCCAGAGTCGCGCAATGGGAAAGCATCCTTGCGCAAGCCATTGTTTTTAAACGACTTTTCCTGTCATGGCGCTGACACGAAACAGTCGTGAGATTCACCATGCAGAGGTCGTTCGGCAGAATCGAAAAAGCCCGGTAAAATTACCGGGCTAATCATAACGAGGAGGTCGTTAATGGATTATTACGCGGTCGTGGAGACCGACAGAGCCTTCACACGAGCGGCCAGGCGAGAGACCTTGCGCGATGCCGTGTTGGAGTGCAGCACGCCCTTGCTGGCGGCGCGGGCGAGTTCCGGCTGAGCGGCCAGGAAAGCTGCCTTCGCCTTGTCGGCGTCACCGGATGCGATGGCCTCTTCGACCTGGCGAACGAAAGTACGAACGCGCGAGCGACGAGCCTTATTGACGTCGGTACGGCGGGCGATCTTGCGGGTCGCTTTTTTCGCCGAAGTTGTATTGGCCATGGATGCCTCTCTCAAGAATTCGAACAAACTCCGCCATTACCGCGGGCCCTGCGGCCACCAAATCCAGCAATACGGGAGCAATCGCGGAAAACCAGAGCGGCTTTCCGAACCGTGGGCGGGCATATAACCCTAAAGCCGGCCCACGTCAACGCGGATTTTCAAGCTTTCCGGCGGCAAGCGCCGAAAAGCATTCAACGGTGCTTAAAGGCAGGTTTGCGCTTCTCGATGAAGGCGGTCATGCCTTCTTTCTGATCGTCCGTGGCAAAGAGACTATGAAACAGGCGGCGTTCGAACCGCAACCCTTCCTCCAGCGTCGTCTCAAAGGCGCGGTTGACCGCCTCCTTGGCCATCATGACCGAGGGCTGCGAAAGCGAGGCGATCTTTTCGGCCGCGGCCAAAGCCTCGTCGATGAGGCGCTCGGGCGCCACCACACGCGAAACGAGTCCGGATCGTTCGGCTTCCGCCGCATCCATCATCCGGCCGGTCAGGACAAGATCCATCGCCTTCGCCTTGCCGACGGCGCGCGTCAGCCGCTGCGAGCCGCCCATGCCGGGGATGACGCCGAGGGTGATCTCCGGCTGGCCGAACTTCGCGGTCTCCGAGGCGATAATGAAATCGCACATCATGGCGAGCTCGCAGCCACCGCCGAGGGCAAAACCGCTGACGGCAGCGATCACCGGCTTGCGCGCCTTGGCGACGTCATCCCAGCCGCTGATGAAATCACTCTTATAGATATCGGCGAACTGAAGCGACTGCATCTCCTTGATGTCGGCGCCGGCGGCAAAGGCGCGTTCGGAGCCGGTGAGCACGATCGCACCTACGGCATCATCTTCATGGAAAGCGGCATAGGCCTGCTTCAGTTCCCTCAGCACGGTGGAGTTCAGCGCGTTCAGCGCCTGCGGGCGGTTCAGCGTGACGAGGCCGACAGTGCCTCGGGTTTCGACGATCAGGGTCTCGTAAGCCATGCTGGTCTCCCGGTTCTCTATTATTTCTGGCAGGCGGCGCAATAGAAGGTGGAGCGACCCGCCTGTACGATACGGGCGACCGTACCGCCGCAGCCGGGCGTGCCGCAAGCCTGACCTTCGCGATCATAGACGGAGAAGGAATGCTGGAAATAGCCGAGCGATCCGTCCGTCTGGATATGGTCGCGCAGCGACGATCCGCCAGCGGCGATCGCATCGGCGATGACGTCGCGGATCGAGGCGACCAGCAGGCCGAGCTTTTCCTTCGGCTTGCCGCCCGGCGTCACCAGCGTGCCGGAGGCGCGGATGGGCGAAAGATGGGAACGCCACAGCGCTTCGCAGACATATATATTGCCGAGACCGGCGATGTTCTTCTGGTCGAGAAGCGCGCTCTTCAAGGGCTGCGCCTTATCGCGGAACCGTTCGGCGAGATAGGCGGCGCCGAGATCGTTGCCCGTCGGCTCCGGGCCGAGATCGCGGAAGAAGGGGTGAGCGGCAAGATCGGCACGTCTTACCATATCCATGAAGCCGAAACGGCGCGGGTCGTTATAGACGACGCGGCGCGGGCCGCCCGGACCCTCAAGATGAAAGACGACGTGATCGTGCTTCTCGTCCTTGGTGCGGGCATGATGGAATTGTCCCGGCATCGCCGAGACCGCACCCTCCTCGATACGGAAGGAACCGGACATGCCGAGATGGGAAATCAGCGTATTGCCGTCGTCGAGATCGACCAGCAGATATTTGGCGCGGCGGCCAAGCCCGATGATGGTGCGGCCGGAAACCTTGTCGGCCAAGGCATCGGGAAAGGGGAAGCGCAGATCCCTGCGCCGCAGTTCCAGCCTGGCAATGCGAGCGCCTTCCATCGCCGGCGCCAGGCCGCGTTTGACCGTTTCGACTTCTGGCAATTCCGGCATCTTAACCCATCTCTATCGAACGTGTTTCAACCGAGGACGATGTGCGCTATAGCGCCAGTGTGCCGCGGAGAGCGCGGTCCAGTGATAACGTCGCGCGCGGCCTTTCGCTATGGTCGCCGCGCCGATCTTCAAGGAACGGAGCAGCCTGATGTCAGAAAGCCGCACTTCCGCCGATGGCGGCATGGAGACCTCCTACGGCTTTCGCGAGGTGCCGGGCGGCGAGAAGCAGGGTCTGGTCAACCAGGTGTTCCACAAGGTCGCCAAACGCTACGACATCATGAACGACGTCATGTCGATGGGCATGCACCGCGTCTGGAAGGATGCGATGATCGCCGCCCTCAATCCGCGCAAGGAGCCGGGCTACAAGGTGCTCGATGTTGCCGGCGGCACGGGCGACATCGCCTTCCGCATTGTCGAGGCTTCGGGCCGGCAGGCGCGCGCGACCGTGCTCGACATCAACGGCTCGATGCTCGGCGTCGGCGCCGAGCGGGCGGCAAAGAAGAAGCTTTCCGACAATCTCACCTTCGTCGAGGCGAATGCCGAGGAACTGCCTTTCGAGGCGGGGAGCTTCGATGCCTATACGATCGCCTTCGGCATTCGCAACGTGCCGAGGATCGACAAGGCGCTGTCCGAGGCCTATCGCGTGTTGAAACGCGGCGGACGGCTGCTGGTCCTGGAGTTTTCGGAAGTCGATATGCCGCTTCTCGACAAGATCTATGACGCCTGGTCTTTCAACGCCATTCCGCAATTCGGCAAGGCGATCACCGGCGATGCCGAACCCTACCAGTATCTGGTGGAATCGATCCGCAAGTTCCCGAATCAGGAGAATTTCGCGGCGATGATCCGTCAAGCCGGATTTTCGCGCGTCACTTATACCAATTATACCGGCGGCATCGCCGCGCTGCATTCCGGCTGGAAGCTCTGAGGGAATGAAGGAAAAAAAGACGAACCTCCCTCGATGGGGCACTTCAGCATGAGCACTTTCGGAGCCTATTTCCGCCTCTGCCGTGTCGGTTGGGTGCTCGTGCGTGAGGGTGTCGTATCGGCCCTGCCGTCCGAAGGTCTGCCGCCTTCGGTCGCGCTTGCCAAATCCTTCGTCACGATTTTCGAGCGCAGCAGGGCGCGGCATCAGAAGCGCAGCGATCGGCTGGCGCAGGCGGTCGAGCGGCTCGGCCCCTCCTATGTCAAGATCGGCCAGTTCCTGGCGACACGGCCCGACGTCGTCGGCGTCGAATTCGCCAACGACCTGTCGCAGCTTCAGGACCGGATGGCCTTCTTCCCCTCGGCTGCCGCAAAGGCGAATATCGAAGGATCGCTCGGCCGGCCGATCGAGGAACTCTATGTGAGCTTCGGCGAGCCCATCGCCGCCGCCTCGATCGCGCAAGTGCATCCGGCCGAAGTCGAAACGGCAGAAGGCCGAACGAAGGTCGCCGTCAAGGTCGTCCGACCGGGCGTGCGCCAGCGTTTTGTCCATGACATCGAGGCAATGTATCTGGTCGCCCACATGCAGGAGCGGTTCATGCCGTCCAGCCGGCGGCTGCGGCCGATCGAGGTGACGAAGACGCTGGAACAGACGACGAAGGTGGAGATGGATCTTCGCCTGGAGGCGGCAGCGCTTTCGGAGATTGCCGAAAACACCGACAGCGATCCCGGTTTTCGCGTGCCGAAGGTCGACTGGGAGCGCACGGGCCGCGACGTCATCACCATGGAATGGATCGACGGCACGAGAATGTCCGACGTCGAGGGCTTACGCGCTGCCGGCCACGACCTCAACCTGCTCGCCGATACGCTGATCCAGTCCTTCCTGCGCCATACGCTGCGCGACGGTTTCTTCCATGCCGACATGCATCCCGGCAATCTCTTCGTCGATGCCGGGGGCATGATCGTCGCCGTCGACATGGGCATTGTCGGGCGGCTCGGCAAGAAGGAGCGACGGTTCCTGGCCGAGATCCTCTATGGCTTCATCACCCGCGATTACATCCGTGTCGCAGAGGTGCATTTCGAGGCCGGCTACGTGCCCGGCCACCACAATGTCGAAAGCTTCGCCCAGGCGATCCGGGCAATCGGCGAGCCGATCCACGGGCAGCCCGCCGAAACCATCTCGATGGGCAAGCTCCTGACGCTGCTGTTCGAAGTGACCGAACTCTTCGACATGGCGACACGGCCGGAGCTTGTGATGCTGCAGAAGACCATGGTCGTGGTCGAAGGCGTGTCGCGCATGCTCAACCCGCGTTTCAATATGTGGAAGGCTTCCGAGCCCGTCGTCGGCGACTGGATCCGCACCAATCTCGGCCCGAAGCGGATCGTCACCGACCTCAAGGACGGGCTGAAGGCGGCGGTCAAGCTCGCCGAAGCCGCGCCCGAGATCGCGGCGAAAACCGAGAAATTCCACCATCAGCTGCTGCATATGAGCGAACACGGCCTGCGTTTCGACGACCAGACGGCCGAGGCGATCGGCAAGGCCGAGGCGCGTCACAACCGCTCGGCCAGGATCGCGCTCTGGGTGATCGCATTGACGCTTCTCTATATTGCCTGGATGCTGAGCTGACCGCTCCGATAACATGCTGTGTTCGGCATTTAGGATATCCCATGTGACGGAGGGCTCGCTTAGTCTCGCAGTTTAGGAGATAAGGCACATGCAGCACGAACGCCCCGGCATCGAACTTTCCGGACGACCGCTCGGTTTTGCCGAGATGGTGACGATTGGTGCCGGCAAGGCGAGGATTTCGGCTTCACCGACCGGCATGGCCCGCATCGCGATTGCCCGCGAGATCGTCGAGGACGCGATTGCCGCCGGCACGCCCGTCTACGGATCGACGACTGGCGTCGGCGCCATGAAGGACGTGGAGTGGTCGGCCGACGAACTCGACACCTTCAATCTCGGCCTGGTGCGTGCCCATCACTTCGGCACCGGCACGCCGTTTTCCTGCAATGTCGTGCGCAATGCCATGGCGATCCGCGTCAACACGGCGCTGACCGGCCAGGTCGGCTGCACGCCGGAGCTGATCGAGGCCTATATCAGGATGCTGGAGGCCGATCTCATCCCGGTCGTGCGCCGCACCGGCTCGATCGGCTGCGCCGATATCGGCCTGATGGGGCAGATCGGCGCGGTGCTGACCGGTGTCGGTGAAGCGGTCTATCGCGGCAACCGGATGCAGGCGGCCGACGCTTTCCGGGCGGCGGGACTGGAACCGGTGCGGATGGCGCCGCGCGACAGCCTCGCTTCGCTGAGTGTCAACGCGGTGAGCTTTGCGGCGGCGGCGGAAACGACGCGCAATGCCGCGGCCTCGATCCGTATTCTGCTCGCCACCGGGATGATGGCATCAGGTGCGCTCGGCGCCTCCCGCGATCCGTGGAAGGCAGTCCGCCACGTCGGCACGGCGCGCGAGGCGCTGATCGGCGCCTGGCTCTGCAACGCCTCGGACGAATGGGACTGGCCGGTTGCAACGCATGTGCAGGATCCGCTCAGCCTGCGCATGATCGCCCAGGTGTTCGGCGCCGTCATCGAAAATCTGCTTTCGACCGGCCACAAGATCCTTGCCGCCACCGGACGCTCGGACGACAATCCGGTAGTTGTCGAGGGCCGGGTGATGACATCAGGCGGTTCGCTTCCGCTCGATGTGACGATCCTGCTCGAATCGGCCGCACTCTGCATGGCGCATGCGGCGCGCAACGCCTTCAACCGCTGCGTCATTCTCGGCAACGGTCAACGGCGCGACCTGCCGGTCAACCTCGTGCCGCCGGGCCGGATTGCCACCGGCTTCGGGCCGATCATCAAGCTTGCCGGCGAAATCTTCTCGCGCGTCCTGTCGATGTCAGGTCCCGTTTCGGCGCAGTCGCTTGTCGTTGCGGCCGGGCTGGAGGACGAGGCCGCCTTCCTGCCGCTGGTCATCGAGCGCTTCGAGCGGCAGATGCAGGCGTTGAAGCGCCTCGCGGCACTCGAGGCGCTCTTGTCTGCCCAGGCGATCGACATTCTCGGCGATGAACCGAAGGGCGTGGCCGGTATGCTCTATGAGGTCGTGCGCAAACATGCGGCCTTCTATACCGTCGACCGGCCGCTTTCGGCTGAGGTGGAGGCGATCGAGGAAGAACTCGGATCGGACACCTTTCTCGCGAAGCTGACCGAACAGGTTCCGATCGCCTCCTTCGACGATTTTTTCGCACTCGGTTCGCCGGAGCCCATCGAGGAGCGGCTGGCCAGCTGAACAGGACGATGTCCGGCCAGGGACTGAAAATCTGGATCCTGTTCTACATTAACCGGTCGGGGCCGTGCGAAAGACGCTCGCGCTTTTGGCGTTCTGCCCCGGCCGGCAACGGTGACTTCAGTCTAGGAGGAAGCGGCATGGACTTCGATCTCGTTCTGCAGGGCACGGTGGTGCTGCCGCATCGCATTCTCGACGAAGGCTATGTCGCCGCCCGCGACGGCAGGATCGCCGAGGTCGGCCTCGGCGTACCACCTTCAGCGCGTGAAAGGCATCTGCTCGGCAAAGCACTGATCCTGCCCGGTGCGATCGACGCCCAGGTGCACTCGCTTTCGCAGAAAGACCAGGAAGACTTCATCTGGTCGACGCGTTCGGCGGCGGCCGGCGGCGTCACGACGATCGTCGACATGCCCTATGACGAGGGCGATCTCGTCTGCTCGGCGGCGGCGGTCAAACGCAAGATCGACCATGCCGGGCAGCAGGCGCGTGTCGACTTCGCGCTTTACGGCACCGTCGACCCGGAAGAAGGCCCGGCGCGGATCGGCGAGATGGTCGAGGCGGGCGTCGCCGCCTTCAAGTTTTCCACTTTCGGCACCGACCCCAAGCGCTTTCCGCGCATTCCGCCGGCCCTGCTCGACGCCTGCTTTGCGGCGATCGCGCCGACGGGACTGACATCAGGCGTGCACAATGAGGACGACGAGGCGGTGCGCAGCTACATGGAGCAGGTAAAGGCGAGCGGCATCACCGACTGGCGGGCGCACGGCCTGTCACGGCCACCGATCACCGAACTTCTGGCGATGCACACGATCTTCGAGACGGGTGCGGCCACCGGCTGCCCGGCGCATGTGGTGCATTGCTCGCTCGGGCGCGGCTACGATATCGCCCGCGCCTATCGGCGTGACGGCTTTGCGGCGACCGCCGAATGCTGCATCCATTATCTGACGCTCGACGAAGAGAATGACGTGAAGCGCCTCGGCGGCAAGGCGAAGATCAATCCGCCGCTGCGGCCGCGCGCCGAGGTGGAGAAGCTCTGGCGGAAGGTGGCCGAGGGCGATGTCTGGCTGGTTTCGACCGATCACGTCAGCTGGTCGGAGAATCGCAAGACCAATCCCGACATGCTCGCCAACGCATCCGGCGTGCCGGGTCTCGAGGTCATGGTACCGCTTTTCGTCAAAGGCGCCATCGACCGCGGCATTCCGCTGACTTGGGCGGCCCGGCTGATGGCCGAGAATCCGGCCAAGCATTTCCGGCTCGACCATATCAAGGGGGCGCTGACGCCGGGCAAGGACGCCGATATCGCCGTGCTGGAACCGCGGGAAAGCGTCTATGATGCATCGGCCAGCGGCAACAATGTCGTCGGCTGGAGCCCCTATAACGGCATCCGTCTGCCGTGGACGGTTACGGCTACCTATCTGCGCGGCGAAAAGATCGCCGAAGGCGGCAAGGTGCTGGCCAAGCCCGGCACCGGCCGGTTCGTCCGGCCGCCGCCGCGCCACCTCATTGCGGGGGCCAGTGCATGAATCGCAATCTTCCCGTCAATGCCAGCCGGATCGCTGAGGATATCGTGGCGCTGGCCGAAATCACCGAGCCGGGGCACCCCTGGACGCGGCGGGCCTTCTCGCCGCTCTTTCTCGAAGGCCGGGCCTATCTCGAAGAGCGGATGAAGGCGGCCGGACTGGAAACGCGGATCGACGCGGCCGGCAATCTGATCGGCCGGCGCACCGGCCACAAACCGTGGCTCGGCACGATCATGCTCGGTTCGCATTCCGACACGGTGCCCGACGGCGGCCGCTTCGACGGCGTTGCCGGGGTGATTGCGGCGCTCGAGGTGGCGCGGGCGCTGCATGACCAAGGCCTGGAACTGGACCACGATCTGGAGATCGTCGATTTCCTTGCCGAGGAGGTCAGCATCTTCGGCGTCTCCTGCATCGGCAGCCGCGGCATGACCGGGCAGTTGCCGGAAGCCTGGCTGTCGCGGGCAAGCGGCGGCCTCGATCTTGCCGGCGGCATCGCCCGGGTGGGCGGCGAGCCCGGCGTGCTGGGACAGCAGAAGCGGCCCGATCTGGCAGGCTTCCTGGAGCTCCATATCGAGCAGGGGCCGGTGCTCGAAGCCGAAAGGGAGGATATCGGCATCGTCACGGCAATATCGGGCATCACCCGCATCGAGATCACCGTCGAAGGACGGGCTGACCATGCCGGCACGACGCCGATGGACAGGCGGGCGGATGCGTTGGTGGCGGCATCGCAGCTGGTGCTCGACATCCGCAATGCTGCCGCCGAGCTTGCCAGGACGCCGGGACATTTCGCGGCAACGGTCGGTGAGTTCAGGATCGAGCCGAACGCAGCCAATGTCGTCCCCTCGAAGGTCGTGCTGCTGATCGACGGGCGCGCGGAAATCCGCCCCGACATGGAAGCCTTCTGCCGCTGGCTCGACGGCCATGTCGAAAAGCTGGCGACCGCTTACGGCGTGACGATCGAGGCGCCGAACCGGGTTTCCGACAATCTGCCAACGCCCAGTGATGTCGCGCTCCTTTCGACGCTGGAGACCGCCTGCGAACGCGTCGGCGCAAAATACCGGCGCATGGCCTCCGGCGCCGGGCACGATACGGCCTGGATCGCCAAGGTGGCGCCGGCGGCAATGATCTTCGTGCCCTGCCGGGGAGGTCGCAGCCATTGCTCCGACGAATGGGCCGACAATGAGGATATTGCGCTCGGCGCAGCCGTGCTTTTCGAGGCGGTGCGCGAGATGGACAAGGATTTGAAGCGGGAGAAGGCCGATGGGACGCATACTGGTTGAGAAGGACGTCGAGGCGGCTGTCAAAGGCGGCTCCGTCTATGCCGCCGGCGGCGGCGGCTGGGCCGATCACGGCCGGATGCTCGGGCTTGCGGCCGTCACCATCGGCAAGCCGGAGCTGGTATCGGTCGACGAATTGAAGGATGACGACTGGATTGCCACGGCGGCGGCGATCGGCGCGCCGGCCTCCACCACGCCCTGGGAAATGCAGGGCGTCGATTATGTGAAGGCGGTGCAATTGCTTCAGGAGGCGCTCGGCGAAAGGCTTTCCGGGCTGATCATCGGCCAGAACGGCAAATCGTCGACGCTGAACGGCTGGCTGCCATCGGCGATTCTCGGCACCAAGGTGGTCGATGCCGTCGGCGATATCCGCGCCCACCCGACCGGCGACATGGGCTCGATCGGCATGGCCGCCTCACCCGAGCCGATGATCCAGACCGCCGTCGGCGGCAACAGGGCCGAGAACCGCTACATCGAGCTGGTGGTGAAGGGTGCGACGGCCAAGATCTCGCCGGTGCTGCGCGCCGCGGCCGATCAGTCCGGCGGCTTCATCGCCAGCTGCCGCAATCCGCTCCGGGCTTCTTACGTGCGCAGCCATGCCGCACTTGGCGGCATCTCGATGGCGCTTGCGCTCGGCGAAGCGATCATTGCGGCGGAGAAGCGTGGCGGGCCAGCGGTCATCGATGCGATCTGCAAGACGACGGGCGGGCATATCCTCGCCGAAGGAGTCATCAGCCGGAAGGACGTCGTCTACACCAGGGAGGCCTTCGACATCGGCACCATCACCGTCGGCTCGGGCAATAAATCGGTGACGCTGCATGTGATGAACGAATACATGGCCGTGGACGATGCGGGTGGCGGGCGGCTTGCCACCTTCCCTGCCGTGATCACCACGCTGTCGCCTGAGGGCGAGCCGCTGAGCGTCGGGCAGTTACAGGAAGGCATGCAAATCTTCATCCTGCATGTGCCGATGGATATCATTCCGCTATCGGCTAGCGTACTCGATCCGACAGTTTATCCCGTCGTCGAAAAGGCGATGGGAATCGAGATCGCGCGTTATGCACTGGCGGCGAAGGCCTGAGCCATGGCACGC
The DNA here is from genome assembly GCF_002117725.1 of Rhizobium sp. TAL182. Lineage (NCBI taxonomy): Bacteria > Pseudomonadati > Pseudomonadota > Alphaproteobacteria > Hyphomicrobiales > Rhizobiaceae > Rhizobium > Rhizobium sp. TAL182. The sequence goes on along the minus strand of NZ_CP021024.1, from coordinate 387,786 downwards.
GATCCCGGCCTTGAAGAACTGCTGCGTGAGGAACTCGGCGATCGTCCTGGGCTCAGCGAAAAATCCATGTTCGGCGGCCGCGCCTTCCTGCTGAACGGCAATCTTCTCTGCGGCGCCCGCAGTGACGGCATGCTGATCCGTCTCGGCAAGGGCAACGATGATTGGGCGCTGGCGCTGCCGGGCGTAATCCGGATGCTGATGGGCGAGCGAGTCATGCACGGCTGGCTGCGCGCCTCCGCCGAGGCTTACGGCGACGATGCCCTGAGACGGCGTCTGCTCGATGCGGCGCTTGCTTATGTGGAATCGCTGCCGGGCAAGTGACGCCATTTCCCTTCTCCCCAGTGGGGGTCCGAAGGACGGGTCGAGACCTGCAGCTAGACCCCGGTCAGATGTCCGAAGGACAGATGAGGGGGTGAGCGACGCTAGGAGCGAATGCGCTGAGCGCAAGCGAAGAACAATGGAGGGCGTGCCGTGCGGCCCCCTCATCCGACCCTTCGGGCCACCGACCGGGGTCGAGCCACAGGTCTCGACCCGTCCTTCGGACCCCCGCTGGGGAGAAGGGAAAAAGCAGAGAACCAAGCGAGGAACCCACGATGCCGAAGGCCAATCCACGTCATCCGAAATTTCCGATTCCCGGCGGGCCGGAGTTGCGCGCCAAGGGCTGGCGGCAGGAGGCGCTGCTGCGGCTGCTCGAAAACGTGCTCGCCGTCGGCGAGGATCCCGACAATCTGATCGTCTATGCCGCGCTCGGCAAGGCCGCCCGCAACTGGGCGGCGCACAAGGGCATTGTCAAGGCGCTGACGGAGATGGATGAGGACCAGACGCTGCTCATCCAGTCCGGCAAGCCGATCGGGCTCGTAAAGACCCATGCCAGGGCGCCCCTTGTCATCATGGCGAACTGCAACATCGTCGGGCAATGGGCAAAGGCCGAAGTCTTCTACGAGCTGCAGCGCAAAGGGCTGATCTGCTGGGGCGGGCTGACGGCCGGGGCCTGGCAATATATCGGCAGTCAGGGCGTCATCCAGGGCACCTACGAGATTTTCATGCGCATTGCCGAACGTCGCTTCGGCGGCGATCTCCAAGGCCGCTTCGTGCTGACGGCCGGCCTTGGCGGCATGGGCGGGGCACAGCCGCTCGCCGGCCGCATGGCGGGCGCGGCGATCCTCTGCGTCGACATCGATCCGGAGCGGGCGCGCAAACGCCAGCAGATCGGCTATCTCCAGGAGATCGCGCCGGATCTCGATACCGCCCTTCAAATGATCGATAGGGCGGTGAAGGACAAGCGGGCGCTCTCCGTCGGGCTCGTCGGCAATGCGGCGGAGGTTTATCCCGAGATTGCCCGGCGCGGCATCGTGCCCGATATCGTCACCGATCAGACCTCGGCGCATGACCTCGTCTATGGCTACGTGCCGAAGGGCATGAGCCTCGATCAGGTCAAAGGCTTGCGCGACGATGGCCAGGGGCAGTTGATGGCGGCAAGCCGCGCCTCGATCGTCGAGCATGTCAGCGCAATGCTGGACTTCCAGAAGCGCGGCTCCGAAGTCTTCGACAACGGCAACCTGATCCGTACCCAGGCGAAAGAGGGCGGCGTCACCCATGCCTTCGACATTCCGATCTTCACCGAAGCCTATCTGAGGCCGCTCTTTGCCCGGGCGATCGGCCCGTTCCGCTGGATGGCGCTGTCGGGCGAGGAGAGCGATATCGCCCGCATCGACGATCTGCTGCTCGAACTCTTCCCCGACAACAAGATCATCACCAACTGGATCCGGCTGGCGCGCGAGCACGTCCCCTTCGAGGGGCTGCCGGCACGCATCGCCTGGCTCGGCCACGGCGAACGCACGATGCTGGCGCGGCGCGTCAATGCGCTGGTCGCAGGCGGCGAACTCAAAGGCCCGGTCGCCTTTTCCCGCGACCATCTCGATGCCGGCGCCATGGCGCATCCCAACATCATGACCGAGGGGATGAAGGACGGTTCGGATGCGATCGCCGACTGGCCGCTGATCGATGCGATGATGCTCTGCTCGTCGATGGCCGATCTCGTCGTCGTCCATTCCGGCGGCGGCGGTTATGCCGGCTACATGACGAGCTGCGGCGTCACCGTCATCGCCGACGGCACCGATGCCGCCGACGAACGGCTCGACCACGCGCTGACCAACGACACCGCCCTCGGCGTCATGCGGTATGCCGATGCCGGTTATGAGGAGGCGCTTGATGAAGTGGCGAAGAAGGATGTGCCCTATATCCGGCTTGGTTGAAATGAACCACGACATGCTATATATCATAGTCATATCTCATTGAGGTTTTGACATGGAAACAGCAAAGATTTTCTGGTCGGGACGTTCCCAAGCCGTCCGGCTGCCCAAGGAATTTCGTTTCGATGGTGACAGTGTCGCCATTCGGCGGCAGGGGCGTGCGATCATTCTTGAGCCGATTTCCGACGATTGGGAGTGGCTAGCCGACGTGATCGGTCCTGTCGATCCCGACTTTGCAGCGGCAGCGGAAGAGCAGCCCGCCCCGCAAGAGCGACCCGAGCTCGACTTCTTCAAATGACGTATCTCCTCGATACGAATGCCGTCATCGCCTTGATGAAGGGTAACGAGAGGCTGATCGCCGGACTGCGCAGACACAGGCCGCAGGATTTCGCCATCCCGGCAATCGTCGCGCACGAACTCTTCTACGGTGCTTACAAAAGCCTCCGCATCGAAGAGAATCTGGCACGGATCGACGGGCTGCAATTCGCCGTCCTGGAATTCGACCGGAACGATGCGCAAAAGGCGGGGGAAATCCGGGCTGCACTGCAAGCGTCGGGAACGCCGATTGGACCTTATGACGTGCTGATTGCCGGGCAGGCCGTCGCCCGCGGCCTCATTCTGATTACCCGCAACCTCAGGGAGTTCGAACGCGCGGCAGGTTTGCAGGCCGAGAATTGGGAAGGCTAGGTTCGGCACCCCAAAACTATCGGGCGTCCCTCGCAAAGTGCTGGGCGACACAGGCGGAGATAAAGGCGAGGGTCAGCGTGACAAGGGTGAAGGCGACGACGCCGGCCCAGCCGTCGATTGCGAAGAACCAGCCACCCGCCGACCCCATGAGGCTGGAGCCGACGTAATAAGCCAGCATATAGAGCGACGAGGCGTGGCCCTTGGTACCGCGCGCCAGCTTGCCAACGAGGCCGCTGGCGATGGAATGGCTCATGAAGAAACCGGCCGTCAGCACAACAATCCCGAGGATGATTGATGGCAGCGCGGCGGAGAGCGTCAGCACGCTACCGGCGGCCGTCAGCACCAGAGCGAATAGCAGCACGCGAAAATGCCCGATCCGATCTCCGATGAGGCCGCCGATCGAGGCGGCGCCGATGCCGAAGAGATAGACGGTGAAGATCAGGCCGAGTTCGGTCTGGTTGAGGCCATAGGGCGGCGCCACGAGACGGAAGCCGGCGTAATTGTAGATGGTGACGAAGGAACCCATTGCCAGGAAGGCTATGGCGAAGATGAAGGGCAGCGCCGGATTGGCGAGATGGCCGCGCCAGGCCTTGGCATGAAAGCGCGGGTCGAAGCCCGGCTGGCGGACGAAATTCCGCGATGGCGGCAGCAGGGCGATGAAGCCGAGCGCCGCGGCAAGGCCGATGGCGCCGATGAGGAACAGCGCCGGCCGCCAGCCGAGATATTCGGCGAAGATGCCGGTCAGCACGCGGCCGGACATACCGCCGAAGGCCGTGCCGCCGACATAAAGGCCCATGGTGGCGCCAAGGCCGCGCGGATCGATCTCCTCGGCGAGATAGGCCATGGCGACGGCGGGCACGCCGCCGAGAACGAGACCCTGAACGGCGCGTATGACGAGCAGCAGGTGCCAGTTCGGCGCAAAAGCCGTGGCGACCGTCAGCAAGGCCGCACCGACCAGCGATATCGACATCAGGCTGCGGCGACCAAGGCCTTCGGAGACGGCGGCGGCACAGACGATGGCGAGGGCGAGAAAGCCAGTGGAGAGCGACAACGACAGCGAGCTTTCCGCCGGGCTGACGGAAAATTCCTGCGAAAAGATCGGCAGCAGCGGCTGCACGCAATAGTCTAGAGCAGCGAGAAGGTGGAAAAGCCGGAGAGGAAAAGCGCCAGGCTGGCGCGGCGATAGGCGCCGGTGCCGCGTGTCAAATAGTGCTTTTCTCCTGTGGGCACGGTCTTCACCGCGTGCACTGAGGGCGGCATATCTTCATCCTGACGAACCTTCGAGTTCATCCGCAATATCCCAATAGGGCGGATCGCCAAAACTCTTCTTCAGGTGATCGGCGATGGCGCGCAGCTTGGCCGAGGGGTTCCGGCCGGCGGGATGAGCCATATAGATGAATTCGGCCTCCGGCCTGTGACCGACATCGATTTCGGCAAGCAGGCCCTCGCGGATGGCCGGGCCGGCAATGAAGGCGGGCAGCAGCGCAATGCCGAGGCCGGCGATGGCGGCGTCGCGGAGCATATCGCCGTTGTTGATGCCGAGCGCCGGTTTTGCCCGGACGAGGATCGCCCCCTCCGGCGTCTGGAAGCGCCAGTCGGCGACACCGCGATTGGTGTAGAAGATACCGCGATGATTGTTGAGGTCGGCGAGCGAGGTCGGCATTCCCTGGCGGGCGAGATAATCCGGCGCCGCGCAGAGAAGCCGGCGGCTCGGCGCAAGCTTCCAGGCCACCAGCCGGCTGTCGGCGAGCGGGCCGTTGCGGATGATGGCGTCATAACCGTCCGAGGCGGCATCGACACGGCGGTCGTCGATATCGAGCGTCAGGTGGATGTCGGGATGTTGGGCGAGAAAGGGATAGAGCGCCGGACCGAGATGCATGCGGCCGAAGGTGACGGGTGCAGCAATACGGATCGGGCCGGACAGCGCGCCGCGCCGCTCGGCCATGTCGGCGGCGGCCTCCTCGATCTCGCGCACGATGCGCCCGGCTCGTTCCAGGAAGACCGCACCGTCTTCCGTCAGGGTGAGCTTCCGCGTCGTACGGTGCAGCAGCGTGCCGCCAAGCGCCTTCTCCAGTTCTGCCAGCCTTTCGCTGACGACGGATTTGGAGAGGCGCAGCCGCCGGGCCGCCTCGCTGACCGAGCCGGCCTCGACGACAGCAACGAAAGCGGCAATGCCTTCGACCCTGATCATTGTTCGGTCTTTCCGAATTCGAATTCCCCGATCTGGAGACTAATCCGAACGAAAGGAAAATGCCATCTTCCATTCAACGGAAGGGACGGCAGTGGCCGCCTCACTTCAACACAGGAGATGGAACCATGAACCGCTTGAACAACAAGGTCGCAATCGTCACCGGCGCAAGCTCCGGCATCGGCCGCGTCACGGCAAAGCTTTTTGCCGCCGAAGGCGCCAAGGTCATTGTCGGCGCCCGACGTCAAGCCGAACTCGACAGCCTGGTGGCGGAGATTAAGGCCGAGGGCGGCGACGCCGTGGCCGTTGCCGGCGACGTCCGGTCGGAAGAATATCACCAGGCGCTTGTCGCGGCCGCCGTGACCCATTACGGCAAGCTCGACATCGCCTTCAACAATGCCGGCATCATCGGCGAAGCGGGTCCGAGCACCGGTGTCTCCGAAGCGGGATTCAGCGACGCACTGGCCGTCAATCTAACCGCCTCCTTTCTCGCTGCCAAGCACCAGATCGGCGCGATGACCGACAGTGGCGGCGGTTCGGTGATCTTCACCTCGACCTTCGTCGGCTACAGCTTCGCCTTTCCCGGCGTTGCCGCTTATGCCGCCAGCAAATCCGGCCTGATCGGCCTGACGCAGGCGCTGGCCGCCGAATTCGGACCGCAGGGCGTGCGCGTCAACGCCATCCTGCCGGGCGCCGTCGATACCGATATGTACCGCGATGTGAACGATACGGCGGAGAAACAGGCTGCCATCACCAATATGCACGCGCTGAAACGCGTCGCGACACCTGATGAAATCGCCCGCTCGGTTCTCTACCTCGCCTCCGACGATGCAAGCTTCGTCACCGGCACGGCTTCGCTGGTCGACGGCGGCATTTCGATCACCCGTAGTTGAGACGGCGGGAGCTGCCGCCATCCACCGGGGGTCCCAGCCAAGGGCTGAAAGACCCCTCCCCAACCCCTCCCCACAAGGGGGAGGGGCTGACGCGCGGCGCCACCCCCACGACAAATATCAACGTTTCTGCGGATGAGACGATGGAAGGGATATGGGCGGCGCGGCATCCAAGCCCCTCCCCCTTGTGGGGACGGGTTGGGGAGGGGTCGTTCACCGACGCACCGGTCGCCCGTCTCGAGCAGATCCGATACCTGTCGTCCGCGCGATTGCATGTTCTCCGCCAAAGGCTTAGGGTCGGGGCAGGTCAGAAAAGGCAACGGGTAGAAGGCCATGGCTCTCAGCGGCAAACGCATCCTCCTCATCATCTCGGGCGGCATTGCCGCCTATAAGAGCCTGGATCTGATCCGCCGGCTGCGCGAGCGCGGTGCCAGCGTGCGCCCGGTCATGACCAAGGGTGCGCAGGAATTCGTCACGCCGCTTGCGGTCGGCGCGCTGGCGGCAGACCATGTCTTTGTCGATCTGTTTTCGCGGCAGGACGAACAGGATGTCGGCCATATCAGGCTGGCGCGCGACTGCGATCTTGTGCTGATTGCCCCCGCCAGCGCCGATCTGATGGCGAAGATGGCGAACGGCCTTGCCGATGACCTCGCCTCGACCGTGCTTCTGGCGACGGACAGGCCTGTGCTGGCCGCACCGGCGATGAACCCCAGAATGTGGGCGCATCCGGCAACACGGCGCAATGCGGCGAGGCTCAGGGAAGACGGCGTGCGCTTCGTCGGGCCGATGGCCGGTGAGATGGCGGAAAGCCAGGAGGCGGGGATCGGTCGGATGGCGGAGCCCCTGGATATCGTCGCGGCCGCCGAAACCATGCTCGACGAGGGGGAAAAGCCGCTGAAGGGACGCAAGGCGATCGTCACGTCAGGGCCGACCCATGAGCCGATCGATCCGGTGCGCTACATCGCCAACCGCTCCTCCGGCCGGCAGGGGCACGCGATCGCCGCAGCGCTGGCGAAGCTCGGGGCCGACGTGACGCTGGTCTCCGGGCCGGTGACGATCGCTGATCCGGTTGGCGTCAACGTCATCCACGTCGAGCGGGCCGAGGAAATGCGCGATGCCGTGCTGGCGGCGCTGCCGGCCGATATCGCCGTGATGGTGGCGGCGGTGGCGGACTGGCGGGTGGCCTCGGCCGCCGACCAGAAACTGAAGAAACATCCGGGTGAATCCATTCCGACGCTGGCGCTGACCGAGAACCCCGACATATTGAAGACCCTGGGACATCACACGATGCGGCCGAGGCTGGTGATCGGCTTTGCCGCCGAGACCCAGGACGTGGAAAGCAATGCCAGGGCGAAGCTCGAGCGGAAGGGCGCCGACCTGATCGTCGCCAATGACGTTTCTCCTGCGACGGGCATCATGGGCGGCAGCCGCAACAGCGTCAAACTCATTCGCCACGACGGCGTCGAGCAATGGCCAGACCTGACGAAGGAACAGGTCGCCGAAAGGCTAGCGGCGCTGATCGCCAAACGCTTCCGCGCATAGCCGCCTCGAAAATCGATCACGTTTTCCGGAAAGGATTATGCCGAGATCGCCAGGCGCTGTGATTTGGCGGCGCTCGGCTTTTCCGGCCGGAATTCCGCGACATCGATACCGTTTTTGCCGACGATGACGGCGCTGCCATCCGGAATCTCCGCCCAGGCGTCGACATCATCGTTCAAGGGTTCGGAGACGAGGCAATAGCCGGCACCGACGGGCGAGGCGTAGAGCGTCGGCGCCTTGCGATCCGTGGCATAGCGGATCGCATAGAGCGACTTGCCGTCGGAGAAGGCGGCGGTGAAGCGCAGCAAGATCGAGCCGATGGTGCGTTCGGCGAGATCTTCGACGAAGCCGACCATATCAGCCATCGCAGCGATCGGCGCCTCGCGCAGGCCGAACTGCAGCGCCAGCAGAAACATCAGCTCGGAATCGGTCGTGCCGCTGCGGGCATTGAACAGCTCGTCGTCAAGCATCGCCTCCATCGGCCGGCGCAGGCGCTCGAAGCCCGATATCTGGCCGTTGTGCATGAACGACCAGGTATCATGGGTGAAGGGATGGCAATTGTCCCGGCGCGTGCCGCCACCGGTGGCGGCACGGACATGGGCGAGGAAGAGGGGCGAGCGGATCTGCCGCGCCAGGCTCTTCAGATTGCAATCCGACCAGGCCGGCAGGATGTCGCGGTAGCGGCCGGGTTCGGGCCGGTCGCCATACCAGGCGATGCCGAAGCCGTCGCCATTGGTCGCGGTCTTGGCACGGGTGGCGCAATGGGACTGCTCGATCAGCGAATGGGCCGGCGAAGATACCAGCTCCTCGAGGTAGAGAGGGTCTCCGCGATAGGCTGCCCAGCGACACATGGCTCTTTTGCTCCGGAACCCGCGACATCGGCGGGCATGCTCTAAATTGTCGAACGTCACGGCTAATAACAGCTTAACGCGCGACCGATTTGTAGACCGATCATGACGGTTTGGTGACCGGGTGGAACTTCAAATTCGGCGAAAGCCTGTCTTCTTTTGTGAAGGCGGCTCCGACCCAGAGGGATGCCTCGAGTGCAATTTCTTCTTGCATCCGGCGCGAATCGTCCTACCTTTTCCCTATCAGCAACAGAACGAAAGGAAGGTGATCCAATGTCTAATGAGATTTCGGACCTCGTATCGGGCATGGAAGTGGTGATGAAAGCGAGGCAGCCCTCGCTCTAAAACCCGCCTTCCTGGGGCTGCTTTGACAGTCCAGGCCAGTTCGAGTGCCAAACTCATGGAAAGGGTCGCCGAGGCGGCCCTTTTTTATTGCCTGAATTTCCGACATTGACGGACGATCGGGATTCTTCTACTCATAAAGTCATCAGATGACTTTATGAGTAGAAGATGCAGGCGGTCAGCAAGACCAATCTCGCCGATGAGGCGATCGAGGCAATCCGCAGCGACATTGTCGGCAAGCGTTGGGCAGTCGGCGACAAGCTGCCGAACGAGGCCTCGCTGTCGGCCATGCTCTCCGTCAGCCGCGGCACGGTGCGCGAGGCGGTGCGGGTGCTTGTCTCCCAGGGTTATCTCGAAACCCGGCAGGGGTCGGGCACCTATGTGCGTTCGACCAGCGATGCCGGTCGGCCGCTGACCATGGCGCGGCGCGCCAGCTTGCGCGATCAGTTCGAAGCGCGCTTAGCACTCGATGTCGAGGCGGCACGCCTGACGGCGATGCGCAAGACGTCGGAGACGGTTGCCGAGCTGCGCCGGCTGCTGAATGAACGCGGCAGTTACGCCGGCGGCGATGAAGCCGCCTTCATCGAACGGGACCTCGCCTTCCACAAGGCGGTCATCGCTGCTTCCGGTAACCGGGCGATGATCGAAATCTACGCTTTCTTTTCGGCCTCGATCGCCGACACCATTGCGGCGACGCTCGGCAAGGATATTCCCGAACCCGACATGCAGGCGCATGTCGATATCGTCGATGCGATTGACACCGGCGATCCCGACCAGGCGGATGCCGCGGTGCGCCGCTTCATGGCGCCCGTTCTTGCCGCACTCGACCGGATGATCCTGTCATGAATACACCTTCCAACGCTGCCGCCATCACGCTTGATGTGGCCGACGAATTGCTGACCGATGCGGAGGCGGGCAGTCTTCCCGCCGCGCAGGCAACGCCGGTGCGGAATGGTGCAGCCAGTTTGCTGCTCGGCGCGAGCCTCGTGCTGATCGCCTTCAACCTGCGCCCGGTCTTTTCGAGCGCCTCGGCGCTCCTGCCGGAGATCCGCTCCGAACTCGGGCTGAGCGCGCTCGGCGCCAGCCTGCTGACGACGCTTCCGGTCGTTTGCCTCGGCGTCTTCTCGCCGCTTGCGCCGCGTCTTGCCCAACGCATTGGAACCGAACGCACACTGCTTGGCGTTCTCCTGCTGCTTGCGCTCGGCACAGCCTTGCGCGGGCTTTTCTCTGTGCCGCTGCTCTTTATCGGCACGGCCCTTGCCGGTGCCTGCATCGCCGTCGGCAACGTGCTGCTGCCGGGACTGGTGAAACGGGACTTCCCCACGCGCGCCGCGCTGATGACCGGCTTCTATACGATGGCGCTCTGCGCAGGCGCTGCCGGCGCGGCCGGGCTGACGCTGCCGATCGAACATGCGCTCGGCGGCTCTCTCGGCGGCGCGCTCGCCGCCTGGGCACTGCCGGCGCTCGCCGTCGGTCTGATTTGGCTGCCGCAGGTTCTTCGCAGCAGTGCTGGAGCAAGGCGAAACGGCTTTCGCGTCGACGGGCTCTGGCGGGACCGGCTGGCCTGGCAGGTTACGCTGTTCATGGGGCTGCAATCGGCACTTGCCTACTGCGTCTTCGGCTGGCTCGTTCCCATCCTGCGCGAACGCGGGCTTGACGGCGTCACGGCCGGGGCGATCGTATCGCTCTCGGTGATGGTGCAGGCGGCCTCCTGCCTCGTCGTGCCGCATATCGCCGTGCGCGGCCGGGATCAGCGATTGATCAATGCCGGCCTCTGCGGCGTCGCCGTCATGGCTCTGCTTGGACTGCTCTTTGCGCCGCTTTCGAGCGTCTGGCTGTGGGCGGTGCTGCAAGGCATCGGCCAGGGCGGACTGATCGCGGCCGCCATGACGACGATCGTGCTGCGTTCGCGCGATCCCGATGTTGCCGCCCATCTCTCCGGCATGGCGCAATGCGTCGGCTATCTGCTCGCCGCAATCGGCCCGCTGATCGTCGGCCTCATCCGCGGCTGGACCGGAAGCTTTTCCTGGTGTGCGGTTCTCTTCATCGCGCTCGGGCTCGGGGCCGCGATCAACGGCTGGAGGGCCGGCCGGGCGCTGGAGGTGAATGTGCATGCGGTCGAGAAAGTCTAGGCTCATCGGCCCCATCACCATCTCTTGATGCCGGTCGCCAGGCGCGGATGCTACGCTATCTCAGCCTGCATCCGCTGGAGGACAAGTCGTGCGCATACGAACCCTGTTTCTGCTCACCGCGTTGATGGCATCGCTGGGGCCTGCCCTTTCGCCGGCGCAGGATCGCGGCGGGCGCCAGGCAAATGTCGAGCGCAGCGCGCGCGACGGCGTGCTGAAGCTGCTGCCAGCCGACTCCGTCACGGAGCACGAGCTGACGGTCGACGGCCGGAAGATCGCCTATACCGCGACCGCCGGTACTCTTGATCTCTTCGGCCAGGACGGAGCGCAGACCGGCGCGATCTTCTACACCGCCTATGTCGCCAAGGGTGGCGGGCCGGATCGGCCGCTGACCTTTGTCTTCAACGGCGGACCAGGCGCCGCCTCCGCCTTTCTGCATCTCGGGCTGGTTGGGCCCAAAGTGCTCGATTTCGGGCCTCAGGCACGCGACGGCGCCCATGCGAAACTCGTCGATAACGAGCATAGCTGGCTCGACTTTACCGATCTCGTGCTGATCGATCCGATCGGCACCGGCTGGAGCCGGACGGCGAAGGCCGACGACGCCTCCAACTATTACAATGTCAACTCGGATGCCCAGAGCATCGCCAAGGCGATCGCGCTCTATATCGCGCATAACAACCGCTCCAACTCGCCGAAATATCTGCTCGGCGAAAGCTATGGCGGTTTCCGCGCCGCCAAAGTCGCTTCCACCCTGCAGGAAAGCCAGGGCATTGTCGTCGCCGGCGCCGTGATGCTCTCGCCGCTGCTCGAAGGGCAGCTGATGTTCGATGCCGACCAGTTCGCGCTCGGCGCGGCGCTCGAGCTGCCGTCGCTGGCCGCGGCCGAGCTCGACCGGCAAAATGGCTTTACCGAGGAGAAGCAGAGGCAAGCGGAGCGTTTCGCGCTCGGCGATTATTTGACGACGCTCGCCGGCCCGCCGCCGACGGGCGCCGATGCTGCAGCCTTCTATGGCAGGATCGCCGGGCTAACCGGCATCCCGCAGGATATCATCGCCCGCAACCGCGGTTTCCCAGGCAATTCCTTCGTCAAGCACTCGAACGGCGGCAGCGGCGAGCTGATGAGCCCCTACGACGCGTCCTTTGCAGCGCCCGACCCCTATCCGGAGTCGGATTACGACCGCGGCGACGACGCCATCCTCGACGGCTTCGCCCGCGCCTATGGCGGCGCCTTTGCCGACTATGCCCGCAACGAGCTCGGCTTCAAAACCGAAATGACCTATTCGCTACTCGACAGCGATATCAGCCGGCGCTGGGAATGGGGCGGCGGCCGCGGCGGCGGATCACGCTTCCAGGCGAGCGCGAGCGACGACATCAGGCAGCTGCTCGCCTCGAACACGGCCTTCCATCTGCTGATCGCGCATGGCTACAGCGATCTGGTGACGCCTTACAGCGTCAGCCGCTATGTGGTCGACCACCTGCCGCCGTCGCTCGCCGATGGCCGCGTTGGGCTGAAGCTCTATCATGGCGGCCATATGTTCTACACGCAAGCCGATCAACGGGCCGCCTTCACGGCGGATGCCAAGGCCTTCTATGCCGCACGCCCGGCCGCACAACCGGCGGATTGAGGAGTTGCCGATGCATATAACGGGAGGATGTCATTGCGGGGCGATCCGTTATCAGGCGGAAATCGATCCGGAGCGGGTCACGATCTGCCACTGCACCGATTGCCAGCGATTGACGGGCTCGGCCTATCGCGTCACCGCGCCGGCGCAACCGCAAAGCTTCACGCTTATTTCGGGCGAACCGCGCAGCTATGCGAAGCATGGCGACAGCGGCGCCCTCAGCCGGCAATTCTTCTGTCCGAATTGCGGATCGCCGCTCTATCGTACGGATGGCGAAGGCGGTGCGATCGGCATCCGTCTCGGCGGCATCGACCAGCGGCGGGAGCTGACGCCAAAGAAACAGATATGGTGCCGGTCGGCTCTGCCCTGGACGGAAAATATTCAGCCGCTGCCGCGGTTTGATGGCGAGGACTAGCCAGGCAGAGGAGGTTGCGACGCCCCAATTATAGGCGGCAGAAAGGATAACGGTCTCCTGGCCAAAATCCCGGCTCCGACAGGTACCGCGATGAATTCAGCAATTTACCGCAGATGGCCGTCTTAGAGATTTCGGCGGCGGTCAGTTATAGCCCGATGGTGTCGACGCGGGATCGCATGGCAGTCATTCTCCATAGGAAGGATCATGAGCGCTGGATGCCCCACGAGCCGGATCCCTCCGACCTGATGAATCCTTTCGATACCTGGGCGATGACGATGTGGCCAATTAGCCGCCGCTTAAGCACCTTCAGGAACGCTGGGCCTGAGGTTATCAATCGAGTTGATCTCAGCGCGAGATGCGGCTGACTTCGCTAGATGCCAAGCTGGGTTCAGCTCTTGCGTTCCGAGCGAACAGGAACTTAATGCGCATGAAGGCGGAATGATAAAGGAATCGCGGGCCTTTGAGGCGGGCCCGCGATCCTTTGCAGTTATTCGATGACCTCGATCACCGCGCGGGTCTTCGGATTGACGAGCACACGCTTTTTGTTGACGACAACATAGCCGTAATCAGGTTGATCGGGGATCGTGTGGATCTCGACTGTGTCTGGAAGGGTCGTTCCGACTGCAACGTCACCTTCAAACGTGACGGATGGCGTTTCCTGTGTTTGGACATAGGTTTTGACCTCGCCAGGAACGACGACCGTCGTAGTCTGCGCGACCGCAATTCCCCCGAGCGATAGAAACAGCGATACGGCAGAGATGACCAGTATTTTCATGTTATCCTCCAGGATCCTGAGTGCCCCGACAAAACGCTAGCGATAAGATATGGTTCCTCGGCCACACGGAATGCCTGCGGGCATGTCGCTCCGAGCGTAGGCGGGACGCGGTTATCAGCCACTTGGTCAGCATGCCGAGTTGCGGGACCATCGCGGTGGTGAGCCGCCTGCGGCGAAAGCGTAAGCCAAAGACCGCACTCTTGGCGCGCCGCTCGCGACTTCTACAGGCCTTCCCAGAACCGAGCGGTGTGATTCCGATCGTGACGCGAACACCAAAGAGAACCCGCTAATATTGCTCTAATTTTAGCTCGAACTGACTAAGTGCATTCAAGATCAATTTATAGTATATATAATTCGAGGGGAGAATCGCGCATACGTCGCGACGGGCTACCGCAATACTCAACGGAATTCTGCTGAATTTTACGGCCTTGTATTGTATTTTGCGGACGTAATCTTCAGAGACTCTATTACGACGGCCTTAGATTGGGACTATAGTCGTAACGCGTATAGGGACTTTAGTCCTAATACCCTCCAACTGTGAATGAGCTAGTCCTCTCGATCGACCACAATCGCAGTCGATCGAGAGCTCTAGGTTCAATACGCAAGAGGGTGGGTCCGGGGATGCAGTTCGGCATCCGGGCTCTGTGACCCTCTGCGAGCTAGCCGAGGGAGAAGCTCCATGGCACTCGATATCACAACTCAAGATCTCATCATCGACGAAACCCCCAGTTTGCAGGACGACGACGTCAACCCAGCGATTGCGCCACATAACAATGCGACGGTGCAATATCTGTTGAGCCTCGACGCTGCCGGTGGGCTGACCACGCCGGAGGTCGCCTACCAGAGCAATTTCGTCGTGGCCTCGGCGAGCGCCGGGGAAACCATCAGCGCGGTCGTTCTCACCCAGAACTCTTCCGGGACCCCGTACTCCACCACGGACGGCGTCAACAGCGGCCTTCGCACGGTCGACGGCAATTACATCTGGCTGTTTCAGGATGCGACGCATCCAAACGTCGTAATCGGCGTCATCGGAACCACCAACGCGGCCACCGAGCCGGCCGAGACCGGGCCGCTCGCCTTCTCGCTGGCGCTGGTCGGCACCGGCGCCACTGCCGACCTCTACACCGTCCAGTACGTGCCGTTGTTCCATCTCGATCCGAACAACGCCGACGACCGCATCGATCTGACCAACAAGGTGTTTGCGTCGGTTACGGCAACCTCGGTGGTCAACTTCAGCCAGCTTGGCGACGCTCCGTCCGGGCATAACAACTGGTATATTCTCGACGCCGACGCAGCCAGCCCGCAGAAGATCCTCGTCACCGCTCACGACAATGGCGTGCAGGCGGAAGTCAACGTCAGCACGCAGGGCCTCGGTGTCGCATCCCAGGACGTTCGCTTCGGCCGCGAGCTCCAGATCGACCTGATCACCGGCGGCACCCAGAGCGCGGGCAAGGATTTCACCAACACGCCAACCGCGCCCGACTACGGCTCTCACATCGAGAACGTCTTCAGCGCCGGCTTCTCGGTCTCACAGTCGACACCGACCGGCACCGTCGCCGACATCGAGATCCACGCTTATAACAATGACGACAATGTCGAAGGCGCTGCCTTCCCCACAGACGATAACGATACCGAGATCAACATCACCGGCGTGACATTCAAGCTGAACGGCGTCACAAAAACGGCCGCGGAGCTCGGTATCACGGTCAACCTCACCGGCACCGGACTGATCCTTGAGAATGTCGGAGAGGGCGTGACGGTCGATTTCACGACCGCGGGCGGAGCTGGCGGAACCTTCGACCGATTTACCATCAAGAATATCGACACCGAGAAAGACTTCTTCGATGTGAAGGAGGTGCACTTCAGCGGTGCTGTGGGCAACGCCTACAATGAAGAAGTTGGGTCATTCATCAACTTCGACGATGACGGGCCTAGCATCACGGCAACCGGCACCCCGCCGCAACTGACAGTGGACGAGACCGTCCTGGCGACCAACGCCAGCGCCGACTTCTCGACCTTCTTCACCTCGAATGCGGGGGCCGATGGCGGCGCCGCAACCGCTATCACTTATGCGCTCGGCATCAGCCAGGCCGGAAGTGCCAGCGGCCTCACCGACACCGCAACCGGCCAGTCCGTGCTGCTCTTCCTCGAAGGCGGCAATGTCGTCGGACGCGCCGGATCCGCCGCCGGCGCAATCGTCTTCACCGTCAGCGTCAGCGCTGCCGGCGTCGTCACCCTGGACCAGCAAAGGGCAATCGTCCATGCCAATGCCAGCGACCCGGATGACAGCCGAACCCTGGCGGCCGCCAACCTCGTCACCCTGACCGCCACCATCACCGATCGTGACGGCGATCACGCCCCGGCCACCCACAATATCGGCCAGAACCTCAACTTCAAAGATGACGGGCCTAGTATTACGGCAAGCGGCACTCCACCGCAGGTGACAGTCGACGAGACCGTCCTGACGACCAACGCCACCGGTGACTTCTCAACCTCCTTCACCTCGAATGCGGGGGCCGATGGCGCCGCTGCCACCACCTATGCACTCGGCATCAGCCAGGCCGGCAGTGCCAGCGGCCTCACCGACACCGCAACCGGCCAGTCCGTGCTGCTCTACCTCGAAGGCGGCAATGTCGTCGGACGCGCCGGATCCGCCGCCGGCGCGGTCGTCTTCACCGTCAGCGTCAGCACTGCAGGCGTCGTCACCCTGGACCAGCAAAGGGCAATCGTCCATGCCAATGCCAGCGACCCGGATGACAGCACCACCCTGGCGGCCGCCAACCTCGTCACCCTGACCGCCACCATCACCGACCGTGACGGCGATCAGGCCTCGGCCAGCCGCAATATCGGCCAGAACCTCAACTTCGAGGATGACGGGCCGACGATCACCAAGCCGTTCGACGGTAACCCGGCTACCCTGGCTATCGAGCATGAGACCCTGGCCAATGTACTCAACGCATCGGCGAGCGGCGCCTTCGGCTATGATATCGGTGCGGACATTCATCCGGCCGCGTTCTATACGAATGGCGGCTCCGACTTCGTCGACCAGGACACCCAGACAGCCGGCGTCCAGATCGGACTGACCGGCACGATCACCGGCGGCGGCGGCGGCAGTCTTCTCAGTTCGAATGTAACGCTCGCCTCGGAGAGCCTGACTTCCGCGACGTTCAACTTCACCTTCACCTATGACAAGGACCCGGCGTCCGGCAACCAGGTCGGAACGGCAGGCGGCACCCTGGTCTTCGACAAGGTCGCCGACACCTACACGATCCAGCTGACGGATCCGCTCGAAGGCTTCAGCTTCGACGTGCTCCACACCAGCGAACTCTTGTCCAAGGAGCCGACGGGCAATACCGGCCATCCTGAGATCGTGGTGGAAAAACTGCAGGCGGATGATCCGAACACAACGGCGGACGAAGACTTCTACGTACAGTTCACCGGCAACCTGATCGACAAATCCCACCCGTTCAGCCTCACGAGCAATGGCGAGGGGTCATCCAGTGATACCGTCTTCACCCCCGGCGGGCACGAGATGGTCAGCAACACCAACGAAACCTGGGTGTCGGCGACGCAGAGCACCAACGGTGTCGCCGGCGACACGATCCAGAAAGACGAACTGCTCACCTTGCGGTTCTTCAACAGCAATGTCGGCATCGCCAACGAAGTCACGACCCCGACGGCGACCGCCGGCGCGATGGCCATCAAGTTCGATGGCATCGGCAGCAGCGAGGATCTGATGCTAATCCTCAACCTGATCGACAAGAACGGCGCCGACAACATCGCCGGCAACGCGGACGACAACTCGACGATCACCCGGGCGATGTATGTGTCGAACGCCGATATCTACAAGACCGGCCAGGTTCCGGCGCCTTATAATACCGAGTTCACGCTCGACAATAATGACGGCCTCGTGATTGTCGAGCAGAACGACTACAACGCCGCCGGCGAAGACTACGTGTTGCAGGGTGCGCAAATCATGCAGTCGGGCAATGGGATCACCGGCACCGCTGCGGCGATCGACCTCAACAGCGTGACCGGCGCCAATGGCGGCAGCAATGCGACGTCAAGTCTGGTCGGCTTCGATGCCACCGATAACGACGTGCTGAAGATCACCGATATCGGCTTCACCTCGACCGTGACGCAGACGCCGAACGCCAATCTCGACTTCGCCTTCAATGTGGTGGACGCCGATGGCGATCAGACAGCGATGCAGCACATCCTTGTCGACGTCGCCTGACAACTGACCAAACGGGGGCAGCATTCGCTGCCCCCGTGATCCATCGCGCAAGGTGTCATCTCGAGTACAGAGCTAGAAAAGATGAAAACCAAACAGCCGCCCCCGGCGCTTCAGGTGGTGATGAAAGAAGCCAGACGGGCCATCCGGCCGCTTATCTGGTTCAGCGGCGCCATCAACATCCTGATGCTGACCGGGGCGCTTTACATGCTGCAGGTCTATCACCGCGTGCTGTCCAGCCACAGTCTCGAGACCTTGCTGATGTTGTCGCTGATGGCGGCAGCCGCACTTGCGGCAATGGCGGGGCTGGAGGTGGTGCGCGGGCGCCTTCTGGCAACTGTCGGATCGTGGATGAACGCGCGGCTGGCGCCCGTTCTGCTGACGGCATCGGTGGAATATGCCGCCGCAAAACCCGGCCAGGCCAACGCCCGCCCACTGCGCGACCTCGACCAGGTCCGGAATTTCTTCACCAGCCCGAGCATCTTCCCGATTCTCGATGCGCCTTGGGCGCCGCTGTTTTTCGCCGCCATCTTCTTCATGCATCCCTGGCTGGGCTGGCTGGCGCTGTCGGGCGGCGGGGTGCTGTTTGCACTGGCCTTGCTCAACGAATGGCTGACGCGCAAGCCGTTGACCGAGGCCACCAGCGCACAGTCGCGGGCCTACACTCAGGCCGAGGCGGCGATCCGCAACGCCGAGGTCGTCCAGGCGATGGGCATGCTGAAGCCTTTGCTGGAGGGCTGGAAGGTGCAGCAGGACGAGGCAAACAGAGGCCAGGTTCTCGCCGCCAACCGCGGCGGCATCGTCTCGGCGATCGCGCGCTGCCACCGGCTGGCTCTGCAAATGGGAATATTGGGCCTCGGAGCCTATCTCGTCCTGCGCAACGAGGCTTCCCCGGGCATCATGGTCTCCGCCTCCATCCTGATGGGCCGCGCGCTATCGCCGGTCGAGCAGGCGATCGGCACGTGGAAGGCGACGGTCGGCGCGCGCGCCGCCTACCGGCGCCTCACCGCCGTCGCCGGCGAGCACCCAGAGGCCACGCCGGTTCCGGCAATGCCGCGGCCGACAGGCCGGTTCGAGGCCGACAATATCGTGCTTGCCCGACAGGGCGGCGAACATATTCTCAAAGGGATCAACTTCCGTCTCGAGCCGGGTGAATCCATGGCGTTGATCGGCCAGAGCGGGGCCGGCAAGACGAGCCTGGCACGCATCCTGGCCGGCGCCTGGCGCCCTTCCGGCGGGCGGGCTTTGCTCGATGGCATGGATGTCGCCCAATGGGCGGCGGAGGACCGCGGTCATCATGTCGGCTACCTGCCGCAGGACATCGAGCTTTTCGCAGGCAATGTCTGCGAAAATATCTGCCGCTTCGCCACGGTCAGTCCCGTGGTCTTCGACAAGGCGGTCAAGGCAGCGCAGCTGGCCGGCGTCCACGAACTGATCAAAGGGCTGCCGAAGGGTTACTTGACCGAGATCGGTGAATCCGGCGCGGTGCTGTCGGGCGGACAGCGCCAGCGCATCGGCCTGGCGCGGGCGCTCTACGGCGATCCGGCGCTCATCATCCTGGACGAGCCCAATTCGAATCTCGACCGGGAGGGCGAGGAGGCCTTGATCGCGGCGCTCGGCACGGTCAAGGCGGCGGGCACGACCGTCATCCTGATCGCACACCGGCCGAACATCATGGAAACCGTCGACAAGATACTGGTTCTCAACCGGGGCCAGCAGGACCTGTTCGGTCCGCGCGACCATGTCTTCAATGAACTCGCCGCACGTGTCCGCAAGGTCGCGCAGATGCCGACGATCGTGGCGAAGCAGCAAGGACCGAAACAGCCATGACGGATATGAAGGTCGTCCCGTTACCGGTTTCGCCGCCCGCTGCGCCAATCCCCCTGCGTCTCACAGGCGTAACGGTCACGGGCTTCGCGATCATATTCCTGTTCTTCGGCATGGCCGGAGGCTGGGCGACACTTGCGCCGCTGGACAGCGCCGCAGTGGCGCCGGGTGTTATCAAAGTGGTCGGCGACCGCAAGCTTATCCAGCACCTGGAGGGCGGCATCATCGCCGATCTGAACGCCGCCGATGGCGATATCGTCAAGGCGGGCAAGGTGCTCATCCAGCTCGACAGCACGCAGGCGAGGTCGAAGCTCGATCTGGTCCAGAACCGGATCGCAACGCGCGAGGCGCTGGCCGCGCGGCTGCGCGCCGAGCGCGACGACAAGGCCGAGATTGAGTTCGATCCAGCCTTGCTGGCAAACCCCACAACGTCGGCTAAGGACGCGGTGGCCGCTCAGCGCGATGTCTTTGCGGCGAAGCACCACAATCTGCAGGACGAGCGGGAAATTCTCAGCCAGCGCCGGCACCAGACCCAGGAAGAGATCACCGGACTGCAGGAGCTGATCGTCACCGAGGACAAGCAGATCGAGGTCTTCGAGGGTGAAACCAAGGATCTTGAAAACCTGCTCAAGCGTGGCCTGGTCACCCGCGAGCGCGGCCTGCTGCTCACCCGGCAACAGCGGGAGGTCGAGGGCGATCGCGCGACCAATGTCGCGGCCATTGCCCGCGCCAAGAGCGCCATGGCCGAGATCGACATGCAAATCCTCAATCTCAGCACGTTGCGGCTGAACGAAGCGGTCGAAGAGCTGAGCAAGGTCGAGGCGGAACTGGTCGATCTCAGGCAGGAGGAGCGGTCCGCCAAGGACGTGCTTGCCCGCACCGATGTCGTCGCACCGGTTGACGGCATCGTCATGGACCTGAAGGTCCACACAACAGGCGGCGTCGTCAAACCCGGCGAGACCCTGATGACGGTCGTGCCGCTCGGACAGCAGCTCGTGGTCGAGGCCATGGTCCGGCCGGAGGATGTCGAGACGATCGCGCCCGGGCAGCGCGCACGCGTCAGCTTCCCGGCCTTTGCCCGCTACAACCTGCCGCCGCTCGAGGGCGTCGTAGGGATCGTCTCGGCCGACAGGATGTTGGAAGAACGCAGCGGGGCACCCTATTTCGCCGCAACCGTGCTGATCGACAAGAGCGAACTCGCCAAGCTGGAAGGCCGCAAGCTCATGCCCGGCATGTCGAGCGAGGCGATGATCCGGACGGGCGCCCGCACCGTGCTGTCCTATCTGGCCGAGCCGATCACCCAGAACTTCCGCCGCGCAATGCGGGAAAAATAGCCGCGAGCTAGATCACGCCGCCTTGGTGGCGTGATATTCCTTGATGGCGACCATCTTGATTGCCGGGTAACGCTCGGCCTCGTAACGCAGCGAGAAGGCGTCCTGGGCGAGGAAGACGGGATCGCCGTCGAGATCGCGGGCGATATCGCCGCGTTTGACGGTGAGGAATTTCTCGAGATCGGCCGGCTGATCGGCCGAAATCCAGCGGCACACGGAGAAACGCGACATTTCGAAGGAGACCGGCAGGCCGTATTCGGCCATCAGCCGTTCCTTCAGGACGTCGAGCTGCAGGGCGCCGACGACGCCGACGATTGCCGGCGAGCCGTCTTCCGGCGAAAACAGCTGGACGACGCCTTCTTCAGCCATCTGCTGCAGGGCTTCCTTGAGTTTCTTCGCCTTCATCGCGTCTTCGAGACGCACGCGGCGCAGAATTTCAGGCGAGAAGTTGGGAACACCCTGGAAGACCAGGGCTTCGCCTTCGGTCAGCGTATCGCCGATGCGCAGCGTCCCGTGATTGGGAATGCCGACGACATCACCGGCATAGGCGGTGTCGGCCAGCTGGCGCTGCGAGGCGAAGAAGAATTGCGGTGCCGTCAGGCCGAGCTGCTTGCCGGTGCGGGCGAGCCTCGCCTTCATGCCACGTTCGAGCTTGCCGGAGCAGATGCGCGCAAAGGCGATGCGGTCGCGGTGGTTGGGATCCATGTTGGCCTGGATCTTGAAGACGAAGGCCGTCATCTTGTCATCGGTCGCATGAACCGTCCTGGTATCGGCGACCTGGTCACGCGGCGACGGGGCGAATTCGCCGAGCGCGTTGATCAGATCGCGCACGCCGAAATTGCGCAGCGCCGAGCCGAAGAACACCGGCGTCATATGGCCTTCGAGGAAGGAGTCGCGATCGAAGGGGCGGCAGGCCTCGATGGCGAGCTCGGTCTCGTCGATGAAGGCCTGGCGTTCGTTTTCCGGCAGCCGACCGGCAACGGCCTGCGGGCCGTTAACCGGCGTCGTCTCGACTTCGGTGTCGGAACCGCGGGCGGTGCTGTTGGCCAGATGATAGGAGCCGCAGAAGGTCTTCGAGCGGCCGATCGGCCAGGTGATCGGCGCAGTATCCAGCGCCAGCTTCTCTTCGACCTCGTCGAGGATCTCGAAGGGGTCACGGCTTTCGCGGTCCATCTTGTTGATGAAGGTGATGATCGGGATATCGCGCATGCGGCAGACTTCGAAGAGCTTCAGCGTGCGCGGCTCGATGCCCTTGGCGGCATCGATGACCATGACGGCGGCGTCGACGGCCGTCAGCGTGCGATAGGTGTCATCGGCGAAATCCTCGTGGCCCGGCGTGTCGAGGATGTTGAAGACATTGTCGTTATATTCGAAGGTCATCACCGAGGTGACGACGGAGATGCCGCGCTCGCGCTCGATCTTCATCCAGTCGGAGCGCGTCTGCATGCGGTCCTTCTTCGCCTTGACTTCGCCGGCAAGCTGAATGGCGCCGCCGAACAGCAGCAGCTTTTCGGTGAGCGTCGTCTTGCCCGCGTCCGGGTGGGCGATAATAGCGAAGGTGCGGCGGCGGGAGACCGCCTCGGCGAGACTTTCGGCCATGATGTGAATCCTGTGGAATTGCGGCGTATCTAACGATTAAAGCCCGGCTTTGCAATTGACCTCGGCGCTCGCGGCGCAAAGTAATGAGCCATGACCATTCATCCCGACCTCAGCCCGACGCTGAACCTCATCCGCCTGGCCAATGGCGAAGGCCTCGACCTGCCCGCCTATGAAAGCAAGGGAGCGGCCGGCATGGACCTGCGCGCCGCCGTCGATGCGGATGCGCCGCTGACGCTGCTGCCCGGCAAGCGGGCGCTGGTGCCGACCGGCTTCATTTTCGAGATCCCCGAGGGTTTCGAAGGCCAGGTGCGGCCGCGCTCCGGCCTTGCCTTCAAGCACGGCATCACCTGCCTCAACTCACCCGGCACCGTCGACAGCGACTATCGCGGCGAAGTGAAGGTGCTGCTCGCCAATCTCGGCGAAGAACCCTTCGTCATCGAGCGCGGCATGCGCATCGCCCAGATGGTGATTGCGCCGGTGACCCAGGCACGGGTGGCCGAGATCACAGCGGCAAGCGAAACCGCGCGGGGCGCCGGCGGCTTCGGCTCCACCGGTGTGTGATGACGGCTCGAACAGTGAAGCAACCGAACGATTGGTGAGCAGCGTTTGTGGGGGCGCTCATGCTATTCAAGAGGGCGCCATGGGGCGTGGTTATGGGTCTAGCAGCAGCGCTGATTGGGGCGCCGGCGCTTGCGATCGATTCAACAAAGCTCCAGTCGATTCGCTCATCCTTATCTGCGGAACAGATCGTCGCATTTGCCATGGCGAAATCGACGGTGCCGATTCTCGACATCGACAAAACCATCGAGATGAACATCGTCCTCAATACGAAAGGCATGGAGAGGAGCGATATTCAAGCTTTGCAGATCGAGTTTTTGCGCGCGTTTTCTGCGGTCATGGCGTATGCGGACATTCGTATCAATTTTAACGCCAGCCAATCGATAGATTATTCAGTCGGAACGCCATATGCCCCTTTCGGCGATCAGAACCGACCTTCAAATACCCAAACTGTCGATGTATTTGTTGATCGTGATGCGCTCAAGCTCGCAAAATTGGGCCAAATAGCAGTTCATGATGTAGATACACTTCGAAGCAAGCCGGACACGTTGGAATGCTATCACGAACGTCGAAAAGGATTTCCTGCTATCAACGTCGTCGTCGACCGTGATATCAATCCAGTAGGCTGCCTTTACGCAGTGATAAGGCAATCGGTCGGACTTAGAGATTTTTTTGGCGGTGCTGCCGCGACTTTCACTCCGGGCAGGATTCCCGGCTTCCGGATCAACGCTGAAATGGCGGCGGCATATGCCGTTCATGAGTGCCGATTTCTCATCGATAAAAAAGATCAGTTTGAAAAATGCCTGAGAGAGGCTCTTGATGCCGACAAGTAAGGATCGCATCAAGCAACTCCTCCACATATTCAAGCTCGGGATCGTCACCGATCGCGATTTTTGAGCTTCCCGGCTGACCTTACCCTTTGCGCGAAAGCGGCGGCAGGCGGCGCTTGACGGGCGAGGCCTTGATCATCGCGGTGTTGGTCTCGGCGCGTTCGGCGACCCTGTCCAGGAGGCCGTCAAGTTCCGCCATCGAGCGGATGACCAGGCGAGCGATAAAACAATCCTCGCCCGTCACCTTGTCGCATTCGACGATTTCGGGAATTTCCTGAATGAGGCGCTCGACGATATGCAGCTGTCCCGGCAGCGGCCGCACGCGGACGATCGCCTGCAGGGGATAGCCGACGGCGGCAGGATCGAGATCGATGGTGAAGGCCTTGATGACGCCGCGCTCTTCCAGCCGGCGCAGACGCTCGGCGGCACTCGGCGAGGAAAGCCCCACCTGCTGTGCCAACTCCTTCAGCGAGATGCGGGCATTGCCGGCCAGCGCTTCGAGAATGGCCTGATCGATTTCGTCAAGCGGCTGGGCATCGTTAGGCATGGTGATGAATTTTCCTTTTATTATTAGGTCGCACCGGCGAACTGTATTTTTATCATTATATAATTTCGGGTGTTCCCGCAATATTATCACCCCAGCAAAAACGGAGGCGATCATGAGCGGCGACATCAAAAGGGGCACGGCGGAAATGACGGCAGCGATGCTGATCTCGGGGACGATCGGCTGGTTCGTCGTCATGTCGGGCCAGCCGGTCAGCGGCGTGGTTTTCTGGCGCTGCCTGTTCGGCGCGCTCACCCTGCTTGTCATCTGCGGCGCTCTCGGGCTGCTGCGGCCAGGCATCCTCACGCTGCGCACCTTCGCCATCGCCGTCTTCGGCGGCATCGCCATCGTCGTTAACTGGCTGCTGCTCTTCGCCTCCTACTCGCATGCGACGATCTCGATCGCCACCACCGTCTACAACACCCAGCCCTTCATGCTGCTGGTGCTCGGCGCGCTGTTTCTCGGCGAGAAGATCACCGCCGCCAAGCTGTTCTGGCTGACGCTCGCTTTTGCCGGCATGATAGCGATCGTCCAGGCAAAACCGGGCGGAAGCGGCGATACGTTCGAGAGCTACGGCCTCGGCATCCTGATGGCGCTGGGCGCGGCTTTCTTCTACGCGCTGGCAGCGCTTGCCGCGAAATGGCTGAAAGGCACGCCGCCGCATTTGATCGCACTGATCCAGGTCGCGACCGGCATGTTGATGCTGGCGCCGATGACCGATTTTTCGCAGTCCCCTCAGGATGCCGGAAGCTGGGCAATCCTGGTTTCGATCGGCGTCGTCCATACCGGGCTGATGTATGTGCTGCTCTACGGCGCCATCCAGCGGCTGCCGACCCATCTGACCGGGGCCTTGTCCTTCCTCTATCCGATTGCCGCCATTCTCGTCGACCGGCTGGCCTTCGGCCACGCGCTGCAGCCGATGCAGATTGCAGGCGCCGCCATCATCCTCTTGGCTGCCGCCGGCATGAACCTCGGCTGGACGCCGCGCTGGCTGCGACCTCGGGCACTTCAAGGCTGAGGACAGGGGTAGGCACAAGGTCGGCAGGCATTTCTTCTGGTGATGGACCCATCAATTCAGGCGGATTGATTGGTACGGCTTGGCGGATATAAAACAGCTGGCAAGAGGGAGCCCACACATGAGCCTTGCCGCCTTGCTTGCCTATGCCGGAGCGCTGTTCATTGCAGCCGCCATTCCCGGGCCGGGGATTACCGCAATCGTCGCCCGCGCGCTCGGCTCGAATTTCCGCGAGACCTTCTTCATGGGGCTCGGCCTAGTGCTCGGCGACATGACTTATCTCACCGCAGTCATTCTCGGCCTTGCCTTCGTGGCACAGACTTTCACGGAAGTCTTCCTCATCATCAAGATCGCCGGCGCCCTCTATCTCGGCTACATCGCCTGGAAACTCTGGACGGCGGGGCTGCTGCCGCAGGATATTGCGGCGAAGAAATCCAGCAATATCGGCCTGTCCTTCCTTTCCGGTCTGCTGGTGACGCTCGGCAATCCGAAGACGATGCTGTTTTATGTCGCGCTGGCGCCGACGCTGATCGATATCGGCAATATCGGTTTGCGCGACTATGCGCTTCTGCTCGCCGTCACCTTCGTCGTGCTGATATCAGTGCTGGTGCCCTATATGCTGCTGGCCTCGCGGGCACGCACGATGCTGAAACAGCCGCGCGCCCTGCAGGCGCTGAACCGGGTTGCGGCCGGCATTCTGGCCGGCACGGCCGCCTTCATCGCCACGCGGGCGGCCTGAAATAAACATCCGCAAGGAAACGGTTTTCAAAGCTTATTTTCTCTCCCGTCCGCGCGCCGGAAGCGAACGCGCTCTGGCCTCCTGCGGCCTTTGACCCTATTCTCCTCCTCGATTTCAGAAACGGAATTTCAAGGGAGAGCACACCATGTCGCACAAGCCCGGCCGCGGCCGCATCTATTCCTCGATCACCGAGACCATCGGCGACACGCCGCTCGTGCGCTTCGACAAGCTGGCGCGGGAAAAAGGCGTCGTGGCCAACCTGATCGGCAAGCTCGAATTCTTCAACCCAATCGCCTCGGTCAAGGACCGCATCGGCGTGGCGATGATCGAAAGCCTCGAAGCGCAAGGGCGGATCACCCCCGGCAAGTCCGTGCTGATCGAACCGACCTCCGGCAATACCGGCATCGCGCTCGCCTTTGCCGCCGCTGCCAAGGGCTATCGGCTGATCCTCACCATGCCCGAAACCATGTCTGTCGAGCGCCGTAAGATGCTGGCGCTGCTCGGCGCCGAGCTGGTGCTGACCGAAGGGGCCAAGGGCATGAAGGGCGCGATCGCCAAAGCGGAGGAACTGGCGGAGTCGCTGCCCGACGCCATCATTCCGCAGCAATTCGAAAATCCCGCCAATCCTGAAATCCACCGCAAGACGACGGCCGAGGAAATCTGGAACGACACCAACGGCACCGTCGACATCGTCGTCTCCGGCATCGGCACCGGCGGCACGATCACCGGCGTCGGTCAGGTGCTGAAAAGCCATAAACCCGAAATCCAGATCATCGCCGTCGAGCCCGCCGATTCCCCCATTCTCTCCGGCGGCAATCCCGGCCCGCACAAGATCCAGGGCATCGGCGCCGGCTTCGCCCCGAAGATCCTCGACACCGGCATCTACGACGAGGTCGTCACCGTCACCAACGACGAAGCCTTCGAACAGGCGCGCCTAGTCGCCCGGCTGGAAGGCGTCCCGGTCGGCATTTCCTCGGGCGCGGCGCTGACGGCGGCGATCAAGGTCGGCAGCCGTCCGGAGAACGCGGGCAAGAACATTGTCGTGATCATACCGTCATTTGCCGAGCGGTATCTTTCGACGGCGCTGTTTGAGGGGCTGGGGAGCTGACGTAGAGCTTTAGCTCCGCTTTCCCATTCTTAATCTTCGGGAAAATATTGGGGCGCTGCGGCGCCCCTTGCTCTTGCTGATCTGGTCGGCTGGAGCGAACTTAAAATTTGGATAAGATTTAAGAGGCAAGGTCAAGGGTAATGGGACTTTCCGAACTATCCGATTGGATCATGTCCAGAAGTTCGGACGTCCGAATGCAGACCACAGAGGGGCGAACGAACGCAACAACAGAAGTTGCTGGCATGTGGCTACAAGGATGTTGAGATAGACCCCTCCGCAATCCCATTTCGGGCGTAGCACTTACACAACGACATGCCGGAATGATTTTCCCGCTAACTCCGCAAAATGAACGAGGTCATTCGGTTTAACGATCTTAGATCGAATTTCTTGGCTACCCGCTCGTCAAACCTGAATACGATGTCGTCCAGCTGATAGCACGCGTCGCGTAGCCAATCGTCCTCGATCTTCACTCTGCCTGTTTCAGAGACGTCTACGAGCATCCGGACGCTCATGGTTCGTCTCTTGAAGTGGTCGTTGATGATGCAGTCGTTGTGCGCGATCAGGTTTCTTATCTCCGATACCAAAATGGTGAGTTCGAACGCCTCACTCGTGTCAAACAGGTCAACACCTGTGCGGGTGTGAATAAATTTCCGCAGCTCCGACAGCGGCTTGTAAGCTAGGTCATGGACCTTTCGCTCGACGATCTGCCAAATCAAAGCGTCGTAGTTTCCGGCATCAATGATTGCCGCAACTTCAATCGTGCCCTCAGATTTCAACACTTCTGGCCGAGCGCGGAAAATGTCGCGGAGTACAGTAGTTAGGTACAGATCAAAGCTCTCGACGGCGCGCGATAGCATGATCTCGTTAACCAATGGCCGCTGGTCGGAATAGTTATAAGCCAGTAAGCTTTGCTGCTGACCTGACAGGTTGGTTTTCTCCTGCGGTGGGATGACTTCCGCAAGGGCGGCCGACGTCTGGACGAACCCGTAGTAGAAGTGAATGAACCTTCGCAGGTCCATAATGCGTGCCATATATGTGAGGCATGGCTCGGTTACTCGATCTGAAGGCATTCCGAAGCCTTCTACCTTGGAGTTATCCATATTGAAGACGATCCGAATTTAGAGGGCCAGACTGAAGTGGATTGCGCGTAACGTAATAACGGTGGATTGCGCGCGGCTGCTGAAGCTTGAATGGCGAGCTTCCCGTCGCCTATGAAAGGATCCTCGGCTCACTCCCCAAGTCCTAAGTCATCAGGTTCGGACTCCTGAATAGACTTAGGGCGAGCCTCTTCCGGCAGGGTCCCCGAGCGCAGAAACTCTCTTACGCCAATCGTGAAGGGCTTTATGCGCCGATAGGCCAAGAGTGATTGCTGCAGCTCATAGTTTATCTCATTTTTTAGAGCGTTTTCGATATGTATGCCGTTTCTCAAACGATAGAATTCCTTAATTTCCTCGCCGAGTTTCTGATCCACGAATCCAATTGAAACCGCAGCATCAACCTTGTCGTCAAACTTGATCGAGTGCTGAGTATTTTTTCGGCGGGTCTCGATACAAAGAAAGACTTCCTCGTCATTTGCCGTTGTAATTGAGATATCCTTTGGAACAGAGGTCGCCTTCCGAAATGCAGAATAGTATTCAATGGCTGTTACTTCGTCTGAACTTGCAAACTTGCTCCAAAGAATATAGACGATAACCGCTTCGTATATCGAAGCGTACTGAACTATCTGGAATTTTGCGTGTGCAGCGAGTTTCTGATCTGAAACATTCAGGGCTTCTCCAAGCTTATAAATATATCGCGCCGCCAAAAACTCCGACGCCAACATGGCTCGCAGCTCTATCTTGTCGATGAAATCGAAGTACCTGCCCACCTGCTCCGCGGATGGAAGGTACTGGTCGCTGTACGACAAAACCTTGTCGCGCAACTCTGCGTTTAACGGCATGATATTATTCCTTCTTGGTGTCGTTGCGAGACGCGTCTGGGGGGCGCTTGCGTTCCAGACAGTCGTCTTGCGGCCTGGTAGCGGCAGCCGTTAACTAGTGGATGTCGCCCTGCTTCTCCTGTGATCTCAACGCCATGGGCGGCGGGGGGAGCAGCCTCCGCATCAATCGAGATCGACCCCTCAGATTTTTGAGCCAATTTTCGGCGCTTAGAGGAGCCGATTCGATTGCGGTGGCGATTCGGGTTGACGGGGTCCTCTGCTAGGTTCTGCGCCCTTCAGGTTCAAGAAAAAGCATGACCGGTCCATTCCCCAAAAATCGAGCAGCACCGAGAGCATACTTTTGGCATCAACGCTGAGATCATTGGGGCTCCTGAAACTAGTCAAAAACGCCGCATTCTCGAGTTCCCGAGCGATGTTGTAGAGGCTCTGCGCCGTACTGGGACGGCCGAAGTACTCTGCTGGAATGTGAGTTTGAACTGCCTCAAGGTCGCTTTCGACCCCTCGGCGAATTTTGCTACCCAGTCCTCGCATCTCAGGGGCGTACTGATCGACCAAGCCGATAGCTATGTCGATGACGTGAGCGGCGCCTTTTGCGCCCGATGACCCAAATTGAAGTCCATTATTGAGTTCGTCGACCTTCGCATCCTGCTCTGCGAAAGCGAGATCCCTTAGGACGAAGTCGATTCCCACGGCAACCAAAGATGAAACAACGTACAGTAATCGGCAAGCAGTTGCCTTGTGCAATGGAACTATGAGGCTCTGCTCCGCGAAAAACCTCGCGTCCGTGAGCCATGCATTGACCTCGTTATAGCCTAAACCGTTAAGAACGCGAGACTTAGAGGATCTGAGCCGACCCTTCCAATCGCCGGCAACCTTTTGATCTGCGAAGGCATCAATAGTGCCTACAAAATCCTCCTCCGACATCCGGTCGGACGGAGAAAGGTTTGCGAGGCGACTTAGGAAATTTCCATCCAGCACAACGACCCCGTGCTGCCTTCCAAACTCGGCCACATCGGGCCGCTTGTCGGTGGTCGCAACGATCGCCTGATCGAGGTCGAGCGTCGCAGCCAGTCCCTTTGCCCAAAAAATTCGCTCAATGGCTTGAGGCGTCTTTTTGTTCTTGATGTCCACGACAATTCTGTGCCGAGAGACCGGAGAAGGCCGATCGTAAAGCCATAGGTCCACATCGGTGACATCAAATTTTCCGTAGGTGAATGGGACACCCCTGAGGGTGTAGTATCCGCTTCTGATGAAGTAGCTTCGTACGCGCTCCTCCATCGACATGCCCTTATCTAACGAGACAGTCATCTATCGTCCGCCCCCAGTCCGCAGAACTTCCAGCATATTTCGGACCACCCTTTGGCTTTCCGGTAGCTGCTGTTTTCGTACCAGCGTACGGGTTTCCTCCGGTCCGGTATAGCCAGTGACCTGAGCAGAGGGTATCTCTTTCAGCAACGGCATGTCGCTCGCGTCCCCGGACTGCAAAACCTGTAGAGCCATTTGCCCAACGTCGTGTTTCCTCAACCGCATCTGGTGACCATAAGATGGTCCCCTGCGTAGCTCGACAACCCCTCGAAGCTCCAAGGCCACGTAATCCTCGCCAATAGCGGTCGCAGCCGCGGTCCATTCGCCTCTGAGAAGCCGACCGAGGAGGTCTTCGATACGGCGTATCCTGCCCTGATTGGGGTGCCGTCGCGTGATGCCATAAGTCAGCGAACTTACAAATGCCTTTGCAAGGTCAAGACCTTCATCGATATTGCCGTTGGCATACTTCCCGAACGCCGCAGGGCGCGTTGCGAAGGAAACACTTTCTGTCCGATTGCTCACCAGATTGACATCGAAGAAGCCTATCGAGTTGAGCCTCTCGAACAGTTGCGCGCCGATTACCTTTTCGATTTCGGTGACGGCTAGGCAGCCCTGCTTTCGCAATCGATCCTCGACCTCGGTCAGGAGAGCACGTTCCCTCGGGTTCAGGTGGCTCAGGATGGCGGAGACCTTTTTGATATCCCCGCCCTTGAATAGGTTTCCGTTGAAATAAACGACGGCTCCCGCATCATGCTTTTCCCAGTCAACTAGACGAGTACGTTCGGTCTGCAGCAGAAATTCGTCGGTTGCCGCAGCGGTCATTTCGAAGGTCTCGGAGATCCGGCGCGTCGCCTCTTTTTTCTCAACCGGCTCCGACGAAGCTAGCTCCGCGAGGGAAATTGCGGCCAACTCTTCCGGGCGTGGCGAGAGTGCAGCAAAAACTTCAGCGCCTCGCTGCAAAACAGTCGCACTCGTGACGCCGTACACCTCAACACCCGAGGCGCTCCGTTGAAGCAGTTGTTGCTGTTCCAGCGCCCAGAGAGCGCCCTGAAGCTCGAATGGGGTCATATTCGCGGCTGTGGCAAGCACTTCTACCCGAGGCATATCGACGACGTTCTGCTGGGTTGCAGAAAGGGCCGAGAGGAGTTTCGTAGCCTTGCCCGCGCTCAAAATGCGGTCAAAGCCCGACGCTCCGCTGAAATGCTGGAGTTTATTGGTGTGATGGACCAGCCAAGATCCGGTTACCTTTGCATCCATTAGGGTGGGCTTGTCTGCCATCGCGCGAGAGTTCCTGTGATTTTGCTCTATCGTAGCTTGCGTAAAATGCTTGTAACAGCCGTTTTTCGTGCCGTCCCCGATGAAATTCATTGGATATCGCTCGTAGGTCTTTCGTTTATATCGCGAGGAATTATGGCCACCGGCCGCCGCCACTTCGAGCGCACGCTTGGCGCTTTCCTGGCTCTTGATCTCGGCAAGATCCGCCAGGTTGGCGGCATTGGCGCGGATGACGGCTCCGGCCTCGACAGCACCTGGGTGCCGCGGAAATGATTGGCAAGCGCAACCAGGCTGCGCGGTGCGAGAACATCGACCTCGGCGCCGGCCAGGCGGCTTCGGCGCTACTTTCGGCCGGGCAGATCAGCCCCTTACCGAGCGCATTGGCGCCGATCGCGGCCGGCAGCCCGCCTGCAATGGCAGCAATCGTGCCGTCGAGGTTGACTTCGCCAGCGACGAGATATTCCGACAGCACATCGGCGGGAATGGCGCCCAGCGCCGCTATCAAAGCGAGCGCAATTGGCAGATCGAAATGCGAGCCCTCTTTCGGCAGATCGGCCGGGGCCAGATTGACGGTCACCCGCTTTGCCGGCAACGAGGCCGGAGGCATGAAGGGCCGCCTGCACCCGCTCGCGGCCACCGCCTTGTCAGAAGGTCCTTTCTTCTTACGCTGCCGCCGTCAGCCTCTCCCCAGCAATGCGATAGGAAATCGCTTCGGCGAGATGCAAACGGCCGACTGTCGGTTTGTCGTCGAGGTCGGCGAGCGTGCGCGCGACCTTGAGGACGCGGTGGTAGCCGCGGGCGGAGAATTTCATTTTTTCGGCGGCGTCGCGCAAGAGCTGCAAGCCGGCGGCGTCGGGTTCGGCGAGTTTTTCGATCATCGCGGTGGAGCAGCGGGCATTGGTGCCGATGCCCTTGGCGCCGGCGGCTTCGAAGCGCTGTTGCTGGAGTTCGCGGGCGCGGGTGACGCGGCGGGCGACGTCGGCGCTGGCCTCGGCCGCCATCGGGCGGATGAGGTCGGCGGCTGAGACGGCGGGCACGTCAATGCGGATATCGATGCGGTCCATCAGCGGGCCGGAGATGCGGGCCTGGTAATCGCTCATGCAGCGCGGGCCGCGGGCGCAGGTGTGGCCGGGCTCACCGGCCATGCCGCAGCGGCAGGGGTTCATCGCCGCGATCAGCTGGAATTTGGCGGGATAGGAGACGCGGTGATTGGCACGGGCAATGACGCATTCGCCGCCTTCGAGCGGCTGGCGCAACGCATCGAGCGCCTGCGGCGTGAACTCGGGAAACTCGTCGAGGAACAGCACGCCATGATGGGCGAGCGAGGCCTCGCCCGGACGGGCGCGGATGCCGCCGCCGACGAGCGCGGCCATGGTGGCGGAATGATGCGGGGTGCGGAAAGGCCGGCGATCGGACAGCTTGCCGCCGGTGAGCTGGCCGGCGATCGAATGGACCATCGACACTTCCAGCAATTCGGCGGGCGAGAGCGGCGGCAGGATCGAGGGCAGCCTTGCCGCCAGCATCGACTTGCCGGAGCCGGGAGGCCCGACCATCAGCAGGTTGTGGCCGCCGGCGGCCGCAACCTCGAGCGCGCGCTTGGCGCTTTCCTGGCCCTTGATCTCGGCAAGATCCGGCAGGTTGGCGGCATTGGCGCGGATCGACGGCTCCGGCCGGGAGAGCACCTGCGTGCCGCGGAAATGATTGGCAAGGGCAATCAGGCTGCGCGGTGCGAGAATATCGACCTCGGCGCCGGCCCAGGCGGCTTCGGCGCCGCTTTCGGCCGGGCAGATCAGCCCCTTGCCGAGCGCATTGGCGCCGATGGCGGCCGGCAGCGCGCCTGCGATTGCGGCGATCGTGCCGTCGAGATTGAGTTCGCCGACGACGACATAATCCGAGAGCGCATCGGCAGGAATGGCGCCGAGGGCAGCCATCAGGGCCAGCGCGATCGGCAGATCGAAATGCGAGCCTTCCTTCGGCAGATCGGCCGGCGCCAGGTTGACGGTCACCCGTTTGCCCGGCAGCGCCAGGCCGGAGGCATGAAGAGCGGCCTGCACGCGCTCGCGGCTTTCGGCCACCGCCTTGTCGGGCAGGCCGACGATCTGCATGCCGACCTTGCCAGGCGCGATCATGACCTGGACCTCGACCGGCACGCCTTCGATGCCCTGGAATGCTACCGTACTGACACGCGCGACCATATGCCCACCCTTGTCCCGCAAACTCTTAGAGACCGCCCCGTGGCCGTTGAAAGCCAGCGGTTGCAATCTGGCACGGACGCAGGACTAAAACAAGAACAATAAAAGAACGCAGGCAGATAATCAGCAGTGAGCGCGGTTGTACCCGATCGCAGCCTCAGCCACGCTTGCGCTCGATCGCGTCCCAGAGCAGGGCCGCGATATCGGCGCCACCGAACTTCCGGACCTCGCGGATGCCTGTGGGCGAAGTGACGTTGATCTCGGTCATGTAATCGCCGATCACGTCGATGCCGACGAGCAGGAAGCCACGTTCCCTGAGCGCCGGGCCGATGCGCTCGCAGATTTCCTTTTCGCGCGCCGTCAGTTCGGTCGCCTCAGCACGGCCGCCGACATGCATGTTGGAGCGGCTGTCATGCTCGGCCGGCACGCGATTGATGGCGCCGGCAAATTCGCCGTCGACGAGGATGATGCGCTTGTCGCCCTTGCGCACGTCGGGCAGATATTGCTGGGCGATGAAGGGCTCGCGGAAAAGCTGGCCGAACATTTCCAAGAGCGAAGAGAGATTGCGGTCGTCGCGGGTGGAATGGAAGACGCCGGCGCCGCCATTGCCGTAGAGCGGCTTCAGGATGATGTCGCCCATCTCGTCGCGGAAGCGGCGGATTTCGGCGGGATCCTTGGTGATCAGCGTCTTCGGCATCAGGTCGGAGAATTCGGTGACGAAGATCTTCTCCGGCGAATTGCGCACCCAGGCCGGATCGTTGACGACGAGCGTCTTCGGGTGGATGCGCTCGAGCAGATGCGTCGAGGTGATGTAAGCCATGTCGAAGGGCGGATCCTGGCGCAGCAGCACCACGTCCATGGTCGAGAGATCGACGCGCTCGGGCGCGCCAAGCTCGAAGTGATCACCCTTGACGTCGCGCAGCACCATCGGCTCGACGCTGGCAAAGAGCTTGCCATCGCGGAAGCTCAGGCGCTCGGGGGTGTAATGGAAGAGCCTGTAGCCGCGCGATTGCGCTTCCAGGCTCATGGCGAAGGTGGAGTCACCTGCGATATTGATGCCGGCGACATGATCCATCTGGACCGCTACATTGGTGATCTTGGCCATTTCCGTCCCTCGCTGAATGCCGGACAGATGTAGGTCGGCCCGGCATCAAACGCAACGGTCATCGAAGGCTTGCGGCGGTCGCAATTTTCAGGCGGCGATGCCCTGGCTGCCGCCGTTGCGCAGCATGTTGCGCAGCCGGTAGGCGATCGCCAAAGGCTTCGGGAAAGGCTTGCGCAGGAAGGCGACCTTGCGGACGTAAGTGTCGACCCGCCAGCTCGCCCAGGTTCCACCTGCGAAAAAGGCGACGTCGCCGGTGCACAGGGTCCGTTCCGTGCCATCCTCGGCGATGATGTGGACCTCGCCTTCGAGGATCATCACGGTCTCGTCCCAGCCGAAATACCAGCGGAATTCGCCCGCCGTGCAGTCCCAGATCGCCGTCAGCGACGCCTCGTCATGGCCGCGCGAATGTTCGGCGGTGCGGGCTTCAGGATTGCCGCTGATGATCCAGTCGGGATTGATCGGCGTCGATTTCAGCGGCAGGTGGCCGCTCGCATGCGCGACGAAGGATTTCCCGGCCGGCTTCAGCGCGATATAAGGCACCGAGCGCGCAGCCATGCCGACCGCACTTGCAAGCATCATCTTCCAGGCCATGCAACAACCCCCGATTCTTAATCCCTACCGCGGCGGTGGGTAGCAGAGAGAGGTAAGGAGCTCGTTCAACGCGGGACTAAAATTTTAACAATCCGGCAACTCGACAGCGCCGCAAGTCCTCAGAAGGCGTCGGGAAAGTGCCGCGGCAGCCGGCCGGGCATGACCGCGACAATGTCGTAGCGCTGGGAAAGGCGAGCTTGATCCGCCTGGCGGGCAAGCCAGAGATCGCTTGCCGCCCGGATCCGCTTCTGAGCGCCAATGGAGACGGCGTCGATGGCCGCAGCCTCGCCATGGCGGGCCTTGACCTCGACGAAGACGGCGAGATCGCCCTTGCGGGCGACGATATCGATCTCGCCGAGCCTGGTGCGGTGGCGCAGCGCCAGGATGCGGTAGCCCTTCAGCATCAGGAAGGCGGCGGCGACATATTCCGACATGCGGCCGCGGCGCAGCGCTTTCCGTTTGGTGGCGGTGAGGTCTTTATCGCCCATTGCCGCTCTTCATCTCCAGCAGGCGCTGGTAGAGCGCCTTGCGCGGCAGGCCGGTGAGACGGGCGGCCTCGGTCGCTGCCTTTGCCGTGGGCATCGACATAGACAGGTCCGCAAGCACGGCGTCGACATCGGCCTCGGACGTTTCGGCCGGCTGCGGCGGACCGACGACGAGGACGATCTCGCCCCTGACATTTTCCACCTGCTGATAATGGGCGGCGAGTTCGGCCAGCGTGCCGCGGCGGAATTCTTCATAGGTCTTGGTCAATTCGCGGCAGACGCAAGCCGTCCGGGCCGGGCCGAGCACATCGGCGGCGGCAAGAAGCGTCGCACCGATGCGATGGGGCGATTCAAAAAAGATCAGCGTCGCCGGGGCTGCAGCCAGTTCGCCGAGACGATCGCGGCGGGCCTTGTCCTTGGCCGGCAGAAAGCCGGCAAAGAGGAAGGCGTCGTTCGGCAGGCCGGAACCGACCAGGGCGGCGAGTGGCGCCGAGGCGCCTGGAATGGGAATGACGCGGTAACCGGCGGCAATTGCCTGCCGGGCCAGCCGGTAGCCGGGATCGGAGACGAGCGGCGTGCCGGCATCGGACACCAGCGCCACCGAGCGGCCGGCTTCCAGCGCCTGGATGAGCCGCGGACCGGCTTCGTCGGCATTGTGCTCGTGGTAGGCGAAGGGACGGTTCTGGATGCCGTAGCGGTCGAGCAGAACGCGGGTGACACGCGTATCCTCGCAGGCGAGCACGTCGGCGCCGGCCAGCGTCTCCAGTGCGCGCAGCGTGATGTCGCCGAGATTGCCGATGGGGGTCGCGACCAGATAGAGCGCCGGTTCCAGCGGCCGCGCCGGCACCGCCATGTTGTGCAGGCGGAAGCTTCGCCGGCCGGCGCCCTCCGCTGTGGTTTGCTCGTTCATGCCATTTGCCTTCGTCCCGACGGCCCTTCGCCCCTCATCGGGCCTTTATGGGCGAGCGGCGCCGCTTCGGCAAGGGTTGGGATTTCTGTGAGGATTGCTCCGGAAAACCTGAAATGCGGGGGCTCAGCCGTCCATGCCTCTTGCCATCCAATGCTGAAGTCTGCCATTTTGCCCGTCCACTCCCCCGACCTAAATCGGGAAAGCATTCTTCGGGCCTTCGATGCGCCCGGGCAGTCACGGTCGAAAGCGGTAGCATCCCATGCGTATTACTATTGAGCGGTCAAACCTTCTGAAATCGCTGAACCACGTCCACCGTGTGGTCGAACGTCGCAACACGATCCCGATCCTGTCCAACGTACTGCTCAAGGCCGATGGCCAGAACCTCGACATGAAGGCGACCGACCTCGACCTCGAAATCACCGAGGCGACGCCGGCAAGCGTCGAGCAGCCTGGCGCCACCACCGTTCCCGCCCACCTTCTCTACGATATCGTGCGCAAGCTTTCCGATGGCGCCGAAGTGCTGCTGGCGACCAGCACCGACGGCGGCTCGATGACCGTCCAGTCCGGCCGCTCGAAATTCTCGCTGCAGTGCCTGCCGGAATCCGATTTCCCGGATCTGACCGCCGGCACCTTCACGCATTCCTTCAAGCTGAAGGCGACCGATCTGAAGATGCTGATCGACCGCACCCAGTTCGCGATCTCGACGGAAGAGACGCGTTATTATCTGAACGGCATCTTCTTCCACACGATCGAGAGCAATGGTGAGCTGAAGCTCAGGGCGGTCGCGACCGACGGCCACCGGCTGGCCCGCGCCGATGTCGACGCGCCGTCGGGCTCCGAGGGCATGCCCGGCATCATCATTCCGCGCAAGACGGTCGGGGAACTGCAGAAGCTGGTCGACAATCCGGAAGCGATCGTCACCGTCGAAGTTTCAGACGCCAAGATCCGCATGACGATCGGCTCGATCGTCATGACTTCGAAATTGATCGACGGCACCTTCCCCGATTACCAGCGCGTCATCCCCACCGGCAACGACAAGGAAATGCGCGTCGATTGCACGACCTTCGCCCAGGCCGTCGACCGCGTCTCGACGATCTCCTCCGAGCGCGGGCGCGCCGTGAAGCTGGCGCTTTCCGAAGGGCAGCTGATGCTGACCGTCAACAATCCGGATTCCGGCAGCGCTGCGGAAGAAGTTGCCGTCGGCTACGACACGGATGCGATGGAAATCGGCTTCAATGCCAAATATCTGCTCGACATCACCGCGCAGCTTTCCGGCGAGGAAGCGATCTTCCTGCTGGCGGATGCCGGCTCGCCGACGCTGATCCGCGACACCGCCGGTGACGACGCGCTCTACGTCTTGATGCCGATGCGCGTCTGACGGAACGAAGGCGGCCGCTTTCGGTTTTCCTCCTGTCAAACAGGAGGTTTCAGGATGAAAAAGACGGGAGCGGTGCGCATCGGCATTTCCGGCTGGACCTATGCGCCCTGGCGCGGGCAATTCTATCCGGAAGGCCTGCCGCAGAAGCAGGAGCTTTCCTACGCCGCCTGTCACTTCCGTTCGATCGAGATCAAC
Source organism: Rhizobium sp. TAL182 (assembly GCF_002117725.1). Classification (NCBI taxonomy): domain Bacteria; kingdom Pseudomonadati; phylum Pseudomonadota; class Alphaproteobacteria; order Hyphomicrobiales; family Rhizobiaceae; genus Rhizobium; species Rhizobium sp. TAL182. The sequence goes on along the minus strand of NZ_CP021024.1, from coordinate 348,940 downwards.
GGCACCTTCTACGGATTGCAGAAGCCCGAAAGTTTCGGCCGCTGGCGGGACGAAACGCCTGATGATTTCGTCTTTGCGGTCAAGGGACCGCGCTTCCTCACCCATGTGCGGCGACTGAAGGATATCGAGGCGCCGCTTGCCAATTTCTTCGCCTCGGGCCTGCTCAGGCTCGGCCCCAAGCTCGGGCCGATCCTCTGGCAATTCCCAGCCAACATGGTCTTCGATCCGGATCGTTTCAAAAATTTCCTGTCGTTGCTGCCGCATGATCATGATGCGGCGATCACGCTTGCCAAGCGGCATGACGATCGCCTCAAACAGCCCTGGCTCAAAAGCGACGGACACCAGCCGATCCGCCATGCGTTCGAAATCCGTAACGACAGCTTCCGCTCAGCCGAGTTCATCGAGATGCTCCGGCGGCACAAGGCGGCGCTGGTCTGCGCCGATACGGGGAAATGGCCGCTGCTGATGGATATCACTGCCGACTTCATCTATTGCCGCCTGCATGGATCCGAACAGCTCTATGTCAGCGGCTATGAAGACGAAGCGCTCGATCTATGGGCCGAGCGCATCCGCGCCTGGGCACAGGGCGGAGAACCAGAGAATGCGACGCGGATAGTTGCACCGCTGCCGGCGAGAGCCAGGGGTCGCGACGTCTATCTTTATTTCGACAACACCGATAAGAAACTTCGCGCGCCTGTCGACGCCGGCCATTTGAGCGAAAGACTTGCCGACCTCATGCCTCATTCCCAGCGAAAGGCTGCATGAGCTGTTGATGCCGATGTCCTCGTTGCGAAAATCCTTGTCCCGGGAACGACGAGCAGCATATTAAGACAGTCGATCAACGTGCGGATGGGTGGAGAATGCGCTTACGGGTCAAGGTGAAGGAACACCTCGGGAAGAGATTTGATGAGGAAATCCGCTTCTTCCGGGGCATGATGCAGGGGCCAAAGACGGTGGGCTCGATCGTGCCGACCTCTTCGATTACGGCCAAGCGCATGGCCAGCGTCATCGATATGCATTCGGGGCTGCCGGTGCTGGAACTCGGCCCGGGCACGGGGGCCATCACCAAGGCGATCCTCGGCCGGGGCGTGAAACCGGAAAATCTCGTGGCAATCGAATATTCGACGGATTTCCACCAGCATCTGCTGCGAACCTATCCCGGCGTGCACTTCATCAACGGCGATGCCTTCGATCTCAAGACCACGCTCGGCGACTACGGCGACCGGACGTTCGATTGCGTCATCTCCTGCATTCCGCTCTTGAATTTTCCAATGGCGATGCGCGTCTCGCTGCTCGAAAGCCTGCTCGACCGCCTGCCTGCCGGCCGGCCTGTGGTGCAGATTTCCTACGGCGCGATTTCGCCGATCGCCGCCAATCCCGATCGTTATCACATACAGCACTTCGACTTCGTCATGCGCAACATCCCGCCGGCGCAGCTGTGGATCTACCGGCGCGGTTGAGATGTTCGGGCTCTATGTCACCCATCCGCAAGTCAGGATCGATGCGAATGTTCCCGTGCCGAAATGGGGCCTTTCCGATGTCGGCGCCGCGCGCGCCCGCAGAGCTGCCGAGAGCGACTGGACCAAACGGCTGACGCGCATCGTCTCCAGCGACGAGACGAAGGCGATCGAAACGGCCGAAATCCTGGCGGCAGCCTCCGGCATCAGCGTCGAGATCGTCCATGACATGCACGAGAACGACCGTTCGGCCACCGGTTTCCTGCCGCCGCCGCAATTCGAAGAGGCGGCCAACTGGTTCTTTGCCCATCCGGAACAAAGCTTCAAAGGTTGGGAGCGCGCCGTCGACGCGCAGGCCCGCATCGTCGCGGCGGTCAAGGCCGTTCTCGCCACGCATGATCCGGTCGCACCGATCGCCTTCGTCGGCCATGGCGGCGTCGGCACGCTGCTCAAATGCCATCTGGCGGGCCGGCCGATCGCCCGCGACCGCGACCAACCGGCCGGCGGCGGCAATCTCTATGCTTTCGGCCTTGCGGATCTCGGCCTAACATGCGACTGGACGCCCATCGAAGACTGGCGGGGGTGACTTCACATGGACGCACGCGAGCGGTTGATCGTCGGCCTGGATGTACCAACGATCGGCGAGGCGGAAAGATTGGTTTCCACGCTCGGCGACGACATTCTCTTTTATAAGATCGGCTATCAGCTGGTCTTTGCCGGCGGTCTCGAATTCGCCCGCGACCTTGCCGCCGGCGGCAAGAAGATCTTTCTCGACATGAAGCTGCTCGACATCGACAACACAGTCGCGTCAGGCGTCGAGAATATCGCCAAGATGGGCATGTCGATGCTGACGCTGCATGCCTATCCGAAGGCGATGAGAGCGGCAGTGGAGGCGGCGGCCGGCTCCGGCCTCTGCCTGCTCGGCGTCACCGTGCTGACCTCGATGGATGCCGAGGACCTTGCCGAGGCCGGCTATAGCCAGGACCCGCACAGCCTGGTGCTCAGCCGCGCCGGGCAGGCCCGCGCCGCCGGCATGGGCGGCATCGTCTGCTCGGCGGCGGAGGCGACCGAAGTGCGGGAGATCGTCGGTCCCGACATGGCGATCGTCACGCCCGGCATTCGCCCGACCGGCAGCGACAAGGGCGACCAGAAGCGGGTGATGACGCCTTTCGACGCGCTGAAAGCAGGATCAACCCATCTCGTCGTCGGCCGGCCGATCGTCAAGGCGCCCGATCCGAAAGAGGCGGCCCGCGCCCTCCTCGATGAGATGGTGAGCGCGCTCTGGCCGGCAAACCGCTGAATTCAAAAGCACAAGGGAGAAGATCATGGCCAAGGCATATTGGATCGCCCGCGTCGACGTTCGTGACGCCGAGCGCTACAAGGATTACGTGGCTGCGGCCAAACCGGCCTTCGAAAAATACGGCGCGAATTTCCTGGCGCGCGGCGGCGCCATCACCGAGCTCGAGGGCAAGGCGCGCGCCCGCAACGTCGTGATCGAATTCCCGTCGATGCAGCATGCGGTCGACTGCTACAACTCGCCGGAATACCAGATCGCCGCGAAAATCCGCCAGGAAGTGGCGGATGCGGAAATGGTGGTCGTCGAAGGCGTCTGAGTCCCTTCGCATCCGCAAAACTCGCAGCGCGATAGGCCTTCCCGTCGCGCCGGGATTCGGCTAAGACGGAGCCGATACAGCATCCCGCACAGCCTTTCGAGGAGCCTGCCATGACCCTTGCCAACCTGCCGCCGCTCGTCACCGTGTTCGGAGGCTCCGGCTTCGTGGGCAGGCATGTGGTGCGGGCGCTCGCCAAGCGCGGCTACCGCATCCGCGTCGCCGTGCGCCGGCCCGATCTCGCCGGCTTCCTGCAGCCGCTCGGCAATGTCGGCCAGATTTCCTTCGTGCAGGCGAACCTGCGCTATCGCAACTCGATCGACCGTGCCGTCGAGGGCGCCAGCCACGTCATCAACTGCGTCGGCATCCTGCACCAGACCGGCCGCAACACTTTCGACGCGGTGCAGGAATTCGGCGGACGTGCCGTTGCCGAAGCGACGCGCAATGCCGGCGCGACCCTCACCCATATTTCGGCCATCGGCGCCCACGCCGATTCCGACTCGGGTTATGGCCGCACCAAAGGCCGCGCGGAAGCGGCCATTCTCTCCATCAAGCCCGATGCGGTGATCTTTCGTCCGTCGATCGTCTTCGGACCGGAGGACAGCTTTTTCAACAAGTTTGCCGACATGGCCCGTATGTCGCCTGTCCTGCCGCTGGTCGGCGGCGGCAAGACGAAATTCCAGCCCGTTTATGTCGAGGACGTCGCCGAGGCGGTCGCCCGCGCCGTCGACGGCAAGGTTGCCGGCGGCAAGATCTATGAACTCGGCGGACCCGAGGTGCTGAGCTTCCGCGAATGTCTCGAGATGATGCTGAAGGTGACGAGCCGCAAGAACCCGCTGGTGTCCCTGCCCTTCGGTCTGGCTTCGCTGATCGGCAGCATCGCCTCGCTGATCCCCTTCGTGACACCGCCGATCACGCCGGACCAGGTGCGCCTGCTCAAGCGCGACAACGTCGTATCCCCAGAAGCCGAGGCGGAAGGCCGCACATTGAAGGGCCTCGGCATTACGCCGACCATGCCGGCCTCGGTGCTCGGCTCCTACCTCGTGCAGTACCGTCCGCACGGCCAGTATACCGGCTCCGGCAAGGCCGCCTGACCATCTTTCCCGAGGAACGAGAACGCCGTCCGCCGGTCCTGCGGGCGGCGTTTTGCTTTGCCGCAGCACCTTAACCGTTGCGGCGTCCTGAACGGTGTGCGACGCCGCCATGCCGGCGCAAGCTCGGCCTGTTTTCCTGCCGGCTATAGCGAGCAGCGTTGCATAAAAGGCGCAGCGGAAATTTTGTGGAATTAACACCAAATTTAGCAGGAACGTTTATTGCTATTTGTCATTCCACTGACTACCAAACCCCGCGTCTTCCAACGGACTCAATGTCTGCGAAGGCGTGCGGCAATCACTGTGAAAGGCATTTCTCGATGGGCAAGTCAATCGCGCTCCTTTTTGCGTGTGCGGCGCTGATTATCATGGCAGGTTCCTTCGTTGCGCCCGGTTCGGTCGCGGCGGTCAAAGGCGACTGCTCGCCGGCCTACGGCGTCGATCCTTGCTCGACGGCTTCGATCAGCCACTGACGACCGGGCGTCTTGCCAGACGCGCAAAGGATGCTCCAACACTCCGAAAATTACGCATCGACCTGCGAAAATCGAAGCCGGTTTTCGAGCCGACGTGGTAGGTCATTGCAAACCGTCTCTTGTAATACACTTTCAATAGCTGTGGTCGGAAGGCTTTTGAGAGGTTGAAAAGATGTTGCAGGTGCCACAAGAGACCGAACGCCTTGCGCGGCTAGTCGCCGACCGTACGGGGCGAAGCGCCGAAGACGTCGTTCGCATCGCGATCAAGCGTGAAGCCATCACCTTCGGAGTGCTCGATAAGCCGAAGCACCGGATGACAGTGGAAGAGATGCTCGCCTTCGGGGAGAGGATTGCAGCCATGCCCGTGCTCGATCCGCGCAGCCCGCAAGAGATCATCGACGACTTGAACGCAGTATGATCGTCATCGACACGTCTGCGCTGATCGCCATCTTCGAGAAAGAAGCCGATTGTGCCGCCTACGCGCTGGCGAAGAGCCTATCTCTGCCCCTCCTCTTCAAGGGCGACGACTTCGCCCATACCGACATCGAACCATGGCATTGATCGCATGGATGTCGCCCCGTGATCAAACGGCACCGGCAGCTTCGCAGGATCAGCAGCCGCGATAGGTGCATCGCATCCGCGCCGGGAGTTGCGCGAATGCGTTGCGGGTGGGGATGCCTCAGGCGATCAGGCCAGTCGCGGCCATGCCGAGCAGCAAGACGCCGAGAATGATGCGGTAGATGGCAAACAGCGTGAAGCGGTTGCTTCTGATATAGGCGAGCAGCCATTTGACGGCGATGAAAGCGACGATCGTGGAGACTACGAAGGCGATGGCGAGCGCCGTCCAGTCTTCACCTGCCGCGCCGCCGTCCTTGAAGGTCTTCAGCAGTTCATAGCCGCTTGCGGCGTACATTGTGGGGATGCCGACGAGAAAGGCAAATTCGGTCGCTGCGGCGCGATTGCCGGTGCCGGCCAACAGGGCGACGAAAATCGTGGCGCCGGAGCGTGACGTACCCGGAAAGACGCCGGCAACGATCTGGGCGATGCCGACCAGGATGGCGACAAGCCAGGTGATCTGCTTATGCGGCGGCCGGCGCGCGGCGGCCCATTCGGCAAAGATCATCCAGACGCCGCCGATGATGAGCGCCCAGGCGATCGGCGTCGCGGTCTCGGGAAGTTCAAAGCCGAGCTTCTTGACGACGAGCCCGAGGATTGCGGTGATGAGAAATGCGACGATCAGTTTGGCGGCATAGTCCCTATTCTCAGGTTCGCGCCAGCCGAGCACCAGATCCAGCAGGCGGCGCCAGTAGATGATGGTGACGGCAAGGATGGCGCCCGCCTGAATGACGATGTTGAACATGTCCGACCGGTGGCCGAGCCATTGCTCTGCAATGATGAGATGGCCGGTGCTGGAGATCGGCAGAAACTCGGTGATCCCCTCGATGACACCGAGAATGGCGGCATTGATATAGTCCATAAATTGTCTCCGGTTTAAAGGTCGTTCGGACCGAGCATCTCCTGCAGGAAATGCTCAGAGCTGCGTCTGAGCCGATCAGGCAGCCGTTATCCTCATAGGCAAGACGTGTGTTTTGTCCCTTGTCAGATGGCGTGAAAGCCGATTCGCTTGTATTGGCCGGGCCAAGCTCCTATAGCTTCAACCAATGAGTCATGACTAAGGCGCTATAAACGAGCTGCCACACAGTCCTGTAACAGCAATCATAAAGCCCGAGTATCGATGCCCACGCTTTATCATCATCCCATGTCCTCCGCATCTCGCTTCGTCCGGCTGATCCTGGCGGAATACGGCTATCAGACGGATCTGATCGAAGAGCAGACATGGGAGAAGCGCCGGGATTTCCTGGCGCTCAATCCGGCCGGTACGTTGCCGGTCTATGTCGACGACAGCATGCGTGCGCTTTGTGGCGCGAGCGTCATTTCCGAATATCTCGACGAAACGCACGGGGTCTTGAAGCGCGACCGGCGGCTGCTCGCCGAGGATCCTTTCCAGCGGGCGGAAATCCGTCGGCTGACCGAATGGTTCATGCAGAAAATGGAAAACGACGTGACGAAGCCGCTCGCACGTGAGCGTGTCTACAAGTTGCAGATGACATCAGATCAGGGTGGCGGAGCGCCGGATTCGAAGATTTTGCGCACGGCCCGCGCGAATATCCGCCAGCATATGCGTTATCTCACCTGGCTTGCCGGCTCGCGCCAATGGCTGGCGGGGGAGCGAATGAGCTATGCGGATCTTGCCGCCGCCGCCTCGGTGTCGATCCTCGATTATCTCGGCGAGATCGAGTGGGCCGAAGCCCCCGTCGTGAAGGAGTGGTATCAGCGGCTGAAGTCCCGCCCGTCTTTCCGGCCGATGCTGACCGAGCGCGTGCGCGGCCTGACCCCCGTTTCACACTATGCCGATCTGGATTTCTGACGAGGGCTCTTCATGCCCGAAGCCTATAGAGACGACAAAGAGCGGCGGCGCCGCGACAATTTGACCGACTTCGTTCGGGCGGAATCTGCGGCCAAGGGCTTCGATCTCTGCCGCATCACGCGCCCTGACGCGATCCCCGAAGCCAAACAGCGTCTCGGTGAGTTCATCGATGCCAGGCGGCACGGCACGATGGAGTGGATGGCGGAAACGCGCGAGCGGCGCGGCGATCCGCTGACCCTCTGGAGCGACGTGCGATCCGTCGTCGTCTTCGGCCTCAACTACGCCCCGGAAGAAGATCCGCGCGGCATCCTCGACAAGCCGGACAAAGCGGCGATCTCCGTCTATGCCCGCAACCGCGACTATCATGACCTCATCAAGGGCCGGTTGAAGGAGATCGCCACGCGCTTTGCGGCGCGGGCCGGTGCCGACGTGAAAGTGTTCGTCGATACCGCGCCGGTCATGGAAAAGCCGCTGGCGGCGGCGGCCGGTCTCGGCTGGCAGGGCAAACACACCAATCTCGTCAGCCGCACACATGGTTCGTGGCTGTTTCTCGGCACGATGTTCACCACCGCCGATCTTGCCGTCGATGCGCCGGAGATCGATCATTGCGGCTCCTGCCGCGCCTGTCTCGACGTCTGTCCGACCGCCGCCTTTCCGGCGCCTTACCAGATCGACGCGCGGCGCTGCATCTCCTATCTCACCATCGAACACAAGGGTCCGATCAACCCCGATCTGCGGGTGCTGATCGGCAACCGCATTTACGGCTGCGACGACTGTCTCGCCGCCTGCCCCTGGAACAAGTTCGCAAGCTCCGCCTCCGAAATGAAGCTGCAGGCGCGGGAAGAGCTGAAGGAGCCGTCGATCGCCTTTCTGCTGACACTCGACGACACCGCCTTCCGTGCCTTTTTCAGCGGCTCGCCGGTGAAGCGGATCGGCCGTGACCGTTTCGTCCGCAACGTGCTGATCGCTGCCGGCAATTCCGGCGAGAGGGCGCTCATCCCGCAATGCCGCCTGCTCGCCGACGATGCCTCGCCGGTGGTGCGGGGGATGGCGGTCTGGGCGCTTTCAAGGCTGATGGCGGCTGGCGAATTCTCGGCCTTTGCCGCACAAAGGGCTGATGAGAGCGACGACGACGTACTGAACGAATGGCGACTGGCGGGAGTGGGCTGATGCATGTGATGATCTTTGGCTGCGGTTTTTCCGGCACGGCGATTGCCAAGGCCTTCGCCGGCGACGGCGTGCGCGTCTCCGGAACGACCCGTTCGGCAGAGAAGATGAAAGCGCTCCGCCGCGCCGGCATCGAGGCATTCCTGTTCGATGGTGAGACCATGGAAGAGGAACTTGTCCGGGCTTTGGCCGATGTTACTCATCTGGTGCAGTCGATCTCGCCGGGAAAGGCCGATCCGCTGTTGCGACTGCTCGATAAGGACGGCGCCGGCCTGCTGCCGAGGCTCGAATGGATCGGCTATCTCTCCACCGTCGGCGTCTATGGCGATCACCAGGGCGCATGGATCAACGAGGAAACACCTTGCGTGCCTGTCTCCGGACGCTCGAAGGAGCGGCTCGAGGCGGAAGAAGGCTGGCTGGCAATGGGCCGCGAGCGTGGCGTTCCGGCGGCGGTGCTGCGTCTTTCCGGCATCTACGGGCCGGGGCGCAACGCCTTCTGCAATCTCGAAAAGGGCACGGCGCGGCGGCTGATCAAGAAGGACCAGGTCTTCAACCGCATCCGCGTCGAGGACATCGGCGCGGCGGCGCGCTTCCTGTCGGAGCGCGGCCTCGGCGGCATCTATAATGTCACCGACGACCGGCCGGGGCCGCCGCAGGACGTGATCGTCGAGGCGGCACGGCTGATGGGCGTCGAACCGCCGCCGGAACAGGCTTTCGAAACCGCCGAACTGACCCCGATGGCGCGCTCCTTCTACGGCGAGAACAAGCGGGTTTCCAATGCGAAACTGAAGGCGGCCGGTTTCGAATTCTCCTTCCCGAACTACCCGATGTCACTTGCACAATTGTGGCAGGACGGACGCTGGCGCGGTTAGATCCGGGCGGTCAGAGTCACCACCCAAAATGAGTAGGAAATTCCTACTTTCTGCAACTCTACGAACAATTCTCGCCGCATATTATGGTTAACAGCCTTTGAATTTGCTCAAATGTGGCAGCAAATATGGCGAAGGCAGAAAAAAAATTTCGTGATTTCCGTGAGAACCGCGCGACCTAAAACTTCGTCGGAAAATTCATTTGAATTTTAGCTGATTCCATTGGGTTTTTTCTACGTGCTGCCGCACGAGGCAAATTCCGAAATTTTATCAATAGCATCACAAATGTTACGCACTGTAACATTCCGTGATCACATGCGGCACTTTTTTGCCATTTTTCGACGGATTTAAGCCCCGCCGCCTGCAAGGGCGCGCGTTCAATAGTTGAGGGATACTCCGTTTTGAAGAAAATCAGCCGTTCTATTATCGCTGCCGCAACTATTGCAGCCTTCTCTTCCATGCTTCCGGCGGAAGGTTTTGCTGCAAATGGCTGCGGCGGTGCTTCATGGTACGCTCTTCACTCCAAAACTGCTTCCGGAGAACGTATGAACCCCGCCGTCTTGACTGCCGCGCATCGTTCGCTCGCATTCGGCACCAAAGTGAAGGTCACCAACCGCAACAATGGCCGCACCGTCGTCGTCCGCATCAATGATCGCGGTCCGTTCATCCGCGGCCGTGTGCTCGATCTGTCGCGCGCCGCCGCACAGAATATCGGCATGGTGAGCTCCGGCACGGCGAAGGTCTGCTACCAGGTGATCAGCTAAGCCCGGAGCTTGCAACCGCCTGCGCCGTCAGCGGCGCTTGCTCTTGCCGTCAATCGCGGTTACCACGCGGTTGAGACTTGTGAACAATCCACCCCGCGACTGTCGCGGCTGACAGGATCCTTCGCAGGCATGGCAACAGGAGACTTGTGAATGCGTCTGGGCGGCCGCCTCGAAGGGGCGATTTCTGTGCTCGCGGACATCGATGCCCGCAAGCGGCCTGTCGCCGACGCGCTGAAGGACTGGGGCCTCGCGCACCGCTTCGCCGGTTCCGGCGATCGTGCGGCGATCGGCAACATCGTCTACGACGCCTTGCGCATGCGGCTTTCGCATGCCTGGCTGATGGATGACGACAGCGCTGCGGCCATTGCCCACGCCGTCATGTTCCGTCAATGGGGCTTCACGCCCGATCGCCTCGCCGCCGAACTGGCGGACGACAAGTTTGCACCGCCGCCGCTTGCAGCTGATGCGCTCGCCGCCTTTGCAAGCCGCTCGCTCGACGATGCGCCGCCGCATATCCGTGGCGATATTCCCGAATGGATCCAACCCTCCTTCGAACAGGCCTTCGGCACCGGCTGGCTCGCCGAGGCGCAGGCGCTCGCGGCGCGCCCGACACTGGATCTGCGCGCCAACATCCTGAAGGCCTCCCGCGACAAGGCCGTCAAGGCGCTCGAACGCGCTGGCGCACATGCGGCGAAGATCGCCCGCTACGGCATCCGGATTGCCGCCGGCGAAGGCGCCTCGCGCCTTCCCAACGTGACCGCCGAGCTTTCGTTCCAGAAAGGCTGGTTCGAAGTTCAGGACGAAGGTTCGCAGATCGTCGCCGATCTGGTGCTCGCCAAGGATGGCGAACAGATTCTCGACTATTGTGCCGGCGGCGGCGGCAAGACGCTCGCCATGGCGGCGGCCATGCAGAACAAGGGACAGGTTCACGCCTACGACGCCGACCGCAAACGGCTGGCGCCGATCATCGAACGGCTGAAGCGGGCGGGCACGCGCAATGTCCAGGTGCATGACGATCCCAGAGGGCTTTCGGCCCTTGCCGGGCGCTGCGACAAGGTGCTGGTCGATGCGCCCTGCACCGGCACCGGCACATGGCGCCGCCGCCCCGATACGAAATGGCGCCTGACGGCGAAGAACCTCGACGAGCGCACCGCCCAGCAACAGGACGCGCTGGCGCAGGCGAGCGGCTTCGTCAAACCGGGCGGCGAACTGATCTATGTCACCTGCTCGGTTCTGCCTCAGGAAAACGAGGAACAGGTGCGCCGCTTCGCGGCCGACAATCCCGATTTCCAGATCGTCAGCGCCCTGCCCGCCTGGGACGCGCTGTTCGGCAAGGATGCCCCGCGGCCGCACTCGTCAGACGGCCTGACGGTCACGCTGACGCCGGCTTCCACCGACACGGACGGCTTCTTCTTCTGCCGCCTGCAGCGCAAAGGCTGACGCGGCCGGCAGGCATGGACACCAGCCTGCCGCGCGGCAGCAGGACAGCGCGCTGATCTTTCAGGCACAAGCGTCTGAAAGAGGCCGCGTATACCCGTCTCGGTCCTTAAAATCATTCCAAACTAGAGCGTTTGACACCAGTTTGCTTTTGCGCGAAGAGACGGGGCCCGATTAGACGGAAGATCCGTCACAGGAGAGGATCATGAAGCTCAACAAACTCCGCGCAGCCGTGCTGGCGATCGCCCCCGCAGCCCTGCTCGCCCTTCCCGCGCAGGCCGCCACCGATGCTGCCGCCGTGGTGAAACATTATGCCGACGTGGCGCATGCGAAATACGAAGACTCGCTGACGACGGCAAAGGCGCTCGACGCCGCGATCGACGCCTTTCTGAAGGCGCCTACCGACGAAACGCTCAAGGCCGCCCGGGACGCCTGGATCAAGGCGCGCGTGCCCTACCAGCAGACCGAAGTCTATCGTTTCGGCAATCCTGTTGTCGACGAGTGGGAAGGCAAGGTCAACGCCTGGCCGCTCGACGAAGGCCTGATCGACTATGTCGATCCCTCCTACGGCAGCGAGAGCGACGAAAACTCCCTCTATGTGGCCAATGTCATCGCCAACAAGACGATCAAGATCGACGGCAAGGATGTCGACGCCTCCAAGCTGACGCCGGAATTCCTCTCCGGCACGCTCGCCGAGGCCGGCGGCATCGAAGCCAATGTCGCGACCGGCTACCACGCCATCGAATTCCTGCTCTGGGGCCAGGATCTGAACGGCACGGGACCCGGCGCCGGCAACCGCCCGGCCACTGATTACGATCTCAAGAATTGCACGCACGGCAATTGTGACCGGCGCGCCGAATATCTGAAGTCCGCCTCGACGCTCCTGGTGTCCGACCTGCAGGAAATGACCGACAACTGGAAGCCGGACGGGGCTGCAACGAAGAACGTCGAAGCCGATCCGAAGGCCGGCCTCGTCGCGATCCTGACCGGCATGGGTTCGCTCTCCTACGGCGAGCTTGCCGGCGAGCGCATGAAGCTCGGCCTGCTGCTGCACGATCCGGAAGAAGAGCATGATTGCTTCTCCGACAATACCTACAATTCGCACCTCAACGACGCCATCGGCATCGCCGCCGCCTATACCGGCAACTATACGCGCGTCGACGGCACCAAGCTCAGCGGCCCGTCGCTGCACGACCTCGTGGCCGCCAAGGACAAGGCGCTCGATGCGGAGCTGGAAGGCAAGCTCAACAAGACGCTCGATGCGATGAACGCCATGGCCAAGCGCGGCGAGACGGTCGAGAAGTACGACCAGATGATCGCCGAAGGCAACAAGGACGGTAACGCCGTCGTCCAAGCCGCCATCGACGGGCTGATCGACCAGACGAAATCAATCCAGCGCGTTATTGCCGCACTCGATCTCGGCACGGTTCAGCTTGAAGGTTCCGACAGCTTGGATAATCCTAACGCCGTCTTCAAATAAGCAAAAGGCGGGCCGCTTCGATGACGGAGCGGCCCAGACTCTGAAATGTCGCATGCCCCGGCCCGCAGATTGATCGCCAGCGCAGCGCTCTGCGCCACGCTTGCCGGCTTTTCCACAGCCATCGCCGCCGGTTTTGATCTGCCGGTGAAACGGACCGATCTTTCCGAGGCCGATCTCAAACGCGTGACCGAGGTCACGCAGTCAACCAAGGATTTTTCCAAGGCTGAACAATATGAAGCGATGCAGGCGGGCGCGGCGACCTCGATCGACCCCGTCACCGAAGACAGCTTCTCGCATATTTCGGCCAATATCCCCTTCGAGGAAGAGCAGAATTTCAAGCTCGGTAATGCGCTTTTCCGCAAGCTCTGGGTTTCCTCGCCCTCCTCGACGCAGGCCTCCGATGGGCTCGGGCCGCTCTTCAACGCCCGCTCCTGCATGAGCTGCCATGTCAATGACGGCCGCGGCAAACCGCCGGAGGGAGGCCCAAGCGCCGTGTCAATGTTCCTGCGGCTTTCCCGCGCAGCCAGGACGCCGGAAGAGGAAAAGGCGATCGCGAACGCTGACATCCTCAATTTCCCCGATCCGGTTTATGGCCATCAGCTGCAGGATCTTGCCGTTCCCGGCCTTGCCGCCGAAGGCCGGATGACAATCCGCTATGATGAGGAGACGGTAACGCTTGGCGACGGCGAGACCGTATCGCTGCGCCGGCCGCATTACGCGGCGACCAACCTGGCCTATGGACCGCTCGATGCTTCGACAACGATCTCGGCACGTGTCGCTCCCGCCATGATCGGCCTCGGACTGATCGAGGCGATCCCCGAGGCCGATATCCTTGCCCATGCCGATCCCGACGATGCCGATGGCGATGGCATATCAGGCAAGGTGGCGATCGTGCGCGACCACCGCAGCGGCAAGATTTCGCTCGGCCGGTTCGGTTGGAAGGCGCAGAATGCTACGGTGCGCGACCAGAATGCCGACGCCTTCGCCAATGATATCGGTATTTCGACGCCCGACCACCCGGACGCGTATGGCGACTGCACCGAGGCGGAAAAGAAATGTAAGGCAATGCCGACCGGGGTGCAGAAACGGCTGGGCGCAGAAGAAGCGCCGGGGCCTATTCTCGATCTCGTGACCTTCTATTCGGAAAACCTGGCCGTTCCGGCGCGGCGCAAAGCGAGCTTTTCCGAGACGCTGCGGGGCAAGCGGATTTTCTACGAAACCGGCTGCATTTCCTGCCATGTACCGAAATTCGTCACCCGCCGGGATAGGGTGAACAAGGCGCAATCCTTCCAGCTGATCTGGCCCTATTCCGACTTTCTCCTGCACGACATGGGCGAGGGTCTGGCCGACGGGCAACAGGTCGGGCTTGCAAGCGGACGTGAATGGCGCACACCACCGCTATGGGGTATAGGACTGACCCGGACGGTCAGCGGACACACCTTTTTTCTGCATGACGGCCGTGCGCGAAACGTCACCGAGGCGATTCTCTGGCATGGCGGCGAAGCTGAAAAAGCCCGTAACGCGTTCTCCTCCCTGTCCAAAGACGACAGGGAGGCCCTGATTACATTCCTGGAGTCACTTTGATGCGCCTTTGGCACCCCCTGCTCTGCCTCACTCTGATCAGCCTCGCCACATCGGCGGCCGCTGAGACCGCCGCTCCTCCGGCAGGGCTGAACGAGGATGCCGTTCCCGCCGTCATGCAGCGCGCCGTCGACGAGGTGATCCGCCCGGGCTATCGCAATATGCAGCAATCGGCCGCCCGGTTGACGACGGCGATGAAGGATCTCTGCGACGCCGGCACGCAGCAAACGCTCGACAAGGCGAAATCGGCCTTCGACGATACGATCCGCTACTGGTCGATCATCGAGATCGTCCAGACCGGCCCCGTCATCCAGGACAATCTCTTCGAGCACATTCTGTTTTATCCCGATCGCAAGGGTGTCGGCCTGAAGCAGGTGCAGGCGCTGATCGCCAAGGCTGATCCGAAGGATGCGACGGTCGATGCGATCGCCGGCAAGAGCGTGGCGCTGCAGGGCCTGACGGCACTGGAATACGTGCTTTACGGCAACGGCTCGGAAAATCTCGTCGGGCAGAAGGGCGGCTTCCGCTGCCTTTACGGCGCCGCCGTCGCCGGCAATATCCAGCGCGAGGCCGGCGAAGTCGTCGCCGCCTGGGAAAAGCCGGACGGGGTACAGGCGAGCTGGAAACATCCTGGCCCGCAGAGCAATGATTTCATGGACAACAAGGAGGCCGTGACCGCGCTGCTCGGCATTCTCGTCCACGGCGCCGAGAATGTCCGCGATCAGCGGCTGGAACAGTTCTACAAGGGCAAGGATAACGCGCCGCGGCCGCGCATGGCGATCTACTGGCGTTCGAAAAATACCTGGAAGTCGATGGCCGCCAATCTGGAGGGCCTGCGCACGCTCTGGCAGAAGGCCGGCATGGCCGAGCTTCTGCCGCCGGACAAACGGTCGATTGCCGCTTCGATCGACGAAGACTTCAAATCGCTGCTCGACAGCGTGCCGAAACTCAACCCCGATATAGACGCCGCCACCAGCGATGCGGAAAAGGCCAAGCTCGACACGCTTTTGGCCGAAAGCCGTGCTCTGATCACCCGGATCGGCGACGACTATGGCGCGGCCATCGGACTTTCGGCCGGCTTTTCCTTTTCGGACGGAGACTGAAGCGATGATGCGGAGCGCCTTGATCAATCGACGCAGTTTTGTCAAGGCGGCAGGAATCGGCTTCCTTGCAAGCTTGGCGCCGAGGTCGCTGTTGGCGCTTGAACGGGCCGATGCGGTCTACGCCTCGGGCATTCGCACGGCAAACGGTTCCTTTGCGATTGCGACCGTGACCGAGCACGGCGAGATCATTGATCAGGTGGCGCTTCCCGCCCGTGCCCACGGCATGGCCTTCAGCGCCGCCACCGGCAAGACCGTCGCCTTCGCGCGCCGGCCAGGCACCTATGCGATGATCTTCGATCCACGAAATAAGGGCGAGCCGATCGTCATCAGTTCCAGGGAAGACCGCCATTTTTACGGGCATGGCGTCTTCTCGCCCGATGGCCGGATCCTCTACGCCAGCGAGAATGATTTCGACGGCAATCGCGGCATGATCGGTCTCTACGACGCCACCAACCGCTTTGCTCGCATCGGCGAATACGAGACCTATGGCATCGGTCCGCATGACATGACGGTTTCCGATGACGGACGTCTGCTCATCGTCGCCAATGGCGGCATCGAGACGCATCCGGATTTCGGCCGCACCAAACTCAATCTCGGGGCGATGCAGCCGTCGCTGGCGCTGATCGATGCGGCAACGGGCGCCTTGATCGAAAAACACGTGCTGCCGGCCGAATGGTCGCAGTTGTCGACCCGCCACGTCGACCTCGACGGCGAGGGCCGCATCTGGTTCGCCTGCCAGTACGAAGGCCACCGCAAGGATCTGCCGCCGCTCGTCGGCCATTTCGCCAAAGGTGAGGATCTTTCCTTCGTCGCGCTGCCGGAGGAGACGACGCGCAGGCTTGCCAACTATGTCGGAGCGATCGCCGTCAACCGCAGCGAAGGTCTCGTCGGCATCACCTCGCCGAAGGGCGGCACCTCGGTGACCATCGACGCAAAAACGGGCAAGGTGCTGGCCGAGAGCGCCGTTCCGGAGGCCGCCGGCATCGCGCCGGCAAGAGATGGCTTTGCCGTCTCCTCCTATGACGGCGATTTCCTGGCGACCCGCAGCGATGTCGCCTGGGATCAGCACATTGTCCGGATCTCTCAGCGGGCGCGCGCATAGGCCTTCTGCTCGGCGCTGACGCTCGACGCCGCGGCCCTCGCCGCCTCATGCAGCCATTCGGATCCCCGGGCCTGTAAATCCTGCAGGATCGCTGCTGCGGCGGCCGCATCGTTGGAATGGCAATTGGCGATCTCGGAACCCATCAGTTCGAGCATTGTCGGCGAAAGCAGGATCTCCGGATGCTTGTCGATTTCGATCTTGCGGCTGTTCGGCGAGAGCCGGCGCACGAGGATGCGGTCGCAGACGCGATAATGAGGATCGGCCGCGCGCGCCCGGCCGGCGGCGATTTCACCCGCACGGATCGTCCCATCAAGCGGCCGTTGGTGAAGCGACCAGACCGAGGACACCAGCGCCTTCGCCTCGCGCAAGACCGGCCCACCCTGCCATTCGGCATAGGCGACGAAGCGCGGGCGGCCGAGGCTGCCGGTGCCGGCGCTGCGCGGCTTGGCCGTGAAAGGTCCCGATCCCGATGGCAATGCGTCGGCAAGGGCCTGGATATAGGCGGCCGGCGCCTTCGTCTTGTCCGGAGCCAACATCTCGTATTTTTCCCAGAATTCCCGCCGTTCCGAATTCGGCAGCATCAGCGCCTTGCGCAGCCATTTGTGATCGCGTTCGAGGATGACCGGCAGCGGATTTTCAAGGCCTCTGCGGTAACCGCCGAGGATCAGTTCACCGATCATGCGAACCGAGGGACCGTCCTCCCCGCGCGCCAGGATGGCGCTTGCCGCAAGACGAACGAGATCCAGCGCATAGGGCATCACCGCCGCATCGTCGAAATCATTGACGCCCCAGACGAGCCGGCCCTCGCTATCGCGCCAAGTGCCGAAATTCTCCAGATGCGTATCGCCGATCGCCAGCACCTCGGGCGCACGGCCGAGCTCCGGGCAGATATCGAGGATGATCTCGCACCAGCGCCAATAGGTGGCACGCAGGAAGACGAAATCGTCGCTGCGCATCTTATCGTGCTTTTCCAGGAGATCGTCCTTGACGAGATCGCCGCCGAGCTCCCCGGCCAGCCAAGTCTCGAAATTTCGAACCGATTGCGATATCGTCGTCATAGCGCCGGCGCTCCCCTATTTCGAGACAGGACGCCGGAGAATACCCGCTGCGCGCGAAGCTGCAATCGTCTTCGCAGGAGGCCGGCAACGGTTTGCGCAACGACGGCACGGCGAAAGGTTGCGCTGGCGACACGGCTTGAGGTTTCCATCGCCCACCGGTTCGATTTCAGCAATGTCCAGCTTGTCGAATCCGGCCCGCCATGCCACTTTCCCGGCTTCGAGAGGGGTAGCCATGAGTGAGACTGACAGGGGCGATTTCCGCGCGCGAATCCGCCGCAACTTTGCGCGCCAGGCGGCGATGCAGACGATCGGCGCGGAGCTGACGCGCGTCGAGCACGGCGTCGTCGAGATCGAGCTTCCCTTCGACATCAAACTGACGCAGCAGCACGGCATTCTGCATGCGGGCATCATTTCCGCCGCGCTCGATTCAGCCTGCGGCTTTGCCGCCTACAGCGTCATCGACCCGGAAGCCTCGATCCTGACGATCGAGTTCAAGGTCAATCTCATGTCGCCGGGGCGCGGCGAGCGCTTCCTGTTTCGCGGCGAGATCACCAAGCCGGGCTCCACCATCATCGTCGCCGACGGGCGAGGCTACGCGATCAGCGACGGGCCGGCGAAACTCATCGCCTCCATGACCGGAACGATGATGGTCATCCGCGGCAGAGAAGGAATTACAGGATGAAGTTCGAATTGAAATCGGTCGCCGGAAAATCCATGCTGTTCGTCATGGCGGCGGAGGCCGAATACGGCCCGTTTCTGCGGTCGCGCATCGAACCCTTGATGACCGGCGTCGGTCCGGTCGAGGCAGCGGTGGCGCTGACCAAGACGCTGGCGCGGCTCGACGCTGCCGATGATCTGCCAGATCTCGTCGTTTCGCTCGGCTCGGCCGGTTCGGCAAAACTGGAACAGACGGAAATCTATCAGGTAACCTCGGTTTCCTACCGCGACATGGACGCTTCGCCGCTCGGCTTCGAAAAGGGCCGGACGCCCTTCCTCGACCTGCCGGCGACGCTCGAGCTGCCGCTGCGCATTCCTGGTATTGCCGAGGCAAGTCTTTCCACGGGCGGCAACGTCATTTCGGGTGCCGCCTATAGCGACATCGACGCCGACATGGTCGATATGGAGACCTATGCGGTGCTGCGCGCCTGCCAGGGCTACAAGCTGCCGCTGATCGGCCTTCGCGGCATTTCCGACGGCGCGGTCGAGCTGCAGCATATTTCCGGCTGGACCGAGTATCTGCACATCGTCGACCGCAAGCTGTCCTACGGCGTCGACAGCCTGTTCACGGCGCTGGAGGACGGGGTTTTCTGGTTCTAGGCCCTGAAAAACCGCACGCCTTTCCCGACGCGCGAGGGACAATCGGAACAATAAAAACCCGATGCCGCCGATTTCCCGGATTGCAAGGCGAAGCGCTTTTCTTTAAAGCCTCGCCATGACCCACACAGCACATCCCGACTCCGTTCTCATCGTCGATTTCGGCAGCCAGGTGACCCAGCTCATCGCACGACGCGTGCGCGAGGCCGGCGTCTATTGCGAAATCGTTCCCTTCCAATCGGCCGAAGAGGGCTTCAAGCGCCTGCAGCCGAAAGCCGTGATCCTGTCCGGCAGCCCGGCTTCGACGGTCGACGAAGGATCGCCGCGGGCGCCGCAGATCATCTTCGACAGCGGTCTGCCGGTCTTCGGCATCTGTTATGGCCAGCAGACGATGTGCATGCAGCTCGGCGGCAAGGTCGAAAGCGGCCATCACCGCGAATTCGGCCGCGCCTTTCTGGATGTCGACAAGGATTGCCAGCTGTTCGAAGGCCTCTGGTCCTCCGGCTCGCGCCATCAGGTGTGGATGAGCCATGGCGACCGCGTCACGGCGCTGCCCGATGGTTTCAAGGTGGTCGCCACCTCTTCCAATGCGCCCTTCGCCTTCATCGCCGACGAGAAGCGCAAATATTACGGCGTGCAATTCCACCCCGAGGTCGTCCATACGCCTGACGGCGCCAAGCTGATCGGCAACTTCATTCACAATGTCGCCGGCATCAAGGGCGACTGGTCGATGTCGGCGTATCGCCAAAAGGCGGTCGAAGATATCCGCAAGCAGGTGGGCGACAAGCGCGTCATCTGCGCGCTTTCGGGCGGCGTCGACAGCTCCGTCGCAGCGCTCCTGATCCACGAGGCCGTCGGCGACCAACTGACCTGCATCCTCGTCGACCACGGCCTGATGCGCAAGGACGAGGCGGCCAACGTTGTCGCCATGTTCCGCGAGCATTACAATCTGCATCTGCTGCATGTCGACGCTTCGGACCGTTTCATCGGCGAACTCGAGGGCGTCAGCGACCCTGAAACGAAGCGCAAGATCATCGGCCGGCTGTTCATCGAAACCTTCGAGGAAGAGGCAAAGAAACTCGGCGGCGCCGATTTCCTCGGCCAGGGCACGCTCTATCCCGACGTGATCGAGAGCGTTTCCTTCACCGGCGGCCCGTCGGTGACGATCAAGTCGCACCACAATGTCGGCGGCCTGCCGGAGCGCATGAACATGCAACTCGTCGAGCCGCTGCGCGAACTCTTCAAGGACGAGGTGCGCGCGCTCGGCCGCGAGCTCGGCCTGCCCGACAGCTTCATCGGCCGCCACCCCTTCCCCGGGCCCGGCCTTGCGATCCGCTGCCCTGGCGGCATCACCCGCGAGAAGCTGGAGATCCTGCGCGAGGCCGATGCGATCTATCTCGACGAAATCCGCAAGGCCGGCCTCTACGATGCCATCTGGCAGGCCTTCGCCGTGCTGCTGCCCGTCCAGACCGTCGGCGTCATGGGCGACGGGCGCACCTATGAGTTCGTCTGCGCGCTGCGCGCCGTCACCTCCGTCGACGGCATGACCGCGGATTTCTACCACTACGACATGGAATTCCTCGGCCGCGCCGCAACGCGCATCATCAACGAAGTGCGCGGCATCAACCGCGTGGTCTATGACGTCACCTCGAAGCCGCCCGGCACGATCGAGTGGGAGTGAAGGTTGTAGGGTGCCCGGGAACGCCATCCCGACCAGCAAATTTTTGACAGTGTTCTGAAAATTGCTTTCGCCGCCTCCGGGATGGTGAAAGCGAGGCCTCATGAAACTACAGGGGAGGAGCTCGGCTCGACGTCACATTGCGGCTGGCGTCGATGACGAGGTCGGCGCTGGCAGTCATAGCGCACGAATGCGCCAGCACGAACTCGATCTGAACTTTGTCGCCAGCCTCTGCCGAGAGTCGCTTACAAATCTTTTGCATAGCGTCGTCCATCGGACCCGGTCCCGCCAGAATGATGACGCAGCTGATCGTAGACAGGAGAATGTCCTTGAGATGCGAGAAATCAACCAGGGTTACCTTGCGCTCTTCTTTCCAATGGCCGACATCCGCGCTCGGCACGAGGCCTTCGATCATCTGGTGAGCAATGCTCACGTAGCTTTCGTGATAGGTAACAAGCACGCGTCCGGTTCTTACCATCTCCGCCGTAATCCGGCCAGCGAGGTCGCAGCGGTTCCTGCGGCTCGTGCACATGATGCGGATTGACTGTACGCCTGATCCGACCGCGGCAAGCACGTCTGCCATCGTGTCTGGTGGATCAACCGGCTCCCCTGCGATCGGCCCCTCAAAAGTTGTATCCCGCTGCCAGTTCATGCTGGCCTCATAGTCCCGAGACCAATACTCTAGAATCCGGTGCATAACGCTGCTCATGGTGGGCCCAGCACCGCAGCAATAAACGTTTGGCGGATCCCCGTAATCCACCCGACTGAGGCGGATCTCATCATTCAAGCTCAAACTTTTGCTAGCGAAGACTTCAGTTAGCGCGACCTTGAACATGCGTCCGCACCCTTGGCACGAAACCTCGGCGAGCGCCGCTTCGGAGGCGTAAATATTCCCTAGGTCTTCCGGCGAGAAATCTCCAAAGCGGGGAACGCCGTAGTCGTCGAACCATGTCGGCTGTTCTGCAATGCGGTCGAGGATATCTTTATAGTACTGATACATATGCGATGCTTGGATCCCCGAACGAGTAGAATGACCGCGTCACAATTGCAGATCGCTTCCGTGACGCCAATAGTGGTCACGGCGAATCCTCTCGCAGAGGGTTGCCTGCGCACTCCTTTTCGTACTGAGGCGAGATTGGTAGTTCCCAATGGCGCTCTTTTGCGAGTTGCCCACACTGGTCTGTGAAAAACCGGTTGCAAATTAACATCAGTCCATCTAGGCTTTGAGCGATCACGCAACGCCATCCGACTCCCGGCGATGAACCCTTGAAGGAAAGGAAGTGAGCATGGCCAAGCTCGTGTTCGGAATGAACCAGTCCCTGGACGGCTATGTCGATCACATGGCGTTCGGGCCAAGCCCCACGCTCTTTCGTCACTTCGTCGAGTCGACGCGGAGGCAAGCGGGCAGCGTGTACGGTCGGCAAATGTATGAGATCATGCGTTACTGGGATGACGATCATTCTGAATGGAACGCAGACGAACGCGACTTCGCGGCCGCCTGGCGAAACCAGCCGAAATGGGTCGTCTCGCGTTCGTTGAAATCGGTCGGTCCCAACGCCAGCTTGGTCGAGGGCGATCTTGAGAGCGCGATCCGCAAGCTGAAAGCCGATGGCGACGGGGAGATCGAAGTGGCGGGCCCGGACCTGGCGCGAAGCCTCACCGATCTTGGCCTGATCGACGAGTATATTATCTATCTGCATCCCGTTGTGCTCGGTCACGGCACGCCCTATTTTGCCGGACCACGACCGCCGCTGCGCCTTATTGCTAATGACCGTATTGACGAGAATGTGATCCGGTTGGTCTACGTTCCAGCTTAATTTCCCGAAGGGGGAAAGACGCGTGCTAGGATGCTCGCGGACTTCTTGTTCGCACTTTCGTTTGTAGGAGAAGGCCTTTGTTTGCCGTCGCAACGATCCAGAACTCACCGGCTGCGGCGGTAGGGATAGAGGCGCTCGGCATATCGGCCGAGAGCTGATCTCCACTATTGCCCGGCCTTGGCGCGCCCATACGGGTGCATGTCTAATGTCGAGAAGAACATGATCATCGAACTAACGCCTATTGATTTTGACGCGCTGCTGAAGGGCAGCGCGCCTCTTAACCTGCGCCTTGTCCCCGACAGCGCGATTGCGCCTCCCGAGGTGTTGGAGATGCTGAGCCGCCTTGCGGCCGACATCGGCGCGGCATTCTCGCCGTCGGCCTGGATGATCGTGGAGGAGGATGAGATCGTCGGTCTCTGCTCCATCGTTAGAACGCCACGAGATGGAAACATCCACATCGGCTATGGCATTGCGCCTTCCCGCCAGGGCCGTGGATGCACGACCCGGGCCATAGGGCAGTTGCTGGCATGGGGACGGAGCGATCCTCGCGTGGCGCTGCTCTCTGCGGAGACAGGGATCGGGAACATCGCGTCGCAACGTGTTCTCGAGCGCAACGGGTTCACCCGCACCGGCGAGCGCATCGATGCCGAAGACGGTCCGTTGATTTGCTGGGAAGCCGTGACGGGTTAGTTTGCCTGGAGGACGAGCAGGCATGGCCGGCCAAGGTTTCCTTGGCCGGCCGCGTTCTGCAGCGACAATGGCTGTCCGACGGCATCAGCGGCCGTAGGTGACCTCGATCGAGGCCTTGTCGAGCGTATTTGCCCGGACATAGTAGCCAACCATCGCGCCCGGTGCCGTCTCGGGAAGCGGCAGCTTGTCCACCGACAGCGCGTAGACGGTGAACTGGTAGTGGTGCGGCGCATCGCCGACTGGCGGGCATGCGCCGCCATAGCCTGATGTACCGAAATCCGTGCGGCCTTCCACGGCCCCTGCCGGAAGCTTTTTGTCACCGCTGGCGCCGGTGGCAATCTTCGAGGCGTCTGCCGGAATGTTGAACACCGACCAATGCCACCAGCCCGAACCGGTCGGAGCATCCGGGTCGTAGACCATGACGGCGAAGCTCTTGGTTCCCTCTGGCGCGCCCGACCAGGCCAGTTCCGGCGAGATGTTCTTGCCCGAGCAGCCGAAGCTGTTGAAGACCTGCGCATCGGCCATGGCCTTGCCTGATGTCAGATCCTTCGAGGTGAGCTTCATTTCGGCATGGGCGGCCGTGGCGCCACAGACGGACGCGGCCAGAAGTGCTGCTGTTATAAGACGCATGTTGTTTTCCTGCGGTTGATGATGCGGGAAAACTACCGTTGTCACGGCAGCGCATCTGCCCCGCTATGCTCAACTTCTGCCCCGATCCGCTCAAAACGCTCAGCTCCGCCCCGCACATGGCGCGGATTGACGCCGAAGCGCTCTTTGAACCGTGCCGAAAATTGCGACGGCGAATCGTAACCGACTTCGAGCGCCACCTGTGCCATCGGCAGGGTTGTGGTTTGGATGAGGGCGAGGGCGCGATTCATCCTTGTGTCGCTCAATATCTCGCTGAAACTTGTCTTTTCGGCGGCGAGCTTACGCCGGAGCGTCGCTTCGCTCATGTTTAAGGCGCGCGCCGCGTGCCCCAGCGTCCAATCGAACGCCGTATCACCTTCAATCATCTGCCTCAGTCGATCCTCGAGCCGAGGACTTTCGCATTGGCCCAGCACCGCGCCGCAGAGCGCGAACCAGGTGATCAGCTCCATCAAACGCGCCTTGGCAATGGCGCCGGGAAGCCTCGTCAGGTTGCCGGGCTGACAGCAATAGGCAAACAATGCCGCCGCTTCCTCCGGCAGGTTCGAGGTACTTGCCGGGAGCGGCCGCGAGGGGACGGCGATCGAACCCATGGCGATATAGGCATCCTCGAAGAGCTGTCTTGGAACAGGCAGCGCCAGGGTCTGATACTTCTGCGGCGCCTTTGGAATGTTCTCCATCGTCAACGGCCGATAGTCGGGCAGCAGGGCATAAGCGCCCGCCTCAAGACGCAAAGCCTTGTCATCCGCCATGACGATCTTCGTTCCCGACTGCACCTGGATCAACAGGGGGCTCGTATTGACGAGACGAAAAAAGCAGGCCCGCCCACCCTGGCGGATCAGGGCCCTGGTTGGAATGTGAAAGACGTCGTCCAGCATATGGTCTCCGGCAGCATAAGCCATTGGGAGCGGAAGGGATTACGCGCACCTCAATACGGGACGCCGCTGGCCGCTTCCGCTCGCTCAGGAACCGGAATTAGCAAAAGCGCGTGACAGGGGCAATCTTAGCGGGGCGCAGCGACCAGTTGGCAACCGCCGAATTTGCTTGGTGAAGATCCGCCGTGGCGATGGATCGCCTACCGCTTGCCGGACCTCTTGATATGCTCAACCAGCGCCCGCAGCTTCAGCGGTTGCCGCTCGCGCCTGGGATAGTAGAGATAGAAACCCGGAAAGGGCGGGCAGAAATCCTCCAACAGCGGCATGAGCTCGCCGCGATCGACATAGGGCGCAAAGGTTTCCATCATCCCAAACGTAATTCCGGCCCCGGCGCGGGCCATGCGGATCATCACTCCCATGTCATTGGTCGTCACCACGGGATCGACGGCGACGTCGAAGTCGCGGTCGTTCTCCGTGAACTCCCAGCGATAGGGCGCGGTATCCGGGCGCGGCCGCCATCCGATGCAGGCGTGGTTCTGCAGGTCGCGGGGATGGCGAGGCGAACCGTGACGCTCGAGATAGCCTGCCGATGCGGCGGCGCATTGTCTCTGTGGAGACGAAACCGAAATCGCGATCATGTCCTGCTCGATCACCTCGCCCAGTCTCACACCAGCGTCGAAGCCGGCTTCGACGATGTCGAATTCGTCGTCGGTGATGGTGATATCGAGCTTGATGCCGGGGCAGGCCTGCAGGAATCCTGTCAGCAAAGTCCCGGACAGGAAGCGCTCGGCAATGGAGGAAACGGTGATCCGCAGCAGCCCGCTCGGACGCGCCTGCATGTCGCGCACCGTCTGCATCGCATCCCTGACCTGGCGCATCGAGGGGCGAACCGCCTCAAGGAAGACTTCGCCGGCCTCGGTCAGGCTGACGCTGCGCGTCGTGCGCTGAACCAGCGGTGCGCCAAGCCGGTCCTCAAGACGCTGCAGGGCCTGGCTGACGGCGGAGCGGGTCACGCCGAGACGCTCGCCGGCGAGCCGGAAATTCCGCGCCTCCGCTACGGCGAGAAAGACTGAAATGCCTTCGAGATCATCGGCCATTGGTTAGCAATGCTAACCAAGTCATCCGGCATTGGCAACTTAATCGCGCGGCTCGCCAAGATTATCTTCCAGTCGAGGTCGAGGCATGGCCTAGCCCCAAGTGCTGCCCTGCTTCGAAAGGAAGAGCGATGCGAAAGTTTTCCAGCAGCCCAGTTCTGCATCTCTTCACCGCCATCATTATGACCGGCACGGCGATGCCGGCGTGGTCGGCCGACGCCTCGAACGAGCGAAAATCCAAGTTCCAACAGCCAAGCGAGAACACCATGCAGCAGCATCCCTATGTCGGAATGTGGGTCACCGACGACGGCAGCGTCCGACACGAACTCCTGCCCGACAATCGTTACGACGAGGCCCGCGGAAGCCGGGAGAGCGCCTATCGCGGACGCTACGAAGTCACCGGAACACATATCGAATACTGGGACGATACGGGCTTCACCGCCGACGGCGATTTCGTCGACGACAACACGCTCCATCATGGCGGCATGGTGCTTCGCCGCAAATGACCCGCCCGCACACCGAAAAGGCCGCATAGGACGGCCGGAAAGGATGACGACCATGTCTTCCACCACACCCATCTGGTTCATCACCGGTGCATCATCCGGCCTCGGCCGGGCACTCGCCGAAGCGGTCCTGGCACGCGGTTGGCGCGCTGCCATTACGGCGCGCAGGCTCGATACGCTCGGCGATCTCACGGCAGCGCATGGGGAGCGGGCGCTGGCCCTCGCCCTCGACGTGACGGATGGCCGCTCCGTCGCTGCTGCGGTCCGCGACGCCGAGGCGCATTTCGGCGCCATCGATGTCCTCGTCAACAACGCCGGCTACGGATATCTCTCGGCAATCGAGGAGGGCGAGGATGCCGAGATCCGCGCTCAGTTCGAGACCAATGTCTTCGGCTTGATCGCCGTTACCAAAGAGGTTCTGCCCGGCATGCGCTTACGCCGGCAGGGGCATATCTTCAACGTCTCCTCGCTTGGGGGGCTCGTCGCCTTCGCCGCTACCGGCTACTACCACGCCACCAAGTTTGCGGTCGAAGCCCTGTCGGAATCGCTGGCTCATGAGGTCGGGCCGCTTGGCATCCGCGTGACGATCCTGGAGCCCGGCGGCTTCCGCACGGATTGGGCCGGCCGCTCGATGGTCGAATCCAGAACAATCATCGAAGACTATGCCGAGACCGCCGGCACGCGGCGCCAGGCCACCCGCTCAATCTCCGGCAAGCAGCCGGGCGATCCCGCGCGCGCGGCAAGCGCAATCATATCGGCCTTCGAGGCGGGCGAACCGCCGCTGCGCCTGCTGCTCGGGGCAGCTTCCCTGAAGATCGCCCGCGATCGGCTCGATACGCTGCGCGCCAATTTCGATGCCTGGGCGGAGACAACGCTCAGCGCCGATTTTCCGAACTGATCGCCTCGAAAATCCTCAACCTGCTCATGGAGCTTCAAATGTCTGATATCGACGGAAAAGTCATTGCCATCACCGGAGCCAGCAGCGGCATCGGAGAGGCCACGGCAAAAGTGCTGGCCGCTGCCGGCGCGCAGATCGTGATCGGCGCACGCCGCAGCGACCGCCTGGAGGCGCTCGCCGGCGAAATCGAAATCAAGGGCGGGACGGTGCGCCTGCGAAAGCTTGACGTCACCGACCGTTCCCAAGTCGAAGCATTTGCCGACTTTGCCAGATCCGAGTTCGGCCGGCTTGATGTCATCGTCAACAATGCCGGTGTCATGCCGCTTTCGCCGCTCGACGCGATCAAGGTCGAGGAGTGGGACCGGATGGTCGACGTCAACATCAAGGGCGTCCTCTACGGCATCGCGGCCGCTCTTCCGATCATGAAGGCACAGGGATCGGGGCAGATCATCAACCTGTCCTCGATCGGCGGCCACAGCGTCTCGCCGACGGCCGCCGTCTATTGCGCGACGAAATACGCGGTACGGGCAATCTCGGATGGACTGCGACAGGAGACAAATCGCATCCGCGTCACCGTCATTTCTCCCGGCACGACGACCTCGGAACTGGCCGAGACGATCACCGATCCGACCGCGCGGGATGCGATGAAGGCTTTCAGGGCCATCACCATCAGCCCGGAAGCCGTCGCCAATGCGATCCTCTACGCCATCAGCCAGCCCGATGACGTCGATGTCAGCGAGATCATCATCCGGCCGACGGCCAGCCCGCATTGAGCTGCCGGCATCTCGCCTAAAAACCCAGCGATTGCTGGGCGGGCGGCGGGGCGAGGCTGACGCCTTCGAGCTCCAACATGCGGGCCTTCGATGACGAACCGCCGGGAGCGGAGAAGCCGCCGATCTTGCCGCCGGCGGCCAGCACCCTGTGGCAGGGAATGATCAGCGCAACCGGGTTTTTCGCCATCGCCTGCCCGACATCGCGGGCCGCTTCCGGCCCGACCCCAAGCTCCTTCGCCAGCGCGCCGTATGTGGTCGTGCTGCCCCAGCCGACACGCCTTGCCGCCGCGTAGATATCCCGGAAGAAGGCATCCTGACCGGCAAGATCGAGTTCGACTCCGGAAAAATCTGTTTCCTCGCCTTGGAAATAGCGCTTTACGGCCGCGACCGTCTCCAGCACCTCAGGCGTCGGGGCGCCGGGTTGGGCATCCGGCAGGCGGCGCAGCAGCAGCCGTTCGGTCGCTTCCGCGATTTTCGTCGGCAATTGGAAACGGGCGATGCCGGCGTCGCTCCAGGCGATGCCGCAGAAGCCGCCGGCGGTTTCGAAGATGAGATAGTGATGTATCGTCTCGGCCATGACACGGCCTCCGCGTTTTCGATTAACACCAAAATCGTACGGAGCGACCGCTGTTTCAACCCGTTTCTTGCGCGTATGTTCTTTTTTCGTTCTTGATCTTCCATTTTGCCGGAATATCGTTCATTGCTCTTGAAACGATGAGGTGGTCATGACGACCTGACAGCTCATGAACCTGTTTTCCTTCGATTTCGGCTATGGCCAAAGTCCGCTGGGGCGGACTGATCGCAACGATGTCCACCGACCGTGGCTTGCGCGAGCCGGATTTCCGCGCATAAAACTCGGAAAAGCTGTTCGATTGCAAGCGAGACAAAAACATGGACGTTTCGGAGATCATTATCCCGGGCGATACGCCGGGAACGGAGTGGCGGCTGCCGGTGCTGCGTTTTACGGGCCGTGATCCGAAGGCTCCGAAGGCCTATATCCAGGCGGCGCTTCACGCCGGCGAGCTGCCGGGAACGGCGCTCCTGCATTTCCTTTGCGAACGTCTGCGGCGAGCGGAAAGCGAAGGCGCGGTCGCCGGCGACATCACCGTCGTGCCGCAGGCCAACCCGATCGGCGCGGCGCAATCGCATTTCGGCGAATTGCAGGGCCGTTTCGATCTCGGTTCCCGCACCAATTTCAACCGGGATTTTCCGCTGATCAGCGCCACCGATCGCGCAATGCTGGCGGAAGATCTCAATGATTATCCGGCTACCGACCAACTGAAGCGGCAACTCCTGGACATGGCGCTCGGCGCCGATCTCGTCCTCGATCTGCACTGCGACGACGAATCGCTGCAATATGCCTATATCGATGAGGCCTTCTGGCCGGAGGCAGCCGATCTTGCTGCCGCGCTCGACATGGAGGCGGTGCTGCTTTCGGATGGCGAAAGCTCGGCCTTCGAGGAGGCCGTCGGATTCGCATGGAAATATGCAATTCCCGGTGAACGACAATCCCGGCTGCCGGGCAAGCTTTCGGTCACGGTCGAGCTGCGCGGCAGGCGCGACGTCGATCCGCTGACGGCGAAGCGGGATGCTGAGGGGCTCTGGCGTTTCCTCGCCGCACGGGGGATCGTCAGCGACGACAGAATGGCGCCGGCCGTGTTTGCCGGTCCCGCCGTGCCGCTCGACAATGTCGAGATCATTCGCGCTCCCGAGGGCGGCGCCGTGCTCTTCCATCGCACGATCGGCGACAGGGTCGCGGAGGGCGAACTTCTGGCAACGATCGTCACCCGGCCCGGTCAGCCTGACGGCAGCATCGACCTGCATGCGCCGCAAGACGGGCTGATCCTGACCCGAACCTCGGATCGGCTGGTGCGCCGGCGCGGCGACCTGATGAAGATCGTCTGCGCCGGGCCGAGCAAGTCCGCACGCAAGGCCGGCACGCTGGAGAGTTGAGCAAGCACTGCCCGGGATAAATGCCGGGCGGCATTTGCGCCGGCTCTGGCGCATGCTATCCCGCTGCCATCACAGGGAGACCGATCGGGCATGGCCGTCACCATTTATGGGATCAAGAATTGCGACACGATGAAGAAAGCCCGCAGCTGGCTGGAAGAACACGGCGTCGCCTATGAGTTTCACGATTATAAGGCGTTCGGCATCGACCGCGCCCATCTCGAAGCCTGGATCGACGAGGCCGGCCTCGATACGGTGCTCAACCGCGCCGGCACCACCTTTCGCAAACTGCCCGATGCCGAGCGCGAGAATCTGAGCCGGGAAAAGGCGATCTCGCTGATGCTCGACCAGCCGTCGATGATCAAGCGGCCGGTGCTGGAGACGGAAGGCAAGCTGGCGATCGGCTTCAAGCCGGAGAATTACGCGGATATGTTCGGGCGCTGAGCAATGTCCAAGACCACGCGCGCGACACAGGTTCTTTCCCAGGCAGGCGTCGCCTTCACCATCCACACCTATGATTATGACCCGGGCGCGGAGCGCGTCGGGCTGCAGGCGGCGGAAGCCCTGGGTGAGGCGCCGCAGCGGGTGCTGAAGACGCTGATGGCCGAGGTGGACGGCAAGCCGGTCTGCGTTGTCGTGCCGTCGGATCGCGAAGTCAGCATGAAGAAGCTCGCCAGCGCCTTTCACGGCAAGTCGGCCAATATGATGAAGCCGGCCGATGCCGAGCGGCTGACCGGCTACCATGTCGGCGGCATCAGCCCCTTCGGCCAGAGGAAGGCCGTGCCGACGGCGATCGAGGAAACCGCCCTCGCCGAACCGTTGGTCTATATCAATGGCGGACAGCGCGGGCTGCAGGTGCGGCTCGATCCGAAGGATGCACTGAAGGCGTTGAAAGCGGTCGGTGAGTCATTGATCGCCTGATCAGAGGAAACGGGCGAGCAGACCGGAAATCGCCTTCGCCTCGTCTTCGGCAAGCTTGCTGCCGACATGGGTCTCGATCGCTGCGGCATAGACAGTCCACATCCGCGCGCGAAGGGTTCGGCCGTCATCGGTAATCAGAACCCAGCGCCCGCGGCCGTCCCCAGCGAAGACTTCGCGCCGGACCAGGCCCTCTCTTTCCAGCCGGTCGATCAGCCGCGAAAGATTATACTGCGCCAGCAGGGTCCGCTCCTCGATCTCGTAGGGCCGCAGCTTGCCGTCCTTCGAGCGCGCCAGTTCCCACAGCACGTCATACCAGGCAAGCGGCGGCATGCCTGCCGCTTTCAGATCGGCTTCGATTGCGGCGAGCAGCCGTTCGCGAGCGCGCATGATGCTGGTCCAGGCAGAGGTGGCGGTTTCGCTCGGCTTCGGTGTCTTTTCCATCATAGATGCAGATACATTTATCTTGCGCAAAGCCGCAAGCGCTATTATATGCAAATGCATCTATTATACAGCGAGGAGACGTTCATGAGCAAGCTTACCCTCATCAGCCATCATCTCTGCCCCTATGTGCAACGCGCCGCGATCGCACTTCGCGAAAAGGGTGTTCCCTTCGAGCGCATCAACATCGACCTTGCGAACAAGCCGGACTGGTTCCTTGAGATCTCGCCGCTCGGCAAGGTGCCGCTGCTCAGAATCGAGGAACAGGATGGCGGCGAGGCCATCCTCTTCGAAAGCAGCGTCATCTGCGAATATCTGGAGGAGACGCAGGCGGGATCTGCCCTGCATCCTGCCGATCCGCTTGCCCGCGCCCGCCATCGCGGCTGGATGGAATTCGGCTCGTCCGTGCTTTCCGATCTCTGGGGCTATGAAACGGCCACGGAGGTGGAACAGCTGGAGGCCAAGCGCAAGGCGCTCATCGCCAAGTTCACGACGCTAGAAGGAGCACTCGCAGATGGACCTTATTTTTCCGGTAGCAGCTTCAGCCTCGTCGATGCCGTCTTCGCGCCGATCTTTCGGTATTTCGATGTTTTCGACAGGCTGGGAGATAGCGGCATCTTCGAGGGGCTCGAGCGGGTGACGCGCTGGCGGAGCGCGCTCCGCGAACGCCGGAGCGTGCAGGTCGCCGTCGGCGAAGATTATCCGCAGCGGCTGACGGAGTTCCTCGACAAGCACAATTCGATCCTGCTCAGGCTGCCTGCCGCCGCCTGAGACATCAGGCTGAAACTGGTCGGGCATCTCGCCCGGCCGCTTTCAAATCGGTAGCTCTGTGCTTCATTTTCGCCGCAAACGGGTCTAAGTCTTTCAGCCTCTTAGCGTCGATGACAGAAGGCAGGTTGAACCATGACTTTCATGCCCCAGAGCCAGAACACCGTTGATCCCGTCAAGCTGGAGAAGCTCGCGGAAGTCGCCGTCAAGGTCGGTTTGCAGCTGCAGAAGGGCCAGGACCTGGTGATCACCGCGCCTGTTGTGGCGCTGCCGCTTGTGCGCCTCATCACCAAACACGCTTATCAGGCCGGCGCCGGGCTGGTGAGCGCCTTCTACTCCGACGAGGAAACGACGCTGGCGCGCTTCCAATATGGCAGCGACGAGAACTTCGACCGCGCCTCCGACTGGCTCTACGAGGGCATGGCCAAGGCCTATGCCAACGGAGCGGCCCGTCTGGCGGTCGCCGGCGACAATCCGATGCTGCTTTCCGAACAGGATGCCGGCAAGGTCGGCCGCGCCAATCGCGCCACATCAACCGCCTATAAGCCGGCGCTGGAAAAGATCTCGAATTTCGACATCAACTGGAACATCGTGTCCTATCCCAACCCCTCCTGGGCCAAGGTGGTCTTCCCCGACGACCCGGAGCCGATCGCGATCGCCAAGCTCGCCAAGGCGATCTTTGCCGCCTCGCGTGTCGATGTCAGCGACCCCGTCGCCGCCTGGGCGGAGCACAATGCCAATCTCGCCAAGCGCTCCGCCTGGCTGAACGGCGAGCGCTTCGCCTCGCTGCATTTCAAGGGGCCGGGCACCGATCTGACGGTCGGCCTCGCCGACGGACATGAATGGCACGGCGGCGCCTCCACCGCGAAGAACGGCATTACCTGCAATCCGAATATTCCGACCGAAGAGGTGTTCACCACGCCGCATGCATTGCGGGTCGAAGGTCATGTCTCGAGCACCAAACCGCTGTCGCACCAGGGCACGCTGATCGACAATATCCAGGTGCGCTTCGAAGGTGGGCGGATCGTCGAAGCCAAGGCGACACGCGGCGAAGAAGTCTTGAACAAGGTGCTCGATACCGACGAGGGTGCGCGCCGGCTCGGCGAAGTGGCGCTCGTGCCGCATTCCTCGCCGATCTCGGCGAGCGGCATCCTGTTCTACAACACGCTGTTCGACGAAAACGCCTCGTGCCACATCGCGCTCGGCCAGTGCTATTCCAAGTGCTTCCTCAACGGCGCGACCCTGAGCCAGGAGCAGATCAAGGCGCAGGGCGGCAATTCCAGCCTGATCCACATCGACTGGATGATCGGCTCCGATAAGGTCGATATCGACGGCATCACACCGGACGGCTCGCGGGTTCCGGTGATGCGGCAGGGCGAATGGGCCTGAGCGGCATCATCGTGCGCTGACTGAGCCAGACGCCGGCAAGCACCAGGGCGAAACCGGCGATCTGCAGCGGCGTCAGACTCTGGCCGAGCGCCAGCCAGCCGAGCAGGGTCGCGACCACAGGGCTCAGAAAGCCTAGCGAGGAGACCGCCGAAGGCTCGATGCGCGACAGACCGCGGAACCAGAGCAGATAGGTGAAGGCTGCGCCGATCAGACCCAGATAGGCAATGCCGACGATGTTTGCGATGCTCGGCGCCGGCAGCGCTGGTTCGAGGAAGAGCGCAAAGGGCACCAAGAGAATGCCGCCTGCCGTCAGTTGCCAAGCGGTGAAGGTGAGGTTCGAAACCGGCGGCGCCCAGCGCCGTGACAGCACGGTGCCGAACGCCATCGAGACGGCGCCGGCGAGACCGGCTGCGACACCCACGAGATCGAGGCTCGCCTTGGGCGTCAACACCAGCAGTCCGACGCCGACCATACCGGCGAGACCGGCCAGGACGGCAAGCGGCCGGACCGGCTTGCCGAGGAAAAGCCGCGACAGGGCAACGACGATCAGCGGCTGAACGGCACCGACGGTTGCGGCAACGCCGCCCGGCAGCCGGTAGGCGGAGACGAACAGCATCGCCCAGAAGAACGAGAAGTTCAACGCACCGAGAAGGAAGGCGCGGCCCCACCAGACGCCCGTCGGCAGCTTCCGAACAATCAGCAGCAGAAGCAGGCCCGCCGGCAGGGCGCGCAGCAGAGCAACCGTCAACGGATAGCCCTGGGGCAGGAAGGATGTGGTGACGAAATAGGTGCTGCCCCAGATGGCGGGGGCGATAGCGGTCGTCAGCACGTCGGTGAGATAGCGCGAATTTGTCTTCATCCAAAGAATCTCTACTTCAAGATAAATTCGAACATAGCGCAATTTATCTTGACGTCAAGATATGCGATGGTATCCATCCCCCATGGGTGAAGCGAAGCAAGATCATGTCGACCGGGTTCTGGCGCAATGGCGGCGCGAGCGGCCGGACCTCGACGTCGAACCGATGGGTATTCTCGGACGGCTGAAGCGCCTCGGCACCCATCTCGGCCGCGAAATCGAGGCCGTGCTCATGCAGCACGGGCTTTCCACCTCTGCTTTCGACGTGCTGGCCACACTTCGCCGCTCCGGCGCACCTCATCGGCTTTCGCCGGGCGAGCTCCTTGAGATGACGATGGTCAGCTCCGGCACAATGACGAACCGGATCGACCAGTTGGAGAAGGCGGGCCTGGTCGAGCGCATCGTCAATCCGCAGGATCGGCGCAGCGTGCTGATCGCGCTGACCGAAAAGGGGCTTGCGACCGTCGAAGAGGCGGTCGGCGCCCATGTCGCCAATCAGCAGCGGCTGACGCGCAACCTGACGGCCGGGGACAGGGCCGAATTTGACCGGCTGCTGAAGAAGTTCCTCGCGGATTTCGAATAGTCAAATGGCGGCGAGCGCCTTGCGGACACGCTCCAGATGCGCCTTGCGCCTGGCTTCCGTGGTGCGGTCCATGTCATGCAGGCTCAGCATGCGGAAGACGAGCTTTTTCGAACAGAAGCTGGCGATACCGCGCTTCAGCAGGCGGCGGACGGGATTGCCCATATAGAAATGCACCAGCCACCAGGGCGAGCCTGTCGTCGTCAGCGCATAGAGCAGCCTGATATTGGTGAGCTCCGGCACGATCCGGCCGCCGGCGGCATCATGCGTGAAGGCCACACCTGGCGCGAAGACGCGATCGAAGAAGCCTTTCAGGATGGCTGGGAAATTGAACCACCACTGCGGAAAGACGAGGACGAGACCATCGGCCGCCTTCAGCCGGGCAACCATATCGGCGACATCAGAGGTGCCGTAGGGCATCTCGAAGTAAGCACGGCGCTCGGCTTCGGAGAGGCATGGATCGAAATTCTGAGCGTAGAGATCGACGAGGTCGACGGCATGGCCGGAGGCTTCCAGGGCTTCGCGAGCCGTGCGCGCCACCGAGGCGGCAAAACTTTCCGGCAGCGGATGGGCAAGCACCAGCAGGATCCGCATCGTTAGAACAGGCTTCCCTGCTTCGTCGGCTCCGCCGGTTTTGTGCTGCGCTTCTTGGTGCCGCCAGGCGGGGTGCCGCCTTCCGTGGTCATAGCCCCAATACGGCCGTCGGCAAATTCGATGGCGATGCCCATGCCGGCGGAGAGTGCGGCCGCTTGCGAGACCGGCCTGTTGTCCTCATCGCGAATGACGGCGTAGCCGCGCTTCAGCACGTTCTTGTAGGAGAGCGACTGCAGCACGCGATCCTGCGCCGAGAGCTCGGCGCGGGCGCGCGTCAGCTGGTGGCGGATCGCCGTATCGGCATGGCGGGAAAGATTGCCGAGACGTTCGCGGGAGCGGTCGGTTTGCGCTTTCAACCGTGCCGGCAGCGAAGCAAGGATCGCCTCGGCGCGCTCGACACGCGATGTCGAGCGGTCGATCAGCCGCTCGACCATGCGCTCGGCCCGCACCATCCGCTCGTTCAACATCTGGCGGCGCTCGGCAAGGCGGCCGGAAAGAAGGTCCGGGCGCAGATGCGTGGCGACGCGCTCGAAGCCGCGGCGCTTGTTGATCGTATTGAGCTCCAGTCCGCGGCCGAGGCTGGCCGCCGCCTCGTCGAAGCGGCGGCGCGGCAAGGCGAGAAGCTGATCGAGCGAGGGCAAAGCCCGCATCAAACTACGGACGGACTGGCGGCGCTGATCCATCTGCCGGTTCATACAGCCCTGCAGGCGCGCGGCAAGCGCCGCAGCCTGCGCCTCGAGCTCCACCTTGACGGGCACGGCCATTTCCGCCGCCCCGGTCGGCGTCGGAGCGCGGACATCGGCGGCATAGTCGATCAGCGTCCAGTCGGTCTCGTGGCCGACGGCCGAGATCAGCGGTATGCGGCTTTCGGCCGCTGCGCGCACGACGATTTCGTCGTTGAAACTCCAGAGATCTTCCAGGCTGCCGCCGCCGCGCGCGACGATCAGCACATCCGGGCGGGGGATGGCGCCGGCGGGCTCCAGCGCATTGAAGCCGCGGATGGCGTTCGCCACCTCCTCGCCGGATCCCTCCCCCTGGACCTTCACCGGCCAGACGAGAACATGCACGGGAAACCGGTCGGAGATCCGGTGCAGGATATCGCGGATGACGGCGCCGGTCGGCGAGGTGACGACGCCGATCACATGCGGCATGAAGGGCAGCCGCTTCTTGCGAGCGGCATCGAACAAGCCCTCGGCGCCGAGCCTGCGTTTGCGCTCCTCGATCAGCGCCATCAGCGCGCCGGCCCCTGCCGGCTCCAGCGTCTCGATGACGATCTGATATTTCGAGGAGCCCGGAAAGGTGGTGACCTTGCCGGTGGCGATCACTTCCATGCCCTCTTCCGGGCGGAATTTCAGCCGCGAAAAGGTGGTCTTCCAGATGACGGCGTCGATGCGGGCGCGATCGTCCTTCAGCGCGAAATAAGCGTGGCCGGAGGAGTGCGGACCGCGATAACCGGATATTTCGCCGCGCACGCGAACCTGGTCGAAAGCGGTTTCGACGGTGCGCTTGATCGAGCCGGAAAGCTCCGAAACCGAATATTCGGCAAGGTTGGTCGGCGAATCGCTGTCGAAGAGGTTGCTCATCCCTCCTTTCTATTTCCATTGGCGGGAAACGGGAAGGTCGCGACCGCAGGAGAGACCCGTTTTCCCGACTGCTGAACCGTTGGCGTGGCAGAGTCATCGCCGTTCCATCAAGATTCATGCCCTAGGCGTTGCGTGCATGCGATCGTTGCAGCAGCAAGAATGACAAGAAAAACGGGAAAATTCGCTTCGCCAGGGAACGCATAGATAAAAAGCGCGTTTTACCCGAAAGGGATTGCTAACCACCGCAATACAAAGGATTTTCAGCCCAGAGAGCCGGTAAATCTTTGTTAGTTGGCGCTTCCTATGCTTCCCCTCGTTCTCTCTGGGAAGGTGCTGAAATGATTATTCTCACAGCAGCAGCATTGGGCATCAGCGCCGGGTTAATGCGCTCGGCCGCCAGCATCGCGTTGGTGGCCGCGCTGATCGGAATGAGCTTCACGCTGGCGGCGATAACCTCGCCGGGGCCGGTTTCACTTCTGGCGCTTGTTTATGCCATTCTCGGCTACAATGGTGGTCTTATCCTCTTCGTGCTCGGGCTTTATGCCAGCGACCGTCTGCGGGCCGTCCGCACGTCTCACTGACGTCAGCGCAACATCAGCTGTCGGCGTCAATTCACCGTCGGCCGGTAACGGAAGAACTGGACGCCCGTATCCGGCACCTTCGCCAGCGGTTCCAGATAGGGCGGAATATTCCCCTTGCCGAGTTCGGCATAGAGCCCATCCGGCTTCAGTTTAGCGAGTTCGCGCGTCTGCAGGTCCTTCGGGCAGAAGGCAAGCGTCGTGACACCGGCCCCCTTCAGGAAGGCTTCCGCCTCCTGCGGCTTTGCCAGGCCGATATGCAGTTCCGTCAGCATGCCGCCCTGATCGCGATGATAGGGGGCGGAGAGAACCCGATTCTGCGTGAAGCGGAGGATCGGTACACCCATTTCCGATGGCGCGGAGACCAGGCCGGGCGGGAGTTCGGCAAGCGATGCCAGCGCCTCTTTCGATGTGCAGGAAAGCGCCTTTGTCGGCTCCGCCGCCTTCTGCGCATCGTTCTCCATCTGCATTGAAACAAGCCCGCCGCCGACGGCCCAGACCGCCGGAACGCTTGCGAGTACGGTCATCACATAGACGAAGGCGACGGCGACATTCTCGCTGTCGCTGTTGGAGATGCGCCTGACATCGATGATCAGCAGGGCGAGCGGCAGGATCGAAAGCAGGTTCGAGAAAGTAGCGCCGCGCACCTGGACCAGCGCGATCGCCCAGCTCGTGGCGAGCAGAAAGAGCAGGACCAGGTGGATCTGCACGCGGTCGCGCCGAATGAGGCGAAAGATGCAGACGGCAATGCCGAAGAGACCTGCCGCGTAGAAGGCGCCGACCGAGGCGGGATCGGTGCGCGCCAGCGCCAGGAGCGATTGGGCTTCCGAAATATGCCGCAGCCAGAGTTCGACCAGCATCGGATCGAGACCGCCCAACGGATCGCTCAGGCATTGCGGTGCGATGACGATCGCCGCACCGAAAACGCCGGCGCCGACAAAGGCGAGTGCGGCAAAGCGCAAGGGCCGACGCAAGCCGCTCGCGAAAACGGCCGAAAACAACAGGAGGCCGCTGCCGATCGCCGCCAGACTGTAATAGCCGAGCGAGAGATTGTCGCAGGTGACCATCGAATAGAGCCGGGGCGGCACCGTTGCGAAGAAAAGAATGTTGATCGCAATCGTCAGCGACAGCCCGAAGGCCCGGGCGGGGATGGCGAAATTCTCGCCTTCCCATGCCCAGAGCAGGGCGACCGTGAGGCAGACGACAGCGACGAAAGGGGTGGTCTCGGCGCCGATGGCGATGGCGACAGCCGCCGCAACGCCGGCGACTGCGTAGCTCCAACCGCGACGCTCGGGATCCACGAGCATCGCCACCATCGTCGCGACCAGCGCCAGCTGCGCATTGTGATGATCGATGGCGCCCGGAGCGAAGCGGTTTCCGGTGTAGATCGCCGGAGCGGTGAGACCGAGAGCGATATGCATGCCGGCAACCCCGCCGATCCGCCGGCCCGCCACGCCCATGGCGAGCATGGCAGGAACGATGAGCGATACGGGCCAGACGGCGAGCGCCAGCGCCTCGGCGGTTTCACGCGGCGCAAACAGCCCGAAAAACCGGATCAGCGAAGCGATCGGCAGATCGATCAGCCTCGACCAGTGCATCAGCGTACCGCCGGCAAGGCCGAGACGATATTGCATCAGATCGAACCAGCCTTGGCCGGCAAGAAAATCGCGAACCTCGACGAGACGCATGCCGTCGTCATTGTCGGGACCAACATAATCGGTGGCGCCGGAGAATTTGGTAACAAGGATAACGGCGGCGAGGATAACACTATAGGCAATGACAGCCGGCAAGAGACGCGTCATGAGGCCCCCGAGCCGGCTCCTGCGGGCGGCGGTCACGGCGGATGCATCAGCGATCGGCTGCACGGCGTTCATCGTGGTTAGCGCTTCGTTTCCAGATGGCCGAACCTTAGCGGGCGCCGATCAAGAAAGTGTAAAGCCGTCTGCGATCGCAGCCGATTTTGCCTGCGTCATAGCGTCTTATTAACGCTGCGTGATTTAGGCTGGTAACGGCTTTTCAGTGTAACGAGTAGAGTTATGGCCCGAACGCTTACCGATCACCCGGACATTGCCGTCCTGCTTCCCTGCTATAATGAAGCTGCGACGATCGGCGCTGTGGTGCAGGGCTTCCGGGCGACGCTGCCGGATGCGGCGATCCACGTCTACGACAATAATTCCACCGACGGCACCGCGCTGCAGGCGATGCTGGCCGGAGCGCATGTCGTGCGCGAGCGGCGCCAGGGCAAGGGACACGTCGTGCGCCGCATGTTCGCCGACATCGAGGCAGACATCTACATCATCGCCGACGGCGACGGAACCTATGCACCCGGCGATGCCGAGGAACTGGTGCGGACGCTTCTCACCGAGCGTGCCGACATGGTTGTGGGAACCCGGCGCGGCGTGCACGACGATGCCGGCCGTCAGGGCCATGCGCTTGGCAACCGGCTTTTCAATCTGCTCTACCGGACGATCTTCGGCCCTGACTTCACCGATATCTTTTCCGGCTACCGCGCTTTCTCGCGCCGCTTCGTCAAGAGCTTCCCGGCGGTATCCGGCGGCTTCGAGATCGAAACCGAGATGTCGGTGCATGCCTCCCGACTGAAACTGCCGGTGAGCGAACTGGAACTCGACTATGGCCGCCGCCCGGAAGGCTCGCATTCCAAGCTTTCGACGTTCCGCGACGGCGGAAAAATCCTCTGGATGTTCGCAATGCTGATGAAGGAAACCCGGCCCTTCGCCTTCTTCAGCGCGATCAGCGCCGTCTTCATGCTGACGAGCCTCGGCTTCATGACGCCGGTGCTGGCGGAGTATTTCGACACGGGCCTCGTCAGCCGCATGCCGACCTGGGTGCTGTCGATGGCGCTGATGATGATCTCCTTCATGCTTTTTACCGCCGGCGTCATCCTGGATTCGGTGGCCCGGGCCCGGGCCGAGCAGCTTCGCATCCATTATATGAGCCTGGAGACCCCAAGTGCGGCCAAACTGCTTGATCGCGAGCCAGCGTCGGCGTCGCGCCGGGGCCGGGGCCGCGGCAAGGCGGATGCCGCGTGAAGAAGCTCATCCGTTTTGCGATTGCCGGCGGCATCGGCTTTCTCGTCGACGCCGGTGTGCTGTCGGCGCTACTCGATCTGACGTCGCTCGGCCCCTTCGTGGCGCGGCTCATCGCGATCGCCCTCGCAATGGCGTCAACCTGGGTCTTCAACCGGAACTTCACATTCGATCGCTCGGGGCGCTCGCTCGCCGTGGAAGGCTTCCGCTACGGCTCGGTCGGCGTCACGGCGGCGCTCGTCAATTACGGGCTTTACTCGGCACTGCTGCTTTCGCTGCCGGGGCTTCAGCCGCTTGCGGCGATGGTGGTCGCCAGTATCGCCGCAATGGTCTTCAGCTTCTTCGGTTATTCGCGCTTCGTCTTCCGCGCGTGATTATCAGACCGCCTCCCAGCCGTCCTTCTCGCTCGCGCGATAGATCGCATCGATGACCTTCTGGTTCAGCTTCGAATTTTCCAGCGTAACGATCTCTTCCTTGCCGTTCTCTACAGCCCGAGCGAAAGCCTCGACCTCGCGCCTGTACTGGCGGCTGTCCTGGAAGCGGAAGATGCGCGATTCATTGTGGCCGCGATCGGCCAGTTCGATCTCTTCCGGTCCCCAGCGATTGGCGTTGAAAGGCGACTTGACCTCGATATAGCCTTCGGTGCCGTGGAAGACCATGACCTGCCGGTTGGCCATCTGTGTCGAGACATAGAAACTCAGCTCGAAATCGCCGAAATCGGCCTTGACGCTCGAATAGATATCGGTGCCGAAGTCCGGATCGCGCTCGGTAATCGCCTGGATCCGGAGCGGCTCCTTGCCGGTGGAAAAGCGCGTGCTCATGACGGGGTAGACGCCGATATCGGGAAGGCCGCCACCGCCCAGCTCGGGAATGTTGCGCATATTGGATGCATCGCGATTGAAATAGGTGAAGGCGCCCTGCACATGCCGGAGCGAGCCGATCGCGCCCTCATCGATCAGCGAGCGCACCTTCTGCCAGACCGGCGAATAGGTGATCATATAGGCTTCCGTGACCATCACCTTATTGCGGTCGCGGGCAGCGATCACCGCGTCGATATCGCTGGCCTTCAGGGCCAGCGGCTTTTCGCAGAGCACATGTTTGCCGGCATCGGCTGATTTGATCGACCATTCGATGTGCTGCGACGTCGGCAGCGGGATATAGACGGCATCGATGACGTCGGAGGCCAGCATCTCCTCGTAAGAGCCGAAGGCATGCGGCACGGAGAAGCGATCGGCCATCTCCCTTGCCCGCGCCAGATCACGGCTGGCAATCGCCGTGACGACGCAATTTTCCGCGTCCTGGATGGCGGGAACGACATTGTCGCGGCCGATCTTCGCCGTTGAAATGATACCGAAACGCAGCATGTGCGAGCCTCCCAAAACCAATGTCGCGCACCATATTCAGGCCTCCGCCGCGACGCAATGGCGCGACATGAAATTGCGGAAGCCGGGTTTGCCTGCCGCCGGGATCGCGCTAACTTGACCAGACGGCGTTCTGCCGTATCCGCGATTCAATACAGCCTTTTATGTTTCACCCATTTTGGAGAGCCTCATGGAAATGCGCCGGCTTGGGAAAACAGGCCTT
Organism: Rhizobium sp. TAL182; assembly: GCF_002117725.1. Classification (NCBI taxonomy): domain Bacteria; kingdom Pseudomonadati; phylum Pseudomonadota; class Alphaproteobacteria; order Hyphomicrobiales; family Rhizobiaceae; genus Rhizobium; species Rhizobium sp. TAL182. Next base: position 306,745 of record NZ_CP021024.1, on the reverse strand, counting down.
TCGGTCGCGCCAATCGTGATCGGCGGCAATGTCTTCGGCTGGACGGCCGACGAGAAAACATCCTTCGCCATTCTCGACGGCTTTTTCGATGCCGGGCTCAACACGATCGATACGGCGGACGTCTATTCCGCATGGGTTCCCGGCAACAAGGGCGGCGATTCCGAGGCGATCATCGGACGCTGGCTGAAACAGGCGCGGATCTCCCGCGACAAGATCGTCATCGTCACCAAGGTCGGCTCGGACATGGGCCAGGGAAAGACGCTCAAGGCGAGCTACATTCTGACGGCAGTCGAGGCGTCGCTGCGCCGGCTGCAGACGGACTATATCGATCTCTATCTCACCCATTGGCCGGATGCCGACACGCCGCATGAGGAGACACTCGGCGCCTTTGCAAAGCTGAAGCAGCAGGGCAAGATCCGCGCCATCGGCTGCTCGAACTATGATGCCGATCTGCTCCAGGCGTCCTTCGACGCAGCCGAGAAAGCCGGCCTGCCGCGATACGACGTGCTGCAGCCGGAATATAATCTCTACCAACGCGCCAGCTTCGAAGGGCCGCTTGCCGATCTTTGCATCCGGCAGAATATCGGCGTCATCACCTATTTCGGCCTTGCCGCCGGCTTTCTCACCGGCAAATACCGCAGCAAGGCCGACACGCAGGGACGGGCGCGCGAAGGCCGTGTTTCGCAATATCTTGACGCCAAGGGACTGCGCATTCTCGCCGCGCTCGACAAGGTTTCTGCCGAGACCGGCGCCAAGCCGGCGGAAATCTCGCTTGCCTGGCTGTTGCGCAAGAAAGGCGTGACGGCGCCGATCGCCAGCGCGACCAGCCTGTCACAGCTCGAAAGCCTGGTGAAGTCGGCGACACTTTCCCTTTCCAACGACGCAATGGCGCTGCTCGACGAAGCCGGCGCTGAAAGAACAGAGCCATGACCGCAACGATACGTGATGCCCGCCCCGAGGATGAAGCCCGCTGGCGCGAACTCTGGGCCGCCTATCTCGCCTTTTACGAGGTGACCGTCGATGCCGATATCACCGACCAGACATGGCGCCGGGTCTTCGATCCGGCCTCTGCAATCGCGATGCGCGTCGCCGAGATCGACGGCAGGATCATGGGCTTTGCTCTTTTCCTGACGCATGAGGGCACCTGGATCCGCGGCAGGGACTGCTATCTCGAAGACCTCTTCGTCGATCCCGATGCGCGCGGCAAGGGCGTCGGCCGGGCGCTGCTGGACGATCTCGTCGCGCTCTGCAAGGCGAAGGGTTGGTCGCGGCTCTATTGGCATACGAGCGAGCAGAACAAGACGGCCCGCGCGCTCTACGACAGCTATGTCGAAAGCGACGGCCACATCCGTTATCGCATCAGTTTCTGAGTGGGGGAAATCCCTCATAGGAAGCAGCGTGGTCACCCTCCCAGTTCGCCATGCCCTGCTTGGTCAGGATGCCGCGCGGCCTGACATAGCTCTGGATCACCCGCTTCGGCCGTTCGTGCCACTGGATGTTGAAAGCCCATAGCTTCGGAAAGAAGCAGAGCGAGGCGTAGGGCAAGTGGTCGTGGATCCACCAGGCGAGCCGCTGCCAGTCGCTTTCATCGCGATAGCGGTCGATCACCCACGGCACGGCAATGCAGACGGCGGCGCCCATGCAGCCGTCGAAGTCCCTCAGATCCCAGATGTGATGCGCAGCCGTGGCGGCATTGGTGGAACAGTTCAGATTGTTCGCGTTGCCGAAGCGGTTGACTTCGGGCGAGCGGTAGCCGGAGCGGATGTGCAGACGCCCGAACGTCGCTTCCAGCGGCTCCAGCAGTTCCTCGCAAAGTCTTTTGCCGGCTTCGATCGCCAGATCGGGATCCTCGGGGATATTAGGAATGCGGTAGAAATCGGCGATCTCCGAATGCAGGAAATCGCGGAAGAAGAAGTTTTGCGACAGCCGAACGCGGCCAAGATCCTCCAGACCCTTCATCGAACCCGGCTTTCGCATGATCTTTTCGTCCTCCCCATCGGTGGCAGGATGATTGCCCGGCACGGTTTTCCAGTCCACCCGAAATCGGTCGGGAACAAATTGCGCGATCTTCGCTTCTTAGTGTGTCGCCGCATTCGCGGCCTTTCCCAAAACAAGGATCGAGAAAATGGCCAAGGAAAAGACGTTGGAAGATCTCTTCTACGACACGCTCAAGGACATCTATTTTGCCGAGCGGCAGATATTGCGTGCCCTGCCGAAGATGGCGCGCGCCGCCCAGTCCTCCGAACTGAAGGCCGGTTTCCAGAAGCATCTCGAGGAAACCGAAGGCCAGGTCGAGCGCCTGCAGCAGGTTTTCGAAAAGATCGGCAAGCGCGCTCAGGGCAAGACCTGCGAGGCGATCCAGGGCATTATCGCCGAGGGCGAAGAGATCATGGAAGAATTCAAGGGTACACCGGCGCTGGATGCGGGGCTGATCTCCGCTGCCCAGGCGGTCGAGCACTATGAAATCGCCCGTTACGGCACGCTGAAGACCTGGGCCGCAACGCTCGGCCTGAAGGATGTCGTCGCCCTGCTCGACCAGACGCTGCAGGAGGAAACGGCCACCGACAAGATCCTTACCAAGCTCGCCATGACGGCGGCAAACCAGAAGGCAAAAGCCGCCTGACGAAAACGAGGGAAACGAGCGGCGGCCCTCACCGGCCGCCCGCATCCCTCTCCACATATCTGAAGAAATCGATGAAAGCGCGCAGCGCCGGCCGCATTTGCCGCCGGCTTGGATAATAGACAAACGGCCCGGGATAGGGCGCGCACCAATCCTCCAGCACCCGCACGAGCCTGCCGGCCGACAGCTCGGTGTGCACCCGCATGTCGAAGAGATAGGCAAGACCGGCGCCATTCAGCGCGGCTAGAAGAGCCAGCCGGTCCTCGCTGACAACAAGCGGCCCGTCGACCGCGACGATCAGCTCCTGCCCGTCCTTTTCGAATTCCCAGCGATAGATGGAGCCGTTGGTGAAGCGTCGCTTGATGCAGCGATGATGGACGAGATCGCGCGGGTGCTGCGGCTTCGGATAGCGCTCGAAATATTCGGGCGAGGCCGCAATCACCGTCGTCAGATTGGGCGAGATTCTGACGGCGATCATATCGGCCTCCAGGCTCTCCTCCAGCCGGATGCCCGCGTCGAAACCCTCCTTGACGATATCGGTGAAGCCGTCCTCATTGGCGATCTCCAGCGTAATATCGGGATAGAGATTGAGAAAATCGCCAAGGCGCGGTGCGAGCAGGATATCGGAGGCGAAGCGCGGCGCAGTGACGCGCAGGTTTCCGGCCGGTTTGCCGCGCGTATCATTGACCGCCTCCAACGCGATGCCGATCTCTTCGAGCGCCGGACGCAACCTTTCGAGAAGCAGCGAGCCTTCCTCCGTTGGCGCGACACTGCGGGTCGTGCGCGCCAGAAGCCTGACGCCGAGACTGTCCTCCAGGCTCGATATGGCATGGCTGACCGCCGACGGCGCGATGAGCAGTTCCTTGGCCGCGGCCCGGAAGCTGCGATGTTCCGAGACGGCAGCGAGAACGGCGAGTTGAGAGAGTTGCCTTCTGTTCATTGATCGAAATTATAGAACAGGCTGTTAGAAACTGCATGCATTTTTTGATTGATATGGTGCCGATATAGTCTGCCCGTACCGCAATGATCTCCCAGGCGGTTCGACGCCAGCTCAGAAAAGGAGCGCATCATGAAAACCAGAAAACTCGGAAACGATCTGTCGGTCTCTGCCGTCGGCCTCGGCTGCATGGGCATGAGCTTTGCCTATGGCGCCAGCGACGAAGCGGAATCGGTGAGAACACTGCACCGCGCCGTCGATCTCGGCGTCACTTTTTTCGACACGGCCGAGGTCTATGGCCCCTTCACCAATGAGGTTCTTCTCGGAAGAGCGCTGAAGCCCTTCCGCGACCGCGTAGTGATCGCCACCAAATTCGGCTTCAAGATCGATACCAGCCAGGCCGGCGCTGCCGCCATCGCCGGCGTCGACAGCCGTCCTGAACATGTGCGTGCGGTTGCCGAAGCCTCACTCAAGCGTTTGGGCATCGAGACGATCGATCTGCTCTACCAACACCGCGTCGACCCCAACGTGCCGATCGAGGAGACGGTCGGCGCCATGGCCAAGCTTGTGAAGGAGGGGAAAGTCCGCGCCCTCGGCCTCTCGGAAGCCGGCAGCGCCACCATCCGCCGCGCGCATGCGGTCCATCCAATTGCAGCGCTTCAGAGCGAATATTCACTGTGGACGCGTGATCCCGAAGAGGATGTGCTTGCCACCTGCCGCGAACTCGGCATCGGCTTCGTGCCCTACAGCCCGCTCGGCCGCGGTTTCCTGACAGGAGCGATCCGCAAGGCCGACGACCTTGCCACCGACGATTTCCGCCGGCAGGTGCCGCGATTCCAGGCCGAGAATTTCGATGCCAATGTGGCGCTTGTCGCAACCCTCGAAAAACTTGCGGCTGCAAAAGGCGTGACGGCGGCGCAGCTGGCGCTGGCCTGGGTGCTGAACCAGGGCGACGACATCGTGCCAATCCCCGGCGCGCGCAAGCTTCACCACCTCGAACAAAACGTCGCCGCTGCCGATATCACGCTCAGCACGGAGGAGCTCGGTCAGCTCGGCGAAGCGATCCCAGCGGCACAGGTCGCCGGCAAGCGCTATTCGGATGCCTCGCTTGCCATGACGAACATTTGAAAACGGACAAGCCCGGCCGGTCGCACAGGTCGGGCTTGCCTTCGCGGCCGGCGAAACTATCTAACGCCATCTCGGAGAACGGGATGGAAACATGTCGGACAGGCAGGCAGTCGAACAGACGGTTCATCTCTATGTCGAAGGTATGGCCTTCGCGAATGCGGCAGCCTTGAAGAAGGCCTTTCACCCGAAAAGCTCGATCATCGGCTATTACCAGAATGCCGTCGAATGGCTGACGCGGGACGAATTCATCGCCGCGATCCTGGCCGAGGAGCCGGCCCCGCCCGGCACGCAGCCTTTCATGGACATCCAGAACGTCGATGTCGAAGGCGACGCTGCAAGCGTGAAGGTAACCGACGATTTCGCCGGAATGCGCTTCACCGACTACCTTTCGCTGCTGAAGATCGAAGGCCGATGGGTGATCGTCAGCAAGCTCTATCATCTGCACACATGAAAAGACCGGCCGCTTGCGCGACCGGTCCAATCTATCTTCGGCAGATGAGGCTCAGCTTCTGAGGACGCCGCCGGTGAATTTCGTGACGCTCGCCACGATCCTCTGCGTCAGCGCCTCGAAATCCTCGTCCGTCAGCGTACGATCGACCGGCTGGATTTGAACCTCAATCGCTACAGACTTCTTGCCCTCTCCGACCGATGCGCCCTCGAAGATGTCGAAGACGGTAACGCCGGTGATGAGCTTGCGGTCGGCGCCGGTCGCAGCCTTGACGATCGCGCCTGATTCCACCGTCTTGTCGACGACGAAGGCGAAGTCGCGCTTGACCGCCTGGAAGGGCGACAGATCGAGCGCCGGCTTGGTGCGGGTCGCCTTCTTCTTCGGCTCCGCCATGGCATCGAGATAGACTTCAAAGCCGCAGAGAGCGCCGGAGACGTCAAGGGCTTCCAGCATCAACGGATGGAATTCGCCGAAATAGCCGAGCACGATCTTCGGCCCTATCTTGATCGTACCGGAGCGGCCGGGGTGATACCACTCGGGGCCGCCCTGCTCGATCTGGATATTGCCCATCGGCAGGCCGCAGGCTTCGATGACGGCGAGCGCATCGGCCTTGGCATCGAAGACGTCGACCGGCTTGCCGCCGCCCTTGGCTGTATTGGACCACATGCGGCCGGCGCCGGCGAGCGAGGCCGTGCCGCGGCGGATGCCGCCGGCGACGCGGCGCTGGCCTTCCGGCCGGTCGTTTTCATAGGTGCCCGAGACCTCGAAGATGGCGACGTCGGCATAACCCTTGTCGGCATTGCGCTGAGCTGCGGTGAGCAGACCCGGCAGCAACGACGGGCGCATGTCGGACATTTCGGCAGCGATCGGATTGGCAAGCTTGAGGGCTGGCGAACCGCCGCCGAACAGCTTGGCATGTTCCTCCGGAATGAAGGACCAGGTGACAGCTTCCAGCATGCCGCGCGCGGCTAGCGCCCGTTTGGCCGCACGGGTGCGGATCTGCAGAGTCGTCAGAATCTTGCCGTTGACGGCGGAATGGCTTTCGAGCGGCGCCGGCTTGATATTGTCGACGCCATGGATACGCATGACCTCCTCGACAAGATCGGCCTTGCCGTCGACATCCGGGCGCCAGGAGGGAACAGCAACGGAGACGCGCTCGCCGGAGCCGGAGACCGTGAAGCCGAGACGCGTCAGGATCGTGTTGCTTTCCTCATTCGAGACGTCGAGGCCGGTCAGGCGCTTGACCTCCGAATAGGGGAAATCGACGACCTTCGGTTCGTAGCCGTGATAGCCGACAATCTCTGCCCTGGCGGCGGTGCCGCCGCAGAGTTCCAGCACCAGTTCCGTCGTGCGTTCGAGACCCGGAACCATATATTCCGGATCCACGCCGCGTTCGAAGCGATAGCGGGCATCGGTAATGATGCCGAGACTGCGGCCGGATTTGGCGATGTTCATCGGATCCCACAGAGCGGATTCGATCAGGACGTCGACAGTGTCGTCGTCGCAACCGGAATGTTCGCCGCCCATGATGCCGCCGATCGATTCGATGCCTTGTTCATCTGCTATGACGACATTGTTCGGGCCGAGCTTGTATTCGCGCTGGTCGAGCGCCAGCACGGTCTCCCCTTCCCTCGCCCGGCGGACGGTGAGACTGCCCTTGATCTTGGCGGCGTCGAAGACGTGGATCGGCCGCCCCTGATCGAAGGTCATGTAATTGGTGATATCAACGAGCGCATTGATCGGACGCAGGCCAATGGCGGTGAGCCGCTGCTGCATCCAGCGCGGGCTCGGGCCGTTCCTGACGCCGCGCACGAGACGCAGGGCAAAGCCGGGGCAGAGCCTGGGATCATCGAGATCGAGCGTCAGCTTCACCGGCGTTTCGCCTTCGATGGCGTAGGACGGCGCGGGCCGCGTCTTCAGCGTGCCGAGACCGGAGGCGGCGAGATCACGGGCGATGCCGTGGATCGAGGTGCAGTCCGGCCGGTTCGGCGTCAGGTTGATCTCGATGACGGGATCGTCGAGATGGGCGTAGGCCGCATAGCTCTGGCCGACCGGTGCATCCGCGGGCAGATCGATGATGCCGTCATGATTGTCGGATATCTCAAGCTCCTTTTCGGAACACATCATTCCGCGGCTTTCGACGCCGCGGATGTTGCCGACGGCCAGCGTCACCTCGATGCCGGGAACATAGGTTCCGGGAGCGGCGAAAGCACCGACGAGGCCGGCGCGCGCATTCGGGGCGCCACAGACGACCTGGACCGGCGCGCCGGATCCGGTATCGACCATCAGAACCTTCAGGCGATCGGCCTGGGGATGTTTTTCCGCCGAGACAACCCTCGCGATGACGAAGGGCTTGAACGCCGCCTTGTCGTCGACATCTTCGACTTCCAACCCGATCTCGGTGAGGCGGGCGCAGATTTCATCCAGCGTGGTATCCGTTTCGAGATGCTCTTTCAGCCAGGAGAGCGTGAATTTCATCGTCCCAAATCTCCGTTCAAGCGCTCAGACCGCCGAACAGCGTCGGCATGTCGAGCGGGCGGAAGCCGTAATGCGTCATCCAGCGGACGTCGGCGTTGAAGAAGTCGCGCAGGTCGGGCATGCCGTATTTCAGCATGGCGATGCGGTCGAGGCCCATGCCCCAGGCAAAACCCTGATATTCATCCGGATCGAGGCCGCCATAACGCAGCACGTTCGGGTGGACCATGCCGCAGCCAAGGATCTCCATCCAGTCGGTGCCTTCGCCGAATTTGACGATCGGACCGGAGCGGTCGCACTGAATATCGACCTCGAAGGAGGGCTCGGTGAAGGGGAAGAAGGACGGGCGAAAGCGCATCGTCACGCTGTCGACCTCGAAGAAGGTCTTGCAGAACTCCTCGAGCACCCAGCGGATGTTGGCGACATTGGCCTTCTTGTCGATGACCAATCCCTCGACCTGATGGAACATCGGCGAATGCGTGGCGTCGCTATCCTGTCGGTAGGTCTTGCCGGGAATGATGATGCGGATCGGCGGCTGCTGCGCTTCCATGGTGCGCACCTGCACCGGCGAGGTATGGGTGCGCAGGACCTTGCGCTCACCATTCTCATCCGGATTGAAGAAGAAGGTGTCGTGCATCTCGCGGGCCGGATGGCCTTCGGGGAAATTCAGCGCGGTGAAATTGTAGTAGTCGGTCTCGATATCGGGACCTTCGGCGATCGAGAAGCCCATGTCGGCGAAGATCGCGGTGATCTCGTCGACGATCTGGCTGATCGGATGGATGCGGCCGCGCTCGGCAGGCGAGGATCGCACCGGCAGGCTGACATCGACCGTCTCGGCCTTCAGCCGCGCATTGACCGCCGCAACCTTCAGGACCGACTTGCGCTCGGCAATGGCGTCCGTCACCGCATTCTTCAGGGCGTTGATCGCAGCCCCCCGGGTCTGGCGTTCCTCCGGCGTCATGGCGCCGAGCGTCTTCAGGAGTTCGGAGACAGAGCCCTTCTTGCCAAGCGCGGACACGCGCACGGCTTCCAGGGCTGCCTCGTCATTGGCGGCGGCGATTTCCGCGAGCAGCGATGAGTTGAGCTGGTCGATATCTGACATTGTCACTTCTTTCCGTCCAGTATCAGGCGGGGATCGGGAGGCAGGCGGCGCCGACGGGCGCAAGGAATATAAAGAAAGAAAAACCCGCGCTAGCCCAAACCAGCGCGGGTTTCCCAAAATTCAAAAAAGCGTCAAGCTTGGGAAGCGCTGGTTACCGAACCGCGCCTTCAAACTCGTTAGCCGTGCCGGTTTCCTTGAGATATTCAAGGGCCTTCTTGGCGGCAGCCACCAGGGCGCCGAATGCTTCCGGCTCGTGGATCGCCATGTCGGAGAGAACCTTGCGGTCGACTTCGATGCCGGCCTTGTTCAGGCCGTCGATGAAGCGGCCATAGGTCAGGCCGAATTCGCGGACGGCAGCGTTGATGCGCTGGATCCAGAGCGCACGGAAGTTGCGCTTGTTGACCTTGCGGTCGCGGTAGGCGTACTGCTTCGAACGATCGACAGCAGCCTTGGCGGTCCGGATGGTGTTCTTGCGGCGGCCGTAAAAGCCCTTCGCGGCCTTCAGAACCTTCTTATGCTTGGCGTGGGCGGTGACGCCTCTTTTTACACGTGCCATATCATGATCTCCTTAATCTAACGCGTTACCGGAATAGTCTCAGAGACCGTTCGGCAGATAGTTCTTCACGACCTTGCGGCCATCGGGTTCTGCGAGAACCATCGTGCCGCGTGCATCGCGAATGAACTTGTTCGTGCGCTTGATCATGCCATGGCGCTTGCCAGCAGCAGCCGCCTTGACCTTGCCGGATGCGGTGATCTTGAACCGCTTCTTGGCAGCGGACTTCGTCTTCATCTTGGGCATTTTGCTACTCCTTCTGTCCTCCCTGCGCGCTTCATCAAAAAGCCCTCCTTGCGAAGTCCGGTTCTCCGGTCGTCGCAACAAGGTGCGGGAGCGTTTGTTGTTGATCTGCGGCGTCGGCGACGAACCGTTCCGCAAGCATTCGAAACTGCCACGGCATGCCCTGCCGGTCAGTTCGGACGCGCGCTTATAACCGCAGCCTCGCGAAAGTGCAACGGGGCCGCGGAGGAATCTTCGGCTATGCATGTCGCCCGGAAGTGTGCGGCGGTTCCGGGATAACGACATGCATAAAACGAAGGCAGAAGATACGGTGGCCGAAAGCACGAAAGCCGCCCTTGCGGACGGCCTTGGGCAAAAAGTGTCTGGCGCTTACTTCGGCGCCAGCACCATCATCATCTGGCGGCCTTCGAGCTTGGGCTCGGCTTCCACCTTGGCGATCTCGGTCGTATCGGCCTTGACCTGCTGCAGAAGCTTCATGCCGAGTTCCTGGTGGGCCATCTCACGGCCGCGGAATTTCAGCGTCACCTTGACCTTGTCGCCCTCGTCGAAGAAGCGGCCCATCGCCTTCATCTTCACCTCATAATCATGGGTGTCGATGTTCGGGCGCATCTTGATTTCTTTGACTTCGACGATCTTCTGCTTCTTGCGCGCCTCGGCAGCCTTCTTCTGGTTGGCATATTTCAGCTTGCCCAGATCGAGGATCTTGCACACCGGCGGTTCAGCATTGGGGGAAATTTCGACAAGATCGAGGCCGGCTTCTTCCGCCATTCTCAAGGCCTGGTCGGTAGGCACGACGCCCATATTCTGTCCGTCAGCCGCGATCAGCTGAATTTTGGGAATGCGGATTTCACGATTCGAGCGCGGTCCGTCCTTCACGGGCGCATCGGTCTTAAAAGGTCTGCGAATGGTCGTATTCTCCTCGCGTTGTTTCGGAACGTTGCAGCGGCGCACGCCCAATCAGGGTGCACAAACCTATCTCGTTATCGCTGCAACGGAGTCAATATCATCCTTTAGCGGAAAAATCACCAGCTGTCAGCCTGCCAAGAATCTGTTTTATAGGCCGAAACAACAGGAGGTTTCGCCGATGTCCGATCAGATCAGCAATGCCCTACCGCAGTTCCTGACTGTCGGCGAAGGCGAGGCGGCACGGGAGATCGCCATGCTCCTGCGTCCGGCGCAGGCCGGCAATGCTGCCCCATCGCTCGTTTGGCTATCCGGCTACCGTTCCGACATGAGCGGCACCAAGGCGGTGGAGATCGATGGGCTGGCGGCCGAACTCGGTGTCGCCTGCATCCGCCTCGACTATTCCGGCCACGGGCTTTCCGGCGGCAGTTTTCGCGACGGCACGATCTCGCGCTGGCTGGAGGAAGCGCTTGCCGTCATCCGCCATGTTGCGCCCGAGCGCATCATTCTCGTCGGCTCGTCGATGGGAGGCTGGATTGCGCTCCGGCTGGCGCAGGAACTCGCAGGGCAAGGTGGTCCGAAGCTCGCCGGCATGGTGCTGATTGCCCCGGCGCCCGATTTCACCTCCGAACTGATCGAGCCGAACCTTAAGGCCAGGGAGCGCAAGTCGCTGGCGGAGCGCGGTTATTTCGAAGAGCGCTCGCAATACAGCCCGGAACCGAACATTTATACGCGGGCACTGATCGAGGACGGGCGCAGGAACCGGGTGCTCGACGGCATGATCGAGACGGGTTGCCCGGTGCATATCCTCCAGGGCATGAAGGATCCCGACGTGCCGCATGCGCACGCGATGAAGCTTCTGGAGCACCTTCCCGCCGACGACGTGGTGCTGACCTTCATCCGCGACGGCGACCACCGGCTTTCCCGCCCCGGCGATATCGCCCTTCTGCTCGGCGCCGTCAAAGGCATCATCCGCGCATCCGCAAACGGGCAATAATCTCCCGAAGCCGGCTGCGAATCCTGTTGCATTTTAACCATGTCGGCGAGTCGCAAGGCTCTCCCAAGAAGTAACGATTGACTCTTCTCGGCCCTCTCCATTAACAATTTGTTAATAATTAAGGGGCGATCGAGGAAAGAGCGGGCGTGCGATTCAAAGGTATCTTTGTGGCCATGATGGCCGTGTTTGCGATGGCGCCTGCCGCCATCCCAGCTCCAAGCAGAAATGCTTCCATGGTAACAGGCAATGCCACCTCGCAACCGATCGGCCATTACGATTTCTGTCAGATCCACAGCAGTGAATGCGGCGCCAACCGCAACGCGGGGCCGGTCGAAATGACGCCGGCGAAGTGGTCGCTGGTCCGTTCGGTCAACGCCACGGTCAACAGCACGATCAAGCCGATGACCGACAAGGAAATCTACGGCAAGGACGAGGTCTGGGCCTATCCGACGACTGCCGGCGACTGCGAGGATTTCGCGCTCTTAAAGCGCCGCATGCTGATTCAGCGCGGCTTTTCGGCCGCCGACCTGCTGATGACCGTCGTGCGCAAGCCCGACGGTGAAGGCCATGCCGTGCTGACGCTGCGCACCGCCGGGGGCGATTTCGTACTCGACAATCTCGCTGCCGACGTGAAGCCCTGGTTTGCGACGGCCTATACTTTCGTCAAGCGCCAGTCGAGCTACAATGCAGGCCGCTGGGTCACCATCGAGAACGGCCGCGACCTTCTGGTCGGCGCTCTTCGCTAAGAATTTCCGAGGGGATGCGGGGGAAAAGGCCGGCGAAAGCCGGCCTTTTGCTTTTTGGGGAAATTGGGGACGCGTCGCCAATACCTTTCGCGGTCTCAAGGTATTCGTCGCTGGCGCTGCTCGCCCCCTCATCTGGCCTGACGAGCAGTGAGGAGTGAGGATGATAGAAGCGAATCCACTGAGCGTGAGCGAGGGGCAAGAATGCCGGCACGCCCTCTCTCCAGCCTCATCCTTGTACGTTGCCCATAGGCGAAGCCTCGAAGGGCGGGGCTGGCCACCGGTCCCGGCAAATGCTGATGAGCGGCGTTCAGCCACCCGCCCTCGTCCTTCGAGGGCCCTTGCGGGGTACAAGGATGAGGGCTGATCGTGGTGCGTGCCGCCTGAGATGGGGTGTTAATATGCCGCACCGTTTCCCGGCCCTTCGCTTCGGCTCAGGGCGTTCGTCGCTGCAATCGATTCACTGGATCGATTGCTCGGCTTCGCCGACCGCTCCTCACCCATTCCCGATCAGGATGCCGGCGGCGAGGACCAGGCCGCCGCCGAGCACGACCTGGAAGGCGGCGCGCAGGAACGGCGTTTCCATGTAGCGGTTCTGGATGAAGGCGATTGCCCAGAGTTCGAAGAAGACGATGATGGCGGCGGTGATCGTCGCGGTCCAGAAATGCGGGATCAGATAGGGCAGCGCGTGGCCGAGGCCGCCGAGCGCCGTCATGATGCCGCAGGCAAGGCCACGTTTGACCGGCGAGCCCCGGCCCGAGATCTTGCCGTCGTCATGGGCGGCTTCGGTGAAGCCCATCGAGATGCCGGCGCCGACGGAGGCGGAAAGGCCGACCAGGAAGGTCTGCCATGTATCCTGGGTGGCGAAGGCGGCGGCAAAGATCGGCGCCAGCGTCGAGACCGAGCCATCCATCAAGCCGGCCAGACCCGGCTGCACATAGGTCAGCACGAATTGCCTGTGCGCCGTCTCGTCCTCGTCGCGCCTGATATCCTCAGGCGTATGTTTGTCGCCAAGCATGCGGGCGATGTCTTCGTGCCCTTGTTCGGCGAGTGCAAGGTCGCCGAGCAGTTCACGCGTCGAGGCGTCGGTGGTGCGCTTTGCCGCTTCGACATAAAAACGATAGGCCTGCTCCTCCATCGCCTCGGTTTCCTGCCGCATCGCGTCGAGTGACAGGTTGGCTCTCAGCCAGTCCGGCTTGCGCTCGTAAAAACCTTGCACATGCTCGCGCCGGATCAGCGGAATACGCTCGCCGAAACGCTGGCGATGGATTTCGAACAGCGATTTGCGGTGCGTGTCCTCGACCTCGGCCATATCTTCAAAGACCTTGGCCGAAGCCGGAAATTCAGGGCGCAGCCTATCGGCATAGGCGAGATAGATGCGGGCGTCATCTTCCTCGGAGGCAATCGCAAGGGCGAGAATCTCCTGCTCGGAGAGCGAGTCAAAGGATCGTTTCGGCGACCTGAAAAAACGCGCCAGCATAAACTTCTCCAACAATTTAGAATAATTCTAAACCTAAGCAAGGAAGCGATGGTGGTCAAGTGGCGGGGGCGGACCGGCTGACAGATTGCCGCAATCCGCACGAGCGGCTTTGGTTCGCTGAGGTAAAGACCTATATGGAGGCTGCCGCATCAAGCGGCGCCGGGGTTTATGATGAACAATGACATTCAGGGCCGCCCTGCCCATGTCGCGGCGATCCGCGAAAAGGCGGAGGCCGAGATGCGGGCGATGGGGGTCGACGAGGCCTTTATCGGCAGACTGGTCGAAACGTTTTACGGGCGCGTGCTGGAGCATCCCGATCTCGGGCCGGTGTTCGATGCGCGGCTTTCCGGCCGCTGGCCGGAGCATATGGAGAAGATGAAGAGCTTCTGGTCGGCCGTCGCCTTCCGCACCGGCGCCTATGGCGGCAAGCCGGTGCAGGCGCATACGGGCGTTCAGAACGTAACGCCCGATCTTTTTCCGAAGTGGCTGTCGCTGTTTGCCGCAACGCTCGACGATGTCGCCCCCTCGCCGGAAGCCAAGGCCTGGTTCATGGCAACCGCCGAGCGGATCGCCAAAAGCCTGACGCTGTCGCTGTTCTACAATCCCGCTCTCGACGATCCCGCGAAAAAGGTGGGCTGATCACTATCTTGCGGAAAAGGTCGCGCCGGCACTTGCGGCGACCACCAAGGCAGTTCCGGCCATCTGCAGCAGCGTCATCGGCTGCGCCAGAATGACGAAACCTGCGAGTGCCGCAATGGCCGGCTCGAGGCTCATGAGAATGCCGAAGGAGGCTGTCGGCATGCGCCGCAGGGCAATCAGTTCCAGCGTGTAGGGCAGCAGCGGCACAAGAATGGCAAGGCCCGCCATTTCAATCAGGCCGTAAGCATCGAGCTTCGGCATGGCGCCGGCAAAGCCGAAGGGTGTCGCGACAAGAGCGGCGACCATCAACGACATGGACAGCCCTTCCAGCCCCTTGAAGCTCGCGCCGATCTTTTTTGTTAGGACGATATAGATCGCCCAACCGGTTCCCGCGCCGAGCGCAAAGAGAATGCCCCCGATATCGCCCACCCAGCCTTCACCGTCATGGGCGAGGGCCAGAACGCCAAGTGCCGCAATGAGCGGCCAGATGAGGCGCCGGCTGAGGCCATAGCCAATGGTCGCTACGGACAGCGGACCGAGAAAATCGATCGCCACGGCAAGACCGAGCGGAATGCGCTCGATCGACGCGAAGAAGCTTATGGTCATCAGCGCTGTCGTCGCGCCGAGAACCAGTGCGCTCGTCCATTGCGCCCTGTTGTAGCTGACGATGCGCGGCCGCACGACAAGGGCAAGAATGATGGCCGCAAAAGCCAGGCGCAGCCAGCTCGCGCCGGCCGGTCCATAGGTTGAGATGACTGAGGATGAGAGTGCGGCGCCGAACTGGATCGACGACATGGACAGGAGGCACATCAGGCCACCGGTCGCTACTCCGCCAAATGCTGTTGACGCCTCTGCGGTCAGCGTGCCCGCGCCGGCATTTGCTCTTTCTTCCATGCTCGTCCCCGATTGTGCGCTCTTCTTACGAAGACGGCTTGCGAGCGACAAATTCAAACTTCTGATCCGGCCAGCAAAAGGCCTTATGCGATATCAAAGATGGCCGACCAGGATGACGTCTTCGGCATCCTCCAAACTCATGTCGAACACCTTCCTGCCGATGTCGAAGCTGAAGCCGTTGCGGGCGAAGGCCGAAAGCTCTTTGGCCTTTCGCTTTTCATCAAGCTCGACGCGGCGGAAGGGGCCGAAGGCGCGTTTGCGGGCGAAGATCGTCGCGGCATAGAGATCGTCAGCCTGCTCGAGGGCGGCCTCGACCTTGTCGCCGGAGACGCCCTTGGCCGCAAGTTTCCGGGCGATGGCGCGCTTCGATTTGCCGCCGCGCAGCTGGGAACGCGTGCTGATCTCGGCATAGGCGCCATCATCGAGCGCCTTGTTGTCATAGGCGAACCTGACGGCGAAATCGGCAAGGGCTTTGAGTTGCGCCGCGCCGATATTCTCGAACTTCTCTTTCGCCTTGCGAGTGATGGCATCAAACAGCTGCTTTTCGGTCATCATCCGCCGCTCCAAGCGATAAATGGCGGAGTTGCGCGCCCAGCTCAGCATGCGTGGTGTCGGTGTATCGGAGGAGACAGTCTCGTCGGTCATATCAAGCGATCAGGCTTCCAGGCCCTTGAGGACATTGGCGACGTTGAGGCCGATTTCCGGCACGCCGTAACCGCCCTCCATGCAGGTGACGACGGGCAGGCCGGCGGCGGAGATCATCTCTCCCATGCGAATGAAATCTTCGGATTTCAGCTGGAAGAAGGAAATCGGGTCGCGCTCGAAGGTATCGACGCCGAGGGCCACGACGATCGCCTCGGCGCCGAAGGCCTTGATGCGAGCGAGAGCATCGGCAAGGGCCGAAGACCAGACCTGCCAGGGCGTGTGCGGCGGCATCGGATAGTTGCGGTTGGCACCGGCGCCCTCCCCCTCCCCTTCCTCATCGGCATGACCGAGGAAATAGGGAAAGGCGAACAGGGGATCGCCATGCAGCGAGGCGGTGAAGACATCGCCTCTGTGATAGAAGAGATCCTGCGTGCCGTTGCCATGGTGGAAATCGACATCGAGCACGGCGACCTTCTTCGCACCGTGATCGATGAGCCCCTGGGCCGCGACGCCCGCATTGTTGATGAAACAATAGCCGCCGAAGAGATCGATGCCGGCATGATGGCCGGGCGGACGGCAGAGCGCAAAGGCGAAACGGTTGCCGGCATTCAGCCAATCCGCGGCTGTGACGGCGCAACGCATCGAGGCGATCGCCGCTTCGTAGGAGCCTTTGGTGATGGAGGTGTCGGCGGCATTGGCGTAATGGCCGATCGCGCCGACGATATTGTCGGGCACGCGCTGGCTGGTGCGGCGGACCGGGAAGGAATTGGCGATCGCCTCACCCTCGAAGCCGGCCGCGACCCAGCGATCCCAGACGGTGGCGAGAAAATCGAGATAGGCGGGATCATGCACCTTTCGGGCCGTATCCAGCCCATGCGCATCCGGCGCCACGACATCCCGGAAACCGGCTTCAGTGACCGCCGTCAGGATCCACTCGGCGCGAAACGGCGCCTCGAAGGGCGTCACCAGCTGGCCGGCATAGAGCTCGGTCCTGGCATCGCGCAGCTTGTGGTCTTCGGAATAAATGACGCGCATTTCAGATCCTGTCCTTGAACAAAAATCGATCGGCGAGATCGACACTTACATGGAGCGGGGCCAACAAAAAAGCGGCATGGCGCTCTTGATTGCCCAAGCAAACGAAGCCACCTTCGGCCGCCGTTCCGGAGCGAGGGAATCTGCCGCATGAAAGTGTTGATGGTCGATGTCGATGGCGTGCTGGTTCATGGGCGTCCGGCCGACGGCCTCCCTCTCTTCACATTTCTGGAACGCGATCTGGGACTTAGTCTCGAGCTGCTGCAGCGGGAATTCTTCCAGACTCACTGGGGCGAGATCATCGTTGGGCGCGAGGCGCTGGAACCGAAGCTCGCCCAGGTGTTGGCAAAAATCGCGCCTCATCTCAGCGCCGCGACGCTGATCGATTACTGGTTTGAAAACGATTCCCGCATCGACCGCTATCTCTTGGAAGAGCTCGTCGCGCTTCGACATAGCGGTGTCACGCTCTTCCTGGCGACCAACCAGGAGCATAGGCGAGCGCGCTATCTGATGGAACAGGCCGGCCTTGGCGTGCATTTCGACGACATCCTCTATTCCGCAGCCCTCGGGCACCGGAAACCTTCTCTGGACTTCTTCAGGCTTGCAACCGAGCGCGCGGGCGTCCCGCCCGGTGACATCGCCTTCATCGATGATATGGCGGAAAATGTCGAAGCGGCGCGACAGTTCGGCTGGAATGCGGCCGTGTGGACAGCGGGCGCTACAGTTGCGGGTGCGTTTCCGGTATTCGGCCGGTTGGCTTGAGTCGATCTGGTGCAATCAGGCGAGCCGCTTGTAGAACAAGGTGGTGTCGCAAAAGCCGCCTTCCGGCCACAGAGCATAATCGGGAATGACGCCGACGCGCTGCCAGCCCAGGCGGGGATAGATCGCCTCGGCATCGCTGCCGGTTGCCGTATCGAGCACGAGCAGGGTCTTGCCGCGGGCGGCCGCCTCGCGTTCGGCGGCTTCCATCAGCAGCCGGGCAAGGCCGCGCCCGCGGGCGGAACGATGCACCAGGAGCTTCTTCAGATCGCCGCGATGCGGCTGGTTCGGCATCTGCGCGGCGCCCACCTGCACCGTGCCGACGATCCGGCCATCGAGTTCGGCGACAACAAGCAGGCTGCCGCCGCCGGCAACCGCATCGGCAACGTCCAGCCAATAGGGCTCGGCATCTTCAGGTCCATAGGGCTGCATGAAGCCGACGGAGGCGCCGCCCGTGACGCAATCGGCCAGCACCTCCGAGAGGGCCGGAATGGCAGCGCGGGCCTCCTCGGCAGAAAGGATGCGAATGTCAGGCATGTTCTTCTCCTGAAATGAAGGTCGTCATCGGCCGCCGCGATCGAGCACGACGCAATAGCGCGCCGGCGCATCGCCGGGATTATAAAAGGAATGGCCCTCGCCGACCGGCATGAAAAGGCAATCGCCTGGACGCAGCCGGTAGACCGTCTCACCCGCCGTCATCTCCAACTCGCCGTCGAAGAGCCAGACATGCTGCGTCATGTCATGGGATGCCGCATGCGGTGGGAAGCTGACGCGGGCGCCGGGTGGAAATTCGACTTCGACGATATCGACGGCGGAGCCGGTGCCGGGCGCCGATACCGCGCGCCTGAGATAACCGGTCTCCGGATCGCGCCAGACCTGCTGCTCCTGCCGCCGCGCCAGCGGCGAGGCCTGCTGCCCCTCCTCTGCAAAGAAGGCTGAGAGCGACAGGCCGAGCGCGGCGCAGACCCTTGCCAGCAGCGAGGCGGTCGGGCTCGCCTCCGCCCGCTCGATGCGCGAAATCATTGCGCGGCTGACGCCCGACGCCTCGGCAAGCTCATCCAGCGTCAGGCCCTTTTCCAGCCGCAAGGTGCGAATGCGGCTGCCGATCGCCTGTTCGAGTTCCTGTTCCATCGCCGATCCATGATTCTACTATATGAGAACTACATTATCTCATGATAGAATCAAGCCTCCCTCGATGCTTCATCTCGCTTGCCTTCACCCCCGCGCCGCCGATATATGGCAGCGGCCCTTGCAGAGCGGAGGACATCATGGACGGCAGCATGCAGAACACCGAAATCACGGGAAGCTTCACGGCCGCCGCCTGGGAGCAGATCAAACCTCTTATGGCCGAGATCGAGCGATTGCCGCTCTTGGAACGGCTTTCGGACGGCACGCTGCCGCCGGAGGTTTTCCGTCACTACATCCTGCAAGACGCAATCTATCTGAAGCATTATGCCCGGTGCCTCGCCATCGTCGCGGCCAAGGCGCCCGACAATGCACAGGTGCTGCGCTTCCTCGGTTCGGCGCAGAAGGCCATCACCGTCGAGCAGGGCCTGCATGCGGGCTTCCTCTCGCAATTCGGCATTTCGAGCGCGGATGTGACGGCCGCCGAGCCCTCGCCTTCCTGTTTCGCCTATACGAATTTCCTTCTGGCGACCGCCTATCACAGCTCCTATGCCGTTGCGCTTTCGGCCATCCTGCCCTGCTTCTGGATCTACATGCATGTCGGCGAAGGCATCAAAGGCAGGCCGGCGATCGACGGCAATGTTTTTCAGGCCTGGATCAACACCTATGGCGATCCGCAATTTGCAGCCGGCGCCCGCGAGGTGATCGCACTGACCGATATCGCCGCCCGCGCGGCATCGGAGACGGAGCGTGCCGCGATGATGGACGTTTTCGTGCGCGCCTCGCAGTATGAATGGATGTTCTGGGATTCGGCCTGGCGGCTGGAGACCTGGCCGGTCTGACGCACGCTGGGCAGACCCGCAAAATAGCGTAAAATCCGGGATAATTACCGCTTTGCGGCAGGGGGCGGCGCTGCTATATGGCGCGCATGAGCACCAATTCGACCACTCCGCTGTCCCATATCCGCAACTTCTCGATCGTGGCCCATATCGACCACGGCAAATCGACGCTGGCCGACCGCCTGATCCAGACGACGGGCGGACTTGCCGAGCGCGAAATGTCCGAGCAAGTGCTCGACAATATGGAGATCGAGCGCGAACGCGGCATCACCATCAAGGCCCAGACCGTGCGCCTGCACTACCAGGCGAACAATGGCGAGAAATATATTCTCAACCTGATCGACACGCCCGGCCACGTCGACTTCGCCTATGAAGTCTCGCGGTCGCTGTCGGCCTGCGAGGGCTCGCTGCTGGTCGTCGACGCCAGCCAGGGCGTGGAAGCGCAGACGCTCGCCAATGTCTACCAGGCGATCGACAACAACCACGAGCTCGTCACCGTGCTCAACAAGATCGACCTGCCGGCCGCCGAACCCGACCGGATCAAGGAACAGATCGAGGAAGTGATCGGCATCGACGCTTCCGAGGCCGTGCTGATTTCGGCCAAGACCGGCCTCGGCATTCCCGACGTGCTGGAAGCGATCGTCCACAAGCTGCCGGCGCCGAAGAGCCCGGGCGGCGACAAGGCGCCACTGAAGGCGCTGCTCGTCGACAGCTGGTACGACACCTATCTCGGCGTCATGGTTCTCGTGCGCGTCATCGACGGCGTGCTGACCAAGGGCCAGACGATCCGCATGATGGGCACGGATGCGAAATACCAGGTTGAGCGCGTCGGCGTGCTGACGCCGAAGATGGTCAATGTCGACAGCCTCGGCCCCGGCGAGATCGGTTTTATCACCGCCTCGATCAAGGAAGTCGCCGATACGCGCGTCGGCGATACGATTACCGAAGACAAGCGCCCGACCGCGGAAGCCTTGCCGGGCTTCAAGCCGGCGCAGCCGGTGGTGTTCTGCGGCCTGTTCCCGGTCGATGCCGCCGATTTCGAGGATCTGCGCGCCGCGATGGGCAAGCTTCGCCTCAATGACGCGTCCTTCTCCTTCGAAATGGAATCATCTGCCGCTCTCGGCTTCGGCTTCCGCTGCGGCTTCCTCGGCCTCTTGCATCTCGAAATTATCCAGGAGCGCCTGGAACGTGAGTTCGACCTCGACCTCATCGCCACGGCCCCTTCCGTCGTCTATCAGCTGACGATGACCGACGGCAGCGAGCGCGAACTGCACAATCCGGCCGATATGCCCGATGTCGTCAAGATTGCCGAAATCCGCGAGCCCTGGATCAAGGCGACGATCATGACGCCGGACGATTATCTCGGGGGCATTCTGAAACTCTGCCAGGACCGCCGCGGCATCCAGACCGAGCTGACCTATGTCGGCACCCGGGCGATGGTGACCTATGAACTGCCGCTCAACGAAGTCGTCTTCGACTTCTACGACCGGCTGAAATCGATCTCGAAGGGCTACGCATCCTTCGACTATCACCTCGAAGGCTACCGCGCCGGCAACCTCGTGAAGATGTCGATCCTCGTCAATGGCGAGCCGGTCGATGCACTCTCGATGCTCGTGCATCGCATGGCAGCTGAAAAGCGCGGCCGCGACATGTGCGAGCGGCTGAAGGAGCTGATTCCGAAGCACATGTTCAAGATCCCGATCCAGGCGGCGATCGGCGGCAACGTCATTGCCCGCGAAACCATCTCGGCGTTGCGCAAGGACGTGACGGCCAAGTGCTATGGCGGCGACGCCACCCGCAAGCGCAAGCTGCTCGACAAGCAGAAGGAAGGCAAGAAGCGCATGCGCCAGTTCGGCAAGGTGGAGATTCCGCAGGAAGCCTTCATCGCCGCGCTCAAGATGGGCGATGAATAACGCTTCTCAATGACGTCTTATGCGCATATGATCTGCGCATAAGACGAGGAGATCCTTATGGGTCATCAGGCGAGAAAAGCAGCGAATCTTTCACTTGATGAAAGCCTCGTTTCCCAGGCCCGCGAGCTCAAGATCAACATATCCAGGGCGGCGGAAGAAGGTATCGCGAAAGCGATAAAGGCGGAACGCGAGCGGCTGTGGCGGATCGAGAACGCCGAGGCTATCGCCGCTTCCAATGCTTATGTCGAGAAGCACGGCCTGCCTTTTCAGAAATATCGACAGTTCTGATGGCTCGGTTTCATGTTTACAATCTGATGCATAGCGATGCGTTCGCCCTCGATCTGCAGTCAGACCTACACGGCGAGCTGACGACGCGAATCATGGCGCCGATGCTTCCGCTGGAAGCTCTTCCCAAAATCATGCGTCAGCTCAATCCGCAATTCGTCATCAATGACGTGCCATACGTGATGGCGACCCAGTTTATCGGTGCGGTTTCCACTAAGGAGATCGGCGTCGTTGCCGCGGATCTCACCTCCGATAGCGATCGCATCGTCGCTGCCGTCGATTTTCTTTTCCAAGGCTTCTAAGCCCTCACCTCCTGCCCATATACTCCTTCACCAGCCCCTCATAGGCGTCCATCTCGGGTAGCGCTTCGTAACTATACACCGCGCCGGTCTCGGCAAACGACAGCTTCTCGCTCGTCCATGTCTCGATGAAGGGCTTGAACCAGCTGGGGTCGTCGAGCATGGTGACGCGTAGGTTGACGAACCAGTCCATGCCTTCCGGCCGGGTGAACATCCAGCTCATGCAGTGCGGGCAGAAATAGTGCTTGGTGGCGCCGTGCAGGCCGCCGATAACAGGCTCGCCCTTGGCAACCTCGAAGCCTTCGCTGGGGATGGCGGCACTCAGCGAATAGGCGCTCGCCGTCATCTTCTGGCAGCCTGTGCAATGGCAGGCCATGGCCAGCAGCGGCGGAGCGCTGATCTTCAAGCGCACCCGGCCGCAGCGGCAGCCGCCCTCCATGGGCAAATTCGGTGATGTCATGATATCTCTCCCCTTCCGTCCTCTGATCTAGAGGAGGCGGCGTCATTGTCGAGGGAGCGCACCGGTGCAAATCTCAAAAGCGGTTTATCGGACGCGCGGGATTGCCGACCACCGTTGCGCCCGCCGGCACATCCTTCGTGACGACGGCGCCCGCACCCACGATCGCGCCATCGCCGATCGTCACGCCGCCGAGGATGATGGCGGCGCCGCCGATCCAGACGTCGCTGCCGATTGCGACCGGCCGGGCAATCTCGATTCCCCTACTGCGAAGCGCCGGATCCTTGTGATGCTCGGCGCAATAGATCTGCACGCCCGGGCCGAACATGGTGCGATCGCCGATCGTCACGCTGCCGGAATCAAGGATGGTGCAGCCGGCATTGACATAGACGCGCTCGCCGAGAACGATATTGATGCCGTAGGAGCAGTGAAACGGCGCTTCGATAAAGATATCGGAGGCGGCCTGTGCAAAAAGCGCCCTGAGGGCGGGGGCTGCGGGGCCGCGCTCGTCCGGCGGCAGCGTATTGTGGGCGTGGACGGCGAGCCGCGCCTGCCGGCGCAGGTGATCGAGCTCGTCGTCAAGGCAGCAATACCACTGACCCGCCACCATCTTCTCGCGTTCGCTTGCCATCAGCGCATCGCCCTTCAAGCCGGGACCTGCGACAGCATCTCGACCTCTTGCCGTTCGATCTGCCCGACCCAGGCGCGGGCGATGGCAAGGCCGGCGGCATCGGCGCCACCAGCATGCTGCGCAGTCAGCTCGGCATAGCTTTCCAGCCAGCCGGGCGCGATTCGCTCGATCGTATCGGGGAATTCCGCCTTCCACTGCTCGATCACCGTTCTATCAGCCTCGAAATGAAACTGCGTGCCATAGACGGCGCGGCCGATGCGGAAAGCTTGGTTTTCAGCGACAGGGCTGCTCGCGAGACGAACGGCGCCTGCAGGCAGGGAAAAGGTGTCGGCATGCCACTCGAAGATGGTGAATTCGCCGCCAAGCGCCGAGAGCAGCGGATCGGCACGGCCTTCATCGGTGACGCCGATGCTGTGCCAGCCGAATTCGCGGGCGGTTCCGAGATGGTTGTCGGCGCCATAGGCGCGGGCAAGGATCTGGCTGCCCAGGCAGATGCCGAGCACGGCCTTGCCGGCATCGCCGAAGCGGCGCGCGAGCCGGGCGAGCTCCAGCAGATAGGGATGCGTCTCGTCATCCAGCGCGCTCTGCTCGCCGCCGAGAACGACCAGCGCGTCATGGCCGGCTATGTCTGGCGGCAGGATGCCATTCCGCCAGACCCGGAACCACTCGATCTCAGCACCCGCCTCGTCGAGCGCCGTCGCAAGCGCGCCGAGGCCGGTGTTGCGCATATTTTCGACGACTGCGACTCGCATACGTTCTCCCCGATGGTCGGCAGGAAGAGACCATGCCAAAGAACGGCATGCAAGATGCTTGCGCATGCGCGATTGCGCCCGCAGGCTGCAAGGGCTTAAATCACGCCAAATGAAGGGAAAACGCCATGACCGAAAAAGCCCGCGTCTCGATCCTCTACTGCACCCAGTGCAACTGGCTGCTGCGCGCCGCCTGGATGGCGCAGGAGCTGCTGAGCACCTTTTCCGACAGTCTCGGCGAGGTGGCGCTGATCCCCGGCACCGGCGGCAATTTCGAAATCCGCGTCAATGGAGATCTTATCTGGGAGCGTAAGCGCGACGGCGGCTTTCCCGGGCCGAAGGAGCTGAAGCAACGCGTCCGCGACATCATCGAGCCCGGCCGCGATCTCGGCCATGTCGACCGCGTCTCGCACGAAAGCTGACCAAACCCGCTCAGCGATAGGGCGAGCGGCAGACCCTGTAGACGCCTTCATAGGTGAGGAAGTGATCCGTCCGCGGATTATAGGAACGGTATTCATTGGTGCACCAGGCGATGTGCTTGTTCATATCCCGTGCCGGCTGCAGCTGGCGCACCGGCGGCGGGTCATAGGTCAGCTGCGGCCGCCCCGCCGCGCCCGGCAGATAATAGGTCGGCCCCGCGCCGCGCGGGCGGTAATTCGGCTGGACATAGGCCGGGCGATGCCATTGCTGCGGCCCAAAACCGAAGCAGCCGCGAAAATCGCAGAGCGTCGATCCCGTGTTGACCGGCCCGAGACCCGGCTTCGGCGAATCAGCACCGGCCACGACAGGCGCGAAAACGGCAAAAAGGCCGGCGAGCAGAAGCGTGCGGGCAGCGGGCATGAGGCGTTCCTTTCGAGACCCCCTCTATATAGGGCGCCCCGAGCGAACCGCTATGTCTCCCCTCCAGCCGCTCCCTCGCATGTGATCGGCTGTTTTTTGCAGACTGTCAGGAAAACTTCAAAAACCCAGTTGACAGTCACGAGCCACCCCCTTACATCGCTCTCCGTCGCCCAGATGGCGGAATTGGTAGACGCGCAGGTTTCAGGTACCTGTGCCGCGAGGCGTGGAGGTTCGAGTCCTCTTCTGGGCACCATTTCCTTTTGATCGCTGCCAAGATCAAATATTCGAACCCTTCCAAAAATTACGCACTTGGCTCTGTTGACAGAGGCCATTGACGTGCTTGCCTGGATACCGCTCCGTGAGCGGCGCAGGTTGAAGCCGGTCACGCCGCCATGTGGGATGTCGTCTTCCCGCTTTCCGATACGACCGACAAAGCTGTAATGCCGGCTTCTCTGGCGGCGCGAAGAAGCAATTCCCTCAATTCCTCCATCCCGGCCTCTCCCGCGACCGCATCGTCGCAAGCCTTCACAGCCGCGACATATTCCTCTCCATCGTCGAACGGCCAATCAATTATCAGAACTTCGGCTGCGTCTCGGAGCGTCTTGACGATCCTTCGCCGACCGCCAAGAAAGAGGACAAGAGGTGCAAAATTCGGAGATGCGTTCCATTGCATGACACTTTCTCCCAAAGGTTAGAATATTAGTAATGATGCAAGAAGCATGCCGGGGAGCGGAAGGCGCTCCTGGAAGTTCTGAGCCATTTTCGCGAGATCGCCGGCGGGTCTCGCACTCACCGCCTTTGGCATCGCGGCCCGGACATATTAAGCTGAAAGGACATCAACTGATTCGACTGTTCCAGAATCGTTGACCCCATCTCTTCTATGACCGCCGAGATCAGCGGTCTTCATGAGGAGGCCTGGCGATGGATGTCAGCGCATTGCAAATGTGTGAAACACGCTAATAGCAATTCCAGGCCAAGTCTCGATGGTAGCACCCATTGCAAATTCCACCCGGCTGATGGACGCCGTCTCCTCTCATATCGATCACATTCTGTTCGCATGTGACGACGGAACCAGCATTTCAAGTTCGAGCCTGCTGGAATTCAGCGCGCAGCGCGCATTTCGACAGACGCCCCGGCGGCTGGTCTTCTGCATGTGCGAGAACGATCCGGGCGGTTTGCTGGGCTATCTCAGCCTACTCAAACTCGATGCCGTTCCGCTGATGCTGAGCGCTAGCCTGGCGGCGGCGCAATTTGAGAAGCTGGTGTCGGCCTATCGTCCGGGTTTTGCGTGGCTGCCGGACCACCGAGCCGGTGAATTCGGCGACGGGCATGTGCTGCTCTCTCACATGGGATATAGTCTCGTCGCCGCCGCGGCAGATGAAGCTTATCCGATCGACGATTCGTTGGCGCTGCTGCTCAGCACCTCGGGAAGCACGGGAACGCCGAAGTTCGTGCGGCTTTCGCACGACAATATCCTCGCCAATGCCGAGGCCATCAGCACCTATCTGGTCTTGACCGGCGAGGAGCGGCCGATCACGACGCTGCCGCCGAGCTATTCCTACGGCCTTTCAATCATCCACAGCCATCTTCTGGCGGGAGCCACGATCGCGCTGACCAACAAGACCTTCTTCGATCGGGCATTTTGGGACTTTCTGAAATCGTCGAAGGCGACGAGTTTCGGCGGCGTGCCCTATCATTACGAAATGCTGAAGAAACTGCGCTTTCCATCCATGGATCTTCCGAGCCTCAGGAGCCTGACGCAAGCGGGCGCGCGGATGGAGCCCGAACTGACGCGCGACTTCGCCGAGCTTTGCGCCAACAAGGGTATCCGCTATTTCAGCATGTACGGGCAGACCGAAGCCACCGCGCGGATGTCCTATCTCTCTCCCGACAGGGCGATCGAGAAGGCCGGCAGCATCGGCCGGCCGATCCCGGGCGGCGCTTTTTGGCTCGAGGACGAGCACGGGCAGAAGATCGAGGGCAACGACGCAGCGGGCGAGCTCGTATATTACGGCCGCAACGTCTCGATGGGCTATGCGGAGGGCTATCGGGATCTGGCGCTCGGCGACGAGCGAGGCGGCGTTCTGCGCACAGGCGATATCGCCCGCCGGGACGCCGAAGGCGATTATTACATCGTCGGGCGCCTGAAGCGTTTCCTCAAAATGTTCGGCCATCGCATCAATCTGCAGGATGTCGAGGCGCAGTTGCTGGCGGCCGGTCACACCGTCGTCTGCGCTGGCCAGGACGATCAGCTGGAAATTTACCTCCCTCAAGGCTCCGGCGAGGCCGGTAAGCTCATCAAGGCCAAACTCATTTCGGATCTGAAGATCAGCCCGAAAGCGATCAGCGTCTATGCGATTGCCGAGCTGCCGCGGAATGATTCCGGCAAGATCCAATATAATCAACTGAAATCATCTGCCGGGGATAGCCTCGCATGAGCGTTTTTGATCCCTCCCAATGGCTCGATCGCGAGCCCTATTCGATGAAAGCCGCGGAAAAATCGGGGGCGCTGACTGAAGTCATGCGCAATCTGACCGAATGGCATCGCGACCATTGCGCCGAATATAGCGGCATTCTCGACCTCGTCAGCGATAGGGCGGCAGCGGTGGACGGATTGGACGACGTGCCGTTCATTCCGGTTCGGCTGTTCAAGGAATTGGATCTGTTGAGCATCGAGAGAGGTCAGGTGTTCAAGACGATGACCTCATCCGGCACCAGCGGCCAGCAGGTGTCGCGAATCTACCTCGACAAGGAAACCGCGGCGCTGCAAAGCAAGATCCTCGCCCGGCTGATGGCGGAAGTACTCGGCAAGAAGCGGCTGCCGATGCTAGTCATCGATTCACCGAGCGTGCTGCGGAACCGCAACGCCTTCTCGGCGCGGGGTGCCGGCATTCTCGGCTTTTCCTTCTTCGGGCAGGACGTCACCTATGCCCTCGACGACGAAATGAACCTGGACATACCGGCCATCGAGGCCTTTCTCGAGCGGCACCCGGACCAGCCGATTTTCCTGTTCGGCTTCACCTTCATGATCTGGCAGCATTTCTATGCGCCGCTGAAGGCGATGGGTAGACGTCTGCCGATCGACAGGGGCATCCTGCTGCATGGCGGGGGCTGGAAAAAGCTGCAGGATCAGGCGGTCGGCAATGTTGAATTCCGGGCGGCGATGACCGAATGCGCCGGGATCAAGCGCGTCGTCAATTATTACGGCATGGTCGAGCAGACGGGATCAATCTTCCTGGAATGCGAAGAGGGGCATCTGCATGCGCCGATTTATGCCGATGTCATTATCCGCGATCCGAAGGATTTTCGGACGCTCGAAGTCGGAAAGACCGGGCTGATCGAAGTCATGTCGCTGATACCGCGCAGTTATCCCGGGCATGCGCTGCTGACCGAGGATATCGGCCGGATCGACGGCGAAGACGACTGCCCCTGCGGGCGGCATGGCAAGTATTTCTCGGTGGCCGGACGCGTCGCCAAGGCCGAGGTCAGAGGCTGCAGCGACACCTATGAAGCAAATTCCTGAACTGCCCGTCACCCTTCGCGTCGGCGGCGCGCTCAACACGCTGGAATGCAAGCCGCTGGCGCCCTACTCCACTCAGGCGATGGAATTTATGGCGGCCCTTTCGAAGGCGTTGCTCGCGCTGCCGGCAGCGCGACAGTATCCCGATATCGCCGCCTTCGGCTATTGGTGCCGAGCCGCGAACCTTGCCAAACTCGCGCGCGAATTCGGCACGCAATATCCCCGTATCGGCCGAGGCCTCGTGCTTCACATCGCGCCGGCCAACGTCCCGGTCAACTTCGCCTTTTCCTTCGCCTTCGGGCTGCTGGCCGGCAATGCCAACATCGTTCGTATTCCTGAACGGGATTTTCCGCAGGTCGAGATCATCTGCGACGAGATCGCGAGGCTGTTCGCCCTGCCAGTGCACAGCCGGCTGGCCGCAATGAACCGGCTGATAAAATATCCGCGCGATGACGAGATCACCGGCGCTTTGTCGGTTCATTGCCAGGCGCGCATGCTCTGGGGGGGCGATTCGACGATCGCTCATCTGCGCAAGCTTCCCGCCCATCCGCGCAGCGTCGATATCGCCTTCGCCGACCGTTATTCCTTCTGCCTGATGCAGGCCGAGGCCGTGCTCAGGGCCGACGAGCGGGCGATCGCGGAACTCGCGAGGGGTTTCTTCAACGATGTCTTCCTTCTTGACCAGAATGCCTGCTCGTCTCCGCATCTGGTGATTTGGCAAGGCGATGAAGAGCAGGCCGCAAAGGCGCAGGACCGGTTCTGGCCGACAATGGCGTCGTATCTCCAGCAGCGTTACGAGATCGCGCCGATCTATGCCGTCGACAAGTTCGTCAATCTTTGCCGGACAGCAGACAGGCTGCCGCAGGCAAGCGGGAGCACGCGGCACGACAATCTGATCTACCGCGTCAGCCTGGATGCCCTGCCCTCCGATATCGAGCGGCATCGCGGCCAATACGGCTTCTTCTACGAATATGTGACCGCAGATCTCGGCTGCCTCGCCGGGATCGTCGGCGAACGTTACCAGACGCTGACCAGCTTCGGCATCGACCGGGACGCACTGGTCCGTTTCATCATCGATGAAGGGCTGACGGGCATCGACCGGGTGGTGCCGGTCGGCAGAGCGCTCGATATGGGCGCCATCTGGGACGGCTACAATCTCGTCCAGGAGCTTTCGCGGATCGTCAGTACAGCCTAGCGCAAGGACGGCGGCGCATTGTCGGTGTTCATGTTCAGGCGCAGCTGCTGCGATTCGGACCGCTTTTGACATCGAGTGAGGACATCAGACTATGAGCAACCGTGAGAAATATCAGGCCGCTTTTGCGGAAACCTTCATGCTGGACGCCAAGGACCTGCCTAACCTGAAATATCAGGAAGCCGCGGCCTGGGACAGCGTCGGGCATATGGCGCTCATGGCCGCGCTGGAGGAAGCCTTCGGTATCGAAATGGACATCGACGACATCATCGAATTCTCCAGCTACGAAGCCGGACAGGAGATCCTGGCAAAGTACAATGTGAGCATCGAGAAGGCCGCATGAGCGACGCAACGAACGCCGTCGCTTTCGATATCAACGGCATTATCAGCCATCAGAGAAATCGCTATCCTGTTCTGCTGATCGATCGCGTCACAGCGGTCGATCCCGGCAGGAGCGCCTCGGCGGTGAAGTGCTTTACCTATAATGAATGGTTCTTCCCCGGCCATTTCGATGATGAGCCGAATGTGCCGGGTTTCATCCAGATCGAATCGCTGACGCAGACCTTCATCATGACCTTCCTCTGTATGGAGGAATACAAGGGCATGAAGACCAATTTCGTTTCGCTCAACAATGTGAAGTTCAAGCGCAAGATCGTTCCGGGCGACGTCTTGGAGATCGATGCAGTCCTCGTCTCCTTCAAGCGCGGAATTGCAATCGGCTCGGTCAGCAGCGCGGTGAGAGGCGAACCTGCCTGCAGCGGCGATTTCATCGTGGCCGTGCCCGACATCCTGGATCGCTTCAAGCCGAAAACCCCATGAGATAGACGATCGATGAGAGTTGCCGACTATATAATGCAGCGTCTCGCTGAGGCCGGGATCGGACACGTATTCCTGGTCACCGGACGTGGCGCCTTGTTCCTGACCGACGCGCTGGCCAAACATGCTGAGCTGCAGGGCATATCGGTCCATCACGAACAGTCGGCTTCTTTCGCGGCTGCCGCCTACGCCCATCAGACCGGCGGACTGGGCGCGTGCCTCGTCTCCACCGGCTGCGCCTCGACCAACACGATCACGGGCGTGCTGTCGGCCTGGCAGGACGGCATTCCCTGCATTTTCATCTCCGGCCAGAATACGCTGAAAGAAACCAGCCGCTATACCGGCATTCCGCTGCGCACCTACGGCCAGCAGGAAGCCGACATCATCTCGATCGTTCAACCGATTACCAAATATGCGAAAATGATCACCTCGGCCGAAGAGATCGTCGAAGCCATGGACACGGCGCTGACGCTCGCTAATACCGGCCGGAAAGGCCCTGTCTGGATCGATGTGCCGCTGGACTTGCAGAGCGCCCAGATCGATCCCGAAACGATCGCGCGGGCAAGTCAGGCGCCGGTGCTGCCCATAGCAACGCAGCAAGATATGGATGCTGTCGTCGCGGCGTTGTCGGCGGCCAAACGCCCCGTCGTGCTGATCGGCAATGGCCTGCGTTCCAGCGGTGCGGCGGACGCTTTTCGGCAGTTCGTGGAGCGCTGGAACGTCCCGGTGACCTTCGCCGCCTCGGCTCCGGACGCCTATGGCAGCGCCAATGCCAGGTCAATCGGCTCCGTCGGTTCGATGGGGTGTTCGCGCGCCGGAAATTTCGCGGTGCAGAATGCCGATCTGCTGCTCGTCCTCGGCTGCCGGCTGACCTCGCTGACGACGGGACCGGACTTCTGCAAATTCGCCCGGGCGGCAAAGATCGTGGTCGTCGATATCGATCAGGTCGAGCACAGCAAGGAAACCGTGCAAATCGACCGATTCGTGCATGCGGAGCTAGCCAACTTCCTCGAACGGATCAATGCAGCCGACTGCGAGCCGGCGAATGCCGCCTGGATGGCCAAGTGTCAGCACTGGAAGGCAATCTTCTCAGGCCCCGAGCCCGACTTCAGGCACGCGGAGCGGGTCGACCTCTATGAATTGGCCGAATGCCTGACCGAGCTGATGCCGCCGTCCTCGACACTGGTCACCGATTCCGGATTGAACGAGGTGATCCTGCCGACCAACATCCAGTTTTCCGACGGCATGACCGCTGTTCATCCGGCCATGCAAGGGGCGATGGGCTTTGCCCTGCCGGCGGCGATCGGCGCCTATTATGCAAAGCCGCAGCCTGTCATCGCCGTCATCGGTGACGGTTCGATCATGATGAACCTGCAGGAATTCGAGACGATCCGCTACCGCAACCTGCCGGTCAAGGTCATCGTCATCAACAACAACGTCTATTCGATCATCCGCAGACGCCAGCAGGAGCTGTTCCGGAAGCGCGTGATCGGTGTCGATCCCGCCAACGGCGTGAGCGCGCCCGATTTCTCCAAAGTCGCCGCCTGCTTCGAGCTCGATTACATCAGGATCGACGCCCCGGATCAGCTGCGGAGCGGTCTTGAGGATCTTCTCAGCCGGGATGGACCGGTTCTCTGCGAGATCATGGGCCGCGAGGATCAGGAATATATCGAGCTGGGGCAGACACGTAGCGCGATCGACCGGCGTTTCGTACGCCGTCCACTCGAAGATCAGGCCCCCTTCCTCGACCGCGATCTTTTCCTTTCGGAAATGGTCATCGAGCCCATCGACCAATAGGCAAACTCATCATGGCAACTGTCACACTTCGCAACGGCCGGCTGATCGGTGATTATCTCGCGCCCTACCTCATCGCCGAGCTGAATACGAGCCATTTCGGCGAGATGGCCACGGCGCGAACCATGATCGCTCAGGCGAAAGAGGCCGGCTGCGATTGCGTGAAATTTCAATCGTGGAGCACGGAGTCTCTTTATTCCGCCGGTTATTACCGCGAGAACGCGATCGCGAAGCGCATCGTCAACAAGTTCTCACTTGCGGATGCGAAGCTTGAAGAGCTCGCGGCCTACTGCCGGGAGATTGGCATCGACTTCGCCTCAACGCCCTATTCGCGTTACGAAGCCGAGTTCCTGGTGAAGGTCTGCGAGGTTCCCTTCATCAAAATCGCCTCGATGGAGCTGAACAATCTGCCTTATCTCCGCCGTCTCGGCAGTCTCGGTGCTCCGCTGGTGCTCTCGACCGGCATGGGTTCGCTGGAGGAAATCATCCGCGCAGTCGAGGCCATCGAAGAGACCGGCAATCGGCAGATCATCATCCTGCACTGCACCTCGGTCTATCCGGCGCCGCCGGAGACCATCCGCCTTCAGAATATCCTCGGCCTGCGCAGCGAATTCCCGGCCTATCCGATCGGATATTCCGACCACAGCACGGGTATCGAGATTCCGGCCGCGTCGATCGCGCTCGGCGCATGCGTCATCGAAAAACACTTCACGCTCGACAGCTCGCGCATCGGCATGGACAACCAGATGGCGACGGAGCCCGAGGAAATGAAGGCGATGATCTCAGCCTGCCATAAGGTGCATACGGCGCTCGGCGGCACGGGACGGATCCTCGATCCTTCCGAGCGAGACCAGATAGCGAAGATGCGGCGGAGCATCATCACTGCACGCGCCTTGAAGGCGGGCAGCGTCATCGGAGCAGACGATCTCGATGCGAAGCGGCCGGGGACGGGCATTGCGCCGACCGAAATCGGTATCGTCGTCGGCAAGCGGCTGAAAGTCGACATCGATGCCGACGAGATCATCCTTCCGGAACATTTCGAGTAACTGGAAAGTCAGCCGATGACCCCGATACAGCAATATATCCACGATATCGTGCAGGAGAAAATTTCGGCGGTCATCGATCTCGTCGACGAGAGCGGCACTCCGATCGGAAGACTCGTTCCATTGACTGTCAGCCATCTCGACGACGAAGTCATCCTCGGTAAGCTGACCGACTGGCGTAACGCCAATATGAATTTCTTCCTGACGCATTTCACCGCGACCATCGAGCGGACGAGAAGCTGGCTTGCCAATGTCGTCTTCAAGAACCCGACGCAGCTGATGTTCCTGATCTATTCGTCCGACCAGCTGATCGGCCATTTCGGCTTCAAGGACCTGACGGAGAAGGACGTGCTGCTCGACAACGCCATGCGCGGCGAGCGCGGCGGCCATCCGAAATTGCTCCAGGCCGCCGGCCGCGCCCTGATCGACTGGCTGTTCGAAAAGACCAATGTCAAAACGGTCTATGGATATGTGCTGACGACAAATGCGGCAGCGATCATGCTTAACCGGGCGATGGGCTTTGGCCTCTGGGACAAATATCCGCTCAACAAGTCCGTGACGAATGGCGAGGCTCGCTGGGACATGGGACCAAAAGGCGGAAACAGCGACGACAATTCATACTGCTATCGCGTCGAGGTCGTCCGAAGCGGCGCCTGATGCGATCCCCAGGCACTACGGTAAGCCTCGCACAAGAACGAAATCGGATACCGGAACAGGATGAAATGCGGGCTTTTCCGCCTGTTGAAAGCCCGGCGCGTCGCAGGACGGGCGGGCGGACTTGATTAGATACTCTGGAGTTCGCTTGGGATGAAAGTCGTAATTCTCGCCGGTGGCCTTGGCTCTCGTCTTGCCGAGGAAACCAGTATCCGCCCCAAGCCTCTGGTCGAAGTCGGCGGCATGCCGATCCTCTGGCACATCATGAACATCTATGCCCATCACGGGCTCAATGATTTCATCATCTGCGCCGGCTACAAGGGCTACATGATCAAGGAATACTTCGTAAACCTTGTTCTCCATCACAGCGACGTCACCGTCGATCTCGCCTCCAACAGCATCGATTATCACGGCGGCAAGCGCCCGAACTGGCGCGTCACCGTCGTCGATACCGGCGTGCATTCGATGACCGGTGGCCGTATCGGCCGCGTACGCGACTATCTCAACCCCGGCGAACCCTTCTGCATGACCTATGGCGACGGCGTCGGCGACATCGACATCGCCTCTGAAGTCGCCTTCCATCGCAGCCACGGCTTAAAGGCGACGATGTGCGCAGTCTCCCCTCCCGGCCGCTACGGCGCCACAAACATCGAAGGAAAGTTCATCACCTCCTTCGTGGAGAAACCGAAAGGCGACGGCCAGCGTATCAATGGCGGATTTTTCGTGCTCGACCCCTCCGTGGTCGATCTCATTCCGAGCGATGACACGATTTGGGAAGCAGGGCCGCTGGAATGGCTCGCCGCCAACAACCAACTCGCCGCCTTCAAACATGACGGCTTCTGGCAGCCGATGGATACGCTTCGAGAGCGCAACCATCTGGAAGAACTCTGGAACACCGGAAAGGCGCCGTGGAAGCTATGGGCCTGACCAACTTCTGGAAAGGACGGCGGGTCTTTCTGACCGGACATACTGGCTTCAAGGGATCCTGGCTCTCCCTGTGGCTGGAACGGCTCGGCGCCGCGGTGACTGCGGTGTCTCTGGCGCCCGAGACCGGACCGTCGCTCTATCGGAAGCTCGCCCCCTGGGACGATCGCCGCCACCATATCGTCGATATCCGCGATGCCGCGGCACTTCTCGCCATCTTCAAGGGCTTCGAGCCGGAGATCGTCATTCATATGGCTGCGCAGGCGCTGGTGCGGCGCTCCTATGAGAACCCGGCCGAAACCTTCTCGACCAACGTGATGGGAACGGCAAATATCCTTGACGCGATCCGGCATACGCCATCCGTCAAGACGGTGCTGGTCATCACTTCGGACAAAGTCTACGCCAATAACGGCAGCGGCATACCGTTCGTCGAAACAGATACGCTCGGCGGCAAGGATCCCTATAGCAACTCCAAGGCCTGCACAGAACTCGTCTGCCAGAGCTATCGCGATAGTTTCTTCAAGGCACGCGATCTCAGACTCGCGACCGTGCGCGCCGGCAATGTCATCGGCGGCGGCGACTGGTCCAGGGACCGGTTGATTCCGGACTTCATCCGGGCCTTCGAGGGCGGCGAGCCGATCATGCTGCGTTATCCCGAGGCGATTCGCCCCTGGCAGCATGTGCTGGAGCCGCTCGGCGGCTATCTCGGCTTCGCCGAGGTGCTGACGGAGGAGCGCGGCAAGAATCTGCCGGACGCGCTGAATTTCGGTCCGAATCCGGAAAGCTTCGCCACGGTTTCCGAACTCGCAGAAGCGCTCGGGCGCGCGCATGACGTCGAAAATGTATGGCGGCTTGCGCCGGGCGAACATCTGCCTGAAGCGCCGGCGCTGACGCTGAGTTCGGCCCTTGCGTTCGACACCATCGGCTGGCGCCCGCGCCTCAGCCTGCAACAGACCATCGACTGGACTGCCGCCTGGTACAAGGCCAACCGCGAAGGCGAAGACATGCGCGCCTTCTCGCTCGGCCAGATCGCGGCATATGAGGAAGCAGTATCATGACAGCGCATAATTGCCGGTTTTGCGACGCTCCGTTGAAGCATCGTTTCGTCGATCTCGGCTCGACGCCGCTCGCCAATGCCTACCTGACGGAAGAGCAGCTCAACCAGCCGGAACCGTCCTATCCGCTGCGCGCCTTCGTCTGCTCCGAATGCTGGCTGGTGCAGGCCGATGCCTTTGTTCCGCCGGAAGATATCTTCAGCCACTACGCCTATTTTTCCTCTTACAGCGACAGCTGGGTGGAGCATGCGCGCCGGTTCACCATCATGGTGCGGGAGCGCTTCGGCCTCGGTCCGACCTCGCAGGTCATCGAGGTGGCGAGCAATGACGGTTATCTCCTGAAGCATTTTGTCGAGGCCGCCGTGCCGGTGCTCGGCATCGAACCGGCCGAAAACGTAGCCGAAGTCGCCCGCGCCATCGGCGTGCCGACGGAGGCGCGCTTCTTCGGCAAGGCGACGGCCGCCGATCTCGTTTCGCGCGGGCATGCCGCTGATATCGTCATCGGCAATAATGTGCTTGCCCATGTGCCTGACATCAACGACTTCGTCGGCGGGCTTTCGGCCGTGCTGAAGCCCGACGGCGTCGTCAGCGTCGAATTTCCGCATCTGCTGCGGCTGATGGAGAGCATCCAGTTCGACACCGTGTACCACGAGCATTTCTATTATCTTTCTCTGCTCGCCGTCGAAAAGGTCTTTGCCGCCCACGGCCTGAAGGTCTTCGACGTCGAGGAACTGCCGACTCATGGCGGCAGCCTGCGCATCCTCGCCTG
This sequence comes from Rhizobium sp. TAL182, assembly GCF_002117725.1. Taxonomy (NCBI): domain Bacteria; kingdom Pseudomonadati; phylum Pseudomonadota; class Alphaproteobacteria; order Hyphomicrobiales; family Rhizobiaceae; genus Rhizobium; species Rhizobium sp. TAL182. The sequence continues at coordinate 270,242 of NZ_CP021024.1, read as the reverse complement.
CCGCACGACCTCGACCGCCCACGCCACCGGTCCTGCCCTTACCAAGGTACGGGCCGACGAAAAGGCCGCCGGCTTCAACAGGACCGAAACCTACGAAGCCTTCCAGAGCCGTGTCGCGCCAATCAAGCAAGGCCTGCTCGCCTTCCTCAACGAAGCCAAGCGGAACGGCAAGAGTGTGGCCGCCTATGGCGCGGCCGCCAAGGGCAATACGCTTTTGAACTTCTGTGGCGTCGGCACCGACCTCATCGACTATGTCGTCGATCGCAATCCGCACAAGCAGGGCCACTACCTGCCGGGCAGCAAGCTGCCGATCTATGCGCCGGAGAAGATGGAAGAAACCCGGCCCGACTACGTGCTGATCCTGCCCTGGAACATCAAGAATGAGGTGGTTTCCGGCAACAGAAAGGTCGCCGCCTGGGGCGGACGTTTTGCCGTCGCCGTGCCTGAATTGACGGTGCTCGGATGAGGTTTTCGCCAACCGCGGTTGCAGGAGCCTTCGTCGTCGACGTCGAGGAACGCGCCGACAACCGCGGGGTGTTTGCGCGAACCTTCTGTGCGGAAAGCTTTGCCGCCCACCGGCTCGCCTCGGTCTATCCGCAGTGCAACGTCTCGCAGAATCACAAGCGCGGAACGCTGCGCGGTATGCACTACCAGGCCGATCCGAAACCGGAGTCAAAGCTCGTCAGGGCAATACGCGGTCGGGTCTTCGACGTGGCGCTCGACCTTCGTCCGGCATCCGAGACCTACCTCAAATGGGCCGCGGTCGAACTCGACGGCGAAAAGCGCAACGCCTTCTACATTCCGGCGGGCTGCGCCCACGGGTTCCTCACTCTCGAGGACAATTGCGAACTCTTTTACCAGATGTCCGAAGTCTACGTTGCCGAACTCGCGAGGGGTGTGCGGTACGACGACCCTGAATTCGGCATCGCCTGGCCATTCGCGCCAGTCATCATCAGTGAGCGCGACGCCGCGCTCGAAAGCTATGTCAGGGGGACACTCACTTGAGCGGCATCAAACTCAGCATCTGCATTCCGACCTATAATCGCGAACCTTTCCTTCGCCATTGCCTGACCTATTGCGAAAACGACTACAAGTTCGATTTCCCCTTCGAGATCGTCATCTGCGACAACGCCTCCACCGACGGCACACAGCAGGTGGTCGAGGAATTCATCGCCCGCCGTCTGCCGATCCGCTACTTCCGCCGTGACGAGAATGCCGGCGGCGGACCGAACTTTGCCAGCGCCTTCCGCCTCGGCAAGGGCGAATATCTCATCTATCTCGCCGACGACGACATACTGATCCCCGACGCCGTGGCCGAAACCGTCGAATATCTCGACCGGAACCCGGACGTGACCGCCGTTCAGGCGCCATGGTTCCTTTATGACGAGGTCAACAAGACCGATCTCGGGCAGTTCTTCAATCTTGAATCCGACGTGAAGTTTCAGCGGGGCGGTTTCACCGAAGTCTTCCAGTTCATCTACGAACGCCACATCTTTCCCGAGATCGCGGTCTACCGCGCCTCCGCACTTCGCTCGGCCTGGGTTCCCCGGGAATTCTGTTTCTACCCGTTCTCGTTCCTCGCCCATTTCCTCGACCAGGGCGCCGTCAGCTTCCTCAAGCGGCCATTCTACCGCTCGGTCTCCAACACGGTGATCGAACGCGACCGGCCGCAAGCGGGCACCGACGAGGTGATGACGAGCTGGGACCGCTACCGCGCGGGCCTCGAATATTTCCTCTTTACCGGAGCCAAGCGTGGCGCGATCCACCTCACGGCGGAGACGCGGCTTCAATATGAAGAAAAGTGCAAGATCTTCACGCTCAACCGCATGGCTGTCGCCTTCCGCTTCTGGGCGATGCGCAAGAACTTCCTCAAAGCATATGAACTCTACGTCCGGATCGTCTGGGGCGGCATTATCGATCACCCCGAGATCCGGCCCTTCCGCGACCGCCTGCCGCTGATGGTCGTGATCCAGACACTCGTCGGTGAAGTGAACGGCGCGATCGGCGTCAACGCACTGCTGCTCGCCGGTTTCACGGAAACGCCCGCTCTAGAGGCACTGATGCGCGAACTCGGCCTCAAGCCGCGCGTGAAAGTGACGACGGAAATCGGTGCCGATCCGATCGAGACGACGGCGGTCTTCGTCGCCGACGGCAGCGACCGAGACTATTTTGTCTCGCTCGGCTACCTGCCTGGCATCGTCCTGCACGAACACGACCTCGCCCGGCATGTGATCATGTAAGCCTCAAGTCACGTGAGCCCCGGGACGAGTTTCAGGCGCCAAGTTTATCCGATCTCCATTTCACTCAGAAGAAGCAGCGGCATGAGCAACAGGATCTTCTACACCAAGCCATCCATCACCCAGCTCGAAACGGACTACGCGGCGGATGCCGCCGCCACCGGCTGGGGCGCGCGCTGCTACGATTATCTCAACCGCTTCGAGGACGACTTCAAAACCTATCTCGGCAGCGGCTTTGCAATCGCCACGTCGAGCTGCACCGGCGCCATGCATATGGGGCTTGCAGCGCTCGGCGTCGGCGCCGGCGACGAAGTGATCCTTGCCGATACGAACTGGGTCGCGACCGTTTCGCCGATCGTTCATCTCGGTGCCACACCTGTCTTCGTCGATGTGCTTGCCGACACGTGGTGCATCGATCCTGAGCAGGTCGAGCGCCATATTACGCCGAAGACCAAGGCGATCATCGCGACACATCTCTACGGCAACCTTTGCGACATGGATGCGCTGCTGCAGATCAGCAAACGCACCGGCATTCCCGTCATCGAAGACGCCGCCGAAGCGATCGGCTCCGTCTGGCACGGCCGCCGCGCCGGCTCGATGGGCGCCTTCGGTACCTTCTCTTTCCACGGCACCAAGACGCTGACGACGGGCGAAGGCGGCATGTTCGTCACCAATGACGCCGCCCTTTACGAGCGCGTGCTGACGCTCAGCAATCATGGACGCGCCCGCGGCCAGACGAAGCAATTCTGGCCGGATGCGATCGGCTTCAAATACAAGATGTCGAATATTCAGGCGGCCATCGGCTGCGCCCAGCTCGAGCGTATCGATGAACTCGTCAATCGCAAGCGCGAAATTCTGGCTTCCTATATGATCCGGCTTTCGACCCTGCCCGGCATCACAATGAACCCGGAATATACCGGCACGATCAACGGCGCTTGGATGCCAACAGCAGTCTTCCATCCCTCGACCGGCATCACCCGCGAGATGCTGCAGCAGGCTTTTGATGCGGCGAATACCGACGCACGCGTCTTCTTCTATCCGCTCTCCAGCCTCGCGATGTTCGAGGACCGACCGGAAAACCTCAACGCCTGGAGCATTCCAGGACGGGCGATCAACCTGCCGAGCTATCATGACATGAGCGAGGCCGATATCGAGCGAGTGGCGGCAACGCTGGTCAATCTCGCCTCGACTCGAATGTAACAGCATGACATTGCGGCAGCAGGCCTGAAAAGGCCTTACCGCACCGGCTGATAGTGGCCGCGGAGCGGAACCTTTTCGCCCATGGTCACGAAGCCGTCGCGGTCGCAGACGTACATCAGCGTCGGCATGCCGCCAGAGCGGAAGATTTCGTCATAGCGACGGCGGATCTGGACGGTCTCGGTGCGGCAATTATAGGATTCCTCTTCCTTCTTGTCCGGCTGCGCCTTGACGCCGGGAAGGCCCTTGTAGGGATAGAGGGGTTGAACAGTCGAATCCACGGATTTCGTCCAGTCGACAGCGAAGGCTGACGCCGGGGCGAGGCTGGACAGGGCGCCGAGCGATATCAGAAGCGTCATCAACAGCCGCATGGGAATTCTCCTGCGGCGACAAACCGCTTCTCCCGCATGTAGGAAAACCGATGGCCCGCATCAAGCCGCCGCGGCGGGGGATTTCCTGAAATAGCCTCTGATGACGGAGTGGCCGAAGAGACCGGCGAGGATGGCAAAGGCGGCACCCAGGAAGAACCCGGCGAGGAAGCCGCCGATGATGCCGGCGACCATCAAGATCTTCTTCCCCGGACCATCGGCCTTGACCGGCGGTTCGGCCGGAGAGATGACGCGGATGTTGCTCTGGCTGAGGTTCTGCTCCTCGCTCGTCTGGCTCGAGCGCTTGAGCACCGTTTCGTAGATATCGCGCGCCGCCGTCGCCTTGCGCTGCAATTCGTTCAGCTCCACCTGCTTGTCCGAGGTCGTCGCCTGCAGCGCCTTCTGAACGACGAGTTCCTTGGCGACGCTGTCCTCGGCAGCCTTGGCCTGCTCGTATTCGCCCTTTGCCGAGGTGGCGAGGCGCTGCAATTCGCCCCTGATTTCGCCTGCTATGCTCTGCAGCGAGGAGCGCGCCGCCTGCAGGCGCGGATGACGCGTGCCCATCTGGCTTTCGAGGCTGCCGACGGCGGCGGCCTGGGCGGCATATTGCTGACGCAAGCTGACGAGCGGCGAGTTGACGCCGCCCTCCGCCTGGTTGCCGGCCACGATGTCTTCGACGCGCAGATTGGCGACGGCATCGGCGCGGGCCTTCGCCTGGATGGTCTTTTCCTGCGCCGTCACCAAGAGCGTGTTCAGCGAGACGAGGCGCTGGTCGGAGATCAGGTTGCCTTCGGTCGCGGCCATGTCGTTGTCGGCCCGAAAGGTTTCGACCGCCTGCTCGGCCTCCAGCACCTTCTGACGCAGGTCGGCAAGGCGTCCGTCCAGCGTCGAGGAGGTATTTTCGTAGAGGCCGTTCGAGGCGCTGTTTTCCTCCTCGGTAAAGGAGGTGACCACCTGGTTGGCAAGCTTCGCGGATTTCTCGGGGTCATTCGTCGTCGCGGCGAGCGAAACGACATAGGTGCCGGTCTGGCGGGTGATGACAAGCGCTTTCTGCAGGGCGCCGATCACGGCCGCGCCATCCGTCCTGCCGCCGTTAAATTCCGGATCCTGGTCGAGCTTCATCGCCTCTACGACGCGGCGCAGCACATTGCCCGAGGTCAGAATCTGCACCTGGCTGTCGATCAGGGCCGAGATCATTTCCGGCGATGGGCCTGAAGATTGCGCGCCCGCCTCGGCAAGGCCGATCTGACGCGGATCGAAATAAAGGCTGCTGACGGCAGTGAATTTCTGGCCGATCAGCGGCGCCACCACGCCGCCCCCGACGGCTCCAAAAAGGGCCAGCACAAACACCACCAGTCGGCGGCTCCAGATCGCCGCGATGCTGGAGCGGAGGTCGAGAAGCGGGGCGGCGGGCGCGGATGTGCTCTGCTGCGGCACATTGGCCGCAGGCGGTTCTGGGGCCGCAGGCGGTTCTGGGGCCGCAGGCGGTTCTGGGGCCGCGGGCGGCTCGACGGCAGCGGCCGGCGGCGGCTCGGATCGACGGATTTCTGCAACCCGTGCCGACGGCGGCACGAAAGGCGGTGGGGCGGGTTGGGGCTCGGGACGGGCGAAATCATCCGGACGAACAACGGGACTGCGCGAGCGCACGCCTTCCGACGCAGTCGGAGACGGCTCGTAACTCCGCCAGCCGGGCAGCCGGCTTACCCTGTTCCTGTCATACTGACTCATACGCGCACTCGCATCCCGCCCAGCGTGAAAGACTGAAGCCAAGGTGCCGAGACTTTAGAAATTCTTAGCTAACGGACCGTTAAGATAGGTGCAGCGAAGTCGATGTTGCGATTTTGCCGTGATTGCGAGGATAGCCATGAGGACGACACGACATCTGGTGGCGCTGCTGCTTGCGGCCGCCCTCATGCCGTCGCCGGTCTTTGCGGCCGGCGCGCCGTGTTATCGCGGCGTCAATCTTTCCGGCGGCGAATATAGCGAGCGCGGCGCCATCTACGGCACGAACTACATCTATCCGAGCGAGCAGACGATCCGCTATTTCGCCGAAAAGGGCATGACGATCATTCGGCTGCCCTTCCGCTGGGAGCGGCTGCAGCCGGCGCTCGGCGGGCGGCTGGACGAGGACGAATTCAAGCGAATCAAGGAAACGGTCGGCCTGATCCGAAAGCAGGGCATGGCCGTTCTGCTCGACCCGCATAATTTCGGCTATTACGATAAGGCGCAGGTCGGCACCGCGCCGGCGACGGACGCCGCATTCGCCGACTTCTGGGCAAGGCTCGCGGTCGAATTCGCTAATGAGGACGGCGTTCTCTTCGGCCTGATGAACGAGCCGCACGACGTCAAGGCGACGGACTGGCTCGATGCCGCCAACGCGGCGATCCGCGCCATCCGCGCCGTCGGCGCTCGCAACCTCATCCTCGTGCCGGGTACCGCCTGGAGCGGCGCTCACAGTTGGGAGGAGGATGTGATCGGCGGTGCCAACGGCACGGTGATGCTCGGTGTGCGCGATCCGCTCGATTTCTACGCTTACGAGGTCCACCAATATCTCGACGTCGATTCGTCGGGAACTCATGCCAGCTGCGAAGGCGCCACCAACGCGGTCGAGGCCATCGCCGGCGTCACCGCCTGGCTGAAGCGAAACCATAAACGCGGTTTTCTTGGCGAATTCGGCGGCTCCGCCGATAAGGACTGCATGAGCGGCCTGACCAAGATCTACGCCACCATGTCCGACAACAGCGATGTCTGGCTCGGCTGGTCCTATTGGGCGGCGGGCGAATGGTGGCCGGCGGACGAACCTTTCAACGTTCAGCCGGGCAAGGGTACCGAGCGACCGCAGATGCGGCTTCTCGCCGCGTCGGTGAAAGCGGATGCCGGCGCCTGCACCGCTGTCAAGCCTGCGGGGAATTGACCTTGGCGACAGTCGATCGGAAGGCAGCGACTTTCACGGCAGCGGGCAGCCGCCTCCATGCGGCCGGGGGAACGTCGCGCATCGACCATCCGGTGCTCTGGCTCGGCCTGCTTTCGATGCTCTATAACGGCATTCTTGCCTTCATCAACCACAACATCATGCCGCTGTCGATGACGCATGTCGCCGCCAGCGAAGGCCTGATTCTGGCAGGCGCCATCATCTACATCCTCCATAAGGGGATCTACGAGACGGATCTGCCGGCCTTCCTGTTCCTGCTGTTCACGCTTGTCGTGACCGTCTATGTCAGCGTGCTCAACCGCATGCCGTTCGTCGATCATTTCCGCAACGTGCTGATCATCTTCTGCTTTACCGGCCTCGGCGGCTGGAGCAACGAGAGAACGATGAAGCTGGCCTTCCGCTGGGCAAGCCTCGTCGTGCTGATCTTCCTGATCTTCGAGATCATCAGCGTGCCTTTCTATGTCAGCATCGTGCATCCGTCCGATTATTTCGCCAATACGCGCGGGCTGCTGCCGCTGAGCTACAACAAGACGGGCCTTTTCCAGAATGCGCTCGGCTTTCCCGAGCGCTTTTCCTTCGGCATCATCGACCATCGCTCGTCGTCGATTTTCCTCGAACAGGTGTCGCTTGCCAATTTTTGCGGCGTGATCGCGATCTACCTGATTTCCATGTGGGAAAGATTGGGGTGCTGGGACCGGCTGCTCTTCATCAGCACGGCGGTGCTGATCCTGGTGACGAACGATACACGCACCATGCTGATCTTCTGTTTTGCCTGTATCGTCGGCTATTTCGTCTTTCCGAAGATCCCGCGGAGTTTCAATCTGGCGCTGATGCCGCTGATCGTCGTCGCAGGTTTCGTCGTCTATACCCTCAAACCGAATGCGACCGGTGACAATTTCACCGGCCGCATCAATCTGACGATGAAGAAGATCATGGAGCTCGATCCTCTCGCCGTGCTCGGGCTTTCGGTCGACAGGGTCGCCGAGTTCGCCGACAGCGGCTATGTCTATCTGATCTACGCGGCGACGATCTTCGGCGTCGTCGCTCTTTGGCTGTTCGTCTGCCTCTTCCCCGCCGGCCGTACGGCGGCGCAGCGGCGCTGCGCCCATTCACTTTCTCTTTTCATTTTTCTGAATATGATGATCGGAGGGACCGCCGTTTTCTCGATGAAGATTGCCGGCCTCTTGTGGTTCGTCGTCGGATATATGCGCTTCCACGACAGCCCGCGCATCCGACAGGGTCGTGCGGTAGATGTACTGAGTTGACCGCAGCGGCACGGTAAATGGCGACCGCGCGAGCCCGAGGAGCAAGACATCAGATGCTTGTCCAGCTTCAATATCTGCGCGCGGTTGCGGCGCTGATGGTTGTTTATTTCCATGCGATATTGCAGCTTGCCAAGGTCAATCCCGCCGTCGATGCCACGGCTTTTCTTTATGGCGAAACCGGCGTCGACATCTTCTTCGTCCTCAGCGGTTTCGTGATGTGGCTGACGACGAGCGGGCGCGCGATCAGCCGCATCGATTTCGCCCGCCGCCGCATCAGGAGGATCGTCCCGCTTTATTGGCTGGCAACATTGTTTTCGGCTGTCGTGGCGCTGGCGGCCCCGTCATTGTTGAAATCGACGGTGTTCGACCTTCCGCATCTCATCGCCTCGCTGCTCTTTCTGCCATGGGCCAATGCCGCCGATCCAAGCACGATCACCCCCGTCGTTGTGCCGGGCTGGACACTGAATTACGAGATGTTCTTCTATTTCATCTTTGCGCTGCTGCTGCCGCTCTCGGAAACCCGCCGGATTCCAGCGATGTTTGCCGTCTTTGCGGTGATCCTGATTGCCTGCCCGGTGCTGCCGGAAACGACGGCCACCCGGTTCTACGGCGAACCGATCATGCTGGAGTTCCTCGCCGGCGTCGTGCTCGGCTGGCTTTACGGGCAGAAGGTGCTTCTTCCGAACCGCTGGGCATGGGCGGCACTGGCCACGGGTTTTGTGTTCCTCTTCATCAACGAAGCGCTGATGCCGCCGGAGAGCCGGTTCTACGCCTGGGGAATTCCGGCGATCTTCATCATCTACGGAGCAGTTTCCATCGACTTTTCCCGGCTGCCCGTTCTGGGATGGCTGAACTATCTCGGCGACTGCTCCTACAGCATCTATATCACCCACGCTTTCACGCTCGCTTTCCTGAGGGTGGCTTCGGACCGCCTGCCGCTCGGCATCCTGCAGCAGCCGGTGCTCTTCGTGATCCTGTCGCTGGTGCTGTCGTCAATCGGCGGCGCAATCATTCATGAAATCACCACGCCGCGCCGGAAGATCGCCGTGGCAAGCCGTCCGCCGGCCTAACCCTTCGGATCCACTTTCCGTCCTTCACATGCTTGGTTTCCCGCCTCCCGATGTCGCAAATTGCTCATCAGCTTTCAGCGACATGCTTTAATTTCATTCACTGAAGGCGAGAATACACATCCGTGCGGCGCTGGCGGCACAGCGTTTTGAGCAACTTCTTTTAAGCTGATCCGGCGATGAGAGAACTTGCAGGAACGTGATGGTTTATCTTGCAATTTGTCGCATAAATGAAAGTGCGCCGGCCTATTCGCGGCACGGGCTTTGATCTAAGCACGGGCTGCGGCCTCCAAGAGGGAAGAGGGAGAGACATGAAAAGCTATGTATTGACGGTATCCTGCAAATCGACGCGCGGCATCGTTGCGGCGATTTCGAGCTATCTGGCCGAGAAGGGCTGCAACATCATCGACAGCTCGCAGTTCGATGACCTCGATACCGGCAGGTTCTTCATGCGCGTCAGCTTCATTTCCGAGGAAGGACTTTCCGGTTCCGCGATCAGCGCCGATTTTGCTGCCGTCGCCGCGCCCTTCGAGATGGAGTACGAATTCCACGACAGCGAGAGCCGCATGAAGGTGCTCTTGATGGTGTCGCGCTTCGGCCATTGCCTCAACGACCTGCTCTACCGCTGGAAGATCGGCGCCCTGCCGATCGATATCGTCGGCGTCGTCTCCAACCATTTCGACTACCAGAAGGTCGTGGTCAATCACGACATCCCCTTCCACCACATCAAGGTGACGAAGGAGAACAAACCGCAGGCGGAAGCCCAGCTCGTCGATCTCGTCGATCAGACCGGCACCGAACTGATCGTGCTCGCCCGCTACATGCAGGTTCTCTCCGACCAGCTCTGCAAGCAGATGTCGGGCAAGATCATCAACATCCACCATTCCTTCCTGCCGAGCTTCAAGGGCGCCAACCCTTACAAGCAGGCCTATCAGCGCGGCGTCAAGCTGATCGGCGCGACCGCCCATTACGTCACCGCCGACCTCGACGAAGGCCCGATCATCGAGCAGGACACCGCCCGCATCACCCATGCGCAGTCGCCCGACGACTATGTCTCGATCGGCCGCGACGTCGAAAGCCAGGTGCTGGCGCGCGCCATCCACGCTCATATCCATCACCGCACCTTCATCAACGGCAACCGCACCGTCGTCTTCCCGGCCAGCCCCGGAAGCTACGCCTCCGAACGCATGGGGTGAGCCGGCCGAGGCCGCGCATCTCTTTTGCTGGCAGACAACAATCTCCCGTTGCCTGCCAGCGGCAAGTATTTGATTATCGCGCTTAATGGGTAATCGAATCATGCTGCGGGAGGGGTGTCATGACCGACGAGGCGCTTGTGGATCACATGACGCTGCCGCGTCCCGACGTCACCGTTGCTGACGCGGAAGAAATCCTTCTTGCCCATTACAGCCTGACCGGCACGCTCGCCGAACTCGGCAGCCAGCAGGATCGGAACTACCGCGTCGACAGCGATCGCGGTCGATACGTCCTGAAGATCTGCCATGCCGCCTACGAGGTCCGCGAGCTCGAAGCGCAGAATGCCGCGCTCAATCATCTCAAGAGCCGAGAGGATGCGCCACGCGTTCCGAAGGTGATCGCCACGAATGACGGCCGGGAAATTGTCGTCCTTACCGTGCGCGGGCGGGGCTATCAGGTCCGGCTGCTGGAATATCTGGAAGGCCAGGGACTGACGGAGATGAGATATCTGGCGCCGGCGTCCGTCGCGGCGCTTGGCGCGCTCTGCGCGAGGCTGGCGCAGGCGCTTGCCGATTTCGACCATCCGGGCCTCGACCGCAGCCTGCAGTGGGATTTGCGACGCGCCGGCCCTGTCGCCGTACAGCTGCTGTCCGCCATCACCGACAGTGCTGCCCGTGACCGGATCGCCAAAACCATGGTGATGGCAGTTCGCCGCATCCAGCCCCTGGCGCCGTCGCTTCGGCTCCAGGCCGTCCATCACGACGTCACCGGCGACAATGTCGTCGGCCATCGCGACGCCCATGGCCACACGATCCCCGATGGCGTGATCGATTTCGGCGACATCATCCGCGGCTGGCTGGTCGGCGACCTTGCCGTTACCTGCGCTTCGCTGCTGCATCAGGCGAATGGCGATCCCTTTCATATCCTGCCCGCCGTCACCGCCTATCAGGCGATCTATCCCCTGAGCGACGACGAGCTGAAGGCGCTCTGGCCGTTGATCGTCGCGCGCGCGGTCATCCTCGTCGCCAGCAGCGAACAGCAGATGTCGATCGATCCTGATAACGATTACGTCCGCAGCAATCTCGACCGCGAGCGGGCGATCTTCGATACGGTGATGTCGGTTCCGTTCGAACTCATGGAAGCCGCGATCCTCAAGGCGGCCGGCGCAGATGTCGCCGCCCCGTCGGCGTCAGCATGGCTGCCCTTGCTGCCAGATATCGATCCCGCCACGATCGCCTATGTCGACCTTGGCGTACGAAGTGCGCATTTTTCCGCCGGCAACTGGCTGGGCGCCGATATGGACTGGCGGCTGCTTGCCCGGGCTGCAACCGAAAGCGGCACGGCGGCGACGCGCTATGGTGAATATCGGCTTTCCCGCACTGCGCTCGGAAACGACGCGGGACAGGCGACCTTCGCCCTGCATGTCGACATCTGCCTTGCCGCAGGAAGCGCGGTCGCGGCACCCTTTGCCGGCCGCATCGGCTGGAAGGACCAGCATCTGACACTGACGGATGACAGCATGACCCTGCATCTCGATGGACTCAACCCTTTGGTCGAGGATGGCGTCGTGCTTGCCGCCGGCGATCCGCTCGGTTCGGTTTTCGGTGAAGCGTCGTCGCTCGGCGGCCTGCGCCTCCAGCTCTGCAGCGTCGCAGGCCTCGAACCACCGCTCTTTGCCATGCCGCGCAAGGCGCCGGCCTGGTCGGTGCTCTGCCCTTCGCCTTCATCCCTTCTCAGCCCGGGCGCGGATGCGCCGCGACCGGCGACCATTGAACTGCTCGTCAGGCGGCAGGCCCATCTCGCCAGCGCCCAGAAGAACTATTATGCCGCGCCGCCGCAGATCGAGCGCGGCTGGAAGGAGCACCTGTTCGATGTCGAGGGCCGCGCCTATCTCGACATGGTCAACAATGTCACAATCCTCGGCCACGGCCATCCCAGGATGGCGGCGGCAATCAGCGCCCAATGGCTGCGGCTCAATACGAATTCACGCTTCCACTACGCGGCGATTACGGAATTTTGCGAACGGCTCGCGGCGCTCGCGCCTGATGGCCTCGACGCCGTCTTCCTCGTCAACAGCGGCTCTGAGGCGAACGATCTGGCGATTCGGTTGGCGCGGGCCCATAGCGGCGCCCGCAACATGCTCTGCCTGCTCGAAGCCTATCATGGCTGGTCGGCGGCGAGCGACGCCGTCTCCACTTCGATCGCCGACAATCCGCTGGCGCTGACCACCCGACCGGATTGGGTGCATGCGGCCGTTTCGCCGAATACCTATCGCGGCGCGTTTCGCGGACCCGACACAGCGGCGAGCTATCTGGCCGCCGTCAAGCCGATGCTCGAGACGATCGACGCCGGCGGCCAGGGCCTTGCCGGCTTCATCTGCGAATCGGTCTACGGCAATGCCGGCGGCATTCCGTTGCCGGAAGGGTATCTGAAGGAGATCTATGCCGAGGTGCGCGCCCGCAGCGGGCTCTGCATCGCCGACGAGGTGCAGGTCGGTTACGGCAGGCTCGGCCATTATTTCTGGGGCTTCGAACAGCAGGGGGTCGTGCCCGATATCATCACCATCGCCAAAGGCATGGGCAATGGCCATCCGCTCGGCGCCGTCATCACCAGACGGGAGATTGCGCAGTCGCTGGAGAAAGAAGGGCCTTTCTTCTCCTCCACCGGCGGCAGCCCAGTCAGCTGCGTCGCCGGCATGACGGTGCTCGATATCATGGCCGAGGAGAAGCTGCAGGAAAATGCCCGAACGGTCGGCGACCATCTGAAGGCGCGACTTGCCGCGCTGATCGACCGGCACCCGATCGCCGGCGCCGTCCACGGCATGGGTCTCTATCTCGGCCTGGAATTCGTCCGCGACAGAACGACGCTGGAGCCGGCGACGGAAGAGACGGCGGCGATCTGCGACCGGCTTCTCGACCTCGGTATCATTATGCAGCCGACCGGCGATCACCAAAATGTGCTGAAGATCAAGCCGCCGCTCTGCCTCAGCATCGAAAGCGCGGATTTCTTCGCAGACATGCTGGAAAAGGTGCTCCAGGAAGGCTGGTGATCCATGCTTTCGGGCGTTAACCAAATCGATCATTTCGAGGCATCTCGATTTTTACCGACGAGGCCCATTGTCGGAATCAGACAGACTTCCTATTTCTGCTGCGGCGATCGAAAGAGTGTCGATTCTGTCATGCGAATTTTACGAAGAGCTGATATGTTTCCTTCTGTAAGTTCGGGCCAGGATGGAATGAATTTTTTCGGATCGTCGATATTTTGACACGTTTCGGAATATGTTTCCGACAGGCTGTCGGGTAATTTCTACTAAGTTAGTAGATATTGAAGACAGCCATCACCGCCCCCGGGCTCTTCCGGGACCATCGAGCGCAACGCCAACGAAAGGAACGAGACATGATAGACATCGAAATTCTCGCCACTCTCCTTGGGCGATCTGTGCTTGGCAATGACCGTCCGGGCGCCCTCTCCCGCCCGAACTGTCGAATGTGACGTTCGTCCTCCTTTCAACGGTACCAGACAAGTCAATTCGCCATGGCTGCGCATGCCCGCGCGGCAGGAGTTCTATCTATGAAGAAGCAAGTTATCGAATATGCTGGCGTTCCCGTCGGCATCGTTATCCCCGACGAAGACCGGCTGAAGTTCATCGCCGTGAAATTCCATGTCCACGACCTCGATGAGCAGCGGTTCGGTTCGCCCGACGAGGTGCGGCTGGCCATCCACGACCTGATGACCCGCCGTCATCCGAAGCCGCTTCATGCCTGACGGCATGCGGCCGCTAGCGACTTTCGCGGCTTTTCTGATGTGACCGGTCCTGCCAAAAGGGCCGGTCTTGTTTTTTGCGGGCAATTGCAGTCCTATCGGCCGGATCAGCGCCACCAGGATCAGCCCTTGCCCGATCTTCTCAATCTGCTCACCGATATCGAAGGCGTTTCCGTCGGCCATGCGACCAACCTCGCGCTGGGATCCGGCGTCACGGTCATCGTCTTCGACGAGCCGGCGGTCGCATCCGGCACGGTGCTCGGCGGCGCGCCGGGCGGACGCGACACCGATCTGCTCGACCCGTCGATGACTGTCAGTGCCGTCGATGCCTTCGTGCTCTCGGGCGGCTCGGCCTTCGGGCTCGATGCAGCCGGCGGCGTGCAGGCCGGCTTGCGCGAAGCCGGCCGCGGCTTTGCCGTGGGTACCGTGCGAATACCGATCGTGCCGCAAGCGATCCTGATGGACTTGCTGAACGGCGGCGACAAGGATTGGGGCCTTCACTCCCCCTATTGTGAGATGGGTTATGCGGCATTGAAGGCCGCGACGAAGGGGGTATTTGCGCTCGGCACCGCCGGCGCCGGCACCGGGGCGACGACGGCCACCTTCAAGGGCGGGCTCGGCTCGGCCAGTGCCGTCAGCAGCGCCGGTCATCGCATCGCTGCGATCGTCGCCGTCAATGCGCTCGGTTCGGCAACGATCGGCGACGGGCCGCATTTCTGGGCGGCACCCTTCGAGAAAGATGGCGAATTCGGCGGGCTCGGCATGCCTGCGACGACCGATCACCGGATGCGGCTCAAGGGGATGACCACGCCGGCAACGACGATCGGCGCGGTCGTCACCGACGCGCAGCTGACGAAGGCGGAAGCGCATCGGCTTTCACTTGCCGGTCATGACGGCCTTGCCCGGGCGCTGCTGCCGGCCCATCTGCCGCTCGACGGCGATACCGTCTTTGCCGCTTCGACGGCCAAACATTCAAGAAACGACATGGCAAGCCTGATGGAGCTTTGCCACCTCGCCACTATCGTCATGGCGCGGGCGATCGCGCGCGGCGTCTATATGGCAAGCGCCCTTCCGGCCGGAGGCGGACAAATAGCATGGCAAGACCGCTATGCTGAACGCCATTGATTGAATAGGGTCGCAACCTGATAGAATGGCGGAGACACGTGAATGCAGATCCTGGCGCTGATGTATTTTCGACGAGCTGGTGAGAACCAAATCATGTGCCGGGGGATATGATGAACAAAGTTTCGTTTGCGTCTTCGGCGCGCTTCATCAAGCGGCTTTCCCTCGTTGCTGCGTTATCGGCCGGTCTCGTAGTGACGGCAATGACACCGGCGGAAGCGGCCAAGACTACCCTCAATCTCGGCATGAGCGTCGAACCAACGGGCCTCGACCCGACGATCGCCGCACCGGTCGCGATCGGCCAGGTCACCTGGCAGAATGTATTCGAGGGGCTGGTGGCGATCGATCAGACCGGCAAGGTCCAGCCGCAGCTGGCGAAGAGCTGGGAGATTTCGGCCGATGGCCTGATCTATACCTTCAAGCTGCGGACCGGCGTGAAATTTCATGACGGCGAAGCCTTCGATGCCGCCGCCGCCAAATTTGCGCTCGACCGCGCCCGCGGGACGGATTCGGTCAATCCGCAGAAGCGCTTCTTCGCCTCGATCGCCTCGATCCAGGCGCCGGACGCCGAAACGCTGGTGCTGCATCTCTCGGCGCCGACCGGCAGCCTGATCTACTGGCTGGGCTGGCCGGCATCTGTCATCGTCGCCCCGAAGACGGCCGACAACGACAAGGTCATGCCGATCGGCACCGGTCCCTTCAAGTTCGTCAGCTGGACGAAGGGCGACAAGGTCGAACTCATCAGGAATGGCGACTACTGGAACAAGGATGCGTCTGCCAAGCTCGAGAAGGTGACCTTCCGTTTCATTCCCGATCCGCAGGCGCAGGCGGCCGCGCTGAAATCGGGCGATCTCGATGCCTTTCCGGAATTTGCCGCGCCCGAGCTGATGAGTTCCTTCGACGGCGATGCCAGGCTCATCACCAAGGTCGGTAATACCGAACTCAAGGTCATCGCCGGCATGAACAATGCCAAGAAGCCCTTCGACGACAAGCGCGTCCGCCAGGCGCTGATGATGGCGATCGACCGGCAGACGGTGATCGACGGCGCATGGTCCGGCCTCGGCACGCCGATCGGCAGCCATTACACGCCGAACGATCCGGGCTACCAGGACATGACCGGCGTCCTGCCCTATGATGTCGAAAAGGCGAAGGCGCTGCTGGCCGAAGCCGGCTATCCCAACGGCTTCACCTTCACGATCAAATCGCCGCAGATGGCCTATGCGCCGCGCAGCGCCCAGGTGATGCAGGCAATGTTTGCCGAAATCGGCGTGACGATGAAGATCGAGCCGACCGAATTTCCGGCGAAATGGGTCCAGGACGTCATGAAGGATCGCAACTTCGACATGACGATCGTCGCTCATGCCGAACCGCTCGACATCGACATCTACGCACGCGATCCCTATTATTTCAACTACAGGAACCCGGCCTTCGATGCGCTGATGAAGAAGGTCCAGGAGACCGCCGATCCTGCCGCACAAAATGCGGTTTACGGCGAGGCGCAGAAGATTCTCGCTGAGGACGTGCCGGCGCTCTACCTCTTCGTCATGCCGAAACTCGGCGTCTGGGACAGGAAGCTGAAGGGGCTGTGGGAGAACGAGCCGATTCCGTCGAATGTGCTGTCGGGGGTTTATTGGGAGGAGTGAGCGGCGGGCCTGGTGGGGACGCGAAAAAGAGGATGGCCTTGGACAGATCCGAGATGTATTTGGCCGATAGAGCGCGCAGCCCTTTCCCTGGCTCGCTAAGCCCGTTCAGCCGGGACCGACATGGTTTGATTTCGCTGGATGGCACTCCTGGCGTCAGCGCCTTCGATGACTCCTTCCACCCACCCCGCCTTCCGTCATGCTCGGCCTTGAGCCGAGCATCCACACGGCATCCACCAGCAGCCGCGACATGGATCCTCGGCTCAAGGCCGAGGATGACGGAGACTGGGGTTGACCTTCTCGCCAAACTCAACGTCAGCCCATGGGAGAGCCGCCGTGCCACCTCGGCAGCGCAGCCCACATGATCGCCCTCCTCGCCCGCCGCTTAGCCGGTCTCCTCGTCACCCTCCTGATCGTCTCACTGCTGATCTTCACCGTCATGGATCTCCTGCCGGGCGACCCTGCCTCGATCATGCTCGGCACCTCGGCAAGTCCGGAGACGCTGGCGGCGCTGCGTCACGAGCTCGGTCTCGACCAGACGCTCATCCTGCGTTACGGGCGATGGCTGGCCGGTGTGGTGTCGGGCAATCTCGGCCAATCCTATACCTATGGCGTTCCCGTTGCGGGACTGATCGTCGAGCGGCTGGCGGTGACGCTGCCGCTGGCGCTGATGGCAATCGTGCTGTCGGTGGCGATTGCGCTGCCGCTCGGTGTGCTGGCCGCTTCGCGCCGCGGCGGTGTCTTCGCTGTCATCGCAACGCTGTTTTCGCAGATCAGCATCGCCGTGCCCGCCTTCTGGGTGGCGCTGCTCTTGATCATCCTTTTTTCGACGATGCTCGGACTGATGCCGGCCGGCGGCTTTCCGGGGTGGGGCGCCGGTCTTCTGCCGGCGTTGCAGGCGCTTGTCATGCCGGCCGTCGCGCTGGCGCTGCCGCAGGCGGGGGTGTTGACGCGCGTCGCACGTTCGGCGGTGCTCGAAACGATGCATGAGGATTTTGCCCGGACCGCCGTCGCCAAAGGACTGTCACGCAGTGCGGTGCTGTGGCGGCATGTCGTGCCGAATGCGCTGATCCCGATTCTGACGATGATCGGGCTGCAGTTCACCTTTCTTGTCGCCGGCGCGGTGCTGGTGGAAAACGTCTTCTACCTGCCGGGTCTCGGGAGGCTCGCCCTTCAGGCACTCTCCCAGCGCGATGTCATCGTGATGCAGGACGTCGTGCTGTTCTTCGCGGGCTTGGTCATCGTGGTGAATTTCATCGTCGATCTCTCCTATCTGGCGATCGATCCCAGGATGAGGAAGGCGGCCTGAAGCATGACTTCCGTCATTTCCGCCACCATCATCAGTCGCCGGGCTTTAAAACTTAGCCGGCGAATTAACTTGATATCCGGAGCGGTGATCATTGGCCTGCTGGTCGCCGTTGCGCTGCTGTCGCTCGTCTGGACACCCTTGCCGCCGGCGAAGATGCAGATCATCCATAAACTGCAGCCGCCGCTCGCCTTCGGCCTGCTTGGCACGGATCAGTTCGGCCGCGACGTGGCCTCGATGCTGATGGCGGGATGCTGGAACTCCCTGTCGGTCGCCATCACCGCGGTTGCGATCGGCGGGACGCTTGGCTCGATATCAGGCATCTCCGCCGCGGCGATCCGGGGTCCAGCCGAAGCGCTGCTGATGCGCATCTGCGACGTCATCTTCGCCTTGCCGCCGATCCTGTCGGCCATGGTGCTCGGCGCCTTTCTCGGGCCGGGGCGGTTCACCGCGATCACAGCGATCGCCGTCTTCATGATTCCGGTCTTTGCCCGGGTAACGCTGGCAACCTCGCTGCAGGCCTGGAGCCGCGATTATGTGACGGCGGCGCGCGCGATCGGCAATACGCGCCTGACCATTTCGCTGCACCATGTGCTGCCGAACATCATTGGCCAGATCATCGTGCATGGGACCATCCAGCTCGGACTGGCGATCCTGACCGAGGCCGGCCTCAGCTTTCTCGGGCTCGGCATGGCGCCGCCGGCGCCGACATGGGGCCGGATGCTTGCGGATGCGCAAACCTATCTGGCGCTGGCCCCCTGGCTGGCGGTCCTGCCCGGCCTTGCCATCGCGCTCACCGTCCTTGGCTTCAACATGCTCGGCGACGGCTTGCGCGATCGTCTCGATCCACGTGAAGCGAGCCGCTGATGTCCTTCCGAAACAAAGCTCCGATGGCCGAAACCGACCTTACCATCCGTGAACTCAGGCGACGCTTCGCCGATAAGAGCCTCTCGCCGCTCGAATACTGGCTCTTCCTCGAAGACCATATCGCCGCCTGGGAGCCGTCGATCTCCGCACTCTACCTCTACGACCCGGAGGCGGCGCGCGTGCAGGCGAAAGCTTCGACGGAGCGCTGGGCGAAGGGACAAACGCTCGGCACGCTCGACGGCATCCCGGTCACGCTGAAAGAACTGATCGCGACGAAGGGCCAGCCGGTGCCGCTCGGCACCAGGGCGGTGGAACCAAAGCCGGCGGAGGCCGACGCGCCGGCTGCCGCGCGGCTGCGCGAGGACGGCGCGGTGATCTTCGCCAAGACCACCTGTCCCGACTACGGCATGCTTTCCTCCGGCCTGTCGAGCTTTCATCCTCTCAGCCGCAATCCCTGGAACATCGCGCAGAATCCCGGCGGATCGAGCGCCGGCGCCGCGGCCGCGGCGGCGGCCGGTTACGGGCCGCTGCACATCGGCACGGATATCGGCGGTTCGGTGCGGCTTCCTGCCGGCTGGACCGGCATCTTCGGCTTCAAGCCGAGCCATGGGCGCATTCCGGCCGATCCCTATTATGTCGGGCGCTGTCTCGGCCCGATGACGCGCACCGTCGAGGACGCCGCTTTTTCCATGGCGACGCTGTCGCGACCCGACTGGCGCGACGGCACCAGCCTGCCGCCCAACGATTTCGACTGGATGGATTTCGCTGTCGACATGTCAGGCATGAAGATCGGCCTGATGCTCGATGCCGGCTGCGGGTTTGCTGTCGATGATGAGATCAGGGTCGCGGTCGAATCGGCGGCGAAACGTTTCGAGAAAGCCGGCGTGACCATCGTCTCCGTTCAACCGGTGCTGACGCGCGCGATGCTTGACGGGCTCGACACGTTCTGGCGCGCCCGTCTGTGGAGCGATATCGCAGGGCTTAACGAAGAGCGGCGCGACAGCATCCTGCCCTATATCCGGGATTGGGCGAAGGTCGGCGCCGATATTAGCGGCGTCGATGCCGTCAGAGGCTTCAATCAGACGATCGAAATGCGCAGGAGCTGCGGACGGCTGTTCACCACGGTCGACGCCCTGCTTTCGCCGACCAATCCCATCATCTCCTATCCGGCCGAATGGGCATCGCCGACCAACGATCCGACGAGGCCGTTCGAACATATCGCCTTCACCGTAGCGTGGAACATGTCGGAACAGCCGGCCGCCTCGATCAATTGCGGCTTCTCACGGTCGGGCATGCCAATCGGGCTGCAGATCGTCGGACCGCGTTTCGACGACATGCGGGTGCTCAGACTGTCGAAAGCTTTCGAGGATTGGACCGGCGGCGTGAGCGTCTGGCCGCAGCGGCCGATTACTTAGCTAAATGGGCGGCGATAGCCGGTCGGCCGTTGGTATAGCGAGCCGATGCGCTCGACGGCCGCCTCGAAATTCTCACGCGCCACCGTCATGCTATGGCCGTTGGCGTGGAGAATGGTTTGGGGATCCTCGAAAATGGCGACATGGCCCTTCCAGAACACCAGGTCGCCGCGGCGGATCTCCGAGCGGTCGATCGGCTCGCCGAGTCCGGCCGCCTGCATGTCGGCATCACGCGGCGCCTGTCTGCCGGTCATCAGCATCGCCAGCTGGACGAGGCCGGAGCAATCGATGCCAAGGCCGGATCGGCCGCCCCAGAGATAGGGTGTCTCGAGGAAACGGGCGGCGATACCGACATAATCGGCACCCTCGAGAGCGCCGATCGGCTGCACGTGCCTGGCGAAGATCGCCGTGCCGTCCGTCAGCACGACGTAGTGATTGCCGCGCACCTCCGCCTCGCCGGCGACGTGTACGCGGCTTCCCATCGACAGGATGGCCCGGTGCGGCTTGCGCAGCTCCGGCTCCGGATAGAGGAAGGTGCGCTGGACGGTGACGATGTGGGTCGGCGCCGGCCCGGTTTGCGAGAGCGCCTCCGCCTTGAGATAGCCGACATAGCCGTCGGAGACAGCTTTCACCCAGCACCAGCCGTCGGCTCGATCGAAAACGCTCACATCCTCGCCGAGGAGCAGTTCCGTATCGATGCCGCGGGCAAGGTCCGGCTCAGGGCGCAGGGCGGCGACGGGAAGGGCAACACGCGCTGCGGCGCCTTCCACAAATCGCGACGCCTCCACCTTGCCCTCGAGCCCCGCTTCCGCGAGATCCGGCCGATAGGCATGCAGGCGGCGGTCGAGCATCGTCATTTATCTTCCTTTCAGATCGGCAGCCGGCGGCCCTGATCCCGCACGAGATCGCCGAGCTTTTCCAGATAAAGCGCACCGCCGACGGTGCGTTTGATGATCACATTGCGGCGGTCGGCATCGTCGCGCACGCGATCAACCAGGCCCATCTCACCCATCGTATCCAAGGCGCGGGTAATGACAGGCTTGGTGACGTTGAGCGTGGCGGCAAGCCCGCGCACCGTGTGGGGCGGCGGCACGAGATAAATATGCAGCAGGATCGCCATCTGGCGCAATGTCAAATCGCGGTCGTCATGACGAACCTGATCGAGCGCCACGCCATGCCAAAGCCCCAGCGCCTGCGAGGCGGTCAGTTCGATCGGCACGGCCCCTCCGGAAATCGTTACGCTAGCGTTTCATTTTCCGGCAGTTGCAATGGACATGCAAGAGGCGGCGGGAACTGCCGCCCGGCAGGGTGAATAAAATTTTAACGATTGGCCGCGAGGCCACCGCGTGAAGCGGCGGCGCGACATCTCTTGCATCCGTCAGCGCAGGCTCCCGCGAATATGATGGAAGAGCGCGCGGATCGCCTGTGCCTCGCCGCCGCCCGGCGAATGCGGGCGTTCGGACGGAGCCCAGCCGTAAATGTCGAAATGCGCCCAGCTCTTGGTCTTGCTGACGAAGCGCTTGAGGAAAAGCGCGGCGGTGATCGACCCCGCCATGCCACCGGCCGGGGCATTGGTCAGGTCGGCGAATTTGGCGCGGATATCCCTTTCGTAGCCGGCATAGAGAGGCAGGCGCCAGATCGGATCGTCCGTCTCCAGGCTTGCTTCGGTCAGATCATGGGCCAGATTGGCATCATCGGTGAAGAAGGGCGGAAGATCCGGACCGAGGGCAACGCGGGCAGCCCCTGTCAGCGTCGCCATGTCGATCAAAAGGTCGGGCTCTTCCTCGTCGGCATAGGCAAGCGCATCGGCCAGGATCAAACGGCCTTCGGCGTCGGTATTGTCGATCTGGACGGTCAGGCCCTTTCGGCTGCGGTAGATGTCGCCGGGGCGGAAGGCATTAGCGGAGATGGCGTTTTCGACCACCGGGACGATGACGCGCAGATCGACCTTCAGCTTGGCGTCCATGATCATCAGGGCGAGCCCCATGACATTCGCCGCGCCGCCCATGTCCTTCTTCATCAGCAGCATCGAGGCGGCAGGCTTGATATCGAGACCGCCGGTATCGAAGCAGACACCCTTGCCGACGAGCGTCACCTTGCGATGACCCTTCTTGCCCCAGCGCAGTTCGAGAAGGCGCGGCGCGTCAACGCTGGCGCGGCCGACGGTATGGACCAGCGGGAAATTCTGCGTAAGCAGTTCATCGCCCGTGATGACCGATAGTTCCGCCTTATAGTGCCCGGCCAGGGCGCGGAAGGCGGCCTCGAGCTGGTCCGGCCCCATATCGTTCGTCGGCGTATTGATGAGGTCGCGGGCAAGAAAGACGCCGGCGAGCTGGCGCTTGATGTCGGCGCCGTCGGCATCGCGGGGAATCATCAAGGTCGCTGCCGGCGACTTTTCCGATTTGTAGCGATCGAAACGGTAGCTGCCGAGCCCGAAGCCGAGGGCGAGGCGATTCGCCGTCAGCGGCGCGGTCTCGATGTGCCAGTCGCCGGCGGGCAGCGCACGGGCCAGCCTGCCGGTGATGTAGGGCTGTTCCGACGGGTTGGTGCCGAGGCCGAAAAGCGCGCCGCCGAGATGGCCGTCGGCCGTCGGGATCAGCAAGAGCGAGCCGCTTTCGGCCTTGTAGCCCGCCTTGCGCGCCCAATCGAGCGCAATCGGATCGATCGTGCCGGTCTCGATGTGGGCAGGCGTGACGGCAAAGATCGGCAGCGTCGAGCCGCCCTTCGTGTTGAAAGGAGTCGGTCTTTCGATGAACTGATAGGGGGCCATGATTGTCCTTCGGCGGTCGCCAGGAATCGTTCCTTAACGGTCTGTTAGGGTTAACAGACTATTGCTGGAGCGAAGATTGCGTCAAACCTTTCCCTGTTCCGCTTCTAGGTCAGGCGCCGATTTCGGAATCAGGAACGCAACATGCCTGCCTCGCGCATCACCATATCTATGAACCATATCCTGCGCGGCGCAGCAGCTTCGCTGATCATCCTCGCGCTTGCCGGCTGCTCGACGACGGCCAAGGACCGGATGACGACAGGCTCGGTGCCGAAGCTTACCAAGCCGGTCGAAGAGATGGATGCGACCGAGCTGCGCTCGGCGACGGACCGGATCGGCCAGGCCTATGAAAAGAATCCACGCGATCCCGTCAACGGCGTCAACTATGCCAACCTGCTGCGCATGAGCGGCCGCGACGCGCAGGCGCTCGCCGTCATGCAGCAGGTGGCAATCGCCAATCCGGGCGACCGCAATGTGCTGGCGGCTTACGGCAAGGCGCAGGCGGCGGCCGGGCAGTTCCAGCAGGCGCTCGACACGATCGGCCGCGCCCAGACACCCGATCGTCCCGACTGGAGGCTGATCTCGGCCGAAGGCGCAATCCTCGACCAGATGGGCCGGGCAAGCGAGGCCCGGCAGCGCTACCGCGACGCGCTCGACATTCAGCCGAACGAACCTTCCATCCTTTCCAATCTCGGCATGTCCTATGTGCTGACCGGCGATCTGCGCACGGCCGAAACCTACCTGCGCTCCGCCGCCGGCCAGCCGACCGCCGACAGCCGCGTCCGGCAGAATCTTGCCCTCGTCGTCGGCCTGCAAGGGCGTTTTGCGGAAGCGGAACAGATCGCGCGGCGGGAGCTTTCGCCGCAGCAGGCCGATGCCAATGTCGCCTATCTCAGGGGCATGCTCTCGCAGCAGAATTCCTGGCAGAAGCTCGCTGCCAAGGACAAGCCGCCGGGCGCAGCCGATGGCAGCAACACCAACTGATCTCGTCATTTTGCCGGATGACCAGGCCTTCTCCGCCTGTTCTACCTGACGCTGAGGCCCGAGAGAATGAGCCGCAGACCAAGGCCGCCCATCACCGCACTGGCGGCCCTGTCGATCCAGCCCTTGGCATGGAGATAGAGCCGCCGCGGGTGGCGGGCCGAAAAGGCGAGCGCCACAATCGAATACCACCCCGCCTCCACCGCGAAAACGCCGACCGGCAGCGCCACGAGGAGATCGAGCGGCACCGTTCTCGGCAGAAGCGCCGCAAAGAGACTGGCGTAGACGATGATCGTCTTCGGGTTGCTGAGCTGCGTCAGCAATGCGGTGATGAAGCTGCGCATGGGCGCACGATAGCCATTGTCGGCATCGGAAAGCTCGATCGGCTTTGCGGCGCCTCGCCAGATATTGACGGCGATGTAGAGGAGATAAGCCCCGCCCGCTACCTTGAGCAGCACATAGAGCCATTCGAATTGCGACAGCAATGCCGTCAGACCGGCGAGCGCCAGGCCGGCGAAAACGACGCCGCCGGCGCCCATGCCGAATGCGGCCGCAAGTCCATCCAGCCGCGAACGCGAGATGGCGATCCTGGAGACGACGACGAAGCTCGGGCCGGGACTCATCGCGCCGACGACCAAGGCTGCCATGATGCTGATGAAAATGCCTGCGGAAGACATCGAAACCTCTCTTTCGGGATCGGATTGCGCTGGAAAAAGCAGCGGCCACTTCCGTGCTCCCGACCGCCCCATCCCGTTTACCAGCTATGCCAGCGCCGGTCACGCGGGTCGAAGGCCCCCTGCGGTTCAGAACCTATCCGCCACCTGGATGCCGGCCGGGCCGAGGATGACGGCGATCAGCACCGGCAGGAAGAACAGGATCATCGGCACCGTCAGTTTCGGCGGCAGGGCGGCCGCCTTCTTTTCCGCTTCGTTCATCCGCTCGTCGCGTCCTTCCTGAGCCAGAACGCGCAGGGCCTGTGCAACCGGCGTGCCGTAGCGGTCCGCCTGGATCAGCGCCTGGGTCACCGAGCGCACGAGCTCGAGCTGCGTGCGTGCGGCGAGATTATCGAGCGCCACACGGCGATCCGGCAGGAAGGAGAGTTCGGCGGTGGTTAACACCATCTCCTCGGCAAGCGGCGGCGACTGCTCGCCGAGTTCCTCCGACACGCGACGCATCGCCGCCTCCATCGAGACGCCGGATTCGACGCAGATCAACATCAGGTCCAGCGCATCCGGCCAGGCGCGCTTGATCGAGTGCTGACGCTTGCTCATGCGGTTGGAGATATAGATATTCGGCGCATAAAAGCCGAGATAGGCGATGCCGATGACGGCGAGCATGCGCATGGGCATGCCGCGATCAGCAAGGCCGCCGAGACCGAAGACCCAGAAGCAGGCGAGCGCGAGGAAGAGAAATGGCAGCAGGAAGCGCGCGACGAGAAAGGTATTCAACGCATTTTCCGAGCGAAAACCGGCGGCGCGCAGCTTGTTGACCGTGTTTTCGTCGACGAGCGCCTTACGCAGGTTGAAGCGTTCGACGATCTGGCGGACCGAGCGGTTGTTCTGATTCCTGAGCGAAGTCTTGCCGGCACCCGGTTCCGTGTTCATGCGGGCGCGTTCGCGGGCGCGGATCTGCTCGCGCTCGGTCGAGACGGCTTTCATGCGCTTGTTGAGATCGCCGCGCTCGAAGAAGGGGACGGCGATCGTGTAAAAAGTCGCGAAGACGGCGATCGCGACGAAGACAGCGATCAGCATGCTCGGATTGGTCAGCGTTGCGGCAAGATCCTGCGACACGGTGCTTCTCTCCCGCTAGATGTCGAAATTGACCATGTTGCGCATGACGAGGATGCCGATCGACATCCAGACCGCCGAGGCGCCCATGATGAAATGGCCGCGCGGATCGGTGAAAAGGACGATCATGTAGTTCGGCGACGTGAGGTAAACGAGGGTCGCGACGATAAAGGGCAGAGCGCCGATGATGACGGCGGACGCCTTGGCTTCCATCGACAGCGCCGAGACCTTGGCCTTCATCTTCCTGCGCTCGCGCAGCACCTTTGACAGGTTGCCGATCGCTTCGGAGAGATTGCCGCCAGCCTGTGACTGGATAGCGATGACAATCGCGAAGAAGTTGACTTCCTGGAGCGGCATATGGAGCGTCATGCGGGCGCAGGCGTCGGGAATGCTGAGGCCAACCTGCTGAGCTTCGATCACGCGGCGGAACTCGCTCTTCACCGGCTCAGTGCCCTCAGTGGCGATGAGGCGGATCGCATCGTTGAGCGGCAATCCCGATTTGATCGAACGGGTGATGACATCGAGCGCATTGGGGAATTCGTTGAGGAACTTATTCTGGCGGCGCTTGATCAGGAAACCAATGACCCAACGCGGCAGACCGAGTCCGGCCACGAAAGCGATGCCGATCATGACCAGCCACGAAGCGCCGATGATGAAAGCCATGAACAGCAGCACCGAAGCGAAAATGGCGCTGAAGAGATAGAACTGCGTCAGCGTGACCGTCAGGCCGGCCTGCACCAGCCGCGATTTCATCGACAGGGTCTTCTTGGTCTTTTCGTTCTGGCGCTTTTCCAGATCCTTCAGATTGTCCTGCACCGATTTGCGCCGCTTCGACATCTCCTGCACCCGGTCGCGGGCAGCCTTGACCTTGGCGCGGTCGACCTCGGCCGATTTGACACGGTTGATGCGGCTTGCCGATTTCTTGTCGGCCTCGATCCGGGAAAACAACAGGGCATAGGCGACCGCCGCGGCGGAGACAGCGGCGAGGATGACGATTGCCAGGACTACCGGATCGAATCCGAACATCACCCTATTCCTTCGATTTCGCTTCCATCGCGTCGAGGGCGCCGGCCAGGCGCTTTTCCTCGTTGAAGTAACGAGCCCGATCCCAGAAATGCGGTTTGCCGACGCCGGTCGACATGTGCCGGCCGATCAGTCGGCCGCCCGCATCCTCGCCATCGATCTCGTAGCGCATCAGATCCTGGGTGATGATGACGTCGCCTTCCATGCCGATCACCTCGGTAATCTGGGTAATGCGGCGCGAACCGTCGCGCAGGCGCGCCGCCTGGATAATGACGTCGACGGAGGTAGAGATGATCTCTCGGACCGTCTTTGCCGGTAGCGAGAAGCCGCCCATGGCGATCATCGATTCGATGCGGCTCAGGCATTCGCGCGGCGTGTTGGCGTGGATCGTGCCCATCGAGCCGTCGTGACCGGTGTTCATCGCCTGCAAGAGGTCGAAGACTTCAGGTCCGCGCACTTCGCCGACGATGATGCGTTCGGGACGCATGCGCAGGCAGTTCTTGACGAGATCGCGCATGGTGATCTCGCCCTCGCCTTCGATATTCGGCGGGCGCGTTTCGAGACGCACGACATGCGGCTGCTGCAGCTGCAGTTCGGCCGTGTCCTCGCAGGTGATGACGCGCTCGTCCCGGTCGATATAGTTGGTGAGGCAGTTCAGCAGGGTCGTTTTACCCGAACCCGTGCCGCCCGAGATGATGACGTTGCAGCGCACGCGCCCGATGATCTGCAGCACGGTCGCGCCTTCCGGCGTGATCGCGCCGAAACGGACGAGCTGATCGAGCGTCAGCTTGTCCTTCTTGAACTTGCGGATGGTGAGCGCCGGCCCGTCGATCGACAGCGGCGGCGCGATGACGTTAACGCGCGAGCCATCGGGCAGGCGCGCGTCGCAGATCGGGCTCGATTCATCGACGCGGCGGCCGACCTGGCTGACAATGCGCTGGCAGATGGAGAGAAGCTGCGCATTGTCGCGGAAGCGGATTTCCGATTCGATCGTCTTGCCGCCGACTTCGATGAAGGTCTGGCCGGCGCCGTTGACCATGATGTCGGCGATGTCGTCGCGCGCCAGCAACGGCTCCAGCGGACCGTAGCCCAGAACGTCGTTGCAGATATCCTCGAGCAGTTCCTCCTGCTCGGAGATCGACATCGCGAAGTTCTTGATGGTGATGATGTCGTTGACGATGTCGCGGATTTCCTCGCGCGCGCTTTCGCCATCGAGCTTGGAGAGCTGCGAGAGATCGATCGTGTCGATCAGCGCGGAAAAGACCTGCTGTTTGGTGTCGTAATATTCGTCGGTGCGAACCGGTCGCTTGCGCTGCGGCGCCTGCATCGGCGGCGGCGTCACCTGCTGGCGCGAGGATTCGCGCTGGGGTTCGACGAGGACGGCAGGAGAAGAGGCCACGGCGGCGGCGGCCGGGGCCGGCGGCGGAGGAGCAATCGCGCCTCCGGCCTTTCCGAAACCTTCGTTTCCGCGTTTTCCAAACATGCCGCTTAATCCGATCTCTTCATTCTGGTGATCTATTTCCGCTTCAGGAGGCCGAGCAGGCCGCCCTTCTTCGCCTTCTTGATGGCGACCCGGCCGGTGACGATGTGCGATATCTGCGAAAAGGTTTCGGCCGTCGGCGACTTCGGATCGACTTCCGAGATCATCCGGCCGCTGTTGGCGGCGTTGCCGAAGAGGTTGATGTCAAAGGGAATGATCGCGATCGGATCGGCCTCCAGCGGCTCACAGAAATCCGACGGCGAGATCTCCGGACGTTTCGGCATGCCGACCTGATTGAGGATCAGATGCGGCGGCTTGTCATTCGGCCGCATCTTGCGCAGCGCGTCCAGCATGTTTTTGGTGTTGCGCAGGTTGGCAAGGTCGGGAACCGCCGTGATGACCACCTCGTCGACGCTCGCCAGAACCGAGCGCGTCCATTCCGACCACGCGTGCGGAACGTCGAGCACGGTGACGGGCGCGCTGCGCTGCAGGACGTCGAGCACCGGCTGGAAAGCCTGGCCATCGAAATCATAGGCGCGGTCGAGCAGCGAGGGTGCGGCAAGCAGGGAAAGGTGCTCGGAGCATTTCGTCAGCAGGCGGTCGAGAAAGACCTCGTCGAGCCGATCAGGCGCAAAGACCGCTTCGGCGATTCCTTGAGCCGGGTCCTGATCGAAATCGATATTCGCCGTGCCATAGGGCAGGTCGAGATCGGCGAGTATAGTCTCGGTGGAGAAAAGATTGGAAATGCCGAAAGCGCAATTATGCGCGATGGTCGAGGCGCCGGTACCGCCTTTCGAGCCGATGAAGGCGATGCTGCGGCCGAGCGGCTCGGCTTCCGGATCAACGAAGATCGAGGCCATTGCCGTCAGAATGTCGGGCATGGCGACCGGCTGAACCATATATTCGGAAATGCCGTTGCGGATGAGTTCGCGATAGAGCCCGATATCATTGTAGTAGCCGACGATCACGACCTTAGTGGTCGGGTCGCAGACGGCGGCGAGCGGCGCAAGTTCGCCGAGCAGGCTTCCGGAATTGGCTTTGGTCTCGAGGATGATCAGGTTCGGCGTCGGCGCGGCGGCGAACATATTGGCGGCAGCGGCTATGCCGCCGCTGGTGATGCGCATGCTTACCTTCGCCATGCGCCGATCATTGGCGCAGCGTTCCATGACATGCTGCAGGGCCTCGCTCTCGCAGAAGGCGTGAACGGAGATGCGCGGCAACGGCCGCATAGCTTCCAAATCCGCCATCCGCACCGCCTCTTCGGCGTGGTGAAGTTCGCTGGGGTTCCTGATTTCGTATTCGATCGCGCTCATCGTCCCGTTCCGCCTCAGAAGCTGCTGTCGCTGCCGGCGACATCCTCGATCGTCGTTGTCGTCGTCCGGTATTCCTGGATGGCGTTGTTGCGCCGCTGTGCATCGATCGGGGTCATGCCGCGAGGCGCCACCAGGTCCTCCGGATTGGCGATCTGGGCGGCGAGGTTGTTCTGCGAGGCGCAGCCAAAATTATAATAGTTCTGATTGGCGAGATCGTTCGAGATATCCTTCGGCCACTGGCCGCATTGCGTGGTGATCGCGGTCGTACCGGTAAAGCTCAACCGGATCGGCGCTGCATCGCCGGCACCGGCAGCGGCATAGGAGGTATTGATGATTTTCGAGCTCGCGATCCCTCTTGTCGTCAGTTCGGCACGCACCTGATTGCGCAGCTGATAGGCGGCCGCGGAATTGGGCGAACCTTCCGGCGACAGGACGTAAACTGGGCCCGACGCGCGTGAAATGTAATTGGCAGCAAAGCCGCGGATGAGGTCGCGCTGGGCGATGGTCAGGCGGCGGTCGGTCGAGGCGACGGGTATATCCACCGTCTGCTCGGCCTCGGTGACGATGATCGGATGGCGGGCGCGGTAGTCGTCAGGAATCCCGCCTGTCGTCAGCTGGTCATGCGGACCGGCACATCCGGAGAGGATCGCCACCGACATGACCGCCGTGGTAAAAAGCGCCCTGGAGTAACCGAGCTGGTGTGTCGTCGCATTGATGTGGGCCATCGCCTGATCTCTGTTTTGTGCCATTGCTGCCGATCGTGCCCCGCTCATTTGTAGATGAACCCGATCGAGCCGTGGAACTGCGCGTCGGCGACGGGTGCCTCGCGGCGGCCATAGACCTTGTTCACACGGTTGAGGAAGAAGGTTGCGCCGTCATTCTCAGGGCTGAAATTGTCATCCGGCCGGTTGAGCTGATTGCGCGCCACCGGACGCACCAGGTAGGGCGTGGCGATGATGACAAGCTCGGTTTCCTGACGTTCGAAGCCCTTCTGGCGGAACAGCGTGCCGAGCAGCGGGATCTTCGAGACGCCGGGCGTGCCGCCCATCGTCTGGGAAACATTGTCGCGGATCAGGCCGGCCAGCGCGATCGAGCCGCCGGAGGGGAGTTCCACCGAGGTCTCCGCCGAGCGGCGCTGATAGGTGGCGTTGCCGCTGCCGGCCACCGGCTCGGAGACGTTGGTCTTGATCTCCAGGCTGATGCGTCCAGACGACAGCACCACCGGTTTAAAGGCAAGGTTGATACCGTAGTTGAAGGGAACGACGGTGATGTTGCCGTCATTGTCGGTCGTCGAATAGAGTTGCTGGCCGCCGGAATTGAAGGTTGCCGCCTGGCCTGATATCGCCGTCAATGTCGGCTCGGCCAGGGTCCTGACCACCTTGGCCTGCTCCAGCGCGTTGAGATAAGTCGAAATGTCATATTTGCCGATCGAGCTCTTGAAGAGAGCCGCCAGGCCGCCGCCGACGGTGGCTGTGGCGCTGTCAGCGCTCGGAGCGCCAAGCTGAGCAACCGTCATGCCGGAAGAATTGGAGACGAGATTGTCGAAGCCGAGTTGCTTCAGCACCTCGCGGCGAACCTCGGCGATCGTCACCTTGAGGGTGACCTGGTCCTCGCCCTGGATCTGCAGGAGGTTGACGACCTGCGACGTCTGGCGGCCTTCGGCAAAGAGCGCCACCGAGCTGTCGCCGCCGGTGCCGGATGCCGTCTCGGTTCTCGTCGTCGCTTCGCCGCCCTTCAGGAAGACCTGCGCTAGATCGGCCGCCTGGGTGGCATCCTGCGGGGTGCGAACGGTGCCGGTCAGCACGATATTGTCGGAGACGATTTCGACTTTGATGTTGGAGTCGGGAATGAAACGGCGGAGATTGGTTTCAAGACCGGAGACATCGCGCTCGATCTCGATGTCGAGATTGACGACCTCCTGCCCGCCGGCGCCGAAGACAAAGATATTCGTCTGGCCGACCTTCTTGCCGAATAGGTAGATGCGCCGCGAAGTGCGGGTCACGGCATCGGCCATTGTCGGGTCGGAGACGAGGATATCATGGGCATCCTCCGGCAGATCGACGACGACGGCCTTGTTCAGCCCGAGCTTCAGCCGGCGATGGGCGTCGGGGCCAGTTTGCGAGATGCGGACAAGGCTTTCCGCGGCACGCGCCTCACTGACAACGAGAAGCGGTCCGAAAGAGGCCGGTGCCATGCCGGTCGCGCCGACTGCCAGCGAGAGGCAGCCTGTCAGGAGAAGCTTGGCGCGCCGTGTTGAATTACCCATTTGCACGTCCCTTTACTCCGCCTTCGGCGCTGCGCCGGCATCCGTCACGATGGAGCCCGACTTGATGACCTGAATGATCGCGCTGCCGTTGTCGCCGCTCAGCAGATAGTCCGCCGCACTGGTATCCTGCTCCTGCGCATCGGCGACGGAGCGCAGAGCGAGCGAAAGCCGGTCAGCCATCTGCTGGGCAACGGCGAGAACTTTCGTCTGGTCCGGGGTCAGCTCGAGCGTTGCGGTCGTGCCGACCACCGTCTTCGAGCCATCGTCCTTTTCCTGGATCTGCTGGTCGATGGCGAGAACGCGCACATTGCTCAGCACCGTCTCGGTGATGAGCTTGTTGGCCTCGGTACCCTTGCGGACCATGATGACATCGACGCGATCGTTCGGCAGGATGAAACCGCCGGCGCCCGTTGCCACAGATATCTCGGTCGCAACGGCGCGTTTGCCGGCCGGCAACAGCGAGGACAGGATGCGGCTGCTGGAATCGGCGACTTTTTCAGGCCGGATCGGCTCGCCTTCGAAAATCGGCAGACGCACGACGGCGCCCTGCAGATCCTTGATTGCATCCGGCTTGTCAGCCTCGGTGATGAAGCCCTGGACCACGCCGCCCTGCGGCCAGGCCATCCAATGCACCGTGTCGTCGCCCAGCCTTGCTCCGACCGGCAGATTTTTGCTCGAAACGAGGATGTTAACGGTGGGTTCTTTCTCGATAACCGACTGCACCCGCGTGACGACGCCACCACTGCCGCTCATGCGCATTGCCAGGAGCCCGGCGAGGCCGGCTGCCGCCACGGCGACAGCGAGAATTATAAGGCGGGCCGGTTTCATCGATCATTCCCCAGGGCACGATATGTTCGCCCTGCAGAATGCTCAGCAATTGGTGTAATTATGGTTAATGGAATGCTTACATTTTAAGTTAACGGGCATTTAAAATGCGTTATTTCAGGCTTTCCAGTGCAGCGATAAAGAGCGGCGAGGACGGGAAGGCCATGTAGCCGCCGATCGCGATGGCGATGCCGTATGGGATCTTCTTGGCGAGCAGCAAAGAGTTCGGCACCGGCAGTCCGATCGCAAGGATGGTATTCGACTGTCCCCTCACCAGCAGGATGAGCAGGGTAAGGAGGCCGCCGATGATGGCAACATCGGTCATCAGGAAAAGCAAGGATTCGTTCAAGCCGAACCAGAGCGCGGTGGCGGTCAACAGTTTTGCGTCTCCGCCGCCCATCACATTAAAGGCAAAAAGAGCGAAGCATGCGGTAAAGACGATCGCGCCGGCGGCAAGATGCGTGCCGATCGCCTGCAGGCCGAGACCAAAAAAC
Organism: Rhizobium sp. TAL182; assembly: GCF_002117725.1. Classification (NCBI taxonomy): domain Bacteria; kingdom Pseudomonadati; phylum Pseudomonadota; class Alphaproteobacteria; order Hyphomicrobiales; family Rhizobiaceae; genus Rhizobium; species Rhizobium sp. TAL182. The sequence continues at coordinate 236,937 of NZ_CP021024.1, read as the reverse complement.
GGCGCCAGTGCGAGGAAAGAGACAACAAGGATCAGGGAAATACGGTTCGGGATCGTCATGGTGAACAGATCCGAGAAGGCCGCCATGGCGAGGCAGAGTGGCAGTATGACAAAGACTGTAGCTGCGATCATGCGTATACCCGATCATAGCAAGATGCGAAAAGGCTCACGGCCGTTCAGCGCGTGAGCCCGCTCGATAGACCAGCCAGATCAGATCCGGCCAGAATCAGGGAGGTGCCGCCTCGCGGCGCCTCGCTTAGTTGACCGCCGTGGTGGCGTCGTCCATCTTGGTGCTCAGACCATTGAACGTGTTGCCGATCTTCTCGCCGAGGGTTGTGGCGCCGGCGATGAGCGCTACGGAAATGAGGGCTGCGATCAGGCCGTATTCGATTGCGGTCGCGCCGGATTCGTCCTTCAGAAAACGGCTAAAAAGCTTGGTCATGGGTACTCCTAACTCCAGTTGATGTTCAGCACGTCCGCCAACTGTTGCCGTTGATCGGATGAACCGCAATCTAATGAATGGGCGTTTCCATCGGCTTAAGAAAAAGAGTTAACGGCATGTGAAAGCCGCCGGAGGCTCCTGCAGGGTAAGCTTTACCTTATTCATTTCACTCAATATTTAATGATATTCAAAGGTTAACGACGGGATTCATCTTGAAATAACACAGGCATTGCATCCAGCCGCAACCTACACTGCCCGGAACCAGTGCCAAATCAGATCATCCTGCTTCACCGCGAAACAGCATGGTGAGTTTAAGGCTTCATTCACCATTTTTTTCCATTCTATGTGCCTATTGCGCTGTGATCGTGAAAGAGGACCAGATGTCATCGAGCGGCAAAACCATTTTCTTTGCCGGCATGATCGCCGTTTCCGGTATTTCGGGAGTTTCCTCGGCCGCAGACGATGACATGCTGCGCGTCTATATGGATCACGCGCGCGTCTTGAAGCTCGACCGCCCCGTCAGCAAGGTCATCGTCGGCAACGCCCAGGTCGCCGACGCGACCGTAGCCGATGCCAAGACGATCGTGCTGACAGGCCGCAGCTTCGGCACCACCAATCTGGTTCTTCTGGATGCCGACGGCAATGCGATCCTCGACGAGCGCATCCTTGTGTCGATAGACGAGGGCAACACGGTGCGCGTCTACCGGCAGACCGAGCGCTCCGTGCTGTCCTGCACGCCCAATTGCGAGCAGCATGCGCAGCAAGCGGCCGCCGGCACCACGTCACCCTGATCGGCCCGGTTCGGATCTTCTGCCATTCGTTAAAATCGTCGTATCGGCCTGAAACGGAAAATCAACGAACGGACCCTAGTGTGGCAGGCAGAGATGTCGCTCGGGTCCAGGCAATGACGGTAGTTGATCAGAAGACGGATAGAAAGCGCGCCTTTGCGCCGAACCGTTTCTCCCAGTTTCGCGCTGTCGCCCGGTCGCGCGACGGCGCAGCGGCAATCGAATTTGCCTTGCTTGCCATCCCCTACTTCCTGGTGATCTTCGCGATCCTCGAAACCTTCATCGCCTTCGCCGCCGAAGAACTCGTCTCCAACGCCGTCGATACGATGAGCCGCCGGATGCGGACCGGGCAGATCACCTACAATCTCGGCCGTACGACCGATATGAGCCGGACGCAATTCCGCCAGGCGTTCTGCAACGAGATCTCGATCCTGATCAGCTGCTCGACCAGCGAAGCCGCCACGCCGAGCAAGCTTTACGTGGATGTGCAGACGTTCGGCTCCTTCTCGGCGATTCCGACGACGATCCCCAAGGTTTCCAGTGACCGATATGCCGACATCAATACCGCCGCCTTCAAATATACGCCTGGCGGTGCCGGCACGATCAACATGCTGCGCGCCTACTATCGATGGGAAATCATCACGGATCTGGTCCGGCCCTATATCACGACGATCCGTCCGTCGGACGGTTCGATGCCGACGCAATATCTGATTATCGCCACCTCCGCCTTCCAGAACGAGCAGTATCCATAATGGCGATGCGCAACCCGTTCACCAGACTGGTACAGCAGGCGCGTCGGCTGGCGCGAGAGCGCGAGGGCGCCGGAGCGATCGAATTCGCGATCCTCTTTCCCGTGCTCGTCATGCTCTATATCGGCGCTTTCGAGATTACGATCGGCCTCAGCGTCAGCAAGCGCGCGACACGCGCCGCTGGTTCGATCGCCGACCTCGTCACCCAGCAGCAATCCGTTACGAAGAGCGCACTCGCGCAGATGCCGTCGGTCGCAACGGCGATGTTCGTGCCCTACAATTCAACATCGCTGACGCTGAAAATCACCGGAATTTCAATCGACGCCGGCGCCAATGCGAAAGTACTCTGGTCCTGGGCGCAGGACGGAACGACGCCTTATGCCAAGAATGTGACGGTGAGCGACGTGCCGGCCGATATGAAGACGGCAAACAGCTTCCTCGTTCGGACCGAACTCAGCATCCCTTATACGATGTTTCTGTTCGCTCCGAACTTCATGCCGGATGGGATGCGCACGATTACCATCAGGCGCAGTTACTTCTACCGCCAGCGGCAAGGCGACTCGATCTCCTGCGGCGACTGCTGACCCCTTCCCCGTCTCGAATTTGCCAAGCCAGGCGCGGCACTATATGCGTGGGCTTCAGCCTCCGACGGTCCGGAGGCCGGCGATCGGTCCTTTCGGGGGTAAAATGGCGCGCGCCTTTCTTTTCGTTCTCGATTCCTTCGGCGTCGGCGGGGCGCCGGATGCGGCAGCCTATGGCGACGAGGGCGCCGACACGCTTGGCCATATCGCCGAATTCTGCGCGGCCGGTGCCGGAGACCGCGCTGGGCTGCGTAGCGGGCCGCTTTCCCTGCCCAACATGTCGGAGCTTGGGCTTCTGCACATCGCGCGCGCCGCCTCCGGCCAATTTCCGGCCGGCATGCCCCTGCCGGAAAAGGTCTACGGCATTTATGGCGCGGCCAGCGAAATCTCTCGCGGCAAGGACACGCCCTCGGGCCATTGGGAGATCGCGGGGACACCGGTCAATTTCGATTGGGGTTATTTCCCGACGGAGGGCGACGCCTTCCCGCCGGAACTGATAGAAGCGTTGTGCCGAGCCGGCGATGTGCCCGGCATTCTCGGCAACTGCCATGCCTCGGGAACTGAGATCATCGCCCGTCTCGGTGAGGAGCATATCCGCACCGGTAAACCGATCTGCTATACCTCTTCGGATTCCGTCTTCCAGGTCGCCGCGCACGAAGCGCATTTCGGCCTCGATCGGCTGCTCGCCTTCTGCCGTATCGCCCGCGGGCTGCTCGATCCCTACAATATTGGCCGCGTCATCGCCCGGCCCTTCATCGGCCAGTCGGCGTCCACCTTCCAGCGCACCGGCAACCGGCGCGACTTTTCGGTGCTGCCGCCGGAACCGACATTGCTCGACAGGCTCCTTCAGCACGGCCGGCACGTGCATGCGGTCGGGAAGATCGGCGATATCTTCGCCCATCAGGGAATTTCGCGCGTCATCAAAGCGACAGGTAACGAGGCGCTGATGGATGCGTCGCTGTCAGCGATCGACGCGGCGAACGACGGCGATCTCGTCTTCACCAATTTCGTCGATTTCGACATGAACTACGGCCATCGCCGTGATGTGCCGGGCTATGCCGCAGCCCTGGAAGCCTTCGACGCGCGCCTGCCCGAAGTCCACAAGAAGCTGAAACCCGGCGACCTGGTCGTGCTCACCGCCGATCATGGCTGTGATCCGACCTGGCGCGGCACGGACCATACGCGCGAGCGCGTGCCGATTATCGCCTTCGGCCCCGGCATCCGGTCGCGTTCGATCGGGGTGCGCCGCACCTATGCAGATATCGGCGAAAGCATTGCACGGCATCTCGGCATTCCGGCCGGGCCGCACGGAAGGAGTTTTCTGTGACATCGCATTTGAAGAAGGTCGAGCTGCACTGCCATCTGGAGGGTGCGGCACCGCCAGCCTTGACCGAGGCGCAGGCGCGCAAATACGGCATCGACATCAGCGGGCAGCTTCGCGACGGCGCCTATGTCTGGCATGATTTCGCAAGTTTCCTCGAATGTTACGACAAGGTTTCGGAAGTCTACAAGACCGAGGAGGACTATGCGCTTCTGACCCAAACCTATCTCGATGAACTCGCCGCCATCAACACGATCTACAGCGAACTCATCGTGTCGCCCGACCATGGCAAGCGCATCGGGCTCGGCGCAGATGCGTATATATCCGGCGTCTGTGAAGGCATCCGGAGGGCCAAGGCCAAAAGCGGCATCGAGGCCCGCCTGATCGTCACCGGCGAACGGCATTTCGGTCCGGAGAGCGTGATCGGTGCGGCCGAATATGCGGCAAAGGCCGGCAATCCCTTGATCACCGGCTTCAACCTGGCCGGTGAAGAGCGCATGGGCCGTGTCGCCGATTATATCAGAGCCTTCGATATTGCCCGCGATGCCGGCCTCGGGCTTACCATCCATGCCGGCGAGGTCTGCGGCGCCTTCAGCGTCGCCGATGCGCTCGATGCGGTGCGCCCGGCGCGCATCGGCCATGGCGTGCGCGCCATCGAGGATCTCGACCTGGTGAAGCGGCTTGCCGATCTCGGCACCGTGCTCGAGGTCTGTCCCGGCTCCAATATCGCTCTTCGGGTCTTTCCCGATTTCGCTTCGCATCCGCTGCGCCGGCTGAAGGAAGCGGGGGTGCCGGTGACGATCAGCTCGGATGATCCGCCTTTCTTCCACACGTCGCTCGAGCGGGAGTATGCGCTCGCCGCTGAAGCTTTCGGCTTCAGCGATGCGGAGATCGACGCCATGACGCGCACCGCAATCGAAGCGGCCTTCGTCGACGAGGAGACGCGGAAGACGCTGCTCGCCCGCGTTTGAGGGTGAGAGCCCTTCCTGACCGGGAAAGGCTCCGGAGGTTGGGGAAGATCGGCGCAAATTCGGCTGCACTCTTGCGGTCGGGCCAATTTCCGTGAAAGAAACATTCGATAGAAAGAATGAAAGGCTTCCCCATGGACGGCGTCACGGTCATCGATCACCCGCTTGTGCAGCACAAGCTCACCATCATGCGACGCAAGGAGACATCGACGGGAAGTTTCCGGCGCCTGCTGCGCGAAATCTCCACGCTGCTCTGTTACGAGGTCACCCGCGATCTCGAATTGACCATGGCAACGATCGAAACGCCGCTGCAGACGATGGACTCGCCGATCCTGGAAGGCAAGAAGCTGGTCTTCGCCTCGATCCTGCGCGCCGGCAACGGGCTGCTCGAAGGCATGCTCGATCTCGTGCCTTCCGCCCGCGTCTCGCATATCGGCGTCTATCGCGATCACGAGACGCTGCAGCCGGTCGAGTATTACTTCAAGGCACCGGAAGACGTGGCCGAGCGCCTGATCATCGTCGTCGACCCAATGCTGGCGACTGGCAATTCCTCGATTGCTGCGATCGACAAGCTCAAGGAACGCGGCGCCCACAATATCCGCTTCCTCTGCCTGCTCGCCGCCCCGGAAGGCATCCGCAACTTCCGCGCGGCGCATCCGGATGTTCCGGTCTTCACCGCGGCGATCGACAGCCATCTCAACGAGAAGGGCTACATTATGCCGGGCCTCGGCGATGCCGGCGACCGCATGTACGGAACCAAATAATTTCAGCCTTCCTTTACCAAATCGCAAGACTTTGTGGCCCGGACGGTTCGCTCCGGGCCTTTTTATTATCGATATTAGCAAGTTATCAGGATTTGAGGGTTAGCAAGCTGGAAGCATGAGGCCCTGCATGAAGCGGGGTTAATACAGGAAGGATTTCTGTTTCATGCTCGCGCGTACCGTCATTTTCGCCAGCATCGCCGCGGTGCTGGCCACACAGGTACCTTCCTTCGTTGGAAGTGTCAGCCAGCAACCTGCCGACGGTCTCTCCGCCAATTTCGTATCGGCCGACGCCGGCCAACCCGCTGCACCGGCGCCCGCTTCCGGCACTGGTACGATCCGCCTGCAGGCGGATGCGCAGGGGCACTATACCGGCAGCTTCAAGATCAACGGCAAGCCGGTGCCAGGGCTGATCGATACCGGCGCCACCTATGTCGCCCTCAACGAGACACTCGCGCGCCGGCTCGGCTACACCGCAAATCAGCTCGACTTCCGCTATGGTGTGAACACGGCGAACGGCCAGACGAAGGCCGCGCACGTGATCCTCGATCGCGTCGAAATCGGCGGCATCCGCGTCCGGAATGTCGAGGCCTTCGTGCTCAGGGACGACGCGCTGACGACCACGCTGGTCGGCATGAGCTTCCTGCAGAAACTCGCCTCTTATTCCGTCGCCGACGGCTCGCTCAGCCTCAAACAGTAAACCGCATCAGACCCGGCCTGCAATGACGGAGGCCAATTCCGGCTTCTCGTCAGCAATGCGATAATGCACGGCAAGGGCCGCAGCTGCTTTTTCCGCCGCGGCTTCGTCAGCAGCGTGGACGACAGCGATCGGATCGCCCGCATTGACCCGGGTGCCAAGCGGCAGGAGACCGGAGAAACCGACGCGGTGATCGATCCGATCTGCCGGATGATGGCGGCCGCCGCCGAGATCGATGACGCTGATGCCGATACCCCGCGCGTCGCAGGCGGCAAGCCAGCCGGATCGGGCGGCCGGGACTTCTTTTTCGACCGGCGCCCTGGCCAGGTATCTCTCCGGATTTTCGACGAGATCGGCCGGTCCGCCGAGCATGGATATCATACGCCCGAAGGTTTCGGCCGCCTGTCCCGATGACAGCGCTCGGCGCGCCATCGCATCGGCTTCTTCAGCGGAAGCGGCAATGCCCGATTTCACCAGCATCTCGGCGGCAAAGGCAAAAACCACGGTCTCGAGCCGCGTGCCGGTCTTCCTGCCCGCCAGGAAGTCCAGGCAGTTGCGCATCTCGACGGCATTGCCGGCGCAATCGGCGAGCGGCTCATTCATGTCGGTGATCAAGGCGGAGGTCTGCACGCCCGCGCCGTTGGCCACTTCGACCAGGGAATGCGCCAGCATCTTCGCCTGACGGCGGTCGGCCATGAAGGCGCCGTTGCCGAGCTTGACGTCGAGCACCAGCGTCTCGAGCCCGGCCGCGAGCTTCTTCGACAGGATGGAGGCAGTGATGAGCGGAATGGAATCGACGGTGGCAGTGACGTCGCGCACGGCATAAAGCCTGCCGTCGGCGGGCGCCAAGCTTCCGGTCTGGCCGATGATGGCGCATCCCGCCTCCTTCACCACCTTGCCGAAGAGCTCCGCATCGGGGGTGATCCTATAGCCCGGAATGGATTCGAGCTTGTCGAGCGTGCCGCCGGTATGGCCGAGGCCGCGCCCCGAGATCATCGGGACGGCGAGGCCGCAGGCAGCGGCGATCGGCGCCAGCATCAGCGAGACATTATCGCCGACGCCGCCGGTCGAATGTTTGTCGGCGATCGGACGGTCGATGCCAGCCCATTGCAGCCTGTCGCCGGAATTGGCCATTGCCAGCGTCAGGGCCACGATTTCCTCGCCTGACATGCCTTTGAACCAGACGGCCATGGCGAAGGCGCCGATCTGGCCTTCGGACAGCTGCCCGGCGGCGAGCGCTGCGATGAAGGAGCTGATATCGGCGGCGTCGAGTTCCTCGCCATCGCGTTTACGCCGGATGATCTCCTGCGGAATCATCTCAATAGCTCGACGCCGCAGCCGGTGCCGGCTGCGCTCCGCTCAGAACCGCCAGTATGTCGTCGAGCAGGCCGGAAGCGCCGAAGCGGAAGGTCGAAGGCATGGCCCAGTCCGGCGCCATGATGGTTTCGGCAAGGCTGAGATAGAGCGCCGCATCGGTCACCGAGCCGATGCCGCCAGCCGGCTTGAAGCCGACCTTGCGCCCGCTTTCACGAATGGCCCGGATCATGATGTCGGCGGCTTCAAGCGTCGCGTTGACGGCGACCTTGCCCGTCGAGGTCTTGATGAAATCGGCGCCGGCATCGATCGCAAGTTCGGAGGCACGGCGGATCAAGACGGCATCCTTCAACTCGCCGGTCTCGATGATCACCTTCAGCAGGACGGGGCCGGCGCATTCGGCGCGCACCGCCTTGACCATGTCGGTCACCGCCTTCTCGTTGCCTGATATGAGCTTGCGGTAGGGAATGACCAGATCGATCTCATCGGCGCCGTCGGCAATCGCCTCACGGGTTTCGGCGGCGACATCGGCCACTTCCATATCGCCCGCCGGGAAATTGACGACCGTTGCGATCCGCACGGGATGGCCGGCGCCGAGGATATTGCGGGCATAGGCGACGAAACGCGGCCAGATGCAGATCGCGGCGCTGTTGCCGTAGGGTGTCTGCGCGCGGACGCAGAGCGTGTCGATCTGCGCCTCGGTGCAGTCGTCCTTCAGATTGGTGAGGTCGAGAAGGGAAAGGGCGACCGCCGCCGTTTCCCGGATGGAATGGCTATTCATTTTTCGCTTCCTTCGGCCGCAATCATCTCTCTCAATATGTCGGCAAGACGGGCGCCGCCGACGGGCGCCATGTCCTTGGTTTCTTCATGGCTGAGCTCATTGCCGGTCATGCCTGCTCCATAGTTGGTGATAACGGAAGCGGCCGCAACCCTCAGACCCAGCATTCTTGCGATGATCACTTCGGGCACTGTCGACATGCCGACGGCATCGGCGCCGAGAATGCGCGCCATGCGGATTTCGGCCGGCGTTTCGAAGCTCGGACCGGAAAACCACATATAGACGCCCTGCCCCAGCTCGATCTTGAGCTTTGCCGCCGCCTTCCGCATCGCCGCGGCAAGACCGGCATCATAGGCATTGGTCATGCCGACGAAGCGATGGTCGCTTTCCTCGCCGATCAGCGGGTTCATGCCGGAATAGTTGATGTGATCGGTGATCTGCATCACCGAGCCGGGCGGCATGTCGTCGCGCAGCGATCCGGCCGAATTGGTCAGGATCAGCGCCTCGACGCCGAGCGCCTTCAGCACCTCGATCGGCAGGCGCATGGCGCTGGCATCGCCCTTCTCATAATAATGCACGCGGCCGGAAAGCATGATGACCGGCTTTCCACCGAGGCGGCCGGCGACGACTTCGCCGGCGTGGCCGGAGACGGCGCTGACGGGAAAGCCCGGCAGGTCGCGATAGGGAATACGGACGGCGCCGTCCAGCTGGCCAACCAGGGAGCCGAGACCGGAGCCGAGCACGATGCCGTTACGCGGCTTGATCGCGCCGAGCAATGCGGCGAGCAGGTCGACCGTCGCCCTCATCCGAGTTCCGTCTCGAAGCCGAAGGGAAGAAGCTCTTCCATCGTCATGGTCTTCTTCACGCCCGCCTCATCGCAGAGATAGATCTTCGTGTCCTTGGCGGCGAATTCGGAGATCTTCTGGCGGCAGCCACCGCAGGGAGGGCAGAGCGGCAGCTTCTCGGCGATCACGGCCATTTCGACGATCTTCCTGGCGCCGCCCATGATCATGGCGCTGATCGCCGTGGGCTCGGCGCACCACCCCTGCGGGAAGGACAGGTTTTCGATGTTGGCGCCGGTATAGACCTTGCCATCCTCGGCGCGGATCGCCGCGCCGACCGGGAATTTCGAATAGGGCGCATGCGCAAAGGCCATGGCGCCGCGGGCGGCTTCGAACAAGTCGTGGGACATGATCAACGTTCCTTCGTATAGGGCACGCCGCCGGCCTTCGGCGGGATTGCGACGCCGATGAAGCCGGCAAGCAGAATGCAGGTCAGGATATAGGGCAGCGCCTGGAACACCTGGACCGGCACTTCACCGACCAGCGGCACCTGCTTGCCCTGCATGAAGTTCGCCAAAGCATCGAGGAAGCCGAAGAGCAGGCAGGCGAACATCACCGGTACCGGCTTCCACTTGGCGAAAACCAGCGCCGCAAGCGCGATATAGCCCTTGCCGGCCGACATGTCCTTGATGAAGGCGGCGGACTGGGCGATCGCGAGGTACGTGCCGGAAAAGCCACAGAGGATACCGGCGCACATGACGGCGCGGTAGCGCAGCCAGGCAACCGAAATACCTGCCGTATCGACCGCGCCCGGATTTTCGCCGACGGCGCGCAGCCTGAGGCCGAAGCGTGTGCGGTAAAGCACCCACCAGGAGAAGGGCACCGCGAGGAAGGCGAGGTAGGTGAGGATGTTGTTGCCCGAGATGACATTGGCATAGAGCGGGCCGAGGATCGGCACACTATGGATGGCATCTGCGCCCGGCAGGATGATCGGCGCGAAGCGCGCTTCCGGCGAAAGCTGCGGCGTGCGCCCGCCCTGGCCGAACCAGGCCTGGCCGAGCACGATGGTGATGCCGGCGATGAAGAAGTTGATCGCGACGCCCGAGACGATCTGGTTGCCGCGATTGGTGATCGAGGCAAAGCCATGCACCAGGCTGAGCGCCACCGAGCAAACAACGCCTGCGCCAAGCCCCAGCCAGGCCGAACCGGTAAGATAGGCCACACAGGCGGCGGCGAAGGCCGAGCCCAGCATCTTGCCTTCCAGGCCGATATCGAAGATGCCGGCGCGCTCGGAAAACAGCCCCGCGAGCGCGGTAAAGATCAGCGGAATAGAGAGCCTGACCGTCGAGCTCAGGACGTTGATGAAGATGTCGTAGTAATCCATCGTCCGCTCCTCAGGCTCGCTTCAGTTGCTGGTAGACGTGCACCATTGCCGGCCGGAACATGTATTCCAGCGCGCCGGCAAAGAGGATCACCAGTCCCTGGATGACCAGAATCATTTCGCGGGTGATATTCGGCATCTCGAAAGAGATCCAATCGCCGCCCTGGTAAAGGGTGCCGAAAAGGATTGCGGAAAAGATGATACCGAGCGGATGGTTGCGGCCCATCAGCGACACTGCAATGCCGACGAAGCCGGCGCCACCAACGAACTCGACCTGCAGACGGGCGGAAGAGCCCATGACGGGATTGAGCGCCATCATGCCGGCGAGCGCGCCAGAAATCAGCATGGCGATGATGACGATACGTGCATAGGGTATGCCGGCATAGGCAGCCGCGGTCGAGCTCACGCCGAGTGTACGCATCTCAAAGCCGAGCTTGGTGCGCCAGATGAGGATCCAGACAAACCAGGCGGCAAGAAGGGCGATGATGAAGGAGACGTTGAAGGGTGCTGCGCCTAATTTGGCTCCGAAGATGCTCATGACCCAGCCAAGCTTGGGAAGCTGCCCACCCTCGAAGAAGGTGCGGGTTTCCGGCGCCATCTTGCCCGGCACGATCAGCACGTGCACCAGCAGATAGACCATAAGGGCGGCTGCAATGTAGTTGAACATGATTGTCGTGATAACGATATGACTGCCGCGTTTGGCCTGCAGGAAAGCGGGAACGAAGGCCCAGGCCGCGCCGAAAATACCGGCGCCGACAATGGCGATCGGCATCGTTACATACCAGGGCACGTAATGATCGAGCGCAAGCGCTACCAGCGCACAGCCGAGCCCGCCGACGTAGGCCTGGCCTTCAGAGCCGATGTTAAAGAGACCGGCATGGATGGCGACGGCCACGGAAAGGCCGGTGAAGATGAAACTCGTTGCATAGTAGAGCGTGAAGCCTATGCCTTCGCCGCTGCCGAAGGCACCCTCGATCAGCAGCGAAAGGGCGGCGAGCGGGCTTTCGCCGATCAGCCAGACGACGAAACCCGAGATCAGGAAGGCGACGACCAGGTTTAAAAGCGGGATCAGACCGTAATTGATCCATCTCGGTAGCGGTACGGAAGCAGTGCTCATAAAGGCCTCACGCAGCAATGCCGGCCATCATCAGGCCGAGGGTCTGTTCACCGGCATCGGGCGTCTTCTCGCCGACGACCTGGCCGGCGAACATGACAAGGATACGGTCTGATAGGGCGCGGATCTCATCGAGTTCGACGGAGACGAGCAGGATCGCCTTGCCCGCATCGCGCATTTCGATGATCCGGCGGTGGATGAATTCGATGGCGCCGATATCGACGCCGCGGGTCGGCTGGCCGATGATCAGCATCTTCGGATCGCGTTCGATTTCGCGGGCGACGACGATCTTCTGCTGATTGCCGCCGGAGAAATTCGCCGTCTTCAGCCGCGGGTTCGGCGGGCGGATATCGTATTTTTCGATCTTCTCCATCGCATCCTTGCGGATCGCTTCGAGATCGAGCAGCGGCCCTTTGCTGTAGTCCGGACGGCGGTGATAGCCGAGGACGGCGTTTTCATATTCCTCGAACTTCAGCACCAGCCCCATATGGTGCCGGTCCTCGGGAATATGGGCGAGGCCGAGATCGCGCAGGCGGGCGGGGTCGGCCTTGTCGATCGTCTGGCCATCGAGAAGGATTTCGCCGGAGACAGGCTTGCGGATTCCGGCAATCGCCTCCAGCAATTCCGACTGGCCGTTGCCGGCCACACCGGCGATGCCGACGATCTCGCCGGCGCGCACGTCGAAGGAGACGTTATCGACCATGGTGACGCCGCGATTGTCTTTGACCGTCAGGTTGCGGACGGAGAGCACGGCGGCGCCTGGATTGGCTTCGCCCTTCTGCACGCGCAGCAGCACGCGACGGCCGACCATCAGCTCGGCAAGCTCCTCCACCGTCGTTTCCGCCGTCTTGCGGGTGGCGACCATCTCGCCGCGGCGCATGACGGAGACCGTATCGGTGATCGCCATGATCTCGCGCAGCTTATGAGTGATGAGTATGATTGTCTTGCCCTGGTCGCGCAGCACCTTGAGGATGCGGAAGAGGTGGTCGGCTTCAGCCGGCGTCAGCACGCCTGTGGGTTCGTCGAGGATCAGGATCTCGGCGCCGCGATACATGGCTTTCAGAATTTCGACGCGCTGCTGCAGGCCGACCGGGAGCTCTTCGATCAGTGCGTCCGGATCGACCTCGAGGCCGTATTCGGTTTCCAGCCGCTTGAGCTCGGCGCGGGCCGATGCGACGCCTCTGGCCAGTAGCGAGCCGCCTTCGGCGCCGAGCATGACGTTCTCGAGCACCGTGAAATTGTCGACCAGCATGAAATGCTGGTGCACCATGCCGATGCCGGCGGCGATCGCCGCCTGGCTGTCACGGATGGTGACCGGATTGCCGTTGACGCGGATCTCGCCGCTGTCGGCGTGGTAGAAACCATAGATGATCGACATCAGCGTCGATTTGCCGGCGCCGTTTTCACCGATGATGCCGTGGATCGTCCCCTTGGCAACGGTGAGGTTGATGTCCTTGTTGGCGTGGACGGCACCGAATTTCTTATCGATGCCGACAAGCTCGATAGCGGGCTTATCTGTCACTGCAGGCTCCAAATAAGAAAAGGGCGTATGGCGAAAATCCCCTCCGCCATACGCCCGATCTCAATCGTCGATTACATCAGGGCGCGGATCACTTCGGGCAAGCGTTGTCCGAGGTATAATCGTGAACTTTCACGGTTCCCGCAATGATGTCAGCCTTGGCCTTGTCGACGGCCGCCTGCATTTCCGGCGTGATCAGCGACTTGTTGTTGTCGTCGATCGCCGCGCCAACACCATCTTCCTTGACCCCGAGCGCCTGGACGCCGCCGGTGAACTTGTCGTTCTTGGTGTCGGTGTAGGCGTTGTAGACGGCGAGGTCGACGCGCTTGACCATCGAGGTCAGCACCGAGCCCGGATGCAGATGGTTCTGGTTGGAGTCGACGCCGATCGAGAGCTTCTTGTTGTCGGCCGCGGTCTGCAGCACGCCGAGGCCGGTGGCGCCGGCCGCCGCGTAAATGACATCCGCGCCCTGGTCGATCTGGTTCTTGGTGAGCTCACCGCCACGAACCGGGTCATTCCAGGCAGCGCCCGTCGTGCCGGTCATGTTCTGGAAAACCTGGATATCGGCCTTGGCGGCGCGAGCGCCCTGCTCATAGCCGCATTCGAATTTGCGGATCAGCGGAATGTCCATGCCGCCGACGAAGCCGACCTTGCCGGTCTTGGAGGCCATGCCGGCGAGAATGCCGACGAGATAGGAGCCTTCTTCTTCCTTGTAGACGACCGAGCGGACGTTCGGCTTGTCCACGACGGAGTCGACGATGATGAATTTGGTATCGGGGAATTCGGCTGCGACCTTCTCAATGGCCGAAGTCCAGGCGAAGGAAACGGCGACCACGGGGTTGAAGCCGCGGCTTGCGAAGTTGCGGATGGCCTGTTCGCCCTGGGTGTCGCCGGTCGGCTCGAAGTCGCGATAGGCAATGCCGGTCTCGGCCTTGAACTTCTCGGCGCCGTTATAGGCCGCTTCGTTGAAAGACTTATCGAACTTCCCGCCGGTGCCGTAAACCAGCGCCGGCTTGACATCGGCGGCAAGCGCCGTCGTCGACATGGCAGCCACGGCAAGGAGAGTGAGAAGGGATTTTTTCATTGTGCAGCCCTGTTGTTGCTATTCGTTAGGGGTCCTCCCGCAAGCCCTTTTCGGACATGTCTGCGGAACCACCGACCTCCCCCCGGAGGCCTGGCTGCGCGCATCCTTGCATGGCTCACGGAAAAATTCACCAGAAATTTTTCAGGCGGTAAAGATTTGCAGCGATTGCTGAAAATCAGTTCTTCCCGGCTGTTTTTTGGACATTTCCCCATCAAGGCTGCGGTTTTTCTAGCCAATCCGCCGGCAGATGCCAAAGCCGCGGAGGGCCGTATCAGCCTTCGCCGCATCGCACCGGCTCAAACCGATCGGCTATGCGATGAAGCGGCCGGACACTTGCGGTTTCTTGTAGCCGACCATCCAAAGAAGCAGCGCGATCACCAGAAAAACCGCAAAGGCCGGCTGCAGCATCAGCCACTGAAAGATGAAGGCATAGAAGCGCGGGTGGATATAGTAGGAAAGCGCGGATTGCAGCGACGTCAGCGTGTCCGGGCTCACATCCTGCCAGGCATCCGACATCGGCGTCATGATCACGGCGGAGGCGGCAACCGACTGGATCGAATCGATGGTCCCGGCAATAACGGCTGCCGCAAGCGCGACAAGACTCGCCAGACGCAACAGGAAACGCATCAATCCCTCCGACGCTTCGATATGCCGGATAATTCCGGCGAGCCCGCGCCATTCTCCACCTTGAGAATTACATAGTCATCGCTGAGGTGAAGCACAATGGGATGGGCCGAGCGGAGTTTTATCGGAAGAAGTCAAAAAACTGTTAGATTTGGGTTGATCGGCAAAAATTCATCGGTATATATCGCGCCGTTCCGACGATTTGCACCTATCCGGGCGCGAACGCCAAAGGACAGGTGGCCGAGTGGTTTAAGGCGCACGCCTGGAACGCGTGTGTACGTGAAAGCGTACCGAGGGTTCGAATCCCTCCCTGTCCGCCATTTTCACATCTGGATCTTCCAAGATTGAATTTTAAGCCTGGGCGGCCCAAGCTTCGTGTCCATGGCGAATACGGACAATGAGAACATCCTCGCTCTCTGTAACCATATAGACGACGAGATGGGCCTTGAACGGATGAATGCGCATCGGAGGAGAAATTTCATGCCGTTCACGCGCCACGGGGATTGGCGGCAATCAGATCGAAGATGGCGTAAAGTTCATCGTGATATTGGCACGCTCTTCCACAGTCTGCAAGGAAGCGAAGGCTCGATCTCATTAAACGAAGTGTAGCGCTGACCAGAAAGATTCCTGAATTTTTACCACGCTGCTTCACCGCGTCTTTGCACGTTTGGGTTTAGGTTCTGCCAAACCAAAAACAGAGGTAAAACAGGTGGAAGAACTTTCGGTGAAGTCGAAGATCATCAAATCCGTCTATTTCAGCCAGGAAGACGGCCGGCTCAGGATCTGCTTCAAGAACGGCGAGGAGCGTCTGTTCGAAGGCGTGCCCTCTTCGGAAGCCCATGCGATGACGGCGGCGGCGTCTCCCGGACATTATTACCTCGACCGGATCAGAACGCGGTTTCGCAGACTGGCCGCCTGAAATCCGTCGGGTTCAGCTGGGGATTGCGCCGGATTGAGACGGGGCCGGTGGATATTAACCACTAGTTAACTTTCGCCTTCATCACCGTTGGATCGGCGCGAGCGGAAAGCGGCAATTGTCAGTGCTGCCGCTTTCAGAGATTCGGTCAGCCGGGAGGCTCGGTGGCGGACCCCAGCCAAGAAGCCGGGCCTCCCCGTCACGCCCTATCCGTTTCGCCAGATCGATCCGAAGTCGGCTGCGATCGCCCTGAAATAGCGAAATGGGGCTAATCCTGTGAAAAACCGGAATGCCCACATCCGGACTCGACAATGCTTCATTAGCATGATTGCATAAACCCATGGAACGGGAGGCCGGGTGATGATGTTCGAGAATCTGCTTGAGATGCAGGAGCGTGGCGTGCGCGATCGTGCTCGCGGCCGCAGCCTGGCGGACAATCCGATGTCGAAGCCGGATGTGCTGCCGATCACCGATTTTCAGGAATGGTATGCGATGTTTGACGCCTGGCGCTTCGGCTGGTCGATCGAGGATGCGATGGCGGGGCATATCGATGCGCCCCGTCATGGCTGCGCCTCACCTCGTGCCTATACCAGGACGGTCTGATCGACCCGATCCTCGGCGCCGAAGAATTTCAGGTAGCGTTCGACCTCCGCCGGTTCGCCGGTAGCCTTCTGCGGATTGTCGGAGAGTTTTACCGCCGGACGGCCGTTGGCGTCGCTGACCTTGCAGACGATCGAGATCGGATTGAGGCCTGAGATTTCCGTCGGCGCGCAGCCGGCAAAATCATTCGTCAGGTTGGTTCCCCAGCCGAAGCTCATGCGCACGCGGCCTTCGAAATGCCGGTAAGTGTCGATGATGGCGTCGACATCGAGACCGTCGGAGAAGATCAACAGCTTCTGGCGCGGATCGCGGCCCATCTTCTTCCACCAGTCGATGATCTTTTCACCGCCTTCGATCGGCGGCGCGCTGTCCGGGCGGAAGCCGGTCCAGTCGGCGACCCATTCGGGGGCGTCGCGCAGGAAGGCCGCAGTGCCGAAGGCGTCCGGCAGGACGATCAGCAGGTTGCCGCCATAGAGCTTGTTCCAGTCGCGCAGGATCTTGTAAGGGGCATTGCGCAGTTGCTCATCGGTCTGCGCCAGGGCGGCTGCCACCATCGGCAGTTCGTGGGCATTGGTGCCGACCGCCTCGAGATCGGAATCCATCGCCAGCAATACATTGCTGGTGCCGGTGAAGGCCGGACCGATACCTTCCTTCAGCGCCTCGACGCACCAGCGCTGCCAGAGAAAGCTGTGGCGGCGGCGGGTGCCGAAATCGGAGATGCGCAGGCCGGGCAATTCCTTCAGCCGCTCGACCTTCGACCACATCTTCGCCTTGGCGCGGGCGTAGAGCACATCCAGCGTGAAAGGGCCGAGCGCCTTCATCGCCGAACGCGAACGCAGTTCGTTGACGATGGCGAGCGCCGGGATCTCCCACATGGTGGTTTCCTTCCAGGACCCATGGAAGTCCAGCACATATTGCCCGTCCTTCTTCGACAGCTCGTATTCAGGGAGCTGGAAATTGGACAGCCAGGCCAGGAATTCCGGCTCGAAGATCTGCGCGCGGCCGTAGAAACTGTTACCCGCCAGCCAGATCATCTCCTTCTTGGAGAGCCGCAGCGTGCGCGCATGATCGAGCTGCTCCCGCAATTCGCCCGCATCGATCTCTTCGGCGAGATGTACGCGCTTGGTGCGGTTGATCAGGGTGAAGGAGGCGTTCACATCAGGATAGAGCTTCCAGATCATCTGCAGCATCAGCAGCTTATAGAAGTCGGTATCGATCAGGCTGCGGATGATCGGGTCGAGTTTCCAGGCGTGATTGTAGACGCGTCTCGCGATATCGGTCTTGGCCATGAGATTCCTGCCCCTGTCCACTCCGGTCAGGTGCTGCCAAGTTCCGAGCCGGCGCACGAAACCGGCTCGTGCGCCTTCTTATCGAAAAATCGGCGAAGAAAGTCCAGACAAAACATAAACATCCCGCCGCATGGCGGCGACGGGATGCGGGAGATCATCTGTCGAACGCCTATTGGGCCGGAGGTTGAGCCGGGGCCACAGGAGCGGTATTCGGGGCCGGTGCCGTTTGCGGCGCCTCGGTCGGGACCGCATTGCCATTCTGCATGGTCGGCGCGCGTGCTGCGTCCGACTGCTGCTGGAGCTGTTGGCCGGGCTGCTGCGGCGCCACCTCGTTCGCCTCGCGGCGGCCCCAGATCTCGACTGGAATCCAGACCACGAAAGCAAGGATCAGCGCCACGAGCAGCACGGTCAGGATACGATAACCCATACGCCCCTGCTTTGCCTTGACCGGCGGGATTTGCTGTTCCTTGTGAAGCTTTCCGTCGGATTTTTCCCAGCGTGTTTCGGTCTGATGCGCCATCATCGTCTCCTTCACTGCCTTGGCGGCCGATCCGACCGCAAAGAACTTCGCAAGGAAAACGGGTGGCCGTCTGGAAGGTTCCGGGCTCAAACGCGCCGCGGTCTTGGGAATAGCCAAACCGCCGCAGCTTTGGCGCGAGATGCCGCTTAAATCTAATAACCGGCGGCGCGATCGATCACGAACTGCAGCGGCTCGCCGCGCTCAAAACGGGCGATCTGCGTCTCGACATGGCGGAACAGCGCGTTCTCTTCGGAGACCGCCGCGTCGTGCGGGGTGATGAAGACGTTCTCCAATGCCCACAACGGGCTGTCGGTGGCGAGCGGCTCCACTTCGAAAACGTCGAGAGAAGCGCCGCCGAGGGTCCCCTCCCCGACGGCCGAGACGATGTCGGCCTCGATCTGGCTCTTGCCGCGGCCGGCATTGATGAAGACCGGCTGTCCCAGCGCACCGTCGCGGCGGAGCTTCTTAAATAGCCCGCTATCATAGAAGCCCGTCGTCTCAGGCGTCAGTGGCAGCAGGCCGACCAGAATGTCGGTCTTGGCGAGAAACCGGTCCAGTTCGCCCGCGTCGAAGGTCTCAACGCCCTCGATTGTCTTGCGGGTGCGCGACCAGCCGATGACGTTGAAACCCATCACTTTCAGCTTGGCGACCGCATCCTGGCCCAGAATACCGAGCCCCATGACGCCGACGGTCACCTCCGCCGCTTCCGGCGCAATCAGTTTGGCCCATTCGCGCCGCCGCTGCTTGATGTCATGGGCATATTGCGCGCGCAGATGCATCAGGCACTGCATGACGACCCATTCGGTCATCCGGGTTGTCAGGCTGCGGTCGACGAAACGGACGATCGGAATGTCAGGCAGACCGGCCATGCCGATGATGTGATCGACACCGGCGCCGCCCGAGAAGATGACCTTGAGGTTTGGCGCCCGGCTGAAAAGATCGGCATCTGGCTTCCAGAGAAGAGCATATTCGACGGCACGGAGATCACGCGCGCGATCGACCGTATCGGCGACATTGATGCTGCCGCGATCGGGAAAAGCCGTCTTCAGCGCGCGGGCAACACCTTCGGGGTTGAATTTGAGATCGACGAGAACGGGAGAAAGTGCGGACATGATCTTCTTTACTGCTGTACGGCGGGCGTCGGCACCGCCTCGATGTTGAAGGCCGCCGCCATCAGCGCTTTGGTGTAATCGTCCTTCGGCGCGCGGAAGATTTCCGCGGACGGTCCCTGCTCCACCACCTTGCCGAACCGCATGACGATGACGTCGTTGGCAAGCGCCTTCACTACTTTCAGGTCATGGCTGATGAAGAGATAGGCGAGGTCGTGCTTCTTTTGCAGATCGCGCAGCAGATCTACCACCTGGGCCTGTACGCTCATGTCGAGCGCGGAGGTCGGTTCGTCGAGCATGACGAAACGCGGCTTCAGCACCATGGCCCGTGCAATGGCGATGCGCTGGCGCTGGCCGCCGGAGAATTCATGCGGATAGCGCCAGCGGGTCAGGGGATCGAGGCCAACCTCCTCCAGCGCCCAGCAGACGCGCTGGTCGCGCTCTTCGGCGCTCAAGGCGCGCTCATGCACCTTCAGGCCTTCGGCGATGATATCGCCGACCGACATGCGGGGGCTGAGCGAACCGTAGGGATCCTGGAAGACGATCTGCAACTGATTGCGCAGCGGTCGCATCTCATTGAACGAATAGCCGGCTATATCCTTGCCGATAAAGGCGATCCGGCCCTGTGAAGAGATCAGCCGGGTGAGCGCCAGGCCGAGCGTGGTCTTCCCGGAGCCGGATTCGCCGACGACGCCGAGCGTCTGGCCGGCGCGCAACGAAAGATCGATGCCGTCGACGGCCTTCACATGATCGACGACGCGGCGCATCAGCCCCGCCTTGATCGGGAACCAGACGCGGATATCCGAACCTTCCATCACCACCGGTTTCGACGGGTCGGCGAGCGGCGGCTCGCCGCGCGGTTCGGAAGCGAGCAGATGGCGGGTATAATCGTGCTTCGGATTGGCGAAGACTTCCTCGACCGTCCCGGTTTCAACAATCCGGCCCTTGGTCATGACGCAGACGCGGTCGGCGAATTTGCGCACGATGCCGAGATCGTGGGTGATGAACAGCAGCGACATGCCGTGTGCCGTCTTCAACTGCCGGAGAAGCTCGAGGATCTGCGCCTGCACTGTGACGTCGAGCGCCGTGGTCGGCTCGTCGGCGATCAGTAGTTCCGGCCGGTTGGCAAGCGCCATGGCGATCATGACGCGCTGGCGCTGACCGCCGGAGAGTTCGTGCGGATAGGCCTTCAACCGCTTCTCAGGCTCGCGGATGCCGACCTGGTTCAACAATTCCAGCACCCGTTCGCGCGCCGGCTGGCCGGTAAGCCCTTGGTGCAGGGCGAGGATCTCGGCGATCTGCTTCTCGATCGTGTGAAGCGGATTGAGCGAGGTCATCGGCTCCTGGAAGATCATGGTGATGTCGTTGCCGCGCACCTCGCGCAGCGCCCGCTCCGATGCCTTCAAGAGATCCTTGCCCTTGAACAGGATTTCGCCGGAGGGATGGCTTGCCGAGGGATAAGGCAGAAGCCGCAGGATCGAGTTGGCCGACACCGATTTGCCGGAGCCGGATTCGCCGACGAGCGCCACGACCTCGCCTTTGGCGATATCGAAGGAGATCCGATCGACGGCAAGCGAGGCTTCGCCGCCCTGATGAAAGGCAACCGAGAGATCGCGGACGGAAAGGAGCGGTTCTGTCATGTCACTCATTGAAACGTCTTCCTCGGATCGAAGGCGTCGCGCACGGCTTCGCCGATGAAGATCAAAAGGGAAAGCATGATCGACATGGCGAAGAAGGCCGTCAGCCCGAGCCAGGGCGCCTGCAGGTTGGTCTTGCCCTGGGCGATCATTTCGCCGAGCGAAGGCGAGCCCGGCGGCATGCCGAAGCCGAGGAAATCGAGCGAGGTCAGCGTCGTGATCGAGCCGGAGAGGATGAAGGGCAGAAAGGTGAGTGTCGCCACCATGGCGTTCGGCAGCAGGTGGCGCCACATGATGGTGCGGTTGTTGACGCCGAGCGCGCGGGCGGCGCGGACATATTCGAAATTGCGGGCGCGCAGGAATTCGGCGCGCACCACGCCGACGAAGCTGACCCAGGAGAAGAGCAGCATGATGCCGAGCAGCACGAAGAAGCCGGGCGGCAGGATCGCGGCGATGATCAGCAGGATGTAAAGCACCGGCATCGACGACCAGATCTCGATGAAGCGCTGCAGCAGGAGATCGGTCAAGCCGCCGAAATAGCCCTGCACCGCCCCTGCCGTCACGCCGATGATTGCCGAGCAGATGGTCAGCGCCAGGCCGAACAGCACCGATATGCGGAAGCCGTAGATGACGCGCGCCAGCACGTCACGCGCCTGGTCATCGGTGCCGAGCCAGTTGAGATTGCCGAGCGTGCAGCCGGGATCATTCGCCCCTTGCGGATAACCGGAGCAGCGTTCCTCCTTGGTCATCAGCCAGAAGGGGGCGGTCGGCGCCGAATGCGGAATGTTCGAGTTGACCGAGCGGTAGGAATAGCGGATCGGCGGCCAGATCATCCAGCCATTGGCGTTGATCTCGTCCGATATCACCGAGGAGCGGTAGTCGGTTTCGGCGAGGAAGCCGCCGAATTTTTCCTCGGGATAGTCGATCAGGACGGGAAACAGGATTTCGCCCTTGTAGGAGGCGATGATCGGCCGGTCGTTGGCGAGGAACTCGGCAAAGAGGCTGAGCACGAACAGCAGCAGGAACAGCCACAGCGACCAGTAGCCGCGGCCGTTCGCCCGGAAATTCTTCCAGCGGCGGATGTTGGTCGGCGACAGCAGGCCCTTGCGCGGCGGTTTGACCGGGGTTGCGGTGGCGGGGTTTGCGGCGGCGTCCATCAGACATCCCTCCGCTCGAAATCGATGCGCGGATCGATCCAGGTGTAGATCAGGTCGGAAATCAGGCTGACGAAGAGACCGAGCAGCGAGAAGATATAGAGTGTCGCGAAGACGATCGGATAATCCCGGTTGACCACCGAGAGATAGCCGAGGCGGCCGAGGCCATCGAGCGAGAAGATGTTTTCGATCAGCAGCGAGCCGGTGAAGAAGGCGGAGATGAAGGCGCCGGGAAAACCGGCGATGATGATCAGCATGGCGTTGCGGAAAACATGGCCGTAGAGCACCTGCCGCTCGTTCAAGCCTTTGGCGCGGGCGGTGACGACATATTGCTTCTTGATCTCCTCGATGAAGGAATTCTTGGTCAAGAGCGTCGTGGTAGCAAAGGCGGCTAGCGAAAGCGAGATCAGCGGCAGAGTGAGGTGCCAGAAATAATCGAGTGGCTTCTGCCACCAGGCGAGCTCACCGAAATTGTCGGAAACGAGGCCGCGCAGCGGAAACCAGTCGTAGAAGGAACCGCCGGCGAAAAGCACGATCAGCAGGATGCCGAAGAGAAAGCTCGGAACGGCATAGCCAATGACGATGACGCCCGAGGTCCAGACGTCGAAGGTCGATCCGTCCTTGACCGCCTTGCGGATGCCGAGCGGGATGGAGATGGCGTAGGAGAAGATCAGGATCCAGATGCCGAGCGAGATCGATACCGGTAGCTTCTCCTTGATGAGGTCGAGCACGGAGGTGTTGCGGAAGAAGCTCTCGCCGAAATCGAAGCGGATGTAATTCCACATCATCTCGCCAAAGCGCGTCAGCGGCGGCTTGTCGAAGCCGAACTGTTTTTCGAGCTTGGCGATCAGCTCCGGATCAAGCCCTTGGGCGCCGCGATACTTCGAACCTTCGTCGCTGCCGCCGCCACCGAGGAGATCGCCGCCGCCGGACAGGCGCTGATCGGCGCTGTCGGCCTGGCCGGTCAGCTGGGCAATCACCTGCTCGACCGGGCCGCCGGGTGCAAATTGAACGACGATGAAGGAAATTGCCATGATGCCGATAATGGTCGGGATCATCAAAAGCAGGCGGCGAATGACATAGGCACCCATCAGCCTTCAGCCTCCGGGAAAGTATTTCTTGTCTGCACGCCGTTCAGTCCAATGCCGCTCAATCCGCCAGCCTTCCCTTGCCGGCCCCGCCGGCTTGTCGTGATTCGCTCGTGCCATTTGGAGCCCAGGGCCCCGTTAATGCAAGCCCGCTCATTTTGCCGAGGCCGACCACCAGGCATCGGGGAAACCAAGGCTGTAGGCCGGAAATTCGGCAGGATGCGTGACTGTGTTCCAATAGGCAATATTAACGGTATCGCGGTAGAACAGCGGGATGACGTAGTGATTTGCCAGCAAGACCCGGTCCATTGCCTTGATCGCAGCGACCTGTTCATCGCGGTTCGGCGCGAAGATAATCATGCGGATGAGCTCATCGACGGCTGGGTTGGCAATGCCGGCGTAGTTGCGAGAACCCTGCTGGTTGACAGAGCCGGATCCCCAATAGTCGGCTTGCTCGTTGCCCGGATTCATTGTCTCCGCCCAGACATTCCAGATCATATCGAAGTCAAAGCTGCGTTCGCGGTTGACAGCTTGCGAAGCGTCGACTGTCCGAACTCGCGCATCTATGCCAATTTTCTTGAGATTGCTGGCATAAGGCACTGCCCAGCGCTCCAACATGGGACTCGACAATAATATCTCGAAACTCATTGGCTGGCCGGTCTTGGTATTGACCATGCGATTGCCCTTCAGCTCCCAGCCGGCTTCTTTCAGAAGAGCAATCGCCTTTCGGAGGTTGTCGCGGCTCTTCTGCGGATCGCCGCCAACGGGATTGGTATACGGCGTCGTGAAGACCTCGGGCGGAACCTTGTCCTTCATGCCTTGCAGAATTTCCAGCTCCCGCCCCTGCGGCAGACCGGAGGAGGCGAGCTCGGTATTCCAGAAATAGCTGTCGATGCGCTTGTAACTGTTAAAGGCAACGGTGCGGTTCAACTCCTCGAAATCGAGGCCGTAGTTCAGCGCCTCGCGGACCCTGATATCCTTGAAGAGGTCACGCCGCATATTCGGCACAAGAGCCTGCAGAATGCCGGTGGAGCGCAGGGGATTTGCAACCTCTTCCTTCTTGACGCGTCCTTCCTTCACTGCAGGAAAATCATATCCAGTTGCCCAGCGGGCAGCCGTTGTCTCCTGCCAATAGTCGCTATTGCCGGCGCGAAAGGCTTCGAACTCAACATCGCGGTCACCGAAATAGGTGTAGATGACATTGCGGAAATTGTTCTGGCCGACATTCACATTGAGGTCCTTGCCCCAATAGTCGTTACGCAGCTCATAGCGGATCGTTGCGCCGGGCGAGAAGGAAGCAATCTTGTAAGGCCCGGACCCCATTACGGGCTCCAGCGTCGTTTTGGTAATGTCACGCGGCTTGCCATCCGCTCCGGGCGCTTCCCACCAATGTTTCGGCACAATCATTAACTGGCCGAGAATGTTGGGCAATTCGCGGTTGTTCTTCTCATCAAAGGTGAAGGTCACATCCCGCTCGCCGGTCTTTTCCGCTTTGACGACGTGATGGTAGTAGTTCCCGGCGACGGGGTTCAATTCCTTAGTCTTGTCCAGGCTGAAAATGACATCTTCCGGAGTTACCGGCTGACCGTCCGCCCATTTTGCTTCCTTGCGCAGGCGAAAGGTCGCGCTGGAGACGTCATCGGGATAGGATAGCCCCTCGGCAAGCAGACCGTAAGAGACGAGAAGTTCGTCATCGGCCGGCTTCATCAGCGTGTCGTAAGCAAGAGACAGGCCTATCGCCGTTTGGCCTTTTGCCAGCAGAGGGTTGAAGGTGTCGAAGGCGCCGCTGGCGGAAAGACGCAGATCTCCACCTTTTGGAGCATCGGGATTGACGTAGTCGAAATGCGCAAAGCCCGGCTTGTACTTCATCTCGCTGATGACCGAGCTGCCAATCTGAAAGGGCTGGTCCTGAGCTGTTGCCGTCATGGGCGCTAAGGCTCCCGCAAGCGTCAAAAACAAACCGATCTTCGACCACAAAGCCGCCATTCACGCTTTCCCCTAATTATTGGTGGGTTCGACAATACGAAAAATACAGGCGAAAAACAGGAGAGAGTTTGGTTTTTGCCGGGCTCGCGAAATTTTGACCTTGCTTTGCCGCGCCAAGGTTGAAGACCTCATCGGAATTGCAGGCGGCCGCAACGCTGCGGCGATCCGTCACCGCCGCCGCCTGTCGCCGCTAGCCAAAACATCGATTCACCAAAATCGCTTTTCACGATAGATTCGCGGCAAATCACTTCGGCAGCGCTTCAAGGAAACAGTATGGCTTTCGGCTTCGTTCAGGCTTTCAGAACATTCGGCAGACTGGCGCTTGCCGGCGCGATTGGAGCCGGCCTTGCCGCCGGCGATGTCGTCGCCGAGCAGAAAACGCCGAGCCCCGGCAGCGCCAAGGCGCTGTTCGCAGGCGTCAGCCTGCCGACGCAGGGGCCGGCGCAGCCGATCGGCTTTTATGCAAAGGGCTGCATGACCGGCGCGGTGGCACTGCCGACCGACGGGCCGACCTGGCAGGCGATGCGGCTTTCGCGCAACCGCCGCTGGGGCAACCCGGCGATGATCGCGCTCCTGGAACGGTTTTCGCAGGATGCGGTCAAATATGCCGGCTGGCCGGGCATCCTCGTCGGTGATGTCGCCCAGCCGCGCGGCGGGCCGATGCTCAACGGCCATTCCTCGCACCAGATCGGCCTCGATGCCGATATCTGGTTCACCCCGATGCCGGCGCGCCGCATGACCGCGCAAGAGCGCGAGGACCTGCCCTTCACCAGCATGCTGCAGAAGGACAAGTTCCTCACCGTCAACCCCAAAGTATGGACGGAATCGCGGGCGCGGCTTTTGATGCTGGCGGCGAGCTATCCCGAAGTGGAGCGCATCTTCGTCAATCCGGCGATCAAGAAGAAGATGTGCGACACCTGGACCGGTGACCGCACCAACCTTGGTAAGCTGCGGCCGATATACGGCCACGACTCGCATTTCCACATCCGCATCAAATGCCCGCCCGGTGCTGCCGGATGCACGCCGCAAGCTCCCGTCGCCTCAGGAGACGGCTGCGACAAGTCGCTCGCCTATTGGTTCACCCCGGCACCTTGGGCGCCGCCGAAACCGCCCAAGCCCGGCGCCAAGCCGCCGAAGCCGCCGCGTGAGATGATGGTCTCCGACCTGCCGAAGGCCTGCTCTGCCGTGCTCGATGCCGCTTCCGTCGCTTCGATGCAGGCTGCCACCTATGGCGGGCCTTCCGCCGTAAGCGCGTTCGCCGCCGCTCCGGCAGCCGCGCCGGCTGATGACGACGAGGGGTTGCCAGATGTCGGCCCGGTCCCGAACGACAAGCCGGCGATCCAATGAAGGGGCGGACGCATTGTCTTTCAAATCGCAAATACTTGGTATAAAGCGATCAAATCGATTGAATTGTTGGGGCGGAGAATCACTTCATGGCCGGCAGCAAGTGCCTTGCGCTGATCGCGCATGACCAGAAGAAGGACGACATGGCGGCGTTCGCCCGCGCCAATCAGGACCTTCTTTCGCGCTGGAAGATCGTCGCGACAGGTACCACCGGCGGTCGCGTGCTCGATGCCGCTCCCGATCTCGACGTCACCAGGCTGAAAAGCGGGCCGCTCGGCGGCGACCAGCAGATCGGCGCGCTGATCTCGACCGGCGAGGTCGACGCGCTGATTTTCTTCGTCGACCCGCTGACGCCGATGCCGCATGATGTCGACGTGAAGGCGCTGATGCGGCTCGCCATCGTCTACGACATTCCGATGGCACTCAACCACGCGACCGCTATAAAGCTCCTTCCCACACTCGAAGCCTGATCAGCACGGAACCGGCCATGCCCAAACCCAGCCACAGCACCGCTCCGCTTCCCTTCCCGATCCTGATCGGCGATATCGGCGGCACCAATGCCCGCTTCTCCATCCTGACCGACGCCTATGCCGAACCGAAGCAGTTTCCGAACGTGCGCACGGCGGATTTCGCCACGATCGACGAAGCGATCCAAAAGGGCGTGCTCGACAAAACAGCGGTGCAGCCGCGCTCGGCGATCCTCGCTGTCGCCGGCCCGATCAACGACGACGAGATCCCCCTGACCAATTGCGACTGGGTGGTGCGGCCAAAGACGATGATCGAGGGCCTCGGCATCGAGGACGTGCTCGTCGTCAATGATTTCGAGGCGCAGGCGCTGGCGATCGCCGCCCTGTCGGATGAAAACCGCGAACGTATCGGCAGCGCCACCGGCGACATGGTCGCCTCGCGCGTCGTGCTCGGACCTGGCACCGGCCTCGGCGTCGGCGGGCTCGTGCATGCCCAGCATACTTGGATCCCGGTCCCCGGCGAAGGCGGCCATATCGATCTCGGGCCACGCAGCAAGCGCGATTATGAGATCTTTCCGCATGTCGAGACGATCGAAGGACGTGTTTCGGCCGAACAGATCCTCTGCGGACGCGGCCTCGTCAATCTCTACAACGCCATCTGCGTGGTCGACGGCATCCAGCCGACGATGAAGGATCCGGCCGAGATCACCTCACATGCGCTTGATGGCAGCGACAAGGCCGCCGTCGAGACCGTTTCGCTGTTTGCCACCTATCTCGGCCGCGTGGCGGGCGACATGGCGATGGTGTTCATGGCGCGCGGCGGTGTCTATCTCTCCGGCGGTATCTCGCAAAAGATCCTCCCGGCGCTGAAGAAACCGGAATTCCGGCAGGCTTTCGAGGACAAGGCGCCGCATAGCGCGCTGCTTCGCACCATCCCCACCTATGTCGTGACGCATCCGCTGGCGGCGCTCGCCGGGCTTTCGTCCTATGCGCGCATGCCGGCCAATTTCGGCGTATCGACGGAAGGCCGCCGCTGGCGGCGCTGAGCCAGCGCGTGTCCCTCCGGGCCGCGCCGCGGTCTAGCCAAACCAGTCCCAACTCTTTATAGAGCCGGCCAAAGTGCGCGCCACGTTCACGACGCGCTCAGTCTCGGACAGGAAGCTTGATATTTGGAAGCCGTGGAAAGCAGAAAGCAGAGCGTCAGCAGTGATACCGTCACCGGCATCCTGAAGCGCATCATCGCTGAAAACGGCCGCGACCATCTCTGGGGTTATGTCTTCGCAATCGCCTGCCTCGTGGTCGTGGCGCTTTCGACGGCGTTCACCGCCTGGATCATGCGGGCGATCATCGACGAGGCCTTCGCCAATCGCCGCGCCGACGTCGTCTGGATCATCTGTCTTTCGATCTTCGTCGCCTTCGTGCTGCGCGGCTTTGCCAGCTACGGCCAGGCCGTGGCGCTTTCCAAGGTCGGCAACAATATCGTCGCCCGCTATCAGCGCCGCCTCTATGCGCATCTGATGACGCTTTCCGTTGGCTTTTTTAGCGAGGCACGCTCGGCTCATATCGCCGCGCAGGTGAGCCAGAACGTCAGCGGCATCCGTGACGTGCTCAACCTGACGATCACCTCGACGGTGCGCGACCTCCTGACCTTCGTTTCGCTGATCGGCGTGATGGTCCTGCAGGACCCGCTGCTCAGCCTCGCCGTCTTCATCATGGCGCCGCCGCTGCTCTATGCACTGCGTTATGTTTCCAAACGCCTTCGCTCGGCAACCCGCGAGGCCGTGCATCTGAACAGCCACGTGCTGGGGGCCATGCAGGAGACGATCCAGGGTATTGCCATCGTCAAAGCCTTCACGATGGAAGAGGAACTGGAGAACAAGGTCAACAAACTCATCACGGCCGCCGAGAACCGGGCGAACCGGATTGCCCGGCTTTCCGAGCGCACCTCGCCGCTGACGGAGAGCTTCGCAGGCTTTGCCGTCGCCAGCGTGCTTGCCTATGCCGCCTATCGTTCGATCTATTACAATGTCGCCCCAGGCGCCTTCTTCTCCTTCGTGACGGCGCTGCTGCTTGCCTATGACCCGGCCCGCCGCCTTGCCCGGCTGCAGGTGCAGATGGAACGCGCCGTCGTCAATGCACGGATGATCTACGAACTGCTCGACATGGAGCCGCGCCAGCGCGACCTGCCGGATGCCCAGCCGCTGACGGTGACGCAGGCCAGGATCGAATTCCGCAATGTTTCCTTCGCCTACGGCAATGAAAGCGTGCTGAACGGCGTCAGCTTCGTCGCCGAGGGCGGAACCACCACGGCGCTCGTCGGCCCCTCGGGTGCCGGCAAATCCACCGTCATCAGCCTCATTCCGCGCTTCTACGATCCGCGCGAAGGCGAGATACTGATCGATGGGCAGGATATCGCCCACATCACCAAGAAGTCGCTGCGCCAGCAGCTCGCCTATGTTTCGCAGCAGCCCTACCTGTTCGAAGGCACGATCCGCGACAATATCCGCTATGGCCGGCCGGAAGCGACCGATGCCGAGGTGGAAGAGGCGGCCCGGCTTGCCTATGCGCATGATTTCATCTCGGCGCAGCCGCAGGGTTACGATACGCCGGTCGGCGAAAACGGCGTGACGCTTTCGGGCGGCCAGCGGCAGCGGCTGTCGATCGCGCGGGCTTTGGTGCGCAACGCGCCGATCCTGCTGCTCGACGAAGCGACCTCCGCGCTGGACACCGAATCCGAGGCTGCCGTGCAGAAGGCGCTCGACGAGGCGATGACCGGGCGCACCGTCGTCGTCATCGCCCATCGGCTTTCGACCGTCGTGCGCGCCGACAAGATCGTCGTCATGCAGCAGGGTCGGGTGGTCGAGGAAGGCAATCATGAGACGCTTGCGAAGGTCAGCGACGGTCTTTACGCTCGCCTCAACAACCTGCAGAGGCCCTCGGCCTCGGATTCATACTAACCTGGTGAGACTGACATGAGCGATGCTGCGATGAAACTGGTGGTGGTCGGCGCAGCTGGGCGCATGGGGCAGACGCTGATCCGGCTCATTCATTCCATCGAGGACGTGGTGCTGCATGCCGCGGTCGAGCGCGCCGGCTCGCCCTTTGTCGGCAAGGATGCCGGCGAAATTGCCGGGCTCGGGCCGACCGGCGTCATCATCGGCGACGATCCGCTCCAGGCCTTCCTGCATGCCGAGGGCGTGCTCGACTTCACCGCGCCTGCCGCAACCGTGGAATTCTCCGGCCTCGCCGCTCAGGCCCGCATCGTTCACGTGGTCGGCACGACGGGCTGCTCGACCGAGGACAATGCGAAGATCGCCGCAGCGGCCCGCCATGCCCGCATCGTCAAGTCAGGCAATATGAGCCTCGGCGTCAATCTGCTCAGCGTGCTGGCCGAGCAGGCAGCGCGGGCGCTCGATCCTGCAGACTGGGACATCGAAATCCTGGAAATGCACCACAAGCGCAAGGTGGATGCCCCTTCCGGAACCGCCCTTCTCTTCGGCGAGGCCGTTGCAAAAGGCCGCAATATCGATCTCGCGTCGAAATCGGTCAGGGTGCGCGACGGCCATATCGGCCCCCGCGAGGCGGGCATGATCGGTTTTGCGACGATGCGCGGCGGCTCGGTCATCGGCGAACATTCCGTTCTTTTTGCCGGCGAAGGCGAAATCGTCAGCCTTTCGCACAGTGCGGCCGACCGTTCGATCTTCGCGCGCGGCGCAATCAAGGCGGCGCTCTGGGCGCGCGACAAGAAGCCGGGGCTCTATTCCATGCTCGACGTGCTCGGGCTTTCTTCCCAATAAGGATACTACGGAGGCATATTCATGAGCGGTACCCTCGTCCTCGTTCGCCACGGCCAGAGCGACTGGAATCTGAAGAATCTCTTCACCGGCTGGAAGGACCCGGATCTGACGGAACTCGGCATTCAGGAAGCCAACACGGGAGGCGCCGCACTTGCCGAATACGGGATCAAATTCGACGTCGCCTATACCTCGGCGCTGGTGCGCGCGCAGCACACGCTGAAGCTCATCCTCGACAAGGTCGGCCAGCCCGATCTCGAAACGATCCGCGACCAGGCGCTGAACGAGCGCGACTACGGCGATCTCTCCGGTCTCAACAAGGATGACGCGCGCGCCAAATGGGGCGAGGAACAGGTGCATATCTGGCGCCGTTCCTATGACGTGCCGCCGCCGGGCGGCGAGAGCCTGCGCGACACCGGCGCCCGTGTCTGGCCTTACTACCTCACGGAAATCCTGCCGCGCGTGCTGCGCGGCGAAAAGGTGCTGGTCGCCGCCCATGGCAATTCGCTGCGCTCGCTGGTCATGGTGCTCGACAAGCTGAGCAAAGAAGGCGTGCTCGCCCTCAATCTCGCGACCGGCGTTCCGATGGTCTACACGCTGAAGGCGGATTCCACCGTCGCGTCCAAGGAAGTTCTGGGCGATATGTCCGGCGCACACTAGTCTAATTCGATGAGGCGTGCCGTCGGAAGCGGTCGGCACGCCTTGCCTCAATTATTGGCCTCAGTTCTCGATCGTGAACTGCACCCGGTCGGCGGCGAAACGGCTGATCGAATATTGCACCGGCACGCCGTCGAGATCGGTGTTCATTGCCTTGGCGATCAGCAGGATCGCGCCGGGGGTGAGTTCCAGATCGGCAAGGTCGGCTGTAGCAGCATGGGCGGCCGTCACCTCGGTCGTCGCCCGGACGTAGTCCGCCAGCCCGAGCTCGGCGAAAGCCTTGGTGATCGATTCATGCTTTCGGTAGGCCTCGCCGATCCCCGCGAAGCGTTCAGCGGGAAACCAGCTCGTCGCCTTTGAAACCGGCCGCCTGTCGGCATGGCGCAATGTTTCCAGCCGGATCACCTGCTCGCCCTGTTTCAGGCCCAACCAGCGGGCAACCTCGGCACTCGCCTCCTCCTGCGCCTCATCGAGCAGAAGACCACGCGTCTCACGCGCCTGATCGCCGATGCCGGCGGTGAAGCGCGTGCGCCGGGTGATCGGGAAGTTCAAGCGCTCCTTACGCTCGATCAACGTGCCGCGACCTTGCACCGCGCGCACGATTCCCTCCTGCGCCAGCGCCGCCAGCGCACTGCGCACCGTATGCCTGTTAACGCCGAATTGCAGCGCCAGCACCGTTTCCGGCGGCACCATTCCCGTTTCGTCATAGGTTCCATTGCCGATCGACTCGCGAATTCGATCGGCGATCTGACGCCAGAGCGCCACACCTGTCTGCCTCTGCACCTGCTTCAGTCCTGCCATTCTGCCCCTGCCTTGCCCCACGATGTCACACGCTTGTCACGACACCGATTTAAGGCTAGGTATAGCTTGTATGGTTGTCTATATCAATAGACATTTCGGGGAAAGCAGCGATGATATCAGCGGACAAGAAAGACGCCGCGTCACAGACGGTCTCGGAGCGCAAACGCGCCGCCGATCTGCTGGCGCGTGCGGAACGGAGCGAACTCCAGGTAGCCTGGGATGCGTTGCCGCAGAAGCCCGTGGCTTATCCGGTGCGCGGACCGGAGACGGGACTGGTGATGGTGCGCGGCCGCATCGGCGGCGGCGGAGCTCCTTTCAATCTCGGCGAGGTGACGGTGACGCGCGCAACGGTGCGGCTCGAGACCGGCTCCATCGGCCATGCGCAGGCGCTCGGCACCGACCGGGAGAAGGCCCGCCTTGCGGCGATCTTCGATGCGCTCTGGCAGGAGGAGGCGACCAGGGATTTCGTCGAACAGGCGCTGCTTTCGCCGATTGCCGCACGCATCGCCGTCGCTGAGTGCCGCAAGGCGGACGAGACGGCGGCAACCCGCGTCGATTTCTTCACCATGGTACGGGGAGACAACTGATGGGTCTTGCGACAGAAGCCTTGACCGGCGGTTTTGCCGACCCGGTTTTCCATGCGCAGAGCGTCTTCAAGATGCTGATGGACGGCATGGCCCGTCCCGGCGCCATCCAGACAGTTGCGCCCGATATCGCTCCGCCGGCGCCGCTCGGCATTGCCGCCGGCGCGATCGCGCTCACCCTTTGCGACCACGACACATCAGTCTGGCTTACCTCGGGACTGGCGAAATCCGCCATGCCGGAGTGGCTCGGCTTCCACACCGGCGCGCCCCTGACAGCCGAAAAGGCCGATGCGCGTTTTGCCTTCATTGAGGCGGGCACTGCGCTTTGCTCCTTCGGCCTGTTCGCATCAGGCACGCAGGAATATCCCGACCGCTCGACGACTGTCGTCATCGAACTTCCCGAACTCGAAGGCGGACGCAGGCTGGCGCTGATGGGTCCGGGCATCCAGAGCGTCGTGGAGATCGCGCCGGCGGGGCTGCCGGAGACCTTCCTCAGGCTCTGGACCGAGAACCGTGCGCTCTTCCCGCGCGGCATCGACATCGTGCTGACGTCGGGCACGCGCTTCGTCTGTCTGCCGCGCACCACCAAGATCACAGCAACGGAGATCTGAGCTCATGTATGTTGCCGTCAAGGGTGGCGAGGCCGCCATCGCCAATGCCCACCGTCTGCTTGCCGACCGCCGCCGCGGCGACCGTTCGCTGCCGGCGATCGGCATCGAGCAGATCGTCGAACAACTCGCCCTCGCCGTCGACCGCGTCATGGCCGAGGCCTCGCTTTTCGACCGCACCCTCGCCGCGCTGGCCGTGCGTCAGTCGCGCGGAGACATGATCGAGGCGATCTTCCTGCTGCGCGCTTACCGCACGACGCTGCCGCGCTTCGGCTATTCCAAACCGCTCGACACGGCTGAGATGACGATCGAACGGCGCATCTCGGCGACCTACAAGGACCTGCCGGGGGGCCAGCTTCTTGGTCCTACTTTCGATTATACTCACCGGCTGCTCGATCCCTCACTGCTTCAGGACGAAGCGGTCGAGGCGCCCGCGCAGCGCACAGCCGAGACCGGCCGCGTCATGTGCGTCTCCGAAATCCTCGGCGAGGAGGGCCTGATCGAGGCTGACGGCGACATGCCCGAAGATCACGAGATCGGCGATCTGACCCGCGAGCCGATGGAATTCCCGATGTCCCGCGATCTGCGCTTGCAGGCGCTTTCCCGCGGCGATGAAGGCTTCCTGCTGGCGCTCGGTTATTCCACGCAGCGCGGCTATGGCCGCAACCACCCCTTCACCGGCGAGATCCGCATCGGCGCGGTCGAGGTGGAGTTCGACGTGCCGGAGCTCGGTTTCGCCGTCTCGCTCGGCGTCGTCCAGATCACCGAATGCCAGATGGTCAACCAGTTCAAGGGCTCGGCCAAGGCGCCGCCGCAATTCACCCGCGGCTACGGCCTGGTCTTCGGCCAGAGCGAGCGCAAGGCGATGGCAATGTCGCTTGTTGATCGGGCGCTTCGCGCCGAAGAGCTCGGCGAGGACATCACCGCGCCGGCCCAGGACGAGGAATTCGTCATCTCCCATTCCGACAATGTCCAAGCAACGGGCTTCGTCGAGCACCTGAAGCTGCCGCATTATGTGGATTTCCAGGCGGAACTCGATCTCGTCCGCCGCATGCGCCGCGAATTCGAAGCCGCCCGCAACGGTGGCGAAGACATGAAGGAAGCGGCCGAATGAGCGATCTCGCCAGCTACAACTTCGCCTATCTCGACGAACAGACCAAGCGGATGATCCGCCGCGCCATTTTGAAGGCGATCGCCATTCCCGGCTACCAGGTGCCCTTCGCCAGCAGAGAAATGCCGATGCCCTATGGCTGGGGCACCGGCGGTGTGCAGGTGACGGCTTCGATCATCGGGCCCGATGACGTGCTGAAGGTGATCGACCAGGGCGCCGACGACACGACCAACGCCGTCTCGATCCGCGCCTTCTTCCAGAAGGTCGCCAATGTCGCGGTGACAACGCGCACCAGCGAGGCGACGATCATCCAGACGCGCCACCGCATCCCGGAAGAGAAGCTCGGGCCCGGCCAGGTGCTCGTCTATCAGGTGCCGATCCCCGAGCCGCTGCGTTTCCTCGAACCGCGCGAGACCGAGACGCGCAAAATGCATGCGCTCGAGGAATATGGCCTCATGCATGTGAAGCTCTATGAGGATATCGCCCGCAACGGCCGCATCGCCACGACCTATGCCTATCCGGTCAAGGTGTTTGGCCGCTACGTCATGGACCCGTCGCCGACGCCGAAGTTCGATAATCCGAAGATGCACAGATCGGAAGCGCTGCAGCTTTTCGGGGCCGGCCGCGAAAAGCGTATCTATGCCGTGCCGCCCTATACCGATGTCGTCAGCCTGGACTTTGAAGACCATCCCTTCGAGATCCAGCGCTTCGACAGGCCCTGCGCGCTCTGTGGCGCAGAGGATGTCTACCTCGATGAGGTCATCCTCGACGACAAGGGCGGGCGCATGTTCGTCTGCTCCGACACCGACCATTGCGAAGACCGCCGGGCCCAGGGGCATGCCGGCGAAATGCTGGCCCGGGAGGCTGCAGAATGACCGACACACCGCTTCTCAAGGTCAACGACCTCTCGAAGTTCTACGGCAAGCGCATCGGCTGCCGGAACGTCTCCTTCGAGCTCTGGCCCGGCGAGGTGCTGGCCATCGTCGGCGAATCCGGTTCGGGCAAGACGACGCTGCTCAACTGCATCTCCACCCGGCTGATGCCGACGACCGGCAGCGTCGAATACCATATGCGCGATGACAGCTACCGCGACCTCTATCATATGAACGAGGCCGAACGCCGCTTCCTGATGCGCACCGACTGGGGCTTCGTGCACCAGAACCCGGCCGACGGGCTGCGCATGACCGTCTCGGCCGGCGCCAATGTCGGCGAACGGCTGATGGCGATCGGCGACCGGCACTACGGCAAGATCCGCTCCACCGCCATCGACTGGCTCGAACGCGTCGAGATCGATGCCGATCGCATCGACGATCAGCCGCGCGCCTTTTCCGGCGGCATGCGCCAACGCCTGCAGATCGCCCGCAATCTCGTCACCGGTCCGCGTCTGGTCTTCATGGACGAGCCGACCGGCGGCCTCGACGTTTCGGTGCAGGCGCGTCTGCTCGATCTGGTGCGCGGCCTCGTCAACGATCTCGGCCTTTCGGCCATCATCGTCACCCATGATCTTGCCGTCGCCCGTCTGCTTTCGCACCGCATGATGGTGATGAAGGACGGCTCCGTCATCGAACAGGGTCTCACCGACCGCGTGCTCGACGATCCCAGGGAGCCTTACACGCAACTGCTCGTCTCCTCGATCCTGCAGGTCTGAGCCGTCGTTAGAAAATAGGAAGAAACAATGCCAACGCCCCTCGTCGTTTCCGAAGTCTCGAAGAGCTTCACCATGCACCTGCGCGACGGCATCAGGCTGCCCGTCGTCTCCGACGTCGCCTTCTCCGTGTCGTCAGGCGAATGCGTCGTGCTCGGAGGCCCCTCGGGCATCGGCAAGAGCTCGCTGCTCAAGATGATCTACGGCAATTATGCCGTCGATACCGGCCAGATCCTCATCCGCCACGATGGACGGATCGTCGATCTCGCCGCCGCCGATCCGCGCACCGTGCTCAAAGTTCGCCGCGATACACTCGGCTATGTCAGCCAGTTCCTGCGCACCGTACCGCGCGTGGCGGCGATCGACGTGGTGGCCGAACCGCTCGTGGCGCGCGGCGAAGAAATCGTCGTTGCACGCGAAAAAGCAGGCGCGCTGCTCGCCGAGCTCAACCTGCCGGAGGCGCTGTGGCAGCTTCCGCCCGCCACCTTCTCCGGCGGCGAGCAGCAGCGCGTCAACATCGCCCGCGGCTTCATCACCGAGCATACGATCCTGCTTCTCGATGAACCCACAGCCTCGCTCGATGCGAAAAACCGCGCCGTTGTCGTCGGCATGATCGCGGAGAAGAAAAAGGCAGGCGTCGCCCTTCTCGGCATCTTCCACGACGAGGAGGTGCGCGAGGCCGTCGCCGACCGCATCCTCGACGTCCAGCAATTCTCGCCGAGGAAGATCGCCGCATGAGCCGCCAGTTGGGCATCGAGCCCTATATCCACGAAACGGCCGATGTCAGCGGCTCCACTTTCGGGCGCTATACGGAGGTCTCCGAACGCTGCCGCATCAGCGAAGCCACTTTCGGCGACTATTCCTACATCATGCAGGACGGCTCCGTCTGGTGTGCGACGATCGGCAAGTTCGTCAATATCGCTGCCGCCGTGCGCATCAACGCCACCAACCATCCGACCTGGCGCGCGACGCTGCATCATTTCACTTATCGCGCCGCCGATTATTGGCCGGACGCCGACATGGAGACGGACTTTTTCGCCTGGCGGCGCTCGAACCGGGTGACGATCGGCCACGACATCTGGATCGGCCATGGCGCAACGATCCTGCCGGGCGTCAATGTCGGCAACGGCGCGGTGATCGGCGCCGGCGCGGTCGTATCGAAGGACGTCGCGCCATACACGATCGTCGGCGGCGTGCCGGCGAAACTGATCCGCGAACGGTTTTCGAAACCGGTCGGCGAACACATGGACCGGCTCGCCTGGTGGGACTGGGAGCACGACCGGCTGCGCCAAGCCTTGCAGGATTTTCGCAACCTTAGCGCGGAAGATTTTCTGGCGAGATATGGTGGCTGAACCTCCGATATAGGCGCGGTGAATTGTGACACGAACTACACAAATATGACACGTGAGGTTCATGAAGCGGGACTAATGCGATGCTGACTAAGGTCTGGAGCGCAAGGGAAGAGCATGATGTTCGAGCTGAAGGATGTCACCCGTCGTTTCGGAAAGAAGCTCGCCGTCGACACCGTCACCCTCACCATTCCCCAAGGCCAGATGGTCGGCGTCATCGGCCGCTCCGGCGCCGGCAAGTCGACGCTCTTGCGCATGATCAACCGGCTGCAGGAGCCGAGCTCCGGCTCCATCCATTTCGCCGGCGTCGAGGTTTCCGGGCTTCGCGGCCGGGCGCTGCGCAACTGGCAGCGCGACTGCGCGATGATCTTCCAGCAGTTCAACCTGGTGCCGCGCCTCGACGTTCTCACCAATGTCATGCTCGGCCGCCTCAATCACCGCTCGACGCTTCTGAGCCTCCTCAACATCTTCACCCGCGAGGAACGCGTGCATGCGATCGCCGCGCTCGAACGCCTCGGCATCGAGCAGACGGCGCTGCAGCCGGCCGGCACGCTTTCCGGCGGCCAGCAGCAGCGCGTGGCGATCGCCCGCGCCCTGATGCAGAACCCGAAGATGGTCCTCGCCGACGAGCCGATCGCCTCGCTCGACCCGCTGAACGCCAAGATCGTCATGGATGCGCTGCGCGACATCAACGAGCGTGAGGGCATCACCGTCATCACCAATCTGCATACGCTCGACACCGCCCGCAACTATTGTGAGCGCATCGTCGGCATGGCCGGCGGCCGCGTCGTCTTCGACGGCAAACCGTCGGAGCTGACGGCCGAAGCAGTGAAGGCAATCTACGGAACGGACAAGGATGGCGCCGGCATCGACGAAACCATGACGTCGACGTCCATCACTATCGCTGCCGAGCGGGCAGACAATCAATCCGCCGGCGCCCAACCGCTGGCATTGGCCGGCCTTTGAGCGGGACGGCCGCGATCGAACGCCCGCGTCAAGGGCACATTTCTTCGTAACGGGAAGGCCGGGGACACCGGTCGATAGGAGAGAACGCATGTTGAAGAAAGCACTCTTTGCGGCAACGGCGCTGTTCGCGCTCGCCGGCGCCGCCAATGCCGCAGACCTTAAAGAATTCCGCATCGGCATCCTTGGCGGCGAAAACGAAACCGACCGCCTGCGCAATTATGCCTGCCTCGCCGACCATCTGAAGCAGGAGTTCGGCTTCGAGAAGGTCTCGCTCTTCCCGGCCGCCGATTATGACGGCGTGATCCAGGGTCTGCTCGGCGGCACGCTCGACTTCGCCGAACTCGGCGCTTCGGGCTACGCCTCCGTCTACCTCAAGGACCCGAAGGCTGTTACGCCGATCCTGACGACGCAGCAGAAAGATGGTTCGACGGGTTATCACTCGATCGGCCTCGCACTGAAGTCCTCCGGCATCAAGACCATCAAGGACGCCAAGGGCAAGAAGCTCGGCTACGCCGATCCGGACTCCACCTCCGGTTACCTCGTGCCGCTGACGCAGATCCCGAAGGACACCGGCATGCCCAACGACAAGTTCTTTGCCTCGACCCAGTTCAACGGCGGTCATGAAAACAACCTGCTTGCCGCCTATGACGGCAAGGTCGACGTTGCCGTCGACGATTCGTCGGGCATCGGCGATTTCAAGGACGGCTACACCTCCGGCACCTTCCGCAAAGAAGTCGACAAGGGCGCCGTGGATCCGAACAAGCTCGTTGAAGTCTGGCGTTCGCCGCTGATCCCGAACGGCCCGCTCGTCGTGCGCAACGCCCTCGGCGAAGAGTGGCAGACGAAGCTCGCAGCCTTCTTCACGGCCCTGCCGGAAAAGGATCACAAGTGCTTCTCGGCTGTCGAAGGCGGCGACTACAAGGGCTACGCCCCCGTCAAGCACGACTTCTACAATGCTGTCGTCGAAGTTCGCAAGGCGGCCATCGGCGGCTGATCGTCTTTTGAATACGGGGCGGCCGGCAACGGCCGCCCCTTCTTTTGTGACTACAGCGCCGCGCGTCTTTTCAGACGCGTAAAGGACGCTGTCGAACTTTGAATTGCTACATAATTCCATCCTCAAATCGAACTCGATTTGAGGATGGAATTATGTAGCAGGCGGGGCATCCATGACTATTGCCGATACACAGCCGCACATCCAGAGCACGCAGGATATCCGCACCGCCTGGGAGCGGATGGTCGCCAGGCGCCGATTTTACACCGTCCTCGGCCTGATGATCCTCACTGTGGCTTTCGTCAGTTCCGTCCGATTCGCCGACGAGAGCAATGCCGGCCATTTCTTCGACCGCCTGCCACATCTCTTCGACTTCCTGAGCTGGCTCATCCCCAAGGATTGGAACGACGTCTGGCGCGCGCTTTTCGACATAACAAGCGTCAACGACAAAGGCGGCGAGGAATTCAATTTCGACAAGGGCCGTGTCTACGTCTGGGGCGCCTTCTACATTCCGGAATATCTCGAGCTGATGATCGTGACGATCAACGTGGCGCTGATCTCGACAATTATCGCCTTCATCTTTGCTGTTCCCTTGAGCTTCTTTGCCGCGCGCAACCTCACGAGTTCATGGCCGCTGCGCATCTTCACCAAGCGGCTGATGGAGTTCCTGCGCGCCTTCCCCGAAATCGTGATCGCCGGCCTTTTTTCGGCGATCCTGTCGATTGGGCCGGTCGCCGCCATCATCGCCATCACCCTGCACACGATTGGCGCGCTCGGCAAACTCTTCTACGAAGTCGCCGAAAATATCGACATGAAGCCGCATGAGGGGATGAAGGCCGTCGGCGCCAACTGGTGGGAGCGCGTGCGCTTCGCCGCGCTGCCGCAGGTGCTGCCGAATTTCACCTCTTATGCGCTGCTGCGCCTGGAGGTCAACGTGCGCGCCTCGACCATCATCGGCGCCGTCGGCGGCGGCGGCATCGGCGAGGAGCTGAAGCTTTCGATCTCACGCGGCTTCGGCGCCAAGACGATGGCGCTCGTTCTGCTGCTGTTCGTGACGATCGTCGCCGTCGACCAGTTCTCCGCATGGCTGCGACGCCGTCTCGTCGGCGAGCACGCTTTCCTTCTGCAACATTGAGGCCGCCATGACGGTGATCGACGCAAACCGCATGCATGAGATCGAAGCGCGCTATCCGGAATATTTCCACCGGTCGTTCCGCCAGCGTTTCGGGGGGCTGATGATCCTCATTGCGACGCTGCTCTACGGTCTTTACGCCGTCTGGTTCTTCGACCTGCCAAAGCTTCTTGCCGAAGCCCACTGGGAGCGCGTCGGCATCTATCTCAGCCAATGGGTGAGCTACGATGTCCAGCCGGACCTCCGCATCCAGGAGGACGGCTCGATCGAGGTGCGTTATCCCCGCTTCTCGCCGCTCGGCGATAATCCGCATCCGGACTGGGTGGTCAACAATCCCGACGGCAGCATCACCGTTTCCGTCAGCGGCACCGGCCGTAGCGTCACCGTCTCGAAGAGCGAAACGATCGTGACTGCACACGGCATCAGCGTCCCCGTCGACGTTTCGAGCGGCGCGCCTGAGGTGGTCGGGCCGGTGCCGAGCTGGATGACGGTCTATGACGACAACGTGCTCGCGGAGCTCGGCTTTGCCGGCGACGTCAGCATTTCCGTCGATCGCGTCAAGGTTCGCAAACGCTTCCTCGGCTGGGCGAATTTCCTCTTCGACACGCAATCCTCCTTCTTCGACAAGCCGGTCGGCGAAATCATCGGCCTCATCGTCTCCGGCCCGCGCATCAAGCCCGACCAGACCAATCTGTCGCTCGCCTTCGATGACATCTGGAACAACAGCGAATGGCAGCATGGCGACGTCTGGACCAAGCTGTTCCAGACGATCGTCATGGCCTTTCTCGGAACACTGCTCGGCGCGCTCGCCGCCTTCCCGCTCGCCTTCCTGGCGGCGCGCAACATCACACCGAACCGCCTTCTGAATCAGATCCTCAAGCGCTTCTTCGATTTCCTGCGCTCGGTCGACATGCTGATCTGGGCGCTGTTCCTGACGCGTGCCTTCGGCCCCGGGCCGCTTGCCGGCAGCGGCGCGATCTTCCTCACCGAGACCGGCACGCTCGGCAAGCTCTATTCCGAGGGACTCGAGAACATCGACAACAAGCCGCGGGAAGGCATCAAATCGACCGGCGCCCAGACGGTGCTCGTCCATCGTTACGGCATCATGCCGCAGATCGTTCCCATCTTCGTCAGCCAGACGCTCTACCAGTGGGAATCGAATGTGCGCGGCGCCACGATCATCGGCGCCGTCGGCGCGGGCGGCATCGGCCTCAAGCTCTGGGAGGCGATGCGCACCAACGCCAACTGGGAAAACGTCGCCTATATGGTCATTCTGATCCTGATCGTCGTCTTCCTGTTCGACGCCGCTTCGAACGCGCTGCGCCACCGGTTGATGGGCACGAAGACGCACTGATCGATCGATGAGGGGCGGTGGCGGCGCTGCCGCCATCATCATTCTGTCACGGAAATCTTTTAGCCGGGAGCCTGCTTGCGGTTCGCCGCCAAATCACTGCACATTGCCCTCCCCGTTTCGATGATCCCCAGGATAAAAGCCTTGCGCTACGCCCTCTATTTCTCGCCGCCGAAGGAAGATCCCCTGACCGGCGCGGCTTCGCGCTGGCTCGGCCGCGATGCTTTCACCGGCGAAACCTATCCTGCACCCGACCATGAGACACTCGGTGCGGCAGAGCAGTTCGAGCTGACCGCCGACCCACGCCGCTACGGCTTTCACGCGACGATCAAGGCGCCGTTTTCGCTTGCCGCTTCCGTCACCGAAAAGGATCTCATGGCCTTCGCGGAGGAGTTTGCCGCCCGGACCCCCGCCTTCGAGATTCCTCAACTCGTGCTCGGGCAGCTCGGCCGTTTTTTTGCCCTTGTTCCGGCTTCTCTTCATCAACCTCTTCAGGATTTCGCCGCGAAGGTGGTAAAATCCTTCGAGCCGTTCCGCGCGACGCTTTCCGAGGCCGATATCGCGCGCCGCAATCCGGAGAGGCTCAGCGACAGCCAGCGCGCCAATCTGCAACGCTGGGGTTATCCTTACGTCATGGAGGATTTCGGTTTCCACATGACGCTGAGCGGCCAGGTGCCCGAGACACGTGCCGAGACGATGAAAACGGTCCTGGCGGAGCGTTTTTCCGGTTTCACCGGCCGGCCGCTTTCGATTTCCGGCCTCGCCGTCTTCATCGAGGAGAGGCGCGGCGCCCCGTTCAAAGTTCATTCCTGGCTGCCGCTTTCCGGCGCCAAAAGCTGAAAGACCTGACGATATGAGCAAAGAGACCGTCTTTTCCAACGCCCGCATCGTTCTGGAGGACGACATCCTTTCAGGATCGATCCTCATCCGCGACGGCAAGATCGCCGACGTCTCCGAAGGCAATTCGGTAGCCGGCGAAGATTTCGAGGGCGATTACGTCATTCCCGGCCTTGTCGAACTGCATACCGACCATCTCGAAGGCCATTACCAGCCGCGCCCGGGCATCCGCTGGCACAAGACCGCTGCCGTCCAGGCGCATGACGCCCAGATCGTCACATCGGGC
The DNA here is from genome assembly GCF_002117725.1 of Rhizobium sp. TAL182. Taxonomy (NCBI): domain Bacteria; kingdom Pseudomonadati; phylum Pseudomonadota; class Alphaproteobacteria; order Hyphomicrobiales; family Rhizobiaceae; genus Rhizobium; species Rhizobium sp. TAL182. Next base: position 193,813 of record NZ_CP021024.1, on the reverse strand, counting down.
ATCACGACGGTCTTCGACTGCCTGCGCATGGGCGCGGACGAGGACGGCGGTTTCGAACATGGCGAGATGCGCGAGATGGCCGACGCCATTCAATCAGCGGAGAAGGAAGGCCGGCTGCGCGCCGAGCACCTCATCCATCTTCGCTGCGAGGTTTCGGCCGACAACGTACTCGAACATTTCGCCGATTTCGAAAACGATCCGCATGTGCGGCTGGTCTCGCTGATGGATCATGCGCCCGGCCAGCGACAGTTCCAGACGATGGATCAATACATCTTCTACTATCAGAAGAAGCGGGGCCTGAGCGACGAGGCCTTCGCCCGTTTCGTCGCCAAGCGCCAGGCGGAATCGGCGCGCAATTCAACCCCGCATCGCAATGCCATCGCCAAGGTTTGCGCCGAGCGCGGCATCACGGTCGCAAGCCACGACGACGCCACGCTCTCCCATGTCGACGAGGCAATCGACAATGGCGTGCGCCTTGCCGAGTTTCCGACCAGCTTCGATGCCGCCCGGGCATCGCACGAGCACGGCATGAGCGTACTGATGGGCGCGCCGAATATCGTGCGCGGCAAATCCCACTCCGGCAACATCGCCGCGCGCGATCTCGCCGAAATGGGCGTGCTCGACGTGCTGTCCTCCGACTACGTGCCGCTCAGCTTGCTGCATGCACCCTTCATCCTTGCCGACGAGGTGGAGAGCATCACCCTTCCGAAAGCGATCGCGATGGTGACGTCGACGCCTGCCCGCACCGTCAGCCTCCACGATCGCGGCCGGATCGCGACCGGGTTGCGCGCCGATCTCGTCCGTGTCCACCGCTCGCACGGCGTGCCGGTCACACGCTCCGTCTGGCGCCAGGGACGCCGTGTCGCATGACCCCGCACGAACCCCATGCAGCAGCCGGAGCCGAACGCGGCATCATGGTCGTCGTCGTCGGGCCGAGCGGCGCCGGCAAGGACACGCTGATGAATCTCGCTGCGCGGCGTTTTGCCGGCCGCGACAACGTGCATTTCGCCCGCCGCGTCATAACCCGCCACCGTGATGCCGGCGGCGAGGATCATCTTTCCGTCTCTCTCCAAGGCTTTGCCGCCATGGAGCAGTCAGGCTCCTTCGCCGTCTGGTGGGAAGCGCATGGCCTGAGATACGGCATTCCGGCCGAAGTCTCGGTGGCGCTGTCGCGAGGCCACGTCGTCGTGGCCAACGGCTCGCGCTCGGCGCTTCACCGCTTCCAGGCCGCTTTCCCGCGGCTGAAGGTCATCAATGTCACGGCCAGCCCCGACGTGCTCGCCAGCCGGCTCGAAGCGCGCGGCCGCGAGACACACGAGGACATCATGGCCAGGCTCGCTCGCGGCCCGCTGACCGTGCGTGGGGACTACGATGTGACGGAGCTCGACAATAGCGGCTCGCTCGAAGAGGCCGAGCAGAAGATGATCGCGATCCTGGACGGATTGCTGGCCGAAGTGCGCTGACGACGGTAGAGAAGCAGGATGCGCGCCATCAAAGTCGTCGATTACGACCCTTCCTGGCCGCTGCTGTTTGCTTAAATCAGCGTCGAAGTCTCCATCCTGCTCGGTGATCTCGTGCTGTCCATCGACCATATCGGCAGTACATCGGTGCCCGGCCTTGCGGCCAAGCCGAAGATCGACCTCGATGTCATCGCGATATCCGATGAAGCGCTACCGCCAGCAATCGAATTGGTACGCGCCGCCCACTTCATCTTTCACGGCGACCCTCATGGCGACGGCCGCTGGGTCTTTACCCGGAATCGCGAGTGTTATGGTTTCAGACTCTATCTTTGCGGTCCCGACAATCGCGCGCATCAAGAACGCATCCTGTTTCGCGATTATCTCAGAGACCATCCCGACAGGGCCAAAGCCTATGCCGACCTGAAACGCCGGCTGGCGGCGGAGGCAGACGGCGATTGGGATTTCTATACCGGCGGAAAATCAGCCTTCGTCAATGAAACAGTAGAGTTGGCCGCGTTGAGAAGATGAGACCGAAGAGGCGTTGCGCACTTCGGTCATTGTCTATCAATCGCCGTCGCTTCGCCCGGAAACGATCTCGCGCTTGCCGACATGATTTGCCGGACCGACGAGACCTTCCTTCTCCATGCGCTCGACCAGTGAAGCAGCGCGGTTATAGCCGATGCCGAGGCGGCGCTGGATATAGGAGGTCGAGCACTTCTTGTCGCGCATGACGACCTTGACCGCCTGCTCGTAAAGCTCGTTGCCGTCCTCTGAGGCCATGGCGCTTTTGTCGAAAACGGCGCCGGCGTCTTCCTCTTCCGGCTCTTCCTCCTCGTCGGCGGTCACAGTGTCGAGATATTCGGGGCGACCCTGCGTCTTCAGGTGCGCAACGACCTTTTCCACTTCGGCATCGGAGACGAAGGGACCGTGGACGCGGGCGATACGTCCGCCGCCCTGCATATGCAGCATGTCGCCCTGGCCGAGCAGCTGCTCGGCCCCCTGCTCGCCGAGGATGGTGCGGCTGTCGATCTTCGAGGTCACCTGGAAGGAAATGCGGGTCGGGAAATTCGCCTTGATCGTGCCGGTGATGACATCGACCGACGGACGCTGGGTCGCCATGATCAGGTGAATGCCTGCGGCGCGCGCCATCTGCGCCAGACGCTGGATCGCACCCTCGATCTCCTTGCCAGCGACCATCATCAGATCAGCCATCTCGTCGACGATGACGACGATATAAGGCATCGGCGCAAGATCCAGCTCTTGGCTTTCCTCGATCGGCGCGCCGGTCTGCCGGTCGAAGCCGACCTGGACCATGATGTGGATGGTCTCGCCCTTTTCGCGCGCCTGGGAGACGCGGCCGTTGTAACCGTCGATGTTGCGCACGCCGAGGCGCGACATCTTGCGATAACGCTCCTCCATCTCGCGCACCGCCCATTTCAATGCCATGACGGCCTTCTTCGGGTCGGTGACGACGGGCGTCAGCAGATGCGGAATCCCGTCATAAACGGAAAGTTCGAGCATCTTCGGGTCGACCATGATCAGCCGGCACTGTTCCGGCGTCATGCGGTAGAGCAGCGACAGGATCATCGTATTGATGGCAACCGATTTCCCCGAGCCGGTGGTGCCGGCGACGAGCAGGTGCGGCATCTTTGCGAGTTCGGCGATCACAGGCTCACCGCCGATGGTCTTGCCGAGGCCGAGCGCCAGCTTATAGCCGCTCTTGTCGAAATCCTGGCTCTCGATCATCTCGCGGAAATAGACGGTTTCACGGGTAACGTTCGGCAGCTCGATGCCGATGACGTTGCGGCCAGGGACGACGGCGACGCGAGCCGACAGCGCCGACATCGAGCGGGCGATATCGTCGGCCAGGCCGATAACGCGCGAGGATTTCACGCCGGGCGCCGGCTCGAATTCATAAAGGGTGACGACGGGGCCGGGGCGGACATGGATGATCTCGCCCTTGATGCCGAAATCCTCAAGCACGCTTTCCAGAAGACCGGCATTCTGCTCCAGCGTCTCCTGCGACATGATCTCGCCGAGACGCTCAGGCGGCTCCTGCAACAGCGCGCGCGGCGGGAATTCATAACCCGATGCATCGACCCTTTCAGGCCTCGCCGCAAGGCGCGGCGACGGCAGGACCGCGGCGACCGGGGGTGTAGGCCGAGGTACGGCGGCGGGCTGAGGCACGATGGGGGGCTGAGGCACCGGCGTGACCTGAGGCATCGGCGCAGTCTGGGGCGCGACCTGCGGCGCCGGTGCAATCGCCGCCTCGCGGGTACGCACGGGCCTTTCCAGAGAAATCGCCGCCGGCGGGCGCGGAGCTACCGGCGCGGGCGCTGCAGCCGGTGGCTGGACCGGTCGGGAAGCGGTCTGAGCGGGCTTCAGCGCGCCCGGACGCCATTCCATGATGCGAAACAGCGAGGTGATTGATTCGGGCGCGGTCTCGATCTTCGGAAGAATGATCGAGGGCGCGCGCACCGGTTCGCCTTCCTCGAAGGCCATGACTTCCCAGAAGGCAAAATCGGAAATCGAAGACAGTTCGGAAGCGACGCGCAGGGTAGGAGCCTCCACCGCGGCGGCCGGCGGCTGCAGCGCCTCGATCTCCGCCTGCGCTACGGCAGGTTCAGCGGGCTCCGGCAGGTAGATATCGAAGGGCACGTCGACCGCCACCGGTTCTATCCGTATCGCCTGCTGCTCCGCTTCCGATTCGCAGCGAACGGGCTCGTTCGATGGGCGGCGGCGGCTGATCAGCGTTTCGGGCGTGCGGGTGAAGCGAACATTCGGCGCGAGCGAGAAGTTGCTCTGCCAGATCGGCGCCGGCGGCCTCTCGCCTGGATTTTCCTCCGGAAGCTCCGTTTCAATGCCGCTGGAAAAATCTGCGGCATCCGTCAAATTGGTTCTGGGAAAACGCATGCGTCCGCTACTCACTCATGCCTAACAAATTACGACCCTACCGGGATAGAAAAGGAAGGTTAATAAGTTCCTTCCAGCCGTATCGTTCCGATACGGCCCAGGGCGGCACATCGTCGTGAATTCAGTGGGTTAGGGAAGGCGGAAAAATCTTTTTCGTTTTGGGGAGGCGGTTAATGCGCCTCGTCCCAATTGGTGGCGGCGCGGGCATCGACCTTGAGCGGCACGCGCATTTCGAGCGCCGGCATCGTAGCGTTTTCCATGACCGAGACGATGACCGGCATCGCCTTTTCGACGTCCTCGTCCTCGACCTCGAAAATCAGCTCGTCATGCACCTGCAGCAGCATGCGCACGCGCTCGGCAAGACCGGCTTCGGCGAGCGCCGGCTCCATCTTGATCATCGCCCGGCGGATGACGTCGGCCGCAGAGCCCTGGATCGGCGCGTTGATCGCCGCCCGTTCGTTGAAGGCGCGCACCGAAGGGTTGGAGGAGCGGATTTCCGGATAGTTGATGCGGCGGCCGAAGATCGTTTCGACATAACCCTTGTCGCGGGCCATCGCCTTGCGGCTCTCCATATAGTCGCGGATCCCGGGGAAGCGTTCGAAATATTTCTTGATGTAGTCGCCGGCTTCCGAACGCTCGATCGAAAGCTGGTTGGCGAGGCCGAAGGCGGAGATGCCGTAGATGATGCCGAAATTGATCGCCTTGGCCCGGCGGCGCACCTCGCCCGGCATGCCTTCGACCGGCACGCCGAACATTTCCGACGCGGTCATGGCGTGAATGTCGACGCCGTCCTCGAAGGCCTTGGTCAGCTGCGGGATCTCGGCCACATGGGCAAGCACCCGCAGTTCGATCTGGCTGTAGTCGGCGGAGATCAGCTTGTGACCCGGCGTCGAGATGAAGGCGGTGCGGATCTTGCGGCCTTCTGCGGTGCGCACCGGAATATTCTGCAGGTTCGGTTCTGACGAGGACAGGCGCCCCGTGGTCGTCGAAGCCAGCGAATAGGAGGTGTGGACCCGCCTGGTCTCCGGATGGACATAGCCCGGAAGCGCGTCGGTATAGGTGGATTTCAGCTTGGTGACTTGGCGCCAGTCGACGATCTTGCGCGGCAGCTCGAAACCGGCTGCGGCGAGATCCTCGAGCACCGAGGCGGAGGTCGACCATTGTCCGGTCTTCGTCTTGCTGCCGCCGGCAAGGCCCATCTTGCCGAACAGGATGTCGCCCAGCTGCTTCGGCGAACCGATGTTGAAACGCTCGCCGGCGAGCTGGTAGATCTCGTCTTCCAGGCGCGCCGCACCCTGCGCCAGTTCGCCGGACAGCCGCGACAGGATCTGCCGGTCGACGGTGATGCCGCGCGCTTCCATATGCGCCAGCACCGGCAGCAGCGGCCGCTCCAGCCGCTCGTAGACGCTGGTCAGCCCCGCCGCCGCCAGTCGCGGCTTCAGCACCAGCCAGAGGCGCAGTGTCACGTCGGCGTCTTCGGCGGCATAATGGGTGGCGCGGTCGATATCGACGAGGTCGAAGGTGACGTTCGCCTTGCCGCTGCCCGCCACATCCTTGTAGGGGATCGGCGTATGGCCGAGGAATTTTTCCGAGAGCGGGTCCATGCCGTGCGCTCCGGTGCCGGCGTCGAGCACGTAGGAGATCAGCATCGTGTCGTCGAAACTCTTCGTCTCGATGCCGTAGCGCTTCATCAGGAGGTAGTCGTATTTCAGGTTCTGGGCGACCTTGAGAACCGATTCGTCCTCCAGCAATGCCTTCAGCCGCGGCAAGGCATCGCGCATGGGGATCTGGTTTTCAGCAAGGCCGCCGCCGAGCAGATCGCCGACGCCGTTCTTATGGGCGAGCGGCACATAGGCGGCACGGATCTTCGTGCCGGTGGGATCGCTGACATTGTCGGCGATCGCCATCGCAAAGCCGACAAGCTCGGCCTGCATCGCATCCAACGACGTGGTCTCGGTATCGAAAGCCACGAGGCCGGTGTCGCGGGCATCAGCGATCCATCTGTCGAGCGTCGCCAGATCGCGGATCGTCACATAGGTCGAATGATCGAAAGGCAGCGCCGCAAAAGCCTCGGCCCGCGCTTTGGCGAGATCGGCCGGCGAAAAAGCGCCTTCGACGCCGGCCTTCGCCTTCGCGCGAGGCGGCACGGGCACCGCTTCGCCCGAAACGTCTGGGATGCCGCCGGCGACGGCTTCGGGCTCGGCCGCGTCCAGATCGGGACCATGGGCCGCCTTGCCCCATTCGATAGCGACGACCGCCGGTTCGATGGCGCTCGCATCGCAATCGCAGACTTCGGCGACGCGTCGGGTCAGCGATGTGAATTCCATCGTCTTCAGGAAACCGACGAGCTTCGGGCCGTTCTGCGGTTCCAGCACCAGCGCGTCGAGATCGAGATCAAGCGGCACGTCGGTGCGCAGCCGCACGAGTTCGCGCGAAAGCCGCGCCATCTCGATATTGGCAAGGATCGTCTCGCGGCGCTTGACCTGCTTGATCTCGGTGGCGCGTTCGAGCAGCGTGTCGAGGTCGCCGTATTCCTCAAGCAGCTGGGCAGCCGTTTTAGGGCCGATGCCGGGAATGCCTGGAACGTTGTCGACAGAATCGCCGGTCATCGCCTGCAGGTCGATCATCTTTTCCGGCGGCACGCCCCATTTCTCGACAACGTCGGGAATGCCGATCTGCTTGTCCTTCATGCTGTCGTACATGTGGACATTGGGAGTGACGAGCTGCATCAGATCCTTGTCGGAGGAGACGATGGTGACGTCGGCACCTGCCGCCTCGGCCTGGCGGGCATAGGTGGCGATGATGTCGTCGGCCTCGAAGCCTTCGGTCTCGATGCAGGGCAGGTTGAAGGCGCGGGTCGCCTCTCTGATGAGGCCGAATTGGGGAATGAGCTCTTCGGGCGGGGCCGAACGATTCGCCTTATAGGCGTCGTAGAGATCCTTACGAAAGGTCTTGGCGGAATAATCGAATATGACGGCGAGATGGGTCGGCGTTACCCCGACATCGGTGTTGCGCGCATCCCGCAAGAGCTTCCACAGCATGTTGCAGAAACCGGAAACGGCGCCGACCGGCAGGCCGTCCGATTTGCGCGTCAGCGGCGGCAGTGCGTGAAAGGCCCGAAAGATGAAGCCGGAACCATCGACTAGGAAGAGGTGATCGCCTTTTTTCATGTGCGCATGGATAGCGCGGGCAGGAAACCAGGTCCATATAAAGTTCGGCCAAGAGCGGAAGGATTTCTGCTCACCAAACTGTTACCGATTTGTAACGTACCGTGACCCTTGAAAAACCACATTCGTAGCTACAAATCGATGTCACCGGCGCTGTTGATTGCGTCGCGGGTCTGATTACCGGCTTGTCCCCCGCCGCATCAGGCTTGGACAAAGGCCTTATCCCCCTCTCCGGGCCTTTGTCCCCATTTTAAAGTCGCCATGGCCAACCTCCAGGTCATGGCGACTTTTGTTTTCCAGGTCTGCGCAGTTCCGATCGCGGCTTGCATTTTTTGGGGCATCCTCTGCGATTTGCTGCATTGTCTCCGGCACGGTTTTGAGCCTAACTTGCAATCATGGGATTTAACCGCATGGATTCGGGAGCTTACCTTGCCAGCCAGCTGGCGAAGGGTTTTGCCCGCTCGCTGCACCAGCGCGCGGTAGGGCTTGGTTTCTCTCCAGGCCAGTTTCCCATCCTGCTGGAACTCTGGGCCGAGGATGGCCTGACCCAGAAACAGCTTCTCGACCGAGTCGCTATCGAGCAGGCGACCATGGCCAATACGCTTTCGCGCATGGTCCGCGACGGGCTGATCGAACGCCGGCCGCATCCGTCCGACAAGCGGGCGCAGCTGATTTTCCTGACGCCGAAGGCCCGTGCCATGGAGGCTGAGGCGATCGAGACCGCGCGTGAGGCGGATCTGGCGCTGTTCAAAGGCTTTCGCGGATTCGAGCGCGAGCTGACGCTCGAATATATCCGCCGGCTGCTGGAAAACGCCAAGGCGCTCTGACCGAGCCTACTCCCAGGCAAGACGCGTCGGTCGCCGCCGCGCTATCGGCAGTGCGTCGGCGTCAGCCGTTGAGGACAAGAGGTCTTTACGGGCGGCGAGCTTGATGCTCGGTTCGATATCCGGCTTGCCGAGCAAAAAGCCCTGTACCTGGGCGCAGCCTTCTTCGACGACGATCTGGCGCTGCGTCTCGGTTTCGACGCCCTCCGTCACGACAGGCATGCCGAGGCTGTGGCCGAGGCCGATGATCGCGCGCACGATCGAACGTGACGCTGCGTCATGTTCCAGCATGCCGGTGAAGCTGCGGTCGACCTTGATCTTGTCGAACGGGAAGGTTCGCAGGTTGGAAAGCGAGGAAAAGCCGGTGCCGAAGTCGTCCATGACGATGTGAACACCCAGACTGCGCAGGCGCTGCAGCGTGGCCATCACCCGATCGCGGTCACGGATGAGAGCGGCCTCGGTGATTTCGATTTCCAGCCGGTCGGGCGCGAGCCCTGTTTCCTCGAGGATTGCCTCGATCCGCTCGCAAAGGTTCGGCAGCATGAACTGCACCGGCGAGACATTGACGGCGATCGTCAGCGGATGCGGCCAGCGCGCAGCCTCTGTACAGGCCTCGCGCAGCACCCATTCGCCGAGCTGGACGATCGACCCGCTTTCCTCGGCGATCGGAATGAAGACATCCGGCTCGCTGATGCCGTGCCCCGGCCGGTTCCAGCGCATCAAGGCCTCGTAACCGCTGACCTCGCCACTAAGTGCACCGTAAATCGGCTGATAGCTGACATGGATCTGATTGCGGGTGATGGCGTGGCGCAGTTCGCTTTCGATCTGGCGGCGGGCTCGCGTGGCCTCGTCCATTTCCGCATCGAAGAAACAGGCCTTGCCGCGGCCGCCGTGCTTGACCCGATAAAGTGCGATATCGGCATTGTTGCAGATCTCGTCCACATCTCGTCCGTCGGCCGGATAAAGGGCAATGCCGAGGCTGACGCCGACGGCCGTGGGGTCGCGTGCCGTATCCATCTCGGCGGCGAATTCGTCGAGGATCGCGGCTGCGAGCTTCTGCGCGGCCGCCGGTTGCTGTCCGGCGGGCTGAATGATGGCAAATTCATCGCCACCGAGACGGGCGATCGTATCGCTTTCATCGGCGACCCGCCGGAGAATCGAGGCAACCTTGCGAAGAATTCGGTCGCCCTCGGCATGGCCGAAAATATCGTTGACGCTCTTGAACCGATCGAGATCGATATAGAAGAGGGCCATCTTGCTGTTCTTTCGTTCGGCCATCTGCAGTGCCTGGCGGACGCGCGTATCGAACAACGACCGGTTCGGAAGATCGGTCAGAACATCGTGGTGGGCGAGATGTTCGATCATCTCCTCGGCCTGCCTGCGCTCCGTCAGATCGCGCACCGCCAGCACGTCACAATTGTGCCCGCGATAGACGATCCTGCTCGTGTTCACTTCGACGGCGATCTCCTTGCCGCTGCTGGTACTGAGCAAGGTCTCGCCGGGCCTGTTCTGCCCCTGGATGGCGGTCAAAGCAGCGGACGGCGCCTTGCCGACAAGATCGGCAAGCTTCCAGCCGAAAAGAGTTTGGAACCGTTCATTGGCATCGATGACCCTGCCTTCGCGCAGGATCAGCAGCCCTTCCTGCGAGGCATTGGCGAGCCCTCTCAGATCCGTCAGATGGCTGTCGATAAAGACTACCGCGATAGCGGTCAGAATGAGAGCTGTCGCCGCTACCACGACGATCGCTGCCAGCAGGCTGGTATCGAGCACCATCGCCGGGACCTCTTTGCCGGGATCCGGCACAAGCGTGATGCTTGCCATCGAAATGAAGTGGAGAGCGCAGATTGCAAGAACGAAGATGACGGACGAGGTGAGGAGCCGCCTCAGGCCGCTCCATTGGAAGAAAGCGTAGAAGGCAGCGCTCGACAGCAGCGCTCCCGCCAGAACCGCACTCAGCGTCATGTAGGGATCGTAAACGATGACCGCCTGTGTCTCGATCGCCTGCATACCGGTCAGGTGCATCGAGGCGATGCCGAGCGCCATCAGGACGCCGCCGCGGATGCGCGAAAACCTGCCGCGGCTCTCCGACGCGACGACGATCGCCGCCCACGAACCGACAACCGACAGGAGGAAGGAAAGCGCCGTCAGCCCCAGTTGGTAGCTGATCGGCATGCCGCCGTCATAGGCCAGCATCGCGATGAAGTGCGTTGCCCATACGCCTGTGCCGAAGGCGAAAGCCGAGGCGCCGATCCAGAGCTTGCGGCGCCCGGCATCGCATCCTTGAGCGCGCGAAAGCGGCAGCATCGCTGCCATCGCGCCGACCAGGCAAACCGCCGCCGCTGCCAGCACCAGCCGCCAATCGTGATCTTCCCGAATACATGTAATGACCGAAAACATCCGTCCCCCCGAACAGCTGAATTCTGTCAGGTTATTTAGGTTGTACTAAATAACTGTAAATTGAATTAGAAGCTTCTTCTATATTATCCGGCAATCTTCTTGCACCCGATCTGGATATGGCCACTTTCGCGCCGCCCATTTTGCTTTTCCGCCTCGCCTGCCTTCCTCGTTTGGTCTATCGTCCGGCCAAATTTCAAAAAGGAGTCGAAAATGACGGATCTACAACAGGTGCTTGCGCGCGCGGATCAGAACCTTTCCTCAAGCCTCGACAAGCTGTTCGAGCTTCTGCGCATCCAGTCGATTTCCACTGATCCCGTCTACAAGACCGAATGCCGGAAGGCGGCCGAATGGCTGGTCGCCTATCTCGAAGGCCTCGGCTTTACCGCCTCGGTGCGTGACACACCGGGCCACCCGATGGTGGTCGCCCACCACGCCGGCGCTTCCGCCGACGCGCCCCATGTGCTTTTCTACGGCCATTACGACGTGCAGCCGGTCGACCCGATCGAGCTCTGGGAAAACGATCCCTTCGAGCCATCGATCAAGCATGTCGGTGATGGCCGCAAGATCCTGACCGGGCGCGGCACCTCCGACGACAAGGGCCAGCTGATGACCTTCGTCGAAGCCTGCCGCGCCTATAAGGAGATCAACGGCGCACTTCCCTGCCGCATCACCATTCTGTTCGAGGGCGAGGAGGAATCGGGCTCACCGTCCCTGAAGCCTTTCCTCGAAGCCAACGCCGCCGAACTCAAGGCCGATTATGCGCTTGTCTGCGATACCGGCATGTGGGACCGCGACACGCCGGCAATCGCCGCGGCACTCCGCGGCCTCGTCGGCGAGGAGGTGGTCGTGACGGCGGCCGACCGCGACTTGCATTCCGGCCTCTTCGGCGGTGCTGCGGCCAATCCGATCCATATTCTCGTCGAGGCGCTTGCCGGCCTGCATGACGAGACCGGGCGCATCACGCTCGAGGGCTTTTACGACGGCGTCGAGGAAACGCCCGACAACATCAAGGCGTCATGGGAGACGCTCGGCAAAACGGCCGAGAGCTTCCTCGGTGAAGTCGGCCTTTCCATTCCCTCCGGCGAAAAGGGCCGGTCGGTGCTGGAACTCACCTGGGCGCGGCCGACGGCCGAAATCAACGGCATCTGGGGCGGATATACGGGCGAAGGCTTCAAGACGGTCATCGCTGCCAAGGCCTCGGCCAAGGTTTCGTTCCGGCTCGTCGGTACCCAGGACCCGGCCGCTATCCGCGAGGCTTTCCGCAGCTATGTCAGGTCGAAAATTCCGGCCGACTGCTCGGTGGAATTCCATCCGCATGGCGGCTCGCCGGCGATTCATCTCTCCTATGATTCGCCTGTTCTGACCAAGGCGAAGACGGCGCTTTCCGACGAGTGGCCGAAACCTGCCATCGTCATCGGCATGGGCGGCTCGATCCCGATTGTCGGAGATTTCCAGAAGATGCTCGGCATGGAATCGCTGCTCGTCGGCTTCGGCCTCGCCGATGACCGTATCCATTCGCCGAACGAGAAGTACGAGCTTGTCTCCTACCACAAGGGCATCCGCTCCTGGGTGCGGATCCTTCGGGCGCTCGCCGGCTAAACGCGATGGCAGGCCTTGTGGCCGGCCCGTCAAAATTAAAACAAAAGGCCGGTCGCCCGGCCTTTCGTCATCCGCTCGGCTCGGTGCCAGTTCATCCGTGGTCAAGGAGCAAAGCGGGTATGCCGTCAGATTGCCGCCCGAAGGTTAACAGGCGGTTAACGGTGCTCTCATGAGGTACTCTCGATGGACCATGAGAGCGCGCACCCGAATGTGGCGCACAAATCTCCCCCCGTTCAAGCTGCGTTCATCGCGCTCGATCTATAAGATGTTGAAAGACAAAGCGAATGATGACGCCCTAACAAATGCCGGCGATCGCTCTATCTTTTGTTCCAGATGGCATATGCCAAGGAAACGCAGCCGAGCGCTGCCTGAAAAACACGCCAACGAGGAGTGAGAAGCGTGAGAAACCTCATCGTCAAAATAGCCGCGGCCGCGCTGCTTGTGCTGGCTCCGGCAATAGCGCAGGCCGCCGAGGGATACTCGACGGCCAACGTCAACATGCGCGCGGGTCCAAGCACCCGGTACCCGGCCGTCGCCGTCATACCCGCCGGTTCGTCCGTCGAAATCCGTGGATGCCTTTCCAACGTCAACTGGTGCGACGTCGAATTCTACGGCGGCCGCGGCTGGGTCTCCGGCCAGTACGTGCAGGCCGTCTACCAGCAACGCCGTGTCTATGTCGGTCCGCAATATTACCGTCCGCTCGGCATTCCCATGGTTACCTTCAGCGTCGGCAATTATTGGGACCGCTACTACCGCGGCCGCGATTTCTATCGCGAGCGTGACCGCTGGAGCCGCGGCCCGGACTATTATTATCGCGACCGGGACTACCGGGATCGGGATTACCGGCGGGAGTATCGGGATCGGGATTATCAGGTCCGCGAGTACCGGGATCGTGACCGCGACCGGCGCGACGACGCCCGAAGGGAGGAACGCCGCAGAGAGGTCCGCAGGGATGACGGCAACAGGAGTTCGGATTTCCGCGATCTGCCGCAGTTCAGAGGCGGGAAGGCCGACACCTACAATCATCCGGATCCAAGGGCTTCGCCTTTCGTCTGCCGCCCGGGCGATCCCTCCTGCGGCGACTGAAATATCGTGGGCGGCGGCAGTGCCGCCCTTTCTGCACAGAATCGCTGGAAAGCAGAGCCACGAAAAAGCCCGGCGCTCCTTGGGGGGATGCACCGGGCCTGATGTCGATCGGCACGCGTTGAGGGGAGACGGCCGATCATTCGCGGGACGTGAGGGGCTGTCCCGCTTCTCCGTAAACAGCCGTCGAGCCTATTGGTTCCGCTCGCTGCATAATTCTTTAAATCAGCATTCTATTTGATTGCTGCAACGCCTCCGGGGTCTGTGGTCATGACCTGCGCGGCTCGACAGCGCGACCCACCTCACTCGTTGTCCTTTAACACCCCGTTAAATCGCCGCAATTACAGTTCAGTCGGATGATCACGTCGCCCGCTGCATAGTTCCTTAAATGGAAATCAGTTTAAGGACAAAATTATGCAGCACTTCAAAGGTGCTACAGCGTCCTTCGCGCGTCTGAAGAGACACCCGGCGCTATAGGACGCCGTTATGCGAAGTGGGTTTCGCGATCGAACAGGGGATGCGACCGGTCCGCGATGGCAGGCAGAGGCAAATCAGGCGACAGAATCGAACCGTCCTTCAGCGGCCGCCCGGTCCGCGACGATGATGAATTTTCGCTCGACGCCGATGACCGCGTCATCGGAAGCAGATCCGCGCGGCGTGGCGGCTCCAAGCCCCCGCCGCAGCGTGCCGCCCGCCAGCGGCGGCGTGAGCCGCGGGAGCGTGAAGGCGGCGGCCTTTTCGGCTTCCTGCGCGGCGTGGTCTACTGGTGCGTCGTGCTTTTCATCTGGGCCGGCATCGGCGTTGCAGGGCTTGTCCTCTATTACGGCTCGCGCATGCCGAGCGCCAGCACATGGGCGATCCCCGAGCGGCCGCCGAACGTCAAGATCACCGCCGTCGACGGCAGCGTCATTGCCAATCGCGGCGCCACCGGCGGCGAGGCCCTGTCGCTCGAAAACATGTCGCCCTATATTCCCGAAGCCGTCATCGCCATCGAAGACCGGCGTTTTTATTCGCATTTCGGCGTCGATCCGCTCGGCCTCGGGCGGGCGATCGTCACCAATTTTACGGCCGGCCATATGGTGCAGGGCGGTTCGACGCTGACGCAACAGCTTGCCAAGAATCTCTTCCTCTCTCCCGAGAGAACGCTGGAACGCAAGGTGCAGGAGGTGCTGCTGGCGCTCTGGCTGGAGCAGAAATACACCAAGGACCAGATCCTTGCGATGTATCTCAACCGGGTGTTTTTTGGATCGAACGCCTATGGCGTCGAGGCGGCCTCACGCCGCTATTTCAACAAATCGGCGCGGGATGTGAACCTTGGCGAGGCCGCGGTGCTGGCCGGCCTGCTCAAGGCGCCGTCGCGGCTTTCGCCGGCCCGCGACGCGGAAGCGGCGAATGCGCGCGCCCAGCTCGTGCTCGCGGCGATGCGCGAGCAGGGTTTCATCACCGATTCCGAGGTCAAAACAGCGATGTCGCAGACCCCGGCTTCGGCCAAGAGCTACTGGTCAGGCGCCGGGCATTATGTGGCCGATATGGTCATGGACGAATTGCCGGGCCTGATCGGCGACGTCAAGGAAGATATCGTCGTCGATACGACGATCGACAAATCGCTGGAGAAGAAGGCCGAGCAGTCGCTGGTCGACGTGCTCGACAAGGAGGGCGGCAAGCTCGACGCCTCGCAGGCGGCGCTGGTCTCGATCGACGGCACCGGGGCGATCCGGGCACTCGTCGGCGGCAGGGACTATGCGACGAGCCAGTTCAACCGCGCCGTCAAGGCCAAGCGCCAGCCGGGATCTTCGTTCAAACCCTTCGTCTATACCGCGGCGCTGGAAAAAGGGCTGACGCCTTTTTCGGTGTTCAACGACGCGCCGATCCGCATCGGCGACTGGACGCCGGAGAATTACGAGAAGAAATACAATGGCGAAGTGACGCTCGCCACTGCGCTCGCCAAGTCGCTGAACACTGTGGCCGCGCAGCTGGTGATGTATGACGGCCCGGATCAGGTGATCAAACTCGCCCACCGGCTCGGGATCGAAAGCGAGCTGCAGCCGAACGCCTCGATTGCGCTCGGGACGTCCGAGGTGTCGCTGATGGAACTGACCGCCTCCTATGCCGCCTTCATGAACGGTGGCTACAAGGCGACGCCGCACGTCATCCGCCGGGTGACGACCGCCGAGGGCAAGGTTCTCTACGAAAATACCTATGACAGTCCGCCGCGCGTGCTTTCCGAGCAGATCGCCGCGCAGATGGATACGATGATGATGGGCGTCATCGAAAACGGCACCGGCAAGAGTGCCAAGATTCCCGGCTGGCAGGCGGCGGGCAAGACCGGCACGACGCAGAATTCGCGCGACGCGCTGTTCGTCGGCTTCACCAGCAACCTCACGACAGGCGTCTGGTTCGGCAATGACGACGGCAAGCCGATGAAGAAGGTGACCGGCGGCGGTCTTCCAGCCAAGGCCTGGAAGGAATTCATGATCGCCGCCCACAAGGGCCTTTCGCCGGCGCCGCTCTTCGGCAACGGCCAGCTGATCGACAATCCGAACAGCGGTCAGCCGATGGCGCAGGCAGCGCCCGACGGCGGGCAGCCGGTCACGGCCGAAGTGCCGCCACCGACGACGATCGGCGGCATCATATCAGGCGTCTTCGGCGGCAGCGAGAATGCCGAGCGTTATCCGCAGGCGCCTGTCCGGCAACAGCGGGCAAGCCCCGGAAACGGCCCTGTTCCGCCTGCAGACGTTGCCGAAGGCGGCGGTTCAGGCTACGACGGCGTCGTGCCGCCCGGCGATGTCGGTGGGCCGCAGACGACCTCTTCGGTGCAGCCTCGGCGCACGACCCTGCTCGACCTGATCATGGGTCAATGAGATTCCGTGCTGCATGCCCGGCGCAAGCCATATATCCTAGAAATCGCACGCTTTCCGGGGATCGGGCGACCTCTTTCCGGGCTGCTGCGAAAATTGAAGGCAACACATTCGTTTTGCTGGATTCCGGGCTATTTCCCGCCTTGCAGTCGAGAAAACCGCTCCTTATATACGCCGCATCACCGCAATCACGATTGCGTAATCACGTAGACCCATCCCGTAAGGGGCTGTCAGGGAAATGCCTTCTGGGGGTTCCGACAGCTTGCTTCAAGGAGAGAATAACATGGCAAAAGTAATTGGTATCGACCTCGGAACGACGAATTCCTGCGTCGCAGTCATGGACGGCAAGGACGCAAAGGTCATCGAGAATGCGGAAGGTGCGCGCACGACCCCTTCCATGGTGGCCTTTTCCGATGACGGCGAACGCCTCGTCGGCCAGCCGGCCAAGCGCCAGGCGGTCACCAACCCGACGAACACGCTCTTTGCGGTCAAGCGCCTGATCGGCCGCCGTTACGAAGATCCGACCGTCGAGAAGGACAAGCATCTCGTTCCCTTCACCATCGTCAAGGGCGACAATGGCGACGCCTGGGTCGAAGCCAATGGCAAGGGCTACTCGCCCGCACAGATTTCCGCGATGATCCTTCAGAAGATGAAGGAAACCGCCGAATCCTATCTCGGCGAAAAGGTCGAGAAGGCCGTCATCACCGTTCCCGCCTACTTCAACGACGCACAGCGCCAAGCAACCAAGGATGCCGGCAAGATCGCCGGTCTTGAAGTGCTCCGCATCATCAACGAGCCGACCGCTGCCGCTCTCGCCTACGGCCTCGACAAGAAGGACGGCAAGACGATCGCCGTCTACGACCTTGGCGGCGGCACCTTCGATATTTCGATCCTTGAGATCGGCGACGGCGTCTTCGAAGTGAAGTCCACCAACGGCGATACCTTCCTCGGCGGTGAAGACTTCGACATGCGTCTCGTCGAATATCTCGTTGCCGAATTCAAGAAGGACAACGGCATCGACCTGAAGAACGACAAGCTTGCCCTGCAGCGCCTCAAGGAAGCCGCGGAAAAGGCCAAGATCGAGCTGTCGTCCTCGCAGCAGACCGAAATCAACCTGCCGTTCATCACGGCCGACGCATCCGGCCCGAAGCACCTGACGCTGAAGCTGACCCGTGCCAAGCTCGAGAGCCTGGTCGACGATCTGGTCCAGCGTACGATCGCGCCCTGCAAGGCAGCCCTCAAGGACGCCGGCGTCACCGCTGCCGAAATCGACGAAGTGGTTCTGGTCGGCGGCATGAGCCGCATGCCGAAGGTGCAGGAAGTCGTCAAACAGCTGTTCGGCAAGGAGCCGCACAAGGGCGTCAACCCGGATGAAGTGGTTGCGCTCGGCGCCGCCATCCAGGCCGGCGTTCTGCAGGGCGACGTCAAGGACGTTCTGCTGCTCGACGTCACTCCACTGTCGCTCGGCATCGAAACGCTCGGCGGTGTCTTCACCCGTCTGATCGAACGCAACACGACGATCCCGACGAAGAAGAGCCAGACCTTCTCGACCGCGGAAGACAACCAGCAGGCCGTCACCATCCGCGTTTCGCAGGGCGAGCGCGAAATGGCTGCCGACAACAAGCTGCTCGGCCAGTTCGACCTCGTCGGCCTGCCGCCGTCGCCGCGCGGCGTGCCGCAGATCGAAGTCACCTTCGACATCGATGCCAACGGCATCGTGCAGGTTTCGGCCAAGGACAAGGGCACCGGCAAGGAACAGCAGATCCGCATCCAGGCTTCCGGCGGCCTTTCCGACGCCGACATCGAAAAGATGGTCAAGGATGCCGAATCCCATGCTGCCGAAGACAAGAAGCGCCGCGAGACCGTAGAAGCCAAGAACCAGGCCGAAAGCCTGATCCATTCGACGGAAAAGTCGCTGAAGGATTACGGCGACAAGGTCTCCGAAGCTGACCGCACCGCCATCTCGGATGCGATCGCCGCGCTGAAGTCCTCGACCGAGGCAACCGAAGCCGACGCCGAAGACATCAAGGCCAAGACCCAGACGCTCATGGAAGTTTCCATGAAGCTCGGCCAGGCGATCTATGAAGCACAGCAGGCCGAAGGTGGCGCTGCTGCCGATGCCTCCGCGGAAGGCGGCGACAATGTCGTCGACGCCGACTACGAGGAAATCAAGGACGACGACCGCAAGAAGTCCGCGTAATCCGCGGCGGCGTGGTTATGCTTCAACACCTGATCCGGCTGCTCACCATGGCAGCCGGAAATCCATTTCCGGGGTTTAATCCTTAATGGCAAAAGCGGACTTTTACGAAACTCTGGGTGTAGCCAAATCGGCGGACGAGAAAGAGCTGAAGAGCGCCTTCCGAAAGCTGGCGATGAAATATCACCCGGACAAGAACCCGGATGACAAGGAAGCCGAACGGAAGTTCAAGGAAATCAACGAAGCCTATGAAATGCTCAAGGACCCGCAGAAGCGGGCAGCCTATGATCGCTATGGCCACGCAGCCTTTGAGCACGGCGGCATGGGCGGCGGTGGCGGCGGATTTGCCGGCGGCGGCTTCTCCGACATCTTCGAGGATATTTTCGGCGAGATGATGGGCGGCGGACGGGCGCGCCAGCGCTCTGCGGGAGGCCGCGAGCGCGGCGCCGATCTTCGCTATAATATGGAAATAACGCTGGAAGAGGCTTTCTCCGGCAAGACGGCGCAGATCCGGGTGCCCACCTCGATCACCTGCGACGTCTGTTCGGGTTCGGGCGCCAAGCCCGGCACACAGCCTAAGAACTGCGGTACCTGCCAGGGCTCGGGCCGCGTGCGCGCGGCGCAGGGCTTCTTCTCGATCGAGCGGACCTGCCCGACCTGCCACGGCCGCGGCCAGATCATTCCCGATCCGTGTCCGAAATGCCACGGCCAGGGCCGGGTGACGGAAGAGCGGTCGCTCTCCGTCAATATTCCCGCCGGCATCGAGGACGGCACGCGCATCCGCCTGCAGGGCGAGGGCGAAGCCGGGACCCGCGGCGGACCGGCCGGCGATCTTTATATCTTCCTGTCGGTGAAGCCGCATGAATTCTATCAGCGCGACGGAGCTGACCTCTATTGCGCCGTGCCGATCTCGATGACGACGGCGGCTCTCGGCGGAACCTTCGACGTGGCGACGCTCGACAGTACCAAATCGCGGGTGAGCGTGCCGGAGGGCACGCAGGCCGGCAAACAGTTCCGCCTCAAGGGCAAGGGCATGCCGGTGCTGCGTTCGGCGCAGACGGGCGATCTCTATATCCAGATCCAGATCGAGACACCGCAAAAGCTCACCAAGCGCCAGCGCGAGCTGCTGCAGGAATTCGAGCAGATTTCTTCCAAGGAGAACAATCCGGAGTCGACGGGTTTCTTTGCCCGGATGAAGGAATTCTTCGAAGGCTGATCTGTCGGTCGATAGGCAATCGCGAAAGCCGGGGACGGAAACGTCTCCGGCTTTTTTGCTCGCGCAAATCCTGATTTGGGACAGAGGCAGTTCATGCCAGGCGATCTGTTCAGATCCGCCGCGCAATCTGTTCCAGATCGATACGGTGCCCGATCGGAAAAGGAACTTGCGTTAACGCAGCCCGATGATGCCGCTTGCAAGTTTTTCAAATGACTTCAATCTTTGCCGTCAGTGCATGACCGAGGAGATCGGAATCGATATCAGCAAGGTGATGCACAGTTTAAAGCGACAGAGCGTTCCAGCGCGTCCCATTGGACGCAGGCGCTCTGACTGGGACCACCGAAGCAAGAGTATCCATCATGGCGCCAGCCTTTTCCTCTCAGTCCGACGATGTCGACGTTCTCGCCGGCGCCATCTACACATGGTGTGCCGAGCGCAATATCAAGCTTCGCAGCCAGCAGGGCCTTTCCATCGCCAGTATCGCGATCGACCTTTACCACGCCGGCCACCAGACGCAGGACGAGCTGCTGACGGCGTTGCATGGGTGCGAGATTCACTGATTCACCAGCGCGTCGCGAAATGCTCCTACCGCTGGGGACAGGCAGCCCTGACAGGTTCGAAGGTCATCCCTATCTGAAGATAGTCTTGCCTTTCTCGAGGTCAGCTGACCGCTTCAGCGGAGTCAAGCGGCGTTATCGACCGCTTCGCCGCTCATGAGTGTCAGGATGGTCTTGACCGCTTCCTTGCCTGCCGCCGAGTTCAGCTTGTCGTAGCTCAGTGCAAGGGCATAGGCATCAGGACTGAGTTCGATACGGCCGCCGAATTCAGATATATCCGTCCCCTCGAAGAGGGCGGAGATCTCGACACCGAGAAAAACCGCGATCTGATGCAGCTTGCTGGCTGAAACGCGGTTCGTCCCCTTTTCATATTTCTGGATCTGCTGGAAAGTCAGCCCGAGTGCTTCACCGAGCTCGAGCTGGGAAACGCGACGAATGGCGCGAAGCTGTCTGATGTTGCGACCAACAATGATATCGACCGGATCTGGCACTTCACCACTCTCTTATACATGAACCTTTTGTTCACCATATCGTTTTCCCGAGATAACGCAACCCATTAGTTGCAAAATTCAACCGACTTTTTCTGGACATCACGTTACGTCAGCAGCCACCGAAGAATGTCGCAGAAGCCCTGTCATGCAAGCAATCCGAGAGCGCCGACGATGACCGTCGTCGGTGAGCACGCTAATGTCGGACGCCTCTGATGCGGTTGTAATTTTTGCGGATTTTGGGAAAACAGTACCGGAACGTTCCGGAATCGATCGTATTTGCTATGCTTCCGGTGAAGCGCGCGATCGCGGCCCGAAGCAGCGAGCTTGCCATCCGCGCCGCTTCGGCTTAGCTGTCACGCTTCACGAATCCGGATACGCAATGCCGCATAAGGTTTCTCTTTCCCGCCTGAAGCTGACAGACTTCCGCAATTATGCGGCCGCGAGCCTTAGTCTCGACGGTCGGCATGCCGTGCTGACCGGAGACAATGGCGCCGGCAAGACCAATCTCATGGAGGCGGTCTCGCTGCTTTCGCCTGGCCGCGGCCTGCGCCGAGCCGCCTATGGCGACATTACCCGTGTCGGCGCGGCCGGTGGCTTTTCGATCTTCGCAGCGCTCGACGGCATGGAGGGCGAAGTCGAGATAGGAACCGGCATAGAAGCGGGCGAGGAGACCACAGCCCGCCGGCTTCGCATCAACGGCACCCCGGCAAAAACCGCCGACGAATTGACCGATCACCTGCGTCTTCTCTGGCTGACACCGGCGATGGACGGGCTCTTTACCGGCGCCTCCTCCGACCGCCGGCGCTTTCTCGACCGGCTGGTGCTGTCGCTCGATCCTGCCCACGGCCGCCGCGCCAGCGATTTCGAGCGCGCCATGCGCAGCCGCAACAAGCTGCTGGACGAAGGCCGTTTCGACCCTTCGTGGCTTGCGGGAATCGAAGAACAGATGGCAAGTCTCGGCATCGCCATGGCGCTCGCCCGCCAGGAGATGCTCGGCCTATTGACCCGGCTGACCGAGGAAACACTGGAGAGCTCGCCTTTCCCGTCTGCCTCACTGCAGCTCTCGGGTTTCATGGACGGCCAGTTCTCGCGCCCATCGGTCGACCTCGAGGACGACTACGCGGCGATGCTCGCCGAAAGCCGCTACCGCGATGCCGGTGCGGGGCGCACGCTGGAGGGACCGCACCGGACCGATCTCATCGTCCACCACCGCGAAAAGGCGATGGAGGCGGAGCGGTGTTCCACCGGCGAGCAGAAAGCGCTGCTTGTCGGGCTGGTGCTTGCCCATGCGCGGCTCGTCGGCAATCTTACCGGTCATACGCCGATCCTGCTGCTCGACGAGATCGCCGCGCATCTCGATGAGAACAGGCGCGCCGCGCTGTTCGACCTCATCGACGGACTCGGCGGTCAGGCCTTCATGACCGGAACGGATCGGGGAATGTTCTCGGCCCTTGGCGACAGGGCGCAGTTCTTTACGGTTGCGGACGGAAAGGTGTTCGGATGAGGGAGACAGCTTTTCCCGATGTCGAGGACCATGCTACCATCGCCGCCATGGAACCTCTCAGCCCCGATGAAATCGCCCGGTATCAACGCCATATCCTGCTACCCGAAATCGGCGGCGCAGGCCAGCAGAAACTCAAAGCCGCCCGCGTGCTGGTGATCGGCGCCGGCGGGCTCGGTGCGCCGATCCTGCAATATCTCGCCGCCGCCGGTATCGGCACGCTCGGCATCGTCGACGACGACCGGGTGTCGCTATCCAATCTGCAGCGCCAGGTGATCCATAATTCCGGCACGATCGGCGAGCTGAAAACCGAAAGCGCCGCCTTGGCCATTGCCAGGCTCAACCCGCATGTGCGGCTCATCCGCTTCGAGGAACGCTTTTCTCGCGAGACTGCCCGGCGTCAATTATCCGGTTTCGATTTCCTGATCGACGGCTCCGACAATTTCGATACGCGTTATGCCGCGGCCGATGCGGCGGAGGAAGCACTTATTCCGCTCGTCACCGGCGCCGTCGGCCGTTTCGACGGTTCACTGACGGTGCTAAAACCTTATGAGACGGCCGAGGACGGAGCGCCCAACCCAGGCTATCGCGACCTGTTTCCCGAGCCACCCCCGGCGGGGCTGATTCCCAGCTGCGCCGAAGCCGGCATTATCGGCGCGCTCACCGGCGTCATCGGCACGATGATGGCGATGGAGGCGATCAAGCTCATCACCGGCGCCGGCGAGCCGCTGATCGGGCGACTGCTGCTTTACGACGCACTCTCGGCCCGGTTCGAAACCGTGCGCTACAAGCGCCGCCGCACCAGGCAGGCCGGATGACGATTATCCGCCTCGATCCGAGTTTCACGCGCTGGGACGAGCTGCTCGCCCTCATCCTTGCGGCCTTCGCTTCGATGAACGGCAGGATCGATCCGCCGTCCTCGGCGCTCAGTCTGACAGCGGAGGTGCTGGCGGCAAAGGCTGAGGCTGAGATCGGCCATGTCGTCATCGAAGATGGCAAACTGACCGGCTGCCTGTTTCTGCGGCCGGAGGCCGATTGTCTCTATGTCGGCAAGCTCGCCGTTCTGCCGGCAGCGCAAGGCAAAGGCCTCGGCAGGCGTTTGCTGGCAGTTGCCGAGGAGACGGCCGCAGAATTCGGCCTTGCCGCCTTGCGGCTGGAGACACGCATCGAGCTTACCGACAATCACGCCGTCTTTGCCGCCTGGGGATTTTCCAAAACCGCCGAGAAGGCGCATCCCGGTTTTGCCAGGACGACCTTCATCGAGATGCGGAAGAGCCTTGGACGCTGACGCGCGTCAGCGGCCAGGCAGCACCCGATTCGGCGGCCTGTGGCCGTCGATGAAGGTGCGGATATTGATGATGACCTTGTCGCCCATGTCGATCCGGCCTTCGATTGTCGCCGAGCTCATATGCGGCAGCAGCACGACCTTGCCCTCGTTGGCGAGCTTGACGAGCTTCGGATTGACGGCAGGCTCGTTCTCGAAGACGTCGAGGCCGGCGCCGGCGATCTTGCCCTCCCTCAGGCACTTGATCAGCGCGGTTTCATCGACGACGTCACCGCGCGCCGTATTGACGAGATAGGCCGTCGGCTGCAGCAGCGCCAGGCGGCGCGCCGAAATCAGGTGAAAGGTCGCCGGCGTCGAGGGGCAGTTGATCGAGACGATGTCGACGCGGGCCAGCATCTGGTCGAGGCTTTCCCAATAGGTTGCCTCCAACTCGTCCTCGACGGCCGGATTGACGCGCTTGCGGTTGTGATAGTGAATCGCAAGACCAAAAGCCTTGGCGCGGCGGGCCACCGCTGTGCCGATTCGCCCCATGCCGACGATGCCGATCCGCTTGCCGTGAATGCGCCGGCCGAGCATCCAGGTGGGAGACCAGCCGGCCCACTCGCCCGGCTTGTCGGTCAGTATCCGCGCCCCTTCGCCGAGCCGCCTCGGAACCGCGAGAATCAGCGCCATCGTCATGTCGGCAGTGTCCTCGGTCAGGACGTTCGGCGTGTTGGTGACGGTGATGCCCTTGCGCGCCGCCGCCTCGACGTCGATGTGGTCGGTGCCGTTGGAGAAGCTGGCAATCAGCTTCATCTGCGGTCCCGCCTCATCGATCAGCGCCGCATCGATGCGATCGGTGACCGTCGGCACCAGCACGTCGGCGGTCCGCACAGCGGCGATAAGCTCGGGAACGGAGCGCGGCGCGTCATCGATGTTCAGCTCGGCATCGAAGAGCTCCCGCATTCGGGTTTCGACGGCATCCGGCAGCTTGCGGGTGATGTAGACCTTCGGTTTTTTCTTCGCTGTCATGGCCGCCTGCGATGCCTTGTTCAGAGGTCTTTAACCAAGAGGGGTGATAATTTTCCCATTCCGGGCAATTTCTACCAGACCCGCACGCGAAGACAAACAAAACTCGTGGTGCAGCCGGGGAATGTCAAAGCCCGGACCGCGTGCAGGCCGAGCTTGCCCGCGAATTCGAGCAAACGGAAGCCTCCATGCGCAGCAAAGTCCTGAAGTCCTGCCTCGCCCTCGCGATCGCTCTGGCCGCATCCATGGGAACCTTAGAATTTGCTCATGCGCAGGCGGCCAAGGGGCCGAGCGGCCTGCCATTGCCGCGCTTCGTCACATTGAAATCGAAGCGCGTCAACCTGCGCATCGGCCCCGGAACGGACTTCGCCGTATCGTGGATGTATCTGAAGTCCGGACTGCCGGTGGAAATCATCCAGGAATACGACAATTGGCGCCGCATCCGCGATGCCGACGGCACTGAAGGCTGGGTCAATCAGTCGCTTCTATCAGGCCAGCGCGCGGCGATCGCCGCACCCTGGATGAAGACGAAGGGCAAGGGGGTCTATGTCAATCTGCGCCGCGAGGCGCAGCCCTCCGCCTCGATCGTCGCCAAGCTCGAACCCGGCGTGATGCTGACGATCGGCGAATGCAACGGCGATTGGTGCCACGCAGAGACCGACGGCGCCGCGGGCTGGGTGGCGCAGTCGGAAATCTGGGGCGCCTATCCCGGCGAAGCCTTCAAATAAGCCCCGCCTGTTTGGCGGCCTCGGAAAGCGAGGTCATCGGGCGTGGACCGATCTGCTGAATGACTATGCCGGCGGCGAGACAACCGAGCTTGCCGCAATCCTCGAGCGACCGTCCCTGCGTGTAGCCATAGAGGAAGCCGGAGGCAAACAGGTCGCCGGCGCCCGTTGTATCCACGACTTCCCGGATCCTGATCGCATTGACGTAATAACGCTCCCGGCCCTTCAGGATGACGGCGCCGTTCTCGCTCATCGTCACGGCGGCGATCTTGCAGTCCGCGGCAATCCTGTTCAGCGCCTCTTCGAAATCGTCGGTCTGATAAAGCGACAGCGCCTCCTGGCGATTGGCAAAGACGATATCGACCTTGCCGGAGCGCATCAGATCGAGGAACTCGCCGCGATACCGGTCGACGCAGAAACTGTCGGACAGCGTCATCGACATTTCCCGGCCGTGTTGATGGGCGATGCGGGCGCAATCGAGAATCGCCTCCTTGGCGCGCGGCGGATCCCACAGATAACCTTCGAAATAGGTGACCTTGGCATCGGCAACGACATCGGCCTCGACATCCTCAGGACCGAGTTCGACGCAGGCGCCGAGATAGGTATTCATCGAACGCTCGCCATCTTCGGTGACGAAGATCATCGAACGCGCCGTCGGCGGGAAGGTGCCCTTCGGCTTCGTTTGATAGTGGACGCCCTGGGCGCGGATATCGTGGGTGAAGATGTCTCCGAGCTGATCTGCGGCGACATTGCCGAAATAGGCGGCTTTGCCGCCGAGGTTGGCAACGCCCGCCGCCGTGTTGCCGGCGCTGCCGCCGGAGGCTTCCAGTGCCGGTCCCATGCGCGAATACAAGAGTTCGGCGCGTTCGGCATCGATGAGGTTCATCGCGGCCTTGGTGATCTGGTTGTCAATGAGGAACTGGTCGTTGCAACGGGCGATGATATCCACGATTGCGTTGCCGACCGTCAGAACATCGAATCTTGTCATGAAATGGGGGGTCCCGGATTTGTGATAGCCGGGGTTCGGTCTTAGCGAAATTTCCGCGGTTTGGAAGGACAAATGGTGAATGGCGCATCTATTCTTCGCAAAAGTGCCGCTTATTCGTCATGCCGCTGTCATCTTCGAAATCTAGAAATACTCGCAGGAACACCGGCATGAGCAGCTTTCAGTTGCAGCCGGGCGCCCGAGGGATGATCCCTTCGACTTACCGGCGCGATGCTGACCACGGATGAACTGGCAGCTTCGCGATTCGGGTATCCGGCAAGGCCGGAGCGGAAAAGCGGGCAGTGCCCGCTTTTTTTGCTCTGCGGAGAACTCCGCGGCCGGAGCGGGCGGCGTTTGCCTGCTGCTCGAGCGCGGTGCGTCCGTGGGGGCGCACAAAGGACGCTCTCACTCTTTAAATCTGCGCATCGGGCTTACCGAAAATCGATTCCGATTTTCGGGCCGATGCTGTAGAGGTCGGATACTCCCCTCCCCCGCAGAGCATCCCGCCTCATGTCAGCCATCATTCTCGACGTCCTTCCCATCTTCATCCTGATCCTCATCGGCTGGGTGATCGTTCGCAGCGGCCTGATGACGTCGAATGTCGGCGACGCGCTCAGCGAATTCGTCTTCAAGATCGCCGTGCCGCTTCTGCTCTTCCGCACCATCGCCGAGGCGGATTTCCACGGCGCCTCGCCTTTCCGGCTCTGGATCGTCTATTTCTCCGGCGTCGCCATCACCTGGACGGCCGGGCATATCGCCGCCACGCGGCTTTTCGGCCGCGACGAACGGATCGGCGTTCTCGCCGGCGTTTCCTCAGCCTTCGCCAACAACGTCTTCATCGGGCTGCCGCTCGTTCAGCGGACCATCGGCGACGAAGGGCTGGTAGCGTTGTCGATCCTGCTTGCCGTGCATCTGCCTGTCATGATGGTCGCCGGCACAGTGCTGATGGAGCATGCGGAGCGCAAGATCGCGGGCAAAAGCGACCGCAGCATGGTGTTCGTGCTTCGCCAGATCGTCATCAATCTCATACGCAATCCGCTGGTGATCGGGCTTGCGGCCGGCATGGCCATGCATCTTTCCGGCCTTACCATGACGGCGACGCTGGCGACGGTCGTCAATCAGATCGCCGGCATTGCCGGTCCGGCGGCGCTGATCTCGCTCGGCATGGCGCTGGAGAGATACGGCGTCTCCGGCAATTTCGGCATTGCCAGCGTCACCTCGAGCTTAAAGCTGCTGCTGCTGCCCGGTTGCGTCTGGGCGGCGAGCCATCTCCTCGGCCTCAGCCCTGAATGGACGGCAGCGATCGTGCTGACCTCCTCGGTGCCGACAGGCGTCAACGCCTGGCTGATCGCCAACCGGTTCGGCGTCGGTCACAGCCTCGCCGCCTCGACGATCACGGTGACAACGGCGCTCGGCGCCATCACGGTCTCGCTCTGGGCTTATTTCCTGGGGGCCTGAGCGGGTCTCGGCATAATAAGAAAAGCCCGGCTTGCGAGCCGGGCTTTTCCATGAATGCGATCATCCTGCCGTTCACTGCGTGGCCGTCTTCGGATCCGGCAGCGGCACCGGCGAATCGGCAAGCGTGTGCAGGTAGAGGATGACGTTGGCGCGGTCCTGATCCTTCGGAAGACCGGCGAAGCCCATTGCGGTGCCGGGAACGTCCTTCTTCGGCGCCGTCAGGAACTTGTTGAGGTTCTCAAAAGTCCACTTCTCGCTGCTGCCCTTGGAGAAATCCTTCATCGCGGAGGAATAGGCGAAGCCTTCATGCGAGGCGATCGGACGATCTACGACACCAAAGAGGTTCGGACCGACCTTGTTCGGTCCGCCTTTGGTGCCGTCATGACAGGCCTGACACTTCTTGAAGACCGCTTCACCGGCCTTGGCATCTGCAGACGCGAGCAACTGCGCGATCGGAACGGCAGCAGCGGCCGGCGCAGCTTCGCCACCGGCGGCAGGCGCCTCTTCGGCAACGATCGCGAAACCTTCCTTCTCCGGCGCTTCGGAATGGAAGATCCCCTCGGACGCGATGGAGACCGACATCAGAACGAAAATCGTTCCGAGCAGCGCCCCCACGGCCGTATTGACGTATGAATTCATCTGCAATGCTCCCCTTGCAGCCGGCAGACCAGAACCGGACCATCTTGAAATCGCGCGGAACCTATGTCTTTTGACTGTTCGTTGCAACTGTCTAAATGGTCTTATGCGTGAGACTTTTTGACACTTTTCAGCCCGGAATAGAAGGCCCGAACAATGCGTGATTCAAATTTCGACGACGTGCTCGTATTGATCCCGGCACGAATGGCCTCCACTCGGCTTCCGGGCAAGCCGCTCGCCGATATTTGCGGACTGCCGATGATCGTGCAGGTAGCGATGCGCGCAAAAGAAGCCGAAATCGGCCGGGTCGTCGTCGCCGTCGACGACCCGCAAGTGTTCGATACCGTGGCCGCCGCCGGTTTCGAAGTCGTCATGACCAGCAAGGATCATCAATCCGGCTCGGACCGCATCTTCGAGGCGTTGAAGAAAGTCGATCCGGACGGCAAGGCGAAGTTCATCGTCAACGTCCAGGGCGACCTGCCGACAATCGAGCCGGAAACGGTGCGGGCGGCCTTGCGCCCCCTCGAGAACGAAGCGGTCGATATCGGCACGCTGACCATCGAAATCGATAATGAGGAGGACAAGACCGCGCCGCACATCGTCAAGGTCATCGGTTCGCCGATTTCCGACACCCGCCTGCGCGGCCTCTACTTCACTCGCGCGACGGCGCCTTACGGCAAGGGGCCGCTGTACCATCATATCGGCCTCTATGCCTATCGGCGCGCTGCGCTCGAACGGTTCGTGTCGCTCGGCCCGTCGGCGCTTGAAAAGCGCGAATCGCTGGAGCAGCTGCGGGCACTGGAGGCCGGCATGCGCATCGATGCCGAGATCGTTGACACGGTTCCGCTCGGTGTCGATACTCCGGCCGACCTCGAAAAAGCGCGACGCATTCTCTCTGCACGGCAGAACTGACGGGACTATGATGAACATCAAGACCAACAGGATCGCCTTCCAGGGCGAATTCGGCGCCAATTCCGACATGGCCTGCCGCGACATGTTTCCGACGATGGAGCCGCTGCCCTGCCAGACTTTCGAGGATGCCTTCACGGCGGTCGACAATGGCGACGCCGATATTGCGATGATCCCGATCGAGAACACGATTGCCGGCCGCGTCGCCGATATCCATCATCTGCTGCCGGAATCGCGGCTGCATATCATCGGCGAATATTTCATGCCGATCCGCTTTCAGCTGATGGTGCTGCCCGGAGTCACCAAGGATGAGATCCGCACGGTGCACAGCCATATCCATGCGCTCGGCCAGTGCCGCAAGATCGTGCGCGCTCACGGCTGGAAGCCTGTCATCGCCGGCGATACGGCAGGCGCTGCAAAACTCGTGAAGGAAACCGGCGATCGCTCGATGGCCGCACTTGCTCCGCGCCTTGCCGCCGATCTCTACGGGCTGGAGATCGTTGCCGAGAATGTCGAAGATACGGAAAACAACGTCACCCGTTTCGTGATCCTGTCCCGCGATGAGGAATGGGCGCAACGCAATTCGGCTGAGGAAAAGGTCGTCACCACCTTCGTCTTCAACGTTCGCAACATTCCGGCCGCGCTCTACAAGGCGCTCGGCGGGTTTGCGACGAACAACATCAACATGACCAAGCTCGAAAGCTATCAGCTCGGCGGAAAATTCGTGGCAACGCAATTTTACGCCGATATCGAGGGCCATCCGAACGATCCGAACGTTCGCCGGGCATTGGAGGAGCTGCGTTTCTTCTCCGAAAAGGTGCGAATCCTCGGCGTCTACAAGGGGCATGTGATGCGAGGCCTGCTTTAATAGGCCTCGCGCTCTCTCATTATTTATCCGGCTCGCAGACGCGCAGCCGATGCCCGTCCGGGTCGAGTACGACGAAGGTCGGGCCGAAATCGAGTTCGGTCAGGTCCTGGGCAATCGGCAGACCGCGCTGACGCCAGTCATCATATTGCCTAGCCACGGCATTTTCTCCCGCCAGCATGAAGGCCACTTCGCCTCGATTGCCAATCGCCGATGGCTGCGGCTCGACCTTGCTGCGCCGCCAGAGACCAAGGGTGAAGCCGCCATCGAGCGGGAAGGCGACGAAATTCGGCGCCTCCACGGCCGGCTCGCGGTTCAGGAGGTTCCGGTAGAAGTTGGCGCTTTCGGCCGGATCCTTGACATAGAGGATTATCAGATTGGGGCTGGTCATTTCGGTTCTCCCGTTGCTGTAAGTTTGTCTGCGAGATCTCCTGCTGCCAATTTATGGCAGCAGGAAACAAAAGGCGTTGCGAAAGCAACGCCCGTTCTCGTCAAGTGGATGAGCTGGAAATCAGGTTTAGAGCGGGAACCGGTCCTGGAGGCGCGGGTTGCGCCCATCCATGAAACCGAGGTCGCGCTTGCGGGAATCCGGTATGGCTTCGACATCGAGTTTTGAGCGGCTTGCCCCGGGGATCCGAAAAAGGCTCATAGCCAGGCGCAGCAGCCCGGAGCGTGCCGACTGCCGAACGTCGGCAAAAGTTTCGGCCGAAATGATGTCGGCAAAACTATCGGAAGCGAAGCGATCGCCGGCCTGTTGAATGACTGGAGGCGTTACCATGATCAGTACTCCTTCCCTGGCGCATCGGCACGATGCGCAAAACCTGGATGTCACAGCGTCCTTGCACGTCCGAAGACGCGCGGCGCTGTCGTGGATTGGCACTGATAATAACGCTCCCTGCTGACAGTTTCTGGCAGCAGTGTTCAGCTCTCGAGCGGCACGTCCTGCGTCTCGCGCCATTCCTTTAGGAGCACCGTACGGCGACGGGGATAACGCGTCTCATGGACCGCCATATCGATGATGCGATCGGTGCGGAAATGGCGGAAATCCTGGCGCAGTTCGCACCAGGCCATGATGATGCGCACATGCTCGAAATAACCGAGCGCGAAGGGCCAGACACGGCGGCGGGAGATCCGGCCCTGTTCGTCGCCGTAATGCAGTTCGAGCACGCGCTCCAGACGGATCGCCTTGCGGATAGCCGAAACATCAGCCCTGTCCTCGTCCTGGCGCTTGCGGCCAACGAAGAGTGTCGCCGAATCGACCATTTCACGCATGTCGGCCGGCAGCACGGCGGCGATCTTTGCGAGTGCATCGGCGCCGGCGCCGGCAAGGCGCGGCTCGGCGGCGCGGGCCACCCAGCGCGAACCGAGCACCAAGGCTTCCAGCTCTTCTTCGGAAAACATCATCGGCGGCAGCATGAAGCCGGGCTTCAGCACATAGCCGATGCCCGCCTCGCCTTCGATCATCGCGCCCTGGGCCTGCAGGCTGGCAATGTCGCGATAGAGCGTGCGCAGGCTGACGCCGGTTTCCCTGGCAAGAACAGTTCCGGTCACCGGCCGCCGATAACGCCGAAGCGTCTGGAGCAGCGTCAGCAGCCGTTCCGAGCGGGCGACCGGCATGGCGTTACCGCTTCCACTCCGCCCAGTCGCGCATCAGGCGGTGGGCGATCGCCCCTTTCGGTGGAGAGGCCTTGCCGGTCGCACTCGGGCGTTCCAGCATCTCGATTGTTTCCTCGCGGGTGAACCAGCGGCAATCCTCGAGTTCCGTCTCGTCGCGCGTAATTTCGGTGGATTTGGCCTCGGCGTAACAGCCGATCATCAGCGAATGCGGCATCGGCCAAGGCTGCGAGGCGTGATAGCGGATGCGGCCGGTCCGGATGCCCGATTCCTCCAGCGTTTCGCGGCGCACGGCATTCTCGATGGTCTCGCCGGGTTCGACGAAGCCGGCAAGACAGGAATACATGCCGGGCGTGAAATGCGGGCTGCGGCCGAGCAGGCAGAGGCCGCGCTGCTCATCGATCGTCAGCATGATGACAACGGGGTCGGTTCGGGGGAAGATCATGTGTTCGCAGGCTGTGCAGACGCGCTTGTAGCCGCCGATATGAATCTCCATCGCCGATCCGCAGCGGCCGCAGAATCGGTTGTCGCCATTCCAGCGGATGAGGCTTGCGGCCTGGGCGAATTCGCCGAGCAAGACTTCGTCGATCAGCATCTCGCGAAACAGCGTGCGACCGTCGGCGGGCTTGTATTGGCTGGTGAGATCGTCGACGTCGATGCCGACGGGAACGGCAAGGCGCGGCTCGCCTGATTTGCGGTAGCCGAGCAGCACCGTCTCGTCCCAATGCGGCTGCAGTTCCTGCAGTTCGTAACGGGCAAACAGCGGATCGAGCACCTGGCCGTCATGTTTCAGCACCAACTTGTCCCGGGCGAAGGCGAAGATGTGGGTACCGTCCTTTGCCAGCGCCCTTTCGACGGAATGTTCGTCGCGGTGTTCGGAATCGCGATTGAGGTCGTTGGCGGCAAAGGCAGTGAGATTGCTGGGTTCCGGATGGGGCACATCCGAATCGAAAAGCGAATGGTTCATGATGAAAGGGCTTCCCGCAGCTTTGCTGTGAATTCTTCTCTCCTTGCGTCCTCGTAAGGCTCCGCGCGCCCGAAACCCCAGACGGGACCCGGCCAGTTGGCATCGCCTTCGAAGCGGGCAATGACATGAACATGAAGCTGGCGGACGATATTGCCAAGAGCCCCGATATTGATTTTTGTCGCGCCGGTAATGTTCTTCAAGGCTTTGGCGACGAGCTCCGTCTCGAAGGCGAGCAACACCTGATCGAGCGGCGTCAACTCGAAGATTTCGGTAATATCGGCCCGGCGCGGAACCAGAATGAGCCAGGGCCAGCGGGCATCCCTCGACAATCTGAGATCGCAGAGACCGGTGATCATGATGCTGGTGCTGTCGTTTTCCAGCCGGGGGTCGAGCGCGAAACCTTTCAAAGGGCATTCTCCTCATGTTTTCCAACGACTAGCAGTTTTTTTGCATGTTGGCTTGCTTTTGATGACGATATTGCCGATATGTGCATTCGGGAGGTTGGTGGTGGACGAGCCACTCGCCAACCGGGTCAGGTCCGGAAGGAAGCAGCCCTAACGAGCCCGGCACGGGTCATCGTGCCAGCCTCCCACCTTCTCTCCACGAAATGCCCGATAGTCCGGGCGACAAGCAGGGCGATGAGCGATACCGAGCGACAATCAAAAGATGCCGCCTCGACGGGCACCGGATACCGGGTGCTGGCTCGCAAATACCGCCCCAAGGATTTCACGGACCTGATGGTCGGCCAGGAGCCGATGGTCCGCACGCTTACCAACGCCTTCGAGACCGGCCGCATCGCGCAGGCCTATATGCTGACCGGCGTGCGCGGCGTCGGCAAGACGACGACGGCGCGCATCCTGGCGCGAGCGCTGAATTACAAGACGGCAGAAATCGACAAGCCGACGATTGATCTGCGCGTGCCCGGCGAACATTGCCAGGCGATCATGGAAGGCCGGCATGTCGATGTGATCGAAATGGATGCCGCCTCGCATACGGGTATCGACGATATAAGAGAGATCATCGAGCAGGTGCGCTATCGGCCGGTTTCGGCGCGCTACAAGGTCTATATCATCGACGAAGTGCACATGCTCTCGACACAGGCCTTCAACGGCCTGTTGAAGACGCTGGAAGAGCCGCCGGAACATGTGAAGTTCATCTTCGCCACCACTGAAATCCGCAAGGTGCCGATCACCGTGCTGTCGCGCTGCCAGCGCTTCGACCTGCGCCGCATCAGCGCGTCGGATCTCGTCGGGCTGTTCACGACAATCGCGGCCAAGGAGGGCATCGAGGCGGAAGGCGACGCACTGGCAATGATCGCGCGCGCCGCCGAAGGCTCAGCGCGCGACGGCTTGTCGCTGCTCGACCAGGCGATCGCCCATGGCGCCGGCGCCGTGCAGGCGGAAGCCGTGCGGGGCATGCTCGGCCTTGCCGACCGCGCCCGGATCGTCGATCTCTTTCAGCATGTCGTCAAAGGCGATGTCGCAGCTGCCCTCGGCGAATTCCAGAACCAGTACGAGGCCGGCGCCAATCCGGTGGTGGTGCTGACCGATCTTGCCGATTTCACCCATCTGGTGACGCGGCTGAAATATGTGCCGGATGCGGCAAACGACCCCTCGCTCAGCGAAGTCGAGCGCACCAAGGCGGCGGAATTCGCCAAGGGCGTTGCGGTGACGACGCTGTCGCGCATCTGGCAGATGCTGCTGAAGGGCATTCCCGAAACGGAAGGCTCGTCGCGCACGGCGGGTGCAGCCGAAATGGTGCTGATCCGGCTTGCGCATGCGGCGCATCTGCCGGCGCCCGAGGATGCGGCGCGGAGGCTTGCGGAGTTTTCCGGCGACAATGCCGGCCAGCGGCCCTCCTCGCCCTCGGGCAATGGCGGCGGCAACGGAACGCGGGTTCCCTATCAAAGCAGTGTCACGGCACGTGCGACGGAGCCAACACCACGGCCGCAGCCCTCTGGGCCGACCGCCATGTTGCGCGCCGTGCCCAATCCGGAGCCACAGAATATCGGCCGCACCGAGACCAGGCCCGCAGAGGCGCCGAAGCCGCTCGTGCGTGTCAATTCCATCGCCGATATCGTCGACCTTGCGACCGAGAAGCGCGACGTCAAGCTGAAGGCACTGGTGCGCAACTTCGTGCGGCCGGTGCGTCTCGAGCCCGGCCGGCTTGATGTGAACCTGACCGAAGGCTCTCCGAATACACTGCTCAACGAGCTCGCCGTCAAGCTCAAGGAATGGACCGGAATTCACTGGATCGTCAGCACCAGCCGCGAAGAAGGCGGGCCGACGATGGTGGAAGCGGAAGCCAAGGCGCAGGAGCAGCGCGTCAGCGATGCGAGGCAGGATCCTGATGTGGCGGCGATCCTGGCGCATTTTCCCGGCGCAAAAATCATCGATGTGCGCGTGCGGGCGCCGGAACCGGAAGAGGAAGGCGAGGCCAAAGCGCCGGCCGCCGCCGAATCCGAAGAAGGCGACATTCTGCCCGGCGACGACATAGAATTCTGAACGTTCAACAAGGAGCGAGACGATGCGCGACATCATGGGCATGATGGGCAAAGTCAAGGAAATGCAGGCCAAGATGGAGCAGATGCAGGCGGAGATCGCCGAGCTCACGGCCGAAGGCAAGGCCGGCGGCGGCCTCGTCACCGTCGTCATCTCGGGCAAGGGCGAGCTCAAAAGCCTGAAGGTCGACCCGTCGCTGTTCAAGGAGGACGATGTCGAGATCCTCGAGGACCTGATCGTCGCCGCCCACAAGGACGCCAAGGACAAGGCCGAGGCGCTCGCCGCCGAAAAGACCAAGGCGCTCACCGCCGGGCTGCCGATCCCGCCCGGCTTCAAGCTGCCGTTTTGATAGCTGATGCTGCTATCGGGCCGGCGACCTACAGAACGCCGCTCTTAACGCTGCGCTTCCAGCATCGCCCGCAGCTTGTAGTGAATGGGAGCGGCGAGATATCGCGACCGGTCCGCCTCCGAAAGCTGTCGGCCTAATGTTTTCATAAGCTCCGGCATCGTCACCTTCTCTCCGGAAAAGGATTGATGCTCCACCGGCACTCCGGCCTCGGCCACGCCGCCTCTGACGACGCGGCAGTAAATGCCGGGGCGGGCGGCCACCGTATAGCGCTTGACGAATTTCGGATCGGCCATCTTGACCGCAAAGGTGGCGCAGGGAATGCGGCAAGCGGTGGCCTCGAGAATGAGATCGCCTGCTATGAATCGGTCGCCGACTGAAACGTCGCGATTGTCGAGGCTTGAGATCACCATGTTTTCACCGAAGGTGCCGGGCTCGCAGGGCCGGCCGAGTTCGCCGGCCCACCAGTCGAGCGTCAGTGATCCCTCGATATAAACCGCCTGATCGACGCCGCCATGGTGCTTGCGGTTGCAGATGGCATCGCCGACCAGCCCTTCAGCGTCGATCATCACCGCGCCGTTGACGGACCGCTTGAAGATTCCGGTCTTGTAGCTCTTCCCAGGCAGCTTTTCAGGATTGCTCATGCAGAGGGCCAGGATTTTCATGGGGTAGCCGATCCTTCCGCGATTCCGTTTTCGTTCCATATCAGTTAAGAACGGCGCATGGCAAAACGAGTCACCGGCCCCGAAATCGAAAAACTCATCCAGCTTCTGGCGAAGGTGCCGGGCCTCGGGCCGCGCTCGGCGCGCCGGGCGGCACTGCATCTGATCAAGAAGAAGGACCAGCTGCTGGGGCCACTGTCGAATGCGATGGGCGAGGCCTATGACAAGGTGAAGATCTGTTCGCGTTGCGGCAATGTCGATACGGTCGACCCCTGCACCGTCTGCACCGACACGCAGCGCGATCAATCCGTCATCATCGTCGTCGAGGACGTTTCGGACCTCTGGGCGCTGGAGCGGGCGGGCGCGATGAACGCCGCCTACCATGTGCTCGGCGGCACGCTGTCGCCGCTCGACGGGATCGGGCCCGACGACCTCAACATTCGCGGGCTGGTCGACCGGATCGGCGAAGGCGGCATCCGCGAGCTGATCATCGCGGTCAACGCCACCGTCGAGGGACAGACGACGGCGCATTACATCACCGACCAGTTGCAGGGGCTCGAGGTGAAGATCACGCGGCTGGCGCACGGCGTGCCTGTCGGTGGTGAACTCGATTATCTCGATGAGGGCACGCTCGCGGCGGCCCTGCGGGCGCGGACGGTGATATGAGGGGATTGTGTATGCGGCGAATATTCGCGCTCGCCATAACGGCGGCGCTCCTCCCCCTCCCCTCATCCGCAGCCCCATCGAAAACCGATGTCGAGGCGCAGTTCGAAAGCTGGGTGCAGAAGGACCTCTGGCCCGAAGCAAAGGCGGGCGGTGTCTCCGAGAAGACATTCAAGGCCGCTTTCTCCGGCATCACGCTGAACTGGAACCTGCCCGATCTCGCGCCGCCCGGTTTCCCGCCGCCGAAGGAGCAGAAGCAGACGCAGGCGGAATTTTCCTCGCCCGGCCCCTATTTCAACGAGGACCGGCTGAAGAAGCTCGCCGCGACAGGGCGCGGCTTTGCCGCGCAATATAGCTCGACGCTGAAGCGGATCGAGAAGACCTATGGCGTGCCGGGCTCGATCGTGCTTGCCATCTGGGGCCGCGAGACGGGGTTCGGAGCCGCGAAGATCCCGGAATCGGCGATCGAAGTGCTGGCGACCAAGGCCTTCATGTCGACGCGCAAGGAGATGTTCCGCACCGAGCTGGTGGCGGCACTGCATATTCTCGACGGCGGCGACGTCACGCCCGCCGATTTCAAGAGCTCATGGGCCGGAGCGCTCGGCCAGCCGCAATTCATGCCGACGAGTTATCTGAAATATGCGGTGGATTTCGACGGCGACGGCCACCGCGACATCTGGACCTCGGTGCCCGATACGCTCGCCTCGATCGCCAACTATCTGGTCAAGAAGGGCTGGCAGCGCGATCGCGACTGGGGCTTCGAGGTGTCGATACCTGAAGCGGTCTCCTGCGCGCAGGAGGGACCTGATCTGGCAAAGCCGCTTTCGCACTGGGCCTCGCTCGGCATCGAGCGCATCTCCGGCAAGGCCTTTCCCGCAGGTGAGATGAAGGCTCAGGGGATGATGCTGGTGCCGGCCGGCCGCGACGGCCCGGAATTCATCGTCACGCCGAATTTCTACATCATCAAGGAGTATAACAACTCCGACCTCTACGCGCTTTATATCGGTAATCTCGCCGACCGGATCGACTCGAACGGCGGCGTATTCGAAGGCGAATGGGGCGATGTCGGCAAGATGCTGCGTTCGGATGTCGCCGCCATGCAGAAGGCGCTGGAGCGTCAGGGTTATGACGTCGGCGGCTCCGACGGATTGCCTGGCTACAAGACGCGGCGCTCGATCGGTCAGTGGCAGGCAAAGAACGGCATGAAGCCGACATGCTTTCCCGAAGCCAGTATGAAGGACAGACTGAAGTAGCCCGATTCACAGGTTGCGTTTCAGCCCTTCATGGCTGACGACGAAACCGAGCTTTTCGTAGAAGCGGATCGAGTCTTTTCGTGTCTTGTCCGATGTCAACTGCACAAGGCCGCAGCCGCGCTCGACGCATTGGGCGACCGCCCATTCGATGAATTGCGCGCCGAGGCCCCCTCCGCGACACTCTCTTGCGATACGCACGCTTTCAATCTGCCCGCGCCACATGCCGGTCCGGGAGAGGCCGGGAAGAAAGCTCAGTTGCAGGCAGCCGAGGACCTGGTCGGAGGCGTCGGTTGCGACTGCCAGCAACTGATTGGCGTCCGCCTCGATCGCCGCGAAGGCCGAGAGATAACGCGCATCGACGGGATCGGAGACGATTTCCCTGGCGGCGCCGAGATCGTCATCGGCGAGAAGCCGGACGATGGCGGCGAGATCGGATAGGCGGGCGAGCCTGAAACTGTGCATGGCTGTTCTCAATGATGCAGATCGATCGGCGCCTTGTGGAAGACATCGTCGCCTGGCGGGATGGCCTGGCGCTCGATCATCCGGTGGACATGCGGCGGGCCTTCGCCGCGATGGAGCGCGCGCAGCCGGTCGATGTTTTCGGCATCGGCCTGCGTGCGCCGCTGGTTGTGTCTTATATATTCGACCCAGGTCGGCGTATGGTAAGTCTCCGTCCACAGCCCGGGATTTTCGAGATCGCGCATCAGCGCCCAGTTGCGGGCGCCGTCGCGGATGCGGATGCGGCGGCGCTCGCCCATCAGCACCATGAATTCCTCCAGGTCGTCGCCGGCGATCTCGTAATCGACCTGGATGACGATCGGACCGCTGCGCGGGGTGATGTCGAGGCTCAAGGCCGGGGCGGTGAAGCGGTTCAAGGGATCGAGATTAAGCGAGGCGAAGGCGGGCATGGAAAAGCGCAGACCGATCGCAATGCCGAGCAGCATGACGGCTGATGACATCAGCAGCGCATCGGCGACCCCATAGCGATCGGCGGCGACACCCCAGAGCCAGCTGCCGCCGGCGATGCCGCCGAAGGTGACGGTCTGGTAGAGCGACAGCGCGCGTCCGACCACCCAGCGCGGCGTCAACAGCTGGACGATGGTGTTGAAAAGCGACAGCGCCGAAACCCAGCAGGCGCCGGCGACGAGCAAGCCGGCGGAGGTCAGCACGGCGCTTGGACTATAGGCGGCGATGACGGCGCTCAGCGCAAAGCCGGCGAAAGCCAGGCGGATGATCGTCTCGCTGGACAGCGCCTGGCGAATTCTCGCACTCAGCACCGCACCACCGATCGCGCCGATGCCGAAGGCGCCGAGCATGAAGCCATAGGTCAGCGGACCGCCGGCAACGAGGTCGAGCGCGACGACCGGCAGCAGCGCCAGGATCGAGCTCGCGCCGATGCCGAAAACCAGCCCTCGCACGAGGACCTTTTCGAGATTGGGCGACATCGAGACATAACGCAGGCCGGCGAAGATGGCGCTGCCGAGCGCTTCGCGCGGCAGGGTGGAGACGGGCGTGCTCGGCCGCCAGCGCAACAGGGCGTAGATCAGGGCGAGGTAACTTGCGGTGTTCACCGCAAAGGCCGCGGCGGCACCCGCTGCCGCCACGATGACGCCGCCGATCGCCGGGCCGACGCTGCGGGTGATGTTGAAACCCATGCTGTTCAGCGTGACGGCGCCCGGCAGATCGGCGCGCGGCACCATATCGCCGACGGAGGCCTGCCAGGAGGGGTTGTTGAGCGCCGTGCCGCAGCCGATCAGGAAGGTGAAGAAGAGCAACAGCCAGGGCGTGACCCAGCCGAGAAGGGTTGACGCCGTCAGCAACGCCGAAACCGTCAGCATCATGCACTGCGCCGTCAGCATGACCCGGCGGCGATCGAAATTATCCGCCAGCGCCCCCGATATCAGCGAAAACAGCATAATCGGCAGCGCAGTCGAGGTCTGCACCAGCGCGACCATGTCCTCCGAGGCGGTGATCGTCGTCATCATCCAGGCGGCACCCACCGCCTGGATCAGGCCGCCGAAATTCGAGGAAAGGCTGGCGAACCAGACGGCGCGGTAGGTATCGTGCCGCAAGGGCGCCAGTGTCGACGAGGTATAGCCCACGATGTCTCCCGCTTTTGTTATTGTGCGCCAACGGCAATATATGCGGAAGATGATCGCTGGCCATAGGTCCGTTCCCCTCGCCCGGCATGAATTGGCGGAATCGGTCGCAGACCTTGCAATTTCGGAAAAACCCGACTATATGGCTCTCAAATTCTTGATCGCTTGATGAAGAGTGGGCCGCAAGGACCCGCTCTTTTTTATTAGCTCGATCGCCTGAACAGCTTGAAATTGCGAGGAGCGCCGCTTGTCGGACATGACAAACGCAAACAACGAACTTGAGCCGCGGCTGATTACCGAAACCGGGCTCGACCAGCGTCTGGCCGATATCATCGAACCCGTTCTCGTCGGCATGGGTTTCCGGCTGATCCGCGTGCGCATGCTGAACCAGAACGGCGCGACGATGCAGGTGATGGCCGAGCGCAATGACGGCACGATGACGGTTCAGGACTGCGAAGAAGTCTCGATGGCGATTTCTCCGGTCCTCGATGTGGAAGATCCGATCGATAAAGAGTATCATCTCGAGGTGTCTTCGCCCGGCATCGACCGTCCGATGGTGCGGAAATCCGATTTCGTCCGCTGGCAAGGCCACCTTGTAAAGTGCGAAACGTCGATCATGATCGGCAACCGCAAACGCTTCCGCGGCAAGATCGTCGAAGCAGACGCCGATGGATTCACGCTCGAGCGTGACCAGGTCGCCTATGGGGAAGAGCAGAAGGTCATCATTCCCTTCACGGCGCTTAGCGATGCGAAGCTCATTCTGACCGACGATCTGATCCGCGATGCGCTGCGCGCCGACAAGCTGGCGAAAGCGCAGGCCGCGAACCAGAACGAAGCAGACGACCAGGAATAACCGATCAACAGACCGCTCCCAGGGACGGGAACCCTGGAGTAAAGACGGAGAAACAAAACAATGGCAGTCAGTGCGAACCGGCTCGAACTTCTGCAGATCGCAGATGCAGTGGCGCGCGAAAAAGTCATCGACCGGGAGATCGTGCTTGCCGCAATGGCCGATGCCATCCAGAAGGCGGCGCGCTCCCGTTACGGCACCGAATCCAACATCCGGGCCGACATCAATCCGAAGACCGGTGAAATCCGTCTGCAGCGCCTGCTCGAAGTGGTCGACAAGGCCGAGGATTATTCGACGCAGATCCCGCTGGAACTTGCCCGCGACCGCAATCCGGACGCAGCCCTTGGTGATTTCATCGCCGATCCGCTGCCGCCGATGGATTTCGGCCGCATCGCCGCACAGTCCGCCAAGCAGGTGATCGTACAGAAGGTGCGTGAAGCCGAGCGCGACCGCCAGTTCGACGAATTCAAGGATCGCGTCGGCGAAATCGTCAACGGCACCGTCAAGCGTGTCGAATACGGCAACGTCATCGTCGACCTCGGCCGCGGTGAAGGCATCATCCGCCGCGACGAAATGATCCCGCGCGAGAACGTGCGCTATGGCGATCGCGTCCGTGCATACGTATATGATGTCCGTCGCGAGCAGCGCGGTCCGCAGATCTTCCTGTCGCGCACGCATCCGCAGTTCATGGTGAAGCTCTTCACCATGGAAGTGCCCGAGATCTACGACGGCATCATCCAGGTGAAGTCGGTCGCCCGTGATCCGGGCTCGCGCGCCAAGATCGCGGTCATCTCGAACGACAGTTCGATCGATCCGGTCGGCGCCTGCGTCGGTATGCGCGGTTCGCGCGTCCAGGCCGTCGTCGGCGAACTCCAGGGTGAGAAGATCGACATCATTCCCTGGAGCCAGGACCCGGCGACCTTCGTCGTCAACGCCCTGCAGCCGGCGGAAGTGGCCAAGGTCGTTCTCGACGAGGACGCCGAGCGCATCGAAGTCGTCGTTCCCGACGAGCAGCTGTCGCTTGCGATCGGCCGCCGCGGCCAGAACGTCCGCCTCGCTTCGCAGCTGACCGGCTGGGACATCGACATCATGACGGAGGCCGAGGAATCGGAACGCCGTCAGAAGGAATTCAACGAGCGCACCAACCTGTTCATGGATTCGCTCGACGTCGACGAGATGGTCGGCCAGGTTCTGGCGTCGGAAGGCTTTGCCGCCGTCGAAGAACTTGCCTATGTCGATCTCGACGAAATCTCCTCGATCGACGGTTTCGACGAAGAGACGGCGCAGGAAATCCAGCAGCGCGCCCGCGAATTCCTCGAGCGTCTCGAAGCCGAGATGGACGAGAAGCGCAAGGCGCTCGGCGTTGAGGACGAGCTGCGCCAGATCGACGGCATGACCGCCCAGATGATGGTGGCGCTCGGCGAGGACGGCATCAAGACGATCGAGGATTTCGCCGGTTGTGCGGCCGACGATCTCGTCGGCTGGAGCGAACGCAAGAACGGCGAAACGAAGAAATTCGAAGGCCTGTTCTCGAAGTTCGACGTCTCGCGTGTCGAGGCCGAGCAGATGATCGTGCAGGCCCGCCTCGCGGCCGGCTGGATCACCGAAGAGGACCTGGCGAAGGGGACCGAAGAAGAGGTCACCGAAGCCGAACAGGAAGCATGATGACCGCGCATGAGCCGAACGTTCATCCCGAGGACGACGATCTTGCAGGGTATGACGTGAACGGACGCATGTGCATCGTGACGCGCGAAAGCGGATCGCCGGAAGAGCTGATCCGCTTCGTCGCGGCTCCCGACGGAACCGTCGTCGCCGACCTGAAGCGCGAGCTTCCGGGACGCGGCTGCTGGGTGAAGGCCGACCGGTCGCTGGTCGACAGGGCGGTGGCGAAAAAGCTGTTCGCCCGAGCGCTGAAAGCGGACGTGAAGGCGGCGGACGATCTCGGCGCAAGCGTCGACCGGCTGCTGGCGGCGCAAGTGATGCAGATGATGAACATGGCGCGCAAGGCCGGCCAGTTCGTCAGCGGCGCCTCGAAAGTGGATGCCGCGGTCAGAAGCGGAGCAGCCCTTGCGGTGTTCCACGCGACTGACGCGGCGGACGACGGCGTGAGGAAAATCGACCAGGCCCGCAAGGCCTGGCACCTCGGAATGGAGACCGAGGAGGAGATACCTTCCTACCGCTTCTTCTCGGAGAGCGAAATGGAAGGCCTGATGGGCCAGAATGCTTTTATCCATGCCGCAGTGCTTGCAGGGCAGGCGGGTGAGGGTGTAGTGAAGCGCGCAAAGATGCTCGAACAGTACCGTATTGGCGGTCAGTCCCGGGCAGCGGGCGGCGCTGGCCGGCAAAAACAATGAGGCGGTCACCGGCATCGGCCGGTCTCATTCTCATTGATCGACAGTATTTGAACGACAGGGTCTGATCTAGTCATCGCTCCCTGTCCGAAGGAACGGGAACGAATGACCGATAGTAACGACGACAAGACACTCAGCGTAACGGGCAAGAAGACGCTCACCCTGAAACCATCGGGGATGAGCCAGGGTAC
Organism: Rhizobium sp. TAL182; assembly: GCF_002117725.1. Classification (NCBI taxonomy): domain Bacteria; kingdom Pseudomonadati; phylum Pseudomonadota; class Alphaproteobacteria; order Hyphomicrobiales; family Rhizobiaceae; genus Rhizobium; species Rhizobium sp. TAL182. The sequence continues at coordinate 150,182 of NZ_CP021024.1, read as the reverse complement.
CGTTCGCCAGGATATGGGTCGGGGTCGCACCAAGGCGGTCGTGGTCGAGACCCGCAAGCGGCGCCCGATGCGCCCGGAAGACGAAAAGCCGATCACGCCTGCGGCCCCCGCAGCCCCGGTTCGCGCAGCCGAACCGGCGCCGGCACCTGCTCAGGCGCGTCCGCAGCAGTCGACGCCGGCTCCGCGGATTCACCAGCCCGGCGGCGGCCAAGGCAACCAGCGTCCGCAGCAGTCCTATCAGCAGCCGCGTCCGAACGATCGCCCGCGTCCTGTCGTGCTGAACCATCTGTCGCCTGAGGAAATGGATGCGCGCCGCCGTGCGCTCGCCGAATCCCAGGCGCGTGACGCCCAGGATGCGATCCGCCGCGCCGAGGAAGAAAAGCGCCGTGCCGCCGAAGAGGCTGTCCGCAAGGCAGCCGAGGCGGAGGAAGCCGCACGCCGAGCCGTCGAAGAGGCAGCCCGGCAGGCCGAAGCCGCCGCCGCTGCTGCCGCCGAGCCGGCTGCCACTGCGGCAGCACCCGCGCCGGCAGCACGCCGGCCTGATGCCGACGGAGCAGCCGCTCGCCCGGCGCCCGGCGCGCCGGCTGGCATTCGGGGCCGTCGCAATGACGGCGACGAGGACGATCGTGGCGCTTCGCGCAGCGGTCCGGCGCGCGGCCGCGTCGTTCGCCCCGAACCCGCAAAGCCGGTGACGACCCGTCCGAAAACGGATGAGGAGCGCCGCCGCGGCAAGCTGACGATCACCACTGCCGATGTGGACGGCGAGGACGCCGGCCGCAGCCGTTCGCTTTCGGCGATGCGCCGCCGGCAGGAGAAGTTCCGCCGCAGCCAAATGCAGGAGACTCGGGAGAAGATTTCCCGCGAAGTCGTCCTGCCGGAGACCATCACCATTCAGGAACTGTCGCAGCGCATGTCCGAACGCGCCGTCGACGTCATCAAGTACCTGATGAAGGAAGGCCAGATGATGAAGCCGGGCGACGTCATCGACGCCGACCTTGCCGAGCTCATCGCCGGCGAATTCGGCCATACCGTCAAGCGTGTCTCTGAATCCGACGTCGAACTCGGCATCTTCGACATCGCCGACGTCGAAGGCGACCGCGTTTCGCGTCCGCCCGTCGTCACCATCATGGGCCACGTCGACCACGGCAAGACCTCGCTGCTCGACGCCATTCGCCATGCCAACGTTGTTGCCGGCGAAGCCGGCGGCATCACCCAGCATATCGGCGCCTATCAGGTGGAGCAGAACGGCCAGAAGATCACCTTCATCGACACCCCCGGCCACGCCGCCTTCACGGCGATGCGTGCCCGCGGCGCGCAGGCGACCGACATCGCGATCCTGGTCGTGGCAGCCGACGACAGCGTCATGCCGCAGACGATCGAATCGATCAATCACGCCAAGGCAGCCGGTGTTCCGATCATCGTGGCGATCAACAAGATCGACAAGCACGAAGCCGATCCGCAGAAGGTGCGCAACCAGCTTCTGCAGCACGAAGTCTTCGTGGAATCGATGGGCGGTGAAACGCTTGACGTCGAAGTCTCGGCCAAAACAGGCAAGAACCTCGACAAGCTGCTCGAAGCCGTTCTGCTGCAGGCGGAAATCCTTGACCTCAAGGCCAATCCGAACCGCACCGCGGAAGGTACCGTCATCGAAGCCCAGCTCGACCGCGGCCGCGGCTCGGTTGCCACGGTTCTCGTTCAGAACGGTACGCTGAAGCCGGGCCAGATCATCGTCGCAGGCGACGTCTGGGGCCGTGTGCGCGCCCTCGTCAACGACAAGGGCGAGCATATGAAGGACGCGCCGCCGGCGATGCCCGTCGAAGTGCTTGGCCTTTCCGGCACGCCGCAGGCGGGTGACAAGTTCGCGGTGGTCGACAGCGAGAGCCGCGCCCGCGAAATCTCGGAATACCGCCAGCGTCTTGCCCGCGACAAGGCGGCTGCCCGCCAGTCGGGCCAGCGCGGTTCGCTGGAACAGATGATGACGCAGATGCAGAGCACCGGCATCAAGGAGTTCCCGCTCGTCATCAAGGGCGACGTGCAGGGCTCGATCGAAGCGATTGCCGGCGCGCTGGAAAAGCTCGGCACCGACGAGGTCCGTGCCCGCATCGTCCATTCGGGCGCAGGCGGCATCACCGAGTCGGATATTTCGCTTGCCGAAGCCTCGAACGCGGCCATCATCGGCTTCAACGTTCGCGCCAATGCGCAGGCGCGCCAGTTCGCCGAACGCCAGGGCATCGAAATCCGCTACTACAACATCATCTACGATCTCGTGGATGACGTGAAGGCAGCGATGTCGGGCCTCCTGTCGCCGGAACGGCGCGAGACCTTTATCGGCAATGCCGAAATCCTGGAGGTGTTCAACATCACCAAGGTCGGCAAGGTCGCCGGTTGCCGCGTCGTCGAAGGCAAGGTCGAGCGCGGGGCGGGTGTGCGCCTCATCCGCAACGACGTCGTCGTTCACGAAGGCAAGCTCAAGACCCTCAAGCGCTTCAAGGACGAAGTCTCGGAAGTGCCGATGGGCCAGGAGTGCGGCATGGCCTTCGAAAACTACGAAGACATGCGCGTCGGCGACGTCATCGAGTGCTTCCGCGTCGAACATATTACGCGCACGCTCTAATCCTCGCCGTTACAGCAGCTTGACAAAAGCCATCCGCTCTCCGGCGGGTGGCTTTTCTACCTGCCGGCTTGACCTTTTCAGCCAAAAGAGTCATGGACGCTCTCCTTTGACGGGTTCGATTCCCAGCCGCATCGGCAAACAGAGATAACAATGACCAGACCAACATCCTCCGCGCCTTCGCAGCGCATGCTGCGCGTTGGCGAACAGGTTCGCGCCGCGATCACCCAGGTGCTGCAGCGCGGCGAAGTGCGTGATGACATCATCGAGGCAACCGTGATTTCGATCTCCGAAGTGCGCATGTCGCCCGATCTCAAGATCGCCACGGCTTATGTGACGCCGCTCGGTGTTTCCGACCACAGCATCGTCATCGAGGCTTTGAACCGCCACGCGAAGTTCATCCGCGGCCGGCTCGGGCCGCAGCTTCGGCAGATGAAATACATGCCGGAGGTACGCTTCCGCGACGATACCAGCTTCGACAATTACAAGAAGATCGACGAGCTGCTGCGTTCGCCCGAGGTGAGCCGAGATCTCGACGGCGACAACGACGAACAATAACAGAAGAGACTGATGTCCAAACCACGCAAACCCAAGGGCCGGCCGATTTCCGGCTGGCTGATTCTCGACAAGCCGGTGGATTTCGGCTCGACGGAAGCCGTTTCGAAGATCAAGTGGCTCTACAAGGCGCAGAAGGCCGGCCATGCCGGCACGCTCGATCCACTGGCCTCCGGCATGCTGCCGATCGCGCTCGGCGATGCGACCAAGACCGTTCCCTATGTGATGGACGGCCGCAAGATCTATGAATTCACGGTGAGCTGGGGCGAGGAGCGCGCCACCGACGATCTCGAAGGCGAGGTCACTGAGAGTTCGGACGAGCGCCCGAGCGAACAGCACATCCGCGACATCCTGCCCAAATATATCGGCACCATCAGCCAGGTGCCGCCGCAGTTTTCCGCCATCAAGATAGCGGGAGAACGCGCCTATGACCTGGCGCGCGATGGCGAAGCCGTGGAGATCCCCTCGCGCGAAGTGGAGATCTTCCGGCTGACCCTGCTTGCCTGCCCGGACGCCAATACCGCACATTTCGAAGTGGAATGCGGCAAGGGCACCTATGTCAGAGCGCTTGCCCGCGATTTCGGCCGTGAGCTCGGCTGCTATGGCCATATATCCGGGCTGCGGCGCACCTTCGTCGCGCCCTTTTCGGAAGAGGCCATGGTGCCGCTCGCAAACCTCGTGGCGCTGGAATCGATCGAGGATATTGATGAGCGGCTCGCCGCCCTTGATGCGCTGCTGATCGACACCTGCGAAGCATTGTCGGCCCTGCCCCATCTCGTCATCAACGACGACCAGGCGCACCGGCTGAAGATGGGCAATCCGATCCTGGTGCGCGGCCGCGATGCGCCGATTGCCGAAAGCGAAGCCTATGCGACGGCACGCGGCAGGCTGATCGCGATCGGCGAAATCGGCCAGGGCGAGTTTCGACCGAAGCGGGTTTTCGCCTGAGTCCGTACCACTGACGATTGTCAAGCGGTAGCGATGCGATATCCTTGCCCTTGGGCCATGGCGGCCCGAGGGGAAAACCATGCGTAGAATTGCGAAAGTCCTGACGTTCTTTTCGTTATTCCTGATCATTGCCGGCGCCAAAGCCACCGAACGATGGGCCGAGCTTCCCGCATTTCCTTCAATGCCGACGCCGAAGACCAGCGGCATGGCCGATGTGAACGACATCAAGATGTATTACGCCGAATATGGTGAAGGCGATCCGATCCTCTTCATCCATGGCGGTCTTGGAAATGCCAACGTCTGGGGGCATCAGGTGGCGGAGTTTGCCAGGGATCATCTGGTCATCGTCGCCGACAGCCGCGGTCACGGCCGGTCGACACGCAGCGGGCAGCCTTTCGGCTACGATCTGATGACCTCGGACTACGTTGCCCTTCTCCACTATCTGAAGATCGACAAGGTGACGCTCGTGGGGTGGTCGGACGGCGGCATCATCGGCATCGACATGGCGATGAACCATCCGGAAAAGCTGATCCGCGTCATTGCCCAGGCGGCCAACGTGACGACTGATGGCGTCAAGGACGACGCTCTGACCAACAAGACCTTCAAAGAATACATCAACGTCGCCGGCGACCAGTACAGGAAGCTTTCGCCGACGCCGAACGACTACGATACCGTCTACACGCAGATCTCCAAGATGTGGGCGACCCAGCCGACCTGGACAGCCGCCGATCTTGCGAAGATCTCGGTTCCGATCACGCTTGCGATCGGCGATCACGATGAAGCGGTCAAGCTCGATCATACGGAGATGATGGCAAAGGAGATTCCGGACGCCAAACTCGTGATTCTTAGGGATGTGAGCCATTTCGCCATGCTGCAGGATGCTGAGGGTTATAACGGGATGATCCGGGATGCGATGGCGAGCCATTAAGGCCGCCAGAATACTCCCTCTTTCCATCGCTGCATATTTGGTTTATAGGCAGCGCCAGCGTCAGGTCCGCCTGCTCGCATTCACGGCCAAAGCTGGACGGCATCCCGGCTTTTGGCGACCTCTCCTCCTCTCATAGAAAGGAACATCCGATGTCGATCACTGCTGAGCGCAAGGCTGCGCTGATCAAGGAATATGCAACCGCCGAAGGCGATACCGGTTCTCCGGAAGTTCAGGTTGCGATCCTGACAGAACGCATCAACAACCTGACCGAACACTTCAAGGACCACAAGAAGGATAACCATTCCCGCCGTGGCCTGCTGACGATGGTTTCGAGCCGCCGCTCGCTTCTTGATTATCTCAAGAAGAAGGATGAAGGCCGCTATTCCAAGCTGATCAACAGCCTGGGTATCCGCCGCTAAAATTGTCCGGCGGGCGCTTTTAAGCGTCCGCCGGATCTGTTTCGGGACGATGTTCCGATGAAATGTTCCAGCCGCGCCCTATCTCAAGCGGTGGAACGACCGGCAGACCCGGATGGGCCGGTTCTGCCAAACCAACCGCTGACCTGTCATGGGGCAGGATTGCCGGATGCTTTCGGCCAGAGCTTTTCGAGGCTTTGGCCCAGTTTCTCAGAAAACTTATGTTTTCGGGAAACTGAGGTTTCCACCGAGGACCTGGAATGAAGCCTCCCGTTGTCTTGCCCGTGATACGTCACATTGATTGCGGTCGACTGTGCGCTGCGCCCTGATATCGGCGATGGCGCGTGCTCCCGCATTGAAGGACAAGATATGTTTGATACACACACCGTGGAAATCGAGTGGGCCGGCCGCCCGCTGAAGCTCGAAACCGGCAAGATCGCCCGTCAGGCCGACGGCGCGGTTCTCGCCACCTACGGCGAAACCGTCGTTCTCGCCACCGTCGTTTCGGCCAAGGCGCCGAAGCCCGGCCAGGACTTCTTTCCGCTGACCGTCAACTACCAGGAAAAGACCTACGCAGCCGGCAAGATCCCCGGCGGCTATTTCAAGCGCGAAGGACGCCCGAGCGAAAACGAGACCCTCGTTTCCCGCCTGATCGACCGTCCGATCCGCCCGCTCTTCCCGGAAGGCTACAAGAACGACACGCAGGTCGTCGTCACCGTCGTCCAGCACGACCTTGAAAACAATCCCGACATCCTGTCCATGATCGCCTCTTCGGCGGCGCTGACGCTTTCCGGCGTTCCCTTCATGGGCCCGGTCGGCGGCGCACGCGTCGGCTACATCAATGGCGAATATGTTCTCAACCCGCATCTCGACGAGATGGATGAGTCGAGCCTCGACCTCGTCGTCGCCGGCACCTACGACGCCGTGCTGATGGTCGAGTCCGAAGCCAAGGAACTGCCCGAAGACGTCATGCTCGGCGCCGTCATGTTCGGCCACAAGGGCTTCCAGCCGGTTCTCGACGCGATCATCAAGCTCGCCGAAGTCGCCGCCAAGGAGCCACGCGACTTCCAGCCGGAAGACTATTCCGAGCTCGAAGGCGAGATGCTGAAGCATTTCGAGGGCGAACTCCGCGAAGCTTACAAGATCACCCAGAAGGCCGACCGCTACGCCGCCGTCGACGCCGTCAAGGCAAAGGTCAAGGCGCATTTCCTCCCCGAGGAAGGCGAAGCCAAGTATACGGCCGAAGAAGTCGGCGCGATCTTCAAGCACCTGCAGGCCAAGATCGTCCGCTGGAACATCCTCGACACCAAGAGCCGCATCGACGGCCGCGACCTTGAAACCGTTCGTCCGATCGTTTCGGAAGTCGGCCTTCTGCCGCGCACGCACGGTTCGGCGCTCTTCACGCGCGGCGAAACGCAGGCAATCGTGGTTGCCACGCTCGGCACCGGCGAAGACGAGCAGTATGTCGACAGCCTGACCGGCATGTACAAGGAACGCTTCCTGCTCCATTACAACTTCCCTCCCTTCTCGGTTGGTGAGACCGGCCGCATGGGTTCCCCGGGTCGCCGCGAGATCGGCCACGGCAAGCTCGCTTGGCGTGCGATCCGTCCGATGCTGCCGTCGGCTGAGCAGTTCCCCTACACGCTGCGCGTCGTTTCCGAGATCACCGAATCCAACGGCTCGTCCTCGATGGCAACCGTCTGCGGCACGTCGCTGGCGCTGATGGATGCAGGTGTCCCGCTCGCAAAGCCGGTTGCCGGCATCGCCATGGGCCTGATCCTCGAAGGCGATCGCTTCGCCGTCCTCTCCGACATTCTCGGTGACGAAGACCACCTCGGCGACATGGACTTCAAGGTTGCCGGTACGGCCGATGGCATCACTTCGCTGCAGATGGACATCAAGATCGCCGGCATCACCGAAGAGATCATGAAGGTTGCTCTCGGCCAGGCCAAGGGCGGTCGCGCCCATATCCTCGGTGAAATGGCCAAGGCCATCACCGAAAGCCGCGGCCAGCTCGGCGAATTCGCTCCGCGCATCGAAGTGATGAACATCCCGGTCGACAAGATCCGCGAAGTCATCGGCTCCGGCGGCAAGGTCATCCGCGAAATCGTCGAGAAGACCGGCGCGAAGATCAACATCGAGGACGACGGCACCGTTAAGATCGCCTCCTCTTCCGGCAAGGAAATCGAAGCGGCCCGCAAGTGGATCCATTCGATCGTCGCCGAGCCTGAAATCGGCCAGATCTACGAAGGCACTGTCGTCAAGACCGCCGACTTCGGCGCCTTCGTCAATTTCTTCGGCGCCCGCGACGGCCTCGTCCACATCTCGCAGCTCGCTTCCGAGCGCGTCGCCAAGACGACCGACGTCGTCAAGGAAGGCGACAAGGTTTGGGTCAAGCTGCTCGGCTTCGACGAACGCGGCAAGGTTCGCCTGTCGATGAAGGTCGTCGACCAAGCCACCGGCCAGGAGATCCCGAACGAGAAGAAGAAGGAAGAAGCGGCCGAATAAACCGCATCTGTCCGTTTTAATTCCGGGCGCGGGAATCTTCCGCGCCCTTTTTCTATTGCAAATGAGACGAGATCGATGAGCCGCGAAACGCTGAAGACCCTGTTCCATCCCTTTGCGAGCGGCACGATCCAGCCGCCCGGCGAGGCCGAGCGTGTGCTCTTTCTCGGCGCCGAGGCCGGTTTTGCGCTGCCGGAAGGTTTTGCCGCCGCGCTCAGCGCCGTCCAGGGCTTCCGGCCGCTCTACCGCCAGCTGCTGGCGCAGCGGATCGAAGCCACACCTGAGATCGGCGGTGAGGGCTATGACGCAGCACTCGTGCTCTGCACCAAGCACAAGGGCGAGAACGAGGCCAATCTCGCCGCCGCGATCACCCGCACGCGGGCCGGCGGCCTGATCGTCGTTGCCGGCGCCAAGGAAGACGGCATCCAGCCGCTGCGCAAGCGCATGGAAGGATTCGGCCTCGCCATCGACCATATGCCGAAATATCACGGCGTGGCCTTCTGGTTCGGCCGGCCGGCAGAAACCGGCGAAATCGTCTCCAAGCTGGCGAAGGCGCCGGTGCGCGTCGACGATCGCTTCCATGCGGCTGCCGGCATGTTCTCGCACGACCGGATCGATGCCGGCTCGGAACTGCTCGCCTCGCGCCTGCCGCAGGATTTTGCCGGCGACGTCGCGGATTTCGGCGCGGGGTGGGGCTATCTCTCCGTCGAGATGGCGCAAAGATCGCCTGGAATTGCCCGCCTTGACCTCTACGAGGCCAACCACGCCGCTTTGGAGGCCGCCAAAGACAATCTGGCGGAGAACTGCCCAAACGCGCCTGTGCGCTTCTTATGGCACGATCTGGCGAGCGAGCCGGTCAAGGACAAATACGACCTCGTCATCATGAACCCGCCCTTCCATGAGGGCCACGCCGCCGAGCCTTCGCTCGGCCAGGCGATGATCAAGGCCGCAGCATCCGCCCTTCGCGGTAACGGCCGGCTGATGCTCGTCGCCAATCGCGGCCTGCCTTACGAGCCGGTTCTGGCGGCCAATTTCAAGGAAAGCGGCGAAACCTGCCGCAATGCGCGCTTCAAGGTGCTGTGGGCGAAGAAGTAAGCTGTCCGCATTGGCAGCCTCGAGTGATCTGCTAGACTTGCTGCAGATGGAGAAATTACAGGGGAGAGGGATGGAGACTGAAGCCAACAAGGCGCTCGTCATGGCGTATGTCGAGGCATTCAATCGCTTCGACATGGTCGCACTGCGCGAACTGTTTGCCGCCGATGCGCGGATTTACGGTGTTCTGGGGTATGGTGGTCTGGACGACGTCGAACCCATCTGGCGCGAGCTTCACGAGGGCATGAATATAAACCTCGAGATCCTCGATATTGCCGCGGAGGGAACGAATGTCGTGGTCCGCTACCGGGAAACCGGGCGCTACTCCGGTTTCTTTCGCGGTCTCGTGGGGCATGACCCGACCGGCAAAAGCTACGAAGTCACAGCAATGGAATGGTTCGTTGTCGAAAACGGAAAGATTGCGACCCGCTGGGGCGCCAGGGATTCGGCGGCTATCTTGCGGCAGGTCATTCATCCCTAGAGCATTTCAGCTTTTAACGGAAGCATAGCCTGCGTTTCGGAAGTAGTTTGAGCATTCGTCTGGTGCAATGGCTCTGGTGAGGAATCCGATGTGCCTCCAGGTGTCCTCGATTGTTCGCTTTTGGGCGTGGCGCATCCAGTGCTTTACCTTTGAGAAGGCCTGCTCGATCGGATTGAGGTCCGGAGAATATGGCGGCAGATACCAGAGGCGCGCACCGGCGGCTCGGATCATCTGTCGGATAGCGTCGGACTTGTGGGAGCCAAGGTTGTCCATGATGACGATATCGCCAGGCTTGAGGACCGGCACAAGCAGTTGTTCGACATAGGCGCGGAAGCATTGCCCGTTGATCGGCCCGTCGAAGACGCAAGGGGCGGTCAAACGATCGTACCTGAGAGCCCCGAGGAAGGTTAGAGTGCGCCAATGGCCGTGAGGGGCAAAGCCACGCAAGCGCTTTCCTTTCTCTCCCCAGCCATAGAGTGGCGCCATATTGGTCTTGATCCAGGTTTCATCGATGAAGACCAATCGTTTGGGATCGAGACGATCTTGCAAGCCGCGCCAGCGTTGCCTGCGGCGAGCGATGTCAGCGCGGGCCTGCTCAAGGGCAAACAGCGTTTTTTTTGAAGCGCAGTCCTTCGCGGCGTAGATACTTCCAGATCGTGTCGTGGGAGACCTTTACACCCTTCGATGCCAACTCCGCCTTCAGTCCATGCAGCGACAGATTCGGGGTCTGGTGGAGCCGCTCGAGGATGAAAGCGCGATGTGGCGCAAGAACGAACTTGCGATGACCGCCCATCTTTGAGGGCGCAACCGAGCCGCTCGACCGATAGCGTTGCGACCATTTCACAGCCGAAGACACGGCAATCCCGAACCGCGCAGCGACGGATCGGCAGCTCTCACCGGCGACAATTGCCATCACAACGCGCTCGCGCAGATCATTCGAAAGAGGTGCTGTCATCCGATGCTGGCCTCCTTTTCCAGCCAGCATCTTGAATCACAAATCCGAAGCCTTGGGAATCCCACGGGATTCAATAAAAAACGGAAACGCTCTAGAGCAATTCCAGCAAAAGTGTGTAGTGGGTTTTGCGTTCGGGACTGCGTGAAAACAAAGAGATAGAGCACTTCCGTGATTCGAAGAAAAACGGAAGTGCTCTAGAGGATGAGTCTTGAAGAAAAGCCGGGCTCGCCTCAAGCCCGGCTTTCTGTCTTTATTCCACGTCTGCCCTGCGCAGCGCTTCGAGCGTCGGCATGGAGGTGATGTTGAAGCCGGCATCGACGAAATGGATCTCGCCGGTGACCCCGGCGGAGAGGTCGGAGAGCAGGTAAAGCGCCGAACTGCCGACCTGATCGATGGTTACTGTCCTGCGCAGCGGCGCGTTCCGCTGGTTCCAGGAGAGGATCGCGCGTGCGTCCGAAATGCCGGCGCCGGCAAGCGTGCGGATCGGGCCGGCGGAAATCGCATTGACGCGGATGCCCCGCGGGCCGTAGTCGGCGGCGAGATAACGAACCGAAGCCTCGAGCGCCGCCTTGGCGACGCCCATGACGTTGTAATTCGGAATAACGCGCGTCGAGCCGTTATAGGTCAGTGTCAGCATCGCGCCACTGCCTTCCATCAGCGGTGCGCAGCGCCTGGCGATCTCGGTGAAGGAGAAGCAGGAGATGACCATGGTGCGGCTGAAATTCTCCCGCGTCGTATCGGCGTAGAGGCCCTTCAGCTCGTTCTTGTCGGAGAAGCCGATGGCATGGACGATAAAATCGAGCTTGCCCCAGCGCTCGCCGAGCGAGTCGACTACAGCGTCGACGGACGCAATGTCCTCGACGTCGCAAGGCAGCACGAAATCCGAGCCGACTTCGGCGGCCAGCGGCCTGACGCGCTTGCCGAGCGCATCGCCCTGATAGGTGAAGGCGAGTTCCGCACCCTGTGCGGCGAGCGCTTTTGAAATCCCCCAGGCAATCGAATGGTTGTTTGCGACGCCCATGATGAGGCCGCGCTTACCCTGCATAATTCCAGTCATGTTGTTATCCGTTATAGCGCTGGAAGACGAGCGTGGCGTTCGTCCCGCCGAAGCCGAAGGAATTGGAGAGAGCGATATCGATCTTCGCATCGTCGATACGCTTGCGCACGATCGGCACGCCTTCGAATTCGGGATCGAGCTCGGTTATATGGGCGCTTTCGCCGATGAAACCTTGCTGCATCATCAGCAGGGAATAGATCGATTCCTGCACGCCGGCCGCACCGAGCGAATGGCCGGTCAGCGACTTGGTCGACTGGATATGCGGGATCTTGGTGCCGAACACCTCGCGGATGGCGCCGATTTCCTTGCTGTCGCCGACCGGCGTCGACGTGCCGTGGGTGTTGATATAGTCGACATCGCCTTTGACGGTGGAAAGCGCCTGGCGCATGCAGCGGATAGCGCCCTCGCCCGAGGGAGCGACCATGTCGTAACCATCAGAGGTGGCGCCGTAGCCGACGATTTCGGCGTAGATTTTGGCGCCGCGAGCCTTGGCGTGCTCCAGCTCCTCCAGCACCAGCACGCCGGCGCCGCCGGCGATGACGAAACCGTCGCGGTTGACGTCATAGGCGCGCGAGGCGGTATCGGGCGTGTCGTTGTACTTGGAGGACATCGCGCCCATGGCGTCGAAGAGATTGGACATCGTCCAGTCGAGATCTTCGTGGCCGCCGGCAAACATCATGTCCTGCTTGCCCCACTGGATCATTTCAGCGGCGTTGCCGATGCAATGGGCAGAGGTCGAGCAGGCCGACGAGATCGAATAATTGACGCCGTGGATCTTGAACCAGGTGGCGAGTGTGGCCGACGCGGTGGAGGACATCGCCTTCGGCACGGCGAAGGGACCAATGCGCTTCGGGCTATTGTTCTTGACGGTGATCTCGGCCGCCTCGATGAGCGTGCGGGTTGACGGTCCGCCGGATCCCATGATGATGCCGGCGCGTTCGTTCTGGGCGTAGTCCTTCTCTTCCAGACCGGAATCGGCGATCGCCTGCTTCATGGCGACATGGTTCCAGGCGCCGCCCTGCGACAGGAAGCGCATGGCGCGGCGATCGACCAGTTCCGCAAGCTCCGTCTGGCCGAGCTTGGGGCTGCCCCAGACCTGGCATTTGAAGCCGTGTTCGGCGAAATCATTGGAAAAGGAGATACCCGACTTTGCCTGGCGCAAGGATTCGGTGACTTCGGCCGCATCGCTTCCGATCGAGGAAACGATACCCAGACCCGTGACAACTACCCGTCTCATCTGATCAAACCTTTGTTGTTTTCGTCAGCCGCTCGAAATGCGGTTTCAGGCGGTCTTGTCTTTCGATAGACCGACGCGAAGGTCGGACGCCTGGTATATGGTCTCGCCATCCGCCTTCAGCCAGCCGTCGGCCGTGCCGAGCACAAGGCGACCGCGCATGACGCGCTTGAAGTCGATGCCGTATTCGATCAGCTTCGTATGCGGCCGGACCATGCCCTTGAATTTCACTTCGCCGGTTGAAAGCGCCATGCCCCGACCTTCCTCGCCGAGCCAGCCCAGGAAGAAACCGGTCAGCTGCCACATGCCGTCGAGGCCGAGGCAGCCCGGCATGATCGGATTGCCTTCGAAATGGCAGGGAAAGTACCAGTCGTCGGGGCGCACGTCGTATTCGGCCCTGAGATAGCCCTTGTCGAAGGCGCCGCCCGTTTCGGAAATGTCGGTGATGCGGTGAACCATCAGCATGGGCGGCAGCGGCAGCTGCGCATTGCCGGGTCCGAACAGCTCGCCATGGGCGCAAGCGATGAGTTCTTCATACGAGAAGCTGGACTGTCTGGTGGTCATAAAATTTCTTTTTCCCCCCCGCGTGAAGCCGATGGATGTGAACGTGTAGTCCAAGTTCTTCAGAAAATGAAGCACAAGCAAGGCAGCTTCATTCATCGGCTTGGACCAGGCTTACGCCATTATTTGGTGGTCGCATACAGGAAGGCCAGAGCTGCGACCAGACCTATTTGCATCAAAAGCCCGTTTTTGCCGCGTTTATCAGGCTCTTGTCCCCACTGAACTATTGAAAGGCTCCGATGCAAAAGTTATACCGCTTGAAGAAACATGATTGCTTTATGCAGGAATAATCGGAGTTCGTGTTGATGACGGGTGCACTCCCGATCGCAATAGAGGTAAGGCTGCGCGGCGCGGGCCTGCGCCCTACACGCCAGCGCGTCGCGCTCGGCGACCTCCTGTTTGCCAAGGGCGACCGGCATTTGACCGTCGAGGAACTGCATGAGGAGGCGGTTGCCGCCGGCGTGCCGGTTTCGCTGGCGACCGTCTACAACACGCTGCACCAGTTCACCGAAGCCGGTCTCATCCGCGTTCTCGCCGTCGAGAGCGCCAAGACCTATTTCGACACCAATGTTTCCGACCACCACCATTTCTTCATCGAAGGCCACAACAAGGTGCTCGACATTCCCGTCAGCAACCTGACGATCGGCAATCTGCCGGAGCCGCCCGAAGGCATGGAGATCGCCCATGTCGACGTGGTGATCCGGCTGCGGGCCAAGCAGGGCTGACGGCGCCCAAAAGGCTCACATCACATCGTCGGGATGCCGCCCGGGTTTGTGCTTGTAGATCGGGAAGGTCCAGCCGAACCACAGCGCGCCGCCGCGAACGGCAAAGGCCGCCACAACGCCGCAGCCCGAGGCGAGATAGAGCGGCATTCCCAGCGCATTGGCGAGCGTAAACACGCCGGCGCCGATCAGCGCCGCCGTCACATAGATTTCCGGCCGCAACAGCACCGAAGGCTCGTTTGCCATCAGATCGCGCAGGATGCCGCCGAAGGTCGCCGTCAATGTGCCGGTGACGATCGCGATGGTCGGGGAGCCGGTGGCGGCAAGTCCCTTGGCGGCACCGAGAACGCAATAGGCGGCAAGGCCGATCGCATCCAGCCAGATCAGCAGGCGATAGCGCGATTCCAGCAGATGCGCGGTGAAGAAGACGATGACGCCCATGATGCAGCAGACGAGGATATAGGCGGGGTTCAGCACCCAGAAGACCGGCACGCGGCCGAGCACGATGTCACGCACGGTGCCGCCGCCGGTTCCCGTCACCATGGCGAAAAACAGAAAGCCGATCAGATCAAGCTGCTTGCGCGAGGCGGCGAGCGCGCCTGTCGCGGCAAACAGCGCAATGCCGGCATAATCGAGATAGACGAGCAAGGACATGCGGACCCCGGAACCGGCGAACAGTTTCCGGAAAGAACCATGGCGGCAAGGGCGGCGCAAGGCGGCGCGGCCATAAAGCATCGGTCTTTATTCGATGCATGTTGTTATCCCAAACCGCCGCACAGGTTCGGGCAATATGCATAGGCTTCAGAGCCTTTGTCCAAAAGAGGAAAGTCCGTGAAAACGCTGGTGCTCGCCGTTCTCAATATCGTCCTGCTGCTCGCCATGCCGGTTGGCGCGCTTGCCCAGCAATCGCTGATCTCCGACCCCGAGATCTACGAGAAGAAGCATTTCCAGGAACAGTGCAAGGCGGCCGAATTTGCCGACGGCTTCGTTATCAGGCAGGACATCAACAATGACGGGCTGATCGACGCCGTGGTCAATGAGGGCCAACTGACCTGCGACGGGCAGAAGGGGCCGCAATGCAACGACGACGGCTGCACCTATAATTTCTATCTGCAGGTTGCCGAAGGCGGTTATTTCATGATCGCGACGGCGCAGATCTATGGCTACGACTTTGTCCAGCGCTTCGGCAACATGGTGCTGGCGATGAAGATGCATCCGCGTTTCTGCGACCGCACCGAAGGCGATCCCTGCATCGTGACTGCGCGTGTGCGCGGCGCGAAATTCGTCACCATCTCGAAGAAATAGGCTTAACGCGGATAGAGCTCCGACGTCCGGCCGGCGAGATAGTAGCCGATGAGGCCGTACCATTCGCGGATCGCCGTCGCCAAATTCTGGGCATTGAGGTTCGGCTGAGTGAAATCCAAGGTAAGCCGAACCTGCCCATCGGTACGATAGTCGGTCGGCCAGGGCACGATGTCGATACCGAGCTTGCGAAAGATGCCGACGGAACGCGGCATATGGAAGCCCGAGGTGATCAGCAGGCAATGGGAAAGGCCCTGGCCTGCGAGGAATTCCCTGGTGTTGACGGCATTTTCGAAGGTCGTGCGCGATTGCCGCTCCTCGATCAGGCGATCCCTGCCGATGCCGAACAGTGGAAAGAAACGCTCGGATGCCGCCGCATCGCCTTCGTAAATGCCCGAAATGGAGCCGTCGCCGCCCGACACGAGAATGCGCGACTGCGGAAATTTCTGCGCGAGCCGCAAGGCTTCGACGAAGCGGTCGGCGCCGGCGTTGAATTCGATGCCGTGGCGGGCCGTGTTCACCTCGTTTTCGAAGGCGCCGCCGAGCACGATCATGCATTGCAGGCTCTGCGGATCGGCGACGGGTTTTGGAAACCGCTGCTCGAGGCCCTGCATCATGAGGTTGCCGGCGGTGGTGTAGAGCGTGACGAAGAGGATGAGCGCGCTAGCCGTTGCAGCAAGAATACTCAAGGCACGCCAGCGCAGCAGCCCGGCGATGAGGGCGAAGAAGACGAGCAGGAATGCCAGCGACAGCGGCTGGGCAAAAATCCAGACGAGCTTCGAAATCAGGAACACGATCTACTCCTTGAGGACGGACAGCGATCTTCCTATCCGATTCGAGGGTAACAGGAATGCGACGCTTCTATTTGCCGCGCACTGCGGCCGAGCGGTGCGAAGCAAGCTTCTGGTTGAAGCGCCGCTGAAGCGGCCGGGGAATGAACATGGCGACAAGCGCCAGCGCCATGGCAAAGATGGAGACCAGCCACAAGGCATGGGCACCGGTCAACCGCGTCAGGACCGCACCGGCGATCGCGCCGAGCACCATGCCGCCCCAGGGCACGATCTGGATCGTCCATTCGACACGGCGATCGCCGATGATCCAGCGGCCGATGCCGCGGCCGAAGCGCGACAGGGCGCCGGTGACATAGGTCAGGCCGATCGGCAGGCCTTCGATATGCTCGACAGCGGCGTTCACCATGCCCATGGAAAAGACGATCAGGTAGAAGCTCGCGAGCATCATGCTCTGCCATGTCGTCATCGATGCGAGCGCCAGGACGAGGCCGACGCAGCCGAGCACGACGAATATTCGGCGCTCGGAGACATGGGCGATGACGATGCCGGCCGCATTGCCGAGCACAAAAACGACAATGGCGGAGATCAGCACCGCCGCGTGAAAGAGATTGCCCTCACTCAAGGCGAGCGCCGCCCGCGTCGTATTGCCGGTCATAAAGGAGACGAAATCGCCGGTCAGCAGCAGCCCGGTCGCATCGGTCATGCCGGCAAGAAACGAAATCGAGGCGACGAGGGC
Source organism: Rhizobium sp. TAL182 (assembly GCF_002117725.1). Taxonomy (NCBI): domain Bacteria; kingdom Pseudomonadati; phylum Pseudomonadota; class Alphaproteobacteria; order Hyphomicrobiales; family Rhizobiaceae; genus Rhizobium; species Rhizobium sp. TAL182. The sequence continues at coordinate 133,288 of NZ_CP021024.1, read as the reverse complement.
GATCCCGGTGACGGTTCGTCGTGTACGAATGATGCGGCGGCGTCTTGCTCTGGTCATTGCGGGTCCTGAAGCCGAATCGCTGAATTTCCGGAAGAAGGATAAATCCTCTTCATTGAGGAATTGGCAAAGAGGGATTGAAAGTGGTTGGGCGGGACTTGAGCAGAGCGATATTTTCCGCCATAAAACGGCGTCGCTTCAGACCGAAGCTCCGTAAGCGTTTACGTCAATCAACGCGCAACCCGCCGATCGGCGCTGCGCTGTTGTTCTGATCGGCATCTTACGGAGACAAAAAATGCCCAAAGGCAAACTCCCGAAACGCTACAATGCCATCGTCATGCCGCTCATCCTGTCGCTGCTGATGACCTCAGTCGTCTCGGCGATCAGCATCCTCAGAGCACAAGGCCTGACCGCAGCCGCCCTTGCCATGTGGCCGTCCGCATGGGCGCTCGCCTGGGCGATCGCCTTTCCCGTGCTGCTGTTGGTGCTTCCAGTGGTGAGGCGGGTGACGGCGGCCATTGTCGAGACTTAAGCGAGGCGCCGGTGGGCTGTGGGGGCGGCCTACCGGTGTTGAGGGGACGGCTAGAGTCGTTTCTTTGCAAATGCCTCGCGCAAATCACTTCAGGTTATCGAGGCGACTGGAACCAGATTCGGTTGGATCAATCTCTTGCTGGCAAACGCCCTGCCGGAATGCGATTTCAGGTAGGTTTCGAATTCAAGCGCTTTGTACTTTTCGGGAAAGGCGCAATACCAGAGCAAATTCCAAGGCGCGAATTTGGCGGTGTGGGCGGATTTTCCAGCATTGTGAGCCGTAAGGCGCTGTTTCAGGTCTGCAGTAGACCCGGTGTATTCCTGATCGGGAAAATCGATGCTGCGGAGAATATAGACGTACCACATCAGCGTTTCAGCCCGTCGTCGCCCTTCGAGCTATGCCGGGCACTGCTTCGGCCTAACGGTTTCTCGCGGCTGCGCCACGCGAAGCCCGTAAGGGCGAAGCGTGGTGGAGCTAAGCGGGATCGAAGATTTCAACCACCAACCCATTGAAGCATCTGTAATACAAGGGTAATGACCAGTCATCGTTGGTCAGAATGATTGGTCAGAATGGCAGGGAAAAGCAATAAGGGGTCAAAGCGGCTGCTTGATCTTAAGGGGCAGACTTGGTGGTTTCGAATAGCTATCCCCGAGGCATGTCGAAGCTATTTCAACGGCACGACAATGTATCTTCAGAGCTTAGAGACGGGGGACATCAAGGCAGCCATCGCGAGGCGAGATAAGCTTGAGCCAGAGGTTCGGGCGCTGTTTGCCCGCGTCAAGGCGGGAGAGGTCATCAGCACCAGCGAGGAGCTGGCAGAGCTTAGAGGAGAGCTGTCCAAGGCGGCTATCGCCGAGGCACTAACCGAGGGCGGAGAGGCAGCCGAGGATGCGGTATGGGCCGCAGAGGCCGAAGCCGACAGCTTGCGAGGAAAAGCCCGTGAGCGCTTCACACGAGCCGTTGCTGGCGACCACCCCGTGGACCACTACCTTGATGCCTACCTGTCAGCAATCAAGCTTGCCGCTAAGACAACCAACGAGCGTCGGGGCCTAATCAATCGCTTTGCTCGCTGGTGCATGGGGGAGAAGTACCGGCTTCCCGATATCACCCGCAAGGCTGCCGGTCGCTATGTGACCGAGATCATCGAGCCAATGGACAGAAGCACCGCCAAGAAGCACATGACGGCTCTTCGCGGCTATTGGGAATACCTGATCAAGCGTGGCCACGTGGCGGGGACCGCTGAAGATAACCCGTGGCTCGGGCAGGAAGTAGCTAGCGGGCGTCGACGGGTCGAGCGGGGGGACAATGAAGGCGAGCGGCCCTTCACTGATGCCGAGTTGAAGACCCTGCTTTACTCGGATTACCCCGATGGCATGGACGATGACCATCAACAACAGATTACTGACGCGCTGCGTATCTCCTGCTTGTCTGGGATGAGAATGGCAGAAGTGCTGACGCTTTGGGTTGAGGAAGTCCACGATGACATCTTCGACATCCAGCAAGGAAAGACCCGCTCAGCAGCCCGAAAGGTGCCGATCCATCCTGACCTGTTAGAGATCATCGCCCGCCGCACGAGAGATAAGCAGCCGAAGGAATGGCTGTTTCACGAACTGAGCGAAGAGCGCGACCCCGGTGACACGTTCGGAAAGCGTTTCAATCGCTATCGGAAACACCTGAAGGTCGATGACGTGCGGCCGGGTAAGCGGAGAAGCCTTGTCAACTTCCATTCAGCGCGCCGCTGGTTCATCACTCAGGCCCGACATGCAGGGCAGACAGTGGAGACGGTGAAGGATGTCGTCGGCCATGTCTCGGACAAGAAGAAGGACATCACCTTCGGCGTCTATACGCAAGGAGCCTCAGAGAAGCAGATGAGGGACTGTGTCGGGGCCGTGGTGCTGCCACTGGGTTGCCACCCCGCGCCTCTTCCACAGCAATCCACAGACGCAGCCGGAACAGGAACCTTGCAGCTTTGCTAGGACACGACTAGCGTCCCTCTGCAGCTCATTCCCAGTGAGCCGTAAGGAGCCTCACCGCCCCTTCGCTAGAGGGTGAGAATGGGGGTCGCAGTGATCGACGCTGCGGCCTCCTCCATGCTCACTATGTCCAGCCGTACTTCAGCTCACAAACACGACGATGGCGCCCCGACACACCGGAGGCCCGCAAGATGGCGTTTTCATCCTCGGTGAGGAAAAGGTGAAAGCCGGTGGGATGGATGAAGCGATCAAGACTTATAGCTGACCCCACGCCTCGCTGGCCCATCGACACCAACCGCCCTGACTGCATTACTCAATGGAGAGACTGGAGACTGGGCTGTCATCCGCTTCTCAAGTTCAAGCCATTCTTTATCAGTGAGCAACTCGCGCTGCGCTTTCGAAAAGCGCTCGGGTGGCTTTCTGGTGTGCTTAATCTTTCCCATTCGTCAGCTCCTTTCCGTGGCAACAGTGTCTTTTCTCCGTCCGCGCGGGGTGCAGGTGAACGCGCACCCTGAGAGGGCGCTTAGCAGGACCCTTCAATGAGAAACAAACTCTCTATCCACCACCGTCAACGATGAGCCCCGTGTGCTTGATGTTGAACTGGCTAAACATCTCGGCATGAAAGTCACTCGGACTATTCGTACCTTGATCAAGGACAATGCCTCTGAGCTGGCTGACCACGGAACTTTGATGGCGTCAGCAACAAAGTCCACCGGGGGTCGTCCTGCAAAGGTGTTCTACCTGAACGAGTCTCAGGCGCTGCTCGTCTGCATGTTCTCCCGTACCCAGAAGGCGGCGCTCGTCCGCAAGCAAGTAATCGACGTATTCATGGCCCATCGTCAAGGCCAACTCATTCAGCCCGAACCGACCACGGCAACCGAAGTCACAGCTCTTTTCGCCCAGCAGATGGCCGACATTCATCTCCTCATGCTGTAGCGCTTCGTGTAAAGTTACGCGGCAATCAGCGAAAGTGCCGCCAGAATTGAGGGAGAGGAAATGTCGGAGACTTCCGATGCCAAGGAGACCATGCCGCAAGAGGGGTGGCAACGGACCTTCAATCAAATGTGGGAGCTTTACTTCGGCCCCGAAATCGAAAGACGGAAGGTGGACGGCCGAATAGTGGACCCGGATTTTTCAGTCTATATGGCCCAAGTCCTGTTTCCCGTCGACGGACCAATTCAGGTTCGTCTGAATGAGGAGGTTAAGGGGGAAGCGTGGGCGCGGGCTAGCCATGCAGTTGAGCGCGACGACCCGGTATATGTCAGTGATCTGCACTCCATCGAGATTTACGAGCTTCCAGACGAGTTGCTCGATAGCGGCCACTTCACGATCTTCTCGGTCGGAGAAGGCTGGCGGATGGTCTTCAACTTTCTGAGCGGTCGCGCAAAGGCGCGTGACATGCTCGAATTGGCTCGCCAGTTTCTGGAGGCATCGCAGCATAGCCAAGCGAAGGGTCACGCGGGGCCGGCAGTAGAGAACCTGTTCACCTCAGCAGAATTGATCTCGAAGGCCGAGCTGATACTCCACAGAAGCCCTGCTGTGACGGCCAAATCTCACGGAACTGTGGCGAGTGCGATCAACGCGTGGTTTAAACTTGGCAACATCGATGCCGCATTCGTCGCCCTCTTCAATAAGCTGACGCAACGACGCCCAAATGCCCGATATGGGGATGCAGGCAGCCGCCCGCCAATGCCCACGGAAGAAGACTACGAGGTCATTGAAGCCATGATCCAGCGAGGACATGACAAGGTGAGCAAGGCGACAGACCGTGCGGATAAGAAGAACCTCATGGAAAAGTGTGCATCGGAGGAGGCGGTTTAGCCTCTGGCCCCTTATTGGCACATATCTTTCATCGCCTTGATAATCCCGGCAAAAGCGGGTTCAGTCAGGGTCTTGGGGTGTGTTCTGAAGTACTGGATCGAAATCTCGTAGAACGTTTGTGCGGTCATTCTGGCGCCGATCACACAATTTCGGACCTTCATAAAATCGGGGTCATCATGGTCAAGCACCCCCGTTTGATATTCAACGACGCCGAAAACGTAGCCCGTCGAGAAGGCCCTATCGGCTTGGACCAACTCGGCTCCAGTCAAAGCAGAGGCTGTCGATGGGAGCAGTAATGCGAATGCAAGTAGCGCGGGCCTCTTCATTCAGCGTCCTCCTTTTCACATAAGTTATAAGACACTCCCCAAAATACGCGACGGACGTCTCGGTGCCATCAAGATCAACTTCAACAAATTCGCCTCTTCCACAGCAACCCACAGATGCAGGCCGAACAGGAATCTTGCAGGTTCGTCTAGGCGAGCCTAGCGTCCCTTTGCGGCTCATTCCTAGTGAGCCGTAAGGATCGCCCCACCGCCCCTTCGCTAGAGGGTGAGAACGGGGGTCGCAGTGATCGACGCTGCGGCCCCTTTTGTTTGCGGTTACCGCAGATCGTATTCAGAGGCTTCCTTGGATTTGGGGAACGAAGCCGCGATGTAGGGTGACTCGACAATCGGACAAACAGTGAGGATTTAGACAGAGGCTGTGAAGCGCGTACAGCTTGCCCGAGCCATCGACCGAGCATTCAGGCCTGAGCGAGGCAAAGGTCAAAATGACGAAGTGCTTGTGCGGTCGTCCTGACAAATCACCCAATCCACTCACGTATTTGTCCCGCGATTACTTAAAGATGCCATCATTGATTGCGCTCTGCGCTTTTCGACACCGTCAAGATCATTGAAAACGGGCACGGCCAAACTTGCGCTTTTATGGGCCAGAGTTGGATATGGCGTTGCAGCCCATGAAAATCGATCCGAAATTCGCTTCAGCACATAAGGTGACGTGGCTTCTTTCTCGAATTTCTGAGCAGCTTCAGCCTCGTTCTTGTAATATTCTATTGTCTGATCAACAGCTCTGCTGCTGCCCTTGTGTATGGCGCGCCCGATTATGATCGCGCTCCCACTCAGATACATTTTCAAGAATTCCGCTTCTATAATAAAAACTTCACTCACTTTAGTGGAGAACCCGTAGTCTTGGGCTGTCACGACTATGGGAAGATATCGTAGGCTTTCTGCCTCGACCGGCGTAATCCCTAGTGCCGCAGCAACCACGTCCGGCCGCTCCCTCAACTTATCCAGCTTCCGCTTGGTCTGGGAGGCCGCAGATTCAAGTTTTTTGTCATACCGCGCTCGCTCGTTAGCGTCTGCTGGCATAAGGAACAGTTTGATCTCGCCGACCAAGCACAATCCACCGAACACAACGAGTAAGTCGACTTGTTCATCGAAATCCTTTGTCTTTTTTACTCCGTGCTCGGCTAATGAAGCCTTCGTGAACTTCCGGTTGGAATGGATTTCCTCCCGCAGCCGTGCGCGGTAGATCGCCTCATATTTCTCACCGCGAGCTGTGATAGGATTCGAGTCATCGATGCCGCCTTTTTCGAGCCATGCCTCAATCTTCCTTAACGGATTGCTTGTCTCCAGCGCAGGCAACGGCAGTAGATACTCTTCGCGATTCGGCACCTTCACCAAGGGAGCTGACCATAGACCTCGGTCTCCTTTTTTGTTCTTCCCGAACTTGATTTCAAAAGTGAGGAAATCAACGACCGTAGCCGCCGTATCTCCATTGACTCCCAGCCCCTCACTAATTGCGGTGCATAGAGGTGCGGCTGGGATCGCAAGCGCTAGTGCCCTGGCGTGTTCAGGGGAGAGGAAAGTTGGCAATTTGACCTGTCTATTCAAACCTTCCGCGATATCAATTATCAAATGCCAAGCCAAAAGAAGCTTTGCAGCAGTCACGCCCGTCGCATTGGGCATTTCGGTCTCAAAGAAATCGGAAAGATAAGAGCCCTCGATTGCGCCCTTTTCGATTGTGTAACGCGGTGGCCTTCGTGAAAGGTACGACGGCGATGACACCCGTAAGCTGACTGAGTCTTTTTTTCGCTCAACTGCTGTCACGGCGCGCGGTCTTGAGCGCTTTTTGCGGCCGCTTGGAGAGAGCATGGGCCAAACGGACAAGTCGACGTGTGGGTATTTCATTAAGTTTGTTTGTTGCCGCTGAAGCCAAGTCTGGTTGAGGATCATGGCTGCCCGGTCACCGGGCTTCCAAGCCGCACCCCCGTCCGATGTCTGTTCGTAATACCATCCCTCGTGCCACGCGTCGTTCCAAAGCCTGTTCATACACTTTCGAAAGCTGTACGCCCTCGCCGCCTGGATGGCGAGGCCAGAAAGTTCATCAGGAGGCTGACTGCCACCTGATGTGGCGCGAGCATCATATAACCAGCTTTCCGTAAGGTCCGTAGAACTCTCTGCGATATCTTCGACCGTGAAATGCTGGCCGCCAGGTCCCTTGATTCTGATTCCAGAAAAGGCATCCAACGAAATGATCGGCTTATCCCTCATGTCCTTCGTCATATCGTCCCGCAGCTGGAGCGCCGTGCGATATTCGCGGTTTAGGGATGCTATTGCCAGCACTGTAGCCCATTCCGGATTGAGAGGACCGAATATCGGCGAGGCAAACACCTCCCTAGATCTAGCAAATTCCTCGGCAATCCATTTTGCCGCTTGATAGAGTCGCGTGTCTTCAAGCGATGGCGTTACACTTTCATATGCCGAATCCCATTCAGCCTGAATGTATAGGGCCGACGATGGGGGTTTAAGGCCGGCCACAGCTTTACGGAAATGAGTTTCAATAGTTACCATGGGAAGTCTCAGTGTCGCGGTGCAGATAGAGGTGGTGGGAGGAAGCGCTTTGATAATTCTAACTAATAAGTACTCAAGCATAGCATGCTGTGGCGGGCAAGCAGCCGCTTTGGGTCTGCAGGTTTTCGTGATGACCTGCGCTTTCGTAGACATGACCAGAATCCACCCGCAGCACTCCTCGAGCTGATAGACGCACCTGACGGAGGTCATAGTAAGCGGCGTGACGCAGCTTCTGCTCAATTGTCCAGGCAATGCATGATCTGGACAGCGCCGGCTGAAGCCAAACGACGTCCCTAGGTCTTGACCTTGAGCCAGCCACCCGCTCGGCTGGAGCGGCAAAGCGCATTTCGCCGTGACAATTAGACCCTCGGACCGTCAACCGATAACATCCGTCTTGATTGGCAGAGCCAGTCGCTTCCGTTCGGCGGCGTTTGCTCTATCAGCGCGACCGATGGTTACACGCGCTGCGGCATGGGATTTGAGGCTGTGCGCGAACACGCGGCGGCGGAGCAGCGTTTCGGCTCCACCGGGCAATGGCTTGGAAGTCTTGCGAGGTGGCTTCGTCATGCGGCCACTTCATCAGCAGGCTTAAAAAAGCAATCTGCCAAGATAGATTATTGACTCCTCTCGCAATGAGAACATAATAAGAACATCGGCGAGGCGGCCGCCAATCTGAAAATTGAAGATGTGGAGAACGGATATGCGTGAGCAGCCGATAAGCCAAGCCGTGGAAGGCGATGATGAGTGGATTCCTAGCGGGGTGATGTGGCCGCCTGAGAGGGAAATCGACGCCGCTGAGGTGCATGGGAGCTTGGCCAAGGCTGTCGCCGGAAGCCGAGACGTAAAGTTTTTCGCTACCCGCCTCATTGATGTCCCCAGTGATGCCTCGCTAGGCGCTGTCCAGATGGCAATCGATCATATAGCGAGAGAGGCTTGCGGCGTTTATCTGACCACCCACGTTGCAGACGTGGATGCAGAAACCGGAGACCCTATCCTGGTGGACGAGGCCACAAGACCCTTCAAGTTCCCATGCAGCGGCGACTTCGAGGAGGCCATATCGACCTTCTGCGAAAACATGCGACTCGCAGGTATAATCCGTTGAGTAAACCCATGAATCGTCAAAGCTCCCCGAAGCCGCTTGCGGGCGATGTAGCCGAGGTTGTCGCCTATCACGGGGGCGATATGGAAGCTGCTATAGGCACACTGCTAGGGGACATTCGGCATTTGCGCCAACAGCTCGTACTGGCGGAAGGCGCTATGAGCCGGGGCATGACGCGTGGGTGGCGGCCGAGCTACGATCGAGACTGACATGCCTGAAATGAACTATGCCAAGAAGTTGCGCGGGTGGAGCCTACGCGATGCGGCCGACGCTGGCCAATTGCTCGAAGTCACCTGCCAATTTTGCCGAACGACCTACCGCTTCGTTCCGCACGACCTGCTGAAACTGACGACGAATGTAAGCCTTGACCGGCTGGCATCTCGCTTCCGCTGCGAACGCTGCAACCGTTCAGACTACATGGGCCTGACGGTGCGACAAATATGGGGGTCGGAATACGGCAAGCTCTCGGTTCGGCGCTTAATCAATGTCACGACAGTCAAAAGGCCGATATGGAAAGATGGTGTCTTATAGGATGGCCGATAGACGAGATAATCCCCTTGCCCGATGGCGCTTGAACGCCCTCCTGCCTAATCACGTCATCATCTTTTGGGGCAACTATGAGTCTGGCACACATGCCCATGACTTTCGCCGCCGAAGCGAAATCATAAACTCTGCCCTGGCGATAGACGCGTCGTCAAAGTCCTATTCTGCTTCTGGCGAATGGGACCGGTACCTTGTTTTCTGTTTCGCAAGCCGCGAAGCTGCGCGGCAATTTAGGGGCCGCTGGAATGGTCAGTTCATCGATATCGACGAAGTAAGTCGAAACGGGCGTGGACGCCAAAGGAGGGGGATGTGTGCAATCTATACCGGATGATGAGTAACCAGGAGGCCATCCGCGCAATCACGCGCGCGATGATCGACAGCACCGGCAATATGGAGCCGCTGCAAGAGATATGGCCCGACAGAATGGCTCCAATCGTCCGCAACACCCCCGCTGGCCGAGAGTTGGCTAATGTCCGATGGGGACTGCCGAGCTCTTCGAAGGCTCTATTCGACGCGGCGACCAAACGTGCTGACGGGCTGCGCAAGAAGGGGAAGCCGGTCGACTTCGACGAGTTGCTGAAGATGGAGCCGGACGGTGGGACGACCAACGTTCGCAACGTCAGCAGTAAGCATTGGAAGCGCTGGCATGGCGTCGAGAACAGGTGCGTGGTGCCGTTCACACGCTTTGCCGAGCCCGACCCGGCGAACAAGCCGGACGGCGGCAGGACCCCGAATGCCTGGTTTGGCGCGCCCGACGAACCTCTGATGTTCTTCGCTGGCCTATGGGTGCCGCAGTGGACGAGCGTGCGGAAGATCAAGGAAGGGCTGATCACGACAGACCTGTTCGGCTTCCTCACCACAGAGCCCAACGCAATCGTAGCTCCGATCCATCAAAAGGCGATGCCTGTCATCCTCTGCGGCCAAGAAGAAATCGAGACGTGGCTCACTGCGCCCTGGGAAGAGGCAAGCCGGCTGCAGCGGCCGCTGGCAGATGACAAGATCATCCTGCTGCCGGCAGCGGAGCCATTGACCGTAGCTGACCCGCAACCCGCGTTGTTGACCCAATGAGCATCACAAATCACTCGACCGCACCCGGTGCCAATGTGCACTTTGAGCATTATTGCGAGGAGGCCGACTGCAAAAAGTGGGGTGGATTCGGTCACAGCCCATCCAAGGCGATCCCCGTCCGCTGGTGGTGTTGGGAGCATTTCCCTTACAAAAGCTATGAGCAGGAACAGGCGCTGAGACGAAAGATTGAGGCCGATTAGATCGGGACGCAGGATTAGCCGTTGTTAATCATATAGATGAAAAGCGTAGTCCATGCAGAACCGAGCAGAAATATTGCTACCCATATCCGCATTAGCGGCTTCACTGCGTCACGACTTGCTTTCAAAAAATGCATGCGTGTCGCCAATATCATCATCAAGTACACTTGCGGACACATAACCGGCATTCCAAGAAGTGGGCCTTGGAATCGAGCAGCATCGTAAATTTCGTCATAGGGGCTTCTGTAATAGCCTATCTGCCTCAACAATAAGTAAAAAACAATAAAATATATAATAGAAATTATGGTTATTGATGTCCTAGCTATATCTAGTTTATTAATTCTAATCTCACACGTGTTGTATGGCCACATATTTTGATTATCTGCCGAGAGAAAAAACTTACGGATCGCCAAAAAAACAGACGCAGACGGGACGATGGATAGATACTTGATGAAATGCAAGCGGGATATAGAAAAGTGTGCAACGTCGCAGACAAGCAAGAGACCGTCTGACGCGCGGGTGGTTCACCGAGCGTTGTCGCTCTGGGACGAAATCAAGAGGTCGAGCAACACAAAATGATTGCTGGAGTGATCCTCTGCGCCTCGTTAACGGCAGTCGATGGGGATACGGTGCGTTGTAATGGGCAGCTTATGCGGCTGCTTGGGGAAGGTATCCCGTTCATCTCGGGCATCGACACGCCGGAGATCGGATCGCACGCGAAATGCATCAAGGAACGGAAGCTGGCGCTGATCGCCAAGGGGAGGCTGAAAGACCTTCTGGCTGAAAAGGGCTTGCGGATCGAATGGAGCGGCGCGGTAGACAAAACGCAGTCGCACCGGCCGCTCATCAACATCTATCGGGCGAACGGCGAAGAGATCGGTAAGAAGTTGCTCAAGGAGGGGTTCGCGCGTCATTGGAGCCCGAAACAGCGCAACGATTGGTGCGCAGCATGATAGGCATGAGATGAGTCAGTTCTTTTGCGCATTCCTGATTACTGCTCTTGACGGCTGCGCTCCTCGATACCCAAGAGCGTGGGTCGGTTGTCCCTTTGAGCAGCAAGTCATCGCTGATCATGAATTCCGCTGTGCTGAGCCCAATGAGGCTGCGGAGATAAAGCAATGACAACGCCCGACATGGCAACGCTTTTGGAAAGCGCTGCCGATGGAATTGCCAACGTCACTCGGGCGGACCTGCAGGTCATGCTTCGCCGGGCCGCGCTGCTACTGCGCAACTCCGGGTCAATCGCCTTCGACGCTGATATCGACGATGCTCTTCGTGACCTGTCAGGAGAATTCGGACTGACGCGCAGTGACACGATCAGGTTCATCGTTCGCGAGTGGATGGAAAAGAATACTTATCTGCCTGTCCACAGCCTCGGCGAAGACGACGATGTTGAAGGGTCAGCATGAATACGGTTGCTGTTTAAGATGTGGCTTTGAAGCCTTGACTTCGGGCGCACCCATGCCAGACTCTCGTAGAGAGGGTGGGACTTAAAAAATGCGCGCTTTGCTACTGGCACCTGTGTGCCTTCTTTCTGCCTGTGTAGCCACCACCCCTCAGCCAATGCCCCCCACCCCTGTCAGCTACGAGCAGGTTCCCAGCGACCTGCTTTGGAACAGACTAACTCTCGCGACTTACACACGCGAGATGATGCTGCTTGAAGCTGAACTAGCAGCGCGCGGAGAAACCTCGTCAGGAGCAGAATACCTGGGCCGTCGCACAATCGCCGGGGTCGGAGTGCCAACATATCAAAGATCGGCCGGCGCGGGATCGGATCGAGACTGTGCTGACTTCTCTTCATCGGCTGAAGCACAGCGATTCTTTTTGTCGGCGGGTGGCCCCTTTGTAGATCCCCACGGGCTGGACCGGGATGGCGATGGTTATGCCTGTGAATTCGGACAAACGCTGCGCGCCAGTGCAGCCCGCCACAAAACAAAGCTACTGACCCCTTCGCGCAAAATGGCAACGATCCGAAGCTCCGATCAGTGCTTTGTTGGCCCAAAAGGCGGGACCTATACGATCACGGCAAGTGGCAACAAAAACTACGGCGGCTGTTGAGGTGAGGAAGCCGACGCAAAAAATCTTCTCGCCAATCAATTCACCGGCGCCCTCGTTAACTCATTGATAGTAGCTCCCTCCTGTGTCAATCAATTCACCAGTGAATTAAACCATTGGAAATAATCAACTTTTCACTCTTGACGGGATTGTGAAGCGGGAGTCTAACGGTGTCGTTCCGGCCGGGACAAAACTTCAACTGGGGCATAGATCAACATCATGAGAATGCAAATCTTCAAACGGACACCGTGGTTCGAGGCATATTTCGAGATCGAGGAGAGGCGCATCCTCAAACGCTTCTTTGACCGCCTTAGCGAGGGCAATGATCACCAATTCTGGATTGGTCGATGCTACTTGGCTTTCCACGTCTATCGCCGCGAGGCGCAGGCCAGCGACACAGACGCGGCCACCGCCTGACAAGCCGAAGCCTCACCGGCAGCCCCGTAGAGGTTCTGCGGGGCGGCACTACTGGTTCCCGCAATGCGGTCACTTTGCCCAAGCCTTAGGATTACCCTTGCTTTGTATGAGGGCCTTTGCCTTGGCGGCAAGCTTCGCTTTCTTGTTGTCGACCAACTCAGAGAGCGCACCTTCCAGAATCTCAAACGCGTCCAGTAACGCTTTCTGGTCGCTCTGCCCAGCGTGGCTACCGTAATTGCCGACGAAGCGCAGAGCATCCAATGCATCTTTGTGGCCGGGCGTCATCTTTTCGAACTCATCAATTCGTTCCGAAAGATTTAAGGTGTGGGTTTTGTTGTTCTTGCCATTCCTTTCAGCCGGAACGTCGAAGTGATCCATGAGGCGCTCGACAAGAATGCGCAGACGGTTGGCGGCTGCAGCTTTGTCTACCCAGTAAAGTTCGAACGCTAATTCCAGGTGTTCAACACATTCAGAAGGAAGTTCTCCCGAAACCTCGATGATGTGGGGTGCGGGGTAGATGTGCCGAACGATAAGGGATTCTCCCAAACATTCTTCGCGACTTTCGCGATCCTCGTACGTCCACAACCGCTTAGTGCCGGCTACGGTCACGACCTCTCCACACTCATCGCATTTGAGAAACGCTAGGAATTTCTCTCGAACCCACTGCGGTTCCCATTCCAGATGGTTCCGCTCTCTTTTCGATTCCTCAGTTTCTTCGCTATGTGGGGAGCCCTCCACCGCAATGAGAAGCCCTGTTTCGCAAGTCGGGCACGTCCACCTCGGAAGACTGGAAAACCTGTCATTCCAAAGATCTCTTTTCATACATCTCTCCGCAGTTGCCATGAAAGCGATAGCGGAGTCGCGCGGGTCTATCTAGTGGGCTGGGGCAGCCGCCCGTAGAGAGGGGTATCCAAGACCGCCTGAGGGCAAATCAATTACCCCTCACTTAAGGAGAGCGGCGGGGGAAGACCGCCTATTCAATTACCCCCCACTTAAGGAGAACCCCGGAAGGGGAAGACCAAAAATAAAGGCTGAGGAGAGGGGACTGATGGAAAACGGTCTCTCTCCGAATGATCTTTATGATGGATGGAAGTGGATAGAACCCTTATCCACCAAAACCCCACCCGAAGGAGACCTTCAGGTAAACTTATAGGGGACACCTCAGCTTCTCCGCGATCGCCCGCACAGTCCCGCCCGTGGACCCTCGACACCTGAGAGTGCGCAGACTCGGCTCAAATATCGGCTGAGCCATAGGTTCTCGTGGCTGTGGTGGCCGTCGGTCCTCTTGTCGCATTGTAATGCCGACGAGAGGGCTGGACTTCCCCATGCCAGGCTGATCACTCACCGTCACCACAAACCTATGAGAACCTAAATGCACAACGAACCGTCCGCTTTCCGCGGCCAGGGCACACCCCTGCCGTTGAACAACGTCCATATACTTTCCTACCAATCCACTCCCATACGCTTTGCAATAATCGATGGTCAGCCTTGGTTTGCCGCCGTTGACGTCTGCCGAGCGCTCGGTGTTCTCAATCCCCGCTATGGTGGGTCAAAGCATATCAGGTCTGTGCCCAACGATCAGAAGATGACGGCACGGGTGCCCAATACCACACGAGAAGCGTCGACAGTCTACATGGTCTCCATAGACGGCCTCGATAAGCTGCTCTGGCTGGCGTTGCATAGCGTATCCAAGGCTTGGTCTGTCCTGTCGTCGATGACTGCCCAGGTCACACACGTTCAAAGAGGCTGTGATGTTGGAAACACGTCGCTCGCTTCCTGAGGACGTGACCTATCTAGCCCCGAGACTTCGTGACGCTGACCTGAGGGAACTGCAGGCTGCTGGCTCTGCCGGCGCTGAAAAGTCCCTTCAGGACGGCCTCAGGCTCTCGAAGGACTGCATCACGATCATCAACGAGGACGACAAGCCGGTTGCCATGTTTGGCGTCTGCCCGTCCTCCGAGATCGACGTGGGATATGTCTGGCTCCTCGGTAGCGACGAGATCAAACAGAACAAGACACGGTTTCTTCGCCACTCAAAGCGGTGGCTGGAGACCCTTCACCAAGATTTTCCGGTCCTCACCAACTTCGTCGACCAGCGCAATACGGTCCATCTCCTGTGGCTCCGCTGGCTAGGCTTCAAGTTCCTGAGGACTGTCAACGCACTGGGGCCGGGAAACCTGCCCTTCTACGAATTTGCGAGGATAAGCAATGTGTGACCCCGCTTCGATGATCGGGCTTGCCATCGGCGCAGCTCAACAAGTCGTCAGCTTTCAGGCGCAGTCCCAGGCCGCGAACGAGCAGAACCGGCTCTATGCGGAGAACGCCGCCCGGGCCAACCAGAACGCCCGTGATCAGATGTTCCAGACCCAGCAGCGCATGCTGCAGGAGCAGGAGAAGGCCGGCGCGGAGAAGGCTGACAATCTCCGAGACGCCCGCGAGGCCAAAGCAACGGCGACCGTAGCGGCTGGCGAAAGCGGTGTGTCCGGTTTATCCGTCGACGCCCTCCTGGCCGAATTTGATGGTCGTGCCTCCCAGGCGAACGACCGCATCGACCAGAACACCGACTGGACCCTCAGCCAGCTCAACAACGAAATGAGGGGCATCCGCTCGAACGCCGAAGACCGCATCAACTCGGTCCAGCGGGCAGCCAAACCCTCCTTCTTCGATGCAGGCCTTAGGATCGTTGGCGAAGGCCTCGACCAATACGACAAGAAACTACAGCGAGACGCTCTCACACGCCGCTGAACTCCACCGCAGCTCACCACAGCAACGAGTAATTCTTATGGAACATCCCCGCATCAATGCCATGTTTATCGTCTCGCACGATGAATCGATTCCGCCAATGCGTCTCCGCTTCGTGGAGATCGACGGCGCTTCCCATTTCCTTGCCAAGGACATAGCCGAATACGCAGGCCTTCAGCCGGAGGAAGATGGCGATTTCCGATCGACGCTCGCAGCCCTGGGCGTCCCGTTCGTTGACTCTAAAGTTCACGACCGGGGCAAGACTTTTGGCCCGGTCACGCTGATCGCCGAACACGATGCACGGCGCCTTAGGGCCGAAGCTGCCACGAAGCAGAACGAGCGCTAAGGAACCCCAGCGGCGATCTCCTGAAATCGGGCGTCTCCGGTATTGCTGGTGGCACGGTCGCAGTCTTCGGGGATGACTACTCCCACGAGGACTCCGAGAACCTGAGGCGTGTTCCTCCCTTCGCCCGTATGATTGACGCGATGCAGTTCCTCAGATTGGGCAGGTTCAGGCCTGCCCCGCAGAGAGCTTCGAGACTGACAATATCGCGTGTCCAAGATAGAACTTGGGGGCATGCTCATTTCCTCCTTGGCCTACCTTACCCTCACGACAGCCATCATTCATGGTCATCGGGTTATCCAAGGGCGGGCCGAGGGGGCAAAATATCTGCAACAAAAATTTCTGAGGTCAAATCAGATGTGAGGAACCGGCAGTTCCCCCCGCTGCCCCTCTGTCCACACAATTCCACAGGCCGATCGCTGCCGCCATTCAAAAATTATCCTCTGATTCCAAAGAGTTATTGCAGCTGATTCGCTGTCCCGGTACGATTCGAACCGACTGATGACTTGGCTGTTGTGCCTGTCGCGGCGGAGTTTCAACCGACCTGTTGAAGCTCCGGATACCAAACCCACATCAGGAAACCACAGATGAATACAGCTACCGTCGCGGACGATCCTCGGCCCATTCTCATCAAAGTCTTCCGGTTCGTCGAAAAGCTACGCGAACTCTTCCCGGACGTTCCGATACAGACGATATCGGTCTTCCTCATCATCGCGATGAAACCCGGCATTTCACAAAGGGAATTGCTGAAATTAATGGGAACCAGTCAATCAGGTGTCTCGCGAAACGTCATGGCTCTGGCGGATGTAAATAGGCACGGGAAGCCAGGGCTCGGTTTGATTGCCCAACTGCGTGACCCTTTCGACTCACGTCAGGTAGGGCTTCGGTTGACGCCTGCGGGGGTCGCACTGGCCAAGCGAGTTGCGGCGCTCGGGCAGGCACACGAACTTGGCGATAGCTGAGTCTCTTCAGGAGCAGCAGATGTGTCACCAGGGCGCTCCGACTGGCCATTCCTACGCCAACTGTCGGGCAGGTCCGACAAGCGTCTGAGCGATGCAGGTTACTCGATATGCGATGGGGTGCATCGCGACTGCGCCATCAAGTGAACCGGCAAGCACGTAAATTAATGGCCGCTTGCTAAATTGAAATACGCGATACAATCGATAGCTATTAGCCAAGCGAAGGGCTGACTGGCGTTCCGCCTCGCTCAAGTAAAAGGGCGTGTACTTGTCGCCACGGGTAGTTTTGACCTCGATGTAAATCTCGTCACCGTTTTCGTCGTAGGATGTGACGTCATAACCCAAGCCATCTCCTGTCTCATGTGACACCCACCGAACTTTTTTCGCCAAGTCGGCAAGTCCAAGGTCCATCAAACGCGCGCGCTCTACAGCAACAACGAACGCCTCACCAGCTCTCCCGAGATCCCGATTTCTGTTATCGCGCTCTGCAAAGTCGATTTTGATGGCCGTCACTTCAAGGCCCTCAAGTGGCAGCTTTCGTGGGCCTTCAGCAGGGCGATCAACGAACACATTCTGAAACGTTTGATTCGTCACCTCCAAGGACGGCACAAAACCATTAAGCCGGTCGGCATTCGCTTCGACTCGTCGTAGAACCTCCTGAGCGAGGCCGCCTTGGAGGTTCGCAAGCGGCTTATAACCCTCGATCCATGGATACCCGAGACGATGCAAGACTGAGCTGACATTTTGGTGTTTACGTTCTATCGCTCCAGGCGACCGTTTAACTATTTTCATCAGCTCATGGCGATGGCGGCTCTTACTGTAGCGAGCGCCGCTTACCTCCATGTTCAGCATATCAAAGTAGGAATCTACTAACGCTGTAATTTCGTCCGAAGACCAGTCTGCGCCACTCGAAGCAATCGCGCTTTCGTGAGAAGCCTCGCGCAACGCCCAGACCCCTGACCCAATGCCGTTGACACTTCTGAACAGATCATATCGCTCCTTGTAGCTTTCGCTGTCGCTTGAATTGTATTCAAGCTCGCGTCTAACGATAGCTTGCCAACTTCTGGGTAGTCCTTCGCCCCTGCGAGCACGTACTGCTTTATAGATCTCCGAGAGCGACCCACTTCCTCCGATATCCCGTAAGGCGGCGGCAACATCATCTCGCCAAGGCGGCATCTTCAAATCCCTCGATTGAGCATCAAGACTTTGCCCTATCATGACGACATGTCAACTCGACGCCGTCCGCAAAGGTATACCGCAACGGACAGAAGGGAACTGCTCGTCATTGCGTCCGATAGGGTTGACATTCGTCTTTCGTACACATATCCATTCGGTCGCCACCCTATCGGACACATGGAGCGACGAATGGCTATCTTCCTCTACGCCCGCGTATCGACCTCCGAGCAGACGCTCGGCCATCAGAAGACCCAAGCCGAGAAGGCAGGCTTCACCTTCGACCACGTCATTGCTGACCACGGCGTATCTGGGGTGTCCGTCCTGATGAGGGACCGTCCAGAGGGCAGGCGTCTCTTCGATATGCTGCGGGCCGGCGACACGCTCGTAGTGCGCTGGGTGGATCGCCTGGGCAGGAACTACGCTGACGTGACAGACACGATCCGTGAGTTCATCCGTCGGGGCGTGATCATCCGCACGGTAATCAACAACATGACCTTCGACGGCTCCACCACGGACCCCGTTCAAATGGCCGTCAGGGACTCGCTGATCGCCTTTATGGCCGCGACAGCACAGGCACAGGCCGAGGCCACCAAGGAAGCTCAGCGAGCCGCTATCGACCAGCTAAAGGCCAAGCACGATGGCAGCTACAAGGGCCGCAAGCCGAGCTACACCCGCGACCAGTTCTCTCAGGTCGTGAACATGGCCGGCGCGTCGGTCTCAGAGATCGCGAAGACGACGGGCCTGTCACGCCAGACGGTCTACCGGATCAAGGAAGACCCGGCAGCGGCGGAGAAGGCCTTGTATTTGTGGGGTGGGTGAGTGCGAGGGGGCCACTTTGAACGGCGAGTTCATCATACGCGTCCCCCCGATAATGCATTTTTGCGATAGAAGTCAGTCCAGAACGTTTAGGGGCGTTGCGTCCACTAGCTCAGCACGCTTGCCCTTATACGTGAGAGTTCCTCTCACTTGCACATGAAGTCCCGCCTCATGGGCCCTGATCGCCTCCGCATATTGGTGCGGGTCTAAGTCGAGCCGTATTCTTCGGCGGCCTTCTGGGGCGTCCCATTGGATCACAATCGATCGTTTGTGGTCATCATCTTCCGCAAGCGGAATGCCCGCAGCCTTCAACTCTACAATCCGCCCGACCACGTTCACGGGAGCATCAGCCGGAACTGGCTCGAGTTGGGCTGCCGCTTCCCGGAGCATAGGAACTGATGCGGCTGTTACATCAAATTCCGTTCGCGCGGGTGGTTGAAAGGCGAGCCCACCATCAAAGAAGACACCTAGGTTGAAGGACGCCACGCCAGACTCTTCCAAGAAGTCGGCCAAATCCGAGCACATTCGAGCGGAAACAGGTGAGTGGATGAGCGGACTAAGGTCTTCCTGGACGAAAGCATCTGTGACCGCTGCCATAGCCAAGGCGATACGCTCCGATATCTTTCTCCCCAGCGGCTTCTCAACTCCAAAGAGGTCGAACTGTACCGCTTCATAGAGTGGGCATTCAACCTGGAAACCGAAGCTGCCCCTAAACGTATGACCGAACCGGCACTCCTCGACATATCCCTTCGCTGATCGAAGGACCGCGCTTGTTGCATCCGTAGTAGAAACAACTTCGGCAATTGCCGCACCGGATACCAACTCTTTCATGTAGGCTACCATCGACGATGCCACCGACATTTCAATTGTATCGTCTTGCACGTATCGATCCGGTACTCGACTTGTGACGAGATCACGGGGATGCAGGCCAACTCTGGAGCCTCCGCGTATCAGCGTCTCAAATCTGTGCCGCAGGTCACCGAACGATATACCGTAGAATTGCCTGATGGTTGCCAGCGCCTCGTCGAGCTGAGCCCGCTCAATGCCCGGCTCGCTGGAGTTCGGCGTGAAATATATGCTGACTGGCTTGCTGAGGCTTGGGTCTGCCATCTGAAAACGAACGACCCGCCCATCCTTACTGAGCTGACGCTTCCATCCGTTTTCCTGCAGAAACGCTATCAGGTCAGACTGTAGAGCGGTATCTGTCATGCGAACATCTCCGCCAGCTTCGCGTCCATCTCGGTCAACAAACCAGATACAGCTTCCGGCGTAAGGACATTGGCCCTCGGAATTTCAATAAGCTTTTTGGAATTCTCATTTGCCACAGGCTGTCCGGTGATCTTGGCATAGTAGCAACAGTGCTGCAGGATCAGCTGCTGCTCTGTCGTCGACAACCACTCGACCTCTTCCTTCGGCAAACACATCAGCACAAGGATTAGCGGGGCATGGGCAGGACGCAAAACCAAGTCGTTGTATGTTTGCGTGCTAATTTTCCAAGCCACGTTTGACCCCCTGAATTCCCAGTTGGTCGTGCATTTCAGCTGAAAATCCAACCTCGTACCGCTTTCGACATACCGGTACTCTACGTTGCCCTCGTCGTCGACTCCCTGAACGCGCTGAGCCATCGCGAGGAATGTCCCATCAACCCCATAATCGTGCTCGCGCTTGATTGACAGATTGATGCGTGCAGCAGCGGCAGTTGCTGTCACATAGCCGATACTTAGACTTTCTTTTAAATGCGAGGTGGTGATCATCTGACACGTGACATTGAAGCAATAGGTAGAACTCTATTCACTACTTCAATCGACGCAAGAGGTTGGCCAGACCATCTGCCGACACGGTTAAGGCGAGTTGCGCCGTCCATGCAAAGCAGGAACACGCGCATCGACACTACAGCTGGAAGAGGTCATTCTTGACTAGTCTGGCGGCAATAGATCGCTTGGTCAGAATGATTGGTCAGAATGAGAATCGACGTCCGCTCTAAAGCGTTGATTCCCCACATGAAACTGCATTCAACAGGAGATTGGTGGAGCTAAGCGGGATCGAACCGCTGACCTCTTGCATGCCATGCAAGCGCTCTCCCAGCTGAGCTATAGCCCCATCAAGATGGTCCGGCTCAGGGCCGGTCCTGGGATGCTCCGAAGGCGCGTGCCCTGCGGAGTGGCGGCTTATTACTTCCGGTTTTCGGAGATAGCAAGCCTAAAAAATTCGGCCCGGAGAATTTTTTCCTCGCCGGGCCGGAATGCAGCCGTCAGACTTCGTCTTCGTCGCCGGTTACGCCGATGATGTCGCTCATGTCGTCATCGTCGTCGTCTTCGTCGGGCGTGAGGAAGGTGTCGTCATCGTCGTCGCCTTCGATTTCGACGTCGTCGTCGCCCATATCGGGGATGTCGTCGCCGCCGGCGGCGTCATCGGCATCCTCGAGCGAAACCAGTTCGACTTCGGTGTTTTCCGTATCGACTTCCGCAACCTCGTCTTCCTCGGCAACATCAGCGATCGCCGAGGTTTCCTCGAAGAAGGACAGGGGATAGGACTTGCCGGTATAAGGGGAAACGATCGGATCCCGGTTCAGATCATAAAACTTCTTGCCGGTTTCCGGATCGGTGCGCTTGGTTCCAAGTTCCGCTTTCGCCACTATAAGCCTCGTGAGAATGGCCGAATCCGCGATTCGGCAAAATGCCGTGCAAGCCGGCGTTCCATCGGAATTTATAAGCCGGTCCCCTTAATCGCTGTGGCTTCCCATGTCAAAGCCAAACTTTATCATCTCCGTGCGGCCGTTTTCGCCGGCTGGCGGGTGACCGCTGACGGCGTTTGTGGTAACGAGCCGCGGAGGGAGAAAAAGCGGGCGAAGGCAGCAGCCGGCCAAACCGAAGCTTCGGAAGAAATACTCTGCAGTTACAGGGGATTACGCAATATGCACGGCGCTGCGCCGCAGTCCGGCGTCAACTTCGAGATCTTCCGGCGCATTTCGGCAACACGGGCTCCTTCACCCATCATCGCAGGATTGATCCCCATGGCAACCAAGGCTTTCACCATCGCCATCGACGGCCCGGCGGCGGCCGGCAAGGGGACGCTCTCGCGTCTTATCGCTGAACGATACGGCTTTCACCATCTCGACACGGGGCTCACCTACCGCGCCACGGCCAAGGCGCTGCTCGACGCCGGCCTGCCGCTCGATGACGAGGCGGTGGCGGAAAAGATAGCGCGGGAGGTTGAACTTGCCGGACTGGATCGCGATATACTTTCCCGACACGAAATCGGCGAAGCCGCCTCGAAAATCGCCGTCATGCCGGCGGTGCGCCGGGCCCTGGTCGAGGCGCAGCGTCGGTTTGCGGCAAAGACGCCGGGGACGGTGCTCGACGGACGCGATATCGGCACGGTTGTATGCCCGGATGCGCCGGTCAAGCTCTATGTGACGGCGTCGCCGGAGGTGCGGGCCAGACGCCGTTACGACGAGATCCTCGGCAAGGGGGCGACGGCGGATTTCGATGCGATTTTCGAGGACGTCAAGCGGCGCGACGAACGCGACATGGGACGGGCCGACAGCCCTTTGAAACCAGCCGATGATGCACACTTGCTTGATACGTCGGAAATGAGTATAGAGGCCGCGTTTCAAGCTGCTCAATCGATCATCGATGCGGCCTTGAACCGAAATGCCTAAATTCAAGCGATTTTGCATGCTCAGACGCATGGATCGCTTTAATGCAGCCTGAAATTCCGTCCAAGCGCCGGATTGCCTTCGTGAAAGAAGGCGGACTGGGTTCAGGCCCATTCAACACGAACCAACCGGCGCATACGTGGGCCTTGAAGCTATCGAAGGCCACGCAGGAGATTTTATGTCAGTAGCAACTCCCTCTCGCGAGGATTTCGCGGCCCTTCTCGAAGAGTCCTTTGCCAAGAACGATCTGGCTGAAGGCTATGTCACCAAGGGTATCGTCACGGGCATCGAAAAGGATGTCGCCGTTGTCGACGTCGGCCTCAAGGTCGAAGGCCGCATCGCGCTCAAGGAATTCGGCGCACGCGCCAAGGACGGTTCGCTGAAGGTCGGCGACGAAGTCGAAGTCTATGTCGAGCGCATCGAAAACGCGCTTGGCGAAGCCGTTCTGTCGCGCGAGAAGGCTCGCCGCGAAGAAAGCTGGATCAAGCTCGAAGCCAAGTTCGAAGCCGGCGAGCGCGTCGAAGGCGTGATCTTCAACCAGGTCAAGGGCGGCTTCACGGTCGACCTCGACGGTGCGATCGCCTTCCTGCCGCGTTCGCAGGTCGATATCCGCCCGATCCGCGACGTTACCCCGCTCATGCACAACCCGCAGCCCTTCGAAATCCTCAAGATGGACAAGCGCCGCGGCAACATCGTCGTATCGCGCCGGACGGTTCTGGAAGAATCCCGTGCCGAGCAGCGTTCTGAAATTGTTCAGAACCTCGAAGAAGGCCAGGTTGTTGACGGCGTCGTCAAGAACATCACCGATTACGGTGCGTTCGTCGACCTCGGCGGCATCGACGGCCTGCTGCACGTCACCGACATGGCATGGCGCCGTGTGAACCATCCGTCGGAAATCCTGAACATCGGCCAGCAGGTCAAGGTTCAGATCATCCGCATCAACCAGGAAACCCACCGCATCTCGCTCGGCATGAAGCAGCTCGAGTCCGATCCGTGGGATGGCATCCAGGCCAAGTATCCGGAAGGCAAGAAGATTTCCGGCACCGTCACCAACATTACCGACTACGGTGCATTCGTCGAGCTGGAGCCGGGCATCGAAGGCCTGATCCACATCTCGGAAATGTCCTGGACCAAGAAGAACGTTCACCCCGGCAAGATCCTGTCCACGAGCCAGGAAGTCGAAGTCGTCGTTCTCGAAGTCGATCCGTCCAAGCGCCGTATTTCGCTCGGCCTCAAGCAGACGCTGGAAAACCCGTGGGCAGCATTCGCCCGCAGCCATCCGGCCGGCACTGAAGTCGAAGGCGAAGTCAAGAACAAGACCGAATTCGGCCTGTTCATCGGTCTCGACGGCGATGTCGACGGCATGGTGCACCTCTCCGACCTCGACTGGAACCGTCCGGGCGAACAGGTCATCGAGGAGTACAACAAGGGTGACGTGGTCAAGGCCGTCGTTCTCGACGTCGATGTCGAGAAGGAACGCATCTCGCTCGGCATCAAGCAGCTCGGCAAGGATGCTGTCGGCGAAGCCGCTGCCTCCGGCGACCTGCGCAAGAACGCCGTTGTTTCCTGCGAAGTCATCGCCATCAACGATGGCGGTATCGAAGTGAAGCTCGTCAACCACGAGGACATCACTTCCTTCATCCGTCGCGCCGATCTCGCCCGCGACCGCGACGAGCAGCGTCCTGAGCGCTTCTCGGTCGGCCAGGTCGTCGACGCCCGCGTCACCAACTTCTCCAAGAAGGACCGCAAGATCATGCTGTCCATCAAGGCTCTGGAGATTGCGGAAGAGAAGGAAGCCGTTGCTCAGTTCGGTTCGTCCGACTCGGGCGCTTCGCTCGGCGACATCCTGGGCGCAGCCCTGAAGAACCGCGGCGGCGAATAAGCCTCGCATCCGCTTTCGAATTGAAGAGCCCGCCGGAGCGATCCGGCGGGTTTTTATTTTCAGGTAATGAAAACCGCTATTCCCAGCCGACCATGCGCTGATAGAGCGCGTAGACCGGATCGGCCGCCGTGTCGGGCCGATACGCCGAGGGCTCGGTGTCGATCATCCTCGGCGTCCTCAGCTCGGGTGCCGCTTCCGCCCCTTCGGCATCCGGCTCGGCATCCTCGCCGCCGGATTGCGCCTGCTGCTCGTCCTGCGGCGCACCGTCCTGTTGATGGTGATGCTGGTGGCTCGTTTCACCCGCCTTCTCGTTCGACGGTGTATCCTTGGCGAATTGATAAGGCAGCTGGGCATAGGCAAAGCCCTCGGGCAGCTTGGCCGCGAGCGGCACATAGGAGGCCTCGGCCATCTCGGGAAGCGGCACCGGTTGCGGCTGTGCGGCGATTTCTTTCGGCTGTCGGGCGGCCGCAGCCGTGGCCCCGGTTTCCATCTGCGACGGGTGGGGCGCTGCGGATTGTCGAGCATCGGCGGCGAGGTCTGCCGGCTGTCTCGTCAACGTCTCCTTCGCTTCGCTGATGACGACCTCGTCGAGAATGGCGTCGATCGCCACCGCCGCGTCGACAGCACCATCCTCCAGCACGTTTTCAAGGTCCTGCTCGCGAATGATGGTGACGATCATCTCGGAGACCTCTTCGGTCATCGAGGCGACGATTCCCGTCCAGTTCCGGGGAATAACCGGATCGGCTTTTTCCGACGTTGCGCGAGGCTGAATGACCGGCGGCTCCGTCACTTCGGCCGTATCGTCATCAGGCTTCGCCGGCGCCGATTGCCGAGCTTCGACCTTCGGGGCAAGCTCTGCTTTTGTCACCGAAGCGGAGCGAATTCGGTTTTCAGGCGGCGAAATTTCGGGATCAGCGGCCTCCACGGCTGCGGCGGTCACCGCTTCCTCTGTTGTCGCAAGCAGGGCGGTCTCGATCAATTTGCCGGCTGGTTCAGTTCGCTTTTCCACCGGCTGGCGGATCGCGGCGGGCAGACTGTCTTCATGCAGCTGGATCTCGGGCCGCGCTTCGGCTCGCATCGGCGAAGCATCGTTCTGACCATAGGATCGGACGACGGCGCGCGCGGCGAGATCGCGGTCCTTGTAGCGCACGATTTCCAGATAGGCGACGATACGCGCCGCCTCAGGCCCCGTCGGATTCTTCAAGGCTTCGGCGATCGTCCGAAGCGGCAGACTGTGCGCCTGCGTACTCAGCTGGCGTTCGACCTCATCGATCTTGGCGGCCGGCAGCCCGCGGATGGCATCGGCGAGCCGAGAGGCGAAGGCGGAGTTGCTCTCGTCCTCGCCGCGATCGAGCGAGATCGAGCGGCCAGCCGCATCGACGACATCGAAAAGGGCTTCGACCATGCGCTCGCGCGCCGCAAGGAGCAGGATATTGAGTTTGCCGGCAATGGCCGAATTCAGGTCGGCGGCTTCGACCGCGTTGACGGGCGCGGGGGCAATCACCGAACGGTCAAGACCGCCGGCAACGATCGCTGCAGTCTGGCCTTGAGACGAAAAGCTTGCATTGGACGCTGCACGAACGGGGGTCAGCATGGCATGCCCTTTCGTAAAGTGACGATGAAAGCAGGCTCTATGAAAGGACCGCGCTCATCCGGTCCCTTGCATTCCGAGCAGATCCTCCCGTCCGCATGACGCAAGCGGCGCCATCGAATGCATAAAAATTAAATCGAATATTAAGAAACAGAGATTAACGAATCGCTAACGCCCGCGGATCAGTCCATCCGCGGCTGCAGACAGTGAAGACTGACGGCAATTCGCTCAACTGTGAGCGAAGATGTCGGCCTCTTCCCAGCCGAGAAGATCGAGCTTGGCGCGGGTCGGCAGGAATGCAAAGCAGGCCGTGGCATGGTCGAATCGGCCGTCGCGGATCAGGCGGGCCGTCAGCTTGTCGCGAAGCGCGTGCAGATAAAGCACGTCGGAAGCGGCATATTCGAGCTGGGCCGGCGACAGCGTCTCGGCCGCCCAATCGGAAGATTGCTGCGCCTTGGAGACATCGACGTCGAGCATCTCCTTGAGATTGTCCTTGAGGCCGTGGCGATCGGTGTAGGTGCGGCAGAGGCGCGAGGCGATCTTGGTGCAGAACACCGGGTTGGTCGTGACGCCGAAGGTATGGAAGAGCACGGCGATATCGAAGCGGCCGTAATGAAAGATTTTCTGGTGCGTGGGATCTTCGAGAAGAGCGACGAGATTGGGTGCCTCTTTCTGGCCGGCGGCGATGCGGATGATGTCGGCGGTGCCGTCACCGGGAGAAAGCTGGACGACGCAGAGACGATCCCGCCGCGGCACCAGGCCCAGCGTCTCGGTATCGATCGCGATCGCGCCGGTGTAGCGGGCCGCGTCGGCCGCGGAAATATCGCCTTCGTGATAACGGATGGTGGCGGCCATGAGACTGTCTTTCGTTCGGATATTCTCCACTCGCGCTATAGCGCAAAGGCACACATTGCGAAACTGCTTCCTGCTGCGGCCGGTTCAGAATGTCGGCGGCGTGTTGATCCATAAAAGCACGGTTTCGCCATCGTGGCGGTTACGCCAGGAATGGTAGCGGCGGCTTTCGAAATACAGTGAATCGCCCGGGCCGAGATCGAAGAACTGATCGCTGTCGAGCACCAGTTCCAGCCGGCCGGACAGGACATGCATGAATTCCTCGCCTTCGTGGCGATAGGCGCCCTCGCTGGCAGCGCCCGGCGCCAGCACGAAACGATGGCAATCCATCATCCTGCGGCCTTCGGCAAGCAGCTGCACCGTAACCCCGGGGGTTGTTTCCGGCCAGGTGCGCCACTCGCCGGCGCGTATCACTGCCGGCACCTCCTCGTTTTCCTCGCCGGAGAGGCGGGAGACGGTGGTGGCGTAATATTCGGCGAGGTCGTGCAGCGTCTTGAAACCGACGCCTTGCGAGGTGCGCTCCAGCGTCGAGAGCGTCGAAGCGGTGATGCCGATATCGCTCGCCACCTGATCGAGGGTCTTGCCTGCGGCGTGGCGGAGGCTCCGCAGTTTCCGGCCGAGGCCGGAACTCTGGCCGGTTTCGGCACCGTCGGCGGAAGGTTCCTCGCTCTCCAGCGCCTCGCGAATGGCCGCCGGATTGAGACCGCGCTCGACCCGGTACCACGAGACGCGCTTCAGCCGCGCCACGTCGTCGGCGCTGTATTGGCGATGGCCGGTTCCGGAGCGGCCGGGAACGACCAGACCCTGGCTTTCCCAGAGGCGCAGCGTCGAGGCGGAGACGCCCGCCAACCGCGCGGCCTCCGCCACCTTGTAGCGCACAGGCCCGTTGTCACTCATCAGCCAATACCCCGATTCTCGTTGCGCGAGCATTCATCAAATCGCGTGATGTTTGAAGCAAAAAATGCCGCTTGTTTTCTTGCAGAAAAAATGTAGGAATTTCTCATTACAGAAATTATGCAAGATAATTCCAAAACCTTCAACACGGGAACAGATCGATGACCGCGACAAGCCTTACCGACCGGAAGAACGCCGCGATTTCACGCGGTGTCGGCATGACCACCCAGATTTATGCGGACCGCGCAGAGAATGCCGAAATCTGGGACAAGGAGGGCCGCCGCTATATCGATTTCGCCGCCGGCATCGCCGTGCTCAACACCGGTCACCGCCATCCCAGGGTCATTGCTGCGGTCAAGGATCAACTCGACCGCTTCACCCACACCTGCCATCAGGTGGTGCCCTACGAGAGCTACGTGCATCTCGCCGAACGGCTGAATGCGCTGGTGCCCGGCGACTTCGAGAAGAAGACCATCTTCGTCACGACAGGTGCCGAAGCGGTCGAAAACGCCGTCAAGATCGCGCGCGCCGCCACCGGCCGCTCGGCCGTCATCGCCTTCGGCGGCGGCTTCCACGGCCGCACATTCATGGGCATGGCGCTGACCGGCAAGGTCGTGCCCTACAAGGTCGGCTTCGGCGCGATGCCGGGCGACGTCTTCCATGTTCCCTTCCCTGTCGAACTGCATGGCGTCTCCGTCGATCAGTCGCTTGCGGCGCTGAAGAAACTCTTCGCCGCCGATGTCGATCCGCAGCGCGTCGCGGCCATCATCCTCGAGCCGGTGCAGGGCGAAGGCGGCTTCTATCCGGCGCCCGCAGCCTTCATGAAGGCCCTGCGCGAACTTTGCGACCAGCATGGCATCCTGCTGATCGCCGATGAGGTGCAGACCGGTTTTGCCCGCACCGGCAGGATGTTCGCGATGGACCACCACGAAGTGGCGGCCGATGTGACGACGATGGCGAAGAGCCTTGCCGGTGGCTTTCCGCTCGCTGCCGTCACCGGCCGCGCCGAAATCATGGACGCGCCGGGGCCGGGCGGGCTCGGCGGCACCTATGGCGGCAATCCGCTCGGTATCGCCGCTGCCCATGCCGTCCTCGACGTCATCAAGGAGGAGGATCTCTGCAACCGCGCCAACCTGCTCGGCGGGCGGCTCAAGCAGCGGCTGGAATCGCTGCGCGAGAGCGTACCGGAGATCACCGATATCCGCGGGCCGGGCTTCATGAACGCCGTCGAATTCAATGA
Organism: Rhizobium sp. TAL182; assembly: GCF_002117725.1. Taxonomy (NCBI): domain Bacteria; kingdom Pseudomonadati; phylum Pseudomonadota; class Alphaproteobacteria; order Hyphomicrobiales; family Rhizobiaceae; genus Rhizobium; species Rhizobium sp. TAL182. The sequence goes on along the minus strand of NZ_CP021024.1, from coordinate 104,581 downwards.
CCGGACGACGGGATTGCCGAGTGCTGATTTCGCCAACAAGGTGCGGCTGACAGCGCTCGACAAGGGGCTGATCCTGCTCACCTGCGGCGTCCATGGAAACGTCATCCGCTTCCTCGCGCCGATCACCATCCAGGACGAGGTCTTCGGCGAGGCGCTCGACATTCTCGAAACCTCGATGCTGGAGGCGAGTGCCGCCAGCTAGCGCCGATCGAACCCGGATTTCAATGGCGCCGGCGATCGGCAGCCGCTCCCAAGGAGATATGACATGGCTTTCACCACCGCTCTGACCAGGCATGTTGCCTTTTCCTCGCCCCTTCTGCGCGATGCCGGCTATATCAACGGTGTCTGGACATCGGGCGATGCCGCAAAGATCTTCGACGTGCTGAACCCGGCTACCGGCGAGCTGCTCGCGTCGCTGCCCGATATGGGCGCAGCCGAAACGCGGGCGGCGATCGATGCGGCCTATGCCGCCCAGCCGGCCTGGGCTGCCCGCCCGGCCAAGGAACGCAGCCAGATCCTGCGCAAATGGTTCGACCTGATCGTCGCCAATGCCGATGCGCTCGCGGCGATCCTGACCGCCGAAATGGGCAAGCCCTTCCCGGAAGCGCGCGGTGAGATCCTTTATGCCGCGGCCTATATCGAATGGTATGCGGAAGAGGCCAAGCGCATTTACGGCGAGACGATCCCGGCGCCGTCCCAGGACAAGCGCATGATCGTCATCAAGCAGCCGGTCGGCGTCGTCGGCACAATCACGCCGTGGAATTTCCCGGCGGCGATGATTGCCCGAAAGATCGCGCCGGCGCTTGCCGTCGGCTGCGCTGTTGTGTCGAAGCCGGCCGAGCAGACGCCGCTGACGGCGATTGCCCTTGCCGTGCTCGCCGAACAGGCCGGCATTCCCGCCGGCGTCTTCAATCTCATCGTCGGGCTCGATGGCCCGGCGATCGGCCGCGAGCTCTGCAGCAATGAAAAAGTGCGCAAGATCAGCTTCACCGGCTCGACCGAGGTCGGCCGTATCCTGATGCGACAGTGCGCCGACCAGATCAAGAAGGTGAGCCTGGAGCTCGGCGGCAACGCGCCGTTCATCGTCTTCGATGATGCCGATCTCGACGCCGCCGTCGAGGGCGCGATCGCCTCCAAATACCGCAATGCGGGCCAGACCTGCGTTTGCGCCAACCGCCTCTACATCCAATCGAGTGTCTATGACGCTTTCGCCGCGAAGCTTGCCGCCAAAGTCGCCGAGATGTCGGTCGGCGATGGGTTCAAGCCCGGTGTCGAGATCGGGCCGCTGATCGACGAGCAGGGTCTTGCCAAGGTGGAGGACCATGTCGGCGACGCGCTGGCCAAGGGCGCCAAGGTTCTCACCGGCGGCAAACGCATCGACGGCGCCGGCACCTTCTTTGCGCCGACGGTGCTAACCGGCGTGACGCGCGGCATGACGGTGGCGCGCGAGGAAACCTTTGGGCCGGTGGCGCCGCTCTTCCGCTTCGAGACGGCCGAGGACGTCATCGCTGAGGCCAACGACACCGAATTCGGCCTTGCCGCCTATTTCTATGCCGGCGATCTCAAGAAGGTCTGGCGGGTGGCGGAAGCGCTGGAATATGGCATGATCGGCATCAATACCGGCCTTATGTCGTCCGAGACGGCGCCTTTCGGCGGCATCAAGCAATCCGGCCTCGGCCGCGAGGGTTCGCGCCATGGCGCCGACGATTACCTGGAAATGAAATATCTCTGCATCGGCGGCGTCTGATCCGTCGCCCTAACAGGACAAGCACGCGGCATTGCGCCGCGTGCTTTTAATAATGCGGCGGACGGGTGATGGCCGGGGCTTCCAGCGACTGCTCCTCCAGCGACAGGAAGCGTTCTGTCAACCGATCAAGCTTGGTGCGCATCTGCTCCACGATCTTCCATTGTTCGGCGAGCTGATCGGAAAGCTCCTCGATCGTCTTTGCCTGATGCGCCAGCATTTCCTCCATCCGGGTGATGCGGTTGGTCTCGTCGGACATCGATCCTCCTTTGAACAGATGGTGTTTCCAAAGCGGAAATAGACCGCCGCGTCAATGTTTCGACCCCCGGCGCGGCCATGCGCAAAACTGAACCGTTTGGTTACTAAAAGACCTTGCCGTGCCCGATGTAGTGGGGTAGGCCCTAATCCATCAGGGAGGAATACTGATGGATGCAGGCAACGGCTTTCTTCATCCGGACCGGCTCTTTCCGGCCGACCCGGCGACACGGACCATCGCGCGAGACCTCTACGAGACGGTGCGCAATCTTCCGATCGTCAGCCCGCACGGGCACACCGAACCGTCCTGGTTCGCCGACGACAAGCCCTTTGAAGACGCGGCTTCGCTGCTGGTCATTCCCGATCACTATCTCTTCCGCATGCTGCACAGCGTCGGCGTCACCTTGGACGAGCTCGGTGTTCCCAGGCTCGACGGCAAGCCGGTGGCTGAGGGGCGGGCGATCTGGCGGACCTTTGCCAGGCATTACCATCTCTTCCGCGGAACGCCTTCGAGCCTCTGGGTCGATCACGCCATGTCGGCCGTGCTCGGCTGCACCGAGCCGCTGACGGCGGATAATGCCGATGAGCTCTACGATCACATCAATGCCCAGCTCGCCCGTCCCGAATTCTGCCCGCGGGCGCTGCATCAGCGATTCGGCATCGAAACGATCGCGACGACCGAAGGTGCGCTCGACCCGCTTGTCCATCACCAGAAGATGGCGGCAGAGGGCTGGATCGGCAAGGTGCGCACCACCTACCGGCCGGACAGCGTCACCGATCCCGATGCCGTCGGCTTCCGCGACAATCTCCTCAAGTTCGGAGAGATCACCGGCGCCGACGTCACGAAGTGGGACGGCCTGATCGAGGCGCATCGGCGCCGGCGCGCCTATTTCCGCCAGTTCGGCGCCACCGCGACCGATCACGGCGTACCGAGCGCCTTCACCGCCGATCTGCCGCTTGGGGAAAAACAGGCGCTGCTCGACAGGGTGCTGAAGGGACCGCTCTCGGCTGCCGATGCCGAGCTTTTCCGCGGCCAGATGATGACCGAGATGGCCGGTCTATCGGCCGAGGACGGCATGGTGATGCAGATCCATGCCGGCTCGCGACGCAATACCGACAGCGGGCTCTTTGCCACCCGCGGTCCCAATATGGGCGCCGATATCCCGACACGCACTGACTGGGTCGGCGGCCTGAATGCGCTGCTTTCCAAATATGGCCATGCGCCGGGCCTGCGCATCCTGCTTTTCACGCTCGACGAGACGACCTATGCCCGGGAGCTGGCGCCGATGGCCGGCCATTGGGCCTGCCTGATGGTGGGCCCGCCCTGGTGGTTCCATGACAGCCCGCTTGGCATCCGCCGCTATCTCGACCAGGTCGTCGAGACGGCCGGTTTCGCCAATATGGCGGGTTTCAACGACGACACGCGCGCGCTGCTGTCGATCCCGGCGCGCCACGACGTCTGGCGCCGTGAAGTCTGCCGCTTCCTCGCTGGGCTCGTCGCCGAGCACCGGATTTCCGGGCATGACGCCGAGATCGTGGCGCGCGAACTCTCCTATGACAATGCGAAGAAGGCCTATAAGCTGTGAGCGACAGACTGCAGAACGTGACCGGCCTTGCGCCGACGGCGAAGCTTCCCGCCTATAACAGGAATGCGCTGAAGGCCGGCATCCTGCATCTCGGCCCGGGCGCCTTCTTCCGCGCCCATTTCGCACCGTTCACGGATGGCGCGCTCGCAGCCGCCGGCGGCGACTGGGGCATCGAGGTGGCGAGCCTGCGCACGCCCGATGTCGCGGACAATCTCTCCGCCCAGAACGGGCTCTATACGGTGCTGATCCGCGACACGTCAGGCACGACGGCCGAAGTGATCGGCTCGATCCTGAAGGCGCATGTGGCGCCGCGCGATCCGGCCGGGCTGCTGGCGCGGCTCGAGGACCCTGCCATTCGCATCGTCAGCATGACGGTGACGGAAAAGGCCTATGGTTTCGATCCCGCAACGGGCGGCCTCGACCTCAAACATCCGGATATCGTCGCCGACCTCGCCAACCGACGTGCGCCGCGCGGCGTCATCGGCTATCTCGTCGAAGGCCTCGCGCGCCGCCGGCAGAAGGGCATAGCGCCCTTCACCCCACTCAGCTGCGACAACCTGCCGAGCAACGGCGCCGTGCTGAAGCGCCTCGTGCTCGAATTCACTTCACGCATCGATGCCGAGCTGCATCGCTGGATCGAAGCGAACGTGCCCTTCCCGTCGACGATGGTCGACCGAATCACGCCCGCCAGCACCGACGCGACCTATGTCGATGCCGAGCGGCTGACGGGCCGCGCCGACATGGCGGCGATCGAGACGGAGCCCTTTACGCAATGGGTCATCGAAGACCATTTCGCCAATGGCCGTCCGGCTTGGGAAAAGGTACGCGGCGCGCTGATGGTCGAGGAAGTTTCGGCCTACGAAAAAATGAAGCTCAGGATGCTGAACGGCGCCCATTCGCTGCTTGCCTATCTCGGTTATATCGGAGGCTATGAATTCATCCGCGACGTCATGGATGACGTGGGTCTAGCGGCGCTGGCCTATCGCCACATGCATGCGGCGGCACGCACCCTCGACGCAGTGCCGGGTATCGATCTCGATGATTATGCCAATGAATTGATAGCACGCTTTGCAAACAAGGCGATCGCCCACCGCACCTATCAGATCGCCATGGACGGCACGCAGAAACTGCCGCAACGGCTGCTGGAACCGGCATGCGAGGCGCTTGCCCTTGGCGACCGGGCGGAGACCTATGCAATCGCCGTGGCGGCCTGGATGCGCTATGCGATCGGCGCACACGGCAATGGCGAACGCTACGAGCTGCGCGACCCCCGCGCTGCCGAGATCGCCGCGCTCATCGCCGACGTCCCGCACACTGGTCCGGCGATCTCGGCAGCTCTGTTCACCCTGCCAGGCCTTTTCCCGTCGGCTTTGACAGGGCATCGGGCCTGGACGCAGGATGTCTCGGACAAGCTCGAGATCCTGATCCAGGACGACCGACTGCCGCTGTTTTGAGAGCCTGAAGTCTTTTCAGCAGAGGGGGGTGTGCCACGGCACGCCCTCTCTTTGCGTCACTTCATGTCAGCCCTTCACGCGCGCCATTTCGGGATCATAGAGCGGCGCCAGCGACACCTTGCAGGGAATGCGTTGCCTCGCGACGTCGAGCTCATAGACGCCGGCGAGGACGAAATCTTCCGTCACACCTTCCGGGTTGCGAACATAGCCGTAGCCGATCGCCTTCCCAAGCGTATAACCGAAGCCGCCGCTCGATAGCCAGCCGACACGTTTGCCGTCGCGATAGATGGTTTCGCGGCCGAGCAGCACGGTATCGGGATCATCGGGAACGAAGCAGGCGAGGCGCTTCTTCACACCTTCCTTGAGCTGCCGCTCGATTGCTTCGCGGCCGCGGAAGGGAATGTTCTTGCGGGTCTTCACCGCCCAGCCGAGGCCGGCTTCGACAGGCGTGTGATCGGGGCCGATATCGGAGCCCCAGGCGCGATAGCCCTTTTCCAGGCGGCAGCTTTCGATGGCGCGGTAGCCGGCGTTGACGAGGCCGAATTCGCCGCCTGATGCCATCAGCACGTCATAGACGGTGGTGGCATATTCGATGGGCACATGCAGTTCGTAGCCGAGTTCGCCGACATAAGTGATGCGCAGCGCCCGCACCGGGCAGCCCGATATGCCGATCGTTCTGACCTGGCCGAAGGGAAAGGCCGCGTTCGAAACATCGCTGCCGGTCACTTTTTCCAGCACGGCGCGCGCATTCGGCCCCATCAGCGACAGAACGGAATAGGCAGAGGTGACGTCGACCAGTTCGGCATGCATCTCGGCCGGAATATTGCGCGCGATCCAATCGAAGTCGTGCGTGGCGAAACCCGTGCCGGTGACGATGTAATATTCGTTCTCGGCGATCCGGGCGACGGTCAGGTCGCATTCGATGCCGCCCTTGTCGTTCAGCATCTGGGTGTAGATGAGCGAGCCCACGGGCCTTGCGACATCATTGGAGGCGATCCAGGAGAGCGCCGCCTCGGCATCCCTGCCCTTCAACACGAATTTGGCGAACGAGGTCTGGTCGAAGATGACCGCTGCCTCGCGCACCGCCTTGTGCTCGCGGCCGACGGCCTCAAACCAGTTCTGCCTCTTGTAGCTATAGACATCCCTCGGCTCCTCATTGGCGAAGAGATCGGCAAACCAGTTCGGCCGCTCCCAGCCGAGTTTTTCACCGAAACAGGCACCCTGCGCCTTCAGCCGATCGTAAAGCGGCGATTTGCGGCAAGGGCGGCCGTTCGCATATTCCTCGAAGGGGAAGGCCAGCGTGTAGTGTTTGCCATAGGCTTCCAGCGTGCGGGTGCGCACCCAGTCGGTATCGAAATGCGGGCGTCCGAAACGGCGGATGTCGACCGGCCAGAGATCATAGGGCGGCTCGCCCTTCGTCACCCACTCGGCAAGCGCCATGCCGGCGCCGCCGGCAGATGCGATGCCGAAGGCGTTGAAGCCGGCGCCGACGAAAAAGTTCTTGAGTTCCGGCGCCTCGCCGAGAATGAAATTACCGTCAGGCGTGAAGCTTTCCGGGCCGTTCAAGAGCTGCTTGACGCCGACATTCTCCAGCGCCGGAACGCGGCCGAGCGCCTGTTCCATGATCTGCTCGAAATGCTCGAAATTGCTGTCCAGCAGCGTGTAGTGGAAATCCTCGGGAATGCCTTTCTCTGCCCAGGCGATCGGGTTCGGTTCGTAGCCGCCCATGACGATGCCGCCGACCTCCTCCTTGTAATAGGTCAGACGATCGGGATCGCGCAGCGTCGGCAGGTTGGAAGGCACGCCGAAAGATTCGGTGATGATATATTGATGTTCGACCGAGACCAGCGGCACGTTGACACCGAAGCGGGCTGCAAAGGCGCGGGTCCATTGGCCGGCGCAGACGACGACCCGCTCGCATTCGATGCGCCCCTCTGCGGTGATGACGGCGCGAATCTTCCCCTTGTCGATTTCGAGGTCGAGGACTTCGGTATCCTCGAAGATCGAAACGCCTGATATGCGGGCGCCTTTGGCGAGCGCCTGGGTGATGTCGGAAGGGTTGGCCTGACCGTCTGTGGGAAGGAAGGCGGCGCCGACCAGATCGTCAATCGTCATCAGCGGCCAGAGATCGAAGGCTTCCTGCGGCGTCAGCAACTGCATGTCGAGGCCGAAGGACTGGGCGGTGGTCGCCTGGCGCTTCACTTCCGTCCAGCGTTCCTCGTTGCAGGCAAGCCGCAGGCCGCCATTCATCTTCCAGCCGGTGCCAAGGCCGGTTTCCTCTTCCAGCCGCTTGTAGAGATCGACCGAGTAACCGAGCAGCTGGGTGATGTTGGCGCTTGTGCGCAGCTGGCCGACAAGGCCGGCGGCATGAAAGGTGGTGCCGGAGGTCAGCTTCTTGCGTTCCAAGAGAACGGTATCGGTCCAGCCGAGCTTGCCGAGATGATAGGCTGTCGAGCAGCCGATGATGCCGCCGCCGATGACCACGGCCTTTGCCGTCTTCGGTAATTGTCTCATCATTTATTGATCCCGTTCAAAGGCTTGATAGGCGCGCTCGAAACGAGCGAGATTCTCTGCCGTATAGGCGGCATAGTCGAAATCGATCGTGGAATGGATTTCCGAAATCATGCTCCAGAGCGTCTCACGCAGCAGCGAGGCGCATTTCATCGCAGCGTAGCGTCTGATGAGTTCATCGATTGGCGGCCGGCCGAAATAGATTTCCAGCATCATCCGCTCGGCTGCTTCCGGCAGTTCGTTGTTGGAGGCCAATCCACCGAGATCGAAAAGCGGCGTGTTGAAGCCCGCATAATCCCAGTCGATTAGCCAAAGCCGCTTGCCGTCATCGAGAAAATTGGCAGCCAGCAGGTCATTGTGACCGAAGGCGATCTCGAAGGGTCCTGCCGCTTCTTCCAGCGTCTCGGCCCTGGCGAGGAGTTTCGCAAGCAAGGGAAGGTGGGAGCTGCCCGCCGCCCTCAGGCTGGCGGCATAATCGCGGATGACGTGGAAGACCCAGAAGATCATCGCCGGGCCGCGGAAATGCCGGGCGATGTCGTGGTGACAGGCACGCACCAGCGGCACCACCCTGGCAAGCATGTCAGGCGCCCTGATATCTTCCGGCACAAGTGCCCTCGCCTCGATATATTCGAGCACCAGCACGCCAGGCGAATGGTGGATGACGGCGGGCGACAGGCCGGCGGCATGTGCGGCGCGGCTGGCGGCAAGCTCGTTCTGGCGGCTGATGTGATGGATCGGAATGTCGGTGCCCAATCTCACCACGCAACGGGCGACGGCATCGCTGACCAGATAGTTCCTGTTGGTGATGCCGCCTGCTATCGGCGATATTTCGATCGAGCCCTGCCAGATGCCAAGCGCATGAATCCTATCCTCAGGCGTCATGCTCACCCTCCTTGCGGCCCCTTCCGAAATGATGGGACAGAGCAGGATCGGCTGTCAAGCAGCGGTGGCAGCGCTACGCGTCCTTCTGGACTCGCGGGAGCGCTCCCGAGAGTCAGATCGTTTTACCGGCGGCGTCGAATACGTGGCAGCGGGCGGGATCGAAGAAAGTCTTCACATTGGCGCCCCGCTCGACCTTCTGCTGGCCGTCAAGGGCGATCGTCAAGAGCTGCCCATCCGGCGTCGTGGTGTAGAGCATGGTGGCGCCGCCAAGATTTTCGACGAGATCGACATTGACGGTCGAGAGCGTGATGGCGCCCTCTGTAAGCGAAAGATGTTCGGGGCGAATGCCGAAGGTGACCTCCTGACCGGCCTCGCCTTTCAGCCGGCGCGGCAGGCGGACGGAGTTGCCGCAGACATGAATGCTGGTTTCGGCCTCGCCGACCTGTTCGATGCGCGCCTTCAGGAAATTCATCTTCGGGCTACCGATGAAGCCGGCGACGAAGCGGTTGGCGGGATTGTTGTAGAGATCGAGCGGCGCGCCCACCTGCTCGATGCGGCCCGAATTCAAGACGACGATCTTGTCGGCCATCGTCATGGCTTCGACCTGGTCATGAGTGACGTAGATCATGGTGTTGCCGAGCTGCCGGTGCAGGCGGGAAATCTCGACCCGCATCTGCACTCGCAGTTCGGCATCGAGGTTCGACAGCGGTTCGTCGAACAGGAAGATACGTGGCTCGCGCACGATGGCGCGGCCGATCGCGACACGCTGGCGTTGGCCGCCGGAGAGCGCTTTCGGCTTCCGCTCAAGGAGCTTCTCGATCTGCAGGATTTCGGCGGCGCGTTTCACCTTCGGCTGGATATCGGCCTTCTTGTAACCGGCCGTCTCAAGGCCGAAGGCGAGGTTCTTGTAGACCGACATATGCGGATAGAGCGCATAGGACTGGAAGACCATGGCGATGCCGCGCTTGGCGGGTGCCACCTCGTTCATGCGCTCGCTGTCGAGCAGCAGCGCGCCGCCCGAAATCTCCTCGAGGCCGGCGATCATCCGCAGAAGCGTGGATTTACCGCAGCCCGAGGGGCCGACGAAAACGACGAATTCGCCGGGATCGATCGTCAGGTCGATGCCATGGATCACATCCATTGCGCCGTAGCGCTTCTCGACCTTCTGAAGAACGACACTGGTTGCCATCGTCTCAAAACCCCTCTCTTTTACAGGTTACTTCGTTCTTGCGCGCCAATCGGCGTATTTGGGACTGTCGGGACCGACCGGCAGCGGCACTTCGGCGCCGCTGTCGGAAGACTGGTAGATGGCGGTGACGAGTTCCAGCGCGCGGCGCGCGTCCTTCGTGGTCACCGGCAGGGGTCCAGTGCCGCTGAGGAAGGCGTGGAACTGACCCATCTGGGTGGTGAAGCGCGGCGCAACGGGCTGCCAGTCGCCGACCACGCGATCGATCTTTTCCTGAACGTCGTCATTGGCGGCGATGATCTTCCAGGGATCCTTGCCCGGCGTATAGGGTTCGTGCGTGCTTTCGAAGGTGACGTTTTCGAAATGCAATCTCAGCCGGCTGATCTGCTCCTGCGAACCGAGGGTGCAGGACAGCGAGACGAAGGCGCCGTTTTCCATCAGCAGGCTGGCAGAGGCGCAATCCTCCACCTCGATATCATTGACGCGGGTGGCGACGCGGCCGAAGACCCTTGCGGCCGGGCCCATCAGGTGCATCAGCATGTCGTGCAGATGCAGGGCATGGGTGACGAGCACACCGCCGAGTTCGGTCGCCCATTTGCCCCGCCAGGGCACGGCGTAATATTCGGGCTTGCGCAGCCAGAAGGTTTCGACGGAAGCCGTATAGGGCTTGCCGGCAATGCCGGCATCGATGATCCGTTTGGCCTTCTGGATGCCGTCGCCGTAGCGGTACTGGAAGATCGGCATCAGCACGCCTTTGGCGTTCTTTTCCGCTTCCATGATCGTATCGACCCCGGCAAGGGAGCCCGTCAGCGGCTTTTCGCAGACGACATGCTTGCCGGCACCGAGAGCGGCGACCACCTGCTCCAGATGAATGCCGGGAGGGGTGCAGATATCGATGATGTCGATCGTTTCGTCGGCCAGCAGCGCCTCGAAAGAGGTGGTGCGGCGTTCGATACCGAACTCGTCGCCGACGGCAGCCAGGCGTTCTTCGTTCAGATCGCAGATCGCCGTCACCTTGAACTTGTCGGAATGCGGCAGATAGCCTTCGACGATATGCGAACGGCCGATGCCGCAGCCGACGATCGCGACGGTCTTGATGCTCATGTCACTCTTTTCCACTACTGCCATCAGCGTTTCATGCCGGTCGTGGCGATGCCCTCGATCAGCAGGCGCTGGAAGAACAGGAAGAAGAAGAAGACCGGCACCAGCGTCAGGGTCGACATGGCGAACAAGCCGCCCCAATCTGAAGCGCTGGTGGAATCCACGAAGGTGCGCAGACCGAGCTGGATCGTGTAGGTGTTCATGTCGTTCAGGTAGATCAGCGGCCCGAAGAAATCGTCCCAGGTCCAGATGAAAGAAAAGATGGCGGCCGTTGCCAGCACCGGCAGCGACAGCGGCAGCATGATCTTCCAATAGATCCGCCAGGCGCTGCAGCCGTCCATCATCGCCGCCTCATCGAGTTCCCGCGGAATGCCGCGGAAGAACTGCACCATCAGAAAGATGAAGAAGGCGTCGCTTGCCAGGAACTTCGGCACGACGAGCGGCAGGATGGTGTTGACCCAGCCAAGATTGAGGAAGAGCACATATTGCGGGATCAGCGTCACGTGATAGGGGATCATCAGCGTGCCGAGCATGATCGCGAACCAGAAGTTCCGGCCGGCAAAACGCAATCTGGCAAAGGCGAAGGCCGTCAGCGAGCAGGCGATGACATTGCCTGTCACGACCAGCAGCGAGATGACGAGCGAATTCCAGAAGAACCGGCTGAAGCTGACGTCGAGGCCGACCCACCCGCGGGCATAAGAGGAAAAATCGATCGACGACGGAATGAGCGAGGTCGACGAGAAGATCTCGGTTTCCGGCCTGACCGATGCCGAAACCATCCACAACAGCGGATAGACCATGAGAAGCGAAGCGGCGATCAGCAGGGCGTGGACAATGAGCGACCCGGGCAGGCTGCGTTTGGTGATATCCGATGGCGGCCTGGCCGCAGTGACGGAAGCGGTCATCTCAGTCATCGTAGTGCACCCAATAACGCGAGCTTAGGAAGGAGAAGGCGGTGAAGATGGCGATGATCACCACCAGGATCCAGGCGAGCGCCGAAGCGTAGCCCATGCGGAAATTGCCGAAGGCTTCCTGATAGAGGTAGAGCGTATAGAACAGCGTCGAGTTGATCGGACCGCCGGTGCCGCCCGATATGATGAAGGCGGGCGTGAAGGCCTTGAAGGCTTCGATCGTCTGGACGACGGCGTTGAAGAAGATCACCGGCGTCAGCAGCGGCAGCGTGATCTTGTAGAACTGCCGGAATTTCGAGGCGCCGTCGAGGCTTGCCGCCTCATACATATCCTGCGGGATCTGGCGCAGGCCGGCGAGAAAGATGATCATCGGCGAACCGAACTGCCAGACGGACAGCGCCACCAGTGTATAGATCGAATAATTCGGATGCGAGATCCAGCTTGGCCCCTCGATGCCGATCTGGGCCAGTGCGGCGTTGACGAGGCCGTCGCTGGCGAAGAGCTGGCGCCAGAGAACGGCGATGGCAACGCTGCCGCCAAGCAGCGACGGCAGATAGAAGATGGCACGGTAGATGGGCAGACCGCGCAGGCCGCGGTTCAGTGCCATGGCGACCAGCAAGGCAAAGGTCAGTTTGAACGGCACCGAGAAGACGACATAGGTCAGGGTGACGTGCATTGCGGCGGAAAATTTCGGATCCGCCGTGGCGATGCGCACGTAATTCGCAACTCCCACCCACCGCGGCGACTGCAGCATGTCGAAGTCGGTGAAGGACAGGTAAAGCGAAATCAGGGCCGGCCCGAGCGTCAGCCCGAAAAAGCCGATGAGCCACGGAAGGAGGAAGAGATAGCCGGGAGCATTGGCATTCCAGAGACGCCTGAAGCGTCCTGCGGCCACGGCCCCCTGATATCTTTCCACTGGTATGGCCCCTGCGGGCGTGCGCATCGCATTGCTCATACGGCATCAGCCTCGTGCGAGAATCTGCGTAATTTCAGTGACAAGCTGCTTGCCGCCATCGGAAGGAGACAGCTGTCCGAAACCGACTTGTTCGGCAATGTTGCGCAGCATCAACTCACCTTCGCCGGCACCCGCCGGCGGCGGCGGCGGCAGTTTGCCGGCGAGATCGCCAAGGCCGCTGACATAGGCCAAGGCAACCTTGCCGTTGTCGTCGAGCTTCGCCGCGACGACCTCGCGCATGGCAGCCGATTCCGGAATGCCGCGCTCGACATCCAGGAGCAGCACAGCCTCGGGGTTCTTGACGAAGAAGTTGATGTAATCAACCGCCTGATCGATCGACTTCGACTGCGCCGAGACCGAGAAGAACATCGAAGGCTTGCGATAATGGCCGCCCTTCGAGTCCGGCTTGATGCGCATGTAGTTGGTGAGCGCCAGCTTGTCCTTGTTCATGGCCTGATAGGCGACGAACTGGTTGGAATGGGCAAAACCGGCGGCAGCCTTGCCGAGCGACACCGTGTTGGTTTCGATATCGTTCTTGTCGAGAGCTTGGATATCGGCAGGGACGCAGGCGCCGGCCGCACGGAACTTGGCCCACATATCGTACCATTCCGATGCGTCGTCCACACCGAAACCGATCTTGCCGTCGGCGGTATAGAGCGCCTTGCCGCGCTGGCGCAGCCAGTTTTCGAACAGCGGTTCACCGCCGCTGCCGTCGGCGAGGCCGAACATGCCCTTGCGCTTGCCCGCCTTCGTGATTTCCGCACCCATTCGGGCGAATTCATCCCAGGTGGTCGCCTGCGTCGGCAGATCGACGCCCGCCTCTTTGAAGGCCGTTGTATTCAGCACCGTTGCAGCCGAATTGGCGCCCAGGCTGACGCCATAGAGATGGCCGTCGACGCTGCCGCCTTCGATCTGCGCCTTGTCGAAATCGTCGAGATTGAGCTTGGCCGGCATATAGGATTCAAGCGGCGCGAGCGCGCCGCGCCGGGCGTATTGAACAATGTAGCGATAGTCCATCTGAATGACGTCGGGCGCGTTGCGGCCGGCGACCTGGGTCGCCAGACGCGGCCAGTAATCGCCCCAGCCAAGGAATTCGCCGGTGATCGAGGTGCCCGGGTTCTTCGTCTGATAGAGCTGCGACACCTTGTTGGTGCGGTCGGCGCGCGGCTGCGAGCCCCACCACAGGAGACGCAAGCGCGTTTCCTGTGCCAAAGCGCTGGTTCCGAGCGCCGACAGCGACAGAAGTGCTGCGCTTCCTGCAACGAAATTACGTCTGTTAACACGTAGAGTCATTTTTTCCTCCTCCAAAGGGAAGCGCCTCCACACGCTTCCAATTTAGTTTTGCTTGCGCAAATAACTAATTGGTTACAAGCTACGAGCAAAGCGGCAAGCCTGTCAAGCGGTGTCGGTCAGAGCATGATGTCGAAAGCGTCAGCGGTTTTCGGCGACATCATGCTCTCAGCATTCCGTTCCAGCGGGCCGCCCTTCCAAATTCGGTTTTTACAATTTCGCACCGAAGGCTTATGAGCGCAACACGTGAAGACAGGGGTGGAGCGATGCACGACAGCGGGGGAAACAGAGAAAAGAAACCGGCCCGGCGACCGTCAACGGAGCGGACGGCGCAACGCGATCCGGAGCGGACACGCGCCGCCATCCTCGAGGCAGCAACCCGCGAATTCGCCGAAAACGGCATGGGCGGAGCCCGTGTCGACGCCATCGCCGAACGTGCCGGCACCAACAAACGCATGCTCTACCACTATTTCGGCGACAAGGAGCAGCTCTACCTCAAGGTGCTCGAAGAGGCCTATGTCGGCATCCGCACGGCGGAACGCGCGCTGCATATCGGCGACCGCAGCCCCGAGGAAGGCATCGGCGAACTGGCGCTCTTCACCTGGCGTTATTTCCTCCAGCATCCGGAATTCCTGAGCCTGCTCGGCACCGAAAACCTGCATCGTGCCCGATGGCTGCGTCAGTCCATCCGGCTCAAGGAACTGCATTCGCATCTGATCGGCGAGCTTTCCCAAGTGCTCGAGCGGGGCAAGAAGCAGGGCGTCTTCATCGAGACCGCCGATCCCCTGCATGTCTATCTGACGATCGCCTCGCTCGGCTATTTCTATCTTTCCAACCAGTATACGCTTTCGACGATCTTCGGCCGCGACCTGATCGAGCCGGCCAATCTCAGTGCCTGGGAGAGGCATATCGTCCACGTCACCCTCGCCTCAATCAAGCGCTGAATAGTGAAAGCGGGATTTGACTATTGACAGGCTCGCCGCTCTTCTGCCATCAAGTAACCGTTTAGTTACCGGCTTGGGAGGGCCGGGCCAGGACGCCCGCTCCCGCCATAAAAGATTGCAGGGAGGAAAACATGGCACGCTTGGGGATCATCTTGCACGGCGTCACCGGCCGCATGGGTTACAACCAGCACCTGGTTCGCTCTATCCTGGCCTTCCGCGACCAGGGTGGCATCACGCTGAAATCGGGCGAAAAACTCGAGATCGACCCGATCATCGTCGGCCGCAACGGCGCGAAGATGGAAGAGCTGGCGAAGAAGCATAACATCAAGCGCTGGTCGACCGATCTCGATGCCGCTCTCGCCAATCCCGACGACATGATCTTCTTCGATGCCGGCACGACGCTGATGCGCGCCGAGCTACTGTCGAAGGCGCTCGACGCCGGCAAGCACGTCTATTGCGAAAAGCCGATTTCCGACGATCTGCAGGTGGCGATCGATCTCGCCCGCAAGGCACGGCGTTCCGGCCTCAAGCACGGCGTCGTGCAGGACAAACTGTTCCTGCCCGGCCTCCGCAAGCTGGCGCTGCTGAGGGATTCCGGCTTCTTCGGCAAGATCCTCTCGGTGCGTGGCGAATTCGGCTACTGGGTGTTCGAGGGTGATTGGGGCGTGCCCGCCCAGCGCCCCTCCTGGAACTACCGCAAGGGTGACGGCGGCGGCATCATCCTCGATATGCTCTGCCACTGGCGTTACGTGCTCGACAATCTGTTCGGCGAAGTCAAGGCCGTCTCCTGCCTTGGCGCCACGCATATTCCGCGGCGCATCGACGAGCAGGGCAAGCCTTATGATTGCGACACCGACGATGCGGCCTATGCGACCTTCGAGCTCGAAGGCGGCGCGATCGCGCAGATCAATTCCTCCTGGGCGGTGCGCGTGCGCCGCGACGATCTCGTCACCTTCCAGGTCGACGGCACCCATGGTTCGGCCGTGGCCGGCCTGACGAAATGCTGGAGCCAGCACCGCGTCAACACGCCGAAGCCGGTGTGGAACCCCGACCAGCCGCAGACAATCGACTTCTACAAGACCTGGGACGAGGTTCCCGATACGCAGGCCTTCGACAACGGCTTCAAGGCGCAGTGGGAAATGTTCATCCGCCATGTCGTCGAAGATGCGCCGTGGCCCTACGGGCTGGAAGCCGGCGCCAAGGGTGTGCAGCTTGCCGAACTCGGGCTGAAATCCTGGGCCGAACGCCGCTGGCTCGACGTCCCCGCACTGGAGTTCTGAGCCGTGACAACGATCAATCTCCCCCTCGACGGCAAGATCGTTCCCTATACGCTGACCGGTACGCCGATCGAACTGAAGAAGCGCGACGCCAAAAGCTTTCCGCGCATCGCCTTTGCCGCCGCCCATGTCGTCGCCGACCCGCTCGCCGACAACGACCCATGGCTGACGCCGGCGATCGACTGGGAGCGGACGCTCGCCTTCCGTCATCGGCTCTGGGATCTCGGCCTCGGGGTCGCCGAAGCCATGGATACGGCGCAGCGCGGCATGGGCCTCGGCTGGCCGGAGGCGCGCGACCTCATCCGCCGGGCGCTTGCCGAGGCGGCCGGCCGCAAGGACGCGCTGATCGCCTGCGGCGCCGGCACCGACCATTTGTCGCCCGGTCCCGACGTGACGGTCGATACGATCATCAAGGCCTATGAAGAGCAGATCGAAACGGTGGAGGCGGCCGGCGGCCGCATCATCCTGATGGCAAGCCGGGCGCTTGCCGTCGCGGCCAAGGGGCCGGACGACTATATCAGGGTCTATGACCGCATCCTTCGCCAGGTCAAGGAACCCGTCATCATCCACTGGCTCGGAGAAATGTTCGATCCGGCGCTCGAGGGATACTGGGGCAATGGCGACCACCTCAAGGCAATGGAAACCTGCCTTGGCGTGATCGAAGCCAATGCCTCAAAGGTCGACGGCATCAAGATCTCGCTGCTTTCCAAGGAGAAGGAAGTGACGATGCGCCGGCAACTGCCGAGATCCGTGCGCATGTATACCGGCGACGACTTCAACTATGCCGAACTGATCGCCGGCGACGAAGAGGGCCATTCCGATGCGCTGCTGGGCATTTTCGACGCCATCGCGCCGGCGGCTTCGGCAGCACTCGACGCGCTCGGCCGCAAGAGCAATCACGAATTCTTCGACCTGCTGGAGCCGACCGTGCCGCTGTCGCGCCACATCTTCAAGGCTCCGACCCGCTTCTACAAGACGGGCGTCGTCTTCCTCGCCTATCTCAACGGGTTGCAGGACCATTTCACCATGGTCGGCGGCCAGCAGAGCACCCGCTCGCTGACGCATCTGGCCGAACTCTTCCGGCTGGCCGACAAGGCGCGGGTTTTGGCCGATCCGGAACTCGCAACCGCGCGCATGAAACAGCTGCTTGCCGTCCACGGCGTCAACTGAAACACGACACCGCACGGGAGAAGAATGACATGAAGGTCGAAGGACTCTCGATCAACCTGGCGACGATCCGCGAGCAGTGCGGCTTCGCGGAAGCCGTCGATATCTGCCTGAAGCACGGCATTACCTCGATCGCGCCCTGGCGCGACCAGGTCGCCAAGGCCGGTCTCGACGAGGCGGTGCGGATCGTCAAGTCGAACGGCATCAAGCTGACCGGCCTTTGCCGCGGCGGTTTCTTTCCGGCGGCAACCGAGGCCGACTGGCAGAAAAACCTCGACGACAACAGACGCGCGATCGACGAGGCGGCCGCCTTTTCCGCCGACTGCCTCGTGCTCGTCGTCGGCGGCCTGCCGGGCGCTTCGAAGGATATCGTCGCCGCCCGTCAGATGGTCTTCGATGGCATTGCCGCGGTGCTGCCGCATGCGCAGGCATCAGGCGTGAAACTTGCGATCGAGCCGCTGCATCCGATGTATGCGGCCGACCGGGCCTGCGTGAACACGCTCGGCCAGGCGCTCGACATGTGCGAGCCGCTCGGCGAGGATGTCGGCGTCGCGATCGACGTCTACCATGTCTGGTGGGATCCCGATCTTGCCAACCAGATTGCTCGCGCCGGACGCATGAACCGTATCTTCGCCCATCACATCTGCGACTGGCTGGCGCCGACGAAGGATATGCTGCTCGACCGCGGCATGATGGGCGATGGCGTCATCGACCTCAAGGGCATAAGACGGATGATCGAAGCCGCCGGGTTCTTCGGCGCGCAGGAAGTGGAGATCTTTTCGGCCGAAAACTGGTGGAAGCGTCCGGCCGATGAGGTGATCGCCACTTGCGTCGAGCGCTTCCGGAACTGCTGCCAGATCTGATTTCAAATCCAATTGTTTCATCACGTATGAAAGAGGAGTCATTCGATGGAGAAACGCCGTTTTGCCCTGATCGGCACCGGTAACCGCGGCACCACCATGTGGGGCAAGGACCTGCTTGCCGGCTGGCGCGAACATGTCGATCTCACAGCCATCGTCGAAAAGAACTCGCTTCGCGGCGAGCGCGCCCGCAACATGATCGGCAGCAATGCGCCGCTCTATGACAACATCGATTCCATGCTTGCCGAGCAGAGGCCGGATCTCGCCATCGTCTGCACGCCTGACCATACACATGACGATATCATCGTGCGGGCACTGGAATCCGGCATCGACGTCATCACCGAGAAGCCGATGACCACCTCGATCGAGAAAATTCGCCGGATTCTCGATGCCGAAAAGCGCACCGGCCGCCGGGTCGACGTCTCCTTCAACTACCGCTATGCGCCGACGGCCGCCAAGATCAAGGAACTGCTGAATGCCGGCGAGATCGGCCGGGTGACCTCGGTCGATTTTCACTGGTATCTCAACACCAAGCACGGCGCCGACTATTTCCGCCGCTGGCATGCCTATACGGAAAATTCCGGCAGCCTGTTCGTCCACAAGGCCACCCACCATTTCGATCTGCTGAACTGGTATCTCGACAGCGATCCGGAGTCTGTCACCTCTTTTGCCGACCTGCAGAACTACGGCCGCAAGGGCCCGTTTCGCGGGCCTCGCTGCAAGCTCTGTCCGCACGCGCATGAATGCGACTATTATCTCGATATCGAAAAGGATCCGTTCCTCGATTCACTTTACGAGGATCCTTCTGAGATCGACGGCTATTTCCGGGACGGCTGCGTCTTCCGCGAAGATATCGACATCCCCGACACGATGGTCGTGTCGATCCGCTACCGCAACAACGTCCACGTCTCCTATTCGCTGAACACCTTCCAGCCGATCGAGGGCCATCACCTGGCCTTCAACGGAACGAAAGGCCGCATCGAAATCCGCCAGTATGAGGCGCAGCCCTGGGAAGAGCCGAAGCAGGATACGATCCTGCTCATTCGCAATTTCCCGAATGGGAAGGAGGCGGTGGAGCGCATCGTCGTTCCGCATTTCACGGGCGGCCATTACGGCGGCGACGACCGGATGCGCAATATGATCTTCAAGCCTGACATGGAAGACAGGCTCGGCCAGCGCGCCGGCACACGGGCGGGCGCCATGTCCGTGCTCTGCGGCATTGCCGCGCTGACGAGCTCGCGCACCGGCAAGGTGGTCGACATCGCCGAGCTGATGCCCGAGCTTGCCAATGACGGCTCGCCCAATTCGTTGAGCACGCCGCGCTGACGCGTATCCCTGGACGGGATGCGTCAGGCGATATTTTCGAGATCCTGCCGGCGGATCTGGTAGAGCAACGGCCGGTCGGTCGTAAAACGCTCGACCTCATCCGCCGCCATCGCGCCCAGACGCGCCCGTTCCAGGCCGATGGCGCCGGCGATGTGCGGTGTCAGGAAAACATTCGGCAGATCGTAGAAGAGCGAATCCGCCTCCGGAATTTCCGGATCGGTGACGTCGATGACCGCATCGATGCGGCCGGTCTTCAGCTCCGAAAGCAACGCGGCCTCATCGATGAGGATGCCGCGCGCGGTGTTGATCAGGGTTGCCCCGTCCTTCATCAGCGACAGTCTTCGCGCATCGATCATATGCTGCGTCGACGGCAGTGACGGCGCGTGCAGGGAAACGATATCCGCGCGCCGCATCAAATCGTCGAGATCGACCTTTTCAGCTCCGAGGCCGGCTGCTTCGGCGGCATCGAGCATGGGATCGAACAGCAGCAGCCTGTAGTCGAAGGGTTTCAGGAGTTCAATTACCCGTCGGCCGATGCGCGAGGCGCCGACGATGCCGAGGGTTCGTCCACAATTGCCGATCGCTTCCCGCTGCATCGGATAGGTCCGATCACGGTTGCGGTCGCCGACGTAGAGGTCGCGGAAGCGGAAGGCACGTTTGCCGGCGAAAATAATCGCGGCAAGCGTGAACTCGGCAACGGGCACGGCATTGGCCTCGGCCGCGTGGCTGACCGCTATGCCGGCTTCGAAGATGGCGTCATCGATGATACCCTTCACCGTGCCCGCCGCATGGACGATGAGGCGAAGTCGCGGCGCGGCAGCCGGAATCTCAGGCCCGACATAGGGCGCACCCCAGCCGGTAATCAGGATCTCCGCTTCTGAAAGCAGGCGCCTTGCCCGCGCGTCGTCGAAGCGCTGCAGCGGCTCGGGATCGAGAAGGCGGCCGATGGAATCGAGCCGGCGCAGGATCTCATCGGGCAGGACATGTTCCGTGCGCGACGGCTCCATGGCAAGGACGATGGCCGGACGGCTCATGGCATCTGACCCGGCGCTTCGATGGCGCTGACGGTCACGCCCTTTTCCCGCACCAGGGCCTCCAGCGCCGCAATATCAGGCGCTTTCGGCGGCCGTGTCCAGGCTGACGAAACAGCGGCGGGATCGGCGAGCGCCAGCACCGCCGTCACCAGAATGGTCTCGCCGGCCGGAATCTGCCCGCGCAGTTGCGGCACGATGGTCTTGGCGACGATCACATTGGTGTTCGGCTGGGCCTTTTGGGCAAGTCCGACACGTTTGATCGAAGAGCCGAGGTCGAGAATGCCGGTGAAATCGGCTTCGCCGATCGCATAGGCCGCCCCCTCCGAGGCCGACAGCCGATCCTGCTCGAAGTCGCGGCGGCCGATGGCAAAGCCGCCTTCGGCAATCCGCAGCGGCCGGCCCGACCTGATCCGGTGGAGGCGGATATGCCAGGGGGCGGCGGGCACGAGCCAGGTTTCGACTTCGGCATCGGGGAAGGGCGACCATTTCGAATGAAGCACATCACCCGCGAGCCGGGCCTCCTCATTCGTTTCACGCACGCGGTAGTGCAGGCCGTCATCGCTGAAGGCCAGCATGGAATCGAAGGCGGCAAGCGCAAAGCCGCGTTCGTCGGACTCGACGCTGAAGCCGTACCGCGTGGAATAGGCGAATTTTGCGTATTTCTCGGTGCCGAAACGCATCTGCAGGTTTTCCTGGCCGGAAGAAAGAGCCACGACATCGCGGCCCGCCTGCATGAGAACCACGCCGGGATGGCGCTGGGGAACGACCTCAGGCGCCTGCTCCGGCGCCTTCTCGCAGGCGCTCCAGAAGGGATGGTTCTCCGCGATCGCCAGCGGCAGGAAGGCCTTCAAGGCCCAATAAGGCGAGCCGGCGGAATTGTAGCTCTCCGACATCAGCAGGTTCGGGTAGCCGAAACCAATCGAGAGAACGCCGTCGCGGTCGGCAATCGGCTTGTCCCTCCACCAGCGCAGATGCTGCAAGCAGAGATGCTTGACCTCGCCCCAAGGCAAAGCCTCGACATCGGCAAAGGCGAGCGCCGACCAGAAGCCGGCGCAGGCAAAGCGATAGGTCAGGCTGCGGCCGAAGGGGATCGTCGCGCCGTCGGCGGCAAACCAGTGGCGGAAATCCCGGGCGAAGAGGATGGCGCGCTCGCGATAGCGTTTCGCATAATCGTCATCGACGAGCTTCGAATAGATCAGCCCATAGAAATGCATGGCAAAGGGAATGTAGTGGTCGATACGACGCACGTTTCCGTCGCGATACCAGCCGTCACCGATATAGAAGCCTTCGAGCTCCTGCAGATATTGCCGCGTCAGGCTGCGGTCGAAATCGACGCCGAGACGATCGAGGGCGATATCGACGAAGATGCGGAAAAATTTCCAGTTGTTATCGGCATAGTCGAACTCTCTGGCATGTTTGAGATAGGCGACGACATTGCTGCGGGCGCGCGCATCAAGCGGCTCCCAGATCTTTTCCGGCACCAGCGCCAGGGCAAAGCCAAGGGCAGCAAGCTCGACCATCCGCTGATCCCGGCCATTGACTGTTCCCCAATATTCGGGATGGGCGGGGTCGGTGCCGTTTGCGAGACCTTCGGCAAATCGATGCCAATGGGCGAAGTCGCCACCCCCGGCGCCAAAAGGCGCCAATCCCCAGAGCGGGCGGGCGAAACCCTCGAGATCGGCGGCCGCCCGATCGAAATGGGCGGCTGCGCCATTGAGCCTGACTCGAGCATTGCCCTGCGAAAAACAGGGAAGCAGCGGATCGAAGAGAGCGAGCAGAGCGCGGCTCATATCGGCGCGGGTTTCCAGCGGATTGCCGGCAAGCGGATTGGCGCTGGCAGGATCATAGGTCATCGGCACCTCTTACGGGTTCTCGGCATTGGCAACGGTCCCCCCCGGAACGGGAACGACCGCCTGGCAGATGTGGCGCGCAGCCGCTGTTCGGTTGCGGAACCGGGTCAGCATCAGCGACACGGCCTCGCGCCCGAGAGCGGCACGGTCGACGCGCATGGTGGAAAGCCGCGGATTGGTCATCAATGCGCAGGGCAGATCATCAAAACCGATAATCGCGAAATCCTCGGGCACCCGCAGGCCGGCCTCGGTGACCGCCTCCAAAACGCCGACGGCAATGAAATCATTCATGCAGAACGCCGCGGTGAAGCCGGCATTCTCGGTAAGGACTGCCGCGGTGCGTTCGTGGGCCTCGCGGCTTGCGCTGCCCTGGAGCGCCAGCGAAACGAATCGTCCTTCGGCGCCGGGGACGGCGGCGATCGCCGCCTCGAAGCCACGAATGCGCTCACGAATCGTATGGCGGTGAGAGCCGCTCAGATGCAGGATACGGCGATGGCCGGCCCGGGTCAGCCGGCTGGCCGCCTCATAGGCACCGAAGAAATTAGCCGGCGAAACACCGTCAAACTGCATCCTGGGATCGGTGCCGTTGACAAGCACGGTCGGTGTCGTGGTGGCCTGCAGCCAGTCGCGCAAGCTTTCGATGGGGTCGATGCCGACGAGAAAAAGACCCGCAGCCCCCGCGGCCTGCATATAGTCGCGCACGGCATCCGGCGTGATCCGATCCTCGCGGACCAGCCGAATTTCGAAAGGCATGCCCGCTTCGGCGGCTCCGGTGCGCAAGCCGTCGACGATCGCTTCATAGAAGACGCTGAGCCCGCCGGTGACGCCATCGCTAGCAATCAGCGCCAGCCCGCCGGCAACGGCTTCGGCAGCAGGCTTGACGGGATAACCGTGTTCGGCGGCCACCTTCAATATCTGCCGCCGGACGGTCTCGCTGATCCCCGGTTCGTTGGCGAGCACGCGCGACACCGTCGAGACGGAGACGCCCGCTAATGTGGCTATGTCGGCCTGTCGCAGCCGTCTGGCTTTTTCATCGCTCATAGGCAAACTTTATGCAAATCACGCAAATTTGCAATACCAACGTTATTTCTTGCAATAAATTCTTTTTTGCGTAACCTGTCTCGCGAAAATCCGACAACGCCATGGAGGATGGCAGCGGACAAATTGGGACAAGGGAGGATATCATGCAGGTCAATCGCCGTTCATTTCTGATGGGTTCAGCCGGTGCAGCCGCCGGCCTTGCCTTTGGCGCCGGAAGCGCCATCCCGGCCTTTGCCGAAGACACGCAGCTGCGAGCCATGTGGTGGGGGTCGAACGACCGCGCCAAGCGGACGCTCGATGTCGCCAAACTCTACCAGTCGAAAACACCCGGTGTCACGATCGTCGGTGAATCGCTTTCAGGCGACGGCTACTGGACGAAGCTCGCCACGCAGATGGCCGGCCGCTCGATCGCTGACGTCTTTCAGCTCGAGCCGGGAACGATCTCCGATTATTCCAAGCGCGGCGCCTGCATGCCGCTCGACGAATTCGTCCCCTCGACCTTGAAGGTCCAGTCCTTCGGCGGCGACGTTCTGAAACTGACCACCATCGACGGGAAACTCTATGGTGTCGGCCTCGGCCTCAACTCTTTCTCAATGTTCTTCGACACGGTGGAATTCGAAAAGGCAGGCATTCCGGTGCCAACACCCGACCTGACATGGGATGAATATGCCAAACTCGCGGTGGAACTCTCCAAGTCCTCGGGCAAGGCGGGCGGCCCCTACGCGGCACGCTACGCTTATGTGTTCGACGCCTGGCTGCGCCAGCGGGGCAAAAGCCTCTTTGCCAAGGAAACGGTGGGGCTCGGTTTCACGGCCGACGATGCCACGGAGTGGTTCGACTATTGGGAGAAGCTGCGCAAGGCGGGAGGCACGGTTGCTGCCGACGTCCAGACGCTCGATCAAAACACCATTGACACCAACGCCCTCGGTCTCGGCAAATCGGTGATCGGCATGGCCTATTCCAACCAGATGATC
Organism: Rhizobium sp. TAL182; assembly: GCF_002117725.1. Classification (NCBI taxonomy): domain Bacteria; kingdom Pseudomonadati; phylum Pseudomonadota; class Alphaproteobacteria; order Hyphomicrobiales; family Rhizobiaceae; genus Rhizobium; species Rhizobium sp. TAL182. Next base: position 80,233 of record NZ_CP021024.1, on the reverse strand, counting down.
GGTTATCAGCTGATCATCAAGAACAAAATCGGCATCACCATGCTGCCGCGGGAAAAGAAGGGCGGGCCGTCCGGCCACTACTACCGCCCTGCGCTGATCTGGAGCGTCGGCGCCACGACGAAGAACGGCGAAGCGGCCGCGAAATTCATCGACTTCTTCGTCAACGACATCGAAGCCGGCAAGATTCTCGGCGTCGAGCGTGGCGTGCCGATGTCACCGGCCGTGCGTGAGGCCATTCTGCCGCAGCTGAACCCAACGGAGCAGGAGACGGTCAAATACGTCAACATGCTCAAGGATCAGGTCGGCGAATATCCGCCGCCGGTGCCGATGGGTGCAACTCAATTCGACCAGCGCGTGCTGCGCCCGATCTGCGACGAACTCGCCTTCGAACGGACCTCGCCCGCCGATGCGGCGACCCGGCTCGTCGAAGAGGGTAAGGCAACGCTCAAGGGATGATCGCTTGCCTTATATGAGAGGAGAGGGCCGCAAAACCCCGGCGGGCCTCTCCCTCGTTAAGCAACATCAGTTGTCCGCCAAGCTCTCGACCACGCGCCAGTCAGGCCGGCCGAGATTGAACGGCCAGGCATGCACGTCCCGGTCATTGAAATAGACCACTTCCCGAAGGTTCGGGAAGGCGCTCTGTTTCAAGGTCGCGGTTTCGATCCAGGGCCTCATATAGGAGTCGCCGCCTTCGTAGCCGAGCTCTGCGACCCAGATGGGCTTTCCATAGCCGGCGACGAGATCATAGCCCTGCCTCAGCGCTTCCGAGAAGGTCCGGTGCTTGTTGTAAGCAAGTTCATCATAGCGCTCCAGCCCGAAGACCGACAATCCGACCAGATCGACATAGTTGTCGCCGGGATAGTAGTCCTGCAGGCCTGGCAGGCCCTTCGGTGACCACATGATCTCGGTGCCGGGCGCCTCCTCGCGGAGGATGTCCATCATGCGTTTGTAGGCGGCGATATAGTCTTGCGGGTTCCAGCCGGCCCACGAAAACCGCCCGGATTTGTCTTCCATCTCCTGTCCCCAGCGGACGATCACGGGGCTTTTCAGCTGGGATATCATCTGCGCGATCGCCCGCATGTTGACATCGTAGTCGCCGCGCAGAACCTTTGCGCGAAGCTCGCCCGAGGTCAGCCGCCAATCGACATCCCAGGACCAGGGCTCCACCGTGATCAGCAGGTTGCGGCCCCTGGCCAGTGCATAGGCATCCGCAACGCGCAGCGTCTCCAGGTCAACGTCTTCCCACGGCAGGAACAGGGCTTCGGTCGAGACATTGGCCTGGGTGCCGAAATCCCCATGCGGGTCGTAGGCGCCGAACTTGATGCCGTCGGCATGGACGACCGGGCGTTTGTCGATGATCGTTCGCGCGCTCGCCGCCGGATTCGGCGCGATGCCCGCATATTGCACCTCGCTTCGGCCCGGCAGTCCCGCGACGCACAACAGCAGCAACGCGATCGCGGCGGCCGAGAGGTGATTTTTCGTCAGCTCCTTCATGGCTCAGCCTCCTTTTCGGGCTATTTCCTGATTCAGCAGGAGCTGCTTCAGTTCATACGCCTTGGCGCTGACGGTATCCGTAGAGACGAGCTTGCCGAATTCGTCATCCTGGCGCACCGAAGAATGGCGGAAGACGTACCAGTTGCCGTCCGGCTGACGGCGCTGGTAGATCGTATTGCCGATCTTGCGGTGACCGAAACAGGTGCTGGCACGGGCTGCTCCCTCGGCATTCGTCCAGGTCGCGCGCATGCAGAGCTGGCCGAGATCGTCCACCACCCATTTGCCTTCGGCGAAGGACTGCTTGCCCTTGTCGTTGGTCCAGGCCACGAACCGCCGGCCTTCATTGAAGAAACGGCCGCCGCCGGTGCCCCAGGTCCAGGTCTTGTCACCGTAGATGCGATAGAGTTCATAGGCGCTGAGCGGCGTCGGCGGCGTCTTAGTGGCCTCGGCAGCGTGCGCCATCACAGGCAGGCACAGGCTGAGAGCCAGGGCTATGCCATACAGTCTCGATCCGATGCTCATTATATGCTCCTCCTCGACACGTGCCGGTTGGCCGGTTCAAACACCCTGTTGGTCCCGTCCCGCGCTTCCGAATCCATTCCATCTGAGGCGAAACTTCACGGTCCTGGTCTTGCCGCCGAGGCCGGCCCCGGCGACGGCAAATTGCGATTGGCTGAAACTGATGAGCGTCTGGCCATGGGAAAGGGCTTCGAGGCCGCGCAGACCGTGGTTGCCCGCCTGCAAGCCGCCGGTGACACAGATCGCCAAACCGGTGGCCGTCGCGAGCCAGAGGCCGCGCGATTGCGGCAGCAGCGGCAGGCCGTTCTCGATCGCATGGCGAATGACGATCAGCACCGTCAGTGACAGATAGAGCACGAGGTTCATCGCAGCGAAAAGGTAAAAGCCCTGAGCGGCAGCGGCCTCGCCGGCGAGCGCCATGGCCGCGGCGCAAAGCCCCGCGAGAGCAAGATAGGGCGCAACCACGCGCAGCGGCAAAGACTGCTGCTGCTGCTTTCCCTTCGGGGTGATGCGAAAGTCGACGAAAGAACCGGAGATATGGTCGCGAATGGCCGCCAGGCTGCCGGCCAGCGACCATGGCCAGCGCAGAAAGGTGAAGGCCAGCCCTTCCCATCCAAACAGTTTCGCATCGTGCGGCCGGAAGGTTCCCGTGGCCCGCCAGAAGAAAGCAAAGAGCGTCAGCACGATCGACATCGGCGCGAAATGCAGCAGAAAATCCGGATAGGTCACGTTGACGAAGACCTCGCCCGTCAGCAAGGCGGCAACCGGCAGCAGGAACATCACTGCCATGACCGCGGAAAAGAGCGGATACCACAGCTGCGAAAAGACGAACTGGAATTTCAGCCGCCAGGGGAGATGGATGACGTGGCGGCGGGAATATTGCAGCAGGATGGTGACGAGGCTGCGCGACCACTGGAATTCCTGCACGGCGAGATCGACGAAATTCGCCGGGCCGTCGCCATGAGCGATCGCATCGACCGCGTGGACGCCGCGCCAGCCGCCGGCGTTCATCATCAGCGTCGTCGAATGATCTTCGGCAAGCTCGGGGCCAAGGCCACCGATCTGGCGAAGGGCTGATGTGCGGACCGCATAGTGGGAGCCGATGCAAAGGGGCGCCCAGCCATTGTTGTAACCGGTCTGCAGCGAACCGTGCAGACTTGCCTCCGCATAGAGCCTGCCGCGCGCGACCCAACTCGCCGCGGCATTCGCATCACAGATGCTGGGAGCGGAAACATAGCCGACGCCAGGATCCGCGAAGGGGCGCAGGACTTCACGGAGATAGGTCGGTGTCGGCACATGATCGGCATCGAACTGGGCGACAAAATCGTAACGCGCATAGCCGAAATGGTCGTAGAAATAGGCGAGATTGCCTTCCTTGCACCGCGTCCGGCGCGGCCAGGTCGTGCGGTGATACTCCGCCACGCCCTTTCGCGTCGAGATCAGCACGCCGTGCTCGGCGCACCAGCGTCTGGTTTCCGCGGAAGGATCCTCATCGGCCAGCCAGACATCGAACTCGACACCGGTCTGATCGAGCATCGCCTGAAGCGTGGCGCGGACGACGGCAAAGGGTTCGGACGGCGCCTTGGTGACGACCATTGCCACGCGTCCTTCCGGCAGCAGGACGCGCGAACCGATCGTTCTGGCATCGAGGAAGATCAGGATGAAATAGGCGGGGACAAGCGTTATCCAGGCAAGCACGACGGTGACGAGCACGAAGGCTGGCCAGGAAATGATGTGGGCGGACTGACACCACCAGCTCCAGAAATAGCCGAGCGCCGCCAGCCAGCAGAGGATGCCGACAGCATAGGCGACACGCTTCCGACCCGTGAAAACCGGGTTGAATGCATCGGCGGCATTCGCCGTCCTGATCCGGTGATCGATCTCCGAAACCAGGCTCATGCCGTCATCTCCAGCCCGAAGGTGGGTCCGGCAGTGCGGATGATCGTGTCGATATCCGAAAGAGCCGGCACGAAGCCGAGCTCTGCCTTGGCCCGTGCCGTATTGGCAAACAGGATCGGCGGATCGCCGGGGCGGCGGGCGCGATAACGGACGGGGACTTCGCGGCCGCTGGCGCGATAGACCGCGTCGAGGATCTCGCGCACTGACGTGCCGCGGCCGGAACCGAGATTGACGCTCAGCGAGGCGCCGTCTGCGATCAGGTGGTTGACGGCGGCCAAATGTGCCTGCGCGAGATCGCTGACATGGATATAATCGCGAATGCAGGTTCCGTCCTCGGTCGAATAGTCGGTGCCGAAGATATCGAGCCGCTCCAGCCTGCCGGCGGCGGCGAGGAGGGCGCGAGGAATGAGATGTGTCTCGGGCTCGTGACGCTCGGCAAGCTCGCCATCCGGATCGGCGCCGGCCGCGTTGAAATAACGCAGGGCAGCGAAGCGGATGCCATAGGCAGCGGCAAAATCCTCGAGCGCCATCTCGAAGATCAGCTTGGTACGTCCATAGGGATTGACCGGCTGCTGCGGGCTTTCCTCCCGTATCGGCAACGAGGCGGGGACGCCATAGGTGGCGCAACTGCTGGAAAAGACGATCCGATCGATTTCCTGGTCGAGGCAGGCTTCGAGCAGCGTGAGACTGCCGACGACATTGTTGCGGTAATATTTCCTCGGCATATCGACGGATTCGCCGACATAGGCATTGGCGCCGCAATGGATGACGCAATCGGGCGAAAATTCGGCCATCGTCCGACGGAGCGCGATCGCATCGCCGAGTTCCCCGCGAACGAGCGGTCCCCAGCGGACGCTGTCGGCATGTCCGGTCGAGAGGTTGTCGTAGGTAACCGGGATCATCCCGGCGCGCGACAGCGTTTTGCAGATATGACTGCCTATGAAACCGGCGCCGCCGGTGACGAGAATATAGCGGGGCATCTCATACAGCCTCCGCCTGCTCCGTCCCGGCAAGCAGGCCGTCGAAATATTCAACGGTGCGCGCAAGGCCGGCTTCGAGCTCGATATGAGGCTGCCATGCCAGTTCCGTCATCGCCCGTGAGATATCCGGCCGCCGCTGGCGGGGATCGTCGACGACAGCCGGCAGGTGAACGATGCGGGAGCGCGAATTGGTGAGGTCCCGGATGATCTCCGCCAGGCGTCGAACGGTAAACTCGCCCGGGTTACCGAGATTGATCGGACCGTGGCATGCGCTGCCGGCTGCCGAGAAACGCAGGAAACCTTCGACGAGATCGTCGACATAGCAGAAAGAGCGGGTCTGCTGGCCGTCGCCGTAGATCGTCAGGTCGGCGTTGCGCAGGGCCTGCACGATGAAGTTGGAGACCACGCGGCCATCATCCAGGCGCATGCGAGGTCCGTAGGTATTGAAGATGCGGCCGACCTTGATGTCGACGCCGTAGGTCCGGTGATAGTCGAAGAACAGGGTTTCGGCGCTGCGTTTTCCCTCGTCGTAACAGGCTCGCGGCCCGATGGAGTTGACATTGCCGCAATAGGATTCGCGCTGCGGGCTCTGGGTCGGATCGCCATAGACTTCCGACGTCGACGACTGAACGACGATCGCGTCGGTCTTGCGCGCACAGTCCAAGGTGTTGACGGCGCCGAGTACGTTGGTGAGCAAGGTGCCCACCGGATCCCGCTGATAATCGGGCGGAGAAGCAGGAGAGGCGAAGTTGAAGATCAGCGACGCTTCGATATCGAAGGGCTGACGGACATCGTGCTCGATGATGCGAAAGCTGGGATTCGACGCGAGATGCTCGACATTTGCACGGCGGCCGGTGGAAAAGTTGTCGAGGCATACGACGCTGTGGCCGCGCAGCAGAAGCCTTTCGCAGAGATGCGAGCCAAGAAAGCCGGCTCCGCCATTTACAAGAGCGGTGCCCAGATTCTTGAGCACCGCTATGTTGTTTATTTCAGAATAGCCTTCGCCGGGAATGAAACTACGCATTACAAACTCCTCCCCACGTTTTAGTCTTTTGTATTATTAAGGCGCCTTACACCTCCACTACCCGGATGGATATTCATGCAACTGAGTACCCATACAGGAATAATTTCGAGGTTATTCTTCAGATAACTCATTTACTATTGAAATGATAAGACGATTGTTATCGAGGTCAACTTTAAAAATATAAAATATCCCAAATAGTTACGCAGTTGTTCTTTAGAGTAACAAATGATTAATCATTTTACCTATTTTTTCACGCAAAACGGGAATCACGCCGTTGCTCAAACTTTGCTCAATAAAGATCGGATAGAAGAGGGAGAGGCCGACCGCGCAGGGCTGCGCGACCGGCCTTGCATCCGGAAGCGTCATATGCGAGGGTTTGGGCATGTTCAAAAATCGCGCCGCAGCCCAGCCGAAAGACTGGAGTCCATTTCATTTGGCGATGCTTGCCGGGGGAGCGACGCTTCTTGCGATCGGAGCAACGGCTTGTGCGGTCGTTGACAACGACACGGCCGCCATCGCGAAAAAGAATGTTGTCGTCGTCGAGACGACACCCGCGTCGAAGGCTTACACCTACCCGGAAAATCGAACCGCTCGGCCTGCTGCGGCACGAGCCCGCATCGTCGCCTATCACGGGTCCGCGCCCTATATCTGCTCTCCAAGCGGCTTCGGACAGAAGTCGCGCTGCTTTGCGCGTCCCTCGATCTGAAGCAAAAGCGCCGCTGCATATTTCTTAAATCGGAATCGATTCAAGGTTAGAACCATGCGCTCGTTGCACGCCTGAAAAGGGGCGCGGCGCTGCCGATCAGTTGCGCCAACGGCTGGACATGTCGTCATCGCCGACCGGATGATCATTGAAGAAGCGGGACGCTGCTTCCGTGCGGTTTCGGACGTTCATCTTCTTATAGATGTTGCGGACGTGAACCTTCACCGTATTTTCGGAAAGGTGCAGCTTGTCGGCTATAATCTTGTTCTGCGTCCCCTTGCAGATGAGATCCAGGATCTGAACCTCCCGGGTCGTCAAGGCGGAGATGCTGTCGCGTCTCAGCTTGAGCGCATTGTTGCGGGCGGCATCAACCGATTTCGTCTGATAAAGTGAGGCCTCCAACTGGGCCCCCTTATTGGTGAGGCGGTTGAGAAGCGCCGAGGGAAAATGCTCCCCGCCCTTCATCAGCAGATCCACCGCCGCCATGAAAACATCAAGTCGAAGATTAAGCGGCAGGACGCCGTCGATGATCCTTGCCTCCACCAAGCGGCTGACATAGGGCTCCATCATGTCTATGGCCTCGACGACAAGTCCGATCGAGGTTTCCGGATGATTTTCTCTGACCGCCTGCAGCGCGTCTTGCAGCTCAGGCGCAGGTATATGGTAAAATAAAACGAGCTTTATATCGCTAGTATCCTTTTCCAGCATCGGATTTGCGCTTGTTATGCTTGGCACATCGCAGTTTGGAAATTTCTTTGCCAGCGCCTCCACCATGCATTCTGAAAACAGATCAGCCTTGGCTACTACAAGGATAGTATCTCCGGATGGGCTAGACTTCTTGGCCTGGTCCGCATTCTCCATTCCTGAGCCTGTCATGAACATATACGCCTCCCCTAGCGGTACACTTTACTCAAACATGAAGCGATGGCAGGTATAAGATAGTATGAAATGCCGGTCCTATTGTGTCATCGCCTTTTTCTTTAGACATTTCTTAATTATGTTAATACGGATTGAGAAGGAAGGAAATGGCCCAAAGTGATTAGTTTTAGGGAGCGAGAAACAATAAGATACTACGTATCGGTTGTATTTTTACTGATACTTATACTTCAAGGTTATATTTGTTCCCACTATAGATAATTCAGTAAATGTAATATTTCAGTACAAATTGTAATATTTTTGTCATCTTCTCCCGAAGATTATGAGGCAGGCGAAACGCTCGCAGGTTGTTCAACCCGGCGCGGTTGGCGGAAGTCTCGCATTCCAGCTGCTCGCGCCCGGTCGTAATCCCTGCAGGGCCAGCACTGCTCTCGAACGTCTCCGATCGTTCGCCGAGGCCGCGCATCGCAAGGCTGATATCAGCGCCAGCAAGGCGAAAAAAAGGCAGCCGCGTCTGCGCTGACGCGCTTCCGCGGCCGTTAAATGCACGCGACCGGGCGCATCATCACCATGCTCTTTGATTTTGAGCTGCAATCGCTGCTAAAAGAGGCGTGAGCCTATTTTGCACTCCTCAGTGAGAAGTCATGCAGATCGATGCGGACAGGGTGGAACGGGAACAGCTTCTGGCCATACTCGATTTCTGGCATAAAATCGAGTTTTTCATACCTTATGATCTCTCCAATCGTCTCGTCCTCGGCGAAGGACGGACCGTTTTCTGGCTGCATGCAGAGACGCTCTTGCAGGACAGCGCTGCACTCAGCCGTCCCGTCATACCCGAGGAGAAGCAGATCACCGGCTTCACCTTGTTCCTCGGCGTTTTCAGCAAATCCGAGATCGCCGACATCCGCAGGCACTTCGACAGCGCTGCGATCGACTTTACCGAGTATGAGGATGCCGAACGCAGCGATCTCGATGGCGATACCTGCTTTGCCAGCCTGCAGCTTACTCCGCTCGGACAGCCGATGTTCGAAACATTTTCCGTCTCGACGCTTCCATGGGCCCTCGGACGGGCACGGAAATCTGGTCTCTCCTCGCTCAGCCATGAGGCATTTGCAGACGGCAAGCGGCAGCTGTCGGAATTGCTTCAAAACTTCCAGGCGCAGCGACAGCTGGGATCTTCATCCTTCGAGGCCGCCACCGATCAGCCGATCGATGCCGGCGAAATCCTGGCGCTGCATGAATTGCTCTGCGATTGGGCGGGTTTTGCCTCACGCCAGGAAAAGCCCATCGCCGCCGTCGAAATACGCTACCGCGACAGGGCGGAAAGACCCGAGCTCATTTCGTTGCCGCCTCAACAGGAGGATCATGCAGCCAATGCCGACGAGGAAGACGAAGGTGCCAGCCTTGATGAGGACATCGGCATTCTGAACAGCTTCTTTATCGAGGATATCGAACGGGCGATGATCTGCGTCAGGCAGGGCAATGTCCCGGAGCCGCTCCGGCGGTACCTCAACCCGCCGGCAGATGAAAATCGGGTCGACCTTTATTCGGAAGAAGGACGCCGGGCGATCATTCGGGCGCTGCATCCCGCCAATCTCAACCGTGGACGCTGGCTGAGCGAGCCTCATCTTGCAATGAGCCTCATGCAACAGTTCGCGATCAATTCGGCGATCGGCGGCCTGTCGGAAACGGGTTTGTTCTCGGTCAACGGCCCGCCGGGCACCGGAAAGACCACGCTGCTGCGTGACATGTTCGCGGAGAATATCGTTCGGCGCGCCCGGGTGCTCTCCTCCCTGACGACGGCGCGCGACGCCTTTGACGGCTCGCCACGTCGTGTCGGTTTTACGGATTGGAGCACCGCCTCAATATCGGCGCTGATCCCAGCCCTTGCCGGGTTCGAAATGGTCGTCGCCTCCTCTAACAATGCCGCCGTGGAGAATATTTCGCGCGACCTTCCCAAGCGGAACTCGATCGCGAGGACGTCTTCCTTTCAATATCTGCAGACGGTCGCACACAAGATCGCCTGCCAGAAAGACAATGGATCGGTCGTCAAGCTCTCCGACAGCGACCGCCCATGGGGATTGATCGCCTGTGCCCTCGGCAATTCCAGGAACCGCCGAGCCTTCAAGGAACGTTTCGCCTTCATGGAGATCGCCGAAAGACCGAAGCCCGGCTGGTCGGGCGCCGCAAAGCCGCAGAGCATCTGGGAATGGTTGAAGAGCTATGAGGGGCCAAGCTTTGCCGAAGCGGCATCGGCTTTTCATGCCGCCGACGAGATGGTTCGCGAAAAGATCGGCCAATATGCGCGCTATGCCGATCTCCGCGATGAAATAGCGCCCGTTTCGGAGGATGCATTCTGCCGCCAAGCGCTCGAGAGGGTGGCTGCCGCCGCGGACGAAGTCTTGCATGCGCAGAACCGATGCGACATGCTGGCGACCGAAATGCGCCACATCGCCGACGGTTTGTCTTACCTGAAGGAGGAGGAACAGCTGCTCGACCGCGGCGCCCCTGCGCGATGGAAGAGAGTGCTCTCGACCAACCCGGCCCGGCAGCATCGGCAAGACGTCATCGTCAATGCGCGAAAGCAGCTGGAACTGAGCAAGGCGTTGGCCGAATGCGAAGATCGGCTCGCGAAAACCGATAAACCCGCGCTGGAACGGGCTTTGCGAGAGCATGACCGGGCCGAACGAGCACTGCGGTCACGACGGAAAATCTGGTCTGCGAAAAAGGAGGAACTCGAGCGGCTGGGGGAAATTCTCGATCACCCCGCCGCACCGGAGCGTCCCGCCGATCTCGATAAGGACCGGGTGCAGATCGACGGTCTTTGGCATCAGGACGAACTGGCGGCTCTGCGTTCGGCATTGCTGGAAGCAGCGCTGACACTGCATGAAGCTTGGTTGGCCGATGTCGGCAGGAAGGGCGGAGGTTTTGGCGGAAACATCGTTGCCATCACCAAGCTCCTTTCCAACAACAATCCCGTCGATGACAAGCACATTGCATCGATCTGGCAGAGCCTTTTCATGATCGTTCCGATCGTGTCGACGACGTTCGCGTCTTTTGCCAAGCAGTTCCGCGGGCTCGGGCCCGGCTCGATCGGCTGGGTCTTCATCGATGAAGCCGGCCAGGCCGTGCCGCAAGCGGCGGTCGGGACCTTGTTGCGTGCACGTCGCGTCATGGTGATCGGCGATCCCTTGCAGATCGAACCGGTTTTCACGCTTCCGAGCGCGCTGATTTCAGGCGCTTCGGCTCTTTCACCCCACACGGCGGCAGGCCAATATTCGCCGAACAGGGCGTCGGTGCAGATGCTGGCCGATGCCGCCAATCGCTACGGAACCACACTTCAGGGCGAGGAGGCAGATGGGCTCTGGATCGGCAGCCCACTCAGAGTGCATCGACGCTGCATCGATCCGATGTTCAGCCTTGCCAATCAGATCGCCTATCAGAACAAGATGATCTTCGGGCTGCACGAGCGCCGACCGGCCGGCGACGCATCGCCCTTTTATGGCGACAGCGCCTGGATCGACGTCAAGGGCAAAGTATCGGGCAAACAGGCCGTCGCCGAGCAGACCGACTTCATCGTCGATCTCCTCGCCGCGACCTATCGCCGGGATGGTGCATTGCCGGACATCTATCTCATCTCTCCGTTCAAGGAGATCAAGACCAGTTTGAGACGGGCTCTTTCTCAGGCGGTCTGGATCGATCAAGACGGATATGCGCACGGATCTCCAGCGAAACTGCAGAAATGGCTTCAGGAACGGGTAGGCACAGTCCATACCTTCCAAGGCAAGGAAGAAGATATCGTTTTCATGGTCCTCGGCGCCGATGCCGAACATCGCGGAGCAGCTGGCTGGGCCGCATCCAAGCCAAACCTGTTGAACGTGGCGCTGACGCGCGCCAAGCGCCGTTTCTACATCGTCGGCGACCGCACGCTCTGGCAAACGCTTCCCTATTTCAGAGAGGCAGCAAATGCATTGCGGACGATCCAACCCGCGGAATTCCTGGCCCGCAATGAGCTGAACGTGAGAGATCGGACTCCGGCGCCGTTCTCTGAACGTATGTTTTGAGGTCCCGGAAAAACAAAAAGCCCGCTTTTGGCGGGCTTTTGGGACTTTTGGTTGCGGGGGCAGGATTTGAACCTGCGGCCTTCAGGTTATGAGCCTGACGAGCTACCGGGCTGCTCCACCCCGCGGAAGTATTATAACACGAAAGGCCGCTTTTGAGCGGCCCTTTGTTCGGCTTTGGGCCGTTGGATTGTGATTGAGAAGATAGTCTTTGTTGACGCATGCAGCTTACCGAAGCCTGACGGCTCCGGGCGCATGCGTTGAGTTGCGATTTGCAGACCTGGCAGCGACCTACTCTCCCGCGTCTTAAGACGAAGTACCATGGGCGCAGGGGCGTTTCACGGCCGTGTTCGGAAAGGGAACGGGTGCAGCCACCCCGCCATAACCACCAGGTCGGCAAAGCGCAACTTTGTTTGAGAAGCTGGCAGGCGTTAGCCTGTTTTGTTTTGAACACGTCTTTGATCTTTCCGGCTGCGGGTGCTTGTGGCACCGATACAGGCCAGAGGCCGTCGCGCTTTGTGGCGCGGGCCGTCCGCAGCGCCCTTGGCGCGTCAGGACAAGGTCAGGCATCATCAGCCTTTGGCTGATGAGCATGAACAATGAGAACGATCAAGCCGATCGAGCTATTAGTACCGGTAAGCTTCATGCGTTGCCGCACTTCCACACCCGGCCTATCAACGTGGTCGTCTTCCACGGCTCTGATAGGGAACACTCGTTTTCAGGTGGGTTTCCCGCTTAGATGCCTTCAGCGGTTATCCCGTCCATATATAGCTACCCTGCTATGCCCTTGGCAGGACAACAGGTCCACCAGAGATATGTCCATCCCGGTCCTCTCGTACTAGGGACAGATCCTGTCAATATTCCTACACCCACGGCAGATAGGGACCGAACTGTCTCACGACGTTCTGAACCCAGCTCACGTACCGCTTTAATTGGCGAACAGCCAAACCCTTGGGACCTGCTCCAGCCCCAGGATGCGATGAGCCGACATCGAGGTGCCAAACAACCCCGTCGATATGGACTCTTGGGGGTCATCAGCCTGTTATCCCCGGCGTACCTTTTATCCGTTGAGCGATGGCCCTTCCACGCGGGACCACCGGATCACTATGACCGACTTTCGTCTCTGCTCGACTTGTCAGTCTCGCAGTCAGGCGGGCTTATGCCATTGCACTCGACGACCGATTTCCGACCGGTCTGAGCCCACCATCGCGCGCCTCCGTTACTCTTTCGGAGGCGACCGCCCCAGTCAAACTACCCACCATACACTGTCCCGGACCCGGATGACGGGCCGCGGTTAGACATCCATGACGATAAGGGTGGTATTTCAAGGATGGCTCCACGGAAACTGGCGTCCCCGCTTCAAAGCCTACCACCTATCCTACACATGCCGACACGAATGCCAGTGTAAAGCTATAGTAAAGGTGCACGGGGTCTTTCCGTCTGACCGCAGGAACCCCGCATCTTCACGGGGAATTCAATTTCACTGAGTCTATGTTGGAGACAGCGGGGAAGTCGTTACGCCATTCGTGCAGGTCGGAACTTACCCGACAAGGAATTTCGCTACCTTAGGACCGTTATAGTTACGGCCGCCGTTTACTGGGGCTTCGATTCAAAGCTTGCACCTCTCCTCTTAACCTTCCAGCACCGGGCAGGCGTCAGACCCTATACGTCGTCTTGCGACTTCGCAGAGCCCTGTGTTTTTGATAAACAGTCGCTACCCCCTGGTCTGTGCCACCCCACAAGAGTTGCCTCATATGGGGTCACGCTTCTTCCGAAGTTACGCGTGCAATTTGCCGAGTTCCTTCAACATAGTTCTCTCAAGCGCCTTGGTATACTCTACCTGACCACCTGTGTCGGTTTCGGGTACGGTCTATACGGTGGAGCTATTTCCTGGAACCGCTCCGCTGCCCTGATAATCCAATAAACCAGAACAACTTGTGCAATCCGTCACTACCACCAGGCCCACGAATATTAACGTGGTTCCCATCGACTACGCGTGTCCGCCTCGTCTTAGGGGCCGGCTAACCCTGCTCAGATTAACTTTAAGCAGGAACCCTTGGTCTTTCGGCGAGAGGGTCTCTCACCCTCTTTATCGTTACTCATGTCAACATTCGCACTTCCGATACCTCCAGCAGCCCTCACGGGTCTGCCTTCATCAGCTTACGGAACGCTCCGCTACCACGTGTATTGCTACACATCCTCAGCTTCGGTGCATGGCTTCAGCCCCGTTACATTTTCGGCGCAAAGACCCTTATTTAGACCAGTGAGCTGTTACGCTTTCTTTAAATGATGGCTGCTTCTAAGCCAACATCCTGGTTGTTTTGGGATCCTCACATCCTTTCCCACTTAGCCATGACTTGGGGACCTTAGCTGGAGGTTAGGGTTGTTGCCCTTTTCACGACGGACGTTAGCACCCGCCGTGTGTCTGCCGAGTAGTACTCCCCGGTATTCGGAGTTTGGTTAGGATCAGTAAGACGGTGAGTCCCCATAGCCCATCCAGTGCTCTACCCCCGGGGGTATTCGCTCGACGCTCTACCTAAATAGATTTCGCGGAGAACCAGCTATTTCCGAGTTTGATTGGCCTTTCACCCCTAGCCACAAGTCATCCCAATCTATTGCAACAGATGCGGGTTCGGTCCTCCAGTTGGTGTTACCCAACCTTCAACCTGCTCATGGCTAGATCACTCGGTTTCGGGTCTAATGCAACAAACTATATCGCCCTATTCAGACTCGCTTTCGCTACGCCTACACCTACCGGCTTAAGCTTGCTTGTTACACTAAGTCGTTGACCCATTATACAAAAGGTACGCCGTCACCCTTGCGGGCTCCGACTGTTTGTAGGCATCCGGTTTCAGGTTCTATTTCACTCCCCTTGTCGGGGTGCTTTTCACCTTTCCCTCACGGTACTTGTTCGCTATCGGTCATGCACGAGTACTTAGGCTTGGAGAGTGGTCTCCCCATGTTCAGACAGGATTTCTCGTGTCCCGCCCTACTCTAGGACAATCATGATATCTACGCGTACGGGGCTGTCACCCACTACGGCCGCACTTTCCAGAGCGTTCCACTTTAATCACAATTGCCACTGGCCTGGTCCGCGTTCGCTCGCCACTACTTGCGGAGTCTCGGTTGATGTCCTTTCCTGCAGGTACTTAGATGTTTCAGTTCCCTGCGTTCGCTTCTTACACCCTATGTATTCAGGTGCAGATACCTTATCACAATGCTTGGAAAGATAAGACGATCAGCAGATCGTCTTAAATTTTCCAAGCATTTAAGGTGGGTTGCCCCATTCGGAGATCCATGGATCAAAGCTCATTCGCAGCTCCCCACGGCTTTTCGCAGCGTATCACGTCCTTCATCGCCTGTGCATGCCAAGGCATCCACCAAATGCCCTTACGACACTTAATCGTTCTCATTGCCAATGCTCATCACTTAGCCGACATCCCGAAGGGATGCGGCGGCCAGGGTTACCTTTTACAACCCAGACCATCTTTGATGCCATCGACGTGTTCGACCTGATCACTTTATCGGAGCTACGCCGAGCAGCTCGCTTGTGTCAGGTCTTAAGACCAGCTTCTCGAGATATGATCCGATACCGCGCGGTCAGGCAACGGTAATCCGATCGTTCATCAGACGAGGCCCGAAAGCCACGAACAACAAACGATCCAGAGCGACAAGCT
>NZ_CP021024.1:0-60000 GCF_002117725.1 Rhizobium sp. TAL182 | reverse complement strand
CGCTCGACAAGGATGGCGCGTTAACCGTCCGCGGCAAGATGATGCGCGATCTCGCTCTGCCGCCGCGGCTTGCCGCCATGGTCGTCTCATCAGGCGAATCGGGCCATGCCCGGGAGGCGGCGATGATTGCCGTGCTCCTGACCGAACAGGGGCTTGGCGGACCGAGCATCGACATTGAGGACCGGCTGCGGCGCTTCAAGGCCGAGCGCGGCGAAAGAGCCGATGCCTCGCGGCGGCTGGCGGGGCGGCTGGCTGCCGGCCTCGATACCGTCACCAGGGCCGCACCTGTACTGGCGGGTCAGCTTCTGCTGCATGCCTTCCCGGATCGGATCGCGCTTCAGCGCGGCGGGCGCGGGCGATTCGTGATGGCGAACGGGCGGGGAGCGGAACTGCCGGAAACCGAGAGGCTCGCCGGCAGCCAGATGCTCGTCATCGCAGATCTCACCGGACGCGCGGCACAGGGGCGGATTCTGGCGGCAGCCGAAGTGACTCGTGCGGATATCGAAGCCGAACTGCCTGGCGAGATCAGAACCGATGACCAGACATTCTTCGACCGGCAAAGCCGGCAGGTGCGGGCGCGGCGGGCAACCCGGCTCGGCGCGATCGTCTTCGAAGAGACGCCGTTGCCGCGTCCTTCCGGGGCCGCCATCACTCAGGCGCTGATGGAGGGCGTGCGCGAACTGGGGCTCGATCAGCTCGCCTTCTCGAAGGAAGCCCTGCAGCTTCGCGAACGGATCGGTTTCCTTCATCGGACGATCGGTGATCCCTGGCCCGATGTCAGCGACGATGCTCTGCTTTCCCGGCTGGAGGAATGGTTCGCTCCCTTCCAGGAAGACGCCCGCAGCCTCTCCGAGATTTCTGCGGCAGGACTTACGAACGGGCTGATGTCGCTGGTGCCGCACGAGCTGCACCGCGATCTTAGCCGGCTTGCGCCGACGCATTTCGAGGCGCCGACCGGTCAAAGACATCCTATCCAATATGAGGGCCAGGAGCCCATCTTGAGGATCCGGGTGCAGGAGTTGTTCGGGCTCAAACAGCATCCAGCGGTCGCCGGAGGCCGCCTGCCGCTGCTCCTGGAGCTGACGTCGCCGGCGCACCGGCCGATCCAGACGACGCGCGACCTGCCCGGTTTCTGGGCGGGCTCGTGGAAGGACGTACGCGCCGAGATGCGTGGACGCTATCCGCGCCATCCCTGGCCGGAGCGGCCGGAAGAGGCGTTACCGACGACACGGGCAAAACCACGTGGTACATGAGAGCCATCAAGGAGCCCCGGCATGATCGACAAGCCCGGCGTGATCGACAAGACGCAAAGCCATACGCTGGAAGACCGGCACAGCAGCCGCAGACTGCGGCTGCAGACGCTGGTGCGGCTGCGCTGGCTTGCGGTCGGCGGCCAGGCGCTGACGGTGTTCATCGTCGCCTTCTGGCTGAAATTTCCCTTGCCGCTGATCGCCAGCTCTTCGCTGATCGCCGCCCTTGCCTGGGTGAATTTCTACCTGACGATCCGCTATCCGCCGACGCACCGGCTGGCGCCGCCGGCCGCCTTTGCGTTGCTCGGCTTCGATCTCCTCCAGCTCTGCGCGCTGCTCTTCATCACCGGCGGCCTTGCCAATCCCTTCGCCGCACTCGTCTGCGTGCCCGTCATCATCTCTTTCGCCTCACAGCCGATCCGCTACAGCACGGCGCTGATCGGCTTTGCGATGGTCTGCATTACAGTGCTTGCCTTTTCGCCTTTCCCGCTGCCCTGGTTCGACGGGGTCGAGATCAATGTCCACAACGTCATGCAGTTCGGCGTCTGGTGCTCGATCGCCTCGACCATGGCCTTTGCCGCCTTCTATGCCTACCGCGTCTCGATGGAAGCAAGCCAGCTTGCCGATGCGCTGGCCGCGACCGAACTGGTGCTGCAGCGGGAAAAGCATCTCTCGCAGCTTGACGGCCTGGCTGCGGCGGCAGCCCATGAACTCGGCACGCCGCTTGCCACGATCAGCGTCGTCGCCAAGGAAATGGAGCGCGAGCTCAAGGACGATGATCGCTTTCGCGAGGACGTCATGCTGTTGCGGAGCCAGAGCGAACGCTGCCGTGACATTCTGCGGCGGCTGACGACGCTCTCCTCGGAAGGCGAGGCGCATATGCGCCGGCTGCCGCTTTCCTCGATGATCGAAGAGGTCGTCGCGCCGCACCGGGAATTCGGCATCACGCTCGAGCTGATCGAAAAAAGCCCACGCAAAAGCGAGCCGGTCACCGATCGTAATGCCGGCATCATGTACGGACTCGGAAACCTCATCGAAAATGCCGTCGATTATGCCAGGGAGAAAGTGACCATCACCATCGAGCACGATCACGACAAAGTGCTGATCGTCATCGAGGACGACGGCAATGGTTATTCGCCTGACATACTGACGCGAATCGGCGAGCCCTATGTGACCAAGCGGCAGAAGGAAGATACGGCCGGCGGCCTCGGGCTCGGACTTTTCATCGCCAAGACGCTGCTGGAGCGCTCGGGCGCATCGCTGATTTTCGAGAACCGCGAGCCGGAAAGAGCCGGCGCGCGCATCCGCATCGAATGGCCGCGAATGCTGATCGACGCAAATTCGACAAAATGAGTTTGTGGGCATAAGTAGAAGAAAAACGGTTGACCAAGATCAGGCCCAACCGCCGGGACTCGAGACGATGACAGAACAGAATCATGGAAATTTCGCCGCATCGGATGAAGACCATATCGGGCCCGACGCCAGCCTGCTGATCGTCGACGATGACGGGCCGTTCCTGCGCCGTCTCGCACGGGCAATGGAGACGCGCGGCTTTGAGGTGGAGACGGCCGAATCAGTGGCGGAGGGCGTTGCCAAATCGAAAGGCAGGCCGCCGAAATATGCTGTGGTCGATCTTCGCCTCGGCGACGGCAACGGGCTCGACGTCATTGAAGCGATCCGGCAGCGGCGCGACGACACGCGGATCATCGTGCTGACCGGCTACGGCAATATCGCAACGGCGGTGACGGCGGTAAAACTCGGAGCCGTCGATTATCTGGCAAAGCCTGCGGATGCCGACGACGTCTTTTCAGCGCTGACGCAACGGCCGGGCGAAAAGGCGGAACTTCCGGAGAATCCGATGTCGGCCGACCGCGTGCGCTGGGAACACATTCAGCGGGTCTATGAAATGTGCGAGCGCAACGTCTCTGAAACGGCGCGGCGGCTCAACATGCATCGGCGCACATTGCAGCGCATTTTAGCCAAACGCGCGCCGAAATAGACAAGGCGGCCATCACACATCGTCTACGGTGAAGGGTTTTCCGTTCGCCCATTCGGCCATCATCAGCCTTTGCGCGGCGGCACGCGAGAAACTGAGCGTTACGGATTTGCGCGTGGCCGGCGCCATGCGGTGTTCCGGCGCCTCGCGAATCATGTGGGCGCCATAGCCATCCGAGAGAAAGAGCCCGCATTCCTCCGGAAAGATGTCGAGCGGCACACCTTCATGAGTCGCAAAGAACAGGCGGTCGCAATGCAGCCTGTATTCCGGCCATTTGCGATCCACCCGAAAATCCTCGATCGATGTCTTGATTTCGATAATCCAGACTTCGCCCTTTTCCGAAAGCGTGATCAGATCGGCGCGGCGGCCGCTGGCGAGCGGCAGTTCCGGCAGCACGGCATGGCGCATTTCATGCAGCAATATCTGCGTTCCGCGCCGCACCATCATGGCCCTGTCCGATTGCCGGCCATCGATTAACGGATTGTTATTGTAAACGCTCAAAATCGTCATGGATAACCGTCGCAGAGCCGGGTGTGTTGTTGCAAAAAAACCATTCGCTTTTAATTTGCGCAGCAGACGAATTCGTCGCGCCACAGTAGCCTTGCAAAGCGCAAGTTAATCGAAAATAAACCATAATCAACGATGGTCGAAAGACTGTTCTCCTCGCCCAAAAACTTCAAGAGTTATCTATGCGCATCCGCAATGCATTCCCTGTATTTGGCCTGCTGACGACGCTCGCACTGGCCGGCTGCTCCACCAATTCCGAAAGCGCATCCGTCGACGACAAGGGCGCAGGCCCGACGGTACAGACAGCTCAAATCTTCAACGACGCCTATGGCGTGACGAAGGATGCCGGATATTCCCTTCCGGCGATCCCAATCGACAGGGTGAAGCCGCAGTTCCGCCGCCAGGTGGTCAGCTACCAGACCACCGAGCGCCCAGGCACCATCATCGTCAATACGCGCGAGCGTTTCCTCTATTACATCCTGCCGAACGGCAAGGCGATGCGTTACGGCATCGGCGTCGGCAAGCAGGGTTTCGCATGGGCCGGCACCGCCTATGTCGCCTGGAAGCAGGAATGGCCGACCTGGCACCCGCCGAAGGAAATGGCTGAACGCCGCCCCGATGTCGCCAAATACGTCGAAGACGGTATGGGCCCCGGCCTCAGCAATCCTCTCGGCGCGCGCGCCATGTATCTCTTCAACGACGACGGCAAGGACACCCTGTTCCGCCTGCACGGCACGCCGGAATGGGCTTCGATCGGCACCGCCGCTTCCTCGGGCTGCATTCGCCTGATGAACCAGGACGTCATCGACCTCTACAGCCGCGTCCGTCCCGGCAAGGGGACCTCCAAGGTCATCGTCATCCAGTAGGCTAGATACCGAATTCGGTATAAAAAAGGCCGCCGGACTGTCGTCCCGGCGGCCTTTTCGTATTCTCGGTCACCCCGATTGTTTCGCCTTGAGCTCAAGGCGGCGGCGGTGAAGCACCGGTTCCGTATAGCCGTTCGGTTGCTCCCTGCCCTTGAGGACGAGATCGAGGGCGGCCTGGAAGGCGACCGAATCATCGAAATTGCCGGCCATTGGCCGGTAGGCCGGATCCGACTCGTTCTGCCGATCGACGATGGCAGCCATGCGTTTCATCGTTTCGACGATCTGAGCTTCGGTGACGACCTTATGATGCAGCCAATTCGCCATGTGCTGGGCCGAAATGCGCAAGGTCGCGCGATCCTCCATCAGGCCGATATTGTTGATGTCGGGCACTTTCGAGCAGCCGACACCCTGATCGATCCAGCGCACGACATAGCCGAGGATACCCTGGGCATTGTTGTCGAGCTCTCGCTGGATTTCCTCCGGTGTCCAGTTCGGCCGCACCGCAACCGGCACGGAGAGAATGTCTGACAGTTTGGCGCGGGCCCGGTCCTTCAGCCCCTGTTGAACCCGGGCGACATTGACGCGGTGATAATGGGTGGCATGCAGGGTTGCAGCCGTCGGCGAAGGCACCCAGGCGGTATTGGCGCCGGCCTTGGGGTGGGCAATCTTCTGTTCCAGCATCGCCGCCATCAGGTCCGGCATCGCCCACATGCCCTTGCCGATCTGCGCATGGCCGGAGAGGCCGCATTCCAGACCGATATCAACGTTCCAGTTCTCATAGGCCGATATCCACGCTGCCTGGCGCATATCGCCCTTGCGAATCATCGGACCGGCTTCCATCGAAGTATGGATCTCGTCGCCGGTGCGGTCGAGGAAACCGGTATTGATGAAGACGACGCGCTCGCGGGCGGCACGAATGCACTCCTTGAGGTTGACCGTCGTGCGCCGCTCCTCGTCCATGATGCCCATCTTGATGGTGTTGCGCGCCATGCCGAGCGCATCTTCGACCCGGGAGAAAATCTCGACGGCGAAGGCGACCTCTTCTGGTCCATGCATCTTCGGCTTGACCACATACATAGAGCCGGTACGGGAATTCTTCTTCCGGCCGGCGGGACCGATATCGTAAAGCGCGATCAGAGCGGTGATGACGGCATCCATGATGCCCTCAGGCACTTCGTCGCCGTCCTTGTCGAGGATCGCGGGATTGGTCATGAGGTGGCCGACATTGCGCACCAGCATCAACGAACGGCGATGCACCTCGAACGAAGCGCCATCCGGGCCGGTATAGTCCAGATCCGGGTTGAGCTCGCGGATGAAGGTCGTTCCGCCCTTTGCCACCTCTTCCTGCAGATCGCCCTTCATCAGGCCGAGCCAGTTCCGATAGACGACGACCTTATCTTCAGCATCGACGGCGGCAATCGAATCCTCGCAGTCCATGATCGTGGTGATCGCCGATTCCAGCCAGACATCGGAAATATGGGCCGGATCGGCCTTGCCGATCGCCGTTGTCGGGTCGATGACGATATCGATATGAATGCCGTTATTCTTCAGGAGAATGCGGGTCGGCGCCGCGGCCTCACCGCGATAGCCGGCAAAATGCCCGCCATCCCCGAGCATTGTCTGCTCGCCGTCGACCGATCTGACGACGAGCGTTCCGTCCTTGACGGCGAAGCTGCCGACATCCTTCCAGCGGCTGTCCTGGAGCGGCGCCGCCGTATCCAGGAAATCACGCACCCAGGCGATGACCTTTTCGCCGCGCTTCGGATTGTAGCCCTTGCCCTTCTCGGCGCCGTCGCTCTCGGGAATGGCGTCGGTGCCGTAGAGCGCGTCATAAAGCGAGCCCCAGCGGGCATTGGCGGCGTTCAGGGCGTAACGCGCATTCATCACGGGAACGACGAGCTGCGGACCGGCGATCGAGGCGATCTCTGGATCGACCTTTCCGGTCGAGACCTGGAAGTCCGATCCTTCCGGCAGAAGGTAGCCGATGCTGCGGAGAAAGGACTGATATTCGTCCATATCCACCGGGGCGCCATGCTGGCGATACCAGTCATCGATCTTCGTCTGCAGCTCGTCGCGTTTGGCGAGCAGCGCGCGATTGCGCGGGGCGAGATCGTGGACGATCGCCGAAAAATCGGCAAAGAACCTGTCCGCATCGATCGCCAGACCCGGCAGAACCTCCTGCGTCAGGAAATCGTGAAGGACGGTTTCGATGGCAAGACCGTTCTTATCAATGCGGCTCATGCGATATTCTCCCTGGCAACGCCTGTGAATGCTGCCACTTTGCCCGGCTTTCATTCACAGTCAATTCCGCAATAGTTCGAAAGATTTATGCCGTTCGGGAAATTATGCGCGACGTCACGCGCATGGGAAGCCCGTTCTGAGGCTGAGTCGTCAGTTTCTGCACCGGCCAGGGATTGGTGGTTGCCGTCTGATCGAAACGGAATCGGTGCATCATCACGGCCAGTGCGATCACCGCCTCCTGCAGCGCGAAGGTCGCGCCGATGCAGACGCGCGGGCCGGCGCCGAACGGCAGAAACTGAAAGCGACCGATGCTGCCGCGGTTTCCCGGCAGGAAGCGCTCCGGCATATAGGCGCGCGGCTTTTCCCAATAAAGTTCGTGGCGATGCAGCGTCCAAGGCATAATGAGCACGGTGATGTCGGCCGGTATTTCGATCTTTTCGCCTTTGGCGTTTATCCAGAGGTCATCGGCGATCGCGGCGCGATTGATGGAAGGTGCGGGCGGATAAAGCCTGAGAGCTTCTTCGAAGGCCGCCCGCGTCACCGGCATCAGATCCAGCCATTCCACCGGTTCGGCGCCGGTTGCAAGAACAGCGTCGATTTCCGTCTCCATCGCCTCGCGAATATGCGGGCTGTTGGCCACACAATAGAGCGTCCAGGCAAGCGCACGTGCCGTCGTCTCGTGCCCGGCGCCGATGAAAGTCAGGATATTGTCCTCGATCTCCTCCTTGGTCAGGCCATCCGGACCTGCCTGTTCCAGGAGCAGCGTCAGAAAATCTTCCGGTGCGGCGGCGCGATCGGCCTTCATCTTCGCCAGACGCATATCCATGGTGTCGCGAACGATCGCCCTGAATTTTTCCAGCACCTTCTGACCGCCGATACGGGTGAGACGCGGCACCCAGGCGGGCGCGCGCAGCAGGTCCATCGGGTCGATGCGGCCCATGCGGTGGAGAAGCTGATTGACGTCGTCGGCGAAATGACCGCTCGACGAGACGATTTCGCCGGAAAAGAGCGTCTCGGCAAGAATAGCAAAGGTCAGATCGGTCATGTCGCTGGCGATGTCGAAGACCTGGCCAGCCGCATCGACGTTCTCGTATTTGCGGACGAAATCTTCCGATTGCCGCAGCATCTGGCCGGCAAAACCTTTGGCGTGGCGCGGCGTGAAGACCGGCGCGACCGCCTTTCGTGATCGCTTCCAGACCTGGCCTTCCGCCGTCAACAACCCATCACGCAGGATCGGCCGCAGCACCAACTGGCGAATGTCGGACATGCGGTAATTGGCGGCATTGTCGACCAGCACGTGCTTGATCAAGCCGGGATCGTTGACGATGAGGGTGTGTTGCCCGAAGAAACTCGTCTTGATCCAGGGCAAAGTATAAGAAGGCTCGCCCCAGAGTTCGAGCGGGTTGCGCAGGATGATTCGGATGATATCCAGCCGGCTCGGGGGCACGGTGCGCGGCAGCGGTGCCGGCGGAACGAAGGGGTCCGGACGCATGTCCATCGTCAAAGCCTTTCAGGGAAGAGCGACGCCTTCCCGGCAAGCTTGAAGCTAGAGCAGGCCCTTGAGTTCGTCCAGCTTGTCGTTGATCAGCCAGCCGTAATAATTCTCTTCGGGCCAAACGGTCGCGCCGGAAGAGCGGTTTTTCGCAGCCAGGGCTGCGGCACGCTGGCGTGAGTTGCCGACATTGTAAAGCGTCGCCGTCAGGCCGGGGTTGCCTGAGATGTCCATGCCGGCAATCTCCTTGTAATCATCGATCGACCGGCGGATCGAGGCCGCGACGAAGGCGAGCGAGATGTCGGGATCCATGATCGCCTTATAGACGTCGCCGGCATTCTTCTCGTTCAGCTTCGGATAGCCGGAGACGCGGCTGACGAGATCGGAAAGCATCAGCGCCGTCAGGGGATTGACCTGGCCGAGGCCGAAGGTCTGGCCGGCGTAAAAGGGCTGGAAGAAGACCGCGCTGAAGCGGTTGTTGGGGAAGCTCTCGCCGCCCACCGTCTTGCCGCGGAAATCGCTTTCCCAGACATCTTCGCGGCAGGACCAGAGCGTGTAGGAATCACTCTTGCCCTTGCACTGCGTAAATTGCGGCCGCGCCACGAAATCATCGACGTTTTCGCCGTCATAGGCGAAGCGGAAACTTTCCCCGGCATAGGAGGCCGCCTTGACATAATAGGCCTGCAGCCGGTCGTAGGCGTCGACATTATAAGTATGTTCGCCGACGATCGCGCCGATGACATGGATAGGATTGATGCCGTAAGCGGTGGAAACCTTGCGGATCTTGGCCATCAGCTCGCGATCGGTCGCGAGAAGCTCATGGACCTTCTCATATTTCAGATCGAAGCTGCTCTTGGTACCCTTGGTGCGGCGGACGGAGGCGCCGGGAATATCGGGCTGCTCAGCATGGCGATTGCCGGCCGGCACCGTCTGCATGGCGAAGGCAGGCGCCGAATTCACCAGGGCAACGGCAATCAAAAGGCTTGTCAAAAGGCGTCGCACGATCCGCTATCCCATCCGTTCATCGTCCTGTTCGCGATGCGGCTGACTGGACCAGAATCTTGGCCGAATAAAGCCGCGGCGAAAAACAAAACGGGCCTTCACTAAAAAGGAAAAGGCCCGCTGTCGATAGTCGAGGTCAACAGAATGCGGCATTCACATCGGTAAAGCCATGAACCGGTGCGTCGATATCACAGGATGAAGCGTGAGAGGTCGGTATTCTGCGCGAGATCGCCGACATGTTCGCGCACATAGGCTGCATCGATCGTGATGGCTGCCCCGGCCCGATCGGGCGCATTGTAGGAAATATCGTCCAACACCCGCTCCATCACCGTCTGCAGCCGGCGTGCGCCGATATTCTCGACCGAGGAGTTCAAGTGCACGGCGACATCGGCGAGCGCATCGATCGCGTCCTCGGTGAAATCGAGGTTCAGATTTTCGGTTTCCATCAGCGCCCTATACTGGCGGATGAGGCTTGCTTCGGTTTCCGTCAGGATCCGGCGGAAGTCCTCCTTGTTCAGCGGACGCAGCTCGACGCGGATCGGCAGGCGACCCTGCAGCTCCGGCAAGAGATCCGAAGGTTTGGAGACATGGAAGGCGCCGGAGGCGATGAAGAGGATATGGTCCGTCTTCACAGGCCCGTATTTGGTCGAAACCGTCGTGCCTTCGACGAGTGGCAGGAGATCGCGCTGGACACCTTCGCGCGAAACGCCGGCGCCCATGCCGCCGTCGCGGGCGGCGATCTTGTCGATCTCGTCGAGGAAGACGATGCCGTCGTTTTCGGTAGAGCGGACGGCCTCGCGCTGGATCACCTCGTTGTCGATCAGCTTATCGGATTCATCGCGGATCAGATCGGTATAGGAAGCCTTGACCGTCGTGCGGACCTTCTTGGTGCGGCCGCCCATCGCCTTGCCGAACATTTCCGACAGGTTGAGCACGCCGATATTGGCGCCCGGCATGCCGGGTATTTCGAAGCCGCCCATGCCGGAACCGGCATCGGCCACCTCGATGTCGATTTCCTTGTCGTCGAGCTCGCCGTCTCTGAGCTTCTTGCGGAAACTTTCGCGGGTGGCCGGTGAAGCGGTGGTGCCGACCAGCGCGTCGAGCACGCGTTCCTCGGCGCTCACATGCGCCTTGGCCTGCACCTCGGCCCGCTTCTTCTCGCGCACCAGGCCGATACCGACCTCGACCAGATCGCGGATGATCTGCTCGACATCACGGCCGACATAACCGACTTCGGTAAACTTGGTGGCTTCTACCTTGATGAAAGGCGCGCCGGCGAGTTTTGCCAGACGGCGGGAAATCTCCGTCTTACCGACACCGGTCGGGCCGATCATCAGGATGTTTTTCGGCATGACTTCGTCGCGCAGGCTCGGGTCGAGCTGCTGGCGACGCCAGCGATTGCGTAGCGCAATTGCGACGGCGCGTTTGGCATCATGCTGGCCGATGATGTAGCGATCGAGTTCGGAAACGATCTCGCGGGGGGAAAAGGTCGTCATTGCGTATCATTCTCCTGGCGGTCCGGAGCCATCGGCGCCCGGCCGCAATTCGTTGTTTCGTCGCGGCAGGTCATCCGCGGCAGCAGCCGGAAGGCCCGGGATTCAGCTTTCGACGTCCAGCAGTTCCACCACGATATTGTGGTTGGTGTAGACGCAGATGTCGGCGGCGATATCGAGGGCGCGCCGGGCGATCTCTTCGGCCGATTTGTCGGTATCCATCAGTGCACGGGCGGCGGCGAAGGCAAAATTGCCGCCAGAACCGATCGCCGTCGTGCCATGTTCGGGCTCCAGAACATCGCCGTTGCCGGTGATTGCCAGCGTGATCGATTTGTCGGCGACGAGCATCATGGCTTCGAGATTACGCAGGTATTTGTCGGTGCGCCAGTCCTTGGCGAGCTCGACGGCGGCGCGCATCAGCTGGCCGGGATATTGCTCCAGCTTCTTTTCAAGTCTTTCGAGCAGAGTGAAGGCGTCCGCCGTGGCGCCGGCGAAACCGGCGATCACCTCGCCCTTGCCGATGCGCCGCACCTTGCGGGCATTGCCCTTCATGACGGTCTGGCCGAGGCTCACCTGGCCATCGCCCGCCATCACCACCTTGCCGCCTTTTCGAACTGTAATGATTGTTGTCATAAAACACCTGTCTGCCCATGACGCGGGCCTTTACACGAGACCGCAAACCGGCCCTTGTTGAACCCTATGTAAGCAGGCCGGAGCCGATTGCAAATGGGCGGGCTTTTCTCCTGCCCGGCTTCTGGATATTTGCCGATGCGCCTGATAAGGAACGGCCTTATTCCGATGGAGGGCCACATGGCCGAGACCGCAGCAAGCCGCACGGGCAGCGTTTCCCGCAAGACCAACGAGACCTCGATTTCCGTTTCCGTTAATCTCGACGGCACCGGCAAATCGAAGATTTCGACCGGCGTCGGCTTCTTCGACCATATGCTCGACCAGCTTTCGCGGCATTCCCTCATCGACATGGAAATCGACGCCAAGGGCGACCTGCATATCGACGATCATCATACAGTCGAAGATACCGGCATTGCGATCGGTCAGGCGATCTCGAAAGCGCTCGGCGACCGCCGGGGCATCACACGCTATGCTTCGATCGATCTCGCCATGGACGAGACGATGACCAAGGCTGCGGTCGATCTTTCGGGTCGTCCCTTCCTCGTCTGGAATGTCGCCTTCAGCGCGCCGAAGATCGGCACCTTCGACACGGAACTCGTGCGCGAATTCTTCCAGGCGCTCGCTCAGAACGCCGGCATCACCTTACATATTCTCAACCATTATGGCGCCAACAACCACCATATTGCCGAGACATGCTTCAAGGCGGTCGCCCGCGCATTGCGCGCAGCGACAGAGATCGATGCGAGACAGGCGGGCCGTGTTCCCTCAACGAAGGGCACGCTCGTCTGAGCCCCCCAGGGAGCGGCGACAATGACCTCAAGCTACATTTTCCTGACACCGCCCGGCGGGGCGAGCGTAGCGACCGATGAGGTGCGCACGATTCGCGACGGCTTCACCTGGCTCGGCTTCCTGTTTCCATGGGTTTGGCTGCTGGTGCACCGGCTATGGCTGCATGCGGCCGCGGCGTTTCTCTTGCAGGGAATCGGCGGCGCACTGATGGACGAACCCGGTCTGGGGCCGGCGGGCGCGGCGATCATGCTGGGCGTGAATATAATGGTCGGTCTCGAGGGCCAGAATTTCCGCATCCGCAACCTTGCCGCCAAGGGCTGGAATGAGGACGCCCTCATTGCAGCCGATAAGCTCGATATTGCCGAGCAGGTCTATTTTGCTGACAAGACGGTCCCTGCGGCGAGTGAAGACACGGTCGCACCGGACTGGCAGACCAAGCCCGGTGCAAAGAGCCCGCGTGGCCAGGCCACATCGCTTGGTCTCTTTGGTTTTGATGGAGGACGCTGACGATGCGCGTCGCGATTATCGACTACGGTTCCGGCAACCTTCGTTCGGCGACCAAGGCTTTCGAACGTGCCGCGCGCGAGGCGGGCATCGATGCCCACATCGATCTCACCGATAAGGCGGAGGACGTTGCTGCGGCCGATCGTATCGTGCTGCCCGGCGTCGGCGCATACGCCGATTGCCGGCGCGGACTGGACGCCGTGCCCGGGATGAGCGACATGCTGATCGAGGCTGTCGAGAACAAGGCGCGGCCTTTCCTCGGCATCTGCGTCGGCATGCAGCTCATGTCGTCGCGTGGTCTGGAGAAGACCGTTACACACGGCTTCGGCTGGATCCCAGGCGACGTCATCGAGATGACACCTGGCGATCCCGCCTTGAAAATTCCGCAGATCGGCTGGAACACGCTCGACCTGAAGCGCGAACATCCGCTGTTCGACGGCATTCCCACCGGGCCGCAGGGACTGCACGCCTATTTCGTGCATTCCTATCATCTTGCCGCCCAAAACCCCGAGGATGTCATTGCGACCGTCGATTATGGCGGGTCGATGACCGCCCTCGTAGGGCGCGACAACATGGTGGGCGCCCAGTTTCACCCGGAAAAGAGCCAGAAGCTCGGCCTCGCTCTGATCGCCAATTTCCTGCGCTGGAATCCGTAATACCTCCGCCTTATTTCCTCTTTATGGAAAGGGCGGAACAGGAGTGCACTCGATGCCGGCTTGGCGGAAATCAGGCAAGGTGTTCTATATGCTGCGGCCCTCCAGGGAGGCTCTGCCTCCCTTCTCGGATATCCGGCTTCCCGACGGGACGATCATTCGCCGCGTCGACGAAGCCCTCCATAAAAGAGCGCTTTCCAACGCGGCCAAGGCATTGAAAGAAAGGCTGGACCGATGATCCACGAATTCCTTGCCGGCAACGAGAATTCGCAGCTGCGCGCCAATGGGATCAATGCAAATGATATCACCGAAGCGGTGCTGGAATTCTATATCGAAAGCGAAGACGATCTGATCGGCCTGCTTGCCTACGCCCTTTACGAGCGGCAAAAGCGCGATTTCGTCGTCAGCTATCGCAAGCGGAATGCCGGCCGTTCGCCCAATGAGGCCGAGCTTGCCGCAGTTTCCAGCAACTATCTCTCTACCGACCTGCGCAATACGCTGCGCGATCGCGCCTCGCAGATTCTTTCGAGCTATGCCGAGACCTATGTGGAGGCGATGGAGCCCGATATCCGGCTCGCCGCCGTCAACAGCGACGCGCTGCGGCGGGCGCGCGAGATCGAGACATCGGTGAAGAAGCGCCTCGGCTTCTGGCGCCAGGTGCGTGCCGGCTTCATCGTCATCCTTCTGCTTCTGCTGCTTTTGAGCGCAGCCGCCATTGCCGCTGTCTTTTTCCGCTCGGATATCGTAGATGCGTGGAATGCGCTGATGGCAGCGATCACTCTACGGACGTAAGACGACATGATCCTTTTTCCCGCGATCGATCTGAAGGGCGGCCAATGCGTTCGTCTCAAGCTCGGCGACATGCAACAGGCGACGGTTTACAACACCGATCCGGCCGCCCAGGCGAAGTCCTTCGAAGCCCAGGGTTTCGAATGGCTGCACGTGGTCGACCTCGACGGCGCCTTCGCGGGACATTCGGCCAATGGCGATGCCGTCGAGGCGATCCTGAAGGCGACGAAGAATCCGGTGCAGCTCGGCGGCGGCATCCGCACGCTCGACCACATCGAAGCCTGGCTGTCGCGCGGGCTGCGGCGGGTCATCCTCGGCACCGTCGCCGTCAGAAATCCTGAGCTGGTCATCGAGGCCTGCCGGAAGTTCCCCGGCCAAGTCGCCGTCGGCATCGATGCCAAGGGCGGCAAGGTGGCGGTCGAGGGCTGGGCGGAGGCTTCCGAACTCGGCATCATCGAGCTTGCCAGGAAATTCGAGGGCGCCGGCGTTGCCGCGATCATCTACACCGATATCGACCGCGACGGCATCCTGACCGGCATCAACTGGAGCTCGACGCTGGAACTCGCCGATACCGTTTCCATTCCCGTTATCGCTTCGGGCGGCCTGGCCTCCATCGCAGATATCAAGCGCATGCTGCAGCCCGACGCGCAGAAGCTGGAAGGGGCGATTTCAGGCCGGGCGCTTTACGACGGCCGCATCGACCCCAAGGAAGCGCTGGCGCTGATCAAGGCCAACAGGGCCAAGGAGACTGCGTAATGACCCTCAAGGCCCGTGTCATTCCCTGCCTCGACGTCAAGGACGGCCGCGTCGTCAAGGGCGTCAATTTTCTCAATCTCGTCGATGCCGGCGATCCGGTCGAAGCGGCGAAGGCCTATGACGCAGCCGGCGCCGACGAGCTCTGTTTCCTCGACATCACTGCTTCCTCGGACAATCGCGAGACGATTTTCGATGTCGTGTCGCGCACAGCCGATCAATGCTTCATGCCGCTGACGGTCGGAGGCGGGGTCAGAACCATCGCCGACATCCGCAAGCTCTTGCTTTGCGGCGCCGACAAGGTGTCGATCAACTCGGCAGCTGTCAGCAATCCCGATTTCGTCGCCGAGGCGGCCGACAAGTTCGGCGACCAGTGCATCGTAGTCTCGATCGACGCCAAGCGCAGGCGCACGCAAGCGGTCGGCGGCGACAATCTCAGCGCCTGGGAAATCTATACGCATGGCGGCCGCAACGCGACCGGCATCGATGCCGTCGAATTCGCGCAGAAGATGGTGGCGCGTGGGGCCGGCGAACTGCTGGTCACGTCCATGGACCGCGACGGCACTAAGGTCGGCTACGACCTGGAGCTCACGCGGACGATCGCCGATGCCGTGCGTGTGCCGGTCATTGCGTCCGGCGGTGTCGGCGATCTCGACGATCTCGTCGCCGGGGTGAAGGAAGGCCATGCCAATGCAGTGCTCGCCGCATCGATCTTCCACTTCGGCACCTATACCGTCAGCGAAGCGAAGCACTATATGTCGAAGTGCGGCATCGACATGCGTCTCGACTGAACTCTGAGAGCAGACAATGAGCGGATTTTCCCTTTCCGACCTCGAACGCATCGTCGAAGAGCGATCGAAAGCCTCACCGGAGCAGTCCTGGACAGCCAAACTCGTGGCTGCCGGCCAGCCAAAGGCGGCGAAGAAGCTCGGCGAAGAGGCCATCGAAGCGGTGATGGCGGCGGTGACCAGCGATCGCGACAATCTGACCTATGAGGCCGCCGATGTGCTCTATCACCTATTGGTCGTATTGAAGATTGCTGAAATACCGCTAGAGAATGTCATGGCCGAACTCGAGCGCAGAACCGCGCAGTCCGGTCTCAAGGAAAAGGCCAGCCGGCAGAGTTCATGAGTATCGCGACTGAGATTATCGGGGTGCCGGAGATATTGGATCACTTCCAGTCTGAATCCTATTCGCCCTACCATTTCTTCTCTTCCGAGCAATGGGCGAAATTCCGCGCCGACACGCCGCTGACGCTGACCGGCGACGAGGTCAAGCGGCTGCGCTCAATGGGCGACCCGATCGATCTCGACGAGGTCCGGCGCATCTATCTGTCGCTGTCGCGCCTGCTCTCGTCGCATGTCGAATCCTCGCAGATGCTGTTCGACCAGCGCAACCGCTTTCTCAGCATGTCGGATGTGACAAAAACGCCTTTCGTCATCGGCATCGCCGGCTCGGTCGCTGTGGGAAAATCGACCACAGCCCGTATCCTGAAGGAGCTCCTGGGCCGCTGGCCTTCCAGCCCGAAGGTCGATCTCATCACTACGGACGGCTTCCTCCACCCGAACGCGGTGCTGCAGCGGGAAAAGCTGATGCAGCGCAAGGGTTTCCCGGAAAGCTACGATACCGGCGCGATCCTGCGCTTCCTCTCGGCGATCAAGGCCGGGCGGCCCGATGTGAAGGCGCCGTGTTATTCGCATCTCGTCTATGACGTGCTGCCGGACGAATACAAGATCGTCGACCGTCCCGACATTCTGATCTTCGAAGGCATCAACGTGCTGCAATCGCGCGACCTGCCGGCCGACGGCAAGATCGTGCCGATGGTGTCCGACTTCTTCGACTTCTCGATCTATATCGATGCCGCGGAAGACCAGATCCACAACTGGTATGTGACGCGCTTCATGCGGCTGCGGGAAACCGCCTTCCGCGATCCCAACTCCTATTTCCATCGCTACGCCTCGATCACCGATGCGGAAGCGCTTGAAATCGCCGAAGATCTCTGGACGAACATCAACCTGAAGAACCTGCGGCAGAACATCCTGCCGACGCGGCCGCGCGCCGATCTCATCCTGAAAAAGGGCAAGGATCATCTGATCGAACAGGTCGCGCTCAGAAAACTATAGCAGGCGATCAATTTTCACGGACGAACGCGGCGCAGCGTCAGATTGATGCGGCCGCCGTTCTTCAACAGCGTCGATGTCGCGGGGTAAATGCGGTCGACGCCATGATAACAAAGCCTCCCCTCGCCGCCCAGCACGACCAGATCGCCGCTCGCAAGCTTGAAGGATAGCGTGCGATCATTGCGATTGAGGCCGCCGACCCGGAAGAGGCAGCTGTTGCCGAGCGAGACCGAGACGACCGGCGCCTGCAGATCCTGCTCGTCCTTATCCTGATGCAGGCCCATGCGGGCGTCGTCCGAATAGAAATTGACGAGGCAGGCCTCCGGCGGCTTCCCATAGCCGGAAACATCATTCCAGATATCAAGCAAAAGCTTCGGCATCTCAGGCCAGGGCCTGCCGGTCGCCGGATGCGTCGACTGATAACGATAGCCCCGCTCCTTGTCCGTCACCCAGCCGAGCGGCCCGCAATTGGTCATCCTGACCGACATCGGCTTGCCGGTGCCGGGCATGGCGGGCACATAGAGCGGCGCTTCGGCGACGACGGCACGGATCACCTCGACCAATGCTTCCTGGCGAGTCCGGTCGAGATATGCCGGCAGATGGCGGATGCCGCTCAGGAGCTCGGGCATGTCATTCACCGCCGCCGGGGCGGACGCGCATTTTCTTGACTTCCGAGCGGCCGGATTTCTCCTTCAGACGGCGCTCGACCGAACCTTTGGTCGGCTTGGTCTTCTTGCGCGGCGGCGGCGGCGGCTTGGCCGCCTCCAGAATCAATTCCTTCAGCCGCTCGCGCGCATCCTCGCGGTTGCGGTCCTGGCTGCGAAAGCGGCTCGCCTCAATCATCAGCACGCCGTCCTTCGACATACGCCGGCCGGCGAGCTTGATCGCGTTGGCCTTGACGCGATCATTGAGGGAAGGCGAATTCGCAATGTTGAAGAACAGTTGGACCGCGGTCGAAACCTTGTTGACGTTCTGCCCACCGGGACCGCCCGCCAGAACGAACTGTTCCGTCAGCTCCCATCCCGCGATGGTGATCCTGTCATCGATGTAGAGCGCGTCGCTGGCCATGCGGCGTTCTATCTCATATCGGCCGGCAATTGAAAACATCGGCCATCAACGAGAAAACCCGGCTATCCTGCGATGCCGGGTTTCACGTGAATCAGAGATTCTGTTTAGCGTAATTCCCGGCAAAAGCGCTTCGCGCTTTGCCTGGCAGAACCGCTGCACACTTTTGCTGGAATTGCTTGCGCTTCTTATTCGGCGGCGGCCTTTACGCCCGGGGCCGCATCGCGGACGCCGCCATCGACGTGATCTTCGAACTTGGCGAAGTTGGCGATGAACATCGAGACCAGCTTTTCGGCCTGCGCGTCGTAGGCTGCCTTATCGGCCCAGGTCGAGCGCGGATCGAGAATGCCGCCGTCGACGCCATCGACGGAAACCGGCACGGCAAAGCCGAAATTCGTATCCGTACGGAATTCGAGCTGGCCGAGTTTGCCGCTGAGGGCGGCAGCGAGAAGGGCGCGCGTTGCCTTGATCGGCATGCGCTTGCCGGTGCCGTAGGCGCCGCCGGTCCAGCCGGTGTTAACGAGCCAGCACTCGACGCCGTGGCGGCTGATCAGCTCCTTGAGCAGGTTGCCGTATTCGGCCGGGTGACGCGGCATGAAGGGCGCACCGAAGCAGGTGGAGAAGGTCGCTTCCGGCTCGACGACACCCTTTTCGGTGCCGGCCACCTTGGCGGTGTAGCCGGAGAGGAAGTGATACATCGCCTGATCGGGCGTCAGGCGCGCGATCGGCGGCATGACGCCGAAGGCATCGGCGGTCAGCATGATGATCGTCTTCGGATGTCCGGCGCGGCCGGTTTCCGAAGCGTTCGGGATGAAATGCATGGGGTAGGCGCAACGGGTGTTTTCCGTCAGCGAACCGTCATCGAAATCGGGCTCGCGACGTTCGTTGAGGACGACGTTTTCGAGCACGGTGCCGAAGCGCTGCGTCGTTGCGTAGATTTCCGGCTCGGCCTCGGCCGAAAGGCGGATGGTCTTGGCGTAGCAGCCGCCTTCGAAGTTGAAGATGCCGTTTTCGCTCCAGCCATGTTCGTCGTCACCGATCAGAGTGCGCGCCGGATCGGCCGAAAGCGTCGTTTTGCCGGTGCCGGAAAGACCGAAGAAGACCGCTGCGTCACCGTCCGGGCCGACATTGGCCGAGCAGTGCATCGGCATGACACCCTTGGCCGGCAAGAGGTAGTTGAGCACGGTGAAGACCGACTTCTTCATTTCGCCTGCATAGGAGGTGCCGCCGATGAGAACGAGTCCGTTCGTGAGATCGCAGGCGATCACCGTTTCCGAGCGGCAGCCGTGGCGGGCCGGATCGGCCTTGAAGCTCGGCAGATCGATGATCGTCAGCTTCGGCACGAAGGTCGGCAGCGCCGCCGCCTCGGGGCGGATCAGCAGATTGCGGATGAACAGCGAATGCCAGGCCAATTCGGTGATGACGCGGGTCGGCAGGGCATGGCCTTCCTCGGCACCGCCGACAAGATCCTGGGCGAACAGATCCTTGCCCGCTGCATGCGCCAGCATGTCGTCGCGCAGCAGGGCAAAATGCTCCGGCGAGAGCGGCTTGTTGTTGTCCCACCAGATCTGGCCATCGGTATTGGCATCGCGAACGACGAATTTGTCGCGCGGCGAACGGCCCGTATGCTGACCGGTGAGGGCCCGAAGCGCGCCCTGAGCGGTCAGTTCGGCTTCACCCCGGCGGATCGCTTCTTCATAGAGCGCTGCAGCGGAAAAGTTATAGCGGACGCTGGCTGCGCCGCCCAATCCAACCGTTGCAAGCTCCGTTGCCGGGTTATGAACTCCGAACTTTTCCATGGCTAGTTCCCTTTGCTCAGGCGCGTTGCCGTTAAAACTAAGCGAGAAAATACGGGGAGAAATTTTAAAAGACAAGAGACAAAAATCGAGAAAATATAGTAATATCAAATAATTAATCGATTTAAATTTGTTTCATTCTTTTTAAATCGTTTGAAGAGCCACGTTGAAACATTTCGACACACAACTTTTGGATGCCATGGAATTTTACAACAATCTTCCCCTTTATCTTTGCCACAATTTGTTCCACCTTTATCCTCCATAAGCGCATCCGGTCATTGAGACCGCCTGGGGACGACCAAAATCCGGGAGATTGCGCACTGATGACGGAGACCAACACCATGGCCACAATCGCGCTCGTTGACGACGACCGCAACATCCTCACCTCGGTGTCGATTGCACTGGAAGCCGAAGGATATAAGGTCGAGACCTATACGGACGGTGCTTCGGCGCTCGACGGCCTTCTGGCGCGACCGCCGCAGCTGGCGATCTTCGATATCAAGATGCCGCGTATGGACGGCATGGAACTGTTGCGCCGCCTGCGGCAGAAGTCCGACATTCCCGTCATCTTCCTCACCTCCAAGGATGAGGAGATCGACGAACTGTTCGGCCTGAAGATGGGCGCGGACGATTTCATCACCAAGCCTTTCTCGCAGCGCCTGCTGGTGGAGCGCGTCCGCGCCGTCCTGCGCCGCGCCTCGAGCCGCGAAGCCACAGCCGCCAGCGGCACGAGCCCTAGCGGTGCGCCGAAAGCCGGCGCGGTGCAGCAGGCCCGCTCGCTGGAGCGCGGACAGCTGGTCATGGACCAGGAGCGCCATACCTGCACCTGGAAGGGCGAGGCAGTGACGCTGACGGTGACCGAGTTCCTGATTCTGCATTCGCTGGCGCAGCGCCCCGGCGTCGTGAAAAGCCGCGACGCGCTGATGGATGCAGCCTATGATGAGCAGGTCTATGTCGACGACCGGACCATCGACAGCCACATCAAGCGGCTGCGCAAGAAATTCAAGATGGTCGATACCGACTTTGATATGATTGAAACGCTCTACGGAGTGGGATACCGCTTCCGCGAAGCAGCTTGAGCCCGAGCGGCACAGCTGGAAATATTGAAGGTTGCCGGCCGGTTTATCCGGCCCAACCTTTCGAAAGGGCCTGTCATTGGCACAGTTGGTGCAGGAAAGGGATTTGGACGATGCGGAGGGCGTGAGCACCCGTCGCGTCCGGGGCCGCCGTTGGTCGCATCCCTTTACGCTGATCCGCCGCATCTTCGGCAATGCGGTGTTTTCGAGCCTGACGCGACGCATCCTGTTCTTCAACCTCGTCGCGCTGGTGGTGCTCGTCGGCGGCATTCTCTATCTCAACCAGTTTCGGGAGGGCTTGATCGACGCCCGCGCCGAAAGCCTGTTGACGCAGGGTGAAATCATTGCCGGCGCCGTTTCGGCCTCCGCGTCGGTCGATACGAACTCAATCACCATCGATCCGCAAAAGCTGCTCGAACTGCAGGCCGGCCAGAGCATCACCCCGGTGCCGAACGACGAGGATCTGGAATTTCCGATCGATCCGGAAAAGGTCGCGCCGGTCCTGCGCCGACTGATCTCGCCGACACGCACACGCGCGCGCATCTTCGATGCCGACGCCAATCTGCTGCTCGATTCGCGCCACCTCTATTCGCGCGGCCAGGTGCTGCGCTTCGACCTGCCGCCGGTCGAAGAAGAGAAGCAGACCTGGAGCGATTGGTTCGCGACGTTGTTCAACAAGGCGCTGCAGCCGGGCAATCTGCCACTCTACAAGGAAGCACCGGGCGGCGACGGCTCGATCTATCCCGAGGTGATGAACGCGCTGACCGGCGTGCGCGGCGCAGTCGTGCGCACCACCGAAAAAGGCGAGCTCATCGTTTCCGTCGCCGTTCCGATCCAGCGCTTCCGCGCCGTACTCGGCGTGCTGCTGCTGTCGACACAAGCGGGTGACATCGACAATATCGTCCATGCCGAACGGCTGGCCATCATGCGCGTCTTCGGTGTGGCGACGCTCGTCAACGTACTGCTGTCGCTGGTGCTTTCATCGACGATCGCCAATCCGTTGCGCCGTCTCTCGGCGGCCGCTATCCGCGTTCGCCGCGGCGCCAAGACACGTGAGCAAATTCCAGACTTTTCCGCCCGCCAGGACGAAATCGGCAATCTCTCCATCGCCTTACGCGAGATGACGACAGCGCTCTATGATCGCATCGACGCGATCGAGAGCTTTGCCGCCGATGTCAGCCACGAGCTCAAAAACCCGCTGACCTCGCTGCGCAGCGCCGTCGAAACACTGCCGCTCGCGAGGTCGGAGGATTCCAAGAAACGGCTGCTTGATGTCATTCAGCACGATGTCCGCCGCCTCGATCGCCTGATCAGCGATATTTCCGACGCCTCGCGGCTCGATGCCGAACTTGCACGCGTCGACGCCGCCTCCATCGACATGGAGGTGCTGCTGCGCGACCTGATCGAAGTCTCGCGCCAGATCAGGGGCAGCAAAAAGCAGGTGCAGATCGACTATGCGATCGAACGCAAGCCGAACATCAAGACGCGCTTCGTCGTCAACGGTCACGACCTGCGCATCGGCCAGATCGTCACCAATCTGATCGAGAACGCCCGCTCCTTCGTCCCCGAAAAGGACGGCAGGATTACCGTGCGGCTGATGCGGACACGGTCGCGCTGTGTCACCACGATCGAAGACAACGGTCCCGGCATCCAGGCGGAAAATATCGACCGCATCTTCGAGCGCTTTTATACAGACCGGCCGGAATCGGAAGGCTTCGGCCAGAATTCCGGGCTCGGGCTATCGATCAGCCGCCAGATCGCCGAGGCGCATGGCGGATCGCTCAGAGCAGAGAACATTACCGATGCCGACAGCGGGCAGGTGCTCGGCGCGCGCTTTATCCTCGCCCTGCCCCTCGATCCAGCCGCATGACGGCGGCTGCCAATATCCATGCCACGGCGATCGTCGTCGGCAGAACGGGGCTGCTGTTCAGCGGTCCCTCGGGCTGGGGGAAATCGATGCTGGCTTTCACCTGCATGACCGAGGCGCGCCGCCTCGGGCTGTTCACGGCGCTGGTCGCCGATGATCAGGTGCTTCTGTCGGGAGAGACCGGTACGGTGATCGCCACCTGCCCGCCGTCGATCGCCGGGCTCATCGAACTTCGCGGCACCGGCATCGTTCGGCAGGACCACGTCCCTCAGGCGGCCATGCATTATGCCGTGCTTCCGGGCAGCGCTTCCGGCGAAAACCGCGTGCCTCCAGAGGGCGAGATCGTCAGCCTTGCCGCCGGTGTTTCACTTCCCGCATTGCGGTTGCTCACAGGCGTGTCTTCACCGCTTGCGATCCTGATGGCAAAAGCCCCTGATATCGGAGATTGAGGCCATCCGGATTGATCAATCTGCCTTATATATTTGCATTTTTATCTTGCACTTCGGCTTTTCATGGCCAAGATGTGCCCCCACCGGTGGACGTAATTGCTGCATTGCGATATTGGGGCCACCGTTTGCGTATATGGGAGCAGTAATATCATGATCGGACTTGTGCTTGTCACTCATGGCAAGCTGGCTGAAGAGTTTCGTCATGCTGTCGAGCACGTCGTCGGTCCTCAGAAATTCATCGAGACGGTCTGTATTGGCCCCGAAGACGATATGGACCAGAGACGGCAGGACATTCTGCAAGCCGTTTCCGGCGCCGATGACGGCCATGGCGTTGTCATCCTGACCGACATGTTCGGCGGCACGCCGTCCAATCTCGCCATCTCGGTCATGAGCAGCGGCCACACCGAAGTCATTGCCGGCATGAACCTGCCGATGCTGATCAAGCTCGCCGGCGTACGCGGCGAGAACAACATGGAGAAGGCGCTGGTGGAGGCTTCCGAAGCCGGGCGGAAATATATCAATGTCGCGAGCCGCGTGCTCAGCGGAAAATAACGGCGCTTCATGACATCGCTTTCCCGGGAACTCCTTATCATCAACAAGCGCGGCCTTCACGCTCGCGCTTCCGCTAAATTCGTGCAGATGGTCGAGAATTTCGATGCGGCCATCACCGTTTCCAAAGATGGAATGACGGTCGGCGGCACCTCGATCATGGGTCTCATGATGCTTGCCGCAAGCCCCGGCTCCAGCGTCGTCGTCTCGGCAAGCGGCAGCCAAGCTCAGGAAGCCCTGGAGGCCCTGGATCAGCTGATCCAGAACAAGTTCGGCGAGGAAATGTGAGCTCGGGCGAGTTCATATAAACATATAAAGACTTCTTTATATCCTTATTGCCATCCCTGACGAAGCCTGCTAAACGGCTGACATGCCGTGCGCTTGCCTGCGCCTGCGCCAATTTTTGAGACGTTTTTCAGCCTGGAGACCTCTATGAGCACTGAAAAAGATTATGTCGTCGCCGATATCGGGCTTGCGGATTTCGGCCGCAAGGAAATTACGATCGCCGAAACCGAAATGCCGGGGCTGATGTCCTGCCGCGCCGAGTTCGGCGAGGCAAAGCCGCTGAAGGGCGCACGCATCACCGGTTCGCTGCACATGACCATCCAGACGGCCGTGCTGATCGAAACCTTGGTGGCGCTCGGCGCCGAAGTCCGCTGGGCCTCGTGCAACATCTTCTCGACGCAGGATCATGCCGCTGCCGCGATCGCCGCCGCCGGCGTTCCGGTTTTCGCCATCAAGGGCGAGTCGCTCGAGGACTATTGGACCTATACCGACAAGATCTTCCAGTGGGCCGATGGCGGCTTTTCCAACATGATCCTCGATGACGGCGGCGACGCCACCATGTACATCCTGCTCGGCGCCCGCGCCGAAGCCGGCGAGGACGTGCTCTCCAACCCGCATTCCGAAGAAGAGGAAATCCTCTTCGCCCAGATCAAGAAGCGGCTTGCCGCTTCCCCGGGCTGGTTCACCAAGCAGCGCGATGCCATCAAGGGCGTCACCGAGGAAACGACGACCGGCGTCAACCGCCTCTACCAGCTCAGCCAGAAGGGCCTGCTGCCCTTCCCGGCGATCAACGTCAACGACTCCGTCACCAAGTCGAAGTTCGACAACAAGTACGGTTGCAAGGAATCGCTGGTCGACGGCATCCGCCGCGGCACCGACGTGATGATGGCCGGCAAGGTCGCCGTCGTCTGCGGCTACGGCGACGTCGGCAAGGGTTCGGCTGCCTCGCTCTCCGGCGCCGGCGCCCGCGTCAAGGTTACGGAAGCCGATCCGATCTGCGCTCTGCAGGCCGCCATGGACGGCTATGAAGTCGTGCTGCTCGAAGACGTCGTTTCGTCGGCCGATATCTTCATCACCACGACCGGCAACAAGGACGTCATCCGCATCGACCATATGCGGCAGATGAAGGACATGGCGATCGTCGGCAACATCGGCCATTTCGACAACGAAATCGAAGTCGCCGCGCTGCGTAACCTCAAGTGGACCAACGTCAAGCCGCAGGTCGACCTGATCGAGTTCCCCAAGGGCAACCGCATCATTCTTCTCTCCGAAGGCCGTCTGCTCAACCTTGGCAATGCGACCGGACATCCGTCCTTCGTGATGTCGGCTTCCTTCACCAACCAGACGCTGGCGCAGATCGAACTCTTCACCAAGCCCGGCCAGTACGAGAACAAGGTGTATATCCTGCCGAAGCATCTCGATGAGAAGGTCGCGCGCCTGCATCTCGACAAGCTCGGCGTGAAGCTTACCCAGCTCAGCGAAGAGCAGGCAGCCTATATCGGCGTGAAGCCGCAGGGTCCGTTCAAGTCCGACCACTACAGATATTGATCTCGTCGTCGATATCCACAAGATGTAGAAGCCGCGGCATTGACAAATGCCGCGGCTTATTTTTTTGGCCGCTCCCTTCCCGCCGATTCCCTTCCGAAGTATTGTTTTAAGACTTGATTCGGGACGCCGGACCCCGTCCGACCGCTCCGAAAATGGGATGTCTTGTCGTAATGCGGCACATTGAAGGACGGAGACATACCGCGGATGTCGGAAATGAAAAACAGCCTGCCCGGTCAGGCGGATGACGGCGCTCGCGCCGGTCGCCGCCCGCTCTCGGCAGGCCAAGACTATAAATCTGCAACGGCGCGCAAAGCCGCAAAGCAAGAGCATGGATCATTGGCGCGCTTCCTGAAAACCTGCGCGGCCGGCACGGCGCTAGCCGCCCTGGCGCGGCCGGTTCTGGCACAGGGCGAGCAGCAGGCGGCCGCATCGGCTCATCTCTTCACCTCCTCGCAGGTCGTCGGCGTTTCCGTCGTCATCGGCGTCATCTCGGCGGCCCTGCTTTCCACGCTCTGGCTCGTGCGCCAGCGCGGCAATCTGGAAAACGAGAGCCGGGAAATCCGCTCGGCGCTCTCCGATGCCCAGCAGCGCATTTCGCAATATCAGGCGCTGATCGCCGACAAGAACCGGCGCATCGTCATCTGGGACGGCAATGCGCGCCCCGAGCTTCTCGGCCAGCTTCCGCCCGAAACCGGCGCACCGCAGGACGGCGAATTCCTGGCCTTCGGCCTCTGGCTGAAATCGCATTCGGCCGCCGATCTGGAAAAGGCGATCGACCGGCTGCGCGACGGCGCGCAGAGCTTCGATATGGTGGTCGAAACCATCCGCGATGAAATCCTCGAGGCGCAGGGCCGGGTTTCCGGCGGACGCGCCTTTGTCCGCTTCGTGGCGCTCAACAATCTGCGCGCCGAGCTTGCCGAACTCAGGATCGAGCGCGACCGGCTGATGACCTCGATCTCGGCCTTCCAGACCATGCTCGACGCGATCGACATGCCGGCCTGGCAGCGCGACCCGGCGGGCCGCCTCACCTGGGTCAACCAGGCTTATGGCGACGCGGTCGAGGCACGCTCGCCGCAGCAGGCGATCAACGAAGGCCGCGAGATGCTGACGACCGTGGCGCGCGAACGCATTCGCGCGGTGACGACGCCGGAATCGCCTTTCCATGACACGATCTCGACGGTCGTGCGCGGCAATCGGACATTCTTCGACGTCGTCGACGTCAAGGTTCCCGGCGGTTCGGCCGGAATTGCAATCGATGTGTCCGACATCGAAGCGGTCCGCGCCGAGCTGGAACGGACGCTGAAGAGCCATGCCGAAACGCTCGACCATCTCGCCACACCCGTCGCCATCTTCGACGGCGAGCGCCGGCTGCAATTCTACAACCAGGCCTTCGTCGCCCTGTGGGAACTGGATATCGCCTTCCTTGAAAGCCGGCCCGACAATAGCGAACTGCTCGAGCGGCTGCGGGCGGCCAAGAAGCTGCCGGACCAGCTCAACTGGAAAAGCTGGAAGGAAGCGGCCCTTTCCGTCTATCGCGCGCTCGACACGCAATCGGATCTCTGGCACCTGCCCAACGGCCAGACGCTGCGCGTCTTTGCCACCGCCCACCCGCAGGGCGGCGCGACCTGGGTTTTCGAAAATCTGACCGAACAGGTCGATCTCGAAACGCGCTACAACACGCTGGTCAAGGTGCAGGGCGAAACGATCGATCATCTTTCCGAAGGGGTGGCGGTATTCGGGCCTGATGGCCGCATCCGCCTGTCGAATCCGGCCTTCCGGGCGCTCTGGGGCATTACCGAAATCGAAGCCAAGCCCGGCACTCATATCCGCGCCTTGGGCGAGGCCTGCGCACCGTCCTATGACCGGCCGGACGGCTGGAAGACCTTCGCGGAACTGATCACCAGCTTCGATGACGAGCGCCGCTCGAGCCAGGGGACGCTGGAACTCTTCTCCGGCCTCGTGCTCGATTACGCCGTCATCCCGCTGCCGAACGCGCAGACCATGCTGACCTTCGTCAATATGACCGACAGCGTGCGGGCCGAGCGGGCGTTGACCGAGAAGAACGAGGCGTTGCGCAAAGCCGACGAATTGAAAAACGACTTCGTTCAGCATGTTTCCTATGAACTTCGCTCACCGCTGACCAATATCATCGGCTTTACCGATCTGCTGCGCACGCAGGGCGTTGGGCCGCTGAATGACCGGCAGGCCGAATATATCGACCACATTTCGACCTCGTCCTCGGTTCTACTGACGCTCGTCAACGATATCCTCGATCTTGCGACCGTCGATGCCGGCATTATGCGGCTCAACTATGCCGAGATTGATCTCAACGACCTGCTCGACGACGTCTCGATGCAGATCGCCGACCGGCTGCACGAAAGCGGCGTCGCGCTCGAAATCACCGCGCCTGCCTATCTCGGCTCGATCATCGCCGATCCGCAGCGGTTGAAGCAGATCCTGCTGAAGCTGCTTGCCAATGCGGCGAATTTCTCGCCCGAGGGCACCTCGATCGCGCTCGAATGCCATCGCGAAGGCTCGGATTTCGTGTTCGCCGTCAGTGATCGCGGCCCCGGGATTTCACCCGACATGATCGCGACCGTCTTCGACCGGTTCGCGACGGGGGCAAAAAGCGGCAAACGCGGCGGCGCCGGCCTCGGCTTATCGATCGTCGACAGCTTCGTCAGCCTGCATCACGGCGACGTGACGATCGATAGCGAGCCGGGCAAGGGCACGACCGTGGTCTGCCGCATTCCTTCGGTCGACATCCCGCATTCCGCCGCCGCCGAATGACGACCGGCGATACGATCTCGGTTTTTCTGAAGGACGAAGCGGCGACCATCCGCTTCGGCGACGATCTGGCGCTCGCCCTGAAAGCCGGCGATTGCCTTGCTCTTTCCGGCGATCTCGGTGCGGGCAAATCTTCGCTTGCCCGTGCGATCCTGCGCGCCATGGCCGACGACGAGGGGCTCGAAGTCCCGAGCCCAACCTTCACGCTGGTGCAATCCTACGATCTGCGCATTCCCATTTCGCATTTCGATCTCTACCGGCTCGGCGATCCGGCCGAACTGACGGAACTCGGCTTCGACGAAGCCCTGGAGAACGGCATCTGCCTCGTCGAATGGCCCGGGATGGCAGAGGGCGAACTGCCCGCCGAGCGTATAGCACTGGGCTTGGAACATGAGGGCAGCGGCCGCCGGGCAACGATCAAGGCCTTGGACCCGCAGGCCTCGCGCATCCGAAGGGTCCTGGCGATCCGCGCTTTCCTCGACGAAGCCGGCTATCCCGATGTCAAACGCCGCTTCCTGACCGGCGATGCCTCGCTGCGCGCCTATGAGGCGATTTATCCGGACGCCGCCCCGCGAAAAATACTGATGGA
Source organism: Rhizobium sp. TAL182 (assembly GCF_002117725.1). NCBI lineage: Bacteria > Pseudomonadati > Pseudomonadota > Alphaproteobacteria > Hyphomicrobiales > Rhizobiaceae > Rhizobium > Rhizobium sp. TAL182. The sequence continues at coordinate 30,904 of NZ_CP021024.1, read as the reverse complement.
TTGGCGCCCGCATCCCGAGGGACCGCCGGTCCATGACGGCAAGTCCTATCCCAAGGTCGCGCATCTCGCACAGAACGCCTATCCCTTCGTCGCCATTGCCGATGCCTTGCGTGAGCGCGGTTTTGCGACGCCGGAGATTTATAAGGTCGATTATGAGCAAGGCATTTTGCTGATCGAAGATCTTGGCACCGAAGGCGTGCTCGATGACGACGGACGGCCGATCGCCGATCGTTACCGGCAAAGCGTTGCCTGCCTTGCCCATCTTCATTCCATGCAGATTCCGCAGGATATCCCGGTTTCGACAACGCATACGCATCACATTCCGGACTTCGACCGCACGGCGATGAAAATGGAAGTGCAGCTCATGCTCGACTGGCATATCGCCTGGAAGCGCGGCACGGCACCCGCGGATGCCAAACGCGTGGAATATCTTGCGATCTGGGACCATCTGATCGACGAGTTGCGATCGGCTGAAACCAACCTGCTGCTGCGCGACTTCCATTCGCCAAACATCATCTGGCGCGAACAGGAAAGCGGCATCAAAAAAATCGGTCTCATCGACTTCCAGGACGCCATGATCGGCCCCACGGCCTATGACCTTGCCTCGATCGTCCAGGACGCCCGCGTCACGATCGAACCGCCGCTTTTCCGGCAGCTGATGGACGATTATCTGGCGCTTCGCCGCGCGCAGGGCGGCTTCGACGAAGCCGGATTCCTGAAAGCCTGGGCGATCATGTCGGCGCAGCGCAATTGCAAGCTTGCCGGTCTCTGGGTGCGGCTGCTCCAGCGGGACGGCAAGCCCGGCTACCTCAGACATATGCCGCGCACACTCGCCTATCTCCAGGTCGCGCTCGAGCATGAGGCGCTTGCCCCCTTGCGCGATTGGTGCGCAAGGGCTGGAATAGGCCAGAGCGAATCATAAGTTCCGGATCAAGATGACCATCAGACAAGCCATGGTACTGGCCGCGGGTCTCGGGACCCGCATGCGCCCGATCACCGATACGATTCCGAAGCCGCTGGTGAAGATCGACGGCAAGCCGATGATCGATTATGCGCTGGACGCGCTGGTTTCGGCTGGCGTCGAGCGGGCCGTCGTCAACGTTCACCATCATGCCGACCAGATGCTCGACCATCTCGGCAAATATCGCGGCCTCGACATCGTCGTATCAGACGAGCGGGACGGGCTGATGAATTCCGGTGGAGGGCTCGCGAAGGGCCTGACGCTGCTGGACCGTGACGACATCTTCGTCATGAATGCCGATCTCTTCTGGATCGGCGAACAGCCGGGACGGCCGACGAATCTGCAACGCTTAGCCGGATTCTTCGATGCAGAGCACATGGACATGGCGCTGCTTTGCGTCAGGATTGAGGATACGACGGGTCACAACGGCAAGAACGATTTCAGCCTCGGTGCAGATGGCCGGCTGACGCGGTATCGCGACGATCCGTCCAATCCCGTCGTCTATGCCGGGGCGATCGCCATGAGCCCGGCGCTGCTTGATGATGCGCCGAAGGATGCTTTCAACCTCAATATCTATTTCGACAAGGCGATCGCGCGCCGACGGCTGTTCGGCATTATGCTCGAAGGCCATTGGCTGACTGTAGGAACGCCAGAGGCGATCGGCGAAGCGGAGGAAGCGATCCGCCGACTGCGGGCGTTCGCGTGAGCTCATGGCGGACCGGCACCAGCCACGCATCCTGACGATCCCGGCGGGCCTGCCCTTCCTGAAAACGCTGGCGACGACGCTTTGCGACGGCCGCCTGACGCCCCTCTTTCGGCATGAGCCCGATGATCCGCTGTCGCTCGCCAGGGTGACGATCTACCTGCCGACCCGCCGCGCCGTGCGCGTGCTGCGCTCGGAATTCGTCGACCTGCTCGGCGGCCGCTCGGCGATCCTGCCGGTAATCCGTCCTCTCGGCGAAACTGATGACGACAGCGGATATTTCGAAGAGGCGTTGCCGGCGACGATCGATCTCGCCCAGCCGCTGTCGAATACCGCCCGGCTCCTGGAACTGGCGCGGCTGATCCTTGCCTGGCGAAACAAACTGCCGGAGATCGTCCGTCACATCCATTCCGACTCGCCGCTCGTTGCGCCGGCAAGCCCGGCGGATGCGATCTGGCTCGCCCGCAACCTCGCGGAGCTGATCGATTCCATCGAAACCGAGGATCTTGACTGGTCGGAACTGTCGAAACTCGACACCGGCGACTACGCCGCCTGGTGGCAGCTGACGGCGGAGTTCCTGCAGATCGCCAGCGCCTTTTGGCCGGAGCGGCTTTCCGAGCTTGGCAAGTCCTCGCCGGCCCGGCACAGAAACGCCATTCTGCGGGCCGAAGCAGCCAGGATTTCGGCGGCGAAGCCGGCCGGGCCGATTATCATCGCCGGTTCGACGGGTTCGGTTCCTGCCACGGCCGATCTCATCGCCGCCGTTGCCAATCTGCCTGAAGGCGTGATCGTCCTTCCCGGCCTCGATCTCTCCATGCCCGAGAGGCATTGGCAAATGGTGGCGCCGGAGCCGGCGCCGGGCCAGCATGCCAACCCGGCCAGCCGGAGCCATCCGCAATATGGCCTGTCCTCGCTGCTGAAGAGGCTGAGGCTGACACGGGCCGACATCAGTCTGCTTGACAGGCCGGAGGCCGATCTCGACCGGCGCGCCGAAGTCCTGTCGCGCGCGCTCGCGCCGGCAGAGGCGACCAGCGACTGGGGAGCCTGGAAGAGCGCGCTGCCCGAGGGAGCGCTGGATTCAGCCTTTGCCGATGTTTCGCTGATCGAAGCCGCCAATGAGCGCGAGGAAGCAACCGCGATTGCCATCGCCCTCAGGCTGGCGTTGGAAAGGCCGGGACGGGACGGCGAGAGCCGGGCAGCGCTGGTCACGCCGGACCGCAATCTCGCCCGTCGGGTGATGGCGGAACTTTCCCGCTTCGGGATTCTCGCCGACGATTCGGCCGGCACCCCGCTTTCGGCGACGCCGCAGGGCACCCTGCTGCAACTGCTGCTGGAGGCGGCGCTGCGGCCGGGCGATCCGGTGGCGATCGTGTCGCTGCTCAAACATCCGCTGGCGCGCTTCGGCCTCGAGCGCGATGCCCTGATTTCTGCAACCGAAGCGCTCGAGCTGCTGGCGCTGCGCGGCGGCGTGGCGGAGGTGGATATCAACGCGCTCGAATCGCTCCTGACCCACCAGCTCGGCGAACAGGCCCTGGACCGACACGCGCCGCAATGGCGCAAGGCGCTGCCAGCCGAGGCGGCCAATGCCGCATCCGAACTTGCCCGCCGGGTCACCCGCGCAACCGAGCCGCTTGCCTCCGCGCTGGTCCGGCACCGGCCGGAAGAGCGCGGCAAGACGGCGCGTTTCACGCTGTCCGAATGGGCGGAGCGGACCGGCCGTTCGCTGGAGGCGGTCGCGGCAGATCCGCACGGCAATCTTGCCGATCTCTGGTCGCACGAGGCAGGCGACGCCCTTGCCTCGCTTCTTGGCGAAGTGATCGACACGGACGGCCAGATGGAGGCCGACGGGCCGCAATGGATCGACATCATGGCCGCGCTCGCCGCCGGCCATGCGGTGAAGCCACGGGCCCTCAGCCATCCCCGCCTCTTCATCTTCGGCACGCTGGAAGCCCGCCTGCAGAGCGTCGACACGCTGATCCTCGGCGGATTGAACGAAGGCTCCTGGCCAGGGCAGAGCGCCAACAATCCCTTCATTCCGCGCATGATGAAGACGGAGATCGGGCTCGAACCGCCGGAGCGGCGCATCGGCCAGCTGGCGCATGATTTCGAGATGGCGAACGGCACTCGCCACCTGATCTATTCGAGAGCGCTGCGCCAAGGTTCGACGCCGACAGTCGCCTCACGCTGGCTGCAGCGGCTGCTGGCGCTCGGCGGAGAGGCATTTGAGGCGGCATTGAGAGAGCGCGGCAACCGGTATCTGCAATGGGCCGGTCTCATCGATCGGGGAGAGGACCAGGCACCGGCGCAGCGGCCCTCGCCGAAACCGCCGCTGGCGCTGCAGCCGAAATCCTATTCCTTCAGCGAGGTCGGACGGCTGCGCCGCGATCCCTACGCCATCTATGCCCGTCGCATCCTGCGGCTCGATCCGGTCGACGCGTTCAACCGCGATCCGGGAGCGGCAGAACGCGGAACGCTCTATCACACGATCATCGACCGGTTCATCCGCGAGGCGCATGTGGCCGGCACGCCGGAGGCGGCAGCGGCGATGGAGGGGATCGTTGCCGAGCTTTTCGACATGGAGAAGCTGCCGCCGCATATCGATGCTGTCTGGCGGCCGCGCTTTCGCGAGGTAGCCCGTGCCTTCCTCGAATGGGAGGCCGGACGACGCCCCGCCATCCGCAGGACGCTGACGGAAGTGCGCGGCGGCGTGGAGCTGGAGGCGATCAATATCCGACTGAACGGCGTTGCGGACCGGATCGATATTACAGGACCGGGGGCGGCCGATATCATCGATTACAAGACCGGCTACAACCCCTCACCGGCACAGGCGCGCGCGCTTCTCGATCCGCAGCTCGCGCTGGAAGCGGCGGCTCTGAACGCCGGCGCCTTCCGCGATGCCGGCAGTCTCATCCCGCAGGATCTGCTCTATGTCCGCCTGCGTCCGGGCCGTCGGTTCCAGGTCGATACGGTGAACAATGAGAACTCGGCCCGCAGCGACAAAGCAAAATCAGCGATGGACCTCGCCGCGGACTCGATCGACCAGCTGCTCAAGTTCGTCAGTTTGCTCCAGTCCGGCGAAAAGGGCTTTACCTCGCGGCTCATTCCGGCGCAGCAGTTTGATTTCGGCGGCGATTTCGATCATCTCGCCCGCGTCTCCGAATGGTCGACGGCCGAGACCGAGGAAGGCGGCGGCGATGAGTGACCAGACCGCTCTTCCGAATGACGACGATCCCGGCGCCTGGATCGGCTGGACGACGATTCAACAGGCAATCGCCTCCGATCCCGAGCGCTCGGCCTGGGTCTCGGCCAATGCCGGTTCCGGCAAGACGCATGTCCTGACCCAGCGTGTCATTCGTCTGCTGCTTGCCGGCGCACGGCCTTCCGCCATTCTCTGCCTGACCTATACCAAGGCCGCGGCCTCCGAAATGTCGAACCGCGTCTTCGAACGGCTGGCGGACTGGGTGGTGCTCGACGACGAAGATCTCAGTCGGCGGATCATGCAGATCGAGGGTACGGCGCCAGATGCGCTGAAGCTTGCCGAGGCGCGGCGGCTGTTTGCGAAGGCGCTGGAAACGCCGGGCGGATTGAAGATCCAGACGATCCATGCCTTTTGCGAAGCGCTGCTGCACCAATTCCCGCTGGAGGCCAATGTTGCCGGGCATTTCTCGGTCCTCGACGATCGCGCGGCGGCGGCACTGCTTTCCGATGCGCGCCGGGCGCTGCTGACGGCAACGGCGCCGGAAGAGGGCAGCACCCTTGCCCAGGCTTTCGCCTATGTGCTCAATCTCGGCGATGAATCCGGGCTGGAGAACCTGCTCGCCGACATCGTCGCCAACCGCAACGCGATTCGCCGCTTCACGGCGGCTGCCGAACGACGGGGCGGCGTGGAGGCGGTTCTGCGCGACAGTCTCGGCCTTGCCGTGGGCGATACGGAAAGCCGGATCGCGGCGCAATATTGGCCGTTGCCGGAGCTTTCGGGCGGCATGCTGGAGCTTTATCTGTCGCTTGCCGACCACAAGGGCGGCGCCAAGGCGCAGGAGGTTGCCTATGGCCTCAGGCTTGCCGGCCGGGAGCGGGACGATGCCAGGCGCGCCGAAATGCTGGAGAAGATCTTCCTGACGGCAAAAGGCGAGCCGAAATCGGACTCGCAGTTCCTGGTCAAGGCCATGCTTGCGGAGGCGCCGCAATTGACGGGCGCCATCGCCGCCGCCCGTGCGCATGTCGCGGCAAGCCGTGATCGGTTGAAACTGATGCGAATGTTCGGCGCCACGCAGGCCGCGCTGGTGCTCGCCGGTCGGCTGAATCACGATTACGAGGAGCTGAAGAAGCAGCGCAGCCAACTGGATTTCGAGGACCTGATCACCCGCACCGCCGACCTGCTGACCAGGAGTGGCGTCGGTCCCTGGATCCATTACAAGCTCGACCGGGGTATCGATCATATCCTCGTCGACGAGGCGCAGGATACCAGTCCGATCCAATGGAGCGTCATCCAGTCGCTCGCCGAGGACTTCTTTTCCGGCGAGAGCGCCCGGCCGGTCGTGCGCACGCTCTTTGCCGTCGGCGACGAGAAACAGTCGATCTACTCCTTTCAAGGAGCGCGGCCCGAGCGTTTTTCCGAAGAGAGCGACCGGACGCGGCGGCGGGTCTCCGACAGCGGGCAGAGCTTTTCTTCCGTGCGGTTGCCGCTCTCCTTCCGCTCAACGGCCGACGTGCTCGAGGCCGTCGACGAGATTTTCAGGACATCCGACAATGCGCGCGGCCTCAGCGCCGTCGGCGAACCGGTCGTGCATCGGTCCAGCCGCATCGGCCATCCCGGCGCCGTCGACCTCTGGGAGATGATCGCGCCTGAGGCGGTGGTAAAGGAAGAGGATTGGACGGCGCCCTTCGACGCGACGCCGGAAAGCGCACCGGCCGCAATCCTCGCGCGGCGGATCGCTCATTCGATCGGCACGCTCGTCGGCCGTGAAACGATCATCGACAAAGGCAAGGAGCGGCTGATCGAAGCCGGTGACATTCTTGTCCTGGTGCGCAAGCGCGATGCCTTCGTCAATGCGTTGACCCGCGCCTTGAAGCGCCGCGGCGACATTCCCGTCGCCGGCGCCGACCGACTGACGCTGACCAGCCATATCGCCGTGCAGGATCTGCTGGCGCTCGGTCGTTTCCTGCTTCTGCCGGAGGACGATCTTTCGCTCGCTGCCGTGCTCAAAAGCCCGCTTTTCGATCTTTCCGAGGACGATATCTTTGCAATCGCCGGCCTGCGGGACGACAACGAGAGCGTCTGGAGCCATCTCAAGAGGTTTGCGGCAGACGGCCCCGAGCGTTTCCGTGCTGCCGTCGAAAGGCTGGAGCTGTTTCTTCGGCAGTCGAGGCATCTGTCGGTCCACGATTTCTATGCGCGCGTGCTGGGCAGCCATGGCGGGCGGCGGCAATTCCTTGCCCGTCTCGGCACCGAGGTCAGCGATATTCTCGACGAGTTCCTGACCTTTACCCTCGACCACGAGAGTTCCGGCCTTCCCGGGCTGCAATCCTTCATCTCAACGCTGGAGCTCGAAGCGCCGGAGGTGAAGCGCGAGCAGGACAAGGGGCGAAACGAAGTCAGGATCATGACCGTGCATGCCTCCAAGGGTCTTGAAGCACCAATCGTCTTCCTCGTCGACGGCGGCTCCAAGCCCTTCACGCATACGCATCTGCCGAAGCTTCGCCTGATCGAAACCGACGCCGACGAGCCGCCGCTGCCTGCCTGGGTTCCCGTCTCCGACCTCGCCAATTCGCTGACGCAAAACGATGCAGCGCGGATTCAGACGCTGGCGGAAGAGGAGTATCGCCGGCTGCTTTATGTCGCCATGACGCGGGCTGCAGACCGGCTTGTTGTTTGCGGCTATCGTGGCGTTCGTGTCAATAACGATACCTGGCATATGATGATCTCAGCCGCGCTGAGCGAAGGCCATCCGCATGTGGAGGCGGCCACCTTCTCCGGCCCAGACGGGGAATGGCCGGGCATCCGATGGCGCGTGCCGCGGGTGGAGCGGCGCTTCGAGCGCATCGACCGCAACGAGGCGCGCGACAGCCAGGAGGCGTTGCCGGAAGGCCTGTTGCGGCCATTGCCGCCGCAGGCTGAGCTGCCCCGCCCCCTCAGCCCATCCGGCGCCGGGATGATCGTCGACGAAGACGAAGGCGGCTTGTTTGTCGCTTCGCCGCTGTTCGGCGAGAAAGAGCGCAGCGATCGTTCGCTGGAAAAGGGCAGGCTGATCCATCGCATGCTGCAGGCGCTTCCCGACATTCCACCGGTCGAACGGCCGGATGCCGCGAGCCGCTATGCCGAGCGGGCGGCGCGGTTCTGGCCAGAAGCGGAACGCCGCCGGCTCGTCGATTCGGTTCTGAAATTAATGGACGAAGAGGGTCTGCAGCCGGTTCTCGGGGCAGAGGCCCGGCCGGAAGTTTCGATCATGGGAACATTGACGCTCGAAGACAGGCGCTATGCGGTCTCCGGCCGTATCGACCGGCTGGCCGTGCTTGCCGATTGCGTCGTCATTCTCGACTACAAGACCAATCGGGTGCCGCCTTCGACCGAGGAGGCGATCCCTTTCGCACATAAGGCTCAGCTCGCGATCTATCGTGAGATCCTGGCGCCGCTCTATCCCGGCAAACGCATCGACTGCATGCTCGTCTATACCGAGAATGCGTCGCTCTATACGCTGAGCGAAAAGGCGCTCGGTTTGGCGCTTGCAGGACTCAAGACAAAGTGAAATACCCGACATTGAAAATTTAGCGCCGCACCATCACATGTGGTTCAACATCTTCTTCGGTCAAAGGAGCAGCCTATGGCTACCGTGAAAGTCGATATCAATAACTTCCAGTCGGAAGTTCTGGAATCCGCAGAACCCGTCGTCGTCGATTTCTGGGCCGAATGGTGCGGTCCCTGCAAGATGATCGCTCCGAGCCTCGAGGAGATTTCCGTCGAAATGGAAGGCAAGGTCAAGGTCGCCAAGCTCAACATCGATGAAAACCCGGAACTCGCCGCCCAGTTCGGCGTGCGCTCCATTCCGACGCTCGCGATCTTCAAGGGTGGCGAAGTGGCCGATATTTCGGTCGGCGCCAAGCCGAAGACAGCTCTTTCGAACTGGATTTCGAACGCCGCCTGATCGATATCGTCCTTCATATCGCATGAAAAAGCCCGGCTTTGACCGGGCTTTTTTCGTCTGCTTATTTCGGGGGCGTGCCATTGTCGGCAAGCACATCGCCGACGAGATAGAGAGAGCCGCCGACAAGGATGCGGGGCGGCAGCGCCGCCGGGTCGAGGGCCGCCCTTATCGCTTCCAGCGCCTCCCCGACCGTCGACATCGGTTCGGCGGTCAAACCGGCATCATAGGCGGCATTCGACAATATCACCGGGTCGATCATCGCGTCGCTGCCGCGGATCGGTACGCAGAACACCTTCTCGACCAGGCCTGTAAAGGCCTTGAAATAACCGATCGGGTCCTTGGTGTTGATCATGCCGATTATCAGGAAAAGCGGCCGCGGCTGGCGCTCCTCGAAATTGGCCATGGCTTCGGCGATCACTTCGCCGGCGCCGGGATTATGCCCGCCATCGACCCAGATCTCGGCGCCGAGCGGGGCATGCGACAGCAGCCGACCTTCGCTCAGGCGCTGCAGCCGGCCCGGCCACTCCACGCAATTCATCGCCTTTTCCATCATCGTCTCGGTGACGGTGAAACCGGCGGCCTTGACGGCGCGGATGGCGGCGGCGGCATTGGCGTATTGATGGCGACCGGGAAGACGCGGCAGCGGCAGGTCGGCAAGCCCGTATTCGTCCTGATAGACAAGCCGCCCATATTCCTCATGGGCCATGAAATCCTGGCCGAAAACCGCGCTTGGGCAATGCAGCCGCTCGGCTGTCGACATCAACACGTCGAGCGCCGCATCATATTCCTGATGGCCGATGACAACGGGCCGTCCGGGCTTCATGATGCCCGCCTTTTCAGCCGCGATCAGTTCCACCCTGTCGCCGAGATAGGGCTGGTGATCCAGCGAGATCGGCATGATGACGGACACAGCCGGATCGGAAATGACATTGGTGGCGTCGAAACGGCCGCCGAGACCGACTTCTATGATCGCGGCATCGGCCGGGTGTTCGGAAAACAGAATGAAGGTGACCGCCGTCAGGATTTCGAAGACGGTGATATGCTGCCCGGCATTGGCATCGGCCACGCGGCGGAGAGCCTCGGCGAAGACGGCGTCATCGACAAGCTGCCCGCGTCCGCCCGCCACACCGATACGATAACGCTCGTGCCAATTGACGAGATGCGGCGAGGTGTGGACGTGGGCGCTGTAGCCGCCTGCTTCCAGCAGAGCCCGGCAAAAGGCGGTGACCGATCCCTTGCCGTTGGTGCCGGCGACATGGATCACCGGCGGCAATCTCAGATGCGGATTGCCGAGTCGGTCGAGGAGACGGGTGATGCGATCGAGAGACAGGTCGAAGCCCTTGGGATGCAATCCCATGAGTTTTTCGATCTCTTGCGCTGCCTCACTCACCGCGGTTTGGCCTCTGGGTATCATTTCGGCACCCCGCCTGCTTGCCTGATATCAGGCGCTCGCCGCCAAGGCGATCGCTCCACGAGTCACGTCGTTGGCTGCCGAGACGGGCTTCTTCGTCAGGATCTTCAGGACACGCGCCAGCGTTTCCGGAATGTCGTGACGTTTGACGACCATGTCGACCATACCATGTTCCAGCAGATATTCGGAGGTCTGGAAGCCTTCCGGCAGCTTTTCACGCAGCGTCTGCTCGATCACCCGCTTGCCGGCAAAGCCGATTTCGGCGCCGGGCTCGGCCAGGTGAATATCGCCGAGCATGGCGTAGGAGGCCGTCACACCGCCCGTCGTCGGATTGGTCAGCACGACGACATAGGGCTGGCCGGATTCCTTGAGCAGATCGACGGCAACGGTCGTGCGCGGCAGCTGCATCAGCGAGAGAATGCCTTCCTGCATGCGCGCACCGCCGGAAGCCGGGAACATCACCAGCGGGCATTTTTCCGACGTCGCACGTTCGAAAGCCTTGACGATCGCCTCGCCGGCGGCGATGCCGAGCGAACCGCCGATGAAGTTGAATTCGTGCACGACGGCAACGAGTTTCAGACCCTGCACCTTACCGAGGCCGGCGAGGATCGTGTCCTCCTGTTCGGTCTTCAGGCGACTGTCGCGCAGGCGATCGCTGTATTTCTTCGAGTCGCGGAATTTCAGCGGGTCCTGGGCGACCTTCGGCTGCGGCAGCGATTCATATTCACCATTGTCGAAAAGGTCGGCAAGGCGGGCCTTGGCCGGCATCTTCATGTGGTAGCCGGAAGCAGGGATCACCCACTTATTGCCTTCCAGGTCCTTATGAAAGACCATCTCGCCCGTTTCCGGGCACTTGATCCAGAGGTTCTCCGGCACTTCGCGACGGCCCAGCATGGAATTGATCCGCGGGCGGACGTAGTTGGTGATCCAGTTCAACTCGAATTCTCCTAACTGACTAGTGCCAATGTGGGCAAACTATTCGGCAGCAACAAGGCGCGCCGAACGTGCTCCCGATGAGAGGCCGCGCACCAGCGTTGCGACCGCCTGAACCGTGTCGGCCGTCGCCTTTCCGTCTTTCGTCAAACTGGTTGCGACCTGATTGACGATGGCGGTGCCGACGACGACGCCGTCGGCCGAACCGCCGATGACCTTTGCATGTTCCGCCGTCTTGACGCCGAAACCGACACAGACGGGCAGCTCCGTATGCTGTTTGATACGCTGGACGGCGCCGGAAACCAGCGACGGATCGGGCAGTGCCGAACCGGTAATTCCGTTCATCGACACGTAGTAGACGAAGCCGGAGGTGTTTTTCAACACGGTGGGCAGGCGCTTTTCGTCGGTGGTCGGCGTCGCCAGACGGATGAAGTTGATGCCCTTGCGGATCGCAGGAATGCAGAGTTCGTCATCCATCTCCGGCGGCAGATCGACGACGATCAGGCCGTCGATACCGGCGGCAAGCGCATCCTCGAGGAACTTCTCGACGCCATAGATGTAGATCGGATTGTAATAGCCCATCATGACGATCGGCGTCGCGTCGTTGGACTTGCGGAAGTCGGCCGCCAGCTGCAGCGTCTTCTTCAGCGTCTGGCCGCCTTTCAGCGCCCGCTGACCGGCCAGCTGGATCGCCGGGCCGTCGGCCATCGGATCGGAAAAGGGCATGCCGAGCTCGATGATGTCGGAACCTGCTTCCGGCAGTGCCTTCATGATGCCGAGAGAGGTATCGTAGTCGGGATCGCCGCCCATGAAATAGGTCACAAGCGCCGGACGGCCCTCGGCCTTCAGCTCGGCAAAGCGTTTGTCCATGCGTGCGGTCATGTCTTACAGTCCCATTCCCAAAATCTTGCCGACGGTGAAGATATCCTTGTCGCCGCGGCCGGAGAGATTCATCAGGATGATTTCGTCCTTGCCCATCGTCGGCGCGCGCTTGATGACCTCGGCAATCGCGTGCGCGGCCTCGAGCGCCGGGATGATGCCTTCGAGGCGGGTCAGGGTCTGGAAAGCCTCGAGCGCCTCGTGGTCCATGATCGGCACGTAGTCGACGCGGCCGATATCGCTCAGCCAGGAATGTTCGGGGCCGATGCCGGGATAATCGAGACCAGCCGAAATCGAATGGCCTTCCTTGATCTGACCGTCGCCATCCTGCAGCAGGTAAGTGCGGTTGCCGTGCAGAACGCCCGGAGAGCCTGCGGTGATCGAGGCGCAATGTTCGTCGCCCTGCAGGCCCTTGCCGCCGGCTTCGACGCCGATGATCTTCACGGAGGAATCGTCCAGGAAGGGGTGGAAGATGCCGATCGCATTCGAACCGCCGCCGACGGCAGCGACGACGAGATCCGGCAGGCGGCCTTCGGCAGCCAGCATCTGCTCTTTCGCTTCCGCGCCGATCACCGACTGGAAATCGCGGACCATCTCCGGATAGGGATGCGGACCGGCCGCCGTGCCGATCAAGTAATAGGTATCCTCGACATTGGTGACCCAGTCGCGGAGCGCCTCGTTCATCGCGTCCTTCAGCGTGCCGCTGCCGGCTGTTACCGGTTTGACTTCGGCGCCGAGCAGCTTCATGCGGAAAACGTTCGGCGCCTGCCGCTCGACGTCGGTCGCGCCCATATAGACCACGCAGGGAAGGCCGAAGCGGGCGGCGACGGTTGCGGAGGCGACGCCATGCTGGCCGGCACCGGTTTCGGCGATGATCCGCGTCTTGCCCATGCGCTTGGCGAGCAGGATCTGGCCGATGCAGTTGTTGATCTTGTGCGAGCCGGTGTGGTTCAGCTCCTCGCGCTTGAAATAGATCTTCGCGCCGCCGAGTTCGGCCGTCAGCCGCTCGGCGAAATAAAGCGGGCTCGGCCGGCCAATATAGTGCGCGCCAAGATGCTTCAGTTCCGCCTGGAAGGCCGCATCGTTCTTCGCCTTGTTCCACTCGTCCTGCAGGTCGAGAATCAAAGGCATCAGCGTTTCGGCAACGAAACGACCGCCATAGATGCCGAAGCGGCCATCTTCATCGGGGCCGGAACGGAAGGAATTCGGTTTAGGCGTTTCGTTCACTCTCAACTCCCTGAGGCCGTCACAGGCGTCTCCGCCCTTTCGACCGCATCGAAAAATTCATCGATCATTGCGACGCTTTTCACGCCGGGCTCGGTTTCGACACCCGAGGAGACGTCGATACCACGTGCCTTGGTCTTCACAAGCGCATCCGCGACATTGTCCTTGTTCAGCCCGCCGGACAGCATGTAGTCGATGCTGCCGTCGAGCCAGCCGAGAAGGCTCCAGTCGAAGGAAATCCCGTTACCGCCAGGCAGTTCCGAACCCTTCGGCGCTTTCGCATCGAAGAGGAAACGGTCGGCGATGCCGATATAGGCTTCGACGCGCCTGAGATCATCGGCCGTGCGCACGGAAAAGACTTTCATGACAGGCAGGCCATAGAGCGCCTTGATCGTCAGCACATGTTCGGGACTCTCGTTGCCGTGGAGCTGTAGAATATCCGGCTTCAGCAGCGAGACGATCTCGTCCAGATCGTCATTGGTGGGATCGACGACGACGGCGACGATCTTCGCCTTGCCGCGCGCCGGTTCGGCGAGCTTTGCCGCCACATCGGGCTCGACGTAACGCGGGCTCTTTTCGAAGAAGATAAAACCGATATGGGTCGCGCCGCGTTTCAGCGCACGATCGATCGCTTCGGGCGTCTTCAAGCCACAGATCTTGATATCGGTTTTCATGGCAGCGAAGTGACACGAAATGCTGCAAGAGTCGAGCCAATTTGCATGGAAAGCTGTATTTAGCGGGGCTTGGGTCTAATCGAAATCAATGGCGTGCAGCTGGCTGCCGTGCCGCTTCAGCCACAATTTCGCTTCCTCCATGCCGGGGCAAAGCTTCTTGCAGAGCGCCCAGAAGCGAGGGCCGTGATTCATCTCCTTGAGATGGGCGACTTCATGAGCGGCGAGATAATCGATCACCGAAGGCGGCGCCATGACGATACGCCAGGAGAAACTCAAATTCCCCTCCGACGAGCAGGAGCCCCAGCGGCTGCGGGTATCCTTCAGCGAGATCGAGCGGATCGGTGCCCGGATCGTTGCCGCATGCATCGCCGCCAACCGTTCGAGATCGGCGCGGGCCTCCTTCTTGAGGAAGGCCGCGATGCGCCGTCCGACATGTTCGGGTAGGCCGCTGACGCGCAGCACAGGACTGCCATCCACAGAGACTACCTCCGTCAAGCCGCGTAGGCTGCCCGTGTGCTCGATGCGATGGGAAACGCCGCGCAGGAGGATCTTACCGCCGTCGCGTAAGCCGGTATCGGTCGAAAACTTGGCAAGCTTGGTGAGCAGCCACCCCTGGTGCCGATCGAGGAAAGCATTGACCTCACGCGCCGCAAGGCCTCTCGGCACCGTCATCTTTAGGGCCCGACCGCCCGGCTCGATGCGAAGCGTGATACGGGTTGCCTGATCGTGCTGCTTGATGGTCAGCGGCATGAGCCGGCCGGCGACATCGAGCGTCCGCGTTTCGGGCGGAACCGGCTTTCGCGCCTTTGGCCGTGTCTTCAGAAGCGGAAACATGGGGATTTTCTATACGATTCGCCGGTGAATCTAAACGATTTGCTGGTGCAGGCAGACATGGAAAAACCGGCATCGCGTGATGCCGGTCATCATTTCATCACCTAAAGCGCGTCGCGATCTTTCAGATTCGCTCCTTGCGCTTCAGGTCTTTGTTTACGCATGTCGTTGCCGCAAAACCGCTGCGCACGTTTGCGTGACATGCTCTATGCCTTCACGGCGTCTGGAACTCCGCGACCGGGCCGTTGTCGTCGCGCTTGGCGTTCTTGCGGTCACGCATGAAGCGATCAAACTCTTCCTGGTCCTTGGCGCGGCGGAGTTCACGCAGATATTCGTCGAATTCCTCGCGCATTTCGTCGAGCTTGCGGCGCTCTTCCTCGATCCGGTCGAGCTCGGCCTTACGCCAGTCGTCGAAGGCGACATTGCCGGTCGAGAAATGCGGGCGGTGACGGCCATGCGAACGGCGGCAGGAGGCAAAGAAACCATCGGTCGCCTGGTTGACGTCGCGCTTGAAGCCGCGCAGACGATCGCCGAAGATGATATAGGCAAGCATGGCCAGACCCAGAGGCCAGAAAACCATGAAGCCGAGAATCATCAGGGCAATGGTAGCCGGAGTCCAATCCGGTCGAAGCAATGCTGACTGGTTCATCGTGCGGTATCCTCGCTTTCGGCGCCCGGCAAGATGCCGAACGCTGGAAATCGATGTGGTAACCGCAAGAACCGCCTTCAAGACGGTTGCCGGCGAAAACGGACAAAGCCTTGAATCGGCGTTGCTAATTCAGACGTTACTGAATCACGCTGTCCGTCCGCCCTTGATGACGCGCTGCACGGGGCGTTTGACGGCGGCGCGGGAATGCTGGCGGACGAAATTGACGATGCGCGGCGCGATCTCGCGGCGGAATCGCGAACCGTTGAAAACGCCGTAGTGGCCGACATCCGGCTGGAGATAGTGCATGCGCATATCTTCGGGGAGGTTGACGCAGATGGTCTGCGCCGCCCTGGTCTGGCCGACGCCCGAAATGTCGTCATTCTCGCCCTCGACGGTCAGGAGCGCGACCTTGCGGATCGCCGCCGGATCGACGCGCTTGCCGCGGTGCATCAATTCGCCCTTCGGCAGCGAATGCTTCATGAAGACCTGTTCCACCGTCTGCAGATAGAATTCGGCGGTCAGATCCATGACGGCGAGATATTCGTCATAGAAATCGCGATGTTTTTCCGGCTCGCCGTCGTTCTTCACGAGATGCATGAAGAACTCCTTGTGGGCGACGAGGTGCCGGTCGAGGTTCATAGACATGAAGCCCGACAGCTGCAGGAAACCCGGATAGACAGGCCGCATGAAGCCCGGCTGCGGCCAGGGCACGTTCATGATGACATTGTCGGAAAACCATTGCAGCGACCGCTCCTGGGCGAGCTTGTTGACCGCCGTCGGGTTAATGCGCGTGTCGATCGGCCCACCCATCAGCGTCATCGATGACGGCGACAGCGGATCCTGGGCCTCCTCCATCACCGCGGCTGCGACCAGCACCGGCACCGAGGGCTGACAGACGGCGATCACATGCGTGTCGTGACCGAGGAAATGCAGCATCTCGATGACATAGTCGACGTAATCGTCGAAATCGAAGGTGCCTTCCGTCATCGGCACCATGCGGGCGTCGATCCAGTCGGTAATGTAGACATCGGCGCTCGGCAGCAACGCCTCGACAGTGCCGCGCAGCAACGTCGCATAGTGGCCGGACATCGGCGCAACAATCAGGATGCGCGGATCGCTGGCGCGGCCGGGCGGAATGTTGCGCGAGAAATGCAGGAGATTGCAGAAGGACCGCGACCAGACGATCTCCTCGCGAACAGAAACCGTCTGATCGCCGATCACCGTCTGCTTCAATCCGAATTCCGGTTTCCCGTAGCGGCGCGTCGTACGCTCGAACATTTCGAGGCTTGCCGCCATCGTGCGGCCGAACGGCGTCTGGGCGAACGGGTTCAGCGGATTGGCATAGGCGAACCGCATGATGTCAGCCGCGGCGCGAAACGGCGCCATAGCGGCATGATTCAATTCATAAAGCTGATAGAACATAGAATGCGCTGCCTTTCTCTATCGAAAAGATGACGTCGATTGATAGACATCGAGCTCTTTCCGTACGCTGGCACGTAACGCAGACTAACAGGTTTTTGTTGCACAGCAACATGGACGTCCCAGACCTGCACAGGAAATGCCAGAGAGTTGATCTCTGGCATCACCATAGAACGGAAAGCTTAAGGTTCCGCTGAGGAAGCGTCGTTAACGATCGGCAACGAAGCTCTGCTTCTGGCTGCCGAGACCTTCGATGCCGAGTTCCACGACATCGCCATCCGTGAGGTAGCGCGGCGGCTTCATGCCCATGCCGACGCCGGGCGGCGTCCCCGTCGAGATGACATCGCCGGGATGCAGCGACATGAACTGGCTGAGATAGGAAACGATGTGGGCGACGCCATAGACCATGGTCTTGGACGAGCCGTTCTGCATCGTCTGGCCGTTGACCTTCAACCACATGCCGAGATTTTGCGGATCGGCGATCTCATCCTTGGTGACCAGCCAGGGGCCAATCGGGCCGAAGGTGTCACAGGACTTGCCCTTGGTCCACTGGCCGGCGCGTTCCGTCTGAAAGGCGCGTTCGGACACGTCATGCGACACGCAGTAGCCGGCGACGTAGTCGAGGGCCTCGGCTTCGCTGACATATTTTGCCGTCTTGCCGATGACGACGCCGAGTTCGACTTCCCAGTCGGTCTTTTCGGAGCCGCGCGGGATGAGAACGGTGTCGTTCGGGCCAACGATCGCCGAAGTCGCCTTCATGAAGATCACAGGTTCGGGCGGCACGGTGGCGCCGGTTTCGGCGGCATGGTCGGAGAAATTGAGGCCGATGCAGATGAATTTGCCGGTGCCGGCGACGCAGGCGCCGATCCGGCCGGGGGCAAGCTCCGGAAGAATCTTCGGATCGAGCGCGGCGATCCTCGCAAGGCCTGCCGGCGAGATTGCCGCGCCGCCGATATCGGCGACATGCGCCGAGAGATCGCGGATCTTGCCATCGGCATCGAGAAGCGCCGGTTTTTCACGACCTGCTTCGCCAACACGCATCAGCTTCATGGAATGCCTCCTCATCGAAAACGAATTTGCAGCCACCTATGAACGAATTATTCATCGGTGTCATTACGGCTTTGCCCGGAAGCGGTACGGCGTTCCTAGAAAATTTCGGAGAGATCCGGACCGGCAGGAACGATTTTCGTCGGGTTTAGGCTTTCGACGGAGTAGTAGCCACGCTTGATGTGGTCGAGATTCACCGTTTCGGCAATGCCCGGCCAATCCAGCATGCGCCGGCAGAAGGCGCGCAAATTGGTATAATCCGAAAGCCGGCGCAGATTGCATTTGAAGATGCCGTGATAGGCGACGTCGAAGCGCACCAGCGTGACGAAAAGGCGGATATCGCTTTCCGTGGGGTGATCCGCGAAGAGGAAAGACCTGCCTTCGAATTTCGGTTCGATCCAATCGAGGCAGGAGAAGACATCGGCGAAGGCTTCCTCATAGGCGATCTGCGTGGTGGCGAAACCGGCGCGATAGACCCCGTTGTTGAGGGCGGGATAGATGCGTTGGTTGAAAGCATCGATCTCGGCGCGTCTTTCGATGGGATAAAGGTCAATCGGATTTTTCGCCAGATCGCCGAAGCCGCTGTTCAGCATGCGCAGGATATCGGCCGATTCATTGTTGACGATGGTCTGCCTCTCTCTGTCCCAAAGAACCGGCACGGTGGCCCGGCCGCTGAAGTCAGGCGCTGCCCTCGTATAGATTTCATGCATGTAGGTCGTGCCGTTGACATGATCCTGCGTCGCACCGGGATAGTCACCGAAGCGCCAGCCCTGCTTTGTCAGCGCCGGTTCGACGACGGAGATGGAAATGACGTCTTCCAAACCCTTGAGCTTACGGCCGATCAGGGTGCGCGAGGCCCAGGGGCAGATGTAGGCGACGTAGAGATGATAGCGGCCGAGGCCGGCTTCAAAACCGCCCTCGCCCGTCGGCCCGGCGCTGCCATCCGGCGTCACCCAATTGCGGAAACTCGAAATCTGCCTGACGAAGCCGCCTTTTTCATCCTTTGCCTGAACGGGCTGCCAGTCTTCCGTCCATTTCCCGTTCACCAGCATGCGCATTTCTCCGACCGATTGATTGAAGCAGTCCATTACTCTGCTTCGGCGCGTGCGTAAGGCCGCTTTTATGGAGACAGTCCGTCCACCCAACTGCGACGACGCTGCGCTTGCCAAGCCGGCGAAGCAGGAAATATGACTCGGCTCTATAGCGCATCACGATCTTTCAGATTCGCTTGACCACGCTTTAAGTCCTTGTTTTACGCATGTCGTTATCGCAAAACCGCTGCATACTTCTACGCGACATGCTCTTGTCCAACATGAGATGGAGTTCGACATGCACCTCTCCAAGGCCGTCGTACGCACCGAACATGCGAGCCGCTACCTGCAGCAGCTCTGCAAACACTGGAGCCACAAGTTCAGCGTCGA
This sequence comes from Rhizobium sp. TAL182, assembly GCF_002117725.1. Lineage (NCBI taxonomy): Bacteria > Pseudomonadati > Pseudomonadota > Alphaproteobacteria > Hyphomicrobiales > Rhizobiaceae > Rhizobium > Rhizobium sp. TAL182. Next base: position 11,610 of record NZ_CP021024.1, on the reverse strand, counting down.
TTTCGATCCGCATAAGGGCCGGGTGCCGTTCAGCGATAGCGCCGAGGTGACATTCGCCGCCGACGATGCGGCGCTCACCATGACGCTTTCCGTTGCCGATCCCGACCAGCAGGCAAGGATGCAGGGGGTGATCGACGATCATCTGAAGCGTTTCGCCTTCCGCGAGGAACTCGACATCGTCTGGACCGATTGACCTCAACGATTTTTATGCCCCAACCCTGGAACAAGCATGACGCAGAGCAATAACCGCGAATCCCAATATCCGATCGATCCGATGTTTCTCGACCGCTGGTCGCCCCGCGCCTTTACCGGCGAAATCATCGAGGAGGCACAGCTGCTCAGCCTGCTCGAAGCCGCCCATTGGGCGCCGTCCTCTTCCAACCAGCAGCCTTGGCGCTTCATCTATGCCCTCAAGGGCTCGGAGCACTGGGAGAAATTCGTCGCATTGCTCGTCGATGCCAATCAGGAATGGGCCAAGAACGCGTCGGCGCTGATCTTCGTCGTGTCACGCAGTTTCACCGGCATTGCTGGATCCGGCGAGGAAAAGCCGAGCTACACCCATTCCTTCGACGCCGGTGCAGCCTGGGGATATCTGGCCCTGCAAGCGCGCCTTTCCGGCTTCTATGCCCATGGCATGGGCGGCATCAAACATGAGGACATCAGAAAAACGTTCGATATCCCCGAGGGTTACCGGGTCGAAGCAGGCGTTGCCGTCGGCCGTCTGGCCGACAAGAGCGTTCTTTCCGAACGCAATCAGGCGCGCGAAGTCCCGAGCCAGCGCAAGCCGCTCTCCGAGCTTGCCTTTAACGGCCATTTCCTAGTCAGCTGAGCGAAATCAGAGTAAGCGAAAGCCCCGCCGTTCTGCGACGGCGGGGCTTTTTTGTTGAAGGCATATCGATCAGATATCGAGGTTTGCGACGCTCAGCGCATTGTCCTGGATGAATTCGCGCCGTGGCTCAACTTCGTCACCCATCAGGCGGGCGAAGAGGCCGTCCGCGTCGGTGGCGTCGGCAACCTTGACCTGCAGCAGCGAACGGACATTCGGATCGAGCGTCGTTTCCCAGAGCTGCTCGGCATTCATCTCACCGAGACCTTTATAGCGCTGCATGCTGAGACCCTTGCGGCCGCTGGCAAAGATCGCGTCGAGCAAGGCGCGCGGCCCTGAAATCTCGATGTCGCCCTCGCGCCGGTGCAGCGACGGCGGCGTCTGATAGATTTCCTTGAGGCGCGCGGTCAACTGGTCGATGTGGCGGGCATCGGAGGAGCCGATCAGCGCCATGTCGAGCACCACCACTTCCTTGACGCCGCGGACCATGCGCTCGAGGCGCAGGCCGCCATCGCTCGCCAGGTCGCCCTGCCAGCCGCGTTCGGTCTCTTCGGCAATGATGTCGAGACGGCTTGCGACCTCGCTCGCCAATGCCTGCGCTCTTGTCTGATCACTGACGAGCTCGGCGTTGAGAGCACCGGCGATCGCCGCCTGTTCGACGACGGCGCGATTGTAGCGCGAATGGAGATTGTCGAGCAAAGCGCGCATGCGCAGCGCATCGAGGATGACTTCGCGCAGATCCTGGCCGGTGCGGACCTCGCCGCTGCCGAGCCTCAATGCGGCATCCTCCAGACCTTGGGCGATGAGATATTCCTCGAGCGCCTTCTCGTCCTTCAGATACTGCACCGACTTGCCGCGCGCGACCTTATAGAGCGGCGGCTGGGCGATGTAGAGATGGCCGCGCTCGATCAGTTCCGGCATCTGGCGGAAGAAGAAGGTGAGCAGCAGGGTGCGGATATGGGCGCCGTCGACATCGGCGTCCGTCATGATGATGATCTTGTGATAACGCAGCTTTTCGGCGTTGAATTCGTCCTTGCCGATGCCGGTGCCGAGCGCGGTGATCAGCGTGCCGATTTCCTGACTGGAGAGCATCTTGTCGAACCTGGCCCGCTCGACATTCAGGATTTTGCCGCGCAGCGGCAGGATCGCCTGGTTTTCGCGCGACCGGCCCTGCTTGGCCGAGCCGCCGGCGGAATCGCCCTCGACCAGGAAGACTTCGGATTTGGCCGGGTCGCGCTCGGAGCAGTCGGCGAGCTTGCCCGGCAGCGAGGCAATATCGAGCGCGCCCTTGCGACGGGTCAATTCACGGGCTTTGCGGGCCGCTTCGCGCGCGGCTGCCGCCTCGACGACCTTGCCGACGAGGATCTTGGCTTCGCTCGGATGCTCTTCGAACCAGGTGTTCAGCGCCTCGTTGACAAGACTTTCGACGACAGGACGGACTTCCGAAGAAACGAGCTTGTCCTTCGTCTGCGACGAGAATTTCGGATCGGGCACCTTGACCGACAGAACTGCCGTCAGGCCTTCGCGGCAGTCTTCCCCCTGCAGCGTCACCTTTTCCTTTTTAGTAATGCCGGAATTGTCGGCATAGGAAACCACCTGACGGGTCAAGGCCGCGCGGAAGCCAGCCATATGGGTGCCGCCGTCACGCTGGGGAATGTTGTTGGTGAAGCAGAGCACGTTCTCGTGATAGCTGTCGTTCCACCACATCGCCACTTCGACGGTGATGCCGTCCTTTTCGCCGCGGATGGCGACCGGCTTGTCGACCAGGGACTTCTTGGCACGGTCGAGATAGGCGACGAAAGCCTCGAGGCCGCCATCGTAACGCAGTTCTTCCTGCTTGATATCGGAATGGCGCTTGTCGGTCAGGAGAATGCGGACGCCGGAGTTCAGGAAGGCGAGCTCGCGCAGGCGATGCTCCAGCGTGCCGTAGTCGAACTCCGTCATGGTGAAGGTTTCGCTGCTCGGCATGAAGCTGACTTCCGTGCCGGTCTCATCGGGCGCGTCGCCGGTGACCTTCAGCGGCGCATCGGCCACGCCGTGGGTGAAGCTCATTTCGTGGATCTTGCCATGGCGGCGGATCTTCAACTTCAGCCAGACTGAGAGCGCGTTGACAACGGAAACGCCGACCCCGTGCAGACCGCCCGAGACCTTGTAGGAATTCTGGTCGAATTTGCCGCCGGCATGCAGCTGCGTCATGATGACTTCGGCTGCCGAGACGCCTTCGCCGCTATGGATGTCGGTCGGGATACCGCGGCCATTGTCGGTGACCGTTACCGAGCCATCCGGGTTGAGGGTGACGGTGACGATGTCGGCATGGCCGGCCAGCGCTTCGTCGATCGCGTTGTCGACGACTTCGTAGACCATGTGATGCAAGCCGGAGCCGTCGTCGGTATCGCCGATATACATGCCGGGACGTTTGCGCACGGCATCGAGGCCCTTCAGGACCTTGATGGAATCTGCGCCATATTCGGTGCTTACGCCGTTTTCCGTCGCGGATGTATCGCTCATTCTGTCGAGATTTTCCCTGTTGTCGTAAAGCGGCGGCGCGCCCTGCGAATCACCGGCTTTCTTCACCTTCGTATATAGGTTTTTTAAGCCCGGTTCCCAATGGCAAGTCCCCTGAACAAGCCATAAAACAGGGGATTATGACGCTTTTCCGTCGCCTTTGCCGCCATTTTCGAGAACAGCCGATAACCGGGCGATCTCGGCGCTGTCAAGGTCACGGATCCGCCGGGCCAGCCGGTTGGCGAATTCGGTATATTCCGGCGGCAGGCCCGAGGTGTCGATGACGACCCGCGGGTCGGAGGAACGGGCGAGCAGGAACAGTTCCTCGGCCTCGTCCCAGATGATGTTGAAATAGCCGGCAATGCGCTGCAGCAGGTCGAATGTCGGCAGGCCGCGCTTGCCATGTTCGAGCGCCGAGAGATAGGCGGGCGAGACATTCAGCGCTTCGGCCATCTCCTTCTGCGAGACACCCTTGCGCACTCTCAACCTACGAACCGCCTCTCCGAAGGGCGTCATGGCTTTTCGCCATGCCGCCGCGACAGGCGAATATAGAGCGCGCCCTCGCCGCCATGATGCTGCGCGGCCGGCTCATAGGAGGAGATCAGGTAACGGAATTCCGGCTTCGAGAACCACAGGGGAACCGCCCGTTTCAACGCACCTTCGCTGCCGAGCGAGCTGCCTTTGCCGGTGATGACAAGCACATGGCGCATGCCGCGCTCATGGGCGCGGATTAAAAAATCGAGAAGAATGACATGGGCCTCGCTCTGCACCAGTCCATGCAGGTCGATGCGCGCCTCGAGTGCCAGACGGCCTTTGGCGATCTTGCGCTTGACCGGCCGTTCCAACGGATGGTGCACCTTGGCCGGCTGCCTCGGCGTCGACGGTGAGGCCGGCTGTGCTGCCGTCGGCGAAACGGAGGTCTGCTTTTCGGCTGTCTGCCGTTCGGCTGCCGCTTCCGTTTCGACGAGAAAGGCATCGAGTTCGCTAAGCTCACCGGCCTTGCCCGGCATCGGCCGCGTGCTGCGGGCAACCTTGCCCCACAGGATCCTCTCATCGACGCTGAGCTTGCGATCCCTGGCCATCAGTCGAATCGTCCGGCGGCGGCTTTGGGGATGAGGATGACGAAATCGGCGGCGTTGCGGACGGTGCCGGCGCGCTCTCCGGCCAAGTCCCCCGAACCAGTGAAGATATCGCCGCGCGCAGGCCCGACGATCGCCGAGCCGGTGTCGAGCGCCAGCATCAGCCGGCGGAAGGGGCGGCCGTGATCAAGATGGGTGAGGCTGTCGGCGCGGATGAAAAAGGGGAAACCGAACGTATGGACCATCCGGTCGACCGCGAGCGAGCGCCCGGCGAGAAGCGGCACCTTGGCAGCGGCGATCGGACCGGCCTCAGGATCGGCAACCGCCGCTTCCCGGAAGAAAATATAGGAACGGTTGTGCCATAGCACCTCGTCCACCCGCTCGGGATTGCGGGCCAGCCAGGTGCGGATCGACTGCATGGAAATCTCGGCGCGGTCGATCTCACCGCGGTCGATCAAAAGCTTGCCGATCGCCGAGAAGGGATGGCCGGCCTTCGCCGCATAGGTGATGCGGCCGATGCGGCCGTCTCGATAACGCAGGCGCGCGGCGCCCTGCACGTGCACGAAGAAGACATCGACCTTCGATTTCGCCCAGGCGATTTCGAGGCCGCGGCCGTCGAGAAAGCCCTGATCGATCGCACGGCGATCCGGATAGGCGCCAATGCGGCCGTCGTCATGCAGGCGGCCGAAAACATAGGATCCATCCAATTCGGCCGGGCGATTGCGGTCATCGAGATCGATCAGATCGTTCGGACGGCCGTAGAAGGGGAAACGGAAAACCTCGTCCGGCCGATCCGATACCTCGATCTCCGGCTCGTAAAAGGCGGTGACGAAACCGGAACTACCGTCCTTGCGGCGGATCAGAAAGGGCAGGCAACGCGTTTCGAAAAAGGCGCGCGCCGCTGCCGGCGACGACAGCGTAAATTTTTCAGCGTCCATGAGCAGCGGAAGCAGGTCCTCGGCGCTCAGGCCGAGCGAGCCGGTGCGGTAGGGTTTGACGTCGGTGATCTGCCGGCGGCAGTGTCGCATCACTTCAAAAAGGCCGGAGGGATCATCATCCTTCCAGCCTTCCAAACGATCGAAGCTGATGGCCTGCAGGACGAAGTCCGATGCCTGATCACTCATGTTCCGATTCGGTCGCCACAAGTTTCCAGTTCGGATCGCGCGAACGGGTGTCGCGGGCGAAGGTCCAGAGGTCGTTGACCTCGGCGACGTTTTCGGCGTCGCCCTCGATCAGGACATCCGCCTTGTCGTAAGTCGCCGATATCATCTGGCTGACGATGCGCACGGTGATCTGCGCTTCGCTGCCCTTCGTCTCGGCATGGGTGATTTCGGCCTTGTCGATGCCGACGAAGGTGGACTTAACCTTTTCGCCGCGGGCTTCGCGCTCGGCGATCGCCGTCTCGAATCCGTCATAGACCTCGCGAGACAAAAGGCTCTTCAGCGTTTTGCGGTCGCCGTCGGCATAGGCCATGACGACCATTTCGTAGGCCATGCGGGCGCCGTTTAGAAACTCCTTCGGGCTGAAGGAAGGATCGGCCTTGTTCAGAGCGCGCAGCGATTCATTCAGCGGTGTCCCCGGTGCGGCAAAAGCGTCGATGGCGGAGAAGCGATCCTCATCGTCGGCCGTCGCATCACGGCGCGGCAGGGTCACGACCTTACCGGCATCAGCGGCTTCGGGCGGAGCCGCATCTCGCGAACTATAGAGATCGCGCGGCGGCTTCTCATTTCCTGTGCGGCGCCCGAGCACGGAGCGGAGCTGAAAGAAAATCAGCACCGCCGCCACCAGGAAGAATAATGTGATGAAGTCGTTCGAACTCATGTCGTATCGCAACCGCCGTTAACATCTCTGATTTGTACTCCCATATAGTCCGCCTATACAGATGATTCAAATCATGGCTGGCATCTTCGCCGGCGCCACGAGGAGACCGGCAAACACCGGGACATACCACCATGCGTTTTTCAATTCTGCCGGCTTTCATTCTGTTGCTGCCGCTTGGCGAAATTGCCGGCTTCGTCGTCGTCGGCCGGGCGATCGGCCTGGCGCTGACGCTTGCGCTCGTCATGGCGAGTTTCATTCTCGGCGTGGTCCTGCTGCGCCGGCAGGGGATCGGTATCCTGCGGCGCATGTCGAGCGAAGGACGGAACGGCGTCATGCCCGGACGCGATCTGCTGAAGCCGGCGATGACGGTCATTGCCGCGCTGCTCCTGATCATTCCCGGTTTCCTCACGGATATCATCGCCATCCTCATTCTCATTCCGCCGGTGCGCGATTTCGTCTGGCGGTCGATCGCCAAACGCTTCGTCGTCGTCAACGCCAAAGGCGGCCTTTCCGACGGCCCAAATGCCGATTTCCGCGATCGCAACCCGAATTCAAAGGTGGTCGATCTGGACGAGGAGGACTATCATAGGGAGCCGGATCGCAACTCGCCATGGTCCGGCAAACATCTCGGTAACTGAGGTCTTGCCGGCGATCGGGTGCGGCTTGCGCCCAGGGTTGTAAGCCCCTCCCCGAAATGTTAGATGGCGGCACCATTCCCATGCCCTTCGAGGAAAAGCCAATGGCAGACGATAACAACAGCAACGGCGCGACCAACCCTACTCTTTCGATCCTTGCGCAATATACCAAGGACCTCTCCTTCGAAAATCCGGGTGCGCCGCGTTCGCTGCAGGCCCGCGACAAGGCTCCGACGATCAACATCAATGTGAACGTCAACGCCAATCCGCTTTCCGACACGGATTTCGATGTCGTGCTGTCGCTGAATGCTGAAGCCAAGGACGGCGACAAGACGGTGTTCCATACGGAACTCGTCTATGGCGGCGTCTTCCGCGTCGCTGGGTTCCCGCAGGAGCACATGCTGCCGGTTCTCTTCATCGAGTGCCCGCGCATGCTCTTCCCCTTCGCTCGTCAGATCATCGCCGACGTGACCCGCAATGGCGGCTTCCCGCCGCTGATGATCGACCCGATCGACTTCACACAGATGTTCGCTCAGCGCGTTGCCGAAGAACAGGCCCGCGCCAAGGTTCAGGCCGTTCCGAACTGATCGAATTCTTTTGATTCTGATATGCGGATGCCCGGGCCGGTCCCGGGCATTTTCAATTCGGGCTGGCGTATTTCGCCCAGATGCCCTTTTCGCCGAGCTTGGCGACCAGCGCCTCGTGCGCCTGCGCTTCGGACTGGCTGAGGCGGGAGCCAAGCGGACGAGGGCGTTCGAGCGCCGCGGCAAACGCCATCTCGTCTTCCATCGCCATTTCACCGCGGGCCGCCTGGCCGGGTTGACCCGATATGCTCAGGCCGAACGCTGCCTGTCTGCCGCCGATCATCTCGATATAGACTTCGGCCAACAGTTCGGAGTCGAGCAGAGCGCCGTGTTTGGTACGATGCGAGTTGTCGATGCCGTAACGCCGGCAAAGCGCGTCGAGCGAATTCGGTCCCATCGGGTGCTTGCGCCGCGCCATCGACAGCGTATCGATGACCTTGTCCGGCAGGATCGGCGGCAAACCAATGCGCGCGAATTCAGCGTTGATAAAGCCCATATCGAAGGTCGCGTTATGAGCGATCCACTTGCCGTCGCCGAAGAAGGCGAGGATTTCCTCGGCAACCGCGGCGAAAGGCTTTTTGTCCTTCAGAAACTCATCGGTGATGCCGTGTACTGCGAGTGCATCCGGGTGGACCTTCTGGTCTCCGGGATTGATGTAGATATGCAGCGTGTTGCCGGTCGGAAAATGGTTGAAGAGCTCGATGCCGCCGATTTCGATGATACGGTCAGCACGGTTATCGAGGCCGGTGGTTTCCGTATCGAAGATGATCTCACGCATTCCGGAAATCTCCCTTGGCAATCCGCATTTTCAGCTCGGCGATGATCTCAAGCACCTGCGCCCTCGTCTCGGCAATGCTGTGGCTGGTGTCGACCAGATAATCGGCGCGGCGTCGTTTTTCCGCATCCGGCGTCTGGCGAGAGAGAATCATGTCGAATTTTTCCTCGGTCATGTCGTCGCGCGCAAGCACCCTCTGGCGCTGAATCTGTGGATCGGTGCTGACGACGACGATGACGTCCACTCTTTCCCAGGCGCTGGTTTCAAAGAGCAGCGGAATATCGAGCAGGACCATTTCGGCGCCGTCTGCCTGCTGTCGCGCCAGAAATTCCATTTCGCGTTTGCGAACCAGCGGATGGACGATCGCTTCGAGGCGTTTAAAGCCTTCGGGATCAAGCGCGAGCTGGCGGCCCAGCTCATGCCGGTTGACTGCTCCATCCTTCATTGTGCCGGGGAAAGCGGCATTCACCAGCGGCGCTGCCTCGCCGGCGTAGAGGTCATGGACCACGGCGTCGGAGTCGTTCAAGGGGATTCCAGCCTCGGCAAAGAGTTTGCCGACCGTCGATTTTCCCATTCCGATTGAGCCGGTGAGTCCGATCTTCAGCATCAGTGGACTTCCATGTCAGCAACGATCAGAGCGCGCAACGCCGCGTCGACGGCGGGGCGCTTGCCGAACCATTTTTCGAAACCGGGAACAGCCTGGTGCAGCAGCATGCCGAGACCATCGACGACCGACCGTCCCTGCTCTTCCGCCTGTCTCAGGATCGGTGTCTTCAAGGGGATGTAGACGATATCGGTGACGACGGCATCCGCTGCAAGCGGCGCAAAATCGATCAACGGCGCCGCTTCGCCATCCATGCCGAGCGAGGTCGTGTTGATGAAAAGGCCGGCGCCATGCATGACTTCGGCAAGCGCGCCCACCGGATGGGCTCGAACTCTCGGACCGAAGCGATCGGCCAGCTCTCGTGCGCGTTCGATGGTGCGGTTGACGACGTGGATTTCTTTAAAGCCACGATCGCGGACCGCCTGAATGATCGCCCGGCTTGCGCCGCCGGCACCGAAGACCACGGCCGTATCATGACGGTCCCAGCCGGGATGGCGCTCATCGAGATTGGCGGTGAAGCCGCGGCCGTCGGTATTGGTGGCATGCAGGAGGCCATCCTCCAACCAGAGCGTATTCGAGGCGCCGAGTTCGTGCGCCAGATCGTCCGGCTTGTCGGCGAGCCGGAAGGCAAGTTCCTTATGGGGGATGGTGACATTGCCTCCGATAAAACCGGAACTGCCGTCCTTCAGCGAGGCAATGAAATCGGGAAAAGCATGGGGCGCCACCTCGTGGGCGCGGTAGCTACCCGGCAGGCCAAGTGTCTTTAGCCAGTATCCATGTATCAGCGGCGAGCGCGAATGCTTGATGGGAAAGCCCGTGACAAACGCATTCGGCCCCAGTGTTTCACGTGAATCATCCATCGATCGCCCCGAATTCTCGCAATTTTCCCAGGAGCGGAAGCATCGGCAGCCCGAGTATGGTGAAATAGTCGCCCTCGATCTTCTCGAAGAGTTGAACGCCCTCGCCTTCCAACTGGTAGGCGCCGACGCTGGAAAGCGCCCGTTTGCCCACCCGCGCCAGATGCCTGGCGATGAAATCTTCCGTCAAGGGTCGCATCGTCAGTTCGGCATGGCCGATATGCTCCCACAAGACGGCGCCGTCCCGGACGATCGCGATGGCGCTGTTTAGCCGGTGGGTCGTGCCCGACAGGGCGCGAAGGTGGTTCGCTGCATCGGCCATGTCCTCCGGTTTGTGGAAAACGCGGTCGCCGAGCGACATCGTCTGATCCGAACCGATGACGAGACCCTCGGGAAAACGGCCGCTGACATCTTCAGCCTTAGCCTTGGCCAGGATGCAGGCGACGGTATCCGGCTTTGCACCGGCTTTTTCCAGCGGCGCCGCAACCGCCCTTTCGTCGATCTCCGCGGGATGTACCTCGAAGGAGAGACCGGCATTTTCCATCAGCATCCGCCGAAAAGAGCTCGACGATGCAAGGATGAGTTTCGGTGTCATGGATTCTCCCGCTCCCGGCTTTTCGTCAGCGCTTAGCGCAGCTTCGGGCGGAGGGCAACAATGGCGGCCGCCGTTTCCTCGATCGAGCGGCGAGTAACGTCGATCAGCGGCCATCCGTGGCGGGCGCAGAGAGAGCGGGCATATTTCAGCTCCTCGGAGATCGTGGCTCGATCGGTATAGTGCTCGCGGTCGAAACCTTGCGTCGTCCCGAGCACGCGATTTTCCCGGACCTGGGAAATGCGGTCGGTGGTGGCGATCAGGCAGACGATCAGCGGTTTTGTTGCCGCGAGCAGGCTTTCCGGCAGGGGTACGCCGTAGACGATCGGTATGTTCGCCGTCTTGATGCCGCGGTTGGCGAGATAGATGCTGGTCGGCGTCTTCGACGTCCGGCTGATCCCGATGATGACGACATCGGCATCGTTGTAATCATCCGGCATCTGGCCGTCGTCATGATCCATGGTGAAGTTCAACGCCTCGATGCGCGCGAAGTAACCGGCATTCATCACATGCTGGGCTCCGACCCGGCGGCGGGACGGAGCGCCAAGATAGATCTGGAACGCATTCATGACCGGCTCCAGCACATTGACCGAGGCGACACCCATCTCGACGCAGCGCTCGTCGATCAGGTTCGCCAGATCGCGGTCGACAATGGTGTAGAGCACGATTCCCGGAGCATCATCGATCGCCTGCAGAACCGGCAGCAGCTGTTTGCGATTGCGGATCAGCGGATAGACATGCTCGATCGGCTGAGCGGATCTGAACTGCGCCGAAGCGGCGCGGCCGGCGGAGATGAGAGTCTCGCCGGTCGAGTCAGAAATCAGGTGCAGATGAAAGAAGTTCGTTCTGTTCTCCACGTTATTATCCGCTGCCTGTTGAAAAGACTGGATGATGGAGAGCTAAGGCGGCGAGGCTGCCTCGGGCAAGGGAAAACATGCCTGCTTATCCACATTTCGAATTTTGCGGACCGGTTTCGACCGCTCCTGTGGAGGCTGGGGATGAAATCGACTTGTCGTCCGCGGGCCCACAGCCTATCCACAGGCACCAAAAAATTCGTCTGCTGCCAAAGATTTGGAATCGCTTTCGGATTCGGATTCTCCCCGGAATTTGACAGGAGCGGAGAAATTCTTTCCAGTTCCTCGTCGAACGCGCGACAAATGGCATCGGCAGTGGATGGATTTTAATCCTTGATAGACACCGACTCTAAGAAATAGAAACCTTTTAAAATATCTTTGATTTTTTTTTATAGGGAAGACGCGCTTGAGCGATAGGCGGCGAAAGATCATGAGGGTTCTCGACGGCGAAAGCGTCTTCCCTCCTCCTCTCTGGCTG